>OY761556.1:4800000-6894879 GCA_963664705.1 Acidobacteriota bacterium | reverse complement strand
CACCGTAGTTCAGCTTCGCCGTATGGATGGGGAAGTTGTCGAACTCCAATCCCGCTTCGCCTCCCGCAGCCACGATGGCCTGTTTGCGCGCCAGCTTGGCAGCGCGTTTGAGTTCCTGCTTGTTTGCAGAAGTTCCGACCATGGCCTCATCCTCGACAAACTGAATGATGAAGCTGGCGATGCTGCCTTGATCGATAGTCTTGCTATCAAGAACTTCCAGCGCATGTTCAAGCTTGCTTGATTGGCTGGAAACGGCCGGCGCTACGAAAACCAGCATCGCGGCGATAATCGCGAAAACCAGTTTCTCCAGGGAACGTTTCGGGATGTTCATCATCTCTCTCCTCGGCTTGTTTGTTTGTACTCGCGCTTTTTCGGCAGAAGGATTGGGGGCAAATATTGGAGGATATTCCCATTTTTAGTAGAACGGTTGTGTCGGGACTATCCGGATATCTATGGGCTCTTTGACCGCTGCCAACGGCACAATTGTGCCATTGGCGGCCAAAAGCCCATTTTTTTCAGTGATATAAGGAAACGACCACCATAAAGGAACCACCAATGCCATAGGGGATTTTTCAAAAAAAGGAGTGAAGCCGGCCGTCAGTTCACTTTGGGACCAGCGATCGGCTGACGGCCGGGAGCAAGGCGGGTTTATGCTGCGGGGAATTCACTAATCTCTTTCAGGGAAAGACCAATCGTCCGGGTCAAATCCCTTTCCACTCCGTGCGCAATATTTCGCAGCGACAGGCCGCGGCAGCGTTCCTGTCGGCGGAGTGGAAACCGCCTTTTATGCTCACTTGCGCTTTCGGCAGGGAAGGTGCGCGGGAATATTGGACAAAATTCCCATTTATCATGGAACGATTGTGTCGAATCCCGTTCCTTGCTGAATGGCACAATGGTGCCGGATCCGAATGTCTTTGGGAAAAGAAGTCGGAGGCGCGTCTAGGTTCTTGCGGAGTTTTTCATGACAACGAGGTTATTGCGATAGGCGAATATCAGAAGCTCAAGACGGTCGGAAACCTGCAGTTTCTTCAATATGGACGTGATGTGATGTCTGACTGTTGTCTCGCTGATGAACAGGCGATCTGCAATCTGCTTATTCTTCAATCCTTCCCCTATCAGGGAAATAACTTCCATTTCCCGGTCGGTCAGCTGGGCAATCAACTTCCCTTCCGCATTGCCGTTCGAGTCTTCGCCCGGTCGTCTCAAATCGGCAACCAGTGCGGCTGTCAGGCGGCGGTTGAGCCACAATTCGCCTGCGTTCACGCGGTCAATCGCTTTGATCACCATGTGCATTGGCGTATCTTTGGCAATAACGCCCATGGCGCCCAAACGGCTGGCACGGCGCAGCTCTTCTTCATCCTGTACCCCTGTCAGCACAATGATGCGGGACTCTTCCGAAACCTGCGTAAGTTCAGGGATAATATCGGTGCCGTTATCGGCCCCCAGGCATAAATCAAGGATGATGATCTCGGGCTTCTCCCCGGCGGCAATCTTGAGAGCTTCTTCGGCGCTGGCCGCCTCTCCCACAATCTTCATATGCGGCTGTTTTTCGATCAGGTGGCGCAACCCCAGACGCACAACTTCATGATCGTCGACCAGCAATATCCCGATAACAGGCTTGCGCGGTTCAGCCGTTTCGATACCTTGATTCTGTTCTTCCGTAGACAAAATAATCTCTCAATCCGACAACGAAGAAAGTGTCAGGATAAATCGCTGAAATTTTTCGAATTCCGTCTGCAGTCGTGAAAAGCATGCGACTGCATCCAATTGAGCCATTTCCTCACCAAAAGTCTGCAGTCGTGCGGCTTCCTCACTCAAAAACGTCGCCCGGATGGATGCGGAGGCACCTTTGATTCTATGAGCCAACCTGGCAACCGCTGGAAGGTCCTGATGCTCGAACGCTGCAGCAATGCCCGCCATGTCCTTCTGCGTTTCACGGACAAAAATCTGAAGACAGCGATGCGCAAATGCGGTCTCGTCATCGCAATCCTGCAGCAATCTTCCGCGATCCAATGGCTCCGAACGCCCGCATGCGCCCGCCATTCAATACCTCCATCGTCCCATATTGGTTAGCTCCTGCTTTTATCGACCGGCAGCCGACATTTCCTTAAGAAAACAGGGATTCCGGAAATATCTATAACCTATTTCCGCTTGCTGATTTCCTCCGCATTCCATATCAGGTGCGGACGCATGACCGAGGGTCGAATATTGCTCAGCCGATTATTCCATCCGGACAGAATATTGGGAGCCATCGTGGGAATGGCCGGCATTTGCTTTGCCCATAGGCCCTGCACCTGATCGAATGTGGCTTTTCGGACAGAAGGATCGAGGCTTTTGATCAGCGTTGACACCAGAGAATCCATGGTAGCTTCCCAGGGACGCATTGGCTTTTCCTGATCCGGACACCAGAAATGCGTCTTCCCGCTGCTGTACCAGAGGTCCGTTTGAAGATCGGGAGCAACATCGGTCGGGGTAAAACCAAAAAGGACCGCCTCGTAGTCATAGGTTTCCAGGAATCTGGACACCAGCTCATTGGGCAGAAGATTTTGAATCCCGACACGAATCCCCACCTTCAAAAGATTGTCTCGCACGACTTCGGCGGTCTTTTCGCGAACGCTGTTCCCGCGCGATGTAAGCATGGCAATTTCGAGAGGCTGGCGCCTGGCCCCATATTCCAGAATTCCATCGCCGTTGGTATCCTTCAATCCTGCCTGTGCCAGGAGTGCCTTGGCACGCCCGGGATTATATTCGGTACGATCAATCCCGCCATGGTACCAGGCGGTATTTCCGGAACTCAGCGGACCGTATTGAGGCGTACCAAGTCCGAGCAGGATTGCGTTCACCATCCCTTTACGGTCCAGGGCAAAGGAAACCGCCTGACGGAATTCGGTTTTTTCAAAGACAGCCATCTTTTCAGAATCGATCACCGTCTTCCCATCGCGTTTGCGCCCCTGGTTCAGGTTGAACCAGATAAAGTCCATTGCCAACCCGGGACCCAGGTCTTTTAGAGTATTGGCGCCCGGAGCCCGCCGGAGCATGGCATAGTTCTCAGGATTCAGGGAGTTCACCAGATCCAGTTCGCCTTGCCTGAACTGCAGGGCTTCCGAATTCAGGTCGGGGATAATCAGGTACGTGATGGAATCGAGATACGGCAAAACCTGGCCGGAACGATCCTTTTTCCAGTAGTAGGGATTTCGCTCGAGTACAACCCGCACACCCCGTTGATACTCTTTCAGCCGAAATGGGCCCAGCCCCACGACATCTGCGGGATTCACCGTGGGTCCCCAGACCTTGTCCAGGCGCCCCTCCTGGTATGGTTTCTGGAGCACATTTTTCGGCAGAACAGGAATCGAATCCAGCATGCGCAACCCCATTCCAACCGACTGCTGGAATGTGAGCCGCACGGTGTAGGCATCCACTTTACTCATGACCGGGAATGTGCCGTTGGTCTCCACCTGCCCCGCCATAGCGCTCTGGACATTCGGATCGGTGAGTACCTGCCAGGTGAACAGAACATCGTCCGCAGTTAACGGAGTGTTATTGGAAAAGCGAACGCCGCGCCGGAGATGGATTGTATATACTTTTCCGCTTTTATCCGCTTCCCAGCGTGCGGCCAGCGATGGCTCGAGCTTGAAGTCACTGCGATTGATGTGAACAAGATCGGCAGCCAGTCGCTCGGCAACCATGGCGCTGGATAGAACCGGCGTCATCATCCGGTTAAAATTGGATGGATCGGAAGTGATGGATACAACAAGATTTCCACCCCGCGTGCCAGTCAGGCCCGGCAGCTGAAGAAACTCGGTCGGATCCGGACTCTGCGCAGCGGGCACGATTCGGACCCATATCGACAGGACAAAACAGGCAAACAGTGCTCTGATGAATATTTTCGGCATCGCGACTCCGGTTTTTTGTCTGGAAATAGTGACTCGTTTCCACCAGTTCTCAACCTTAATCGTTATCGACCGCTTCCGTAAATAGAATTTCAAATTTCAAATCCCAGTGAACATGCTCCTGGATGCAAAACATGAAATTGTGAATTTATTGAGAACTTATTCACTGAATAATTCGTTTAGAGACTCATAGGGGTTGATACTGTTACGTCCATTGTGCGGGAGGGAGATGGGGATGGGAAGCCGAGTCTTTTGTGCTTTAGCGATTTTTGGGGCGTTATTCCTGACAGCCTGCGATGAACTTGCCATGGACAGCATCCGCGATGATTTCCACAGAAGCTATGCGGTGCAGCCCGGCGGCACGCTCGTCCTGGACTCCGACAGGGGCTCCATCGAGGTCAGTTCCGGTGGAATGGATCAGGTACGGATAGACATTGAGAGGGATATCCGCGCCGCCAACAGTGAAGACGCAAAACGAATCCTTAACGAGTTGAATCTGAATGTCCGGCAGGAAGGAAATAATGTCTACATAATGGCGCGCTATCCGGACAATCGCTTTAATTTCGGCATCGGCCGGCGCCTGAATCTCCGATTTGTAATACTCGTCCCGGACAAATATAACCTCGATTTGAAGACAGGCGGCGGCAGCATCAAGGTGAACGATCTCCAGGGCACTGTCCAGGCTCGAACTTCCGGCGGGAGCCTGCATTTCGGTCATATCAGCGGATCGATCAACGGGCACACATCCGGAGGCAGCATCAATCTTGTCGGAGGCTCCGGTCCGGTTGAAGTGGAAACATCCGGAGGCAGCATCCGGCTCGGCAAGGTAGAAGGCCCGGTGGAGGCTCACACCTCCGGCGGAGGGATCACGGTGGAAGAGGTCCGTGGAAGAATCAGGGCTTCCACCTCGGGGGGCAGCATCGAGGCCACCATCACCAGTCAGCCGGAGGGAGATTGCGAACTCAGCACCTCGGGTGGTTCCATCCGGGCCCATCTGGACAAAGGCCTCAACCTGGATCTGGAAGCAAAGACAAGTGGCGGTTCGGTCCATACCAACATCCCGGTAACGATTAAGGGCGATATCAGCCGAAACCGTCTGGATGCCCGGATGAATCAGGGCGGACCTAAATTGCGGCTTCACACATCCGGCGGCAGCATCAACATCAGTGAAATGAAGTGGACTGGACGATCGCAATAGAAATAGCGAAACTGGCAGCAGATTGGAGCCCTCCTCTCTGCCGCGCATTTCGCAAATCGCGTTATCGACGATGGAACCTTGAGGTCGACTCGAGGATTTACCTGACTTGACCGAAATAGTAACCCCATGAACCGCCAAGACCTCGAAGACCGCGAAGAAAATATTCTTGCAGGTTTTGCGGTTATCGTTCTCGCCAGATCATGCGC
Organism: Acidobacteriota bacterium; assembly: GCA_963664705.1. Taxonomy (GTDB): domain Bacteria; phylum Acidobacteriota; class UBA6911; order UBA6911; family UBA6911; genus UBA6911. The sequence continues at coordinate 6,889,585 of OY761556.1, read as the reverse complement.
TGGATTCCAAGACAATATGATGCGCAACTACTTTCCTATCCATCCCACTATCTTATTGCCCAGCAGCAATATGAGCCAAAAAATCTTTGCGGTCTTCGCCCTCCTCTCTGCCGCGCATTTTGCAAATCGCGTTATCGATAATGGAGCCTTGAAGTCGGCTCGGGGATTTACCTGACTTGACCGAAATAGTAACCCCATGAACCGCCAAGACCTCGAAGACCGCAAAGAAAATATTCTTGCAGGTTTTGCGGTTATCGTTCTCGCCAGATCCTACGCTGGATTCCAAGACAATATGACGCGCAACTTCTTTCCTATCCATCCCACTATCTCATTGCCCAGCAGCAAAATGAGCCAAAAAATCTTTGCGGTCTTCGAGGTCTTCGCGGTTCAAAGATAAAAACTAATCAACGCCATTTATATTTTATGCGGGAATACTCCAGCCCGACTCCGCAGCACCGCATTCCGTGCGAAGTAATTCCGCAAATCGCGCGGCTGCTGCTTCAAGTCCCTGCGGTGGTTCTGAAACCGGCGCAAACACGACAGCCGACACCTCGCTGGTGGATTCGCGTATCTTGGTAGCCATGGCATCCTTCACCGGATTGCCGCACGGCAACCAGCTCTCGCCCTCCAAACGGCAAACGCACAGCAGATCCTCGAGATCGATTACCTGTCCCGAAAAATTGAAGACATAAGTTTCGCCGGCCCGGCCACGGCGCAGCAGGAGAGCCGGACCGCTCAGGGAAATATCGAAAATACTGGCGGGATATCCCCATTCAAGACTGACGGCATTGTTCACATCCACTGGCCCGTTAACCAGCGGGAAGTCCCCTTCCAGCGCGGCACTCAGCAGATACTCGCTCGATGGCTTGCTCCGGCCGGCAGGTTTATATTTGCCGAATCGAAGCATATTGCGAACGGCAGTCTTGCGCTCGGGCATGAGGAAGCCTTCGCCTTTACTCCGCACGCGGTCTATCACCGCGGATATCCACGGCGGCGGCGCCATTGTCTTCGGACAGCCCGGGAGCCCCAGCCCCCAAACCAGGGCAGCACGCACATTTCGCGGTTCGAGACCCGGATCAAAAACAAGTGAAGGCCTGGTGCCCATCTTTCCTCCTGAATGCTGATTTTTTTACCGTAGCCCTCTTATTTCCGTCAACACAAGAAAAAAGCAACTTTTTTATAGACTGCGACATCTAAAAGGCCATATAGGATTATGCATTGCTCAAACACGGGGAGATGTCGCCAACGGCTTATCCGGGCATAGTGTAGCTATGCCTCCAGCTGGCACGAGGAGCCCTTTCCCTTTTGTTGCCAGCAGGCAAGCCAGCATTTCACGTTCATGTTCAATCGAATTCCTCCGGAGGCGCCGGCTCTATGCACCTGTTCCTACGTTTCTCTATGCTGATGTTGGTTCTATCTTACCCATGGCCTGCATCAGCTCAATCCACGGATAGCGACAGTCTGAAAATGACGGCTCCCACCGTCTTCATTGACTGCAGCTCCTGCGATATGGACTATTTCCGCACAGAAATAACCTTTGTCAATCATGTAAGAGATCGAAAGGATGCGCAGGTCCACGTTTTGGTGACAACGCAGTCCACGGGCAGCGGAGGAACGGAGTATACCTTGTCATTCAACGGACAGGATCGGTTTGCCGGAGATGATGCGGTTCTGAAACATGTCTCCGGTAAAACGGACACTTCCGATGAGATTCGGAACGGCCTCGTCAAAACCCTGAAAATCGGACTGGTTCGCTACGCTGCCAAAACGCCAATTGCCAGTCGGATTTCCGTGACATTTCAGGATAAAACGAAACCGACCTCGGTGCAGGACAAGTGGCATTTCTGGATCTTCAGCCTGAGCGGAAGCGCCTATTTTAATGGAGAAAAAACGTCACGATACTACAACCTGTATGGATCCCTTTCGGCCAATCGGGTCACTCCATCATTCAAGTTCCGAACCTATTACAGCACCAGCAGAAGCACCGACCGCTTTTCCTTCGATTCGAGCTCTATCATCAGCACTTCCAAAAGCCATAACTTCTATGTATTGGGAGTGAAAAGCATTACCAATCACTGGTCTGCCGGTGCGGGGGTAAGCGCAAACTCATCGACATACAGCAACATAAGGTTGGCAATTAGGCCTGCACCCGCAATCGAATACAATTTTTTCCCCTACTCCGAATCGACACGCCGGCAATTGAGAGTCCTCTGGAAGCCCGGCTACAACAGCTACCATTACCAGGACGAGACCATCTACGACAAGACTGCCGAAGGAAAATGGGGGCAAACACTTTCTGTTGCCCTTGAACTGAAGGAAAAATGGGGCACGATCACCAACGCCTTCGAGGCCTTCCACTATTTCAGCGACCTGGAGAAGAATCATCTTCAAATGTCTTCGGAATTGTCGCTCCGATTGTATAGAGGATTATCGCTCACTTTGTATGGCAACTTCTCCCGCATTCACGATCAGTTGTCATTACGCAAAGGAGAGGCAAGTCTCGAGGAGGTTTTGCTGCGCCGCACCCAACTGGCGACAAGCTACAGCTATTACGGGCAGATCGGACTCAGCTATTCATTCGGCTCCATTTTCAGCAATGTCGTGAATCCTCGCTTTAATGGCTACTGAGCCCACAAAACATCTCCGGAACTTTTTTCGGTTTTCTGTGTTTGATACTCGTGAACAAGGAAGGAGTACCAAATATGAGAATCCCAAAATTAGGCATTATTGCCGCATTAACTCTGTCTCTCGCTTTTGCGACAACCCTGTCGGCGAACGCTCAACAGGGGAGGAGAGCGGGAATGGGCCCGGGCAACGGAATTGCGGATGTTATCGGCATTCGCGGATACATCCAGGCGCTACGGCTGACACAAGCCCAGCGAGATCAAATCAGGGCCATCATGCAGGACTACAAGGCCCAGATTATTCAAAGTCGCGAGGCGCTTTTACAAGCCCGGATGGCACTATTGAAGGAGGATCCGAAAGGTGCCGTTGATTTTGGCTCATTGCAGACAAAACTGATGGAAATGCGTTTGCAGATTCTGAGCCAGATCAAGTCCAAGCTGACGTCGGATCAGTTGGCTATTCTGCAGGAACGCCAGCAGAAACGAATAGATGCGCTGCAGAAAAGGCTGGATCGCCTGCAAAACCAGGCTGGCCACTAAAACCGGGGAACACATATCGGGAGAGCCGACTGGACGTCCCCTGCCGTACAGCCCCGGCAGGGCGAGCCAGGGGTTCGCTGCGCTTCACCCCTGGTAGAGGTAACCGCGAGAAAGAGCCCTCCTAAGGGGCGAAAGATCGGCCTTCTGCCGCCCCTTCGGGCTGGTTTATGGGCTAATCCAATCCAGGGGATGTCGGCGCTCCCGGTGGCTACTCGGCAGGAATCTTCAGGCTAAAAGTGGAGCCTTCACCCGGTACGCTCTCTACCGTGATATTGCCACCCATGAGTTGAGCGAACTGCTGGCTGATGGTCAAACCAAGCCCCGTTCCGCCATATTTGCGACTGGTTGATGAATCAGCTTGGGAAAAAGGCTGAAATAGCCTGCTCACCTGGTCCGGGGCGATGCCTATCCCGGTATCCTTGATCCGAAAACAAATCCATTCTTTCCCTGCGTGATTCTGCCGTTCGGATCCGAAATTGATTTCTCCACGGTCGGTAAACTTGCAGGCATTGCTCAGCAGGTTAAACAGAATCTGGCGCACTTTCAGCGGGTCCGCATTCATGACCCCCAGGTCAGGCGGGCAGTGAACAAAAAGTTTGTTCTGATTTTTTTCCGCCAGCGGCTGCACCATGACCGCAACATCCTCCACCAGCGTTCTGACATCAAATACTTCGCGGGAAATGCCCATTTTCCCCGCTTCGAGCTTTGCAAAATCAAGAATCTCATTGATGAGTTCCAAAAGGTGCTTTCCGGCTGCGCGGATTTTTTTCAGATCCGCGACCGTTTTTTCCGGGCTTATCGTGTACACCTCTTCCTGCAGGAGTTCACTGTAGCCGATGATGGCATTCAGCGGCGTTCGAAGCTCGTGGCTCATGTTGGCAAGGAATTCGCTTTTTGTTCTGTTGGCAGACTCGGCCTGGATGCGTGCCTCCATCGCTTCCTCCTGAGCCTGTCGTCGTTCATTGACTTCCTTCTTCAACTCAAGCGTGCGTTCATCGACCAACTGCACCAATTGATGTTCACGCACCTTCAAAACTCTCAGTCTCAGCAGATAAATGCCGACCCCAAGTCCCACGAAACCGACAATGCAGATGCCATAAAACCACCGGGTTTGATAGAAAGCCGGCCGGAGCACGAAGGTAAAGGAAACACCATTACGACTCCACAGGCCGTCCCGGTTGATAGCCTGCACGACAAAGGTATACCGGCCTGGGGGCACCTTTGTATAAAAAGCCGTTCGCCGCGTTCCGGCATCGATCCAGTCGTTATCAAAACCCGTCAGCTTATAGGAAAAACGGACCCTCTCCGGCGCAATAAAGCTCAAGCCGGTATATTCGAATTCCATGTCCCCGCGAGAGGGAGGCAGAGACCGTGGATTCGTGAAATCCACATTCTCCCCATTGATCCGGACGCTTTTCAGGAGGACGGTTGGAGGAGGCGTCTGCATCTCCAAATGGGCCGGGTCTACACTCACGGCGCCCTCGATGGTTGCAAACCACAGTCGTCCATCCGCGCCTTTCCAGGCTGAAGGCTGGGTGCCGCCATTGCACTCGCGGCTTCGCATGCCGTCCGATGTGTCAAAAAAGGTGGAGGACACACGAGGGCGCTTGCCGCGAACCAGTGCATTCAGATCCTCGCGTCCGACGCGAAAAATCCCTTGATTGCATGAAAACCACAGATAATTCAGGTTATCTTCCAGGATGGCGTAAATCACATCATGCGCAAGGCCCTGGCGAGTACTGATGGTCTTGAATTCTCCCTTGCTCAATCTTACCAGCCCGCCGCCATAAGTCCCGATCCACAGGACACCGTCGCGGTCTTCATAAAGTGCTGTAATGGAATTCTGCGGCAGTCCCGAGGAGAAATCATATTTAATGAACCGATCGTTTTTCAGACAGGCCAGGCCGGCGTTGGTGCCGAACCAGAAGGTTCCCTGGCTATCCTGCAAAATGACCCGGACCCAATCATCCGGCAATCCATTTTTTTTGGTAAACCGCGTATACCGGCCATTGCTGTATTTCAGGACTCCATTGCCTTTGGTCCCGATCCAGATGCTTCCGTCACGCGCAGGATAAATGACGCGCACATACGAAACAGGCGCATCCGGCCCGGCGGGAATATTGGAAACCTGGCCGTTGTGTATTCTGTTCAGCCCCACGTCGGAACCGATCCACATATCTCCCCTGGCATCTTCCGTCAGGGCGCCCCCGCTGTTCTGGAGCATTCCGTCGCGCATGGTATATTGACGCACTTTGCCGTTCTTCAGCCACAGCAGACCATCTTTCTCGCTTCCAATCCAGATAGCGCCGTTTCTATCTTCGCGAACGGACTGGACGCTGCCGGGAGGCAGTCCTTCGGGCTTGCCGTAGGACTGTACGATACTGTCACGCAGACAGTTGAGTCCTCCGTTGCTCGTACCGACCCAAAGATTGCCCTCGCGATCCTCAAATAGGCTTAAAACATAGTCATCCGACAATCCTTCCGCGGGAGAGAGGGTGTCGATTTTATCGCCCTGCATCCGCTTCAAGCCCATTCCATGCGTCCCTATCCAGGTGACGCCATTCCGGTCCACAAGCAGGGATTGAACCGACACCTGCTGCAGACCCTGGTGTTTTGAGATTGCAGGGGTCGCACCGATTCGCACATGGTCCAGACCTTTATCCGTGCCGACCCATAATCCACCGCTTTGATCTTTATGCAGGGCACAGACCCAGTTATCTGACAGTCCATTGGCGACTGTGAATGAAGTAAACTGCCCATTCTTATAGCGGCTCAATCCGCCACGAGTCCCGATCCAGATGCTTCCATCCTCGGTGAACTCGAGAGCCCAGATTTCGTCGTGAATCAACCCATCCGAGGTCGTGTATTTGGTGAATCCATTCTGATCCAGACGAACAAGCCCGCTCCCTTTGGACCCAATCCAGAGAACCCCGGCATTATCCATGACCATAGCGCTGAAATGGGCGCGCGGGATGCCGTCCCTGGATGTATATATTTTGAACCGGTCCTTCGAGAGGTGAATCAAACCGCCTGTTGTGGAAGCCCAGAGGCTGCCATCGGGCGCAGTCAGCATCCCTTCAAAGGAAATGCTCTCTATCCCCCGCAATGCCTGCTGATCAAAAATGGTGAACTGGAGGCCATCAAACCTTGCCAATCCATCTTCTGTCCCGATCCAGATATAGCCATCCGTTGTCTGCGAAATCGCATGAACAGACACTTGCGGCAATCCCTGCTCAATTTGCCACATTCGATGGCTGTATTGCGAAACCGCAATCCGAGGATTGAGCGGAAATGCAGAGGGCAGAAGAGCCAGAGTGCAAACGCAAAGAATTCCGAAAAAGCGAATCGATTTCCAGTGGCAGCGGCAGCGAAATACCCAGGGCAGCATCACCATTTCCATGCTGCCCATATCGGCCGGCATTCGAAAGGATTTAGCTTTTACCCAGCCCGCTTCGCCCGGTAGCGGCGTGCCGTAAGTCCAGCTTTGATATAAGCTTTAGCGCACCTTAACAATCGATCCATCCAGACGGATCCAGATTATCTTCGATAGCCCAGTATGATTTTGCCCTTTGAAATTGTATAGGTCAGTTTCACTGGCCCGAGAATGGTTTCCAACGCCTGCGCAAATGGTCTGTTTACAATCACGGGAGCGATCCACTCCCTGCACACTGGGTCTGTATAAATAAATGATGTGTTCCAGTCGTAGCCGATTCCCGCCTGGTCCGCGACAGCGATGACGGCATATTGGACAGAAATTCTATCGGTTGGTGCTCCCGGATACCCGGCGGGATAGGGGGGAACAAGAGTCACGGTTCCCAACGGATCGCGCATTTCCGCCCTTTTCGCACAGGATGTCGAAAGCGGCCCGAACACTGCAAGCATGGCAATGACGCAAAAATGGAGGCATCTTTTTTTCATTCCAACTCACCTCTCTGTCCGTTAATTGGCAGGCTAACCTTATGAAGCATGAGCATCTGTTTATCCGGATTGTACCTTACTATGACAGGCGAAAAGAAAAAGCAAGGAATGTTGCTGGAGAGATCCCGCCACTCTCCCGGTTCCAGGCTTGGGAGACTTCCCAAGACAAACCAAGTGTTTTTCTCTTGATAACTGGAGATGTTTAGTTTATCTACCTAAAGTTTTGCAGCGGGTATAATTGCGTATTTGTAACTCCAACCGGCCTCAGAGCGCGTTTCAAAAGGCCGCGACAGAGTAGACAGGAATTCCCTATATCGAATCCATGAAGCCAGGAAAGTCAGAACCCTCAATTGACCATTCCTAACAGATTTTAAGCTCAGCGAAAGTAACCGGACCCGGCGATGCCAGACGGTCGGCGCCCATTCAACGGCAAAGCCCGAAGGCGTTGTAGGAATCTTGAGCCAGGAAATGGCTGTGGCCGGGGGAGATTCAATACCGTCGCGAAATCATACGCATCGCACACACTGGGAGTAGATGGCATGTTCAGAAGGTTTGTAGCGTTTTTGCTCTTTTGTATTCCACCCGTAGTCCTGGGTCAGGATAACGTCTCGGAGATCGAAAAGCTTCGACAACAAATATCACTGCAGCAACGGCAGCTTGATGAATTGAAATCGCTGCTCGAACAACAACAAAAGGCATTGGAACGGCTTTCGACCACGGCATCCCCACAGACAGCCGTCCAGCAGACCAAACCGGAGCAGCCAAACCCGGCGGCACTCGACACTGCCGCTTTGCCGAAGAAAGGAAAAGAAGCGCCATCCTACAATCCCCTTTCCTTCCGTATCGGTGGAGCAGAATTTACTCCGGGTGGATTCATGGATTTGTCTGCCGTCTGGCGTTCAACCAATGGGGGCAGCGGAGTAGCCACATCCTTCGGCAGCATTCCGGCCAATAACAGCCCGGCCGGAAAACTCTCCGAATGGAGATTCAGCGCCTACAATTCCCGCGCGACACTGAAAGTCACGGAGCGCCCGCTGGAAAATGAGAATATATCGGCGACCGCCTATCTTGAAACGGACTTTGCCGGCACCGTCCCGGCTACCGCCTATGTCACCAGCAACAGCAACTCGTTCCGCATGCGCCAGGCCTGGGGCAGCGTGCAGATTGGAAAACTGGAAATCCTTGGGGGCCAGGCATGGACATTGATGACACCCAATCGTTCCGGCACCTCGCCGTTCCCGGCGGACATATTCCTGGGATTAGGCCAGGATTCCTCTTACCTGGCCGGGTTGCTCTGGGTACGTCAGGGGCAGGTTCGAGCAACCTATAAGGTTACGCCTCATTGGACAGCGGCCTTTTCCGTGGAAAATCCTCAGCAATACGTTACAAACGGAACCCTTCTCCCGTCCAATTACTCGTCGCAATTTGACAACAGCAGCGGCAATTCCACGGTCCCTAACGGCCGGCCCGAATTTGTAGCCAAGGTGGCTTTCGATGCCAGGCCGCATAATCGGTCGGTGCACCTGGAACTGGCCGGCATATCCCGACAATTCCGAACACTGACGCCGGATAACACCAAGCACAGCGCCCAGGGACTGGGCGGTTCCGTGAACCTGATTGTCGAACCGGTCAAGAACCTGCGCTGGATCCTGACGACATACTTCAGCAGCGGCGGCGGGCGGTACATCATGGGAATGGGACCGGATGCCGTTGTAGGACCGGATGGCACGATTTCGCCGGTTCATTCCTATTCCGGCATTGCGGGATTGGAATATCAGTTCACCCGCGCCTCTCAACTTTTTGCGTATTATAACGGCGCCTACTTTAACCGGAACTTTATTACCGTTTCGCCAGGGAACTACCTCGGCTTCGGCTATCCGGGTTCCTCAAGTCTGGCAAACCGGCAAATTCAGGAAGCCACGATTGGCTATGCGCGGATCTTCTGGAAGAATTCCAATTTCGGCTCATTCCAGGCTCACGGCCAATATTCATATGTGACACGCGCTCCCTGGTCGGTTGCACCACAGAGCGATTCAACCATGCATACGCACATGATCTTTTCCGGATTGCGCTTTACCCTGCCCTAGCATCACTGGGAGCGCCGCCGTAGAAGCGGTCACTGTGAGCGCCAGCGTCTCGCCTGCATATTACTTGCGCCAGGCCCCGCGACGCGAGCGAAGCAACAGGCCCGGAGGGCCGAAAGATCGTAGCCGGGGGTGAAGCGCAGCGAACCCCCGGTAGAGATACGCGCGAGAAAGAGCCCCGGCAGGGGCGAAAGATCAGCATTCTGCCGCCCCGTCAGGGCTTGTTACATGACTAATCCAATCCGGGGGTTCGCAAAAAGCGCTCACCCCCGGCTACGTTCTGGCCGCCCCTTCGGGGCTGAGATACATCGTGCCTTCGGCTTTCTCGGGCAAATAATATGCGGCATTAAGCGGGACGAAGGAACTCTCCGGCAAACAGCCACAACATCATGAATTGAAGAACTACTGGTGATACAATCAGGCAATCTAAAAAAGGGGAGGAACTCCATGACCGTGAGAATCCTATTGCTCGCAGTGATGATTACTCTCGCCAACACCAGCAGCCGATTGACAGCCCAGGACAACAAATCCGTAGCCCCTCCGGGAACACTGGTAATTACCGGAAAGCCGGAGCCGGGACGAGGATTGGAGAGCAAGCCCATGAAGCCGACGCGTGATGAGATTGCCAAGTGGATGAATGACTATTTTACTGAATACAATGCCAGCGCACAGGATGCAAAGACTGCCCACAAGATGGACACCTACCTTGCTCCGAATTTTACCTTTATCCCGTACATGTATGTCTTCGGTGGACCCGAGGGCGCCATTACCGGCAGAGACGCCTTTCTTAGCATGCTGACGGGACATCCCTCGGATTACGAAAAGTTCAAGGTATTGGATGTCTTCATCGATGCAGAACGGCTGGTTGCGGTCGCTTTTCTCGAAGCGACAATTTACGAAACGGCCACCAACAAGATCAAGGTCAGGAAGAATTACCTGCCTCTCTATGAACTGATGCTGGACGACAAAGGCACGCTCAAAATAGCCACTATCCGCTTCTTCTGGCAGGCTCTGCCTCCGGAAATCGACGGTGCTGCCTATGCCGTAGATAAAACAAAGTGGGGAAAGCACTGAACTCCCGGGCTTCAGCCCCAGTTTGGCCCAACCGGTTCCACCGAGCATGGATATCTCTACGCTTAAAGCTTATCTGGATTGGCAAAACAATAGGGCGACGCGGTAAAATGCCAATCCCTGTGGTTTGGAATTGGAGGAAAAGATGGCGTACTCCGGGAGCGAACACCGGTTGAATCGGATAACACTATTAATGCTCTTCTCCCTGCTGCTTGCCCTGGGGAGCCCGGGCTGTAACCGTTCCAGGCCCTTCGAGGGCTACAATGGCAATTGGTGGAAGTACACGCCCCAGGATCAGAAACTGGGATTCATCGAAGGGTTCGTGGCCTTCAACTCTGACGGCTGCCGGAAAGAACTCCGTCTATGCGCGGACAAAAACGAACTGGAGCCGGCAGTATCCTCCTATTATGAAAAACAGGTCGATGAGGAATCGACGCTGGTGGTGGAGGTGATCCGCCGAGCAGCCAAAGCCGCGGGGATGCTGGCCAGTCCGGAGTCGGAAATCGCCACGACGGATCAGTCAACCGGATCCTTTGACGGGCAGGCCTGGCTGAAATACTCGGCCAAAAAGCGGCTTGGATTCGTGGAAGGGTACCTGAATGCATTGATGCCTCAAACCAGCCAGGCCGTCAAATTCCCGAAGGGCCCGGAATATTATGCCAATGCATTGACCGGGTTTTATACCGTTCCGCCGGCTGGAAATGCTCCCGACGATACCCGCCAGAACATACTGGATCGAAAGATTGGCGAAGTCCTCTGGAGCATGCGGAATCAGCGCTAGTGAAATCCACCGAAACCGGGAGCACTCCGAGTGCGTTTTTCATTCAACCGCATCCTCTCGTCCAACCGCCGGTTTGTCCCCGAGGTGGATGGACTCCGCTTTGTTGCCATCGCCGCCGTGGTCATTTACCACATCCATATTTTCACTGTTTCGCGGCATATGGAGGGAGTGGAATGGGGCCCACTGGAACGGCGGGTCGCCAATCTTTTTGAGACCGGAACCTTTGGCGTTCCGCTCTTCTTCGTCCTGAGCGGATTTCTTCTTGCCCTCCCTTTCGCAAGATGGAGACTGGGCCGTGCCCCTCGCCCCTCTCTCAAGGCCTATTACATGCGGCGTCTCACCCGCATCGAACCTCCCTATGTGGTGGCGATGGTGGTGCTGTTTGTTGCCGGCCTCGCGGCCTATGGAGGTGGCCACCTGGCCAAACTAAACAATCTATATGCCAGCCTCCTCTATCAACATAACCTGATCTATGGCGAACCCAGTGTTATCAACGGCGTGGCATGGTCTTTGGAAATCGAGGTCCAGTTCTATCTGCTCGCACCACTCCTGGCGATTGTCTTCTCCCTTCCGAATCCGAAACTGCGGCGCGGTCTGCTGACGGCAGCGATATTGGGAACCGGACTGCTCACGGCCATTTCCTCTCCCGGGCTCGTAGCCCGCCACAATTGCCTGCTGTGGCATCTCAATTACTTCCTGGCGGGATTTCTTTTGGCAGACATCTTTGTTGCCGACCTGAATGAAGCCCCCCCTCATTCCATGGCCTGGGATCTGGCATCACTGATTGCATGGCCGGCGCTCGTCATCACAGTAATGGCAAATCCGAAATCCATTGCACTTCCGCTTATCATTTTTTGCGCGTATATGGGGGCTTTTCGCGGACGTGTTTCCCACTGGATTTTCAGCCGACGGCTCCCCGTCACAATCGGGGGCATGTGTTATTCCATCTACCTCGTCCATTTCTGCATCATCTGGGTAACGGGCTGGGCCGTTCGCAAGGCAGTCAATGTCTCCGGCTATTCGAGCAGCTTCACCGCAGAGCTTCTGTTCAGCTTTCCTGTCATTGCCGTTGCCTCTGCAATCTTCTTTCTGACGGTCGAGCGTCCCTGCATGAATCCAGACTGGCCTTCCCGGCTTTGGCGCAGGATAAAGGGCTCCGCTCCAAAGAAGTATATTTACCGTTCTTCCGATTTGTGAAATTCGGAGGATGAAGAGTGGTACTTCCGCAGCGAATTTCGCAAATCCCGCGGAATCCCGGTCAGCCCGAGCCGCTTCTAAATTTCCCGCTTTTTTGCCGATCTGTAGTAAAATCACCTTCGCTAACTCCACAAACCAGCAAAGCCATCGATAAGCATCGGGAAGGAGAGGGACGATGCCAAACGGAAACATCGGAAAGATATTGAGAGTCAATCTGACAACCAAGCAAATCAGCACCCTGGACACAGCCAGGTACGAGGAATTTGGAGGTGGCTATGGAATCGGGACTGCCATCTTCTGGGATCTGGCGGTGGCTCCGGGCGAATGGGATCTGAAGGATCCCTATGACCCGCGCAATGTCCTGCCTCTCATTGTCAGTCCTCTCGCCGGCACCGGTGTCCCTGGAGCCGGAAGAACCAGCGTTTGCGGAATGTCCCCCGAGACTTTCCCTACCAGCGAGTTCTGGCGAGGCAATTTCGGCGGCCGCTTTGGAACCACAATGAAGCTGGCCGGCTGGGACGGCGTTGTGGTGGAAGGCAAAGCCGAAAAACCGGTGTGGATCAATATTGTCAACGATCAGGTAAAGATCGAAGACGCCAAAGAACTATGGGGTCTGGACACGTATGAGACCCAAGCCCGCATTACATCGATGGTCGGCGGGCGAACCCGCTTCGGTGAAGAATGGCAGCAGATCGAAAGCGCTTACACCACAGGCCGCCCTCAGATCGTTTGCATTGGCCCAATCGGTGAAGCCAAATCCAGGCTCGCTGCGCTGATATCCGGCAGCGGCATCAGTGCACGCATCGGCGGTTTTGGCGCGGTTTTCGGGGCCAAGAATTTGAAGGCGATCAGCGTCACAGGGACCGGCAGTGTAAAGGTTTCCGATCCGAAAGCGGTTGTGGAGGCGAGACTGCACCAGATGCAAACGGCAAATCCCGCCGCAATCCAGCCGGGGGCGGCTTCCTGCTCACCCTGCCTGCGCGGCGATCGCCGCAGAAGCAACTACAACGGGGGCGAGACCATGTGCGCCTGCCAGGGTTGGCTCAGCGGCAAGGATTCGGATCACGCCGCGGAAGCATTGATACGATACGGCCTCAGCAGTTGGTCGGCTCATTTCCATGCCTTTACAATGAAGGTCGACGGAGTGCCCCCGATTTACCATGGACAGGTGCCGACGGATTCCGGCCTCGGCTGGTATCTCCAATGCCTCTATGATCAGGGAGTGCTGGGCCCCGGAAAGCAGATCGACTCGGCGCCACTGCCCATGGATCAATGGGGACAGTTGAGTTTCCGGCTGGCCCTGATGGATGCCATCGCACGGCGCGTAGGAATCGGCGATGCGCTGGCCGAAGGATGCTGCCGCGCGGCAGAGAAATGGGGACGCCTGGAAATAGACAAGGAAAGCTGCGCCCTCCGTCTTCCCTCCTGGGGCGCGACAAGCCACTGGACAATGCCTTGGGTAGACTGGGCCTATGGCTACATCCTCGGAGCGGGAGATCAAACATGGCACGGGTTCATGGCCCCCGTAGGCACTCCTCGCGATGGATCCACCTTGGAGGTATCGCTCGGGAAACTCGCCAAGAAGACCATTCCCTACACCGACGATATCTTCATGTTCAACTACGCGTGGAAGGGCGATGAAGCCTGGAAAACCGGCATCTATTCGCCTCACAAGGCAAAGCAGGTGGCGTGGAGCCGCCATTTTACAGGGTTCTGGAACGAATCGATGGGCTTCTGCGAAATGTTCCTCCCGGAACTGACCGGCGACAGCCCGGAAATCGAAATGAAGTACTACAAGGCCGTCACCGGTAAGAATGATTCGTTTGCCGATACCATGCGGATGGGCCAGAAGATCTGGACGCTGGAACGAGCCATCCGCGTGATGCATGGAAGAAGCCGACAGACAGAAGATTTCTTCCCATATATGTACAAGCCGGGAGCGTCAGGCATGGCGATCTACGGTGGCGTGCCCATCTATGAAAACGGCAAGTGGCGATCCGACAACGCCCCCGACATGTATCTCGATCGGAAGGGCGTGGACGACTTCAAAAACCACTTCTACGCACTGGAAGGCTGGGATAATGAACATGGTTGGCCCACGCGAAAAACCCTGGAGGATTTCGGCCTGAAGAGCGTCGCCGACAAAATGGCAGCCAAAGGAAAACTGGGCAAGGCTTAAGCCAGACTGCAATTGCCGGGGAGTGCCGGGCAAATTGCCTGGTAATCCCCGGCTTCAGCAATGTATCCGCCGCGTATTTCTCAAATTCCACAAATACATTCCTTCCGAAAAGACTGAACGACTATGGCTAAAGAGATAAATAATTTGGTAAAGCTTGAATATGACAGTGGTGTTGCGTGGGTCACGCTCAACAGGCCGGAAAAACGAAATGCCATGAACCCGGACACCAGCATGCGCATGCTCGAAATCCTGGACGAAGTTGAGGCACGCGACGATGTCGGGGTTTTGGTACTGACCGGGGAAGGGACCGCTTTCTCGTCGGGCATGGACATCAAGGAATACTTCAGAGATCTGAAAAACCAGCCGCGCATTGCAACCATCAAGGCACGCCGGATGAATTGGGAATGGCAATGGCGGCGGCTTCGCTATTTTGAGAAAGCTACCATCGCGATGGTAAATGGTTGGTGCTTTGGCGGAGCATTCCTGCCGGTCGTTTCCTGCGATCTTGCCATCGCCGCCGACGAAGCCAAATTTGGGCTTTCGGAAATAAACTGGGGAATCCTGCCGGCTGGCAACGTGAGCCGGGCAGTCGCCGAAACCATGAATACCCGCGACGGTCTTTACTACATCCTGACCGGTGAACTTTTCGACGGAAAGCAAGCCGCTGAAATGGGCCTGGTCAACAAATCCGTGCCGCTGGCCCAGTTGCGCCAGGCAACGCGCGAACTTTGCGACGTTCTACTGGCAAAAGATCCTGCCGTGGTGAAGGCAGCAAAGGACGCCTTCAAGAGAATTCAAGGGCTTCCATGGGACACCTCGGAGGATTATCTCGTATCCAAACAGGAACAGATGCTGTTCTTTGCAGGTCACGCCCGCGAAGAGGGATTCAAACAATTCCTCGATGAAAAGTCCTATAAGCCCGGGCTCGGCGTGTATAAGAAGCGAGGAAAGAAGTAAGCACTGGGAGCGCAGCCGTCTGGCACAATGCAATTTACTTTTTTGCAATTGCCGTTCTTTCGCCCCTTCAGGGCTCCTGTTTTTCCAACTATTCTACCAGGGGTTCGCTCCGCTCACCCCTGGCTACTTGCTTTCGGCCCTCCGGGCCTGGATTTTTGTTCCACCTAAACCAAGCGCCGAAGGCGCAAAAGCTAGCAGCCCTGGGCGAGCTTGTGAGCCCGGGGTTGCATTCGGAGCTCAAAGAGCCCTGAAGGACCGAAAGAAAAACGCCGAAAAAAAAGCGGGCAAGACGCCGGCAAGAGCGCAGCCGCTTCCACAGCGCAGCGCTCCCAAATTCACTTGCCCCTTCTGGTTGCCGCATAGGTGAGCTCAGTCACATTTCCCTTTTCGGCTCCGTAGTAAGCTGTTCGCTCTACTCCAGGAGCCCGAATGTGAATTGCCAAAGCAATGAACAGCGATCCCAGCCGCGGTGGCCCCTGGCTGCCGCTCTTTGCCTATTCTATGTTTTCGCGATACTGCCGGTCCGAGCCGCCGCACAGGGCTATGACATCAATGGGGACGGAGCCGTCAACGCCCTTGATATCCAGAACCTGGTAAACAGAATTTTATCGGGATCCTCATCGAATACGGGAGACCTGAATGGAGATGGCAGTGTCAATGTCATCGACCTTCAGTTGCTGACAAACTACATTTTGTCCGACCATGGCCCCGGCCTCCCCATGATCTCCGGATGCCAGATTTTTCCTGCCGACAATCCCTGGAACCAGGACATTTCCAATGCGCCTTTGGACCCGAATTCCGCCAACTACATCGCACACATGAACGGAAACACAAAATACCTTCATCCCGATTTCGGCTCCAATCCGTCCTACGGCATCCCTTTCACCGTGGTGCCAGGAACGCAACCCAAAGTGCCAGTGAGCTTTGATTACTCGGATGAAAGCGATCCCGGTCCTTACCCAATACCCGCGGATGCCCCGATCGAGGGCGGAGCTTCCTCAACCGGAGACCGGCACGTGCTAGTCCTGGAAAAGGATTCCTGTCTTCTCTATGAAATGTATGACTCGCATTACCAGTCTCCCGGATGGCAATGTGGATCAGGCGCAGTATTCGATCTGAAATCCAATGGGCTGCGCCCTGATTACTGGACCTCTGCAGATGCCGCCGGATTGCCGATATTGCCTGGACTCGTGCGCTATGACGAAGCTGTCGCCGGCCAGATCAACCATGCCATAAGGTTTACCGTGCAATCCACGCAGAAGGCTTTCATTCACCCCGCCACGCACTATGCCAGCAGCAACACGGATCCGAACGCACCTCCCATGGGATTGAGAGTTCGGCTGAAGGCCGGCTACGATATTTCAGGATTCACCGGGACGGCAAAAGTCCTCCTGGTCGCGATGAAGAAATATGGACTGATCCTCGCAGACAATGGATCCGATTGGTTCTTCACCGGCGCAACCGATCCGCGCTGGAATGACACTGATTTGAACCAGCTCAAAGCGGTTCCGGGCAATGCTTTCGAGGTAGTTTCATCCGGCGCGATCATACGCTAGAGCACCGTGACCGCCGGCGTCTCGCCGTCAAGGCGCAGCCGCCTCAACGTCGCGGGTGCCCACCGGGACGGTTAATGCCGCCAATGAATTGTTCTGAGCCTTGCGACGCGAGTGGAGCAACAGGCCCGGAGGGCCGAAAGCAAGTAGACATAATGGAGTGATCGGTCTCTAGCATGTAATATCGTGGGTTACAGCTGAAGTCGTGGTGACAAAGCTGCAGAGCCATAAAACATGAGGAGACCGATCATGGCAGATTGTATCACTTGGGTAGGGATGGATGATTCAGCAAAAAAGATAAACGTCGCAGTTTTTCGCGGGCAGGAAAGTAACCCACGAGAAGAACTTGTTGTATCAAACGACAGTACGGGGCTGGGGCGATTAGCGAAAAAGCTAAGGGCATTTGAAGATGATGTACGGTGCGTCTACGAAGCGGGCGTTAATGGATACTATTTGCAGCGCTATTTGGCCAAACATGGGATTTCTTGTGAGGTTGCGGCCCCTTCGTTGACCCCGAGACGAGCGGGGAAAAAAGTAAAAACGGATAAGCTGGATGCGAAAGCCCTGGGCAAATTGTACCGAGCGGGAGAACTAACATGTATTGTGATCCCGCAAAAAGAACAGGAAAGTCTGCGAGATCTAGTGCGCGCGCGAGAAGACGCATTGGAAGACCAGCAGCGAGCACGGCATCGATTAGCACGGTTTCTGATGCGACGTGGATTGAAATATCCGCAGGGCAAGAACTGGTCGCTTGGGCACCTAAAATGGATTAAGAGCCTTGTGTTTGAGGATGATGGGGATCAAACAGTACTGGAGGAATATCGACAGGCGCTTGAGCAACAGACGGAGCGGTTGAAAAAATTCCAGGAAAAAATCGAGGAAGTTGCAAAACAGCCGAACTATCAAAAGCGAGTCAGCTATTTGATGGCGCTAAAAGGTGTTCAGGTTCTGACGGCGATGACGATTATCGCAGAAGCGCTCGATTTAAGACGGTTCGTTGATGCGCCTTCGTTTATGGCCGCTATTGGGGTGGTGCCTTCGGAAAGCAGCTCAGGTGAACTTGAAAGACGGGGAAGGATAACCAAAACGGGAAACAGCCACCTACGTAGGGTGCTGATCGAAAGCGCCTGGCACTACCGTCATTCTTCAGTAGCTGGCAAAACTCTCAAGAAACGACGAGAGTGTTTGCCGGCAGAAGTTATCGAGATTGCACAACGTTGCGATAAGCGATTGAATCAAAAATTCCGACGCATGCTCAACCGAGGGAAAGAAAGACAAAAGATCGCGGTTGCGGTAAGTCGAGAATTGGCAGGATTTATCTGGGCTATCGGTCGTGTTGCATGACATAAGGCACCAGCTCTTGCAGCTATTTTGTTCTTCAATGGATTAATAACGGAAACATTCGGTTAGTGAACGGAACAGGAGATCGAGTTCCAGGCTTCGAAAGGAGAAACCTCGACCTGGCTATGTTGGTATGGGAAACCAGAATCCACGGAAGTAGAGTGAGGCCGCTCCCGATGAATCAGTTGTCATGCGTGCTTATCGACCCGCGAATATCAGATTGATTATCGTCGCTGTTGCCAACTCGATCCCCTGTTCTTTTTACTGGCTGATTTATTTATGAACCGAAGAAAACCAAAATGAACGAACAAGGAACGGATTGATTGTACTTGACCGATCACTCCATATCAGCCAGGGGTGAGAGTAGCGAACCCCTGGATTGGATTAAATCAGTAACAAGCCCTGAAGGGGCGGCAGAATTCCGATCTTTCGCCCTTTCAGGGCTCTTTTTCGCACTTATCTTCCCAGGGGTTCGCTGCGCTTCACCCCTGGCTACTCGCTTTCGGCCCTCCGGGCCTGTTGCCTCGCTGGCATCGCAGAGCTCAGAACAATTATCATGCAGCATTAGCCGGGACGGCGGCGCTCTGCAGTAAAATGCTTACCCGCGAATGGTCCTTCGATGCTACACTCGCGCCATCAGTATCCATGCGGTATATCCAAGAAGTCCAAGATCTATTGACGCTATTTTCATGGGCGTCAGGCAGAGGAAAAACATGAGTTCATCACAATACAGCGTCAGCCGGTATTGGAGTTTGCTTTTTGTCGGCACGATCATTCTGGCCTCTTGCAGCGGTTGCAGGTACCTGTCCGGATCAGCCAATTCCGAAGCAAAAAAGGTAACGGTGCTTGATCCCCGGGGGCAGCCGTCCGGGAAATTCGGCCGACGCGGGGCTCCGGATTCCCATATGATGGCCATTTTCAACCCGGACACGCATCCCACCATTACCCGGGACGAACTGGTTGCACTGCGAATGGCGCCACGGCTGGCAAGCCTGGACAATAAAACCATCTACCTGGTGGATACAGGGTTCGCAGGAGCCAAAGAGTTTCTCGAGGAATTGCAGACGTGGTTCACCAAAAACATGCCCGCCGTCAAGACAGTGCTGGTCACCAAAGGGGGCACTCCATTCTCCGACAGCCCGGACCTTTGGGCAGTGCTCAAGAAAAAAGCGGATGGCGTGATCTTCGGCGTTGGTGGCTGAGACGGCTGTTCGGCGAGTCTCGCCGAATTTTCGCGAACCATCGAAGGAGAGTATGGTCTTCCCACGGCGCCCATCGTCACCGCGCGGTTTGCGGATTATGTCATCCGCGACGGCAACTCTCACGGCATGAATCTGCGCTGGGCCTTCCCCCCATATCCGGTCGCGTGGGTTTCAAGAGAAACGCTGCGCCAATACGTACAGGGCGACGATCCTGTCACCGGTGTGAAGTTAACCACTGAAATAATCGATGCGCTGACAAAACCGCTGACCGAGGCAGAAAAGAATCCGGAGATTCCCAAGAAGCCCCGACGGCCGCGCGTGCTGGAAGCGGACACCGAGGAGAACCTTCAGCACCTGTTCCTGAGAAACGGCTGGACTGACGGTCTGCCGATCGTGCTCCCGACCGAGGAAAGAGTCGCCGAAATGCTAGCGGGCACGGATCATGACCCGCAGGAAGTAGTCGGGATGATGTCCGTCACCACTCACGAGGAAATGAAGGAATATACGGTTGAAAAGGTTGCCATCAACGCGGTCATGGCCGGTGCCAGGCCGGAGCATCTGCCGGTCATTCTGGCAATCGCCTCGACTCAGCACCCCGCAATGCCGAGTTCCACCGGATCCTACGGCAGCATGGTAGTAGTCAACGGTCCGGCGTCCAAAACCATCGGCATGAACAGCGGCGTAGGCGCTATGGGCCCGTTCAATTATGCCAATTCGGTCATTGGCAGAACCTGGACGCTCATGAGCATCAATTTTGGAGATGCCCGCGCCGGCGATACCTTCATGGCGACGATCGGCAATGGTCTGAGCTTTACCAACCAGTGCTGCGCCGAAAATGAAGGAAAGAGCCCCTGGAAGCCATTTCACGTACGCAAGGGATTCAAAGCATCGGAAAGCACTGTCAGCATTTTCCGCGGCTGGAACGTGGTGACCCTGGGGATCGGCACTACCGCGGGAATGCTTCAGCGCATGAAGGCCTTTGAATCGATGGGCACCTACACTTTCGTGGTGGACCCGCTCGCGGTCAAGGCCTTGAAAGCCGAAGGCTGGGATGACCCGGACAAGCTGAGCAAGCATCTGGCTGAAAAATCCAATTCCCCTTTCCTGAAACCGGAGGGGATCAATTTTGTGGTGGTAGGAGGCGAGACCAATCCAATCTTCCACGCAACCGACTATGTCTATTACAAGACCGCATCCGTGGATAAGTGGATACCCAAGGCCGGAATCAAACTGGATAAAAAACCTCTCCGCATGCCCGCCTATCATGAATGTGAGGATGGATTGTGCATTCTCGGGCAGCAGAAGAAGACGGTCTGACCTGTTTTTAAAACGTATTAGTGTTGATGATTTTTTGTCGCATGCCATTCGTGGTGATTTGGCAGCCCTTACCACGAATGGCGCGGCAAATTCAGCGACCCTGCACGACCAAAGCGGTTGACGATTCCATCAGGATATCCGGGTCGGTCCAGCCCTTGAGATTCATGAGATTCTTGTACGCCCTTCGATAAAGAAGCACCGCCTCGATTCGCACATTCCCGGCCTCAGGAGCGGCAAACAGATATTCACTGACATCGGACTGGAATGCGGCGAGCCGGGTATCCATCACGATGCGGGTGGGATTCCAATATGCGGCTGTCGGAGAGACGCCCGTCCATTTCTCTTCAAGCACCTTCGCAAACACCTTGCCCGGGAGCCCGGCATAATAGCCGTCCGATGGTTTCCCGGAACCACACCACTCCGGAAGAACCGGTCCATGCTGCAGCGATAGCGGAGCGGCATCATAACCATAGGCTCGAACCAGCAGGATCAAATGTCGTAACGGAGAGTCCGTAGGGACATGGTGCCCCGTGCGATCGTTTACAACTCTCGCTCGAACGCGAATCCCTTCGGACACTTTTTCCGCCTCAAGGGTTAGCGACACAGCATTCTGGAGCAGATCGACGTCCCTGGCTCCAGGCATCCGATGGCTCACGATGGTATTCGGGTCTCGTTTCAATCCGCCTTTTTCAGGGTGAGCAAAGAACTCCGCCCCCGAGATTGGCATATGGCAGTCCTGGCAGGTTTTCCCGGTTTCCTTTCGGCTGTAAGGGCTCCGCAGCCACTCCCCGAAGGAATCGTAAACAACCGTATCCTCAAATACTCCGAAATGACACGGGGCGCAGAACTGGCTGCTTTTCTGGATTTTGGAATATGTGTCTTCGCCGGGAGCAATATCGTCCAGCGGACCGGCGAAAAACTGATGCCCGCTGAAAGGCCGCCGAAACTCGAAGGACTGCACTCCGGCCTTTTCCGGAACAGGCAGCCCGGTGCGAGAGTCAAGGCGGACATCCCAGATTTTGTGGCAGAAATCGCAGGTGACCCCCTCCGCTCCCACGCCCCGGGCCGAAAGAGGATCGGTGTTATAGGGCTCATTGACTGCCGCCGCAGGGACATGGCAGGCCGCACAATCCCCTGTGTGGTCTGGATTATCGAGTCGATATCCCGGCCCGTAATAGGGCGCTTCAGGATTTGGAGGAAGCGGAACCAATTTGGATTCATTGTTGCGCCTGAACCGTGTTGACGGGCTCCGGCGACCGGACACATCTGTCCCGGAATGCATCGAAAGAAAACGCGGGTTAACCGCAGATTGAGCGTGAGCGTCCTGGAGCCACTCGTCCACCGGAAGAGCGGAACCCGCGGCGTTGCCGCGAAGATGGCACTCGGAACACCCCTGATTTTCACCGGATCCCGTCGACCGGGAGGCGGGCGTCCAGGCATATTCGCGATTATCCCATTGGCTATGCCGGTGCAGCGCAATCGTTACATCTTTCGCTCCAGGCGATGCCTTTACCGGGCCGCTGATGAAGTACCCTTTAGCCCATGCCGTAAGTTTGACCGAGTTGCCAAGGGATTCGGGCACAGTCAACTCGAACTCTCCGCCTGCACCGGTTACCGCGCTATGCACAGTGGTCTGAACTCTGACCACCGCGTCTGGAACAATCCCTTCATCATCGCGAACGATACCCCGGATTGTCCGGTCAAAACCTGCATCCTTCGCCATAACTCGAAACAAGGGGTGAAGCATAGCTCCGATCAAAACGAGAACACACAAGTTCCGGATCATTTCAGTCGCTCTCACATCAGAGAATTTGCCAGGCGGCTTATGCCAATTCCCGAAATCGATGGCCCTTGGGAATCCCAATCATCCAGTGGTAATCACGTGATAGATAGGATAGTAGCATAGTGCATCCACCCTCCGTCTTCAGGAATCTCTCTCGAAAACCCTATCGCAAGAAAGTAAAATAATTCATGCTTTTTCGCGCTCTCCTGGCATTCATGGCCTTGCCGGCTGTCGTTGGCGGTTTCTGTCCCTGGCTGCTGCTCGGGATAGACCGCTGGCGGATCCGCGGGACGATTCTCGGCTGGCCGGTATTTTTCATTGGCCTTTCTCTCCTGCTTTGGTGCGTTCGTGATTTTTATGTTGTCGGCAAAGGCACCCTGGCCCCGTGGGATCCTCCGAAGAAACTGGTGATCGTTGGACTCTATCGGTTTATGCGGAATCCCATGTACGTGGGGGTCCTGGGATGCGTAGCGGGCTGGAGCCTTATCTCCGGATCCCCTGTCCTGGCGACATATGTCTGCTTTCTCGCCGTCTGCTTCCATCTGCGCATCATCCTGTATGAGGAGCCGACGCTGTCCCGAAAATTCAGCAATGACTGGATGCAATACCGCACACAAGTGAATCGATGGATTCCCCGGCTGAAAGCAGCTCGTGGAATCCGACGCAGTCCGTGAGCTGTTCGCAAAAACACAGATTCAAATTCCTTCAGTCGTCAAATTCGGGTTAACATCATTGGGTCTTCCGGATCATTCCACCCTGAACAGGAGATTTACCATGGCCGAGAACGCCGGTGTTATCGTCGAACTTGATGCAATCTATGCAGGAAATGCGCGTCCGCTGCGATGGAACATCTTCCGTCCTGCCGCCGGCATGGGCAAAGCTCCCGCGGTACTGCTATACCACGGCGGCGGCTGGCGTGTGGGCGACCGTGCAGCCATGACCGCCGCCGGCACAGCCTTCGCCAAACTCGGCTACGTGGCAATCGCGCCGGAATACCGACTGCTTGGCGAGGCGCCCTGGCCGGCACCACTCAGCGACACCCGGACTTCGATCCGGGCTGTTCGCGCAAAGGCAGAATCGCTGGGAATCCTGCCCGATCGGATTTTTCTGACCGGCTATTCGGCGGGAGCACACCTGGCACTGATCGCAGCAAGCGGATTTGCGGGCCCAGCGCGTGCAGAAGAGCCTTATCCCGATCAGTCCGAAGCGGTCGCCGGAGTCGCGGTCTTTTTCCCGCCCACGCGCATCGAGCCCCAGGTCGGCGCGATGCTGGGAGTTTTGGATCCCGCCATGCTGGCTGCCATCAGCCCGATCACCCACGCCGCCCGCTACCCGCCGACCATCATCTTCTGCGGAGACGAGGACATCATGACGCCGCCGGAACTCTCTACCAGTCTCTATCGCGCCATCCGCGAGGCCGGAGGAGTCGCCGATCTTCGGCTCTATTCGGGCTTGATACACGAGTTCGTCTCTCTCCCTGGAATGATGGGAACCACCATCTCAGATGCAGCGGCATTTTTTGAACGAACCGCCATGCAGAAACCGGTGTTCGATGCGGCACTCGAGGATCTGCGCAAGTGGTGGAAAAACCTCACCGCACGGCCCGTATCGGAGGCCTGAAAGGTACTCCGGAAAAACCGGGCAACGGTTCGCATCCGCCGAATCGGGTGCGCAGTTGAATCAGAAGCAGGATTGTACTGGAGAAAAGGAGAAAGCCATGGTCATAACTATTCGACGGGCAGAACCCGGTGATTACGAGGCGATCGCCAATATTCTCACTTACCCCAGGGTAATCTGGGGCACGCTCCAGACCCCCTACCCTTCCGTCGAGCAATGGCGCAGAAAGCTGGCGGATCCCCAGGAGGGTTTGTACAGCCTGGTCGCATGCGCGGAGCGCGAGGTCATCGGTGAGATTTCGCTGATGACCTTTCCGACTCGACCGCGCCGGCGACACGTGGGGCATCTCGGGATGATCGTGCGCGATGACTGGCAGCACAAGGGAATCGGCACGCAAATGATGCAGGCCGTCGTGGATCTGGCGGACATGTGGCTGAATCTCTCGCGGCTTGAACTCGAGGTGTATCCCGATAATGAGCCGGCAATCCGGTTGTATAAGAAATTTGGTTTTCGCGTGGAAGGCACACAGATATGCAGTGCGTTTCGAGAGGGGCGCTACATGGACACGCTGATGATGGCGCGCGTTGCACACCACCTGTCGTGAAACCCGCACCACTGGGGGCGCCGTCGTCGCTCCCAAGGCCATTTACCTTTTTGCCATGGCCGTTCTTTCGCCCTTGCAGGGCTCTTTGAACCCCTAATTTAACCCCGGGCTCGCAAGCTCGCCCGGGGCTACTATCTTTCGCGCCTCCGGCGCTGGATCTTTGTTCCATCTGCACTAAGCGCCGGAGTTTAAGCAATCTTGCCTGTCAAGTTCTCTTTAGGAAACGTTTTCTCATTTTCCATGATGATTCTGACATATTGGTTTACCAGCTGCCTGGATAGACCTGTTGTTTTGATAACGAATTCAACATCTTGGATATGTTCGAAGCACGTTCTTACTCGATGAAAGTCTTTTAGGTAACGATCGACGGCTCTCTGCGAGTGCTTGGTTTCATCTGCAGCACGACGGGGATCTTTCCCTTCATAAACAACCTTGCGCACAATGACCGACTTATGAGTGATGCATGAGCCGAAATCTTGAATAGTTCCGACATGAGGCAACGATGTTTGCTGTTCAGCCTCCCACTTTTTCCGGACCTGCGAGATGTGGGCGTTATCTCGCCAGACTAAGAGGCCAATATCGCGCATCGAGAGCAAGGCTCCTTGTTCAAAGGCTTCACGGCAAATCCGAGCGATGGACGTTTGGGCGATTCTGGACATGGGTGTTCCGCGAGCCAGTTGCTCGGCATCCGAAGAATCCACAAGCGTCAAGACTATGGGGACAAGACGACAGTTGGGGCTGTCAGGCCGGGTCGCAATGGATACGGCATTCCAAACACACTGTCCAGGGCGCAGATGATCCTTGGGAGGTAGTTGTTGGTCGACAAGCGCCACAATCTTTTCTGCCATTTTCTCGCGAATTACTGGTCCGAAGGTGCGAGGGAACTCCTGGTCCAGAAAATTTTCAATAGAAGACTGCAGGAAGCGCTTCCGCGCAGAGCCGAATTGTTTTTGAGCCTCAGATTGGGCAATCATGACCGTTTCCTCCCGCGCAGGCTTGGTATGCGGTTTTTTTTGAGGAAATCTTCCAATTCCCGAAGACGGTGAGGAGTCCCGTGGCAAGCGGAGTGGATACGCTGAAATTCCTTGGTCAGAGGCGTTGAAAGCTTTACCATCAGAGCAACTGTATCCACGTCAAATCCAGAAACAAACAGGGCTGCACAGCGTTTAAACTTATCCACGTAGTTGGCTACGGAGTCGATGGTGTGATTGGTCTTACGGGCGATTTCGGAGTACTCAAGCCCTTGCATCCAGAGCGTGATAATCAGTTGGCGATGGGTGATGGCGCGGCCCATATCCTTGGTCGTAGAGCGCAGAGGAGGCACAATGCTCTGTTTGCGCAAGGCCGCCAGGTCGTTCACCAGAGTGCGGACGCCGCAATTGAACAGATTGGCCAAATCCTCCAAGGTCAACAATCCCCCTTGCTGAAATGCTTCTTGGCACATGCGGCACAATCGTTTCTGACGAAGAGCTGGTACGGATCCCCTTTTTCGAGTCTCGATATCTTCGGTACCTGCATGAAGGGTCAGGGTTACCAGTCTCTGCTTGGCTTTTGCCAGTGGCACATTAGGCGCTACCGAAGCATCGATCACGGCCACTTGAATCTGACCCGGCTTAAGTCCCTGCGCCGTCTGAAACAGCGGCACGTAAACCTCATGAACTTTCTCTACAATAGCTTCCGCCTCGAAAGGAGAGCAGTTAAGGCCGGTAATCATCTCATTAACAAATTGAGCGTCAAGGCTCTTCGCTTGGAGTCTGTTCCAGTGAGAAAGGTTGGTGTTATTGATCATGGGCGCCTTCAATATGTAGGACTGTGCTATCCGAGTGCATCCGCGCTTGGAGTTTGGGAGTAGAAACCCTTCGGTCGCCCTCCGGGCTCCTTCCGGGTTTCCACACCCAAACTCCAAGTTTTTCTTTTCCTTTTTACCTGAACAGGCCATGTTGCACAATCATAGGCGCGCCAGAAAACAGCCGGGAGTGAGCTTCTCCACCAGCAAAGCCGAGTGGAAAAACCTGTGGCTTGACGAGAGCGCTGGGAGCACCGCCGTCCCGGCTGATGCCGCATACTATTTGCCCGAGGAACTTGGAATCTCCATCAAATCAGCCCCGAAGGGGCGGTCAGAAAGTAGCCGGGGGTGAAGCGAAGCGAACCCCCGGTAGAGATAAGCGCGGGAAAGAGCCCTGGCGGGGCGATAGAAACGGTGAACCCCTCTCCAATGTTCAACTTTAGGTCATGGGGAGGAGCGGAAATATCTTTCGCTCCCAGTGGCGCGATGGTTGAGGTTATCCTTTCTTCCCGGCCTTTCCCTTTGTTTCGATGCGATAAAGCTTTGTGTACGTCCTCAGAATCAGGCTTCCATTCGCAATAGCCGGCGATGCCATGCACGCTTCGCCGAGGCTGTTCTTGCGCAGCAGCTTGAATTCCGGGCCGGCCTGCACCACATAGGTGTCTCCATCTTCGCTCAGACAGAAGATGCGATCATTGTATGCCCATGGAGAGGTTGTGAAGGTTCCGCTGGCCGGATCGAGCCGCTGCTTCCCATAAAATTCCTTCCCTGTTTTTGCATCGAGGCAGATCAGGAATCCGGCATCGGTCAGGCTGTAATACTTGCCTTTGTAGACAATGGATGAAGGATCGATGGGGCCTCCCTGCAACACGCTCCATACGATGTACTCATTGCTCGTCTCCCCGTTCTTGGGCGTAATATCGCCGCTCGCACCGGGACGTATGGCGTAGATCGGACTGGTCGGATCGGTAGGATACCCGGAGGTGACATAAAGCAGGTCGCCATCCGAATAGGGAGACGGCACGGCAAGAGTTGCCAGCCTGGTTATTTCCCAAAGCGGCTTCCCGTTCAGGTCATAGGAGCGGATTTTTTTGGATCCCGAGGTGACAATCTCGGTCCGGAGTTTGTTCCGCCATATATAAGGAGTCGACCATGTACTCGGCTCTTCGCGCCGGACCTTCCAGATTTCGCGTCCCGTGCTCTTATCCAGAGCAAAAAGATACGACTCCACCTCGTTATCCTTCAGAAGGTACAATCGATCTCCATAGAGTATCGGCGAGGAAGCGGTGCCGTATCCGTATCGCGTAGCCTGTAATGGCCACTCCTTCGTCCACAGAATTTTTCCCTTCATATCGAGACAATAGGTCGCCAGATCGCCAATATGAAAGATGACGCGTTGGCCGTCCGTAACCGGCGTTTCCGAGGCATAGCTGTTCTTGGGGTGGCGTGAGCTTAGCGGCACACCTCGATGAAGCTCGGTCGCCCACCGGGTCTTGCCGGTTTTGAAGTCAAGACAGAGCGCCATTGTGCGGTGCTCTTCGGTCGGAGGAAAATATTGCACGCGTCCACCGGACATACCCTTTTGAGCACCGCGCTCACCCGCGGCACTCACGTTCGTGTGGATGAAGATGCTGTTGTTCCAGACAGCAGGCGAAGCCCATCCGGTTCCAGGAACGTCCGCGCACCAAAGGACGTTTTCGCTGCTGCTCCATATTTCCGGAAGTCGTGGATCGTCCGGGCCTATGCCCCGAGCCTCCGCGCCCCGAAACTGAGGCCACGTATCGGCCAGCAGTGAACGCAGCGGGATCATGGCGGCGAATCCCATCAACAAATCTCTACGGCGCAGGCATGTATTCATAAGTCCTCCCAGGATGGTCTCGTTTTACCAGCCGATTATTGGATAAATCCGGTCACGACACAATGCGTTTATGTCGGCCCGCTATCAAATGGGACCGGGTCGGAGGGGAGGTTTTCGGTCCGCATCTTTACTTCCGGACGATAGGCAATTTCATTACAATGGAGCTATTTTCAGAGCGCTGTCCAATCGAATTGCACCGGCGGCCGGGCAGGGAATGGTTTCCGGATCGGCCCTCAAACGGATCGGAAAAAACCTATGAAAAGAGATTTTCGATTAAAGAGCCATGGGATGGCAAAAGACACTGCAGCCGGATTCATCGGAAGACAACCTGCCGGCGCGGCAAACATGGCGCGGGCAAGGCAAATCCGTTCAGTAAGCTGTTTATTGGCACTCATCGTTGGCCTGGGAATGTCGAACGCGTTCGCCCAGAATTGTGATCGGGCATGTCTGAAGGGGTTGCTCGATCAATATCTGAATGCGGTGGTACAGAACAACCATGGGGCGGTGCCATTGGCTCCCGGTTATCGGCAAACCGAAAACTCGGTGGTAAGCCGCCCGGGACAGGGGATCTGGAAAACGGCAAAAGCGTTGGGCAAGGTGCAGCGGCGATACCTCGACACGGTGACAGGCAACGCCGGTTACTTCGGAACGCTCGTGGAGAAATCGGGCGAAGCGGCTATCGTGACTTTGCGGCTGAAGATAGAAAATCGCAAGGTATCGGAGGCCGAGTGGTACCTGTCACGAAAGGGGGACCCGGGCATGGGCGTCGGCGCGGGCCCGCAAACCAATGCTTCGTTCTGGGACCCGGAACAATTGACGAAGAATCCGCCGCCGGAGAATGTCCGGCCCAAGACAGATTCGGTCTCACGCAATGATCTGATCGCCATCACAAACAGCTATTTCGACTCGCTGTCAGCAAAGAACGGCAAAGTCATGATGGCACACCCCGGGTGTGTGCGCTTGGAGAACGGCTTTTCCACCACGCAGCGCGAGGTTGCGAAAGATACGCCGCAGGATTCAGTGGGGGTTTTTAAAGGCCAGACGGACTGTATGAACGAAGCCGCCATGCGGAATATTTTTGCCGTGGTAGCCCGGCGCTTCCCCATTGTCGATGAAGAGGCCGGCGTCGTGCTGGGATTGGGAGTATTTCTCCGCAAACCTGGCGTTGCAATGCGCCGCAACGTATTCAGCGAGTGGTTCGTGATTGAACAGGGCAAGATTCGGTCTGTCTACTCATCAATGTTTTATCCGGAGGATGATGCGCTGGTGCCCAATTGGCCACCCTATGACGGCAACTGGCCCTTACCCCCTGCTCCCAAATAGGGTTTGCCAGGCCTGATGTGGCAGGAAGCAGAGGGCAGCACGGCGGCGGGCTGATCCGTTTTTTCGCTGTTTTTCGCATTACCTATTGATCGCAGGAAAAAGCTTCAAAAATCCGGGAGATCAAAATGCGAAAATCACTCACATCTATATTGTTAGTATTTGTAATGCTCTCCAATGCCTGGGCTGGCAGTGTTGAGATTCAACCGCCCGGCGGCAATTGGAATAAGGTTCAGTCCCTGCCCGCCCGGGCGGATATCACGGTTGAATTGAAGCGCGGAGGCACCATCAGCGGCGAATTCGTGCGCCTGACGGAAGACTCGATCCTGTTGCAGGAAGATGGCACGGAACGAACCTATCTCAAGGATCTGGTTGCGCGGGTCCAATGGATGAGGCCGGGCTCGAAGGCTAAAGTGGCCGGGATTGCGGGCGGCATTCTCTTCGGAATCGGGTTTGGCCTGGGATATGCGTCCGCAGCCACCATCGCGGACCAGAACAGCATGCCGGCCGGAGAACGCGCTCAGGTAGGGGCGGTGATGGGCGCCGTATTCGGAGGGGCGGCGGCGGCAATATCGCTCGCTCATCATCCATCTCCTCGCAGCGAATTGGTCTATCGGGCCCGGTAAATCGGGGGCATCCGATTCTTTCCGAGTTCTCAACCGGCGTTTCATCTTGCAAAATGCAGCAGTGAAAGTATAATTTTCCCCACGATTTAAGACTGCGGAGGAATGGCCGAGTGGTCGATGGCGGCGGTCTTGAAAACCGTTAGGGGGGTAACCCCCTCGTGGGTTCGAATCCTACTTCCTCCGCTCTTTTTAGTAAATGAACACTTATACATCAATTTCTTACTTACCCCAGATTTTCCCGAAACCAAGAATCGCCTCTAAGATGCATCAAATAGCAATTCCGGGTACCGTACTCGGGCCAGCGTCGCTTACCAGCCATGGCTATTGCATATTCCGGAGGGAAGATACGCTTTTTGGCAACTAAAAGAAATGTGATGTGAACGAAACCGCAAGAAACTGTTAGCCTATATCAATTGGTCTATTCCTGTTCCGCGCATCAACAAATATTGTAGGTTATTGCTGATAAAGGAATAATACGGGATAATAAGGGTTTTAGCGACAACCGAGTCATGGGCCTTTCTGCCCAGCATTCTCAGTGCACTTGGACAACCTAGGAAAATCTGTGACCACCCATCGCCATATTTGTTTTGGAGAATTTTCTCTGGATGTGGAGAGCGAGCTACTCTGGAAAGGACCTGAGAGAATCCGCTTGCGTCCAAAAACCTATGCCCTTCTTCTGATGCTTGCCAAGCAGCCAAAGCGATTGATGACAAAACGCGAATTACTTAGCGAGATTTGGAAGGGCAGCCATGTTGGTGAAGAAGCCTTGAATCATTGTGTAGCCGAGATAAGACAAGCTCTCAACGACAGTGCGAAATATCCCAAGTTCATCGAGACCGTTAGCTGCCGTGGGTTTTGTTTTATTGCGGAAACCGATGAGCAGTATTTTGAGGAATTCGGCCCTAAAGCTTTAATAGAAACGTCTGCCAGAAAGCCTGGTGTTCTCAACCAACAGCTGGTAGGAAGGGCCACTGAACTGGCACAGTTACAGAATGGACTTAAGGAAGCAGCCGCCGGTACTCGGCAGACAATCTTTATCTCTGGAAATGAGGGTGTCGGAAAAACCCGGCTGGTCGATGCATTCATAGAGAGTTTGAAAGACAAATCCAACGAAAAGTATCAGAACGGCCTGATTGCCCGGGGACAATGCGTTATATCGCATGGACCGAATGAATCCTATATGCCCCTTATAGAAGCTATCATCGGGATCAGCGGCAGTGGCAACAGGAATCGCACTGCCAGTGTTTTAAGGCGTCACGCCCCACTCTGGTTGCCCCTGATGCCTAAGTTGACGCAAGCCGCAAAAAAGCCGACTTCCTGGTCTGCCACTGGTTCCAACCAAGAACACATGATGAGGGAAATAGCCGAGGCACTTGAAGTCCTGACTTGCGAAAAACCCATGATATTGATTCTGGAGGATTTACATTGGAGCGATTACTCCACTCTCGAGTTCATATCCTATTGGACGCAAAGAAAGGGCCTATCCAAACTTCTGCTGATTGCCACCTGTCGCCCGCAGGAAACTTCTTCCAACGATCGCCTAAAAAGCATGAAGGAGGAATTGCAGGCGCGACAACTTTGCAAAGATCTGCCGATACCTCCGCTTGATGAATCAGAGGTAGCGGAATACTTGCGGTCTTGCTATCCGAGCCACAAATTACCAAATCACTTTGCCGCATGGATACGCGAGAGGACAAGCGGCAATCCGCTTTTTATGATAAATGTTTTGAGCCAGCTGATGGCTCAAAACATTTTGGTGCTCCGCAATAGTCGTTGGGTATTGGAGGATAATCTCAAGACAGCCGCGAAGCTTGTGCCTCCGACCATTCAGCAGATCATTGAGAGACAACTCCTAAGATGTACCGTTGAAGAACAAGAACTTTTGAAGGCTGCAAGCGTTGAAGGGGTGGAATTCTCCGCTACGGGGGTTGCCTCGATTATCGGAGGCAAACCGGGAGTTGTGGCGGCGGCCTTTCAATCACTTGCGGGACAAAACCAGTTCATCCAGGTTGCGATCTATGGCGGCGCAAGGACTATCAGCTATAAATTCGTCCATTCTTTATATCAGCAGACATTCTACCAGCTTCTGTCCGAAAAAGTCCGGGTGCAGTACCACCGGAAGATAGCCGAATACCTTCGAAGAACAAAAAGCGATCAGGATGATTTGGCCTCCCTGCTGGCGATGCACATGGATCGCGGAGGAAATCCGTCGAAGGCAGTGCAGTATTATCTGAACGCTGCAGAAAAGGCCATCTCCAGATATGCCGGCCACGATGCTCTGGAACTGGCTGGCCAGGGGTTACAGTTGATCTCGAATATGCCCGAGAGCGCCGACCGTATCGAGCTCGAAGTGCAATTGCAAAATTGCCTGGGCAACGCTGTAATTTTGTCTCGCGGAATGGGCGATAAAGAGGCCAAGCTGGCGTTCAGTACGGCAAGGTTTCTCTTTCGGAAACTGAGTGCACGGAAACAATCCGCCAAAAGATCGATATTGTACCGGGCTCTATATGGATTGTGGAGCTATCATTGGATTCATGCCGAATACGCGGCAGCCCTGGATTTTGCGGAACGGATGATGCATGTAGCTGAAATGGACCGCAATCCTGCCATGCTTGATCATGCCCATTATGCTCTTGGATGGCTCCTCATGGATCATGGTGAATTTGCACCTGCACTCAAACACTTCAGAAGAAGCAATAATGCATATAGCCATTCCCTGGCCGCGCTGGCTCTATGGTATATCGGCTATCCAGATAGAGCCCTGGCCAGTCTTGAGAAGATACTTCTGCGTGACTGTGAGGCTGAGGATTTGAAAAACAGCCTCTTTGCCCGACTGCTCAAAGCCAGAGTCCATCTGGAACGAAGGGATATCCAAAAGACATTTGAGCATGCCAAAACTGCATTCGACCTTGCGGTAGAACACAATTTTGGAGAGCCATGGCTGGCACATATTCGCAGCCTTTATGGGTGGGCGCTGGCCAAAAAAGGGCAGACAGAGAACGGGTTTGAGCAGATACGCTGCGCCCTGGAGGTGATTCGATCCTATGGCGCGTCCGGGTTGAAACCCCTGGTGCTAACTCTGTATTCCGATCTTTTGCTAAATGGCGGCCAGATTGATGAAGGACTGAAGGCGGTGGGCGAGGCACTCGATGTGGCCGGCAGTACTGGAATAAACCATATGGATGCCGAACTGCATCGACTCCACGGAGAGTGCCTTCTCCAGAAAATGTCCCTGGAGAAGACTCAGGATTCGAAAGATCTGCAACTCGCAGAAATGACGTATTATTTGGAAACCGCAATTCTTATTGCCCGGAAGCAGGGGACCAAAAGCCTAGAGCTTCGCGCCACCATCAGCCTTGCAAAATGCCTTCAGAAATTGGGCCGGTCCAAAGAAGCCCACAGACGCCTCAAACAAATATATTCGTGGTTCAAAGAAGGACATGAGACCGCTGATTTCCGAGAAGCTCATATTCTTCTTCAAAAACTAAGGTAGCAGACCTACCTTCAATTGGAAATTGATAGGCGAAAAGGCGGAAGAACTCGTGAAACCCGCGGGGAAAACGGTTGCCGCGGATTTCACAAGTTTTTTGGGGATTACTACAGCCTAAAGAATAATGTCCGTCCGCGCCCTGTGGCGCCGCCCGCATCCGGATCAAACACCATCACCGGTTTGTTATCCTGCTGCGAGACAGCAAACCCAACCCAGCCTTCCATATAACTTCCAGGCTTGATTCTCCCCGTCAGTGCAGGTTTGGGGATGGAGATCGATACTCTGTCATATTCCGTCAGGTCTGTTCCGGATAGCGCAACCCATTGAAGTGGTTCATCTCCCAAATCAAACGCCAGGTTGTCGTTTACATACCTGCCCTTAAACTCGAACTTAACGCGTGCCAGCACATACTCGAACCCAGCAGCAGGCGTTTTGACATTAGGATCGGCTGCCTTCAGGCGTTCCATGGCAGCATTTCCACGAACAGTCTCCATCACTGCAATCGTTATGTCATAAATGTTGGCATATGACGACCCAAGCTCGACCATTGATCGAACTGCCGTGTTGACAGCTGCAGGATTCGACGGGGAATTATTTTCTATAATTCCCATTTGCTGTGCATATGAGGCAATCGCTGCCATCATGAACGCTGCCAAAAGGGTTAATCTGCATTTCATGCTTTCCCGCCTCCTATCTCCAGTAATCCACGGACGCGCTCCCCACATAACTGAAATCGCCTCCAGCCCAGAAAGTGTTCGTCCCTCCGCCGGTTACAACAACTTCAATCGAAGTGCGCGAATTATAGTCGCCTTTAGATGAAATAAAGCCCAATGAGCCCGTGGGAGCTCTATAGCGTGAGACTGGAATAGTATTGCCCGGTCCCTTGCTCAGCCATGCGGCATAGGGCTCAACGCCTTCCTTGGCTTGCTGGAGTTCTTTGGGATGATTCCCCCAGTACACCCAGTCCGGAGTTCCGGTGTTTTCAGCCAGGTATTTTGCAAAAGCCTCTTTCGATCCATATCCTTTGGCAGCGATGTCAGCTGCAACAATCGGATCTAATATCAGCGTTGCGTTATTCAGGCCGAATGAGAAGAAATGCTCCAGCCATCCACGGACAAGTTCGTGCATCGGTATGGACATGTACGTTGCAATGTTGCTCATCGACCAGCCACTGAAAATGCTGACAACGCTATCGCTTTTCTTAAATCCTTTTTGCACGTGCAACGGGTTCCATCCAGCGGGCAATCCCTCTTCGTTCTCCGCAAAACAGAGATTGTTGTAGTTGATGGGATTTCCCATGCTGCCCAGGTAGGTCTCTCCAGGTTTCCCCGA
Organism: Acidobacteriota bacterium; assembly: GCA_963664705.1. Classification (GTDB taxonomy): domain Bacteria; phylum Acidobacteriota; class UBA6911; order UBA6911; family UBA6911; genus UBA6911. Next base: position 6,854,405 of record OY761556.1, on the reverse strand, counting down.
TGCACCGAGATTTTTGGATATCAGGGTCCAACATCTTCCGATCGTAGAATTGGCGCGGCTCAGCGGTCCAAGGGCTCCGATTCCTGTGTTCATTTCAACTTCCTTTGCCGCAGGACCGTTCAGTACAACCATCCTGGCAAAGGAGGAAGTGGAACTGAATAATGAAGTGGTTCCTTTGGATGCAAGCGCGAGAAGCGTTGGGAAATACTCAGGCTTAGCACCGGCCATGACCGCATTGATTGCAACCATTTCAACCGTGTAATACCAGGCTTCATGCGGAGGAGCAGCCCGCATGCTGCCGACCCACTCATCACCCTTGTGACTTGTTGCTTTCAGCATTTCCGTAACCAGCTCTTCCGTCGGAAGAACAACAGGGTTTCCGTCCGTGAAACCCTGTTCGTGGAAATAATCCATGAGTCTTTTGGGATTATCCGGGGGAAGCAACCGTACGCGGGTATCCCTCTTTAGAAAACCTGCTTTTCTATCTTCCTGCGAGAGGGGAGCGGTTAACGAGCTGTATATCTGCTCCAGCATAGGTTTTCCGCTCAGCGGATCGCTCCCCGCCACATATTTGCGACAGACATCCGCTGGTCTATCGGTGATGGGATGGGGGGTATACGTGAGCCGCATATTGGGAATCCCCTTCTTGTAGGAAATCGACGTGACGAGTTCCTTAAATCGCTGCGTGACCATTGGGACGGTGGGCACACCCATTCTTTCCAGAGTAATTGCATGGCCGACGACCGACGGCGAACAGCTGCTTCAATGGCCCAGGAGAACCACAGCCCCGGCGTTCTTTGATTTGATTTCCTTCCATAAATTGGGATCGTCATCCATGTAGCTTCCGAGTTTGTCGCGCAATATCCATGTTGTCTTGGGATATTTTGCCTGCAACCCAGCGAATAGTTCTTGGACAAACGGCTTGGTATTCGGATATTTGGTATCGACCATGTAAACCGTTTTTCCGTCCAGCGTGTCGAATCGCGGAGCCATGGGTATCTTCCGGATCTCCGGCATGATCCCTCGGGGATTCATAACCACAATTTTCCCTTCATCGGCTGCCATTCCCATGGATGAGATGAATGATGTTAAAAGAATTATTGATGGCATAAATAATGCCCGAAATTTCATATCTACCTCTTACCCACACAGTCTGTTAAGGATTCGCGGGAACCATGACATCTTTGTCACAATTCCCGCGATTGGAGGAAATAACCTACCCCTTAGAAATTCACTTGGAGTTTCGCAGAGAAGACTCTATGCCCGGTCTTGTAATAAAGGCTTCCGAACGGGCTGGTATTGCTGGTATTCCCCAGTGAAGGCCCACTCACGTTATAATCTCGTGAGTTATACGTGGTGTTGCCATTTGAAGGGGTTGCGTGATTGAACACATTCTTGATATCGAAACGCAGGGTAAAGCTCTTGCCTTCCATGAATTGAACACTTTTGCTGGCAGACATATCCATCCCCCATCTACCCTGCGCTTGGAGCTGGTTGGCCGCAAAGTTACCCCGGACGCCCGGCTGCGGATGCTGGAAGACAACCGGCCCGGTTGATCCATCTGGATTTACATAGGCGAGAGCATATAGGCTTGTCTGGCAAGTGGCCTTCAGACTGGAAGCCACCGAATCACACTGAGGATCTGCGACTCGTGTGTACAGCGGCGTTCCATCTTGGCGCGCATAATATTGACCATACCGGGCGCCGTCAGGCCATACCACATGACCGCTATCACGGGAAAACAGTTCTGCCCGGACAAGATCCGGTTGCCCGTTAGCCCACATGGAGTTGGTTGTTGTAATGGAAGAAGGCACTCCACTGTATAGGTAGGAAATCCAGCTCAAATTCCAGCCCTCCACGAACTTCTGTTTCAGCCCGGTAGAATTACGGAATAGATATCCATTCGGACCGAACGGCAGAGTGTATTGGCCGTACGTTGAGAAGTTGTGCGGACGGTTGGTGCTGAGGATTCCATAATCCAGGGCACGATTGAGCGGGTCCGTTACAGTTCCCATATATCCAAGGTTTTTGCTCCAGGTATATGAGGCCTGGAAACTGAGCCCATGGGTCGGCCGCAGAGTAATCTGCGTCTGCATTGAGTGGTAGTTTGAATTGTCGAGATTGGCATTCCAGTTGGCGGAAGAATATTGGGGGTTTGTCAGAATGAAATTTTCTGGCGTCCCACTGTTTCGGAGAACACCACCGCTCACAGTGGAGGGCAGCTTGAGGACACCGTTGGTCGCCGCCAGAGCGGATGCCAATGAAGCGTAATCGCCTATTGCCAGCGCCCTCAGGGTCGTGGTGGAAGCGCGCAATTGGCTGGCTCCGGTCATACCCGTGGCCGTGAGCGTTTTGGGTAGAATTAGCTTATCCAGCAACGGGGATTCCAGTCCGGCTCGCGCCAAGTCAAAAGCATCCCGCAATCCGTTGTTAACAAAATTGACGGAATTTAGATTTGTGCCCCCCAGCTGTTTCCGGCTCAGCGTTCCTATATAGCGGACATCCGCAGTAAGGAAGGATCCTATGTTGCGAGTAACTGCCAGCGTCAGGCTCTGGATGTACGGGCTCCGGACGTTGGGATCGAAAACAGAAAGAGCCACTGACCCGACTCGGGAAGACGGTGTTCGTTTCTGCAACGGCTGGATATTTTGTGCTTGGATTGCGGGAACCTTCGTAATGGGAATCATATCTCGGACCATGGACATATCCATGTACCCATCCCTGACGTTGGCATCCCCATGATAAATGGCTTGATACACGGTTCCGGTCGCGCCGCCGATAATACCGGCAAACGAGGCTCCTGCGGCAACGGGAACGAAGCTAGCCTGATAGCCTCCTCGCACTGTGGTTTTCCCTTTTCCAAGCCACGGAAGTTGCCAGGCAAAACCTATCGCTGGACCAAAGTTATTTAAATCTTTGTTGTAGGCGCTTTGATCGGGATGCGGTGAATCCGGCCCGATAAACTGCAGAACCGTTTCCTTGGAGGCATCATAGGAGGCATTGTTTTGAAGCCAGTTGCTAAAGCCTCCTTGAGAACCTCCAAAAAGGCTTTGGCTGCCTCCCTCCAATCCCACAGTCATTCCTCTATCCACCCACGGGACTCCGTAGTAATCATATCGGATGCCCAGATTCAGGGTCAGATTGTTGGCAATCTTCCAATCATCCTTAAAGAAGAAGCTGAATTCCCTTTGAAGAATAGGAAGATCTTGATTCAGCTCTCCCTTCGCGGGATCATTCCAGGACAGATTTTTGGCCGAGTTTACAAAATACCATTGGCGCAATTCTCCGACTGAACCGGACAAATAGCTCAGAAGGTTGTATGCCTGCTGATAGCTCCCTGTGGGATTCAGCCCCTGTTTTGTCGTGCCCACCAGCCCGGATATGTTTTGAAAACCAGCAGCCGCGGCCGTGTCGATGCCTCCATCTCCACCTAGTACAAACGGTGTCGTACCACTTGATCGCCAGGTGGCGCCTTGAGTTCCATTGCCCTGCTGTCCTATCCGTGTCCAGCGGTATTCACCGCCAAACCGGAAAGAATGAGAGCCCTTCACCCATGTCATTGTATCGCCCCAAGTCCAGCGTTTGTCCTCTCCGCCCCAGGTAATCTGATACCAGTTGCGGCTGCCATAGGGATTACTAGCGGCAATAGGGGTTGCAATGACTGCCGTCTCCGATGGCGTTTGGGCGATGTAGGTGTCCGGCGAGAAAAGGGTCCTGTAGGCACCAGGCCCCACAACCACAGGCATACTCTTCCAATCCGGCCAGTCGCTTGTTGGAAGCAGCTTTTGCAATAGTTCCTTCATCTGCGTGCCATAGATCCCTGTCATGGGATCTTCGCTGTGCATCCAGTTATAGGCAAGTCCAAAACGAAATTCATTGAGGAGAGTCGGTCGCAGCGTGGCTGTATAGTTTAAAGAAAAAGTTTGTGGATTCCGGAGAGTGGATCCGGGAAAACCGTTGGGCATGGGCCAGGTTTGATCTGCAGCAGTCGCATCATCAGCCTCATAGGAATACGCCCCGCTAAGTTTGTGATTTGAACTAATGTTGTGGTCAATCTTGAAATTGAGCGATCGCCGTTGATTATCGTAGCCCGTTCCATACACAGTATCCTTGCCAGGCGTCGTGCGCGTCCACTTGTGGTCCGCAACATTTAGGCCATCGCCCCAGCTGGCAGAACCACCTCCATAGAAGTCATTCGCCACGGGCATCAATGCAGAGAATCGCGAAATATAGCCCGAGGAATCATATCCCAACCGATGAGTATCCCAGCTTGATCCTGCAACAATGCCATTGAAGCCTTGCTGGGTTGCCAGACTTGCATCATAGGAAAGTCCATTTGGCGCGTAGGCCGAACAATTAACCGGGTCCGCGAGAACCTGCTGCCTGGCAGAGGGGGTAAGCTGGCCCAGTACGCTAAAATAATTCAACCCCTGGTAGCTGGGGACCGTGCCAACTCCCGAATAGGGGGTGCCGTTCACATTATCCGTCGGGACCAGCGGATTCCCCTGGCTATCGGTCACAGGCCGTGTCTGTGCGTTTGCTGTACGAGATATACTCGTCTGCGTATTCGCACCGATCCATCCGTCAAAATATCGGAAGATTCCTTTCCGCGCACAATTGGTGAGTACGGGCGTTCGCACTGTCGACCTCATCCTCACGATGTTTTGATTCCAGCTGCCGAAGAAGAAAGTTTTGTTTTTGATGAGTGGTCCGCCGACGGTGATGGTGTACTCGTTAACATTGCTATAGTCTATTCCGGTGCCAGTCCTGTTATTATCCCATTCATTAGCATCGATGCCTGTATTCAGGTTGCTCCATACACCGGATCCGTGAAAAGTATTCGTTCCTGATTTTGTTAGGACTTGAACCTGACCGGCTCCGCGCCCCATCTCGGCATCCACCGGCGTCAGGACCATTTTAAACTCGCTGACCATTTCCGGATTAAGCCGGCTTGGCGACACGATGCCCGAGGAATAACGTGCATCACTGACGGTAACACCATCGCGTTGGATATTGATATTCCCGCCTTTAACCCCGGCAAAACTTTGTTGATCATTATAGAAAATTGAATCTTCCTGTCTGACCACTCCGCCCATGATGTTGGATAGTTCCATAATGTTATTGCCGAGCAGAGGCAATTTCGCAACATTATCCTGCGTCAAAACGGCCCCGGTTGTAGAGCTCGATTCAAGAAGGAGGTTATCAGCGCTCGTAGAAATTTCGACCTGTGATGATACTCCGGCAATCGCAAGCTCAAAGTTGAAACGCACCTGGCTGGCGACGTCCAGCTTGACGCCAGTTACGATGTTGGTCTGGAAGCCGTTCATTTGGGCAGATACCCGATATGTTCCCGGCTGAAGCGCCGGCATATTATAGACTCCAGCATTGTTCGTTATTGTCGTTGTGGCAACGCCGGTTGCCGTATTCGTAGCTGTCACTGTTGCACCTGGCAACACCCCCTTAGTGGCATCCTGAACGGTTCCACTCAGAGAACTGAGGGTCTGGCCAAAAGCCTGCACGGAAACCAAAAAGCATGGCAGGAGCACAGCGACCAAAGCAAACCATTTGTATAAAACTACTTTTTTGGGCATACGCTTTATCGACCTCGATTAGAAACATCCATACCTGATCCAAAGACGAATAAACCATGCAGGCAACCGCCGAAGCAGGCGAACTCGTTCGTATCTGCTCCTCCATCAACAGCCAATGCATCGGACGCCAAATCCTGGAGTGCTCATCCAGCGTTTGCTCGACAACAATTGTCCAGGATTCGTACTTGGGGAGACATCAGCTGGGGTCTCCGCTATAGTCGATTAGCCTTGTTGGCGTGATATCATCTCTGCGCATGATGGCAGAAACTCAATCGTTACTTTAGGTACATGCAATCCCCCACAGCAAAATCAAACAGCGGTTTGTGATAACGCTTTTGTTCAAATCTCTGCTTGCGAATAGAAATTGAGACCCAGAGAATTGACATTGAATAGGGGGCAATTAGACATTCTTTCTCAGCGACGGCCGATGAAATTGCTATGAAATTATTATCCAAATAATATGCAGGGCTCTCCGATCTATTCAGATCGAGGCCTGGCGCCGCGCCTCGGTCCTTAGCAGTCCGCGGTCGATTGTGTATTTTGCCGGCTATGCACCTGATAATCAGGCTCGAAGCCTGTGTTGGAATCTGGCTGGCGGGGAAAATAACTAAGAGTGATATTATGGCTTGCGAGTTGCGCCTAATGTTTGACCATACTGACGGTTTCACAGGGCACAGTATCGCGGATATCTGGCATCTGCTCATTCCGGCGTATGCATTTGCAAATCCCCAGGCGCCTGGGGATTTGCGGAGCCATCGCTTGCTGTTTTCTTTGCATAACACCCATGATAAAGAGGACTATGATTCGTCGACGTAATTTTTCTATATCAATAATCGTTGCTGCCATGTTCGTTATAGCAATTCCGGCAGGCGTGTCGCAGACATCGGCCGCGGTGGAATCCTGCAATCGCACCTGTATGACTGGCATGATAACACTGTATATTGATGCGCTTGTGGCACACGATCATTCAAAGTTCCTATTGACCGACAAATTTCGCTTTACCGAGGATGGAAAGGAAATTGATTTGGGTGAGGGTCTTTGGAAAACAGTGACTGCAAAAGGGCAATTCCGGCAGGATTATTTGGATGCAAAAAGGCAGATCGCTGCCACGCACATATTAGTCTACGAAGACAAAAACCAGGTTCTTTATTCTGTGCTGCTTTATCTCAAAGGAAAGAGGATCGCCGGCATTGAGACATTGGTTCAGCGAATCACGCCCGACTCAAAATTCCCCCCGAGGGAGTTGGGAAAACCTATCATGGGAATGAATGATCCCGTGCCTCCTGCCAAAAGACAGTCAAGAGAATCGATGATCAAAACTGCGCTGACCTATACCGAAGGCCTGCGCATCGGTAATTTCTCAGATGCCGGAACTCCCTTTGCTCCGGAAATCTATCGCGTTGAAAACGGCGTGATTACAGCGGGCGTGGGATGCGGCCGTCCCGATTGCGGCATGTATTCCCAGAGAATCACTCTGCATCCGGGCATTATTGCCAGCGTTGCATCCGTGGATGAACAAAACGGAGTAGTACTTTTGTGGATGAACTTTGGGCACACTGGTGACGCCTACGGGCAAGGAAATTCACTTGTAACCTATGAAGCTTTTAAAGTATGGGGGGGACAGATTCATTCCATTAACGCTTTCTTTCATCCCCTGCCGATATCAACCGCGCGGTTTTGGCCATCATCTGATCCTCTCCCAAAGTAAAGACCGGAACCAAAACTCATATCGAAGGCACTCACGCAACAAGGCGTTGCAAGTATGTGAAACAGAGAAGAGATAATGCCTCTGTTTATCTGATTTCCATAACCAGCTTTTAGGAGCGCCATTTGCATGGTTACTCACGATCCATGATATGCCGAGCTTGCAGAGTGCTCCATCCATCTATTCGATAGGAAATTCTTATCAATGCAGCCTATCTTCACATATATCTCTCTGCGGATCGGTACACGAGCCTCGCCAGGAACGGTTGCGCTTGTTGCAAGCCCTGGGGTGACAAATGTAATTGGCAGAGGACGGTCAAATGACAACAAAAATAGGCGGGGCTTTGCCCTTTAGCCACCCAACGGACCTTTGCCAATTGGTATTATCTTTATATGTGCTGCATAGGACTCCCGGCGTTCCTGCGGATCGAGGAATTCCAAAGCAGCATGTACACTAAATGCACAGGCCCGGACACATATTGCACAGGCGTCACCAAAGCCCCGCGACCAAATCGGGCCAACCTCATTGTTCTCAACAAAAAGCGCGTTGGCACATATCTTGCTAATTTGGTGGGGGCGGGCAGGCGATAGAAAGGCCCGAGGGCTTATTGTGCTGCAGACATTCCCTGGCCAGGTTGGCGGCTGGGAATGAAACGCGAAAAGGAGAAACCGGATGAAAAGAAACAGGCAGCTCGTGGCAATGCTGATGATTGGTTTAATGTTCGCCGCAATATCGGAGAAGAGAGTGAATGCGGCGGAGGCTCAATCCAAGATTCGCATCGGAACCTACGATTCACGATTCGTCGCGCTGGCATACTACCGGGCGGACAACATGAAAAAGGTCCGGGATTTCATGGGAAATCTGAATCTCGAACAGCAGAAGGCCCGCGAGGCCAATGATGAAAAAAAGCTGAAAGCCCTCGAAGCCATGGGACCGGCCTTCCAAAATCTCATGCACCAGCAGGTTTTCGGAAACCTCTCGATCCCGAATGTCCTGGAGGCTTTGAAGGACAAACTTTCACCGGTGGCGCAAAAAGCGGGAGTAACCCTGGTGGTCTCCAAATGGGAGATCCAATGCGCCGGCGCTGAGATTGAACCGGTTGATCTGACACTGCAGCTGGTCAACTTCTTCAATCTGGACGACGCAACCCGAAAGATGATCGAGGAGGGGATGCGCCAGAATCAAAAGCCGGTGTCGATCGAACAGTTGCTCAACCCTTATGACTAAGCGGGCTCAATGCGGTCTCTTCCTGTTCGGCAACGGCGGCGATCAATCGTCCTGCCTCCGATAAACACGATAGGTAAATTGCAAAATTCCAGAATATAATCGAGTTTTATGAAACATCGAAAAGAGGAATCGTTTCACCGGACCGCACCCAAGAACATCCCCGAGAGAGATGATTTGGCGACCGTCGAGACCGAAAGGCTGTTTGCCGGCGAACTGATTGAGGAATGCCTCCTTCAGGAGTTGGACTGTTCCGGCAGAAAAATCCCCTCTTTGATAGCCTTGAGTTCGGTTTTCGAGCATGTCTCCTTCGCAAACTGCCGGATTATCAAATCCCGGCTGCATGATGTCCGGCTGGTTAAGTGCGATCTATCCAATTCCATTTTGCAGGGCTTTGAAGCGGCTCGAGTTGAACTCATCGACTGCCGTATGACAGGGATGAGAGCCATTGAATGTCGCTGGGAAGACGTATTGGTGGAAAACAGCGATTTGCGTTATGCACAATTCATCGATGGGCAAGTCCGCAATTCTGAATTCAAATCGTGCAACCTGGGGGACGCCGATCTCCGCGGAGCCGATCTTGAGGGCGCATTGTTCACGAACGCCATGCTTCGTCGTGCGGACCTTAGTCGAGCCAAACTCAAAGGAACGGACCTGCGGGGAGCCGAGATCGAGGGTGCTTCCGTCCGGCCGGAGGATCTACGAGGAGCCATTGTCAATGCAGCGCAAGCGATAGATTTGGCACGACTGCTGGGCCTGATCATCAAATAGAGTGATCACGACATCTCTCACCAGGTCTGAGTGGCGGAATCGATAGTCACGGCCAGGGTGGCTCGCAGCCAATTGAATTTTTCTTTCATGAAATCGAAATCAGGTCCGGAGGTAATGAAGCTCCCTTTGCCTTTGATCAAAAAGCCGGCGCCTGCCCCATGCAAGCCCTTGACCTTGCTGCTTCCCATGGTAATCAGCAAATTGGGATTATAGGCAATGTTAGCCTCTGTTTTATGCATGTAGCCTGCGGGAATAAACAATCGCCCATCCGTCGATATTCGGATGTAGCTATTCCAGGTGTTGACCAGATGCGGACCATCCTCTCCTAAGGTCGCGATAGCAACAACACCATCCTGTTTCATGATTTCCAGCAGTTTTTCCGGGATCATAACGATACCTCATGTTGTTTGGTTCGATGCTTTGCCAACGATTCGCTGTGAGCCTGCATGGACTTCCCTATCCCATGAGTGACAGGTTCGCAACCCGTCCTTATAAATATCGCTACATCATCCGGGCTGTCAATACACCAAAACAATGCCCTGGCAACAGGAAGATTGCTCTCATTGCGACATCAGAACCCTCCAGCCAGTCAAATAGCCTTGCACAGAGCGCCCCCTCATTTTGCTATACTGGCGGCTGGATTTCTGGGTTTTGGCAATTTACGCACCTAAAATGAACATCCATCGTTAATGAACTGTGCAGGTCGTAAGAAGTTGATTGATGCAGGCCATGTCTATCGCAGCCTCGAAAAATCCTTCGGACTTCCAAAAGCGATACAAGGTCTGCAGGACACCTCAAAATGCAGATGAGCCGGATTGCCGAATCGAAAACCTTGCCGACTGCCGATGTCACGGCAATTCAGCAGACCTTTCTCGCGCAACAAGCCGCCCTGGAAAAACACCTGGGGGAACCGCTGACCATCAGCGGACTGACCGGGCCCCTGCGCATATTTCAGCGGCTGCGCGGACATCGTCACTCCATCGACGATGCGCTGACCGCTTGGTACGCGCTGCAAAAATGTCCCGGCGCCACGCGCTATCTCGACCTGGGATCCGGCGTCGGCACGGTGGGAATGATCGTCCTGTGGGGCCTTTCCGAGCAGGCGACGCTGACATGCATTGAAGCCTACGATGCCAGTTATGCATTGCTGCAGGCGAATCTTGAATGCAACCGTCTGACTTCCCGTGCAACTGCAATTCATGGCGATTTGCGCGAGTTCGCCGCCGATACGCTCTTCCATCTTGTCACCGGAAGTCCTCCCTATTTTCCTCGTCACGCCGGTCAACTTCCCGAAGATACTCAAAAGGCCTGTGCGCGATTTGAGCTGCGGGGGCATGTGGGAGACTATGCGCGGACAGTCAGGCGGTGCCTGCAAGACGATGGCCTTTTCATTTACTGTTTTCCGCATCGCCAAAAGCAACGCGGGCTCGACCTCGTGACTCGGGAAGGATTTCATATCGATTCCTATCGGGACGTCGTTCCTACGCGATCAAAACCACCCCTGTTTTCACTCTATTGCGCCAGCCTTCATGGCTCCGGACCCTCCGTTGAGGAACCGGCCTTGATTATTCATGGCCCGGACGGCCAGTACTCGCCGGAGATGCTGCAAATTCAAGCAACACGCGGCTTTGGTCCAATGGGGACAAACGTCATCTCATGAACGCGGGCTGCATCCCAATCCGAAACCGCTGAGGCAATGCCCGTGCAGCTTCCATCCGGCAGGTTCTCCTTGCCGGACGATAGTTCCCCGGCATAGAGTGTCCTCCATTCACCACTCAATAACGAGCAGCGGAAAGATGAGAAAGGAGTATACCGGTATGATAGTGCGGATCTGGCACGGATGGACCAGCTTCGACAATGCAGATGGATATGAGCGGTTACTCAAGGCGGAAATTTTTGTCGGCATTAACAATCGACAAATCCGAGGCTTTAAAAACATACAACTGCTGCGTCGCCCCATTGGCGACGAGGTGGAATTCATAACCATCATGTATTTTGACTCACTCGATGCAATTCAGGCGTTTGCCGGCGCGGATTACGAAGCTGCAGTCGTACCGGAAAAAGCGAGAGCATTGCTGTCCCATTTTGACCTGCGATCGCAGCATTACGAGTTGAAAGAGGAAATGAGCGTTCCGGCGAATGCCGCAGACTGAAGCCGGAGCGCACCGGGAGCGCCGTCTCGCCGGCAAGAGCTTAGCCGCTTCCCTAGGGCCAATTCCGCAAATAATTGGCGGCGTTGGCCCGAATAGCCGCTTCTATCAGTGCTTTGCCGCCGGCTGGAGATGCTTTGAAATCTCGGAGGAATCTTCAATCGACGGCATGAAGGTCGGGATCAAACTAATCCTGGCCGCCTGTTCGTAGGCATAGCCCAGTCCCAAAAGGCGTGCCTCGCTCCAAGCCGGGCCAACAAACGAGAGCCCAACGGGCAGGTGCCTGACCTCACCCATCGGCACGGTCAGATGCGGATAGCCGGCAACAGCCGCGAGATAGCCTGCTATCGGAGCATTGGGTACATTGTCGCCATTTGCCGCATCGATCTTCCATGCCGGAGGCATCGTGGGAAAAACCAATGCAACGACATCATTGGCCGCAAGCATGCGATCGATGCCGCCGGGACCCGCAAGCTGGTAGGACAGGGCACGCGCCGCTTTATAATTCGGGTCATTGAGCCCCTTCGTCGCATCCGCCTGCTCAAACATTTCCTGCCCGAAGAGAGTCATTTCCGCGTGTGCATTTTCTCTGTTGAAGGCAATGATTTGAGCCAGAGTCCGCGCCTTTACCGCAGGCGGAGTTGTGGCCAAATAGGAGTTCAGATCCGCCTTGAACTCGGTAAGGAGCACCTTAAGCTCCTCATCCATGATGCGCTGCCGATCTCCAAATTCCTTAATGTCCACAAGCGTAGCGCCCTTGGCTTTCAAAACTTCCAGGGCCTTCTCGAACAACACGTCCACCGGCGCCGACCAACCAGCCGCAAAGCGAAGCACTCCAATCCGCTTACCCTTTGGCGCATCCACATCCAGCGCCGCGACATAGTTTTCCTTGCGGACATCCGCATCCTTTGTTGCAGCATCATCCGAGTCGCCTCCAGCCATCGCCGCAAGCACACGAGCCGCCGTCCTGACATCCTTGGTCATGGGGCCCGCGGTGTCCTGGCTGTGGCTGATCGGAACAATATGCGAGCGGCTGACAAGGCCAACCGTAGGCTTCAATCCGACGATTCCATTGATGGCCGCCGGACAGGTGATCGATCCATCCGTTTCCGTGCCAATAGCCGCCGCGACCATTCCAGATGCGACAGCCACCGCCGAGCCGGACGAAGAGCCACAGGGATTGCGATCGAGGGCATGTGGATTGCGTGTCTGCCCTCCCACTGCACTCCAACCTGAAATCGATGCATTCGACCGAATATTCGCCCATTCAGAAAGGTTGGTCTTCCCCAAAATAATGGCATCCGCCGAGCGCAGGCGTCCTACGACTGGCGCATCACGTCCAGTGACATTGTGCTGCAGCGCGAGGCTCCCTGCGGTAGTAGGCAGCTTGCCCTTCGTCTCGATGTTGTCCTTAACTAAAATGGTAACACCGAACAAGGGCCCAGGTACTTTGCTGGCCCGGTCCAGCGCGCGGGCCTGTTCCAGTGCTTCCGGGTCTACTGCGATTACGGCATGGAGAAGAGGGTTGAGCTTCTCAATCCTGGCAAGGGCGGCAGCCGTTTCCTTTTCCGCGCTGACCTGGGCAGAAACAGAATCCGGCAATCCCGATACCAAAGAGAAGAGGAGAAAGATAAAGATACAACCCAGATTGAATCCTGCGGACAGGCCAACCGTATTGGCAATCATGAGCGAACCTCCGCGTCGACAGCAGTCTATCTGATGAAGGATGGAATTGCGGCCGCAGGCAAGGCCGCCTGGCCTTGCCTGCGGCCGGCCCATTGCAACCGGGCCAACCGCCGCCCTTTATCGTTGTCCGCAGAAAAGCAATCCGTCATTAGCCCGCTGACGGCGGCCAAATGCGACGATCTATTCCCACCCGGATTTGTTGCCGTAGGGCAGAACGATGCCGGTTGCTTCGATATCGTACATCTTACCGTTTTTGATCTTGAAGACGTGCATGCCGGCCATGTTAAAGGTTCCCTGCCAGGAAGGAAGCATCTTCTCCCCTTTGGAGCCTTTGTACTTGTACTCCTTCAGAGAGCTGTCGTGATAGAACATTGAAAATCCAACGGCGAGGCCCTTCTGTTCATCGCCGATCAGCACGCGGCGGTTCCGGATTTCCGTAATGTAGGAAAACTGGCCGGTGCTCATTTGTGCTTCACAGGTATTGGGAACCGGGCCTGCTGCCGCCATAGCCTTCATCATTTCCGCAAATTGGGGATCGGCCGGGGCAGTCGCTGAACTGGCCTCAGGTTTTCCGCCTGCGGTCAAAGCGCCGTTCTCGTGACGCTCACATTCATCCGCAAAAGGTACCAGCTTGCCGTCTTCTCCGGTGAGCGCATCATAATAGGCAAGCCCGTTCTTGATCAGCAGATCGCGAGGGCTCCGTTCCGCCGCCGGCACATCCTCAATCAGACCGGGCCGTGCGGTCTTCAGGTTTTTCAGGGCACTGGCACCCATGGGACTCGTGCCCAGATCACGAATTGCATGGTGTTCGGCTTCGGTAATCTTGCCGTCCACCAATTTAAGCCGCACGCCCAACAGGATGTCCTTGTTGACTTCCTTCATCATTACCAGGCCGGCCACCTGTTGCGCGACAGGATCGGCGGCATAGATCTGGAACTCCAGGGGACCGCTGGTTGTGGTGACCCACAGCCCTTTGCCTACAGGTATCTCCGCGGTGTTCTCCGTAAACTTCACCTTCTCCGCAAATGGCACGGCCGCGGGGTCATGTTTCACCAATGCAGCCAGATATTTGCCCATCATGTCGACAAGGGCCTGTCGATCCAGGGTAATGGCCGGCTTTGCCGGAGCGTTCGGCGCAGATTCCTGTTTCGCCTGAGGACCACAGGCTCCCAGCAGGATAAGGGATGCAAGCAGTATGAGTGTAATGCTCAATTGTCTGAATTTCATTCCGATACCCTTTCATATTGGATAAGAAAACATTCGGTTGAGATTTTTGGGACTGGCATTATAAGGCAACCGGAGGCTCTACCCTGTCAAGGGAAAACCGGCTGTTTGGCCATTGAGTCTGGGAGGCCGGAGGATTCCGCAAACCTATCCTGCCGATCATGAACTCCAGAAAGCATATTTCAGTTGACACCTATAACCTTTTGCAATATATATTATAACAATTTGCCATATTAAAACGATAAGGTTTATTCACACCAGCATGCTCACGGAGGGCTCATGGCAGGATTCATGAAAGCATTCGGCTTTGTGCTTGGTCTTCTCGCGTGTTACATCCCGGCTGTTGCCGGTGCTCACGGGCGCGGATCCAGGAAGATCTGGATCAGTTCGATTTGTGTGGGGCTTTGCCTGGCCATTAGCGCGGTCAATCTGGTCGGCACTTCGAGTTTCTGGCGATCGAGCACCGATGCGATATCGATGCTGTGCGAGATCCTCATCAGGATGGCGATTGGTTTTACATTTGGATCGTTCCTGGCTGCATTGCTTTACAGGAAGCAGCCGGCAGCCGCGCAAACCATTTTCGGACTCGGACGCGAGCCATCACAATAGATAGGGATAGCCAAGCCAGGCGCATCTCTCTCAAACGGCAAGAAAATGGAAAGACGCGAAGACGATTTGGATGAGCCGCCGACTTCCTCAGCCGGGAACCATTCCAGGAATCTGGTGGTAGGCAGGCTTACCGATCTTAAAGGCTGGAAAAAAGGAAACGAGAAGCTCCTGCAAAGAAGAGGGAGAGCAATAACCCTAAAGGCAGCCATAGCGCGCTGGGGAAAAAGCAAAAAATAGCTTTTACCTGGCTTGACCGAAATAGTAACCCCATTAACCGCAAAGACCTCGAAGACCGCAAGGAAAATATTTTTGCAGGTTTTATGGTTATCGTTTTCGCCAGATCATACGCTGGATTCCATCCTTGCTGCTTCATATAATAGGCGCCGCTGATAAACGGACTCCTGCAATTCTCTCGCTGTATGGATTGCCACCGCTGAATCGACAATATGATTCGCAACCTCTTTCCTATCCATCACACTATCTCATTGCCCAGCAGCAAAATGAGCCCAAAAATCTTCGCGGTCTTCGCGGTTCAAATATAAAAACTTCAAAACGCTTGCCGCCTGACTGTCAACACATTGACTGTTGTTTATCCGGGCCAAGAGCGGAAGGCGGGCCCTTTTGGTCCGTATCTGGTTGAAATCACTTAATTTATCTAGTCGCACAATTGCCCTTACTCCCTGGCACAGCGATTGCACATCGGACAGATGGCACACGCTTTTAGGGGGGGCCAATAAAACCAATTGAGGGACTATGAAGAGAACTATGCTTTGGCTGACGTCGCTTATGTTCCTGTTTTTGGCTCTTCAAGGGCAGGATTATGTTTTTGGACGCGATCGTTCCAGATACTACACAATGATTGAAAGTCAGGTAAAGGATACCTTGTTTTTGGAGTTTCTTCGAAGCCGCGGCGCAAAACTGGAAACAGATTCGAACGGATTGTTGCGCATATATGTGCATGGCACGCCGGAAACCGTCCCCCTGGTTATCAAGTTTCTTAATATTATGAAGATGCGGATGGAACTGATCGTGGGAAATGTGGTCAATGCCAGGAACTCATGGCCCGCCGGTGTAGCGCCCTATCGAAAAAAAGATATCCTGATTGACAAAAATGGGAACGCCTCCGTTGTGAGCGACAATGCACCTCCAGTCAAACGCTACGTCCCGGATCATCCTCACGCGGATGCGGATGGCTATGTATTATTTCCGAATATCAATGTAGCTGAGGAAATTGTGAATATCCACGACACCTTGCGGGAATACTATCTTGCTGAAGCCCTGCTGGAACGCTGTTTGCCGGACAACTATGTCCCGGACTCTTCGATTCAAATGATGCGGTGGAATGCAGCCTATTTCAACGATACCGCAGAATATCGAGATCGCCTGGATCGGATCGAACGAAAATTCGATGCCTTAAAGCTGCCCGGTAAAGAATAGATCCGGAGTTAAGCGACGAAGCTCTTCACTGGGAGAGCCGGCGAGGCTGTCTCAAAACTCAAACTTCGGTTTTGTCCAGGCCTGGAGGGCCGAAAGATCGTAGCCGGGGGCGAAGCGCAGCGAACCCCCGGTAAAGATAAGCGCGAGAAAGAGCCCTGGCAGGGCGCCAGAAACGGTGAGCCCCTCTCCAATGTTCAGCTTTAGATCATGTGGATGAACGGAAATATCTTTCGCCCCCTCCGGGGCTCCTTTAAATTTCATGCTGGCCGGGGGTTCGCTGCGCTTCACCCCCGGCTACTTTCTGACCGCCCCGCTGGGGCTGAGATGCATCGCGCTTCCAGCTTCCTCGGGCAAATAATATGCAACATTAGCCTGGAGCGCCGGTGCTCCCAGTGGGGCTCAGCAACTTGGCTGCGGAGAAGCTTTCATTACATCCCAAAAACATTATTCCCTATTCCGATTCAGTCTCTCCCTTTTCCCCTTGTAGCAGAAACCCTATTGCCAGGCGTACAAAAATCATGGCAATCAGCAGCTTGAAAATCAGAGCAAAAAGGCTATTGGTTGCGCTGATTTGAGCAAGCAATTGGGGAGAGATCGTTCGGATGAATAATGTCAACCAAACCCAGCAGGCAACCATCGAGGCGGAAAGGGCAGCCACAAGCATGACTATGCCAATTGCTTTCCACCTGCGGTTTACATGGATAGGTTGCAACCCGTGGCTGAATTGAGAACGCCTTCTCGTAAGCCAAAAATAAACAATCCCGAAAAACAGAATTCCCAGGATGCAGGGAATCACGGGAATTCGCAGGTCAGCCCCCCAAAAGAACGATTGCACGGTACCCCAGGGGACCAGGAATAGATAAGCGGTCTGAGCAATATCATTCAGCAAAAGGAAGAGATTGATCAGAAAATATCCACCCAGCATCCAGAAAATCCGCTGCTTCCAAATCATGCCCGGATTAATTTTCCGGTATTCCTCGACCAGCTCTTTCCCTTCCCCCACTCTCCGGGCTGCTACCCAAAAGGATTCCTCCTCCGTTAATCCGGCCTTTTGCAGCAAACCGATTTCATCCTTGAGGTGGCTTTCCAGCTCGTCCAGATCTTCAGGCTTAAATACATCCCTCTGCTGCAAGCTCCAACGCCATTCCTGAATGCGCTTGTCTACGATTGGCATAATTTCACCTCCCAGGATTTATTCAGAGTGGAATTGACGCGTTCCCATTGAGCCTTTTCCGCCTTAAGAACCTTTTTGCCCTTCTGCGTAATCAAATAGTATTTGCGTTTGCGCTCGGACTCGCTGCAACGCCATTCCGAACGGATTAATCCCTGGTTTTCCAGACGGTGAAGGACCGGATAGAGCATCCCATCCTTCCAATTCACCTCTCCGTCCGAAAGAAGTCGCACGCGCTGTATGAGCTCATATCCATAGCTCTCACCTCCAGCCAGGATTGAGAGGATCAAGGGCTTTGCTGAAGCGGCCACCAGTTCTTTCGAGATCATGACTAGCCTCCAGAATTGTTACATAGATGCGCTATGTATTATTACATAGCACGGCTAGGTATTGAACACATTTTTTGTGGAAGCGTCAATCGACGCAGAATGGCTTCTGGAGCTATGAACGTCAGGCCGGTCTAAATTGGCTTCGATTTAAAAGGGCCGGAGGCCCGTTAGGAAATAGACAGGGGCGAAAGTATTGCTCGCTCCAAACAAGAATTGTTCATTGCGGGATAAACTTCAGGAAGAATACATGCGCGTTAGCGCCGCCGTGCATCTTGACCTTTGATCCGCGCACTCCCTACAGAAGGCCGATCAGCTTCCAATAGCCGACACTCACAACGATCGAGATCAAAACGGTAAGACCATACACGTTGGCGAGGCTGACGCGCTGTCCGGCGCTGAAGGCCTGATTGGACGTCATCCCCTCCCCCATGGCTATCCAAAAATTCTGGTGCGAAAGCCAGAAGGGGCCTATCGAAAGAATCAGCGGCGCGGTTAGGACAAGCGGTGGTATTCCTGCAGCCATCATCATGTCCGACACCGGCAGAAAGAGCACGGGAATTGCGATGAATCCGGTCGGATCCAGAAACCGCATCAGAAAAAAGGCCAAAGCCATTACGATAAACAGCAAGATGGGGCTGAACGCCAGTTTTTGCGCTATCGGCAGAAAAGTCGCAGAGAGCCATTCGGTAATTTTGTAATCCTGGATGATATTCGCCAGGCCAAAAACGCCGCCGATAAAAATGAGCAGCGTCCAGGAAACGCCCCCACCTATATCCGGATCCTTAATGATTCCGGTCAGGGCAAATACCGCCAGGCCAAACATGCCTATCAGGAAGCTGGGCATGTGATGGATTCGATCCGTCGCCCAATAGGCAATGGAGACAGCAACAATGGCCATCGTGATAAGCTCTTCGCGTTTGATGGAGCCAAGCGCCTTCAGCCTTTCTTTGGCAAAGGCTGGCGATGATTGAAGCCTCTTTTCAGGCCGCATTATGAGCGGGTTGATGATCAGGACAAATACACAAAGAATGAGAGTAGGAACTGTCAAAACCTTTGCATATCCAAGCCAGCTCAAAGGAAGATGCTTCGCCTGGAATACGGAATCCACCACAGGACCAAACAGCGAACCATAGAGAATAGCGCATCCTGGCAAGACCGCCATTTCAATGGAAGTCAGCATGATCAGGGCGGATCCCCGGCTGCGCGCCGGAATATCCAGCGATTGCACCAGTGCCCAGGCGATCGGCACCATGATGGCGGTACGTACCGTCATGGACGGGATTCCGAATGCCAGCACCAGGCCGATCACAAAGAAGGCAGAGAGTATTCCGGTGTACGTCCCGGGAAAAAGTGATAAGACATAATAAGACAGCCGATGTGCCAGACCGGTTCGGTCCATGGCGCATCCATAGTAAAGCACGCACAGAAGGATCCAGAATGAGGGGCTGGCAAATCCGCTTAATACGAGCTGCGGTTTGGCGCCCAACAAAACCATAAACCCCATCATCAGGATGGAAGCCACCGCGTTGTTCATTACCTGAAACAACCAGAGCATGATGGTAAAGGCGGCAACAGCCAGCATTGATTTTGCCGGGTCGGACATTCCGGAGGGAGCAGGCAAAAGCAAGATGGCAACACCTACCAGTACCGCGAGACACAAACCGAACATTTTGGATTTTTTCATCAGGGCTTCCAGTCAAAAATTCGACTATAGTTTCGTCCCCATAGTAATGTCAACAAAGGCTAAAGATACCGATCGCGCCGCATTACTTTTTTTGTAACGAAATAGCCTTGCCGAGTACTCATGTAACGGACAGGGGGTGATTGTTTGGAGGATTTCGAGGAGCTGTACCGTCAATATGCCAAACGGCTGTTTCGATATCTGGTCTGTCTGAGCGGAGACAGACAGTTGGCGGAAGAACTCCTGCAGGAAACCTTCTATCAGGCGATCGACTCCATTTTCCGGTTCAAAGGGAATTCAAAGGTCTCCACGTGGTTGTACCAAATTGCAAAAAACGTTTATCTCAAACACGTATCCAAATCCCGCAAGGGACGGATGACCTCTCTTGATGACCTTGAAAATGTGGCGTCGCCGGAGCTATTGGAAGCAGCCATTCTTGAGGCGGAGCAAAATTCGAATTTGGCAGCGGCCCTCAGCAAATTAAGCACGCCATCCAGGGAAATTATCTATTTGCACGTTTTCAATGAGTTGAGTTTCAAGGAAGTGGGAGAACTGTTCAGCCGAAGCGAAGGATGGGCAAGAACCACCTTTTATCGCGCAAAACTGCAATTACGGGCCTTCTTATCCGACGATCTTAGTGAGGTGCCATAATGGACTGCCGTGTTATCAAGGATTTAATCCCGATGTACATCGAGCAATTAACGAGCGAGCCCAGCAATGACCTGGTCGCAAAACATATTGAAAACTGCGAGGACTGCAGACAAACCCTGGCCGGACTGAAGAATAATCTGGTATTCGCGAATTCCGGAAAAGGAGAAAGCCCGATTGACACCGTACCCGTTCAATTGATTCATCGAATAAAGAAAAACATTCTTGAAAAAACGATCATTCTGGCCGCCATTGCGCTGGCCGCGGGGATATTGATTGGAATTTTGAGCTCGAGCCCGGTCATGTTCATGGCTTTCATGGGATCCATCTCAATTATTGCCTTCACTGCTTCCATTTTTCTGAGCATTGCCGTGTGCCGCAAAACTCCTTCCATGAGGAGGAAATTTCAAAGGGTTGCCAATTGGACCCTGGTATTTTCCTTAATCGTAAGCGGTCTGCTTTTTGTCCTATTTGCAGGCTATTTCAACGAATTTGCCAAGATAGCAGTTATCCTGATGGCAGTGCTTCTTTACAATATCGTCTTCAGTTCAACTCTGAGAATCTATGCCAGGACGAAGTTGCCTAAGGAAGACGCTGTCACGGCGGAATCGTCGAACCGACGTTTGTACTGCGTCGCATTCTGCACACTCCTGGCGTTGACCCTTTTGATAGCCGTGCCGGTAACCATTCTCGAGAAGAACCGGACAGTCGACAATATTAACCTGCCGTTCGAAAATGATCCGGATCTCATTGGCAGATGGAAATCTGTGGATTTTGTAAAAAGTCCCGAACAGTTTATTCCCGGCAAACGCGCAATGAGCGTCCCTTTATTTCTGGAAGAAATGACCTTCCTGGATGCCGGAAAGATGAAAATGGTCTTAGACAACCCCGAAGGGAGGCGAAATGTCGATGCTCCGAGGCGGTGGCTGTCGTGGACCAAAGGGGTCGTATTGAATAAAGGCGGAGACCATACGGCCTGTAAATACATACTCAGAGAATTGAAAGGCACAAAATATCTCTTCTTCGAATGGAAGTCGGGAGACACCATCTATTTTCATCTGCCGCCGCACTACTATGTCCTGGAGAAGGTAAGTTAGGGAAATCTGCAATACAACCAAGGACCGTCATGGCTCCGGGCAAATGCCCCGATCCATGACGGCCCTTTTCCGAACATCGCCCCCCTATCATTTTGAAGCGAGAGCTTCCTGCAAATTTCTGCATTTTTGCACCCGTTTTGTATTAGGCTGTCACTCCAGAAGAGTATTGGAATCACAAAGCGCCACGAATTTCGCGAATTCCACTGGTTTGGAATCCGCAAATCCGTTTTGCCTTTCTGGAGGATCTATGGAGATCAGTTTCCGCGAACTAAAGCGCCATTACGCTTCTTTATCTGACGATGAACTGCTCGCTATTGATCGCGATGAGCTGACCAGGGCAGCGCAGGGGGCCTACGATACCGAAGTAGCCGATCGAGGATTGCACGAGCCATCCCCCGCGGCTGGACCCATAGCGGATTACGATGTAAAGCCGGACTGGTCGAACGGAGGCATTTGTATTTGCTCGTTCGTGGACGTACCCGGAGGCGGGGCTGCGGAAAAGATCGCAAAATCGCGGGCCGCACTGGAAGTCTTCGGTATTCCCAATGAAATGAAGACGACGGAAGACGAGGAATCGGGGAAGGAACTCGTGGGAGTAATGGTCCCTACAATGTATGGGCCGCACGCTGCCGCCATCCTCGACCGGGATGTTGTCAACGAGGAATACGAATCCGAATGGCGAGCCCAACTGGCGATTTTGTCGAATGAAGCGTTAAAAGTTCTCGACCCGAGAGTCTTCTGCGCCGGGTTGCTTGACCGGGTAGCGCGCATGAAGCGCGCCTATTCCGAGGAAATGCGAAGTCGAAACCTCTCTCCGCGTCCCGAATAGAGTTTGACCTTCGCTATCCAAGGCTCAGTCCCAACAAATGCGTTGGCGGAATCCCAGGCAAGGCATTAGCTGCCAAAGAAACAAAATCAAAAAGGAGATTTCGATGAAAGTTTTCCCCAGACGAGTGGTAACGGGTCATGACGAAAATGGAAAGTCAATTGTCATATCCGATGGCCTGCCTCCGCAAAACCATGAGATGAAAGTTTCGGCGATCGGCACCGATTTCTTTGAAATGTGGGGAGACTCCAATCCGGTTCCAATGCTCACGTCTGTGCCGGACCTTGAGCCGACCGAAAAAGCATTCACAATCATGCCGGCCACGGGGCACCTTATTCGGATCCTGGATGTTTACCCTGCCAAGGACGGCGGCAAACGTACGGCGATGCATCGTACCAAGACGCTCGATTATGCCGTGGTCATTGAGGGCGAAATCGTCCTCATTCTTGAGGACAGCGAAGTTGTCCTCAAGCAGGGGGACCTGGTTGTTCAGCGTGGAACCAATCATGCCTGGGAGAATAGATCCGACAGGCTTACACGCATGGTCTTCTTCCACATCGACGCGGATTTCTCGCTTGAACTCCTGGCCACGCTTCCCCAACCCCTCGACCTGATGCGCTGAAGGGCCCCGGCAGCAACTTGCTTTGTGCGCCAGCAAGCTCTGTCGTTTTCTGTTGAGGATATAATGCGCGAATAAATCCGGCTCCTGCTCGTGAGAAACCACATGCTGATTAGATTACTGACCTGCCTCTCCCTGCTAACGCTATGCATTGTATCCATAGTGCCCGGTCAAGAGTCGCGTGTGCTCATCCGACCTACTCCGCAAGAAGATATTGTGCTTGCACTGCCCGATATTGTGAGCCTTCCGCCAACGACGGAGTCCGCAGCGCTCTCGGAAATGCTGAATCAGGTGCTATGGGACGACCTCAAGTTTTCAGGATATTTCGCGCTTCCGGGCAGGAGCTTTTATCCGCCACAAATCATCGGAAATTGGCGAGATGTGGGCTACGATGCGTGGCGCGATTTGAAGGTCAGCTATCTCAGCGCGGGAACCCTCAAGCAGATAAATAAGGAAACTGTATCGGTCCATTTTCAGCTTGTGGATATGAAGCGGCATGCTTTGGGATTCGAGCGTGAAATATCCGGAGACATTCGCGCTGTTGCGCACCGCTGGGCAGACGAGTTGGTTTTCATTCTCACCGCAGGAGCCTCCCGTGGCATTGCATCGACCAAAATAGCATTCACGTCTCAGCACGGCGCCCAAAAGGAAATTCACACAATGGATTATGATGGGCATGGCCCCAGGGCGTTCATCAACAATGGCGCGATGAACTTGTTCCCGGCCTGGTCTTGGGACAATTCGAAAATTGCATTCATAAGCGATCGTTCTCATCCATGGGAGCTTAATATTTATTCCTTTGTAGACGGGGCTCGCCTTCCATTTCCAACTTTCAATAGCACCGCATCAACGCCGTCTTTTTCACCCGATGGAACCCGCATTGCGTTCGCACTGAGAACTCCGCAGCATGGTTTGGACATCTATGTTTCGAAATTGGATGGATCAGACCAAACAAATATCACAAACAATCCCGCGGATGACACATCTCCAACCTGGGCTCCTTCAGGCAGACAGATTGCATTTGCTTCCAAACGTGAAGACGATTCTCTCCAGCTCTACATATGCGATGCCGATGGCACAAATGTCAGGCGTTTGTTGAAGGAGCGTGGCGAAGCCGATTCACCATCGTGGGCTCCGGACGGCAAGTGGGTCGCGTTTCACTGGAAACCTCGAAGAACAGGACTGTTTGACATCTACCTCGCGGAGGTGAGCAGCGGCAGAATCAGTCAGTTAACCAGCTTGTCCGGAAATAATGTGAATCCCTCGTGGGCTCCGGATAGCCGTCATATCGCTTTCGAATCAGATCGAACCGGCAGCAGCCAGATCTACATCATGCAGGTTGGAGCGGATTCCCCTGAGATTCGCATGATCACCAATCGAGGAAAGAATAGCGCTCCGGCGTGGGGGCCTTCTGTGGACAGGTGAAGCATTTCCACGAAGCTCCCCTGAAACGGTGTCCTGGAAAGGCAAATCGGCATAGATGAACTACCCTCCAAAACCAGCAGCCGTTTCGTTTTGTCTACCGGACAGCCCGAGCTATTTCTTGAAAATCATATAAATTTGCCCTCCGTGACTGGCAGGCGAATGGACCGCCAGAAGCTCCCATCCCTTCTCGGCATGTTTCCTTATTTGGAGTTCCATCTCGCTTGCGGAGGAAGGAGCGATCATCGGCTCCACTTTGTACTGATATGTTTCGGCGCGTGCTCCAACCGGTCGTAAAAGAGAAATAACGATGCTGGAGGCTAACAGTACGGCAATCAAAAG
This sequence comes from Acidobacteriota bacterium, assembly GCA_963664705.1. Classification (GTDB taxonomy): domain Bacteria; phylum Acidobacteriota; class UBA6911; order UBA6911; family UBA6911; genus UBA6911. Next base: position 6,829,873 of record OY761556.1, on the reverse strand, counting down.
AAGCAACAGAGGGGCGATGTGGTTGCGTTTCATTCTCGATCTCCGCTTATCGGTCATCTACGATCCCAAAAGGATGTTCGTCAACTTCTCTTCATAAAACAGCCAACGCTTCACCGAAAACCCACTTTCTATACGAACCAGTTAACAATTTTGATTTTAGAAAAACTCCAACAGGCCAAATCAATAAAACAAGGAGTAGGAAATGACCAGGAGGAGAATGATCTCCTTATCCAAACGACCAGGCATGATTCGGTTTGCACACCATTTTCATTCGAGCGGGATGAAGGTCCAATTTATGCTTGATGCGGAAGACCGGTCCGTGTCTTAATCGTCGGCATCCCAGTCCTATATGGTGGAAAGGCGGCGCGCATGTACGACACAAAGCAAAAGGACCGAATTCTCGAACTTGAAACGCCCCTGGGCGAAAACGTGCTGCTGATCAACGAGTTCACCGGGGTGGAAACCATTTCGGATATCTACCGATTTCAAATCGATGCGCGATCCGAAAATAAGGCGATCGACCCGAACAACATCATCGGCAAAGGGGTCACGGTCGGACTGGAGCTGTATGATGACAGCGACCAGGGAAAGCGCAATATTCGATACTTCCACGGCATCGTCGATCGTTTCGGCAAAACAAAACATGAGAGCGACAACGCTTTTTACAGCCTCGAATTGGTTCCCTGGCTGGCCCTGCTGTCCCACCGCGCCAATTGCCGCATCTTTCAGGATCTGACAGCGGTCGACATCATCAAACGTATATTCGATTTCTGGAAAAGCGAATACCCGGGATTTGTCGCCTATCACGATAAGACCAGCGCCGGCCAGTACCGCACCCGCGATTATTGCGTCCAATACCGCGAAACAGACCTTGCCTTCGTCTCCCGCCTTATGGAAGAGGAAGGCATCTTTTATTATTTCAAACATGAACAGGGCAAGCATACGTTGATTTTCGGCGACGCCGCCGCGGCTCACGCTCCCTGCCCGATCGACAGCAAAGCTCCATTCTTCGGAGACGAAGGAGAACAATGGCAGCCGCCGGAGGACAGCCTCGTTATCAAGGCCGCCACCAAGGGGCTCGGCCTGCTCCAGAACGAAGGCAAAAGCACGGTCAAGCAAGCGGAGACGGACGTCCTGTCCACACTGAAGGATGGCGTACTGAAAACACTCACGACGGGGCTCTTTGGCGGCGTACAGTTTATTCTGGAAACCATCATTACCCAGCTTATCAAAGCCATTCAGCGTAAGATGCCTGAACAACACGGCGTCAAGGTATTTCAGGTGCTGCAGCAAATCCGGCCCGGCCGCGTCACTCTGCGCGATCGACATTTTGAAATGCCCCGCAAAACCCTGGAGGTCTCCGAACTGACGCGCGTTACGGTAGGCGACAAAGACAAGTTGGAGATTTACGACTACCCCGGCGACTATGCAAAATTCTGCAACAAGCCCGCCGCAAGGCTCGACCAGGTTGAACAGGAAGGCAAGAAGCAGGTTCGCGTGTATATGGAGAGTGAAGAAACGCCGCATTGGATCATTAGCGGTATCTCCCGGGAAGGAGCGTTTTCCGCCGGATTCTATTTCGATATGACCGAACACAAGCACAAGCCGACAAATGGGCGCTACATCCTGACTTCCGTAGAGCATTCCATCGTTCAAGCCGCCAACTATCGATCCAGCGAAGAAAACGAAGCGGTCGCCCAGAAGGGCGGCCCGTATAAAAACAAATTCACCTGCATCCCGGCAAGCTGGACCTATCGCCCGCCGCGCAAGACCGCCAGGGCGGTGATTCATGGACTCCAGACCGCAACCGTTGTCGGCAAACAAAAAGAAGAAATCTGGGTGGATAAATACGGTCGCGTGAGAGTGCAGTTTCACTGGGACCGCGACGCGCTCCCGCATCCGGAAAATGCAAGCTGCTGGATCCGCGTGGCGCAAATATGGGCCGGCAAGCGCTGGGGAGCCTACTTCTGGCCCCGCATTGGACAAGAGGTCGTGGTTGCGTTCCTGGAAGGCGACCCTGATCGCCCGATCATTATCGGGAGCGTGTACAACTACGAACAAATGCCGCCCTATATCGGCGATGGGCCGGATAATGAACTGCCTCATGACCCGACTGTGAGCGGTATCAAGACGTGCAGCACCCAGAATGGCGAGGGATTCAACGAACTCCGCTTCAACGACCGGAAGGACAAAGAGCAGATCTTCTGGCACGCCCAACGCGATAGAGACAGCCTGATCCGGCATGACGACAAGGAATGGATCGGCAACGAGCGCCACATCGTGGTGGGAATGATCGATCCGGACAAGAAGGTGATGCAGGGCGACCAGTTCGAAGCAGTCTGCAGAGACAAGCATGCCGTTACTCTGCGGGATCACTTTGAGCATGTCGCCGGAAAAATGGAACTCCTGATCGGAGGCAGCCGGCAGAATTATGTTCGCGGCGCCGATCCCTACGATCCTGGGCCAGGAAGCCTGGATTTATCAATCACAGGCGATAAGCGGGAAACGGTGGGGGGAGACTGCCACCATGTCGTTGAAGGAGACCGCTATGAGAGAATCAAGCTCGACCAGAACCTGATCATCAAAGGCAATCAGCAGGAAAGCGTCACCGGAAGTCATGCACTGTCTGCGGGAGATATTCACCTGAAGGCCGGCACAAAAATCATTCTGGAGGCCGGGGCTCAGATCAGTCTTAAAGTGGGCGGCAACTTCGTGGACATCGGCTCCGCCGGCGTCTCCATATCGGGCACGATGGTATATATCAATAGCGGCGGCAGCGCCGGTTCGGGAGGCGGGTCAAATCCAAAGGAAGCGAAAGAGGCTATCCAGGCAAAACCGGTCCTGCCCAAGACGCCCGATGTCTGGACGTCGCGCCCGGGCCAGCCTTCATCTCCGGACGCAGCCACCAATGTACCGCGCCTGAGAACTCCGGATGAACTCTGGCCCATCAGCTAGACGCAGGGGCTTTACACGGATGAGGCTGAACGTCTGCCGGGAGCGCCGGATGGCGCATCGTTTTTGTTCGAGGCTTGTGGCGCGAGTACGTCAACCGGCCTAAAGGGTCCGATCGTTTCTCCCGACCCATGCGGCAATCAGCCGGGACACTGGCGCTGCGGTCTGCAGCAGAGGGGTGACTCCCCCCGCTTTTCAAGGTAAACTCGTAGAGGTGAGGTTATATACATGCTGGAAATTTCGGACCTGTCGCGCCAGGAACTCCTGAAGCTGTTGGAAGTGTACGCTAAAAACTGGTCGGCCCATGATGGTTGCTGGTTCCTGGCGGCAGAAGAAAAGTATGATCTTGAAACGGCTATGCAGCTGGATGCCGCGGCCTGGGAGCGCTTTGCTCCCATCGAGGCATCCCGCATCAAGGAAGCATTCGGATTGCCGGATAATGGCGGGCTTACCGCTCTGGAATCAGCGCTGAAATTGAGGATGTATGCCCTCGCCAACAAACAGTCCGTTGTCTGGACGGCCAAGGATACGCTGGAACTGCACATGGTTGAATGCAGGGTTCAGCTCGCCCGGCGCCGCAAAGGACTGCAGGACTTCCCCTGCAAACAGGTTGCCATCATCCATTTTCCCGGATTCGCGAGAACAATCGATCCGGCGATCGAAACCGAATGCCTCGCTTGTCCGCCCGATGCGGTCGGGGATGGCTATTGCAGGTGGCGTTTCACGAAAAAGGAGTAACACGTTGCAATGAAGTATCAGACCAGTCTACCAAGAATCGTCACATTTTGGGGTTTGGCCATGTTCGCGCTGGCCCTGGCTCCGTGCATGGCAAAGGCTGTCGATGAGGTACGAGCCATCGAAGATCAACTGATCGCCCCGTGCTGCTGGTCCCAGCCCGTCTCGGAGCACGATTCGGAAGTTGCCCAGCAGATTCGCACTGAAGTGGCCAGCATGGTCGCCTCCGGTAAGAGCCGCGATGAAATTCTGAATGTCTTCGTGGCGCGCTACGGCGAACGCATCCTCGCAACGCCGAGAGCCAAGGGTTTCAACACGCTTGTCTACCTTCTTCCCTGGGCGGCACTGCCGATAGGATTGTGGATCCTCTTTCTGCTTTTGAAGAAATTAAAATCCCCGGCGCCCGCGCCGGCGGCCCCCGCGCCGTTGCCAGGGCCGGAGTCCCGCTATGATGACATCATCGAAAAGGAACTGCGGGAACTCGACGAGTAGCGGCAATTCACAAGAGTCGTGGCAGGTTTCCGCAGAAAATGTGAGTTCAATTGAAGGCACAAGACGCTCCACGAACCTTTAACGAGCAATTTGAGAAAATCGTCCTGCAGTTTCCGGACCGAATTGCCTTCCGGCTGAAAACTCCACAAGGCTATCCGACGGTCTCCTACAAGGAAGCACACCGGCAAGCCCTGTCGGTCGCACAGGGATTGCTGGCACTGGATCTGAAACTCGGCAGTCGCGTGGCCATCCAGTCCGAAAATCGCCCGGAATGGGTAATTGCCTACCTCGGAATCTATCTGTCGGGCATGGTGGCCGTTCCGCTTGACACCCAGATCTCCCCGGCGGAGTGGAGGCGTCTGCTGGATGATTCGGAAACGCATGTCGTCTTTGTCAGCGGATCCCTTGCGGCCAAGCTCCATGAAGCGCTGAAGGATTCCCGTCCTCCGCGACGCGTTATTTCCTTTGATCCCGTAGCCGGAGACCGGGACGCTCGATCAGAACTCGCCGGACTCATCGACTGGGCATCCGGGCTCAACGCCCCTCCCGCGCTCCCGGAAGTCCAGCCCGCAGACACGGTCACCATTATTTACACCTCCGGAACAACCGGAAATCCGAAGGGCGTGATGCTGACGCAGTCCAACATCATGGGAGAACTGCAGTCCATCTTCCGGGCCATCCGCGTGGATCAACACGATGCGCTGCTTTGCCTGCTCCCGCTTCAACACGTACTGGCCTCGGTGATCAACGTGCTGGTACCGCTCTACCACGGCGGACAGGTTGTTTTCGCGGACACGCTGAAGCGTTCCGAGATTCTCCAGGCGCTCGAGGAAGCCGGCATCAGCATTCTGGCCACCGTCCCGCAATTCTTCTACCTGTTTCACAACAGGATTGAAGAGGAGCTTGCGAAACAGCCTCCACGGGTTCGCAAACTCTACAAAGGCATGCTGCGCCTGAACAGATTCAGCATGCGCTTTCTCCGAATCAACCTGGGCCGGCTCCTGTTTGCCAAAATCCACCACAGCTTCGGCCCCAGGCTCCGCCTTTTCGTCAGCGGCGGGTCCGCATTCGACCCACGGGTTGCCCAGGACTTCCATGACATGGGCTTCACAATTCTTCAGGGCTACGGATTGACCGAAACCACCGGGGCATGCGCCGTCACGCGAGTGGAAAATAACATGGTGGGATCGGTGGGGCCGGCACTGCCCGGGACCGAAGTAAAAATCATCTCACCCGACGAAACCGGGACTGGCGAAATTGTGATACGCGGTCCGATGGTCATGCGAGGGTATTACAAAAACCAGGCGGCTACCAACGAAGCAATGAAGGATGGATGGTTTCACTCTGGCGACCTGGGACGCATCGACGCAAAGGGAAATATTTTCGTCACTGGCCGAAAAAAGGAAGTGATCGTACTCCCCAACGGAAAAAACATCTACCCGGACGAACTCGAGGCGCATTATACGCAATCCCCCTGCATTCAGGAGATTGCGGTAATCGGCGTATCCAGCGCCCAGGAGCGCGGAGAGCGGCTTCACGCCATCGTCGTCCCCAATTTTGATTATTTGAAATCCAGGAAAATTGCCAATACACGGGAAGCAATTCGCGACGAGATCGCGGGACTGTCGAATCAGCTCCCGAAATACAAACGCCTCATGAGCTACCAGGTTCAAAGCGATCCTCTGCTGCGCACCACGACCCGAAAAATCAAACGGCTCGAACTGAAAAAACTGGTGGAGAGTGGTCAGCTTTCATCCTCGGGAATCGCCCCGCCCCCGACATCAGCCAGCCGGCAGGACATGGAACGGATGACTTCCGCAGTCGGACAGGAAGTCATTCAGTGCATTCGCGAGACCTATCATCGCGATGTGCAGATCGAGCCGAACATGAACCTGGAACTGGATCTGGGGTTTGACTCCATGGAGAAAGTGGAACTCCTCGCCAGTCTCGAGCAGACACTCAATTTTCAGCTGTCGGACGATTTTGGCGCAGACATCCTCACGATAAGGGATTTGATCACAAAACTCGAACGCCAGGCCGGCGTCATCGCGCCCGGCGGATCCCAGGATCGACAGAGCTGGAAAAAGATCCTGTCCGAAGATTCGCTCGGCAAATCAGAGACCGCACCGTTCCAGCCCTCCGGCCTGCTCGTATCGCTGTTCAAATACCTGCTGGCACGATTATTCTATTTCCTCCTGTTCAAGACCTTTCTGAGACTCGAGGTGCGCGGGCTTTCGCAACTGCCGCCGAAAGGCCCTTACCTGGTTTGCCCTAATCACCAAAGCTACCTCGATGCATTCGTATTGATCTCCGTCCTCCCGTTCCGGGTGTTTCGAAGCATGTTTTTCGTCGGCTATAGCGCCATGTTCACCAGCCGGCTTATGAAACTGGTGGCCCGCATCACCAATATCATTCCTGTGGATCCGGACGCGCATCTGCTGCGCGCCATGAAAGCAGGAGCCTATGGATTGAGAAGCGGACGCATTCTCTGCATTTTCCCCGAAGGCGGGCGGTCATACGATGAAACTTTGCAGGAATTCAAAAAGGGCGCGGCCATACTGTCGAGAGAACTGTCAGTCCCTCTTGTGCCAACAGCGATCCAGGGCACCCATTATGTCTGGCCGCGAGACAGCGCGCGGATACGGCCGCACAAAGTAAGGATTACCTTCGGCCCACCGATCCATCCATCGACGGATGATGCGGCAGATCCCTATCTGCAGGATACGCTGCGACTCAGGGAAGCCATTGAAAAAATGGTCAGGTAAAATTCCAGATTCCAGATTCCAGATTCCGGATTTTCGGATGTGCCACGACTGGATCCGCTATTTACCGGCATTGCCGGAATTGGCATTGTATTTTTCCCAAACCAGTCAAACCAACGGCGAGCAAAGCGCCGAAGTTTAAGCAATCTTGCCTGTCAAGTTCTCTTTAGGAAACGTTTTCTCATTTTCCATGATGATTCTGACATATTGGTTTACCAGCTGCCTGGATAGACCTGTTGTTTTGATAACGAATTCAACATCTTGGATATGTTCGAAGCACGTTCTTACTCGATGAAAGTCTTTTAGGTAACGATCGACGGCTCTCTGCGAGTGCTTGGTTTCATCTGCAGCACGACGGGGATCTTTCCCTTCATAAACAACCTTGCGCACAATGACCGACTTATGAGTGATGCATGAGCCGAAATCTTGAATAGTTCCGACATGAGGCAACGATGTTTGCTGTTCAGCCTCCCACTTTTTCCGGACCTGCGAGATGTGGGCGTTATCTCGCCAGACTAAGAGGCCAATATCGCGCATCGAGAGCAAGGCTCCTTGTTCAAAGGCTTCACGGCAAATCCGAGCGATGGACGTTTGGGCGATTCTGGACATGGGTGTTCCGCGAGCCAGTTGCTCGGCATCCGAAGAATCCACAAGCGTCAAGACTATGGGGACAAGACGACAGTTGGGGCTGTCAGGCCGGGTCGCAATGGATACGGCATTCCAAACACACTGTCCAGGGCGCAGATGATCCTTGGGAGGTAGTTGTTGGTCGACAAGCGCCACAATCTTTTCTGCCATTTTCTCGCGAATTACTGGTCCGAAGGTGCGAGGGAACTCCTGGTCCAGAAAATTTTCAATAGAAGACTGCAGGAAGCGCTTCCGCGCAGAGCCGAATTGTTTTTGAGCCTCAGATTGGGCAATCATGACCGTTTCCTCCCGCGCAGGCTTGGTATGCGGTTTTTTTTGAGGAAATCTTCCAATTCCCGAAGACGGTGAGGAGTCCCGTGGCAAGCGGAGTGGATACGCTGAAATTCCTTGGTCAGAGGCGTTGAAAGCTTTACCATCAGAGCAACTGTATCCACGTCAAATCCAGAAACAAACAGGGCTGCACAGCGTTTAAACTTATCCACGTAGTTGGCTACGGAGTCGATGGTGTGATTGGTCTTACGGGCGATTTCGGAGTACTCAAGCCCTTGCATCCAGAGCGTGATAATCAGTTGGCGATGGGTGATGGCGCGGCCCATATCCTTGGTCGTAGAGCGCAGAGGAGGCACAATGCTCTGTTTGCGCAAGGCCGCCAGGTCGTTCACCAGAGTGCGGACGCCGCAATTGAACAGATTGGCCAAATCCTCCAAGGTCAACAATCCCCCTTGCTGAAATGCTTCTTGGCACATGCGGCACAATCGTTTCTGACGAAGAGCTGGTACGGATCCCCTTTTTCGAGTCTCGATATCTTCGGTACCTGCATGAAGGGTCAGGGTTACCAGTCTCTGCTTGGCTTTTGCCAGTGGCACATTAGGCGCTACCGAAGCATCGATCACGGCCACTTGAATCTGACCCGGCTTAAGTCCCTGCGCCGTCTGAAACAGCGGCACGTAAACCTCATGAACTTTCTCTACAATAGCTTCCGCCTCGAAAGGAGAGCAGTTAAGGCCGGTAATCATCTCATTAACAAATTGAGCGTCAAGGCTCTTCGCTTGGAGTCTGTTCCAGTGAGAAAGGTTGGTGTTATTGATCATGGGCGCCTTCAATATGTAGGACTGTGCTATCCGAGTGCATCCGCGCTTGGAGTTTGGGAGTAGAAACCCTTCGGTCGCCCTCCGGGCTCCTTCCGGGTTTCCACACCCAAACTCCAAGTTTTTCTTTTCCTTTTTACCTGAACAGGCCATGTTGCACAATCATAGGCGCGCCAGAAAATGGCCGGGGATTCGCTGCGCTCGCCCCTGTCTATTCCCTATCGGGTCTCCGGCCCAAGGTCAGATGCCATCTGGAATCCGGAATCTAAAATCTGGAATCCGAAATCACTTCTTCATCAATACAAGGATCACGGCAGTAACGAAGATATTCAGAACCGAAATCGGCAGCATGAACTTCCATCCCAGCCGCATCAGCTGATCATAGCGGAAGCGCGGAAGTGTCCACCGGATCAGCAGCAGGAACCAGCAGAAGAAGAAAACCTTGAGGCCAAAGGCTGCCATCTGAAGCAACGCAACCAGGAGATGCGGGAGTGCGTGGAATGAGCCCCAGGGCAGGTGAAAACCGTCCGGCTGCAGATAGGGAATCTGCCAGCCGCCAAAAAACAGCGTGGTGATCATCGCCGCAATGAGAATCGTCTCGATAAAGTCCGCCATGAAAAACGCGCCGAACTTCATACTGCTGTATTCGACGAAATACCCGATGATTTCCGATTCTCCTTCCGGCAGATCAAAAGGGATACGCTTTGTTTCGGCCATTCCGGCGGCGACGAACAGCAGGAACCCGACCGGTTGCAGGAATATCCCCCATTTCGGAAGCCAGCCCCAGAGCAGGCCGCCTTGCGCCCGATTCAATTCCGCCAGGTCAAGACTTCCAAAAATCATGAGGAGTCCGACCAGCGTGGCTCCCATGGTGATCTCGTAGCTGATCATCTGGCTGGAAGCGCGCAGTCCTCCGAGAAATGCATATTTATTGTCCGAGGCGAAGCCGGCCAGGAAGGTACCGTATATGCCGAGCGACATCATGGCAAAAACAAACAGGAGGCCGACATTCAAGGGAAGGACCTGCAAATCAATTCGGTGGCCGGCAATCTGAAGGGTATCGCCGAAGGGTATCGCGGCAAAAGTCATGAGGGCGAAGAAAAGCGCAACCATCGGGGCGGCGGTGTGAAGAATCCGATCCCCGCCGGGCGGCACATAGTCTTCCTTAAAAAACATCTTCAGGGCATCCGACACGATATGCGGCAACCCGAATCCTTGAATGCCCAGTATCCTGGCGCGGTTGGCACCAAGCCGGTCCTGCATGACGGCAGACTGCTTTCGTTCCATCCATGTCAGCAGTGAGGTCAGCGTCAGCACACAGGACAGGAAGAAGAGCGCTTTGATCAACGCAATGAGCACATCAAGCCACATATCGTTATCCCCGGCACCTCGTGAGAACCGCTACGGCTCCACGACTTAAAGGACCTGCAACAACTGACCACTTGCGCCCACCGTCTGCCATGTCATGCCAGCAAAGGCGCTGTACGTTTTTCCGATTTCCAGGAACACCTCTTCCGCTGACGCACCTGACAGAGGAATCCCGAGCTCGGCAGCCAGCTTTGCCACAATTTCCAGATCCGGCAAAGACTCGCCCATTGGAGGAACGGCGGGACGGAACCGCTGCACCCTTCCCTGTACGTTAGTAAAAGTCCCCTCCTTTTCGGCATAAACGGCCGAAGGGAGTTGCAGGCTCGCAAGCTGTGCGGTCGGCTGATCCCACGAACCCTGAAAAATCACGCAGTTCACTTTGCTCAGCGCTTCGCGCACGCGAGCCGAATCGTATCCGACCATAAGGTCGTGCTGAAAAACAAAAAGCACCTGGAACTGGCCGGCGGCGCATTGCTGAAGGAGCCGGTCCACGCCCGACCCTGCGCCGAAAAGAACCGCCGCGCCGCGGGAATTCGGATTCTTGTCTGCCGTAATCAGGAAATCGTCCGAATAGACCGGCTCTTTATTGGGAACCTGGCTTTCAATCGTCTCGATGCCAAGACCGTCCTTGAAGAGCTGTCGGATGCGGAACAATTCTTCATTGCTCAATTGAGGAGAAACCAGCAATGCAATGTTTTTGGATCCGGCCTGTCTTATTGCGTCGGCAGCGGTTTTAATCGCCTCCGTCCATGAGATTTCCACAAACTGATCTCCCTGTTTGACGCGAGGTGCGCGAAGGCGGTTTGCGGCATCAATGGAATGATAGGAGTAGCGACCGGCATCACAGATCCAGTACTGGTTGACCTCTTGGTTGAACCGGGGCTTCAGGCGGTGAACTCTCTGGTCGTGATAGCGCGGGTTGAAGCGCTCATTGAAGTGGATGTCGATATTGCAGCCGCGGCTGCAGCCGGGGCAAATAGAGGGAGCGCTCCCCAGAAACCAGACTCTGCATTTGAACCTGAAGTCGCGGCAGGTCAGAGCTCCCACCGGGCATATATCGATCACGTTGGCGGAATAGGGATTGTTCAGCTCAAACCCGGGCAGCACATCGATTTCGCTTCGATGCCCGCGGTCGATAACGCCCAATTCTCCCGTCTTGGTTATCTCTCGTGTAAACCGGACGCATCGGGTGCACAGGACGCATCGCTCCTGGTCCAGCATCACATAGGGGCCGATGGGGCGGGCTTTCTTGCGCTTGGTCTTATTTTCGTCAAACCGCGCATCGTACAGCCCATGCTCCATATAGTAATTCTGAAGTTCGCATTCGCCGGCCTGATCGCACACAGGACAGTCCAGCGGGTGGTTCGAGAGCAGAAACTCCAGCACATAGCGCCGATTTTTTAGTGTTTCCGGCGTCTTGGTCCGGACAACCATTCCCGGCGCCACGGGCGTTGCACACGACGGCTGCGGTTTGGGGTTCTTCTCGATTTCGACCAGGCACATGCGGCAACTGCCCACAACCGAAAGCCCCGGGTGGTAGCAATAATGCGGGATCCGGATTCCGATCGTTTTGGCCGCTTCAATAATCAGCGTTCCTTTCGGCACCTGAACCTTCTGATCGTCGATGGTAAGCTCTACAGTTTCGGCCACGGTCACCTCAGACTTTCGGCCCAATTCGCGGTTGCCGTTGGTTGATGGGATAATCTTTGCGTAAGGGATGCCCCTCGAACTCTTCATACATGAGAATGCGCTTCAAGTCCGGATGGCCGGCAAACCGGATGCCAAACATGTCCCAGACCTCACGTTCCAGCCAGTTGGCGGCGCCCCATAGCGCGGTTATGGAATCCAGCACCGGTTGAGGCCCGCCCACCGCAATCTTCAATCGCACGCGGCGGTTGAAGGGGAGCGAAAGGAACTGGTAAACGACATCGAACCGGGGATTCCGTTCCAGGTAGTCAACAGCCGTGATGTCGATCAGGACGTTGAATAAAAGCCGCGAATCGGTTTTAAGGAATTCCACGACCTTCAACAGAGAATCCGGACGAATGACTGCCGTAGGATCCCCTTGAGGCAACATCGTCTCCAGGACTGCATCCGGAAGATTTTCCTGTAAAAGCCGGAGGCAGAAATCGGGAGTATCGCCAGCGGTATTTTCTATTCCCATTCCAGTGCACCGATCTTCCATGCGTAGACGAAGCCAACGCCCACGACGATAAAGAAGATGAACATTTCCAATAATCCAAACAGCCCGAGAGAGCGGAAAACGACAGCCCATGGGAACAAAAACGCCAGTTCTACGTCAAATATGATGAAAAGCATCGCGATGATGTAGAACCGCACCGGCATGGATCCCTTGTATCCATCGGACGGAAAGCCGCACTCAAATGGCGTGTCTTTAACCGGATGTCTTTTCTTTGGGCCCAGGAAGATGGACGCAAGAATAAACATCACGGCGACAGAGCCGACCAAAACTGCCATGACGCACAACGGGATAAGCGGATTCATATGGGTTAACTGTAGCATCGGCCGACCTGGAAAATCAATCGCTTCAATCTTTCGAGGTTGCCACCCCGCGAAAAGCCGGTTCTCCCGGTTTCCTGGCCAGGCAACAGTTTTTGAAATGCTGACAATTAACGGATGGTTCGACTATTATCATGCGGACGTTTAACTTGATCGATGGGAGATCGACATGCGCATTCGATGGGCTCTGTATTTGGCGATAATCATCGGGCTGAGCGGGAGTGCTTTAGCCCTGGTCCAGGAAATCAGTCCGGCTGACCTTCTTAAGACGGCGGACGAGATGGTACAGGTCACCGCGCGCATTCGCGGACTGCAACCGAAAGCTCCTATTGAACGCGGCGTCAAGAATCGGGAAGAGATCTCTCAATACCTAAATGAGCAGGTTCGGGAGAATTACAACGAAAGCGAGTTGCAGAAGGAGGGCACCCTGCTTCGAATCCTTGGAGCCATCCCGGCCACCATCGATTACAAAGGTTTCGTCTTGAAGCTGTATTCGGAACAGATCGCGGGCTTCTACGACGCGGACAAGAAGACCTTTTTTATCGCATCCTGGCTTTCAGCCGCGGAACAGAAGCCCGTCATGGTGCATGAACTGGACCATGCACTGCAAGACCAGTACTTCGAGGTAGCCAAGGTTCTCAAGGAAGACCGCAAGATTGACAATGGCGACAGATCCATGGCGCACCAGGCCTTGCTGGAAGGCGATGCTACGGTCGTGATGCTCAACTACACACTGGAGCCGGCTAAGAGGACCTTCGCCCAATTGCCGGACTTGGCCTTGGCCATGCGAACCCTCCTGGCCGGCATGCAATCCCAGTTCCCCGTATTTAAATCCGCCCCGCCTTTCCTGCAGGAATCAATGTTCTTCCCCTACGCCTATGGCGCCGCTTTTATGCAGAAAGCCTGGGCGCGCAATGGCTCCTGGGAATTTATTAACGGGATTTACAAGGACCTGCCGTCATCCACTGAACAAATCCTGCACCCCGAGAAATATTTTGTTTCCAAAGATGAACCCAAGCAGGTGGACGCGGAAGCACTCGTACCGAGGCTCGGCAGCGACTGGAAAGTCGCCTACAAAAACGTGCTGGGCGAGTTTTCGCTCAATCTCATTTTGAATCTGCACCTGTCCGAAGAGCGATCCCGAAGGTCGGCCGCGGGCTGGGGCGGAGATCAGGTTGTGCTGCTCGAAAATGGAGAAGGTAAGAATGCCGTACTGGTGAATACAGTATGGGACAACCCCGAGGAAGCGGCAGAGTTTTACCAGGCCATGCAGGTCTGGCTGCAGCTGAAATATCCGAATATTCCCAAATCCGAGGAAACTCCCGCGGGGTTTTCGCTGCAACACGACAATGCCATTGAAGCGATCCGCCATGAGGGTGCCAATGTGCGATTTGTCCTTGGCCTGCCGGCGTCCTACGCCCCCCAGGTAAAGGGATTCTGATTCAGACATTGGGAGCGCGGCCGTCCCGGCGGCATCGGCGCCATGCAAGCGGCTATGCCTTTTGCCGCCGGGACGGCCAATGCCGCATATTATTTGCCCAAGGAAGCCGGAAGCACGAGGCTTCCCAGCCCCAGCGGGGCGGCCAGAACGCAGCCGGGGGTGAGCGCTTTTTGCGAACCCCCGGATTGAATTAGTCCTGTATCAAGCCCTGACGGGGCGGCAGAATGCTGATCTTTCGCCCCTGGCCGGGGCTCTCTCTCCCCCTTATCGCTACCGGGGGTTCGCTGCGCTTCACCCCCGGCTACGATCTCTCGGCCCTCTGGGCCTGTCGCTTCAGTTGCGTCGCAGGGCCTAGCGCAAATATCATGCGGCATTCGCCGGGACGGCGGCGCTCTCGGTGTGTCTTGCCTGCAGGGTGGTCAGATCCTCACAACATGTGTGCCCGAAACACGGTCGTGAAAACACAGGCTGTCTCGGTCAAAAAGTCCCAGGAAAAGCCCAATCCCGGCACAAAGAAGAGAAAGGAGGAAAGCACTGCACCGGCCCAGGAGTTGCCGGATCGACGGACGCGTTTCACTGCCTGCAACCACCCGAAGATCGGTAATCATCATGCCGATTGTCTGGTTTGTGGCCGAAAGAAAGAAAAGCGAATACACAAAAAATACCATGAGGAATACGACAGCAAACAGCGCCAGGCTCAGGTGATCCAGCTCGATAATCCCGGAAAAATAATCGGCCGCGATAATGAATCCGCCCGTGCAGAGCACCACCACGATCAAATCCACCAGCCCCGCAAGGGTCCGTGAGAGGAAAATCAGCTTCCCTTCCGAGGGTTCCAACGCCGGCGCTGACGCCGGTGCGGGTCCGCTTGCTATAACCGAAACAAGCTCAGGTCGGGCAGGAGCCGTGGGAGCCTGCTTGGATACGGCGCTATCGATCAGATTCCTGATTTCCTGCACATCCGCCGGTTTGGAGGATGGCTGAGGGGCCGGCCGGGGAGCTGGCTCGGGCAGCGGCTCCAGTTTTCGCTGCCGGGGTAATGGAATAACCGGCACCTGCGGCTTGCGCACCGGCACGCGCTTCAACCGCTCCTGCAGGGAATTCATGCTTTCCAGGGATTTCATCGGGGGAGCCGGCGCTGGTGCCGGCTTTCTTTCGACAGGAGCAGAGGCCGCCATTGATTCTCTCTTCTGCTTTATCTCATGCAATCTCTGCGAGAGCTGCTGCCTCCACGGCGGGACCTCGCTTTTCCCGGCAGCCGGTTCTCCTTCGGCATAATTGACTTCTATCGCCCCCGAAGGCCCAGCCTCCGGCTGAGGGTCCGCTTCTTCTTTTGGTTCCGTGGGTTTGGCATCGATCTTGTAGCCGCAGATCAGGCATGAGCCCTCCGGGCTGATCTCATTGCTCTGGCATTGAGGACAAGCCATTTGACGCACTCCTGCTGGTTTCCTTGGATACAGTTGCAGAATACAGGATGCGGGAGGCCGGATGCAAGGATTCCCAGTTTTCAGTGCCTCGTTATCTCACCTCCCCACCTGCAATACCCCGGATCGGCCGCCCGGAAATGCCAATCCTGTATCCAATCCCCTGCATCTGGTATACTTCTGGCGGAGGTCGGCACCTGTATGACGATTCAAAAGCGATCTGTCGTTCTTGGTTCGCTTTTTGTCATGGCGTCGATTTGTTACGGAGCGGCAAAGCACTATTCTCCTTCGCTGATTTACTTTGTTGTGGAACAGTCCTTGCTGCAAAAATCCCCTTCAGGAATAGATTCCAATTCTTTGCGAGAACGCTTTCAAGCTGTCATCTCTGCAGCTCCGGATAAAAGCTCCAAAATGGAAAGGCTTCTACGAATCTCAGAATACCTGGAAAAGGTGCAACTCTTGAGTTCCGATGAGCTTAACCAGCTTCTGGCCATTGAAAAACCGGAAAAACCACGAGTCTTGCGCGAATCCATCGGTTTTCCGGAAGATGCCGTGAACAAGGCCGGAGAACACCCGGCTCTGTAGGTATTTCTAGATAATTGGAACTTTTTTTCCTGAAGGATGTCTCAAACGTTAGGCATGTGTTACGTTCAGGCGCAGACGTGGATAGGTTATGTATCCGGATGAACTGGCGCTGGCAAAAGAAGACAGTGCGGTAACACAAAGGTCAACTCTGGATAGTGTTGACAGAAGGATCGGACTGACCTTTGACGAACTATTCGAGCGTTACAACTCGATGGTGTTCGGATTAGTGTTTCATATTTTGGGAGACCGGGAGGAAGCCCTGGATGTTTCGCAGGAGGTGTTCCTGACGATCTTCAGAAAAATGGATTCCTTCCGCGGTGAATCCTCTTTAAAAACATGGATTTACTGCATTGCTGTCAACCGGGCGGCAAACCGGTTCCGCTGGTGGAACCGTTTGAGGCGCCGGGGGACGGTATCCCTGGAAGAGCACCTGGCCAATAATCCCGATCGGGAGCTCTTCTGTCATATGAAGTCGGACAACCAGAGCCCCGAAGAAGCTCTCCTGATCCAGGAAGAGCATGCGGAAATAGAGCGCTTGCTTCTCCAATTGCCATTGCAGCAGAGAATTGCCGTGGTGATGCGGGATATTGAAGGGCTCTCTTATGAGGAGATTGCAGAATCGATGCAGATTTCCCTCGGTACCGTAAAATCGCGGATTGCCCGAGGGCGAGAAACGCTGAAGCGACACTTTAAGGAGCGATGAGCTGAACTAGAGGCCGCCATGTTATGTAACAAGGTTTTACCATTGCTATCGGAGTTCCTGGACGGTGTCCTGGATGACGATACGGCAGTCCAAGTCAATCAGCACTTGGGGCAGTGCATTCGGTGCCGGAAAGAATTCGACACGCTTTCGACTCTGCAGCGCAAGCTGCGGTCCATGAGCGGAGTCGAGGCCCCGGAATTTCTGCACCGCCTCGTGCGATACCGGCTGGCAGAAGAGCCTTGGCGTGTGCGTGTACGAAATGAGCTGGAACGCTACTGGTCCATAATCCGCACAACCGAAGGGATGTGGTATGCAACAAGAGCAGTGGGAACGCTGCTTGCCTCCTTGTTCTTTCTCCTGGTCCCCACGGCGATTACTCCATACCTGGCTGTGGAAGCTCAGGATACGCAGCGCGCTTCCATCACGCCGGCATATTACTGCCTCGGCCAGCAGCCTGCCTACCGGAACAACGTAAGCCGATCCTTGACGAAGAAACTCGGAATGTCCCCTTCGCTGCAGAGCCGAAGTGCACCTGCCGCGATTAATCCCCTGTATCTTGTGGAATATGGACAAAGCATTTCCAGAGTTGGGGAAGAAGACACTTTTTCTGTAGTCGCTACCGTGGACCGCAACGGAGCCGCCAAAGTCGAAACCGTTCTTGAGCATCCTTACGACCAGACGATGCTGACCAATTTCAAGTGGTTGATAGCATCCGCGCGTTTCCGGCCGGCAAGCGAAAACGGACAGGCGGTTACTTCTCCCGTCGTTTTTACCTGCAGCAAGGTTTTTGTATCGGATTAGGTTTGGGATTCTCGATTTCGGATTCCGGATTCCGGATTATCGGGAATCTGGAGTTTTGAATCTCGGCGCCAGCTGCGGACTACTGCAGATACACATACCGAATTACAAATAGTACGGCAAAGAAATACACCAGACCCGGAACTTCCTTTCCCCGCCCGCTGACCAGTTTCACAAGCGCATAGGAAATGAACCCGAACGCAATCCCTTCCGTGATGCTGAAGGTAAATGGCATAACGGCGATGGTCAAAAAAGCCGGGATGGCTTCCGTGGCGTCCTCCCAGCGAATACGCCGAACATTGGCAAGCATCATGCTCCCTACCACAATCAGCGCGGGTGCAACCACGGGGTAAATCTGGAATCCGCTTGCCAGTTTGAACCCATCCCCCACCATTCGGGAGAGGGGATAGAAAAACAGGGAAGCCAGCATCAAAAGGCCCGTCACCATATTCGAGAGCCCGGTCCGGCCACCTTCCGCGACACCGGCGGCGCTTTCGACATATGCCGTTACAGTAGAGGTTCCCATCATCGCCCCGGCAACGGATCCGAAGGCATCCGCGGATAGGGCCTGGCGGGCGCGGCGGAGCTTTCCATCGACCAGCAGGCCCGCCTGGCTGCTGACTCCGATCAGCGTCCCCACTGAATCGAAAAGGGCGAGGAAGAAGAAAATGAAAATGACGCTGACCAGGCCGATATCAAAGGCTCCCGGGATATCCAGTTTCAGAAACGACGGCGTGATGGACGGCACGGGGCCGATAATTCCATGATATTTCACAACTCCCAAAGGCAATCCGGCCAACGCCGTTACCAGGATGCCCCACAGCAGGGCGCCGCGGATGCGTGCTGCCACCAGAACGACCGTCAGCAGCAGGCCGAGAACGGAAAGCAGCACAGGCGCGCTGTGCAGAGAACCGATGCTCACCAGCGTTCCAGGCGAACCGACGACGATACCCGACCATTGAAAACCGATCATCGCAATGAATAGCCCGATGCCGACGGCGATGGCCTCCTTGAGCGAATCCGGCATTCCATCGATCAGTTTTTCGCGGAATCCGAAGAAAGAGAGCAGAAGAAACAGCGCGCCGGAGATAAAAACCGCTCCCAGCGCCTTCTCCCAAGGGATCCCCATTTTGAGCACAACCGTGTAGGCAAAAAAGAAATTCTGCCCCATCCCCGGCGCAAGAGCGATCGGATAGTTGGCATAGACACCCATCAGGAATGTCGCGATAGCGCTGGAAACGCAGGTGGCCACCAGAACGGCGCCAAAATCCATGCCGCAGGCGGAGAGCACGGTGGGCTGGACAAAAATAATGTAGGAAAGGGTCATAAAGGTCGTAACCCCGGCCATGACCTCCGTCTTCAGATCAGTACGGTTTTCCTGCAGTTTGAACAGCCGTTCCAGCATGATACCCTCGATTCCATCGTGAGACTTGAGGCTGGCGCGCACATCCTTTGCCACAAATCCTGATTACGCGCGAAGACGCCAAAACCGGTGCAGCTAAGATTTGTAAAAAAGCGGAATTTCGGATCGTAGAAGATTGCGCCACTTCCCCACCTGGAGACCTTCCATCGTGCAGGGACCGATCCGGGTCCGGACGAGCTTGAGCGCTTTGAGTTCCACCGCCTCCAGAAGCCTGCGGACTTCGCGATTCTTGCCTTCGGTCAGGATAATTTCGAGCCAGCTGTATTTTCCGCGATCTTCAATACGACGCACGCTCTCCGGTTCGGCCCGGTCGCCACGCTTCAGAGTCAGCCCTTGCGCGAGTTTGTCAATGATCTCATCGCTGACGATCATATTCGCCTTGACGATGTAGGTCTTGCGAACCTGGGAGGCAGGGTCCGTAACGTGATTGGCAAAATCAGTGTCGTTGGTCAGTAGGAGCAACCCCGAGGTATCCTTATCCAACCGCCCGACAGGAACAACCCAGGGCACTTCCGGGCCGAGGCAGTCATATACCGTTTTTCTTCCGCTGGGATCGCCGTGGCTGGTAATCACACCTTTGGGCTTGTAGAAGAGAATATATGTCTTGTGAGCCTGCCGCACCCGTTTGCCATCCAGGTGGATGGCATCGATTTTGGGGTCCGTCCATTTATCCGGGTCACGCACTACGCGCCCGTTTATCTTGACGCGGCCTCCCAGAATTGCCTGGCGTGCCTCGGTACGGGAAGACAGCCCGTAGCGGGACAGTACTCGATCCAGGGTCATTGAAGTTTTGGATTTCATGCCTTTACACCGCGCCGATCCATAATATTTCGCTTCATCCGGCGGCTGCATTATTTAAGCATCTATTCCGGAAAAAGCACGAACTTTCCACCATCTACGGACCGGCAGGACACGGCCAAGGAACCTTCCGGCGCGGCAAACACCGTTTGAATCCCATTGGCGACCGCCCGGTCCAGGTCTAATATATTCCGGTGAGACCGGAGGCACGAATATGCAAAAACGTAAACATCTGAATTTCATACTGATCCTTTCGGCAATGGCCATCCTTTCCACGGCACAGCTGTCGCGCGGCGCTTTCCAGAAAGCCACGCCAAAAGCAGCCCCGACAGTGGCCGAAGCGGAAAAATTCATTGCAGACACGGAAAAAATGCTGGACGACCTGGCAGTGAAAGCATCGCGCGCAGCCTGGGTGCAGGCCAACTTTATCACCGATGATACCGAGGCGATCGCTTCACAGGCAAACCAGGATTACATCGAAGCGCAAACCAGGCTGGCCAGAGAGGTAAAGCGCTTTGACGGAATGAAGCTGCCTCCAGTACTGGAGCGCAAATTCAAGCTCCTGAAGCTTTCTCTTTTCTCTCTAAGCAATCCCAAGGACCGGGAAGAAATGGCCAAGCTGGGCACAAACCTTGAAGCGGAGTATGGCAAGGGTAAGGCCTGCCCGCCGTCGGGCAAATTCGCCGGCAAGTGCCTCCCGATCGGTGAAGTCGAACAGATTCTGGCTTCCAGCCGGGATCCGCAGGAAATGAAGGAAATCTGGACCGCATGGAATGCGGTTGGGGCACCCCTTCGCGAAAAATATACCCGGTTTATTCAATTGCAGAACAAGGGAGCGCAGGAACTGGGGTTTAAAGATATGGGCGCCATGTGGAGATCAAATTACGACATGACGCCGGAACAGTTTTCCGCCGACGTGGAGCGGCTATGGAACCAGGTTCGCCCGCTGTATGAATCGCTGCACGCCTATGTTCGTACGCGCATTTCGAAACAATACGGCAATGATGCCGTGACCAAAGAGGGGCTGATCCGCTCGGACCTGCTCGGGAATCCCTGGGCTCAGGAGTGGAGCAACATTTATCCGCTCGTTGCGGTTGAAGGTGCCAATGCAGGCTACGACCTGACAGGCATCTTAAAGGAAAAAAAGATTGATGAGCTGGCCATGGTCCGCTATGGAGAGAGTTTCTTCAAATCTCTCGGCTTTGCACCGCTCCCACAAACATTCTGGGAACGCTCCCTGTTTACGAAACCGCGCGACCGCGAAGTCGTATGCCACGCCAGCGCTTGGGATATCGACAACAAGGACGACCTGCGGCTGAAGATGTGCATCCAGATCCGGGACGAGGATTTTGTTACGGTTCATCACGAACTCGGACACAACATGTATCAGCGGGCTTACGAAAATCAGCCCTTCCTCTTCCAGGGTGGAGCCAACGATGGGTTCCATGAGGCGATTGGAGATACGATTGCGCTCTCGATCACACCCGCCTACCTGCAGAAAGTGGGACTGCTGGCAACGGTTCCAAATTCCGATGACACAGCCCTCCTCCTGCGCCGGGCGCTGGACAAAATCGCATTCCTGCCGTTCGGACTTATGATCGATCAGTGGAGATGGAAGGTTATGGACGGCTCGCTGAAGCCGGCCGATTACAACAAGGGCTGGTGGCAATTGAGAGAGAAGTATCAGGGCGTCGCCCCGTCGGTCGCCCGATCCGAGAAGGATTTCGATCCGGGAGCCAAATACCATGTCCCGGCAAATGTTCCATACACGCGCTACTTCCTGGCGCACATCCTTCAGTTTCAATTCTATCGGGCCATGTGCAATGAAGCCGGCTACAAAGGACCATTGCATCGCTGCTCGTTTTACGACAACAAGCAGGCCGGAGCCAAATTGGATGCCATGCTCCAAATGGGTCTGAGCCGTCCGTGGCCGGAGGCACTCAAAGCCCTGACCGGAGAGGACAAAATCGACGCTCAGGCGCTGCTCGAATACTTTGCGCCGCTCAAGAAGTATCTCGACGAACAGAATGCCGCCGCGGGCGTGAAGCCCGGCTGGAATCTCCCGGCCAATCCTCTGGCGGCCAATTAGCGCGTTCTGAAAATGCAGGGAGCGCCGATGCAACAACGGGGCTCCCTGTGAACACTCATAAGCCGGCCATGAAAATCTTCACACTGGATTCCGCATTGCAGCTGAATCATCCCCTGAAGGAAGTATTTCTCTTTTTTTCCGATCCCTCGAATCTCGAAGCCATTACCCCACCCTGGCTGAACTTTGAAATACAAACCAGGCCTCCCTTTGAAATGCGCAGGGGCGCGCTCATCGACTACCGCCTGCGCCTGCACGGCTTCCCTTTTTTGTGGCGCAGTGAGATCTCCGCGTGGGAGCCCCCGCTCCGGTTTGTGGATGAACAGATCCGCGGCCCCTACCGGCTATGGAAGCACGAGCATACTTTTGCGGAAATAGACGGCGGCACGATGGTGAAGGATCACGTGGACTATATGGTGCCGGGCGGCTGGCTTATCCAGAGATTGATGGTTGCCCGCAACGTTGAGAGGATATTCGAATTCCGCCGGCAGAAGTTAAAGGAAATCTTTTCTTAGCTGCCGGAGCGCCCAATACCGCATCGTATTTGCAGGTTTCCGCGTTTCGAGGTAAACAAGCAAGGCTGCATGCGCGTCAGTCCAGGCAGGCCTAAAAAATCCGGTGTTTCGCCCCTTACAGGGCTCTTTCTCGCGCTTATCTTTACCAGGGGTTCGCTGCACTTCACCCCTGGATACTTTCTGATCGCCCCTGCCGGGGCTGATTTGATTGCGAAATAGTATGCAGCATCAGCCGGGACGGCGGTGCTCCCAGCGCGCAATTCCCAAAAAACTCCTTTCACGGCTATTGATATTAGGCCGGGGCTCACTGCTGCGTGCATGGCACTGATGCCACAGAGTAATTGTTCTGAGTTCTGCGACGCGAGAGAGGCAACAGGCCCGGAGGGCCGAAAGCAAGTAGCCAGGGGTGAGCGCAGCGAACCCCTGGATTGGATTAGCCCATAAACCAGCCCCGAAGGGGCGAAAGAAAAACGTCCGAAATAAAATAAATGGTATTAGGCGAGACGGCGGCGGTCCCAGTGCCAAAAGCTTCGTTGCTACATTAAGCGCCCGGCGGCGCTCCGGGTTGTCCGCATCGACATGTATTTCTTCCGCAGCGGTTCCGGGAAGTGCTCAATCGCATAGCGAAGCATCGTGCGCGGCATCGTAGCCGCATGCTTGTCCAGGAAAACGCTTTCCGTTTCCCTGGAGCATCTCTTGCCAACCTCGCGCAGCATCCATCCCACAGCCTTGTGAATCAGGTCCTCCTTATCGGACAGCAGCATTTTCGCTATCCGCAAAGCCTCTCCACTCTCGCCGAGGCGGATGAAATAATAGGTTGCCAGCATGGCAATACGCCGCTCCCAGAGATCGCTCGAAAGCGCCAGGCGCGTCAGTTCCCCGCACGCTTTCCCGTGCAATTGACATCCAACGATATTCGGTGCCGTAAGATCGACAAGGTCCCAATTGTTGATGGATGCGGTATTGGCAAGATACAGGTCATAAATCGATTTCTTTCGAGCCGGATCCCCACGCCGATACTGCTCGACCAGAATCAAAAGAGCGGTCAGCCGCTCCTCATGATAGGGAGACCGAAGCAGCCGGAGGATATCCTTCGCGGCCGCGTTGACATGAGCTTTGGCAACCTTTCTCGTCTTCGGAACCACAATGCCGAGGAACCGGTCTCCTTCCCCATAATCTCCCGGCCCCGTCTTAAAAAAACGGGCGAGTATCTTCGCCTTTTCCAGATCCGCTACTGCCTGCAATTCGCTTCGAATAATTGAGAATTCGGACATTTGAACTATTCCTGAAAATAGAAATGCAGGGAGCGCCGCCGGGCATTCGCTCCAGCGGCGTGCGAAGAACCGCGTCACCCCCGAAATTTCCTAGTCGAAAACGGTGGGACCCTCAGGGTTTCGCAAAGCGGCAAATACATCGCGGATGTGGCGCGCCGTTGTACGCTCCCCTGAGAAATTGCGGGGGATGGCATGCTCCGCAAAGAACTCCACCTCCGAAGTTTCCGCGCTGGTTGTCGGTTCCCCATCGATGAGGTCGCATAAAAAGACAATCTTGAAGGCGTGGAAGACTTCCAGTGGGTTCACCCGGTTGGCATCATAGACACCGATGACCTTGCGCGCCCGGACATGGAATCCGGCCTCTTCCCAAACCTCCCGCTCTGCGGCTTTTGACGGAGTGTCCCCTACATCCGCCCAGCCGCCCGGCATCGTCCAGCCACCATCAAGCCTTTCACGGACCAGCAGAAGATCGGCTCCGCGAAAAACTGCAGCCCGAACGTCTATTTTGGGCGTCGCATATCCGATCTGCGCTTTGAATGCGCCAGCGAGCGGCAGATAGTCAATGTCCGATTGCCCGCTGATCATCTCTGCCGCGATTTCCATCAGCCTGCGGCATCGATCGCGCTGAAAATCATCCATGGCATAGTGGTTTCCCGTTTGCGCCAAAGCCTGAACTTCGCGAGCCCACTCCAGTATCCGATGCGGTCTATCCCCCATGAAATCTCCGCTCAAGCAGATGACTGATCTGTATTGGTCCTTTGCCGCACGCCGGCAGGACTATCCCGCGAACTTATCCGTCGCTGCCACGAGGGCACGGCTGTTCGGCGGTTCAAAGGCGCTATGCCCGCTGTCCGGCGTAATAATCATATCCGCTTCAGGCCAGGCGCGGTGCAGCGCCCACGCGCTTTCCATCGGACAGACGACATCATAGCGTCCCTGCACGATAACCCCGGGGATATGCCGGATGCGCGAAGCGTCCCGAAGAAGCTGGTCATCCGTATCAAAAAATCCGCGGTTCGCGAAATAATGAGCCTCTATCCGGGCAAAAGCGAGTGCAAACTCGTCTGCCTCGAAATGGCCGACAAAATCCTCTTCAGGAATGAGCTTGGAGGTTCTCCCTTCCCAGCCGCTCCAGATTCTGGCCGCTGCGAGACGCACCTCGGCATCCGGACTGGTTAGGCGCCGATGGTAGGCTGCCAGAAGATCGGATCTCTCCTCTTCGGGAATGTGACCGACATAGGACTCCCAGGCGTCCGGATACAGGATCGAAGCTCCGCGCTGATAGAACCAGTCTATCTCCTGCTTTCGAAGAAGGAAAATACCGCGCAGCACGAGTTCCGTGACTCGCTCGGGGTGCTTCTCGGCATAGGCCAGCGCCAGCGTGGAGCCCCAACTCCCGCCAAAAACCTGCCATTTTTCAATGCCAAGATGCACCCGCAGCTTTTCAGTATCGGCCACGAGATCCCAGGTGGTGTTTTCATCCAGGCTGGCATAGGGAGTGCTCTGCCCACAGCCACGCTGGTCAAAGAGAATGATCCGGTATTTGTCGGGGTTGAAAAATCGCCGCTGCTTGGGATCCGACCCGCCACCGGGGCCACCATGCAGGAATACAGCCGGCTTTCCTTTCGGGTTCCCGCTCTCCTCATAATAGATCTCGTGAATGCCGCTGACCTTGAGACGTCCCGCCCGGCGGCAATCGATCGGCGGGTATAACCATGTGAGTGGATCTTTGAGATAGGACATTGCACCTCCCTGTGAGCCTTGGGCTCATTCAAGAAAATAATCTTACACCCCAAAAGTCTCTCTGCCCATGCACCAGGCCACTGCTGCGACCTCGGCCAAACTGGAGTCGGATATTTGAAATCTGAAATCCTGAAGCTCTCGGGATCGAGGAAATAATTCCCGATTCCCGAGTCTGTCGGCCGATTCTCTGCAACGACCATGGAATTGCCGTAGCCAGTTATCAATTATTTTCATATACATACAAGAGTTATGATACTTCACTCCATGATGGTCCGCAAATTGCACACCTTCTAGTCAAATCGCCGCCGGCATCCCTGAGCCGGTAATAACTCACTTTGGCGACTGGCCCCATTTGAAGTTTGGGACTCATTCAGGCAAGCATTCCCCTCCCCTGCACAATTCGGCCTAATGTAGGAAGGAGGCTGTCAGTGTCACGATACGGGAAATTCACTTTGGGACTGGTGTGGCTGATATTCGCCGGGACTCCATTGGTTGCGCAATGGGACTCTCCACCGGACCGTTCGCAATTCAGCAGCGTACCTGGAAATCCTTGCCGGGACGTCAGGCTAACAGTTACGGATATCGCGGGCATAGCCATTATGGGAGCCGGTATCACTACCGAGAACCAGGATCTTGAGCTTACTACAGATTCGCTGGGATCAGCGGCGATCCCGTGCCACGACCTTGGACGCAATATTCTGCCCGTTATCACGGTGCGGGCCACCGGATACAAGACGAGGAGGGTGAATCTGTTGCCGGATATAAACTCTCGGCTGGAAATCCGGATGGATAAAAGCGGCAACCTTGCCAACCGGACTCCGGGGGTAACGGTAAATGCCTCGGAACTGGCGTTTGACGTGCAGAAGCAATCGGCGCAATTACAACAGCAGGCAAACCGAGCCCTGGCGGGAAGAGACTACGAAAGCGCTGAAAAACTCCTGGTAGAAGCAATGCAAATCACACCATCGGATCCGTCGGTTGCGAACAACCTTGGGATTATCGCCCTCCACAAAAAGGATGTGGACGAAGCCGTCTCCTGGTTCCAGAAGGCATCGGACGAAGCTCCCTACAAATTCGAAATACTTGGGAACCTGGGGTTGGCAAAGTGGATGCAGCTGCATTATGAGGAAAGCTACACAATTCTGACTAAAGCCTATGCGCACGGCTATGAATCAAACCTGGGCAACTACATCCTCGGCACCATGGAACTGCGGAAAGGGGAAAGCAAGGATGCGCTGCAGCATCTGAAGAAAACACCCCCAAACCGTTTCCCAAACCGGGATCTTTATCTCTCGATTGCGCTGAGAAGCTGCGGCAAACAGAAGGCAGCCGATGAGAGCTACCGGACATTCCTTCAAAACAACCCGGCGCCTCTGCTTGCCAGCCTGTCACGATAGAGGATCCCATTGAGTGCCATTCGCGAAACGCCATGACTTTTTGGCCGCGAATTTTCCGAATGGCACTCAACGCCTCTACTTCTTCTGTTTGGCAATAATCAATTCTTTGATCTTGTCGTAAGTCGCCTGCGGGATGATCTGCTTCGATACCAGCTCATCTTTTCTTGCGTAGGGCCGTCCGGTGATGATCTTTTGCGAATAAGCAGCCCCGATGCCCGGCAGCTTCTGCAGGTCATCTTTTGAAGCGGAATTGATATCCATCAACTCTGCAGGTTTGGCAACCGCCGCCGGAGTCGTGTTTTTTGTAGATAGATTCTTGGCACCATCCGCCCAGGCGCTCACGGATAAGCCCGCCAGCAGGCAGATCACAACACATGTCACAACCGTTTTCCTCATCGCACCCTCCCTTGTATTCAAAGTCCAATCCGCCATAGCTTTTTTGTCGCTTTGATAGCAAACTTACTACAGCTGAGGAGACTATAGTATGAGATCAGACTTGCGTATACGTGGAATTTTCGTCCTGACATTATTGATGATATTTGCATTCCTTGTGCCGGGATTTGCCCAGACAAGGCAGCAGTTCCCAGCCATAAAATATGAAAAATTCAAACTTGGCAACGGACTCGAAGTGATCCTGAGTGAAGATCATCGTTTACCTCTGGTGGCTGTCGACCTTTGGTATCACGTGGGTCCCGCTTACGAAAAGCCCGGACGCACGGGATTCGCTCATTTGTTTGAGCACATGATGTTTCAAGGATCCAAGCATGCGGGGGACAGGCCCTTCCAGGTACTGGAATCCGCTGGGGCAACGCTGATCAACGGTTCAACCGATTTTGATCGCACCAACTATTTTGAAACCATGCCGTCCAATCAACTGGAACTGGCCTTGTGGCTCGAGTCCGACCGCATGGGGTGGCTGCTGGACAAATTGGATGAAAAGAAGCTGGAGAATCAGCGCGATGTAGTACGAAATGAAAGGCGACAGGGGGAGAGCGAGCCGTACAGCCTCGTCGAGGAAGAGCTATGGCATCAGATGTTCCCGAAGCCGCATCCTTATTATGGAGCCGTGATCGGGTCGCACGCGGATATTGAGGCAGCCGAACTCAACGATGTGCGCGACTTTTTCAAAATGTACTATGCGCCGAATAACGCCACTATCGCCATTGTTGGTGATTACGATCCGAAAACGATCAAGGGGCTTGTGGAAAAGTACTTCGGGCCGATCCCTGCTGGACCGGCTCCTGAAAAAGTCAGCATCGCGGTTCCGACGATCACCAAGGAAATACGCGTTACAACAACCGACAAGATCACTTTGCCGAGGCTGATGATGGCCTGGCACTCCCCAAAGTTCTATACGGCGGGGGATGCGGACGCG
Source organism: Acidobacteriota bacterium (assembly GCA_963664705.1). Taxonomy (GTDB): domain Bacteria; phylum Acidobacteriota; class UBA6911; order UBA6911; family UBA6911; genus UBA6911. Next base: position 6,801,746 of record OY761556.1, on the reverse strand, counting down.
GATATTCTCGCCCGGATACTCGGAGGAGGAGAGTCCAGCCGGCTGTATAAGAAACTGGTTTATGAGAAGCAGATTGCGCAGGACGTTTCTGTCAACCAGCAATCGCAAATGCTTGGGTCCATGTTCTCCATCGTTGTCACGGCCAAGCCGGGCGTAAAGCTTGAAGACCTCGAAAAGGCGATCAACGAAGAACTGGCTGCCGCCCAGAAAGCACCCCCCAGCTCCGCTGAAATGGAGCGCGCCCGCAATACCATCCAGGCGCGGATGATTCTCGGCCTCCAGAGATTGGGCGGATTCGGCGGCGTGGCGGATCTGTTGAATCAATACAACCATTATCTTGGAGATCCGGGATATCTCCCCAAGGACCTCAAACGGTATGACGATGTTACTCCTGTTGGAGTGCAGAAATTTGCCGAGACGCTGACCCCCAATTCCCGCGTGGTAATCTATGGAGTCCCTGGGGAAAAAGTCATCCAGGATGTCCCGAAACGCAGCAGAGGGACGGCCACATCCCAGGCAATGCCCGGCGGACCCGGCAATGACGAGTGGCGCGCAAACCCGCCCAAGCCCGCTGTGGAGAAACAACCCAAACTGCCGGTTCCCACAGAATTCAAACTGGCAAATGGTCTGACGGTCATGCTTTTGCAGCAAAGCAATCTTCCGGTTCTGACCGCCCGGCTGGCGGTCCTGCGCGGCAGTGAAGCCAATCCTGCCGACAAACCAGGCCTTGCGTCCTTTGCCGCTTCCATGCTGACCGAAGGCACGGAGAAGCGCGGTGCCTTGCAGATGGCGGACGACATCGCGCAGATCGGCGCCAGCGTGAGTTCGGACTCTTCACCGGACAGCGTCTATATCAACGCGACCGGCCTGTCGTGGACATCCGAAAAGATGTTCGATCTCGTTTCCGATGCCCTGCTGCATCCTGCCTTCAGAGACGGCGAAGTCCAGCGGGTCCGGCAGCTCCGCCTTGTGTCTCTGATGCAGGAAGCGGACGATCCCTCTACCGTAGCCGCGAAGGTGTTTCTCCGGGAGGTCTACGGCAGCAAGAGCCCATATGGATTCCTGGACACCGGTACGGAAGCATCCATCAAGGACATAAAACGGGAGGATCTGGTCAATTTTTATGACGGATTCGGCCCGCAAAACTCAGTTCTCGTCGTTGCGGGAAACATCACGGAATCTCAACTGCGAACGATGGCTGAAAAATATTTTGGCAATTGGAAGGCAAGCGGGAAAAAGGTGGAATCGCCCAAAGCCAAATCGAATCTGACCCGCCAGGTCTTCATCATCGACAGGCCCGGCGCCCCTCAGAGCGCGCTGCGCATCGGACAGATGGGGATAGAAAGAAGCAATCCGGACTATGTTCCCGTATCGGTTATGAACGAAATTCTGGGCGGACTGTTCTCTTCGCGCATCAATCTCAATTTGCGTGAGGTGCATGGTTTCACCTACGGGGCTCGTTCCCGGTTCAGCTACCGGCGCGGGTATGGTCCTTTTGCGATTACCTCCATGGTCCGCACGGATGCTACCGCTGCGTCCATCAAGGAAGCTCTCGGTGAAGTCGAAAAGATGCGCACATCCCTTCCAACCGCTGAAGAGCTCCGCATGGCAAAGGAGACGCGTGAGCGATCTCTGATTTCCATGTTTGAAACCGCACAGCAGAGTGCCGGATCGCTCGCGGATCTGTTTATATATGGATTCCCGCTGGATTACTACAGCACGTTGCCCTCCAAGCTCCAGTCAGTGGACGGAACGGCAGTTCAGCGAGCGGCCGAAACCCACCTGGCTCCACAGGCCATGGTCATTATTGTTGTCGGGGACAAAGCGAAGATTGAGCCGGAGATAAAAAAGCTCGGATACGAAATCCGGCAGGTGCAGGAGTAGATGCTTTGCTTAACTCATGAAATTCGCGGCAAAAAGCGTCGCGAATTTCATGAGTTTGTACAAATCTGAAATTACTGACCGAGGATCAGCGGAAGGCCGTTTTTGTTGTTCCCGATAACAACGACCTTGGCATTGGGACTCTTCGCGAGATTCTCGGTTGCCTCGATTCCTTTCCATTCCAGCAACTGCGTGCTGATTCCCTGGGCAACAATCTGCTGGAAGTCACGAATCCCCTGCGCCTCGATGCGCTTGCGTTCGGCCTCCTGCTTTTCCTTCTGCAAACGGAAGCTCATGGCAAGCGCTTCCTGCTCCGCCTGCTGCTTGGCTTCAATCGAAGCCTTGAGCGTTGACGGAAGCTGAATATCCCGCAATAGAATGCTTTCAATTATAAAGCCGCGACGGCTCAGGAGAGTGGACAAGAGAGTGTGAATCTGTTTCGCAACCATTTCCCGTTCGCCGGTATACAGGGCGTTGGCTGTGTGCGCGGCCGTGGCCTCGCGAATCGCCGCACGCAGATTCGGCTCAATAAGAACTTCGGCGTAATTCGGCCCTATCTTCTGAAAGACTTCCGCAGCTCTCTCGGAATTCAGGTGGAAAATCAGGGAAGTATCCAGATTCATCACCAGACCTTCGCTCGAAGGTACGCTGGCTGATTCTTTGATTTCCTGGGTACGGATTGTCATTTCGTTATTCGACTTGAAGGGATTGACCAGGTGAATCCCTTCGGACAGTACCTCGCCCGTCACTCGCCCAAAAAGCGTGAGCACGCCAACGTGGCCGGAGGGCACTTTCGCTATGGAGGAAAAGACAAGAATAACGATAACGATCAAAGCCACAAAAAATCCGAAACCTCGAAAAATCGACCCGGAACTCACCTGGATACGCTTGCCACCTTCATTGAATACTTCCATTGTTTATCCCTCCGCTGGGAATCGTGAATTGGAAGCCGCTACGGATTGTCCGCATGGCTTGGAATATTTCACGCAATCCAAAATTCTTCAAGCAATACGTAAAGGATGGCCTGCAGGTTTCAAGCAGACGGTCGAAGGGCCAAAGCCTGCAATGGCGATCTTGCATGTAAACCAAACGGAGTTCATAGTATAGCCAACCTGCAAAGCATCGGTTGCATACATATCCGCCATTCCGGCGGACGGGAGGCTGGATGAAAAGATTAGCGCTGGTACTATTGCTATCATGCATTCTGTGCGGGCTTTACGCCGAAGATAAATCCTGGCCCTGGAAGACCACCGGTTTGAAAAACCCCGTTACCATGCTTCTGTTGGGTGACATCAATATTGAGAAGCGAGCCAATCCCTCCGAAGCGTTCCGCTATGTTCAGGCAACTCTCCGGGACGCGGATCTCGTATATGGAAACCTGGAAGGATTGATGGTGAAATCGGAAGGGCCGGACAAAGATATCCCGGACAAAACCGGTTGGATCCATATCGGTCCCGAGGCGGTACAGGCGTTGAAAAGCGGCAACATCCGAGGAGTCGGCCTCGCCAACAATGTTGCCTATGGGCCGGAAGCGATCATGAAGAACATCGCGCTGCTCGATGCCAACGGCATTGCCCATACAGGTGCCGGCGCAAACCTTGATCAGGCGCACAAACCCGCTATTCTCGAAGCCAGGGGAGTCAAAGTCGGATTCCTCCAGTACAGCGCGAAATGGTATGCCCAGGATCAGCAGATCGCTACGGCAACACGGCCTGGCATTGCCCGCGTGCTGTCCCTGGACGGAACGACCATCGACAAATCGGATTTGGACCGGATGCGGGAGGATATTCGCCGGCTTCGACCGCTGGTCGATATCCTGGTTGTCTCCAATCACAACCGCGACGGCATGGGCCGCGCACTTCCTCCGGAAATTGCCGCGGAAACAAGACCGAAGACCGCCGCCAAAGAAGGAAGCACGGATGCCGCGTCACTGTACTCGCCTATTCCGCTGGGCCCTCAGTTTTCGCAGACCGAAGCCTACCAGAAGACCCTGGCGCATGAGGCCATCGATGCCGGGGCGGACATTGTGTACGGACATGGGTCGCATGTCTTGCAGGGCATTGAGGTCTATAAGGGCAAGCCCGTTATGTACTGCCTGGGCAACTTTGCCATGGATTGGATAAGGATGACCCCCAATAAAGAGGGCCTGGCCGCTCATGTGGTTGTGGACAGGAAAAAAGTCGTTCGTGTATCCCTGGTACCGCTCACGCGCGACAATCAAAATGACGTTCAGTTGCTGGATCCCGGATCCGGAGAAGGGGCCAAACTGATGCAAAAAGTTCAGTCCCTCTCAGGCAACGTGCCCCTGAAGGTGGAAGCGAAGGAAGCGGTCCTGATCCCCAATTAGCCTATCTGGAGTCCGGAATCCTCAGCAGCCAGCAAAGCGCCTAAGGCGCGCCAGAAAATAGCCAGGGAAGAGCGCAGCGAACTCCTGGAATAAGATCAGGAAAGATGGAGCCTCGGCAGGGGCGAGAGAATGGCTCGCCCGGTCAAATCAGGTTCTATTTGACTACCGGCATCTCAATGAAACTGGCCTGGTCGCCGGTCTGATAGATGCGCTGCGTGGCCTTTTTATAGTCTTCCGGCTTGGCCCAGAAAATATTATCCACAAAGGTCTGTGGATTGCGATCATACAGGGGAAACCAGGTTGACTGGATCTGGACCATCATCCGATGGCCCGGAAGGAAGGTGTGGGAAACAGCCGGAAGATTCCATCGATAGCTTTCCACCTTCCCGGCAGTAATCGGCGCAGGAACGGCCGGGTCATTGCGATATCGGCCACGAAAAATATCCGCCGATACCATCAACTCATATCCGCGCAACTCCTGGTCTGGATCCTTATCCGGATACACATCGATCAGCTTTACCACAAAATCGGAGTCGGTCCCACTGGTGGAGGCAAACAGATTGGCAATCGGCTGACCGCTCACAGCAACCGGTTCGGTCAGGACCTCCGATTGATAGGTCAGGACGTCCCGTCGATCGGACACGTTCCGTTGATCCTGAACCAGCCACCCGCCCCAGGTGGACCCTTCGGAATACACAGGCTTGATAGGACGCGGACTGTACAAAACCGGGTGCGCCGGATCAGAAGTATATTCCGCATACGCAGCCCCCTGGGCGGAAGCGTCATATCCGAGTTTCAGCCCCGGCTTGAGGAAGAGCTTTTTCATTGGATTGGGGCACGACGACTCGCAACTGCGCGGCCATGCATCATAGCGGTGCCAGCTATTGGTCCCAGTTTCATAGGCCAATACCGGAGGCGTGTTCGCCCTGGGCGCCCCCTCCCGAAGGTGTTCATTTAAAAACGGCAACAGGTGCTGCCGACGAAAGTACAGGGCGGTATCCCCGTCAAATCTGAACGCGCCCAAAAAGCTTCCATCCAGGTTGGACCCTCCGTGAGCCCACGGTCCAATGGCAAGAAAGTTCATGTCATTCGCGCGATCTTTGGGTTCTGTCGCTTCGTAGGCTGCAACGGCTCCATAGATATCTTCCTGGTCCCACAATCCATGGATGTACAGAGTCGGCACTTTGAGAGGTTGGCGCGCCAGAATCCGGTCGAGCGCCTGAAGCTGCCAGAATGAATCGTACGCAGGATGCGCCAGCAGGCTATTCCAGAAACTCACACGATCCAATCCCCTGCGCCGGCCGATTTCTCCTGCCGATCCGCTCTTCAGATAGAAATCATAGTCGTCATCGCGTTCGCCCATGGCAACGGGATCGTGCGGCAAGTCCTGGTTGTAGATAAACTCCATCATCATCTGCCGGAAGGCGCCATGGTGAAACCAGTCGTCCCCCATCCAGGTATCGACCATGGGATTGATGGGCACGGCCGCTTTGAGCGCCGGGTGCGGATTGACGAGTCCCATCAATACCAGGAAACCATCGTAGGAGGTACCCATCATTCCAACACGGCCATTATTTTTGGGTACATTTTTGACGAGCCAGTCGATCGTATCATAGGTATCGGTAGAGTGATCGACACCGGATGTGTTCAGCGGACCTTGCAAAGGCATGGTCATCTGATAGTGGCCTTCCGATCGGTACTTGCCTCGAACATCCTGAAAAACGCGGATGTAGTTGGCTTCCGCAAACATATCGTCTCCCACCGGCAGCGCATCCTTCAATCGCGGTCCCTTCTCGGGAGGCGTGCGTTTCGATGCTCCATAGGGCGTCCGAGTCAGCATGATCGGCATCGGGTCATTTGTTCGTGGGATCAGGATGATCGTGAAGAGATGTACGCCGTCGCGCATCGGAATCATTTCCTCGCGCCGGTCGTAATCTGTATTCCTGTCATCCTCTGCAAGTGTCTCCGCCAGCAGTTCGGGATCAAGAGGAGTATGGTTCTGAGCCCGGACAGCACCCCCCGACAGGATAAAAAGCAAAAAGAAGACACCACGATATACGAAGCTCACGTCACCTCCCCGATCCAGTGGGAATAATAGCAGCAAAAGGATCGGATGGCCCCGAAGTTGAATAAATAATCCCTTTTTATCCCAGAGACTTCGACGCAGATCAGGCTTTGCCGGCTGCCTCCGCGCTGCGCTCATAGGAACGCAAACCAATGAGCAGAGAGACTACGCCAAGCACGGCGGCAACGGATCCAACAAGGACCGCGGACGATCGAACCGCCTTATCATCCATAAAGTAATAGGATGTAAGGTAGCCCACGGCGGCCGGAGTAGCGGTTCCGGAAATCAGACTCAGCACGAACAGATACGCAGCGGTAATCTGGCCGCGCATCTCATTGGGCGTGATCCACTGCAGCGTTGCAGGTCCGAGGCCGGAGGGAAAACCGGTAAAGAAAATGATTGCGCCGATACAGCAGAGGACCCAATAGGGCTCATCGACCAGGTGAGCCAGAATCAGAGGAATCAGGACGAGGCACTCGGAAGCGATCATCAGTTTGATGTAGACAGCCTTCTTTCCCGAACGGATCAATCTACCGGACAAATATCCGGCTAAACTCAGGCCGGCCGTTCCAAATACAAAGACGACCAAACCCAGATATGGTCCTACCTGTGCCTGGTGCCACCCAAACCTGCGCTCAAACCAGGCGGGCACCCAGCCCAAAATTGCCCCATTCGTCATGGCGCCGAATGTGGTCCCGCCAATCAGCGATGCATAGGTCTTCCAATGCATCCGCAGATGGGCAATCGTGGCCGTCACATTGGCTTCGCCGCGTTTTTCGCGTCTGTAGGGCTCCTTGATGGTCGCGATCAGCAAAAGCATCAACGCCCCCGGCAGCCCGACCAGCACAAAGGACAGCTGCCAGGGTTTCAATTCGCCCATCAGGAAAATCGTTCTGGATCCGCCGTTCAAGGCAAACTGTGAAACCAGTCCGCCAAATACATTGGCCAGCCCGGAACCAAGCATAATACTGGCAGAATACATGTTCATCGGGAGGCTTCGCTTTTCCCTGGGAAAATAATCGGAGATCATGGAGTAAGCACAAGGAGCCAGGCACGCCTCCCCAACCCCGACCCCCATTCGAGCAAAAAACAGCTCCCAATAATTGCCCGCCTTGCCGCAGAGAATTGTCATGGTGCTCCACACCGCAACGCCCACCAAAATCAGGATCCGGCGGCTTTTGCTGTCAGCAAGACGCCCGACCGGGATCCCCATAACCGTAAAAAAGAGCGAAAATGCCATCCCCTGCATCAAGCTGAATTGAAAATCATTGATGGCGAATTCCCTGCGAATAGGCCCGACGAGATACATCGTGATGGACCGGTCCACAAAAGAGAATGTATAGACCAGATAAAGAACGATGACGACGTACCATGCGTAACTGGCAGAGGGATAGGGTGGAGCCTGAACCTCAGGTATTGGAGAAACCAGGGTCGAAGCACGCTTCATAGACAACAGACCTCCGGATATAAATAATGGCGTTGGACCGCAGTATACACTGGAAACGGAAATAGCCATCGTATGGATCTGGAATCCGAAATCTGGAATCCGGAATCTGGAATCCGAAATTATGCTTCTCAAAAAATGGGAGAGCTTGGATCATTTTTCGGGTATTGTATTGCTCGACTGTGTAAATCAGTAGTGTAACCATACGAAAGGCGAAATTATGAGAATACGAATCATTCAGAAAGCGAGTCTGGCAGCTCTTGTACTGTTGGGCGCGGTTGCAGCCTACGCCCAGTTGGGCCGCCCCCAGGGGCCTCGGGTTGTTTCCCCGGAAATCCTTGCCGACAAAAAAGTCACATTCCGTTTGCTGGCTCCGAAGGCAGGCAGCGTGGCGCTGAACGGCAATTGGGACAATGGCACCAATATTCCGATGACAAAGGACGATCAGGGCATCTGGTCGGTAACGGTCGGCCCATTGGGAGAGCAGCTCTGGGGCTATTCCTTCAGCGTAGACGGAATAAAAGTGCTCGATCCGGGCAATGGGGAATATCAACGCGATGGGAATCGCTACGATAACCTGCTGATGATCTCCGGCACCGCCTCAGACTTGTGGGATTTCAAGCCCGACATCCCGCACGGTTCGGTACAGGCGGTATGGTATCCATCCAGTATTCTGAAACAGAAGGGCCGCCGAATGTACATCTATACGCCGCCCGACTATTTTGCCGGGAAAGCCAAATATCCTGTCCTTTACCTGCTGCACGGTGGTGGAGGAGATGAAGATGCCTGGGTTGCCATGGGTCGAGCCAATGTCATCCTGGATAACCTGATCGCTCAGGGCAAAGCCAAGCCCATGCTGGTTGTCATGCCCAACGGCAACCCGACGCAGATTGTTTCCCAGGGATATGCCTATGGCCCAACACCGCCGCGGCAGTCGGTAACGGCACCAGCTCCTCCGCCGGTTCAGGCAGCCCAGGGCCTCGGTCCGGATCGCACTCCGGCGGCACCCCCTGCCCAGGCAGCTCCGGCTGCGCCTGCGGCGCCACGCCCCCCCCCAGGCATATCAGGGGTCCTATCCGAACAGCCTGGTAGCCGAAATCATTCCGTTCATTGAAAAGAATTACCGTGTAGTCCGCAACAAAAACAGCCGGGCAATTGCCGGTCTCTCCATGGGCGGCGGCCATACGGTGCAGGCAACGAACAATAATCCGGATGTATTCGGCTGGATTGGAGTCTGGAGCGCGGGTGGACAGGACACTCCCGAATTTGTTGATTCGCTAAAAAAAATCAAGAAGGCGGGGGTCAAGCACTATTGGATCGGCGTAGGCACGACCGATTTTGCGCTGAAGGGATCAGAAACCCTGCGCGCCGCGGCGATAAAGGCTGATTTGCCGATGACCTATCACACCGCCCCGGGCGCCCATTTCTGGTTTATCTGGAGGCAGTTCCTCGGAGATTTCGGCTCCATCTTGTTTAAGTAATTATCAGGGGCAGAAAGTGGGGGCAGAATCGCTATTTCTGCCCCCATAACGGGAATTCCATTCAGGAGGAATAATCAGTCGTGACGCACTATCTATTACGCCCCCTCCGGCTGGGGGTTCCAAAATTATTCAGGTAATAGCCCGCCCGATCCCGCAGCCTGATCATCAGCCCGAAATCGTTGTGCGACCGCTTCAACAATCCGCTCCGCCGCATGCCCATCTCCGAACGGATTTGGCACACGGCTCATTCGTTCATATTCAGCGCGATCATTCAGCAGAAGAGACACTTCACTCAGGATTCGTCCCGCTTCCGAACCAATCACCTTCGCCCCCCCTGCCTCCACAATCTCCGGCCGCTCGGTGACTTCGCGCAATACCAGCGCGGGTTTATGAAAGGATGGAGCCTCTTCCAGAACGCCGCCGGAATCTGTCAAAACCAAATAACACCATTTCAGGAGTCTGAGCAGGTCTCCGTAGGGAAGGGGGTCGACCAACAAAACCCGCGGGACCTTCCCGAGCTCCTCACGCACGGGCCCTTGCACGTGTGGACTCAAATGAACCGGATAGACAATAACGATGTCGTCGAATTTCGCGATGATGCTTTTTATTGCCCGGCAGATTGATTTCAGGCGATCTCCATGATTTTCGCGCCGGTGGACCGTCAGCAGGAGAACCCGGTTGGACCTGAAATCGATGCCGGACAGTGCAGCCGTATCAAAGGAGTTCTCGAGGGAAACCGACAGGAGAGCATCCACAATGGTATTTCCGGCGACAAAGATGTCCTCAGACCGGACCCCTTCCCTCAAAAGATTTTGGCGCGCGCCTTCTGTCGGAGCAAAGTGAATATCCGCAATGCAGCCGGCAATTCTCCGATTAATTTCCTCCGGGAAGGGATTCAGCCGGTCGAACGACCGCAACCCGGCTTCCACATGCCCCACCTTAATACCGTTATAGAAAGCGGCGAGGGCTGCGGTCATCACAGTAGTGGTGTCCCCTTGCACCAGGATGCATTTCGGCTTCTCGCGGGCAAATAGATCGGAGAGCGCCAAAAGTGATCTCGACGCAAAACCGGCTAGGCTTTGATCCGGCCGCATCAGCCCCAGGTCGAAATCCGGCACAATGGAAAACACGGCGAGGATCTGGTCCAGCATCTGGCGGTGCTGTGCGGTGACGAGCACGCGATGCTCAAAACGGGAATCCCTGGAGAGCACCCGTATCACCGGTGCCATCTTGATGACTTCGGGCCGCGTCCCCACCACTGAAAAGACCTTTATTGGTTTCATCATGCAATCTCGCCGCATGCCGGAGCCATGCGCCCCGGGCAGCCATAAAACCGGGAGCATTCACATCAATGCAGTCTTACACCCAGCCCAAACGTGCAAAACATGATCGAGGAGTCCGCGGGATTGATCGGCATCAGTGTCTTTCCGACGGATCCGGTCAATCCCACGCGGGAGCCAATCGGAACATAAAGTGTTGCATAGGTAGTTGCCCGTACGGCGCTGATATCCTCCGGCAGCATGCCCGCATAAAACTGCCCGTCGTGCCGATAGGAGAAGTTGCCTGAAACGATGGCCTTCCCGAAGAAGTCGTACCGGGCTCCTGCACCTTCGAACGCCTGTTTTCGGCTCGAGTAGCCGATCTGTCCATAGGCGGCAAAGCCCCCAATACTCTTCTGCGCAACAGCCATGACCTGCCCGTCGTAGGCCGAATATCCCGCATCTTTCATATAAGGAAGCCGTTCGAGATTTCCGGCAAGGGCGAAAGCAAAAGTATCCCGATCGATTAGTTTGTATTTTGCGTGAAAAACGCCGCTATCGATCTTCCAACTGCTGCTTTCGGAACCCGAACCCGAAACTGCGACAGAAACCAAAAAGCGGTTCGTTATCCCAAGATCCAGGCCTGAATAGACCGAGTAGCTCTTGCTGTCATCGGCGAGAAAACCGATTCCGCCCACGCCGCTAAGGATCACATTCCCTTTCTCGAGGGTTTCGGTATCGTATACATAAACGGGCCATGGAGAGGCGCCGGTCAAGGTCTCGGAGGAAATTTGTGCGGCGACGTTGACCGTGAATGCAGTCAAAAGCAGGAGAGAGAGCAACAAGAGCCTCACACGATCCGCCATGTCCATCATCCTTTCAGGAGTTGACCTGGAATCTCTCGGTTTTTGCCCAGACCCGGGCCTTTCTGAGAACAAAGTCATCATAAAAGCCTTTGATCACAACCGGGATCCAAAGCTGACAATAGGTAAAATATGAAAGCGCGGCGAGAATGATATTGAGGAATGAATCCTCCCCTTTTTCTCTCGAGAGCGCCAGAACGATTTCTCCGATAAAAAGAAGGTAGGCTAAAATCCAGACCTCGTCATAGGGACCAGGCAGAACGATGCGAAAAACCCCAAGCAAACCCAGAATGAAGAAGATATCCGAAAGCACGATGGCCGCGAAAAATACATAGTAGAGCGCCATGGTATACATCAACTCGACACCTAGTCTCCGCGGGCGCATCCTCAGCAATTCACGGGCATGCTTCACAACAACATAATTGTTGCCGCGCACCCAGCGCACCCTCTGTCGGAACCAGGTCGATAGCCGCTCCGGTTCCTGCTCCCAGGTGACGGCGTATGGAACATATTTGATCTGGTATCCTGCCTGATAAATCTGAATGGACAGCTCTGCATCTTCCGTTAAAGCGCTTTCATCCCAGCCGCCCAGCGATTCAAGCAGCACGCGACGGATTACAAGGTTTGTTCCGGGCAACGAACAGACCCGCATCAGCATCCACCGGCCCGCCTGAACAATCCACTGAAAGCTAAGTCCCTCAATGTTGATCATCCTGGTCAGCAGATTTCTTTTTCTGTTTACCGTTCGAAAGGTCCCGATGACGGCGCCGAGGTCAGGATGGGCTTTCAGCTGCAGCGCCAGATACCTCAAGGCATCCGGTTCCGGCGTGTTGTCGGCATCATAGATGGCGATGTTCTCGAATTTTGCGTATGTCACGCCGCGATTCAAAGCCGCAGCTTTCCCGCCAACACGCTGAGCCTGGGTCAAATGCACGGCCCGCACATTTGCATAAGCCGAAGCCCATCTATCGGCAATTTCGGCGGTTTTATCGCTGCTGGCATCATTCACCACGATGACTTCGAAGCGGTCTGCCGGGTAATTCAGGGACGTCATCGCCTTTAAAGTATTGTCGAGCACCATCTCTTCATTGTGGGCAGGAATCAGGATCGAAACCGTGGGAAGGCCGCCGGCATCGACCGAGAGTCTCACTTTGTCGCGCCGGGCACGCAGGCTATACAGAAAGCCGAGGACAAAGAGAACGAACTGGTAGACGAGCATGAACCAGATCAGAATCACGCTGAGCACGAAAAGAGCTTCGACAAATACTTGACTCAACAGAAACCTCATTGAATGCGCCTGCAGGGCTGGGAAACCTAACGGCCTGCTTTGCCCGCCAGCACCAGAATCAGGCGTCGCGTACGCACAACCGCGTACAGAATTCCCAGGAACAAAACGAACTTTCCACCCAGCCAGACTGCTGATTTCGCTGAAACGGCACTTGCCACATCCACGACAACGGAAGCCGTCGTCTCGTCATTGATCTCAACAACGTGCTTTCCCGACGGGATCTGGACGAGGAATTCACTGCCATATCGGTTGATGGTCGGATTCGCCTGTTGCTTCCCGTCCAGGTACACGGCATTCGGCTCACGCGTAAGGACAGCCCAGGCTCTCCTGGGCGACGCATAGTCGATTGCGATTCCCAGGTTGGTCCGGGAAACTCCGGCCACCTCCGCCGTGATATCTTTTACCCACAACCCAAGCCCGAATTGATCCACGAGCCCGCGGTCACGCTTTGTCGTGGCAAGAACATGCTTACCTGCAGGGATGAGAACCTCACCTTCCCTCCCACACTGCCAGGGTTCATCGTCAAGCAACAGCATGCTCTCGCGGTCCCGCACCAGGCTGGTCCCGGTTTTTGAGGAATCGCCGGCAGGCCCAAGATAGAGTGTGTCCGCGCCGGCATCATTCACCAACGACAGACGCACCGTCTTTTCCGCGGCGATTCCCACCGATGGCCGCTCCGTGCTCCCCTTGCCCATTGCTTCCTGCTGTCTCAGGGAAAGGTCGGCAGCACTGCCCAGCACGAACTGTAAAAGCGACCGATCTTCGGGCTGCAGGGATGCCTCGCTATAAACCGCAACTCTTCCATTCCCTGCCTGCGCGGCCGAATAGACCGCCAGAGCCACTTCGGTTCCTACCGGCAGTTTTGTCGGAGCCAACCCGTTCTCCCGATCGGTTACGACATTGATGTCGAACATCAGGCGCTGCGGATCCTTCACCAGTTTTCGATAGGTTGCGGCAAACCGGTCGTAGCGGTTCGGGGACGCTCCCCAGGTTTCAATCGGATCTTCAATCTGCAGCGTAAAATCAAAGGAATCCATGAGTGCCACTACATCGCGCGTATCGGCACCGGTCTTCTCGGTAATCCGAGGCGTATGGAGGCTGTCGAGGGATGTAACTATGCAGTCAAGACTGTGCCTGGCACGAACCCTTTTTACGCGGTCGAGGATATCGACAAGCCATTGCCTCAAAAGCTGTGTTCGATATCGCTGCCATTGATCGAGCGCTTTATTGTTCTTCTGCCAGGAAAATGCCGATCTCTTATCGAAAAGCAGAATTGGATCAAATCCGGATTGAGCCTGGAATTCATCCCGGACATCCCTGTTCATCGGCACGTAACCATCAGGATCCAAAAGTCCGTCGCGGGTGTCAAACGACACCTCTGCAATGTTCACACCGTCCCAATCATGTTTCGCGAGCAAATTCTCAATGAAGGCAAGCGTTGCCGCCCGGCATTTTTTATTTGCAAGGTTCATCTGCTTGCGCCAGCCCACCTGCCCATCTTTGCCGGTAACCGTCTTTTCACGCCATTCCGGGTGCGCCAGCCACATTTGATCCGATACCTGCGGCAATTCGAGCCATGCATACACGGCGATCCCGCGTTCATGACACAGGCGAATCAACAGGTCATAGTCGTATTCCCATTTCGGGTAAGTATGCCAGGCGGCCGCATAAACAGCTCGAATCCCATCCGCGTGCCACGAGGTAATGAGTTTTTCAAGAGGGGCCTGCTGACGGTACCCGGGATCAAAGTAGAATTCCACTCCATTGGCCGTAACCGGCGAGAGCAGCCGCATTCGGTTGCGCAGGTGGTGAAAGAGGTATGGGTATCGGGTGTATCCCATCCCTGTTTCCGGATCCATTTCCGCCCCAAGATAAATCAGCAGTCCATCGCCATATCGGGAGGCCACCGCAACCGGCCTGCCGCTCTCGCTATCCTCCACCAGCGTTGTCGAAACCAGGGGCGGCTCAAATCGATCCATCGAAACAACGCGATTCCAATGTATGTCCACATCGGGATAAAGCGCATCCTTTGTATCTGCAAGATTCAGCTTCCGTCTTTCGTAGCTGAACCCCATCTCCTCGGCAAGGCGACTCCGTCCTTCAAGCACGAGTCTCCCGCCACCATGCAGCCACCCTGTCAATTTTTCCCGGCCTGTCTTCGAGAGCATCCCGGCAATGCTGTTCGGAACAAAAACAACACAGTCCTCGCCCAGTTCCTGTTTTTCGAATTCGGCTATCGACACGCGCTCAAACCGGATCCCGTAAACGCGCAGAAAAGATTCAAAGCTTTGAGTATCCCGGGGTTCCAGTCCGGACCCGGAATCCACCAGGAGCATTGCCCGCCTGGCGATCTGTTGCGGCGTGGGAACCGACTCGATATCGGTATTGCTCCACCAGGCCATCAACCGAGTCGCAAGAGAAGGCTGAGGTTTGGGTCCGGGCACTTTCGGAACATCCTGAATGGCAATGAGTCCTCCGGGCGGCGGAGAGATTTTTCTTTCGACAACCTTCCCCTTCGTCACGCGCTCATATTTTTCGGATGTTTGTCCTTTCGCATCAATGGTGACCACGCGGGCGAAAGGTTGATTGGCCGGAAGCGAGAAGGTTCCGGGAACGGTACTGACCAGATAATTGTTGACCGCGACGCGGCACCCGAAATCCTCCGCGGAAATAAACCGAAATCCCTGCCGCACGATTCCATCCAGGGCCGTCTTGAGATACGCGGTGGATACAAATGGATGAAAGAAAAACGAGGGAATCGCGTCGCGCACACACAGCATCCTCTCCGCTCCGTCGACAATGGCCGTCGCGTCGGGCGCCTCGAGATTCACATAGCCGAGGTTTTCCGGAATGATCGCCTGGCCATAGATATCCACAGTTTCATACGGGAGTTCCTGCAAGGTCATCCTGTTATCAGCCGCCAGCCTGCGGTCATAGGCATGGCTGAAGAATTGGCGGAATGACTGATAGTGCACCGTCGACGCCGCATAATGTGGCGTTTCCCAGGCAATCGGAAACAGGCCCGCGCGAAAGCATTCGTCCATTCCCAATTCCAGCTTCTGCAGTATTGAGGCGCCCGAACTGTCGCGCGAGGGCTTATCCGCCAGCGAATCCCAGAATTCGAAGTCGTCGCTGGTATTGCCATGCAGTTGGTGGGTCACACCATGCAGGATGATCGCGCCGCCCTTTGACACCATGTATTGGAGCGCTTCAACAACCTGGGGCCGGTCCGAGAGATAGGTCTCCACGCGGCGGGACGGATTCTTGTAAATAGGAATAAGCGAAACCTGGAAAGGAATGTGCCTGGAGGCCAGCACATCCGCGACACCACGCAGCTGATCAGGGGAACTCTCGGGATTCACATCCTCGATCCGTACCAAAGCATATCGCGACTCGTTATGCGGCTGCCCCAGGATATCATGTAGAACATCGGCAAAAACCAGATACCGGTCGGCTTCCACGGTATAGGAAAAAATCGAGTCTGCAAAATACCAGAATTGGCCGGATTTGATGGCATAGGGAGTGGACTGATCCGAAGCCCGGGCAACGGCCAGCACTTCTGCTTTCGATCGATCCTGCACGGAAACAAGGTTGATCAGCCCTTCCGTTTTGGGCAGCAGTTTCCCTTTGAAAGCCACCGAGACAGGCCCATCGAGTTCCACATAGTCGTCGAAACGGAAACCCAGCTTCTCTCTCATCCCCGGCAGAGCCAGCAGCTGCTCGATATTCCGATTGATCCAACACACCGGCTTGCTGGAAGCGGCAATATCCTGAATCAGCACCTCGGGCATGGCCCCGTAGTACTCGGAACCAATGACAAAGGTGGCGCTGAAGGAACCGGCCTGCCCGGCAACATATTGGGTAGCGGCCACTATTTCAGCCTTAATCCCAAAGTGCCCCAGCAGATTCGCGATGTACCGCGAGGTCATGAGTTCGGATTTATCTTCGTCGGGACCATCATAGACAATCAGGGAGGTTAGGTTTGAACGGCGAATGCTGATCAGCGATTGCGGCTGAGAATGATCCCTGATCTTTTCCGCACGAAAGACCAGCAGAGCAGCCGCGGTCCCCAGCAGCAGAAAAGCCAGAATGATTGCCTTAGTCCTCTTGGCCATGATCCCTCGGCGCATACACCATGATCCTCTCAGACATTTCGGCAAAAATGAGTGCTATCCATCACGGAAATATCTATTTAGCAGAATGAGAGATCGGGAAGCACCGTGATGCTTTTCCCATTATATGGCCGCGATCTTTAAGGCTCCAAGGCTTGAAATGCCGGAAGAGTCAGGAAACCCGGCCCAAACTGCGGGTTGCATGAAATTCGTGGCAGATTCGAGGCCATTATTGCTTCAGCAGCCCCACGGTGACACATGCCGGTTGTGCTTACTGTTTATACCCGGGATTCAAACATTTGTGTTATTCTCGTCGCTTCCGGCACGATAAAGCGAATTACTTATCAGCAGCGAGGTGCGATGATGGCAGACAGTCATTTAAGCGGAATGGCAAAAGCAGAGCAATACTACTCCAACTACGGGTTGAGAGCTCGCGAATTGAAGGAATCCGGCAGGAAGGTCCTCGGATATCTGTCGGCGCTCTGCCCGGTCGAAATCCTTACCGCGTCAGGGGTAGTTCCGCTCAGGCTGAAGGGCAATGTATCGGAACCGGTCACAAAAGCGGATGCCTACATGGAAACCATGGTATGCCCTTTCGTCCGGAATACATTCGACACAGCACTGAAAGGAAAATACTCGTTTCTCGATGGGATGGTTTTATCGCATCAGTGCGACAGCATCGATAGGACCTTTGATGTCTGGAGTCAGGATGCGGGCTACCAATACTGGCACTTTATAAACTACCCTCATGTAACAGACGATCCATCGATCGAATTCACGAATGATATCCTTCGGCTGTTCATTCAAAGCCTTGAAAAATTCACCGGAAACAGGATCAGCGACCAGACTCTTGCGGAATCCATCCATAAACATAACCAGAATCGGCAGGCAATGCGGGATCTCTACAGCCTTCGAAAGGATGATGCTCCCCGCATATCGGGCGCGGAAATGATGATGGTCCAGGTCGCGGCCATGAGTCTTCCTGTCGACGAATCCACGGCATTAATCCGAAGTGTCATCGCGGAAGTAAGTCAACGTCCGGCAAAGCAGGACGGAAGATCCGCAAGAATCATGCTGGTAGGCGATCAAATCGATGACGTGGCCATTGTCAATGCCATTGAAGGCGCCGATGCATACCTGGTCATGGATGATCTCTCCATTGGAAGCAAAATGTACTGGGGCGACGTGGATGTCACCCCGGATCCCGTACAAGGGATCTCGGAGCGTTACCTGAAGAAGCTGAAATTCCCCACGACTTTTGTTGCAGATGGAAACAACTACGCCGAAAACCTCGAAGCCCGCTTCGGTCACATGCGGCAGTACATCAAGGAATTCAACGTCACCGGAGCGATTCTGTTCATTTATAAATATTGCGACCCCTACGGGTTTGAAGTTCCCGCGATGAAGAGTTTCATCGAATCCGTTGGAACGCCGGTGCTGTACATCGAGGACGAATACAGTACATCCAGCCTCGGCCGGGTGAAGACCAGAATTGAAGCATTCCTGGAAATGATTGCATAACAGGGGAGACATATGGCTGAAATCAGGAAACCAAGAGCACTGGCGACACAGTCGGCGGGCAAGGCCGGAAAGTTCGGCCGGGCAAACCTGGCCGCTTCATTGAAGGCAAAAGAGGAAGGCAAGAAAGTCGCCTACATGTATATCAACAACGCGCAGGATGAGATCATCCGGGCAATGGATATAGTTCCCGCATGGGGAGAGAACTTTGCCGGTGTCTGTTCCGCCAAACGCGATGCGGAGAAATTCCTCCAGAAGGCCGAGGCGGAAAACTTTTCCAGATCCCTTTGCACCTATGCAACCTGCACCATCGGCTTCGATATCCTGCGCGAGGAGTTGGGACAGATTCCCCCGGACACTCCGTGGGGCGGGATGGGCAGGCCTGACATGATGATCGGCAGCGCCCAGCAGTTGTGCGATCCCAGGATCAAGTGGCCCCAGGCTACGCAGCATTATATGCAGGATGTCCCGGTCTGGATGGGAACGATGTATTATCCGCCCTATGACCCTACCAGCGATCACCGGGACCAGGAGCAGCTTTACGTCAAATATGCGACCTCGCAACTCCGGGACCTGGTGCATTTTTGCGAAAAACACACCGGCAGGAAAATGGACTGGGACAGGCTGGCGGCACTGGTCGAGCTTACGGACCGCACGTGGGATCTGTTTATCGATTGCTACGAATTGCGCAAGGCCGTTCCCACGCCCATGGACACGGGCGATGCCATGAACACCATGGTGCCGCTGACCTTCAACCTCGGCACGCAGGAAGCCCACGATTTTTACAAGGAACTCTATGCGGAACTCCTGCAGAAAGTCGCGGAGAAAAAAGGCGTGGCCGAAAATGAAAAATACCGCCTCGTATGGGGCGCAGGCTTGCCCTCGTGGTTCGCATTGGGCGATTTTCAGTACTTCAATGACAAAGGCGCGGTTTTTCCGGCCGAGGTAACCTATCGCAACGCCGAAAAAATCGAGAGGCTGGATTTGCCCAAAACCAGCGACCCGCTGGAACACATTGCCTGGAGGTGGGTGCGGCTGTGGACCCGCTGGTACGACAGAGCGCGCAAACGCGCCGGCTCATTGCCCAAGGTCGAGCGGATCATTGAATATATGGAAGACTACCAATGCGACGGCGTCGTATTCCATTCCGCATTCTCCTGCCGCAGCTGGCATGCAGGAATCGCACAGCAGGCGCAGGTGTTAAACAAAGTTTACGGAGATGTCCCCACGCTCATCATGGAGGGGGATATCGTCGATATCAGCTCCTATAACGAGGTCGACACGCATAACCGCATTGATGCGTTCATCGAGACACTGGCCGCAAGAAAGAAATAGCCTGGAGGTATCTGATTGCGGACTGAAGCTCAGCCCGCAATCGGATACCGGGGATTGCTTCAAATCTGACTATGAATAATCGCAACTATTTTGCCGGCGTGGACATCGGTTCGACGATGACCAAGGTAGCCATTGTCGGCGAAGGCAATGAATATAGCCTGATCGGACCGACCGGGCCCGAGCATCGCAAGCTGGCCAATCGCGTAATAGAACAGGCCATTATGCAGGCGGGCATTGAATTCGAGGATATAGCCTATATCGTCGCGACGGGTTACGGCAGGATCAACGTACCATTTGCGGACAAGCAGGTCACGGAAATCACCTGCCATGCCAAAGGGCTGGCCAGCATCCTCCCAACCGCGCGCACCATCGTCGACATCGGCGGGCAGGACAGCAAGGGCATTCGCATCGAGAACGGCAAAGTAGTGGATTTTGTCATGAATGACAAGTGCGCCGCCGGAACCGGCCGTTTCCTGGAAATCGTCGCGGATGCACTCGGAGTTCCTCTGGATAAATTGGGCGAGCTATCGCTCAGCGCGGCAAAGCCCGCGGTGATTGGTAATATGTGCACGGTTTTTGCCGAGCAGGAGGTTATTTCGCAGCTCGCCGCGGGAGAATCCGTTGCCAATCTCGTGGCGGGGATTCACCAGGCCATTGCCGGACGCGTCTACGGCCTTGTTAACAAGCTGAAGATCAAGCCTGACATTGCCATCACCGGCGGCGGCGCCAAGAATGCCGGTCTGGTGAAAGCCCTCGAATCCAGGTTCGGCAGCCCCGTCCTTGTTCCGAAAGAGCCCTTGATTACCGGCGCGCTTGGGGCCGCATTGATCGGACAGGAACTATTCGAGAATGCCGCCAAAGCAGGGAAAGAGATTGCACGGAAGCCAAGAGAATTGGGAGAGGCGACCTTTTTCTCATAATGCCTTGCGTGCAGGGAGTCGGTTGAATGAAGCATGTTCTGGGAATTGACGTGGGCTCGAGCTTTGCGAAGGCTGTAGTGGTGCGGGACGGAACGCTCATTGCCTATGCCACCAGCCCCTCGGGAGGCAGTTATTCGGACTCCGCACGGAGGGTATCCGATGAAGCCATCGCAAAGGCCTCGATCTCCCGGTCGGATATTTCCGCCACAATTGCGACCGGATATGGAGCGGGCACCATTGGTTTTGCAGACCGGACGGTTGCGGACATCTCCTGCCATGCAGCCGGCGTTCGGCATTTCTTCCCCTCCGCACGAACCGTAATCGATATCGGCAGCCAGTTCTGCCGCGTCATCCGCCTGGACAGCGAAGGGCGGCCGGCCAATTTCGTGCAGAATGAAAAGTGCGCCGGCGGAAGCGGGAAGTTCCTGCAGGTCATTGCGCGAATACTCCATATGAAAGTTGAAGATATCGGAGACCTGTCGCTGCAATCGACCAATCCGGTGCAGTTTACTACCGGCTGTGCGGTATTCGCCGAATCCGAAGCGGTATCGCGCATCGCCGAAGGGGCAAGCCCCGCGGACATCCTGGCCGGCGTTCATAAGGCCATGTCCGCCAAAATCGTGAATCTGACCATACGGTTGGGACTGGTACCGGATTGCGCCGTCACCGGTGGGGGCGCCAAGGATTTTGGCCTGGTGCAAACCCTTGAAGCAGAATTGGAGTCGAAGGTGCTCGTTCCGGAGGAGCCCTGGATTACCGGTGCACTCGGAGCGGCAGTGCTGGGAGAGGCAGGTTAAGAATGGTTATTGAGATGCGCATTATCGGGGACATCAGAATTCTGGACTGCAACGGCAAGATCAAGCTGGGCGAAGGAACGACCGCGATTCGCAAAGCCGTATTGGATGCCCTGGAGGCCGGCACCAAAAAGATCATTCTCAATTTTGAGGAGATAGACTATATTGACAGTTCGGGAGTTGGCGCGCTCCTGAGCGCATACACTTCGGTAGCCAATGCTGGTGGAAAGATGAAGCTGCTGCACCTGACCGCTCGAATCCGCGAACTGCTTATGATTACTAAACTGCTAACTGTTTTTGAAGCCCACGACGACGAAAAGAAAGCGATGGACAGCTTCCTGCAGTAGGCTGAAAAATCAAACCGCTCAATTTCCCGGCTATAAAAGAATGCTGAACGAACGAGAACTAAACGAACTGGGCATTTTCCGCATCCCCATTCCCATCCCGTTTGCACAGGCAGGGGGACCGGTCAACGCCTGCATTATTGAGGAAAAAGACGGAGTCTTGCTCTTCGACCCGGGCCTGGGAACGGAGTTGGCCCAGAGCGCTCTGGCCGAGGGATTTGCCAGCACGGGGCACCGCTTGCAGGAGATAAACCGGATTGTTCTGTCCCACGGGCATATCGATCATTTCGGGGCTGCCGCATGGGTTTTGGAGCAGATAGGAAAAGAGATTCCAATAGCCGTGCATGAAGCGGATGCAAGCAGAGTCCTTCAGTCGGGCCCGGACTGGTCCACGCTGCTCCGGAAAAACAGCCGGTACCTGCAATGGCTTGGCATGCCTTCCAAGGTACTGGAGGACGCGGTTGAAAACCTCAACCGCAGGCCCTCGCTCGGTCGCAGGCTTGCCAGGGTGATTCCGCTCTTGCCCGGCGCGCGCTTTGAATGCAAGCACGTAAACCTCGAAGTAATTCACACTCCAGGCCATACACGCGGCCTTTGCTGCTTGTATGAGCGCAACCACCAGATACTTTTTTCAGGCGACCATTTCCTGGAACGGGTCTCCCCCAATCCGACCATAGATTTCCAGGCCGACGGGACCGTTCCCTCCTTCCAACCTCTTATTACCTATCTCGAATCCATCGAGCGCATCCGGGCTTTGCCGATTCATCTTGTTATCCCGGGACATGCCGAGCCATTCAACCACCATCTCAAGGTCATCGATTCCCTGCACGCATTTTATGTGCGTCGCCAGGCAAGGGTGCTGGATATTCTTGGCGACAGGACCCTGAGCGTCTATGAGGTAATGCGCGAACTCTTCCTGGGAGGCGAAGGCTTCGAAATGATCCTTATGATGTCCGAAGCGCTTGGGAATCTTGAGGTGCTCGAGACCAAGGGAAAAGTCGAGCGCGAGGCGACCGATTCGATCGTTCGTTTCCGCGCCCTGACTTAGACATCAAAAGCAAATCGCCGGCAGAACCCCGGCTCCGTTTCCCGAAATTTCGTACAATAAAAATCCGAGTGCGTCCACCCGATTTTCCCCAAATGTGCCGATAAGTGGTATTTTGAGGGCATCATGGACAACTTTCAGAAGGTTCTCTTTGTTGATGCAAACAGCGGCTATTATCGAATCAGTCGCTATTCGCTGGATGATTTCTTCGGGCCGGTGGATCTGGGTCTTCACCTGGCCGGAAAATTCAACAGCCTGAATATCGGCGTGGGATTGCTGGCCGGCTCGATCCTCCCTGGATCCAATCGAATGATCTTCAACGGCTTCTCTCCCTGCTGGGGCGGCTTTTATGTTTCAACCATGGGCGGCGCCGGCCTCGTATTCGACAACCTTGGGATCAACATGGTTTCGCTGGTTGGCAAGGCCCCCGTTCCCTCCGTCCTGTTCCTCAATCGAACCCATGCGGAAGAAATTGAAGTGCGGCTGGAACCGCTCAACCTGTCGCAAATCTGGAGCGAAGGGCGCGGTGGCATTTATGCGCTGATGGATCATGTATTTCAAAACTACGGAATTCACTACGAAACCGAGCCGAGGATTCTGGCCGTAGGACCGGCCGCGGAGTCCACTGATTTTGGAGCCATCGCCTCGGTTCCCATCCAGTCGGGCAAATTGACTCCGGTGGACACCTGGGCCGGACGCGGCGGCTTCGGCAGCAAGATGCTGCAGCAGCATGGCATCGCCGCAATCATCTACGGGGGCACCTACGCGGATGAGGACTTTAGAAATCGTAAAGTCGCCGATGAGTGGTTCCAGCAGAAATACAACCGAAAGCTGAGCACCAAAGATCTGGAATCAACCGTAAAGTACCGCTACGATCCCAATCTCCAGACGGGCGGTACTTTCGGCGTCAACTATGCCACGATGGGGGGACGCGTTCTCGCTTTCAACTACCGTACCATCTATATGAAAGAAGAAGAGCGCCTGGAACTTCATCGCAAGTTCATCCTTGATCACTACCTGCAACAGTTCAATGCGGAAACCATTGTTCCCAGGCAGCAGCATCATTGCGGAGAACCCTGCCCGGCAGTCTGCAAAAAAATGAATGGCGGCCTGAAAAAGGATTACGAACCTTACCAGACCATGGGCCCGCTGTGCGGCATTTTCGACCAGCGTGCGGCCGAGCAATTGAATCACCATGCCGATCGTTATGGTTTCGATGCAATCTCGGCCGGCGGAGTTCTTTCATGGCTGATGGACTGCATGGATCAGGAACTGCTTTCCGCGGATCAGACAGGAATCGCCGAGAAGCCTGTTTTCAATGTGGCCGGCTTCAACATCGAAGCGGATTCCATGCACAACGCGGACATCGGCTGCCGCCTCCTCGAAGGAATGATCCAGAAACGAGGCGCTCTGGATTTCAGCGAAGGCGCCAGAAAAACGGGCCGTCGCCTGGCTCGCAAGCTGGGGAAAAAGGTTCTCGATCCGTTTGTTTTCGTCGGCTATGGACGAAAAGGATGGATGGTCCCCAACCAATACTGGACGCCTGGGGCGCTATCCCCCATGCCGATCATGGGCAAGTATTACATGTATTATGGAAACGATTTTGTTCCTCCACGCGCGCTGGGCCGGAAAAATGCCGAACGGCTGCGTGCCGAACTTGTCCTCGATGACCTCGGAATGTGCCGTTTCCATCGAGGTTGGGCGGAAGAGATGCTTCCGGACATTGTCGATACCCTGTTTGGGCGCAAGAGCCGGTTTCTTGAGATGATCTCCGTGACGGCCAGCCGCATCAACAGCCGGAACGCCTCGATTTTCTGGGAATCGGAACGCACAACCGATATGCTATACACCTATCTGACGCGCAAGCGGGAAGTCGAGGCGGATAAAAGCCCCGAGCTTTCAGCGTGGATCGATAAATTCGGGAAAGATAAAAACGAGGCAGCGCTCGAATTCTGGTATGAAATTCACAAAGGCGTACACGAATCGCTTCGGGAGTTTTAGTTTCTGACCAAAAATCTCCTGGAGCTTGTTGAGAGGCAAACAGAATGCTGGCAGTGACCGGGGCATCGGGACAGATCGGAGGAAGGGTTGCTGCGCGTCTTGCCAGCCTGGGGATCCCGCAGCGACTGATCGTGCGCAACGCCTCCTGGACGCCGCATCTTCCCGCCGCGGAAATTGTCCAGGCATCCTCCTATAGCGATGGTCACGCCATGCGCAAGGCTCTGGCAGGCATCGAAACACTGTTCCTGGTCTCAGCAAGGGACCGGTTCGGAGTCGCGCACATGTGTGCCAAGGCCGGCACTCCCGCTCCGACATACGACCGCTTGCAGGAACACTGTTCGGCCATAGACGCGGCGCTTTCGGCTGGAGTAAACCGCATTGTTTATCTTTCGGTAATAAAGGCAGCTCCGGATGCTACCTTTATCCTTGCTCACGACCATTTTCATACCGAGGAATACATTCGCGCATCCGGGATTTCGTTTACCTTCCTCCGCGTCGGCCTGTATACGGATAACGTTCCGCAATGTGTGTCCAAGGACGATGTGATTCGCGTGCCCGCCGCTTACGGACGCGCCGCATGGGTCACGCGCGATGACATTGCCGATGCAGCCGCGTCGGTCCTGACCGGGAACGGCCATGCCGGCCGCACCTTTGACATCACCGGTCCCGAAGCGCTGACCATGTCCGAAACTGCGGCAATCCTATCCGCCGCGGTGGGACGGGAAATCGTCTATCGTCCGCAAACAACACAGGAAGCCAGGATCACGCGCACGACCAGCAGGCTCGAGAAATTTGAAGCGGAGCGGATTGCGTTGACGGGGCATGGGCTGGATGATTACGAAGTAGAGGTTTTTGTCACGCACTTCCTGCAAATTGCTGCAGGAGATCTTGCCCACGTCAGCAATGCTGTCACTGAACTGACCGGACACGCCGCACTATCGCTCGAGGAATATCTGGCCCGGCATCCCGAAAGCTGCGCGCATCTATTATAGAAATCCGAAACCCCGGCCTTCCCGGTGCCGTTGATTTGCCACAGCCCATTGACTTACAATACCTCCCCATAAAAATTGGGTTCGCGGCTCTGCATTCCGGAGCCGGCACGGTCCGGCTGAATGAGCAGGTCTGAAGGGGGGCCTATGAAGAAGATGCCAACTATCGCTGGTATGCTTTTTCTGTTGGCTGCGCTGCAATCACCGGCGGCCGATAATACGTGTGGCCGGCGATGTCTGATCAAAATGATGGACCGCTATCTTGCCGCTCTGGCAAAACACGATCCATCCCGCGCGCCGCTTGCGTCAAACGTGCAGTTTGTCGAAAATACCGAAAAGACCGAAATAGGCAAGGGCTTGTGGAAAACAATCTCCGGCCCCCCACTACCAAATTTCCAGATCCGTGTCGCCGATCCGGTCACAGGCCAGGTTGGCTTTATCGGCGTGATCCACGTGGACAACAAACCGGCCATCGTGGGCGCCCGACTAAAACTGACCAAGGGCCAAATCACCGAAATTGACCACCTGGTAGTGCGCAAGCCCAAAGAACAGATAGAAAGCAATTTCATCCATCCGCGTGCCGCCTTTGCTCAACCGCTCAAATCTTCGGAAAGAGTCTCGCGCGGCCAAATGCTGGAAGCCGCCAACGCCTATTACGACTCCATTGTCCGCGTTGATGGGAAAGTGGCTCCTTTTGCACCGGGCTGCCAGCGCAGGGAAAATGGAGTCATCACCGCCAATCACCAGAACCAGACCCATGAGGAAGCCGCCAATGACGATTTCTCCGTCTTCCGAAAAATGGAGTGCGGTGATCAAATCAGCTCCGGCGTCTGGAGCAGCATCACCGGCATTGACCACAGGCGCTTGCTCGCGGTGGATGAGGAAATGGGTTTGATATTTGCGTTCTCGATCTTCCGTCACGATGGAAAATCTGAATTCATGAAAATCACCGGGGTTCCCGGAATCA
This sequence comes from Acidobacteriota bacterium, assembly GCA_963664705.1. Lineage (GTDB taxonomy): Bacteria > Acidobacteriota > UBA6911 > UBA6911 > UBA6911 > UBA6911. Next base: position 6,775,093 of record OY761556.1, on the reverse strand, counting down.
AAGAAAGACGAAACCAATACGGGGCTTTCGATACGGTTGCAGCCCATGTATTTAAGCTAAAAAACGGCAGGATTCACGAGATTGAAGCTATCGGATATATGGATAAGCACGGGATTCATTCGGGGTGGGGAGGGAAGTAATTCCAGATTTCGGATTCCAGATTCCAGATTCCGGATTCCAAGGAACTTGGGATCGCAATGCATATCAGCCCCCTAACTTGACTGAATTAGTGGCCCCATTAACCGCGAAGACGGCGAAGGAAAATATTTTTGCAGGTTTTGCAGTTGTCGCTCTCGCCAGATCCTACGCTGGATTCCATCCTTGATGCTTCATACAGCGGGCACCGCTGAATCGACAATATGATGCGCAACTTCTTTCCTATCCATCACACTATCTCATTGCCCAGCAGCAAAATAAGCCAAAAAAATCTTTGCGGTCTTCGAGGTCTTCGCGGTTCAAAGATAGGCGTCTCGCCGGCAAGAGCGTGATCGCTTTCGCAACGCCGTTCGTGAGATTCGTGACGACGGGCGTCGCCACGAATCCCGCGAGCTAAAGCTAGTACTTCTCGTATACAGGAACCAGGTTCTTATACTTGGCTACCAGCGCATCCCAGTTCTTGGGAAGCTGGATCTTTCTTGATACAAATTCATTCTCAAAACCACCAGCACTCCGGTAAGCACCCATCCAGGTGCCCGGACCGCCGGCAACCACAAGAACGAAATCCTCGGTTTTCAATCCAACCGAGCGGCTTCGCGTATTCGGTCCGGCAGGTGTCTTTTGAGCGATGTATTCTTTTACCTTTTCCTTCGTCCACCCTTCATTGGCAAGAATCCTGGCGTGATCAGGAATCACAACCAGCGCCGACAGGGAACGCATCTGCATGGAAACCAGACCGTCCGCAATACCCTGCGCGCTGGTGGCGGAGGGAATTGCCAGTCCGAAGTTGTTCGGGAAGAAAACCGTCAATGTGTTGTCTTCTTTTTTAAAGCCACGATCGACGCTCAACGGAGCCCACGGGCTTTCTTCTTCATTTTCGCCGAGAACAAGGGAGTACTTGCCGGGGTTTCCGATAGTCCCCATATCTTCGACGCCCTTGCGGGCACCGCCGATGTTCTTAACGATCAAACCCACGGCACGCCCAATAACCGAATTGGCCATGTTCCCGGGGCTGAGAGCGCCTGAACTGCAGTTGATGTGAATATCCTTCCGGATCTGACCATTGATAATAAACATAGGAGACCATGAACCTGTGCTTACCTCAAAGGTATCAAACCGGGTCTTCTTATCCGAAAGAGCCTCGACGGCTGCAATCAGAACCGGCATGTGGATAGGCAGTGCACCCGCCATTACGGCATTTACGGCAATCTTCTTGATTGTAGCCTTGCCCATGCGCGGAATGATTTTGGCCACCATATGATCCGCAGGCAGATCCGTGCCCTTCATCATCTCCGCCACAGCTTCCTCTGTGGGTGCGAAGACTGGCAGGCCATCCGTCCATCCTTTGCGATAGAAGAACTGGTTCACATCTTCCAGGCTTCCCTTGAAGATGATGGTGGGAGGTTTCTCCGTATTAACCTGTGGAGATTTTTCTTCAGGCGTTAATGGTTTGGTCAGGGCAGCAATAGCCTCGTCCAATGAACCTCTGACACCGGACTCGATGTCGGAAGCAACAGTGGATTCGCAGGCAATAGTTTCCCCAACAACACGAAGGCCAGGAAGGCCCTTACCGGAAGCAGCAGAGTGAGCGTCTGTTACGAAACCGCGATTAGCCAGTATCACGACCGGCTTGCCAAAGTCCTCGATTGCAACTCCGTTGTAAGCGAGGAACTTTGTGCAGGACCCTCAATCTCCCACCACGCCGATGACGGCATCAACTCCCTTGGCCCAGGCAGCAAACTTTTCCTTATTGACGGTCTCCGCCTCATTCACATTGGGCAAAGTGGAATGGAAAAGGCTGGTCTGGATATCGGGATATTTGGCCTTCAGCTGCTTGTCAATCTCATCGGCAATGGGCTTGGCCGCACGTTTGAAATTGGCGAACAATCCAATCTTTTTGCCCTTTATCGTATCCAATCTTGGCGATACCCCCCTCAGGGGTATCGGATCCACTTCTGCCCACGGACTCAGCACCTCGAACTGCTGAGGAGCGTCCTTAGCAATCAGTGGAGCTTTGTATGGAACGTGTACAAACATGACGGCGATCGCCATCATGATTGTCACCATAACAATCTTCCGCATCCTGCTTCCTCCTTATGTTTATATTTATTGCGCCAAAAGCGCCTTGGAGTGCCGCGGCTTGACGTCGCCTGTTTCAAAAACGGCATCCACCCCCAGCACACCAAACTCGTTGGTGACGGTCCACGGGCAGCTATGGAGTTATTTGCCCTTCTCCATTGGATAGCCCGCCTGTTTCCAGCCCTTAATGGAAGGATCTCCCAGTACTTTAACATCATCGTAACCGTATTGGATCAGCTGAGCCGCAACATCCGCGCTATCCGATTCGCCCGGCCCGCAATCACAATAGGTAACGATGGGATTGTCCTTGGGGATATTCCACACATCCTCCAAAGGTATCTGGGATCTCCATGGCAAAGAGATCGCCCCTTTGATGTGTCCTTCTTTATAAACATCCTTGGGTTGCGCATCGATAATCGTGACCGGCTTCCCGCTATCCATCATCTTTTTTAATTCCTGGATGCTGATGCGGGGCACAGATCCCTGGGCCGCGGCGCTGATACCGGACACGACAAGCCATGCCAACAACAAACTGCCTGCAATACAAACTATGTTTTTCTTCACTGAATAACCCTGTTCCCCGGGGTTCTCGACTGTTCCCGGATTTCGAATCCATCTATCCCAATTTTTTCACGGGTTAACTTATAAATCAAAAACCGAATATTTTGTGGAATTCGTGGCGAAAAAAGGGTAAAAAACGCCACGAATTCCACTTAGGACCCTCCGGCTAAAACTCGAAACGCGCCATGAACTGGAACGTACGCCCGCCGACCTTATAGGTCAGGTCGCCGAAGCCATTGCCGAGAGCCACGGTAGGAGCAGTCGGGAAGACGATACGTGCTCCGGAACTACCCAGCGTACCGGATGCATCGGGGTGGTTCAGGATGTTTTTGGCATCAACGCGCAGGCTGAAGCTTTTGCGCTCACCCAATTTGACAACCTTGGTCATCGACGTGTCCACGGACGATCTTATCTTCGTCCGTATCCTGTTCTGTCCGAAGTTGCCTCTCTTCCCCGGCGACGGATTCACGAAAACATATTTCGAGGTATCGCTGGCCAAAGCAATTGCGGAAAGCGTGCAAAATGCCTGCAGGTCTGAAGAGATGTTGGAGCACTGCGGATCTTTAACCGAAGTGTACCGATTATTGAAGTAGTTGCCTTTCCTTGCACCCTCTTGCCAGGTGACTCCGACCTGATCAAAGTCAAAATCGCCGACCAGGTCCGGGACGCCCAATCCATAAAGCATGGATTGCGAGGTGATGCTCAGCGGCTGACCGCTCTGAACTCTGGTAAGCCAGCCTAATTGCCATCCCGAAATCACCTTCGCCACCGGTCCGGACGCACCCTTGAAGTACGCCTTGCCCGGACCGAACGGCAACTCAAAATTCCCGTAGGTCACCCAGGCATGAGTACGATCGGACGCCAACAAAGAATAGTCGCCCCTGCGATCCAGAGGATCCGTATAGGAACCGGTGATCCCGAGGTTTCTCGACCATGTGTACGTCGACTGTACGCTCAAGGTGGCGGTAGGCCGCAATGTCACCTGCGCCTGCATGGAGTGATAGTTGGCATGGCCTGCGTTGCCCTCAAAGTACACGTTGTTGAATTGAGGATTGGTTTTGATGAAGTTTTCGGCAAAACCATTCTGGCGAATAAGCTGGCCCGGCGTGGAGCCCAGGTAATTCAGGTATGTCGCCAAAGTGGAATATTGTCCGTTTGCCAGGAGCTGCCGGATCCTCGTGGTATACCCGAGGCCACTGGCGTAAGCGCTGGAAGCTCTCAGGGCTGCGGCGCCGGTAAACGTCTTTCCATCCACTACCTTTTCAGTAGCGCCCAGGCGCTGCCCCATCAGCAGGTTATTCAGCAGCGTCGATTCACCGCCGGCCCGCGCCGCATCAAATGCTTCCAGCAGCCCGTTCGTGGTGAAATTCGACGGATTGATATTGAAGTTCGAGAAGAGACTTCGGCTCAGAGTGCCGATGTACCGAACATCGACGGTAATTTTTGAAGTAACGTTGGTGGTCAGCGCCAGCGTCAGGTTCTGAATATACGGTGATTTGTATCCCGGCTCAAAAGCCGTGATATCCGATTTTCGATCCGTTACCGGAAAAATAGCGATAGCCGGCGTAATATTGCCGGGCATCGGGATCACGGGAACAAGAGCCGAAAGATTGTTCATATCAAGGTAGGTCTGGGTAGTGCTCGGAGTATAGGAATTCAGATAGGAAGTACCCGGCGCCATCCCGGATGCGTTCTGGATGGTGGCCGCCCGGCCGTTATTTCCTATGTAACTGATCTGATATCCTCCACGCAGCGTGGCTCGGTCTTTACCGAACCATGGGATCTGCCAGGCAAACCCGATCGCAGGGCCCCAGTTGTTGGTATCGCGCGGATACAGGATGGCATCAGGATTCGGCGAGCCCGGTCCGATAAATTGCAGTTTGGTATCGGAACCTCTCTCCCCAGGTTTCATGAAGCCGTCAAAATCGGTCCCGGAACGGCCAAAAAGAGTACCCGATCCACCCACGAATCCATTGGTCAAACCATTGTCGAGATGGGGGACTCCGAAGTAGTCAAAGCGGACACCGAGGTTGAGTGTAAGATCCGGCCTTATCTTCCAGTCATCTTTAAGGAAAAAACTGAATTCCTGCTGGAAGAAATTGCGGATGAACTGATCTTCTTTGAGAGGATCGTTGAACGAGGCTTGAGTTGCATTGTTGATGAATCGCCACTGCCTCACCTGAGCTACGGACCCGGAAAGGAAATTCAGCAGGTCTTCCATAACCGAGCGGTTGCCCCCCGATGTATCGCCGGCCAGACCAGGCATGTTGGTGCTGGTGATCCCCGCGACAGGAGAATAGGTGGTGTCGCCGCCGGAAACATAGGCGTAGCTCGTGGTGCCGGCACCAAAAGCGCCGGTGAACCGGGTCAGGGAGTTCGAAGTTGCCCGTCGATACTCGCCGCCGAACTTGAAGGAATGCAGACCTTTGGTCCAGGAGAAGGTGTCCCCGAAGGAGTATCTGGGACTGGTATCGATGGCCGAGTTCGAGATATTGCCTCGCCCGCCAAAATCGTTGCTTCCTCCGGTAGAACCATCGTCCGGTTTGAATGCAACGGCTCCCGCCCCCATCCCTACCGCAATGCCGTATCCGTTAATCTGGGGCAGAACCTTGCGAAGCTGCTCGCCAGTCTCAGGGTTGTCATAGGGCGAGAACGTGTTGGTTCCGGTCCGCGACATCCCGAACTTGGCTTCATTGAGCATGGTCGGGGAAAGGCTCGAGATAAAGTTAACCGTCAATACCATCGGGCGGCGAATGGTCAGCCCACCAAAACCGTTCGGCCAGGTCTTGAATCCGTTATCCGCCCAGGATCGCTCCCAGCTCCAGGATCCGTTGATCCGGTGTTTGGTATTGATGTTGTGATCAATACGAAGGTTGATCTGGCGTCGATAGGTGTCTTCGCCAACTCCATAAGAATTGTCCGTACCATATAGGGTACGAGTCCAGCGGGCTCCGGCGGTGTTCAGCCCGTCGCCAATATCGTAGTTATTCACTTGCGGCATTCTCTTCATGAACGCAGCAATGTAACCGGTTGAATCAATTGCCTTCCGGTTCGAGTCCCACGCCGTGCCTGCCTGAATATTTGCGTCACTGCAATCCGGCGCTGTCGGCGTATTCAGCAGTTTGCCAAACACGCTGGCATATCGGAGGACGCCATTGTGCGGGCCGCTGTTGACATTTGAGGGATTCAGATACGGGGGCGGAGTAGGATTTCCGTTTTTGTCCACAACCGGAGCGGCCGGATAGGAGGCGCCGGCATCCGATACGGTAGACAGGTAATTGCCGTTGCTCCAGTTATCATAATACCGGAAGATGCCTCTTTGTGCGCACGGCGTCAGCGAGCGAACATTGAACGGCGCGCGGATCTTGTTCACCTGGCCGTCATAGAGGACAAAGAAAAACGTTTTGTTCTTGATGATCGGCCCGCCGGCGCTGATTGTCCACTCATGCTGATTCCGCCAGGGCGCCGCAATGCTGCTGCGATTGTTCTCCCATGTATTGGGATCCAATGCCGTGTTTTGAACATTCCAGACCGTCGAACCATGGTACTGGTTGGTGCCGGACTTGGTGGAGATCTGTATCTGCGCATTACCGCGTCCCGACTCGGCATCCACCGGAGCCAGGATGAGACGGAATTCCCCGACCAGATCCGGGTTGACGCGGGTAGCCGCATTCACACCAGTCGGATAACGAACATCGTTTACCGCAATGCCGTCGCGCTGAATATTCACACCCGCGGCACTGACTCCCGCAAAAGAAGATCCATTGGCATTGAAAATAGTATCGTCCGCCATGACCACACCGGACATGACATTGACGAGATCCAATGCATTTCGGTTGACCAGAGGCATGTTCTTGACGGTATCCTCCATCAGAACATCCCCGACCGATGAACTGGATTCCAGGATCAGATCTTCCGCGGAGGTGGAAACCTCCACCTGTGTTGCCACACCGCCTACTTCCAGTGTGAAGTTAAGCCGTCGCTGTGCACCGCTTCCCAGTTCCACTTTGGTGTAGGTTTTGCTTCGGAACCCGGCCTTCTCAGCACTGACCGTGTACATACCTGCCATAAGACTGGCAAAATTGTAGATACCGGCTTCGTTGCTGACAACAGAAGTGACAACACCCGTGTTGTCATTCGTTGCTTTGACCGCCACGCCAATAACAATGGCCCCTGAACCATCCGCAACCGTTCCGCTAAGGGAGGCGTTTGTCTGACCAAAAACATTCATAGACAGGATAAAGCACAGTATCAAGGTAGCCGTGATAGAAACCTTCCTCATTACCATTCCCCTTTCTAACTGGAGGAGGCCAGGCTCCTTAACCACCCAAGGGAGCCTGCACATCATTCCGGGTACAAACTATGCTGCTGCCGCAGAGTCCGAAATCGTTGCCTATACTGCGAAATCTGGATTTTCCCGTCATCCATCGGGCGTCCGGGGATGACTTCTCCCCTGCTGCCCCCTGCAACCATTTTCTCGGATCTGTTTGAGCTGTATTTCCTATACGATATGGAGTATCTTTAACAATATTAATTTAGATTAACAGGTCCGGCGGGGTCAAGCTGAAAATTCCTCAATTGCAGGATAGAAACGTATAGAGGAAAACAATAATACGGCCGGGCGCGCGCGACCGCCGTTTGGGTGTAAAATCCACGATTTTGGCGGCTGTTCAAAATGCTGAGAACCCAGAGGCTCGAACCGTGAATTACAAATCGTGTTTCCCGATTCCCTTATTACTGTGCTGCATCACAATCGGCGGGTGTTCGTCGAAGAAACTTCATATCGAAAAACTTGATCCGGCGCTGACGCCGCAGGCACCGGCACCGGTTCCATACTCCTCTTTTTGGGAAGCGATGGAAAACCTGGATCTCGCATATGCCGGCGGAGACGAAGCGCAACGCAGCTTTGCTGAAGCGTTGAAGCTGATAGAAACAGGGGAAATGGAAGCCGCCGAAACAAAGCTTCGGGCTTTGCAGGACCAGTCGGCGGATCCTCTGACGAGGAAACACTCCACAAAACTCCTTTCGTCCCTGCTCTTCTATCAGTCCAAATGGACCGATCACCAGAAACTGGCACAGGGTCCCATGGCGGAAGAGGTCGACGATAAGGCGCTCACGGAAGCCTACAGCAAGGCGCCCGGCGAGACCTATGCGTTTCCTCCCAAACCGGTTGAGCTGTCCATAGCGCTAAGCCGCACCGGCTCCCCAATCGTCCCGGTGACGGTTAACGGACAGCGGAGGAATTTTTGGCTGGATACAGGCGCAGGCGTCAGTGTTCTTTCCTCCGACGTTGCCCCCGAGTGCAAGGTGCGTCCGGCCAACGAACGCCAGGAACGCACCCAGACCGCCACTTCGAAGGAAATCAGCAGCCAGCCCGCAATTATCGATGAGATGGAAATCGGTGGGATCCGCATTCGAAACCATCCGGCCATTATTCTTCAAAAGAAGGATCTCGAAATTAAGCTGTTCGGGTTCATTCCTTTTGTGAAAATAGATGGGATCATCGGGTGGAATGCCATCCAGCACATGGATATCACCGTGGATTACGCCAACAAGCGGGCCGTCTTCCGGCAACCGATCCGAGACGCCGGCCTGCAGCGAAATTTCTTTTGGATCGGATATCCTGCCGTCACCGTTCAAGCCGGCAACGGGCGAAAACTCCGGTTTGGCCTGGATACCGGAGCATCGAGCAGCAGTATCCGGGAAAATATCTTCAAGAAAATAACGGCTGCGGGAGTGAAATCAGAAAACATAAGAACCGGCTCTGCCGGCGGATGGGATGACTCGAAGGCCAAAGTGATTCCATCGCTGGATCTGCTCCTGTCCGGCTACCGTTTGAAGATGCAGGAAATCGCGACGCGTCCTTCCGATCTGGCCACCTTCATCAAGTTGGATGGCATCCTGGGCAGCGATATTGCCCAGGGTGGGAGAATCAGGATCGACGCGCTGAACGGGCGATTCACGCTGGATGCAGGGGCGGACAATGCGACGCGCTGATTCAGACAAAATTTAGCTTTTTGCGGAGGAACGGACCGGCACAGAGACAGGCTCTGGAATGCCTCGCTTCAGCGAAGGAACTACCGGGTCTGTCGCGCGACTCCCGGTCCATGAAAAACTGTGAACCATCTATACTCGATCTTCTTCTTTCTGTTTTCCTTTCCGGGCATCATGGATCCCCATCCGATCGGGACGCCCGCTTCCACCGTCATCACTTTTGGCGATGCCTACGCCAATGCGATGGAGGCTTATGATGCCAGGATCACACTGGTCGAAATGCGACGCGGGGAAAAAGCATGGGACCTGCTAAAAAAGGAAAGCGCTTCAAACACGCAACCTCCGGCAGGACTTGAGTACGTACTCGCACGCATCCGGTTCGAATACCGGGAAAGAGGGAAACCGGGAGACAAGCTCTACCCGTTGAATGAAGACCAGTTCATTGCCTTTTCTTCCGACGGCTCCATTCAATATCCGGCGGCAACAGCCGTTCTGCCATCCCCGAAATTGGGCCGCGTCATGCATTCCGGCGACATCGCAGAAGGATGGGTGGTTCTCCTGGTAGCAAAGAGCGATCGGACTCCTTTTATGGCTTTCCACGCCGATGTCCATCTTCTCAGCCATTCGGGGATGGGTCCGGCATTTCGTCTTTACTGATCTACGGGGGTTTTTATGCATCTCAGGAAAGTATTGATCGCAGCATTACTGGCACTCAGCTTTTCTTCCCTAAGGGCGCAGGAACCCAAGATAACAGTCCTGAACCCGAAAGGAACGCCGCCGCCTATCCGGCTGGTCCCGATGGCGCCGCGCCTCGACACACTGGACGGCAAGACCGTCTACTTCGTGGATGTACGCTACGTCGGCGCGGATACATTCCTGAAGGAAATGATGTCCTGGTTTTCCACTAACAGGCCCAAGGTAAAACTCGAATTCCGGCAGAAGGCAGGTGCCTATGCGGAAAACGATCCGCAGTTGTGGGAGGAAATCCGGCAAAAGGGGGATGCAGTGGTAATGGCAATCGGGCATTGAAGCACCTGCACGCCGGCGGTCGTCGGCCATTGCCTCGAACTGGAAAAGCTCGGCAAACCCACTGCGCCTATCGTTACCAGGAGTTTTGTTGCGCTGGCTAAAGGCAACGCCTATAAACGAGGCATGCCGGGCGAGCGGTTTACGTTTGTTCCTCACCCCGTTTTTGGCAAAACAGCCCAGGAAATGCGTCGTGACATCGAAGGCAACGATCCGGTCACGGGCACACCGGTAATGCAGGAGATCCTCAGTGCCCTGACCAAACCGCTTACGGAAGAAGAAAAGAAAACCGGATTCCTGAAGCCGTCTCCAAATCCAAGGCTGCTCGCACCGGACACGGCCGATCGGCTGCAGCAAAACTTCATCGACAGCGGAATGACCGACTACATCCCGGTTGTCCTGCCCACCGAAGCAAAAGTCTCAGCCATGCTGAAAGGAACCAGCCATCGTCCCGAAGAGGTTGTGGGAAGAATGGCGGGGGGCGCCTTTGACCCGTGGGAATACACCGTGGAACAGGTGGCCGCCAATGCCGTCATGGCAGGAGCAAAACCGGAGTACTTCCCCGTTATCCTGGCGCTGGCCGCCAATGGACAGGCCTCGCTCTACAGCTCCACCAATTCTTTTGTCTACTCTGTCGTAGTCAATGGTCCTATCCGCGACCAGATAAAGATGCATTATGGGGTCGGCGCATTGGGACCTTTCAGCCAGGCCAATGCAACGATCGGGCGAGCCTGGACAATAATGTCCAGGAACCTGGCCGGCGGAGGAATCGCAGGGGAAACGTACCTCGGTTCCACCGGGAACAATCTCAACTACAACAACCTGGTCATAGCCGAAAACGAAGCGGACAGTCCGTGGAATTCACTGAGCGTCCAGCTCGGCTATAAACCGGAAGAAAGCGTCATCAGCATTTTCACAGGCTTGGGGATCGTGCCGGGCCAGGTGGCGAAAGGAGGCGGCATCTCGGTGAAGCCACGCTATGACGAGCAGTTTCTTAGCGTGATCAATAATTTTACCGGCATGTTCGGAGCCACGGTCGTTTGCGACCCCCTCATCGCCAAAGCTCTGAAGGAGCAAGGCTACAACAACAAAGAGAAGCTCATCGACTGGCTCTACACCAAGGCCGTACACTCTGTGCGCGACTACAAGGATGAGAGCTTTATCCTCACCTTTGATCTGCCTCGCGCTCAAAAGGGAGTCGAGCCCTTTGCTTCCTGGTTCAAGCTTCCGGATGACGCCATGATCCCTCGCTTCCTCAGAAAAGAGGATATCTCGATTGTAGTCGCGGGCGGCCAGACACAGGCGCGTTTCCAGGCAGGAAACCTGCGGTACACATCCAGCATGTCCGTCGATAAATGGAGATGATTTGGAGGCAATGCGTGCAGCGCGTGACCGACTACTTCTGGTCACGCGCCGCACGCATCCAGGAGGAACTCTACACTTGGGGCAGCCGCCCCTCGAAGCCAGCGTATCGGCAGTTCGACATATTTCCTATCGGCTATCCAAGCCGGCCTTTCTTTTGAAGCTGATCCGCGACTGTTTTCAAGCCCAGCTTTTCGAGAGTATCCCGTGTCGGATAACCATTGCTGCTGTTGTAGCCCTCGAATTTGTAGAACCTTGTTTTGAAGTCTTCCACTTTCGCACGATCCAGGGTTCGGCCAGCCCCGGTCGCATAGGTCCACTTCCCATCCACATACATAGGCAAAAGGAGTCCCTGGGATTTCTTGTCATAAACATAATCAGGAAAAACTTCCATATCCCGGTGCCTTCCCTGAAGCACCCAGATAGAGCGATCCAGCGTATAGATTTTCCGGCCGAGTTCCATGTAGTCGGCAAAGCTGCGGTTATCCCCTGTGACTGCATTCCAGAATTTCGGCTCGGCATGCGGTGTGGCACCGCGCCGGTCGGCAGTGTTGTTGGTGAAGGTTTGCGGCCATCGCCAGCCGCAAAAACCGCCGGCCCCGATCCAGAACTTTTCATAGTGCTTGACCCAGGCAACCATTTTGACTTTTGAATCGGAGTAGATGCCGGTGGGGCCGTCGCCGAAGTCGGCCAGGAAGGTATCGCCATTATAGGGAACCAGCGCTTCCGAATAGAGACGGGCAGCCTCCTCGGCGGTCAGATAAGGGTCACCTGAGTTCGCCATCCAATGGAAATTATGATTGGCAAACGAGTGCAGCATGAGATCGCGCTCGCCGAGAATCGAGCCAAACGCCCATTCCACCTCGATCCGCGGATCATAATGGTCACGCGTCCCCCAATAGGCCAGGTTTAGAACGCCGCTGTTCACATCCTCTTTGTACAGGCCGTGCTTCTCGGCAAACCTCGCACAGCCCTCGGAGAGATCATTGCCTATTCCCTGGCGGCTGGCGATTTTTCGCATGAGCGTATCGACATAACCCATCGTTCCAATCTGGTCCAACGGGAGATCGCAATCGATCTTCTTCCCCTTCCCCAGAATTCCCCTTGAATACAGGTTTTGGATATAGGCCTGCAGAGGCATGAATTGCCAGTGTCCCAGCCCCATCTTCTGCATCAGGTCATTAGCCTGGCGCAGCAGCTTCTGGTCTCCGCCCTGAAGCCTGACGGCCATGGTCCCCGCGCAAACGGACTCATTGCTCTCCGCTGAAGCCAGGCGCATGCGGCAAGCCCTTGGACACGAGGCGCACGCCGTGACGCGGGCCGGCACAAGAGGCAGCTGACTATTGAGCGTATTGCCGCCGCTGGGCCGGCCGCTGCAATGCGACCATGCGCGCGTACTGAATCGCTCCGCTTCCCGCGGACTGTCCACGTCCCACTGGAACTGCCGATACCACAGCCGCGCATCCATGAAAGCTTTAGGATCCGCAATCGGCACGCTTCCCGTCCCGATGGCGCTGATTGCTTTTAGCTTCTTTGAACCGAAGACACCCCCGAAGCCACACAGGGCGGCCTGCGATCCGGGTCCATGAAGAAGAGCGCCCAGGCGGCTGCGGGTCTCTCCCGCGGGGCCACAGCAAACCACAGCCGGAACCTGCGTCGTCGCGACATCGCCTGCCAATTCGGCCCACTCGCCCGGCCTGAGCCCGGGGATCACGCGTCGCGAGATTTCCTGCTGCGTATCCCAGGTATCCATTCCCCAGATACCGCTCGCACTCTCTATCGTGACTTTGTCGTTGACGATATTGATCCAGACCGGATCCTCGGAAGCGCCTTCCACCACAATGCCGTCCCAACCCGCAAATTTCAGTTGCGCCGTGAAACGCCCGCCGAAGTTGCTGTGGGCAAACCACTCCACAGGGTAGAGCATCGGGCCCAGCCCTTGCACTTCGCATCTTCCGGATCCCGGCATGAATGTGCCGGCAAACGGAGAAGCCATCATGATGATCAGATTCCTCGGATCGAAAGCGTCGAAAGGCAGTTGATCGCCGACAAGGTCAAAGAAAACCGCCGAACCGATTCCATGCCCGCCACCAAATGATTCGTACTGGGCCGTATCGATTTTGCCGATGCTCTTTTGAGTCAGGTTTACTCGAAGTATCTTGCCGGTAAATCCGCCCTTCATATCCGTCTCCTTGTCCCTTTTGCAATTGAACCATTGACATATCGTATAGGATATCTTATATTGTATAGGACACCACGAGGAGACTCTAAAGTCAACTCAAATCCGCTGGTAGTGTTCGGATAAAGATGAGGAATGCAGCCTTATGACGCTCGTGGAATCTGCCTCAAAGAGACAACTCCGCCGGGAATTCCGCGCAGCGCAGACAGGAATTAATTTTTTGCCGAGGGATAGACGTTCCGTTTTCAATTTTTCTATCGCGGGGTTTGGGAATCGATGGTCCTCCTTCGGGGCCGTCATGGCGCCCATCCGCGGCCGCTAGCCATCGGCTTTTTTATCCAGTTGAAGGCATAAAAAAAACGCCTGGCCCTTCTCCGCCTGCACGCATACGCAAGGAAGCCGGTTTTCAGGGCAGGATAGCGACGGAGCGTAGATCATGCTAGACTCTTTTCTTGATAAAGGATAAAGCCGTGAAAAAAGCTCTCAGCCATTCTCCCAAAGCGAAAGAAGACGATAGTTCCATATACACCGTTCCTGCTGTAGACAGGGCTGCGCGCATTATGTTGATGTTGGCGACCGGAACCAGAGAGTTGACGCTGGCTGAAATTGCCGCGGCAACGGGTTATCACAAAAGCAGCGTTCACAAAATATTGATAACCCTGAGTCACCACGGATTCCTGAATCGCGATGAGACGACCAAACGCTATTCTCTTGGAATCGCGCTGGCCCGGTGCGGCCAGGCGGCGCTGGACAATCTGAATGTCAGCCGGTCGGCAAAATCCGTACTGAAGGATCTGTCGGACTTCAGTGGAGAAACCGCCAACCTGGCGGTTTTGAGCGGAACCAGGATGGTTATTGTGGAAGCCGTCGAACCGCTGATTGAGCTTCGGGTATCCCCGCCGATAGGAACAACGGATTCCGTGATCAACAAATCAAACGGCAAGGCCGTGCTGGCGTGGATGCCGGAAGAACTTGTCAACACGATCATCAAACGCGAAGGGCTTCCGGCCAATACAAAGCATTCCATCACGGACGCGCGGGCATATAGAAAAGAGCTCGAATCCGTTAAAACGCTGGGATACGCGATGGACTTCGAAGAGTTTCAGGATGGAATCAGCGCGGTCTCGGCCCCCATCTTTGACGGTGAGGAGCATGTCGTGGCGACGCTGTCGATCGTCGGTCCTGCATTCAGAATGACGAAGGAGAAAATGGCGCTTTTTGGTCAGAGGTGCGCCAAAGCTGCGGCGCAGCTGAGAATGCGGGGGCAGGTTAGTGGCCAGCGCTTTGCCGACCACTAACCCTTTCAGTTTATCTACTAATACAACTTGAAGAAGAGAGTTTTGCCGCGCCCGGTGGCGCCGCCGGTATCCGGATCAAATACCATCACCGGCTTGGCGTCTTTCTGAGAAACGGCAAAGCCCACCCAGCCTTCCATCGAACCGCCGGGTTTCACAATGCCTGCCAGCGCAGGCTTGGGAACCGTCAGTGATACCCGGTCATATTCCGTCAGATCCGCGCCCGACAGCAAAACCCACTGCAGCGGTTCGGTTCCGAGATCAAACGACAGGTTGTCGCTGACATAGCGCCCCTTGAGTTCGAACTTGACGCGTGCCAGCACGTAATCAAAGCCCGCTGCCGGCGCCTTGACATTCGGATCCGCCGCCTTGAGCTGTTCAAGCGCCGCATTGCCGCGAACAGTTTCAAGTACCGTGATCGTGATGTCATAGATGTTGGTATACACCGACCCGAGTTCGACCATCGATTTCAGCGGCACCTTTACGGCAACCGGATTCGTGGGCGTGTTCTCCTGCGCCATGACAGGCTGGAGGCATGCGACCAATCCCAACAGCGCCATTGCAGCTATCATTAATCTGTTTTTCATGTGATCGTTCCTCCTATCTCCAGAGATCCACGGAAGCGCTGCCCGCATAGCCGAAATCGCCGCCTGACCAGAACGTGTTCGTCCCGCCGCCGGTTACCACGATTTCGAGCGAATTGGTCGGCTCGCCGCTGTCCTTCGAGGCCATGAATGATGTGTTCCTCGCCGGCACCGCACCATCGCGTTTATAGCGGGAAGCCGGCACCACGGCGCCCATGCCCTGTTTGTACCAGGTGGCATAGGGCTCCACGCCATCCTTCGCCTGCTTCAGCGCATCGGCATTCTGCGACCAGTACAGCCAGCCAGGGGTCCCGGTGTTGTCTGCCAGCCATTTGGCAAAGGCTTCCTTCGTCGCAAAGTGACCGATGTTCGCTACGTCGGCCGCCACAATCGGATCGAGCACCAGTGTTGCCTGCGTCGTCCCGAACGAGAAGAAATGTTCCAGCCAGCCGCGGATGACTTCATGCTGCGGCAGCGGCGAGTACCAGGCGATATCGTTGAAGCTCCAGCCGCTGAACAGGCTGACCACGCTGTCGGACTTCTTGAAACCCTTCTGTACCGACAACGGATTCCATCCTGCCGGCAACCCTTCTTCCGTTTCCGGGAAGCAGAGGTTGTTGTAGTTCAACTGGTTCCCCTGGCTGCCCAGGTAGGTTTCTCCCGGTTTCCCGGATCCGCCGAGGTTCTTGGAGATCAGCGTCCAGCAGCGGCCGATGGAGGAGTTGGCCCGGTTGTTCGGACCCAGTGCTCCGATGCTGGTGTTCATGCCGATTTCCTTCACCACCGGGCCGTTGACGACGACCATGCGGGCAAACGACGAAGTCGAACTGAACATCGAGGTCAAACCCTTGGAGGCAATCGCCAGGATCGTGGGGAAGTATTCCGGTTTGGCTCCCGCCATGACGGCATTCACGGCGACCATTTCCACCGTGTAGTACCAGGCTTCATGGGGAGGAGAGGGACGCATCTGGCCGACCCATTCATCCGGCTTGCGGCTGGTGGCTTTCAGCATTTCCGCCACCTTCTGTTCGGTCGGGAGAATGATCGGGTTGCCGTCGGTGAAGACGTGTTCGTGGAAGTATTCCAGCAGGTTTTCCGGCGTGTCCGGAGGCAACAGCCTCGGGCGCGCATCTCGCTTGAGGAAGCCGGCTTTGGCGTCTTCCGCCGACAGAGGCTTCGTCAGCGCTCCATAGATCTGCTCCAGCATCGGCTGGCCGCTGTTCGGATCGTTGCCCTGCACATACTTGTCGCAAAGATCCCGGGGTCTGTCGGTGATGGGATGCGGCGTATAGGTGATCCGCATGTTCGGAATCCCTTTTTTGTACGAGATCGTCGTTACCAGCTCTTTGAAACGCGCTGTGATCATCGGTACCGCGGGGATGCCCATTCTTTCCAGTGTCACTGCATGGCCGACAACTGCCGGCGAGCAGCTGCTTCAATGCCCCACCAGGACGATGGCAGCGGCGGCTTTCTCTTTGGTTTCCTTCCACAGCGCCGGATCATCATCCATGTATCCGCCGAGCTTTTCCTTCACCACCCACGTGGTCTTCGGATACTTGGCTTTCAGCGCCGCAAGCAGCGCTTCAACGAAAGGTTTCGTGTTCGGGTATTTCGTATCTACGATGTAGACTGTTTTGTCGTCGAGCGTCGCCTGGCGTTTTGCCATCGGAATCTTGCGGATTTCAGGCTGGATGCCCCGCGGATTCATCACGACGATTTTCGCCGCATCCGCTGCCCATGCACCCGCCGCTAAAAAGCTCGCGATCAAAACAATCGATATGCTGATTGCCTTAACCTTCATGCTTGCACCTCTTATTCAGGTTTCTAATCCCTCAATTCAGGCAACACCCTCACAAGGCACTGCCCGATCATCGTATGTTTCCTATACGATATGTCATATCCTATAATAATCAATGTAAGGGATTGCATTGGGACGGGTCAAGAATTATCTCCAGGGTGGGAGCGCGGAATCTTGGAGCAGGACAGGACACGGTTGATTGGCTGTGCGCTGGAAACAACTATCGACGAAGGTTTTGGCTGAAAATGGAAACGGGTGGAATTCGTGGCTGTCCGCCTTGCAGAGCCACAAATTCCACCCGTCATCGATGCATTACGGCGCCTGGTATTGCAGCATGACAAAGAGCCCGGATTCGCCGGCATTTTTGGCGTTGGAGAAGAAGAGGATATAATCCTTCTCCTCCTTATCGCTGCTGTTGCCTGGCAGCTGAAGCTCCAGATTCTTGGTCTGCGCCGGTTCCACCGTAAGGTTCCCGGCCTTGGAACCGTCCAGGTAAACGTTTTTGCCATCCTTGGATCGGATCGAGGTGATGACCAACGGAAGACTTCCCTCGTTGGTGATGGCAAAGGACTGCTTTTTCCCGGCGCTGCGTTCGGCGGCGGTCAGTACGACCTTGCGGGGCAGAACCACAATTTTTGCTCCGGGCGCTTCCTGGACTTCCCCCTTCATCATGAAGATTTCAACTTTTTCATGCTCGGGGACATTGGTGGTAAAAGTGATCTTCTTCTCAAATGGCCCGGGCCGTCCGGCGGTCGGATAGACTACTTTGAGATCGGTTTTTTCGTTCGGGTTGAGTGTATGCTTTCCAAGCATAGCTTCGGTGCATGCTCAACTGGTCCGCACGCTGGTAATTTCGATCGGCGATTTCGAGACATTCTGGACGCTGACCACGACTTCAATCGTTTTCCCTTCCGGAACCGTCCCGGTATCGAGCTGTTCCGGCGTTGCTTTGAGAAAGCCTTCCGCCGCAGTGCCATAAGCACAGGACAGTCCGGCAAAGATCAGACCAACCCAGAGGACACGCCCCAAGGCCGACATGGCTTTTCCACCTTTCATAAAACATTTCCCCTTTCCATTGTGCATCCTCGGGATGCTTCTCTTTGCAGCCTACTTGCCATGCACACTCTTGACTTTGACTTCATAGTTGAATCCGGGATCCTGGCCCTGGGTGTGACACTGCCGGCACAAGGCAGCCCCTGGATCCTTTGTAATATTTTTGGCCGAGGGCCCGGCAATATGCGCGCTGCCCGGACCGTGGCAGACTTCACACTGAACACCGGCCATCTCAGGTGTCAGCTCATAATCGATAAAGCCGCCGTCTTTTTCAAAGCCTGTGACGTGGCATTTCACGCACGCGGGCAATTTTTCCTGCCCCGATTTTTTCAGGCTTTCGATGGCCTTGGCGTGGCGTGTAGTCTTCCAGGTGTCATTAAGATCAGAATGGCAGGGCGCACATTTTTCCGATCCCACGTAGGATCCGGACTGTTCGGAGCGAACTCCCGGTACATTCACAATCAAAAGCATAAAAGCGAGACCAGTAATCATTCTTACGATCATACGTTCTGTCGTCCTTCCGGCGGATCCAATCCAGCGCGTGTTCTCCAGTGGAATTCCAGCCCGATGCCATCCTTCATGGACGGTTAGGTAGTACTTTAACCTTTTCACAACTCATCTGAAAGACTTATCGATGCAATGCCTCTGACCGCCTGTCTTGGCGCCGGCATGGCTATCGGTTTGATCGCTTCATAGAACGGATTCACCAAAATTGATACAAAGCGCTGGCCTTACAATATAGAATGTCGTTTTGCAGGGGAAAAAGTTTCGAAGTATTGTGGCAATTATTTCTGGGAAAAAGCGGTCCGGAAATGAAACAGTTCCCCATAATGGCTGTTTTGATCTGACTGACCTGCAAATCCCTCTTGCGCATAACTCAACACTCTAAGAATGGAGAAATCATGCTGAAGAAAATTGGTCTGCTCCTCCTGATCCCTTTTGCAATGACCGGCCTTCTGCAGGCGAGCCAGGCTCCAGGCATTCCGAACGACAGTACGGGATGCAAGGATCCGGAGTTGTTCACGCGCATGACCGGCTTCTGGATCTACAGTTGCCGCGTATCCGATTTCGATCGTTTCGAGTTCGCGGTAGCGCCTCAAAAAAAGGAAGTCGTCGAGGGAAAATTTCATACCGTCGCGTATCGTCTGGCAGACGGCCAGGGCGCGGTGAGTGGCCTGCAAATAATCCGCAACCACGAGAATGCCACGAAAAAAGCTGGCGGGACCGTCGTCCGTGAATGGGATGATTTTGGCCTTAACACAATATTGAAGCTGACCAAGGGAACCAATGAAACCTGGGTTTATATCAAAGCCTTCGATGGCCGTTACGACATGACCATCGTCCAGAGGGGCGCGATGAAACAGGAAGTGGTTGCTGACGCGGCAAGCTTCGCCAGGGGCATTGGAGAGAACGGCAAAATCGCCATCTATGGAATCTATTTCGATACCGACAAATCGGAAATAAAACCGGAATCGAAGCCGGCTCTCGACGAGATCGCAAAGCTTTTGAAAAACGATGCCGGCCTCAAGCTTTATATCGTCGGCCACACGGACAATGCCGGCGCCTTCGATCACAACATGAAACTGTCGCTGGCTCGGGCCGATTCGGTCGTCAATGCGCTGGTAACGGGGAGTGGAACTGCCGCCCTGCGGCTCAAAGCATACGGTGTCGCCTCTCTTGCTCCGGTGGCCACAAACAAGACGGAGGAAGGCCGGGCCAAGAACCGCCGCGTTGAATTGGTAGCGCAATAGCGCCTTATCCTTGGATCCATGTCGCTCTCGCGGAATTCGCGGCGGAAAATGGAGCTGTCCATCTGCCGCAAATTTCGCAAATTCCAACGGTGAACTCAAGACTCGAAACAAGGCGACTGAAGTCATAGAATGGATGATTCACCGACGGGAGCCGTACATCAAAACAATCAACGACCGGGGATGCAACAATGGATGTGACTTTTAGCGACATAATTATCCGGTATCTGGAGCAGTTTGGCGTGGAGTTTGTCTTTAGCGTGCCCGGAAGCCCTTTGGGGCCCATTTATGATGCCCTGGCGCGCAGCGAAAAGAGAGGCGGTCCGCGCTCCATACTCGCGCGCCATGAGGGAGGTGCGGCGTTCATGGCAGACGGCTATGCGCGTGAAACCGGAAGAATCGGCGTCTGCTGTGCCACCACGGGGCCTGGCGCGACCAATCTGCTCACCGGCGTCGCCTGCGCCCACGCCGATCACATACCCATGCTGGCGATTACTCCGCAAACGCCCCTGCCTACCTTTGGTTTGGGGCCTTTCCAGGAATCGTCCGCCGATGCCATGGACATCGTGGGGATGTTCGATCACTGCACGCGCTACAATTCCATCGTGACCCATCCCGAACAGTTGGAGAAAAAACTTGCCGCCGCACTGACGGTAGCGCTGCAGGCGCCCAAAGGCCCGGCGCACCTGAGCATACCGGTCGATATCCTCCGCGCGCCTGCCGCGAACGGCGATAAAATCGCATTTCCCAACCTGTATGCGCTGGCCACCGAATCCGCGGCAATAGCTGATGGCGCAGCTTTGGAAAAACTCAGCCGGGATCTGCGCGAGACATTGAGCCGGGGCCGCCGAGTGGCCCTGCTGATCGGTCATGACTGCGACGATGCCGCGGCTGAAATCACAAAGTTTGCCGAACTGGTCCAGGCACCCATCGTGACGACCCAACGCGGAAAATCGCGAATCAATCCCTATCACCCACTGGCCCGTGGCGTGTTTGGTTTTGCGGGCCACAGGACAGCCCGCGAAGCGCTGGTCGATGAATCCGTAGGGCTCATCCTGGCAGCGGGGACAGAACTGGGCGAATGGTCGACCGGAGGATGGGATCCGGCGTTGATGAATGACAAACTGGTCCACATTCACAACACGACAGACTATTTTTCACGATCGCCCATGGCTCGCCGGCATGTAGGTGGGACAATCCGCACGATATTCAGCCATCTCGCGGATCAGGCTAAAACCATCCTGAAAGACGAGTCCGCAGCCGGCAAAGTTGCCAATCGCGTGGAGGAGCGCCGGTATGTGCCCCAGGGCATCGAGGTCCAGTCCCCGGAAGGCTGCTCGCTCGACAATCCTTCTCCTGTCATCAAACCGCAGCGCGCGATCCGGGAACTCGTGGAGCGCTTCCCGGCCGAAACGCGTTTCCTGATCGACAATAGCAACAGCGTGCCGTGGTCCATTCATTACTTCTTCAACCGCCAACCGGAACACTATCACCTGTCGGTAGGATTTGCTTCGATGGGCTGGGCAATCGGCGCCGCGGTAGGAATGGCTGCGGGAGCAAAAGGCGCACCGGTGATTTGTCTGACCGGCGATGGATGCTTTCTGATGAATGGCCTGGAAATTTCGGCGGCGGTGGAGCAGCAACTGCCGGTGATTTTTGTTGTCCTGGTGGATCGTGCGTATGGAATGATCAAGCATTCCCTGCGACGCTCCAGCCGCGAACGGATCGACCTCGCGATCCCACCCATCGATTTCTGCCAGATGGCGAAGTCCGTGGGAGCGGAGGCCTGCGTGATTCGTCATCCGGAGGATTTTGGCAGACTCGATTACCAGGCGATCTGCAGCAGAAAGGGCCCGACGCTGATTGAAATCCAAATTGATCCCGAGGAAACACCGCCGCTGCGGATGGCATAAAAGCCGACTGACATCATGAAAGCTTAGCCCCAGCGGGGCCGAAAGAGCGTAGCCGGGGTGAGATGCATCGACCTTCCGGCTTCCTCGGGCAAATAATATGCGGCATTGGGCATCCCTTCCAATGTCACCTGCCATAGGTTCTAAGCCCCGCGACGCGAGTGAAGCAGCAGGCCCTGAGGGCCGAAAGATCGTAGCCGGGGGTGAAGCGCAGCGAACCCCCGGTAGAGACAAGTGCGAGAAAGAGCCCCGGCAAGGGGCGAAAGACAGCATTCTGCCGCCCCGTCAGGGCTTGTTACATGACTAATCCAATCCGGGGGTTCGCAAAAAGCGCTTCACCCCCGGCTACGTTCTGGCCGCCCCGTCAGGGCTTGTTACATGACTAATCCAATCCGGGGGTTCGCAAAAAGCGCTCACCCCCGGCTACGTTCTGGCTGCCCCGCTGGGGCTGGGAAACATCATGCTTCCGGCTTCCTTGGGCAAATGCTCGGGCTGAGATGCATCAACCGTCCGGCTTCCTCGGGCAAATAATATGCGGCATTAGCCGGGACGGCGGCGCTCCCGGCTCACAGAAGCTCGATATCCTGCTGGTATTCTTTGCGGATCTTCCCGGTAGCATCCATAATTTCGTAGACCACTCTGCGCAGACCAATTTCGGACTCACTCATATAATTGGCGTTCATGACAACGCCAGTATTATGCGTGTTTTTGGATCGGATGATGTCGCCGGTCTGAAATTTTGCGGGGGTACTCGGAACTACCTTTATCGTAATCTTCATAATCCTGAACACTCTCGTTTACGGGCACGAGCGCCAATGCAATCCCATGCCGGTTAGCCAGCCTGATACCTGTCAGTCATCTTATCGGCCTTCAGTGGCTATCGCAACAATCAGAAATCAAAGACTTGAAATGAACTGTTGTCGCGACTTGCAGGAATCGGCTATGGTAGAAGGTCAATAGAGAGCTCTCCCGTAAATCCGGGGCCATTCAGAGGAGGCAATCAAATGAATATACCCATGCACCGATTCAAGTACACGAAACTGACAGAAAAGCAGGTTGCGGATAAGCTGAAGGTCACCGAGGCTGGACCCACCTGCGCATCTGAACTATCGGATGTCCTTGCCGGAAAATCGCTGAAGATCGTGACCGACAAGGGTCCTGTGTTGAACTATGAGTTCGCAAACAAAAAACAGCTGACGTTCTCGGAAAACAGCGGCGCAAAAATCAAGGCCGGATACGGCGCCCTGACCCTGAAACAAATCGCCTTTTTCTCCCACATGATTCCAGGAACGCCACGGGGTTTTAATGTATTCGTGGATCTTCAGACGAATCTGGCCACCGTTTTTGAGATATGGCTTTGCAGCGACAAAAAAGAGAAAACCCTGTCGAACAAAGAAGTCGGCCTTGATCCGCGCGAAGTCCAGCGTCAGATCTATTTCGGCTATGTCGAAACTGCCGGACAGAAGGCGCCCGAGCCGCGCCATCACCTGACCAACAGGATTGAAGGCAAAGGCATTCACTGGAAGCAGGACAACGGCATTGAGACGCTGGAACTCTATACTTCGGTCGTCTCGTCCAACTTTGTGGAATTGACACGGCACGTGGACGATCTCGGCTACTGCAGCCCGTCGGATTATGTCCTGGTCAATGACACCACATTTATTTATAGCAGGACCGAGTGCGAATTCTCGGGCATCTTCACTCTCTTCATCGCGGATCTGTACTCGGAAACTCAGGCCGGCGTGCGCCTTGGATTCAATGAAAAGGACGAGCTGGAATACTACATGTTCCGCGGAACCGGCAAGGTGGTGGGACAGATCGCCTACCTGGAACCCTTCGACAATCATGGCAAGGCCTCGATGGTCGTACAGGCGGCAAACGACCCGCAGGCGCCCGGCAAAGGCCAGCGGCTGGTTTATCGCCCGGTGAGAGATTTCCAGTATATGACGGACGAACAGGTGCACCAGGCAGCGTTAAAGAGCACCAAAGCCTTTGGCGGTGGCGCGGCGGCACCCCAGATGATGGCCGGACACAATATGCCCTTTACCGACATGATGGTCGGGAAGGAATTCACGCTGCGCTACGACAATGGCGGCCCGGTGCGGCATTACAAATTCACGGAGAAATACAAACTCAAATACCGTGAAGACAATGAGACCCAGTGGCACGACGAGGATTATCGCGCCTATGAAGCGGATGAAAAGCTGCTGTGGTTCAGCCATCTCCTGACCGACAGCAAACCTCGCGCGAGCGTGCAGGTTGCGGTGGATCTCCTGAACGGACTCACCACCTGCATTCACTCCCACATGGGGACCAAGTATTATGGCAATGAGACGACCTATCGCGCGATCTTCGGCGTGTGCGAAATGGAAGGGCTGGAAGCTCCGCAATACATGCGCCATGAACTCACCGATGAACTCGTGGGCCATGTTTTTTCATGGTCCTACAGCGACCAGATGACCTCCATGCACGTCTACACTTCGCCTCACTCCATGACGTGGACTATCTTTACCGACAACCAGACCATGGGCGCCCAGTGGGGTTCTCCGTGTATCTTTGTCAAACTGCGGGATGGGATTTACATATTCTGCCAGAATGAAGAAGCCTGTAACGGCGCTGAAATGATCGAACTGATCAACACCAAGGTATCACACGACTGCGGCTTCGGTTTCTCCGGCGGCGCACAAGGCGTGAACCTCAGTCTGACGGGCGCGATCGGACGCCATATCGGGCAGTTCGACATCAAAAAGTTCTATGGCCCAAAGGTACACAGGAAAGGAGCGTAAGATGAATGTCTTGAAATCTCCGAATAAGCCGATGACAGGACGCCGCTCGTTCATGTGGAAAATGGGTACCGCCATGTCCGCTGCCCTGGCAGCCGCTGTCCCGGGCATGTCCAAAGGCAGGGTGGATTCCGGTTCGGATAGCGAAAAGGATCGTCTATCCCGACGACTTGGAATACTGGAGGACGAAAACTCGATCCGCAAACTTCAGCAGACCTATGAGACCTGTCTTGATGGCGGGCAGTACGAACAGGTCGTCGATCTGTTTGCTGACAACGGAACCGTCGTGTTCAACGGCGGAATTTTTGAAGGCAGAAAAGGCGGGATCGCCCGGCTTTATTGCGGGGGCTTCCGCTCAGGATCAGCCGGAAAGAAGCTTGGACCGGTCCCCGGCATCCAGGCAGACGCCGAACTGCGATCGGAAATCATCGAGGTCGCGAAGGATCGTCTATCGGCGATCGCTCGATTCCCCTACACCATGCAGGTTGGAACGCCCATGCCCTTGGAATCGCAATTGGTACAAATGGCGCGGCTGCATGGCGAAGGAATCATGAAATGGTGCGAAGATGGAATCTGCGAAATGTCTTATGTCAAGGACACCAGGGACGGGAGTTGGAAGATTCAAAGGCTCGAATACCGGGTATTGTCGCAAACCGACTATAGACCCGGAAGATCCTATGCCTCGCCGATTTCTATTCCTCAGTTTTCGCTGCGATATCCAGAAGATCCGGCCGGACCGGACAAGTTGACCTAACCGGGGACGTCCCGCTCGTTCACCTGTTCTGCGCATTGCAAAAACAGGGCGGCGAGTGGGACGTCTTCGCCATCCCCACATTCAGAATATTGATTGACCCTCCCTCAAAAAACGTTTAGTCTGGCGCCATAGGTGAGTTTGCGACTGGATTGACGTGATTTAGCCGGTGTGTAATCGCCGAAGCTTAAGGTTCATGTCTGTTATCTGAGTTTTCAAAACCACCGGACCTCGAGCAAGGTGCGTTGCACCCACGCTAGGATAGCGATCGTCTATCTATCCTCATCAATAATCACCCTATCCGGCCTTCGCTTCAAACTCAGCAATCCTGACTTTGCAAGGAAGAATGCTTATTTCTTCTAACGGGAAAATTCCATACGGATTCCGATGTTGCGCTTCAGAGTGCGATACCAAAACGACACACAAAAGGAGAGGCAAGCATCTATGAGAAGGTTAACCGTTGTAGCATTAGCGCTGCTAGGACTTTTTCTGGCTATGCCGGCTTTTGGGCAGGACGCATCGCTGAGCGGAACCGTTACCGATGCTTCGGGAGGCTTGATCCAGGGGGCAAAGGTCACGGCAACGAACGAAGGCACAGGAGTTGTATCGACCGCGGCTACCAACTCGTCGGGCGTATACAATTTTATTAAGTTGCAGTGGGGCGCCTACACAGTAAAGGCTGAGCAGAAAGGTTTCCAGGCCAGGGTATTTACAAAAGTGCCTCTTGCAGTCGGACAACAGGCCCGATTGAACTTCCAACTGGAAATAGGCGGCGTGGCAACCAGCGTCGAAGTCACGGGGTCGGGCGAACAACTGCTTCTGGAAGCAAGTTCCTCGGTCGGGGATGTACTTCCCGCCCAGACTGTTCAGGAGCTTCCTCTGGTCAACAGAAATGCGTTGGATCTGATCAAAGTCATGTCCGGAGTGGTCGTCTCGGACGATCCGATCTTTGGCGCCAATAACACAACGTTTGCCGGTGTCAGTGCCTCCGCTGTGAATGTACAGCGGGATGGAGTCACGGTCAACGATGTGCGGCATCCAACCGGCATCAATGCCGCAACGCGACTCAACCCGGACCTGGTTGGAGAATTCCGCCTGGTGTTATCGCCGGTGGATGCTGAAGTCGGGCGCGGCAATGCGCAGGTCCAGATTGCAACAAAAGCGGGCGGCAACCTGTATCATGGGAATGCGGTGTGGAACGTTCAAAACACGGCGTTGGATCCCAACACCTGGGATAACAACCGCACCAGCGCTATACCCCCGTGGAGAAATCTGCACGAGTTATCGGGAAGCGTCGGCGGACCCATCATCAAGAACAAAACCTTTTTCTTTGTTCTCGTTGATGGCCAGGTCGCCAAAAGACGCGAACCGTACACAGCGATGTCTCTGACACCCTGCGCCCGGAAAGGGATCTTCCGTTTCTGGGACCGCTGGAATAACGGGAATGACCTAGTCGCATCAACGACTTCGGCGGCCGGTGGCGCAGATCCGGTCATCGCTTCCGTCGACAGATCAGGAAATCCTGTCAAGCCGCAATGGGAGCCCAATGCCTGGGGAACCACACCCTACACAGGCCAATTGCGCTATGCCAGCATATTTGGAACGATCGCCAATCTGGGTTCTCTAACCGCCGATTGTTCCAATGCGCAGATTTCCGGGACCTGGGATCCGGTTCGCAAGACAATGGATCCGTCCGGGTTCATTGCCGACTTTTTGCAGAAGCTGCCGGCAGCGAACAATTATGATGTTGGCGACGGCTTGAACACAGCAGGCTATCGCTGGACCCGCACCGCGGAAGGAGCCGACAACCTGTATGGCGTCGGAGAAGACACCTACCGCAAGCAGGTCAACGTTCGAATTGACCACAATTTCAACCAGATGCATCGCGTCAACGGATCCTGGAGCTTTGAAAAGGACCATGCCGATGACACTCTCAAAACATGGCCCGAAAACTCCTGGTCCGGCGGCGGCAACCGTCAACCGCAAGTTCTAACCATCAATTTCCTTTCAAACTTCCGTCCGACTCTTCTCAATGAATTCAAGTTCGGAATGTCCCGAACCGGCAGCAACGTTTTATCGCCGGCGACGAGACCTTCCAACGGCGATGGCCTCAAGAAATATCTAGCGCAATTCGGCACGCTGGCCAATGGAGAAGTGGGAGTCATAGAGCCCGGGATGGGACTGACCGGCTCGTTCAGAACCGATGGTTCTGCCAACCTCAGCACTCCTTACGGCAGCCGCGGTTTCTGGGCCATCGGCGACATGATCGACAGCAGCCCCCGGTGGTCTTGGGGCGATACGGTCAGTTGGGTGAAGGGTACCCATTCACTAAGGTTTGGCGGAGAGTTCCGTCGCAATTCCTCTGAGAGCAAGGCGGCCTGGCTGATAAGCCCGTCGTTTTCCTGGGGGGATAGCTTCCCGGAGTACCAGGGAGGAGAGGTGGGAAATCTTACGCCGCAGAGCTTCGACAACGTAACCGGAACGATTGCCGGCTCCAGCGCCAGTTCGGGCAACAAGCGGGCGATGAGGGATCTGCTGGTCTTCATGTCGGGATCTCTGGCTTCGGTAAAGCAGGTGCGCTATGTCAACACCATCAACGCCTCCGCCTGGAACGATCCGCAGAAAGAACCTTACATGGTGCGCAACACCATCATGAAAGAACTCTCGTTCTTCGTGAAGGATGACTGGAAGATCCGTCCGGATCTGACGCTCAATCTCGGCATACGTTGGGATTACTTTGGCGTGCCGTACCTCGGCAACGGGATGACGGTAGGGCTTAAAGGCGGCGGCGGTTCCATCTTCGGATCGAGCGGCGGCTATGACCATTGGTTCACACCCATCAAAAAGGGTGACACCGCTACTGGAAACCTGGTATCGCTGAGTTCCATTGGCCCATCCGGACAGAATCCCGGCGAATATCTCTATCCAAAGAACTGGAAAAACATTGGTCCGGCGGTCGGATTTGCCTATGAACTCCCATGGCTGGGCAAAGGCAAGACGACTGTCCGTGGAGGGTATCAGATCAGCTACATCTCCATGTCGGGCAATTTCGGCAATATCCAGAGCGCGGCCGGTCAGAGCCCGGGCTTCAACTATTTCAACACCTGGAACAACGGCGGCACATGGGCGTCGAATGATTACTTCGGGATCAAAGACCTCAAGACAAACTCTTTGTTCTCCAACGGAGTTCCCCTTTCAACGCCGGTTTCGCCCGGTCTTACAACATTTACTCTTTACGATAGACAGCAGGGCGTCACTGCATACGCGCCGGATTACAAATATCCGTACGTCCAGAACCTGACCTTCGCGGTCACACGCAACGTGACTTCGAACCTTACGGTGGACCTACGGTATATCGGTACTTTGACGCGGCACAATTTCAGCTCGAAAAACATCAATGTGCCCAACTTCCTGACCAATGGATTGCTTGAGGCCTTCAACGCGGCCAGACGGGGTGAGGATCCGGTATTGCTGGATCAGCTTCTGAACGGGTTGAACCTGAATCCATTTGGCGGCTGCACGGTTAACGGCTCAACATGCAAAGGCGGGGCGGCATTGAGAAGCGCAGCCTGGCCGACCTTTAACCTGCCGTTCACGGAATCGGGTGCGTATACCAACCTGAATCTCATGCTGGCTCAAGGCAACTACCAGGGGCTGGCCAATGCGTTGAATGTATATACAAGGTCGTCGATTGCCGGCGATCCCAGGGGCAAGTACATCGAGGATAATGGATTCCCGGTCAACTTCATCAAAGCAAGCCCACAGTTTGCCACGGCTACGCTATATGAAAACCAGGGCTATTCCAACTATCACTCATTCCAGGGTCAGGTCACTCTCAGGCCGACTCACGGAATATACTTCCAGACAACCTATACCTGGTCCAAGAACATGGGGAACAGCGGCGGTCTCAGCCCGGATCCCCGTAATTTGAGAACCGGGTATGTCTTGTTGGATTCGGATCGCCCGCACAATTGGGTAACCTACGGTACCTTTGATCTGCCATTCGGCCCGAACCGGCTGATCGGGTCGAAGTCGAAGGGAGCCCTGGCCAAAACCATCGGCGGGTGGCAGGTCGGGTGGATCACCACGGTTCAAAGCGGTGCTCCATTGAATCTGACTACCGGCACCGCAGGTACTACCAGTAACAGCTTCTGCGGGCTTTATGGCAATTGCACTCCGGATATCGTCAACGGCGGAATCGATCCCGCAGCCGTTGCGGTCTCCTGGCCGAACGGAGCCGCGAATGGCAGCCTCTTCGCCAATCGCTATACGTTCACCAAAGACCCGCAATGCAACAGCATCGACGGCAGCATCCAGTCGCTGTGTACGCTGCAGGCGATTGTTGACAGCAAGTCCGGAAACATCGTGCTGATGAATCCGACGCCGGGAAAACAGGGAAACATGGGCTACAACTCTTACCGCAACCTCGTAAGATGGAATGTGGATATGTCCCTGTCGAAAACGGTGGCGATCAGTGAAAGCAAAAGCTTCCGGCTGCGCGCGGATATCACGAACGTCTTCAATCATCCGTTTGCATCCGGCACCCTGGGTTCATCGGGAACGAGAGTAACCTTCCCGACCGCTCCCAGCATGAACGTCAATGGTACCACTCCTATCGGGCAGTACAGCTATAAGGTCGGAGGGCGCACGCTCCAGGCAATGGCGCGCTTTGACTTCTAATTTCGCAAACGCCCCCGTCGATCAGTTCGGCGGGGGCAACCCCTGAAAGAGGCAAATGGGAGCGCCGCTGTCCCGTCAGGCGTCTCGCCGGCAAGGGCGCGGCCACTTCCATGTCGCCGATGAACCTCGCTGAGCAATACATATCAGCCCCGGAGAGCCTGGCGATTCACTCGCGTCGCAGGGCTCAGTATAATTATCATGCGGAATCAGGCGGGACGGCGGCGCGCCCAGGATTGTTTCAAACTGTTGGAGATGACAATGAAAACAAAGGTGGTCCACCTCTTCATTGCGTTTGCTCTTGTTCTGTCGGGCATGGCGCAATCCTTTGCCAAGGATAAAGGGCTTACGGCTGAAGAAGTCGTGGCCGCCCATCTGAAATCCATAGGAGATCCGGGTCTCCTAGGAAAAATCAAAAACCGGGGCATGAGCGGAAAGTCTTCCATGGAATTTGTCCAGGGAGGGGTTGGAAATCTGGCCGGCAGTTCAATGGTGATTACTGCGGGGAATAATTTGAGCATCATCCTTAAGTACGGTGGCTTGGACTACCCCGGAGAGCAATTCGCCTTCGATGGAACGGAGGTAGAGGTAGCCAACATCAGCCCGGGCCAGCGATCCCCGTTGGGCGACTTTATCTTTCGCTACAAGGGAGTGATGCGGGAAGGGCTGCTGGGAGGAGTCTGGTCGCTGGGCTGGCCGTTGCTGGACATCGGGAAAAGAACCCCCTCTCTTAAATATGCCAGCACCCGAACAGACGGGCGGGATCTGCATGAACTCGAGTACACCCCCAAGGGCGGGTTGAACAACATTAAGGTTAAACTGTTCTTCGAACCCGATACGTTTCGTCACGTGAAAACGGAATACACGCTGGTGGTGCAAGGGGAGCAGGCATTGCAGGCCGGCCAGACGGTCACGCGAGGAGTTCCCAATGCCGCAAAGATGGCCAGCGGACAAGGCTCCGTAGCGATCTCCCGAAACGCAGGCATCCAGGACCAGATCGGAGATTCCCATTATCGGCTGGTCGAGCGGTTCGACAACTTTAAGGAAGTTCGATTCAAGGACACCACGGGCAACGAAACCAGGAGCCTGGTTTTGCCGCACAGCTATATGCTGGAATACTCCGTTGAAGGGCAGGGGAGCTCGTTCCTGGGTCACTGGAGTCTGACGGCAGAGCAATGGATGCAAAACGGAAACATCAACCCTGCGATGTTCAAAGTCCACTAACCCCGGTCCGAGACCTGTTAATTGCCAACTACTTGTACGCGGCGTACGAGCGCACCACGACATCACGGCTCGCACTTGCATCCACCAGTGTATCGAACGCCGGACCTTTCGGCGGATTAGACTTCAGTATCTTCTGCACGGCGTTGTTGGCTTTATCCAGACCATCGGAAGTGGCGGACAGATAGGCAATCAGGAACGTCCCGGGAGAATCTTGGGGATCAGCATAAACGTCGGTTTCCCATTCAAAGATCGATCCGTCGGCGAGCATCTTCTCCAGCGGCGGCGCAAAATAGTTTTTGCTCAGAATATCGACAACATCCTTCGGAGCCTCTGGGCGCATCTTATATATTCCAACATGAACATAGGCATTCTTCCACACGCCCGTATGCCAGTTGTAATAACGGCTGGCAAGAATGCTCACTGGTGGAGCTGCGGCTCCGGCCTGCTTGGGAGCAACAGATATACCCGCCTTCTGGAACTGGTCACGCACGTTCTGCAGTCCTGCCTTGGACAGCGAAAGCCAAAAAGTGTCGTGCAACGGGTTTTCATCGAATCCATAAGCCACGATGGTCCCGTCGGAAATAGACCGATCCAGGATCTTCCGGGCCGCCGCGGCCTGGCTCTCTCTGGCCTGCCATTGGTCGCGGGGAATATTCCACACGGCAATGTAGGAGTATACCGGGGGCTTCTCTTTGACTTCTCCAGTCTGAGCCCTGGCCTGTAATACCCAAACAAAGGATGCTGCAAGGAGCGTTAAAGCCATCGAGACCAACCATAATTTCCCGTGTTTCATATTTTCCCTTCCTGATCGCGAGAAGATTTCCGGCATATTCGCTTGTGAGCCGTCATAAACAAGAGAATAACATGAAAGCGCCTGCATTCTGCTGGCCTGAGCGTGCCCAAAGGGAGAACCTTGGAGGCGGCAGCTTACCGCCTTTGAAAACCATAAAAGCCGAAAGCGGTGGCACTGAAATCTGAAATCCTACAAATAATAGGCCTCAAAATGCCTCATTTGAGAAGCAGGGCCATGAACAGCGCGCCACCGGCCTCAGGCTGGTATGTTGCCTGTCGAAATCCAGTGGCTTCGTACAGTTGGCGCGCACGCCTATTGTTCTCAAGAACCTCGAGGGTAAGCTTGCAGCAGCCGATTGTCCGACCCTTGTCCGCAATGGCATCGAGGAGTTTGCGCCCGATCCCGTGGCCTCTGTGAGCGGGTGAAACTGCCAGATCGTGAATGTTGATGAGCGGTCTGGCCGCAAATGTCGAGAAGCCGCGGAAGCAGATGGCAAGGCCGACCGGCTCCGTAGCATGGTATGCGAGGAACACTATTGTTGTTGGATGCTGTTGCAGACCGGGAATGAGATTGCGTTTCACCTCGGCGGCCAGCGGCTTGCCATCGCCCATTGGATC
Source organism: Acidobacteriota bacterium (assembly GCA_963664705.1). Lineage (GTDB taxonomy): Bacteria > Acidobacteriota > UBA6911 > UBA6911 > UBA6911 > UBA6911. The sequence goes on along the minus strand of OY761556.1, from coordinate 6,742,503 downwards.
GCATGCGTACATGTCGAGCAGGTCCAGAATCGCCTGTTGATGTTCGGTTTGCGCTAAATCCGCCTCAATGACTTTGATTTCCATTTTGATTGCCGCTCCTTATTGCCCCAAAAAGCTGAATCCTTATTTACCTCCAAATAGCTCCGCCAGCCAAGGCTAATCACAAAAAAGCGGATCCGCTTCTTCAAAACTGACTTGCGTAGTGAGGAGCGCGATTAATCACCACAGCCCCAAAGAATATTAGGTAATTCACTCTATTTTTTGTAAAAAAAATACTACACCGGCGTTAGCAGATCTATTTTATTATATTCTATAGGTTACGCCCTATATGACATTTACTTTCATAATTCAAAGTAAAGTGTTTTTACACTATTTCAATTGCCGACAATGAAGCCAACCAGCGGTTCGCGATGCACTCATCCATAAGTCTCATCAAAATCAATAGTTAGCCGTAATTAGTCATGTCTGCAGCGGGGAGGAATAGGATGGCACATCTTTTGCATAAATTGATCTCAGTCTAGAAGGTGCCAGAGACTCATGCGCATTTTTGCTGGCTTGCGGCATCACGGACTCCTATCACTGATACACGCCAATGGATGTATCGCGACGAGGATCACGTCAGGGCCCAACTGCAATCCGCCGGGGCGTTTTGAGTGGTGCATCTTTCACTTGAGTGAAGAATAAAACCGAATCCTTTTGGGGAGAGAAAAAAAACATGAAGAAGAAACTGGTTGTATTTGGTGTCATCTCGGCTTCGATTTTGACCGCTTTCATGGCCTTCGCGGCCGATTCCAAGACAGTCACCGTTGACAACACCGCCGCGAATCCGGTCCCGGTCACCGGAAATGTGAGCGTCACCAACCTGCCCGCGGTACAACCAGTCTCCGGAAGCGTGACGGTTGCGAACCTGCCTGCCGTGCAGAAGGTGTCGGGTAGCGTGACGGTTACATCGCCGACGCTCATCCATGCAGACGGGCTGATCTCGCTCTCCTCCAATTGGAATGAACGGTACATGACCATTCCAAGCAATGCAGTGATCACCGACGTGAGGATTGAGCGCTTTCTGAGCGGCCCGGAATCGTGCGAGATCTGGATAGAGGAGACCGCAGGCGGTTTCTTCAGCCCGGTCACCATGTTTCACTTGAGCACAACCCAGCCCGTAGGGGAACTGCACCTCCATAGCGGATTTGCTCCCAAGAACGATACGACCGAACGCGGATTCTTCATGAACGCCGACTGCTACGCGCGCGTGTTCTGGTCCGGCTACCTTCAGTAGCGCTACAGTCCGAAGCAACTGGGCATAAAAATTGGGTACGCCCCATGCTTTTACCTGCGTGCTCGCGAATAAAGCCCCGAATCATTCAGCAAAACCAGGTGAATGCATGGGACGTCCCCAGTCTATTTCGACGGTATCCCAAGCGGCGGGCCGCCCCGCAGAGCGGCTCATTTTTGCAATTACTTGCTCTTGAGTGCCCGGCGAAAGCTCCAGGGTCATTGCTGTTAAACCAAACTAATGGTGGCTTTTAAGTCGCTGCCATCCGCCTTTTTGGTGAGACTTTTCCCGTCAGCCGACACGGTTGATAGAGGATTGCTTCACTTCGCGGCGGGGGCAATCGGTTCCACCCGCACGGCGACTTCTACCTTATGGGCTCCCCCCCCAAGGGTCAGGCCTCTTATTGGAGCGACGTCGGCATAATCGCGGCCCCAGGCGAGCGTTACATGTGCATCGGAGGGGACCACGTCATTTGTCGGGTCAACCGCCATCCATCCGTACCCGGGGATCCAGACGGCGACCCATGCGTGCGAAGCCTCCGCACCATGAAACCCCGGGTTGCTGCGCAGATATCCGCTTACGTACCGCGCCGCCAACCGATGGCTGCGAAGCGCCCCGATCATGATATGTGCATAATCCTGGCACACTCCACGACGATTTCTCAGAATGGTCCCGAGCGGCATTTCAATAGATGTAGATTGCGGCATGTATCGGAACTCTGTGTAAATTCGATGGGAAAGTTCGGCGACGGCTTCCACAATGGGGCGGTTGGCGATGAAGGTTGGTTTGGCGTAGGCCTCGAGTTCGCGGATCGACGGGACAAAGTGGGATTCGCATGTGAACTCCGATGCCTCGAGCGTTTCTTCACTCTCCTGCGCATGCAATAATTCGCGCACATGCTCCCATGGACAGGAAATCGTGTTCGACAGCGAGGCAGGTTCGACATCAATCAGGCTGTCCGCGACGGCCTCAAAATATTTGTGGCGTTCAAGAATTTCCACAGCGGTGGCATTGTTGCCAAAATAATCCGATCTGTGCTGGAAAATCGAGGGCCAGGGAGTAACCCGGACCGCTGTCTCGAGCACCTTCTGACCGGGAGTATCTCGAGGAGTCAGATGAAACTCATTAAAGCACTGTGAAACGGGTTCTTCATAGGTATAACGCGTCTCGTGGTGCACTCGATATCGCATGTATCTCCTAGGAAGTCGTGAACCGGGACACCGCAACATGGCGAAGAAATTGCGCGGTGAGCGTATCGGAAAGGCCGTAGAGATCCGCCTTGAGGCTTTCCAGGAGCGTGTTCAACGATGCATAGCAGCTGATGGAGTCGTGAGATGCGAGTTCCTGCATGGATGCCAGGCGGACAGCGGTCAAAGCTTTGAGCGCAATCCGCTGTTCCTGCGGGTAGCGGCCTTCAGTTTCATGCTCCGGCAGCTTGCTGACATGTTCCAGGAGACTCTCAAGCTGAAACGCGACGGAACGGGGATTGGTTTCATCCGACAACAGCAGTTCCAGTACATAGTTGGTGTTGACGATGGCCATATATCGCGTGCGGTATGTAATGGTACTGTCGGCAATTTGCAACAGCAGCTGCAGGTAGGGCGCGGTATCGGAAGGATTTTCCACCATCCCTGCATGAAGGAGCTCGAGTATCTGGAGGGCCCGTTCGAGTCGTTTGCCCATCTCGAGAAAACGCCAGCCATGTCCGCGCGTTGTGTTCTCCATCATGAGCCCGGAAAATGAAGAGAGTGTCACAATGGCACCATCCAGGATACTGATGTCCTCCGAGTAGCGCTGGTCGGCATCGATCAGGGCGGATGCCATGACATCTCCCCTTAATTTCTGGAGAACACGCCAGGTGTCGGCAGAAAGGCGCTCTTTAAGATGCCAGGCTACACGGCACATTTCGTGTAGATTCCAGCTCAAGCCTCCGGTGCGCGTGGAGTCATGAATCATGTTGGCAAGCAAACGCCTTACCTGGTAATGCCGTTCTCCGATCGATGCGGAGGCGAGTTCGGCGGGAAGGTAGCGCATGCCGGAGAGAAGCCCTACCGCAATTTCGAGCGAAACAGCTCTTCCGAAATCCGCCTCGCGCGAGAGTGCCGGCAGCAGAGCGCGAACCAGTCTGATGCATGATTCCACTCTTTCGGCATATCGGCCCAGCCAGAAAAGGTTGTCCGCAATGCGGCTGGGCAGACTTGCGCTTCTCGTACGGAAATCCGCCTGGAGATGAATCGGCACCGGTACCGGTTCCGCAGTTTCCGGATCGCCCAATACCCAGGTGTCTTTGCTCCCGCTTCCCAGTTGGGAGGAAACTTCGGCGGAAGAGCCTTGACTGGAGAGACGCGCCAGGCCGCCAGGAAGAACCGTATAGCCCTGCCCATCCCATGCCGCAAATACCCGCAGCACCAGGTGCTGCGGAACCAGCTTGTTTTCTACAAAGACCGGAACCGTGGAGCAATTGAGAATTTCCTGACCGACATATCTTTCCGGCTGGGCGGCAATCCGTTCCGCCATCTCCTTGCGATCGGCTCTGCTCAACAGCGCGGGAGCCTTTTGTTGGAGCTCAACTCCTTTGAAAGCGGGACCTATAATCAGCTGGTCCAGGTGATCGAGTACATATTCCCGGTCCGCTTTTCTTCCGCACCACCAGGTTTTTATCGATGGGATCCGCAATGCTTCGCCGAGCATGTGTTGACACAAATCCCCCGTGAAGGCCATGTATGACGGCGTTTCCATGATGCCGCTGCCAAGCGCGTTGTCGACCGCTACCTGGCCGCTCCGAACCGCATGGAGGAGTCCTGGGACGCCAAGTTGCGAATCTCCCTTTAGCTCCAGCGGATCGCAATACTCGTCCTCCATTTGGCGCAGGATCACATCGACCGGTTCCAGCCCGCCAAGCGTTCGGAGAAACACACGGCTATCCCGCACTGTCAGGTCCTCCCCCTGTACCAAAGGGAAAGCCCAGTGTCCGGCGAGCGACGAGTGCTCAAAGTAGGCTTCATTATGTGAGCCTGCCGTCATCAGCACAATTCGCGGCGTGGAACCTCGGTTGCTTCCGACTTCCAGAAGTGCGTTACGCCGGACATCGAAAAATCGAGTCAACTGGCGTATGTGGTATCGGCTGAAAAGCGAAGGGAGCGTGCGCGCGCTGACCATGCGGTTTGCCAGCGCATAGCCCATTCCTTCCGGTGCCTGTGTCCGATCACAAAGAACGCGCCATGTTCCGTCGGAAGATCGAACCAGATCTGCGGCATAGGTGCGGATATACTTTCCGCCGACCGGAGATACGCCGTTGCAGGGACGGAGAAATAGCGGGTTGTCGAAGAGCAGTGTTGAATGCAGCTTTCGTTCGTGAATCAGCTTTCGCGGGCCATACAAATCTTCGACAATCGAATTCAGCAATGCAGCTCTTTGGATGATTGCTTCTTCAATGCAGCTCCATTCAACAGCACTCATCAGCAGGGGAATGGGGTCCATCCGCCACAGTGGAATGTCCGAATGGCCGCTGCTGCCGAGGTTATAGGCAATCCCTGTATCCTGGATAATTTGGCATCCTGCCTGCCATGCGCGGGCCAACTGCGGCAGTCCCATCCTTCCGACCGCGGCCGTAATCTTCCGCCAGTGCCTTCGAGGGTGACCGCTGGGAAGGACCGCTTCATCCCAGTAATCCTGCGGTGGCAGGTATTGCGAGCTTGATTGGGTGGCTTTGGGAATAGCGGAGCTGTTGTTATTCACAGAATTCCTAAATCCATGTTGGCTAAGAATACAGTTTCAATCCTTCCGGCGCAAGCGTACGGAGATCCAATGTCGATGGGAACTCCGGGTTTTCCTCTTTGGGTGGTGTCATGAAAGTTCCGGGAGTGTGGCCGAAAGGAAAGAAGCGGGCCGCACGACGCGCCTCCGCTTCGTTTGAATTAACAGGGAGCGATTCGTAATTGCGCCCACCCGGGTGCGCGACATGGTAAGTACAACCGCCGATTGCTTTCGCTGCAGCTATTTCAATAACGTCAAAAAGGAGCGGAGTGTGAACTGGAATTGTGGGGTGAAGGCAGCGGGCAGGTTGCCATGCGCGATAGCGCACTCCACAAACATATTCGCCATTTTTCCCGGTTGGATGCAGCGGCAAGCGCCTTCCGTTGCAGGCTACGGCATATCGTTCCGGCAATAGACCGCGCACCAGCAACTGCAGTCTTTCGAGCGAAGAGTCTACGTAGCGGCTTGTCCCGCCCATCCCTGGTTCTTCGCCCAAAACATACCATGGTTCAATCGCCTGCCGTAATTCCAGCTCAATTCCCTCGTAGCATACCTTGCCGTAGATTGGGAAACGGAATTCCATATGAGGGGCATACCAGCTCGGATCGAATGGATATCCCGCGTTCCGCAAATCCGTGATGACTGACTGAAAGTCCCGGGCAACGTAGTAGGGAAGCATAAAGAGATCATGCAGCCGAGTTCCCCAGCGAACAGGCGCTTCCAAATAAGGCGAACGCCAGAATGCAGCGATGAGAGCTCGAACCAGCAGCAGTTGGGCCAAGCTCATCCGGGCGTCCGGAGGCATCTCGAAACAGCGCAGTTCGACCAATCCCAGCCGGCCTGAGGAAGTGTCCGGAGAGTAAAGCTTGTCAATGCAGAATTCCGACCGGTGCGTGTTGCCCGCCGAATCCACCAGGAGATCTCGAAAGAATCGATCAACCATCCAGGCTGCAAAATTTCCATTTTGGGAATCGTGGAGGCGGCGGAATGCTATTTCCAGTTCATAGACCGAATCGGGTCGAGTCTCATCCACACGACATGCCTGGCTTGTGGGGCCCACGAAGACACTGGAAAAAAGGTATGACAGCGATGGGTGATTCAGCCAATAGCAGAGGAAGCTTCTGAGAAGATCGGGTCTTCGCAAAAAGGGACTTTCCGCCGGCGTCGGCCCTCCAAGGACCATATGATTGCCGCCGCCGGTGCCTCTATGGTGGCCATCCAGCATGAACTTCTCGGTACCGAGGCGACACAATCGAGCCTGCTCATACAAGATTGTGGTTATTCCGACCGATTCCCTCCAGCTTGTCGCAGGATGGATGTTTACTTCAATTACGCCGGGATCGGGCGTCACCTTGAGGTTGCGCAGCCGGGGATCATACGGGGGCGGATACCCTTCAATCAAAACAGGCATATTGAGGGCGGCAGCCGTTTCCTCTACCAGGGCCGTCAATTCCAGATAATCCTCGACATGTCCGGTAGGAGGCATAAACACACATACCTTGCCCTCTCGCGACTCAACGGCGAGAGCGGTCCGGATAACCGGGTTTTCAGAGCAGGAGGATGGTTCGGACTGTGCAGGGTCGCCACGATAGATTCTCTGTTCCTGCAAGGGGAACGGGCTCCCTGGAGGGCGAGGCGGTGGCAGTGGACTTCTGGGAAGCATTGGGTCGGCAGGAATAATTCTCTCTTCCGCCAAATCCGGGACCCAGGGTAGGGATGACAGGGGGAGACGAAATCCAATCGGGGAATCTCCCGGCAGCAGAAATAGCCTTCCGGAGCGCAATCGCCACGGTCCCGATTGCCACTCCGGCCCGGATTGGCCTGCTCCCTTTCTTAAGGGAAGAACAAAGCCGACCGGCTTGCCGAGCCCATGGTGGAGGATACGGCGAATTCGCTCCCGTTCCTCAGGGTCGTCAAGCTTGCTGTCGCTCCAGTCAACATTGATTGGAAGCTGCTGCTCCTTTTGCAGGTAGATCCATGGGTCTTCAAATGCATCAATGACATATCTGGATTCAATGCCCATGCGGGCGGACAGCTCCAGCGCAAATCGGCGCGATTCATCATCGCCGGCGCCATAATCAAGCGCCGGATCCGCGATCAGACGAGGATTACGCCAAAGCGGCAGGCCATCATTCCGCCAGTAGCAACTGAATGCCCATCGGGGCAACGATTCACCGGGATACCATTTCCCCTGTCCGAAATGCAGCAATCCCCTGGGCCCGAAGGCATCTCTTAATCTAAGCAGCAAGTTCGCAGACAGTTTTTGCTTATCCGCGCCCAGTGCGGCCGTATTCCACTCTGCCCCCTCCATGTCATCAATGGAAACAAAGGTGGGCTCTCCTCCTACGGTCAACCGGACATCTTCGTTCGCGAGGTCGGCATCCACCTGATCTCCCAGAGAGAGAATGCCCGCCCATTGTTCATCAGAATACGGCTTGGTAACGCGCGGATCTTCATGAATGCGGGTGACCCGCATTTCATGGCGAAACGCGACTTCGCACTCGCCGATCATTCCGCTGACCGGAGCTGCCGAATGGGGCTCGGGTGTTGCCGCGAGGGGAATATGCCCTTCAGCCGCAAGCAGGCCCGAGGTGGGATCCAGTCCGACCCAACCGGCCCCAGGCAGATACACTTCGGTCCATGCATGCAGATCGGTAAAATCTGTCTCAGTGCCGGCCGGACCTTCGATCGGCTTCACATCCGGCTTCAACTGAATCAGATACCCTGAGACGAAACGGGCGGCAAGCCCCAGCCGTCGCAGGATCTGCGTCAAAAGCCAGCCCGAGTCCCGGCAGGAGCCGCTTTTCAGCGCAAGCGTTTCTTCCGGCGACTGAACACCCGCTTCGAGACGGATGACATAACGAATTTCCTCCTGTACACGACGGTTGAGGTCTACGAGAAATTCGATCGTGTTCCCTGCCTGCGGTGCGATGTTTTGAACAAATCTTTGCAGGATTTTCCCCGCGGGGGTTGTCTCCAGATAGGGCCTCAATTCGCGTTCAAGGTAGGGCTCATAACGGAATGGGTAGACTTCGGCGCAGGGATCAAGGAAGAAGTCGAACGGATTTACGACTGTCATGTCCGCGATGAGATCCACTTCAACAGAAAACAGACTGGTTGGATTCGGGAATACCAGGCGAGCAAGAAAATTACCCTGTGGATCCTGTTGCCAGTTGATGAAGTGGCTTTTCGGTTCGGCCCGGAAGGAATATCCGGTTATCGGAGTACGCCCGTGCAGGGCCGGCCGCAGGCGAACGGTCTGCGGCCCAAGCAAAACCATCCGGTCGTACTCGTAAATTGTCTTGTGATACAGTGCAACACGAATACTCATTTCTGAAACTCCCCGCTTGCCGCAACTTTTGCGAACTGGTGCCCGGAAAAGAAATCCGCATGCAGGCTGTTGCCGATGTCATTAATGCTCTCCTGCAGCCGGTCAATGAATTCATGCAGTCCTTCGCGAAGTACCTGATCCACGGTAGTGAAATTGAGCTGGGCCCGTAATCGACCCAGCATCTGTTCGGATTTGTATCGGAAGGAACCGAAAGGCGTTCCCGTTATTGCGTGCAGAGATTCATCGGATATTTGCATGCAATGATGGATCGCACGAGGGAACTCCCGATCCATGATCAAAAACGCCACAATGTCTCGGGGTGAGATCTGTCCATGCTTCTTGCGATACATTTCAAATCCGCTAACGGATTTCAAGACAGCTGCCCAATGCAGATCGTCGTAGGGAGTTCCGACGGTTCCAATGGAAGGGAGCAGGATGAAATATTTTACATCGAGAATTCGGGATGTCTTGTCAGCGCGTTCCAAAGTTCGGCCGAGGCGCAAAAAATGCCATGCTTCATTGTGGCTCATGGTTGCATCGGTAAGCCCCTGGAACAGGTGGCCGGCAATTCTCACGCTCCGGAGCATCTCAAGAAGATGCTCCGCCTCAGGCATTGTTTGCTGCGAGAGTATCTGCAGGTAAATATCGTTAATCTGTTCCCACATTTCCGATGAAATGGTTTCGCGAATCGAGCGTGCGTTTTCCCTCGCGGCACGAAGGCTGGAATAGATCGAGTTCGGGTTGGCTGGATCCAGCGTTAGAAACTTGATGACATTCTCCCTGGTAGGAATGCCGTAGTTTTCCAGGAATAGAGTCGAATCGCCGCTGGTATCAATCAGTGGCTGCCACTGATGTGCGAATTCCTGCGGAAGGTCCAGCTGCAAGTGCAGATTGACGCCAATAAATCGGGCGACATTCTCCGCTCGCTCGATGTAGCGAGCCATCCAATACACGGAATCCGCCACCCTGCTGAGCAAAGGCCGGTTGCCGATCATTGGTCGTGACTCCTTTCTGAATCGGCAAGAACCCACGTGTCTTTGCTTCCTCCACCTTGGGAAGAATTGACGACGAGAGATCCTTTCCGGAGCGCAACACGGGTTAGCCCGCCGGGCAAAACAGTAATGTCCCTGCCGTAGAGGATGTAAGGCCGGAGGTCGACATGCCTCCCTTCCGGGTGATCCTCAATCAAGGTTGGTACACGGGAGAGGGCCAGGGTAGGCTGCGCAATGTAGTTCCGCGGGTTTGCCACAATCCTGGCCGCAAATGCCTCCCGCTGTGCTGGTGTTGCATGCGGGCCGACCAGCATCCCGTATCCGCCGGCCTCATTCGCTGCCTTTACGACGAGTTTTTCCAGGTTTTGCAGGACATGCTGGCGCTCGTTGTCTCTCCAGCAAAGAAAAGTGGGAACATTGGGGAGAATCGGATCTTCGCCTTCATAATAGCGGATCATATCCGGGACATAGGTGTAGATCACCTTGTCGTCGGCGATGCCGTTCCCGGGAGCGTTGGCCAGAGCGACATGTCCCGCACGGTAGGCCTGCATGATGCCGGGTACACCCAGGAGGGAATCGGATCGGAACGCCATAGGATCAAGGAAATCATCATCAATGCGCCGATAAATGACATCCACCTTGCATAAACCTTTCGTCGTGCGCATCCAGACATATCCATCCTCGACCACCAAATCCTCGCCCTGGACAAGCTGGATTCCCATCTGCCTTGCCAGAAAACTGTGCTCAAAGTACGCGGCATTGAACATTCCGGGCGTTAATACAACAACGGTGGAATCAGCACCGGTTTTGCTGGGAGAGAGCGATTGCAGCGTTTCCAGCAATTTCCCCGGATAGGTATCCACGGGACGTACCTTCAGCCCTTCAAAGACCAGCGAAAACGTCCGCTTCATAATGTTCCTGTTTTCCAGGACATAGGAAACGCCGGAAGGAACTCGCAGGTTATCTTCGAGAACGTAAACCTGACCGTCGCTGTGTCGGATCAGATCCGTCCCGGTGATGTGGCACCAGACTCCTTGGGGCGGGTCGATGCCACAACACTGAGGTCGATAGGAAGCCGCCGAAAGAATCAGGTCTTCAGGGATGACCTTGTCCTTGAGAATGTTGCGATCATGATAGATATCGTTGATAAAAGCGTTCAAGGCATGAATACGCTGCTTGAGGCCCTGTTCTATCCGGCGCCATTCATCTGCGCGAACAATGCGAGGGATCATATCAAAAGGGAAGATCCGTTCCGTTCCCGACGAATCCCCATACACGTTGAAGGTGATCCCCATCTGCAAGAGCAATCGCTCGGCTGCACGCTGGTAGCGAAGCAGTTGGCCGTCATCGAGCGATTCAATAGCTTCAAGCAGCAGGCGGGCTTCAGGTCGTGCCGTCCCGTCGGCATGGAACATTTCATCGTGATAATCTTCAGTCTGGTAGGAATCAAAATGCATTGCATTCCTCCGCGCGGACGTCCCCTCCGCAAGGACCGAGAGCCGTTTCAACTCAATACTGCACAATTTTGAAAATGCAATAACCGTGCCAGGAATGCCTGGATCATGAATGCAGGCTTTTGCAGCGAAAAACCGCATTATTCCTTGAATTCACGGGTAGCAGAGCGCTTCCATCCAGCAGGTGCAGGTTTCCCTTTGCCTTTTGACATGTTACATATATGTATTACTATCTATATTTATATACATTATTGTGTATTATGAATTTTCCTGATAGAAGAGATAAGCACTGCCCGTGCCAACTCAGTAAACTCCGCAATGATTCCTTGTTTGTTGGATGTAATAGTAATCCGCAACTACAAGGTGAGGGGGGGGGGGTTATCCTGCAGAATACAATAGAGCCTTAAAGGGAAATCATGCAAAATGCCAACTCATATTGTTGGCATATCCGAGAGTATACCGTGAAAGATAGGGGATTGGGTCACAATCCGCTGGCGGCTATCTACAATTCCGAGACCTATTATCGTGGATTACGTAATGGGATAAAGTAGGGCACCTCAAGCCGGGCGCCCCTACTGTATGCCGACTACTTTTTCATCTTTTTTATAAATTCCCCAATCACTTTGGCTTGATCGGCGTTGAGATCACTGATTGGTTCCTTATGGATGGTTTTAGTGCTGTCCCCCTTGATGAGGTAAGTACTCAATTGATCAAGGGTCATGGATGTTCCCGCGAGTTTAGGAATGCTCGGAGGATTGCCTTCGCCCTTTTCGCCATGACACATGGAGCATTTGGAATCATAAAGAGCGGCTCCGTTTTCTTCCGACCATAGACAAATCGGCGTAGCGGCAAGCAATGCGATTATTAGCAGGCAACAAAAAGCTTTCATTATTAAATTTCTCCTTTGTTTGATCAGGCTGACCAGAGCCAGCCTAGTGAGCGGGCCATGTCGGTTTATCGTCCGCCTCCAATCCACACTCACGATAAAACTTCTTGTAGAAATCAGGCCTCGGGAAATCAGGCATTATTTCCCAAAGGGCATTATGCCTGTATCCCATTTTTCTTGCTTCGAACATCCTTAATTGAGATACCAATCCTTCGACCTTGTCCTTTGGTAAAGAGAAAATGATTTCATCCTCTCCAGCCTGTGCCCGTCCCAGTTCTCCGGGATCCGGCAACGTGATGCAGTATTGCCCCGAAAGGGCAGGCACGACAGAAAAAGCGCAGGAGGTAATCGGACACATGGGTGAATTAATAAGTCCTTCACCTCCAAAAGACAGAGCCCAGAGAATGTTGTTTAACTGGGCATTATTGGAATAGACCAGCACGGCGTCCGGCACATAACTGGCCGTCTTCAGCGGAGCCGAAACAATCCCGATGTATTTTCCCTGTTCGATGAGAGGGATTTGCTTGATCGCATCTTTCAGTTCAGGAAACTTCTCAGCAATGGCCGGATCCACCAATCCATAGGCGATCAGGGGACCCCAGCACCAGTGATCCTCTTTCAGCATGGCGATAGGAACGCCCCTTTTTCTGGACAAGGAAAAAGCCTGACATTGAGCGAGGTGACAGCCCTGGTCAGTTTTCGGCCTGATTGCTCCCTCGGGAATATCGGATTTACTTTCAAGCATTTTAACTGCTAACGGAGACGTCCGCAGCAGCAGCAATTTCTCAATCTCTTCCCCAAATCGGTTGAACTCACTTACCGTCGCCATTAATCCTCCCTTTATCTGGATCGGTTGACGGACTACAACGCGGCTCATCTGTTGCAATTTGCCTGATCCATACTACCACGCAATCTGTAATCCATATTCGCCGGCAAATTGTTGAGGAACTGAATCCCAATTTGATATATCGGATCGGAAAATCGATCCCCGCCGGAGATAACTATTGTGAACATATTCTTGAAATAAAGAGACAATAGGCGTGCAATGAAGGCTTGCAGTTACTACAGGGCTTTGGGATAACGCAGAAACAAATAGAGAGGACCCGGTGAAAATCAAAACAGTCAGGCTCGTCTACTTTTCGCCCACCAAAACGACCAAGACCATACTCGAAAGTATCGCGGTGGAAATCTCCACTGACGTCAGGCATATCGATTTGACGCTTCCCAATAATGATCGCGCTTATCCGGAATTGAATAACAATGAATTGCTTGTGATTGGGGCACCTGTCTATGCCGGACGTATACCGGAAATTGCTGCTCACCGATTTCAAGGCCTGAAATCTGGGGGAAATCCTGCCGTCCTTGTCGTCCTCTACGGCAACAGAGAATTCGAGGATGCACTGCTGGAACTAAATGATTTTGCTACAGCGGCCGGCTTCGTGCCGATTGCCGGAAGCGCATTCATCGGGGAGCATTCGTTTTCCAGCGAAGGAACGCCTCTAGCCAAAGGACGTCCTGATGCCTCGGACATTGACCGCGCCCACGAATTTGGCAAGTCGGTCCGCAAATTGTTAGAAGAAACCCAAGACATCGGGTATGTCGGGACTCTGAAGTTACCGGGTAACAAACCATTCCGAGCGCATGCTGAGCTTCCGCAAGCCTCGCCTGCTACGGACAACAATCGCTGCGCGGCCTGTGGAGCTTGTGCCGGCGCATGCCCGACAGGTTCAGTAAGCGTTAATGAGGTATCGAGCACTCATGTTGAGACCTGCATCTTGTGCTGCGCCTGTGTGAAGATCTGCCCTCAAAGAGCCAGGGAACTCAAAGACCCGAACATCGCAAAAATAATTGAGTGGCTGCACGGAATTACTGCGGGGAGAAAGGAACCTCAGATATTTCTTTGCAGCAACTGTTCATAAAGGAATGGCAAATTAAACGAGAAGCTGCGAAAGCATGCGCCGGGTGATTATGAAAAGCATTGGCAGGGAGGACAAATAATGATCTCAGCTCGACAGAGAACGACGTACCTGGTCATCTTGGGACTTATGGTTTTGGTAATTGCGGGTGGACTAATTTCGGGCAATAGTGCACAAGCCCCCACTGGGGGGGCTCCAAACAGTAAGCAAAACAACGCTGATGCCAAATCGCAGGGACTAGTTAGTATCTCCGGACTTGTTCGTCAGTCGTTGCGCCTGGGAGTTCGCGATCTCAGGACATTTGGCTCCGTTTCAGTCCGTCGTGTCGATCACCGTGCCGAGGGTTTCTTCGGTGATTTTGAATTCCGCGGCGTTCCGCTGGTAACTCTGATTTCAATGGCAGGTCCAAGGAAAGAGTCCAGTAGTTTCATGCGCCCAACCGACCTGGCAATTATTGTTCAAAATGATTCGGGCAAACGAGTTCTGTTTTCCTATGGAGAACTGCTTTTCCGCGCACCCGGCGATGTGGTTTTGGCTTTCGATGCTGAACCGGTGATACCAAAGAGAGGCTGCGATTCGTGCCATAAGGACAGAGGTGACCACCAATGGCGATCTGTGCTCAACCGGAAGCAAGCCTTTCCCCGGCTTATTGCTGCGCGCGATTTCGATGCGGACCGAAGTCTTGAAGGAGTAACAAGCATAGAAGTAGCAGAGCTGTATTCGCCGGCATCTCAGCCAAAATCAAAATCGCAGCCGGCCGTATCCGGAGAAATTGAAATCCGCGAAGGCGCGGCCAGTATAGCAACGATACGGAACCTGAGCTCTTATCCACGCCATGAGGTACGCGCCCTCGAGGTCAGCGATGCCATGGGGTATCACGGCGAGGTTAAGTGCGAGGGCGCTCTGCTCACAGACATACTCGCTGAATCCAAAGCAGCATCTGGGCCTGATGTCGGATATGTTGTTTCAGCAGCTGATGGATTCCGCGCTTCCATATCGAGCGCCGAGCTCTTCTCTGCGGGACAGCCACCGCCGATTTTGGTTGCCGATCGCTGCAATGGTCAGCCCCTTAAAGAACAAGGCAATTTCAAGCTCATAGTCGGAAATGACACCATTGCGGAGCGATGGGTCAAATCGGTTGCGACAATCAATGTAATCCGTGCGGTTCCAGCAAAACAAGTGACTGTGCCATAAGGCTTCGCCCATTTCCAGCAAGCATCGGGCAATACTAAAGGAGTCCCTGCATGAAAACGCCGACACAATCGCAGATCAGAAGCATCGATGACTTCATAAAACCCACTCATCTGATATCGGCAGAAGTACATCTGTTTTGTAAAACCCTGAGGAAGTTTGTAGACAATGAAGTCTTGCCTCATGTTGAGGAACTGGATGATTATTGGGATTGGACTGAAAGAAAGGAACACACTTTCGTTCATGATTTATGGAAGAAACTGCTTATCGATCTAGGCCTGCAGAAACTCTTCCTGCCGGGGGAATTCGGGGGATCGGGGGGCCAGTCGACCGTCGAAATGGGTGCGATGATCCAGGAAGTTGCGCGAGGCGACTATGGCCTTGCCAGTACAGGCTTCATCAGCCCATGGTCCATTGCAGCCTTATCCCTTCCCAAGCTAAATGAATCCCTTCTCAATAAGTTCGGACCCATGTTGCTCGGGAATGAAGTATTCATCATCGCAAGCGCCATTACCGAGCCGCATGCAGGAGGATCGGTTGAAGATGTGAAATTGAAAGGGAGTCAGATCCGGACGCGCGCTCGCCTGGAAGGAAACGAATGGGTAATCAATGGGCATAAGCTATGGCCATCCGGTTTCAGGGAAGCGAAGTGGTTTCGAGTGCTCTGTTCGGTAGAAGGCGAAGAGTTCCCGAAAAACATCGCACAGATTTTCGTTCCAGCCGATGCGCCCGGGGTATCTACGGGCAAACCGTACCGAAAAATGGGCGCAGCGATCGATACGAACGGCGACATTTGGTTTGAAAACGTCAGGGTCCCGAAGGAAAACCGAGCTCAGCAGGATCCTGAAGACGATTTGAAATCGGTTTTGGCAAACATCACCATAGGCCGCCTTACGTCCGCCGCATTCCCGCTTGGCATTATGAAGCGAGCTTACGAGCTAGTGCGAGATTACGTGAACAATCGCGAGATTGCAGGCAGGCCTATGAAGGAGCACGGAGCGATTGCACATGAGTTGGGACGCATCGCTCAGAACATCCTTGCGGCTGAAGGATTTTTCTATGAGGCGGCTGCAAGAATGGACCATCCCGATGTATACGGTTTCCCCTGGGAAGAGAAATGCGTAGCATTAGCCAGTGCCGTTCAGAATGTCGTCGGAGAACTTGGCTGGGATACCGTGAGCCGTTCACTCGAGCTCATGGGTTCTTATGGCTATTCAAGAGAAGGACAGATTGAAAAGCTTCTCAGGGATTTAAAAATCGGCCAAATTGTCGTTGGCGGACCAATCCTTCGCCTCCTCGAGCTTGCAAGATACTATTTCGGGACCGAAACATTTTGAAGTTAATTGAATGGCTCACGCAATCATGGGCCGCTTCATCGGTCAAGCGATAACGACAAAGTGCATCTATGGCGTTTTCGTTGATCAGGAGAGACATATATGAACAATAAATACACTAGACGAGAAGCGCTGGAAATTGGGCTGGGAGCCGTGACCATGACGGCATCGGGCACCGCGATGGCAGCCACACAAACCGCAAATCAGCCGGTTCCCGCCGGTGCAGATCCGGCAGATGTTTTAAGTGAATTTCATAGATATGGAGAAGACCTGGAATCATCGCTGCTTTTGAGGACATCCCCTGTGGCAGTTAAGATGCTGGAAAAGGAAGCCGATATCCCGAAAGACGCCTTCCGCCCGAAAAAAGATGGGAAGTGTCACATCGCTCAATGCCAAGCTTTTGGCATGTCACGGCGAGAAGGAAAAACTGTAGCGATGTTGAAGGAGGATCATTGGTGCCCGACTGCGCTCATGGCTTATGGAATGGTGCCTACACCGGCTTCCATGGCAAAGTTGGGAGAATCCTATCAGAGTTTCGAGGTCGGGAAATATGTCGGCGCGCTTACCGCTCCTTTGAAAAAAGCCTCTTTTGCGCCTGACGTTATCCTTATCTATTTGAATCCCGCGCAACTGCGAGGATTGCTTACCCCGATGATGCTCGGCGGCGCGCCTCCGATCAGCAGCTATCTCTTGCTTCCATCGTGCGCACACTGCGTTGTGGATCCCATGAAGACCGGGAATTACTCCCTTGTGCTTCCGGATCCAGGGGAATACCAGAGAGCTTTGACGTCTGAGGAGGAAGTGATTTTTGCAGTGCCAAAAGAGAAATTATCGGGATTGATGAAAAACCTGAAAAGCGGTGGCCGACCCTATTCCTTCCGCGATCAATATATGTCCATGCTTCCGGATTTCGAGCAGCCGCAATTTTACAAGGATCTATTCAAAGGCTGGGGCTTGGATTCAAAATAGCAATTGTCACAAAGCTGTGAAAGTCAAAATCAGAGGACAAATTTTGGCTAAAGCCGCGAATTGAGAAACGAAGGCACTTCTCTGGTGTCTTTGCCGTCGTCATCCTGGCAATGGGAATTGGCTCCATTGGATCTAATGCCAGTTTCTTGAATTTGGGACTGGTCTGACCTCCACCAACTAGATGAGGCGTTTATGAAATATGTTTCTTTCTATCTCGTTGTAACCCTGTTGTCTCTAGCGCTATGTTATGCAGCCCCTGTTGATGCGAAAAAGATTCGAGGCGTGTGGTCCATCGAGACGATGGACACTGGAACGATTGAAAACAGGAAAACAATCGTTCCAAAAGCATTTATGATTTTCATCACAGAGAAACATTACAGCGCGATCCGGGATTTAGCGGAAAAATCAAGTTCCTCCAACTCCAAAGCAGCGGACGCCGGGACATACGAGTTCGATGGCAAGGAGCTGGTTGTTCATCATATGGCATCCGCATTCCCCGTTCTGGGATCGATGACGTTCAAATGCACCATGGAGGGGGACAATATTCTTATTCTGGAACCTCAATACGACAAAATGAAAATGCCGGGGATGGAAGGCATAAAGCCTTCAGCAGATGGGAAAATGGGCTATGGCGACATGGCCGTGAAATACCGGTTTAGGCGATTGGAATAGCATGATTCATACTCCCAAGTGCGATAACAACCAAAGCTGAAACTTGTACCCTGTATTCGACCGCCCTTTTGCAGTTTATTTGCGAGAAGGTCGAGCCGAACTGCCTTCCCTGCACTCTCCATGTGTTCCAACAATTCCACAACTTCCGCTATCTTCCGTCCAATTACCCACACTGTACCCACACGGAATCTGCGTTCCTTCCCTGCTTGGCACTGATTCTCAACCCCTTTATGATTGCCCCTCCTGAGCCGTCCTACGAGGTTCTAAGCTAGGTCTGATTGCCTTTTCCGTTTGCTTTGCCGTAAGCATTCTTTTTCCAAGCCCCGCCGGGGGATTCTCCCCCCACCCCTTCGGATGCTTGTGCAAGGCTCCAGCACTGACAGGAAAAGATTTTTTAAAATGCCCGTGCATGGGAGTGGGGTAAGATAGTAAGTATCTTTGTCACAGGTGAAGCTAACGGAGTGCCATGACCAAATACATCGTCATCATTGTTTTAGTGGTTTTGTTTGTAGTAGTGCCATACTTGAGGCAACAGCATATTCAGAACGACAAGCGTAATAAATAGCTCCGTGATCTCCGAATCCAGTAAGAGGATCTACTGATGCGACCCAATATTGTGAGGCTACTTCCGTTTGCATTGACTTTTGCTTCTCTCATTCTCGCCATTGTGATGCCTAAAGCTAGGGCTGTATTCATTGCTTGCGGGGTCTTGTTTTTCTTTATTGGGGCGGCAAGAAATAACCTGACAAAGTCAAAACAGAACGATGGCATTATAAAATAAATAAGAATTTTAAAAAATCATGCCCAAACCCCTCCCCCATCTGCTTGCGTATGTTGCAATCTTCTGCATCCTGCCATTTGCCAACGGAGAAGATTACGGCTGTTTGCATGGGAAAGTGATCGACAGGACCACTGCACAGCCTTTGAAAGCCATTGTTGAGCTTTATTCCAAAGAGGATTCCAAATGCAGTTACTCAGGCATGACTTCCGAAACGGGACAGTTCTCGATTGAAAACCTTCCAGCGGGAAGTTACCTCCTTGAGGTCAAAGCCCCTAAGCTTATGGCTCAATCCGTTGATGTTACGATATCGACAGGAGTCGACCGGGATCTCGGATACATTAAGCTGGGACTCGTCAGTTGTTCTGAGCCAAACGAGATCTGCGAACCCTGGGGAATCTTCCACAACAAGGGCAAGGTGGAGTTGCCCTGCATATCTGGTATCAGTGTATTGCGGGATGTTAACGGTTTACTTGTGAGACTTGAATCGGATGAACTCGAAAGACGGGCATTGGTGAAGCCCTCCCCCAAGTGGCCTTCCAGTGCAAAATCGGGCTATCCTGTGACCATATACCTAGCTGTTGGATTACGGGGTGAAGTACTTTGCGCTTTACCCTTTGATGATCGGGGTGACCCAGATAAAGCTGCTTTGGCTGCAATACACGAATGGGTGTTTCAACCTGTTCTTAAGAATGGAAAACCAATCGTGACGACGGGCATTTTGGAACTTGTGGTTCCGTGAGGTCCGAATAATGAGGGTTCGTTCAATCTGCATTTCGCATCTACTTGTGCTTGGGGTGATGCTTTTGCAATTATCCGCTTGCTTTCCAGCGGAGGACAAAGGGACTCACCCACACTGCTCGTCCTCTGATTCCTCCAAACGGGTCGGATGGAAGATGAAGGTATTACCTCCAGAAAATGCCATCGTGTTGACGCAACCTGATGATGATTGTGTAAGGATTAATATCGCCTACGGGTCAGAGCAGAATCGTGAATGGCTGACCATGGGGAGTGGACCGTTATGGTCTTTGGGAATCCCCGCAAAAAGGCTCTTGGAAGGCTCAATTAGTGTTAAGAAAAAAGAACTAAAACCATATGGGGTTGACTACCATGGAATCCATGAAAATGGAAACAGGTGGAGGTTTGTAGGTTTTTTGGGTGAGACCATCACTTACACTAATGCATCGGAAGAAGCTGCCCGATATTTTGATTCACTCATTGACGGTATGTGTTGGGATGCGACCGCTTGGCCGGAGGATAAATAGCCCCGCTCAAACCTTAACAACCCCTCCTGCTTCAGTCTTGATTTAACATCTGCCATTAGTTCGGACTTCAGTGTTTTCTCAGCCATTCGCTTTCCGCTGCTCGACATTTGGGGCAATACAAGACCGTTTCCCATTCCTCAGGACCGACCACACATCCAGCAAAAACGACCTTATGAGAGTTTAACCATGACCCGATTCCGTTGACACACTGAAAAGGGTGGAACATTCTAGTCCACCAGAGGGTGTGTCATGGAAAAACAGCGAAGGAAGTACACGAAGGAATTCAAAATCGAAGCAGTTCGTATGCTCACCGAGTCAAATATCACCATTGCACAGGCCAGCAGAGATTTGGGAATAAACGCAAACATGCTGACACGTTGGAAAAAGGAATTCGCAAACACCTCTCAAGCATTTCCGGGATCTGGGCATTTGAAACCAGAGGAGGAAGAACTCCGTCGCCTACGGCGCGAGAATGCCTTACTGCGTCAGGAGCGCGATATATTAAAAAAAGCGACGGCGTTCTTTGCCAAAGAATCCAAATGAGGTATGGCTTCATTCAAGCGCATCGGCATGAATTTACGATATCGCTGATGTGTCGAGTGCTTGAAGTATCCAGAGCCGGATTCTACCTTTGGCTCAAGCGGCCCGAGAGCCCGAGGAATGCAGAGAACAGCCGATTATTACTAGCAATTCGGGCAATTCATCGGGCAAGCCGGGGCGCGTACGGAAGTCCCAGAATTCATGCGCAATTGCGGGCAGTGTCCAAATTACACAGCAGGAATCGTATTGCCAGGCTAATGCGCGAGAATAGGATCCAAGGCAAACAGAAACGGAAATTTAGAGTTACGACAGATTCAAAACATAATTTCCCGATATCTCCAAATGTGTTGAACCGGGAATTTGCGGTGAAAATGCCAAACAAAGCTTGGGTGGCGGATATCACATACATCCCAACAAAAGAAGGCTGGTTGTATCTGGCCGCGGTGATGGATCTGTACTCAAGAAGGATCGTTGGCTGGGCCATGGGTAGCCGGATTTGTCGACATCTGGTTGAAAGAGCTCTGTGCATGGCTTTTTTCAAACGTAACCCATCACCAGGTCTGCTCCATCATTCAGATCGAGGCAGCCAATACGCCAGCGGGGATTACCAGAAGTTATTGAAATCTAGCGGAGTTCTTTGCAGCATGAGCCGCAAAGGCAATTGCTGGGATAATGCTGTTATGGAAAGTTTCTTTGCCACGCTGAAAACAGAACTTATTTATCATCGAAATTACGAAACGAGAAAGGAGGCGCAATCAGATATTTTTGAGTATATCGAAGTGTTTTATAATCGACAGCGGCTTCACTCGGCTCTGGGCTATCGGAGCCCTGAAGCCTATGAGGAATCTGCCAAAGCCGCTTAACTTCGTGTCAACAGTTTCGGGTCAACCCCAGTTAGGGAAATAGCGCGTTTCAGCTTCCGAATAGTCTTTGGGAAATTTGACCAGACCATAGACAATTTTCACATTGTCTTGCACCATTCTCCCTCCATGTACTTTGCAAAGGATATTTTTCCCAAGGATGGGTTTGGGTCTTTGAGGGGGCTTATACCGTAAAGCTTCAATATTAACAACTTTGTGAAGCACAAAATCACCCCGCGTGTACCTTCCCCGCAACTTTCCAATTAGCACTAGATCCCCAGAACTACTACGCTCCAAACAAAGACGTTGATATTCCAAATATTTGGAGTCCCTTGCTAAGTCAAAGTCTTGTTTAGGAAGAACAATCGGAATGCACCCGCTTTGATCACAAATTCTCGCGCCAATAAGATTTGCATCTATCTCTCCTTTGGCCTCAACGAGTTGCTTGGCATACTTCGCTATGTTTCTGGTCAACTCGCCTACTGTTACCAAAGCTACTTGTTCATTTTCGTTTGGGGACACTTTCGATTTACGACATGAGCTTTCAAACGGAATGAGGACCAAAGCTAGCAATGGGAGACATAATCTAGATTTATATCTCATTTCTCAGCAACCTTCTTCAGCCTCACTTAAACCTGAACAACCCCTCGCAGTTTCACTTATCAAATCGAATTCTAGTGTGCACTTTGCTTTTCCATTTTTCGTAGGGCAGACCTAATTGCCTTGTTCAGCTTATCTGCAACCAGAACGGAGGCCTTCTTATCAATGTCTTTCAGCGTCCTTGCTTCCCCTTCATAAATCGTAATAGTTGCTGTCCACAATCTTTCCCCATTCTTAGCTATAAGCTCAAACTTATATCTATCGTAGTCGGGATTATGCAAATCCTGGGCATCAAGAGTGATCTTGGCGGTATGTGTGCCTTTAAGTATGGCATCTGCATTGGAGGCATTGCCAACGATAATATATCCTCTCGCAGATAGTTCCTGCGCAAGCAACTCAGCCACAGGAAACCTGCCAAGTTCCCCGCTACCTATGCCATGCAGGCCATCTTTCTGAATCAATATCTTATTTACTCTGCTAAGAAGATAATCCGTTTGTCCCAGACCATCCCCAACGGGCATGAACAAAGCGAGCAGGAATAGGGGGAGCATGAAGTTATTCCCCACCAGAGGATTTGTGATACAAGATTTTATGAGCCAATCTGTGATTGGCTATCCTAAAAGACGATATCAGCACAACGGCGCAACCAACAAACCCCATGATAACAGTCACGGACCATAGGATCGGGGCAATGTTGTTCTTTGCTGTAACGGCAATAACGCAGGAAATAATGAATATTAGAACGCCAACCAAAAGGCTATTCTGAAGCTGATGCATTTTCTTATCAAAAGGCTTCCGCAATGAAAACCTCCTTGGGTTTCAAGAGCCTACCACCACCCTCACGAATCTGGCAATCATGCTGCCAACAAGTAACCCTTACTATCCAAGAACGCAAAATGCGGGGGAACGTCTACCGGATGCGAGAATATTTTGAAGACTGGCAGGGCTCATGCTCCGCTTCCCTCCTTGGGTTGCTTGGCTTTCTTTTCCGTGTTTTCGTTCACCAATCCCGCTTTGAGGCTTTCCCTGCGGGATCTGCACACGGTGAAGGAAATCCTCAGACACTAGGATTATTCAACAACCCTGAGATATTCGCATCTATCACCGGAACATCGGCAAGAAGCATTGGAAGCATTGAGTAAAGCTTTGAAAGTGAAACCCAAAGAAGAGGCAAAAACAGCACAACTGCCCCCATATAGCCCCCAAGGACAGCATGAACAGGAGTTGCGAATTGAACCGGGTGCTTAAGTTAAGAGGATTGAAGGGGTTAGAGTGCGCCCGGCAAGACTCGAACTTGCGACCTTTTGATTCGTAGTCCCTCCAGGAGCATTTTTCATAAATCCAGATAAATCAAGAATATGCGTCGCACCCTCATGGTTATTAGCTGTAATTAGGATATTTGATTTGTCCATCTTGTTCACCAAAAGCTGTTTTTGCCTCCCAATTACCCCCAAATAACCCCCAAGAATTTTCCGGCAAATTCCAGCATCGCAAGGGGCACTTCAAGCTTATCCCGGCTTGCGAGAAAAGCGGGAAAAGCGAGATAAGGGCGCAACCTCAATGTTGAACTGAAAATAAACCAGACAGATTTTCCCGCGTAAGGAGTGCGGCATCCTGAGGGTGTTCCAAAAATGGATAAACGTCGCCGGTAATATCTTTGATGCTGATTGACGCCAGACGATCACTCACCAAGCTTTGCCACGCATGGGCATTGTATTTGGCTGAACGATGAGTTTGATCCAAAGCCTTCTGAAGCAAATTAATGTTCGGTTCAACTGGCGGACGTTGCGTCCTGTACCACAGGAGATCATACCAGTCGCGGCCTTTGACATATTTTCGTGTAATTGCAGCATGAAGCTTGCCCGCCATCATGGACGGCAGATCGTAATGCTGGACAAAAAAAGTCACGGTACGGGTAATGATGCTTCTTTCGCAGATTGCCCCAGCCGGTGGACGAGTGTCAATTTCCAGCTTGATGGCCAGCTTCTGGTCCGGCACTCCGGAAATGCCGGCGTCATAAAGCAGCCCTGCCAGCCGGATCCATCCTGTATGAACAACCTTGCGATCATTCCAGGTGAGGTGGGGATCGAATCCTGCCAGAGACAAATCACGTTTGACTTTCGACATCCACTCCATGCCGGCATAGCCCTTTTCAGACACCATCGAGAAATCGAGATCTTCAGAAAAACGCGGCAGATTATGGAGGAAGCGTAACGCTGTACCGCCGACAAACGCCAGATTACGAAATGCCTCACACTCATGAAATGATCGCAGGACAAGCGTTTGGAGATATTCTCGCAGCAGGTTGAGCGCCTGCCCCGGATCTTTTGCTCCACGTGCAAGTGCCAGTGCCTGATCCCTCATAGAGTAACCGTGCCTTTCTCTTCTTCGGCTGTTACCGTCAGCCAGCGTTCGGCTGCTCGATATAAGCGCGGGCTTTGGAAACGATCTGCATAGGCTTGAAGCTTGTCCCTATTCACCTGCCGACAATGCTGATAGCGCATTTCCTCAAGGCGTTCTGCAGTCCACTCACCCGATGTGAGATGCCAATGATCCAGTAGCGCTTTCTCAGGTTCCGCAACCAATATGGACCGATCGCCGTAGGGTGCGGTTACAGATCCGAAAAACGCCTTCTGTTTAATGCTGCGATAATCGAAAATGCCAAGAGAATTGTCAAAACGACGGGGCACCCGAGGAGTTACGCTCGTCAACCATACGACTCTTTCGGGGATCATGTCGTAGTAACCCAAAGCCCACAAGCCGCTCAGATAAGATGGGTGATAGAGTTGATTCGCCAGTCTTGCCGGCACGATAGATACGCGGCGATAGGTGTCTGGGAGCGTATAAACTCCGCGTCGCAGACTGATTACCTTGTGGTCGCTGATCCAGCGGGACAACTGCACCCGGATAATTTCTCGCGGTTCAGCGAATGCCTGCACAAGCAGCTGCAGATCGAAGCATTCCATGGAGCCAACCAGCTCAACCAGCGATCCATATTTCATATATAATAATTAACATATTTGTTATTTATTGTAAATAAATAAACATCGATATTTACCCCCAAATAACCCCCAAGAATTTTCAAGTAATTCCGACATCGCGGGAACAATTCAAAATATCCGGGCATGCGAGAAAAGCGAGATAAGCGAGAAAAGTCTGGGCTATGAATGACTGAGCACCGGTCGGAGCCTCAATCATCGATCCACTAGTACCCCATTGTTCAGCTTGCGTTCTCTATCAACCTTTATCAGAACGCAGATCAGAATACGCACAGAGAAGGCATTCTGGATATCTACTGTTCGGTGTTTGTTCGACTGTTGTTCGACGTCTGTTCGGTGTCCGGCGCTTGTCCGGTGTTTGTCAGGGTATGGTCCGGTGAGGTGTTGCTGCTTGTGGAAATATCTGTAGTAAGACACCATCCCTAAGGCTTCGCCTTAGAATTCAAGTTTCCGGAAGGGCATTTATCCGGATGCGTGCTTGGTGCGCCGATGGTGCGTAAATTCTGCGTGTTTAGTGCGTCTCGAATTTAGGCCAAGTAATTTCATGGACTATAAGATTAGAAGCGATTCCAGAGATCATTCCACAAAAGCGTCATCTTTCAAAGCTTGAAACTTAGCTGCCAGCAAAAATGGAATCCGCCACTGTTGCAAAGCCAGAGTAGTTTCCTCGAATGCCGTTTCTTGGGACTTAAGACAAAAATGCGGTTTTTAAAGGGTCAGAAATGAGGAAATCATTTCCCCGTTACAGTGTTCTCGCGTGATGGCACTCCAAAGAAACCATCTCGCGCATATACTTCCATACCTGATCGCTTCACTTTGATTTTTATCTTGCGATAGGGAGGCCTCCTACTCAAGTCTGGGGGAGGAGTGAAAGTGCTCTCTTCCGGAGTATAAGTTAGCAGGTAATAACCGCCTAATTGTTCCTTTATGTTTTCCATTGTTTTTGCTGATAAATTCTTGGCCAAAAGGCCTCCGGTTCTTTTTGCCAAAGGAAATTGAGACTCAGCACTTTTTCTCGCGAGTTCATGGCGAATCATGTTTGCTTCTTCCGCAGCACTAATACTCCCAGCTGAAGAAAAAGTGTGATCAATCGCATCAAGTTTTTTCGGTTCGCTAATATCTATTATGTGAATGACAACTCCGGCCCGGAAAGCGGCATCAGCCGGTACTTCATGCATCTTCTCTAATAATTCAGGGGATATTACTTGGTATACGTAGCCGGCCAAATACGCCGGCTCAGGTGAGATTACTATTAACGATTTGCGGCCGGGAATATTTTGTAATTTACGAATACAATTACTAAGTGGCAAGCCATACCCTTCCATATTCTGTTGTGGCCCGCTCCACCATTTACCCTGGGTCAGCACGGAAAGAACAAAAGCTTTATCAGAGCTGAAGATCTGCGACTCCGTATCGCCCTGCGGATTCATTGTGATCGCGACCAGATCCCCTTCCTGCATTTCGTCCTCAATAAACTTCTTAATAAACATCTGGGTCTCATGACTTTGCTTGAGGGTCATAGCGGGATAGTTTGGGAAAAAGACTATCTTTCGTCGAGTATCGACGCCGCTCAGTCCGGAAGAAGCTATCATTGACTCCGTCTTTGATCCCTTTGACACGTGAGTTGGCACTGCAAGATGGATTGGCCTATGGGCGATATAAGTGCATGAATTGACTGTTTGCTTCTTATTATCTTGATAGATATCAAAATCAGCTGATTTTAGATCAATGGCTTGATGGCCGCTCTTATCTAAAACTACAGCATCAAATCTTATCTCTTTAGCGGAGACTCGGATTTTTGCATCTCCATCCGGCCCGCTGGACTGTTGCACCCTGTCCACAGATTGAATCTGATTCTCTCTGCTATTCACACGCACTGAAAAGCAAACAAAAACGATTCCAATTATCAGAAGTATTAAAATCCGGTTATTTTTTAACGAAATATCAGCTTCTCGCATTGGGAATGCCTCCCATCATGGTTGTGATCAGCGCTCGCCGTAAGAGCCAAAAACAAATCCACTGCCTAGTTTGCCGCTGTTTTCATCATAAATTACGGCTTTTAGCATTTGATTTTGTGGCTCCAAATTGACCGTAGTAGTTACATGAATTCCGTCCCTAATTATGCGATCAAATTCCTCCCTGCTAAGCTGATCTTCAAGTACCCACGATTCGCAGCCTTTTATCTCTCCTTTCGCATCTGCGTGCAGAATGGCTGCAACCACTTTGTAGGTTCGTTTTCCCTTGGAAATCTGAAACTCTATTTCAGAAGGATTAATCCGCAAATCAAGTTTAACCTCTCTTTTTCCACTGAGAGCTGTTTGCTTTTCAGTTGTAACCGTGAATGGAATTTCACGAAATTCTGGCGAAGATGTCCCTGCAATAAGGATAATTCTCTGCAACAACTGCTGATCAGAGTCTGTCGAGTGAGGTGGCGCTATTTCTTGTGTCTTGCCGGAAACTGCAACGGATAACGATGCTCCTGAATAATATCCGCTACGTCCGATAATTCTGCATGTTCGGCAACGATTCTCATCGGCAAAGCGGACCTTTAATCTATGATATGTCCCCTTTGGGCTGGGATCAGATGGATTGAAACCCAAAGTGTATTGCATTCGAATTCTGGATATAGCTTTTCCCAATGCTCCTTTGAGCGACATCGAGTTTCTTACATCCACAATTTCACCGCCGGAATCGGCAGAAATTTTTCTTATGGCGGGATCCGTCATCAAACAGTAAGGCAAGTCACTATGGTCGCTGGGAGTTACAATATCATAAAGCGTGGTGGCACTTTCCAGCAACTCATTCAGCATTTTGTCGGGCCTGGCTTTGCCATTGGCATGGCAATTGTCGGAAATAAGAATAATCGCTCTGCGATGATGCGGAGCTGCCCTTTTTAGGTAACGCGTTGCATCCTGGAGTGCATAAAATATATCAGTCCCGCCTTCCATGATTGAGAGATGGCTGAGTAATTTGGCTATATGCAATCGATCAGCTGTGAGGTTGCTCAGTTTCCTGTAGCCGCCTGAAAAGGAATAGAGCGCGACTTGATCTTCCGCTTTCAGACGCCGTAATGCAGTCAGCGCCGCAATTTGCAATTCATTCAGATGCTTTTCAATGCTGCCGCTGCTGTCAACCAACAACGCAACTGCAATCGGAAGTTGATCACGAGAGAAGTAGGTTAGATTTTGAGAAACATCGTCTTCATAAATTGCAAAATCGCTGGCCTGAAATTCTGGCGCGTCGGCTCCAGTCACGGTCACGTCAGTAGTAACTAAATCGACATCCACATGAATATTGAACGAACCGCTGGATTGCGCCTTGTCTATCGGGTTCTTACTTTCGGATTGACTGAAAGCAGAATAATGCAGTATGGACGTAAAAACCATACAGTGCATCGCTAATTTGCACCATTTCGCTTGGACAGACAATTTCAGCCCCTCACATAATGCAATTGCGTAACTGACGCAGACCAAGGCTAAACTGTAGCTGACTTGTAGGATGTGAAACAATTGATTTTAGATCACATATTTCTAGACACAAGTCCCAGGAAGTCCGAATATGGGAGAGAACGCCATAATGGTAATTGTCTCAGGGCCTGGAATGAATTAAAAAGCAAAATGCTCCAAAAGACAGGATGCTCACAATGAAGGGGCTTAGGAGCAATATTTTGCCTTCAAGCGCATCAGCCAAAACAACGCACAGCATTGCTCCCAAAGCTCCCACAATCGCCGCCGCCACCAGGATGCCGCGATTCTCATATATCTTTGGTCTATGCATTTTTAGATTCGTGGCACTTCCAAGCGCGCAGCCCAATGGTATCCCTACTAATACTGGAAACAAAACCGAAGTCTTATCCCCAAAAGGATGCATCCGAAAAACGGAACTGGCCGAGAACGCAAGCAATGCCCCAAAGCATATGGAGATAGCAAAAACCAAAAAGCCGAGAACTGAACGATTCAGAAGGTTCATACCTCTACCATAGCTCTAGCCGCATAGAAAACACTAATCAGAATCACCGGTCCCGATAAGTCCGATTGGGGGAAAGAACGCCAATATGTAAAGTCGGGTCCCTAACTTATATAAAACGCCAAAAATTGCGTGAGGACCGCCTACCACCTGAAAGTTCCCTTCAGGAGCTTTATTCTGCGACGCATTACTCGGCTTCGGAATCGACACAGCTTCTGATTCTGACTTCGCCAGTTTCAGCCTTGCCATAGAGATTGAGCCCGTTTTCTTTACGATAAGCCGCCCATTTTTTCTCTAATATTTTTACACGCTCCGAATCGACGATGTCGAACCGGCTTAGCGAAAGAATCATGGCACGAACACTCACATGTCTTTCTGCGGCAGGTCCAACCTTTCCGCATTTAGGACACTTCACGATAGGTGGGCGAATATTTCGAGTGGAGCGAATTTCATGAAGCATGCTATCTAATGAATCGCATAGTGCCACTAGATCCGGGATAGCCATGCTTTCATTCCACTCTAACCGCAATTTCTGGATCATCTCCGGGAACCACGTTCTCTGGGGATCACCCGCAGCCATGCACGCCTCCAATTTGACTCCATTTTCACATGATGAGGCAGAATCAAGAAGGCAATTATCGTCACTCGTTCCGGTGACTTCTTGAACCATTGATCGTTAAAAAAAGAGTATTTATTCTTTAATGTGTCAATAGGTAATTGCATTTTGTTTTTTTATTATTCTGCGTCCGGGTGATTGTTCATATCGATTCTCCATGTTTCACCATTGTTCAATTGGCCCGGCAAATGG
Source organism: Acidobacteriota bacterium (assembly GCA_963664705.1). Lineage (GTDB taxonomy): Bacteria > Acidobacteriota > UBA6911 > UBA6911 > UBA6911 > UBA6911. The sequence continues at coordinate 6,712,913 of OY761556.1, read as the reverse complement.
CCTCTTTCGCGGCCTCATGAGCCGCCATCCACAAAAGTGTTCTCAAATCGCCTGTATACTCTTTCCTGGATTTTCTGCGCATGGAAAGACAGCGTGACGACCTTTCTTGGTACATAAACTGACGTGCTGCAACCGGTGGTCGGAACGGCATTCACTCTTTATCAAAACGGTATTCGGCAATGAGCCACGGATAAAAAGGACAATACGGAAAAATGCCCGGTAAGTTTTGAGCCATTTTCCCGCTCGTTGTCTATGAGTGGTGGAAGAACCAATGCTTTCCCATTAATTGGAGATTGCCGTGACAAGAAATGTCTCCCACCTTTTTCTGTCTATCGAGCGCGATTCATTCGATGTTACATGTTGCCGGTTAGCCACGGAAGCCTTGATGGAAATTCTAGGATTGGTCCCTTCCAATCCTAGACGCAATACCTCGAAGCATCCCATCGAGCCCCAATGGAGTGGAGACAAAGTGGAGACTTGTATCCGCTTTGTCTCCACTCTGTCTCCACTTTTCTACATCCTCAACGCTGAAGTGGACACACAGCGGATACAAAGCGGAGACATGTTGCCTCTTTCCATAGCGCCATGTTGCAGAAACAGAAAGGAATAACCCGTGCCGGGAAAACCATTTCAATCAAGCTTGATCCCATACAAAAGTGAAATCAGCGATTTGCGAAGCGAACGGCCGCCTGTCTCCTACAGGCGAATTGCCGTCATTCTGCGTGAGAGGCACGGCCTGATCATTCAGCATGCAGCCATCGCAAAATTTGTCAAAGCACGATCCGGTGGGCGCAAGGTGTATTTTTTTCGAAAGGATGCTGAGGCTAGAAAAACTCTATCGATTCAACATAAGGCGGATAGTCCCCAAATGCCCCACCAGGAGCGATTTATTCCGCTGCTGCCCCGTCAGGAAACGCCAAAGCCTGTTTTCGAGTTCACCTACAGTGAACGATACAACCTGCACCGGCTACCCAAAGAAGAGGCTGCGGCAATACGGAAAAAGCTCGAAGCAGAAGGCCATTAACTTCATCTCACAAGGAGCCTGGAACAATGGAGATTATTGAAAAACTTTTGGGGCCCAAGGAAGTCGGCGAAATCCTCAATCTCCGGCGAAGCAAGATCCACCAGATGATTGCCAGTGGCGAGATCCCAAGCGTGATTGTGTCCCAGGGAGCCTGCCGACGGGTCTTTCGCGTAAAGCCGTCCGATCTGACGAAGTGGATGAAACAACGGGAGGTCGGGCGGACATGACCCTCCAATGCATAGAGATCGCACGTGCAGCTGCCCTTTTGGGTGGACGGTATTTAGGAAGAGAGATGCTTTTTCGGTGTCCTCGCCATGACGATCAACATCCCAGCCTTTCAATCAATCCGGAAAAGAACTGCTGGCTCTGCGGCCCCTGTGGCAAATCAGGCAATGCCTGGGATCTGGCGGCGTTTATTTCCGGCCTTCATCCCGATAACCGGAAAGCGGTCTCATCCTGGCTGCGTGATCATGGGCTGCTGAATGGGAAAAACAGCTGGGAGTTTATTTGTGATTATGTGTATAGAAATGAGAACGGGGATCCTCTGTTTCGGGTGAAAAGATACAAGACGCAAATAGGCAAGACATTCGTTCAGGAGCGAGCGGACGGCAGCGGGTGGATCGGCGGTGAGGGATGCATGCAGGGCGTGAAGCTGTTGCCCTACAGGTTGCCGGAATGGAAAGATTCAAAGATGGTCTGCGTCGTCGAAGGCGAAAAGGACGTTGATCATCTCTGGTCAATTGGCATTCCCGCAACCTGCAATCCGGGAGGAGCCGGCAAATGGAGGGCGGACTTCAATTCATTGTTCACCGGTAAAGAAGTGACCATATTTCCAGATAACGATGAGCCAGGTGAACGGCATGCAAGAGACGTTGCCCGCAATCTGATGCCTATCGCTAACCGAGTCGGGATTGTGACGCTTCCTGGATTGCCGGAAAAGGGAGATGTGTCCGATTGGATTCAAGCTGGAGGCACTTATGATCAATTGATCCAGCATATGCAAAAGGGGTCTCCATATGAAAAGACTCCCTACATTTCGATGCGCCAGAAAAATGAACCGACAGTTCTTTCATGGCCAGTTCTGGCTCCTGAAGCTCTATATGGATTGCCTGGCGATATTGTCCGCGCGATAGACCCATATACTGAAGCGGATCCGGCCTCTGTGCTCATCCATGTGTTAGCCGCGTTTGGAAACATCATTGGGTCCAGCGCACACGCAGCCGTGCAAAATGACCTGCATCCAGCTCGGATTTTCGCCGTGGTGATTGGAGAATCTTCCAAAGGGAGGAAAGGAACATCCTGGAGCACACCAAGGGAAATATTCAGCAGGATTGACGGCAAGTGGTCCGAAGGTAGAGTCCGCTGCGGGCTGTCATCTGGAGAGGGACTCATCTATCACGTCAGAGATGAATTGAGGAAAACCGTCCCGGTAAAAAGGGGTGGGCGAATTATCGACTATGAAGAGGAGATTGTTGATTCCGGAGAACCAGACAAGCGTCTGTTTTGCATCGAGTCGGAATTTTCCAACATGCTGAAGATCATGGGGCGAGAAGGAAACAGCCTTTCAGGAGTTATCCGGCAAGCGTGGGACAGCGGAAATCTTTCCACGCTCACTCGTAACAATCCTATCCACTCAACTGGCGCTCATGTCTCGATCATCGGGCATACCACAAAAGACGAATTGATCCGATGTCTGTCTGCGACAGAACAGAGCAATGGGTTTGGCAATCGGTTCCTGTGGCTGCTGGCAAAAAGATCAAAAGCATTACCACACGGCGCGGCGTTGCCGCCTGAGATACTGAACAGCCTGACGGAACAGATGGAACGAGCCGTGATCCTTGCCCGAAACGCCGGCAGGATCGTCCGCAATACGCCGGCAAATGAAATGTGGGAAACAATCTATTTCCCTTTATCTGAAGGCCAACCTGGGTTGGCTGGTGGATTATTGAATCGGGCAGAGGCACAAGTGCTTCGGCTGAGCCTGATTTATGCGCTAATGGATTGTTCCAACGTGATCCGCATTGAACATCTCCAGGCGGCAACAGCAGTATGGGACTATTGCGATGCATCAGTTCGCTATGTCTTCGGAACCAAGACCGGGAATCAGTGTGCGGATAGGATTATCGATGCCTTGCAGGAATCAGCGGATGGATCCCTGACAGACGATGAGATTGGGCGCCTTTTTGGAGGGCATCGAACTCGCGAGAAAGATCTAGCTCTGGATATATTATTGCGCGTGGGCAAAGTGACAAAAGAGAGCAAACAGACCAAAGGAAGGCCGTTAACCGTATGGAAATCTGCGTGAAAAGCGAGAAAAGGCGGCTTATCTCGCTTATCCCGCTTTTCTCGCAACCTGAGGAATCAATAGCATGAGCTTTCTTGAGATGACAAAAATCCATCTGGCCCGGCACGAGGTAACGAAATCTGTTTCCCCTGCCCTGATTTTGGATGGTCATTTTGTGCACAGGATTGTCTGGAAATCCGAAACTGCCATCGTCTTCCAGGATCCCAATGGGCACTTTTGGCGATACCTTGTCTTATTCCGGAGAAGCGAACGAGCATTGATCAAGCCAAAATCCAATTGACACCTCCACACAGCCGTGTCAATGAATGAACGTGCATCCTAAACCAGGGATGTTATTGATCGACAATCCTTTACCAACGGAGAGATACAAATATGAGCAAAAAGAAGTTACCACCTGGCATCGCGCCTCGTGGCAACCGCTGGAGGATAGACACGTTCTTCAAAGGGGTACGAATAAGAGAAACATGCGCTACCCCGGAAATGGCTGAAACAAATCTCAGGAAAATACAGACCCTCATTGATGAAGATCGATACCTGGAAAAGAAACGAGTCTCCAAAGACACACTCGGACAATTCGCCGATCGGTATTCGCAATGGTGCCAGGATATCGGCCAGAAAGCTGCCAAAAGCAAGGAGTCTCATCTGGAGAGCATCAAAGCACAATTCGGAAGTGGCACTTTGCTTAGCAGCATCACACGTGCCGACATTGAAAAGTACCAGGCTGAACTGATGAACAAAGAAAGCCGGCGCAAATTGCCGTTCAAACCGGCAACGGTCAACCGCCGCATGGCTTGTCTGCGGCATCTGTTCAGCAAAGCTGTTGAGTGGAAGGTTATCCAAAGCCATCCATGCCACGGAGTAAAGCAGTTCAAGGAAAACAATCGCCGGTTGCGATATCTGACCGCGGAAGAATGCAGCATTCTTCTGGACGCCAGTCCAACTCCGGACTTAAAGCAGATGATTGAGCTCGCACTTCACACCGGACTGCGCAAAAGCGAAGTCTTTCGACTGAAGTGGGAGCATGTCAACCTTCGCCAGGAATATCTGGAAATCCTCGACCAGAAGAACGGCGAATATTCCACCATCCCGCTGGACAAAAGAGCGGTTGAGATTCTTCGATCCATTCCACGTCGCTTTGATTCTCCTTATGTCTTCACTGGGAAGATCAAAGGGCAGCCCTACTGGGATCTCAAGCGGCAGTTCGAGGAAGCTGTCAAGGCGGCAAAGCTGGAAGACGTCACATTCCACACACTGAGACACACCGCTGCCTCTCACATGGTCATGAGCGGAGTTCCGCTCGCGACCGTGAAGGAAATTCTCAGGCATAAGGATTTTGAGATGACACTGAGATATGCTCACCTCTCGTCGGAGCACACCCGGGCGGCAATGAATGCGCTTGGAGCTTCGCTGGCAGTTACGTCGAAAGACAAGACGAAAACCGCCTGATTACCCCCAAATAACCCCCAAGGTGCTTATGGCCAGGGACTACGGATTTCAGAAGATGGGCAACTACAGAAGAATCAAGGATTTGTGGTGCGCCCGGCAAGACTCGAACTTGCGACCTTTTGATTCGTAGTCAAACGCTCTATCCAGCTGAGCTACGGGCGCATTGCAAACAGCCGCAATAATATAGCCAATAATTCCCAACTCCGCAACACCCGATTTGTATCTTCGGCCGGCAAATAATCTATCCGGCCCAAATGCCCGGTCGAGATACAGTGCGATCGCAATGACACCCGTCCTCCCGCATTCCACCAGGCTAGGGCTCCATATCGCCCAAAATGCGACTGGCGACCGCTACGGCAGAGGGGATATCCTCCACCTCCTGTATGCCGCCGCTCATGGATCTGTAGAAACGAGCGACGTCTTCGCCCGGGCGAACCAGAATAATCGGCTTCTCATGCTTGATCGCCAGCGCAAGTTCGCAGGCGGTGCCGGGATTCATCCCGATAAAGAACAACACCTGGCTGGAAAGCACATTAATGTTATCCCTGGCTTCGCCCATCCCAGTAACGATAGGAATGTCCACAGCGGAAGAAATTCCACCGTGATCCGCGCCAGGAAGAATCCCCACAACAAGCCCTTGTGCGGATTTCGCTCCCCGGCTCGCCGCATCCATGACCCCGACATTGCGCCCGCCCGTGAGCAAAACCCATCCCTGCCGGGCAAGCGCATGCCCCAACTCAAATGCCAAACCCTTCTCATCTTCCGTGGCAGCCTCACCCGGCCCCATCACTCCGACAATTTTCATCATTGTCCCTATTCCCTGGATCACGGTTTTGCTTTGCACCCAATTATCTCAGCCCATACAGATCGAGGCTGCGCACACCCGCCTCCGGTTCCATGTCCGCAAGATGCCGGTTGCATGTTGGAGTCCGATCCCTGTACTCTGCATCTTACAGCCTGAAATCGAAACAAGCACCAGGAGAACGGACTTTTCCAGCCTTGGAGTTTTGCAGTCATGCATGGAAGAGAAGCGCGCTTCGAATCGAATCGGAGGAAACCGGGATGACAGGGGACTGGATCCAACAACTGGCACAAATGACACTGGCTCCCTACATTGGCAAAGCCCGCGCTTTGATCGGGGTGCCAAGAATCTCCGGCGGAAATATGTTCCGCCACCAGATGATGACGCTGACCATCCTCCTGGATTACCTGATCATCGACCCCGTGCTCCTCAAAACAAGCATCATCCACGACCTCGCCGAGGACGCCCTCGGGATGCCCGGTATCAGCCATCAGGATATCGCCGCCATCGACTCCGACGGCGAGCAGGTGTACCAGCTTATGCTCGAACTCACGCGAAGAATCAATACGGAAGGGGTCAAAGAACCAAAGTCCGCATACCTGAAACGAATCATGGAAACCGGCAGCGAACGCGCAAAAATTCTGAAGCTGGCCGATCGCATCAGCAACCTCATCTCCCTTGGATATGTCCACGATCGAACCTTCGTGAATAAAATTCTCTCTGAAACCAGGGACTACATTCTCCCCCACTCGCGCGCAATCAACGCCGATATGGATCAGGAATTGAAGGATCTCGTTTTTTCCCGGGAACAGAACCTCCAATTGCTTCCCGTGGCACCGTCGTCCCGCCAGCCGAACTGAAGATAAATCACCGCGTGCGCGGCCGTCTCGCCGACAAGAGCGTGGCTGCTTCCATCTCCCAGTAAATCCTCCCCAGTCGTGGTCTGGAATTTGGAATCTGAAATCCTGCAAAAGACGACGCCGGCACCTCCGGCGCTATTCCAGTTGCGTTCACCACAGCGTATGAGACAAACTGCTTTTTCAACAGAACCTGGGAGAACGCGAGGCATGCATATGGAATTGTCGATCAAACTGAAGCGCCCATTGGCGGTCCTGGACCTCGAAACTACCGGCCTCCGGCCGGATCAGGACCGCATCGTCGAAATTGCCATTCTTCGGATTGCCCCGGATGGATCTTCATCCCAGTACGTCAGGAGGATCCACCCGCAAATGCCGATCCCTCCGGAAGCAACCGCCGTGCACGGAATCCGGAACGAGGACGTGGCGCATGAACCTCCTTTCAAAGCAGTCGCCCAGGAGATCGCCGATTTCCTGAATGAGTGCGATCTTGCCGGCTTCAATCTTTCAGGCTATGACCTGCGCATGCTGCAGCGCGAATTCGATCGGGCTTCCATTCCATTCCTCTGCAACGACCGGGCCATTGTGGATGCGAAACAGATCTACCACGCGAAGGAACCCAGGACGCTCGAAGCTGCCTGCCGGTTCTATCTGAATGAAGCCCACGAAAACGCACACACGGCGCTGGATGACGTCATTGCCACCTGGAAGGTCCTCAACGCCCAGTTGATCCGCTACGAAGACCTGCCGCGCGACCCATCGGGCCTGAACAGCCTGTTCAACCGATCCGTTGACCCGGAAGGAAAATTCGAATGGAGCGGGTCCAATGCGGCGTTCACCTTCGGCAAGTATCGCGGCCGATTGCTCCAGGAAATCGCGGAAAAGGACGCGGACTATCTCGTCTGGATTGCAGATAAAGGGGAGTTCAGCCAGAACATCAAACAGATCGTTCGAAGTGCGCTGAAGGGAGAATTCCCGAAGAAAGGCGCGGTTATTCCTTCGAAGGCCCAATAACAGGCGGAAAATTCGTGGGGGCTACCCATGAGAAAAAGAATCGTTGCGTGCATCCTGGCATTACTTCTTATTCCTGCCCTGTCCATCGCCGCGAAACAATGGGATAAAAAACCCTACACACGCTGGTCTCTTTACGACGTGTACGAAGTGCTCCGCGACTCCCCATGGGCAAAACCCGGCAGCATCGCTCCCTTTGCCCCCGGACCCGCCAACGGTTTTTACCAGGTTCGACTACTCACGGCCAAGCCCGTGGAGGAAGCATTGCTGAGACTGGGCGCGCTGGAATCTTCCGAGCAGACCATCAGCGTGCAGGAAATCCAGGGCACCAAGGAGGAAAAAGAAAACGCACGCCTGCAGAAATATCTTGTTTCGGAAAAGGGCAAATTCATGGCGCAGCTGGACGCCCGGTTCATCGTTGTCAGCCTGACGATCCGCGGCGGCAAAGAGTTCTTCAAAGACGACCGGCTTCCCTCCCGCTTCGCCGACATGACTCCCCCAACCACCTTGTCCACCGACACCGGCAAACATGTCCGGATGAGTCGCTTTATCCCACCGGACAAACATGAACTGGGCGCGCTCTTTTATTTTCCGAGAAATCTGCCGGGCGGAACTCCATTGGTAACGGCGGAGGACAAGGAACTGCAGTTCAAAGCAACCATCAAAGGCAATGACCTGGCGGTAAAATTCAGCCTCAGAAAGATGACCTACAAAGGCAAACTCGAATACTAGGAACGTACCCGGGCTCAACCGGCAGGCATTACCGGTTGTCGGTAATCTGGAATTTTGTGTCTGCCGCGTAATCCTGCGAGCCGCCGGTCGCATAATAGCCGCGTTTGGCATGCATGTAATAGTCGCTCCCCGCCTTGCCAAAGCGGTCATCCAGACGGACCTTGATTTCGTGAAACGCGCCGCCCTGCGCCGTGCCGGAAGGATAGTAGCCAAGCGAGTATCTCGTTCTCAGCCGGGAAATCACGGAGCCAAGCGCCGTATCGAGAGATGAAATCGCATTCACGCCGATGACTTCACCGCCCGTTTCCTGCGTGATCTTGCCGACGGGCCCGCCGCCGAGGATCAGCGACGGGAGTTGAGACCCGATTTGAAACGGCGCTCCGGCGGTCTTCAGGCTGTATACAACCGTTTCGCTTTCCATGGCGCTTTTGATGGTTTCCGATTCGCTGGCTCCGGAATTCACCGTCTGCTGATTGTCAGAAATAAGAATGACAACATGGCGCCGTCCGGAAGCGCTTCGGGACAGGTATTTGACGGCCGCATACAGCGCGCCGGTGATATCGGTTCCTCCGCTCGCGTGAATGTGGTCGAGTGCATTTACAACCCGCTGCCGATCGGTCGTCAAATCCTCCAGCCGCTCGACGTCGGCCGCAAACGAGAAAAGACACACCTCATCGCCCCGTTTCAGCTGGTTCAACGCACGGGAGGCTATCCGGCGCAATTCGTTGATGTACGGCGCGACGCTTCCGCTGCGGTCCACCACCAGCGCCACGGCAATCGGGAGTTCGTCCCGCGAGAAGTTTTGAATTTGCTGCAGGACGCCATCCTCGTAAATCCGGAAATCCTCCGACCGGAGATTCTCCATCATGCGTCCGCTGCGATCCCGAACAACCGCATCCACCTGAACCATCCGGACCTTCACGCTGATGGTCGGGACCGTCGGATCAATGGGGGATGGCTCCACAGACACCCGGCGCGATTCCACCGGCGGTTTATCCGGCATTTCCGAAGGCAAATCCACAGGCGGCGTGGTCGCATCGGCAACCGCCGGTTCTTCCGGAGAAGCGCTGCGTCGTTTCAACACAGGACGCCTGGCGGTGACGGACTCCTCGTCGGAGGAAGAACCGCCCGTCGTTGAGGGAGAGACATCGGCGATTTGCGGCCGATCTTCGCGGCCGGAATTGTCGGCAACCCGGGGCTGCTTTCCCGATGGAACCACGATCGGCCTCTGGGCCGCCAGAACCGCCGTCCCGGACACACTCAGCGGTGCATCGAAACGGGCTTCAAACATGGTGCTGCGCGGCAGATCGATGTCCGGCCCGCGACGCATGGCCGCCTGCGCAACTGCAACCGCAGCGCCTGCCCCCGCCCCGTACATCCCGCCGCGAAGACCGCCGGTCAGTACGCCGATGATGGCACCCTGCGCACTCGTGCCGGCAATAGTTTTGACATCGCCGCCGGTCCCGCCGGAATCTCCTTTTATTTTTGTATCCTCCCCGGTCTTGGGATCAACCGGGTCAAATCCGATGCGGGTAATGGTCGCCTTCATGGGAACAATGCTGCCGTCGGCGAGCTTGATATCGTCGAAGCGCAACAGAATTTCCGCGCGCCCAAAGAGACGGCCGGCGCGCTTCGACTTTGTGACGGTGCCCCGGATGAGGCTTTTGGTCGGAATCGCCAACTGGTTGTCGACATACACATCCCCCGCCGCCGTGAACTCAATGCGCTCCCCTTTTTTGGTAGTACGGCTATGCATGGGAGTGTCGAGCTGCATGATTATCTTCTGGCCCGAAAGGACTGTCAGGGAGGCGGCGGCCGGCGCCGGCGAATCCGACTGCGCAAACAACGGATTGCCGAAGGGCAAACCGAAAACGATCATGACCGCTAATCCAATGCTCCTGCGCACGGGCTGTGTCATAGAGTTTCGCCTCAACACCGGGATATTAACTTCTCTTCATCCTCCTGATTGGATGAGGGAGAGCGGTTCAGGTCTCATTTTGCGCGAGAAAAAGTCCAAGGTTCCCCTTTGGGCGGAATTCATGTAATTTGTGGCTTGTTTCATTGCTCTGGATGACTTGGAGGAGGGACTGCATTGCCGGCACTGATTATTATCATCATCCTGATTCTTCTGTTCAACCCGGGCATTCTACCGGGCCTCGGAAGCTGGCTGGGCGGAAAATCCCGAAAACCGTACCGCCAGGCCAAATGGGTCTGGAGTTCATTTGCGGGAACCGAGGATGAAACGATACAGGCCGAGCACGAATATGGGGCGGAGTGTGCCCGCGCCTTTGCGGCACAGTTTTCCGGCAAAACATCTCGCGGCGACCGGGAGCTCGTGGATAGCGTCGGCGCCAGGCTCGCGCAGGCGGTCAAGGATTCGCGCCGCAGTTTCCGCATTGAGGTCGCCGGAACCGCTGCAGCCAACGCCTTTGCCCTCCCCGGAGGGTTTATCTTCATAACCACGGCCCTTCTGGATCTGTGCGGGCGGGATAGAGATGAGATTGCCTTTTTTCTGGGGCACGAAATGGGGCATGTCCTGCGAGGACACGCAAGAGATCAAATGACGGCGAACACCTTCTTCAACGCCGTAATGTCGAGAGTCCCGGCAGCCGGCCAGTTGCTTCGCACGGTATTGAGCCAGGGATATTCGCAACTGCAGGAGCTCGAAGCAGATCGGGAAGCACTTCGGCTTTCATCGGCCGCGGGATTTGCCAGCCGCGCCTCGGTTTCTGCGCTGCAGCGCCTGGCGCAGGTCGGCTCCGATCCCTCAGGGCTGGCAGAGTATCTTTCATCTCATCCACCGATCTCCGAACGAGTCCGCGAGCTCGAAAAGATTCTATCGGAAGCGTCAGCCTCCCGTCAGTAAGAAGGAAGCCGACTGGGAACGTGCGGAATTGCAAATTCCAGATTCCAGATTCCAAATTCCACACACCGTGTCTTCCACAACACCGATGCGGCCGGAACGGCGGCGCTCGCCGTACACCCAATTTGGTTTGTGTTGCTTTTTCCCCGCGGCTCCGTAAGAATGGCGCCACCCGATTCAACTTGTTGAGAAGACACGATCAGTTGCATTGCTTGTGAAGTTCCCGCGACGGGATTTACGCACGGGGGTGCCGCTTGTCCTTAAAAGGTTTCTGGTCTTACGAAAACCGTTTATTGTTCCTCCTTGGCCTGAGCTTTGGGTTTGCCTTCCTCGACCGCAACGCCATCAACTACCTGGCACCCTTCATTGTTCCGGATCTTGGACTGAACAACACTCAGGTCGGCATGCTCGGATCTGCGCTGGCGCTCAGTTGGGCGATATCCGCATTTGTCATCGGCCGGTGGTCCGATGCGGTCGGAGTTCGCAAACCCTTTCTGGTAGGGATCCTGATGGTTTTCTCCGTCTGCTCGATCCTGTCGGGCCTGGCAAGGTCATTTCCTACCCTGCTCGCGTCGAGGCTTTTGATGGGCATTGCAGAGGGCCCCTTCATGCCGATCTGCGTTGCGCTGCTGACGGTAGAATCCTCGCCAAAGCGTCGCGGACTCAACATCGGCATCGTGCAGAGTCTGTTCGCTTCGCTCCTTGGAGCAGCCATTGCTCCTTCGGTGCTGGTTCGGCTTGCCGCACTTTTCAGCTGGCGCATCGCATTCTTTATTTCGGGAATCCCCGGGATACTCTGTGCGCTGGCCATCCTCCGGTGGGTCCGTGAGCCTGAATTTACCGCGCCTGTCGGCGGAAGCTCCAAAAATTCGACCACGCTGGAAGCCGTTTCCTTTGTGCTTAAAGAGCGCAACATCCGCCTGTGCTGCCTGATTGCATGCCTCATGGTCTCGTGGCTGATGCTGCACCAGAATTTTCTGACCCTTTTCCTTACGACGGTTCGTGGTACCACCAAGGTTCAGGCCGGAGATGTCATGAGTGCCACCGGCTATTGCGCGGCAATCGTTGGTTTCGTTGGAGCCGGCATCTCCGACCGCCTTGGTCGAAAGCCGGTCATCATCGGCACGTGTCTCCTTAGTCTGATCACGCCGCTTTCCGGACTGTTCTTTCACGGCTCCCTGGCAAGCCTGACCGCGCTGATGGTTGTGGGCTGGGTAGGGACTGCTGCGTTCGCTCTGTTCATGGCGGTCGTCCCGGGTGAAACACTTCCGGCACGCTATACCGCCACAGCCATGGGGCTGGTTACTTTAGTCGGAGAAGTAGTCGGCGGTTCCTGTGCGCCTCTCATCGCGGGCCGGATTGCCGACGCAACCACGCTGGCTGCCCCGCTTCAAATCGCCGCTGTGTGTGCCCTGGGTGGAACGCTTCTGGCGCTGTTCCTGAAGGAAACAGCCCCGGTAAAAACCGGAGCGCTCGCCCAAAATCCGGATAATGTAAAGGAAGCGATCTCGGCCTAAGCTTTCGCAACGCTAGAGGTAGTTGAGGAGTTCCCTGAAATTCAAGGCGATAGGATAGGAGTGTCCCTGCAGCTCTTTTGCGGCGGGCTTGAAGAGAATGGCGTTCATTCCCAGGATAGCCGCGGCTTCAATGTTTCTCAGCCGGTCATCGACAAAGACGGTTTCGTTTGGCCCGCGCCCGGTCCTTTCCATCAGTCTGCGATAAATACCGGGATCCGGCTTCTGAACGCCCACATCACCGCTGATGACAAACCCTCGAAAGTAGCGTCCGAGGTTGAATTTTTCACGCAGCTTTCTTGACCATTCTGAAACATCATTGGAAAGGCACCACAGATCCATTCTCTTACCCGCCATGGTGTCGAGAAACTCGAGCAGCCCTTCCGACAACCGGTGCTGCTCGAGATACTCGTCCTCCAGCATGGGATCCAGGCCGACAGAACGCCAGAACTCGGACGATGAAATCCTGCCCGCACTGGCGTCAATATAAAGCCGGATGACTTCCCGCACATCGCCGCACCCTCCCTTATGGACGATAAAGGGATAAAGCAGGTTGGGGCCATCATCGGCTTCAGCGTAGATGACGCCCATTGCATCCAGGGCGAGAACTTTGCAGGAAGATTGTAAACTCAAGACTTTCGTCTCCTAGCGAGTCAGAAACCGCTTGAAGAATTCGAACCGGGCATCGCTTCCCGCCAGCGGTACGGGCTGAGTGACGTCGCCCAATTCCATGACCTCTTTCTTATCCCCAACTTCGGGCCAGCGGTTCAGACCTTTTCCATTCGGATCTCCCGCAGCGATAAAATTGGCCCAGTAGGAAGACATCATTTCCGCGATCTTCCGGTCGGCAGCCACAAAGGGGCGATCGGACATATACAGCGTATTCATCACGTAGGGCACTTCACCGGTATGAAAGGCGCCATATTGAGCCGCATCCGGTCCCGGCAGCGTATGATCCCAGAGATAAATGAAAGCTTTTGTTTTTGCGGTCTTTGCCCGCTGCTGCGCCCAGAGATACATTGCAACCATCGCCTGATCGCGGCTGCTCTTCGCCTGCGCGGCCTCCGCTTCAGCGTCCGTTGCAGCCGGATACAACTTCAGAAACTCCTCGGCCGCATCCCGATAGCGCTGGCGTGCCTGCTTGGCAAAAGACTCGGCAGTCATGCGTGCCTGCGGTGCCATAAGCCCGCCGAGTTCACCCGTATTTTGCCCCGTCAGAACCGGAACATCATTTTGTTTGCCCTCAATCACAACCTGCTGCGCAGCCGCAGGCAAAACGTATCCGTCGACAATCGGCGAGAAACGCAGCATCGGGGCGGGTGAAGCCGAAGCTCCCGCTGGCGCCGTCAGTGTCTGCCAAGACATGGCTCGCAGCTCAGCCAGGGACTTCGCGCCCTTGGATTCCGCAAACTTCAATCCATCCTTTTCAGCATCCGCAAGGTTTCGGCCTCCCAGGGAAATGCCGGCGCCGCCAATGGTGGAGCCGCCGCTTTGAACAATGGCGCGGTGGAAGAGCCCTTTGGCCAGGGGCGAAGCGATGAGGCTGTGCACGGACATGCCTCCGGCGGATTGCCCTCCGATGGTGACGCTTGCGGGATTGCCGCCAAATGCCCGGATGTTGTTTTGCACCCAGTGCAGCGCCGCGATCTGGTCCAGCAGACCGTAATTTCCCGAGGCCTTAGGGGAGGTTTCCGCCGAAAGCTCCGGATGCGAAAGAAAACCAAGCACGCCAACGCGGTAGTTCGTGGTTACGACAACAATTCCCTTCCTCGCCAATCCCTCGCCGTCATAAACCGGAACGGCGCCTGAACCTTCATTGAAACCGCCGCCATAGAAATACACATACACCGGCCGCTTCTCGTCTGCGGATTTCGCCGCAGTCCACACATTCAGCGACAGGCAATCCTCGCTGATCTCCCCGTGCGTCATAAACTCATACGTCCAGGGTTTGCGCTCCTTTGCAATTGTCTGGATGCAGCTGGGCCCGAAGCTGTCCGCCTTCCGGATCCCTTTCCATGCGACCAACGGAGCGGGAGCTTTCCAGCGCAGTGCGCCTGCAGGCGGCGCGGCAAAGGGGATGCCCTTGAAGGCGGTGACCGAGGGATCCTTGCCGGGCGCTCCGGATACCAGGCCTCCGTCCACCTTGACCGGTTGTTTTATGGCGGCAGGAAGCGACGGGACAACCAATGCCAACAAAACCAAACCCGCAAGAACTATGCGCATGCGAATTCCTCCAGTACCAATATAGCGGTTCGAATATCTCACCATTTAGGGCCGCGCGACTGATATTCCGGATTCAGAAACCAATGCCATACTTCATAGGCTTCGAAGGTCATCGGACGGCAGCTTTCATCCAAAGGAAGCACAAAACCTGGATGGCGGTCCAGGGCTACGGGCGGAGCATCGAGTTGATCCCAAAGCACCAGATCCCCTTCCAGCCTGTCTTCCTTCAATACTCCACGGAAAGACAACAGGTCATGCGAAGGAACCTTGCGATGCTTCGGGCAGGAGTGCACGCCGGTCGTCATCTTTGTCTCAAAGGAAATCCGGCCCGTGCCCGAATCGTATTGGACCTCGGTCAACAGGCCTTGCGGCCGCTGCTCACCCGGACGATTATGCCGGTATTCGATCAATCCAATGATTTGGCTGTTCCATGACCAGAGCGGCACGGAATACCCGGGCTTATTTCCATCCGCGCTTTTGCCTATGTAGCATCCGATCGCTTGCACCTCTCGCCGTGGCTGTGCAGAAATGGATGCAAAGCCACCGGCAACAATGAGCATGAGAAGACTGTGAAGGATGTATTGCCGCAGTGATTTCATAGACCCTTTCGGAAAGCGCCAGCATACACTGCAAAGACACAGAGAGTCTATGTTCCAGCCGGGAATAGGAATATTTGTCGGCACCAGGCCCGGAGGGGGCCGAAAGCGAGTATCCAGGCGTGAGCGCAGCGAACCCCTGGATTGGATTAGGCCAGTAACAAGCCCTCCTAAGGCGCTCGATGCAAATCGGGAATCATAACTATATTTGTTCCAAGTATTTAACTAAACAGAGAAAAAGCAAAAAATAAATCGAGTTCCCTTGATGTTTGGAACACCACCGGTGGGCGGGCTGCTGAAGGGGCGGCAGAAGGACCGATCTTTCGCCCCTACCGGGGCTCATTCTCCCGCTTGTCTTTACCAGGGGTTCGCTTCGCTTCACCCCTGGCTAATTTCTGATCGCCCCTGCCGGGGCTGGATTGGATTCGACCCAACGAGGAATGATTATCGACCTTTCTAACCGCACCCCTTGCCGGGGCTGCAATGCATTGCTCTTGCAAGTTCCTTGCGCGAATATCATGCAGCATTGGCCGGGACGGCGGCGCTCCCGGTGGGGCCCCGGTCACAGTTCAGCGATGACGAGCTTCGGCGGCGGCGTTCCCGGTTTCACGGAACTCCACGGCATTGCCTCCGACAGCCGCTCGCTGCGGAGAAACCGGGTTCGAACAGAACGGACAGTAGTGCCAGGAGGGTTTCAAGGCACGGCCGCAGTGGTTGCACCCGCCTCCGATTCGTCGGCCGCAATCGGGGCAAACATGAAAATCCACGCCGATGGAACACCCGCAGGAAGGGCAAACCGTCCGAATTTCATTCACCTCCGTCACCACACGCAGCAATTCGTCCGGGGAGGTGATGCCATCCTTCACCTTGGCAAGTCCATCTTCGCCAAGCGTCATCATGCCGGTTTCCAGAGCGGCATCGCGGATGGCATTTTCATCGGCATGCAGGGATATCATCCGGGAAATCCTGTCGCTGACACCCATGAGCTGATAGATCCCTGTGCGTCCGCGATAGCCGGTATGCCGGCATTCCGGGCAGCCTACCGAGTGATACATAGGCCAGGACAGATCGCGTCGGGTAATGTTCAGCTCTTTCAGTACATCATCGGAAGGAACATATGGTTTGCGACAATGCTCGCAGAGTTTTCGGACCAACCGCTGCGCAATTACTCCGATCAGCGTTGAACCGATAATATAGGGCTCGATGCCCATATCACAGAGCCTGGTCACGGCGGACGGCGCATCATCCGTGTGCAGCGTTGACAAGACCAGGTGCCCGGTCTGCGCCGCCTGCATAGCGATCCTGGCCGTTTCCTGGTCACGGATCTCGCCAACCAGAATTACATCCGGGTCCTGTCGCAGAATGGCCCGCAGCGATCGTGCAAACGTGAGCTTGATCTTTTCGTGGACCTGCGTCTGGTTGATCCCGGCAATTTCATATTCAACCGGGTCTTCGATGGTCACGATATTGACCTCGGGAGTGCGTATGCTTGCCAGGGCAGCCGCAAGGGTCGTGGATTTGCCGCTTCCCGTGGGTCCGACCGTCAGGATCATTCCATATTGATGCTTCAAAAAGCTCCGCACCTGCTTCAAATCTCCCGCGGAAAATCCAAGCGTATCCAGGGAAGGCAATCCCCTTGAATGGTCCAGCATTCGCAGAACGACCTTTTCTCCGTGGAGGGTTCTCAAAGAGGAGACTCTGAAATCCACTTTGCGCCCTTCTTTTGACCAGATCCTCAACCTTCCATCCTGCGGGAGCCGCTTCTCGGCGATATCCATCGAAGCCATGATTTTCAGGCGGCTGACCAAACCGTCCTGAACCAGCTTCGGAACTGTAGACACCTCTTTCAGCAAGCCATCCAGGCGATGACGTACCGTCACTTCATTTTCACAGGCTTCGATGTGGATATCGCTCGCGCCGGACAAAATGGCCTGCTCCAGTATTTCATCGACCATCTCCGCAACCGGCCCCGTGGCCTCCGGACCACGATCCTGCGAGTCGGCGACTACTTCGATCGGACTCTGCTCCGGCGGTTCATTGTCAGGTTGCAAAGAATCCCTGCCGGATTGCTTTTGGGGATTTGCCCCGCCTTCCGAATAGAACCTCCCAATCGCGGCCAGGATTTGAGAGGGAGTGGAAAGACACAATCGGATGCGCTTGCCCGTGGCAAATTCCAGGTCGTGGATGACCGACAGGGAGAGCGGGTCTGCCATTACCACCCACAACTCCTGGTTGACAATCCGGTGCGGGATACAGCGGTATTTCTCGGCAAATTGCCGGGGAATCAGCCTAACGACGCTCGGGTCACACTCTTCCCGGTCAAAGTTCATCAGGGGAATGTTGTTTTGTTCTGCCAGGGCTTTGGCAATCTGAAGTTCGGTGGCAGCCTTCTGGCGAACGAGAATGTCGCCCAGGCGCCCCCCGGACCGTCTTTGCTCCAGACGAGCCCGTTGCAGCTGCTCTTCGTTGATGACACCTTGAGCGACCAAAGTCTCGCCGATTTTCTTTCTCAATCCTGCCTCCTTCGGCCAATCTTCAGTCGAATCTCAAGCCGATCATTGATTCACTTGTAATATCGGCAGAAGATCCTTCCGGGAATAGCGAAAGAGCGCACTGGAAGCGCCGGCGAGGCGCCAGCGCTTCCGGCAGGCAGAATCAGTCCGCCACGCCGATGTGTTGACCGCCATCCACGATTACTTCCTGACCGGTGATGTAATCAGAGGCATGGGATGCAAAGAAGAGCGCCAACCCCTGCATATCTTCCGGAAAGCCAACGCGATGCATGGGTATTGTGGATGCCACGGCTTTCTGCTCGACAGGATCATGAGCATGCCCTCCGCCGATATTGGTAACAATGTAGCCAGGCGCAATCGCATTAACCGTGATGTTGTATGCCGCAAGCTCCAGGGCCACGCTTTTCATGAAATTTGCCGATCCGGCTTTGGCAGCCATATAAGCGGCTCCAATGGCGGGCTCCACGCGAGTTGATGCCAGCGAAGTCGTAATGATGATGCGCCCGGACTTTCGCGGCCTCATATGCCGAACGGCCGCACGAACCGTTGCAAACACGCCATTCAGGTTGATCTCAATCAGGCGGTTCCACCGCTCGTCGGTATAGTTTTCCAGCGCGCCTTCCGGAACGCGAGGCCGTTCATTGCCAGGCCATCCGCCGATAAATCCGACACCGGGATCGATGCCCGCATTGGCAAAAACGACATCGAGTCTCCCGTAAATACGCACGGCCTCATCGATAGCGGCATCCAGCCCGTTATGATCCGTGACATCTACGACCTGCCCGCGAACGTCATATCCGGCCCCGGACAGCCGTTTCGCCTCCGCTTCCACGCGCTTGGAATCCACATCGAGGATCGTTACGCGTGCGCCGTTCGCGGCGAGCGCTTCCGCATAGCCCAAGCCTATCCCGCTTCCGCCACCCGTGATGACAACTCCGTATCCTTCCACTTTGAAGAGATCCGCAATTTTCACAGCCGCACCTCCATAGAATGATTTCGCACGGCATTATGATGTCCCGGGTATATTCAAACAATCTTTTTCCACCGAAAGCCCCGGCAAGACCCTAGCTAATCGGAGCTTTGAGCCTGAAAGAAATTTCAGATTTCGATTCAAATAGGTCCTTGTATTTTTGCCTCGTTCTTATATTTTATTTTCAAGCTTGTTATTCCTGCCCCCCGCTCATCCGACCTGCAAGGAGATTGCATCTCATGTTAGAGCATAAATCGACGGCAGCGCCTGAACCGCATTTCAGGCTGGCCCGCAAGGCCCTCGATCAGCTAAAGGGAGTTCAAAAATTGGAATCGCCGGTACCGGAAAACACCACGGCCTTGCCTGAACCGGTATTCCCTCAATACCCGGAACTGCTGGGCAATGTGGAACCCGACACCAGGTACATCCCATCGAATGGAAACCCCTATCGTACACGCATCACTCCATTCATCCTGAGGCGCGCATTGCGTGGCTGGCTTTATCCCTATGTGCGGTCCAGGCTTGCACCCGGAGACCTGCACCCCATCATTGCGTACCTTTTCACAGAATGGAAATGCAACCTGGACTGTCATTATTGCTGGGCTTTTAACAACAGAGTTCAGGGGATGACAGAGGATATTGCCAGGAGATCGATCGACTGGCTGCACGACACAGGATGCCGCGTGCTCGCCCTCATGGGAGGCGAAGTGCTGCTCCGTCCCGGGTTCGCCCACAAAGTTGTGTATGCCGCAGCGAAAAGGGGATTCTGGGTCTACGTCCCCACAAATGGGCGGCTGCTGCGCGAGGAAGTTATCGATCGGCTGGGGGACGCAGGAGTCGCTACCGTCAATCTGGCGGTCGATTCGGTCGACGATCGTGTGGAGTTACCGAAAGCCCTGAATCCGATCCTGCCGTATTTCAGATACCTTTTAAAGAAACAATACGTCTACGGCTTCAGCGTTTTCTTCAACATCAACATCACGCGCATTAACCTGAACGATGTAAGGCAGCTCACGGAAATTGCGCACGACAACGGGATTGCCACCGATTATCACATCAACGAATCTCCAATGCTGGATCAGCCGCACTTCCGGCACAACGATCGTAACAATACCTTCATCATGCGGGAGGACTGGCCTGAAGTGGATGCATTGATCGACTGGCTGATCGACAAAAATCGCTCGGGCTACAAAATGGTCAATTCAGTGCATCGTCTTGAGGAGATGAAACAGTTTATGCGGGGCAAACTGCAGGATTGGGACTGCCGTGCGGGACAAAACTCCCTGATCATTCGAACTGACGGGACACTGGGGCCATGCTTCCCGATGTATTCAGCCAGCCACGACTGGGGTGTTGTCAGGAATCCACAATTCCAACATGAGCAGCTCCGCCAGCTGAAACGGGAATGTCAGCCCCATTGTTTCTCAACGCTGAACCATAATCTGGCTTACTGCTACCATGCCAGCCGCGCTATCCGCTGGACATTGAAACAGGCTCTGAACGGATTTCGCGGAACAACCGGAAGTTTTGGAGAGTAACCAGGTTTACCCCCCCTAAAGGAAGGAAATCATCCGATGCGTGCCAGCGCCATTCTTCCCGCATGGGCGTGTATTCTCCGTGGATACCGGCCCTTTCTTTCAGTCGAAATTACCAAACAATGTCCGCTCCGCTGCCCCGGCTGTTATGCATTCGATTCGGCTCACCTGGGCAATGGGCAGACTATGCGCGAGCTTTCCGAATGGCAAGGGGGAGAACTTGTGGGAAAAACGCTCGCACTGATCCGGGCGTGCCGCCCGCTGCATGTCTCCTTTGTGGGAGGAGAACCACTGTTGCGCCACCGGGAGCTAAATGAGGTGATCCCGCAGCTCAACACACGGGGGATCGAAGTGCAAATCGTTACCAGCGCGGTTCGACCCATCCCGGAAGAATGGGCAAGGATTCCCAATCTTCACTTGGTTGTTTCTGTGGACGGATTGACCTCCGACCATGATGCGCGGCGATTCCCCGCTACCTATGAACGCATACTGAAAAACATACAGGGGCACCGCGTCATTATCCATTGCACCGTTCTGCCCCAGTTTCTTGATGACCCCGGCTACCTCGAGGAATTTGTCTCCCTGTGGTCCGCGCAGGCAAGCGCCCGCAAAATATGGTTCAGCCTTTTCACACCGCAACGAGAGGATGCTTCCAGGCAAAGGCTTAACCCGGAGCAGCGCAGGAAAGCCATTCACGAAATTGCCAGACTGCGAACCGGATATCCCAAAGTACATGCGCCGGACATTTTGCTCGATGGCATGCGCACGCCTCCAAAATCACCGGCTGAATGTCTCTTTGCCCAGATCACACAATGCGTCGCAGCTGACCTCGACACGCCGGTTCGGCCCTGCCAGATTGGAGGACAGCCGGAGTGCAGCGAATGCGGCTGCATTGCGGCCGCAGGCTTTGCAGGTCTGGCAAATTACCGCATCGGAGGATTGTTAAAAGTCGGACACCTCTTTGCCTTGTCGCAAAAAATCGGGCAACTGGGAGCACGATCGTCCCGTCGGCAAGTGTTGCACTGAATCCCCACTGGAATCGCCGCCGCCCCGACTAATGCCGCATGCTAATTGTTCTGAGCTCTGCGGCGCGAGTGAAGCGCCAGGCCCGAAGGGGCGAAGCGCAGCGAACGCCTGGATTTTGATTAGACCAGTAGCAAGCCCCAAAGGGGGCGGCAGAATGCCGATCTTTCGTCCCTTCAGGGCTCTTTCTCGCGCTTATCTCTACCGGGGGTTCGCAAAAAGCGCTCACCTCCGGCTACTCTCTTTCGGCCCTCCGGGCCTGGTGCTTCGCTCGCGTCCCAGGGATTCAAACAAATAATATGCAGCCGTAGCTGTCCCGGCAGCCAGCACCATGCAAGCAGCCACACACCTTGCCGGAGAGACGGCCCCCCTCCAGTGCCTGGAATCTCCTGTCGAATACTCCCGATGTGCGCTTCATTTTCTATCTTTGATCATGATATACCTGTTCCTTTTCAGCGAGCTTAACGAATGCTTTCATCTGTGATTCCGGCAATTGCTTATGGATTTGCCGCCGCGGTTACTCCCGGTCCGCTGGCTATCTATCTTATCTCCCAGGCGATGGCGGCCGGATGGCGCCGTGCCCTTCCCGTTGCCTTTTCGCCGCTGATCAGCGACGGACCGATTGCCATTCTTGTCCTGGCAATTCTGAGCCAGGTCCCATCAAGTTCGGTTGAACTCCTGAGGATTCCCGGAGGCCTGTTTATCTTCTATCTTGCGCATGGAGCCTATAGATCCTGGGCGGCGAACGATGCAACCGGTCCGACGTCGGTCAATACCGGCTCGGATAATTTATGGAAAGCCGCTGTAGTGAACTGGTTTAATCCCAATGTCTATCTTTCCTGGAGCATTGTTCTGGGCCCCATCGTTCTGGGCGGCTGGAAGAAATCGGCTTCCATGGGACTTGTGCCGCTGCTCGGCTTCTATGTTACGATGATAGGAACAATGATTGCGATGGTTGTTCTCTTTGCAACCGCGAGGAAACTCGCACCCGGGATAAGGAAAAGCCTGACCGGAATATCGTCCGTTGCACTGGCGGGGCTGGGAACCTATCAACTCTGGCTTGGAATTGCCGCTCTGATTGCGGACTCGTAGTTCCCGGATCACCATCGGTTTACCTGAGGAAGCTCTATGCATCTGCGAGCGTGGATATTGTGCAGCCTGGTGTGGCTGATCTTACCTGCAACAGGCATATCCGAAGAGGAATCATGGATCGAGGTGCAGAGCCCGAATTTCATCGTCATCAGCAATGCAAGCCAGTCTCAAGCCCGGCGCACAGCCCGATCCTTCGAACAGTTCCGCCTCCTGCTCCAGGCGTGGCAGCCCAATCTGAAAGTCGACTCGGGTGCCCCGCTCGAAATCTTCGCGACCCGCGACCTGAAAGGGCTGAAATCTCTTCTTCCCATACGACAGGGAAAGGATGCGGCGGAGTGGTCCGGCGTGTTTCTCGGCAATCCTGAAAGAAGTTTTGTTGCGGTCCGACTCGACCTTCCCGAGGAAAGAGCATTTCACGTCATCTATCATGAATATGTTCATAAGGTCATGGGACTGAATTTTGGGAAGCTGCCGCTCTGGCTCATGGAAGGACTTGCCGAATTTTTTTCCTATGCAAAGATCGGCGAAGGGGAATCGACGCTGGGGATGGCAAGCCCGGAATTGATTCAAACTTTGAAGCGACTCTCCATGATCCCGCTCTCCACGCTGATGAGCATCAGCAGCGATTCCCCGCATTACAACCAGCAGGAGAAGGCCCAGGTCTTTTATGCCCAATCGTGGGCTCTTACACACTACCTCATGATTGGAGACAAGGGAGCGCATCGGGAGCAGATGGCTTCCTTCCTGACATTGCTGCTGAAGGGCGTTCCGGATGAGCAGGCTGCGACCCAGGCCTTTGGCGACATGAGCAGCCTGGAGAAAAAACTGGGCAGCTACATCAATGACCTCGCTTTCTATGCCTACCAGGTGCCGGCAAAGCTGGGGATGAGGGAGGAGGAATACGGACTAAAAACATTGACCGAAGCTGAATCAACAGCGCTGCGGGGGCAGTTTCTTGTCAGTTCGAATCGCCTGCCCGATGCCCAGGCAATGCTGGAGCGATCGCTTCAATTGGATGCCCAAAACGCTGAAGCCAACGAAGGCATGGGCCTGCTGCAGTTAAGACTTGGGAGCCGAGATAAAGCCCGCGGTTTCTTTCTCTCGGCGGCAAGGCAGAATTCCAGGAGTCTGCTGGCACAATTTTATGCCGCACAAATGGAGTTTGAAAACGGAAGGAACTATTCCGCAGCCGAACAATATCTTCGCGCCGCACTCGCTTTGAATCCCGAGTTCGTGCCGGGCATCAATATGCTGGCCCAGATTCTGACCATGCAGAAAACGAAACTGCCGGAAGCTCTTGCCCTGACCCGGAAAGCTTCCGCACTCGAACCGGCCGAATTGAGGTACCGCATCAATGAAAGCCAGGTGCTGGCCGCCATGGAACGATATGACGAAGCCTCCCGCATCGCGGAAGATGTTCTCAAGCTGGCAAAAACAGACGCAGAGAAGAACCTGGCCGAGTCGATCCTATTCGGAATCAAGAAGCACCAGGAATGGGTGCTCGAGTCCAATCGACGCAAGCAGTCGCAGGAGGAGGAATTTCAAAGGCGGGAGCAGGAGGAATATGCCCGGAGAGTTGCCCAGCTCGAACGGCAGCGCCAGGAAGAACCTTTGCCCCCCGCACCGCCCAAACCCGATCTGTCGGGAGTAAAAAAAGGGCCCGCCGCTAAAGTCGCGGGAATCGTCAAATCCGTTTATTGCGACTTCCCCGCCACGATGATTGTTGTTCTTGAATCGGCCGGAAAACAAAAGATGCTGCGCGCCGAAAATTACTACAAGGTCCAGTACTACGCCGTGGGCGCGCCTGGCAAAACCGGCTTTGAACCCTGCGAAGAGTTGCCGGGCAGTCGAGTCGAGATTGAGTATCTGACTGTTACAGGGCAGGAGTTCGCGGGTTTCATCCAATCGGTTGCCATCGCAAAATGATAATTCCTATTGGAGGATGGCGCTTGCAAACACGCCTGTAAAGCGCGCGGCCCGGCGGGACATTAGATTTCTTTTATGTGCCATGGACTCCAAACCCGCGCCAGTGCTCAAAGCTGCAGACTTGAATATCTTTCCCTGCTATAATGACTTCAACG
Source organism: Acidobacteriota bacterium (assembly GCA_963664705.1). Lineage (GTDB taxonomy): Bacteria > Acidobacteriota > UBA6911 > UBA6911 > UBA6911 > UBA6911. The sequence goes on along the minus strand of OY761556.1, from coordinate 6,688,326 downwards.
CTTTAAATCAGAATTACTAGTTTTCCGGAAGTGGCTCCAATTCCTGTTCTCGTGACCGTCGCTCAGTATCCTCGTGTCTTCGAGCCAATAACCTGGTTGTATACACAAGGAGGGGTTGAAATGGGGTCCGTCAAGGAAGTCACAAAACTCGATCGCCTGATTGCCGATGCCGTTATTGGAATTGACACACTCTGGGGTGGCGATGTCATGCACCCTTCCGGAACCGGACGATTCATCGCCGACTCCTGGTTTTCAGGAGCCCCCTTGCCGGAGGCTTACACGCACCCTGCGGCCGCAGAGTTGCGCAAAGCCGGCGGCGTTGGCGCAAAGAGGCTGGACCGGAGCGCCATTGAATCTTTCCTTGACGTGGTCGATGTGCGGGGAGCCATCGAGGATCTGGCGGAACAGGCCGAAGCATTTCCCCGGCAGAGACGATCGTATCTGCAAGGTCTTATCCCCTGCTTTAAAGTTATGTGGGATCTCGCAATGGAACGCCTCGGAAAAGGCCCCAGGGTTTCCTATGAACAATGCGTCCTTGCCTCAACGGGATCAGCACCTCAACCCTCCCATCCTTCTGCAAAACGCAAGCGCGTGCGTGAATTGTTGGATCGCGCCGGATATCCCTCCTCCGGCAGCGATGAATTGTGTGCGGCCGCGGATGCGTGGCGTGCGGAGCGCGCAACTCCTACCAGCTCTATCCCAGCTCTGGGTTCCGCATTTATTGCCGAACTGGAACAGTTGACGCGAAAAAATCTGTTACCCCATCTTCCCAAGGCCTTTCACTCGGTGCCCATGGCAAACATCCGCTTTCTGCCGATCACCGGCGCGTGGTTTTCCGGATCCATGAACTATCTGGGACGGGCACGAAGGGCTGATGGAAGCCCCGAATACGAAGCCAGCTATGAAATCAACGCATCACTGCATATAGCCGTTCCTGAATTTCAGCAGCTCGTCAGCCACGAGGTGGTTCCCGGGCATGTCACAACATTTGCATTTCTGCAGAACCTGTATGAAAGGGAGAAGGTTGGATTTGAGGCCACGGTGTTGACGATGAATACGCTCGCGGCCTCTCTGTTTGAGGGATTGGCCAACAACGCAATCCTGATTGCCTATGGAGTCACCGAAGTGGATCAACTCCCGGCACCCGATCTGCAGATTGGTGTACTCCTCGCGCTTCTTCAGGACGACGCCAAGAACCAGGCTTCCTGGCTCACTTGGCAGGAGGGCATGGAGCAGGGAGCGGTCGCGGCGGTGCTGCGCCGGGATTATCTCGTTTCGGAAGAGCGGGCAAAATCGCTGTCGGGAGCCTGGGGGCGGCATCCCCTTCTGGGCCGAATGTGTTTACCCGCCTACCGCGCGGGCACGGAGAAAGTAGCGGCTCTGCGCCGGAAATATCCTCCGGAACAAATACTTCCTGTTTTGTATGGCTGCCGGGGGCTGGTGGATTTGGTGACGATAGATGAAGTGTTGGAAAAATAACGGGGAGCGCTGCCGTCTCGCCTAATGCTTCGAGGGACGAAGCCCGTTGGAGTGCGGTGGCACCGCACTCCAACGGCTCCCATTCCGAATTCTAAACTCTCAAGTTTGTTTTTTTTGAATCCTGCCCCCGGTAAGACGCCAGAGCCTGCTTGAGCCTTTCCAGTTCAGCGTCCAGGCAACTCAATGCCTGATCCAATTCCGGGAACGCCTTGTTCTTGGCTGTCTTCTCCACCTCCAGAATAGCCTGGGTTGCGGGCCGGGCGCCGAGATACACAATGGTATTTTTCATTCGGTGCGCAATAGCTCTCACTTCTTCCGCATTCTCCTGCGCTCGCGCTTCCCGCAGGGTCCGGAACATGTCATCCGTTTCGCAGAAAAAGCAGGCGACCATTTCCAGGAAGAATTCGTATTTCCCGAAACACCGGCTGACAGCTTCGTTGAGATCAAAAACCATCCCGTCCTTCCCGTGCGTTTCTGCAATTTCCGGGGGTCTGTTTGAGACAAGCTGCAAGGCTGCGGCGGGTGGTTCTTCCTCGCTATTTCCAAGGACCTCCACAATTTCGATAAATTCCTCCTGCTGGATTGGCTTGCTCACATAGGCGTCCATGCCCGCAGCCAGACAGCGCTCCGCGTCCCCTTTCAGCGCATGTGCGGTCATGGCGACAATCGGGATCTGCGCTTTTATCGGATCTGAAGAGGCTCGAATTTTTGCGGTGGCCTGAAATCCATCCATGACCGGCATCTGAACATCCATCAACACGATATCGTAATTGGAATGCTGCAGCATGTCCCATGCCTGTTGTCCATTCTGCGCGATTTCAACGCGGTGTCCCCGCCTGGTAAGAATATACTCGGCGAGCTTCTGATTGGTGGGAGTATCCTCGGCCAAAAGCACGCGAAGTGCGCGCCGGGACACTCCGGATCGAGGCGGAATCATGCGCTCATCCCTTTGTGTTGCCGCGCCCTCGTGTACTTTCAGCCGGACGGTGAAATGGAATGTGCTGCCGCGATTGGGTTTGCTCTCGACCCAGATCCGCCCGTTCATCAACTCAACCAGTTTGCGAGAAATCGTGAGCCCCAGGCCAGTCCCGCCATAATTGCGGGTCGTGGAAGCGTCCGCCTGGGTAAACGCGATAAATATACGGCTCTGATCCTCCGGAGAGATTCCAATGCCCGTATCCGACACCATGAATTCCAGAGTCACCGCTCCCCTGGATTGTTCGCGGATTTCCGCCTTCACCGCAATTCTTCCGGCCTGCGTAAACTTGATGGCATTATCCACCAGATTCATCAAAATTTGCCGGAAGCGCAGCGGGTCTCCAGATACGGTCTCAGGCACATCGGATGGCAGGTTGTAAATCAAGGCCAGTCCCTTTGCGCTGGCCCGGACTCGCAAAGTCTTGATCACGTGTTCGACTGTTTTCTGAATGCTGAATTCCGTCGATTCAAGTTCAAAACGGCCCGCTTCGATGCGCGACAGATCGAGAATCTGGTTCAGAAGCTCCAGCAGGACATCTGCGGATTCTCTTGCCGTTTGCAGGCAATCCCGCACGGAGGGAGGCAACGGCTCATTCAGCGCCAGGTCTGTCATTCCCAGGATCGCATTCATGGGAGTGCGCAATTCGTGGCTCATATTGGCAAGGAACTGGCTTTTGGCTATGCTGGCCGCCTCGGCTGCGGTTCGCGAATCAATATGCTGCATCGCCAGCGATGTGATCAGCGCTAACTGCCTCAGCAATGCCTCATCTTCTTTGCTGAACTCACCGCCCTGCATCCGGTCGCTGACAACGATTACGCCGGCGGAACGGCCGCCGGCATCCACCAGCCTCGCGCCCAGGAAACCGTTTGTGCCGGCAAATTCGGCGGATACGCCCCGCTGTCGGCAGTATTCACTCCACTCCGTCGCGGACAAAAGCACGGTTTCCCGCTGTTCAAAAAGCCCCAGGTAGGCTCCATCGCAACCGTATCCGCTCAAAGCTCCATCAGACGACTCTGCCGAACAGGATACCGCACGGATGCGAAATTGGCCGTCGACATAGCCCGCACCGGTGCAGCAGATGCGTGTTTCAGTCAACTCGCGTGCCGCATCGGCCACTTTTTCAAGCAATCCCTTCAAGTCCCGTTGTCCCACGACTACGGCAGACGCCTCTGCCAGCAACAGATTCTTCTGGGCAGCCTGGGAAACCGCTCTTTCCAGCCGCTTGCGTTCAACCGCGTGGTATATGGTCTGCATCAGCTGCCGTGCGCCTGACTGCCCTTTGAGCAGGTAATCCTGCGCGCCTTTGCGCACCGCTTCAATCGCAACGGCTTCGTCTTCGAGCCCGGTCAAAACGATAATGGGGAGGTAGTCTGCGGCAGCGTTCGCCTTCTCCAGCGTTGACAACCCTTCGCTGTCCGGCAGGGCCAAGTCCAGGAGGACGGCATCTATCGGTTTTTCTTTCAAAAACTTCAGCGCCTGATCCAGCCGTTCGGCATGAATGACTTCAGGCGGATTCTGCACCTGCGCGACCGATTCCTGCAGCAGAAATGCTTCTGCCGGATTATCCTCGACCAACAGGATATGGAGAATTTCCTCCATTAAAACCCTCCTTGACTTTCGGAGTTATGCCTCGGCAGTTTGACGACCGTAAGCCAGAATTCCTCGATGGTGGATATGATGTGCAGAAACTGGTTGAAGTCGACCGGCTTGGTCACATAGCAGTTTGCGTGCAGCTGATAGGCGCGGAAAACATCTTCATCCGCCTGGGATGTTGTGAGCACGACCACAGGTATCTGAGCCAGTCCGGCATCCACCTTGATTTCGGCCAACACCTGGCGTCCGTCTTTCTTTGGCAGGTTCAGATCGAGAAGGATAATATCGGGCCTGGGTGCTTGCGCAAATCTACCCCGTCGATAAAGAAAATCTACGGCATCCGCCCCATCGTCGACAACATGCAGCCGATTGAAAACCTTCGCCGCTTCGAGTGCTTCGCGGGTCAACTCCACATCGCCGGGGTTGTCTTCCACCAGAAGTATTTCAATCGGTCGATACGCGCAGGATTCTGCATTCATGGTTCTTCCCATGGGTACTACAATCCCTCCCGATCCATCGCTTTTGCAGTCAGAAGGGGGGAAACCATGATGACAGCAGCACAAGCAATGCGGTCACTTCCAAATCCAGTCTATCCTAAGCGTACTCCATGCCGCACTTCTTGCCAAGGTGGCGGTCCACGGCATTGAAAGGGTATCGGGGGTTAAAGGCTTGAGGCGGTTACAGCTTGCGCTGCCTTGAAAAGACTCCTTTGTAGACGGCATTCCCTTCGCACCGCTCGAACACCACCTGCGCGATGCGGACGCCGGATCGCAGCTTGATCGCATTGCGACTGGCATTGAAGATTTCAAACACCTGTCGGGTACCGTTGATTCCGGGCTGCAGGAAACTTGCCGTGACATGGACCATCAAGCCCATGCGCGCGAATCGGCTTCGGCCTTCCAGCGACCCGGCAATATTGGGCGCCAGCGTCAGCTTTTCCACGGTCATGCCCAAAACGAGTTCACCCGGCTTTAGAAGGTAGTAGCTGCCTTCCGGGATAGACACCAGCCGCGTAATCTTCATCAGGTTATGCGCGTCCTGCGCAATATCCATCAGGTCGATCTCGTTAAGCCCTTCGATGAAAACGCGAATCTGGTGAAACAGGGTCAGATCATAGGATGCGGCATCGAGTGCCCGTTCATCAAATGGATCGATTTGGACATCGCCCCTTTTCACTGCGTCCAAAATGCGGTCACGAGTCAGGATCATGAATGTCTCCTTCGCACAATTCGCGGGAAGCGGTGGCGCGCCGTATCGGCTAAGCCTCCTGGTCCAACTTCTCCAGATCGGCCTTTATCTCCTCCCACATGTGGCCATGCAGATTGAGTCTCACTTTGCAGGAAGGGCATTCCATAATTTTCCCTTCTGCCAGAGATTCCACCGGGTGATCATTTTTTCGGCCGCATATTGGACAGGTAACCGTAAGGCTTTTTGAACTCATGAAACTCCTCCAGAACAAGAGTGTAGAGTTTAGCCCAAACCCAGAAGGGGGGAGAGGAAAATATTTGAGGAAGACTCGGAGAAAAATGGCATGGGTTTACAGGTTGCAGGTTCATACCTGCAACCTGTGGCTTGAAGCCCGATAGGCCGGAAGGATCAGCTCAGACCATTCGGATTGACGACGAAGAGTGATTTTCGTCCATTGCTGTGGCGCACATCGATCGTTCGCAACTTCCTCAACTCGCTCACCTCGCGACTGAGTGTCTCGCGGGCACAGCCGACCATTCGCGCCAGCTGAGTCTGGTTGAGGTCAATGCGGACGCCGTCGCCGGTCTCTACGCCGATTCTACCGGAGAGCCAGAGAAGGCAGGACCGCACTTTGTCACGAACGTGCGTGCATCCAAGTACTTCCATTTGAGTCCAGGCGTCATCACAGCGCCTGGCTATGGCTTCCAGCAACGTGCGGCAAGCCTGAGGATCATTCAGCAAAAGTCTGAATTTTCTGTCAGGCAGCTGCAGCAGCACTGATCGCCTTGTTGCACCGGCACTGAATGTAACCGCGGTCCCGCTTAAAAGAGAGCTTTCACCAAAAAATTCGCCGGGTCCCAAAATGGATATCAGAGTCTCACGGCCATCAGGCGACAGCCGTGTTAATAAGACCTCCCCTTGTTTAATCAAATAAAGACACGAGGGCCTTGATCCTTGCGTACAGATGACTGTGTTCCGTTTTACTTTGAGCTGTGTGCATGCATCGCCAAAGCGCTGCTCCATGTATTCAAACAAAGCCGCGGTCGGCTCTTGCTCTGTCGCCTCGGGGGGTCGCAGGTTAAAGGGCAAAGGAGTCGCTGTATTCATGCGCTATTCCTTGAAACGCAGGGTTATCGTTAAAAAACAAGATTCCACGGATACAGCGGTTTTAAATGCAAGGAGTATGCCAGGAATTTCACATTTTGAAAAAAGATGGAAACCTATCTATATGTCAGTTTACTGAATGTCCAAAGAGAATCACGTGGCAGAACTAATTCCCTGATCAGGGAAATATTCCCCAAACACAGCATTTATCATCGGGAACTGCTTGACCTCTTTCACCGACCAGGTTTCATAAATAAACGGCGTTGCTTAGTTTTTATATTTGAACCACGAAGACCGCGAAGACCGCAAAGATTTTTGCTCATTTGCCGCTGGGCAATGAGACAGTGTACTGGATAGGAAAGAAGTTGCGCATTATATTGTCGATTCAGCGGTGGCAATCCATACAGCGCCAGGATTGCTGGAGTCCGTTTGTCAGTGGTGCCTAATGTTGAAGCATCAAGGATGGAATCCGGCGTATGATCTGGCGAGAATGATAGCCGCAAAGCCTTCAAAAATATTTTCTTTGCGGTCTTCGAGGTCTTTGCGGTTAACGGGGTTACTATTTCGGTCAAGTCCGGTTCCAGGGCTGCAGCGCAGCACCCCCTGGTTCTCGACCAAAGAATCAACAAGCCCCGCCAGGACCCGCCAGGGGCGAAAGAAAGATACCCGAAAAAAGTAAATGGCATTGGGCGGGACGGGGGCGCCTCGTGTGGGCCATAAATGCAAAAAGCCCGGGCTGCGTTATGGGAACACAGTCCGGGCTTGGTCCAACAAGGGGTAAAAATACTACTTCTTAGCCTTGGCCGGTTTCAAACTTGCTTTGAAGGCTTTGGTCTCCACGGCCATCTGCTTCTTCAACCACTCCGGATACGGATATTCCTTCGGAGTTTTCCAGGTTTTCAATTCCTGCATCCAGGGTGCGCGTTCCACGAATTCATCGTGGGCAAACGGTACCGGCGGATGGCAAACCCAGGTCGGATCAAATTCATCCTTAATCCGGATCATCCATTCATGGTAGTTCGGGCCGTACATCGGGCCGGTGAGGTACATCGGCTGATGCGGTCCGATCAGGGCGGTATAGAAACGGTGATCGATGTTCATCTTGGATGTCTCAAGATAGAAGTGATCGACGCCCGTCGTATCTTCGTCCTGATCCCAGTAAATGAGGAATTCGGAATAGCCCTGGTATCCGAGTTCGAAGCTCTGGAACCAACCCGGATCGCCATGATCCGGCATGAGCGGAGGCGTGTACTTCTCTTTCAGCTTCGCATAGACCGGGCCATGTTCCGTGGCCTGTTTTAGAGTTTCGATAACGTAGTCGACGGATACATAGGATCCGCACATCAGCCACATGCCGGCTGAATCTGCGTTCTTGATCCAGGATTCGTCGCTGGGCTTTGTCGGGCGCGCCTGGCCGCCCAATTCCAACATAATGTCATTGAGGACATTCTCGTCATACGTGAGCTGTTCTTCATTGGTGAAGCCGATGAGCAGCACGCGCACGATGTGGAAATCAGCCACAGTCTGCGGCGTTTCCTTCAGCCATGTCTCCCAGAAATCCTCTTTGCACTCCGCTTTTGCGATGTGGCGCCAGAATAGAGGAACCTTGGTTACCGCGCCGCCGATTTCGGCCTTGCCGATTTCGTACATTGCCTTCACCTGGGCGTCTTTGCTGGGCATGATGTAGTTGATCCACTTGACCCGCTTTTCCGGAAGTGCCAGCGCGGTGTTGGGCGCGATGCCTGTGGGCACGAGCTTTTCCGGCTGGAACGGGAGCACCTTCACGGCCATCTTGGTGACGATGCCGAGGCAGCCGCGCAGTCCGGTGTAACCACGGAGGATGCCGCGGAGATCCGGACCGATACCGTCGCCCCAGTACCAGTCATCGCCGACAGCCAGCGATCCCATTTTCAGGATTTCGCCATCGGGCAATACCATCTCGGTTCCCAGGATGCGTCGATGCGGGAGACCGATTCTATGGCTCAAAGGAGACCAGCCATCACCGATCAGGTTGGCAATGACGGACGCCTGTGCGCCGCCGCCGCCGATGACAACGTATCCGCCGCGTTTCAGGCATTCTTCCTGGAATTGCGAGTAGATAACGCCGGTCCCGAGAGTGGCATACCAGTGTTTTTCATCGAACTCGAAATCGTTCAGGCGCTTGAGGTCGACGAGGAGCGCGTTCTCAATGTGTGGGTGAGAGCGCGGTCCGTAAAAACCGGTGCTGTAGGGAACGTACGGAATAGTATAACGGACGCAGATCTTGACAATCTTCTGAACTTCTTCCGTCGTCCTCGGCATGATCACGGCGCCCGGTATCTTGGTCATCACGCGTTCATACCCAGTGCCCGCTTCGTAGCCGGCCGGGCCGGACCGGTATCCTTCGCAAATAACCGGATCGTCGGACAGGTATTTGGCTCCGACAACAGTTTCTAGTGCTTTATATGCTTCTTTAACTATGGCCATGAGTTTCCTCCTATACGTCCAACGAAGCGAGAATAAGTTCAGAGAAGTCCATCACCGTCACGCTGTTGCCGTCTTCTTTCACGGCACTCGCGAAGTTGTTTTTGCACCACGGGCATGCAGAAATCAGGACTTCGGCTCCTACTTCCTTCACTTCTTCCATCCGGTGTTTCGCGGATGTGGAAGCGAGTGTCGGGAAGGCGGCTTGCGCTCCGCGTCCTGCACCGCAGCAGAATGCGTTTTCTCTGGTCCGGATCATTTCAGTAAAGCTGACGCCGGGGATCGCGTTGATCACGTTTCTCGGCTGCGCATACAATCCCTTGGTTCCACGGCGGCGTTTCAGCGGCGGGGTAACGGTTCCCATCCAGCCACGTTCTCCGCTCCAGGGTGTCCATGGATCGGCCAGACGGCTGATGCTGCAGGAATCGTGATAGGTCACCCGTTTGTTGACGGCTTTGACCGGCTTGAGCGAACCGTTCTTGAGGGCTTCATCCGCGAATTCGGTCAGATGGACGACCTTGAACGGCAGGTCGGAGGTCGCGATGTTGAGCAGCTTCGGATATTCAACCTTCCACATCCGGTAGCCTTCGGCGCAGGACAACAGAACGGTCTTCGCACCGGTGCTCTTCACCATCTCGATATTGCGCTGCGCCAGTGCGCGGGCTTCATCCAGCATGCCGACGGACTGCAGCGTGTTGCCGCAGCACCATTCATCGGGCATCAGCATGAAAGGCGTTTTGGTCGCGTTGAGAATTTTGGCTGTGGCCCGGGCGATTTCCTTGTTCGTGTAGGATGCGGTGCATCCGACGAAATAGAGTACGTCCGCTTTTTCCGCAACCTGGATATCACTGGTCACCCAGCTTTTCCTGTCGGCATGAGCCGCGCCGAACAGGTTATGCGTAGCCGCGATATTTTCGGCGATCTTTTTATGGGCCGGCATAGGGCCGACGCCATCCTGGACGGCCTTTACGCGCATAGCTTCGAGAGAAAGTTCGATTTCGAGATCGAGGTTTCTCTTGCAGCCTACGTCGCAGGCGCCGCAAAGAGGATCCGCATAGACAATTTCGAGCAATGTCGGCGTCCAGTTGAGTTTTCCTTCAACCATACCCGTGCCGATTCGCATTTTCCCGAAGGCGCCGTAGGAATCGAAATCGTTCCAGTAGTTGCTGGGGCAGCGAACGCTGAACTTCGTGCCGGGCATATAGGTGTGCTCGACCCAATAGCAGCCTTTGCATTTGATGCAGCGGCTCATGTCGTATCGATAATTATTCAGATCAGTTGTTTCCAAATTTACTTTTGTTGGCATCGTCGCCTCCCTAGAAACACAAATTGCCCGGGTTCATGATGTTGTTGGGGTCGAAAACCTTCTTCGTCCGTTTGAGCCCCATTACATAGCTGGCAGCGCGTTCGTAGACCATGGGCGCCAGATCGCCATAGGGTCTGGTAAAGAGAGCGCCCTCGGCAATCAGAGCGCGGGCCGCATCCTTGTAGAGAGCAGCGATGCGCGCCTTGGCGGCAGCGTCATTCTCATCATAGAAGAAGGAGAATTCCACCTGGCAACCGCGGTTGTGCTCGATGGGCTGGATGTAACTTCCGATGTCGGCAACCGGGTATCCGTGTTTCGGGGCAACAGCCTCAACGATCTCAACAAACTTCGGAGTCTTTTCCGGACGGGCGATGAAGAACAGGCTCTGGGAAGCCCCCTTCCAGCGATCCTTCCAGAAAGGCACATTGGCAGGATACGGGTTGCGGAGCAATGAAAGGAGCTTTCCGCCGAGTCCCGGGAATCCGGGCAGCGCTTCATCGATCGTGATCTTGCGGTATTCGTTTTGAACCAGTTCCTTGAGGAACTTCACTTCGTACGCAATCTTCTCATCGGGGCGTCGAGCCAGGCCGGAAATCACGATGGCCAGTGTCCATTGAGGCAGAGTTGCACGCAGCCGTTCAAAGTCGGCCGGGAAATTTTCGGCAACAATCGTGGCCAGGTCGGTCCGGTTGAGAAGGACGACTTCCTGTCCGACTCTGCGGGGCAGAAGCCGGTAGAGGAATTCCTGCACGTAGGCCAGATCATCGATAGCGGCAAAGAATACTTTGTCTTTAGCCGTCGTGTACATCACCTTCAGGTTGGTCCAGGTCACAACACCCATGGTTCCCTGGGCTCCCTGCACGAAACGATAAAAATCGATACCGGGACCGGAGGGGTTTCCACCGTGAGAACCGGAATCGGGATAACCGTTCACGCTGGCGGAACCAAGGCGGAACACATCGCCGGTCGGCCATACGACTTCGAACGCCTGCATGGGTTCGCCGTAATCGTACACGGTGTTGGTCGGAACTTCCCGGTCAAGATAATCGGAAAGCACAGACCTGTCTGCGTGAGGCAGGAATGGCATCGGGACGCGCAGGCCCTTTTCGGCCAGAACAGTATGCAACTGTCCCCAGGTGACGCCCGCTTCAATGCGGACTTTCTTGAGGTCTTCGTCGACTTCAAGAATTTTGTTCATGTTGGACAGGTCCATGACAACGCCGCCCTGTTTCGGAATGGCGCCGCCATTAAAATGAACCTTTGAAGAAACCGGAACGACGGGCACATTGTTCGTATTGGCCCACTTCAAAATCTCGCTCACTTTTTCCGAGCTTGTCGGACAGACCACATATTCGGGCATCCCCGGAGGAACCAGGCTGCGGTCTTTGGAGTACTTGAGCAGCATTTCCGGAGCATCGCTCACGTTCTCCTTGCCAACTATTTTTGCCAGCTCATCCTTACTTATCATCTTTCCTCCTTAATGTTGTTCTCGCAGGCGACATTGATTTACTGCCGATGCACGATTGGAGGCTTTTCAATCGTCAATCGCAAATCGTCAATCATAAATTCAAACAGCGCCCAAACCGGATACGGTGCGGAGCGTATCGAAAGTCATGAATTTGGAAATCGGGCTGCACGGGAATACGGCAGTAACAACGATGAGGTTACCAGGATAGCAGACGCCTCGCACCTGTCCTCGATTCGCAAATTCCAAACACTAACAGCCTACTTTATTCTTTCAGCCTTTCAGGAATCTATCAGAACATCATCCAAATTATCAGGTTATTTCTTATGCCTTAGTTTCAACCGGCAACCTTTGGAGTGTGCCATTCAATCCTGTTTGCACCGGAGGGAGCACCCTGGTGCCAAACCATCGGATTATCCACGAGATAAAAATTGCGGATTGCGAATTATAAATCAGTTTAATCCGCAATCCGCAATCTGAAATCCGCAATTAGTGGATCGATTCGAGGACCAGAGCGATACCTTGCCCGCCTCCGATGCACATGGTCACCACTCCGTAGCGCAGTTTTCTGCGGCGGAGGGCATAAGCGCAGGTCAGAGTCAGGATGGCACCGGTTGCACCGAGCGGGTGGCCCAGGGCGATGGCGTTCCCCATAGGATTCAGTTTTTCCGGGTCAATTCCCATCTTTTCAAAATCGCGGGCGCAAGCCAGAGACTGCGGCGAGAACGCTTCGTTGATTTCGACGATGTCGACCTGTTCACCCTTGATCCCGGCCTTTGCCAGGGCTTTCTGGGTCGCAGGGACCGGGCCGATTCCCATGATCTTGGATTCCACACCGGCGAGCCCATAACCGATAATCCGGCACAGAGGCTTCAGACCGTACTTCTGGGCATCCGATTCCAGGCCGAGCACCATGGCAGCCGCGCCGTCGACGACAGCACTGGCATTTCCGGCCGTGATCACACCATTTGCCTCGAACGCGGGTGGCAGTTTTGCCATGCCTTCCAGGGATGGATTTTCAAGGATATGGGTGTCGTACTTGACGGTAATCGGAGCGGTTGATCCGTTCCCTTCAACCAGGACCGGCTCAATCTCTTCGTCAAAGTATCCGGCGTCCCGGGCGGCTTTGGCATTCACGTGGGAGCGATAGCCGAAGCGATCGCACTCCTCGCGGGTGATGCCGTACCGTCGTCCAAGTTCCTCGGCGGTATTGGACATCGCCATCTGAGCACTCGGATCATACAGGCACATCATGAGTGCATCCTGGATCGCGGTTCCGGGAGGGAGAGACTTGCTGTCGATAGGACCGTACTTCTGAACGGAAGTTCCTACCTGTTTGCCGCGCATGTTGTAAAGAGAGAACGGGTACTGCATGCTCTCGGCACCGCCCGCGATATAGAATGGGCGTGCCTCGTCATGCCGCAATCCCGCCAGAGCCATTTCGGAGGCCACCGAAATCGCTTCTGCTCCGCTGCCGCAGATACGGGCAACGGTCAGCGCCGGAACATCGAAACCGATGCCGGCCCGCCATTTCATCCCTTGCGCTCCATAGATGGAGTCGCGATGGCTATGCGCCGCCATCCCCATGACCACGCCGCCGATCAGCTTTTTGTCGATCGGGGTGTGATCCAAAGCCGCTTTCACGGCGAGTCCGCCAAGTTGAGTAGCGGTAAATCGGGTAAAGAGCCCAGGGCCCTTATTGTTGTGCAGTATGTCTGCCCGAGGCAGCCGGCGGCCGCCATCGAGAACGACAATTGATTTTTCTTTGGCCATAGTCGCTGTCCCTCCTACTCGTTGATAAAGGCGGCCGGTGTACGCGGGCCGTTCTGGGAAAAGTTTTTGATACCGATGTCCGCATCAACCGTCACTTTGGAGTCGGCGAAAGCATTCGCCTCGACTTTGAGTCCTTCGTCGAGCGGGAGTCGCAATCCCTGTTTGACCGCATTGACCAGAATCTTGTCGATGACCAAAGACCGGTGGCCGATTTCAACATTGGGAATCTGGTCCGGAACCGCAATGGGAGCCGGGTTGACGGAGGCAAGCTTCACTTTTCCTGCGAGGTGTTCGCGGATGAGAGCCTTGGCCGCACCGATATAGTCTGCCTCAGGTTTGCCGGTTGCCCAGCCGATTTCGCAGGCTTCCTTGGCACCGATGGAGCGGGCAGTCCGCAGCAGCTCGAGAGCTTTTTCCACGCCGACAATGCGCGGCAGGCGCTGCGTGGCGCCGTATCCGGGAATGATTCCGAGGTTGACTTCAGGCTGTCCGAAAACCAGGTTCGGACCGACCACGCGGGCATGGCAGGACATGCAGAATTCCGCGCCGCCGCCCATGACCGGACCATCCACGGCCGCGACAACGGGCTTCTTCATGCCGGCGATGAATTTCTGCACGGGATGAGCCTTGAAACAGATGCCCAGCGTCTCTTCACGAGTGGTCAAAGTAGTGAATTCATTGACATCGGCGCCGGAAAGCGCGCCACCGAAGCCTGTGAATACAACGCCTTTGACGCTTGCGTCGGCTTCCAGCGATTCGAACACAGTCTTGAGTTCCTGAACGGCCTGCATGCAGAGCGCATTCTTGGACTCGGGCCTGCGAACCGCAACCACGGCGATGTCGCCATCACGGGCAACCGTGACATCACGGTAATAAACCGGCAGCTTCTTCTCGACTACGCATTTCGGAACCGGGAAGCTGGGGAATTTTTTCTGGAAATTCAGGCAAAGCTCGGCCACTTTGTCGGCGCCAAGCTTCTTGCCGAGGTCCAGCGTTCCCTCGTTGTAGCCCAGAGAGAACTTCAGGAGCCAGTTCAGATCCGAAGGATCGCATACGCCGTTTTCGGCGACAGCGTAGGCGCGACCGAGCAGAACGGCGAGGATTCGATCCATCACCTGCTTTGCTTGTTCCGCTGTGTAGGTTGTATCCTCGGGTCCCTTCGGGTTACGCCATCTGTCCGTGCCCTTCTTCACAAGCAATGCCGGCGGCGCGAACCACTCTCCATAAGCCTCCTGCATCAACTCCTGAATGTGCACAACCAGCACGTTGCCGTTGGTCAGATCCATCACGTTGAGCGGCCCACCGCCGCCAATCGCGTTATTGACGATCTGATCCACCTGGGGAGCGGTTGCAATCCCTTCCTGTACAATGCGCACCGCTTCAACAATGTAATTGCTGAATACGTCATCGGAAGCAAAAGCGACGACATCCGCCGTCGCGATCGGCACCTTTCCGAGCGTCTGCATTACATCCATCATCTTTTTGGTCAGCGCAGCATCGCCGGAGGAAACGACCTCGATCGGGAGCGCGCGCCATGCCGGGTAGAACGGATGATTCACAAAACACCGTTCCGGGTGCGCGGCATCTACGGCAATCCAGGCTCTTGGAATTGCGGACGTGGCGAAGCCGATCAGGCAATCCGCGCGGACGACCGATTCCAGATTTTTGAGAATGACTTTCTTGATTTTGAGGTCTTCTGTTGCGGCCTCAAGAACGTAGTCGCAGCCCGCGAGGTCTTTGATCTCCATCGTCGGGATAAGGGCTGCGCGGGTGGCTTCGGCGGCCTTCTGGCTCATACGACCGCGTGCCAGGGCTTTGCCGATGTATCCTTCGATACGTGCAACTCCAGCGTCTAAAGCCTCCTTCTTAATATCGAGGAGGTACACCTTCCCCCCCTCCCCCGCTGCAAGGGAAGAGAGGAAACCATACGCCAGGTCGGGTCCGATTGAACCCGAGCCTATCACTCCTACAATCATTGTAGACTCCTTCCCGCATCGGCGGCCCTGTTCTGTCTCCCGGACAACTTCGCATAGAACAGAATGAGCAGACAGACTAGAACCGTGCGGCGCGCGTGGTAACGTGGCATTGAAACCTAGTGGCGGTTGTTCATTGCTTCATCTGATTTACTATTACTGAATAAAACGAGTAACATTCAAATCTACAACCATTCGCCGCCAAACGATTTCAGCTTAAGGCCGGGAGGATCTTCCGCTTGAATAACAAAACCTGATCCGGTCCCGGTAGAGTTCGACTCCTTCGCTTCATTTAAGATAATGCCCAACAACACTGGGGATTCGGTAAGGCTGGCCGAAAACCCAATCAGCGGTTGTTTTGTCATGGAAATTTTACAAAAAAACCAGGCCGCCATAACGGGCTGACCGGCAACCGTGCCATGGCAATTTCCTACTACGACCCCAAACAACGCGGATTACATTCCACCAGATGGAACGGTGTTGTCAAGGGAAAAGCCTTGGGTGCTGAGACACCGGAACCGGGACTATTTGGATGGCATGTCCAGATCAATGAAGAAAAACATATGTATAATGTTCATAATAAAATGGATCCCGTGACGAATGTTTAGACGTCAAATCTATTATTGCTCCAAATCCGCCTTTTATTTTTCTTTCGAATAATGATCGCAGGGGGTCGAATTCCACCTGGCCGGCGGCCTGAACGAGGATTCCGGGGAAGCTTCATGCGGCTGGAAACGGAGCGTGGGAATTCTGCGGACGATGCTTTTTGATCGCTATAGGAAATTTGTTTTATCAACCTTTCTGGAGGAGATGATAGATTTGTGGACAAATAATCCAGTTTAAAGACGGGATGCCTTTTGTATCAATAGCGTCTCCAGACCGCGCCTGGGTTGGTTTTTATGTACAATCATCACGACCAGTTTTTAGACGGCAAGTCTATTTCATACACGGGATCTATGACGACAAGAGCATATGCTCAAATCTATGACAAAAAAGAAAACTGTTATTCGTGGAAAAAAACTGGACTTTGTGATAAACACTTAGACGCTGGATCTAACTTGGCATGATTTATGCACACACGCCCGGAAATTAGCAAGCGCAGCATCAGGATTGAAAGCTCGTTGTTACTGCCGCAAAGCGAAGCAGATCGGCAGTTCCGTAGAGTGAAACTATTGTATTGACAGTCTCAACTTCGTTTTTCTAAGATGAGGCGTTTCTTTAGATTTAGAGAGGTAGTTATGGTAAAACGCAAGGTGTCCAAGAACATCGTAAAGTGCCCGCTCTCAGGCAGAGCGTGCATTAATTGCTCCCTCTATAGGGGACGGCATTTCAATGCCTGCTTCCAGGATCATTATAGAGGAGACAGCACAAAGCTCACTGGCCCGCTCGAAAGCATGGGCTACCCCGCCGCTGCAAAAATCGTCAAGTGCGATCAATGCTCTACCGGGTATCTGGTGGTTAATTCCTAACCAGCTAAGCTATATCCTTATGATGGCTCGCAGGCACCTAATTCATTAGTAAACTGATTATTGCCCATATTGGGGGACAGAAGATTGGAATGCAGCAAACACCCCGAACCGAGGACAGGGCAAGCCAACTTGTTATTATGTTAGGAGATGTGTGTAGAAATCCCCGGATTGAATAGCTCCGCTTATAGCAGAATCCCTCAATCTATCCAAAATCCGGGCAAGCGTTGTAGTTGATGTAATCCGGCATTATCCAAAATGGAAACAGGGAAGCACACCGGGGAATCAAGTAATCATGCAGTTTTCTCCGTTCTTTTTTCTCTTCATGACAGGTGATTGCTGCTTCCTTTGCCGCCCTTGAGGGAGAGAAACAAACTGTAAAGATAAGGGGGTCAAGCTCAAATGAAGGCCATTACCACTGATTTTGAATATTTACCTGCAACAACGGTTGAGGAAGCGCTTGAACTGCTTTCCCAACACAAAGACGATGAATACAGAATCATCGCAGGTGGCCAGTCTTTGAACACCGCGATGAAGCACCGATTGATCGCGCCTGAATACATCATTGACATCAAGAATGTTGCCGATCTCGATTACATTACCTTCGATCCGAAGGAAGGGTTGAAGATTGGTGCCTGTGCCACGCACCGGTCTCTCGAGCTGTCACCGATCGTTCGGGAAAAGTACGCCGTGCTTTGCGAGATGGAAGAGAACGTTGCCTCCGTTGAAACGCGAAACTGGGGCACAGTCGTCGGCGATCTCTGCAATGCAGATCCTGCCGTCGATCCCGGTCCGCCGCTGATTGCGCTGGATGCAAAAATCAAGGTAGCCAGCAAAGGCGAAGAGAGAGTGGTTGATGCCGAAGAGTTCGCTTTGGACTTTTTCGAAACCACCGTCCAGCCTGGCGAGATGGCTACTGAAATTTCGATTCCTGCCCTGCCGCCGAATACCGGCGTCTATTTCACAAAATATTCCCAGATGCAGGGAGACTATGCCCTCGCATCCGCCTCCGTGTTGATCACCCTCGATCAGAAAAAAGAAGTGTGCACCAATGCCAGGATCGGGTTGGGCGGCGTTGCTACCGCTCCGCTCAGAGCCAAGCAGGCGGAAGCCGTTCTGATTGGGAAGAAGATCACCGATGAGGTGCTTGCTGAGGCAGCGAAAGTAGCTTCAGAAGAAACCAGCCCTGTATCCGGCATTGAAGCATCCGCGGAATACAAGAAGGAACTGGCGGGAACCTTGGTGAGACGAGTTGGAAAGATAGCCTTGGAAAGAGCGCAGAAGGCCTAATTCTAGGACAAATGGGGGTACGTTATGAAACAGCAGTTTAACATAGTTGTGAACGGGGAGTCGCACGAGCTTTTTATCGAACCCAAGACTCTTCTGGTTCAGGTAATCCGGGAACACCTGGGGCTGAAGGGTACGCATCAGGCGTGCGACAGCAGCTCCTGTGCAGCATGCACCGTCGTCATTGAAGGCAAGGCGGTCAAATCCTGCTCCATTCTGGCAATGCAGGTAAACGGCAAGGAAGTTCTGACGGTCGAAGGACTCGCGCAGGGCACACAGTTGCACCCGATTCAGCAGTCATTTGTTGATAATTGGGCTTTCCAGTGCGGATTCTGCACATCAGGCCAGATCATGGCGACCAAAGCCCTGCTGGATGAGAATCCCGATCCTACCAGGGTACAGATCCAGGAACAGCTGGATGGCCACATCTGCCGTTGTACCGGCTACAACATGATTATCGAAGCCGTCCAGGACGCGGCAAAGCGCCTGCAGGCGCAGAAAAATCAGGAAGCGCAGAAAGAGGCTGCAATGAAATTGCCGGGCAAAGCAACCGCGCAAAAGTGGGCGCAGACGGCGAAGTCAGGGAAGGGGGCATAATGAGCGAGAATTCCAAATATTCCATCATCGGTAAACCGACACCCAACGTCGACGGACCTGCGAAGGTTACGGGCGAAGCGGCCTACGCCATCGACATTACCCTGCCGAATATGCTGTACGGCAAGCTTCTGAGAAGCCCGTATCCGCATGCAAAAATCGTCAGCGTCAACACCAGCGAAGCCGAAAAACTGCCGGGCGTGAAATGCATCATCACCGCGAAAGACACCCCGGGCGGAAAATGGGGCTTGTGGAGACGCTTCCGCGAACTGGCCGATCAGACGGCTCTGGCGACCGACAAGGTCCGTTTCATCGGTGACCCCGTGGCTGCCGTTGCGGCTACGACTGAAGAGATTGCCGAAAAGGCTCTGGATTTGATCGAAGTCGATTATGAGCCGTTGCCGGCCGTTTTCGATCCGATTGAAGCCATCAAAGACGATGCGCCGATGGTTCACGAAGACTTCCCCAGCAACATCAACGCGACGCGCCACATTGAATGGGGCAACGTGGACGAAGGATTTGCCCAGGCGGATTACGTTCGTGAAGATCGGTACGTTCTCGAAGCGGCTCATCCCTGCGCGATGGAAGTGCACAACACCATCGCCAGCTACGACAAAGGCACGGGTCGGTTGACCGTATGGACCTCCACTGGATCTCCTTACTTCGTCCAGCAGAACCTGGCGGAAGCATTGAAAATCCGCGAAGGCGACGTCCGCGTGATCAAACCGCATGTCGGCGGCCACTATGGCGGCAAGAATTCCACCATGCCGGATGCCACCAACGCGGCCATCCTCTCCATGAAGACCGGGCGACCTGTCAAGATCGTCTTCAACAGAGACGAAGAATTCACCACCACGGAACACCGCACCGCCCAACACATGGCCCTGAAGGTCGGGTTGAAGAAGACGGGCGAGATCGTCGCGTTTGAAGTGAAGACGATCACCAATGGAGGCGCATTCACCGGCCTGGGCGCCACGACGCTCTATCTGACCGGCACGTTCATCACCATGCCTTATAAGATCCCCAATTACCGATACGACGGCGTTCGTACATACACGAACATCGTATGGGGCACCTCGATCCGCGGTTTCGGAGCCGTTCCGGCCAAGTATTGTGCTGAAACCCAGTTGGACAGAGCTGCCAAGGATTTGGGAATTGATCCGCTGCAGATCCGGAAGATCAATGCGGTGGCTCCCGGCTACACGGCTCCCGGCCAGTATAAATTTGAAAGCTGCGGGATCCAGCCCTGCATCGAGAAGATGGAAGTGCGGGTCAAGGAAAAATGGCCCAAACTCGAAAAGGATGAAGGTATCGGATATTGCGGATTTGCCTACATGTCCGGTGGTATCTTCAACTGGATCGATACTCCGTACGCCTATTCCTCGGCTCACATCAAGGTGAACTACGATGGAACGGTCGATCTGTACAGCCAGGCAGCCGATTGCGGACAGGGGCACAACACGGTAGCCGCCATGATCTGCGCGGAAGAGCTGGGCATCGGGATCAAGGATATCCGCCTGCACATGGGGGACACCGCTCATGCCTACACCGATCTCGGCGCGTGGGGCAGCCGCGAGACCCTGATGAACGGCAATGCCATTAAGGATGCCGCGTCACAGGTCAAACAGAAGCTCGTCGATATCGCAAGGCTGAAGCTGGGCGAAAATATCGCCTACGACCTCATTGCCAAAGACCACAGGATCTACCTTGAGCTGCGCCCGGAACGGGGACTCTCCTATTACGACCTCGTAAAAGATGCAATCAGGGCCAATGACGGCGTGCCTCTGACTGGAACCGGCCATTACACACCTCATAACAAAGGCATGATTTCGCCTGCCTACGGCATGGGAATCATGGCCATCAAAGCCAAAGTCGACCGTGAAACCGGTCACGTAACCGCACAGGATGTTCTGGTGGTTCATGACTCCGGCCAGATCATCAACCCGCTGGGCGCACGCGGCCAGGTGGAAGGATCGATTCACATGGGACTCGGTTATGGTCTCTGTGAAGAGATGCCGATGGATCAGGGCATGCTTCTGAACCCGGAATTCGTGGATTATAAAATCCTCCGGACTCGCGACATGCCGGAAATTGAGATCCTGGAAGTTCCCACCTTTGAACCCAACGGACCGTTTGGCGCCAAGGAAGCTGCCGAAGCGACGATCGCGCCCGCAGCCCCCGCGTTGGCGAATGCGGTATATCAAGCTGTCGGTGCCGAATTCTTTAGCAACGTCCTGAAACCGGAAAAGGTTTTGAAGGCGGTTAAGGAAAAGGACCAGAAAGCAAAAGCAGCTGCGCAGACAGCGTACTAGGAGGAAATTATATATGGCTAATTATCGTTGTCCGATGTGTCGCAAGATTTGCTCCAATCATCTTGATTTGGCCCGGCATTATCTGGGCCAGACCGACAAGAAACACAAAGAATGGCTGAAGACTCAGGGCCTTTCTTATGCATCCTTGATCAAGGCTCAGGTCACCGAGTTCGGAAACAAGGGCTACCAGGCCCTGGCCGACGTGCTGAAAACCGAGGCCGCCGAAGTCACCGAAGGCTAAGACCGAAAACACCGGCTCCAGTCACCGAGCGGACTCGGTGACTGGAGCTTTTAAGCGCAAATATCATCGAACGCTCCGCAAAACACCATAACTGCAGGCAGCCGCAATCAATCTGAAGATTCTTGCGGCCGACATCGTTCCGCGACAGTCCTGCACGGCCTCGAGGAACCAGGCCGAAACCGAAAGGAGTCATACCAATGATTATTGACGGGCAATTTACGCTGAAAGCCCCCATTCAGAAAGTGTGGGATTCACTGCTGGATCCCAAGACGCTCGGCACCTGCGTGCCCGGCACCGAAATGATGGAAGCCATCGACGCGGAAACTTATGAAAGCGTCGTCAAACAGCGCGTAGGACCATTCAAAGTTAAGCTGAAATTCACGACGAAGCTGACAGAAGTACGTCCGCCGAACTACATCAAGGCGGTTGGAAGAGGCGCCGACGTTACCAAGCTCGGCAATTTCTCGACCGAAATCGAAGTGAAGCTGAATGAAACAGCTCCGAACACCGTTGAAGTTTCCTACATGGCGAATGTATCGCTGGTCGGCCGATTGGCCACCTTCGGTGAAAGAATCATGCGCGCCAAGGCAAAGGAAGTGGGCGACGAGTTCACGGCCAATCTGCAGTCAAAGCTTCAGACCAGCGAAGCCGGCGCTTAGTTCGTTCCACTGCGGACCCGCGCATCAATCGCTCTGCACTGTTCCCGGATGCGGGCATGAAACTTTCATGCCCGCATCCATTTTCCCACTGGATCCACAATAACCGCTCGTCGAATGGGGCTGCATCGGTCGCTCCAGCGATTAAACCAGCCGCGGAGGTATAATGACCATTTGCAGGCTTTGTCATAAAGAGATTACCGATGCCGAGGTTACAACCTGTGAGGCAAACACCCAGGTTCAATTTCCGGACGGAACGGTCCTTCGACCCATACCATACGATCCCAAAAGGCTCCATTTGCCGAACTGGTACCGCTGTCCGGACTGCAACGTGGTACCGGGTGGAAAACACCATTCCAACTGCGATAATGAGCACTGTCCGAAATGCGGCGGACAGTTGATCAGTTGCGATTGTTTCTGATTGCCGGGAGCGTCGAGGCTCCCAGCGCCTGAAAGTAGAGAGGAAAATAAACCGATGGGAATTGCCAACTACATGAACATGAGTGAGCTGATGAACAAAATGCTGGTGGCGGGTCCAGTTTCCATCGCGGACATGGTGCAGGAGGCATACGGCCGAATGATGATCCTCGCCTCCGAAGGAGAGCGGGCCGACAGGAGCGATCTCGAAAACGGATTCATTGCTCTCGCCGATGTGCTCTACCAAAGACAGGCCATCAAACCTGAACCGGCTAATGAAGAAGAAGAGCGGCTGGTTCACCTCTATGAATCCGGAGAACTGGCGCAGAATGGATATGGCGGAGAAGAGGGCGACAAATTCCTTCAAATGCGATGGAAAGCCCTGACCAATGCACTCCCGGTCATTACCAATATCACCTCCAGCACCGCCATAGGCCTTCCGTAAACTCCCTCCTAGGCCTGACTCTCCGCTCGCTTTTTTGCAGACCCAGGCTGCCCTCTTTTCAAAACCCACTGCATCAGTGGACCGGCGATCATCGAGGTCACCAGGGATGTGATCACAATGGCAACAAACAAAGTCTCACTAATGACTCCCTTTTGCAGAGCCAACAGCCCCAGGATGATACCCATCGTCCCTTTGGCCATCATGCCGAAACCCACCGCCCAGGATTCCGGCCAGGGCAAACCGCCAAAGTGAGCACCCATGGCGCAGCTTGGTATCTTGCCGACCAGGATAACGCCCAGCATGATTAACACCAGGAGGAGGCTGAAGTGGGCGGAGAAGTCGACCCGCAGACCAATGCTGGCGAAGAATAGCGGTGCGAAAATAAAGCCGATAAACTGGCCCATCGTCGAACGGGTATGCTCCTTCAGATGGGTAGAATCGCCAATCGCCACGCCGGTCAGAAAAGCGCCGAAAATGGCGTGAATCCCTATCCACTCCGTAAAGGCCGCTCCGAAGAGACCCAACGACAGAGAAAAACCAAGGATCGCGCCGGATCGCGCGGTATGTGCGCGCAGCCATGCAAACGCGCGATGGACCAGCCAACGCCCAACGGTCAACATCACGAGGGTAAAGCCGAGGGTCAACCCGATCGTGTGTCCAATTGCTAAGCCATTGCCAGAGGCGGCTCCCATCATCCCCAGGATCGTCGCAAAAACGATCCAACCCACGATGTCATCGAACACGGCCGCAGCGACAATGACCATGCCCAATTCACTGCGATAAAGATTGAGGTCCATCAGGATTCGGACAATCACGGGAAGTGCTGTAATGGAAAGGGCAACCGCAATGAAGAGGGCAAAAACCAGCCGGTTGGAACCAGGGTCTGCCAGCAGGCTGCGCGGAGCCAGCCAGGCAACTCCAAAGCCCAGAATGAATGGGAAGACCACGCCGGCCGTCCCAACCATAAAAGCCGCCCTCCCCTGGCGCCAAATAGTCGAAAGATCGACTTCCATCCCCGCTACCAGAAGAAAAAGCGAAATGGCCAACGTTGTCAGACCGTTGAGAACCACGGCATTGGAACCATGCGCTGGAAAGAGCCAGGCGCTTGCCGCGGGGGCAACCGTGCCCATGACCGTTGGACCGAGGAGTATTCCGGCAAGGATCTCCCCAACAATGGCAGGCTGGTTCAGCCGTTTTGCTGCATCGCCCAACACCCTGGCACAGGTCAACAGGGTGGCAGCGCCAAGAAGCATCACAACCACTTCATGGGAGGATAGTTGTTCCATATTCACAAAATTGGGGACATCCCGCTCGTTCACCAGTTTTCGCAATTGAAGCTGGGAAACCAGCGGGAAATCCCCGATTGATGCGCCCAACGAATTTCGTCAGACTCTGGTCAGAAAAACAGGCAGGCCTTCTTTATTATTGAACTTGGGGCGGTATTGATCGGTATCGTACATGGAATCGACATCAAGATGTCTCGGCCCCAGCTTTCCGTCCGGGATCGGCACCATGCGGTAACAGCCATTGGTGATGGATGCCATCAATCCGCTTTTTCCGTCGGCAATAGCTTCGACGGCCATATTCCCAAATGTTCCGGCGATCAACTTGTCCAGGAAGTCCGGTTCGCCGCTGCGCAGATCGTAGGTCAGGTCGCTGATAACCGTTTCCTGCCTGGTTATCCTGCGGATTTCATCCCCGAGATCCTCGGCGACATTGGCCTTCTTCCGATGCCCAAAGGCATCGGCTTCGCCATACTCCCGCAAATGATACCCTTCCCATTCAGCACCTTCCGAAAGGACTACGATACTGTAATTGCTGGGATTATCCTTCTTGTCGCGGACCACCAGTTCAACCATGGTCTCGAGATCAAACTTGAATTCAGGAATGGCGCACCGTACGGAGGTCACATAAGCCGTATAGAGAGAAGTGTACCCGGCATCACGCCCGAAAACCCTGAAGACTCCAATGCGTTCGTGCGAGCCGATGGTGGATCGTTGCCGCTGGATCGCATCGACAGCCCGTGTCATCGCGGTTGAGAACCCGATGCAATACTCGGTGTTGCGCACGTCATTGTCCATGGTCTTCGGGATGGCGATGATCTTGACTCCTGCATCATGCAGTATGGAAGAGTAGCTGAGGGTGTCATCGCCGCCAATCGAGATCAGACAGTCGATCTGGAGCTTTTCCAGGTTTTTCAGAACCTGTCGCGTAATATCGTACGTCGTTCCCTTCTTCGATTCCTTCCTGGGAAAATCGCTTTCCTTCAGGTGCTCCGGGAGGCTTTTCATCTTCGCCGGGTTTGTTCGACTTGTGTGCAGCATTGTTCCACCGGTCCGATCGATAGTCCGGGTATTATCACGATTGAGCGGCATTATGTACCGCTCCAGGCTGGCGGGATCGTTCACATCCAGATGGGTTAAGCCTTCCCATCCGCGCCGGACTCCAACCGTTGATATGTTCCGGTGATAGCCAGCCGCCGTTATTGCCTTGATGGCGGAGTTCAGGCCCGGAACATCGCCTCCGCCGGTCAGAACCCCTATATTTTTTACTGACATCGCTCCTCCTTTGGTTGAAGCAAACCCTTCGACATATAGGGTATACCAAATTCGTCAGGACGCAATTAAAGAGCGCTTTCAATTGTCAGTTCTTGAGTTGGCAACCGGGGACGGAAAAATCGAGAAAGGAGGGCAAGTGTTTCAACAGGAACTAGGCACAAAAAACCAACTGGAGCAGTCGCTCACTTGCCCATACCGTCATATACAGTTTACCCCCCCAAATAGTTTCACCTTTCTTGGGATGTTTACTTTTTTTTACAATTCAGCCGATTTATGACCAACGCCCTATCAAGTAGCTGTTCTTATGTTCTCTTCAACGTCCAACATCCAACGTCCAACGTCCAACGTCCAACTTTATCTTTGAAGCTTCCAATGGTTTAGCGTTAAACTCGCCGCATCTATCGATAGAGTTGCCAGGAGGATTATGAGATTTTGCAGATTGCTTCTGCCCCTTGTCTTATTGGTTGCAGCATCAGCCATGGCACAAAATCCGTGTGACAAGCTGAAAACACTATCCTTGCCGGACACTTCCATGACGGCTGTCGAATTTGTGCCAGCCGGTCCCTACAGCATGCCATCTCCATTTCCAAACGCACCCGCCCCCAAGGGTCAGCCGGCTATAACGCTGCCCGCATATTGCCGGGTCGCGATGGTTTTAACCCCGACCAAGGACTCCCATATTGAATCCGAAGTCTGGCTTCCTGCCGATACCTGGAACGGCAAGCTGCAGGTGGTCGGAAACGGCGGCTGGGCAGGTTCCATCAGCTATTCGGCCATGGTCGCGGCGTTGAAGGAGGGATATGCGACCGCTTCCACCGACACGGGGCATAAGTCCAACGATGCCGGCGGCAATGGCATGTTCGCCCTGGGACACCCGGAAAAGCTCGTTGACTTCGGGTACCGCGCGCTGCACGAAACGACCGTGAAGGCAAAGGCCATGATTGTGGCTCTGTACAACAGCAATCCGAAATTCTCCTATTACAACGGCTGCTCCACGGGCGGCAGGCAGGGATTGATGGAGGTCACGCGCTATCCGGAGGATTTCGATGGCGCTATCGTTGGGGCCCCGGCGAATCCTCACCTCTACCTGCACGCGGGCGATATCGAACGAAACATGCGGCTGCGGAAGGATCCGGGGCATGTCCTGAGTCCAGCCAAAGTAGCGACTCTGCACAAAGCCGTCTTAAATGCGTGCGATGCACTGGACGGAGCCAAGGATGGCCTGGTTGGAAATCCTGAAAAATGCAAATTCGACCCGGCTGCGCTGTTGTGTAAAGGCTCCG
This sequence comes from Acidobacteriota bacterium, assembly GCA_963664705.1. Taxonomy (GTDB): domain Bacteria; phylum Acidobacteriota; class UBA6911; order UBA6911; family UBA6911; genus UBA6911. The sequence continues at coordinate 6,661,744 of OY761556.1, read as the reverse complement.
ACTCCGACTCCTGCCTCACACCCGCGCAGGTTGAAGCCGCAACAATTATTTATGGCGATATCAAAACCAGGAAGGGCGAGGTCATTTGGACAGGATTCCCTCTGGGCGGCGAATTGCAATATGCGTCTCTGAGCGAAAAAATCGACCCCAATTCTCCACCCTCCAGTTTCCCGCTGGACAGTATTCGCATTCTTGCCTACCAGGATCCCAACTGGGATTGGCACACGTGGGACCTGGATCGGGACACGGCGCTTGCGCGGGAAAAAGCGGGGTTCATTGATGTACACACGCGAGATCTGAGCGCGTTTAAAGCCCGAGGCGGCAAACTGCTGATGTATCACGGCTGGGCCGACCCGGGAATCGCGGCAGGAAACACGGTGAACATCTATAAAGGGGTACTTTCAAAAATGGGAGACAAGCAGGATGACTGGATCCGTCTATTCATGGTTCCAGGCATGGGGCACTGCAGCGGAGGACCCGGCACCGACCAGTTCAACAAAATGGCTGTGATCGAACGCTGGAGGGAATCGGGTACCGCACCGGACCAGATCCCCGCATCTCATGTAACGGGCAACTCCGTCGACATGACCCGTCCTCTTTGCCCATATCCGAAGGTGGCTGCATACAAGGGATCCGGCAGTATGAACGACGCGGAAAATTTCCTCTGCAAATAAAACCGGGACAGTTTTGAGGGTGCCTCGGACAAAATCCGAAGCACCCTCAAATCGTCAATGCTTCAAAAACGTTCCCTTGTCGAGCTCCTCAAAGGCCAATTGCAGTTCTTCCCGCGTATTCATGACGACGGGACCACGCCAGGCAATCGTCTCGTGCAGAGGCTTTCCGGAACAGAGTAGAAAGCGGACCCCGGCATCTCCCGCTCGAACCTGCACATCCTGCCCTTCGCCGAAACCCACCAGGGAGCGGTTGCCCGCTTGCGCGGAGTCGCCGAAATCCCCGGAACCCTCAAAAACATACGCAAAAACATTGCAATCCGATGCGACGCCGATTCTCTTCTCACCACCGGGTGGGATGCGGATGTCCAGATAAACGGGATCCGCGGCAATGCTGGTGACAGGACCCTTCACCCCCCCATAATTTCCACAAACGAGGCGGATTTCAGCTCCATCCGCCTCCCTGACGATCGGAATGTCTCCTGCCTTGACCTCCTGATATCGAGGACGCGTCATCTTCATGGCGGCCGGAAGATTCGCCCACAATTGAAACCCGTACATCCGGCCCGCAGAGTCTCCCTGCGGCATTTCCTGATGAATGATCCCGCTGCCGGCTGTCATCCATTGAACATCCCCGGCACCGATTGTGCCTCGATTCCCCATGCTGTCTCCGTGTTCAACCGTCCCGGCAAGAACATAGGTAATCGTTTCAATCCCACGATGCGGATGCCATGGGAAACCAGCCGTATACTCCTTCGGATCATCGCTGCGAAAATCGTCAAGCAGAAGGAAAGGGTCAAACTCCGATGGATTGCCGAACCCGAAAGCGCGGTGAAGGTGTACGCCTGCACCCTCAAGTGTTGGCTTTGCTTTTGTGATATGTCTGACAGCTCTGATCGCCATGGTCGCCTCCTCTCTAAAGTCTACCACCCTGGCAAGCCTTCAGGGGAAGGGCAGGCAGAATTCCAGATTCCAGATTCCAGATTTCAGATTCCAAACCGCTTCTATGGCGGAACGCCAGCGCTCCCGGCGGTCATAACTCCTACTGGAAAAGCTGCGGAGCGAATTCGCATAGATAATTGCGCCAGTTGACCCAAGTATGGCCACCGCCGCTTTCCTTATACACCGGCGCAAAACCGTGCTTCTTCAACATCTCAATTGAAGCCTTGGTCGTGCTCAGCAGGAAATCCTCCGACCCGGTCGAAAACCACAAAAGTTTCAGCCCTTTCTTCAACTCAGGGTTATCCAGCACTGCGGCATACTGCTTCTCGAAATCAGGGGCAGGAGCGGCGGAAGCTCCCGAAACCGCCGGCTTGCTCGGAGCCATGCCAAAAATGCCGGAACTGAACACACCGACGTAGGCAAACTTTTTCAGGTCCCTCACCATGATATTCAGCGTTTGCATTCCCCCCATCGACAATCCCGCGATTGCCCGGTTTCGCGCTTCCGGAAGCACTCGATAGTGGCCTTCGACATACGGCACGACATCCTTTTCAAAATCCTGGCCAAATTCGTCGACCATGGATGAAGCGCCTCGGCCCGCACCCATGCCAAACGATGTGGACGTATGCCCGGCCGGCATTACCACGATCATGGGTTTGGCCCTTTTCTCCGCGATGAGATTGTCGAGTATGAATCCAGCCCTGCCAACCGTTGACCAGGAATCGTCACAATCGCCTGCCCCATGCAGCAGGTAGAATACCGGATATTTTGCCTGGCCCAGTTCATACCCGGGCGGCGTATAGATATGCATGCGTCGATCGCGGCCTAGAGCCGTGGAAAAATAATTGATGGTCGCAACAGCGCCGTGCGACACCTTCCCGCTATCCATGAACTTCGCTCCCGGAACGTAAACCAGACTCGACACATTCCCGTTGGATTCGCTCACGGAGGCGTTTCTGGGATCCACAACGGCGACTCCATTGACCATGTATGTGTACCGATATGCACCGGGCTCGATTGGGCCGATCGTCGCCTCCCAGACACCGTTTTCGTTTTTGGCGAACTGGGGGCCGCCGCGCATGAAGCCCGGAATATCTCCTGCCTGCAAGCCCACGCTTTCGGCTTTGGGCGCGAGAATCCGGAACACTATTTTCCCGTCAGACATGACTTCCGGCGATGTAACCGGAGGGATTTGAGGTTTTGGCTGCGGCTTCTCCTGCGGAAAAACGGTTCCGACTGCAAGCAATGCCGAAAAGGCAATCAACACTATCGCGATAATCCTGGTGAAATGGCGCATTCGCATACTCCTTTGTCGAGTTGAACTGGACTCGCATCTGCAAAATTATACATTTGAGTAAAAAACAACTATAGCACTGATTGGGTGGTTAGGCTGGAGGAATGACCCGCCTTTGCTGGAGCTTTGTCCGGCAAGCCGGAACTCCAGCAAAGGCGGGCGCAGGCTTACTGCAAGGGCTTGCTGCACGTCAGCGGGGTACGGATTCAGGATGCGCTATTCGTAGCTGAGAGCTTTTACCGGGTCCATGCGAGCGGCCTTGACTGCCGGATACAGTGCGCCAAGCATTCCAGCGATCAGCCCAAGCAGGCACGCAAACCCGATCTGGCTCAGACTCATCTGGACCTGGAGCGTCGGGAATGCCGTGGTAATAGCCTTTCTGATGATTTGGCTGATTCCCGTACCCAAAAGGACTCCCAGGAAGCAGATGAACACCGATTCGCGCAAAACCATCTTCACGACAAAGACACGGGACGCGCCCAGGGATTTGAGAATCCCGATTTCGCGCGTGCGCTCAAAAATGGTGGTATACATGGCCAGCAGGATGACCATGAAGCTGATCAGCATGGAAATCGCAATCACGGCCACACTGAATTCCTTCAGCATCGGGATGTTTGTTCCCTGCAACATCTGGGCGGCATCATTGGCTGTGAGTATATGATATCCATAAAAAATCTTTCTGAGTTCAGCCTCCAGCGCGGCAGGGTTCACACCGGGTGCAGCTTTGATAAAAAATATGCTGACCTTATCCCGCGTTTCCTTGATTTCCTGCAGTGTTTGCAGCGGCACGAACTGTCGAACCGCGGCACCCTCCCGGCAAATCCCCGAAATTACAAATTCGTGGTCACTGATTTTTATCGACATGCCGGGCTTTACTTTGTGGGTTCTGGCATACAACTGATCCACAATAACATCATTCCCCTGAAGCGACCGTTTGCCTTCCACGATCTGCAGACTTCCGGGAAACCGATCATAGCTGGGCAGGTCGATCCCAAACACCAATCCAAAGCCCCCCTTCGCACTGAAGTTGGTCAGGACCGGCGTCACAGCTCCAACGCCCGGGATTTCACTGATCTTTTCACCAAGTTTCACGGGGAGACTCCCGGAACCCAAAGCAAAGAGAATGCCCGTATCGCTGGGTTGAAGTATAAAGTCGGCGCCCACGCCCAAGGTTCTATTAACGGTGTCATTCAGCGTGCCCGAGGTTATTCCCTGGATAACCAGCATGAGAATCACGCCCATGGCAACAGCAAAAACGCTGATAAGAGTGCGGGTTGGCCTTGATCGTAAGTTTGCAGTAATAAGTTGATCCATCCGTAATCCTGTTCTTCCTAATTATAGCGCGATCGAGAATGCAGTCGGCGAACCGATAGTTCTCCCAATAAAACCTATAATATCTATCTTTGCGAGCCAACTAAAGCAAGTGGAAATGTATCGGCCCTCAGTGCCTTTCGGGTAAATATCCCCGGAATGATACCCGAAAAACCATATCAACCCACTGCCTATTGCCTATCGTGCCTGTTCCTTGAACTCCCCGATCAGCTTTGTATAGGCCGCCAATGCGATAATCCCCAGGGCGCTATGCACTGCCAGAACATACCAGGTGTATTCCGGGGAACCCTGCTCATTGAAGTATCCGGAGAGACGCGTATAGGTGATTCCGCTCAAAGCGGCGCCAATCATGGTGGCAAGAAAATTCATCCCCATATACAACCCGGCTTTTTCTTTTGGGGCTATCCAGGTGAGATACTCCTGGATACGGGGCGAAGAGACCATTTCACCGATCGCAAAAATAAAGATGCCCAGGAACACAATTGCGGGGAAGGTCACGGCGGCCAGACCGATCACTCCAAATCCTACCGTCAGGAGAATCAACCCGAACAGAAAGGTGGGCATGGCCCTGAAACGTTCCGAAATTCGAGATACAAGCAACTGGAAAACAATGATGATGTAGCCGGTACTCGAAAGGGTTTCGCCCAGGATTCGGCGCACGCCTTTTTCATCCACGGAAGAAAAGAAGTTGGCAAATCCGGAACCCAGCAGGCTTCGAATATTTTCGTATAGCCGGACGGTATCAAGGTTGCGGTCGACATATACGGCGCTGAGGTTGAAAAATGCCCAGAAGGGGAGCCAAAAGAAAAACCCCATCAAAACGAGGAGAAAGGTGAATTTGTAATCCCGGAGCGCGATCCCTATCTCCTTCATTTTCTGACCAAGGGTTGTTCCCTCTATCTCCCGTTCCGGTTCCTTATAGAAGAAAATGGTAAGCAGCAGCATGAAGCAGATGGAAATGGCGGCTGCGATAAAAGCATGGTCCCAGGAGATGGCCCGCAGTTTCCCCATGATAATGGGCCCAAAAGTCCCTCCAATATTGACCATGGCGTAAAAAATGCCGAACCCCAGGGTCTTGTTGGTTCTGTCGGTGACGGCACGAACAGTTCCGGCTACCAGCGGCTTGAAAATTCCCGCCGACAGTCCGATCGAGAGCATCGTCAGGAGGATTCCCGAATAGCTCTTGGTATACATCAACAGCAAAATAGAAGGCAAATACGCAAGGTACGAAACAATGAGCACCTTTTTAAAGCCGAACCTGTCGGCAAAGGATCCGGATATTACAGGCATCCCGTAGGAAAGCAGGAGGAATAAGCTCTGAACGTTCCCAAGCTGGGCCCGCGTGTATCCCAGCCGTTCCATGTAGATGCCGAATCCGAAATAGATTCCGTAATAGGCCAGTCGCTCCAGGATTTCGATGGTGTTGGCTATCCAGAAAACCGCAGGAAAAGCGCTTCGCTTTTCGTTCGCAATCTCAGTGCTCATGACAATCCTTAAAAAGATGATATCGGGAAATTTGGTTCTGATTAGTGAATCCTGCCCGTGCGCGCATCCCTGGAAAACAGCAGATCGGCCACAGCCACAGTTGCCTGCTCTGAACTGCGATCCTCCAGTTCGACTCCATGTTTCCGCAGTTGATCCGTCTTATCCAGAATTCCCGCCGCAGCGAGCCGGTCGATGACAAAAATCATGCGCCCGCCGCTTTGAGACAGGAGGTGTCCATAGGAAATGGGCACGGAACAGTGGGGCCCACGAAGCAAAGCGCTGGCAATTGCATTCGCTTTTCTCTCGCCGTTTGCGAGAAGCAGTACTGTTTTTGCACGATAGATCAGCTCGGCCCCCATGGACACAGCGTAGAGCGGACACGAGGCCCTGCTCGAAAAGTGCCCATCCAGCACGGCATTGGTGATTGTATCCTCGTCCAGTTTCACCAGCAGCACTTTGTTTTTTTCAAACGGAATGCCGGACTCGTGAAATCCCACATGCCCACGGCTCCCCACACCGATTACATGCAGATCTATTCCGCCGCATTTATCGATTTTTTCCTCGTAGGCATCCAGAATCTCCCGTCGGATCCACCGCAGGTATTCTGATGCGGCATCGCGCTTGATGACGACGGCCTTGCCTTTATCGGTTCCCTGATAATCCCAATCTTCGGGATTGGCCTTCAGTTCAGCCTCAAAAATATCCTGGTCAATCAGTGTCCCCCACGGCACATTCACTTCGCGAAATTTATTCCGCAGGAGCCCAAACAGCTCTTGAACCATAAAATAACTGCGGCTCTCGTTATTCAGGGCCCTTTGCTGCGCATTCTCTCCGGCCAGCCCGATGTATTCGTCCAGGTTAAAGCTGATCAGCCTTGCTGAATCGATCTTCCCGGTATTGGCGGCTTTGGCAAGGTGCTTATACAGGCCGGTAGGAGAGTTCCCGGTCGCCAGTCCCAGCACATAAGCCGGCTCGGATTCGAGCTTCCGGTTTATATCCTCAACCAGCAGACTGGATGCGACTTCACTCATATGATCAAAATCGCTGGTTACAATGACCTTAAAGGACATAGCGCTCCTGCTGCATCGCCCGGCGCTCTAGCCGATCTTCTGTCGAACCACATCCGCCAGTCTCTGGGTCAGGCGATTCGTGAGGTCTTCTGTCGGTCCTTCCACCATGACCCGGCACATCGACTGAGTCCCCGAATACCGGATCAACACTCTGCCGCTGTCTCCGAGTTCTTCCTCTGCCTGCCGGACCGCCATCTGCAGTTCCGGAATGTCGCTCAATGGCGGTTTGCTTCTGACGTCTACATTGATGATTTGCTGAGGTGACGGGACTACCACTTTGGCTAACTCGGACAGTGGCTGCCCGGATCGACGCACCGCGTACATTAGCTGCAGGGCAGCAATGATTCCATCTCCGGTTGTATGGTGATTCAAGAAGATTACATGCCCAGAGTCCTCGCCTCCCAGAACAGCTCCCTTCTGCTTCATCATTTCCAGTACGTAGCGGTCTCCGACATTGCTGACGCCTTCCTGAATGCCCAGTTTTCGCATGGCCCTGAAAAACCCGAAATTGCTCATCACGGTGGCGATAACGAGGTTATTGGTCAGCAACCCCAACTCTTTGTACATTGTACCGCATATTGCCAGGATTTGATCGCCGCTGACCCGATTGCCTTTCTCATCGACCGCAATAAGCCGATCGCCATCGCCGTCGAACGCCAGTCCCGCATCCGCCCCGGATTCGACCGTTCGCGCACTGAGATCTTCGGTATGCTGCGATCCGCAGCGTTCGTTAATATTGATGCCATTGGGATTGCAATGGATGGCACTGACGGACGCTCCCAGTTCGGAAAAGACGGCAGGCGCCACTTTGTAGGTCGCCCCATTTGCGCAATCGAGCACAACCCTCAACCCTTCCAGCGTCTGATCTCCGGGGAAAGTGCCTTTGCAGAACACAATATACCGTCCGCTCGCATCCTCGACGCGCCGAACACGGCCAATTTCGTCTGCCGTGGGCCGCACATCGCGAATCCGGCCGGATGCGATCAAATCTTCTATTTCATCTTCCTCGCTATCCGGAAGCTTGAATCCATCGCCGGAAAAGATTTTTATGCCATTATCCTGGTAGGGGTTATGCGACGCCGAAATAACCATACCGGCATCCACCCGCATACTCTGCGCCATAAAGGCTATGCCGGGTGTTGGCAGCGGGCCGACGAGAAGTACATCTACGCCCATGGAACAGATGCCGGCGGTCAACGCCGATGCGATCATATGTCCGCTGATGCGGGTATCTCTCCCGATAACGATTGCCGGCTTGTGCTTTGAGCGTTTTTTGCAGATATATGCCGTGGCGCGGCCTATTTCAAGCGCCATTTCCGCGGTCATCGGGTGAATATTCGCCACCCCTCTTACCCCGTCGGTCCCAAACATGCGTCCCATCAGTTTTTCTCCGTCTATACAGCCGTCCAAAGCGTTGCAGCGAAATCCACCAGGCTCTGCAGCCACAAAACTCCCGCCTTCTGCGCCGGTTCCGGAATTGCGCCTATGGCTTTGATATGGCCTTCGGATACATCGACGTTATTCCACGTTTCCAGGAAAGCATCTCGCTCGGCAGACCCGGTATCGGAGGGCGGCCCGGCCATGAGATGCGATTCCATTTCGGGCCAGCGATCAATCAACGCACGCTGCTGAGCCTGGACACCGGGGGGCAGTTCCGCACCTCCTTTGGAACACGCAAGCTCGAGGGACAACGGCATCTTCCCGGCCAGTTCCTTCAGTCGCTGGATACGTTCCTTCAGTCCGGAATCTACCCTCTCGATCGCTCCGGCATGGCATGCCTCACCATAGCTGTCCACAGCCATCGTCCTCACCCGCACATCCGCATACCAGGCTCGCAGAGCCCACAGATTCCCGATATAGATCAAATTATTTTCGATGATTCGGTTGATCCCTCGGTAGACTCCGGCAACAAATTTGCGCGGCGCACCCGCGACGAATGCAGGGATGAATAAGGTCGATTCATCGAGAATATCCTTGCGGCAAATCGAGCCGGCGGGAACAACCGTACCGTAGGCAATCCGCGCGGGGCCTACCAGCCCGCCCTGCCCGCCCAGAAAAATCGGGGCTTGATTCAGGAAAACCCCCCGCGGCACATCCCCAATCAGCGAAGCAGTCGCCTTATCCTGATGCGGAGTGAAATTGAAATGAATATAGGAAGACCCGATTTCGCTATGATTCTTCCGATCGGTTCCGCCTGCCATCAGAGCGTCACAGAAATTGATCAGACTGCCCGCGGTCACAAATGGTAGCAGAATAGTCTGCTTGAAACCTACCGCGTGAGCGCCGCCGGCCCCCTCCTCAACAAGCGTTCCCGGCCTCACATGCGCCGCGCTCCCCATCACAGCCCCATCCAGGAATGTTGCCCCCGAAAAGAAACCGCCTTTTAGCTCGACTTTATGCCCGAGCTGGCAGTCCTCCAACACAACCGGGCCTTCCCTGCCAAGCTCCGATCCGGGCCCGATCGAAGTCATTGCCCCTGAAAGACGGCTCCCCGTGTGGACGACAACGCCGGGAGCGATGCGTTCAGGGTTAATGGAATCATCCACCTCCACAGAGGAGGGACAGGGAATAATCGCGCCCCTGTCGAGCAGCTTCAGCACCGCGGGTGAGATTATCGATATGTCGCTCATTCGACGAGTATACTTTTTGCGGTGGAACCGACGCAAGACCCACGCTTGATGCCGAAGGCATCGCCCCCATATTTCAATATTTCAAATAAACTATTCCCGGATCGCCACAAAATGATCGCGCACTATTTCCTGGACTTTCCCGTCGCGGTTCCGAGATGATGCCCCATCATCTCGTCCCTAAAACTCACCCCAGCTTGACCGGGACGAATGACGACCTTACCTCAACAACGCGAAAGGAGTTTTCATGGGAGACATGCTGAAAGGTCGCGTAGCCGTTATCACCGGAGCCGGAAACGGCCTTGGCCGGGCGGATGCAATCAGTTTTGCAGCACAGGGAGCCTGCGTGGTCGTAAACGACCTCGGGACCTCTCACGATGGCCATGGAGCGGGCCGGGATGACGCAGACCGTGTGGTCGAGCAAATTCGACAATCGGGAGGTACCGCCGTCGCCAATTACGCGAGTGTGACGACAGAAGATGGCGCCGCCTCTATCATCCGCCAGGCAATCGATGAATTCGGAAGAATCGACATCCTGATTAATAATGCCGGCATCATCCGGCACCAGGATATCGACAAAATCAAAACGGAAGACTGGGATCTTACGATCAAGACGCATCTATATGGAATGATGTATTGCACGCGAGCTGCGACTGCCTATATGAAGAAACAGAACTATGGTCGCATTCTCTGCACATCTTCGCACATCGGTTTCGGCTTCCCGGGGCAGGCGAGTTATTCAACGGTCAAAGAAGGTATTGTCGGTTTCGCGCGAACGGTGGCACGAGAAATGGCTCCTTTCGGAACCACCTGCAATGTCCTTCGTCCGATTGCTCTCTGGCGAGGCCCCGGCCCCGCAGTCAGAGACCCCCTAATCGAGGCCAATAAGCCGGAAGATGTGGCCGCTCTCGCAACATACCTTGTCAGTGAAGCAGCCGATCACATTAACGGATGCATCTTTGAAGTTCTGCACGGACACGTAGCCATTTTTGTGGAGCCGCAACCGATTGCCAAAAAGATCACCAAGGACGGCACCTGGACGCCGGAAGAACTGGCGAAAGCTGTCCCGGAATCGCTGACGGCCGGCCGCTCCAGGGAATCCTTTCCCAATACTCTCCCGGACATCTTCAAAATGCCTGCGAAATAAAGGCACTGTCCCTGTACAATTCGTGAGATCGTGGCCGGCTTGCATTCGCTTTTTAGCCACGAATCTCACGGATTGCGCTGTGCGTCCGCCGGATAAATTATGTTGCGGAAATACTACTCTCATTACACACAGCTGCTGCAGCTCGCCATCCCCCTGGTGCTGACACAGGCCGGGCAGATGTCCGTTCAATTAGTCGACACGGCCATGGTAGGGCGTGTCGGCACTGCCGAATTGGCGGCTGCTTCCTTCGCCAACAACATCTATATGGTTGTCATGCTGTTTGGCCTGGGGATCTTTCTGGGAATCACTCCGCTTGTAGGACAGTTCCGGGGAGCGAATGACGATTTACAGGTCGCGGTCACGATGAAAAGCGGATTCGCACTCACCGGCCTGCTGGTTCCGGCCATTACACTCTCCGCTTGGTCGATATCCTGGGCAATGCCCCACATGGGACAAACGGAAGAGGTCGTTCGCCTCGCCGTGCCATTCTACAGAGCCCTGGTTCTATCGACGATACCCTTCCTGGTTTTCACATTGCTGAAGCAGATCGGCGAAGGATTGGGCAACACGATCATTGCCATGGCGGTAACGATCTTTGCCAATGCCCTGAATATTTTCCTGAACTACACCTTGATTTTTGGAAACATGGGCTTTCCACGGCTGGGCCTGATGGGGTCCGGGTATGCAACGCTTACCGCCAGGGCAACCATGCCGCTGCTCATGTATGCAGGGTTCAGCTACCTGAAGAGCACCGGAAGATATTTTGCGTTATTGCATACGGCAAAGGCCACTTCCCGCGAAATCTGGAAAATCTTTGCCCTTGGCCTTCCAATTGCCGTGCAGCTGGTCCTCGAAGTTGCATCCTACGCCGTCAGTGCGGTTATGATGGGATGGCTCGGCCCTGTTCCGCTGGCGTCCCATCAGGTCGCCCTGGGATTGGCCAGTTTCACTTTCATGCTCGCCAACGGAGTGGCGATGGCAACCACGATTCGCGTCAGCTTCCAGCGTGGCACTGGGAGCTATGATGAAATAGGCAGGGTTGCCTATTCAGCGCTGCATCTCGTTCTGGTCTATATGAGCCTGTGTGGCCTGGGATTTTTCATTTTCCGCCAGGCACTGCCTCGCGTATTTACCACGGATGTTCATGTCATCAATGTTGCCGCTTCCCTGCTGATGGTGGCGGCATTATTTCAACTATTTGATGGAATCCAGATTGTCTGCCTTGGAATCCTCCGGGGTTTCGCCGATGTGAAGGCCCCTATGTTCATCTCCGGCTTCTCCTACATGGTCATCGGACTTTGCACCAGCTATCTATGCGCTTTTACTTTGCACCTGGGCGCCCCTGGAATCTGGTATGGATTTTTAACGGGGCTGATCGCCGCCGCGGCATTGCTGTCCATGCGCATTCGCAAAAGAGTCCGCGAAGCGCGCACTTTGTGCCATTCATAAAGATCTGGACAGCCTTTCCTTCTAAGCGCCACCGAAAAACCGGCGAGGATTATCGGTCAGGATGCTTTGAATTTGCTGTTCCGTGATGCCGGCTGCATTCATCCTGGGAATCAGCCGTTTGAAAATGTAGTCGGGATACCAGGCGGCAAACCTGGGATCCAGTTTCCCGGAACGACCCAGCCAGTAGAAAATGTAGTCATGGGAAAGCATGATGCGGTCCCCATATCCACGCTTCACCAGTTCGACGATGTTATCCTCCGATGCGGACGACATCAGAGGATTGCTGCGGTCGAATCCGAGATAAAAACCGGGCCTCTCCAGTTGATTCAAAGCATAGTTGATGTCCTCGGAATTATTCTGATGCCCGATCATGATTCTGGCCGGATCCGCTCCAAGCTTGAGGAAAAGATCCTGCTGAAGCGGTGCAACGGTCGCAGCCTCGGTATGAGTGATGATGGAAATCCCTCTTTCCCTGGCCACCTTCACGGCAACTTCGAAGACCACCGCCTCATAGTCCGTGATCCCGGGATCGCCTGTTGCCACTTTGAGGATCCCGGCTTTAACCCCTGACCCTCGAATCCCTACTGTCAATTCCGTGGTGAAGAGTTCATAAAGGTCCTCCGCAATGTTTCGTCCTCGCATGGCGGATTGCCACTTGTAATAATTGGCTGCTCCCACGCTTTCAGGAAACAGCCCCGTGGCTGCAATGATGTGAACGCCGGACTTTTCCGACAGCCGCTTCAGTAAATGCGGATCCCGTCCACCCACATCCGCAGCCGTCGCATCCACCACCGTCCGCACTCCAAGTCCCTTAATGTCCGCGAGAACTTTCAGACATGCAGCCTCCGCTTTCTCGGGACTGTAAGGTTCCACGCTCTCATCCGCAAACCATCCCGGATAGGCAAAAGTGCAATGCTCGTGCATCAGCGTCAGACCCAAGCTTTCCAGGGGAATCGGACCGGTTACGGTCATTACGGTTCTTTCCATGCTACCTCCAGATAGGGATATCTCCCATTTTCGACGAAAATGGAGTGGCATCCACTAACTTTATAGTGTAAGCTGTCTGGTTTTTTGTCACCATTGGAGTCCGGGATGCGGTCACTGCGTTATTTTTGCGGGCTTATTGCCCTGTTTACCGTTACATGCTGCTGTGCAGAGGAGCGCAACACTCCCCCGCAGCAGAATACAGATACCATAACCAAGAAGATTAAGCACCCGACAATGTGGCTGGAATGGGGCGCTGATTTTCGCGTTCGCAATGAATACTTTTCAAATGTCATAACCCTGACCCATGACAACCCGATCGCCGAACAGAACGTCGTGCGCTATCGGACGAAGGTCTGGGCTACGTTCGCTCCGGCCCATAACCTCAAATTCAATCTTCGGCTAGCCGCAGAGCCCAGAGAATGGGCTCAACCCGCATTCGTTGCGGCATATCGCGGGAGAAGCGGGCTTGAATGGCGCTACGGGATTTTTGATAACCTGAATGTGAAATGGGAAAATGCCTTCAACAAACCCATCACAATTACGGCAGGGCGGCAGGATATCTCGCTGGGAGACCCCGGCGACTATTGGCTGGTAAATGATGCCTCCCCAAACGAAGGCTCCTTCACCTCCTACCTGGATTCCATACGCGTAACCGCCAGGGCCGAAAAGATCCGAACTACCTTCGATATCATCTACTTTGACGATAAGGCCCTTCCGGGAAGAGTGCTCCCCACGATCGGCAACTCCGACGAGTATCCTGAAAGCGATCAGAACGAGCGCGGATTTATCCTGTACGCCTCGAACAAATCATCGGAGAGCGCAAAATTCGACGTCTATCTCATCCGCAAGCACAACACATCGGAAACCTTTTTCGTTAATAATGCCGCGGTTACACCTGGGGATGACGCCAATATCTATACATACGGCGCAAAACTCTCCGGCAAGCTGCCCCACAAACTGGATTACTCCGTTGAAGCTGCCCGTCAATCCGGATCCAGAAAGGCAAAGGTTGATGGAGTCCTTGCCACAAGAGATATCACTGCCTGGGGCGTCAAATCAAAGTTGAACTATTCTTTCGGCGACCGGCGAAAAAACCAGATTGCGCTGGTGGGAGAGTATCTCACGGGCGATTCTCCCAATACACCGGACAAGGATGAGATGTTTGATGTCCTCTGGGGAAGATGGCCCCGCTGGACCGATATGTACCTATACTCCTACATCCCTGAAACCAGCGGGCACGTGGGCCAGATGAACAACATCGGACGCGTCGGATTGCGCTGGAGCTTTGCGCCCTGCAAAAAGGAAACCTTCAGCGTGGTATACAATGCTCTCGCGGCTCCACAGAATTCCCCCACGAGGGCGCTATCTCCCACCCTGTTCAGCCACAACGGAAATTTCCGCGGCCATTTTCTCCAGGCGGTGCTCAAACATCAATTTACAAAAAATATCGGCGGACACCTGCAGGGAGAACAACTCTGGGAAGGGGATTATTACGCACATCCCAATGGGATGACGTTTTTGCGGGCTGAAATACTCTTCTCCTGGTGAGTTTTGGCATGGCTGCTTGCATGGCGCTGATGCCGCATAATAATAGTGCTGAATTCTGCGACGTGAAGCACCAGGCCCGCAGGGGCTGATATGCATTGCGATTCAAAGTTCCCTGGGCAAATAGTATGCGGCATTAGCCGGAACGGCGGCGCTCTCGACCATACCGCATCAACGGTTCCTGGGCTTCAACAGGATTACGAGCAGGAGCGCGATTACGGAAAATGCCGCTCCGGCATGAAAGGTAGAGGCTGGACCAATTTTATCCCACAAAAGTCCAGCCAAAGCGCTTGACACCAGCATGGCGGCGCCGCCGGCAAGGTTGAAGAAACCAAACGCCGTTCCGCGCAGATCTCCCGGTGCAACGTCCGCAATCATTGCGGATAGCAATCCCTGCACCAACCCAAGGTGCAATCCCCACAATCCAACCCCTAGAGCGGAAAGCGACAATGATCCGGCCACTCCAAGGAAAAACTCTGCGAAAGCAAGAACAACGATGCCGGCAGCCAGCAGAGCGCGCCGATTCATTCGATCCGCAAGGCGCCCCGCGGGGTAAGCCGAGACTGCGTACACCCCATTCATCAAAACCAGCACGAGCGGTGTCAGGGCATCGGCCAAACCGGTCTGCCTGGCCCGCAGTATCAAAAACGCTTCGCTGAACCGCGCCAGCGTGAAGACAGTCCCGATAGCAACGATCCCCCAATATGCCGGTCCCAGATCCTTCAGCAGGCTCCAGCGCACAGGCCTTCCGCGACCGATATTCCGAAGTGTCCCTTCCGGTTCCTGTACGCCGAATACCAGCAAAAGGACCGCGATGAAGCCCGGTATAATGGCCAGCCAGAAAGCTCTCCGGACATTTCCATGCCACAAAATCATCAACACCACGGCAAGGCAGGGCCCGATAAAGGCACCGACCGTATCCAGGGACTGGCGTAAGCCATAGGCAGCGCCCCGGGCTGACTCGGGAGTCAGATCTGCTATCAGCGCATCTCTCGGCGCGCCGCGCATCCCTTTTCCAATGCGGTCAATGAAACGGGCTGCGAGGACGGCATGGATGCTGGCGGCCACGGCAAACAGGGGCTTTGAGAATGCACCCAGCGCATAACCTAAAACAGTGAGAAATTTGCGCTTTCTGAAGTAATCGCTCAGTGTCCCGGAAAAGACCTTTGTTATAAGGGCGGTAGCCTCAGCGACGCCTTCCACCAAACCAACATCCAGGGCACTCGCCGACAGCGAAGCTACCATAAAAACCGGAAGGAGGCTGTGAATCAATTCGGAAGATATGTCCATGAACAGGCTGACAAAACCAAGCATCCATACAGCTCGAGGGACGTTCTGTTTCATATCAAATCCGATGACACGCCTTCATGTTTATAAATACTGGGAGCACAGACGAATCCGACGGCTATTTAGGCCGACGCTTCATGATGAACTCGATTATAATCGCGGCGACCACAAACCGGGGGGATAAGATGCAAAATCTCCGAATGAATGTAAATGTGATCCCTCCGGCAGACTCATCGTTGCCGGAAGCTTAGCGGTTATACTGTGAGCGCCGGCGTCTCGCTCAATGCCATTTACTTTTTTGCAATTGCCGTTCTTTCGCCCTTTCAGGGCTCCTATTTTTTCACTATTCTACCAGGGGTTCGCTCCGCTCACCCCTGGCTACTATCTTTCGCGCCTCCGGCGCTGGAACTTTGTTCCATCGACACCAAGCGCCGGAGGCGCGAAAGATAGTGGCCCCGGACGAGCTTGCAAGCCCGGCGTTATGTTCGGGGCTCAAAGAGGCCTGAAGGTGCGAAAGAAAAACGACTATAAAAAAAGTAAATGCCATTGGGCATCTCGCCGGCAAGAGCACAGCCACTTCCATGGCACTGATGCCGCCGAAGGACTCGAAGAGCGGAGTTACGACAAGGTAGAAGATGGAGCATCCGTCAGCATTTGGTCAGTCTTTACCAGGGAGGCAGTCGTCATGAAGCGTTTCACTTATGTTGCCGGTATTATGGTTCTCTCGGTCATCTCGACTGCTTTCTGTCTGGCTCAGCAAAAAGCTCCTGCCGCGAAGCTGGCGGGAACCGCTCCTGAAAAAGGATACGCATCCGCCAAACTTGCCCCGGGGATCTATCACGTCGAGGAACCAACGGACCAACCCTACCGGAACAGTATGTACCTCGTGGAAGGAAGGGAAAAAGCGGCTCTCATTGACACCGGGATGGGCTCGGGCGATCTGGCAGCCTATATCAAAACTCTGACAAAACTGCCTGTGGTTGTGTTGATTACTCACGGCCACGGCGATCACACGGGCCAGGCCAACCAATTTGATACCATCTACTTTCCTCAGAAGGACGCCGGATCGCGGGTCCCTTTTGATATATCCAAGACACTCCCGCTCGCGGATGGCCAGAAGATCTCATTGGGTGGCAAAGAACTGGAAGTCATCGATATACCCGGCCATACGCCGGGATCTGTTGCATTCCTCGATGCCAAGGATCGGATGATTTTCACAGGCGATGCCATTGGCTCAGGTTACGTCTGGAACCATATCAACGGTACGCGACCGCTCGTTGAATACCTGGCAGCGGTCAAAAGACTGGAAGGCAGGATGCATGAATTCGATGCAATCTATGGCGGCCATTTTTGGCAGTCCAACTATAAGCCGCTGCCGGCATCGTATGTTTCAGATATGCGGAAAGCAACGGAAGGGGTGTTTTCCGGCGATATCATCGCCAAGCCTTACAAATTGGGCGGCTCGGGATGGGCATCTACCTATGGTCTCGCCACCGTCATTTATAACCCGATGAACCTTTACCTTCAGGGGCAGCCGAATAAAAGCGAATACACTCTTACGGAGCCGGCACCCGGCGTCATCACCATCCGGGATTATTTCGGGTATAACTGCGCTTATATCCTGAAGGGCAAAAACAAAGTCGCCGTCATCGATACGGCTATGGGCGAGGGGAATCTACGGACCATTGTCGAAAAACATGCGGACGGACTCCCAATCGAATTGATCATCACCCATGGCCATGTGGATCACGCTTTTTCAGCCAATCAGTTCAAAACCGTATTTATGAATCGAAAAGATGACGGGATACTCCCCAAACAGGTCGATCCTTCATCGTTCAAAGACATAAAGGAAGGCGACGTATATGACTTCGGCGGAGTAACGCTCAAAGCCTATGCGCTCCCCGGCCACACACAGGGCAGCATGGTTTTCGTCTGTCCGGAAAAACGTCTGCTGTTCACAGGAGACGCCGCGGGCACCCAGTCCAACCAGGGAGGACTCTGGCTTCAATTACCCGGAAGCCTTTATGTTGACGAATATCAGGCAGTGCTGAAGAATTTCATGACAAAAGCCGGCGGCCAGTATGATTCGATCTTTACAGGCCACAATGCCGGCCCGGTGGGCTCCAAATACCTGGACTACATGGTGCTCGCAGCTCAGAAGGTCATCGATCAAGGCGATGCGGCCCTGGTTCCGTCCATCCGGCCGACAGGCATCAAAATGGTTTCGTACGGAGATGCCAACGACCCGTTTGCCGCCTCAATCAATGTAAATCCCAATCACGTTCTTTCCGGCAAGACCAGGTAATCAACAACCATGAAAAAGCAGACACAGATCCCGACCACCATCGACGCATACCTTGCCGGAGTACCCGAGCCGGCACGCACAACCCTGCTGCGGGTTCGCAAAGCAATTCGAGACGCAGCGCCCAAGGACGCCACAGAAACAATCAGCTATCGTATGCCGGCCTTCAAATACAGGAAGATCCTGGTCTGGTTCGCCGCATTCGAAGATCATTGCAGCCTGTTTCCGGGCGCCTCCGTCATCGCAAGCCTCGCGGACGATCTGAAGCGCTATTCCATCTCAAAAGGCACCATCCGCTTTCCGCTCGACAAACCATTGCCGACATCGCTTATCCAAAAACTGGTAAAGGCTCGATTGGCTGAAATCGAGGGATCCGGAACCTAGGAGCCCTCGATTCCCAATGGCGTATTACACTACCTCATCAGGGCTAAAATGGAGTAGGATCCTTGCATAGATGGCGCTGTATCCATGGATTGGGCTCCATCTCATTCTGACAAGGAGGTTTCGTTTCGCATGGGAGTGATGGAACGAAGAGCACGGGAACGGGAGATACGGCGCGAATCTGCCATCGACGCCGCCATGAAGATCTACGAGGAGGAAGGTTATCATGCCATTACAATGGACAAGATCGCCGAACGCTCCGAGCTTAGCCGTGCGGCCCTTTATCTTTATTTCAAAAACAAAGAGGAGATTCTGGTCAGCGCTGTCGTCGCCCACTCGGATTATTTTGCCGAGCTATTGAGAGACGCCTATGACAACCGCGAAAACACAAAGGATCAACTCCTGGACAAAATGTGGGAATGCTTCAATCGATTTTATGAAAAGGATCCCACTACCTTCACGGCCTGGTATTACCTGCATCAAAGTGATGTAATCGGAAATCTCTCACCCGAACTGCGGGACATTCTTCACGAAACGGGTGCAAAAGTAGTCGCCCTCCACCATAAGATTGTCGAGTACGGCGTGGCACAAGGCGTTTTCATCAATTGCGATTACAGAGCCCTGGCGGAAGTCATCTGGTCCACATTCCTGGGCATTGTGTACATCGAACAGAGCAAACGGGTCCTTTCCAGAAAAGTGCACCTCGATAATACACAGGAGGTCGCTAAAAAGGTCCTGTCGCAAGGTGTTCTGAGACATTTTCATAACCAAAAAGAGGCAGTGTAGCGCCCGCGCGGGTAGAGCGTCTGCAGGATAGCCGCCAATCACCTCAGGCACAAGACCATCCGGTTTTTCAATCAATCAGCATCAGGCGACCATAGCGGTGGCCTGGAAGAGGAATAAAGAGTGTTGGACGTGTCGATTGTCATCAAAGGAGCCGGGGAAATGGCTTCCGGCATTGCGCATCGCCTTTTTATGGCCGAGATGACGCGCATCTGCATGATTGAGATCGCCGCACCACTCTGCGTCCGCAGGCAGGCCTCGTTTTGCGAAGCCATTTACGAGCGGCAGGTCGAAGTTGAAGGAGTACTGGGAACGCTGGTTCACGACCGGGCTGGGTTGGCGGAGGCCTGGACCCGGAGGCAAATCGGCGTGATGATCGATCCCGAATGGAAGATCATTGCTGAACTAAAACCGGATGTTGTCGTTGATGCGATCCTGGCAAAAAGAAACCTCGGATCCTTCCGAAACGAAGCACGCGCCGTCATTGGAATCGGTCCGGGCTTCTCTGCCCCGGATGTCGTTCATGCAGTCGTGGAAAGCAATCGAGGTCCCAATCTCGGTCGAGTCATCTACGAAGGCCTAACGGAGCCGTTCACAGGGACGCCATCGGTGAAATCGGGCTATAGCTGGGAGAGAGTGCTTCGTGCCCCTCATGCGGGCACCGTACGCCACGCGCTATCCATCGGAGATACCGTAAAAACCGGAGACGTTGTTCTTTATGTAAACGATACTCCTGTTCGCGCCGCCATGGATGGAACGCTCCGAGGGCTTATCCGGGAGATTCCCATCAATGAGCGCGAAAAGCTCGGAGATATCGAACCCCAGGACAGCAGTTACGACTGCCGGCACATTTCGGACAAGGCCATGGCCATCGGCGAAGGCGTGCTGGAAGCGATCCGGCATCTTTTGGCCGCCCATCCCATCTGACGTATTGTTTCGCTGTTCAGCCGTTCTGAGAGAAACAGAGCCATCGTCGCAGGCACATCAAGTCAGGCGGGAGCAAGCTGCCGCCCTTCACGGCTCCCATTCGGGCACGCCGGCACCCCCAGCCAAATCTTCATGAAATCTTTATAAATTATCCACAAATTCTTCACGTTGCGCGGCGGTATCATCCTACGTTTGCATACGAATCATTTAGGACGTGATGACACAATGAAAGCTCGAGACGATTCTGTAAACAAAGTGGTTGTAGCATCCACCATCATGCTGTCGTTCATCTCTTTTTGGCGAGCGGCAGCCATTGTCCTCTGCGATTTGGGCTCCTCTGCCTATTACGCAGGGGGTATTGCCGAGGGATATCTTGGCAAGTCGGCACCGTGGTTCATCCTCGGAATCATGCTGTTCTCCTATGCAGTCCGGGCTGTCTATGTTGAGAGCTGCAGCATGTTCGTTCGCGGCGGGGTGTATCGCGTCGTCCACGAAGCGCTGGGCAGCACGCTGGCGAAGTTTTCCGTATCAGCCCTGATGTTCGACTATATTCTGACGGGCCCTATCAGCGGAGTCAGCGCGGGGCTTTACCTGGCGGGGCTGATCAACGAAACGTCCGATCTGCTGCATTCGCCCGGAAGCAAAGTAAATCCACCCTATTTCGCGGCGTTTTTTACGATTCTGGTCACCCTCTATTTCTGGCGCAAGAACATCATCGGGATGCATGAATCCAGTCAGAAGGCGCTGCGAATTATGCAGTTGACGACCGTCATGGTCGTGGTACTGATCGTCTGGTGTGTCATTACGGTCCTGCAGCGCGGATTCAATCCCGTGCCATTTCCAACCATCGAGAACATCCATTTTACCGACGAGGCCGTAGGCTGGTTGAAGGGATCGGCATGGACCCAGGTGAGCGTGATTGCCATCCTGATCGGTTTGGGCCATTCCGTACTGGCCATGAGTGGTGAAGAAAGCCTGGCCCAGGTGAATCGTGAAATTGCCTCGCCCAAGCTCAAGAATCTCAAACGCGCCGGCTTCATTATTTTTGTCTATAGCCTGGTGTTCACATCCCTCGTTTCCTTCTTCGCCGTCATGATCATCCCGGACAACGAGAGAGTGCACCTTTATATCGACAACCTGATCGGTGGATTGGCCATGAACGTCGTCGGTCCGCTCCCGCTGCGACTTCTATTCCATGCCTTTGTGGTCGTGGTTGGCACCATTCTACTATCGGGAGCCGTGAATACAGCCATCGTCGGATCCAATGGCGTGCTGAACCGTGTGGCGGAAGACGGCGTGCTTCCAGACTGGTTTCGGAATCCGCATAAAAAATACGGGACAACGGTTAATCTCATAACGATGATCGTAGCCCTGCAGATCGTCACCATTATCCTGACGCGTGGAAACATACAGCTCCTTGGCGATGCCTATGCTTTCGGAATCGTCTGGAGTTTTGCCATGCAGGGACTATCGGTCCTGGTGCTCCGGTACAAGCAGCCGGAAGAACCGGAGTGGAAAGTTCCGCTGAATTTCCGGATTGCAGGAAAAGAATTCCCCCTGGGCCTGGCATTGATTACGCTGGCTCTTTTCACAATTGCGGTGGTCAACCTCTTTACCAAGAAGGTGGCAACCGTATGGGGATTCATATTTACAATCACCATCTTCATGATTTTTACCCTGTCGGAGCGCTACAACCGCAAAAAGAAAGCCCACTCGGATGAACATGAAAAATTCCGGCTCGTAAACCAGGAAATGCTTTCGCATCAATCCATCAAGGTGCGTCCGGGCAATGTTCTGGTTGCCGCCCGGAATCCCTATGAACTCAGGCATCTGGCGAGGGTGCTCGATAGAGTCGACACCCGAAAGCTGGACATTGTCGCTTTGACCGTCAAGCGCACTTCCGGACACGGCAGCGGCGGGTTTGCTCTCGATACGGATCAGATCTTCACTGACAAGGTTGCCCAGCTCTTCACGAGAGTGGTATCGGTTGCGGAAAAGGCCGGTAAACATGTGGAGCTTCTTGTAGTCCCCGGCAGAGACTATAACCGTGCCATTGTAGAGGTTGCGCAGCGGCTTAAGTCCGCTCTCGTGGTAATGGGACTATCGGCAAAAATGACGCCGGCGGAACAGGCAAAAGCATTTGGCGACGCCTGGGAAAAACTGCCGCCTCCGCGGCCTCAGCTCTCGCTGGAAATCCTCGACGAGCAAACCGGCAAACAGGTGTTCTTCAACCTCGGCCCGCATCCGCCCAGGCTCTGGCCCGAGGACATGGAACTGCTGCACGACTTGTGGCTCGATCTTACAAAGCGCGGGCTTGGCCACGAACTGCATCACCGGGATGTTGTCCGGATCGCGTTGAGGAGGCTGCAGTCATCGCTCGGGACCGCCGAGGCCCCCGCTATTATCGAAGAACTTGGCAAAGAAACCTCGGCGCATTCGGCGAAAAAACAGGATCGGGCCCTGCCGCAGGCATCGGATAAATAGCGGCATCGTTTGTGCGGCTTGTGAAATTCGTGACGCAAGAGGTCTGAGCCTACGCCACGAATTTCACATATCCGGCTCCCGGTCCGAAACAATAACAATTTGCATATCCCTGGCAAGACGAACCACTTTCTGCAGAAGCCCTTCCTGCCATAGGAAGGGCTTCTCTCGTGGGCGGGCAAGGAATATCTGGGTCACCTGATTCCTGCGCGCAAAGTCGACCAGCGTTTGAGCTTCATCCCGGCCTTCCAGGACTCTCGTTTCAATTTGCATATTGCGCGCTAAATCCAGGTGTTTTTCTATTGCCTGGCGTCTTGCGTCCGGCATTGGACCCGCCTCCGCTTTGACGGCCACGGCAAAACACTCGGCTCCCAAATAATCACTGACGCGTCGGGCGCGTCGAATCAACATCGCACTCCTTGGATCCTCCGTGGCAACGAGCAGGATTTTATGCCTGCGTCCCGACACCAGATCCGTCGCATCCGCGCTGGAGTGCGGCTCCTCTCTGATTACCCGATATTCGATTTCGTGAGCAGTCTCGCGCAGCGCAAGCTCACGCAAGGCCACCAGGGTTGATTCCCTGAAGAAATTCTGCAGCGCAAGATCCACTTTCTCTCGATCATAGATAACACCGCGCTCCAGCCGATGAAGCAGCGCGCGCGGGGACAGGTCGACTACGACAACCTCGACTGCCCGCTGCACAACCCAATCCGGAATTGTCTCGCGCACCTGGATACCTGTAATCTGCCGAACCTGATCATTGAGACTCTCGAGATGCTGGACATTCATGGTCGTCAGCACATCGATCCCTGCCGTCAGCAGCAACTCCACATCCTCCCAGCGCTTGATACGGGGAGATCCAGGGACGTTCGTATGCGCAAACTCATCGACGAGGCAGACGCGGGGATTCCTGGCAAGAATGGCATCCGCATCCATCTCCTCGAAAACCGAGCCGCGATAGGCCACCTTCATCCTCGGAACAAACTCCAACCCCTCCGTCCTGGCAATCGTATCTTTCCTGCCATGAGGCTCGAAGTAACCAATGACGATATCGATCCCGCGAGTTTTGAGCGCCTGTCCTTCTTCGAGCATATGGCAGGTCTTGCCGACGCCCGCGGCATACCCCATGAACAGCTTCAGTTTTCCGCGCTCAGCTCCGATCATGATCGTCTCTTTATTGCGGAAAAATGCGCACATCCATCCCGCGCGCTCCGATGATCAGCTTTTCAACCGGGTCACTCCACGGCCACTTCCTCACGGTCTGAGTATGACCGATAAAGAGCTGCGTTACTCCCCTGGCCTGCGCAAAATCAAGAATGGTCTTCACGGGATCATCGCCATCCAAAATTTCAATCTGCGCTCTCATGGAGCGGGCCTCTTCAAGCCTATTCTCAAGCAGGATACTGTCCGCAGGTGATAAATCGGGTTGCCGGACATAGGCAACCATCATCTCGGCATGAAACCGGTCAGCAATAGCTCG
The DNA here is from genome assembly GCA_963664705.1 of Acidobacteriota bacterium. Taxonomy (GTDB): domain Bacteria; phylum Acidobacteriota; class UBA6911; order UBA6911; family UBA6911; genus UBA6911. The sequence goes on along the minus strand of OY761556.1, from coordinate 6,637,554 downwards.
AGCGACTCGGATCATTTCCTGTGCATTTGCACGAGGCGTTATGCATACAAGAATACGCTCCTGGGCACCAAAGCTCTGTCTGATTCCGTGTCTTTCCAGATAGCCGTTCAGCTGATGATCCACCACATCGGCCGCAAGCACGAGGGTCCTCTCCCGCAATGCGCAATAGCGCTCCTGGCGTTTATTAAGATCCAGCTGCTGCTCGGGAGATCGCTCCATTGGTTCTTCAGGCGGAGCATCCACGATTTCAATTTCATCCGCCCCAAGAATGAATCGTGTCGGTACCGTATCGATCACATGCTTGCCGGTAATGGCCTCCACCTCTTCCCGCAGTTCCTCAATATACTGAATATTGATCGATCCAATGACCTTTATCCCGGCTTTCACCAGATCCTGAACATCCTGCCAGCGTGTTTTATTCCGGGCACCGGGTGGATTGGTAAAGGCCAGGCCATCGATAACGCACACCTCCGGTTTACGCCACAATATTGCGGGGACATCCAGACCACTGCCCTGGGCGTATTGTCGCAATGGTACAAGTTCGAGTCCATCCAGCAGCCGCTGGACATCCTCGGCAACCCCAGGTTGAACGGCACCGACGATGATATCCTGGCCCCTGTCTTTGCGTCGTCTCGCTTCATCAAGCATTCGAAACGATTTTCCAACGCCGGATGCATAGCCAAGAAAAATCTTCAGATGGCCTTTGGAAACCATCTCTTCCTCATGAAGCTCCAGCAGCAGCTCCTCCGGCGTCTTGCGTCGCATTTCGTGGTTCATGGCCGTCTCAGTCTTTGCTCTCGAAGAATCGATGACTGCAGGTGATCCAGTGCCAGATTCAATCGCAATACATTCACCCGTGCGTCGCCAAGGAATCCAAGCGAGGGCTTTTCCCTGTTTAGATCTATCAAATGCCGTACCTCAGGAACCGGTATCTTTCTCGCCATTGCAACACGCGCGGCCTGGGCCTGCGCGGCGGCTGGGCTGATGTGTGGATCCAACCCACTTCCGGACGCCGTCACAATATCGGCGGGGATAAGGCCATGATAATCGGGGTTCTCGAGACGGAATTTCGCTATATCCGCCTGCACTCTATCCATCAGAGCCTTGCTGGTAGGCCCCAGGTTCGAGGCTCCGGACGAAGAAGCATCATAGCCTTCGGTACCAGCGGCAGAAGGGCGTGGATGAAAGTACTCGGGACTGCGGAAATTTTGACCAATGAGGTCAGAGCCGACAACGCGGCCGTTTCCCACGACCGGACTACCATTGGCCTGATGCGGAAACAACAACTGGCAAAGGCCGGTAACAATGCCGGGATACAGCAAACCGGTAAGAACGGTCAGAACCATGGTGATGCGCAACGCGGGCACTATCTGTCTCAGCATATTCCTCCTTATGCCCATCCCAGCCCATGAATGACCTGGTCGATGATCCAGATTCCGGGAAACGGGGCGATGATGCCGCCCAACCCGTAGATCAGCAGGTTCCGCCGCAACAGGTTTGCCGCATCCATCGGTCGGTATTTCACTCCGCGAAGCGCAAGCGGAACCAGCGCGATAATGATCAGCGCATTGAAGATGACGGCCGACAACACTGCGCTTTGCGGCGTATGTAAACCCATGATGTTCAGGGCTCCCAGTGCGGGATAGGTTGTCATGAACATAGCCGGAATAATGGCAAAGTATTTGGCCACATCATTGGCAATGGAAAAGGTGGTCAGTGCTCCGCGCGTAATCAGTAACTGCTTTCCAATAGCCACGACCTCAATCAGCTTTGTGGGATTGCTGTCGAGATCGACCATGTTTCCCGCCTCTTTGGCCGCCATCGTACCGGTATTCATTGCCAATCCGACATCGGCCTGGGCCAGGGCAGGCGCGTCATTGGTTCCGTCTCCGGTCATGGCGACCAGCCGTCCTTCCGCCTGCTCCTGTTTGATGTAATCAAGCTTGGCTTTGGGAGTAGCCTGGGCAAGAAAATCGTCCACACCCGCTTCGCCTGCAATTGCGGCGGCGGTAAGGGGATTATCGCCGGTGATCATGACCGTCCGGATGCCCATGCGACGAAGCTGGGAGATCCGTTCTTTCATCCCGCCTTTGACGATATCTTTGAGATGAATAATTCCTAGAAGATGGTTCCCGTCCGCCACGGCCAGGGGTGTCCCTCCATTGCGGGATATCCGGTCGCTCATCTCCTGAACATCTCCGGCGACAATGCCGCCTCCGTCCTGCACATATCTGCAGATTGCGTCCGTGGCGCCCTTTCGGAGATGGCGTCCCTCAAAATTGACGCCGCTCATGCGCGTGTAAGCAGAAAATGGTATAAACTCCGCATCTCCATCGGGGATGTGACGCCCGCGCAATCCATATTTTTCCTTGGCAAGAACGACGATCGAACGCCCCTCTGGCGTTTCATCCGCGAGGCTCGACAATTGGGCCGCATCCGCAAGCTCCGCAGCAGTCGTGCCGTTGACCGGCAGGAACTCCACGGCCTGCCGATTGCCCAGCGTGATGGTTCCCGTTTTATCCAGAAGAAGCGAGTTCACATCACCCGCCGCTTCCACGGCTTTGCCGCTGAGTGCCAGCACATTGTGCTGCATCACCCTGTCCATACCCGCGATTCCGATCGCAGACAGAAGCCCGCCGATTGTGGTCGGGATCAGGCACACCAGCAAAGAAATCAGGATGGAGATGGCGGGAATATCGCCGGAGCCGGATTGCCCGACGCTAAAAACCGCATACGGATACAGGGTCACCACCGCAAGAAGGAATATCAGAGTCAAGCCGGCAATCAGTATGTTCAGCGCAATTTCATTTGGAGTCTTCTGCCGCTCCGCACCTTCCACCAGGGCAATCATGCGATCCAGAAATGTCTCGCCCGGATTGGAAGTGATCCGAACGCGGATTTTGTCGGACAGGACCCTGGTTCCACCCGTCACCGCGCTTCGGTCTCCACCGGATTCCCGGATAACCGGAGCGCTTTCTCCCGTAATTACGGACTCATCCACTGTTGCAATGCCCTCGATGACCTCACCATCGCCAGGAATCAGATCTCCCGCCTCGCACAGGACAACGTCATTCGCCCGCAATGAAGAATTCGGCACCTGCCTGATCTTCCCTCCGGAGAGCAGCAATTTGGCCATTCCATCGGTGCGTGTTTTTCTCAGAGCATCTGCCTGGGCTTTGCCCCTGGCTTCAGCCATTCCTTCCGCAAAATTTGCAAAAAGCACGGTAAACCAGAGCCAAGCGGATATTTGGAATGTAAAGCCCGTCCCCGGGCGACTCAGAAAAAGATCTCGAACCAGAAATGCCGTGGTAAGCGCGGCGCCCACTTCCACGACAAACATCACCGGATTTTTCCGAAGCGTAATGGGATTCAGCTTAACAAATGATGCCTGCACGGCGCGGCCGACAATTTCCGGATCCAATAATGGTCGCGACCTCGCAAGTCTTTTGGGAAGAATAGCCGAAGCCTCTTCCAGCGGAACTTTCTGATGCATACTCGGCGGTGCGGCCAGGGTAGCCATGAATCCTCCTCTTGCGCGTCGGTTAAAACATCCGGCCGCTGCTCATGAGAAAATGTTCGACAATGGGAGTTAATGAAAGTGCGGGGAAATAGGTAAGGGCGCCCACTATAATCACCGTCCCGGCAAGCAGCCCGACAAATAGAGGACCATGCGTCGGTAGCGTCCCGCTGGTCACCGGCACAGGGCTTTTCAGTGCCAGACTCCCCGCCACGGCAAGCATTGGAATGATGATAAGAAAACGCCCAATCAGCATTGCCAGCCCAATGGTCAAGTTGTACCAGGGCGTGTTGGCATTTAGCCCGGCAAAGGCGCTGCCGTTGTTTCCCGTACCGCTTGAATAGGCGTATAGAATTTCCGAAAGCCCATGCGGCCCGCTATTGGCTATATTGGCTGCAGTCGCACCGGGAGGATTCCAGTACCCCCCCTTGGCAAAGTGGAGATGGGTACTGATTGCAGTGAAAATCAGGATGGAAGCCGCACAGGCGATCAGCGCCAGCATTGCCATCTTCACTTCCTTTCCCTCGATCTTCTTGCCGAGATACTCCGGAGTTCGTCCCACCATCAAACCCGCTATGAAGACTGCGATAATGGCAAACAGCAGCATCCCGTAGAGGCCGGATCCGACTCCTCCGAAAATGACCTCGCCGGTTTGAATATTGAAAAGCGCCACCAGGCCGCCAATGGGAGTAAAGCTGTCCATCATGCTATTCACACTGCCATTGCTTGCATCGGTGGTCGCCACAGCCCAAAGCGCGGACGGCGCAATGCCGAAGCGGACCTCTTTACCTTCCATATTGCCACCGGATTGGGCATTGGACGGGACACCCTGGACACCCAGTTTTGTAAGGTTGGGATTGCCGGCCTGTTCTGCGGGATAGCAGATAAAAACGCCTGCCAGAAAAAGCAGGCTCATCGCGGCAAACACCGCCCATGCCTGGCGCGTGTCTTTCACCATCCGCCCAAACGTGTAGACAAGCCCGGCCGGAATCAGAAGGATGAACAGCATTTCCAGGAAGTTGGAAATCGGTGTTGGGTTCTCGAATGGGTGCGCAGAATTGACATTAAAGAAACCTCCCCCGTTTGTACCCAATTGTTTGATGGCAATCTGGGAAGCTACCGGGCCCTGCGCTATGATCTGGCTACTCCCTTCAAGTGTTGTTATCGCGGAAGAATGGCTGAAATTCTGTATAACGCCTTGAGAACAAAGCAGGAGAGCCCCAATCAAAGACAAAGGCAGAAGGATATACAGAATGCTCCGTACAAGATCCACCCAGAAATTGCCTATGGTACTCACCTGCCTCCGGGCAAAGCCACGAATCAAAGCGATGGCAACACACATTCCCGCCGCCGCTGAGGCAAAGTTCTGAACCGTTAAAGCGGCCATCTGTACGAAATAGCTCAGAGTTGTCTCGCCACTATAAGATTGCCAGTTAGTGTTGGTGATGAAGCTGACTGCGGTATTGAAGGCCAAATCAGGAGCAACCTGCTTTGAACCAAACCCCGCCGGATTCAGTGGCAGAAAACCTTGAAGGCGCTGAAGGAGATAGGTAAAGACAAAGCAAACCAGGCTGAAAGCCAGCAGCGAGGCGGTATACTGGATCCATCGCTGTTCTGTTTCCTCGCAAATGCCGCTGAGCCTATAAATGAAATGCTCCAATGGCCGGAAAACGCGATGAAGGAACGTCCGCTTCCCTTCATATACATTGGCCATGAATGCCCCGAGTGGTTTCGTCAATACGAGCAACACAACAAAATAGACGGCAATCTGCAGAACACCCTGTCTTGTCATGATTGATTCCTAAAAACGCTCCGGTTTCAAAAGCGCATATACCAGGTAAACAAAGAGAGCCGCCGATGTAAGCCCCGCAATGATGTAATCCATTTACTTCTCCCTAAAGCCTGTCGCAAATAATGGCGAATCCCCAGAAAACAGCGAGGACACATGCGGCAACGGCGAGATAGAACAGGTCCAGCATGGGATCCTCCTAGGAAACCGTGATAACGTCGTACCCGATGCGAAGCAGCCTTTTCGCCAATCGTTCCTCCCTGGTTGGGAGCCAACGCTTACTGATCCCGATAACCACAGGGCAATGGATGTTCAAAACACGCTTTAGTGCTTCCTCTTGATCGCGGCACAGATAGACTGCAATTCGTATGTTGTCCAAATGTCCGCCGGCCTTTTCCTCAAATTCCTTGATCAGAAAGTCGAAAGACACCGGCGGCTGATCAAGTTGCAGCGGGTGAGGAATCACCGGTGCCGCCACTACAACGATGTGGGCGCCTACCGGCCTCGCAATCTGTTGCGCTCTTCGCAGTGCTTTCAGCGTCTCGTCTATGGATGTAAACAGCACGAATACGGTCAGACCGATATTCAAAATGGCGGGCGCTGGAAGAGACTCATCAATCCCGCTGTCTGCATAAATTCCAAAAGCTGTTGTTGTCGACATGGTCGCACGCTCCGTGAGTAGCATAGGACGCGCGGCCTGAAGAAGGCGTAGAGGAACCCTGAAGAAGTTATGGAGGATTTATAAAAATTCTATAAAGGCTCGGGCGTGCCGTTGAAGCGGTACCCCACCCACGGCTCGGTGGTAATGTATTCCGGGGCATCCGGGTTCGCTTCAATTTTCTTTCTCAGATTCTTGATGAACACCCGAAGATAATCTACCTCGCGCCCGTAATCCGCGCCCCATACAGCCTGCAACAGTTCCCGGTGAGACACAACCTGGTTGCAGTGCTGGGTCAGATACCGCAGCAAATCCAGTTCCTTGGGAGTCAAGTGTATGGGCTCGCCGCCATTGGCTACGGTGCGCAAAGCAAAGTCAATCGATAGAGCGCCGACTTGGATCCGGTCCGGATTTGATTGAAGCGCCGGTACCCGGCGCAGCGCCGCGCGGATTCGCGCCAGCAATTCCGGCGTACTGAAGGGCTTTGTGACAAAATCGTCTGCCCCGGCATCCAGCGCGGCTACTTTATCCGCTTCCGAGTCGCGAACGGTAAGAATGATGATGGCGATATTTTTATCCGCCATCCGGATCAGCTTGCAGGCGGCCAACCCGCCCATCCCGGGCATGTTGATGTCAAGCAGCACCAGGTCCGGGCGAAACTGGTTTACCTTCTCAATGCCCTCTTCTCCGGACTTGGCATCCTCGATTTCATATCCTGCCGCAATCAGCGTGGGGCGCATGACGCGCCGGATCTGGGGCTCATCGTCCACCACAAGAATTCTACCCGCGCTCACGATGTTCTCCTCTGTACTCGAGAGGCAAAACCAACCGGAAAGTGGTTTCCCCCGGACGGCTCGAAACGGTCAAATCCCCGCCATGGGCTCGCGCAATACTCTTAGCAATGCTCAAACCCAATCCCGATCCGGGAATCTGGTCCTGAACCGAAGGACTTCGATAAAAACGCTCAAAGATACGTTGCTGCTCCTGCACCGGTATACCTTTGCCGTAATCCGTAACGCATACACCAAGCAGTTTATCATCACTTTCAATACGAATCTTCAACGGTGTCGTGACCGGAGAGTATTTGATTGCATTCTCCACCAACTGCTTGACTGCTAGCTTTACCAGGCGCCGGTCAAAGATCGCAGCTGAAACCTCGGCGCTCCTGATCACGTCGAGCTGTCGACCCTGCAATTCCGCTTTGAGTGAAAGGCAAATATCTTCGATGACCTCGAACATATCCACAATTTCAGGATTGACCTTGATGCGACCGGCATCCAGGCGTGCCATCGCCACCGTGTCATCAATCAAATTTCCTAAATGCTGCGTCTCCTCATCGGCAATCTTCAGCAGTTCCACGCGGGCATCCAATGCCTGATCGGGAGCATCCAGGAGTGCCGTCGTCGTCGCTTTGATAGAGGTAAGTGGGGTCTTGAATTCATGAGCCATTGCGTCTATCAGCGTTGTGCGCAGGTGCTCGCTTCGCCTCGTCGCCTCGATTTCGTGGGCAAGATCCTGCGCCCGGGCTCTCTCCAAACCAATGGCCACCAGGTTCCCGATGCCTTGAAGAACCGAATCGGTGAAACGATTCCCCTGGATTGCGAGGCTGGCGATCGGCTCGGATCCAAGCCGTATGGCGGTAAAAGTGCAGGATCCCTCCACGGAGGACGTTGTGCCCTTCAGGGCTGTGTCCCGAAGCTGTTTCTCAACACCTTCCGCTTCCGACGGGCCGGCCCGGTAGAAAGTGTCGGTGCGCCGCTCGTAAAGAACGGCCAGGCTCAACTGAAATATATCCGCCAGTTTCCGGATCAACTGGGCAGGAAAAGACTCGGAACTGTCGATCAGCAGGATTGCCCGGCTGAAGGAATACAGCCTTTCAATATCCTGCTGACGCTCGATGGCATCCAGTGCGCGCCGTTTTGCTTTGGTCGAGAGTCGACTCGCAATCAGGGAGGTTGTGAGAAAAGTGAACAGCGCAACCCAGTTCTGCGCCTCGGCAATATTGAATGTGCCGACCGGAGGCAGAAAGAAGAGATTGAACGCCAGGGTCGCTGCGATTGAAAGAATAAAGGCCTCGATAAATCCCCAGGTGCTGGCAACAATCAGGATGAGCAGCAGGTAGGCAAAACCGACCGTGGTGGCGTTCACGGGAAAAGCATGCGCCGCCAGCGTGAACATGGCCAGCCCGGCCAACGACACGATAATCCGAACGCCGCGACGCGAATTCAAGGCCCAGACCTCCGGGGCTTATTGTAGGGCTGAATCCCGGCGAAATCGATGCGTTTGTGGCAACCGCAATAACAGCGCTTTGAATGGCTCGTGAATTCCGTAAAAAAGGAAACCGGAACGATGCCGCCAATTCAACGCACCTGAACTGCCACAACTTGCTCTCTAAGCGCTCAGGGAGAGGGCCGGTTCTTCTTCGAGTTTTGACTTTCCGGTTTCGGTCAGCCAGAAGGTAATGACAAAGGCAATAACCGTGCTGACCCCTCCTACCAGAAAGATGGTCCGCAACCCATAAATATCGCCAAGCGATCCAAGTATTCGAGGGGCAATAGCGGTGCCGAACAGCTCTCCTATCGCCATACCGATTGCGGTCGTCGTAGCCGCGATCGCGGGCGGAACAGATTCCTGGCAAATGATCGCCACAAACAGCACCGAAACAAATCCGCAGCAGCCGATCACCAGGACGTAAGCAATCTGGGCTATCAGCCCTTTGCTCAGATACATGATAAACATGGAAGCGGCGATATAGATCGTAAACAGGGACGCGGAAGGTTTTCGCCCAAACCGATCAACGATGATCGGGATCACCACAGCCCACCCCAGCCCCACGATGCCTGAGATGGAACCCAGGTACCCTGTCTGCGACAGCGTCAGCCCGCCTTCGTCGACCCAATAAGTTGTCCCAAAACTGACGACTCCCCAGAACCCGACCATTACCAGGATATTGGCAATAAAGGACAGAGTGCAGTTTCGATAGGCAAATATCTTCGGCAAATCGCTCCATTTCATCGTGGACTCGGCCTTTACCGGACCGGCATTCGGCAACACCTCCGATGTCGGAACTACTTCCTTCAAAACAAACCAGATCGCAACTCCCACCATCACGGTCGGCAGGCTGGTAAAAATGAACGCATAGTGCCAGTCGAAACGGAGCGCCAGTTGAATGGTCAAGGCAGGCCCGATAATTTGCGCAATGATGCCTATGGCAAGCTGCATCATTCCCAGATAGGAAGCAAACCGTTTGGGCTCGCCCTGGACCTTCAGAACAGAACTCATCAATGGGTAGATAGGACCATCGGCAAAACCGGTCAGGAATCGGACCATGAGCATCGCGGTCAAAGAACCCGCGAAAGCAGTTCCTCCCGAAAAAACACCGGAGAGAATAATGACGGGGACCAGCCATGCCTTCTTCAACCCGGATCGATCGGCAAAAGGAGTCAGCAGGAGAGATGAAATCACGAACCCAAAACCTGTATACATGACAATGTGGCCGGTTTGGGCATTGTTCAGGTTGAAAGTCTTCATCAGCACCGGGAACAGGAAAGAAATAGCATTCCGGTCCAACAGTACAAGCCCCCATGTCAACGAGAACAACAAGGCAATAACATTCTGATAGGTTTGCTTTTTCATACGCTCTCAATAGGAATTTCCGGATTTATTCAGGGTTAGCGGGGCATTCGATTTCCGATCGAGCATAGATAAACCCGCGCGACATCTTCGCTACAGGACGCAAGTGACGGCAATTGCTAAATTGAACTGCAGCCATGATCACCCGAACCCTTCGCTAAACACAATAAATATTTGCCGTGAAACAGGATCTGGCCTCCACATCGAACGATTAGTCTTTTTTAATTAAGGCCCATAACCAAAAAATTTCGGGAATCATGAGTTAACGCAGGCCGTTTTTTGAGCCGATCATATCTATGCGGGGGAGAATACTTTGTGCGACTCGCGCAGCACAAACCCGCAAATCTTCACCAGGTAAGGCAGCAGGGGCCCGCTATGGAAGACAAGCAGCACAATACCGCTACATTTGAGCAACTGCAGGCTATTGCGGAGCAATATGACCTGTTATTGGAACAGACACCATTATGCATGGCCCTTTTTGACCGCAACATGTGCTATCTCGCGGCAAGCCGCCTTTGGAAAAGCCTATACGGGCTGGAAGGCAGAGACCTTGCCGGGCTCTCGCATTATGAAGTTTTCCCCACGCTGGAGGAAGAATGGAAGGAAGCTCATAGGCGAGGCCTGAACGGCGAGGTGGTCCGTTCCATGGGCGACCGGATTACAAATCCTGATGGCACTTCTGCATGGCTTCGATGGGAAGTTAAGCCCTGGCATAACCACCTCGGTGAAGTGGCCGGCATCATGCTCATCAATGAAAATGTCACCGAGCAGATGCGCGCGCAGGAAGATCTAAGGGAAAGCCGCGATCGGCAGCAACGCATCGTTCAAGCTGCCAATGTGGGCCTCTGGGACTGGAACCTCAAAACCAACGAGGTCTACTATTCACCCGAATGGAAGCGGCAGATCGGATACGAAGATTGGGAAATCGGAAATGATTTCCGCGAATGGCATGACCGCGTTCACCCCGCCGACATCGACCCGCTGCTTACGCAGATAAGACAACTCATTGAACAACACCAACTCGGCTTTCATCTCGAATTCCGCTTCCGACACAAAGATGGGATCTATCGATGGATGTTTGCGCAGGCATCGACGGAATATGACGATGCCGGGAATGCTTTATGCATTCGCGGATCGCATCTGGATATTACTCACAAAAAATTGCAGGAAGCCGAAATCAAACGCCTGAATGAGCTTTATCTTGCACTGAGTCATGTCAATCAGCTCATTACACGCGCGGAGACGCTCGAACAATTGTTTTCCGGCGTTTGCAAAATTCTTGTGCAATACGGACGCCTGAACCTGGCCTGGATCGGCCGGTACAACGCCCAAACTCATGGTGTGGAACCGGTCGCCTATGCGGAAGGTGCGAGCGGTTCCTTTAACCGGTTGAAATCATCCGGCGGCGATACTTGCCTGTCGCATGGTCCGATCGGAGCCGTCCTGCGCGAGCAGCAAGCCATTATCTGCAACGGCGCCGTCAATACCGATTGCACAAAGTTCTGCAAAGAAGCCGGCTTTGCTTCTACCGCCGCCTTTCCTATCCGGAAGGGAGCGCGTGTCCATTACGCCCTGTGCGTTTATGCGGAAGAGCCCGATTTCTTCCAGGGCAAAGAGGTCCTCTTGTTCGAAGAAGCAACTTTGAATTTAGAGTTCGCCTTGAGGCAGCTGGAACAGAAGACTCAAAAAGAGCTGGCGGAACTTGTTTTGAGGCAAAGCGAGGAGCGCCTTCGTCACATTGTCGAATCATCCAATGACTGGATTTGGGAAGTGGACGCACAAGGAGCTTATACATATTCCAGCTCTCACATCGAAGATCTCCTGGGCTACAAACCCGAAGAAATCCTTGGCAAGACTCCCTTTGACTTTATGTCGACGGAAGAAGCAACGCGTGTGGCCTTTCTATTCCTGTCGCTTATCGAGAAGAGGGAACGGTTTTTCCAATTGGAAAATGTCAACAAACACAAGGATGGTCATGACGTTATCCTGGAAACAAACGGTGTGCCATTTTTCGATGAGAAAGGCGAATTCAAAGGCTACCGTGGAATGGATCGGGATATCACTCAACGCAAAAAAGCCGAAGCTGAACTCAGGGAAACCCATCTCAGCCTCAAGGCAACCATCGATGCCGTTCCAGACCTGCTGTTTGAAGTAGACAGCCGCGGGCAGATATTCGACTACCATTCTGCCTGGGGATCCCTATACGCTCCGCCCGAAGCATTTCTCAACAAGACGGTCAGCCAAATCCTTCCCCCGGAACCCACCGGCATTATTCAGAAGGCCATCGCGCAGGCGGCAGCGGAAGGCACGCACCGCGGAGCCACCTATGTATTGGACCTGCCGGCCGGCCGGTGCTGGTTTGAGCTTTCCATCGCGACCAAGGCCGGCGCAGCCGGCAAGGAAAAGCGCTTTATCGTATTGATCCGCGATATCACCCAAAGGGTACAGGCGGAGGAAGAGAAGACCCAAATAGCCGCCCAGCTTCAGCAGGCGCAAAAAATGGAATCGATTGGACGCCTTGCGGGAGGCGTGGCCCATGATTTCAACAACATGCTTGGAGTTATCCTGGGACACTCGGAGATGGCTCTCAAACAGGTCGCGCCCTCACACCCGATTCATGACAATATCTCGGAAATTCTGAATGCAACCAAACGATCGTCCGATTTGACGCGCCAGCTGCTTGCCTTTGCTCGAAGGCAAACCATTACGCCTAAAGTGCTGGATCTCAATCAGACAATCGCCGGCATGCTAAAAATGCTCGAACGCATGATTGGCGAACACATTGCGCTTGAATGGAAACCCGAGGCCGGATTGTGGCCCGTAAAAATTGACCCGTCCCAGATTGATCAGATTCTCGCAAACCTTTGTGTTAATGCGCGCGATGCAATTACGGATATAGGCAGGATAACCATCGAGACGGCAAACTGTGCACTCAATCAAAAGGACTGCTCCACACACCACCAGGAGCTTGCGCCCGGGGATTATGTGCGCGTTTCAGTCACCGATACAGGATGCGGCATGAACGAAGAAACGCTCGAGCATGTCTTTGAACCATTTTTTACAACCAAGCCTGTCGGGCAAGGAACGGGCCTCGGCCTGGCTACGGTGTATGGCACCATCCGGCAGAACGAAGGGCACATCGACATCCAAAGCGCCCCAGGGCAAGGCACCACCATTTCTCTTTACCTTCCCCGCGATTTCGGTTCGACAGTCGAGCTTCACCTCAAAGAAGAGCAGGAAGCCATCAAGAGAAACCCCGTCACCGTGCTTCTGGTCGAAGATGAACCGGCAATCCTGCGTCTGACCGCTACAATACTCAAATCCGAGGGACACACGGTCCTGCAGGCCAGGAGCCCGATGGAGGCAATCAGGATTGCGCAGGATTATGGGCACGACATTCAGTTGCTGGTTACGGATGTTGTCATGCCAGAAATGAACGGCCGCAATCTTGCCCAGAAAGTCCAGGTGATGTATCCGAACATCAAATGCATCTATATGTCGGGCTACACCGCCGATCACTTGCGCGATAGCGCCGCACCCGAGCAGGAATTCCACTTCCTGCAAAAACCATTCTCGGCATCGGACCTTACACGCATGACACTCCAGGTACTCGACAGTTAAGGAAAGCCGGCGAGAGCAAAGCTGCCTCTACCACAGACAGTATTATTTGTAAAAGACACGCCCGAATCGGAACCGAGGAGTGCGGCCGCTTGCTGCCGCTCTTGAAAACCATAAAAGCCGCGGTGGCAAGCCACCGAAGGACTTCACCCTCGACAAATGATATGCAGTATTAGCCGGGACGACAGCGCTTCCGGTGGACACAAGCGGCCCAGTCCGAAAATATAAATACACCCGGTCCATATTGGCCTATCATAGACTCCATACAGATCAGGGGTTGACTGGCAGAAACGGAGGAACGGGTGAATCTGTACGTTACATTTCCCACATCAGGAGTCAGCACCTGGATCTTCATTCCTCCGCTGGTAGCCTTCGCCGTCTCATTCCTGGCTTCCATGGGCGGAGTTTCCGGAGCCTTCCTTCTTCTGCCTTTCCAAATCAGTTTTCTTCATTTTCTCTCCCCTTCGGTGAGCGCAACGAATTTTGTCTATAACATCGTCGCCATTCCAAGCGGAGTGTATCGCTACATGCGTGAAAGACGCATGGTCTGGCCTCTGACCTGGATTATTATCGCCGGAACTTTGCCTGGCGTCCTCCTAGGCTATTTCATCCGCGTGCGCTTTCTCCCGAATCCAAGATCATTCCGTCTGTTTGTCGGATTCGTACTCCTCTATGTGGGGGTACGCCTTGTGCGCGAAATCTATCCGCGCCGCAAAAGCAACATTGTCGGTCTCCCAGCCGGATCCGCCGAGCCAACCGCCGTGCAGTCTCATCATTTCTCTCTGAAGAGAGTGGAATATGAGTTCTGCCAGGAACGGTACTCCTTTGAAACCGCGCGGATGCTTCTGCTGTCTTTTGTCGTCGGTACGGTCGGAGGTATCTATGGTATTGGCGGCGGCTCGATAATTTCCCCTTTTTGCGTGACCTTCTTTGGTCTGCCCGTCTACACGGTTGCGGGAGCCGCGCTTCTGGGAACCTTTCTAACCTCCATTGCCGGAGTGGCCTTTTATAGCATTATCCCCGTCAGATCGGGCATTTCGACCTCGCCCGACTGGGCTTTGGGAATTCTCTTCGGGCTGGGAGGATTGGTCGGAATGTATTGCGGAGCCCGGGCGCAGAAATTCTTCCCGCAAGCTCTTATCAAGGCAGTAATGGGAATTATGATGCTGTTTCTTGCTTCGACCTACATCCTCGAATACTTCAGAGGATAGATACGGACGGTTTCAGAGCGCGAATGAACGCGCCGGCAAACTTCCCTTCGATGTAGGGAATGACCGCATCGGCATTCAACCCCGTACCTTCCAGAACACCGGCAATGTCCTTCCCCCGATATATCCGGGTTGGCTCAATGCTCACCTGCTCGAAGCCTGCACTCACGAGCCGTGCCTGGTATTCGTCCCGATGCAGCGCTCCGGCAACACACCCAGCCCAGAGTTCGACGCTTCTCCGCACTATATCGGGAATGTCTCCCAAAACAACGATATCGGAAACTGCAAACCGGCCGCCCGGCTTCAGAACCCGAAAACTCTCCCGCAGCACTCTGTCTTTGTCACCGGAAAGATTGATCACGCAATTGGAGATAATCACATCCACACTATTATCCGGCAGCGGAATAGCCTCGATTTCTCCCTTTAAAAATTCGACATTGGTCGCTCCCGCTTTCTGCTGATTGTCGCGCGCCAGCGCCAGCATCTCATCCGTCATATCGAGCCCGTAAACTTTGCCCTGCGGACCCACGCGTTTGGCAGAAAGAAGAACATCAATGCCGCCACCCGATCCAAGATCGAGCACAACATCGCCTGGATTCAGTGCCGCCAGGGCCGTGGGATTCCCGCAGCCCAGAGAAGCGGCAACCGCTTCTTTGGGTAGCGCTAATATCTCGTCGAATGTGTACAGATTCTTGATTATGGGGTCCACGGAACAGCAGGAACCCGACGTCCCGCAGCAATCGCTCACCCCGGCCTTCGCCAGGCTGGCAGCCTTTCCATATTTATCCCTGACTATCTTTTTAACATCGGGATCCATCCGGGAAACCTCCCTCTCATCCTATAGCTTATTTGGAACCCGACAGTCGATCAAGATCGGCGACAGCCACGGCAATTTGATATTCCGCCGCAACCAGATCCCCTTCAGCGGCGTAAACCGCGGCATTGGCCTCTTCATAGGCCGCCCGGCTGCTGAGCCCCAGTTCAAACTGATCTCCGGCAATGCGCTGCGCCTCCCGTCGTACCGCTGTGGCCTCCCTGGCGACGCTCGCCAGGCTGGTCACGCGCTGGACTCTCCGGTATGCCTTCTCGACGTCAATTTGAATGCGGCGCTCGATTCGGTGTTGCTCTTCCTCTGCCTGGGCAAGCAGTGCCTCCCGCTCCCGCATCACCCCGGATCTTTTGCCCCAATCCCAGATATTGAGATTCAATCGCAGGCCGATGACACCGTTGTTGGATGCAAGGAATGGAACGCCCTGCTGATAAATATGCTGGGCAAAAAATCCGAGTTCCGGAATGAAATCAGCTTTAGCCGCGGCAACACCGTGACGGGCTTTCTCCACCGTCTGCCTTGCCGATCTCAATTCCAGGTTTTGCTCGGTTGATCGGTGGACACACTCTTCCAGGGCGGGCACCGCAACCGCCTTCTCCGGCGGAACCAGCTCAAGCTCCGTATCCAGGGGGATCCCCAAAAGCTCATTCAACTCCAGGCAGAGATCCCCCGTTTGAATATCCAGGGTCAAATCTGCCTGCCTGCTTTCCAGCAAAGCAGCACGTGCCTGCATCACACGGACCTCGAGTGAGACGCCGGTTTCCGCCGCATCCTGCCCCTCCTTCAAACGCTCCTGCGCGGCAACAATTGCCGCCTTTGCCGCACGCTGACGAGCCCGCAGACCGAGCAGCGAGTAATAAACCTCCTTCACCTTCGCCGCAATTTCAACGCGGGCCCGCTCCACCTGCGTCCCTGCTATCGCACGGTCGGCCTGCGCAACGGCATTCCCTTCCCGTATTTTGAAAAGCTGTGTCAGCGGCTGGGCTGCCGTTGTTTGAGCTAGCAACAACGCTCGCCCACCCTGATAAACGGTCGTTGGCGAAGATGGAATCGGCCCTAGCGAAGGAATGGTGCCGAGAGATCCGGCGGGCAGCACAATTCTCTGCTTCTCGATGATGTTATACAGGCTCGACTCATTGGCAATCTGGGGGAAGTAGTTGGCCCGCATCTGCGTCTGTTTTGCCTCAGCCTCCCGAAGCTTGAGCGCGGCCAGTTTGACCAAACTGTTTTGTTCCGTGGCCAAACCCACCGCTTCCTCCAGCGTGATTCGTCTTTGTTCCGCCCTGGCAGCAGGAGAGGAAGCCAAGGCAAGCATCAGGATGCCCACCACCATGCTGCCCGCAAGCCGACCGGTCGACTTCTTTTTGACAATCACGAAGATCACCGGCACAACAATCAGCGTGAAAAACATGGAAACAATCAGCCCGACTGCAATGGTGCTTGCCAGCGGAGACCATAAAGAGGATCCGGACAGGATCATGGGAGTCACTCCAACCGCGGCTGCCATGGTGGTGAGAAAGATAGGCCTCAACCGGCGCACGCCGGCCTCCATAGCCGCATGCTCCAGGTCCTCACCTTCGCGCAATCGCTCCTTGATGTAATCAACCAGAATGATGGCATTTCTCACAACAATTCCTCCCAAACTGACGATCCCCATAAAGGCGGTGAATCCAAAAGGATTGCCGACCAACAGCAAACCTGCAACGGCACCGGGGAAAGCCAGGGGTATCGAGGTCATTACCACCAGCGTTTCAGAAATCGAGCGGAACTGGAATAGCAGGATCAGAAATATCGCTCCGGCACTGACCGCCAATGCCCCGAGCAATTCAGAAAAGGTCTCCGCCTGTTTTTCCGCTTCACCTCCATATCGAATCTGATATCCGGCGGGCAGACTGAGCGCTGCGAGCTTTGGCCTGGCCGAGGCAAGCAACTGAGAGGCGAAGTGGTGTTCATCGGGAAATGTCCGAACCGTAAGCGTCCGAACTCCGTTCCGGCGGACAATGCGGCCGCTTTCCCAATCAGGACGGAATGTCGCGACAGCGCGCAGCGGCACCTTGGCACCCGTCAACAATGATGTCACATAAGCATTCTCCACATTGTCGAATGATTTTCGCCGATCCGCCTCAACGCGCAGCGTCACATCCACGGCGCGTTCACCTTCCCAAAATGTTGTAACGGGCAGACCGTGAAAACTGCCGGCAAGCTGGCGGGCAATAGTGGTATTGCTCAACCCAAGGCGGTTTGCGACCTCTTCGTTGACATCAATGCGCATCTGCCAGAGGTCTTCCCTGTAATCGCTGTGGGTATAGACGGCGCCCGGAATGCCTCGGACAATATCCCTGGCCCGTTCCCCGATGGCTTTCAAGGTCGGCAGATCATCACCCGAAATGCGTATTTCGACCGGTGCCTCCATGACATGCCCCTGCTGGAGCTCGCGCACAAGCACAAGTGCTTCCGGTGTCAGCCTGGCAAGCTTCTCCCGCAGCTGGTGTGCCAGTTCCGGGGTTCCTTCCTCCGCCTTGGTATTTACCAAAACCTGCGCATAATTGGATGCCGGCTGTTGGGGGTTGACGTTGTAATAAAACCGCGGGGCACTCCCTCCCAGAAATGTCGAGTAGCTGCGAACCAGCGGTTCGGAGGCAAGATGGCTTTCAATGCGGCGCGCCATCCCATCGGTAACTCCGATGCGCGTCCCCTCGGGAGCAAATACATCAATCACAAATTGGTTGCGCTCTGCCGATGGGAAAAACTGTCGGGGAACAAACCGCAGCATCAACACCCCCGCCACAAGAGCCAGCACTGCACCCGCGAGCACCAGGGGCTTGTGTTTCATCGCCAGCGCAATGATCCGGACATAGTTGTTTTTCATGATTGCCAGCGGACTGAAACGGGCGCGCCATCCCCCGGAATTCTCCTCCTTGAGTCCCTTTTTGATAAAGAAACGGGCAAGCAGCGGAGTCACCAGCATCGCCACCGCGTAGGACACCAGCAGTGCCGTCGCCACGGCAATGGGCAGAGCCTGGATAAACTCGCCCACCGATCCGGACAGCATCAGCAGCGGCAGGAAGGAGGCCACGATCGTAAGGGTTGCGGTCAACACGGGCACGGCCATTTCAGAAGCGCAGCGCCAGGCGGCCTCGGCAATCGGCACACGGCGATCCAGAAGTTCAACGTAGTTGTCGGCAATTACAATAGCGTCATCTACCACCATCCCCAGCACAACAATCAGCGCTGCGATGGAAACCTGATGGAGCTCCACGCCGAAAATGTTGAGAGCGCCGAAGGTAACCGCAACCGTTACGGGAATAGCCAGCGCTGCAATCAGGGCTACATGAAAAGGCAGCAATAGAATGGTCACGAGGATGACGGAGGCGATGGCAATTCCAAACTCGCGTATAAAATGGGATATGCGCTCGCCGACCATGTGCGGCTGATCCGCCACCAGAGCGATGTGAATGTCAGGCGGAAGAACATTCTTCACTTCCTCCAGTTTCGCCCTCAGGGCATCACCGAACTCGACGATGTTGTTCCCCTCCTGCATTTCCACCGCCAGCATCAATGCAGGTTCCCCGTTAAAGCGCGTGGCAAACTCGAGGTCCTTGTATCCGCGTCGAACGCCGGCCACATCGCCAATATGCACCGGCTGGCCGGTCAGCGGAGACACATCCACAATGACGCGGCGTATCTGGTCTTCCGTCTGAAAGGGCCCGTTGGGATTGAGTTGCACCGCTCCGCCAGGGGAATCGAGGCTGCCGGCATATTCCACGGAATTCCGTCCCTGCAAAGCCCCGGCCACTTTGACCGGATCGAGCGAATACTGGGCAAGGCGTTCCAATGAGCTGGTGATCTGAATTTCCTCGGGCTGCTCCCCCACTCGCTTGATCTTTGATACCGGACGCAGCGTCCGCAATGCTTCCTCGATCCTTTGAGAATAATCTTTCAGTTCCCGATAGCCATAGCGACTCCCACGCACGGCTATCAAAACTGCAACCGTGTCGCCAAAGTCGGAATCGACCACCGGCCCGCGCACCGACTTGGGCAGATCCGCCCGCAGCTGATTCATGTCATGGCGCAGTTTGGACCAGAACGTGTCCGGAGCCGTGACCCAATCCTCCAACTCGACATTGATAATGACAACATTGGGACGGCTGGTGGAAAAGGTGCGATCCTTGCGTACTTCGGCATAGCGGAACAACCGCTCTTCTATTTTGGTGGTGACCTGCTTTTCCACCTGCTCGGCCGTGGCTCCCGGATACTGCGCGGAAACAAGCCCCGTTCGAATTGTGATCTTTGGATCTTCGCGCCTCGGCATCTTTACCAGCGAATAGATCCCGGCGCCAAACAGGGCCGCGGTCAAGGTCAGCGTGACCGATACATGAAGCAAAGAACTGCGGACAGGGTTCATGGCATCACCTCGACAAGAGATCCCTCACGCAACTGATGCTGTCCTGCGACAACAATGAGTTCATCGCCACTCAGCCCCGAGCGGATCTCCACGCCAGGACCTTTCACGAAACCGGTTTCGACGCGATGGGCATATACGCGCTTTTTGTCGGGGAAATAGACATATACCAGCGTGCTGCCCTGCGGATCATGCACAATCGCCTCCCCCGGAATAGTGACGATATGGACGGTTCCGCTGGCCTCAATGCTGGCTTCGGCAATCATGCCCGCCTTCAGTTGGAGATTCCGGTTCGGCACCGCGATCTTGGCGGTGAAGGTTCGAGAACTGGAATCGGCTGCAACACCAACCAGGTCGACTTTGCCGGCGAATTCCATCCCGCCCAGCGCAGGGACGGCAATCCTGGCATCTTGCCCCATGCGAATACGTCCGATGTCCGTCTCCGGGATTCCCACGCGGACGCGCGCCGGATTGAGGTTAACAATCACAAAAACCGGCAACCCGGCATTGACCATCTCGCCCGGATCCACGCCACGTCGCGCCACGATGCCGTCAATAGGGGAAAGGAGAGAAGTATCGGCCATTCGTTTCCGGTTGGAGTCAACTTGAGCCAGGGCTTGCTTGACGGCAGAACTCGCGGCCGCTCGGTCCTCTGTTCGAGCCCCGTTCTGCGCCATTTCGTACTGCGCTTTTGCCGCCCGATAGGCAGCTTCCACCTTGGCAAAGTCGACCGGCGCCATGCTCTTCCGCTCATATAGTTTTTTATAGCGCTGATATTCATTCTCGGCCCGGTCATAGCCGGCGCGCGCCTGCTCCAACTCCTCCATGCGGGTTCCAGTCTGCGCCTTGTCGAAGCCGGCCTGGGCAATCCCGGCCTGGCCTTCGGATGCCCTCAATCCAAACTGGTAGTCCGCACTGTCGAGTTCGGCAATAAGCTGTCCCTTCCGAACTACCTGACCCTCTTCGACACGCACCTGCGCCACGCGCCCGGGAATCTGGAAGGCGAGGTCAACCGTTTGTGCCGCCTCCACCGTGCCGCTGGCAGGAACCAGCAAAGGCCGATTGAGTCGATCGGGTTTCTGAACGCGCACGGCGATCACGGCGTCTTTGCCTGGTGCCGCTTTATCCGGCACTGACCGGCTGCAGGATACCGCGCACAGCGCAAGAATCGTGGCGGCTACAGCGATTCGATTTCGGGCAACCATTTTTCACTCCCCCTTCATTTCTAATATTGAGCACTTGCTCAATCAACGCGCATAAGATAACATTATATTGAGCATTTGGTCAATGGAGGTTTTATGCCTGGAAAGAAAATACCGGAAGACCGCCGACGGGAGCAGATACTGCACGCGGCCTACCGCGTAGCACTTCAACATAGACTCGCCGGCCTGTCGACCCGCGCGGTCTCGGCCGAAGCCGGTATCAGCAACGGGCTGGTGTTCTTCCACTTCCGCAACCGGCAGGAACTCCTCCTTGCGCTTCTCGACTGGCTGCTGACGGAGACCATCCTGCGCAGAGCCGTGGATCCGGGGGTTGTCACAGCAAATGCCCTGGAACGGCTGGCAGAGGAGGTCAGGGGCGCCATCGAAGCGCTCCATGAAGAACGCGAACGCATTGAGCTTTTCTTTGATTACTGGTTTTCCAGCGCTCATGACGAAGCCATCCGGAAACGCATCCGCACCGCGCTCAATCGATATCGCAATTCCTATCTGCCCCTGGCGCGCGCTGTCGTAGCCGAACACCGGGAACGATATGCGGGAATTTCCGCGGAGGCCCTGGCCGATATGGTCACCAGCTTTATCGAAGGCTGCGCCTTGCGTCTCGTGGCCGAGCCGGAACGATACGACGTCAAATCCTATTCTGCCGGCGTTACTGCAATGCTGCTGCGATAGCCGATTGCTCAATTCCGCGAATCTGCGGAGGGCTACCTCGCATCCAGTCATAGAATCCTCCGCCGGCCGGAGTGATTCCTCACCTTGATCTTTCCGTCATAAAGGGCTTAAATCGTGATATGCCGCAATCCACGATACCCCTGCCGGTCGGAATGGGTCCGCGCTATCTATCCGGCAACGAAGCCGCTGCCCTTGGTGCGCTCGCGGCCGGCTGCCGGTTTTATGCCGGGTATCCGATTACTCCATCCTCGGAAATTATGGAGGAGCTTGCGCGGGAACTGCCGGAGACCGGCGGTCGCTTTATCCAGATGGAAGACGAAATTGCCTCGATTTCGGCAGTCATTGGAGCCTCCTGGGCCGGCGCGAAATGCATGACCGCCACCAGCGGCCCCGGGCTCAGCCTCATGCAGGAGAGTCTGGGATACGCGGCTTTCACGGAAACGCCTCTTGTGGTCATTGACGTGCAGCGCGCCGGGCCGGCGACGGGACAGGCGACGAAAGCAGGCGGCGGCGATCTGATGGCCGCCCGCTGGGGTTCCCATGGCGATTATCAGATTGTCGCATTTTCCCCCTGGTCCGTTGAGGAGATGTTCACGCTCACGGTAGAAGCATTCAACTGGTCGGAACGGCTGCGGGTACCCTGCTTTGTCCTTGCCGAAGAGGCGACCGGACATTTGAGAGAACGAGTGGATCTGCCTGAACGCCTGGAGCTCTTCAGCCGGGATTATTCTCCCGGAGCTTCGCCTTTCGGCTCTTCCGAACCGGACGGCGTACCCTCCATGCCGCGATTTGGTCAAGGCGAAAACCTCATGATCACGGGCTCAACGCATGACGGCCGCGGCTTCCGCAAAGTCGAAGATCCGTGGGTACATGACCGTTTGGTCCGGCGCCTGAATGAAAAGGTGATATCTCGAACCGGGCAGATCTGCCGGCAGATGGAGTGGGAGACCGAATCGGCCGAGCTGATCGTGATCGCGTGCGGCTTTACCGCCCGAGCTGCATTTCGGGCAGTGAAATCGGCACGCGCCCGTGGACTCCCCGTGGGTCTTCTTCGTCCCATCACTCTCTGGCCGTTCAATAAGGCAGCCTTCGCACAATATGCCGGCCGACGCTTTCTTGTTCCCGAGATGAACATGGGACAGCTGGCAGAGCTGGTCCGGGCCGCGGTCGCGGGAAGCCGTGTAGATTCACTCACGCAGGTCAATGGCGAGACCATTGCGCCATCCGCAATTCTTGCAGCCATCGAGGAGGCCTTCTGATGGTCCGCGCCTATGAAGAGTACTTGCGTGAAGAGGTGCAAAGCACTCCATTCTGCCCGGGTTGCGGCCACGGGATCCTGCTCGGTCTTCTTCTTCGCACTATTAACGATATGCAACTGGACATGCAGCGCATGCTCTTCGTCTCCGGAATCGGCTGCGCGGCATGGATTCCAAACCCGAACTATAAAGCCGATACTCTCCATGCGCTGCACGGGCGAGCCATTCCTTTCGCAACCGGAGCAAAACTGGTCAACCCGGAACTGAAAGTGGTCGTTATTTCGGGGGATGGGGATCTGGCATCGATCGGCGGGAATCATCTGATTCATGCGGCACGGCGCGGCCATGACCTGACGGTTGTTTGCGCCAACAACATGATTTATGGAATGACCGGTGGACAGGCTGCATCCACAACACCTCAAGGTTCCCTGACCACCACGACACCCAATGGATGTGAATATCCGCCATTCGATCTGTGCCGACTGGTAAAAGCGGCCGGTGCGGCTTATGTCGCGAGGGGCGCTATTGTCCGCCCGTACGCGCTGATGGAATATCTTCGCCGCGCACTTACATCCCCGTCATTCTCCTTTGTGGAAGTCCTGAGTCCATGCCCGACGCAATACGGCAGACGCAATCAGCAGGATACTCCCGCGGTCATGTTTGACAGCCTCTCCGCCGCATGCGCGGATCGATCTGAAATCGATGCGTCCCTGCCGCTGCCAGAAGACAGGATCGTTCTGGGGGAATTTTGAAATGGATGAAAACACCGCAGCGATCCGACTGGCTGGTCTCGGAGGGCAAGGCGTCGTCCTGGCAGGACTGCTTCTCGGGCATGCGGCCGTTTGCGATGGACTGTACGCCGCCGGATCCAGTTCCTATGGAGCCCAGTCGCGCGGCTCTCTTTGCGCGGCTGACATTGTGGTTTCCCGCGGCCCCATCGATTATCCCCGCATCGAGCGGGCAAGTCTTCTGATCGCGATGAGCCAGGAGGGATACGATGCCTATGGCGCCAGCCTCGTCTCCGAAGGCCGCATTCTTTTCGATCCGGCCTTTGTCGTACCCGGCACGGGAAAAAGGGATGAGATTCCGTTCAACCTAACCGCCGCCAGCAGGGACCGGTTGAAGGACACGCAGGTTGTGAATGTAGCCTGGACCGGGGTAATCGCAAGCCTTACGGGCCTGATCAGCAAGCAGGGACTCGAGAAAGCCATCCGGACGCATATCCCGGATCGTTACGCGGACTTGAACCTGAGAGCTCTTCATTTGGGAATCGAACTGGGAACAATGTCATTGCCGGCAGCCGGCCTTCAGGCTCGCCGCCGCACATCAGGGACGCAGGAATACCCATGAAAGGGCGAACGCAGCGACCAGAGCTTCATCCGGAACTGTGCGGCATCTGCCACGTTTGCCAGGACGGCTGTCCCGGGCGCGTCTTCCCCGATCTTTCCTTTGAGTCCGATACTATTCGCGCACGCGTGACAAAGCAGGGCCAGTCCTCGGGAAAACCGGCACAACCACCCTGCAGACAAGCCTGCCCGATCGGCCAGGATATTCCAGGATATCTGAGTCGCATCGCCGCCGGAGATCCTTACGGCGCGCTCGCATGGATTTTGCGGTACAATCCATTTCCCGCGGTCCTCGGATATGTCTGCCACCATCCCTGCGAAAAAGCCTGCATATCCGGTTCATTCCAGCGCCCTCCGGCGATCCGCGATTTGAAGCGGTTCGCATCGATGGCAAAACGCCCGGAGGTCCGCCGATATTCGGGTCCATCGAAGGGCCGGATTGCCGTCATTGGAGCGGGTCCGGCAGGGCTGTCCGCCGCGTGGGCTTTGAGTCGGTCCGGCGTTCAAGTCACAGTTTACGAAAGCGCTCCGGCCCCTGGCGGATTGCTGACCTGGGCAATTCCTCCGTTTCGACTGCCGCGCAAAGCAGTGCAGGAGGATATTTCCTATATCCTGCAGCACGGGGTCGTCCTGAAGCTTAATTCTTACATTCCGTCCAATGAGTTGAAGTCCCTGCAGGCACAGTACGACGCCGTCATCCTCGCCTGTGGAGCCTCCGACTCCAGGCAGTCCGAGATCCCGGGCAGCGATCTGCCGGGCATCTGGTCCGGCCTGGATTTTCTCCGGGAAATGGCCTTCGGCCCTGTTCTTTCGATAAACCCTCCGGTTATGGTGATCGGCGGAGGGAATGTAGCAACGGATGCGGCCCGCTGGGCGGCAAGACTGACCGCCCAGGTCGTGCTGCTCTATCGACGGGATCGGGCGGACATGCTGGCCTATCCCGAGGAAATTGACGCCGCTGCGGATGAAGGGGTTGAACTGGTTTTCCGGTGGCAGCCGGTCGATTTCGAAGGGGATGCCCGAAACGGTGTCCAGCAGATCCGGATCCAGGAAACAAGCCCGGGAAGAGAAGGTAAAGATGGGAGACGTATCTTTACACCACTCTTTGGCACAAAGAAAACGGTCCCCGTTCGCACGGTGATTCTTGCCCTCGGCCAGGAAAGGAATCTCACCAAATGGGGCGAGGCACTGAAAACCGGCAACGATAGTTTCAATCAAAGTAATTCTTCAGCCCAATGGATCTATACGGCCGGAGACATTGTCACAGGACCTGCGACAGTGGTCGAAGCCATCGCCGGCGGAATCGGCTGCGCGGATAGAATTCTGCGGGAGGTTTTCCAATGAAAAAGCGTCCGCGCTGCCCATTGCCGCCATCCGCAGCATCTCAGCCCAGGCGATTGCGGAACAAGAGCGAACCGCCACCGCCCCTGACGCCGGAAGATGCGTTGGCGGAAGCACGCCGATGCCTTTCACTCCATCCATGCGAAGGGTGCGAAGTATGTATTCTGATGTGTCCGGAACAGGCGATTACGAAGGATCCGGATACGCAAAAAGCGGTGATCGATCTGACGTATTGCAAAGGCTGCGGGCTTTGCGCCCACGTCTGCCCCAAAGGAGCTATCACCATGGTTCCGGAACAAGAGTGAGTCTCACATCATTCAAAATGCCGGGAGCAACGGCTTTGGGGAGTTAGCTTTTATCTTTGAACCGCGAAAACCGCAAAGATTTTTTTGGCTCATTTTGCTCTTCTTAATTAGCTGGAAAGTCCCACGCATCAAGGACGGAATCCAGCCTATGATCTTGCGAGAACGATAAGCGCAAAGCCTGCAAAAATATTTTCTTTGCGGTCTTCGAGGTCTTCGCGGTTATCGAAAGCTCTTTCAAACCAATCTGACCAAATGGGTTCCGGAACAAGACTGAGTCTCGACTGAACTGGGAGCGCCGGTGAGACGTCGGCGCTCCCAGTTTGCAAAACCTATTTCAGTTTTATTTGATGCGATTCCAGCGTTTGCGCCGTTGCTCGCTGCACATTGGCAATCGCCTCCGCAAGATCCGCCCGGGCACGAACTTCGCTGCTGCGCGCGGCAATCAGGCTGGTTTGCCGCTGAAGAACAAGGAACATCGTCGATGTCCCGGACCGAAATTGGCGCTGTTCGCTCTCGTACTGCTCCCGGGCCGCACGAGCTGCAATCCTCGCCGCATCCGATTTCGAGCGGGCAGCATTCAGCTGTTCCAGCGCATTCCGCACATCCGCCTCGACAAACATTTCCATCTGTTTCTTTGCCACCAGCAGCCTTTTGCCTTCCAGCATGGACACGGTGGCATTCTCCCGGGCCGTTCGGTTCGAAAATGGCAGCGATATCTGGATTCCCGCTTTGATGGTTGGGAAATCGCGTCCCCACATATTCGAGAGCGATTGCCGGTTGGAGCCAACCAGAATCTCCGGCACATTGCCGATCGGAAAGTTCCCAAACTGGATGGTTGACTGTTGGGTCCCGGCCAGGCCGGCTGCGGTCAGAGTCGCATAAAAGTCTATTTGAGGCCTGGCCTGGTCCTTGAAATACTTGGTATCGATCTTGTTGATCGCCAGGCCGATTGCGCTTTCGGCAAGTTCAGGCCTGGAATTCAGCGCCTCCTTCACGGCTTCCTGCAGAGCGGGAGCGCTGAAATCGAGCGCAAGTTCTGTCTGTGGAATGAACGCCTGATTCCAGAGCGCATCCTCCGACCCATCCGCCATCATCTGCTTCAAGTTATTTTCAGCAATCGTCAGCGTCTGCCTGGCCGAGGCCTGAGCCTGTCGATAGGTCGCCACCTGTGTCTGGGCAGCAACGACTTCGATCGGAGCCAGCATCCCCTGCTCTGCCTGCCGCCGGTTGCTTTCATACTGTTGAATGGCCAGTTGGACAGCCTCGTTCTGCACATCCAGGTTTTGGCGGGCGTACACGAGCTCCCAGTAATATTGCACGGCCAGCGTAACTCTCTCGATCGCCTTCTGGCGCAGCCTTTCGGCGCTTAAGGATTGATTCTTCCTCGCCACCAGAAGAGACCGGCGTCCCACATCTATCCGCAAATCGCGCAGCAGCGGCTGCGTGAAGGTAAGGCTCAACGAAGAAGGATATTGCGGATTCAGCGTGGTAAAACTGCTGTCATTGGTCTGCTTGGAATCGCTGAATTTCAGCGTATAGGTTGTCCCAAGCCAGGGTGAAGTTCCGCTGACCGTGGGAGTGAACGTAAAATCCGTGGATGTCAGCTTACCGCTGCTGGACCCGCCGATAATTGAAGCCATCGGCGTGACCGTACGCGACCTCGAGCCGTCGATGACAAACACCGGGCTGAAGAATCCTTCCGCTCCATTGGCGCTGCGCACCGACTGATCCAGCGATATGCGGGAAATCTCCAGTTCGGGATCGCCCGCCAGCACCCTCTCGATGACATCTCTCAGGCTCAAACTTCTCTCACCCTGGATGCCGATCCGGGGTGGCAGCTTGATATCCTGAAGGGGCTGCAGGGAGAATGACGGTTCCGGTGATTGTCCAAACGAAACCGATACGGCAAGGATAATACCCAGAGCCGCGGCGGCCGCCTTGGTCACCGGCTTGATTCCCCGTCGCGCGCCTCGAATTGATCGAAGCCTGGCACCTATATCTTCCCAAATGGAGTAGAAGACCGGCACGGCCAGAAGCGTGAGCACGAGACACAGCGATTGTCCGCCCGCGACCATGACACCAATGGAATGGTTCGTTGTTGAACCGGCGCCGCGAGACAGCAAAAGCGGCACCATGCCGAACACAAGCGCAAGCGTTGTCATCAGGATCGGCCGCAGACGATCGCGGTTGGCCTGAATGATCGCTTCATTGCGGCCCATCCCGGCTGCCCGCAACCCGTTGGTGTGGTCGATCTGAAGAATGGCGTTCTTCTTCACGATGCCGAAAAGCAGCAGGAGCCCCAGTCCCGAAAAGATATTGATGCTCTGCCCGGTGATCAGCATTGCGAACAAACCGAAGGGTATTGCCAGCGGAAGCGTGATCAGAATGGTAACCGGATGGATAAAAGACTCGAACTGGGCGGCGAGCGCGATGTACATGAAGATGAACGCCAGCGCAAACGCGATCGCAAAGTTATAGAAAATCTTGTTCATCTCGCCGGTCATGCCGGTGGCTCCGCCTTTGTAATCCGAACCCAGGTTCAGATTATCGATCATGCGGTTGAATTCGGACACGGCGGCGGACTGGGATCCACCCGGCATCAGGTTGCCGGTAATTTCCACAATGCGCTGACGGTTCAGCCGCTTGACGGAGGAGGGTCCTGAACTGATGCTTCTGCGCACGACCTCATTCAATCCAACCGATCCATTTTTTGTGGAAGCCACCGTCAGCTTATCCAGTCCATCCAGCGAACCTCGGAACCGATTCTCCGCCCTGACAACAACATCGTATTGATCATCGCCTGCATTGAATGTGCTGGCGGTCTGCCCGGCAACAAGGGTGTTGAGCGCCTGCTGGATATCCTGCACCGAAACGCCGAGATCCGCTGCCTTCAGGCGGTCGATATCGAGACGTACTTCCGGCTTTCCCGTTCTCAGGGAAGTGTCGACATCGCCGACGCTGGGAAGTTTTTTGGCCTCAGCCACCAGCTTATCCGAATATTCGCCGAGCTTTTTCAAATCCGGTCCCTGCAGATAATACTGAATATCGGACATCCCCGGCCCACCGCCGCCCATGCCGGTTGCCGCGACAACGGAAAGAAAAATATTGGGCGGATGATTCCTGAGCATGCCGCGAGCCTTGGTTGCCAGATCCTCGGACGACATCTCCCGGTCTTTGATATCAACCAGCTTGACGTAAATGGAGGCTTCGTTGATGGCGCCGCTGGAACTGCCGCCAATTGTTGTTAGGGTGTGGGTCACTCCGTCAAGGACGCGAATAGTTCGAGCGACACCTTCGGAATACTTGGTTGTCGCAGCCAGCGAACTGCCCTCGGGCAACCGTATACTGATGTTGAATTGCGACTGGTCATCGCGGGGAACCATGTTTTTGCCAATCATCATGAACAGCGGAATGATGCTGAGCACAACCAGGAGGCACCCGGCGACAATGATCTTGCGATGTCCCATGGACCAAACCAGCGCCCTGGTATAGGTCGTATCCAACATGCGGAAAAAGCGCGAATCTTTCGATTTGTGCCCCGAATTCCCGGCCGGCGGATGGACGAAACGAGAGCAGAGCATCGGGGTCAATGTAAAGGACACCAACAGGGATATGATCACCGCTCCCGCGCAGGTAAACCCGAAAGCGCTCAGAAATTTCCCCGCCATTCCCCCCATGAATCCCACGGGAAGGAACACAGCCAGAAGCGATACCGTTGTAGCCAAGACCGCAAGCCCGATTTCCTTGGTTCCATGGACGGCCGCCTCAAACGGCCCCATGCCCTTCTCCTCGATATACCGGTATATGTTCTCGAGCACAATAATGGCATCGTCGACCACCACGCCGACCATCAGGGTAAGGGAAAGCATCGTAATCTGATTCATGGTGTAATGCATGATCGCCATGAGCGAGAACGAAGAGATGATCGAAACCGGGATCGCGATGGCAGCAATCACGGTTGTGCGCCAGTTGGCCAGGAAGAAGAACAGCACGATGGCGGCAAGCAGGCTTCCTTCCAGCAGGTGATCGCGGATGCCGTTGATCGCGGCTTCGATAAAAACCGAACCGTCGTTGATCACCTGGATCTTGATATCCTTGGGCAGCGTTTCTTTGATCTGTTCGAGCCGCGCTTTTACGGCCTTCACAACTTCAACCGTATTCGTCCCGGATTGTTTGGAAATGGCCAGCTGAACCGCCGGCACTCCATCCAACCGGACCGCGGTTGTCGGTTCCTTGGTGCTGTCCTGCGCATATCCGATATCGCTGACTTTGACCTGGTATCCATTCCGGGAAGCAACGGCAATATTATTGAAATCAACGGGATCCTTTATTTTCCCCGAGGTGCGGATCGTCAGATCCCTGGCGCCCGTCTTGACGCTTCCTCCGGGCATCTCCATATTCTGCGTCCGGAGAGCATTGAAGACGTCCGTAACGGTGAGGTTGTACGCACGTAAACGCTCGGGGTTGACGACAATGTGGATTTCGCGTTCAGCGCCACCCTGAATCTGAACCTGTCCGACGCCCTCGCAGTTCTCGAGTCTCTGCTTGATCAGCTTGTCGGCAATCATCGTGACATCACGCGTGGAACGCGGCGCGGATACGGCTATCTGCAGAACCGCACCGGCGTCAGGGTCCATCTTCGAAACAACCGGGACCTCGGCGCTCGAAGGGAGCTGGTTTACAATCTGATTAATCTTGTTCTGGACTTCCTCAGCCGCAACGATTCCGCTTTTGGACAGATCGAATTCGATCCGGACGATGGACATTCCTTCCGATGACGTGGAACTGATTTCATCCAATCCGTTGATGCTGTTGACGGCATCCTCAATCTTCTTGGTAATTTCGGTTTCAATTTCCTCCGGGGAGGCACCGAGATTCACCGTTGTCACCGTAACCATCGGGGCATCGATGTTCGGCATGCGGTCTACGCCCAGCGACGAGTAGGTAAAGATGCCGGCGACGATGAACGACAACATCAACATGGTCGCGAAAACGGGGCGCTTGATGCAGAGTCTTGCTAATGCGTGCATTGAAAAACCCTTTCCGTTACTGACGAGTAGCGATGGAGGCACCGTCGTACAGACTGCCCTGGTTATCGGTGACCACCGTCTCATTCCCCGCAAGCCCGGTGAGAACCCGTATCGAATCGCCTTCGGTATCGCCCTTCTGCACCACGTTCAGATGAGCAACGCCGTTGGCTACGGTATAAATGTGATTCGCATCCGTCGTGCTGTCATAGAAAACAGCCCGGGCAGGAACAAAAACGCCCGGCTCCAGTCCCGGCATCATTACCTTCGCATTGGCAAACATGCCCGGACGCAGCTCAGCCTTGGGATTTTCAAACCTGGCTTCAACCATGAACGCGCGCGAGCTGGAATCAATGGATGGGACCACGGCATTCACCTTCCCGGTGAAATCCCGATTCGGATAGGCGGCAACGCGAGCCGTTACCATCATTCCCGTTTTGACATCGGCCGCCCTCTGTTCAGGCACTTTCAACTGAAGCCGTACCGTGGATATGCGCACCACCGTTGCAACTTTGTTATTGGTTCCTACCCATTGCCCTGCCGATACCGGTCGCTCCGTAACAAATCCATCGAAGGGAGCCCGGACGGTCGTGTCCGCCAGGTTCTTCTCGGCCTGCGCCAACTGCGATTCCGCCGCTGCCAGGGAAGCCTGGGCGGCCTCAATGGCGCGAAAGTTCTGGCGGGCATTGTTAACCTGCGCTTCATACTGCTTCCGCGCGGAATTTGCCGCCGACTCTGCAGTCTGTTGCTGCGTCTTGAATTTCTCGTAGCTGCTTTGGGAAACGTCCCCGCTCTTTACGAGATTGGCATACCGCTGCGCGTCCGCCGCCGCAAGCCTGGCGGTTGCCTGGGCGGATTCGTAGGCGGCCTGCGCCGATGCCACTTCAGGAACCAGATCAGGGTTAAACTCCCCGCTGCCGCTCCACCCAACTCTCGATTGCGCCTGATTGAATACAAACCTGGCCTGCTCCCGGCCGGCCCTCGCCTGGTCGACGCGCAGCTGGGCTTCACGCTGTTCCAGAACACAGATGGATTGACTCTTTTTCACAAAATCGCCAATCTCCACCGGAGTCGAGGCAACCCTTCCACCAATGGCCGGAGCCACATCGGAGGTGTCTTCGGCAATGAATGCGCCCGTGGCCTGGAAGGAAACTGGAACATCCCGAACCAACGATTGTGCCGTGGCATAAGCCACCTTTTCGCTGGAAGCATTCTCTTTTTTGGCAGGGCCTCCCTTCGGAGGAGCACAAGCCGACAGGAACAGGGTAACAAGGGACAAAATTGCACTGAATCGGGACATTTCTATTTCTTCGCCTTTCTGTTGCCTATGTTTTTCTGCGCATGGTCGTTCTTTGCTTCGTCGGCAGGGGCCGGCGCCTGCAAACCGCTCAGCAATATGCGCGTAAAAGATCGAGCCATTTCCTCGTCGCTGATCTCGGGGATCGGCGCACGGAAAATCTGTGTTATCAGCCCATATTGATGGGCCACTCCGCCCAGGCTGATCATGACGGCCTGCGGGTCGCAAGACAGAAGCGCTCCCTCCCGCTGCCTGCGCTCGATATACTCCAGGAACCGCTCGAAGACCGGAGTAAACTGCTTTCGCATACGAGCCAAGCCTTGCTCATGCCCTTCCAGGGCCGCGAAAAGGATCACGCGATTGATCATCGGATCATGCCGATAGGAGAAAAGGATCCGAAGGATGAACGAGCGAAACAACCCTTCATCATCGTTGCGCTCCATGCAATCGCTGATTTCCTGCATCCACTTCTGTTCATCAGCGGGTTCCAGATGAGATTCCAATACAGCGCTGTAAAGCGCCTCCTTGGACGGGAAATGCTGGAAAATAACCGCTTCGGCTACACCGGCAGCCGCCGCGATTTCCTTGGTAGTGGTGCCTTTGAAGCCGCGGCGGGAGAAAGCCCCGGTCGCAACTTCAAGCAACTGACGCTGCCGGTCGGCAGCGGACATTCGGGTGTGGGATGTAGTTTCATTCGTCATAAGGTCGCACATTCTAAGTGAGCACTCACTCATTTGTCAAGCATCTAAGCGTGTACTCACTTACTTCTTCTCGTCCAAGTATTACCTGTGGCTTATCTTTTCGTGTGTAAAGTTTTGTAAAAAAAGCGGGAAGCTGTCTTTGGCTGGGCGTTCCAACGACTGCTTTGTGCAATTCGGGAAATTCGTGGCCGAAAAGAGCTGCCAATCAGCCACAAATTTCACGAATTGCACAAAGCATTCCTTCGTATATTGATTTGCTCGAGTGGTCGCCCAGTAGTCTAATGAGCGGCCGCTTTTGCCTGTCCAGCCTTTGCAGCCAGGGCTTTGGATCCAAGTTCGGGAAGAAATAAAGCCGGGACTGCAATCAGCGCACAGCAAACTGCCGCCAGCCCGAACAGAATTGTGGTGCTCGGCCCGGCCAGGCGGGTGATGATATAAGAGGGAACCAGGATCCCTCCAAGCACCTGCAGCGTGGTAACGATGCCGCCGGCACTCCCCGCATAGGCCGGTCCAATCTCCGGCAGAAGCACGGGAAGAGAAAGCAGCAGCGGCAGCATAGCGCTCTGCAGCGCTCCCGCAAGCATCAGGGAGACAAAGCTCGTCGCTCCCACGGGGAGTTGCCAGGACCAGAATGTGACAACCGCACCCAGCAGGCTGACGGCAATCAGGTAGGGCTTCATCACGCCCAGGCGCTTGCAGATGATAGGGCCGAGAAAGGAGCCGAAAATGCCGCCGAGGTTCGGCAGAGACCCCCAGAAGCCCGCCAGCTGTCGGCTGATACCCGGCTTTTCTCCCAGCACATTCGGAAGAAATCCCGTGAAGGTCATCATGGAACCCATCACAAACAGCGAACATAAACCGGCCAGCCAGATCGCCCGGCTTCGAGCCGCTTTCCCAATGTACCGGGTTACGGGAAGGCTCGGCAAATCAGGGGCTCCTTCCGGCTTATTTTTGGCAAAAATGAGCCATAGGATGAGAATGACGAAACAAACCACGCCGGAAAAAATGAAGGCGCTCTTTTCCGACGGGAAAAATGCGGTCGTAGCGGTAGCCATGGTCCCGGCAAGCATAGGGCTGACCATATAGGAGCCCATCAGCGTTCCCATCTGCTCCGGTGCAAACCAGGCGCCAAACAGCTTGGAGATGTTTGCCACCAGCAGACCCGAAGCCAGGCCGGCCAGAATAGTCAGGAAGAAAAAGGGCCAGAAAGAGGTAACCGCATATCGGAAGGTGCAGCCAATCACGGCAAGAACAAGACCTATCGTGACGACATTTTTCACGCCATAGCGGTCCGCCAGGCTTCCACCGATCAGGCAGATGAACAGAGAGCCGGTCAATGGCCCGCCCATCAGCAGTGCAAAATCGGACGTGTTAATGTTCAAAGCCGGCATGATTTTGTATGCCAGGGGGGGAAGCTGAAACTGCGCATAACTGCCGATGAATCCTGCCAGCATGCTGACGACAAGAATGACCCAGCGGTAAGAAGATGCCGGGGCGTCATTGTTCTTCATATCGAATGGCCTCCTCAGAGGTTTCAGAAATACAATGGCAGAAATGTCGTCGGTCTCGAGGAGTAATGCTCGGCCCGACGGCCGTTGCAATAATCAAAACCAACATGAAATTTGGGGCTATTGTAGCGGAATGAATTCGAAGAATCGACGAGATTAGGTGTTTATCGATTATTTAGATCTCGGCGGTGCAAGACGGCTAGTCATTTCGCGGAGGCACTGCATTGCCGTCGTCGGACGGCAACGGCTGTTTCCTGTACGTGAACTGGCAGAATCCCGACCCATCCATGATAGTCCTCGAGCATTCGAAGGATATTTGCTCCGAGAAACCTCTGAGCAAAGCTTCGTCCCGCGAGCAACTCAAGACCGCTCCAAGCCTGGGGCTGATCCCCATTTCGGCATAAGCTTCCGCATACCCGCAACGATTCACGCGAAACTGAAGGCAATCCGCGCTCTGTTGAATGAATTCGATATCCAGGGCACCGCCATCCCCAAGGTTCCGCCACAACTCCGCAAGAACCGATAAATCGCCGGAAGGATGCAGTGTGCGCAGGTCTCTTCCTTTTTGAAAGGCCTGCTTCCCGACCGCAGTCGCGATGAGCGTCAGAGCCCGTTCCTCGCCAATCTCCCTGGACAGCTCCTCGTATAAAGCCTGGATGATATTCGCTTCTATGCGACGCTGCTGAAGAACATCGTTTTTCATGGGCACCCGCCTGCTTTCCTGGTGTGGCGAATCCAACGGATCTTTACACAGGATTTGGATCCGTAAGCCAAATACCGAGCGCCAGAGTTTAAGCAATCTTGCCTGTCAAGTTCTCTTTAGGAAACGTTTTCTCATTTTCCATGATGATTCTGACATATTGGTTTACCAGCTGCCTGGATAGACCTGTTGTTTTGATAACGAATTCAACATCTTGGATATGTTCGAAGCACGTTCTTACTCGATGAAAGTCTTTTAGGTAACGATCGACGGCTCTCTGCGAGTGCTTGGTTTCATCTGCAGCACGACGGGGATCTTTCCCTTCATAAACAACCTTGCGCACAATGACCGACTTATGAGTGATGCATGAGCCGAAATCTTGAATAGTTCCGACATGAGGCAACGATGTTTGCTGTTCAGCCTCCCACTTTTTCCGGACCTGCGAGATGTGGGCGTTATCTCGCCAGACTAAGAGGCCAATATCGCGCATCGAGAGCAAGGCTCCTTGTTCAAAGGCTTCACGGCAAATCCGAGCGATGGACGTTTGGGCGATTCTGGACATGGGTGTTCCGCGAGCCAGTTGCTCGGCATCCGAAGAATCCACAAGCGTCAAGACTATGGGGACAAGACGACAGTTGGGGCTGTCAGGCCGGGTCGCAATGGATACGGCATTCCAAACACACTGTCCAGGGCGCAGATGATCCTTGGGAGGTAGTTGTTGGTCGACAAGCGCCACAATCTTTTCTGCCATTTTCTCGCGAATTACTGGTCCGAAGGTGCGAGGGAACTCCTGGTCCAGAAAATTTTCAATAGAAGACTGCAGGAAGCGCTTCCGCGCAGAGCCGAATTGTTTTTGAGCCTCAGATTGGGCAATCATGACCGTTTCCTCCCGCGCAGGCTTGGTATGCGGTTTTTTTTGAGGAAATCTTCCAATTCCCGAAGACGGTGAGGAGTCCCGTGGCAAGCGGAGTGGATACGCTGAAATTCCTTGGTCAGAGGCGTTGAAAGCTTTACCATCAGAGCAACTGTATCCACGTCAAATCCAGAAACAAACAGGGCTGCACAGCGTTTAAACTTATCCACGTAGTTGGCTACGGAGTCGATGGTGTGATTGGTCTTACGGGCGATTTCGGAGTACTCAAGCCCTTGCATCCAGAGCGTGATAATCAGTTGGCGATGGGTGATGGCGCGGCCCATATCCTTGGTCGTAGAGCGCAGAGGAGGCACAATGCTCTGTTTGCGCAAGGCCGCCAGGTCGTTCACCAGAGTGCGGACGCCGCAATTGAACAGATTGGCCAAATCCTCCAAGGTCAACAATCCCCCTTGCTGAAATGCTTCTTGGCACATGCGGCACAATCGTTTCTGACGAAGAGCTGGTACGGATCCCCTTTTTCGAGTCTCGATATCTTCGGTACCTGCATGAAGGGTCAGGGTTACCAGTCTCTGCTTGGCTTTTGCCAGTGGCACATTAGGCGCTACCGAAGCATCGATCACGGCCACTTGAATCTGACCCGGCTTAAGTCCCTGCGCCGTCTGAAACAGCGGCACGTAAACCTCATGAACTTTCTCTACAATAGCTTCCGCCTCGAAAGGAGAGCAGTTAAGGCCGGTAATCATCTCATTAACAAATTGAGCGTCAAGGCTCTTCGCTTGGAGTCTGTTCCAGTGAGAAAGGTTGGTGTTATTGATCATGGGCGCCTTCAATATGTAGGACTGTGCTATCCGAGTGCATCCGCGCTTGGAGTTTGGGAGTAGAAACCCTTCGGTCGCCCTCCGGGCTCCTTCCGGGTTTCCACACCCAAACTCCAAGTTTTTCTTTTCCTTTTTACCTGAACAGGCCATGTTGCACAATCATAGGCGCTAAAACAGGAATTCCAAATAGCAAAGGAATTCTGACTCACCACGTTAGAGTCTAAATGTATATTGAATCTTGAAAGATAGTTTGCGGTCGGTCATTCGAAACTTAAAATCGTTTTGTTCATCCTGAATCCACCCCTGATTGAACACCAGGAAAAGGTCATTCCCGGGTTTCACAATCCAGCGCAAACGACTCTGCCATCCCAGATTCCTCGTCTC
This sequence comes from Acidobacteriota bacterium, assembly GCA_963664705.1. Taxonomy (GTDB): domain Bacteria; phylum Acidobacteriota; class UBA6911; order UBA6911; family UBA6911; genus UBA6911. Next base: position 6,600,451 of record OY761556.1, on the reverse strand, counting down.
GTTATCGAATTGGACAAGGTTATAAAGCGTAAGGAACGGCGTGAAGGAGTAGTTGGCTTTCCAGCTATAAATGCGTGCCACAAAGTTGCCTTCCTTCAATCTGCCGAAGGTCTGATTCAAACCAATGCTGGTTTGCAGGTGCGGCGCCAGCTTATAGGAAAAGGTGGTTGAGATCTGGTCGGCGGTACCCGAATAGTACGTACCAAACCACCAGGTCATAAAGGCCTCCCATTTTCTCTTGGATGCGCTTTCCCACTCCGCCCGGTAGCGCGTAAAGCGGTAAGTGCCCGACGGCAATGTCACACCCTTGGAAATTTCAAAATTTTCAAAAAGCCTCTGAAATTCGGGTGCATAGTCAAATTCCAGGCGATCGCCCGAATTGAATCTATAATTGATCGGAGCAGTGAGAAATTGCCAACTCTCCGTCTGCCCGTAATCCAGCCGCACATACCGGTAGAAGCGGAACTCGTGGTACATCTGACGGAGGTTGAGAAAATTCCTGGGCCTTGGCGAGAAGACCGCATCAATCCGAATCTTGCGCGTGTTGCCGCGCAGAACGAAGCCCATTGCCGGCTCAAAATTCTCCTCGACCGTACCCCACTCGAATCCCAAGTTCCACAAGTCGTTCGGATAATTAACAGCAAAGCCATACGAGCGGTCCTTGCCCTTGATCCCCTCGTTGGAGGTCTTGAGGAGATAGGTGGTCACCTTTAAATTCTTTCCCGATCCAGCAAAGTTTGACGTCGCCAGGTTCAGATCAAAGCCATACGTCTGGGACGATGACGCTTCAGTAGGATTGCCGTTGGTAAACATCCCTCCTATGTAGGACTGGCTGAACAGGTTTCTCTTTACACGCGTAACCAGAAGATTTTTGCTGTCGATATCCCCGGCGGCGCGCGTTTGTACATCCATGATCCCGATATCGAAACGCCCGGCTTTGCCGGTCAATTTCGTTCCCACCGATAGCGGAATCTCCTGATCTCCCACCAGCCCGATTTTACGGCTGAAGAATGGCATCAACTCTGAAAAGAACTGACCGGGAATGACTCCAAAATCGAAAACTCCCGTATTTTCCAGGAAGAAGGCTCGTTTTTCGGGAAAAAACAGGGGGAAGCGCGTCAGATTGATCTGGCGATCATCCACCTCCGTCTCGCCGAAATCGGTATTAAACGTGGTCGACCACTTGAGGCTGGGAGTAAGGCTGTAAAAAACATCGCCACCCCCCTTGCCTGCCAGCGCACTCGATTGAGTATCGCCATAGTGAATGGCATCGCCGGAACCATAGGGGCGAATGTCGATTCCTAATCCCTGGGCCACCTCCGCCAGCCCCTCAATTTTTCCGGCCTGGGAAACCTGTTGAAAGGTCGTATCCAGGCGAGGCGAGGCCCACCGATCTTCCTCAAACTTCCTCTTAATCGTGCGGGAAAAATTAAAGCCCCATGCCTTCTGACCGGCTTTGAAACTGAGGGTTTTGAATGGAATCGCAAACTCGGCGCTCCACCCCTGCTCGGACCTCGTTGTTCGAACATCCCATATTGCATCCCACTCCAGATTCATGATCTGACCATTCTCGATGATCAGTCCGTCCACCAGGGAACCGGCAGGATTAGTTGCAAAATAAAACGCATTGCGATGATCGTGGAAAGTGTCGAACAGAATTTCAACCTTGTCATCCATGGCCAGATCCGAATCCCTGGCCATCTGCGTCGCAATAATACGGCCCGGCTCTGCGTCGAAACACTGGATGCCGACGTAGATATTTCGATCATCAAATAGAAGCTTGACTTCGGTTCGCTCTGAAGCGGGTTCGCCCTGATGCGGCTCGCGCTGGCGAATCATTCCAATCGGTCGAGCATCGACCCAATCTGATTCGGACAAAAGGCCGTCCAGCACAATGCGCGATCGCACAGGAGCAACCCTGTACCCGACCTCGCCTGTTTCAGCCGCGCTCGACTCCTGCGCTCTCAAGTCGGATACCAAAATCCCGCCAACCAGAATCACCAGCAATGCGCTATAGCCTGCTCGCATTGCTCCATGCATCCCGCTCCGTGCCATATCAATACCTCTGAAAACAGCTCTTTCGGACAGCCATCAACCGGGTTTTATTTTTGGGGATGAGTATCTCAGGCCCGCCAATCACAAGCAACGCAAAACGGAGCACAGGCAATCCGCCACTGCAAATCCTGACGATTAAAGCATTTTAATAGATTTAACAAACCTTTACGTTTTGGCGGGGCTTCTTTGCGTAATTGTCAGTGAAGGCGAAGAAATAGACCGATCAGCGCAGTTGGACTTTGAGGTCTTTTAAGGAGTGCAGCCATGTTTCAGCATGCGGAATCTCACCGGGCAAAAAAGCAACTTCTTACGGGAATTGCTGTCATCGGACTGGCTCTCAATCTGACCGGTTGCATCAAAGCCAGGGCGAAATACCAACCGCCGGCAACGCCAAAGGTGGATCAGAACTCGCAGTGGAATACGCAGCCTGCGGGAGGCGCAATGATCGCTGCCATCGATGAGGCAGCCTTGTCTCAGTGGTGGACAGGGTTCAACGATCCACTGCTGGCATCGCTGGAAGAGCGAGCCGTGAAAGGCAATCTGAGTTTGCGCAAGGCGGATGCGGCGATCCGGCAGGCGCGGGCGCAACGCAATGTGGCCGCAGCAGGGGGACTTCCATCCGTAGCGGCCGGAGCGTCTGCAAACGGAAACCGGAGCAGTTCCCAGACGGGAGGCAATTATGGACAATCCTATGGCCTGAATGTCGACGCGAGCTGGGAAGCGGATTTCTTTCATCGAACGCGGCAGAATCTCCAGGCATACGATGCCGACCTGGCGGCAACCCAGGAAGATCTGCGGGATACCCTGGTCAGCCTTGTCGCGGAAGTTGCCCTGAACTATATCGATATTCGATCCTACCAGGCCCAACTGGCTACAACCCGGAGCAACCTGTCATCGCAGGAGGAGACATACCGGCTGACCCAGGCGCGCGCCGACAGCGGTCTCGCCACACAACTGGATGCCGAGCAAGCCCGCATGACGGTGGAGTCCACACGCTCCGAGATTCCAACGCTGGAAACCAGCCTGCAAAAATCCATGAACAGCCTGGCATTGCTGCTAGGCGAACGTCCGGGCGCACTCGACAAGGAACTGGCAACCATCCAGTCCATTCCACAAATCCCGCTGGAAGTGGCCATCGGGTTGCCGGCCGATCTGCTGCGCCGCCGCCCCGATATCCGTAGCGCGGAGCAGAAGGTTGCGGCCCAGGCCGCGCGTGTGGGCGCAGCCAACCTGAATCTTTATCCCACATTCACTCTGTCCGGCTCTTTTGGCATGAGTGCGCTGCGAGTCTGGAATCTGACCCCTTCAGCCATCGTATCCAGCCTCGCCGGCTCGATTCAACAGACGCTTTTCAGCCGGCAGAAAATTCGGGAACAGATCAAGGTACAGGACGCCGTGCTGGATCAATACCTGACGACATACGAAGAGACGGTACTGACTGCCGTCAAGGATGTAGAAGATGCATTGCAATCCTTTGCGAAGGAACAGGAACGACGGAACACCCTGGCACAGGCCGTGAACGCGGCAGAGCATGCCGCCGAAATGTCCAAGGAGCTGTATTCCGTCGGGCTGAAAGATTACTTGAATGTGCTGGAAACGCAAAGATCCCTTCTGAATCTTCAGAATCAATGGACTCAGAGCAATGCCTCGATTGCAGAAAACCTGGTGCGCCTCTACAAATCCCTGGGAGGCGGATGGAACCAGGCTGCGCCGACGGGTGGCTTGACCGGCATGCAAACCGCGTCCGATGCCGTCGTTGTCAGCCCGTTCGCTCCGGCGCAGGAGGAAGATAATCGCGGCAAGGAGATTTCCTAATGCGAAAGAACTCAGAACAAAAGGATATCCACAAGGTGCTGGGAGTAGCGGATCGCAATGGCCGCTGGAAAAAGCGCGTGCTTTGGCTGCTTATCCTGATGGCGCTCGGTGCCACCGGAGGTTTTGCGGTGAAAAAACTCAAGCCGGCGGCGGAACCTCCCATTCAGTATCGAATGGAAACCGCACGCCTGGGAGATTTGACCGTTACCGTCACGGCAACCGGGCAATTGAAACCCACCAATACCGTCAATGTCGGCAGTGAAGTGTCGGGAACCATCGACTCCGTGGAGGTTACCTACAACAGCCCGGTCAAAGTCGGACAGGTATTGGCAAAGATAAACCTGGAAAAACTGCAGCAGGCGGTTCTGCAGGCAAAAGCTTCCCTCGCCTCTGCCCGCGCCGATGTTCAGGACGCACAGGTAACGCTGGAAGAAAAGGAACACGAATACAAACGCATCCTGGATGCAAGAGCCCGATCGAATGGACAACTGCCAGCTCAGACCGACGTGGACACGGCCAAGGCCAATTATGAGCGAGCCAGGGTAGCGGTTACCAACAGGCAGGCCTCCGTGGACAAGGCGGAAGCAACGCTTGCCCAAAATGAAACGGATATCAGGAAAGCCGTAATCAAATCTCCGGTGGACGGCGTAGTGCTTTCACGGAATGTCGAGCCGGGGCAGACAATCCAGGCATCCTTCTCCGTAGCCACCATGTTTGAGCTTGCGGAAGATCTGACCAGGATGAAGCTCGAGGTAAACATCGATGAGGCAGACATCGGGCTTGTGAAAGAAGGGCAGAAAGTCTTCTTCACCGTCGACGCCTACCCGGGCCGTCAGTTCCCCGGCAAAATCATCCAGGTGCGCTATGCCTCGACGACAACAAATAACGTGGTCACCTACACGGCCATTATCTCGGTTGACAACAATGATCTCAGCCTGCGGCCCGGGATGACAGCCACTGCCGCCATCACCGTGCAGTCGGTCAGAAACGCGCTGCTGGCGCCCAACATTGCACTGCGTTTTACTCCCGCGATCACTGCCTCTGCTCAGCAGACAGATCAGCGCAGTCTTATCCAGAGGATAATGCCCGGTCCGCCGCCAAGGCCCTCCGCTTCCAAGGGCCAGGAGGAAGAACACTCCGGACCGCGCGTCTGGATACTCAAAAATCAACAACCCGTCCCTGTCACGGTGAAGACCGGCATCACAAATGGCAAATGGACGGAAATCATTACCAACGAAATTCAATCCGGCACTCCCCTGGTGGTGGACACGCTAAAGGTGGAAAAATGAGATCAATAAATGCAGACCCTGGAAAAGCGGTTATGGGCGAGGAACCCCTGATGGAATTCAGGAGTGTCACGAAAGTCTATGGCCAAGGGGATGCAGCCGTCATGGCCCTGGCCGGGGTAGATTTCCAAATCGCGAACGGGGAGTTCGTGGCCATCATGGGACCGAGCGGCTCAGGCAAATCAACCTGTATGAATATCCTCGGCTGCCTGGACACACCAAGCGGTGGCGCGTTTTTATTCAAAGGAGTCGACATCGGCCAGTTGACACGGATGCAGCGGGCCCGGCTGCGACGGCATTATCTCGGATTTGTCTTCCAGGGATTCAACCTGCTGGCCCGAACCTCGGCATTGGAGAACGTGGAATTGCCGCTGATGTACCGCGGCATGAAAAAAAATGAGCGGCGCAGGCTCTCCAATCACGCGCTGGAACTGGTGGGGCTCAAAGGCTGGGAAGCCCACACTCCCGCTCAACTGTCCGGTGGACAGCAGCAGCGAGTCGCCATCGCCCGCGCCATTGTCACAGACCCGGCTGTTCTGCTTGCGGACGAACCGACGGGGAACCTGGATTCAGCGCGCAGCCGGGAAATCATGGACCTGCTGACGCGGCTGAATCGCGAGGAAAAGATAAGCGTCATCATGGTCACGCACGAACCGGACATGGCGGCCTATGCCAGTCGGATCATTCTCTTCCGCGACGGACTGGTATCGTCCGACATCTATGCAGCACCGGAAGTCCAGGCTGCAAGCTAGAAAAAGGAGGGCAGGATGCTTTGGAATGCCATATTACTCGCACTGGCCGCCATCCGTCGGAATGTGATGCGATCATCCCTGACCGTGCTGGGCATCATCATCGGAGTTGCCGCCGTCATCATCATGGTGACACTGGGAAATGGCGCAACCGCGCAAGTCAGCTCGAATATCTCCAGCCTGGGAACAAACACGATCATGATCATGCCAGGCCAGGAACGGCGCGGAGGAGGTGGCGGCATTCGAGAAGAAGCCCGACAATTTGACTCAAGCGACATCGAGGCGCTGAAGGACGAAGTAGCCGGCGTAAGCGCCGTTGCTCCGACAACTTCAAAATCCATGCAAGTCATCTACGGAAATGCCAACTGGTCTTCCACCGTTTACGGAACGGATAACAACTACCTGAGCGTCCGGAGCTGGGTTCTGTCGGGCGGGAGAGAGTTTTCCGAAGCTGAGTTGCAGTCGGGCGGAGCCGTGTGCATTATCGGTGCGACGGTACGGAAACAGCTGTTTGGCGACAAAGACCCCGTGGGCGCCACCGTGCGCCTGCAATCCATCTCATGCCAGATAGCAGGCGTGCTCGAGACAAAAGGCCAGTCAGGCATGGGGATGGATCAGGACGATCTCGTTTTGATCCCGCTGCATACTTTTCAGCGACGCATTTCCGGCAATCGATACATCGGCGAACTCCTGGTCGCCCGACGCGAGAACTCCGATCCGGATAAGGTTCGGTCCGACATCGAACGCCTGCTGCGTCAGCGCAGGAACATCCAGGTCAACCAGGAGGACGATTTCACCGTTCGAGACCCACAGCAACTGCTGAGTACGCTGACCGGCACCACAAAACTCCTGACCATGCTGCTTGGAGCCGTTGCCGCCGTCAGCCTCCTGGTTGGCGGCATCGGCATCATGAACATCATGCTCGTTTCCGTAACAGAGCGCACGCGGGAGATCGGAGTGCGCCTCGCCATCGGCGCCTTCGAACATGATGTCATGATGCAATTCCTGGTGGAGGCCGTCGTTCTCTCCTCCCTGGGCGGCGTGATTGGGATAGCCATGGGAATGGGATCCTCGGTCCTCGTTTCCAAGCTTCTGGATGTGCCGTTCATCCCTGATGTGCAGATGGCAGCCTTTTCATTCATTTTCTCGGCTTTGGTAGGAGTTCTATTCGGCTTCTTCCCTGCGCGCAAAGCGGCACAGTTGGATCCGATCGAAGCGCTCCGGCACGAATGAGACAGAAATCTGGAATCTGGAATCCGGAATCTGAAATCTGGAATCCTACAATTATGTCAACCATGTGAACCGTCAAACATTTTTGTATAAAAAGATCTTTCGCGCAGTCCGATTACCGCTCATCTGCCGGGCCTGCAGGCCCCTGCCAGCCTACATATTTGTATGGCATACCGGCAACATGACATTTCCGTCATAAATAAGAACTATCCAATCAACAGCATCCCAACACATAAGGCAATTATATTCATATACTTATAGGATTTATAAACCTCCCGCCATCTCCGGCCCATATTTTGCATTTCAGGTCTATTTGAATCCAAGTCTGTCTCACAGGGTGTGAATTGAATGCAGGGGTGCACGCAATGAATACAGGAGGTGCAATGAACGAACCGCTTCAGACCATACGCTACAGCGCGGATGCTCTTTTCCTGATGATCGGCGCGGTCATGATCTTTTCCATGCACGCGGGTTTTGCCTTTCTGGAAGCAGGCTCCGTCCGGACCAAGAACCAGGTGAATGCTCTCGTAAAAATATTCACCGATTGGTCGGTTTCAACGCTGGCCTATTTTCTGATTGGTTTCCCGATTGCCTACGGCATTTCATTCTGGGCGGGCGCCGGGTCGATTCTGAACATGATCAACGGATCTCCGGCTGAAGGCGCACGCGGGTTCGACCTTCTGCACTGCTTCTTTCTAACGACATTTGCCGCATGTATTCCTGCAATTATTTCGGGCGGCATCGCCGAGCGCTCCCGCTTCTGGCCGCAGGTTCTGGCGGGCGGAATCTTTACCGGTGTAGGCTATCCGTTTTTCGAGGCGCTGATCTGGGGAAGACTGAGCTTTTCCAGAACTGGATTCACAACTTTTCCGGAGCAACTTTCCACGATTTTGCCGGATCGGTCGTTGTCCATTCGATGGGCGGCTGGCTGGCGTTGCCCGCCGTCATCATTCTGGGACAGAGGCTTGGACGCTGGGTTAACGGGAAAAGCATCGGCATTCCGGCTTCAAACATCCCCTACCTCTCGCTTGGCAGTTGGATTCTCGCGATTGGCTGGTTTGGCTTCAACGTCATGAGCGCTCAGCGATTCGAGGGGATCAGCGGCCTGGTTGCAGTCAATTCCCTCTTTGCGATGGTGGGCGGCGTCCTGTTCGCCATTGTCTTCTCGCGGAATGACCCCGGCTTTGCCCACAACGGCGCACTTGCCGGCTTGATTGCCATCTGCGCGGGCTCGGATATCGTGCATCCCTTCGGCGCTTTCTTCATCGGCGGAGTGGGCGCACTCATATTTGTCTATGGGTACAAGATCGAAACGGAACGGCTGAAAATCGATGATGTCCTTGGGGTGTGGCCCCTGCATGGGGTTGCAGGTTCCTGGGGCGGCATTGCCGCGGGCATTTTCGGCTACAAGCAACTGGGAGGACTCGGAGGCGTCAGTTTCCTGGCTCAGCTATCCGGTACGGCCGCAGCCGTCGTTTACGCATCGGCACTCGGCTCGGTCGTCTACCTTGCACTCAAACACACCGTCGGGATCCGCCTGACGCGGGAAGAGGAATTCCGGGGCTCCGATTTGTCGATTCATCATGTCAGCGCATATCCCGAGCAGGACCTGGTAGCAGGAAATCCGACAATTGGCGGAAACACAAAATCCGAGCCGACAGAGGGCAGGCTATTCCCCTTAACCGAACCCGTTGCGGAATAATTGGGGAAATACCATCCTTACGGCAGGTCTGCATTCCCGACGGCCTGCCGTTACCGGCACAGAGCAAAACAATCCCTGTCAGGATCTATAGCGAATCATCGCCCCTCTCCGCCGTGCGGATACGCATGGAGTCCTCCAGCGGCAATACAAAAATCTTCCCATCCCCGACTTCCCCGGTCAGCGCGGCATTGCGTATTGTCTGGAGCACTTCTTCAACCTGATCATCCGCTATCGCGACCTCTATTCTGCATTTTGCTATGAGGTCCACCTTGTATTCAGAGCCGCGATACCTCTCGATCTGACCCTTCTGCTTCCCCACGCCGCGAACATCGGTCACGGTCAAGCCGCCAACCCCTATGTTGGAAAGAGCATCCTTTACTTCCTGTAGCTTGTACGGCCGGATTACCGCAATAATCAGTTTCATTCCCAAGTATCCTCAAAAATTAGGACAACCTATCGAAAAACTCTTTTATGGAGCGAAGATGCCTACCAAAAGCGTAACCGGAGTTTACCTCGAAGACCCGAAGACTCAAAGCATCTTGGTTAACCGCCCAATAACCCAACCGCCATCCGCTCGATATAATTAATGATATTATTTTTCATAATATTCTTATATATTACAAATATAATACTTATACCCTTGACACACCCTATCCCACGAGACATCATCTCCTAAGTTGAATACAGTTTTCAAGAAAGGCCACCGAGGTTGAAACAGGGACCTTTTCAAAATCGGGCTTTCCTGGAACGCAAAAAAAAGATGCCAATAGCAACGAGTCACAGCAGCTATCTGCAACACCATTGGAGAAAGGGGTCGTGTATGAAAAGCATGCGAGTACTTCTTATTGCAGCCTGCCTGATCTCTTTGGGTGCTTACATGGGGCCCAAAGCCAATGCAGGAGATTTGGATGAGAAGTCAATGCTGACCTTCGATCAGCCGGTTGAACTTCCGGGGGTTGTACTTCCCGCCGGCACCTACATCTTCAAGCTTGTCGATTCACCGGTCGACCGGCATATCGTTCAAGTTCTCAGCGCGGATGAACGCACGATATACGCCACGATCAATGCGATACCGAAACTCCGGTACAATGCTCCCGAGAACACCCTGATCGTTTATGAGGATCGTGCTGCCGGCGCTCCGCGTGCCATCAAAGAGTGGTTCTATCCCGACAGGAGAGTCGGGCACGAATTCGTGTATTCCAAAGTTGAGCCCGGTCAGCTTGCCCGGACTGAACCCAGCCAGATGAAACCGAGTGAGGAAAGTCCGTCAGCGGTTGCCGAAACCGAGGACAGCAGCTATATGCAAGCGCTGCACGAACGCCAGGCGGGCGAATCCAGCACGGCAGCAGCCAGCGTCGGGCCGGAAATGCCTGCCGAGCATACCGATTACATGCAGCTTCTGCAGGAGAAGCAGTCCGAGCCGGGCGCACTGGCAAGAGTGGATGAACCGGAGGCGCAGAGTTCAAACGACATGGCCGAACTGCAGTCCAGTTCAGCCCCGCATGAAATGCCCAAGACGGCCAGCAACCTCCCGCTGATCGGACTTTCCGGAGCCCTACTGGTCATCGCCGGAGCGGGGCTTCGTCTTTGTTCAAAACGCATCAGCTAGTTACCGGAAGCGCCGCCGTCCTGGCTAATGCCATTCGCTTTTTTTCGGGCGTTTTTCCCTCGCCCCTTTGGGGCTCGTTGAGCCCCTAATATAGCCCCGGGCCAGCAAGCTCTCCCGGGGCTACAATCTTTCGAGTATCCGGACACCTAGTATAGATAGAGCAAAGAGCCAGCGCCGGAGACGCGAAAGATAATAGCCAGGAGGGAGCGGAGCAAACCCCTGGTTGAATAGCGTAAGGATTGGAGCCCTGAAGGGCGAAAGAACTGCAATTGCAAAAAAGTAAATGCCAAAAGGCAGGACGTCGGCGCTCCCGATCCTCGTCATAATCTGAAATCCGGAATCCGCAATTCCGCAGAGATCGCGCTCCCAGCGCAGTCGACCCAATCCAATGGGAATCCCTTCCCATGAGCGATCAAAGGTCATAAAGTATGTACCTGTGAAAAAACTCCTGATTGTATTTCACACCATGACGGACGGCACAAGACAGATGGCGCAGGCGGCCGCAGACGCAGCTTCATCTGAGCCGGAGGTGCGCGTCCACCTGATCCATGCATCCAAGGCAGGGGCGGCGGAAGTGCTCGAAGCCCACGGATTCATTTTTGCTGCGCCCGAAAATCTCGCGGCCATGGCAGGAATGATGAAGGATTTCTTCGATCGCACCTATTATGCCGTGCTCGGACGCATCGGCGGGCGACCCTATGCCACCATGATCTGCGCCGGTTCAGACGGAGAAAATGCCGCGCGGCAAATCGAGCGGATTGCCACGGGATGGAGGCTGAAGCCCGTCGCCTCGCCCCTGATTATCTGCACGCACGCACAAACGCCGGAGCAAATCCTTGCACCCAAAATTATCGGTCCAAATGATCTCGACCGCTGCAAAGAGCTCGGCGCCACCATTGCAGCCGGCTTGAGCCTGGGAATCTATTAGCGCCGCAGGATCTCAAACTCCAAGCCGCGATTGATATTTCCCACTTGGCGGGATAAGGTCGTAAATTAAAACAACTTAATGTAATATACCGGCAAGTTGAGATCATCGAAACGAATCGGAATGGCAATCCTTGCCATGGCCATGTCAAACGCGAGGGGGTGGCATGAGCATGCAGGATAAAGATAGGATTGGGCAAAGCCCGAAATCAGCAAAGGCGCCCGGAACACGAGCCACCGAGAAGCTCTGCGACGCGCAACCATCCACGGCAGCGCCGCCATTGGAATATCTCCTGTCCGAATCTCAGCGCATCGCCAGGATAGGTACATGGAGCATGGCGATTGGCTCGGATCTGATCGAATGGACGGATGAAACCTACCGGCTCTACGGAGTGAACCGCGACACCTTTATCCCCACCCCTGCAAACCTGGTGTCGCTGCTGCATCCCAATGACCGGCTGCCGATGCAAGAGTGGATTCGCGCCTGCATAGCGGGAGAGGAACCTGCGGATCTGGAATTCCGCGCCATTCATCCCGACGGAACACTGCACTGGCTCAGCGGTCGCGGCCTGAGGCAATGTGCCCTGGATGGCACTCCGATCCGCATCGTAGGCACGGTTCAGGAGATCTCAAATCGCAAGCAGATAGAAAATGCCTTGCGCGAGAGCAACGAAAAACTGGAAATGGCATTACGTTCCTCCGACATGGGCATCTGGCAAGTGGATCTGCAGAAGAGGGCGCGCCATTTCGATCCGCGAACCTGTCAATTGCTGGGTCTCGATCCATTCTCTTTCGGTGGCACCGCGGATGAATTCTATTCCGTCGTTCACCCGGATGATCTGGGAATGGTAAAGCGGGCCCTGGAATCCACCCTCACCGCCGGTACCACCTACGAAGTTGAATATCGTGTTGTATGGCCCGACAAGAGTATTCATTTCGTAATCGCCCGCGGTCGCCCGGTATGCGACATCGAGGGAAAGCCCCAATGGGTAAACGGCCTGGTATGGGATGTCACAGAGCGGAGGCTCACCGAAGAGGCATTAAAACAGAGTGAATTTCGTTACCGACTGATCGCCGATAGCATAGAAGATGTAATATGGCTGCTCGATTTTGAAACAAAAAGCTTCACTTACATCAGTCCCTCAGTGAAAAAACTGCTCGGTCGGACGCCGGAAGAAGCCATGTCTCGACCGATGGAAGCGTCGCTTACGCCGGAATCCCAGAAAAAGGTCCAGGAACTGCTGTCCTTTTATCTGCCCAAATTCCTGAAAAATCCCGCCATCCCCTTCTCCATAACGAGTGAGGTGGATCAACTGCGCAAGGATGGATCCGTTGTTCAAACGGAAGTCACCGCAACGGCTTTGATTAACAAACAGGGGAAGGTGGAATTAGTCGGAGTCACTCGCAATATTGATGAGCGCAAGCGTTCCGAAGAGGAAAACGCCAGACTCTCCGCACAGCTTTACCAGGCCCAAAGAATGGAATCCGTGGGGCGGCTGGCCGGGGGAGTGGCGCACGACTTCAACAACATGCTTAGCGTCATCCTGGGTCATGCCGAACTGGCCCAGGAACAGATAGAACCAACGCATCCAGTCTTTATGGATCTGCAGGAAATTCAGAAGGCAGCTCAGCGATCCGCCGACCTCACACGGCAACTGCTGGCCTTTGCCCGAAGACAAACGGTAACCCCGCAAGTGCTGGATTTGAACGCAACCCTGTCGGGAATGATCAAGATGCTCCAGCGCCTGATCGGCGAAAACATCAAAATCATTTGGAAGCCGGGACCCTCTCTCTGGCAGATATTCATCGATCCTTCACAGATTGACCAGATCATGGCCAATCTGGCGGTGAATGCACGCGATGCCATCCAGGTAGTCGGCACATTGACAATTGAGACCGTCAATACTCAGCTTTCAGAGCAATTCTGTGCAGAACACGACGGCTGCCTGCCGGGCGACTATGTGCGGCTGAGAGTCAGCGACACGGGAACCGGCATGAATGAGGAGACGCTGAAAAACATCTTTGAACCGTTCTTTACCACAAAGGAATTTGGAAAGGGCATCGGCCTGGGACTCTCAACCATTTACGGAATCGTCAAGCAAAACAGCGGTTGCATTGATGTTCACAGCCAGCCGGGGGAAGGAACTGTCTTCGAACTTTACCTGCCCCGTTACGAAGAAGAGCCGGAAGACGCCCGGGAAGAATCTGCAGCGGAGCCGGCCGCAAAGAACACCGTACTCCTGGTTGAGGATGAGTTATCCATTTTGCAATTGACCCGGCGAATGCTGGAACAGCTCGGGCACACGGTATTGGTGGCAAGCGCCCCGGCCGAAGCGCTGCGCATAGCCAGACAACACCCGGAGAGTATTGAAATTCTGATGACGGACGTGGTCATGCCGGAGATGAATGGCCGCGATCTTGCCAATGAACTGCTGTTTCTGTACCCGCAGCTTCGATGCATTTTCATGTCCGGATGGACTGCCGATATCATTGCCAACCACGGTGTCATGGAACCCGGAACTCACTTCCTCCAGAAACCTTTCACCAGAAAAGAACTGGCCGCCATACTGCAGCGGATCGAGGAGTAGAATTACAGGTGTTCGGGAGTTCCCCGGATTCCCGGCATGCACGAACCGCCTTGCAGCGTGGAGGAAAAATGAGTGAATTGAGCGCTGAAAATTGCATGGCCTGCCGTAAAGATGCTCCGCGTGTTTCGGAAGAAGAAGCCTGCCAGCTGAAACCGCAGATACCGGCGTGGAAAACCGTCATTCACGAAGGCGTCGCACGACTCGAGCGTGAATTCCGCTTTAAGAATTTTGCCGAAGCCCTATCCTTCACAAACAAGGTGGGGGCGCTGGCGGAAGCCGAGAAACACCATCCGGCAATCCTGACGGAGTGGGGAAAGGTGACGGTAACCTGGTGGACCCATGCCATCGGGGGATTACATCGCAACGATTTCATCATGGCGGCTAAAACCGACACCCTCTAAATTTCACCATGGGAGCCAGCTATCCGGGTACGGGCCCCAATAGTCGGCTCCCATGGTTCCAATACTTTTAGCCAAGGCGGTTCTTGCTTTGCATGAGATCGGCTACTTTCTTTAAGCCCATGCCTTCCAAAGTCTTCCGGGTCGGCCATCCATTGGCCGTGTTAAATCCCTCAAACGAATAGAATTTTGTCTTCCACTCCTCAACCTTCGCGCGATCCAGTTTCCTGCCTTCACCGGCCGAGTAAGACCATTTTTTTGTCTTCTCATCGTACATCGGAAGCAAGCCACCCCGGGAATTCTGGTTGTAGATATAGTCCGGAAAAACTTCCATATCGCGGTGCCTGCCCTGAATCGTCCAGATAGCCCGGTCCAACGTGAAAATTTTGCGTCCCAATTCCATCCCGTCGGCAAACGTAATGTTCTTTCCGGTAATGGCATTGAAGAACCGGGGTTCCGCCTGGGGGGTCGGGCCTCTGAAATCGACGGTATTGTTGGTAAAACACATCGGCCATCTCCAGCCGCAAAAGCCATTGGAGCCGATCCAGAATTTCTCGTAGTGCTTCACCCAGGCAACCTGTTTGACCTTGTGATCCGAATAAATCCCGGTAGGCCCATCGCTGTAATCCAGCATGAAAGCATCTCCCTGGTAGGGAATCATGGCATCGGCGGTGTATTGAGCGGCCTGTTCTGCGGTCAGGTAAGGCTCTCGGCCCTCCATCCTGAACGCCTCGGGCGTCCAGTGCAGAGGATAGTTGGCGATATTGTGCAGCATCAGATCTCGTTCGCCCATCAGCGAACCGAATCCCCATTCCGCTTCAGTCCTGGGATCATAATGATCGGTTGTCCCCCAATAGGCCAGATTCAGCGCTCCGCTGGCCAGGTCCGGCTCATATATCCCCCAATTCTTTGCAGCTCTGGCGAGGCCTTCGCTCAAATCCTTGCCAATTCCTTTCCGCGTGGAAATCTGCCGCATGAGCATATCCAGGAACCCCATCGTCCCAAACTGATCCATGGGCAGGTCGGTTTCAATCTTCTTTCCCTTGCCCAGGAGTCCTCTCTTATACAGATCCTGCAAATAGCCCTGCATCGTCATGAAGTGCCAGTGGCTGAGCCCATATTTCTGCATCAGATCGTTCCCCTGGCGCGTGAGTTTCAGATTGGCATTTTCAAGCCGGACACCCGCGGTTCCGGCGCATATGGATTCATTGCTGTCCCCGCTGGCCAGGCGCTGTCGACATGCCCTGGGACAGGAGGCGCAGGCGGTTGCGCGCGCAGGCACGAGAGGAAGCGCGTTGGCGCCAAAGTACGGGTTATTCGTTACGTTGGCTCCTGCCGGAGAGCCATTGATCCAGAAATAAAATCCGCCCACCATATCTTTGCGACGCGGATCATCCACATCATACAAGAACTGCCGGAACCACAAACGGGCTTCCATGAAAGCTTTGGGGTTTGCAATGGGAACGGAGCCCGTTCCGATGGCACTGATCGCCTTGAGGTTCTTCGACCCGAAGACACCTCCAAATCCGCACAGGGCCGCCTGGGATCCGGGTCCGTGCAGCAGGGCGCCCATGCGGCTCTTGTTTTCTCCCGCCAGGCCCGTACAAACGACGGCGGGGATTTGGGTCGTAAAGGTATCTCCTGCCGCCGCCCATTCGCCGTATTTCAGGCCGGGCATGACACGACGGGAAACCTCCTCCTGTGTGTCCCAGGTATCCATCCCCCAGATACCGTCGGCGCTCTCAATCTTGACTTTGTCATTAATAATGTTAATCCAGACGGGACTGTCGGCCGCACCTTCCACAACGATGCCGTCCCAGCCGGCATATTTGAGTTGCTAGGTAAAGCGCCCGCCGAAGTTGCTGTGCGCAAACCATTCAATGGGATACAGCATAGGCCCCAGGCCCTGGACTTCACATCTCCCGGAACCCGGCATAAATGTGCCGGCAAATGGATGGGCCATCATAATGATCAGATTCCGTGGATCAAATGCTTCAAACGGAAGCTGGTCGCCAACCAGGTCCAAAAAAATTGCAGAGCCCATTCCATGGCCGCCGCCGTATTCCTCATACTTCTCGGTAGGAATAGTGCTTATTGTTTTTTGGGTCAGATTTACTCTGAGTATCTTGCCTGTATATCCACCTGTCATGCGTCCCTCCTATTCCCTCACCTTCGTGTTGGTTTCGGCATGAAGTCATGAACCGGGTATATTGCCGGAATAGCCTCCGCACCGGGATTGTGCCGGCCCCTGCTGTCGCTCTGCGATCAGAAATCTCTTGTCGATTCCGTTTCTGTTTCCGTGAAACCAGCGGCCTCATTACAAGGCATCGCCGTTACGATTCATTGCCATGATGCGTATTGGAATGGGATTTTATCCCAGGTTAGGGAAATATGGTTCCGGAATTTTTTCCGGCAGATGGGGAGTACTGCCGTGCCCTTTTGTCTGACAATTACCCGAATGGCGTATCTGTGGTGAAGATGCTATCTGCCCGGGATAATATCCATTTCGGCAACAGGATCCTTGCATTCCTGGAAGAACTCTTTTTCAGCGGAGGGGATTCCCATTCTTATGGTCACACGGGTACCTTTGCCGACAGTGCTCTCAACGACAACTTCTCCGCCCTTTTGAACGATGCGTTCCCGGATTCCAAAAAGTCCCAGGCCGGTTGCGAGGCTTTTCCGGAACCGCATATTGCCCGCGGAAAATCCAACACCCTGATCAGAAACCTCAACCTCCACTCGATTGCCCGCCAGCCGGCTGAACCGAATCAGGGCCTGCCTGGTGCCGGAGTGCTTTACCACATTGAACAGCAACTCTCTTACGGCCTGAAACAACAGCAGGCAAATCCCTTCATTGTCTGCGGGGATCTCATAATCCGATACAACGCGTACAACCAGATCATGCGTTTCCTTCAATTGCCGGGCCAGCGCACCGACTGCCGCGACTACGCCGATTTCGGTCAGAAGCGGAGGACTCAGTTCTGTCATCAAAGAGCGGCACAGCTTGATGGATTCCGCGATAACCTGATCCAATTTCTGCAGGTGACCAGCGCCTTGAGCCAGTATTTCGGGATTCTGGCTGAGCAGGTCGACCCGGATCTTCCCTGCGACCAAAAGCTGCTGCAGCTCGTCATGCAGAACCTGGGCGAGGTGCTTGCGCTCCCGAAACTCTGTCAGGGTGAGTTCCGTGGCCAGGGCTCCCAACTGCTCGGCTCGCTGTTCGAGCGATTGGTTCAGGTCGAGGATCTTCCGACTGGCATCCCTGCGTTCCGTCACATCGACACAGGCACCGATCCATTCTCTTATCGTTCCGGCCGGGTCGCGCACCGGGACCCCGCGGACGGCAAAATCGTAATAATCGCCATTCGCCCGTCGGATGCGATATTCCGTCTGATACATGGTTGCTTTTGCCAGGGCGTTGCGCCAGACGATTTCCGCCTGTTCCCGATCATCCGGATGCAATGCATCCACCCATCCCCAGCCCCGCACCTCGTCCCAACTCTGCCCGGTGAATGCACGCCAGGAAGGAACATCGTCGATGACTTCTCCTTTGGGATCCGTTGTCCATACGATCTGAGCCGAGGCCTGGACCAGTGAACGATAGCGCTCCTCACTTTGACGCAAATCAGACTCAATGTCGAACCGATGCGCTGCCTCGCCAATCAATGGCGTAAGTCCCCGCAGAAATTGCACCAGCTCTTCGCCAAAAATCCCGGAGCGATGGTCGGCAAAATGGATAACCCCCAGCGTCGTCCCATGATATTGCACGGGCAGAACCAGGGTCGAGGCAAACCGGTGTTCCATACAAGCGCCCTGGGAAAATGACTCTTCCTGTTCGGACAGACCGTTACTCGGCCTGGCACAGATGCAATCACCCGAAGGCGTCGGAAATCCTGTAGAAAATCCGACACCGGCTTCATGCGGCTCTTCTTGCCGGTTAAGCAAACGAATCCCGACGTTTTCACATCCGGAGATTACTTTGAGCAGCTCGGCAACCGCCCGCAAATACTCTACACGCGAGGATTTTTGAGCAAACAGGGCATGGAGAGCACCGATCTGGTGAATTCGCTTATCCGTTTTTCTGCGTTCGCGCGGCGCATGCATTCAGATAGTTTCCCTGCAATGAACACGATCAAATTCTATGCTGCCTGGACAATTGAAACCAATGAAGCAAAATAATCATAAGACTCCGTTTATCACACGTCCAGTTTTCATCCTGACATTTCATCCTGACATTTTGGCCTTAATGAGAAGGCAGCTCCCATAAACACGCTGGAATTCCGCCTGGGTAGTTCCGCCCAACCCGGACTAGGCAGTAACACGCATTGTTTTCGGGCCCCGCCTCGAAGGATACTCAATTCGTTATTCAGGGAAGGAAAAACCTGGAGCGATGCCGCAAAATGAATTTCTTCCCATAAATCTCCTTTCCGAAGACGCTATCGAGTACCTGCCGTGCGGTCTCCTCATTCTGAATGACACAAGGAATATAGTTCTTCTCAACAAGGAACTGGAGGAGCTCCTCGGCTACTCCAGAGAGGAATTGCTCGGTCAAACGTACAAAATTCTCCTGCCGGACCGGCTAAAAAATACGCCCACTATCTTTGACGCTCAATTCGAGCAGGATGCGGCATCTGCAAGCAGGAGCCACATCATTACGGGGCGCCGAAAAGATGGCACAGAGCTATCCCTCGAAATACGCCTGAATAAGCTAAATTCCAATGCCGGGCCGTTTTTGCTCTGCTCCATTAGCGATATCAGCGACCGCCGGCGTATCGAGCATCAGCTTCGTGTAGCCATCGAGGCAGCGCCCAGCGGCATACTCATGATAGACGATTCCGGAGCGATCCAACTGGTCAACCGCGAAACCGAGCGTCTTTTCGGCTATACGCGGGATGAATTGCTGGGACAATCCGTCGAGATGCTCGTACCAAGGGAATACCGGGACGTTCACTCCGCACATCGGACGGAATATGCAAAAAACCCGGCAGCCCGGCTGATGGGCGAAGGTCGAGACCTCTTTGGACTGAGAAAAGATGGGATGGAGATTCCGATCGAAATCGGACTCAACCCTGTCGAAACCATAGAGGGAAGATTTATTCTCTGCGCCATTGCCGATATCAGCGCACGCAAAAAAGCTGAACAGGCTCTGCATGATGCCGCGGAGGAATTGAAACGATCCAACCGGCAATTGGAGCAGTTTGCCTATATTGCCAGCCACGATCTGCAGGAACCGCTCCGCGTCATTTCGGGCTTCATGGATCTTCTGTCCGAGAAATACAAAACACAGCTGGATGAAAAAGCCGGAACCTATATCAGCTATGTGGTGGACGCAGCCAAACGCATGTCCCAGTTGATAACGGATCTCCTGAAGTATAGTCGCGTAGAACGCGGAGACCGGGAGGTTCAGCCCGTCGATCTGAACAAATGCGCGCAGATCGCGGAGGCCAACCTGCAGGCCAGCACCCAGGAAGCCGGCGCCATCATCACTTGCGATACCCTCCCCAAAGTTCAGGGCAACGAAATGCAGCTTGTTCAGCTCTTTCAAAATCTGCTTGGCAACGCCATTAAATTCCGCAGAAAGGAGATTCCTCCACAGATCCACATCGGGTGCCACAGCGACAACAGTTTCTGGTTCCTCTCCGTGCAAGACAATGGGATCGGCATCGCACCGGAGCATCACCGAAGGATTTTTCTGATATTCCAGCGGTTGCATGGAAAAAAGGAATACCCCGGAACGGGAATTGGGCTGGCCCTCTGCGAAAAAATAGTGGAACAACACGGCGGCCGGATCTGGGTCCAATCCGATGTGGGAAAAGGAAGCACCTTCCATTTCACCCTCCCGAAGTGATGATTCCGGATTCCAGATTTCAGATTTCAGATTTCAAATTTCAGATTCCTTGAAATCATTTTCGGTCGGTATACTGAATTGTACGATTGGAGAAGAAAATGACAAAAACAGATGTAAACGCAAATACCTTCCCCTCGAAAGCATTTGCCGCTCCGAGCGCAACGGCGGGACTCGGACCCTACACACTGCAACGGCGCGCGCCCCGGCCGGAGGACATCCAGATTGAGATTCTGTATTGCGGTGTCTGCCATTCGGATCTGCACACTGTACGGAATGAATGGAGCGCCTTCATGCCAACGGTCTATCCCTGTGTCCCCGGGCACGAAATTGTGGGAAGAGTGGTAAAGGTGGGCAGCGCGGTGAAGAAGTTCAAGGAAGGAGATGTCGCTGCGGTCGGGTGCATGGTGGACTCCTGCCGCAAATGCTCCAGTTGCCTCGCCGGAGAGGAACAGTATTGCGAAAACGGCATGACCCTGACCTATGAGGGTCCGGACAGCATCCTCGGCGGCATTACCTATGGCGGATATTCGGACAGCATTGTCGTCGATCAGGCGTTTGTCTTGCGTGTTCCCAAAGCGCTCGATCCTGCAGGCGCCGCGCCGCTTCTCTGCGCGGGCATCACAACATACTCTCCGCTGCGCCACTGGAATGTGGGCAAAGGGAAAAGGGTCGGAATCGTCGGGTTGGGCGGATTGGGACACATGGGGCTCAAATTGGCCAAGGCCTTTGGCGCCCACGTAGCTTTGTTCACCACTTCACAACATAAAACCGCCGATGCAGCCCGGCTTGGCGCCGATGAAGTCATCCTGTCGAAAGACGGCAGCGCAATGCAAAAGCAGGCCGGCAGTTTTGACTTTATCCTGGACACGGTCGCCGCCGACCACGACCTGAATGCGTATCTTCAATTATTGAAGCTGAACGGCACCATGACCCTGGTCGGAGCTCCGCCAAAGCCGTCTGGCGTGGCCGCTTTCAATCTTATTATGAAACGCAGGCACCTGGCGGGATCTACCATCGGCGGCATTCGAGAAACCCAGGAAATGCTCGATTTTTGCGGCGAAAGGGGCATTACAGCCGACATCGAGCTGATCAAAATCCAGCAGATCAATGAGGCTTATGAACGCCTGTTGAAAAGCGATGTAAAGTACCGGTTTGTCATCGACATGGCATCCTTGCGATAAATCGGAAAAAATAGCCGGAATCCCTCGAAATGGCGCGAAATGGAAACAAGATTTCGCGCCATTCGTAGATTTTACTGCATATCAATACATGCCCTGACGGGTTGAATACGGAGCCGGTGTATGCGCATCAGCAGCAAGCTTCTCAGTCTCGCGTTCTGCGGCATGGCCGCCTTCCCGCTGGTTTCTCAAGACTGGCCGATGTGGGGCGGGACCGCCCAGCGGAATATGGTTTCCGCCATGAAGAACCTCCCGGAATCCTGGGACGTCAAAACCGGAAAGAACATCAAGTGGAAGGCGCAGATCGGTTCCACTTCCTATGGAAATCCCGTGATAGCCGACGGCAAGATCTACCTGGGCACCAACAATGCCAATCCCAGAAATCCTGAGATCGATGGAGACAAGGGAGTGCTCATGTGCTTCCGCGAGTCCGACGGCAAGTTTCTCTGGCAAGCCGTTTCCGACAAGCTTGACTCGGGATCGGATAACGACTTCCCGGAACAGGGCGTCTGCTCTTCTCCCTTCGTGGAAGGAAAACGGCTTTACTACGTCAACAACCGCGCGGAGCTTGTCTGTCTCGATACGGAAGGATTCCTGGATGGAAAAAACGATGGGCCTTTCCAGGATGAAACGCGCAAAGGGCCAACCGATGCCGACATCATCTGGAAGCTGGATATGATGAAGGAATTGGGCGTATATCCGCGCAATATGGCCAACTCATCCCCCGTTATCTGGGAAGACCTGGTATTTATTGAAACCTCCAACGGCGCAAGCGACGAGAAAATCCCCGCGCCAAAGGCTCCCAGCTTCATCGCCATCAACAAAAACACCGGGAAGGTCGTATGGCAGGACAATTCCCCGGGCGGAAACATCCTGCGGGGTCAGTGGTCTTCTCCATCGCTTGGCATGGTTGATGGAATGATGCAGGCCGTTTTTGCCGGCGGAGATGGCTGGGTCTATGGATTCAATGCGCGCACGGGAGAGCATCTCTGGAAATTCGATCTGAATCCTAAAACCGCAGCCTGGCCCAAGACCCGCAATTACGGCATCTCCACACCGGCATTCAGCGGCAACCAGGTGTTCATGAGCGTGGGGCAGGATCCGGACAGCGGCAACGGAGTCGGACACACTTATTGCATTAATCCGACTCAGCGGGGCGACATTACGGAGTCAGGCAGAGTCTGGCAATACGACAAAATCAACCGATCCATTTCGACTGCTGCGGTCTCCGACGGACTGGTTTTCATCTCCGATCTCAAGGGGATCCTGCACTGCCTGGATGTCAAAACCGGGGCTGCCTACTGGACCTATGACATGATGGCCCCCGTTTGGGGTTCACCGCTGGTGGCGGATGGGAAGGTCTATCTCGGCGATCAGGACGGAGATGTTGCCATCATGAAAGCAGGAACAGAAATGAAAAAAATCGCTGAGATCGATATGGGGAACTCTGTCTATAGCACGCCGGTCCCGGCCAACGGGGTCCTGTATATCATGACCCCTACCGATCTTTACGCTATCGGGGCAGGTACGGCCGGATCTGAAAAATAGCGGTATCCGGGGCCCCGCAATCCCGAGCAAAGTTTTGCGAATACTGATAAAATCCTGCTTCACCAAAAAGGAGCTATGCGTATGAAAGCTAAAATAAGACTCATAACCATACTCATCGGATTATCCGTGGCTTGCGCTTTTGCCGCGGATTGGCCGGGATACTTTGGGCCCAAAAGAGACAGCACCTCCACGGAAAAGGGATTGCTGCGAAGCTGGCCCAAAGAAGGCCCCAAAACCCTCTGGACAGCCCCTGTGGGAATTGGCTACGGCGGCCCCGCCGTCAGTGCCGGCAAGGTGTACCTGCTCGACCGGGACGACAAGGTCGGAGACAATCTACGGGTCTTCGAGCTCTCCAGCGGCAAGGAACTCTGGAATTTTGCCTATAATGCTCCGGGAAAAGTCGACCATGCGGGCTCCAGAAGCACGCCTGCCGTGGACGGCAACAACATCTATACCTGCGGGCAGCAGGGCGATCTCTATTGCATCAACGCAACCACGCACAATCCCGTCTGGAATAAAAATATCTGGAAAGACTTCGGCGGCGCTCAGCTGCCCCGGTGGGCAATAACCCAGAATCCGTTGGTGTATGGCAATCTGCTGATTGTAGCTCCGCAGACTCCGCAGACCACGGTGGTCGCCTATGACAAACTGAACGGCGAACTGAAATGGAAATCCCCTGTTTTGTCCGGCGCTGCCGGGTATGTCAGCCCATCGATCGTAAAAGTCGGTCGGGAAGACCACCTGGTGATGATCATGGCAGGAACGGGGTTTGGCCGTAATACCAGCGGCGGCAGCGTGAATGGCCTCGATCCTCTCAGCGGAAAAGTCCTGTGGACCTATGGCAACTGGCAATGCGCCATTCCGGTTCCACACGCGGTGGATGCGGGCGAAGGACGGATGCTGATCACCGGCGGATACAGCGCGGGAGCCGCCATGATAAAGATTGAGAAGAAGCAGGACGGCAGCTACAACGTAGCGGAGCTGTTCAAGACGGTCGACTTCGGAGCTCACACGCAACCGCCGATTCTGTATAAAGACAATTTCTATGGCCCCTACACCATCAACGAACGAAGCGATGGCTTGGTGTGCATGGGAATGGACGGCAAAATAAAGTGGAAAACGGGCGACGCGCCCGCCTTCAATAAAGGCGGCGTAATCCTCGCCGACGGAATGCTGCTTGCCGTTGACGGCAACAAGATGCTCTATCTTGTCGATCCGGATCCATCGGGCTTCAAGCCGCTGGCCAGTGCTGAGCTGCTCGAAGCAGGCGAAAACTGGGCACCGATCGCGCTTGCCGACGGCAAGCTTCTGATCAGAGACCACAAAAGTCTGAAGTGTATTGTGGTTGGCGCGCAAGCCAAGTAGTCCGCCTCGCCCGATCTATCTCCGGCGGGAGGCGGAGCCAATATTGGCCCCGCCTCCCGCACATCCCCACCTTGCTGGATACGCCGGCCTACGCTTGGAATGACAATGGGACCCACCTGAAGCGCCGGCGTCCCGCTGAATGCCATTTACTTTTTTGCAATTGCCCTTCTTTCGCCCCTGCTGGGGCTCCATTATTCCTGATCCTAGGCCCAGGGGTTCGCTCCGCTCACCCCTGGCCGGCTTAAACTTCGGCGCTTTGCTTATGTTGACCGACCGATTGCGGGGAAATACCAGCGTGCTAATTCCTGGAATGCTGATAAATAGCGGATCCAGTCGTGGTTCAATCCCAAATATGTGGTCCAATTCAGGTTTCGGAGTGGGTGGCAAGGGCCGGAGGCCCGATAGCGAATAGCCATGGGTGAGCGTAGCGAATACCTGGTTCTCGATTGCAGAATAAACAAGCCCCGGGCAGGGGCGAAAGAAAAACGTCGGGAATTGGCCGCTCGCAGGCAAAGAGCAAGAACATAGCCGCTGCCATAGCGGTCCACGGCAATGCTTCGATTACCTTTTGCTTATTGCCCGGAAAAGATAAATAATATGCGCAAAAGCTTGCGCAACCGGGACCTTAATTATGGTCACCCTGGAACGTACCCGTACAAATTTAGTGCAACCTCCGGATCGACCCGTGCTGCGCGCACGCTTGATGGAAATGGAACCAGGCAAACAAGTTTGTGAGTGCCGCAGATCCAAAACCAGACAGGATTTGGGAGGTTCCCCATGGTGCAAGAAAGCGCAACTGCGCCAGACAAGGTAGCGGATGAGGCTCAAAAACCCACGGTTTTCCTTATCGATGATGATCCTTTGATGCGCGAATACCTGGTGTTATTGCTAAAAAACGCCGGGCACATGGTTGAGGCTTTTGCATCAGCCACGGATTTTCTTCATTCCTTTGACCCGGTTCGCCCGGGATGCATTATTTCCGACATCCGAATGCCGGGCATGGGAGGACTCGAGCTGCAGGAATACCTGGCATCACGGGAAATCCCAACTCCCATCATTATTATCACCGGTTACGGTGACGTCCCGCTGGCAATGCGTGCGGTCCGAGCCGGCGTCATGGACTTTCTCGAGAAACCCTTCGACAATCAATGCCTTCTGGATCGGATTGGACAGGCCATAGCGCTCGACGCAACGACAAGGCAGAAAAACGACCGGCGTCAGGAGATTCTCGCGCTGCTATCACTCCTGACCCCAAGAGAGCGTGAGGTCATGGAAAAACTGACCACCGGCAAGCTAAACAACAAATCCATTGCCGCCGAGCTCAACATCAGTCGGAAAACACTGGATATCCATCGCGCCAGCATCCTGCGAAAGATGCAATGCCAAAGCCTTGTGGAACTGACGCGAAAGGTTCAGGTCATTTCGGAAGAGACCTAGCACGACGTATTTATTGAAATACCAACAGTTTATCAGCATTCTGCCAACATAGCCCATTTCCGGCCATCCGGCCCCGAAACCCAACAAAGACACCAGGTTGAAGGTTCGTCGCAACTCCGCCGCAGGTGGCAAATTCCCTATACAGACGCTCGCGAGATTATCGATAAAGCATCTTTTGTATCTCCCTGGCGGGTATTGAATTACGGCAGTGGATTCAAGGAGCTTCGGAGACCGGAAAACCGAAGGTCACCCAATGACTCCAGGACCCATTCCTAAGCCGAACGCCCCGCTTTGGCTGTCTTGAAGGAAGTGTTACCAGGAGTAGACAAATGCCCACGCTATCAACCACATCCGATATTTCGACACATCAAAGTCATGCAGACGGGAATCCCAACGCCGGCACCAGGGGCGGCAAGTTCCTGACCTTTTTCCTGGCGGACGAGGAATATGGAATTGCGATTTTGAAGGTGCACGAGATTATCGGAATGATGGGAATCACCAGTGTACCCAGAACTCCGGAGTTTATCCGCGGAGTTATCAATCTGCGCGGCAAAGTAATCCCAATTGTAGATCTCCGGCGGCGGTTCGGCATGCCTGCGCAGGACACCACCGCTGAAACCTGCATCATCGTAGTGCATGTGGAGGGAGTCGACATTGGAATTGTCGTGGACCGCGTATCGGAAGTTTCAAATATACCGGGCGACAGCATCGAGGATGCCCCGTCGTTTGCCGCAAATGCATGCACGGACTACATCCTCGGAATAGGCAAGTCGCAAGGCAAGGTCAAAATTCTTTTGGATATTGATCGCGTATTATCGGCCGGAGTCGGCAATACCTCACCGGCATCCGGAGACGCAGTCATCAATTAAAGCCTTGGAGTGGATTGAAGGAGATCTTTATGAAGTGGTTCTATAACATGAAAATCGCCTCGAAGCTGATTTGCTTTTCGCTTCTGATGGCGCTTGTTGCAGGAATCGTCGGCTACATGGGCATCACGGAACTGACCGCGCTGAAGAACGCCGATACCGCCATGTACAGGGATAATGTGATCCCACTCGGCAAAGCGGCACAAACGGCCAAGAATCTCCAGAAATTGCGCGTCATGGTCAGGGATTCGCTGCTCGCCGAAACAAAGGAAGAACGGGAAAAGCAGTATGCAAAGGTTCACGAAACCATCGCGGAAATTGAGGCGATGCTGAAGGAGTATGCATCCGGCACAACCTCAAAGGAAGACAAAGAGAATTGCACGACACTGTTGGAAAGCATCAAGCGATATGGTGAACAGTTCGGAGTATTCGCCGACATGCTGAATAACAGCAGGCGTGTGGAAGCGCTGGCCTACATGAAAGGTCCTTTCCTGGTTACGGCGAATGTGGCGGTGAGCGCCGTGGACAAGATGGTCCAGATGAACACGGACGAAGCCAAATCGACCTCGGATCAAAACATCGCAACCGCCGAACACGGCACGCAACAGGCTCTGATAATCCTCGTCATCGGCATGGGCGTGGCGATCGGACTTGGGCTGTGGATTGCGCGCGTGATTGCAAACCCCATAAAGCAGGTTGCCGCACGGGCGGAGCAATTGCAGAGCACCTGTATCGCCGAGCTCGGCAAGGCTAGCGAAGCGATGGCCCATGGGAATCTCGACGTTGAAATGGTGTCCAGTATTGAACCTCTGCAGATAGACAGCTCGGACGAAGTAGGGGAACTGGCACGAAGCATGAACGGGATCATCGACCGGACACAATCAACGATCGGTTCATTCGAAGCGGCCATGGCCAATCTGCGCAAAGTAACGGATGAAATCAATGGCATGATCAAGAGCGCCCAGGCCGGCAATCTTGCCAACCGCGGCAAAGCCGATCAGTTCGAAGGCGGGTATCGGCGCATGGTTTCCGGATTCAACGCAACGCTGGATGCCGTTGTCGGCCCCCTGCAGATGGCTTCCAACTATATCGACCGCATCAGCAAAGGCGACATCCCGCCGGCAATCACCGAAACCTACAACGGCGATTTCAATAACATCAAAAGCAGCCTGAACCTCTGTATCGAGACGCTGAGGTCCCTCATTGAAGAGGATGGCGGCGCGGCGCTGCTTGCCGCGGCAAACAAGGACATGACCGCTCGCGTCCACCGCAACTACAAGGGCGTCTTCGAGACAATGAAGTCAAACATCAATGTTCTTATCGGAAACCTCGACGAAGCGCTCACACAAGTCGCTCTGGCAGCGGACCAGGTGGCTTCCGCTTCCAGCCAGATTTCATCAGGCAGCCAGACCCTGTCGCAAAGCTCCTCCGAACAGGCCAGTTCGCTCGAGGAGGTATCGAGCAGCCTGCAGGAAATGGCGTCGATGACGAAACGCAATGCAGAAAATGCAAGAGAGGCACGCGGACTCTCGGATGGCACACGATCTACCACGGACAAAGGCGTCGAAAGCATGAAACGGCTGTCCGATGCCATTGACCGGATCAAAGCATCCTCCGATTCCACCGCAAAGATAGTGAAGACCATCGATGAGATTGCATTTCAAACCAATCTGCTCGCGTTGAACGCAGCCGTGGAAGCGGCACGGGCGGGTGATGCCGGCAAAGGGTTCGCGGTCGTCGCAGAGGAAGTCCGCAACCTCGCCATGCGTAGCGCCGAGGCAGCCAAGAACACGGCAAACATGATTGAGGAATCGGTAAAGAACGCCGAATGGGGCGTCTCGATCAACCAGGAAGTCCTGAGGAACCTGAACGAAATCAACTCGCAGGTAAACTCCGTCAGCGCGGTCATGGCTGAAATTGCCGCCGCATCGGAACAACAAAGCCTGGGAGTGGAGCAGGTCAACACCGCGGTTGAGCAGATGAACCAGGTAACGCAACAGGTGGCCGCGAATGCCGAGGAGTCGGCAAGTGCAGCCGAGGAACTGTCGGGCCAAGCGGAAGAAATGAAGAGTATGGTTGCGGAATTCCAACGCACCGGCTCAGCTCAGTCCTCCCTTCAGCCAGGACGACAACGTGCGCGCAGCCACGCAAAGCCGGAACTCCATCCCAACCCATGGAATGGCATCGGCAAAAATGCAGAACAAGCCATCCTTAGCGATTTTTAGGAATTTGCCGGAATTGCCGGCTTGTTTGATTTCGTGAATGCGATGTCAGGCAAGCCGGCGCCCGCAGGGCCAGAATCCGCTTATACGCTCTATTTGCATCCCATCCCAGACTCCTTCCCGTCCCGTGGCGAAAAAGACAAAGATATGGTAGGCTAGCAGCCATAATACCTTCATAAAAAAATCAGATGCATGAGTGTGGGCCTGCCCGGGAGATGCGTATCTATGCCAAGGGACGCGAAGAATGCTCGCCGCACAACAGAGCTGACAAGATACAAAGAAAGATGCAATGAACTGGAAAAAACGATCCAGGAAGGCAAAGAGCATTTTCAGGTGCTTTTTCACTCAGCGCCCAATCCCATGTCGGTTGTTTCGCTCAACGATAAAAAGGTCATCGATGTGAATGATGCCTTTATCCGGATGAGCGGTTTCGAACGGGAGGAACTTGTCGGGCATGGCCTGGATGAACTGGGATTGTTGGCCGGATCGCAGGAATCGGCGGTGCTGGTTCAGCAATTGACACAGGAAGAGAAAATGCCGAATGTCGAATTGACCGCATTCCGGAAGGACGGAACGGCATTTCCCATCCTGCTTTCGGCCATCCGAATTGGCGTCAATGATCAGCCCTGCATGCTGACAACCGGCATTGACATTACCACACAGAAAACAGAGTCCGAAAATCTGAAAAAATCCGAGGCCAAATACAGGGCGCTGGTGGAAAACTCCTTGCAGGGACTGGCTATCTTGCAGGATGGAAGCCTCGTCTTTTGCAACAGAGTCTTCGCCGAAATGGCCGGATACACCGTCGAGGAGCTTTTGTCCGCTTCCGAGGAAAACGAATGGACCATCATCAGTCCGGAAGACAGGCAGACCCTCAAAAACCGTTACGCCGACCGCCTGGCAAATAAACCGGTGCCGTCCAGGTATGAATACCGCGGCATCCGGAAAGACGGAACCGAGTTCTGGGCGGAAACAGTGGTCACCGTCATCGACTTCAACAACAAACCTGCAGTGCAGCTCGCCTGCGTGGACACAACCGAACGCAAGCGGGCCGAGGCCGCCGCGCGGGAAGCGGGAGAGAGACTTAACCTGGCCCTTGAAGCCGCCGGCATGAACTGCTGGGACCTGAATCATCAGACAGAGGAGGTCAAAGACGAAGAGAGGTTTATGCAGAGCCTCGGGTATAGCGCGGGAGAAGTTCGACCCAATCTCCAAGGCTGGAACGAGCTCATGCATCCCGATGATCTCGAGGAAATGAGGCAGGCCGCGAACGATCATCTGCGCGGCAAAACGGAATACTACAACGTGGAACACCGAATCCGCGCCAAGTCCGGCTCCTGGGTCTGGATACTGGACCGAGGCAGGCTTGTTTCCCGCGATTCTTCGGGAAACCCTCTCCGCACCGTTGGAATTCATTTTGACATCACCGAGCAAAAACAAGCGATGGAGCAGTCCCGTCAACTGGCCAATCAGCAACGGACCATTCTCAACACCATCAGCATGGGGATTTGCCACCTGATTGATCGCAAGATACAGTGGGTCAATCCCGCCTTCGCTCAGCAATTCGGCTACGCGCCGGACGACCTGCTTGGAAAACACATGTCCTCCTTCTATGCAAACGAGGAAGAATCCGCCAGGGTGCAGCAGGAGGGATATCGCCAGCTTGTAAACGGAGGCATTTATTCTACCGAAGTTCTCATGAAGAAAAGGGATGGATCTTTCATCTGGTGCAGCATTACCGGTCAAGCCATTACCAAAAACCTGGACGAAGGATCCATCTGGACTCTGAATGACATTACCGCGCGCAAACAGGAAGAACAGGAACTGAAGCGGCTCCGCAACTACCTGGCAAACATCATTCACTCCATGCCCTCCGTACTCATTGGCGTTGATGAAAAGGGAAATGTGACCCAGTGGAATCGGCACACCGAAAGCCAGACCGGGCTTGCCGCGAACTCTGTCATGGGACAGCAGCTGGAAAGCGTCTTCCCGCGGCTGGCCGATCAAAAAGCAGAGGTTTTGAAAGCCATACGGGAGCGCACGTCCAAACAGATTACGCGACGTCCCTACCATGAAGAGGGAGAAGTGCGCTATGAAGATCTGACCATTTTCCCCCTCGTCGCCAACGGAGTGGAAGGAGCCGTGATCCGGCTGGACGATGTCACGGAGAAGGTCCGCATGGAGGAAATGATGGTGCAAAGTGAAAAGATGCTCTCCGTGGGCGGGCTGGCGGCCGGTCTGGCCCACGAGATCAACAACCCGTTGGGCGGCATGATGCAAACGGCGCTGGTACTGCAGGATCGTCTCCTCGGCGATCTGCCTGCCAACCAAAATGCGGCCGAGACCTGCGGGTTGTCGCTTGAAAACCTTCGTGCCTACGCGGAGGCACGCGGAATTCCGAAAATGCTCCATACCATTCAGGATTCAGGATTGCGCGCGGCCGGTATCGTGCAAAACATGCTCAGCTTCAGCAGGAAAAGCGATTCCACGCGCTCGGCATCCAATGCTTCAAGCCTGTTGGATGAGACGATTGAGCTGGCGAGAACCGACTATGATTTAAAAAAGAACTATGATTTTCGAAATATCGAAATCATCCGACAATATGCCTCCGATGTACCTCCCGTTCTATGTGAGCCGCAAAAGATCCAGCAGGTGTTGCTCAACCTGCTCCGCAACAGTGCCCAGGCTATGCATGAAGCCATGGACCAGGGAGCGATGAGGGCCAGTCCCCGGATTATATTGCGCACAGCCTATGACAAAGGAATGGTATGCATTGAAGTGGAGGACAATGGCCCCGGGATGCCGGAGGAGGTGAGGAAACGCGTTTTCGAACCCTTCTTTACCACCAAGCCCGCCGGGCAAGGAACCGGTCTGGGGCTTTCCGTTTCCTACTTCATTATAGTGGAAAATCACGGGGGCCAGATCAGTGTGAAATCGGAGCCCGGCAAAGGAACGCGCTTCATCACGCGTCTTCCAAAAGCAGAAAATCGAGGAACACCATGAATGCCACCGACCCCGTGCTGCTGGTGCTTGATGATGACGACTCCATCCGTTTGAGCCTTTCAGCCCTGTTTGAGGACCGCGGGTGGAAGGTTCTCTCCTGCACCAACGGCGAAGAAGCACTGGAACAGCTTCATCAATGCATGGTGCATGCCGCTGTCGTCGACATTCGAATGAAGGGAATGACCGGAGACATGTTTATCCGGCAGGCCATGAGCGTGATGCCGGATCTGATCTTCCTGGTTTTTACGGGATCCCTGGACTACAGGTTGCCCCCGGATTTACTGACTTGCCCGACCGTGAACAAAAGGGTATTTCACAAACCTCTCTTGAAAATTGACGAGATGGAAGCGGCACTGAAACTACTCCTGGAAACGACCCAAACCTCGTGAGGGACCACCATGGAACCAAACCCGAGTGTCCTGATTATTGACGATGACCCATCTATTCGCGAGAGCCTCGAAGCTTACCTGGAAGACCGCAATTTCCAGGTGCAGACAGCAGAAAATGGCAAGGAGGGTCTCAAGCTCATCCACAGCAATATCCCCGACATCGTACTCCTGGACCTGAGCATGCCCCAGGCAAGCGGTTTTGAAGTCCTCGCCTCGGAGGGCAAAGATCACCCGGATCTCCCATTCATCGTTATTTCCGGTACTGGCCGGATTCAGGATACCGTTCGCGCGCTGCACCTGGGCGCCGCCGATTATCTGATGAAGCCGATTTCCGACCTGTCGATGGTGGTCTATTCCATTGAAAAAGTTTTGGAGCGCAAGAGGCTTAAACAGGAAAACCAGCGATACCGGGAGCATCTGGAAGCCCTGGTCGAAAAACGAACCGTAGCGCTGAAACAGTTGAGCCGCGCAATTGAACATGTGAACGAAGTTGTTGTCATCACGGATAAGCGGGGCATCATCCAGTACGCAAACGCCGCCTTCGAGCGCGTCACCGGCTACACCCTTGCGGAAGTCATCGGCCAGAACCCTCGTATCCTGAAAAGCGGTAAACACGATGCCTTCTTTTACAGGAACATGTGGGACCGGATCTCCAGCGGCTCAACCTGGAGCGGCCGCATTACCAACAGGCGCAAGGATGGATCTCTTTACCATGACCAGGCGGCCGTTTATCCGATACGCAATTCGGAAGGAGAGATCGTGCAATTCGTCTCGGTAAAACGAGACATCACGCAGGAAATTCAACTGGAAGAACAGCTGCGCCACGCTCAAAAAATGCAGGCCATCGGGACACTGGCCGGAGGCATTGCGCACGACTTCAACAACATCCTGAGCGTCATCATTGGATTTGCCCAGTTGATTCAGGAAGATGCCCCTGAGGACAACGAGGACATCCGAAGCGAGATTGGCGGAATATTGAAAGCCTGTACCCGGGCGAAGAACCTGGTCAAACAAATCCTCACCTTCAGCCGCCAGACGGAGGGAGAGAAGCGCCCCATCCGCCTGCAGCCGCTCATTCAGGAAGCGGTCAATCTGCTGAGAGCTTCGATCCCCGCCACGATCGAGCTCAATTGCAGGCTTGACTCCCCCTGCGGCCTGGTGCTGGCCGATGCCACACAGGTTCACCAGGTGCTTATGAACCTTTCCACGAATGCCTACCACGCATTGCGGGACACCGGCGGCGTTATTGAGATTTCGCTGGAGGAAAGAGATCTGTCCCCCGCCATGATATCCGCCCACCCGCGTCTGATGCCGGGGAAACACGCGGTAATCACCGTGAAGGACGATGGAATCGGCATGAGCGCCACAACCCTGCAGAGAATATTCGAACCGTATTTCACCACCAAAGCGTCCGGGGAAGGAACGGGGTTGGGCCTGGCCATTGTCGACAGCATTATTGAACAACATGGAGGCACGATCGATGTATCCAGCGAATTGGGCAAAGGGACCAGATTTGAGCTGTTCTTCCCGATTTGCCTTCGCTCCGATTCGGAAGGGTTTGATGAGATCGAGCCTGCAAAACCCCTGGGCACTGAACGGGTCCTGTTTGTGGATGATGAAACGGACATCGCTGAAATCAATCGGAATGGTCTGGAAAAGTTCGGCTATCGGGTAATGGCTTTCTCAAATCCTTTGGAAGCCATCGAGCATTTTCAATCCCACGCCGATGATTTTGATGTCGTGGTGACCGATTTGACGATGCCCAAAATGACTGGGACAGAATTGGCCGACCGCATCTATGCCATTCGCCCGGACATTCCACTCGTCCTTTGCAGCGGGTTTGCCAAATCAGCAAGAGAGGTCCAGGGCAAACTGTCCGGAGTCTGGGAATTCGTTCAAAAACCCATTCAGCCTGGAAGCGTTGGACTGGCAATCCGCCGTGTTATGGAAAAGCGGCAGGAGAGACCTTCGAAGCTGCCTTGACCGGCTTCGCTGACAAATAACGGATCCAGTCATCGCACGATCCGAAATATGCTGACTAATTCAGTCTTCGGATTGGGTAGTGAGGGCCGGAGGCCCGATGGAGAATAGTTCTTCCCGAAGTGTTCCGCAATGAACAACTCTTGTTTTGGGCGAACAATACTTTCGCCTCTGCCGGGGCTCCGTCTTTCCTGATCTTTTTCCAGGGGTTCGCTGCGCTCACCCCGGGCTACTTTCTGGCGCGCCTTCGGCGCTGTGCTTGCCACTGAACCTTGGAGTGCGGCCGCTTGCTGCCGCCTTTGAAAACCATGTCAGCAGAAGGCGGTGGCAAGCCACCGCCCTCCGAAGGCAGCATTGCCGCGAACATAACCGAATGCAAAATCCTATTCCAGCAGCTGACGTATTTTCTTCGCCAGATCGTTCGAAGAATATGGCTTCCCTATAAAATTCAGCCCTCTATCAATGATTCCATGGTGGGCAATGGCATTCTCCGTATACCCGGAGCAGAACAGGACTTTGATTTCGGGCCTGACCTGCAGCAAATGATCGGCCAGCTCACGGCCATTCATTCCGGGCATGACCACATCGGTAATCATCAGGTCAATCACCCCTTCATGATTCCGTGCGATTTCGAGCGCTTCCTCTCCGTTCGAGGCATACAGGACATTGTAATTCAGGCGTTTCAGCAGCTTGGCCGCAAGATCCCGCACGATCTTCTCGTCTTCCACCAGCAGGATCGTTTCATCTCCCTTTGGCATGGATGCGTCCTTGGATTTCTCGATATTGAGATGCTGCGGAACTTCATCGACTGCCGGCAGATAGATCCTGAATATCGTCCCCTTTTCAAGCTCCGAATACACTTCGATACTGCCGCCCGATTGTTTGACGACACCGTAAATGGTCGCCAATCCCAATCCCGTCCCCCGCCCCTTCTGTTTTGTGGTAAAGAAAGGCTCGAAAACGTGCGCTTTGACCTCTTCGCTCATGCCGCATCCGGTGTCGGAAACGGACAGCATCACGTGACGTCCAGGCTTGGCATCCGGGTGAATCGAACAGTACTCGTTATCCAGCGCGACATTGGCTGTCTCAATAATCAGCTTTCCGCCGTTCGGCATGGCATCGCGGGCATTCACCGCCAGATTGACGAGAATCTGCTCAAATTGCCCCGGGTCAACCAGGACTGAGGTCAAATCCTCCTTCAACGTGGTCCGCAATTCGATATCCTCCCCAATCAACCGCAGCAGCATCTTCTGAAGACCGGATACCAGTTGATTCAAGCTCAACACCTTGGGCTCGATCAGTTGTTTGCGTGAAAATGCCAGCAACTGCCGGGTAAGAGCCGCCGCACTGTCGGTGGCTTTCCTGATTTCATTCAGGTCGGGCAGAAGGGGATCGCCATCATCCAGATTGGAGATGATTAAATCCGTATAGCCGCCAATGCCCGTCAATAGATTATTGAAATCGTGCGCCACACCGCCGGCCAGGCGCCCGACCGCTTCCATTTTCATGGCCTGCTGCAACTGCTGGGCAAGTTTCTCATTCTGTTGTTCCGCAAGAATCCGATCCGTAATATTCCTGGCGGCCGCATAAATATCGCCGCCACTCAGAGAAGCTCTCCACTCGAGCCAGCGCCACGATCCATTGGACGCCGCACATCTGTTCACGAAATTAAGAACGGTTTTTCGTTGATTCAGATCGGATAGCGCCTGCCTGGTTGCCGCCACATCATTCGGATGCACGAACTCCAGCAGGGAGCGGCCTTCCATTTCCTCCAGGCGATACCCGAGGAGTTTGGACCATTCGTGATTGAGGCGTTTGAATCTGCCGTCGCAATCCGCAATACAGAACAAATCGAGGGCGGTGGAAAAATAGCGTTCAATCTCTTCCGTTTTTTCCTTCAGCTCCAGGGCAGCCTGCTTTTGGCTCGTTATATCCTGCAAAATCCCAACCAGCCGCGCGGGCTTCCCGTTTTCGAAAAAGGTTTTGCATTGAGATCGAACCCACGACTGTCTCCCCTTCGCAGTGATAAACCGGAGCTCCATATCGTAAGGTTTGCCTTCATATATCGCATCGTTGATCGCAGCGGAAATCCTTGGCCTGTCTTCCGGATGGTAAAAAGACAGCGCATCATGAACGCCCGGTTTTTGTCCCTTGGGAAGCTCGAAGATATCGTACATCGTCTGAGTCCAGGTCCCGATCCTCGTAACCGGATCCAGCTCCCATCCTCCGATTTTCGCCGTTTCGCCAACTTCGTTCATCAGGTCGTGATTCTTCTGCAATTGAATTTCCATCTGGCGCCGCGGAGAGATATCCTGAATCGCAACGACGACGTGGCGTCGGCCATCAAGAACAACCGGTTCTGCCCCAAATGACAGAAACAGAGTTTCTTTGTTTTCACCGACCTGCTTTTCAAATACACAATCCTGATTGTGAACTCCCTTCCCTTCCTGCAATGCCTCCTGAATTGCACGATTGATCAGGCAGTTGGCACAGGGCTCGGAAGTTCCACAGCCTTCCTCATAGTTGAAGTGATTGCAGCAGCCCAAAAACTCGCCACACCGCGGATTTTCTCCCGACCTCAGATCTTTATGGAACAGGTGCTCCGCATCGGGGCTGGCCGTGGTTATGCGGGCCGATTCGTCAAAAACCAGGAGCCCTACCGGAGAAGCGCGCAAGATCGCTTTGAGGTTGTCGTGCTCGATCTGCAGCAACTTTTGAGCCTTGCGTTCCTCGGTTTGATCCCGGAAAACCAGTACGATTCCGATGAGGTCGCCATTCGCTTCCCGGACCGGGGCGCTGCTATCCATGATCGGATACTCGACACCGGATTTGGATATCAGGATGGTGTGATTGGCCAGGCCTACCGTGCGGCCACACTCGAGGACTTTCCGGATGGGGTTATCCACCACCTTCCGGGTATATTCATTGCAGATAGAAAAGACAGTCTCGATGGATTTCCCCTGCGCATCGGACTGCACCCAACCCGTAAGCCCTTCCGCTACCGGATTCATCATGGTCACAAGCCCCAGCGGGTCGGCCACAATGACTCCGTCGCCGATGCACATCAGCGTGGTCCCATATCTCTGTTCCGCCTCCTGTCGCGCCTTCTCGGTTTTCAGATGAAGCTGGTAGCTGGCTTTCATGAGGCGCTGCCACACGGCCAGCACAATGGCAGCCGTAGCAATCAGGAGAGCAATGCTAAATCCGATAATGAGCAGGGATCGAAAACGCCATGTAGCCATGGCTTCCGATTCATCCACCTTGGAGATGAGGAACCAGCCGGGACCCGCCACCGGCTGAAGAGCGGCAATGACTTTGACGCCGCGGTAATCAAGGCCCTCTACAATCCCCTCCTGCCCCAAAACCGCCTTCACGGCGGCAACATCGGTCTGTTTTAGCGGTATCCTCAACTTCAGCGCGGTGCCCTTTCGATGACGCAGCTCATTCAAAAACAAAACAGAGTCGCCATCGCGCTGGACAACCAGGCTTTCGGAGCTTGCCGAAGGAACCGGCCATGACTGGATAACCGGGTACAGAAAATCCTGGACATTACTGACAAGGACCAGCGCGCCGAACGGAACGTCGCCGGAAGGAGAGCGCAAAGTGAGAGGCGCAATCGTATCCAGCCGCACGGGGAGCACCCCTTCGCTGGGGATCAGATCCGTCATCACTACGCGTTTGCTGCGCAAAGCCTCTCCCAGAGATGCGGCGGCGCTTTCGCCAAGCGCCGTGCCGGGCGGCCCTTCAAGGATCAGCAGGTTCCTCCCGTCCGGGGCTGTCAGGAGCACATTCCAGTAACCATATTCAGACTTGATCGTGCGAAAGTGCTCGAGTATCTTCCGGCTGATTTTCGGATCCGGATTCTGAATCCACGAATAGGCGGTCTCGACGAAAAATGGATCGCCCGCAAGCACAGATGCATCGTGCATACGCGCCGCCCGCCACTGAGCAATTTCACTTGCTTTCAGGCGGGCAAGCGTCAAAAGCTGATCTTCCACCTGGTGGCGCATTCGATCGCGCTGCTGGAGATAAAACAGCGAACCGCCGATTGCCACAATCAGGAAAACGCCCACAACGATACCGATCAACCACCGCGGAGGGGATTCTCTTTCAATCAGGTTATTGTCCATTGGTCCTACTTGAATCGAGTTGGATGATGACTCTATACAGGTCGTCTAAGCCGCCGAACCTATTGTTTTGAAGGCTATTCTGCTGGATTCTCAACTCAGAGTAAAACGAAATCGGGGACGTCCCCCCGTTTACTTTTTGCCACAGCCCCGGGCCGAAAAATGCTCTTTGCCTCAAGGTTTCACGGTGAGAATCACGGTATGAATTTCGTTAAATCCCGTTTTCGGCAACGTTCGAGGCAGCGGCTGGGCGATGCCGTTTTTGTCAATGGTGCGGCAGCATAGATCGTAGGTGCCGGCAGCCAGCCCGGGAATCAGGGCAGCCCAATGCACGATCGTATACGGCAGAGGCCACTGGAGCGGCTTGCCTGTCACGGGATCCGTCTGATTCGTCGGTGGCAGTTTCCCTTCCGGGAGCCCGCCGCCCCAATCGGCCGGTGGCGGCAGTATCGAGGCATCCTTCCAGTCCGCCCTGGATCGGTAAGGATCATCGGCCGGCCATCCGTCCTTTTGGGATCGCACGCAATACTGAACCCTGTCCAGGCCGGATATGCCGATCTGCGCCATCCCTGTTATCGCAACCGGTTTTCCCGAGAAGACTTCCTTGGGAGCATGGATAAACCTGGCGCGCGTTTTCAGCGCATTCTCCGGATCATTGTTGAAGGGAGGTTCGGCATCGGTTTCGGCGGCCTTGAATTCGCCGGTCAAAACAATGCGCCGGAGCCATTTGATGGACTTGCTGCCGTATGCCCCGGGCACGATCATCCGCACCGGCCCGCCGTGCGAGGCGGGGATAATCTGACCATTCATTTTGTACGCAAGGACGGCAGGCATTACCCCCGGCGGCGTTTCCAGCACCTGCCCCATCGATAGAGAGCTTTTAAACGTCGGGTTTTCGTTGTGATAGCTCTCATACGAGACCCGGCGAACATTCTCTTTGGGCCCGGCCAGCCACACTATCTCCCGCAAGGGGATCCCTTCCCACAGGCTCACATGAAAAGGATCGCTGCCGTTCGTGCACGTGCAGACATGCAGGAACCGGACGGCATGCTTCTCCGCCAGCTTCATCAGCGCGCTCCAGTTCAGCGCCGTTCCCGATTCGCGGGAAAAGGCCCGCTCCACAACGCAGTTGCCGGCCGGATCAGGCATAACTTCCAATGACCACGTTTCCGGATCCTGGCCGATCTCCCGAATCTTCTCCGGCGGAAGTTTCGCGACCCCCGCTTTCCCTTTGTCCAGGATGAATGCACGTTCGACAGGCGTCAGATAATTCAGTCCGGCGATCGCCTCTTTCAATTGAGGATCCTCCGCAATATTCGCAGGCCCTGTCGATGAAATGCCGAGCGCCGCTACCGTCGCGCCGCTCATTTGAACAAAGGACCGCCGCGTCATTTGCCCGTATTCATCCATATCCGTTCCCTCCTGTTCTACAGACACTCGCGCCTTCCCTAAATGTTGGTGGATGGCATCACGTTGCCGCTATTATACGCGATTCAAAACCGAAAGCTTGACAGTTACACAAGCCTGCCCAACAATCCTGGCATGCAAATCGAAACGGATTGGATTTCCCGCACCCGGGAAAGGCTCATTGCCGTTATGCTTCTGCTCCTTTGTATTCCGATTTTCCTGTTCTTCCAATCCTGGCCTGCATTCGCCGCCCACCAGGAGCGGCTTATCCTGTCGGTGGAATCGGGCCAATGCAGCTTCCGCGTCGAGGCCGATGATGAATCCCACACATTGCGGCTCAGGATCCAGCCGGAAGATTCCGCATGCCATTGTTCGAAGGAGGAAATGCAGTCCATCCTGAAAAAGGCCTTTGAACCTGCCGATCCTCCAAAGCTGAACGGCACCTATACGTCGATATTCATTGGCCGCCTCATCGAATACCCATGGCTGAGCGAGTATCTGGCCGCCAACGCCTACCGGGACCGGATGTGGGACCGGAGACGCGGGAAACCGGTATCCATGGATATCAACAGGTATGTAAAAAACATACTTTCGAGAAGGGAAATTACCGCCAGCCTGGATGAACCGCTCGCTGCCTCCGGATACAGGATTGCCGCCGCAAGCGTCGAGAAAGTGCTGGTCGGCGGATTTCGCGACGTTCCTCAATACAAAGGTCCGAAGCCGGCGGGCAAGGTACCCTATGACGCCATGACCTGGTTCAAGCTGGAAAAGCGCTAAACAACTTTTTCCGGAAGGAAGAGGAAGTATGATCGCTTGCCTTCAATGCGGGAAAGCGCTGAGCGGAAAGCCGCTGGCCTCGATTTCCGGCGGCATCCTGGGCGATGAAATCATTGATTCCTATTTTTTCTGCCCCGACTGCGGCGCCTATACGGTGGAGGTTTACTACGACCGTTTCCTCGGAGAGGCGGAGTCCAGCCTCAGGGGGCCGTTAGCCAAATCAGCGGGAGAAGAAAAAGTGCGGCTGATCCGGCAATGTGCTGAGCCGTGGGACAAAAAATGCCGTTGCCCTGCTCACCGCGCATATTTTGGCGATTCACTGGATTAGACTGCGGACAAAGGCTAAGCCGCTTCCACGAAGCAACCTCCCGCTGCTTACAGAGAGCGCCATCGCCTGCCCACCTGAAATGCGTTTACATAGTATTACTTATTGACTACGTTAGTTTTATATTTTATATGAAAGTTAGTTTCACATGACGTTTTTGGCGCAGCCTGCAGCCAGAGAGTGGAGGCGTTTTTAGGGAGGTACCCAATGTCTGAAGAGAAAAATTACCGGGACCAATCGGATGATAAGTTGATTTGCGAAATAGACATTTCGTCCGACTCAGGATTGCAGGACCTGAAGACTCTGATCAAGGACTCCAGGTTTGTATGCAAAGGTTGCGGAAGAACCGCTGCCAGCGAAGGGAGTCTCTGCGAACCCGAGTGGATTTATTAAGCTGCAGCCGCGAAAGTTGTTGCGAAGCCGGACAGGCATTCATTCCCGACCCAGGCATGTTTGCAGTCAGGACAAGTATATTTTGCGCGATTTAGCAAACAGGGATCGGGAGCAAATGTGGCGGAGGTGCATGGGAATCGAACCCACCTAGCCTACCTTCCGGTAAACCACAACTGGATTTGAAGTCCAGGCCAGCCACCAGGCCAGATTCACCTCCGCAGCGTTCCCGTGATTGTAACAGAATCCCTACAACCACCAACGCAAAATTACACAAAATCGCAAACGCAGCGTCAGCACCATGCAAGCAGCCACGCCCCTTGCCGGCAAGATAGCTAATGCCAGTTAATTTTTCCCGATGTTTTCTTTCGCCCCTTCAGGGCTGGTTACAGGCTTAATCCAATCCAGGGGTTCGCTGCGCTGGCTACTTGCTTTCGGCCCTCCGGGCCTGGCGCTTCGCTCGCGTCGCAGAGCTCAGAACAATTATCATGCAGCTGCAGCGCTAACTAGCGGATCCAGCCTTGGCACAGCGAGGTGCAGCGGAATTTTTTTGAAGTACATGCTGGGGACGCCGCCATCCCGGCTGATGCTGCACACTATTTGCCCTGAGTACTTGGAATCGCAATCATGTCAGCGCCGGAGGCGCGGCAGATTGTAGACATAATGGAGTGATCGGTCTCTAGCATGTAATATCGTGGGTTACAGCTGAAGTCGTGGTGACGAAGCTGCAGAGCCATAAAACATGAGGAGACCGATCATGGCAGATTGTATCACTTGGGTAGGGATGGATGATTCAGCAAAAAAGATAAACGTCGCAGTTTTTCGCGGGCAGGAAAGTAACCCACGAGAAGAACTTGTTGTATCAAACGACAGTACGGGGCTGGGGCGATTAGCGAAAAAGCTAAGGGCATTTGAAGATGATGTACGGTGCGTCTACGAAGCGGGCGTTAATGGATACTATTTGCAGCGCTATTTGGCCAAACATGGGATTTCTTGTGAGGTTGCGGCCCCTTCGTTGACCCCGAGACGAGCGGGGAAAAAAGTAAAAACGGATAAGCTGGATGCGAAAGCCCTGGGCAAATTGTACCGAGCGGGAGAACTAACATGTATTGTGATCCCGCAAAAAGAACAGGAAAGTCTGCGAGATCTAGTGCGCGCGCGAGAAGACGCATTGGAAGACCAGCAGCGAGCACGGCATCGATTAGCACGGTTTCTGATGCGACGTGGATTGAAATATCCGCAGGGCAAGAACTGG
Organism: Acidobacteriota bacterium; assembly: GCA_963664705.1. GTDB lineage: Bacteria > Acidobacteriota > UBA6911 > UBA6911 > UBA6911 > UBA6911. The sequence goes on along the minus strand of OY761556.1, from coordinate 6,557,978 downwards.
TCGCTTGGGCACCTAAAATGGATTAAGAGCCTTGTGTTTGAGGATGATGGGGATCAAACAGTACTGGAGGAATATCGACAGGCGCTTGAGCAACAGACGGAGCGGTTGAAAAAATTCCAGGAAAAAATCGAGGAAGTTGCAAAACAGCCGAACTATCAAAAGCGAGTCAGCTATTTGATGGCGCTAAAAGGTGTTCAGGTTCTGACGGCGATGACGATTATCGCAGAAGCGCTCGATTTAAGACGGTTCGTCGATGCGCCTTCGTTTATGGCCGCTATTGGGGTGGTGCCTTCGGAAAGCAGCTCAGGTGAACTTGAAAGACGGGGAAGGATAACCAAAACGGGAAACAGTCACCTACGTAGGGTGCTGATCGAAAGCGCCTGGCACTACCGTCATTCTTCAGTAGCTGGCAAAACTCTCAAGAAACGACGAGAGTGTTTACCGGCAGAAGTTATCGAGATTGCACAACGTTGCGATAAGCGATTGAACCAAAAATTCCGACGCATGCTCAACCGAGGGAAAGAAAGACAAAAGATCGCGGTTGCGGTAAGTCGAGAATTGGCAGGATTTATCTGGGCTATCGGTCGTGTTGCATGACATAAGGCACCAGCTCTTGCAGCTATTTTGTTCTTCAATGGATTAATAACGGAAACATTCGGTCAGTGAACGGAACAGGAGATCGAGTTCCAGGCTTCGAAAGGAGAAACCTCGACCTGGCTATGTTGGTATGGGAAACCAGAATCCACGGAAGTAGAGTGAGGCCGCTCCCGATGAATCAGTTGTCATGCGTGCTTATCGACCCGCGAATATCAGATTGATTATCGTCGCTGTTGCCAACTCGATCCCCTGTTCTTTTTACTGGCTGATTTATTTATGAACCGAAGAAAACCAAAATGAACGAACAAGGAACGGATTGATTGTACTTGACCGATCACTCCATATCAGCCAGGGGTGAGCGCAGCGAACCCCTGGTAGAGATAAGCACAAAAATGAGCCCCAGCGGGGCGAAAGAACGGCAATTGAAAAAAGTAAATGGCATTATGGAGGCGTCGGCGCTCCCAAGTCCAACGCCTATTTCATGAGAGTTTTCCAAGAATTTTGTGCAACTGATTACTAATGAGAAATGCGGACTACCATGCTACAGTGAATCCCTTGTAATAGAAGGATCCGTACAATGGCTCGAGCGTTTGGAGATCGGTCACAGCCTCTCATCGATGAAGTGGAAACTCTCCGCTCAACGATCTACAACCTTACCGAAGGAGTGATCGTCGCCGACAAAGCTGGCAAATTTTTGTTTTGCAATAAAAAAGCCCAATTCTTCCTCTCCAGCGGCGGGCCGGAATTAACCCCCCATTCCTGGACCGAAGTCAACGGCTGCTACAAAACAGACGGGGTTACTCCCTATGTGACGGAAGAATTGCCCGCAGCCCGGGCTCTGCGGGGAGAGACCGTTTCTGAAACTGAAATTTTTATTCTAAACGAAAGACATCTTTCAGGACTCTGGGTCTCCGCCCAGGCTACGCCTCTGCGCAATGAAGCCGGCGAAATCCACGGCAGCATTGTGACATTTCACGATGTCTCAACCAGGAAAGAGGCGGAAGCACGCATCAACACGTTGACCAATGCCGTGGAGCAAACTGCCGACAGCATTATCATCACCGATCGCGGCGGGGTCATCGAATATGTCAACCCGGCCTTTGAGGCAACCACCGGCTACACGCAGGAAGAATTGCGCGGCATCACGCCGCGAATCCTCAAATCCGGAGTCCACGACGACTCCTTTTACGAAAAGCTCTGGGCGACCATCCTGGACGGCAACGTCTTTCGCGGAACCATAGCCAATCGCAAGAAGTCCGGCGAGATCTTTTATGCCGAGCAGACGATCACCCCTATGTGGGGCCCCACCGGGAGCATCACCCACTTCGTGACCGTGATCAAGGACGTCACCGAGCTCAGAAAGCTGCAAGACCAGGAGCTTCAAATGAGCCTGGCGCGGGCCGTGCAGCAGCAGTTCTACAGCATGCCCACGCCGCAGATCGACGGATTCGATTTCGCCGGAGCCGCGTTCCCGGCAGACGCGACCGGCGGCGACTATTTTGATTTCATTCAGCTCCCGGGGAATTCCATCGGCATTACCATCGGTGATGTCTGCGGGCACGGCATCGGATCCGCCTTGCTCATGGTTGAATTGCGCGCCTACCTCCGCGCTTTTGCGCAGAAGAGTTCCGATCTCGGCGAAATTCTATCGCTGACGAACAATGCGCTCGTTTCGGACCTGGAGCAGGATCGCTATGCTACTCTGATTTTTTGCCGCCTTCAGCCTGAGACCCGCTCGGTGGTCTACTCGAGCGCCGGCCACCCTCCGGGGTTCATCCTGAATTCGTCCGGCACCGTCAAGCAGATGCTCGAAAGCACGGATATTCCGCTCGGCTTTCTTCCCAAGCATACATTTGGCTGCCGGAATACGCTGGACCTGGAGGAAGGGGATATTCTCGCGCTGCTGACCGATGGAATTACGGAGTCGGAGAGGCCCGATCAGGATTCCTTCGGCATAGAAAAAGCCATCGAGTTTGTTCGGCAACACCGCCACGAATCCGCGCAGCAGATCGTCGTCGGCCTTTACCAGACAGTCCGCAGCTACCAGGATGGGCTTCCCCAGATCGATGACATCACGGCTGTAGTCTGCAAAATTGTCAGGAAGAAGAAATAGATCCACGTCAGCCGGAAACAATCGGGATTCAATCCATCGGCCCGATTGAACAGCCTGACAACAGGAGGAAGAGATATGTTAGGTGGGAAAGTGGTCGGATTTATTGGCGCCGGGAATATGGGCGAGGTCCTGATCCGCGGCTTGATCCAATCAGGCAAAGTGCAGAAAACCGATATCATCGCCAGCGATGCAAGCCGGGATCGATTGAGCTATATCTCGAACACCTACGGCATCCGCACCACTGCCTCGAACGTGGAAGTGGTCGCAAACGCATCCATCATCATTCTGGCCGTCAAGCCGCAGAACATTGATGATCTGCTGGATGAACTGACCCATTCCAGCCACGAAGGGCACCTGTTCATTTCAATCGCCGCGGGGATCACTACCGAAAAACTGGCTGCCAAAATGCACCATCAATCGGGAATCATCCGAGTCATGCCCAACGCGCCCGCATCCGTGCTTGCCGGCATCGCGGCTCTATACCCGGGACGCAACATTTCCCAGGATGATTTGCAGCGCGCCGTCTCCATCTTCGAATGCGTCGGAAAAGCCGTGGTGATCAAGAATGAAGCCCTGATGGACATTGTCACCGGACTCTCCGGCAGCGGCCCCGCTTTCGTATTTCTCATGATCGAATCGCTCAGCGATGCCGGAGTGCAACTGGGAATTTCGCGAAAGGAATCCTCGATTCTTGCCGCGCAGACTGTTTTCGGGGCGGCCAAGATGCTGCTGGAAACCGGCCGTCATCCAAGCGAATTGAAGGACATCGTTGCCACGCCGGGCGGCACCACCTTTGCCGGATTGAAGATGCTGGAAAAAGGCAATTTCCGCTCTACCGTCATGGATGCCGTCGAAGCCGCCACGGCACGATCCCGCGAACTGGGTGCCCTGCTGAACAGCAAGAAAAAGGAGTAGTCGGCAACAAGAACGTTGGACGTTGAGACGTTGGACGTTGAGACGTTGGGACGTTGAACGTTGGGACGTTGAAACGGTGAAGCCCGGCTTATTTATAGAGACCGGCGTGGAGGTTTCTGCGGATTTTAAAAACTTCGCCCAAAACTTCGAAATAGGTACTCATCCGGACTTTGCTTCCTTCGGCATTGATCCACCGGATCGGAAGCTCCGCTATCCGGCATCCATGCGCCCGCGCGATGACCAGCATCTCGATGTCATAGCCCCATCGGTCAATGGTGGACCTGGGGAAAATGACCGCGGCTTTATCGCCGGTCAGCATTTTGAATCCGGCCTGGGTATCCTGTACTCCCGGCACGGCGAAGGTCCGGATCACCCAGTTCCCCATCCGCCCTGCAATTTCCTTCAGCCGGTTCTGTCGCGTCCCAATCACCGACTCCTTTAAGGCCCGGGAACCGATGACGACATCATATCCGCGGTCAAACCAGGGCCAGAAGTTTTCGATCTGATTCAGCGTGGTCGAATTATCGGCGTCCATGAACAGACGATAGGCGCCCGTGGCCGCCATCATTCCAAGCCGTATCGCCGCACCTTTCCCATGGTTCCCGCGATCCGGATGATGGATCAGCGTCAGCCGTTCAAAGGAATCCGCCTGCTCGCGGACAACTCTTTCCGTGCCGTCGGTGGAACCGTCGTTTGCGACTATGATTTCCGAACTGTAGGGCTGACTTTTTAAAAACGCGATCGAGTGACGCAGCGTGTCCGGAAGACGAAATTCCTCGTTATAGGCAGGAATGACAACCGAAAGCTTTACCCTCGTATCGTTCGACATGATGTGGCAGCAAAAGATATTGGTAATTCGAAAAAATCCGTGAGCTTCGCGGACGCAAACAATGCCCGCGAAGCTCACGAAAAATTACGATGCGCTCAAGATCAGGCGATGGTTACATCCTTGCAGAGGTAAACATCCTGAATCGCGTTCAGGAGGGCGACACCTTCTTTCATGGGTCGCTGGAAAGCCTTTCGGCCGGAGATCAAACCCATGCCGCCCGCGCGCTTGTTGATGACGGCGGTTTTGACAGCCTCTGCCAGGTCGCCTGCGCCGGAACTCGCCCCGCCGCTGTTGATCAGGCCGGCGCGGCCAAGGTAGCAGTTGATCAGCTGATAACGGGTCAGATCGATCGGGTGTTCCGAACTGAGCTCCGAATAGACCTTCTTATGAGTCTTGCCAAATTTCACGGCCTCGTATCCGCCATTATTCACCGGCAACTTCTGCTTGATGATATCGGCCTCGATCGTAACTCCGAGATGGTTGGCCTGGCCGGACAAATCCGCGGAAACGTGATAATCGGGTCCGCCTTCCTTCGTTTTGTCGAAAGCGGAATTTCTCAGATAGCACCATAGGATGGTCGCCATCCCCAGTTGATGCGCTTCATGAAAAGCGGCGGAGATTTCCTGGATCTGCCGTTTCGATTCCTCGGATCCGAAATAAATGGTTGCGCCAACCGCGGCCGCACCCATATCAAAAGCCTGCTGGACATTGGAAAAGAGGATCTGGTCGTAGGTGTTCGGATAGGAAATGAACTCGTTGTGATTGATCTTCAGAATGAACGGAATCTTGTGGGCATACTTCCGGCATACGGACCCGAGAACTCCCAGTGTCGAAGCTACCGCGTTGCATCCACCCTCGATGGCAAGCTTCACAATGTTCTCGCCATCAAAGTAAATCGGATTCGGAGCAAATGAAGCGCCGGCCGAATGCTCGATCCCCTGATCGACCGGAAGAATCGAGAGATAGCCCGTTCCCCGCAATCGTCCATTATCAAACAATGCCTGGAGATTGCGCAAAACCAGGGCAGATCTATCGCTATTGACCCAAACTCTGTCGACAAAATCCGGACCGGGCAGGTGCAGCTGGTCCTTGCTCAAAGTATGGCTCTGATGGTCGAGGAAATAGCCGGACTGATCCCCCAGCAATTCCCTGATTTTGGCAATGGCATCTGTTTTGGACATACAAGTCTCTCCTTAGTCGCATGTGTTTGCCAGAACCTACTATTATATACTTGGTCGTCCGGAAAGGGGAAATCAATGCGCGGAATTTTGTTCGACATGGATGGGGTGCTATACAATTCGGAGGAACCGATTGAAGGAGCCGCGGAAACGCTCGCGTGGGTCCAGCGCCAGGCCCTACCGCACCTCTTCGTCACCAACACGACATCGCGCGGAAGAGATGTGCTTGTGCAAAAACTGAGCCGGTTCGGCATTCACGCTTCCAGGGACAGGATACGCACGCCATGCGTCGCGGCCGCAGACTGGCTGCGGCATCAGCCGGCCGGCAGGACGGCCCTGTTTGTCGCACCCAAAGCTTTGAGCGAGTTCGAAGGCCTGGATCTGTTGCCTGATGAGGCGGAAACCGGGGCCGATTACGTCGTTATCGGCGACCTGGGAGACGCCTGGAATTACCGCATCCTGAACCGGGCCTTTCGCCTCCTGCACGCCAATCCCCGCGCCGTGCTGATCGCCCTGGGCATGACTCCTTTCTGGCATGCGCATGATGGACTGCGGCTGGATGTGGCGCCCTTTGTAGCCGCCCTGGAGCACGCAACGGGCCGCAAAGCCATCGTCTGCGGCAAGCCGGATAAATCATTTTTTCTTGCGGCAGTAGAACAGTTGGGGCTTCCGGCCGGCGAAGTGCTCATGATAGGCGACGGGATTGAAACAGACGTGGAAGGGGCTCAGAAGGCCGGCCTGAAGGGAGCACTCGTCCGGACAGGAAAATTCAGACCGACAGATTTGGAAGGAACCGTTGTCCCGGACCTGGTACTGAATTCCATTGCGGACCTGCCGCGTAATTTCGAAATTCCAGACTAACGCAAATCCGTAATCCGGAATCTGAAATCTGGAATCCTCACCAGGCATTCGTACCATTAATGCCATCTACTCTTTTTTCGGGCGCTTTTCTTTCGCCCCTTCAGAGCTCATTGGGCTCCAAACATTACCCCGGGCTCGCAAGCTCGCCCGGGGCTACTATCTTTCGCGCCTCCCGCGCTGGGTCTTTATTCCATCTATATACTAAGCGCCGGAGGCGCGGAAGATAGTAGCCAGGGGTGAGCGGAGCGAACCCCTGGTACAACAGTGAAAATAATGGAGCCCCGAAGGGGCGAGAGAACGGCAATTGCAACAAAGCAAATGTCATTACCAGCGGCTTAGTCTGGAATCTGAAATCTGGAATCCTCACCAAGTGTGCGTGCCATAGCCAATGTGATTCGCGCGAAACTCCTCCGGATAGCTGAAACCACTCTCGACAATTTTAACCATCTGCATACCGAGGTCAGTCGCAGCCTGCATGCATTTATTCAGTTTCTCGACATCCCCCTTGTTGGAAGCATAGGCGGCGATGAAATTGGCCGGGATCATCTGGTGGATCACCATGAAAAAATAGAGATCCTTGACGGCATCCACCAGGCCGAGGCTGCCGCCGACAACCACAACGCCACCGACCTTATTTCTCAAACCTTTGCCGGAATGCCCCAAAGCCAAGGTTCTATCAATAACCGTCTTCCCCTGCGCGGTCATGTTGTAATAGTAAACGGGCGTTCCAAAGACAATCCCGTCCGCTGCCTGCATCTTGACATACAGCTCCTGCATATCGTCTCGAATCCGGCATTCCCCTGTTTTGTAGCAGGATCCGCAGCCGGTACAGGGCGCAATTTTTTTATCTGCGACTCTGAACAACTCCGTTTCAGCCCCCAGTTGCCCGGCGCCGGTAAAAACGTTATCCAAAAGCAATTCGGTATTTCCATATTCCCGCGGACTGAATGAGAGTCCCAGCACCTTCATATCTATCTCCCCTTGAACTGTTGTATTCCCAGGTCAGGAATTACTTCCTCGTAAAGTGGTCCGAAAGAACATGGGCAACGCAGCAGGTAAGCTTGACGCCCGTTGGTATGTGCAGGAATTCGTTCGGTCCGTGAGCATTCGAATTGGGGCCGAGAAGCCCTGTGATCAGGAACTGAGCCTCCGGAAATTTCTTCCCCAGCATATCCATGAAAGGAATGGACCCGCCTTCTCCCATGAATGCCGCTTTCCGGCCGAAGAAGTTCTCCGATGACCGGTCCACGGATTGCGCCAGCCAGGGCTTCATCGCGGGAGCGCTCCAGCCTGCGGCGCTCTGCCCCAATTCAAATTTTACGTGAGCGCCGTAGGGCGGATCGGTTTCGAACAACTGCTTCAGTCGCTCGCTCGCTTTCGCCGGGTCGCAACCGGGCGGAATTCGCAGCGACACCCGGACCGCCGTCATCGGGCGAAGAACATTGCCCGCATCTTTTAAGGACGGCAACCCCGCAGCTCCAGTGATAGCCAGGGCCGGGCGCCAGGTTCGGTTCAGTATCAGCTCGGCGGGCCTGGTAATGACCGGCTGAACACCCGGGAGCAGAGGAAATTTCGAGAAGACCTCCTCTCCCAGTATTTGCGCGGTCTGATCGGCTTGATCGAGGGTCTGAGCCTGAAGCTCGACGTGAAAATCAGGCACGATTATTTCGCCGGTTCTTTCATCCTCGAGGCGGCTCAGCAATTGCCGCATGACTCGAAAACTCGAAGACACCACTCCGCTTCCATCCCCGGAGTGGACCCCTTCTTTCAGCAGTTGCACCGAGAGGTCGCCGACAACCAGGCCGCGCAATGAACTGGTGCACCAGAGCTGATCATAATTCCCACAACCCGAATCGAGACAGACAATGAGACTTGGAACACCGATGCGGCCGTAGAGTTTTTCGATGTAAAAGGGAAGATCGTAGCTGCCGCTCTCTTCACAAGCTTCGATGAGAACCACGCAGCGGGCGTGCGGGATTTTCTGGTCTTTGAGCGCCAGGACCGCCGTCAGCGCTGAGAAGACGGCATAGCCGTCATCCGCGCCGCCGCGTCCGTATAACTTATCGCCCTCGATTACGGGAGTCCAGGGTCCCAGGCCGTCGCGCCAACCCGTCATTTCCGGCTGCTTGTCGAGGTGCCCGTAAAGCAGGATGCATTCGGACGAATCGCCCGGGATGTCGATGAAAAGAAGCGGGGTCCGCCCTTCTTCCCGCACTACCTCGAATGTCAATCCCTGGATGGGCTGCCGGCGACACCAGCGCTCGATGAGGGCAACCGCCTGATCCATGTGGCCCTGCTCCTGCCACTTCGGTTCATAAAGAGGCGATTTATTGGGAATCCGGATGTACTCTGTCAATTCCGGAACAATCGATTCTTTCCACATCTTTGCAACGAATGATTGAGTTTTCGCAGTATCCATCGGTCCCTCCATTGGCAAAAGCATACCATGCCTGCGGCATGGGTGAACCCGAAGACTGAAAGAACACATAGGATCCTGTTTGCTATTGACAGGGCTGAGGAAAGAATTAAGCATAGCCTTATGAATTTCAGGAGAACCAAAGCGGTTGCCCGGAAGGAATTTCTCCATATACTGCGGGACCCTCGCAGTCTGGTAATGGCGCTGGCGCTGCCCCTGCTCATGATCCTGCTGTTCGGCTATGCGCTCACGCTGGACGTGGACAGAATTCCTTCGCTGGTATATGACTCCGATCAGAGTCCCGAGAGCCGCGAGCTGGTGGCACGGTTCCAGGGATCCCGCTACTTTCACATTCTGGGTTCCGTGTCCAGCTATCGAACCATTGAAGACAAGATAGATAAAGATGAATGCATGCTCGGAATCGTCATCCCGCAGGACTATTCCAGGGATTTGCGCCTGGGCCGAAGGCCCCAGCTGCAGTTGCTGTTTGACGGCAGTGATTCCAATACCGCGTCCATCGCCCTTGGCTACGCGAACATGATCGTCCAGAACGCTTCCATCGGGATTCGCAGCGAAGCGCAGAACCACATGGGACAGAATGTGCCGGGATTCCCGGTGGAACCCAGGCTGCGCGTCTGGTACAACAGCCAGCTGAAATCAAAGAACTATATCGTCCCGGGACTGATCGCGCTCATCCTCATGATCATTGGCGCTCTCCTCACTTCCCTGACCCTCGCCAGGGAATGGGAGGCAGGCACCATGGAACAAATCCTGTCCACGCCGCTGCGGCCGGCGGAGATTGCGCTCGGAAAAATGAGCGCCTATTTCGCGCTCGGCATCATCGACATGCTGGTCACTATCCTTGTGGGCGTGGGCGTCTTCCAGGTCCCGCAGCACGGCAACTACATTTTCCTGGTCCTGACCGGGTGCCTCTTTCTTTTTGGAGCGCTCTTCTGGGGCATCCTGATCTCGGCTATTTCGAAGAATCAGTTGCTGGCATACCAGGTGGCAATGCTTACTTCTTTTCTCCCCGCGTTTTTGTTGTCGGGATTCGTATTTGCGATTGAGAACATGCCCCCGGTCCCGGTCCAGGCCGTAACCTATCTGTTTCCGACACGCTATTACGTCACGATATTGAAGGGGATCTTCCTGCGCGGCGTTGGGATCGATGTGCTGTACAAAGAGGTGCTTCTCCTTGCCGCATACGCGGCTATTGTTTTCGTGGTGGCCGTGAAAAGATTGCGGCAGAAGGTGGCCTGAAACCATGTGGAACCGCATCCGCGAGATTTTTCAAAAAGAATTTTTCCAGACCCTCCGCGATCCGCGCACGCGGGCCATTCTCTTTGGAATTCCGATCCTTCAGCTCATCCTGTTCGGTTATGCCGTAAACCTGGATGTCGAAAATGCACGAACCGCCTGGATGGACATGGATCAAACGCCCGAAAGCCGCGATCTGATGGCCGCATTCACGGGTTCCCCCTACTTCAGGATTGTAGAGATTCCACGCAACAATAGCGAAGTTCAGGAAGCAATGGATCACGGAAGAGTACAAACAGTGATCCGCATACTGCCCGGATTTTCCAGGGACGTCAAACGCGGCAGCAGCGCCTCGGTCCAGATCCTTGTGGATGGAACGAATTCCAATACGGCGTCCATCGTTTCCGGATATGCAACGCAGATCATCGCCGGGTTCGCAGCTAAAGCCCAGGCTGCGCAACAGAATATGCGCATCTATCCGCCAACGGCCAGGACGGGCGCGCCAGTCCCCGTTGTCATCCCGGTGCTCACATCCCATTCGCGCGTGTGGTTCAACCCGGACCTGAAGAGCCGCGTCTATTTTGTCCCCGGCGTGATTGTCAATATCATCGCGCTGGTCACGATTATGCTGACATCCATGAGCATCGTCCGGGAAAAAGAAATCGGCACCATGGAGCAATTGATGGTAACGCCCGTGCGGCCCTTTGAGCTGATTATGGGAAAGCTTCTGCCTTTCGCGCTGGTGGGCGTGATTGAAGTGGCACTGGTGGTCGTCGCGGCGCTGCTGATCTTTCGCATCCCCATCCGGGGGAACATCCCGCTGCTTTTCGGCTGTGCGCTGCTGTTTCTGCTCTCGACCCTTGGAGTCGGGCTTTTTATCTCCACGATTTCCCATACGCAACAGCAGGCGATGATGTCGTCGTTTTTCTTTTTCATGCCGGCGATGCTGCTCAGCGGATTTGCATTCCCGATCCGAAACATGCCGGTGCCGGTTCAGTATTTAACTTATTTGAACCCGCTAAGGTATTTCATGCAAATTGTGAGAGACCTGTTTCTAAAGGGGACGGGAGCAGAATCATTCTGGCAAAGCATGTTGGCGCTGGCGATTTTCGGTACGGCGATTTTATTATTGAGCGCCCTCCGCTTTCGAAAAACGCTCGACTAAGCCTCAAATATTAGTTTCGGGGTCAAACTCCCGGCAGTGAGATTTGGGGAATTTTTCAATAAAGGAGATGGTGATGGGTTTGCTATTTTGGCGTAAGCGATTAATGACAATAGCTTTCCTTGTCCTCGGGCTCGGCACTTCCTTTGGCCAGTACGGGAAGGAGTCCCCGCAGAAGGCTGAAAAAGACGCCGTCGCAGCCCTGACCCGGATAGGGGTCCCGCTGCAGCACGACGCGCGCGGAGTGGTTCGCTGGATTGAAGCGTTGTCCGGCGAAATGAATGACGAAGCCATGGGACAGCTTCCGTCCCTGCCGGGACTGGAATGGCTGGAAATCGCGGGCGGAAGCGTCACGAGTTCGGGAATGGCAAACCTGAAAAAATGCCCAACGATTCGCCGTCTGTATATCCATGATGTCAACCTGAACGGAGACTCCCTTGAATGGCTGGCCAGTCTCAAAAATCTCGAAGCGCTGTCTCTCCAGCGCACAAAAATCAACGGCGCGTTCCTCAAAAACATCAAAAGTCCGGCCCTGGCGGTCCTGAATCTGAGCGGCAACAAGATCTCCAACGAAGACATGGCCGCCATCGCGGACCTGAAGACGCTGGAAGTCCTGGCCCTCTCAGACACGCAGGTCAGCGGCGATGGGATCGAAAAACTCGAGGGGATGCCCCGTCTGAACGAATTGAACCTGATGAACTGCAATATCAATGATGGGGACCTCGGCCATTTCCTGACCACGCCAAACCTCCGCATCGTCTATGCCGCCGGATGCAGCGTAACCGACATGGGCATTCAGTCCATTGTCTCCAGATTCCCCATGCTGGCGATTTTTCACTGATTTGGAGAGCACCATGAAGAAAGACAGAAGAGAATTCCTGAAGGGTATTCCAGCGGGCCTCGCGCTCCCCTGGGTGTGCGCCGCCCTGGCCGGCGAAAAGAATGAAAAACCGAAATGGATGCGCACCCCGGATGTCGTCTATGTGGGGACGGCCTATGACCTGATTTCCAGAATGCTGCAGATGGCGGAAGTCAAAAAGGACGACGTCGTTTACGACCTCGGCTGCGGCGACGGTCGCATGCTGGTTCTTGCCGCGCAGAAATATGGATGCCATGCGGTAGGCTTCGATATCGATCCGGAACGGGTTGGCGAGGCGAGAGAAAATGTGGCGCGGAATCACGTAGAGCATCTCGTCAAGATCGAACAGGCCGACATCTTCACCGTCGACCTGAGCAAAGCGACCGTGTTTCCGCTTTACCTGCTGCCGGAAATGAACCGCAGGCTGCTGCCCCAGTTTGAAAAGGTAAAGAAAGGCTCCAGGATCGTGTGCCACAACTACGATCTGGAAGGGATCGTGGCCGACAAGACGGTCACGGTGATCTCAAATGAAGACAACGCCAGCCACACGCTTTCTCTTTATACGACACCCCTGAAGGCAAAGAGTTAAGGCTGGGGAAATCCGTGAAATTCGTGGCGGAAATCAGGTTCCATTAATAAATGGCGTTGATTAGTTTTTATTTTTGAACCGCGAAGACCTCGAAGACCGCAAAGATTTTTTGGCTCATTTTGCTGCTGGATCCGGCGAGAACGATAACCGCAAAACCTGCAAAAATATTTTCCTTCGCGGTCTTCGCGGTCTTCGCGGTCTTCGCGGTTAACGGGGTTTCTATTTCGGTCAAGTCGGGTGGCTTGCCGCCGCTCTTCAGCTTTTATGGTAGGCCCCGCAACGCGAGTGAAGCACCAAGCCCGAAGGGGCTGATATCCATTGCACTCCAAAATCCGTGAAATTCGTGGCGGAAATCAGGTTCCATTAATAAATGGCGTTGATTAGTTTTTATATTTGAACCGCGAAGACCTCGAAGACCGCAAAGATTTTTTGGCTCATTTTGCTGCTGGATCCGGCGAGAACGATAACCGCAAAACCTGCAAAAATATTTTCCTTCGCGGTCTTCGCGGTCTTCGCGGTTAACGGGGTTTCTATTTCGGTCAAGTCGGGTGGCTTGCCGCCGCTCTTCAGCTTTTATGGTAGGCCCCGCAACGCGAGTGAAGCACCAAGCCCGAAGGAGCTGATATCCATTGCACTTCAAAATCCGTGAAATTCGTGGCAGATACCGACGCCACGAATCTCACGGTCAGATAAAGGAAGGTTTACTTCGCGGGCTTCCTGGCAGCAGGCGGCGCCGGCGCGGCAACTTTCGCCGTACCCTTGGCGTCTTTTCGCAATTCCTGAGCCATGTGTTTGATGCTGGTCAGATCCTGCTGCATTTCGCTGTATCCATACCACCAGGTGTAATCCGGATTGTTATGGAACATCCCCTGGAACGTCCTGTTCCGGTGCTCCAGGAACATCACAAACAGCCTCTGTTCAATAGGCGTCGGCGCATCCTGGAAAGTCAGCAGATCCGGGAATGAATAGGCATAATTCTTGGGTTTCTCAAGCACTCCATCCTTATAGAGGCCAGCCACAATGCGAATCGCTTCGGCCACCAGGTGATCGGCGTCGGCAATGAGCTGATCCCCCTTGGACATCTCATCTTTTACAAAGTTGATGGAATGGCATTGATTACAGGTTTTGATCATCTTGTCCCGCTCTTTTTGCCAATCTTCCTGCGTCAGTCGAGCCAGCTGGACACTTTTGACCGCTTCCAGGCGTCCGGTCGGTTTCCCGGTCGGATCCAAAACACCCAGTCCCTGCAGAATCGCGATGCGATCTTCCTTCTGCACCACGTTCTCCGGCAAGGGCAGCCGCACAGCCAGGAATCCCCAGGCCGTTCGTACTTCGTGCTGCCCGCCCTGCATGTGGCAGCTCTGACAGGTCGGAGCCGCGACGTTAGCGGGGAGGATCTTGCTCTGCTTCAATGCCGCGCGGGTCCCATGTTTCGAGGTGGAATACATTTCCCATTGCGGGTGATCAAAGCCCATATGGCAGGTCTGGCAAGCCTGCGGCTGCCTGGCCTCTTCAACCGAAAAGAGATGACGCGTATGGCAGGCATCGCAGGAAGCAGTCCCAAACCCCGGGCTGCTCTTCTTCAGGTCTTTGATTTCCGCGGGAGACTTGACTCCAATTTTATGGCAGCCACCGCAGCCCTTCATCCCTTCGCTGAGAATGGCCGGCTGATAATGCAATGTCGGCATTGCCTTCATGGATGCCCATGCAAAGGCATGCTTTCCTGCTTTGTATTGCGACACTTTCTCGGGGTGACAGGTGGCACAGGTCTCCGGCGTGGGGATCTGAACCTTGGCCACATCATTGGCGGAGGTATGGCCGTCACCGTGGCATGTCGCACAATCAAATCCGGCCTGGCCATGCTTGCTCAGCTGCCAGTCGGTTACTATGTTCGGGGTGATATTCTTGTGGCAATCCACACAAGCTGACGCTGCATGCGCGGCCGGCATCATTCCAATCACCGCAGCGGAGACAATCAGCATCAACAGAATGCTTGGCCTTTTCATATTAAGCCCTTTCGCAATTGTTCAAGGAGTCCTGAAATCCTCTTTTGGTGCGGAAAGATTATAAGACATTTGGTGCAGAAAAACTATCCGCGCCCAAAAACACGAAGGCTCCAGGTCCGCTAAAGCCTTCGCGGTTATTGAGCGGTAATTTGCCGGGCAACGCGATGGCTCAGCTTGACGCAATCGTTCAAGCTCACACCATAATAGGCATTGCCGGTCACAAAGAGGCCCGGGTGCGCGGAAACCCGCTTCTCGAGCGCGGCGCGGCGTTCCAGATGTCCCAGCTTGAACTGGGGAATGCCCCGATCCCACCGGTAGACGCGCAGGAAAGACGGATCCTTTCGGATGCCGATCACCGGATCCAGCTCGCGCCGGATCGTCGCCCACAGCTGGTCATCCGAAAGCTCCAGCACCGACGGGTCGCCCGCGCCTCCCAGCATGGAGCGAAACAGTACAAACCCTTCCGGCGCCCGTTCCGCAAAAATGGAGGAAGTCCAGATCGAGCCCAACGTCCGGATTCGCTGCGATCGTGGAATGAGGAAGCCGAATCCATCCACGGAATGCCGGATATCTTCGCGCCGGTGGCCCGAGGCCACCACAATAATGGGTGCATAGGGAATGGTTCCGAATGCCTCCGAAAGCCCCGGATCAAAATCCTTAAACAGCGGAGCGGCGGCATAGGTAGGGCAGGCAATGATGACGTTCCTGGCATAAACCACGACACCTGACTGGTCTGTGACCTCCCACCCCTCCTCCACACGCCGGATCCGCGAGATATGCCGGTTCTTTCGAATAACGGGCGCGAGCCGTTCCTCCAGTCTCTGGATCAGGAGGTACAACCCCGTCTTGAAGGAAGTGAGATGTCCGCCCGGTCCCGCCGGGCCGCCCGATTTCTTCGCCGGCGCACCCGATTGTTTTGCAGCCCTGCGTTTCTCTCTTTGCCGGGCAATCAGAGCCTTCACCAGGCCGCCGTAGCGCATTTCCATTTCCCGCATGATCGGGAAACAGGCAGGCAGAGACAGTTCGCGCGCCAGGCCACCGTACACGCCCGAAACCATCGGATCGACAAAAGTCTCGGCCGCCGCGCGCCCAATTCGCCGGGCGGCAAAGTCAAACACCGATTCGTCGCCGTTGTCGCGCCGACCGGCAATGAACGGCTCACAAAACACGCGCGCCTTTTCGAAGGGACTCAGCAGACCGGTCGACAGCATCTTGACCGGGGAAAACGGGACGGGATGCAGCACGCCGTTTTTCAGAATAAATCGATTCTCGCTTTTCGGATTGGCCGGCTCCAGCGAGTCCCTCAATCCCAGCTCATCGACAAATTGCAGGGTCAACGGCTCCCGGTCCAGAAAGCCGTTCGGGCCCCAATCCACTGAATATCCATCGACGCAATCGGTCCCGACCGTACCACCAAGGCGGTCCGTGCTCTCCCACAGTTCGCATTTTCCAGGCTGATTGGCCAGGCCCGACCAGTGCGCGGCAGCCAGCCCGGAGATTCCACCACCTATGATCAAAGCATCGAGCATGCGCTAAGCGTGTCGTGATCCGCCCGAAATGTCAAGAAAATCGGGACTCCATTGATCCTTTGAGGTCGAAGGGTTTCTCAAGTATCTTTGAAGAGGGAGGCCGCGTTGAGAATCGCGCTTATTGTTCTATCGATAATGTTGCTGCCCGGCCAGCTGGGCATCCCGGGCCTCGAAGAAGTCCCATCCCGCTCCACCGCCGGCGATACCATGGCCATTCTCTATACAGGAGACGGAGGATGGCAGGCCGCCGACAAGGGGCTCGCCAGGGTTCTGGCCGAAAACGGCATTCCCGTAATCGCGGTGAACACCCTGCGATACTTCTGGACCCGGCGCACTCCCGAAAAAGCGGCGGTAGATTTTGCGCGGATCGTCACTCACTACCAGGCTGCATGGAAAAAACGGCGCGTCATCGCCATCGGATATTCCTTTGGCGCCAATATCCTGCCCTTCCTGCTCACCAGAGCCTCCAGGCCCCTGCAGGAACAGGTGGCAATGCTGGCGCTGCTGGCGCCCACTCGAACCGTCGACTTTGAATTCCACGTCAAGCAGTGGTTTTCGGAAACTCCTCCGAAAACCTCTCGACCGGTTCTGCCGGAATTGGAAAAGCTGAGCGGCTTTAAGATTATCGCTTACTGCGGAGCCTTGGATGGCGAATCCTCGTGCAGGGATATGCCGGTCAACGTCCGGCGCGTGCTCCTGCCGCATGCCGGCCATCGGTTTGCCAATCAGTATGCCGTGATCGCTCGGGACATCCTGAAGGAAGCCCAGGAACCTGGCTCACAACCTGGCCAGCCCTAATTGCCTCCGTCGCTTTCGCCTAGATTCGCCGTTCGTAAACCAGCCGGGCGAAATGCTCGAACGAACGATCGTACGTCTGCTCCGCATCATTCGGGAAGCAGCAGGCCGGCAGTTCCCGGCTTTCGAGATGATAGCGGAGGCAATCGCAACAGGCTCCTTTTTTCGAACACGGCTCAAAACTGCAATTGCAGTTCTTCTTATTCTTCTGTATGCAATCTTTCGGATTCGACATTCCGCCTCCTCGAAATGATTTATTGGTAATAACGGCCAAATCGATTTTCGATGAAGTCCGCAAACCTGATGCTCTCCTGCGTCATGAATCCCCTGGGAGGTGACTGCGATTGCATCACAAGATCAAAAACAGCGCACAATCCGCTGGCGGTCGTCACCTGGATGGCAGACCACAAACGGTTGACCACATTCTTTGGATAAAACTTCTTCACATAGTTCTCTTCGAAAAGCTGACCGTTCTGCCGGCCCGTTACCGAGACATAAATCAACACGACATCCTGCAGCGTCTGCGGAATGGCATTCTCCAGAATCCGCTTCAGCGTCCCTCGATCCTGGCTCAGCTTGAGATCCTGCATCAGGAACTGGATCTTTTCGCAATGCCCAGGATACCGCAGCGTTTTGTAATTCATCGTCTGCACTTTGCCGCGATAGGTTTCGGACAACGTACCAATTCCGCCCGAGGTATTGAAGCACTCATACAGGAGGCCGTCGACCTCGATGGTTTCGTACCCCTCCAACGGCAGCAGCACCGCTTCTTTGCCGTCTTCCACCCCCTGGCAGAGGTTCGCATATTCATTGATGAGGCCATCGGTCGACCAGGTCAGCGAGTACTTGAGCGCATTGCTGGGATTGACCGGGAGCGCACCGACGCGCAGCTTCACCGTGTCGAGCGTTTCAAAGTGGCTCATCAGCTCATTGGCGATAATGCTGATGAACCCGGGGGCAAGTCCGCATTGCGGCACAAACGCCGTACCCGATTTGGGACTGATCCGCGCAATGTGCCGGGATACCGCGACGTCTTCCGTGAGATCAAAATAATGCAGCCCGAATTGCAGGGCCAATTCCGCAACCGTAAAGTTGCAGAAATAGGGCAGGCTCGAAATGACCGCGTCTACCGGATGCGATTTCAGAAAAAGCTCCAGCGCTTCCCTGCTGTTTGCATCCACCGCATGGGCGGACAGGTTTCGGCACCCCAATGCTTCAATCCGGCGCACCACGTCCTCACTGGTGTCGCCGACATACAACTGGTAATCACCGGTTTCCGTCAACAGACATGCAATGAGAGATCCGACCTTTCCCGCGCCCAGCAGCAGAATTCGTTTCATGCGCACCCTCCCATGTCGACGATTTCAGATTTCAGATTTCAGATTCCGGATTTCAAAAGAATTATGCCGTATATTTAGGGTATACCAATGGACATTCAAAGCCTAATCTGGAATCTGAAATCTGAAATCTGGAATCCAAAAGGGTATACCAATGGACATTTCAAAGCCTAATCTGGAATCTTAGATCATCTGGAATCTTATATTGTGATTACTGCCACCCTTATCTTTCTCGGAACCTATCTCGTACTTGCACTCGGACGACTGCCCGGCTTTCGCGTGGATCGCACGGGTGCAGCCATTATCGGCGCCAGCCTGATGGTTGCCTTCAACATTCTGAGCCTCCAGGAAGCCTACGCCTCGATTGACTACAATACCATCATCCTCCTGTTCGGAATGATGATAGTCGTGGCCAACCTGCGCCTGTCCGGCTTCTTCGCCGCCGTGAGCGAATGGGTCGTCGAGCATGCGCATCATCCGCTGACCCTCCTGGCCGCCATCATTCTTGTTTCCGGAGCTTTTTCCGCCTTCTTCGTCAACGACACCATGTGCCTGGTGCTGACGCCGCTGGTGCTGGAAATCATCCTCGCGCTGAAGCGAAACCCGATCCCTTACCTGCTGGCGGTAGCCATGGCTTCCAACGTCGGCAGCGTCGCCACCATAACCGGCAATCCCCAAAACATGATGATCGGCATCTTTTCAGGCATTCCGTACCGGGAATTTGCCGCGAAGCTGGCCCCGGTCGCCGCCATCAGCCTCCTCCTCACCTTCGCGGTCATCGCCCTGCTCTATCGCCGCGAATTCCACCAATCGGACAAAGTCGTCCTGACCCGGCATCCGATCCGCGTCAACCGGGTCCTCATGTGGAAATCGCTGATCGCCTCCGCCCTGATGCTCCTGTTTTTCTTTGTCGGCTGGCCGATTGCCAAGGTAGCGCTGATCACGGGAGCCCTGCTGCTGATCACGCGGCGCGTCAAACCGGAAAAGATCTATCACGAAATCGACTTTTCCCTGCTCGTCCTGTTCACGGGGCTTTTTATCGTCATCGCCGGCATCGAGAAAACACCGCTCACCGCCGATGCCCTGGCCTTCGTCTCCGGGTATGGGCTCGATCGGCCCGCCGTGCTCAGCGCCGCAGCGGCTGTTCTCTCGAATCTCGTCAGCAATGTGCCGGCAGTTCTGATCTTCAAACCGCTCGTGCCTCACCTCGCGGATCCGAAAAAAGCCTGGCTCATTCTTGCCATGGCTTCCACTCTGGCGGGAAACCTGACTGTCCTCGGATCCGTCGCGAACCTGATCGTCATCCAGAGATCGAGGCGGGAAGCGCCGATCAGTTTTTGGGAATATTTCAGGGTTGGCTTACCGCTGACCGTGATTACAATTATCGTAGGAGTTGTGCTGCTGTGATTTTGGATTCCAGATTTCGGATTTCAGATTTCAAATTCCAGATGCCGGAAATTTGAAATTTTATCCGGGGGGAGAACCGCGATGGAGACTCAAAAATACGACATTGCAATCATCGGAGGCGGTATTGTCGGACTGGCAACAGCCATGGCCCTGCAGGCAAAGTTCCCGAAAGCCTCGCTCGCAATCCTGGAAAAAGAACCTGTGCTGGCGGATCACCAGACCGGGCACAACAGCGGCGTGATTCATGCCGGGATCTACTACAAGCCGGGATCCTACAAAGCAAAGCTCTGCGTTGAAGGCGGCCGCCTCATGATCCAGTTCTGCGAAGAAAACAGCGTCCCTTACGACCGCTGCGGCAAGCTGATCGTAGCCACAACGGAAGACGAATTACCCCGGCTCCAGAATCTCTATGAAAGAGGGACAGCAAACGGGATCCAGGGGCTCGAACTCATTGGCCCGGAACGAACGCGGGAAATCGAGCCTCATGCCAAAGCCGTGCGCGCGCTCTATTCCCCCATCACAGCCATCACCGACTATACCAAGGTCTCCAATGCCATGGGAGCCCGCATCAAAGCGGCGGGAGGAAATATCTTCTGCTCGACCCGCGTCCTGGGAATCACGCGATCAGAAGGAACTTTCACGCTCGAGACCACCGGTGCCACTTTCCGCTGCAGAAATCTCGTCAACTGCGCGGGGCTTCATTCGGACGCGGTGGCGCGCATGATGGGCTTGAATCCCGACGCGCTCATCATCCCCTTCCGCGGGGAATACTACTCGCTGCGGCCCGAATGCCGCATGGTCAAGGGCCTGATCTACCCCGTTCCCGATCCGCAGTTCCCGTTTCTCGGCGTTCATTTTACCAAACGGATTGCCGGCGACTATGAAGCGGGTCCGAATGCGGTTCTGGCCTTCGCCCGCGAAGGCTACAAATTCCACAATGTCAGCCTGAAAGACATGGCGTCCATGCTGGCCTTCAAAGGATTCTGGATCATGGGATGGAAGTACTGGCGCACGGAAGTCTACGAACTTTACCGGTCCCTGAGCCGGAGCGCCTTCCTGAAAGCACTGCAGCGGCTTGTCCCCGAACTCAAAGACGAAGATCTCAACCCCGGAGGAGCGGGTGTGCGCGCGCAAATCGTTACGTCGGCAGGCTCACTGGTGGATGATTTCCTGATTGAGGAGGCGCCGAATGCCGTTCATGTCCTGAACGCGCCTTCGCCTGCGGCCACAGCGTCCATTGCGATTGGCCGGCACATTGCTGAATTAGTCAAGCTGGAGAATAAGTAATCTGTTTACGATTTTAGATTTACGATTGACGATTGACGATTGAAAAACCAAATCGCGCTTTTCAAATCGTCAATCGTCAATCGTAAATCGTCAATTTCTAGTGGCAGGTTTTGCAGGACTGCAAATTCTTCATATGATGGCAACCGTCATAGCAGAACTGCACATCTTTCGGTTTCTCCACCTCTGACTTGTCCTTCGGCGGAATCGGGTGCTGGATATGGCACTCGGTGCATTCCGGAACATCCTGGCTGTCATGCGGCACATACCGGTGGGGCGTGGACGTATCGCCCGCGGGGGTCTTGAAATTCTCCGTTGCCTTGGCAATCTTTTCGAAAGGCCCGTGGCAACCCAGGCACTGATCTTTTCCGATCTTCGTCGATTTTGGTGCCTGCGCCGCCAGGGCGAGGCCAACACAAATCACCACTGCTACCACTGTTACAACGATCATGGGAAACCGCTTCTGCATAAACCTCCTCAGTCACTCGTGATAAAACGGACGGGGCGGCCTTTTTCGCCCCGTCTCTGATCTGCTAATCGTTTCCGTTCTCATAATTCAAGCCGGCCATCTGCTGATAGAACTGGTATCTCGTGGCAATGTCATCCTGCGCCATCTGCAGGAGGCGTTTCGCCTCTTCGGGCTGGCTGAGCGTAAGCATCTTGTAGCGTGTTTCGGCGTAGGCATAATCCTTCATCGGGATGGAAGGAGCCTTGGAATCCAGGACCAGGGGATTCTTCCCCTGCTGCGCGAGGCGCGGATCATAGCGGTACAATAGCCAGTGTCCGCTATTCACGGCCGCCTTCTGCTGCTGATTCCCTTTCGTCATGTCGATCCCGTGCGCGATGCAGTGGCTGTACGCAATGATCATCGAAGGCCCATCGTAAGCCTCCGCATCGAGGAAGGCGCGGATGGTCTGGGCATCGTTGGCGCCCATCGCGACCGTCGCGACATATACGCTTCCGTAATTCATGGCGTGCAACCCGAGATCCTTCTTGGAAACCGGTTTGCCGCCCGCGGCAAATTTGGCCACCGCGGCGCGCGGCGTCGATTTCGACATCTGGCCGCCGGTATTCGAGTAGACCTCGGAATCCAGCACCAGGATATTCACATTCCGCCCTGAAGCAAGCACGTGATCCAGCCCGCCATAGCCGATATCGTAGGCCCAGCCGTCTCCGCCCACGATCCAGACGCTTTTCTTGACCAGGTAATCGGCAAGAGATACGAGGCTCTTGGCATCCGACGACCCGATGCTGTTCAGTCGATCGACCAGGGCTTTAACGCGATCTCTCTGCTCATAGATGCCGGCTTCATCCGTTTGTTTCGCATTCAGCAATTCCGTAACCAGGGTATCGCCGATTTCGGGAGCGAGTTTCTGCAGCAGATCCTTGGCAACGCTGGTGTGCTGGTCGACAGTCAGGCGGAAACCAAGACCGAACTCGGCATTATCCTCAAACAGCGAATTGGCCCAGGCCGGTCCTCTCCCTTCCTTATTATACGTATAGGGCGTCGTCGGAAGGTTGCCGCCGTAAATGGAGGAGCATCCGGTCGCGTTGGCGATCAGCATGCGGTCGCCGAAGAGCTGCGTCATGAGCTTGAGATACGGCGTCTCGCCGCAGCCCGAGCAGGCGCCCGAAAACTCAAAGAGAGGCTGTAGAAGCTGGTTCGTCTTCACGCTGCTCAGGCGAACCAGGCGCCGGTCATATTCGGGAAGGTTGAGGAAGAATTCGAAATTCTCTCTTTCCTGCATCCGGACGGGACTCTGCGGCACCATATTGATGGCCTTGAGCCGCACTTCTTTTTTGTTCCGCGCGGGGCACATTTCCACGCAGACTCCGCAGCCGGTGCAGTCTTCCGGCGCAACCTGGATGGTGTAATTCATGTTGGCGCCGAAATCCATGCCTTTGGCTTTCATGGATTTGAAAGTCGCCGGGGCATTGGCCAGGTACTTTTCATCGTAGGCTTTGATCCGGATGGCTGCATGCGGGCACGAGAGCGAGCATTTGCCGCACTGGATACAGATGTCGGGATTCCACGAAGGGATTTCGAGCGCGATGTTGCGCTTCTCCCACTGCGCGGTTCCGGTGGGGAATGTTCCATCCGCGGGGAACGCGCTCACCGGCAGCAGATCTCCCTCCCCGGCAATAATCCGTGCTGTAAAGGTTTGCACGAATTCAGGCGCCTGCGGAGGCACGGCCGGCGGCCGCTCAATCTTGCTGGTCACATCCCTGGGAACCTTTACTTCAAACAGATTTGCGAGGGTCTCTTCGACCGCCTTGAAGTTTTTCTTAACGACCTCTTCGCCTTTGGATCCGTACGTCTTCTTGATCGAGTACTTGATGGACTCAATCGCCTCATCGCGCGGCAGCACACCGGAGATGGCGAAGAAGCAGGTCTGCATGATCGTATTCACGCGAGCGCCCATCCCGGTTGCCTTGGCGACCTTGTAGCCGTCAATCACATAGAACTTGATGTTCTTGTCGATAATCTGCTTCTGCACGCTGCGCGGGAGGTTGTCCCATACTTCTTCCGGCCCATAGGGGCTGTTCAGAAGGAACGTGGCTCCGGGAATTGCGTCCCGCAGCATGTCGTACCGTTCGAGAAAGACGAACTGGTGGCAGGCTACGAAATTTGCTTTGTCGACAAGATAGATCGAGTGGATCGGCTTGGCGCCGAAGCGGAGGTGCGAGACCGTCATCGTGCCGGACTTGCGGGAATCGTAATGGAAATAGCCTTGCGCGTAATTCGGGGTGTCTTCACCGATGATCTTGATCGAATTCTTGTTGGCGCCGACCGTTCCGTCCGCACCCAGGCCATAGAAAAGGCACCGGGAGAAATCGGCTTCGGTTTCAAAACCCGGATCGTAGTCGATCGAGTTATTGGTAACGTCGTCCTTGATCCCGACACTGAAATAGTTCTTCGGATTTTCCTTCTGCATCTCGTCGTAGACGCCCTTGATCATCGCAGGCGTAAATTCCTTGGACGAGAGTCCGTAGCGGCCGCCGATGATCTTGGGGAATTTCTTCAGAGGCAGGTTTCCGGCCGCGAAGGCCTCGGCCACCGCGGTGACCACATCTTTATAGAGCGGTTCGCCGGAAGCGCCCGGCTCCTTGCTGCGATCGAGAACGGCGATCGTGCGCGTGCTGACCGGAAGCGCCCGGATCAAATCCATGCCGGAGAAGGGGCGGAACAGGCGCACCTTCAGGAGTCCGACATTTTCGCCGCGGGCGTTCAGGAACTCCGCGGTTTCCTGCGTGGATTCGGCACCGGACCCCATGATGACGATCACGCGTTCCGCGTCCGGGGATCCTTCGTAATCGAACAGGTGGTACTGCCGTCCGACGATCGAGGCGAATTTATCCATCGCCTTCTGCACGATAGCAGGCGTAGCCAGGTAGTACGCGTTGCAGGCTTCGCGCGCCTGGAAGAAGACATCGGGATTCTGCGCGGTCCCTCGGATCACCGGATGTTCCGGGGACAGTCGGCGCATGCGATGCGCGCGAACCAGGTCGTCATCGATCATGGCGCGGAGATCATCCATCGTCAGCTGTTCGATCTTCATGACTTCGTGCGAACTGCGGAAGCCATCGAAGAAATGGATAAAGGGCACCCTGGCCTCGAGAGTCGCGGCCTGCGCGATCAGCCCAAGGTCCATGATCTCTTGAACCGAATTCGCCGCAAGCAGAGCCCAGCCCGTAGACCGGACCGCCATGATATCGCTATGATCGCCAAAAATAGACAATGCGTGAGCTGCAATGGCGCGTGCCGAAACATTGAAGACTGTGGGCGTCAATTCGCCCGCAATCTTGTACATGTTGGGGATCATCAGCAACAAGCCCTGCGACGCCGTGAACGTTGTCGTCATGGCTCCCGTCTGCAAAGCCCCATGAACAGCACCGGCGGCGCCTCCTTCACTCTGCATTTCAGTCACCGAAGGAATCATGCCCCAGATATTTTTGCGGCCTTCGGCGGCCCAGGCATCCGCCCATTCTCCCATTGCGGAGGATGGAGTAATCGGATAAATCGCGATAACTTCGTTGGTGTTGTAGGCCACATAGGCTGCGGCCTCGTTACCATCGATGGTAACCATCTGTCTATTCATGCTTTCACCTTGTAGAAAAATCCCCAGATATTTCAGACACTCGTTTGTGTGTGAAGTACCCCTCATTTTAGAGCAATTGGCAGGTCCAGGCCAGCGATTTCTGCGGTGCGGAACGGGAGAGGGTATTAACACTTTAGTTGGGATTCCGGGGTGCGGAGGATGATTTCACCCGCACCCCTCAACGGTTACGACCTTTTTTTGGCAGTGCGCACTGGAAGCACCGCTATTTCGGTTGATGCTACATACTATTTCGCAATCAAATCAGCCCCGGAAGGGCATACTATTTGCCCAGGGAACCTGGAATCGCAATCATATCAGCCCCGGCAGGGGCGGTCAGAAAATAGCCAGGGGTGAGCGCAGCGAACCCCTGGTAGAGATAAGCGCGAGAATGAGCCCCGGCAGGGGTGAAAGATCGGCTTTCAGCCGCCCCTCCGAACCCTCAACGGTTACGACTGGCTTGCAAGCTTTCGGCCGCGCTCGATCGCGTCGCGGTTGCTTTGCAGCATGTTCGGTTTGATGCCATGCTCGGCGAACGCGGCCAGAATCGACTCCTGCTCCACGGCGCGCGTCACTTCCAGGTATGCCCCCAGCATGATCATGTTGGCGGCCTTGGTATTGCCCATTTCCGAGGCCGCTTCCGTAGCAGGAATGCGAAGGACACGGATGTCGGAGCGATCGGGAAGATCCTGGACCATGGACGAATTCACGAACAGCAGCCCGCCGGGAAGAAGCTCGTGCGCAAACTTCTCGATGGACGGCTGATTGAATGCCATCAGGCTGGAGGGACGGCTGATCCAGGGCGAGGCGATGGAATGCTTCGACAGACGCACGTGGCAATGGGCCGTACCGCCCCGCATCTCCGGTCCGTAGGACGGGATCCAGGTCACTTCGAGCCCTTCTCTCACGGCGCCTTCGGCCAGGGCCAGCCCGGTAAACAGCACGCCCTGCCCGCCGAACCCGCTCAACGTCAAGGAAACATCCTTCAGCTTTCCCCCGGCAACCGCGCCGAGTATCGGCGGAGCCGGCGGCTCTTCTACGGCACCGGCCTGTTTGGTGACCGGCAATTTCCTATGCGGCTGCGCGCTGAAGTCGGCCTTGTGGTCGATATCCCGGAATACGTTGACCGGGAACGTCGGGTACATATGCTTTTCCACCCAGTGAATAGCTTCCACGGGCGAGCACTTCCATCCGCTCGGGCACGCGGCCAGCACTTCAACAAAGGAAAACCCGCGTCCTTCGATCTGATTTTGGAAAGCCTTGCGGACGGCCTTCCGCGCCTTCATATGGTTCTTGGGATCGGTCAGCGCCACGCGTTCAATGTAGGCCGGGCCATCCAGGGTCGCCAGCAGCTCGCACATGCGCATGGGCGGGCCTTCAACTCCAAAGGATCGGCCCCGGGGCGAGGTGGTCGTTCTTTCCCCCAGAGGAGTCGTCGGCGCCATCTGTCCGCCGGTCATCCCGTAAATGCCATTGTTCACGAAAAAGACGGTGATCGGTTCCCCGCGGTTCGCAGCGTGCAGAATTTCATTGCCGCCGATCGCCGCCAGGTCGCCATCCCCCTGGTAGGCAAAGACGATGGCATCGGGTCGCACCCGTTTGACGCCCGTGGCAACGGCCGGGGCCCTGCCATGAGACGCCTGGATATTGCCGACGTCCATGTAGTAGTACATGAACACGGCACATCCCACCGGGTTGACCAGGATCGATCGATCCTGAATTCCGAATTCTTCAATGGTTTCGGCGATCATCTTATGCAGAACGCCGTGTCCGCACCCGGGGCAGTAGTGCGTTATTTCCGTATCGCCGCCCTTGCGCTCGAACCGGTCATAAAATGTAGCAGGTCTTCTATGCGATATTTCCCACACACTCTTTCTCCATTTTTTTGATCGCCTGCACTACATCCTCAGCCGTCGGCATCATCCCGCCGGTGCGTCGGAGCAGTTGCACCGGAGTGATTCCTCCGACGTGCAGTTTGACATCTTCAATCAGCTGTCCGCTGCTGAGTTCCAATACGAGAATTGAAAAAGCTTTTCCTGCCAGTTGACGCAGCCGGGTCGATGGGAATGGATACAGGCTGATGGGCCGAAGCAGCCCGACCTTGGATCCGCTTTCCCGGGCAATTTCAACGGCGGCATGCGCAATCCGGCTGCTGATTCCATAGGCGACTATCAGCACCTGGGCATCTTCCGTCGCGTACTCCTGCGACAGGACTTCCTTCTTTTCCATTTCCGCATACCGCTCTTCCAGCTCGGTGATGAGGATTTCCTGGCGTGCATGCTCCAGGTAGATGGAAGTGATCAGGTTCTTCCGGGTTTCGGCATTCCCCACCACGGCCCAGGGCTTCTCCGGCTCTGCCGGCGCGCTGTCAGGAATTTCGATCGGCTCCATCATCTGCCCGAGGGCGCCGTCGGCAAGAACGTAAACCGGTGTGCGGTAGCGATCGGCCACATCGAACGCATGGATCGTCAGATCGCACATTTCCTGAACGCTGTTGGGGGCAAAGACCGGCGTATGATAGCTGCCGTGTCCGCCGCCTTTGACCAGCTGCAGGTAATCGGACTGCTCCACGCCGAGGTTTCCCAGGCCGGGACCCGCGCGCGTAACGTCCACGATGACACCGGGAAGCGAGGCCCCGGCCATGTAGGAAACACCTTCCTGCATCAGGCTGATTCCGGGCCCGGAAGACGCCGTCATGGACCGGACACCGGCAGAAGCAGCACCGAACATCATTTGAATAGCGCCGATTTCACTTTCGGCCGGGATAAACACGCCCCCGGAGTCCGGAAGTAAAACCGATGCCTGTTCCGCGATTTCACTGGCAGGGGTAATCGGATAGCCGAAATAGGCTTTACACCCGGCCGCAATGGCCCCCCGGACAACCGCATCGTTTCCTTTAAGCAAATGACGCATCCACTGCCTCCCAACTTATCCTTTTTTCACTTTGCGCACGCGGACCGCAATGGCACCGGGCTCCGGGCAAACATAAAAGCAGATGCCGCAGCCGGTGCATCCCGACCCTTTATAGGTAACTGCGTAATACCCCTGGCGGTTCAAAGCAGTGCCTTGGATCAGAACTCCGGCAGGACATGCCGCGATACACAAGCCGCATCCCTTGCATAAATGGCTGGCGATTTCCACATCGCCGCGGTCAGTATCTCCCACGATCTCCCCTCCAGAGCATTCAGCTGTTAATGAAAACCATTACTCTAATCAATTTTTACTAGAGAGGCAAGTACCGGGAGAGGCAGGCGGGCCGTACAATCCGTGGAATTAGTGGCAGAAAAAGGAGCTATGCTTCTGCCACAAATTCCAGGAATTCGGCTAATCCAGGTCGATGTCGCGGGTCGGTTTGCTGATGGGAGTGTTCTTGCTCTTTTCCAGGGCTTCTTCGAACTTGCGTTCGAGGAGCTGGGACTGGATCTTCACATCCGCGCTGCTCTGGTTGAAAATCGCCTCGCGCTTCGCAGCCTGCTCTCTCAAAAGCGCCGCGGCATGGTCCAAATCCAGGCCGCTGCGTTTCGGCGGAGGCGCTTCATGGCTCACCACCTTGCCCAGCGTCGAATCGATGGTGAGGTTCGCCCCGCAACAGGGGCACTCTATTATAATGTTGCTGCTTTTCTTCTGAGCCATTTCCATACCTCGCTGTCGACAGGATAGCAGGAAAGGTGCCCGCCGCTGCAATCCATTTTTGCTGCCCAAGGAAAACTTGACTCGACAGGGGTTTTGCGTTTTATTGATACCGTGCCGCGGAAAGCGGGGATCAAGCAATCTTCATGAAACGCAATTATTTGGATTAATTCCCGGGACCACCCTGGTGGGACTATGTCGAATTCCGCCCAAGACAACGTGATCATTGTCATCGATGATGACGAGATAATCCGCCTCTCGTGCGAACAGATCCTGCAGAAATCCGGGTATAAGGTCGAAACCTTTGCCAACGGGCACGAAGGGATCGAGCGCCTGAAGCAGATCCGGCCGCCCCTGCTCGTGGTCGACATCAAAATGCCGGAGCTGGACGGGTTCGAGGTCATCAAGATCGTCCGCAAGATCGATCCGGAGGTTGTGATCGTGGTCATCACCGGGTACGCCACGATTGAGACGGCCGTCGATGCCATGAAGATGGGGGCTTACGATTTCCTTCCCAAGCCCTTTACCCCGAATGAACTCCGCCTGATCATCGACCGCGGCTGCGAACGCTGGCGCCTGGCGCAGGAAACCAAGCTGCTGCGCCGGCAGAAAGAAGAGGCGGAGCGGCGGTTCGTCACCCTGGTGTCGCACCAGTTGAAGGGACCCCTGGGCGCAGTCAAGCAATACCTGGATGTGCTCCTCTATTCCTCCCGCGATCAATTGCCGGCAGAGGCGCTGGAATGGATCACCCGCTCGCAGACCCGGACCGGCGAAATGATCGCGCTGATCCAGGACTGGCTGACGCTGGCGAAGCTGGAGCGGGGTGCGCTCTGCAATCGCGGCGAATCCGCCGACCTCCGGCGCATTGTGGACGGCATTGTGCAGGAGCATCGCACGCTCCCGTCTGCGCAGGTGCAGTTCCTGACCGACATTGCCGCCGGGCTGCCGCCCGTCCGCGGAGATGCGACGACCCTGGGGATGCTGATCGGGAACCTGGTCAGCAATGCCGTCAAATACAACAAGCCGGGGGGCAAGGTCGAGGTCAGCGCCAGGGTTGATAATCCCTGGGTTATCGTGGAAGTGAAGGACACGGGGATTGGCATCCCGGCGCATCTCCGGCCAAACCTGTTTGAAGAGTTTTATCGCATCAAGTCTCCGGCGACGGAAGACATTCCGGGCACCGGCCTCGGCCTGGTCATCTGCAGGAAAATCACGGATGAACTGGGCGGGTCGATCACGGTCGAAAGCACCGAAGGCGAATCGACGGTCTTCACCGTGAAACTGCCGATTGCGGCAACCAAAGCTTGAGCGGTTCCAGGCGCAAGCCTGAAACCGCAAACCTTTAACCCGCATTGCAACCTGAACCTGGGAACGCATGTTCAGCTTCCTTCGAGACTTTTCGCTTCGCACCAAGGTCACGGTCAGCTTTGTCATGATTGTGATCTGCGGGACCGCCATCTCCACCTTCCTGGGCTCGAAGATCATCACGCGGGCGATGCTCAATGAAGCGCTCAAGCAGATCCACCGCGGCCTGCAGGCGGCGGACATGGTCTACGACAACCGGCTGGAAACAATCCGCAAATCGATTGTGAGCGCGGCCGAGACGGAACAACTGGCCATTGCGCTGCGCGCAAACCAGAGGGACAGCTTTCCGTCGGTTCTCGCGCGCGTTCGCGACAACAACAACCTCCATTTCCTGACCTTCATCGAGTCGCGGGATGGGACGGTTGCGCGCGCCTCGCGTCCGCAACTGGAACAGGCAGGCAAAGCGGCCATTCCCATGGCGGACTACATCAACGAGGCCGAATCCGGCAGGGTCCTGGCGGGCACCGAGCTGTTCAGCCGGGAAGCGCTGCTCCAGGAGGATCCAGTGCTGGCCGAGAAAGCGCAGATCAAGCTGGCGCCGGTGCCCGGGGCGGGCAGATCTCAAGCCCTGGTAGACCAGGGCATGGTACTGGTGGCGTCAGCCCCTGTGCGTACGGATCGAGGGATCGCCGGCGTCCTCTATGGCGGGATTCTGCTGAACCGGAACGACGACCTGGTCAACCAGATCAATGAGTTCGTTTTCGGGGCCAAGGAAAATGACAGCAGCTCGACGGAGACCGTTTCCATTTTCATGGGAGAGGTGCGGATTGCCACGAGCGCGACCGGCGCTTCGGGTCACGAACTTGGAACGCGTGTGCCGTCGGAAATCCCGGATGCGGTTCTCGCGCAGGGGAGCCGGTTTTTCAGCCGCGGAAACATCGGAGGCAGCTGGCACCTCACGGCCTATGAGCCGATTCGCAACCATGCGAACCGGATTGTCGGCATCCTGTACGTCGGGGTACCGGAGAGTCCATTCCTGGCCGTCCGAACCTCCATGATGGTGACCTTCCTGCTGGTCGCCGGCGCGGGTGTCCTGGTGGTGCTGGGGATTACCTTCTTCATCACGCGCAGCATGATCCTGCCGCTCGAAGA
This sequence comes from Acidobacteriota bacterium, assembly GCA_963664705.1. Lineage (GTDB taxonomy): Bacteria > Acidobacteriota > UBA6911 > UBA6911 > UBA6911 > UBA6911. Next base: position 6,526,660 of record OY761556.1, on the reverse strand, counting down.
GATTGCCCGGGCCAGCAACCGGATTGCGGCCGGAGACCTGGACCAGTCGGTCAGCGTTTCATCCAGGGATGAGATCGGGATTCTCGCCAACTCGTTCAACAAGATGCTAGCCAGCATCAAAACCATGAAGCTGGAACTCGAGGAGTGGGGGCGCACGCTCGAGGAAAAGGTGAACAAGCGCACCGAGGAACTCGTCGCCGTCCAAACGCAGATGGCGCAGTCGGAGAAGCTGGCCTCCATCGGCCGCCTGGCCGCGGGAGTCGCGCACGAGATCAACAATCCGCTCGGAGGGATCCTGACGTTCAGCATGCTCGCGCTCGAGGATTGCGATGCGGACCACCCGATGAAGCAGAGCCTGGAGGTCATCGTTAAACAGACGCTGCGCTGCCGCGAAACCGTGAAAGGGCTGCTCGATTTTGCGCGGCAAACCAATTCAGCGCCATCGCTGACCGAAGTGAATTCGGTGATCGACAAAACGCTGCTGCTGTTGGAAAACCAGGCAAGTTTTCAGAATATCCGGACGGTGCGGCGCTTCGCGCCCAGCCTGCCACCCGTGCTGATCGACGCGGGACAGCTGCAGCAGGTCGTCATCAATATCTTTATTAATGCGGCCGACGCGATGGAGGAGAGCGGAGTTCTCACGATCGAGACGTCCCGGGTCGAGAAGACCTCGGAGATTCTGATTGGAATCAGCGACACAGGGAAAGGGATTCCGGACGACATCCTGCCGCTCATCTTCGAACCTTTCTTCACGACCAAGAAGGTCGGGAAAGGGACGGGGCTGGGGCTGTCGATTGTTCATGGCATCGTGGCGCGTGCCGGCGGAAAGATCGAGGTCGCAAGCTCGACGAAAGGAACCACCTTTACGATACGTCTTCCCATCTCGCAGAGCTAAACGGGAAGCTTCGTGCAATTCGTGAAATTCGTGGCAAAAAAATCAGCTGCAAATCCGCCACAAATTCCACGAATTCCACGAACTATCGTGGCGCGTGCCGGCGGAAAGATCGAGGTCGCGAGCTCGACGAAAGGAACCACCTTTACGATACGTCTTCCCATCTCGCAGGGTTAAGCGGGAAGTTTCGTGCAATTCGTGAAATTCGTGGCAAAAAAAATCAGCTGCAAATCCGCCTCAAATTCCACGAATTCCACGAACCATCGTGGCGCGTGCCGGTGGAAAGATCGAGGTTGCAAGCTCGGCGAAAGGAACCACGTTTACGATACGTCTTCCCATCTCGCAGGGCTAAACGGGAAGCTTTCGTGCAATTCGTGAGATTCGTGGCAAAAAAATCAGCTGCAAATCTGCCACAAATTCCACGAATTCCACGAACCATGAGGTCCTGGTATCTATATCGTACCCATGGCGCGCAGAACCTTATCGGGTGTAATGGGATATTCCTCGATCCACTTTCCTATCGCATTATAGACAGCCGAAGACGTAATCGCCGCCATGCTGGCCCCGATATTTTCACCGATCCCGTTGGATCCATAGACCCCGTACCCGAGATGGCTTTCATTCAGGAGGCATTCGACCGCAGGATAATCATTCATCGTCCCGATGTGATAGTGAATGTGATCCAGGTTCAACCCGACGCCGGTTTTCGGGCAATAGATTTTTTCTTCCGTGGCACTCTTTCCGATTCCCATGATGGCGCCGCCATACTGTTGTCCTTCGGCGCCGCGCCGGTTGAAGAGGTGGCCGACATCGTTGACGCAAACGATATTAGTTACGAGCACCAGCCCGGTCTCGGCGTCGACTTCGACCTCGATGAAGTGGGCTTGCCGGCTCATGACATACTGTCGTTGCCCCATGGATCCGAATGAAAACATGCCCATGGAACCATTGGCTTCGGGGTGAACGATGATGGCGTTGCCGCCGAACCCTCCAAAGCCTCCGACCACCTGGGCCAACGGCCGTTGCTTCTCAGGATTGGCTTTTTCGAACACCATGCTGTCTTTGATCTCGAAGTCTTCCGGCTTTTTCGAAGGCTGACTGGAAGCTCCGCCCATCATAGGAAACCCCATCATGGGCATGGCGGCGCGTTCGAGGAGTTTACGTTTCAGTTCGCGGGCGGCGATGACCAACTGCTGCGCGGCGTTGACGGTTCCGCCGGAGCCGGCGGGCTGGGCCAGGCTGTAAGCGCTGTTATCGGACTGCTGTTCCTGGACGAGGACGTCTTCGTACTTCATGCCGAGCTCTGCGGCGACGCAGTGTCGATACCCGGACTCGGTATCGATGCCCATATCGCAGCGGGTGCCGATGATCGTGACTTTCCCTTCGCAGAACATCAGGCAGGCGTAGGAGGGGAAGGACATCATGCCGGCGCCCCAGTGCCATTCATTGATCGAGGTGAAACCGAGGCCGTGGAATCTGCCGTTGTCCAGTTTGCGTGTGCCGGGCTTATGCCATTTCCTATCCCAGTCGATCGCCTTCCGGCCCATCGCGATGACTTCCTTCAGGCTGTGCCGCTGCGGAAAGCCGTTTTCTTTCTGGTACTGTGTGATGAAATCCCAGTCATGTCCCTGGCATCCGTCGTTCTTCAGCGCGACTTCGGTCGGATCGAGGCCGAACTCGGCGGCCACGCGGTCGAACATGACGTTGTGCGGGACGCAGGCGGCGGCGCCGTGCCGGAAGCAGGCCTGGTGGCCTCTGTTGGTGAACGCCCATTCCTGGGTTCCGAGTATGTTGGGGATGCGCGTGCATTCGTAGGTCTTGTCGACGGCGGGGTTGCGCGCGCCGGACATATGCCAGTGGTAGGCGGTGATGGTGCCGTCTTTCCTGGCGCCTACTTTGCAGGTGTACTTCCCTGCTTCATCGCCGCCGCAGTAGAAACTGCTTTCGTCGTAATAGACCTTCACCGGTTTCCCGTCGGCGCGCTTCGCGAGGATCACGGCCAGGCGGACGAAGAGGGTGGAGTAGGCGAGCCAGGCGAGGCCTCCGAACCAGGATCCCTGGTAGGGAAAGCGGACGGTGATCTTGGACCAGTGGGTGAAGGGAGGCGCGGAGCTGTTCATGCCGAAGCCGGCGGGGAACATGGCCATCGGCTGCGCGCTGAGGTTGCTTTGCGGATTGGCCTGGTGGTGGACCCACAGGTCGAGGAAGTCGTTGCGCCACTGGGCGACGCAGGCCATCGGTTCCACGCCGGCCGGCGAGTTCATGGCGCGTTGGATGGTGTATTCGAGGACCTTGTCGGCCTCGGCGAACCCTTTTTCCACGCTGCCGATTTCCCTTTTTTCGGTCATCACGACATTGCCGGTGGTTTTTGAGGGACCGAAAGTCATGCGCTTTACTTCGGGCATGATTTTGGGCGCATCGGCCTTGGCGGAAGTTTCCATATCGAGAATGAACGGCTGCTCTTCCCATTCTATCCGGATCAGGCGCAGGGCGCGGTCGCAGATTTCCTCGCTGTCGGCGACGACGGCGACGCCCATCGGGTGCTGGAAGAAGTCGCTCGTACCGGGCAGAGTCAGGATGCTGTAATACATGGCGGTATCGGTTCCGGCGCCGCCGTCTTTGGCGATGGCGGGATCGTCATAGCGCAGGATATCGCGCACGCCGACGAGCGCTTCGGCGCGGCTGGTATCCATTTTGACGATTTTTGCGTGAGCGTGGGGAGAGGTGAGGATTTTTGCGTGCAGCATCCCCGGGAAAGCGATATCGCGCGTATAGGCCGCGTGTCCGGAGACGCGGTCGTGGCCGTCCTGGCGGCTCATGGTCTTCTGAATAGTGGCGCTGGACTCGGGCACGGGCCATTGCCAGGGCTGATCTGCCATAGTTTTTCCTCCGCGCCTAATACGAATGAGCTAGTAAAAGGGTTCCGTGGCAAGTGTGGCGGGGCGACGGCTTTGGGGATGGTGGGTTGATGGAGTTTGGCGGGAGGGGCGGGAGTTTTGAATATCTGGTGATTTGTGCTTGAAAAGCGGCGGCGAAGTCAGCAAAATGATGGGCCTGTTGTTTTTGACTTACCGCAGATGGGGCGACGTAGCTCAGACGGTTAGAGCGTGGGATTCATAACCCCAAGGTCGGTGGTTCGATTCCACCCGTCGCTACCAAACATACTCACCTATAAACCCCAGATTCTTAAGAATTAAACCCTGATCAACTGTACATCTTAGAAGCAACGTTTTTACGCAAAAATGTGCCAAAAATCCCTTAGTGGGGCGGTTGTGTGGCGGTTTTGCGAAAAACATCATTTGGAACGCTTTCCTTTCTTGGATTTCTGTCCATTTTTAGTCAGGTTTTCGCGTTCCTTTGGAAGTTGCGAAACATATGCGTCGGTCTTGCGGATTGCCTCCTCAAGATCGCGCTCATCAGTAATGTTATAGCGATTGAAGACAGACTCGGTTTTGTGTCCGGAGATCATCATCGCGACTTTGCGATCAACTCCAGCCCGAATCATATTTCGAACTGCGGTCCTGCGAAAATCGTGAAACAGGGCATCCGGCTTCTCCGCTGCATCACAGGCAACTTTCCAGGTTTTTCTAAACTCTTTAACCGGCGCTCCTGATTCGGGTACTCCACGGCTTTTTAGACGAAAGAAAACCAAAGGCGAAATAATTATCTCTTTGCTCTCCCCTTCGAAGCATCTGGCTGCCGAGCGCCGCTGTATGATTTCCCACAACTCTCCCATCAGTGGGACAATGCGGGATTCTCCATTCTTGGAAAATTGAGCTCGCAGCCGAAGCTGCCGTGTTTCCATATTAAGCTCATTCCAACGTAGCGAGGAGATTTCCCCTTTGCGCCATCCCGTCAAGTATCCCCAACGAGCGAAATCCCGGAGATCTTCGGGAAGATGTTGCAGAATGAGTTCAAACTCAGCACGTTCATAAAATCCCTCACGAATGCGTTCATCAAGTTTCGGAATTGTTGGCGATTGGCCAACCATCTTTGTTTTTAGATTGTAGGCTTGACTGAGATATCCCATTTCTCGGTTAACCGTTGCATTTGAGACCGGACGCAATCGTTTTGCGCGTATCAGTGCAAGCGCGATCTGATACTGAATGCCCTTGGTTTTTTCAGCTGCTACATTTGATGCCCCCAGCAATCGAACTCGAATATAACTACGAATCAAATCATCATCGACCTGCATCGCAGGCATTCGACCGAGCACTTCGCGGACAGGAGCCAACTTCGATTTAGCTTGCGGAGACAGCTTTTCCCGAACCTCAAGATCGGTCACGAGAGCATCAAGAATTTCGCTCACCGTGACCCGCTCGCCTCGCGGCCCGACAAATTTTTTAGCTCCAATCTGATCCGCGCCAACCTCTTTCAATCTGCGGCGCAATACCTTGAGAGCTTTTTCATGGCTCCGCTCTTTTGTAGATTCTCTGAAACGTTTACCCCGAAGATAATACTGCATATGCCAAAAAGGACTTCGAGGCTTTCGGTAAAGTGTTCCGTCACCGTACATACGGTCTTTTAGGTCGGCATGTACTTGGTGAGGACTGTTTAGGTCCTTATTGCCGCTATTCAAGCGAACCTCCTGCCGGAGCGAATGGCCGCCTCAATCCCCTGCTCACTGAAACGCAGATTTCGGCCAACCCGGACTGTGAACGGCAATTGACTAGCCCTTTTGTAGAGCCAGTCTTCAGAGCATTTCAGCCTGACTGCCGCCTCCTCCACCGTTAGCAGGTTATCTACATCCGGCTGCGGGCGTTCTGTGTTTTCAGAAACGAGACGTGTTGCCAGGCTCATCTGGATTGCTGCCATCTGCGCCATAACCGACGCAATATTTTCCGGCGCAATCGTTCCTGGATCAGGAAAAACAATTTTCTCCTTATTCAAATTCGCAACTCTCCAATCTGGCCAATCAACTTGGCCCGAAATAATGAAATTGGCTTATCCAATTGTGGATGGAATCAGTTCCGGTTAAACCTCCCGCCGATTTCTGCAGGAATATTTGTGAGGAAATTGCCGGTTACCACCGTGCACTGATCCAACCACAGGTCGATGTCCGCCTTCCGAAACCTCACCTTTCCGGCAATCTTTATATGAGGTATCCGGATTACGGCCTTAGGACTAGTCATGCTGTAAACGCTTTTCAACGGAATGCCCAAATACTGGGCAACATCCGAGATTTTCCACAAAGCTTGCTGTTTCATCGCCGATTTCACCTTCTGTTTTTCTGAACTGCACCTAGCCTTTCCTGTTTCTTCCTTTTCTTTCAACACGAAGAGTCACGAAATGCCAAAAAACTTACAAATTATTTTTAGAAAAATGCATTTTTTTGCTATTAGGAGTTTCGTTTGCTCAAAACCGCCACTCATTTTTGCCAAATTGTGCGGGAAAAAATGTGCTCAAATGATCACTTTTCAGGGAAATTATTCCTCATTTCCGTTCACTTCTGACCGCTCGCCGATTTCTGCGATTCATCCTAACTTCTGCAATATGTTCATTTAGCTTCCATTGATGAGATGTGGATAGAAAATTGCTATGTGGGGAATCTGTTCCAATAAAGCAAATTTGATTTAGCATCACAGAATTTGGCATTATGCGTTTGCGACATTTTTCAAAATATGGAAATTAATCGCGGTAGGCACCGGCTGGTTTTTTATTCTAAGAGGATAGCGTTTGATGTGTCCGCAGCATTTTCCCGCGTTCACGATGCTTTCGACGAACTAATCTTCTGAAAGTCTCCGCTTAGGAATTTCGTAATCCCGTTTCCAGCATGACCATTCAAAGGAGAAATGACTGTCATGAAGCTATGCAGGATTATCGCGGTGATCTTCTGGTTTTGCTTCCCCTATATTGCTCATTCCCAAATCAGCTCCGGAGAGATTCAGGGCATTGTCCGTGATGTAACGGGAGGTGTTCTTCCCGATACACTCATCATGGCCAGACATATTGAGATGGGTATTACGCGCACTGACCGCACTTCCCCCGAAGGATTTTTCACGATTACTCAACTCCCGGTGGGCAAATATGAGATCACAGCTCATCGGACGAGTTTCTCAGAGGTTAGGATCACCGGCATTATCGTTAACATAGGCCAGATGCGCTCTATTGAAGTGACAATGCAGCCTGCGACCATTTCGCAATTCATTGAAGTTCAAGATAAAGCGTCAATCACCAATCCCTCACAATTTGAGATCAGCAGCGTTATTGACCAATCTGAGATCGGAGCGTTTCCGCTCAACGGCCGCCGATTCCTGGATCTCGCACTATTGTCTCCAGGCCTCTACCAGGAACATGAGCGCGGGCAGCTAAGTTTATCCGGCGCAAGAGGCATCAACAGTGCCGTCAATGTGGATGGAGCTGATTTTAATCAGCCTTTCTTTGGTGGACAACGCGGCGGCGAGCGCTCAAATTTCGCCTATATCCTAAGTCAGGAAGCCATTCAGGAATTTCGCATCGTTCATTCCAACTTCTCGGCTGAATTCGGTAGAAGTGCCGGTGGAGTGATAAACGTCGTCACCAAATCCGGATCGGTCAATTTTCACGGAAGCGCTTTCTATTACCTGCGCCACCGTGAATTCTCTCCCAAAAACATCTTTGGTTTTGATACCGCCCCAACGCGGCAACAATTTGGTGCCAGCCTTGGCGGGCCATTGGTTAAAGACAAAACATTTTTCTTCACAGTTTTCGACGGCCAGCGCGAACAGCAACCGCTAACAGTCCGCTTCAACCTGGCTAGTGGTCCCCCTGAGATCATGGGAAAGCAGGGCACGTTCAAAACTACCAATAATGTGGCCACCTATATGGCCAAGATCGATCATCGACTGTCATCACGCAACGAACTCAGCATGCGGTACAGTTTCAGCACAAATAAGGCTGCAAACGCTACCAATTTTGGCGTCACGGACAGTTCTCTTGAAAACAATGGAACAGAACGCGACTCAACACATGCAGTCGTTATGTCGTTAAACAGCAGTTTCGGTTCGGGCATTTTCAATGAATTCCGGGCTCATTACTCCTATGAATCCCGGCCGCGAACCAACAATCTGGAGGGCAATGATTTCAGGAGTATCGCCGGGCCGGAAATTCGAATTGTCGGTTGCTGCGCATTTGGAGGATTAGCAACGCTTCCCGCGATTCAGCACGATGGACGCTGGCAGTTTGCGGATAACGTTTCATTTATCAAAGGCAGACATCATGTGAAGTTGGGCTTAGATGTAAGCCGCACCTCCGTTTTTCAAACCTTTCGCGGAAACTGGCGGGGGCTCTACCTATTCACGAGTCTTAACAACTACATTCGCACGTCAGAAAGACAAATCAATCCAGCAACCGGGCAACCCTATCCTGCCGATTTCATGAGAATCTATTTCGGCAATGGACGATTTCAAGCCGGATTCTGGGATTTCGCCGGTTACCTGCAGGACTCAATACGGCTGAGTTCCAATTTGAGCCTTTATGCCGGACTTCGATATGAAGCCGCGCTCATGCCTCAACCTTCAAAGCCCAATCAACTTCTGCCTAACACTTCCGAAGTGCCCAGCGACTTAAATATGTGGCAGCCTCGTCTGGGGCTTTCCTGGAGCCCCGGATCCGGTAGCCGAACGGTTATCCGTCTCGGAACCGGCCTTTTTAATGCGCGGACCCCCTATTTGCTGGTCAACCAGGCGTTCAACTCCAACGGCAATCCTGAGGTCGGAGTCACATTCGATCTGGTCGCTCCACAAATAGGCGCGATCCAAAAAGCTCGGCCGGAATTCGTTTTCCCGTTCGTTCCTGAAACCGCGAATGCGCAAGATGCTTCGTATTTCACATCTCTGGGCCTTAACGTCAGGCCCGACGTTTCATTTTTCGCATCCGACTTCCGGAACCCGAGAGCCTTCCAATACGGCATTTCCATTGAACAACGGCTAACCAATAGCTTTGTTGGGAATATTTCTTTTGTTCACAGCCACACTGTCCACCTGGAGAGAATCCGAGATGTAAATCTGCCGCAGCCAACGATTGAACCTGACAATTCAATCCCGTCAGTACTGCGGCCGCACTTCGATCTCAGCGCCAGACCTAACCCGGCGTTCGGCATTCTTCGTCAACAGGAAAGCAACGCTCGCTCAAATTATGATGCTCTCATAGTGGGGCTTGAACGCAGGTTCTCCAGGATGCAATTTCGGACAAATTATGTCCTTTCCTATAACAAAGATGACGACTCAAACGAACGCAACTATCTCGGAATCAACTACGAAAACGCATTTGATCTTGGATCCGAGTACCGCTGGAGTCGGAACGATATTCGCCATCGCTGGATTCTCAATAGTTTATGGGAGCTTCCCTGGGGATTGACGACGAGCTCGACCGTAGAATGGCGCACAGGGACACCCTTCAGCGCTTTTACCGGCATGGACAGCAATGGAGATGGCCAGCTTACCGATCGTCCGATCATCAATGGGATTCCACTTCTCAGGAATTCTTTTCGCCAGCCAAACCATTTCCAGCATGATCTTCGGGTCCTAAAAATGTTCAGTATTGGAGAAACTAGCAAATTGCATGTGAGCGCTGAGTTGTTCAATCTTTGGAATGCCAAGAACCTTTTATTCACCGCTAATCCGAATGAGCAAGGACCTTCCGGTGCTATCGGCTCTTTGTGGGGACCAGGGCAGAATCCGCTGCCAACCTTCCGGACAAAATACCTGCCAAACGGATCTCTCAACACAAACGGTCTTTATGCCGGAGCGCCATTTCAGCTTCAGCTCGCTCTGAGATATCAGTTTTAGCGGCCAGATATGAAAGCAATCTATTGGTTCCTACTAGTTGCAACCATCTGCTGTTCACGGACGGCTTGGTCTTTGGAGTCTGGCAATGAAATGCTCCGGCAGGCGGATCTGCATGCAGAGAGATACCAATGGGGCAAAGCACTGCCGCTTTACCAGGAAGCAGAGAAGCAGCTTCTTGTGGCAGGTGACATTGAAAGCGCAGCAATGGCCAGGCATGGAAGCATTCGAGCTTCTATTAAGGAATATTCTCTCCAGCAAATTTGTGATGCTCTAAGAAGAGAGATTGGGCGTTTGCCGGCAAAAAACAATCCAACGGTTCGTCTCAGAGCGCTGTTTTTAAAAGCCGATGTTGAGTCTGACACTGATGCCCTAAGCGCCTTCGTTTTTAATGCCTATCAGCGCCGGCGGGATTGGCAGGAAGTCCTCATGCTCTCTCAAAAGGCTGGGGATAAGCATTTGGAGGACCGCGCACGGGGAGAGCTCGGCCTGTTGAAGGTGTTGGATGGAGATCCAATTGGATCAGATGAAGTCTCTGCAGTCCTTTGGCACGCAGCAGAGATCGGCGATGGGATGAATGAACTGCGATTCAGGACTGCCATCGCCTGTCTTTATAGCAGTGCAGGAAAGAATCAAGATGCCCTTGGCCATCTTGATCGCGCGATTGACCTAATAGAACGCGAACAAGCGTTCTCCTATTCCCCAGCCTTTTTTGAGAAGGCAATAATTCTCATCGCATCCAATCGACTTCAGGATGCAACGCCTTTGGTTGAGCATTGCATAGCTCAGGCGCGACTCACCGGAGCTCCCGCTCAGAATGCCCAAGCGCTATATCTACAGGGGCATGTGCATTTCGAGAATGGCCGACTTGTGGAGGCCGCAGATTTGCTGAAACAAGCCCTCAATATTTCCTTGGAAATTGGTTATCATCGGCTAATTTCAAAAATATCTCTGGACCTTTCACAAATTCATCTCACACGAGACGAATTGTGGAAAGGGCTTGATTGTGCTGAAGTGGGTTTCCATTCGAGCTTGAAATCTGGAGATCCAACAGAAACCATTCTCCATCTTCGGAACAGGGCAGCAATTCGGGCAGACCAAGGCCGGATCGCTGAGGCCGATCTCCTCTACAATGAAGCGCTGCAAACCCTAAACGGTCTGCTGGGGAAATTTACGAGTGCCCATGCTCGTGCTTTCCTCGTTGCCAGAATGAGCAGCCTTTACTCTGACTACTTTTCGTTTTCGCTCCATCGACTCAATGATCCGGCAAAAGCTTTCCTAATTCTGGAACAGGCTCGTGGCAGAAGCATTTCAGATTCTCTTAGAGGACGACGGTTAGATCCCACTCCGGCAGTGGGAGAAAAGGATCAAAATCCTTTCGAGAAATACGAACGGTCACTCACTCGCCTCCAAGCCGAGCTCTGGAAAAAGAAAGATCCGCTGGAACAACATCGAATTCAAAGCGAAATTTTCGATTTGGAACAGCATCTTGGATCCAGCCGAGAAGCTGGTCGGCACAATATTGAGGCGCTGACATTTTCTCCAATCCCGTTAGCAGAAATTCAAAAAGGCCTATATTCAGCAGAAGTCATTCTTGAATATGTATTGAGAGAGCCTTCCTCTACCTGCTTGGTAATCAGTCGATCCGGTGTTCAGGGCATCACGCTTGCTCCCAGGCATGTGATTGAAGAGGCTGTTTCAAACTATCGCAATGATATTCTGCAAAACCGAAAAAGTACCCAATTCGCCCAAAGACTCTATGACCTGTTGATCCGTCCGCTCCCAGATATCGATCATAAGCCACGAATTACAATTGTGCCGGATGGATTGCTGCACTTACTTCCCTTCGAGGCAATTCCGGTGCCCTCCGGGAGGCCTTTTCTGGAACTGCACATGATTGATTACAGCCCATCGGCAACAATTACATACCTTCTCAGGAAAACCCCGGTAATGCGAACGGGTAAACGAAAGTTTTTGGGTGTGGGTGATGTTCGATACCCTGCTTCAGACGAATCCGGACTCATCTACTTTAATAATCTGCCGCGACCGTCCAGACTGGAGGGTTCGCTTACTGAAATATCAACGATCGCTAAAGAGATGAAGGGCGCGACTGATAGCTTTACCTTGCTCGGAGAATCTGTCAGCGAATCAGCAATTAAGTCGCTTAGCCTGGAAAATTTCGACATCCTCCATTTTGCAGTTCATGGCATTTCAGATCCGAGATTTCCAGCCAGGTCAGCACTTCTATTTGGACCTCAGATTGATGAACGCGATGACGGCATCTTTCAGGCGTGGGAAATCAGCCGGCTCCGACTAAAAGCCGATTTGGTCGTTCTATCCGCATGCGATACCGCAATGGGAAGAGTATTGGACCAGGAGGGAGTCTCCAATTTGGTTAAATCCTTTCTGATGGCCGGCGCGCGATCTGTGGTAGCAAGCATCTGGCCCACAGAGGATCTTTCCACGGCGGAGCTGATGACTCGCTTCTACTCATATTTGGCGCATGGAATGGACAAGGGATCTGCTCTGCGCCAGGCGAAGTTGGATTTTATTGGAGAATACAAGGACAATGCACTCCCAAAGCACTGGGCGGGAATGCTGATGATTGGCGATAGTTCCGATTCTCTTTTTATCGAATCCCGGCCTGCTGACACAGGAGAGAAATTACAATGAAGCTTAGACATGCTTTTAAATTCCTGGGGCTGCTGATGGCTCTCATTGTGATTGCCATCCCGGTTGCTCAGCTTTATTCCACGCGAACAGTTGCGCCAATGGGTGATCATATTGATCGCAACCCGGCTGGGCCTGGCGTTTTTCGAATTGCATTCGGTTCCTGCAACAAACAATGGAAGCCAAACTATATGTGGCGAGCTATTGTCAACTGCAAGCCCGACCTCTGGATCTGGCTCGGAGACAGCGTCGATGCCGCTACTGAAGATGTGGGATATCTGCGAAGCCAGTACGAAAAACAGAAACAGAATCCCGAATACGCAGAGATGAGAAAGCAGTGCCCCATCATTGGCACCTGGGATGACAATGATTATGGGATGAAAAATGGTAACAAGCATTACTCGAAGAAGGCTGAGAGCCAACAGCTTTTTCTTGATTTCATAGATGAACCGCAAGACAGCCCTCGCCGGAAGCAGGACGGCGTTTATGCTTCCTATACATATGGCAAGCCTGCGGGGCGAATCAAAGTCATCCTTCTGGATCTCCGCTACAACGCAGATGTACCGGGACCGGAGAGTGATCTCCTCGGTGAGAAGCAATGGCAATGGCTTGAAAAAGAACTGAGAGATAGTAGAGATGAAATTGTTCTGCTTGGATCCAGCATTCAATTGCTTTCCTGCGAGCATCCCTATGAGCATTGGGGCAATTATCCGAAATCACGAAAACGAATCCTGCAATTGCTCACAGATGCAAAACCAAGGCTCACCGTTATCCTAAGCGGCGATCGCCACCTTGCGGAGATATCCAGATTAGATGATCCGCAATTGCCGTATTCTCTATATGATGTCACAAGCAGCGGCCTGACCCACCATGTCGATTTCTTCTATCATTTAAGAGCTTTCTTCTCGCCAGAGAAGAATCAGCACAGAGCTGCAAATCTCTTTTATGAAAAAAGTTTTGGTGTGATTGATATCGATTCATGTGGAGGATCTTCCCTGGCATATTTGCAGATTCGTGACCAGGATAGCCGTATCCAGCGTCAGCTGACGGCGGAATATAGGAGATGAGTTCACCCGCGCATTGACAGTCGTTCAACAACACCTTCTTGAATCCGGATCTTTCGATGGAAGGAAATTCCCGGATTATGGAATCCATGGCTTCCGATGACTTTAACCCGCGATCTGCTTTCAATAATTCGGGTCTGTTAAGCCTGCGGTCTAGTGCTTAGACGCGATGAACCACCCGCGCCGAGGCGCTCTGAATCACAACACGGGCATTTGGGCATGACGGAGTAAAAAAGCTGGCGAGTTGAGTAGTTTGTAAGCGCTTCCTTAATTGTGTGTGGTACAGGAGCAGCCAGGAAGGGCTGAAGGAGATTGCGGAGAAGGAACATGGCTAAGGAAGCAGAGCGCATGTTGAGTTCCATAACAGCAGGTGCTTTAAGGCGAATATCCGCAGAATAACCCATTTTTATAACGCGGTCTTGTTCATCACTTTCAAGCGTTTCGAGACGCAGACGTTCTTGGGAGACAACCTTACTGCAAAGCAAACATGGACGTCCGGGACAGACATATGATGTTCTGGAGTCGATACTTTGAATGCAATCGTCAGAAATTCCAATTTCGGTTCCGAGATCCAGATAGGGCAATAGATATTGATACGAAACCTCGGAGAGAATGAGACGCGGCCAATCGCGGTCTACGCACCCGATTAGGAGATCACAACCACGCAGTTCGCTGGCTACCTCGGGTTTCCGAATATCACCATCTTTGACTATGGTGATACGTGACGGGAGGCCGCTTTCTTTGATGGCTTCAGCGAGACGTTCAGCTTTAATCCTCTTTACATCAGTGTCTCTCGTTCGCAGGTAGAGCACGCGATTTAGATTAGTGTGATCTGCTGTATCGAAATCGAAAAGGACGATCTCTCCAGCCCCTGCGCGAGCCAGAAGTTCCACGATGAGAGATCCTGTGCCACTAGCCCCGATTACTGCAATGCGGAGCTGAGATAGAATAGAAAGCGCTCCTTGCCCGGTTAGCGCCAAACTGCGATCAAAGATTTCAGATGCTTCCGGGACTGCTATCGTTGAGGAGTCTCCGTTCAACGGGATAAAACATAGCTGTTCGCCCACGATTACCAAATTCCTTAAAGGCAGGAACCTTGAACAATCCCAGATCCTGGCGGCAGCAGAGTTCTTGCCTATGACAATGCTTCCAAATAATCCATCTTGTTGCATCTCATATAAGTTTTGCATTAACTGAGGATCATTTTCATTGTCGTAGTTGGAAAAGCCGACGTATCTATCTGCTAGTGGGTGAGTATGCAGGGTCAAAAACCCCTTTAGTCCGCGTTGCCGTACAGTAAGGAGGGCACGCCGAAGGTAACTACTAGAAAACGTTAAACCACCATACTCCTGATCTTTAAGGTCCTGGTCACTGGGAATTAGAACATCGGCAACCAAAAGACTCGGACGGACTGAGTGTGCGTTGTGTCCACAAAGCAAAATGCAGCCGGTTTCGGCAGGCCGCCCAAGAGCTTTTGAGAAGCTGGACATGGTAGCTCGTTGTACGTCTCGCCAATGCGATTCGGATATTCTCAGGTTCATCGGATGCCTCGCTGTAGAAAGAATCCACGACAATGGACTATATGAGATGCAAGGTCATCCAAAACTGGATTCCAAGGACGGCTCTGAGAGTAGTGCCATGAAATCAAAGCCCACGACATGCCTGCAATCTCGGCAATGGATTGCTGATAGGGAATTTGCCCATTTGTATGAGAAACAGTAGTGTGCAAATAAAACGCATCGAGGCCTCCTTGCGGGTATATGCCCGGAACCGCAATAAGAATGTCTGCTCGTGAAGTTGACCAGGGAGGAGAGGGAATCTCTAATCCCAAGAGTTCAACATAACGCTGACTATTTTGGCTCGTGAGTTTGATATCGAGTCCTTGCTTCTGAAGCTCTTCAATTTCCTCTTCGATGGTTTGAGTCCCCCGTGGGGGACGGGACGACACAAAGCCGTATCGCCCGTCCTTTTGTGCTTCGAAACGGTCGCCTCGCTGAATGTTCAGCGGAGTGTCTGGTGGGAGAAGATCCGAACTCGTGGCGTAGTACAAGCTAAATTGAGCCGGGTCAAAACCAAATGAAGTTAGGAGTTCCCGGGGGCTCATGCTGGAATTGGAGGCGGTTCCCCACCGCGCATTGATTTGAATTATCGTCTTAAAATCGATCGCGAAATGGCGAGAAAAGCCTTCGGCAAGCAGAATCCAAAGCGGAGTTTGGAGATCAGCCAAGGATTCCCATTCGTGTCCATGTCGCCGGCATAAAAGGGTATCCAGTGGCTCCGCGGGATGAGGAGGAAGAGCGGGCGTTCCAAGAGCCTCGGCTCCGTGACGAAGTATCTCGACGAGACTATCGGAGAGTTCTGCCCTGAAATGGCTTTCTTCGCCATTGGGCCAACGCTGAATCGCCAGGCGTATCTTGAGCTTTGCTAGTCCAGGAGGCAGTGCACCTAAGGTTTTTGCGGATGGAATTGATTCGGGGAGGGACGCGTCAAGAGTCTCAACCCAGGTTTCTTCAACAGAATGGACAGACATAATTGTCTCCTTAAAAAGGTTAAGAGTTTTGGAAATAAACATTTCCATATTTCACAAATCTAAATATACTACGCGTTGCGTAGTATGTCAAGCAACCAGCACGCAATGCTTGCTAACTTTAGCAAAGGCTATTAAAATAAATCCCTAAGGAGAACCAAAAAGGAGAAAGCAATGAGCGGCAAAAATGAATTGGCATCGCCGGAAGGCGCTGGACAAAGCCTCGGTGAGTTTCTTCGAAACATACGCCAAACTCGAAAACATACACTGCGGGAAGTAGAGGAAGGCACTGAGGTCTCGAATGCATATCTAAGCCAATTGGAGAACGATAAGATCAGCAAGCCGTCGCCTCACATCCTGCATGCGTTAGCGGAATTCTATAAGGTTCCCTATGAGGTACTGATGCAAAAGGCAGGATACATAAAGGCATCGCCAAAATTGCGGGCAGCTTCGCTGCAGCTGAAGGGATCAGTAGTTCCGGCATCTCTCGGCCCTCTTAGCCGAGAAGAAGAAGAGGAACTGCTGAAATACCTTGCCTTCTTACGTTCTAAGCAAAGGAAAGGAAAAGATGAGTAAAGCCGATGACTGTTCTGTCCCCCCTGAAATGCATACGGAGATTCGGAAACATGCCGCCCGCTTGCTGAGGCAAGCGGGTGCATGCGACCAGTTTCCAACGCCCGTAGAGAAAATCATCGCGGCGGCAGAACTTTCTGTTGCAGGGGCCTCTCTTGATGAAGGATTCCTGAAGAGGGCTTACGGCGCTGTTACCGGAACCATTAAAAAAGCATTGGACAAAGTTCTCGGATTATTCGATTCTCAGGATAAAATAATTTACCTTGATCTAAGCGTTAAAGAACAAAAACGACGATTTGTATCCCTCCACGAAACAGGGCACGGATTCTTACCCTGGCAAAGAGATGCATATGCGCTTGTTGAGGATGGTGAGGCCGAACTTGATCCAGAGGTGAAACAGGAGTTTGAGCGACAAGCGGGAGTATTCGCATCTGAAGTGCTCTTCCAGATTGACCGGTTTGAGAAAGATGCAAAAGTGCTCCCGTTTGCGATTAAGACTCCAATGGATCTTGCGAAAAGGTACGGATCTTCAGTATATGCGGCCATGCGACGCTTCGTTTCGACCAGTCACCGCTGCTGTGCGGTGCTAATCTTCGATGAGCCTGTGCATGAAGTTAGCCGTGGAAATCGATTTGAACTGCGCCGCGTGGTCGCATCCCAAAGATTCCTCGATCGTTTCGGAATAGTTAAATGGCCAGATGCGTTCTATAGCCGAGATCCGCTAGGAAACAGGCTTCCTCAATTCAATAAAAAGCTGACGAAGCGCTGTCGAATTGAATCGCCCATCACTGAGATCTCAGAGACCTTATACCTAGAGGCCTTTGACAGCACCTATCAGGTGTTCGCTCTCATATTCCCCGAAAGTGAGTTGAAATCAATCATGGTCTCCATATGAGACTGCTCGGGGGCTTTTGCTGGGCTTGCTTAGAAGTATAAAACTTCGAACTTGGCTGCTGTTGGTTGCCTCAACACTCTAATCAAACAAAAACCAATTATGTGAAGCGAGGGTTCATGATTTCGCTGCTTACTAAGTACGCGTACGTATCCGAGATGCAGCACGCACTACGATGTTTTGAGCTTGGAACCGGTTGTGAACGGTTTGCGCCATCTGATCATAGACCGGTGCCTTTTTCAGCGGGTCTGCAATCGTCAGAATGAGAGAAAACGGCTGTGGCTTAAAAGCTTCCTGATCTTCAATTCCGTGACGTGTGAGAAGCTGAACCTTGAGACGCCAGCGAAGTCCGCGTTTTCCACGTTCGCCTAGATCACCAAAATATGTACGCACTGGTGCCCACTTTCGCAACTTCTCAACCTGATATGATTCATAAAGTAGTCCTGGATTTTTATGCTCTGGGGGAACCAGGCCGTTGAATTGTACGGACACATCGCCCGTCTGTCGAGACGTCTTGGAAGCGTAGACGCCGAAGTGCGCATCGATATGCGTCTCACAATACTCAGTCCCCCAACGGCCCCCCCGTGATGGAGCAAGGGCTACAGTCATCCAAACCTGGCCGTAGTAGCGTCCTTCACGATGGAGAGCGGCGGGATACGGGAAATCATCCCATTCTAGGTAGTAGCCAGGCCTCAAGGTATCTTCAAAGATTAGCGTAGAGGAGTGCGGACTGCACTCAAGGCAGTATGGAACTGTAGCCGGAAGGCCAAAGCCGAAAAAGTTCTCGTCTCCATCGGGCACGCGGTCTCCAGTTCGGGGGTCGCGGGCGTGATGCGTAAGAAGTGCGCGGGCAAGTACGGGTGATGGAGTCGGAGTGACCTGATGATAGATCTGAGCAAGCGTGCGGGAAATTAGTGGAGCTGCAAAGCTAGTACCGAGATCCTCAGCAGAACTTTTCGCGTTAACGGAGCGGATTCCGGAAGTATGAGAGGCATCAACAGTGCAGGTTCCTCCGTAATGGATCAGGTCAGGCTTAATTATGTGATTTGGGCCTGCCCCATGCCGCGAAAAAGGAGAAGGATGATGCTGGCGGGGTCCGTGAGCTTTATAGTCAATGTGGGAGACTGAGCCTACTGTAATTCCAAGGACGCTGTCGGCTGGAGAAGTAATTCGACCGACGTCAAGCTGCTGAAGCGTTCGTGGATAATCCAAGAGCGGAAGCGTATCGTAATTTCCGGCGCTTATGACAAAGGAGACTCGATACTTTTCCTGAAGATGATCAAGTTGCTCGGCGAGAGGGGAAAATTCGTCTAGCGAGCAAACTTGATCGGAGCCTAAAGAGAGGTTCCAAACACGATATTTGTTGGCATATTGTTTTAGTGCAGACTCAAGGGACTGGAGAAATTCGCTTTCAATTAGGTCGTCAGTATCGCCCCGGCTTGGGTCGCCGTTTGGAATTACCTGAAGGTCAAAAACGCCGCAGGGATTGGAATCAATTCCGGCCAGGTCAGGATTGAGCTGCGAGCCCCAACAGATAAGACCAGCGACGAAGGTACCGTGATCCGTGTTCCGATATTGCGGAGAAACGTCGGATTTGCGGCCGACAATCCATGTTTGAAGCTCGGAATTTTTATCCGTAACACCACTGTCGACAACAACAACAACGGGAAAATCTCCGTCCACATCGCCGGCGATGGGAAGCCTTGTAGGCAGAGGGCGTGCATTCAAAACGCGTGGGCGAATCATGCGAATAAGTGGCATCTGAGTTATCGAGCGGATACCGATAATACCGGAAAGCTGTTCAACATCCGCTTCCGAGCGGCATTCCACCTGATATATTTGGCTGCTCGGTTCGTACCCTTCCTGGCTAATGGAAAGGTGTTGCCGTCGACATGCGGCGTGGAAGTCATCAACGAGCTTTGCTTGGTCATCATCAGGGCCGAAATCAAACAATCTGACTCTGGTGAAAAATCCCTTTTCGCTGCGTGGGCTCTTTTTTAGGATGTCGATGGATTGAACCCCGTGACGCCGAAAAACTGGAGTAATGGGCTCTATCGATTCGATGCTGGAGAGTTCCTTTATTGTTTGATCGGTTTGATTGCGGTGAATGGTGGAAGCAAGCTTTTCCAGTCCATCTGGTGAGGCCTTGAGAAATAGCTCGCCAAGATGGCCAGAGCCGATTATGGGGCAAGAGTCGCGCGAAAAAAGGTGTTCAGGACGGTGGCTCTTGGCCACGGCTTTTGAGAGAAGCCTAACGCGGATCGGGATGCTGCCTATTTTGGAAGCCTGCGGCAGGATAGCATCCCGAATGGCCGTAACCTGGCTATGGAGTCGTCTTCTGTACGCAGTGTCCACCGAACGAAAGGGCTTGGCAGGCCCCCCGCCCCCAGGAACTTTTCGTTCCCGCCCCTGTTTAGGCAAAATCAACTTGATAGGAAGTCGATCACGGGATCGAAAGATATCCTTTCGTTCGGAATTGTCAGGCATGGTCAGTCACTCCTTTCAACGCCCATCGATGGGCAGTTGCTTTGGAAACGCCAAACAAATGGGCAAGCGATGAATGGCTATAGAGCTTGGGGTTACGCTCGCGTAAAGCAGAAGCGACTATACGGGGATCCATATCTTTGAGACGAGAGACGAACCTGCGGTCCTCCCCTTCTCCGATGGCAATGTTTTTTAGAACCTGAAATGCGTCTTTAAGCTCTGGATGAGTTTTGGTGGTTATGTGCCGCCGGTGAAGCCTTAAGGAAATCTCCTGGATATCAGATCCCGAAAAACCCTCTGAGAGATCCACAAGAAGTTCAATATCGTGTGGTGGAAATTCGAGTGGAGCGAGAAATTGAATCCACATCTTCTCTCGCAGATCTGGCGTGGGATAGGTAAGGTGCAGGCGGTAGCTAAAGCGCCGCCACACGGCAGAATCGAGAAGTGACTCATGATTTGTGGCAGCAATAATTATTGATTGTGCTCCGAGGGCATCTAAGTTCTGTATGAAGCTGTTAACGACACGCTTAAGTTCACCAAGTTCCTGAGAGTCAGCACGAAGCTTGGCAATAGCATCGAACTCATCGAGAAATAGAACGCATGGATTTTTGGAAGCAAAATCGAATATGGCACGAATGTTTTTTGCTGTGCTTCCAAGATATGACGAAATCAGCCCATCCAGACGGGCCATATAGAGACTGAGCCCAAGCTCTTGGGCAAAGAAACGTGCAAGGCGACTCTTCCCGCATCCTGGAGGCCCATACATCAGTAGATTCACAGTGGCAGTGACGCCCTGGGCATCAAGCTGGGCGTGACTCTTGGCAATGCTGAGAAACTCGTACGCAGTAGCCCACTGGTCTTCCGTCAAAACCACAGGGGGTTCGTGGAGAGCTTTGAGGTCGACTCGCTCAAGAAGTGGGAATCGACTCTCAGAATCGACTGGGAGAGCAACAGCGAAAGCCGTTTCAGCTGGCCTGAGTTGATGGTCTTCTTCCTGGAGAAGCTTTCGCAGTCTGCCTGCCGAAGATGCGTCGCCTGCTTTTTCTAGCTTGTCTGCCAAAAATGCGGTGTAATTCCTTACTTTCTCAATATCGAGACGAAGAGCGCCTTTTACGATACGAAATAACTCATTCATGAAACGATTATCGCTATACATGAGATGATAATCGACATATATGAGACGTTTGTCAAGCGAAAAGTGCAAATATTTGAGACAGCTAGGCCTATGGGAACCTTGTTCCTCACAATCTGCAGCTTGAGAGGTTGATATTTGAACGCAGCTATTGAGCCTTGAATCACAACGATGGACACGAAGGCCATTTACAGCAGCTTCGATATTGCGGATTCTTATCAGGTAATTGGGCAGGAGCCCGTAATTACAGAATAGCCTGTAAAACTCTAAAGTGAAATTCTGCGGCTTAAAAACAGTGAGTGGAATCTATTTTATTATGAGCGGATAATCCGTCCATTCCGCAAAACCAGGCTCTTGGATGCTGAGTTTGTAATCACCAAATGGTAAATTTGAAGTATCCAAAGGCGATCTGAAGCCAGTAATTCCATTCACCTTTGAGGCAGTTCTCTCCACAGTCCAAAGCGCTTTGCCGGAAATGTCCGAAATCCGCAGCTTATATTTTCCTTCAGGGCTGCCGATTGGCATTCGGAATTCGGCATTCAGCTTCCCTCTGCTGAGGACAATGGGATTCCCAGTTTCGGCTGAGCCTCTCAGTTTTGCGGGGATCTCAATCGTGACGGATTCCAGCTGGGCGATTTGGGGAGGATTGTTTTTATGATTGCCAGTATCGGGTGAAACTGGATTCCCGGATTCCTGATGCTGTGGTTTCGGAGGATTGACGGCAATCTCTTGTCTTGGTCGAATGCGCCAGACAGCCCAAATTGCCAGCGAAATCACCAGTACTGCCACGAGTCCCAGCAAAGATCGCTTCATTTGCTGATTTCGCTTTTTCTTTTCCTGGTACTCTTCAACAAATGCCATGTGATCACGCACGCAGGCAGAGCATTTTGTGAGGTGATCCATGATCGCTTCAAACTGCTCCGGTGTGCCGATGTTTCGGTGATAGGCGACATCTCGAAGCACTTTGGGCTCGGGACAACCCTTGCGCTCCGGATTTGGATTGACCGTCATATAGGCTTTTTTCAGGATTTCAACCCGCAGTTCTTCTTCGCTCTTCGTCATGAAAATCTCTACTTCTGTATTAATGAATCCGCTGCTTTTTCTTCAGGTAGTTCTCAATTTCGGTCACCTGTTGAAAGCCTATCCTTCGCAATTCCTGCATCCGGATCCCAAATGTCTTTATCATCGCATCGCTAAGAATTCTCTGGGCGGCACCAACTGTCAGGCTCAATCCCTTAGCCGTCTCTTTCCAACTATATTGAGAAACATGATAGGACATGAAAATCTTTTGAGCCTTCGGAGGCATGGCTTTCACCAGCTCTTCGCAGAATATCTGTTTCTCTACTCCGCTTAGCCCCGACTCCCAATTCGTGCTCAAACTATTCATTTCAAGAAAATCCTTTGCAGGTAAGGACTGTTTTTTGGCAACCATGTAAATGGCATACCTGAATGCTGTAAAAACATATTTTTTGATGTCTCGAACAGGTTCGTTTTCAGGATCGTCATCATAATTGATTACCCTGTCCGCTGCTTTGTGTGTAACCAGCGCCATGATTTCCGCTGCAACTGCCGAATCCACACCGTAATGCTCGGCCAGGTACACGCCATCTTTCCACAGCACGTATGCCATTGTCATTATTTCCAACGGGACCATGTTTCCAGCCGTGGTTCTGGAATTGATCCAAAGCGAGCTTCCACTGGCAAAGAGGTTCCATAAGACCAGTTCTAAAAAATACGAGCGAAGCTGTTCTGAAGAGTTCCCTATATTATTTCTATCTATTTCGAGCAGAGCTTCTTTGCCTGCATCCGACAACGCTGCCAAATCCACGCCATGTTCGACCAGTAAAGGCTTTAGCTCTTCCATCAGCTCACTGATTTGTTCATCAAAATCGTTTCCCGCCGACGCGCATTCCTTTTCGCTGGCCCTCATATGAACCCTCCATTTTGGGGAGCCTTTGGCAAAAAAAGCAAAAAAATGAAAAAAGTTTATAAGTTTTTTGGCGTTTCGTGACTCTTCTAGTTGCAGGGTGAATTATAGCATTTTGCATCGCTCTTACCACGGGCAATGTAGGAGGAAAAACTTTGCCCGGATCGACTCAAACCTTAATAGGAGATATCAAATGGAAACGTTTCAGCAAGCAATGAACTGGTTCTTTGTTGCGCTGATTGTAGCAGCCGGCGGAATCGGATTCTGGTTTTTCAAGAAACGGAAAGAAAACAGTCAATAGGCGGTCATCCATGACCTTTCCGAGCAAAAAAGGAGCTCAATAAATGAAGCAACTAAGAATATCGCGACTACGAAAGATCCTAAAAGCCTCGTTTGTAATCATCGCAGGTTGGTTGGCTGGTCAGCCCTGCCTGCTTCACGCCCAGCAGTCGGTTGCTCCCACATTCCAGGGAGCGGTTACCGATATCCGCACGATCGCAATTGCCGCCGGTACATTGGTTGCCGGTTTGGTCGGCCTCGTGGGACTGGGCCGCACTGCCTACAAACTCAGCCAGGGTGATAACGACTCTATGACATCGCTCATCTTTGCAATCGTCGGGATAGTCCTCGGCTTTTTGGCAAACACGTTCATCGTTTGAGAATTCCTGCCATGGCGCTCAGCCTGGCTGAGCGCCTGCAATTTATCGGTAAAGACCATGAAAGAAAGAGACATTTTCCGGAACATTCAGCATATCCCCAAAGTGTGGGGAATTACCTATGTCAAGCTGTTCGCCACGCTGGGTGCCGGGTTGCTTTTCACCACAGTGGGCTTCTCACTCACTTCAGGAGCCAACACGGTTGTGAAGGTGATGGTGATCGGGTTGGGCATCACGGTCACCGGAGTAATATTCGCAATCTGCTTCTGGCTTGATAACACAGACCATCTTGAAAAGGATTCCGCCTGCTTCCTAAAGGCGAACCTGAACTCTCAATCGCTTTCTCTCCAGCGCATTCAGTTTTTAAACCAGGAGGCTGTCAATGCGGTATCGCGATCTGCTGCGAAACGTGAACCGGCAGGAGCAGAAGCTCGAAAACGCTCTGCTCTACGTTGATTTTCTTAACAATGAGCTGCCTATCATTTTGATGAAGGATGGTTCACTGCTCGTCCTATTCCAGCTCTTGGGCCTTGATTATGAAGGGCTGGCAGAGGATGTGAAGGAACAATTTTCACATTTTGCCCGCTCGGCAATGGAGCAACTGCCGGAAGAAGGAGCGGGCTTCATGCTATCGAACCTCCTGATACGGGACACGCCTCACCCGTTGCCGCTTAAAAAGAATCCCAATGCGCCGCCGCTTATCCAGTTCGTTCAATCAAAAAAGCAGGACTTCTGGGATGATCTGATCTCAAAAAGCTTCGGGAATCGGATTCTCTGCGGTTTGCGCTATTTTCCTCCAAAGAAGAAAGATCCCAATTGGGGAATGCTCATTCAGGAAGCCAAGATTCTCCGCTTTTACCGCGATCAGCTCAAAGAGTGCATCAAACAAATTGAACAGGGCGTCTTTTCGCTTTCCAGTGGTTTGGGCCGTTTTGGATTCCGCATCCTTGATCGGGAGCAATCATTTGAAGCTCTCTATGAGCTTATCAATTTCTCGCCGGCTCCGGCATATCGCCCCGATCTTTCCCTTAATGCCCAGCTTGCACAAAGCAGCTACGTTTTTCGGCCAACCGAAGAACACCTGGTCATTAATAACAGCCAATACATTTCGATCATCGGCATGAAATACCCTCCGCCAAGTTCGGTCGCCATGTATCTCCGTCGTTTTTATGAGCTGGGATTTCCTCTGATCCTTCGGCAGTCGATCGGGTTTGCAAACAAACAACAGCTATTTAAAGAGCAGGATTTCAATCTGCCGATCGCGACTGCGCTCTCGACGATGGATCCCAAAAATCTCAAATATGTGGAAGAAGTCCAATCATTCCGAACCCGAATCGACAACGAAAAAGAGCTCCCGGTCTGGTGGCATTTCTCAGTTGCGGTCCGTGCAGAGGATAAAGAGACGCTGCGCAATCGGCGTGCAGAAGTGATTTCATTGCTCAAAGAAATCGGTTCCTTTGGGATTACCGAAAAGCGCAATCTCAAAGCAGCTTTTTTTTCAATGCTGCCTGGGCATGACCGGTTCTACCTTCGTAAATCGTTGCTTGGGACCGCCAATGTTGGCGATCTGCTTAGCGCATACGTGCTGTATCAGGGTGACAAGGATCCGGTCGATTATCTCCAGGATCGGCTCCAGGGCGTCTATTCCTACAATCCCTTTACAAGTCAACTAAAAGCACATCATCGCGCAATTTGTGGACCTACCTCGGGCGGAAAGAGCTTTTTCGTCATCAAAGACCTTCTCTCCCACCTGGTGGTCAATCCCATGATTTGGGTTGTGGATCTATCCGCCTCCTATTTGGATTTGTTCGAGCTGCTGCGGGAAGAACTGCCTTCCCAGACGGCAATCATGCGTGTTTCCAAACGAGAAAGTAATTTCCAGTTCAATCCCTTTCAAATTTCAGATCCCACACTGCCGGTCACGGATGAGCAATTTGAATTCTGCATGGGGATGGTGAAATTAATGGCAGGCCCGGCGCTGGTAAATCCGCCCAACGAGATGGCAATGCGCAAGGGGCTGACGGAATTCTTCAACTCCTACCGTATCCTACTTCGCAATCAATCGGAGCATGGCGACCGCAAGCCGATACCTCCGATAACGTTGCTCGCAAATATTATGGAGATGGAGGTTCAGAATAAGGACCTGGCTAGCGCTTTCAGTCTTTGGACCGTAGGCCGCCGTGGAGAACTTTTCAATACAGGCAGAGACACGCTTCAAAGCGCCCGATATTGCTACTTTGATTTACGAGATTTGGATGGTGAGCCGGAACTCATGACGGCCATCGTCTACGTAATCTTCTCAAAGGTCTACCGCGACATTGCGGATGAAAACCTGCGAAGCGTTGAGAAGCGTTTCGTCCTGGATGAAGCGCATCGCTACATCACCGATCCCGCATTCTCCTACTGGATTACGCTGCTTGCCCGAACTGGCCGGCATTGGAACATCATGCTGGATCTGATCACTCAATCGCTCGCTGACCTCGACAGTCCGGAACAGCCCTGGTCAAAGGCGATCATTACAAATCTTATGCAGGCCTTCTTCTTCGGCGGACAAAAGAAAGTCGAAGATTCCTTCCGCGCCTTAAATCTCACCGAATATCATATCGAGCAGTACAAACAGCTCGATCCTTCGCGATACGAAGTCCTCTACTGGTCGGCCGCTGGTCTGCGGAGAATTCTGCGGACCGTGGCCGATCCCCACACCTACTGGCTTGCCAGCACGGACGCCCGCGAACGAACCATCAAAAAGAAAATGAAAGAGCGTTATAGCGGAAATGTGCGCCAGGCGATCGACGAATTAGTGCGGTTGACAGGCCATTGCCGGAATACGGAAGAGCGCCTGGCGATTCTCGAACCCTATCTCATTCAACAATCCAAACTGCAGGAGAGAGAAGTATGAAGAAGGGAATATTGATTGCGGCTCTGATGTTTCTAGTTGTCCCTCATCGAGCAGATGCATTTATTTTCAGCGATCCTGTTGCCGCTGCTCAGCGGATCACTCAGATTGCGAATCAGGTGCAACAAATCATGCAAATGACAAACTATCTGAGTGAGTTCAATAAATACAAAAGCCAGTTTGACAGCTACTTTTCAACA
The DNA here is from genome assembly GCA_963664705.1 of Acidobacteriota bacterium. Classification (GTDB taxonomy): domain Bacteria; phylum Acidobacteriota; class UBA6911; order UBA6911; family UBA6911; genus UBA6911. Next base: position 6,499,982 of record OY761556.1, on the reverse strand, counting down.
TTCCAGACAGTCTATCGCCGGCTTAATCAAGCTGATTGGCGATACTACGTCCCAACCGAATGGGCTCGGCTTAGCGATCACTTTATCAGGATCTGGCGCACTTTCGATGAAGGCGCATGGCAAGGGCAGATCTTAGGCTTACGGACTACTCAGCAATATCAGAGAAATCCCGATTATCGCGCGTATGCAGACAGCCTTATCAGCCTATCGGAAGAACAGGTTGATCGCTTGAAGCAAGAAGAGGCTCACCTCATCGATCTCGAAAAACAGGATAAGGAACACAAGGAAGCTTTGGAGCGCTATAAAACTCAAAACCAAGCTTTGATTACGGGTCCATCAGGGCCTGGAAACGAAGTATATCTCCCTCAACTAACAGCACTAACGAATGCCATTCTCATCGAAAGCGCACAGATACAGGCTGAAACAAAAGTTGTCGAGCAACGGCTTCTGACAGATCAAAAGGAACAACGGAATCTGATCACCCGAATGAAGCAGCTGGAAACAGAGGCACAGCAGGGCGACAGCCGGAATCAGGAAACCATAAAGAACATGCTGCGGCTGCCGTAAACAGGCAAACGCGAAAGAGGGCTGATATGAATCTGGCTCAATTGATGGATGTTATCTGGAATGCCTTGCGCGGACGCTTAAATGGCGGGTGGGATTATGTGGTGGTCTATACAACACTCGGCGCTATTCTCTGGGCTTTTCTCCTGTTCAAGGCATTCCTTCAGGAAGGAATCCAGGTCGCATCCGGCAGCCGCACCGAGTTGCATCGGATTCTCATAAAATATCTGTTTATTGCTGCTCTGTTTGCAGTCTGGCCGATGGCATCCGATCAGATATTCAATGCGGTAAAAATACTTGCAACGAATTTCTACCCTTCTCTTCAATCGCTGACCACGTCCTTCATGGATCAGACCGTATCAATGGATCAAGCGATGAACTCCAGCAACAATTCGCAGGGACTGGTCAGCACAATTCTCGGAACACTCTACAACATGACAATTGGAAGCCTCCTGTTCGGGATCGGAGCAATTGTTTTGTTCATCTGCTACGGGATCATCCTGGTCTGCATGGGGGGCTCGCTATGCATTTTGGCGATGAATCTTGTTCTCGGCCCCGTGTTTTTCGCGATGGCGTTCGACCGTGAATTCCGGCCGCATGCGCTGAGGTGGTTTATGGCAGTGCTGTCCTATTTCATGCTGATTCCTCTTTACGGGGCTGCGCTAGCAATCGGCGTGGCCATTCTTGCCGTAGCTGCAGCCAATCCTTTCGGAACCGCAACAAGCGGACAAGTGGCCGCCCAGCTGCTAGGGCCGATTCTGTCGCTAGGCATCGTTTTGAGCACCAACAAAATAATCAATGCACTTGTGGGTGGAGCTGCCGGGGCCGGACTGGGGCAGATCACTTTGGGAATTGCAGGCACCGCTCTCACTCTGATCCCCGGCGGATCTGTGATCCGCGCTACAGGGGCAGCTGGTGGCGCTGCAGTTAAGGCAGCTTCCAGCGCAACAAAATCCGTTACTTCGCGGCTCAGTTCCACCGCAACGGCTGCAGTTAAAAGCTTTCGAAAATAATTGAGGAGGATCCGTGTCTAATGCAACCGATGATTTCATTCGTGTTCACGGGAACTTGTCGTATGTGAACACCTGGCTAAAGCTGATTTCTCTGGTCTTACTGCTTGTCTGCCTGGTGCTCGGTGGAGCGCTCCTTGTCAAGATCATCGACAGCAGAGCGGAACACATTGTTCCGATCGTGATAAACGAAGGGACCGGCGACGCGATTGCCGTCGATTACCGCGTAGTGGATGCCGCCGGCGAGGAAAGGTCGCCATTCGAAGTGCGGAAGTTCTGTGAAGACTTCCTGGCCGACGCATACACTTACAACAAATATACGGCCAAAACAAAATTGGAGTCATTATCCCGCTCGACATCACCTGAAGCGCTTCATCAGGTCAGGGAAGCATTAAAGCTGGCACATCGCTCAGAGCTTCTTGGAAGAAATGTCCAGGGCTTGGCCGAAGTCACCAGCTTCATGATTACGGAATCTAAGCCGCTTCTGAAGGTCCAACTCTACTTCAAAACCAAGGTTCTGTCTCAAATGGATGAAATTATGGAAGAAGACAGTTCTTTGGGAGCATTTGTCATCAAGCCTGTCAAACGTTCGACCCGGAACCCGCACGGCTTAATCGTTATCGATTACCGGCAGAGTCCATTTCAAAACAAACCGGAGGTCAAATGAGAGTCATCTGCTTAGCAATAGCACTATTTTCCTGTTCACTTCACACATTCGCGGGCATTGAAGGCCGCACGCTGATTTGCGATTTCAATGGCGATAATGCAGACAAAGTCTATGCCATCACGACAGTCCCCAAAGTGGGGACCACCTTCCGTCTTCCTGAAGGATGGAAAATCACCGATTTCGTCGTTACAGATACCGAATCCTTCCATGCCGAATCCAATGGCACTATCGGTATCGTCACCGCACTACAACCGAACAAGAGCACCTCGATCAGCATCTTTACCGATACAGACAAGCTCTTCGTCTTCAACATCAATAGCGGGAACACTCCGGTTGCCGATCAGCTCGTCATTATCAAATGCAACAATCTCCAGCTGTTTAAGAACAGAGTTAAAACCGAAGCCATGCGGGTGGCCCAGGACGCGGAACAGCGCTGCAATGCCACAATAGAACAGAAAACGCAGCAAATGCTGTTTACGGTCAACAGCAATTACCAAATCACGGATCGCGCGTTCTCTATCGACAAGGTCGTAGACGACGGAATCTTTACCTATATCCGCCTTCCAAAATCCCAGGAGCGCCCGATCGTCTACATCAGTGAGAAGAATGATCAGAAACATCTAGAGCCGGTGAAATACACGGATGAGGGCGAGTACTACGTTGTCCACAAAGTCTTACCGAGAGGCGACAAGCGTTTTTTTCTGAAGCTCGGCAATACCGTGAGCGAAATCAGCCGTTTAAACTGACAAGGCGGCACGCGCCAAAACCACGCATAAGTGAGGAGCAAAAATGGATCCGAATAACAAATCAGCAGGAACTGAAATTATCGAGGAACAGGAAGCCGTTCCAAAGAAGAAAAGTCGTCAGTCTGGTCTGTTCATCGGCATCGGGGCGGTCCTACTCATAATTGTTGCCGCCGCGATAATATTTGCCTTTCGAAAGCCGCAGCCGGCGGCCTACAAACCCACAACCGAAGAGCTAGAACAGCAGAAGCTTGATTCGGATGAGAGCAAAAGAGAACAGCAAAAGGCCGATCAGATCCGCGACCAGTCATTTCTGATCCGCAAGGGAGACGACAACCAGGCCCAATTCAATTCATTGTATAAGGACATGGATTTTGAAAAAGGCCGGGATTCAGGGCTCCCTGTTCCAGCCCAAGCTCAGAATGTTGCTGAAGAAGAGGCCATTCAGCACGTTCTGCAAAAATCGCCACCTTCTGGCAAAAAGCAGGAGCCTGGTTATGCCGCCCCAGCAAGAGCCGTCCAGTATGAAGCAGGATCTCAAAAGCCCAGCCCAAACGGAAAACAGGTTCCGATGTTTGTCTATTCGCGAAGTTTTAGCGGGGCGGCCTATTACGATTCCGCCAAAAAACAGGATCCCACCGGCAATAACACCGGCATAGGTGAGGCAATCCCAACAAAAGCAAACTTCGCAGACAATTCTCGAAGGGCAACGGAATCCACCAGCAACTCTGAGGATAAAAAGACTGAATTGATTTATACGGACTACCCTCCGGTTACGCTCTATGAAGGGGAAATGTTGGAGGCAGTCCTGGTCAACCGCATTATCGCCGACACTGAACCTTCACCGGTTGTTTGCCAGATCTCGAAGGATGTTTTTGATCATAGCGCCGGCTATGTGGTGATTCCGGCCAGTTCTCGAATTGTAGGGCAGTCTCAAGTCGTAAATTACAAAGGCGCTCATCGGCTCTTCATCAATTTCCACCGGATCATTCTTCCGAATGGTCCCTCAATTGATTTGCCGGTGAGTCAGAAGGCTCTCAAGGCGCTTGATGAAACAGGAGCCCTGGGGGTGGTGTCTCATGTTGATCGGCATTGGTTCATGCAATTCGGCACAGCGATCTTCTTTGGCGTTCTGGACGGTCTGTCAGGCGCGGCACAGCGCAATAGCGATATTTATTCGACTCGTTCGCTCGTGCTTGGCCGCACTTCGGACAATTTCCAGAAGATTCTCGACAAGATCATGGATCAGTATTCCTCGGTCGTTCCAACAATCCGTGTAGACCAGGGCAAAACCATGAAGATTTATCTCTCGGACGATATCCAGATCTCACCTTTCGCCAGGATAAAGGATCGGAGCTACTATGCAACTCGCTAGGCTGCTTGCCATAAGCACAATCTTGTTCGGAATGCTCCTTGCCTCCGTAATTATCGCTGAAACACCTGGCAAAGTTGACCAGCGAGAAGCCCTGGCCTTGATCTCGCGAGTTGGTGCCAAAAAGCCCTTCCTGAAAGATTCCCCCGATGTCTACCTGGAGCCGGACAGTCTGAACAAATTTTTCACCATGCCCATTTACAGGAAACTGGAGGGGAACGGATATTTTGGATACCGATTCGATGAGGGCTTTTCCCTACGAGGCAATGATGTTCAAATTGCGGTCTTCAAGGACATAACGGATGGGAAACGCTGTTCATCCGCTTATAAAATGGCTCTCGAAAATGCTCTTTCCGCCGCAGGACTGACCATCAATCCAAAGGCTTCATGCCAGGTTGGCATTTGTATTGTTGGGATCGAGGAACGCGAAACCGAACAAACGCTGCCGGGGATTATGATCGAGGCTTATTTAAGAAACTCGATACTGAAGAAGTCCTTTTTCATCCGCTATGGAGCCGGCAGCGCTCGTGGATTGACGCCGGCAATCAGATTATCGGCAGAAATGCTGATAGCGGAGTTGCAGGGAAAAAGGATATTGCAAAACAAACAATCTAAGGCACAATATCCTCTTACATCCCCCGCAAGCAATAACCTAAACAACAAGTAAAAAACGAGGAAGGGAAATTTGTATGAATAGAATCCTAACGAAATGCTCATTGATTGCTGTTTCGGGGATAATGGTGTGCATCATGGCCGGTTGCGGAGGCGGCAAAGAGGCTGCCCAGAATTCAACGTCAGCATCTTCGGCGAACTCCTCAGCGAAAGCGGACAATTCATATGAATATTGGCTTGAACAAAAAGGCACTCCCACCAACCTGGTTTACCTTTCAGTCAGCGAGGAATCCCTCAGCAAATTGATGAAAGCAGAGACATCTAATCAAGCAATCTTCGAACTCGGCATTCTCGCCAGAAACGGGAATGCCTTCGCCGCCTATCAAAAGACTCCCGTAGAGATCCTGGAAAACAAAGGCACCTGCATGAAGGTCCGCCTTCTCGAAGGCGAATGGAAAAGCCGAATCGGCTGGATCCTGGCAGAATTTGTTAAAAGCCGACACTCTTCTTTCTAGAATATCCAACCCAGGCTCCTGAATCTCACGCTCGGTATCAAAAACAAAGGCGTGAAGAGCGAAAGACCGCATAGCGGACACTCCTATTTGCTCGCTATTTTGTATTCAAGCCACCGATCCCGATCAAATTGGCACAGTCGAAATCCCTATTGTTTCATGATAAATTTCGCTGTACTATACATATGTTTAGTATGGGATCAAATCTAACAGCGCGGCAGCGAGAAGTGCTCGATTTCCTTAAAGAACAGAGCAAGGAGGGCGAGCCTGCGCCAACATACCGCGAAATTTGCAGACACTTCGGGTATAAGAGTCCAAAGGCGGCTTTTGATCATGTTGTCGCGCTGGTGAAAAAGGGATTTTTGACGCGGGCAAAAGGTTCTGCTCGAGGCATCCGGCTCGTCCAGAATGCTGTCGGTATTCCTCTGCTGGGATGCATCGTTGCGGGACAGCCTCAGGAAGCATTGACAGTACCCGATGAACGCCTTAATGTTGACCCTGCTGTTTACGGTATCCACGATCGCTCGCGAGCCTTTGCGCTTCGTGTGAGAGGCAATTCGATGATAGGTCGACAGATCCTTGATGGAGATATCGTTCTAATCGAGCAGGGCGTTGCTCCGCGAAACGGTGATATAGTGTCCGCTCTTATTGATCGCGAATCCACCCTGAAAACGTTCATCCGCCAGGGGAGAAAAGTGTGGTTGCAGGCCGAAAATCCCCTTTTCTCCGATCTGATTCCCGTAACAGATCTTCAAATTCAAGGTGTTGCTCGTGCAATAATAAGGTTTATAAGCAAATGAGTACTGCGCGCCTTCCCCAACTTCCGGAGCCTCCGTGCGGATTCCGTTTTTACCGCTCACGAGATGAAATTCTGCATGCTGCTGAGATCTATGGTTATCAGCGCATGCTGCTCCATGCTTGGGATGATATGAATCTGTCTGGCATTCTCACACTAAACGGCATTCCCACCGTCTACGTTCGAGATGAGTCCAGGCCGGTCACTGCGCAAAATGCTGCGAATGCACATCTCCAATTCTGGAATCAAGGAGTCGCAACCATTCTGCTCCTTCGCGATCCCCAAAAAGTGCGCGTGTTCTCTTCCATGACAAGCCCGATTAATCCCGAACGAGTGACGGATGGAGATGTAAATGACCGGCTGGTTGAAATACTCGACCTGGCCGTGCAAGCAAGCTGGGCAGAGCGTTTTTATGTTCAAGTTGGTACTGGCCAATATTACGCCGGTGGCCGAGAACAAAATTTCCAGCCCAGCGAAACAGTTGATGCCTATCTTCTTGATAATTTAACTGCCGTGCGCGATTTGCTCATTGATCGTGGCCTGGAAGCTCAATTCGCCCATACTTTCCTTGGACGAATACTGTTTGCCTGCTATCTCTGCGATCGCGGAATCATCAAATTGTCCGATTACTTCAAAGGGAAGTCGTGGCAGCACCTTCATGAACTGCTCGCCGCATCAGCGGATCCGATTGGGGCGTTATACGGCACGCTCTTCCCCGCACTGCAACGTGATTTTAACGGCAGCATGTTTGATGAGGTTCTCGGTGTAGAGCTTTCACTCATTCGGGCTGAGCATGTGGAGGTTGTTCATCGTTTCCTGAACGGAGACAATTTGCTAAAAGGGCGAGGACAGCGCTCTCTTGGGTTTTGGGCTTATAATTTCAAGTTTATCCCCATTGAGACCATCAGCGCCATCTATGAGAATTTTCTTGAGAGTGAGGACGAAGAAGGGAAGCATTCCGCCGGCGCATTTTACACACCGCGCTTCGTTGCCGATTTAGCGCTTGATCTGGCGTTGGAAGGCATTAAACCTCTTTTTGCTGAAAAGCGGCGATTTTTGGATCCAGCATGCGGTTCCGGAATTTTTCTTGTGATGCTTTTCAATCGGCTTGCGGCTGAGTGGCGCGCTGGACAAAAAGAACCGCAACCCCAGACTAAGGCCGATGCCCTGCTGCAGCGCCTCGACTGCTTGTGTGGTGTGGACAAGAATCTTACCGCCTGCCGTATTACCTGCTTCAGTCTGTATCTTGCATTTCTGGACCAATTCGACCCGCCTCACATTCGCGCTTATAAACTCCATACTGGCAAGAAACTCCCAAATCTTCTCCATGCCATGGGAGCAAAGCGAACACCAGAACATCCGGTCGTCCACGAAGCGGATTTCTTCGATATCGCTCCGAAGTGGCAAGGCAAATTCGACCTGGTAATAGGGAATCCGCCATGGGCTGGACGCGGCACAAAACAGGTTGCACATCAGTTCATGGAAGAGACTCCCAAGGTGCTGAAAGTTGATGGCCATGCTTGCCTGCTTCTGCCATCAAAGGTCTTCCTAAACCAAACCGATACCTTCCAATCCAACTGGCTTCGTGGCGTTACTCTCCAAAAGGTCGTCCAGCTCGCTGACTACAGGTTCATTTTGTTCAAGGAATCCCTGTGTCCATGCAACATTGTTCTCTTCACTCCACACAAGCCCGATGAGGCCATCCACGAGATCGAATATATTACGCCGAAGGTATCCCGAGCCGACCTCCGAGACGGCGTTATCCAGGTTGCTCCACAGGACCGGAAATGGATCCCCCTGCAATTCGTGCTCGCTGCAGCCGAACAGAAGGCCAGCAGCATCGCGTGGAAAAGTCGCCTTTGGGGGACACCACGGGATCTGAAGTTCCTCAATTACCTGTTTACGCTTCCTCCACTTGGAGATCTTGTCGGAACTGTAACTGAGTTTAAGCAAGGCAAGAAACGTTGGTGCAAAGGTCAAGGCTTCCAGCCACTACGTGCGGGTGGCAAGGAGGAAAAACCTAAGGCCATGAGGTGGCCGCAATCTGATCCTTTCGTCACTCCAAAACTGATCGAGGATTTGTTCGTCTTGCCCCGCAGCCTAACCCACGAAATAGGCACCTATTTTAAGTCGAAGGGTTATCGACTTGATGTATTGCACCGCTCCCGCAATGAACGAATTTTCGAGGGTCCGCTTGTTTTGGTCAATCAGGGATTCAGCACGGCAGCATTTTTTGATTACCAAGTGCGCTTCCAGCATGCGCTCCAATCCATTGCTGGGACTTCAGGCGACACGGACCTTCTAATGTGGCTTGCCGTGGTATTACGTTCTAGGCTTGCTCGCTACTTCGTTTTTCATACAGCTTCCAATATTGGTACAGAGCGTGACAAGGTTCACATGCCGGAGTTTCTCCGACTTCCATTCTTTCTACCTGAAAGCGAAGCAGCCAAATCCAACAGCAGTTCCATTGTGAGTCAGGCCGCTGTGAGGATTCGCAAGTTAATGAAAGACATGGAAGTCGATGCCGAAAAACGGCACAAGCGGACAAATACACAAGCCCTCGGCCCACTATTTGGGAATGCTGGCGATTCGGACATTCAAATGTGGCTAAAAGGCCAGCGTGAGAAGGCTCGTAATCTCCAGGCGGAACTTGAACCGCTCGTATATGAGTACTTTGGTATTGGCAAACAGGAACAAGCTCTGGTTGAGGACACCTGCGATATCTTCGATAGGAGCGACACGCCCGCTTCCCTAGATGCTGCAAAATCAATTCCTACACTCCAAACGATCGACTCTGCTGCACTGAAACCTTATGCCACGATGCTGACCGAAACGCTCAATGGTTGGGCGAGCCAAGGTGTGCGCGTACGTGCAACTGGCGGTGCGGATAAAGAATCCGGCATTGCTCTTGTCGAGCTCACCCAAAGCCGAACTACACGCGATTTCGAAATCCGAAACATCTCAAACCAACTAGTGAGCGCTCTCCGCCAGCTGCAGGATTCCAGCACGGAGCATTTGGGGCGGCTGCAGTTCTCGCGTAGTGGTCTGATTTTCGATGGGCCACGCATCTACATCGTTAAACCTTCCCTGCGAGGCTGCTGGATGCGATCTTCGGCGCTTAACGATGCAGTTGAACTGGCTGCTCACGTTGCGGAAGCTCGACGGCAGGCGAAGACAAAATGAGAAACGATGCAGCCGAATGGATCCCTCTATTTCCAGAAGAAGAGATTCCCTTCATCCTCGCGGCAGTACTTCGAAGTGGCGCGCGGCTGAAGAAATCACATGAAACTGAACTCGAAAATGACCTCAGTGACCGTCTGCGCGACTTGCTTGACCAAGATCAGGATTTTAGAGAACGCCCAGTTGAGATATTTCGGGAGATTCCCCTGTATGACCGAAGGAGAGCACGGCAAAAGCAGTTAGGCAGAGCTGATCTACTGTTTCTTTTTTCAACCGGCGCAAGAAAGCCGTGGCCTTGCTTTGTAATTGAAGCAAAGCGATTAAGCGTGTCGTTTCCATCCGGGTGGCAATCGCTTGTCTCCGAGTACGTGACTGGGGACCAAGGAATGATGTGTTTTATAGAAGAGCGTTACTCAAAAGGGCTGGCGAATGGCGGCATGCTCGGTTATGTTTTCGACGGCGATGCCGAGAGAGCACTCAATTCCGTTCACAAATTGATCGAGATTAATCGCGAGAAACTAAAGTGTGCCAAACCACTCTCTTTCAAGCAATCATCTATTCTGGCCGGCAAGCCGGGAGTCGGCGAATCAGTGCACTCCCTTTCACGAAATGTATTCGTCATCTATCACCTATTCCTGCCTGTATAAAATCTCGATTAGGCTGAAAAAACGAGGTCGAAACCAGAACGCCGGTGGCCCGCCAATATTTATCCCGTAACCAGCTGTTTCATTTTACCGACCGCAAACCTGGCAGGATATGGCGACGAGCCTAGCCTGAATCGGCTAAGTCTAAGGCTCCATCTCAATTGATGGATTTTCTCTTCCTATTATGGAAGGAGTGATCCGAGTTTCCAGATTCGTCGGCTGGAGCCCAGGCGAAGTCTTTATATGCTCAAGAGCCTGGTCTATCGTTTTGCAATGTTCCAATGCGAGCAAGAGATCGGCGGCGCGATGAGCGTCGCGGGCAGCACGGAAGATTTCATGCTTATCGTCCTGGAGTGATTTGACCCAAGATCCAATATAGGCGGCATGGCTATCTGGATTGTGAGGGATGCCGCGCTCGGCCATAAGGAAAACGCTGGCCAGTTCTGCTCGCAACTCCTCTTTGGCATAATTTGGATCGCCAAAGCGATAGCTTTCGTTCAGGGTTTCCCGGTTCAAGCGGCTCTCGGCTCCACTGAAATGTGCGAGTTCATGAAGGGCGGTCCCATAGTAGTCGCCTGCCGAGTTGAATGCAGCTCGGGGCGGGAGGTGAATGTCATCTGTGAGGCGGCTATAGAATGCCCGATCCTGTTGATCATGGATTATTCGCGCTCCGCTGTTTTGCAGGATGGTTTCTGCCGATTGATGAACTTCCCACTCCTGGCGAACACGAGGTGTATGCGCCGGGATCCCCTCAATCTGGCTCGCATTAAAAACGGTATAAACCCTGTAAATGAATTTATCCTTGGATTCGCCGGCAGGTAGATCCCTGGAATCATCAAGGTCTTCAGATTTGCCTTTCGGAAATTGCCAAAATTCAATCTGTGTGCCTTTCTCGCCTTTCCGCACCTGCCATTCATTTTCTTGCGCCTGGCGGTATGTAAGCCACCTCGGGTCTTCATATTCATGGCGCATGCCCGTCACCATTAATTGAAGCGCGTTGCCGCCGCGATAAGGTTTCCCTGAAGTTGGATTCATCGGCATTTCATAAGCACCTGCTTGCCAAGGTTTCTGCCAGGGAGCCGTTCCCTTTTCCATAGCAGCGATGATGGAATCTGTGATTTCCTGGCGAAGATCTCGCTTGATTGAAGGAGTTCTGGAATTCATCGGGGATCCTCCCATTCAGAATCGGCTTCAGGAATTTCGCCTTCAAATCCGGATCCTTCAAGAGGCTCACCGCCCAGGGATTCCAAAGAATTGGTGTCGGTTTTTATGAGCTCATTTGATGAACTGTTTTTGTCATTTGAGAACATTTTCAATCTCCTGTTAGTTTTGCTTAAGCATTTGTTCAAGGCCGAAGTCCTTCGGTAAAAACTCCTCACAAACCAGCGGTAAAAACTTTTGAGGCATTTTCATTCGCGTAAGACCGTAGTTAGCAATCTTCAGATAGGCCTCGAAATTGGGAAGATTTTGGATCTCCGTGGAAAGTACGATTTTTTCCAGCTTCTCCTGCTCGCTCATTGAAAACCGGTCGCCAAGGTCATTCGGGCTGAATTGGCTGCTCTGAAATTGCTTAACCACTTCTCTCTCGCCAAATGCCCTCGAAAGGAAGTCGGCAGTTGTCGGGTCGTTTAAGCGGAATACGAGATGCAGGTTGAAGTTATTAAAAAAGGTCTCCTTGCGATCATTGCCATAAATATCCGATACGGACCCCAGATCCTGATTTGCCAGTACCAGGAATCCGCCCTTTGATCGCCCCATGGTGAGAAAATCAAAAATGCACGGCATTTTGGAAAGCGATCCGAATTCATCAACAACAAATGTGATCCGGCGCTTGTGGCTATCGGATAGCGAAAGGACCTCGCGTGTCATGATGTCGATAACAAAGGTCATGAGGGGTTTAAAGATCGCCTCGTATTGCCGGATGTTCATGAGGAACAGGTTTCGCCGGTCGGATTCATCCTGGATATATTTGCGGAATGAAAAAGTGCCGTCGCTATCGGTCAGATAGCGGAAGAAGGAAATCCTCTCCTGCAGAATTGAAATTACCGATGCCGCCTGGTTGCTTTCAGCTTTATCAATGTGCTTGATAGCGCCGAGTTCCCGGACCGGAAGAGTGTAAAGCGCATCCCTTATCTTCGATAGAGGCAGGGAAAAGAACTCCCAAATGTCACGATTGCTTTTCTTCCCTGACCGAAGCAGATAGAAGAGCCCAGTACGAAATACGTCTCGCGCTGCGTTATACCAATACGCATCCAGTGAGCTTTTGGGAGGCTCGTAAAGCGACGTGCAAAGCACATCCAAATCTGGATAATCAAAAATCTCATTAAAAAAGCTCCACGAGAGGGATCGCGAATCAAACGGATAGAAAACGATATCATCTTCTTCCAGGTGTTTGCCGCAGAACTCCCCCTTTACGTCATAGATGATGCATTTGTTGACTTCTTTGGAAGCCGATCTTCGAGCTTTTAGCGTTGTCAGATAATCATTGAGCGTAACCGATTTCCCGGTTCCGGTGGTTCCCAATAGAAGGATGTGCCGCCGGGATACTGAATCCGGTAAGGCCGCTTTCCCAAGGCAGAGGGGCACAAATGAAGGATTGGTCTCCTCCTCTTTGATAGCCTGGTCAAGGGACTGCTTCATTTTGGTAAAGGGCATCAAATCCGCACCACGCACAAACCGGGTCTTTTCTGTCTTCTTGTTCACCATGCTGAACACAAAGAAATAGACACAACCGAATACCGGAAAGAAAAGCAGGCTTAGCGGACAGATCCAGCGCAGATCTTCAACGCGGCCGTTGGTGATCAGATAGATTGCCTTCCGATATGTTTCCCTTGGAACCTCGCGGCGCTGCAGCAATGGCTGTAATTCCGCCTCAACCATTTCTGAGTTGTGCGATGTTGTTGTCTGCCCTGTGCTGAGTTTCAGGTTGAAATAATTTATCGGATTGAAGGAAACGAAATATTTTGCTAGCGATGTAACTCGGAGGCGTTTCGCATCAGGTTTCATGATAATTCGGGATATGCCATTGGCATAAATTCTTTCCGGAACGGGGCCTGAAACATAATGGGTGAACAAGACGCTCATCGAGATTCCATAGATAAGTGCCGCAAGAACCAATCCAACAACAGCCATCTGGATATACATCCTGGCGGCTGAAACCGCTCGGTCATGGGCGACGAAAACACGCGATGACATAGCTTCTCCTGGGGCTATTTGCCGAATTCGATAACTCCCTGCTTGGTTGCCGATTGCCAGCCGGTTGCATCTTTAAGAATGAGAAATCCATGACCAGAGCGATCGGGATCGAGTTGCAGTTCGAGTGATCTGTTGAGTTTTGAAAGCCGCAGCAAAATTACCCGGTTCCTATCGTTCTGCTTTACCAGTGTTTCGTATTTGGTCGCCAGCTGATCTTCATAGCTTCTGTGGAGCCAAAACCAGGAAACTGCCACTAGCGAGCAGACGATTACCAAACTGCACATGGCATATGTCCGCAATTGGGACTTTTTTGCGATTGTCGCATTTTGATGAAGCAGACTAGCCGCCTTCTTGCTCTGGACTATCGCATCATCAAATGCCTTGTTTGCGGCGACAAGCTGAATCAGTCTTGATTCAAGCGGGGTCAGAGAATCCTTTATCCCCTTTGCTAATTGCTCCGACAGATGTTTCGTCAATCCTTCAGCGGATTGGCGCATGGCAGTATCGACATAAACGCCAATTCCCGAAACGCCTTTGGAAACCTTCTCTGCTTCATTGATGACCTGGCCGGCAAGCCTCGCCCCAGCGTCAAGGCCTGCTCGTGCTTCAACACTGAGCTTCTCAATCTCCTGTTTTAACTGGTCGATCTTGCTGGCAGAATTTTTGACAGCCTCCGGAATCGATTCGTAGTAAGCCTTATAAAGCTGAAGAGCTTTCAACAGCCGCGCGAGTTCGACATCCTCGGGACTAATTCCGACTTCATGCAGAGTTTTAAAGTACGCTTCTCTTTGCTTGTCGGGAAGGCCTTCAGCTAGTTTTTCGTAAGGAGATTGCTGAGTTGCCGGGGACATGGAATCCTCAAATATTTAAGGCATCGATAATGGGATTGATCTGCTCGTAAATGTTATGCTGGTAGCGTCTAAGCCGTGCTCTCACCATCAGTTTCCCCAACAAGAGGCCAATTGACTTGTTCCCAGGATTTAGAACCTCCGCAATCGTCAGATTCAATCGCTCCAATTCTGTCGCATACTCTTCATCGAGTCGTGGCATCACTACGTGATAGGGGTTGAGCTTTGCCTTGAACTTGAGCGCCTCATCGCTATAGTCATAATCAGCCAGGCTGTCGCCATCTTTCAGATTTTTAAAAACAACGTAGGCAACCCTATTTTGAAGTGCTGATACCCAATGAAGAAATGACTGAACACTGTCTGGGGAGCTGGTAATGGATCCGATGCAGATGAAATTTACTACTGATTGAAGCTCCTCAAATGGAACATCAAGCCACCAGTCGAGAACCTCGCGTCCGGTCCCCGCTTTTAGGTCGGCAATAATAAAAGGGTCACCATTCATAGCCCTTTCAACAAGGACATCGTGTGATGATTTCTTTTTTATCTCGATCTGAATGGCTTCGGGAAAGAATCGAGATATGGTCCGATTTTCATCGTCCATATCCAAAATCAACGGATTGATATTCCGCTCTCTAAGACATGTAATAAGAAAGCGCGTGGCTGTTGATTTGCCAGTTCCACCCTTTGCGCCTGCAGTGAAAATTACGGTAGACATTTATTGTTCTCCTCTTCGAGTTCTTTTTTGCGTCTGGCGGCTTCTTCGGGCGTAAGCCGCGTAAGGTTATAGCGATCACTTGGGGTGTATTCAAAAATAGGGCGCTCGGTCCCTTTGGATGCCGGACTCAGGATTTTTGTGGAAGGAATGTTTGGAGTGGGCTTGTTCGAACAGATAATCCGTCTTTCGCCAAAAAACCTTCGCCGGCGCAATCTCCTTCTGATGAATTTGCTAATTGTTTGGCGGCAAACATTGATGTCGTGTTTATGACTTAATATCGTGGCGATCTTTGCGTAAGGCATTGGCGGTCTTTGATGCCTTAGCGATAGGATTTCCGTTTCGTAAGGAATTAAGCACGATTGAAATGGTTTGCCTGACATGTAATTCGTGTCTCCATTAGAGATAGGATTGGAACAAAGTTGCACCATGGTGCCGCTTTGGTGCCACTAGTCGAATGATTGAAGGCAAAAGTGGCACCGAAGTGGCTACTAGGTGCCGCTTTGGTGCCTCTTCGCAATACCTCCAAGATTTGCTTGGAGGTATTGTGTCTGGGATTGGAAGGGACCAATCCCAGAATTTCCACTTTGGCTCTTGTGGCTATCCAGCAAAATCTGCCCATTGATCCACTCCTGTTCGGATTCGGGATATGCGGTTTCAAGGGGCGGCGTTATCAAAAGACTGGCTACACAAAGCTGGTTGTCTGGAGCAGACTCATTTTCTTCAGGAGATGCTACTCGAACCGTACCAAGCTTGCCGATGCAGGCATCGTCATAAATAGCACCCAGGCATCGTCCCGCCACTTCAACAATGCAGTACGAATATGTAAGCATCAGCTTCCGTGACCCGCTGAGTAGTTCAGCTTTGACCAGGCAGTGATCGGGAACAAGGCAACTGTCATTGTTTGGTCTTATGAACAGGCCGCCGATCAAAGCAGCCCGATGCTCAACACGAGGCGTATAGCACTTGAGGTTCATTCTTATTCTCCTTTATCCGATCGAATGTTCTAACGACGGCGATCGGTCGATTGAGTTACTGTGAACAGGGCTGTAATTCGTTTCTCTGGCTCGCTGGCGAGCGGTCCGTTCATGCTGCTGCCAGAATGCTGTCCGGGGGGATTCAAATACATCCAGAGCGGCTAGTCGATCTGACGAGCGTTTCAGACCGGTCATAAGGTGCTCCTTGTCCGGCGTGAAGACTGTTGCCTCCTGGCGCCCTCTGGAACAGGCAACATATGCAGCTTTCATATCAAGCTGTTCTGCAGCAATGATGACCTTGTCATGAGTGCGCCCTTGAGACTTATGGCTGGTCACCACATATCCATGACTGAAATGGCGGAAGCCCGGAGAGATTCGAGGGCCTTCATTTGTTTCAATCGCACCATCCGAGCAAAAACGCTTAATAGTTAAAACCTGTCCATTAACCAGACCATCTTGCCGGTGATTGCGGCGGATCAGGATTTTATCGCCGGAGCAAACCTCCAAATATCGTGGCAGCGAAACCGAGATCTTTCGAGAACATCTGCCGACATCAATGGAGTGGCCGTAGCCTTGAAGCCATATTTGGCCTGATTCAATGCGCTGGATCGGCAAGGTTTGACCGCGCTCGATGGATCCATATTGACCATTGAATGACACGAGCATTCCGGGGCGGTAGTTCCCGACGTTTCTCTTCTGTTCATCTGTCCAGTCCAATTGCTCATGAGTTGTGAGTATGGAGCCGTTAGCCAAAACCTTGCGCTGTTTCAGCTCATCCCGGATAGCCACGGTAAATCGGTGATTTTCTTCCCAGGTTGGCGAAATGGCGATGCATCGATTCAAATTGGCTCCGTTGCCCGTAGCTTGCAAGTAAGCAGCGGCCGCATTCTGAATGTATAGCCCCTTTGCTTCCTTTACCCAGCCCAGTTCATCCAGTTGAACCATCCCTGCCAGGGCATTTCCTCCAGCCATCGTCCGGATGGCAGCGTTATACTCATGCACCTGCTGCCGGCGAATATCTTTCAGCTCTGATTGGCCCAAATTGGAATGTTGTTCGAGAATCCTCAGGAAGTCTCCAGCCTCAACCGAAACATGCTGTCGAACATCTCCGACCAGAAGAACGCGAGCATCATGATTCTGAGCAGTCTGAAGAATGGATGCTCCCATCTGACTAGATTGGAGACTGGATTCGTCAATAATAACGACGGAGTTTCTCAGACCGCTGATCCTATCCTGATTCGTCAGGAAATCGTCAACAGTGGTTGCATGCTCAAATCCATCTTTCTGGAGCACTTTGGCAGCTGATGCTGTTGGAGCAAGATAGAATGCGGTTCTTCCTGATGCCTCCAGGCCTTTGTGAATTTCCTGAAGAGACGTCGTCTTGCCGGCTCCAGCACATCCGCGAATGGAATAAACCTGATCGGTGTTCTGAAGGGTCTCAAACACCACATCCTTTTGTTCATCCGAAGTGAAACCAAAGGCAACACCCTCAGTCTTACCCAGAGGCGAACAGCAACTCTGAGTCTGATTGACGAATTCAATAGACCAGCGTTCAAGATTGAGACCCTGTTTTGTGCTCCATTGACATGATAAGAGCGGATTGCGTACATGCTCTGTCAGGCGGACAAGTCCGTTGTAGGCGCTATGCATATAGCGTCGTAGCGAGGAGGCGTCCAGATAGCCCAGTTGCTGGTTAAGGGTTTCCGCAAATACTTTATGACCGGGCAGTACTGAATGGCGTTCAAAAAGGTGATCGCGAGCCTGCAACAATGCTTTCCATGCGGAGCGCATGCCATGTTTCTCGAGGGCGTGCACAAGCGTTGCTCTCTTGACGCTTTCGAGCGTCAATAATTCTTCTTTGGAAAGCTGAGAACGTTGCCTTGCCCGGACTTCCGGTGTGCTGATCTCTTTGAGCTTTACGTTGCGGGTCTCGCGGGTAATAACATGGATTTCACGAAGGTTGGGCTCTCGGCCTTTCTCTCTTCGAAACCTTTCAATGCCGGTTTCAACCTCCGCGCGGCGCTTGCTGAATCGTTCCTGAATTTCAGCCGAAACACCATTCAATTCAAATCCTTCAACTATTCCTTTTTCATTGCGGACAGGTTGGATTTGGTAACCCAATTGGCGGCATTGAAGTGCAAGTTCGTTCTGATAGAACTTCCCGGCATACCGGATAGCCTTGAACATTTCGCAAGTATCGAGTGCAAGCCAGCGCTCATGCCCAGGGTCCCATGTCGCATTGGCAACAACAAAATGTGTGTGAATCTGAGGATCAAGCGAACGGGATGCATCATGCCGGAATGCTGCGGCGCAAAGATTGCCACTAACCTCAGCTTGTCGGGTTCGGCCCGAACGGAACGCAGCAAAGCGTTCGAGTTCAGCGAATGCTTTGGCTGCTGCGCGATCATGAGCACCGTATAAGCGCTGATCATCGAGAGTGACTGCCATAATCGATACGCTTTTATGAGGGGCGCATTGAAAGTCAAAAAAGCGAACACCATTCTCAGCCGTTCTCGGCGTTAGCTTGCCGAAGCCGTCCGGGCGCAAATTCCGCCGGACGGCTTCAAAAGCAGCATCGTCTTTGCTGATGGATTTGCCGGCCAAAGAAAGCCTTTCAGCTCCTTGGCCTACCCATTTGCCCTCGACATGCTCGTTTTCACAGTAGTAGTCGTTGGCAGTCAGGTGATTCCCCAGATAGGAGCTTCCATTCATAATCTTGGCGCAGGTAAACATGAAAAGGTTCCGGTTATAAGCTGTTCTCTATTCCGGCTGATATGTCCGACTTGTTTTGAATGGCTTCATGGCCCTGGAGCTTTTCGCGAGTTTCCTGGACCAGGCGGTTTGCCTCCTTGCCGATTTCCGGATCGGAGTGATACCAACACCGGGCTTCCGCATCCCAGTTGCATCCCATCTGTTTCAATGTCTTGTTGAGTTCGAAAGGCACTTCAGGGATATAGTGTTTCTCCGCGCCAGCGCTAACCTGCGCTTTGCCGTTGGATTGCATTTCGGGGGCCTTGTTCACCAGAGCCTGTGCTTTTTCGGCAATCTCCTTGTTGAGGTGATACCAGGCCTTTGAATCTGGATCCCAGCGACACTCCATTTCTTTGAGCTGTTCGGTAAACGGATAGCAGTTGCCGTGGATGAAATGCTTCTCCGGACCTGCGGGCACGAATTTTTGAGCTGTGGAGGCAATTATCTCGTTGGTGTGATACCAGTTTTTGGCTTCCGGATCCCACTTGAAGCCCAGTTCCTTGAGTTGATCCTTGATAGCAAATGAATTGCCGGTGATGAAGAACTTCTTCTCCGCTGTTTCCATTCTGATTTTCTCCTTTGTGAATTAGTTGTTAAGGCTCCAGCGACGGGCCATCCCGTCGCATTTCAAGAACGTCCAAAGCTTTTTTGACGGTCAGTGCCGCATAGTACGCAGGGGATTTTTTGTCAGGCCGCGAACCCTCCAGCCACGCCTGCACAAGTGAGGGATGCTCTCCCTGCTCAAGTCGGCGTAAGGTATCGGCCCAATCGCGTTCGGACTGACTCGTATGAGTGTTGCCTGAATTAAATTGTTGGCGGCGATCGGCAGCCTGCGAAATTGGCTGTAGCTTTGGAAGGCATGGGATATTGAAATCTTCAATCTTGCGAGGATTCGACGACAATTGCTGTGCTGTTACCTGAAAGGGCGGATCATATTTGTGGTTATAAAATCCAGGGATCCGCAACACCCGAGTAACATCCGTTGCAGCACGATCGGCATTAAATTCTATCGCCATGGATTGCTGAAGAATTTCAGCGCGGTCGGGATCGCATTCGGATATCTTCCAAACAACCTGATATTTCGCCTCCGATGTATTCAGGACGTAAGAGGGAGAAGGGATCCGCGAATCTCCGCAAATGAACCTAAGAGAATCCACGGCGCCATGATCGAGATCGAGGTAGAGATGGCGCACTGCGGCGATATCCCTTTTTGTTCTGCCAAAGGCTTCCGGCTTCAGGGTATTCATGCTGATATAAATTTCGCCGGCATGTGCATTTTTGAAACGAAGCCATGCCTGATAGGCCTTTGACGAAATTTTCTCGGCAGTCGCAATGCGCTGGATAACCTCCTGCCGGGTTTTGATGACAACAGCAAGACGGTCATCCGGCTGGAAGTTATCCTTGATGTAATCCCACGAAGTAATGGTGAGATTGTGAGGTTCTTTCCGGTCCATTAGCGTTCCTCTATTAGCCAGAGAAAATCGGGATCATTGCCAATCGCCAGGTCAAGTTCCGGTCCGAGGGTAGCCGCCACTTCAAGGAAATACTCAATCCGCGCCGGTGGATTGCCGCCGCAATTTGGAAGCGGAGCATTAAATGACAAATAGGCAGGAGTGTCAGAATCCGGGCACCACACCGCTTTGCCAAGAGAAAGAGGAACAAGCTTCTCGATTCCTGCCTGGTTATCAGACAACTGAGCTTGTAGTTTTCCGGCATTTAAAAGATCAGCGACGGCACTGGGATTATTTGTGTTGAGAAACAATCTGAGTCCTTGACCGAAGGGGACCACGCGAGAAATCGAAAACGGCATGGCGGCCACCGCATTTTCGTCCGTGAGGTTCATAATCGCGTAATCCTGAGCTTTTAAAAGCGGCGTCATTAAAATCATCAACAAAATGCTTGTGCAAACTCTCATGGATTTTCTCCTTACAATTCGCGGTTGATGTCATTGACCATTTGTCTAAACACTTCAGCTTTTGAAACACCAAATCGGTGACCGTTGATTGGGGAATCTATCGAGCGTTCCCGTTCCGGCAGGAATGCATTGTCTTTCTCGGGTTTTTCAAGAGAGGGGGACTCATGCGAGTTATGGTTTATTGCAGCTGATTGCTTCTCCCGGCTGAGTCCTTCATAAGACCGTTCAGCAGAGTCCATCTCAGTCCGAAATTTCTTGTATGAAACGGCCGCCTTGATGGACTCCTGTTCCGCCAGCGTCATGTAGGAATCACGCTGATGAAGAGCAGCAGAAAACTGCTTCATTTCGTCTGGGGATAACAGGCGGATGTTTTTATCGGTTTCATACTGCTCGATGATTGTCCGGGTATCTGCGACTTGCTGAATGTAGACGCTGCTTATCGCATGAGAGTTCTTATGCTCCTCTAGATCCCGTTGCGCCGCTTCCAGAAAGCTCTTCAGTGTTCGAGGCTTTTCAGCTGTTTGCTGAATGCCTAATTCCTCCAGTTCCTTGTCGCATGCTTTTTTGACTGCCTGAAATCCCTGGGCTGTTGTTTCCTCCATCTGCGCACGGGTTTCATATGCATTGGCATCGCCCTCCAACCCCAACGATTTGTAATTATTGGAGAGCATCAGATAGGCGTCGCGCTTTGCCTCATGCTCGATGAGTTTTTCGTTAAAAAGATTGCGGCTGTTGAGGAGCGCATTTTCTTCGGAGAATTTTCCAGGAATAGTGCGCTCAGGGTGAGGACTTTCAGGAATGTGCGCTGCATTCCGTTCCTGACCTTTCAGAATATGGGCGGCCGTGATCAGCTTTGCCAATTCTGCCTTGCCTTCCTCATAGCGTCCATAAGCAAAATCGTTTTGCATGGTCTTTCACTCCTATTGCTTCCAGAAATCCGGCATCCGGTATTGGGGAATCATTCGAAGCTCATTGAGCCAGGAAGGTTTCTCTTTGACTCGAAAATTACCGTGAGATTTGCCCTCATCTCCGAAATGGCTGAATTCGAATTGATAGAGCTTCCGGAGCCTGTAAGGGGGGAATGTGGCCGAACGGTCATAATCGAGGCCTTCAACTTCAGCAATTTCCATGAGCCGGCGCGAATGATCGGCCAGCTGCCCCATCTGGATCACGATATGAATAGAGCGGGATACCAGAACCTTGATTGAATTGACCTGAAGGTCGGATCCGGACTGCATGATTAAAGCTTCGAGAGCCAGCAGCGCATCATAGGTAGAATTCGCATGTATGGTGCCGGCTCCGAAGTGGCCGGTGTTAAAGGCGCGGGCCAGTTCGACCGCTTCCGGTCCGCGCACCTCACCGACTATGATCCAGCGGGGGTTTAGGCGAAGGCTGGTGCGTACCAGATCCCTGAGCGTGACTTCCTTGTCATCAGAATCCAGAGCGCGTTTGGTTTCCAGTGCGACCCAGAGTTCGTTGGAGATGGCAATCTCCCGTGCATCCTCCACGGTCACAACAATGTCATGCGCTGGAATGAAGGCGCACAGGCCATTAAGCAGGGTGGTTTTACCGCTCCCCGTTCCTCCGGAAATCAGAATGTTTTTTCCAAGGCGCATAATTGCGCTGAGGATTTCGGCTCCGGCATCGTCCATGCTTCCAAAGCCGACAAGATCCTCCAGCGAAAATTTATCTTTGGGAAACTTGCGAATTGAGATGCAAGCGCCCCGGTTATAACAGGGATCAATGATGATGTTGACGCGGCTCTTATCGGGCAGTCGTGCATCCAGAATAGGAGCGCGAGAATTGAGTTGCCGTCCCATGTGACGGCCGATGGTTTTGGCAGCGGTCATTAGATCATCGTCGGTTCGCCATTTCGCGCCCACGCCCTCAAATCCGCCGCCGCGACGGCGAATGTAGACATTGCGGCTGCCGTAGACGAGGATGTCGGTGACTTCCGGATCATCCACCCAAGGTGCAATCGGGTTTAGAGAAGCATTAAGAAGTTCGTGGTCGAGTACGTTGGCATCCATCACTTTTCTCGCTTGCTGAAAATGAATTGGTGGGACTTACGGTTGAATAATTCCCCACACCCCGAAGAGTCACGAAAGGGCAAAAAACTTACAAAATATTTTTAGAAATTTTGTTTTTTATATTGATGGGTTTAATTCTGTTCAGGGGCGGAGTACTTGCATGGCATGTGGTGCCAGGGTAGCACTACATGCCAGGGTGGCACGTCATGCTAGGGTGGCATGATGTGCCATGCAGGCGAATTTCCTTCGCCGAATGATGGGCTGCTGCCCATCAGGTCAGCAAGCCAGAATTGCGAAAACTGTAGCTGCCATACTGAGCGATGATGATGTGATCCAGCAACTTGATGCCCAGGATTTCACAAGCCTTGCTCATACGTTCTGTCATATCCCGATCTTCGCGGCTCGGTGCCGGATCCCCGGAAGGATGGCAATGCGCCAAGATGATGGAGGCTGCCGAAGCAAGCACTGCGGATTTCAGGGTCTCGCGGGGATGAGCTACGGACGTGCTAAGAGAACCGATACTCACCACCTCGATTCCAATGACCATATTCTTGGTGTTGAGCAGGACTGAAAGAAGCTTCTCGCGGTCGGATTTGAGCAGTTCGTCTTTAAGAAGCTCAACGACTTCATCGGAATTATGGATTGAGCGTCTGTTTTCAAATTTGACCTGGCGGTCACAGACAAGCTCGATGTGATAAACCGGAATGTAGTCATACAAGCCTGGGAATGTAAGCTGATTGTTGTCGAAGTTGATTTCAGCGGTTTCTTTGAGGGTTTTGTTGTAAGAGGCTCTCTTCTGTCGCATGGTGTTTCTCCTTTTCTGCCCCTTTTTCTCTCGGGGCACGAAAGGCAGAGCGGAGCCAGCTCCTAAGAGCGCTGAAGTGCATTCTTGGGGGGACCGGACAAAATTCTGGAGAGCGAAGCGAGCGAATCCGAAGGACAGAATTTTGTTTGGGGGTGCCGAGAAAGCAGAACGGAAGCGGTCGCCAGGCGCGGCTAGGCAGCAGTTCATGCCGTCAAGCGAAGCAGTGCCCGAGAGAAAAAGAGGCAGAAAGGAGAGATGATCTTTGCGAAAAATAGGGCATTGCAAACAGGACTCGAATATGGCCGCTGTTACGAGCGACACATCACTGTTTGCTTGTGCTGTTTCGAAATCTCACGAGGAATCACTGGCAACCTGATAGACGACTTCATTCCCCGATTTGCCAAACCAGGAATAATAATGAACTGGAACATCTGCCATCGAGGAGTCAGGTCCGAGGTTGCATCGAGGTATCGTATTTGTTGACAGCAACAGCGTCGGAGGGGAGCCGCCGATCCTGAGACGGGCTATGGCATCCCCAAACAACTCATCCCCGTTCTACCCAAAAACTGATCACCTATCATATGGCGGTATCTGAAAGAGGCAAAATGACTCTCGCCCCATGTGTCACCGGATAAGTCGGAGTGTGCTTTTCTACCTCTTCCAACACTCCAGGTCGCCCGATTCGTCCAAACAACCAACGTTCCCTCCAATACGCCGCAATCTGTTTTGTTCTCTCCGTTGGATTGCGTAGGGAGGTGAAATATTGTGCGGATGAGGTTAGGCCCAACAAGACGTCTGAAAAATTCCGTGCCAATTTCACAGCATATACAATTCGCGTATTTCTATGCTGCAATATTTCGTCTGAAGGCAAACCCACAATATCGAAAGCTTCTCTAAGTTTTCGCATTCGTGGATTCACTCCTTCACCAAAGATGCTATTTACTCGACGACCACCCTTTTGCCTGGCAAGAAGTATATCCCCCAATTTCATAGTCCTATGGCTAAGGTGGTATGTGCCATATCCTTCGCTTTTCCCTAGTTCTCCAAATACAATCTGCTCGTCCTTACGACCTCCCATACGATCGCAAGGGATTTTTACTCGATTATATTGACTTGACCCAACTCCAAAAAGGCTAGTTGTTGCAAGCAGAACCAATCGCGGCTTACGAATAACCGCTTCTCCCTTCATTGATGAAGCGATAATGCTTACCTGCTTGCCATATCTCTTGCCATACATGGAAATGACTTCAGGACTGCAAAGAAGCATACAAATAAGCTTGCCGCCAAGCAGTGCGTTGTATGGTGCAATCGCTCCGCATACAGTAATATCCATCATATCTATTCCGACACGTTGTGCCTTTATTAAGCGCACAAGCTGCATCAAAGCATTTCGTGCATCTGCCCGCTCTAGAGCGGCTCCTAGCCGATGTCTGGGAGAAGATGTGAGGCCGCATCGCTGAAATGCCGCACGGATACGTAGCAGCTTTGCAAGAGTTTTGCATCGTTTGCTTCGATAGAGATATGTCTGAGCCTCAGTTCTCCAATTTGTATGGTTTGATTTTTTGTGGGCTGCCGCGTGGGGATAAAGCCTATGCATCTTTATTGCGCCTTCAGCTTCCCGCTCCAAGCGTTGAATGCACTCAATTGTTGGATTTTTTATATCAGATCGGGAAAGAATTTGATCAGATATAAGATCATTCAAGTAAATTCCCTCAATAAGGCTCTGAAGCGAATGGATTATCCATTGCGCGTAGCGCTCGCTCGGTTCGTTCATTATGGTTGTTACCATGGTTTCCTGATCCCAACCGATCCAAGTATCTCGTAAGCGCTGCTGAGCGACAGAACTGCCCAAGGCGGCGATTCCAATTACCGGATGATTTTTTGCAGCAGCATCTCGGACCAAAAAGGACATGGTGCGCCCTGGCAGCGGCTTATAGCTATTTACCCAAGTGAGCCGGAAGTATCGCCAGACATCTCTCAGTAACAGTCCGGTTTGTTCACATATGGCGTCTTCAGTTATTGGCTGAATGTAAGGAGCAATCGCGGTTGAAAGTGCAGAGATCTGACAATTACCATTCATCTTTGAGGTCTGCAAGATATCCTGAAGGGTAACCGATAATTCCTTTCCATCTCTCATTAGAGAAAATATTGAATGCCATCCCTTTGGTGTCAGTTGCTGACGTTCCATCCTGCGGATGAAGTCTTGCACTGATGGTAGGTTGAGTTGCTCTTCTCGTTCAAATTGATGACTGCGACGTACAGATTCTTTTAGTTCAGAAGGATTTATTGCATTTTCGCGGGGTGGTGCAATTTCGACTACTCCATTCGCCACCCTAATTTTCCAACCAGTTCCCAAAAGATCTAATATCACGCTTTTAGCGAACAATCCTTTAAGGATGTCATCGCCAATCGGCTCATCCGCTTTAATTTGCAGTTCATCGTGAAGCTTGCGAATCAATTCGGGAACAATGTCTTGTTGTGTTCTGCCAATCTGGCGATGTATCTTCTTAAAGTATTTAGCAAAATCGCGACGTCCCCCTCGACGCACGCTCGGATTTATTGGTATGTATTGCATTTTCATGACAAATACGCAGCCATAAGATCGCTCCAGGAGCGTCGGAATGCTTCAATCGCGACTCTGGATTGAGCGGCCTCTGTGCTGATTTCTGCCCTTGCAGCTGCAAACAAAATGAGCTCCAATGCTTTTGTTATCATGCGCGTATCACAGTGCTGTTCCTGCCTAATTGAGCTATAAAGTCGTTCGCAAAAAGGATGATTTTCATTTAGGATCAATTGCACTTCATTACCGTTCATTTTGGGGATATAAAATTCCGAACCAGTGAGCGGTTTGGTTGAAAGTTTATAGTGTATTTTTTTAGTTATCCGCATGCTCTGTTTGTGCTTTATCCTTCCGGCTTTTACAACCTGGCTCGGAGGTGAAAACAAATTATCACATTCGCTAGCCCTCCTTTCAGAGGAAAGAAGCTTATCATTTTTGATTTTTATAAAGGTGGATCGAACGCGCGCGTTCAGCTTATGTGCAATTGACTCAAAATCTGGCGTCAGTAATTGCGACAGGTAATCCGATGGTGCTATGCCCTGTTTAGTGTGAGTCACTCCAAACATCTCATCGAGTTGTGGCGGGAACTCAAGTTCACAACGCCACCAATCGTCATAATTTTCTTTCCTTTTCCCGCCCATAAAGTACCATCCGAAATCGATCTCTCGGCCAGCCCTCATAATTGAGATTCCGGCATTTTTGCTTATTCCGAACTCCTGCTTATCAGCATTAGAAAGAGAGCCCCATTTATCTATGGGCAGTTCTACAAAGCGTGCCGTTATTCTGCCCTCCTTGCCCCCGAAGGCACTCGCATCTCTTATTTGATATTCCAACACATCTCCATAGGGAGTTGCTCCAACAAGATTATTTCCGGGTCGCAGAAATAATGGATCGATTGGCAGCACTGCGTCACAGTTAATCCTCAGTCTCTTTCCATCAGAAAGCATCCGGCGAAAAATACGTCCTAGCTCTTGTTTCAACTTCCGTATTAGGGCGTATTCGCCCTTAAAAAACAGCCGATCACATTTCCGCCATAAAACGACAGTTCCACTCCTTGATGGGCGCACACCATAATTTTCAGGCAATCTCTTTCGAACAGGAGTAGGGATTTCACTCAATCTCCCCTCTTGAATCTCGTCAACATCAAGATAAGACCACCAAACATCATTAGGACCAGTCCAAGTATACACTTCTAGGCGGCGGGCTTGACTGACCGAACTGTCTGGCAATCCCATGCCAAACCGGCCCATCGTCGTTCGATTTCCGAAACGATTGCTTCCGCCAAATTGAAGGGCTATTTCAAGAACCTCTGGAGGCATTCCCAATCCATCGTCAGAAACGAGGATAGTTTTCGACGAAGGATATTCGGAGTCCATTTGAACCATGATATCGATGCTCTTTGCATCAGCTTCATAAGCATTGTCGACCAATTCAGCCAAAGCAGAACCGGTTCCGCGGTATCCAGAATCTCGAATGGCCTGAATAAATTGCTGCAACTGAACAATCGGCATTTTCATAATCTGTTTCTCCCTATGAGGCTCGACAAATAAAGACATCGACAGTCTTTTCTCTCATGTTTCTGTCAAGTTCACCGATTCTGACACATAACTGCACTTGTATAGCTAGGAGTTCATTTTTACATATTACTCTTTGCCAAAGTCGGAGGTTCGAATTTAGTAAAGACTCGTCAAGCCCATGGATGAACTTGATAGAGGATTGGTAAGACAAAGTGACTCAAAAGAAATAAATGCTGGATTGGATCAATCCGGCTGCTTGGCTACTCGACGCTTTCGATGCCCATTAAACTTATTGTCGCCAATTATATGGGCTGCTATAGTAGGGCGAATCAGCGTCAGCAAGAACACGGTCTACGAGCAGTCTGCAACAAGAGAATCTCAGCCTGCCCATTCTAGAGTCTATTTGCATCAGAACTGGTAGGCGGGTCCGATCCTGCAGAATAGGGAAAGGAGAGCAACAGGCAACAATATTTTCCCACAACAGCCTTTTGGCCAGCCTCTCATGCTGAATGCAATTGGAGGCGATGAAACTGGCCCCAACAGTGAACAATTAAGACGATCTATGGATTACGCAAAGGATGCATTTAGCGGAAAAATCGTGGCGGCCCAAAACGCCTTTCGAAGGCACCAGTATGTGTGTCCGCGTCCCGGCTGCGGTGGTCAAGTATACCTTCCAGAAGTCCATATCCAGAGACCGCACTTCCGTCACTACCCTGGCGAGGGAACCCCTGAATGCGATCAGTACCATCCCGGAACATATACAGCTAGTGGAGCCACAACGACCACTCTCGCAGAGGTCGAGGAGGATCCTTCCGAACTCGGATTGCTGCTAACCCAACTTGATGGAATTTGGGGGTTAGGCCTGCGCTTACCGGAGATCCCAGGCGATGAATTGGGGGATGGAACACTCAACGAACTGCGATCGGCATATATAGAAATTTTCGCGGGGCAAAAGCTTCTTCTGAAAGTCAGCGCACTCGACCTGCGGCCTGGCATTGGAGCCGCGCGCGTTAGCGTTGTTCCAAGTCTCCAAGAATTTAGCACAGAACCGGAGGGAGTATGGCCGGAGACGATCGACAAGGAACGCTGGCACCTAAAATCGCGAGGACTTGAAGTCAAGGGAACGTTATTCCGACTCCGTTGCGGAGAGTGGACGCGACTCCGCGCGGGCTCGGGAGTACATCAGGGGGAGACACTCATCCTGCTCGCAGATGAGCGCTGCGCTCCTCCAGATTCGATAGTTGCTCAGGCTTGCGCCCATTTCTCCAGCACAAGCATACTTTGGACAATCTGGGAGGTTCATTTCCCGTCTGAGGACATTGACAGCACATCGATCTGGCTTAAGCGACTCGGGCATGAGTTACTACCCCGCCCATGGAGTGTGGAACTCGTCACACCACCCCGCGCGTACAATGAATACGATAAGCCCATCTTTTGGGTTGGAGACTCGCCCATATTCACCTTGGAGGCTCCCAACTGTGGCGACAAAGCTCTTGCTTCCTGCACGATTGGGACAAATTCCCTTAGAACCATCGTAAAAGCGTCAGAAGAAAATATCGCTCACGTCATCATGGGATCTGCTAGCACTGCCCTTGCGCGTCTTGATATCGATACGGAGTTGAATGCCAGCATCGATATCTGTTTCGCCCAGAAACCGTCACGTGTTGCGCTGCTACAGTTGTTGGCAGAGACACCGCGGATACGTGTTTTTATAGGCGAACTATGTATCGAGGCATGGCAAGCCGCAAGCCACAGGATCAGCATTACTGCGCATGAGTTGCCTGAAGTACGAATCGACCTCGGCGTTGATAACGTACGTATTTCACTCACATTGTGGGAGCGGGGCAAGCAGCGCTCCAGCCGAGGTCTCGCACATGCCGACGCGGAAAGAATGATTAAGGCTGCGTTCTCAACCGCATCGCGCATTGAACTGGAGGCGGACAACTTCGGGCATATTGAGATCGTCCCGGTGTTAACGGCCGCCGACACCCCTCGTGAGGATTTTGCTGGCAGCCGGCTGGCTTGGCACAATCATGTCTCGAGCCTGAACACTCATATTGAGGAGTCTGTATCCCCAAGTCTCCTTGTTCAACCTCGATCAGAGACTTCTCTGGTAATGCGATTAGTCGGAGCTGCTCCCCTCATCCGTGCTCGACTGGATCTGCGACGACGCAAAAAAGAAGTTGGAGGGGCTCGCTCATGAAATTGCTTGGTGTCGTGGAATGGACGCATCATGACAAGGGTGGCCACCCTATCGCTGGAGTACGTCCTCTTATTGAATTTCAAAAGACCGATTGGCGTCAGGTAGATGCAATGGAGGAGTTCCCATCCATGGGACAGGTCTTCTGGCCGAATGCTCAAATGGCAATAGAAGGCGCACTCATAATCTTCGAGCCTGAACAAAACGCCAACGAGAAATACAAGTATAGGCTCGTAGATCCCAAACCTGCCTTCGAGGTTCTTGATCTGAGAAGTTGTGGGACCGTGTCCGCTGTCCGATCCTTGCTCGCTTCTGAACTTATCCGGTTGCCCAAACACGCTGGAACGATACGCGCATTACTATGGTGCGAGCCTGACGTTCTCGTCGGACCTGTCGAGTTAACGCGTTTACAAACAGGCATGGCTAAGTTGAACGGGACGAACTTGGCTCGCATACCCATATTCACGGGCTCGCAAGTGCGATCTATTATGGTAGACCAAGATGAACGGCTACTGAAGGTCGACCGCAAGGCTCCATCCGGCTACGTCGACTGGGACGATGATGCTCTCGTTCTGCGCCGAGCTTTGGAGACTGCTGTTCGCATAGCGAAAGAGGCAGGATACGACACCGGACAGACGAAGAAGCAACTCGCTGATGCAGCTCATGCACTTGCATCTCAAGGAACTAGTCCCGATGCGGAAGTGGATCTCTATCGGATAAACCGAGCACTAACACTTCTCGAGCATACCGAAGTTGTTGCGAGCCAAGCAAATGAGTTATCGAAGATCTTGCGAGAGCATCCGGCAATAAAGGCAGCGATCGACGAATTCAAAGCTAAGGTTCAAACAGACACCGAGCAAAGCATACGGACTGACCTCGAAAAGCGGCTCGCGCACGAAGTCGCTGCACTAAAAGATGCAACAGAAGCGCACGCCCAGATGATGTCTCAACTCAACTCCAATGAGATGGAGTTGCGCAGGACAGAGGAAAAGCTGATCGAGCTTAAGAACAAAGAGGTGATCGTCGCAGGTGAAACCGAAGCGGCGGTGAAAGCGCGCGTGATTGAGGCTATTAGTCGTCCGCTGGATCTCCTCGCAGAAGTCAGCGTGTTGCGGCCGCTGCTTGGTATCGAGGGAAGCCGTTTAACGAGCACGCCCACCCCCAAAAAATTGAGATGCTCCGTTAATTGGTCAAGCTCAAGAGGCGAGAGCATAAATGACCGGGTCTCTCTTCGACGCATGCTAATGAACGCAGCTCGTGCACGAGGCGTCGATCCTTCAGTGATGATTCATATCCATGCTGCGACGGCGGCAAGTCTCATGCCCGTTACTCTTGGGCCTGGGGCACTGGCTGCGCTCGCCGCATACTCTCGCGGCATCTGCGGTGACCGTCTGCTGATTATTCACGTTGCACCGAACTCCATCCAACCGATGGATTTCGACGAAGCTCCTGGGGGCGGCATCGTAGATGCAGTTGCAGCCGCAAAGGACATCGATGGCATCTCGCTTGTTGTACTCGAGGGAGCTAATCGATCGCCGCTTGAAGCATCGGTTTTGCCGCTCCTTCAGATGACTGACGCAGGATTGTCAACGATCGCCTCAATGGGCGGTTTAAAGCTGGCTGCTACATTCGTGGCAGGCGCAACCACGGTGCCCGTCACACCCCAACTCTGGAGCCACGCGGTTGCCATCTATCCTGAGCCGAGTTCAGCATCAACGAATGGGGAGACTGCACTGGGAGATCTCTCCTTGTCGAGCGAGTTCATGGCACTTGGAGATGTTCCGATTGCCGTGATTGATTCGCTCATTGATGCTTGGCCGGAGTGTCTCGAAATTCGGCCCGCCTTAGAGCGCTTCGGCTCGGCACTTACCCGACTCTATAGTGGGGAGGAGCGCATCACCGATGCACTGCTGAATGGTCTTATCCTCCCCTATGTTGCCACCGCGCTGAACGCCGAAGAACAAGCTAATGCGCTTAGCAAAGCGGGAGATGAAGAGGGAACATTCGCCGCAACGCTAAGCCGTCTTCGAAGGAGGCTTTGCTAGTGAGTTTTGAGGTGTTTTATGGGCCGACGCAGCGGGCGGCTAATGCCGTTAGACGCGTAATAGGCATTGATAATTCATGCCTGCCCTCCGATAGTCGCTTTGAAATTCTACGATCTACGGTTTGGAGCATGGCCGCGCCCTCAAGCAAGGTACATGTCAACCGCTTGCTCGGCACAGCACTTCCAACGTGGAGACTCCTTTCAGAGGGCTCAAGAACCAGCAAAGAGACCCTCCGCACAGAGTTGAGGGAGGCTCTCTCATTGCTGGAAGACGCCGGAGATCTGCTTGAGTTAAGCAACGGTTACTGGGTTCCAGCGACTACTCGCTTGGTGGAGCTTCCTGAAAAGTCGGGGTACTTGCTCGTCGGAGGGATTCCTTCCGCATTTTTGCCAATCGCACAAGATGCTGTGCAATACCATGGTCCTCATCGTCATCTTGACAGTCTCCCATTGGAGTTGGCTTCGATTCTGCCGGTTGAGGCTCTGGAATCATGGGCGAAACTGCCGAAGCTTTCGCTTTTGCTCCAAGAATGGGCGCAGGGGATTATTGACTCTCTCGATCGCCAGCCCTATGTACCCGCGAACTCGGACTCATTCGAGTTTTACTCGCCGGGTGCTGTAGGACCCGGAATTCCTCAGTTTAAGCGGTGGTTCGCTTTTCCGGGGACCACGGCAGGCACTCTACTAGCCCGGCGCACACGGATTTATGGAGCGCGTGAATATCGACTGGTTGATGTGCGCTCCAATCAGATAACGAGCACATGCGAACTCCATGGTATTGACGCTCGGCGTCTTATGTACGCATACGACCTAGCAGCAAAGAATCCGGTCCGCGCAAAATCAAGATGCATAGATGGGAAAAATGAATGGCTGTTTACCAGTGAGCTTCCCCGCTCAGAACAGCGTATGTTTGCTGCGCTTGGTTCCTTAACGATTCCTGAAGATCATCCTTATCAGCGCAGGTGGACGTTCGTACGTTCCGAAGAACTCGCAATCAAAAGGCTCCGCTGGCTCGGAATCGAGTTCTAACAGTGAATCAGAAAGGATCACTGATGAATCACCAGATCGAACTTGGGGTCAACGAGGTTGCGCAGAGGATTCACCTAAGGTTGCGCAGATATCTTGAAGCGCAGTATCACATTCGCAATTCTGCACTTATCGAGGAAAGGCGATTGCTCCTTGAAGAACCCGGGGGCATCTCGCAGCGTCCGTTTATCGAGATAACACCTTCGTATGCTGTTTCCGGTAGTTTTTCCGGACTGAGAGCACCCAAACCAGTAACAGGGCTCTTACAGGAACTCTCTGAATGGAAACCAGGAATTGGCGTCTATCCTCCTTACCGACACCAGGCCGATGCACTTGAACAATTTTTCGCAAAGGGAGCTGATGGTAACGATTTGATCGTAGCCACAGGGACGGGCTCAGGAAAAACAGAGACATTCCTCTATTCCATCCTTGGCACCCTCGCTCTCGAGGGAACAGAGCGACGTGCATCATTTGCACTCCACGGAGTACGAGCCCTACTTCTATATCCAATGAATGCTCTAGTCAGTGATCAGACTGCCCGCCTTCGTTGCCTTATTGGAGACGAGAGGCTCGCAAAAATGATGGAGCAACGCTGGGGACGGCGTGTTCTCTTTGGCATGTACACTAGTCGTACTCCGTACCCTGGGGTGCGGTCCGGTACGAAGGATCAGCGACACCTCGACGCTCTGCTTAGCTACTACGAAGGGCTTGAGACATCGTCAAAGATCGAAGATAAGGCATTGGTTGCAGAACTGAAAAAACACGGGCGGTGGCCAGCGAAAGACATCGTGAATTTTTATGCGAGGGACATCGAGGAGAGAGAACTCGTGAGGAGTGGCAAACATGCCGGAAAGGAGCGAACCCGTCACTATTGGAGCCGGCGATTCCTGACGCAGCCACAAGACCGAGAGTTGCTCACACGTCATGAGATGCAAATACATGCACCCGACCTCCTCATCACCAACTATTCGATGCTCGAATATATGATGCTCAGGCCCATTGAGCGATCCCTGTTTGAACAAACGCACTCATGGCTCGCTTCCGACGCAAATAATCAATTTATATTAATCCTCGACGAAGCTCACATGTACCGCGGCGTTGGTGGAGCGGAGGTCGGTCTCCTGATTCGTCGTCTTCTCTCCCGTCTGGGCATTGGACGCGATCGGCTTCGTTGTATTCTGACAAGTGCCAGCCTGGGCACGAACCCAGCAGCAGAGAAGGCTGTCCGTGAGTTCGCTCGGGATCTCACGGGCGAAACCAACAAAAGGGATTTTGCGATCATTCGTGGTACGCGCGAGGCTCGGTCCGGCGCTCGCACCGGAACTCGTGATGAGGCGAATGCTCTCGCGGCGGTGAATCCAAATGTTTTGGCGGCATCAGGGTTCGCTCCTGGAGAGGCCAACACTGTTTTAGCCGACGTTGCCAAACACCTAGGCTGGATAACTCCCACCCCGATTGTCAATAGAAACGACATTGCGACTCGTAAATATGTCTGCCAATCGCTAACTGGGTTCGGCCCCCTCGAACTGCTCATCGAACAAGCATCGGGCAATGCATGTGAATTCTCGACACTGTCTCAGACGCTATTCCCAGAAAGTGATCATGTTGAAGCCAAGCGAGCAACAGACGGACTCCTTGCCCTCGGCACCTTCGCTCGGCGACCCGAACAGGGACGGGAAGAGCAACCGCTATTACCAACGCGAGTTCACCTTCTTTTTCGCGGACTTCCCCCGCTCTATGCCTGTATAAACTCGAGTTGCTCAGCCCGGCGATACTCTCCAGGAGAGACGCTCCTAGGTCGCCTATATGCTGAGC
This sequence comes from Acidobacteriota bacterium, assembly GCA_963664705.1. Taxonomy (GTDB): domain Bacteria; phylum Acidobacteriota; class UBA6911; order UBA6911; family UBA6911; genus UBA6911. The sequence goes on along the minus strand of OY761556.1, from coordinate 6,465,487 downwards.
CACATACTCAGTGCGAATGCGGAGGACGAGTATTCGAACTCCTCACTCATCGCGACTGCGGCGCAGCTTATCTTCGAGCGTTTGCGACAAGCGCTACTCCCGACTTTCTCTGGCACGAGCAGGGGGGGAATTTGAGGGAATTCGGTCAACCGCTCCACGAACTGCACCTATTCGTGGAGGAACCCCACCCTGAGCAGAGAGGGGCAGTCGTCCCAATGGTGATTGACGTTAAAACTGGGCGCGTGCTTTCTACAACACATACAGCGTCTGAGGGCACTCTCCTCTGCTACCGCGCACACGCTCCCGCTGAAAAGATTAAAAATATCACTACATTCGGTGTCTGTCCGGCTTGTACGAGAAGGACTCAATCCGGGGGGACACTAAAAATAATGGACCTTTCGACAAAAGGTGAGCAGCCATTCGCCAACCTTGTAAGAGAACAGTTTGTCTCACAATTCGCTTCAAAGGAACTAAGCGAACAACATCCAAACGAAGGTCGCAAGGCTCTCCTCTTCAGCGACGGTCGGCAAAAAGCGGCCCGGCTCGCACGCGACCTACCTCGTGAGGTCGAACGCGATTCGTTCAGAGAAGCACTCGTTCTTGCATGTCAAGAGTTAAGCCAACTTCCCACACCACTTCCAGCGACTCTAGACGAGACCTTATACGCAGCATTTGTTGCTATCTGTGCACGCCACTACCTCCACTTTTTCGATGGCCGCAACCAGAAGGAATTGCTTGAGGAGTGTGCGCGATTCCGCAAGGACTACGACGATCTAGACACTGCTCTTGCGGACAAGTGGCATCCCACCCCTCCAACGCGTTTCCGAACTGCCCTGCTGCGCCAGATTGCGGATCCGTATTACTCTCTGGTCGCAGCCTGCGCAGCTGTAGTCGAAGCCGCGCCTGCGAAACTTCGCATCCTACAAAGGCGACTTGCTGGTGTCTGCACGGCCCCCATGATCGAGGAGATTGCGAACGCATGGCTTGGCGAGATGCTTGGGCGCTTCGCATTCGATCCCGCACTTGGAAAGGATGCTCGCATCGACGAGTTTGGCTATTTTCAACCAATTCGTGCTGCGGACGGCCTTAAGCAGTTCTTCGAGCGCCTTCGCATACAGACGGGACTGGCCATTACCGATCTCGATCGGCTTCGGGATGAGCTTTTCGATGTCTTCACCCGGGACACATTTGCTGGCGACGACTCCGGCCGTCTCATTGTTACCGATGGGCTGATCTTGCGCCTTGCGCTCGACAATGTATGGCTGCGGTGCACCGTCTGCGGGCATTTGCAGGCGAAGCCATTTCTCGGCACTTGTGGCAACTGCCAGGACAAGCGACTTGAGGATATCCCGCCAGAACACGAATACATGAGATCGCGCAAAGGATTCTTTCGCGAGCCGTTGAGATCGGTCCTTCGTGGCGATCGACCGATCCATATTACGGCAGAAGAACACACCGCTCAGCTCTCTCAGCGTGACGCAGGCGTAGTCTATGCAACGACTGAGGAGTTTGAGCTTCGCTTCCAAGATGTGCAACTGGGTGCTGACCAGCCCCCCGTGGATATCCTGAGTTGCACGACAACAATGGAGGTCGGCATCGACATCGGTTCACTCACAGCAGTCGGGCTCCGAACAGTTCCGCCTCAGCGCGAGAATTACCAACAACGAGCCGGGCGAGCTGGACGTCGCGGCATGTCAGTCTCGTCAGTCCTCATGTTCGCTCAGGGTGGGGCACATGATGCTCACTACTTTGCCCACCCCGATGCGATAATCAGCGGTGCACCACGAGAACCCCGATTGAAAGCCGATAACCCCCGACTTGCACGGCGACACGTAAACTCATATCTGCTCCAGACTTTCTTCCATTCGCGGCTGGATGCTCTCTCCGTTGAAGGGCAAGCCAAGATTGCTGAACAACGCCCCAATATTATGAGTGCATTTGGCAGCGCGGATGACTTCTTCATAGCAATGAGTGAGTTCTCATTTTCAGAATTCGAACAATGGATGCAGCATACCGTGCTTACGCCAAAGAGTGCCGTTGTGAAGGAAGTGGCAAATTGGCTTCCCGCAGCTATTTTTAAAACCGGACTTGCCGATGAGAGACAGATTTTCGTGCGTAAGATAGCCGATACGCTGCTCTACAGGCTCACTGAGATTCGCAATGAATATCGCGAGGCTTTGCCAGTTCAAGCGGAAACAGGCGAGGCAGGCGTGAACAATGACGACGCCCGAGGCCTTCTCGACCTCTTCTTTGATCATGGACTCCTCCCATCTTACGCCTTTCCCACAGACCTCTGCAGTTTCGTTATTCAGGAGTGGGATAAAAGCAACTCGCGTTGGCGAGTCAACATAGCGGAGCGGCCTCAACTTGGGAAGTCACAAGCTCTGAGTGAGTATGCACCTGGTCGTCTTCTGGTCGTAAACAAACAGACATATCGCGTCGGTGGTATTTTTGTTGACGGACAGCCATCTGCTGCACCTGCAACAGTGCTTTTCTCTAAACCACTCAGTCGCTACGTCGGGTGTTCGCGGTGTTCCTTTATATCAATTGAAGATGGAAGTGCTCCTGTCCGCACAATCGAAGGCTCACCGTGCCCGGTGTGCAAGACGCCTCTTTTCGTGCGAGAATATCTCGACCCACCTGCTTTCTCGCCAGAAGCTGCGCAACCCCTTCGCGAGGGAGATCGCGAACAGGACATTACATTCGCTTCTTCGGCGCAGCTTCCCGAAATTGCTGGTCGTGAAGAATTCGATTGGCGAGAGGGACCCGGCATCAACCTAAGCCACGCATATGGCGAGGATGTCCAATTGGTCGTTGCCAACAAAGGGAAAGATGCTGCTGGCTTCAGCGTATGTGAAAGTTGTGGTGCAGCTTGGATCGATGGAGATGAACCCGAAGGTTCTCATGTTCGTCCATTTCTCATTCCAAAACATATCCTGGATCGCGACGGAGCTGGCAATAAATGCAATGGAGAGGTGCGACGCGGCCTGTTCATGGTGCATGACTTCAGAACCGACCTGTTGTTACTACGCGGCGCATTCCGTCGCCCGCTGGACTTCCAGCCCGAACAGCCTTGGATATATGACGCTCTTACGACCCTTGCAGAGGCTCTCTCTCTCGGAGCCAGTCTCCATCTCGACATCGATCCAGGTGAACTCTCTGCCGGATATCGATTACTGCCAGCACTTGCCGAAGGAGATGAAGGCGTCGCAGAGATATATTTATTTGATACGGCATCGGGCGGTGCCGGCTATTCGGCCGAAGCAGGCGGGCAGTTGCAGCAGATCCTCGACAGGACGGAGGATCTACTGAGAGAATGCCCCGGGCAGTGCGAGCGATCATGTACAAAATGTCTTCGCCACTACGGCAATCGCTTCCTCCACAGTCGGCTGGATCGCCGTCTCGCTCTCCAATTGCTTCGGTTCTTCCGCACAGCGACGACTCCACCATTCGCCTCTGCCACTGAGCAGTCTCGATCTTTGCGCCCCTTAGCGCGCTTTCTTGAGCTTGAAGGTTGGGCCACTGCTACCGATGCCAGCGGAGCCTTATGCTGCAACGGCCCGCGTTCAATGACGGTCGGCATTTATCCCGCGCTCATCGCAAATGATGTAGCCGAGAGGAATCATCCAACCGCGTCGCGTGGCAATTCGCAGCGCATAATCCTGCCAGACTATCTTGTCGAACATGATCTGCCGTCCGCGTACCAACAAGCCATTGGAATGAGTAGTGCGTCGAGTGCTTTCGCATTTAGCCCAGCAAATCAGGCCGTGTCAAAGAGTCGTGTCGTTGAGCTACCTGTAAAGGACCTTAGGGCTGCGAACGCTACCGAAACTCATGGAAAGGTGAGGCTTTTAGTTAGCGTTGACAGCGTTGATGGCAGCTTTGCGATTCGCATCCCCAGCCCCGGTCTCAAGAATGCCGGCTATAATGCAGGGGGATGGCTTGTCGTCCGTCCATTCTCTGCAGGAGATCTGGGCTCGGATGCCTGGGTAGTAATTCTGCGATCGCGGGGGAAATTTGGCGTCACGCAAACGGACTGGACGATCGCTCATGCAAAAGATTTGCCTGGCGACGAGAACTCTCCGCCTCGCCTCCAAATATCCTATGGAAGTGCAACTGGAAAGGAGTTTCGTCCCGAGAGAATCGATCGCGGGATGCTTACACCTGCTGCCACAATTGTATGTCACGCCGATGAGGCCCCCTGATGGCTCGGCTAATACCAGACGTATCACCAGAGGACATCATATACGACTCAGAGAGAATCGTGTATGAAGCGCTTCGCGATCTACCGACGGGATTTGTTATCTTACATTCGTTTCCTTGGCTTCGCCCCACGCGTGATCTAGCGGGAGAGCCGCTTCGCGAGGGTGAGGCCGACTTCGTCATTCTGCATCCTGAACGGGGCCTTTTGATCCTTGAGGTCAAAGGCGGAATGCCAGTGTTAATAGAGCGCAAGTGGTCACGGGCAGGGAAGGAACTGCGAGACCCGTTCGATCAAGCCCGTCGTAGTCGATACGCCCTTCTAGAGGCGATCGAGGAGCGAACCCGCGGGCGGATTCATCGAGGACTCTTCGCCCATGGCGATGTAGTCGTATTCCCGCATGTCAGATTTACAGGGACACTCCCCCTTAATAGTGATCCTCGAATTCTCATTGATGCATCTGACATCCCGAAGTTCCCTACTCGGATCGAAGAGGCATTCAAAGCTTGGGCGCGCAACAAGACACATCTAGCACCAAATCAGTTCTCTGAATTACTCGATGCTCTAATGCCGAAACTACGTCTAATGCGCTGCACCGGAGCGGAGGTAAGCGCAGAGCATCAGCGGATCGTCCAGATCACGCTTGACCAACGCGAAACATTGCTGGGGCTGATTGAAAACGAGCGCGTTCTCATCGAGGGCACTGCTGGGTCAGGCAAAACGCTTCTCGCCATAGAATTTGCACTCACTCTCGCCGATCGCGGTGAACATGTCTTGTTCTTTTGCTACAACCGCCATCTATGTGCGTGGCTCCAAGAACAAGTTAGGTTCGATCCGAGAGCCAAACGTGCATGCGGGTTGTTGGAAATTTCAACGTTTCACTCATATGCCCATAGCCTTGCTCGTCGTGCAGGTGTCGGCTTTGATGTGCCGAGCACAGGAGAGCAGGCATTCTGGGACGATGAAGTTCCACTAATTATGGAGCAGGCGATCGAAGTCCTGCGTGCGCGAGGACAAGCCAATTTATTCGATGCCGTTGTTGTGGACGAGGCTCAGGACTTTGCTCCTGATTGGTGGATAACCATCGAGTCTCTATCACGAGTCGGGAAGGCTGCCCGCCTCTACGCTTTTCTCGACATAAACCAAAGCCTGCGTGGCATTGTGAAGCCGCCCCCGGTGTCTCTCCCGACACGTTTCCGACTTACAACAAACTGCCGAAACACTAAGGCTATAGCGCTAAGCGGGGCGTCCCTTGCACATATTGATATTCGTCTGCTTCCCGGATCTCCTTCTGGTGAAGTACCTGCGATTAGGCGCGCGGCGTCAACCGCTGTTGAGGCAGGGCTCGTGCTTGCCGAGACTCGTCAGTTGCTTCAACAAGGCATCCGACCACAGCAATTGGCGATCATTGGTCCAGCAGCATACGGTAAGTCCTCATTGGCACAGCACAATGAGGTGAATGGAATACCAATCGTCGACGAGGCAATCGACTGGCGGCTAGGTGCTGGAGTCCTCGTTACGACCGCGCGGGCTTTCAAGGGCCTCGAAGCCGATGTCATTATCGCTTATGGCCTTGCTGAATTTGGCGCCTTATTCACTCCAACAGATCTCTATGTGGCATGGACTCGAGCCCGTCACCGTTTGATTCTTGTCTGTCAGGCCGGCGAAGTTCGTGAACTTATAGAAGCTGCCCTGGCCGATTCCGAGCGCGCTGCTATACCTTCGATTAATTCGACAGAAACGGTTCCATGACGGCCCCATCGGCGAACTTTGTTAGTAGCATTCGACATCAAACCTAAAGCCCGATCACTTTAGGTTAGTTTTATTCACTGCAACAAGGATCTCGCCGACAAACTCGGGTGCAATGATCGATGCCCGTGTGGTTCAGGGTGCAGATTTCAAGAACTGTTGTCTCGGCTACGGTGAATTCGGCGGCAGCGGGAGACATCACTATTTGCGATAGCGGAAATATTTTCAGATGTGCAAGCTGCAGGAAAGGGAGCTATCCGCAGCTTGCACGCAGCTGCTTTAAAACGCCATCCCGCCATTTGTATGTTAGCTTTGGCCTCGATGGAATTTTAAATCGGGAGAACAAGAACGCTGTGAGCAAGGGAAGTGAAACGCTGGGCTCAATCCACGCCATAGCATGCGTGGCATCTTTTGCCACCTTGCCCCATGATTGGGCTTCCCCCAATGTGCTCGAAGAAAGCCCTCCATCATGGACCACGGCCGTTGTCAGCTGAACTGCGTAGTCATGGCCCCGGTTCAGGCCGAAGATGTAGCTCATGACTACGGAATCATTGATGAAGTTTTTGGGAATCCCGCCGGCAACATAGATTGCCGCAGTTCCGGGACTCTTCACCACAATCTGAGTTAACTCATAATTGTCTTGTATCGAATCAATGGTTACGCCCGCTCGATGCTCGCTCCGGACTCGATGACGATGGTGTGTTAAGCCGATCCCGATGGATGAGTCATTAAGAGCCGGGCAGTAGATTGGAATACCGTGCTTATAGCATTGATAAACCATGGAGTTCTCATCCGTCAGCTTGCTTCCCAGATGATCCATGAATTGCCGGCTTGAGACACTGACGTCTCCCAGTTCATCCGCCACCTGGCCACACCATTTGTCGGTTTCCCAGAATTTTTCCTCATCCACGTAGGTATCGTAAATACGGTCAATATAGAGATCCCGCAGAATGCAGTCGTCTGCCACAGGCGAACCTTGATAATGCCTGTAACCGCGAGCCTGATAGATATCCTGATACAAAATGGCGCCGGTTGAAACGACGACATCCACATAGCCGCAAACGATCAAATCCCGGATCACGTTGCGTAATCCTGCTGCAATAAGCGGCCCGGCGAGGCCCAGCATAATGGTCGGGCGCTTGGGATCCTCGTACAACTTTTCCAAGACATTAGCGCAGTTACCGAGGTTCCGAGCCTGGATGGACATGTCGGCCATTGCTCTGACTAAGTCACCGACTCGCATATTCTGCGAAATCGTCACTGGTTTGACCGGAGCAGAGAGCAGTTCATCTTTTAGTTTGGAATGATCCGCATCCAAAGGCTGATAACACAATTCTGCATTCCCGACAGCATTCCGCTGCCTCGATTTCTGAGCCATTATTCTGCCTTTCTTGCGGTGCGCTGAAGATAGTTCTGCACATAGTGCAGGACACCGTCTTCAATCGACATAAAGGGCTCCAGAAAGCCGGCCGACCGAAGTTTCGTCATCTCTGCTTTTGTGAAATATTGGTATTTCGCCCGAATGCCGTCTGGAATATCAACAAACTGAATTTTCGGCTTTCTGTCCATCGCGCGAAATACTGCATGCACCAGATCCAGCCATGTTCGTGCCGCACCTGTCCCGCAGTTGAACAAGCCACAAACCTCACGCCGATCAAAGAGAAAGAGAGCGACAGCCACGGCATCTTTTACATAGATGAAATCGCGCAGCTGCTCTCCATCGCTATATTCAGGATTGTGGGATTTGAAAAGACTGACCTCGCCGGAATTTACAATCTGGTGGAAGGCCTTCAGGACAACAGAACTCATATCGCCCTTATGGTCTTCGCCAGGTCCATAGACATTGAAGAATTTGAGTCCGGCGAACTTGTTATACAGGCCATTCCGGAGAGCCCAGAGGTCAAAGAGATGCTTCGAATATCCATACATATTAAGCGGGTAGAGCTTCGCAGTGTGCGAATCATCATCGGAGTATCCCGTTTGCCCATCACCATAGGAGGCGGCGCTGGATGCGATAATAAAGCGCACATCGTTATTGAGCGCCCATTCACAGAGGCTTCGCGAATATTCGAAATTATTGCGCATGAGATAGTCGGCATTCGTTTCAGTGGTCGATGTGCAGGCTCCAAAATGGAATGCCGTCTCTATTGCAGGCAGAGTGTTCCGCTGAATGGCTGCCAAAAACTTTTCTCTGTCCAGATAATCCTCATAACGCAATCCCACCAGGTTCTTCCATTTTTCGGAATCAGCCAGGTGATCGACAATGAGAATATTGTCCATGCCTCGTGCGTTGAGGGCGGCAACCAAATTGCTGCCGATAAAGCCCGCTCCACCTGTCACGACAATCCGTTTCTGCATAATTGGGCTCTTTTACGTGCGTATTACGTTTGTTATATTCGTATTACTATCAAATAAATGTAGCATCCACAAGGCAAAAGGATGATCCCCTTGTGAACCATTCATGCTTTCAGGACAGCGATAATGTAAAATGAGGATTGGCTGTAACAATTCCTTGGAGAAAAGTCATTTATGTCAACATTGATAAGGACGGGGATTTCTCTTGAACAGGATCTCTTGGAGAAGTTTGACCAGGTGGTTGCTCAAAAGGGCTATGGCAGCCGATCGGAAGCAATCCGTGACCTTGTGAGGGATCACTTCGTTCAGGAGGATGTTGTTGCCAACAAAGTCGTTGTTGGGACTATCACGTTGGTTTACGATCACCATCAGCCCAAGCTTTCCGAACAGCTCGTCAGTGCACAACATGACTACAAGGGACAAGTCCTGGCGACAACACATGTGCATTTGGATCATCACCATTGTCTTGAGGTGATCATTCTAAAGGGGCATGGAATCGACGTGAAAAGATTCGCCGACAAGCTGATAAGCCTAAAAGGAGTAAAGCACGGGAAGACAGTCATTACCAATGTTGGAGGCTAAATCGAATTCTCTTCAGACTCGGATATGATGAATCTTTTGCCGCAGACAATCTGGTAAGGAATCAGGCTGTTCCGAACCGCACAGGGAGAAGGGTATTTGGACGGCCGATATTGCTCCAAAGCCAATAATTCAAGACCCGCAGCATTGAGCATCAACCCGAGTTCTTGGGGTGGATGACAAAAGCAAAGCGCGGGGTTGTTCTTGATTAACAGATCATCCACCTGATACCCACTGAGCCCTTTGTCAGAGCTTACATGTCCAATGAAAAGTATGCCGCCTGGCGCTAATATCTTCGCAAAAGCTGAAATTGTTGGACCTCCCAGATCACGCGGCACATGCAGGAAGCTTGCACACAAATAGATTCCGTCAAAACTCTCACGCCGGAAACACGGCGCCGCAATATCCATAGCAACGAGCCTGACTTCATGTGCCATCGATTGAATTCCCGCAAGATACGCAGGAACGATGTCGCCTGCTGTTACCTCTAATCCACATGAGGCAAAAGCCAAACTATCCAATCCCAATCCACATCCGGCATCCAGCACTCGCCGGCCTTTCAGATGTTTCAAAAACAGCTTGCGGCACCGCTCGTGAAAATCGTGGTCAAAATCCGTATCCTGGCGCCTCAGCCATTCGGCAGCAATACGGCTATATGCCTGGCGATTTTGTTGAATAATCGGATTCGAATGATCGCCAGAATGATTCATGGGTTCACATCCAGACTTAAAAGGCGATCGCACATTTTTTCAAGTATCCGGTGTGAATGCGCAATAATCAGGGCTGCCAATCCATGATTTCTTCGCCAATTCCCGATGAGGTCAAGAATCTGCGCCTGGTTAATGGGATCCAGAGAGGAAGTGGGTTCATCAAGAAGCACGAATTCCGGATCCAGCATAAGTGTTCGGATAAGTGAAAATCGTTGTATCTGTCCGGCGCTCAGTTCAAAAGGGAAACGCAAGGCCATGCCTTGTTGAAGGTTCATCATTTCGCACATTTGGGCAATTTTATACTGAGCATTTCCCATCATGTGGTTTACCGAAAGGGTCTCGCGCAATGTCTCTATGATCCGCCGCCGCGGATTAAATGCCAGCATCGGCTCCTGAGAAATCCAGCCGAAACGCGGCCGTAATTCCCTTAGGGCAGCACGCCGCACATTGCAGCCCTTCCAATAGACATCGCCTTCCCAGGTACGCATAAGATTCAATAGAGCCTTGCCAATGGAAGTTTTCCCGCAGCCACTGGAACCTGCGAGGCCGACAAACTCTCCCGCATGAACATGAAAAGAAATCGGACCGGCCACCCAGCGCGGATTGGAGAAGATAGAACCCTGGCGATAGAAAACCCTCAGATTGCGGGCTTCAATCAGGGCGCTATGCTCGCTCATACGCTTCTCTCTTTTCGAGCGACGGAAAGATAAAGATCTGATTGGCTCAGCAGTTCGGCGTATGGATGTTCTGGATGTGTCAGAGCCTGTGGGCATGCGCCTTCTGCCAATATTTTTCCTTCTTTCATGAAATAGACGCGATGAGCCAATTCCATCACCAATCTCATGTCGTGCGTGATAATCAACATTGAACCTTCGTGGATCTTGCGAAGACATTGAACGATATTCTCTCGGCTATCATCATCAAGACCTCGCGTCGGTTCATCGACCAGGAGCAGCTCAGGATTGTTGATCACGCTCATTGCCAGCATCGCGCGCTGGTTCATCCCGCCGCTAAGTTGAAATGGATAGGCATTCCATACATGTCTTGGATCGTCAAATCCCATTTCAATCAATAAACTATCAGCCTTTTGTTCCGCATGAGCTCCTTCCAGGGGATGATGTTGCGCATAGGCTTCGCAAATCTGCTTCCCGACAGGCACAACAGGATTGAAGAAGCGCTCAGCATTAGACCAGCAAATAGAAATACTTCGTCCGCGAATGCCTATTGCCGCATCTGTATGGATAAGATCCATGCCGCCAAATTCCGCCGTGCCGGAAACATGGGCATTTCGAGGCAAGAGACCCACAAGCGACAAAGCCAACACTGTTTTGCCGCACCCGCTTTCTCCAACAAGCGCCACACGCTCACCGTCTTTGATATTCAGTGAGAGCCCATCGATGGCACGAACCTCTCCCATCGGAGTCTTGAAAATTACAGAAAGATCGCGGATATCCAGACTCATCGTCACTCTCGCACAATCCGGACCTTGCCCAAGTCCATTTTCAGGAAAGGATCCACATGAATCCCCGTCAGTCTATGTCGATACGCATAGTAATAGCGTTCGTGATACAGAGGTACAAAGGGCTTTTCCTTGGCCAGCAGGTCGAGCAGAGAATTATAGGTTTCTTCATGCACGGACGCGTTGGGGGCATTGATGGCAGCCCGGAACAGATTGTCAACCTGAGCGGACGAATAATGGGTCGTGTTGCCGATACTTCGCACCTGCATCCCCTTGGAATAGGCCAATCTTCTGATCAGCAGATCAGGGATTCCTGTCGGTGTCGATAACGGATACATTGTGATGTCGTAATCCCCGGCTTGTGTCGCTTTCTGCCATGCTCCGCTTTCCAAAATCTCGACGCGAATGGAAACGCCCAGTTTGGCAAAGTAATCGCATAAATAATCGGCGATGTGGCGATAACTCCAGGAAGAAGCATCGCTCTGGCTCAAGAGAAGCTTCAATGAAGCTCCCTTGCCGCATGCAAGCAGCTGTTTCCTTATCTGTTCGCCGGATTCCGGTATAAGAGAGAATCGTTTCCGGTCCCATCGAGAAGCTTTTTCAATCAGAAAGTCATGGGCAGCGCTGCCGGATCCCTGAAGAATGAGCCTGGCCAATTCCTGCCGATTTAATGACCGGGAGAAAGCATCCCGGCATAGCGGATTGGAAAAAGGAGACCGGGCACAGTTGAATAAAAGATAATGTGTGATGGCGACGTCTTGTGCCGCAACCACGATATCCTTTTTGTCCTTGAGCATAGCCACATAGGACGAGGGCACTCCTCCGAGATGGGCAATCATATCGATATCTCCTCGAATCAGCGACATGACTCGAACCGCAGGATCATTAATAATTCTGAATTCGATTTCGCTGAAGCTGGGCTTCCCTCCATGGTATTGAGCAAATTCCGTAACTCGATCGAATTGCCCAATGCTGCTTTGAGCAAAAACGTAGGGGCCGGAACCTATCGGGCGGGTGAGCTTGCCGTCCTGACCAAATGCAGCGGGACTGAAGATTCCCGCGAAATAGTGGCCAAGTCTGTTGGGAAGATCGACTACGGGCTTCGAAAAAACCAGACTGACCGTCAATCCATCTTCAGGGGTGGCCGAAACAAGGGATGCGAATGTATTGTAGTAATCAAGCTCAGGATGCTCTTTCAATCTAAGTATGTTTGCAGCCACAAGATTGCTATTAAGCAGATCTCCGTTATGAAACCTCACTCCCTTTTTCAGATGAAAGGTCCATTGCATACCATCCGAAGAGACTTCCCATGATTGCGCCAGTTTTGGTTGAGCCGTCAGATTATCATCCAACTCCGCCAGTGTTTCCCAAACATTGGAATTGCGCTGGATGAACACCGGATTATTGTTTCCAAGATTAAGAGTCGAGCCCACACCAATGACCAGTTTATTGGGGATGGATGGATTGTTCGAACAGCCGGTTCCCCAAAACAAAACCGTTATCAAGACTATGCCCAAACGCAAAGATTTCATTAGGTGTCGCTCCCGCAAGTAGATGCTGCGCCGGCAAGCATTCGGATCTCTTCGATGGGAAAAAGAAAACGCTTCTTATCGAGGAATTCGCGGACCCCATCCGCAAGCAGATGTAATCCGAGAGTGAATGTCGCAATAAGAGCGCAGGGAAATAGGAACAACCACGGGCTGTTCAGGAAATAGCTGCGCGCATCATACAGAACCATGCCCCATTCCGGAGTCTGGGGAGAAACGCCAAGGCCAAGAAAGCTCAAAGACACAATTGCGAAGACATCGCCGACAAGTGAATTCAGCATAAGGACCAGCAACGAAGGAATGACGGCCGGCAACGCATGCATGAATAGATTACGTGCAACTGTATAACCCAGAGCTGTATTGACGGTTATAAAATCCAGATGCTTTGCGGCCGCGATTTCGTTGCGAACAATGCGGGACAATTGCGCCCATCCCGTCAACGCAAGGAAGAGAACAAGCTGCAGCGCGCCACCGCCGAATATCCCAAGAAGGCAGATCGCAAGCAGGAAGCCGGGAAGAGCGAGCAATGCATCGACGACACGCATCACACACACATCGATCCATCCGCCCAGATAGCCGCAGAGAGCGCCGATAACCAAAGCCAGAATTGCATCGATGACTGCGACAAGAAACGCCAGGCTGAGCGTTGTTCGCGTTCCTGCCATCAAACGACTAAAAAGATCCCTGCCGAGATGATCCGTTCCCATCCAATGCCGGACCGAAGGAGGTTCCAACAGGCTTTTGTAATCCGATAGCGCCGAGGAGTAGGGCGCGCAGGAGTCTCCGACCAATGCCGTCAGGAGAAATAGAAAGACAATGGTTCCACCGATGCAAGCAATTCGAGGCATATCAGCGGACCCTTTCTTTTGCGACGCGGGGATCCAGCCGGCGCACTATCAGGTCCGCTGAAAGGTTGGATGCCAGCACTACAGTGCCGAAGAAAAGTATGTATGCCTGGATTACAGGCAGATCCCGGCTTGAGATAGCTTCCAGTATGTAACTCCCCATGCCGGGCAGAGAAAACATGGATTCAACCAGAACGATACCGCCCAGGAGCCCTGCAAACCTCATCCCCAGATATGTCACCATGAGGGGGAGAGAATTGCGCAATCCGTGTCTGAGAACAGCCTGCGGATAGCTTAAACCCTTGCCTAGTGCAGCCAGAAAATGCTCTTCGTGCACTATCTCCAGGAGGGTATTCCTCAATACACGTGCAAGCGAAAGCCCCATGATGCCACCAAGAGTTAGGGCGGGCAGGATGAGTCCGCCGCCGCCATCCACACCATAAAGCGGCATCAATGCCAATCTGAATGAAAACAGGTAAAGAGCAAAAAGCCCGATCAAAAATGCGGGGACAGAATGAAATAGCGAGGCTGCAATCCTTACAGCATGATCGATGATTCCACCTTCATATAAAACACAAAGGACTCCCAGGACAAACCCAATGGCCGAGGCAAGAACAAGGGATGCAATAGCGATAACGGCTGTAACAGGCAGCCGCGCCCCAAACTCTGCCGTGATGGGGCGGTTGGTCTTCAGCGACACACCCAGATTGCCGCATAGAAGACTCTTCAACCACCCCAGATAGCGTTCCAGAAAGGGAGCATCAAAACCCTGGGCACTCCGGATCCTGGCTAGCGCTTCAGGAGCTATATCCTGAGCCGTACTGCCTAAAATCAACCTGGTAGGATCGCCTGGAGCCAGTTTGACTGCACAAAAGGAAACAAAACTGACGATTACCAACGTCAAAAAGGATGAGACGATTCGCTGCGCCATGTATCAGGAACAGTCGACTAAAATTTATAATTGTAGGTCGCTCGTGCTTCGACAAAGCGTCCCGGAGCGTTGTAAATGAATTCGCCGTCGTACTTGGAGTCCTTCAGATTGTCGAGGCCAACGAAGAAGGTAATGCTATTGCTGTCGGTCAACGTCACGCTCTTCCAAAGCTTTGCTCCCAACGTCAGATATTTCTTCATGTGGAAGTAATTAAGCTCTGTGTTTTCGTCATCGTAATAGCGGCTGTCGGAGAAGCGGCCGTAGAAATTGGCACCAAAGCCTTTTCTTCGATTGGCATACTCAAGCCCGAAGCCGCCCAGGTAATCGGGAGCATTTCGTAATTGATGTCCCAGATTTTTTGCGGATTTGGTTATTTCCGACCTATTTAGAGTGAAATGAGCATATCCGCTTAGGTCCGGGATGATTTGCTGGCGCAATGATAATTCCAGACCCTTGATGGAAACTGCATCTGAATTGGAAGTCCGGATTATCTGAACGCCGGGCAGTGTCGGGTGCTGGTCGTAAACATAGCTCATTGCGTCGCGAATGCGCCCCAAATAGGGGGTCACTGACGCCTGGGTATGTCCGCTGGGACTGATAAAATCGATTCCGAAATCTCCCATCACGGTTTTTTCCGGCTTCAGATTCGGATTGGCTTCGCGCCATGTGTTGCCGGTTGAAAGGTTCTGGAAAAACCATGTGGCATTGCCTGGCCAGAAGGCGTTTCCAATCGATGCTCGAAATCCCCAGGAATCATTGAGCCGATATTTCAACCCGCCACGGTATGTCGTTGCCGACTTGTCCACATCCGGAGGCGTTCGGTTTGTGGATCCCGTGTCGTACACATCGTGGTAATTCCACATGTCATGCCGCATACCGACAATCAATGTTGCCTTGTTGTTCAGGAAGCGATACTGATCCTGCAAATACACAGCGGTTTGCCCAACGCCATATCTTGTTTGTGCAAGAGTTGTGGATCGATCGGCGTTGAATGTAAAGGAACGGCTCTGATCGATCAAATCTGTAAATCCAACGGTTATGCTATTGCCGACAAATGATCGGAAATCCATTTGAAAGTCCAAAGGGATTCTTGTGTAGGTTGCATGAGGCTGTTGCGTAATGGTTGGATCATAGACATAGCTGTTGTTTGCATCAATTGCCGTATAAACATAGCGGCCATTGATGGCAGAGTTGGCCACCTTTAAAACGCCCTTGGTGCTTACTGAATCCGAAAGCCGACTTTGATACCCAAACCGGAATGTGAAAAGCCCCACATGCGGGATCGGAGTAAAAAACGAACCTGTTGTAATAACACGAGTGCCTGTACTGTAAGAATTCTGCCTGCCGCCATATAGATCCTCGTTGAATAGATGGGTACCAACGGTGAAGCCGATCCCATTCTTGGGATTGTGATATCCGATTCGGCCGTAGCCGTAATGGTTCGTATAGTACTGATTCTCGATAGCTACGGAATTGAGGTAGGAGGGGTATCCGTGCTGCATCAGATATACGCCGGTTGCCTGGTCCGTGTTTTTGTACCCATTGGATGTATCCACGTTATAGGATGTAAAAAGATCCCAGTTGCCTATCGTTTTCCCGATAGAAAATTGAGGCCGATAGGTATCGAATGTTCCATAGCCGAGTCCCAGTGTCATACCCGCTCGATCACGTCCGCTAAGCGAACGCACGTTAACTACGCCTCCACTGGCATTGGCTCCATATAATGACGATGACGGTCCAAGCAAAACTTCGGCTGAACCCACATTGGCCGGATTAACTGCGATGCTGACCATCGGCTCTGCCAGCGGAAGCTCATCTACCATATAAAGGGTTCTTCCGATGAAATATCCTGTGCCGCGCAGATGAATCCATGCCGGTATGTTCCGGTTCCCATGCCCTACCGAGACGCCCGGAGCATCCCGAACTATTTCTCCGATGTTTGGATTATTGAATTGCTTGTGGTCAATTTCTTCCTCCGGCACGAGCTGAATGCTGACGGGCAAATCATCAATCTTGGTTTCAGTTTTTGTCGCAGTAACAACGACGACATCGTGCCGCGTTGGAATATCCTTGCTGCTTTTTTGTTCGTCCGTCTTTTCATCGGCCGGTTTCTGCTGACTTGGTGCAGGGAAAGCTCCGATCAAGAGGAACAAGAGTGCCATCACTAGACGCTGGTGCATTCAAAGCCTCCTTCGCAAAAAGAACCATAAGTATTACGAATGGGCCAAACGTAACACCATGGCAATGTCAGCGCAAGGATAATTTCGCTGGAAATGGCACATTTATGATATTCGTGACACCTCTGGCGGCAGGCTTAAATGCTGATTTATGCGATTTGGTATCTTGGCTACTCTTTCCAGGTTACGAGTATTTCCGCAAAAGCGGAACGCCTTGGAGCTAGATACGAATAGAAATACTTGCGGTCGAAGATATTGTCCATCGACAGAGACAACGCAAACAGACGGTTGATTCGGCAGGTCACTTTCGCATCCGCTGTAAAGTAGGGATCAAACGATCCGGGTGCGTTGCTGACAACATCCTTATTTTCATCCTGAGTGAAAACCTTCGCGACATATCTGCCGGTCATTGTTGCTTTGATGCGGCCCTTATCAAATTCAGCTCCGCCATTTCCAGTCCAGCGCGGGAGATAGGTTAGAAATTTTCCTTCTGTTGTGGGTTTTGATGAATTCTCAGTTATTTTGGCGCTATTGAATGTTGCATTGGCAAAGAGCTTCAGTTCCGGCGTCACGCGCTGGCTCAATTCCATCTCCACGCCTCTGCCTTTGGCCTTGCCTGCATTCACATATTCGTTGATTTTCGAATTTGCCGGATCGGTCCGACGATACACCAAATCAGACATGCGATTTTCGAAATAGGCGAAAGAAGCGCTAGCACCTTTCCATAGCCTCTGGTCAATTGCAGCGTCCCATGACACTGCAGTCTCCGGTTTCAGATTCGGATTCCCTTTATAAACCGTCCCCGATGAATAGGACCATGTTCGGTACAGCTCATACACCGTAGGGGGACGGAAAACCCGGCCAATTGAGCTTCTCAGGGTTGTTGCAGATGATAGACGATAAACGATGGCGGCCTTGGGACTGGCACTGAAGGCATTTTTCTTTGCGTAAGATGCAGGATATCCCACGGTGCCCACCTGATTGGCATAGCCATCAAAGGTTCTCCAATAGTCTCCCCTCACCCCAAGATAGGCGGTTAAATCTTTCCGGATCACCACTTCATCCTGCAGGAATATGCCGCTCGTGATGGATTTTCCGCCGGCGCTGTATGTCATAGAAGCTCTGGAGTTTTCATCGCGCCAATTTGATAATCCGTATTCGCGAGTTTTTGCGGAACTGCCCGTCACGTCTCCGCCGAATGACAGGATATGATAGCTGGATATGGGCAGCATAAATTGGATACTGCCGGTGGTTTTGCTGACAGGCGTATCAGCGACACTGCCAGGACCACCGTTGATTGTCGTGGCTGCAGTGGAACCTGGAGTCGTATACCAATTATTGTTGATGTTCAAATAGCTCACCATTGATTTCATCTGGACGTGCCCGATCATCGTGTCGAAGGACAAGCTGTAGATGTCCTGTCTTCGATTGCCGGAACCGCTCAAGAAGGTGGCTTCGCCGATCGTGCTTTTGCCCGAAGCGAAGGAGTAGACGGGATTCTCGCCGGCATCTCGCAAATAGCTATGAGGAGAGTCTGTTCCATATTGGTATGCGGAGGTAATAAATGAGAAGCCCAATCTTGAGGCGTCGGTGATCCGGTAGGTCGTCTTGATGCTGAAGTCGTGATCCTGCCAGGTATTGTCTCCTCGATCACCTAACACATAGCGCCTATTCCCCTGTGTGTCCGTGGTTGCACTATAACCGGTGATGCCAGCAGGAGGTTGTGCGCTTTGGGCATTAAAATCATTAGCAAAGCCGTTGGTCCGATTCTGCCCGTAGCTCACAAGAATGCCGAATTTACCCTTGAATGTTTCGCCATAGGAAAAGTAGCCGCGAGTCAGATCATTCATCGCCTCTCGATTCTGAAATCCGCTGCCGAATCCTCCACTCATTATGAATTCTCTGTTTTCCGGCATCCTCGTAATAACGTTGACTACGCCCCCCATTGCATTGCCACCGTAGAGGCTCGAGAAGGGTCCTTTGACGACCTCTATTCTGTCGACATTCGCTGTTGCCAACCCGCCAAATTGAACAGCCCCCAAATAACTGTCATTCAGAGGAATCCCATCGAGCATAATCAGCGTTCTCTGCTGGCTGGGAAATCCGCGCAATGTGATTGTGGACTGAGTATCCATCACGCCCTTGCCCCGGCGGTTGAAGACACCCGGAATTGTGTTGATAGCCTGATCAATAGTGCTGACATCTCTTCCGATGATGTCGTTTTGATTGATCACTGCCGTGCTGCCGGGTGAATCCTCCAGTTTCTTGTCTGAGCGCGTAGCGGTAACGACAACAACTTCACTGAGCTTACTTTTTACCGGAGTCTTGGCAGGCGTCTCCTGAGCGATGGCATTCAAACCGAAGGCCAGGAACAGGCTTATAAAGGTGATCATTTGAAGAAAAACTGCAGACGCTGTGCGGAGGCGCTTGTTGTCGGGATTATGGAGCATCATTGCCTGCTTCATTCATATACCTCTCGTTGTGCTTAGAATTCCTGCTCGCGGACAAGCTGATCTCCGATTATGGCCGAGATTCGCTGCCGTACGGTTTTGAATGATTCTTTGATAATTGGCTGATCCTGGAACACCTTCGAAAAAACGCTAAGGCCAAAAACATCATCCTGGCGTACTGTGAAAACCACGGAGCCAGGAGTCATTCGGGCATTTTCAAGAATGACGTCACGGTCCCCATCGGTGATCCCGATTACAGGGATGCCGAACCTATAGAGGATGTCGCCAACGATTGCAGTTGTGTCGTCTCCCACTGTCACAGCGCCTTCCACATTTCGAACCTGGTCATAAACCCGGATGGCAGAATGATCCACGAATGCCATGCCTTTGCCCGCCTGTTTCGTAATGCGAGGCGTGTGCTCCATTCGCCGCAGCGTGCGGGTTGTGGCCAATTTGACGGATTTCAAATCAATGCCGCCGCGACGATCGAGTTTTTCAAGTCCATGCGTCTTGATCTCAATGCCGCTGGTTTTCGCAATGTGGCGGCCATTGCACTCAATGACAATCTCTCCTCCCAGCGCTTTGCCGATCACTATTCCATCTGCAAGCACAAAGTCTTCGGCGACCGCAGTCGTGAGCTTTCGGCAGATTCTGCCATTCCGTTCCCAAACCGTAGGCGCCGTCTCGACGGACGCATGTTTTTTGAGCCCAAGCTGATTCTCAAGAGCTTCAATAACCTCGGTTGAGCAGCCCACATAT
Source organism: Acidobacteriota bacterium (assembly GCA_963664705.1). Taxonomy (GTDB): domain Bacteria; phylum Acidobacteriota; class UBA6911; order UBA6911; family UBA6911; genus UBA6911. The sequence goes on along the minus strand of OY761556.1, from coordinate 6,445,725 downwards.
AGCTCGACCAACCAGCCGGCCGAGCATTCAATTTGGACCAGGGGGAAATCAACATCGGCCTTTGCGGCAATCATCGCTCCGTGCAGCAAGCCGGAATCCGGAGATTTGCCGTAGTTGGCAAAAATCACTTGGCTGACTCTATTTTTGAGATCTTTCAGGATCTGACTGGGCTGCATGCCAGGGCATTGAATATCCGGCAGTCCGCTGTCAATTGCGGCCGTTCTCCCCATAGTGCCGGCAAGAACACAATGCAATGAACCCAGCGTGCTGAGAACCTGGACAATTTTCTTTGCCCATCCTGAATCAAACACTTCGGGTCCGTGGAAGAGTATTCCAATCATTTCGCATGAACTCCGAAAACCTTTTTATAGAGTGCGACGTGCCATTCGCTCCAGGATGCATCATCCTCATGGCCTTGCTCGCGCCAGTAAGCGGCATTCTTTTCCCACTGCTCGATCGGCTTCCTATAATCCCCAATTGATTGTCCTGCCCTAATTCTCATCTCTGCCGCGTGCTCATAGGCATCGGCGGCGATAAAATAGTTTTTGAGTTCTTCGGCGAATACTCCGAGTGCTTCGTAGATCTCTATGCAGGCTTTCAACTGTTCTGCTCGTTCCGCAAGAAGAGCGTGACGATAGGCGACCATTACGGCGAGTTCTTTGCTTTTTGCGCGCCGGGCATTTTGAAATGCCTGAGCATATAGACTGAATGCTTGATCAATGTTACTCGCCTGTTCACAAATCAGGGCTCCGCTGAAGAATCCATGGCAAGCCAGGACATAGCTTCCCTTAGCAGCTTTGAGGGTGGCGTATTGCTGCCATGCTTCCACAGTCCCGGTCCTTCGAGCCTCTTCCTCAAGCTGGCGTGCTCGATAGTAAGTGTCTTCTTTCGCCTGAGTCCAATCCACCATCACAAACCTCCAGTCATCCTTTCCGAAGCGCTATCGAAGTGCTTCAACGCAGCAGCGATACGACTCCTACCATTGCGGCGAACACAAGAATCCGCATGACAGTGGACACGATTACCAACTGGGTTCCAATCACTGCGCCGAAAATCCCGAAGTAATACGGGACCAAGTATCGGATATTGGGCAACGTCGACAGCAGTGTGCCAACCAGCAGGGCAACTACAACGTCATTGCCTGCCAGCACTCCCTTAGACAGCAATCCTCCGGCCATTGTGTAGGCGCCGATAGGGCTGATCAATCGAGCTGCAATGATTGGCAAAGACGCTTGCGGCACGGGGAAATAGCGGGCAACAACGCCAAGATGCTTGGCCGCATAGTCAAACACACCAAACCCGATCAATAGGAAGGCTGCCCATGCAAACGGAATCAGCGTCTTAAGGGTTTTGGGGATAATCTTTCGGGAATCCCTCACCGAATTTAGAAGAGCGTCCTTAATGCTTGGCCGCTTTGCTTTTGAGGCTTCCTCCGACTTCAGTTCGGTGGCATCAGGTCGAGGAAGAATGAACCGGCCGATTGTCAGCAGGACCAGCGTCTTTATCAGATCTGCCAGCAAAACCAGGCCATAGTAGATTAGGCCGAAAACGCCCAGCAGAGGCATCGTCACCGGCAGGATGCTGCGCCCTTGGGCGATGTAGCCCGGAAGCGCATTCATGATGGCAGAGATAATCAATTCGGATCTGCTTATGCGCTTCTCACTATGATAGCGGGCGAGCATTGAATGTCCTGCTGTGGGAGAGATAATGGCGACTAAAAAACTTCCGGCACATTCGGGGTGAAGATGGCCAAGCCGCATCAGAGGACGGGCAAGCCAGGACAGCTTATCAATCCATCGAAGCTCAACAAGTAGCTGAGCAAGTATTACGCCCAATATAAAAAGAGGAATAACGGTAAGCAGGAACTTGCCCGTCGACACAAGGGATGCTCCAAGAATTGCCGGCAAGTTCAACCCATCCTCCCCGATTCCTCTGTGTCGTAACACACATATTATATTCGTAATACAATGGAAGGATGGTATCTTTGCTTAAACTCAGGGTCAAGCTCTTTTAAGAGACAAATGTTATAACCAAATAGCGTGGCGGGCGGTTACTGCAAGTAAAGGCAAAGCTCTTTAATCTACTTGAAAAAATCAGCTTGGAAGATCCCAGGATCCTGGCGATCTCCGCAATTGGGCATCTTCTCGTTGGAAATGAATAGAAATCACGCCCATGCCGGTTATCTTACACCAAAGACAGGTGTTGTTAGATTATGCCTAGTGTAGTGCGTCATAAATAAGGGAACATATAAGCGATTTGCATCGTATATACTCTTGGAAGGAGAAAGCGATGCGAACCGCCCCTGTTGTGATACTTACGGACGAAGAGAGAGCGCAACTTGATAAATACTCTCGCGGCCGAAGCGTTCCTGTTCGTCTTGTACAGCGAGCGAAAATAATTCTTATGTCTGCCGAAAATCTTCAAAATATCGATATTGCGGCACAACTTGGCATTATGCGTCGGACTGTTGCTCGCTGGCGAAGCCGATTTGCCATCAATAGAATCGCGGGCATTGAGAAAGATGCCTTTCGGCCTGGACGCAAGCGTAAATATTCGAACCGTGTTGTTCTCAATATTGTCAGGAAAACAACGCAGGAAAAACCCGACGATGCTACTCATTGGAGTACGCGAAGCATGGCCAATGCTGTTGGAGTGAGCGAAGCTACTGTGCGGCGTATATGGAAGCAGCATGGGTTGAAGCCGCATCTCACGCGCACCTTCAAACTGAGTAATGACCCGCATTTCGCAGAGAAACTGGAAGATGTCATTGGGCTGTATCTCAATCCCCCTGAACACGCCATCGTTTTGTCGGTTGACGAAAAGTCTCAAATACAAGCTTTGGATCGCACGCAGCCGGGCCTCCCGCTGAAAAAGGGACGCTGTGGAACGATGACTCATGATTACAAGCGCAATGGTACGACCACGCTGTTTGCTGCTCTGAACACGTTGGATGGAAAAGTGATTGGAAGCTGCATGGATAGGCATCGCCACCAAGAGTGGCTTGAGTTCCTGAGACAAATTGACAAGGGGATTCCAGGAGAGACCACCATTCACTTGATTGCTGATAACTACAGCACACACAAACACCCGAGGGTTCAAAGTTGGATGAAACACCACTCTCGGTTCCATGTTCACTTTACTCCGACGAGTGCATCCTGGCTTAACATGATCGAGCGATTTTTCCGCGAGTTGACTGACAAACAAATACGGCGCGGCATATTTACCAGCCTTTCGCAATTGCGCGCGGAGATTGATCGCGCCATCGAGCAACATAATGCTGATCCTAAGCCCTATATCTGGACGGCAAAAGCGACCGATGTTTTGGAAAAAGTAAAACGAGCTCGCGTTACCTTGGATAAGAGCTCATCTGTATGACGCACTACACTAGCTACCGAAATAGAAGCGATACAGCCACAATAAGTTGTTGACAATGCCGTCGCCACCCCAATATATTGTGTAGGTTATCGGTTATCACATTGACCAAAAGGGAACCCGGTGAAAGTCTGGGACTGCCCCGCAGCGGTAAGCAGGAACGAACGCCGTCAAATAAGCACTGGTTTTTTGGAACTGGGAAGCGACGGCAATTAGGGTTAGGCAGCATGCCTGTAAGTCCGAAAACCTGCCGATAGCAAAGAAGCTTTATCAACAATAACCAGTTGCCGAGGGGCGGCTTGGGAGCCTGCATGTCGTATTCTCTCCCAGATTGAAAATCACATTGTTCAGCTGAAGCTGCGAAACGGATTTTCTTCTGCCCCTACAGACAAGTTCTCAGACACCCGAACGGAGCGTATCTGCTCGCGGCGCTTAGGAGGAAAGACTCAAATGTCCAATAGCACAATGGCAATCCCAAATGCTATCGAGCAGCCAACTGTCCGGTTCGAGCAAATTCGCAAGCGCGATGGGCGACTTGTTCCATTTGACAGTCAGAAAATTGCTCGGGCGATTTTGAAGGCAGGCCATGCCACAGGTGAGTTCTCAGAGGAAATGGCGCTATCTCTCACCTGCAGAGTCCTTGCCGTTGCGCATTGTATGCTCCAGCCATCAATCCCAACCGTTGAGAGGATTCAGGACCTGGTCGAAGAGACTCTACTAGCTTCTCCTTTTAAGAAGACAGCGAAGGCTTACATCCTCTATCGCGATCAGCACGCCCGTATCCGCGAAATGGTGCAACAGGCGGATCTGGACTTGATCGACCAATATCTGAAACGATCGGATTGGAAGATCAAGGAAAACAGCAATATGGCCTATTCACTACAGGGCTTGAATAATTACATTGCCGGGCACGTCAGCGAGATCTATTGGCTCAATAAAATTTATCCTGCCGAAGTGCGCGAAGCGCATGTGAGCGGCAGCTTGCATTTGCACGATCTCGGACTTCTTTCCGTTTATTGTGTGGGATGGGATTTGCAGGATTTGCTGCGGTCAGGATTCATGGGAGTGCCGGGCAAGGCCGCCAGCCGCCCCGCTCGCCATTTCCGTTCAATCCTCGGGCAGATCGTCAATTTCTTCTACACGCTGCAGGGAGAAGCTGCCGGAGCGCAGGCTTTTTCAAACTTCGATACGCTTTTGGCCCCATTTATCCGTGCGGATGAACTTGATGAGCGCGAAGTCAAACAGGCGCTTCAGGAGTTTCTGTTCAATGTCAATGTGCCCACGCGCGTTGGATTTCAGACTCCATTTTCAAATGTGACGCTGGATCTGCAGCCGCCGCGCCATCTGGCGAATCACCCTGTGATAATCGGCGGCGAGCCGCAGCAGGAGTGTTACGGCGAATTTCAGCATGAAATGAATGTCTTCAACCGCGCTTTTTTGGAAATTCTGACTGAAGGCGATGCTAATGGGCGCGTATTCACTTTCCCAATTCCCACATACAACATTACGGCGGAATTCGACTGGGAGAATCCGGGATTGAATCCGCTATGGGAAGCCACGGCAAAATACGGAATTCCCTATTTTGCCAATTTTGTCAATTCCGACATGTCGCCGGATGATGCGCGATCCATGTGTTGCCGCTTGCGCCTGGACACGAGAGTGCTGGAACGCCGCGGCGGCGGACTCTTTGGTGCAAATCCTCTTACGGGTTCTATTGGAGTCGTAACAATCAATATGCCCCGGCTTGGCTATTTGTCGAAAAGCGAATCCGAATTTATGCAGCAACTGAGTTTGCTCATGGAAATTGCCAAGACAAGCCTGGAAATCAAGCGCAAGGTGCTCGAGCAGTTTACCGATCAGGATTTGTATCCTTATACGCGCTTTTATCTGCGCGATATTCGCAAGCGATTCGGTTGCTATTGGAAGAATCATTTCTCTACAATCGGCCTGGTGGGCATGAATGAAGCTTGTCTCAACCTGTTGGGAAAGGATATTGGATCTCCGGAAGGACGCGCATTTGCCTGTCGCGTGCTGGATTCTATGCGCGAGCAGCTCGGAAAATTTCAGGATGAAACGGGAAATCTCTATAACCTGGAGGCCACTCCCGCAGAAGGAACGAGCTATCGCCTGGCTCGCATGGATGCTAAACTATATCCCGATATTCAATCTGCTCGCCCGTCGGCGGACATTGAACCCTTCTACACGAATTCAACTCAACTGCCGGTCAATTATTCTAACGACATATTTCAGGTTATGGATCTGCAGGATGAGCTTCAATCAAGATATACGGGAGGGACCGTTCAGCATATTTTTCTTGGAGAGGCCGTTCCCGATCCCGAAGCTGTAAAGCAATTCGTGCGCGCAATCTGCGCAAATTACCGCCTTCCCTACTTCACCCTCACTCCTTCATTTTCAATCTGCGCGGAGCACGGTTATATCAAAGGAGCAATTCCTCAGTGTCCTCAGTGTCAGAAGGACACCGAAGTCTACTCACGCGTTGTCGGTTATCTGCGGCCGGTAAATCAATGGAATGCGGGCAAGCAGGCGGAATTTACCATACGTCAATCTTTTCATATTGAGGCAACAAGATGAATATCGGCGGATTCCAATCCTGCAGCTTGTGTGATTTCCCGGGAAAGGTGGCAGCCGTGGTCTTTTTACAAGGATGCAACTTCCGCTGTCCCTATTGTCACAACCAAAGCCTGCTTTCATCAATTGTGTCCGCTGATCGGCTGATTCCTCCTTCAGGTATTCTGGAGAAGCTTCATTATCGCAAGGGTGTCCTTAATGGAGTTGTTTTATGTGGAGGAGAACCTACGTTGCAAGCGGATCTGCCTGAATTTATTGAAGAGATACATCGAATGGGATTCGCCATAAAGTTAGACACGAACGGCAGTCGCCCACACACGATCGAAAAATTGCTGGCTGTGGGGACCTTGAGTTATGTCGCGATGGACATCAAAGCTCCCTGGGGAAAATATGATTTATTATCCGGAACAAGAGCTGAAGTCGACAACCTGAAAGCCAGCATCCGGCTGTTGACCGAAAGCGACGTGAACCATGAGTTTCGGACCACTTTTGCTCGCGGCTTACTCAGCCATCAGGATATTGAAGGTATCAAAGCTATACTGCCATCCGGGGCCATTCTCCGTGTCCAGGAACAGATAAAGCCGCCGTTAGCTGCCCGAATCCAAGATGCCTGACTTGAGTGGCGACAGCTGATGCTGCGTTCTCGCGTCCGCCTTCTTTTATGCTTTATAAATTTTGTTCAGCGCGCCGGCCAGCTGGCTTCGAGTCCAGGCTTCTTCCGGCTGGCTTGCCAGATGTGCGGCCGTGTCATGCAGCTTCCTGAATGAGTCCACCAGATTATCGTTAACTGTCTGGAAAGGACCTGCACCGGAACTCTCAATCCGCCAGTGGATCTGTGAATCTTGTTTTCCCATTTGAGTCAGGATCCTTCCACATATTAACTTCATCATCCCGGCTAACCATCCAACACGCCAGTCTTCATATCTTAACCTTCCCTCAAATCCGAAAAGACCTTCCGCGGCCATTGTGCCCTGCTTTTCTGCAATCCGATAACCGGGTGTTCCTTTGAACGCTATTTGTTCATGACACAAGAGGTTTACAGTCCGGCCCAAACGGCTGAGGAGACGATTACGTTCGAGGAAATCCAGGTTCTTTTGGATATCCTCAATAGTGCTCATCGGATCGAACATAATGAATCCAATTTCCGGATCTATTCCTGCATCACGAACTTCGACAATTGCCCTTTCGTTCTCATCAACATTGGTCCGCTTAAATAGTCTATGGAGGACCTGTTGGCTGGCGCTTTCTATGCCGAGAAGCATGCTTGTGAGACCTGCGTTGCGCAAGGATCTAAGAAGAGGTTTCGTAACATCGTTCGCCCTGGTCTCCAGTCCGAAGGTAATGCATAACTCTGAAAGTGCATCGGCGAGCGTGATAGCGCTCGTTTGCCCCATCTCACCGGGCCCGACAAAGTTTGGATCCACAAAATAGAAATCATTTTTCCCGCGCATCACGAGATCATTGATCTCTGCCGTAATGCTGGCGACTGAGCGACCTCGCCAGACGGGCCTGCCTCCATCGATAGTCGGGACAAGGCAGAAAGAACACCCGTTGTAGCAGCCACGACTTGCAAGAATGCTGATAGTTTGGTCATTTTCGAGGTTGGGCCTTGCGGGGAACGGAAGCCTGTCGAGTGGCGCTATAGATTCATGGAGACAGGCAAGCACTGGCCTGCCTTGGCGCCTTACCGCCAGCCCGGGCGATGGCTGCGGTTCTCCAGAGGAAGCGATGCCTGCTGCGAGTTCGACCAGCACATCCTCCGGCTCGCCGACAACGACGCAATCGACCGCTTCCACCTCCTGAAGAATGTCCTGCCAGACCAGCGTCGGGAAAAAACCGAAAAGACAGATCGTTCCGCGGTACGCCTTCCGTCTCAATTCGCCGAGCATGTCGAAAAGTTTTCCAGTATTTTCCCAGAAATAAACCGCGTGAACCGCAAGAATATCCGGGGCGGCTTCCATCAGCATTTCGGCAGTTTTTTCAAATGAGACTTCGGCTGCGTCCATTATCCTTACGTTGTGGCCTGAATTGACAAGCGCGGATGCCGCATAGCCGGTCATCAGACAAGACCATAGCGGAGTATTCGCAATGTCATTGAAGTGATCTGCGGAAGGAACGCGTGGGTGTTCGAGCAGAACTATATTCGATGAATTCACCATATGCTTATGTGACCGAAGTTCGTTGGGTTTCAAGGTAACGCAGCGTACTTTGCTCCATGCAGAGTGCGTTCAGTTCATGACGTAGGGAGTCCCAGGGCGGAGGATTAAAGTATGTCGGGTAAAGCAAGTCTTGTCTGGGATCTATCAGCTTCCGGCGGATGATTGTTTCGGTAAGAGATGCTCCGGGATAGAGGCGGAGATTATTGATGACCACGGCTCCTAGATTCCCTCTGGCCGCATGGATTGCAAAGAGATGCTCAATCAAAGAACGCGTGTCATCAACGGTCCTTTTTGTCTCCCCTGGGAGATTGACGAGAAAATGATAAACGGTGAGGACACCGCTGGCCGCTGCGATCTTAGCGCCCCGCATCATCATGTCCAAGTCATACCCCTTGCCGAGAAGCTTGAGCGCCCGATCCGTAGTTCCGTCGCCTGAAAAATAGCAGGCCGCTAATCCGGCTTTCAGATAGAGATCCATGTCTTCTGCCGACAGCATGTCCTCACGGAAAAAGCCGGTCCACCCAACATCGAGGCGCCTCCTCAAAATCTCCCTGCAAATTGACTTCAGGTGTTCGGCCGGCTGATTGAGGACAGGATCTGTAAAGTGCACAAGCTTAATTTGAAAATCCCGCTGCATGGCTTCTATTTCATCAACGACCTTTTCCGAAGAGCGTAACCTGAGACGGCTTCCCTGGAGTTTTGGATATAGGCAATAGCGGCATCGGTTAGGGCAACCACGTTTCGTTTCAACGCCCATGAATGACACATAGTGGTTCAGATTCTGATACCGGTCCGGACCAAACAACTGCCAGTCCGGAAGAGGTAGTTCGTCCATGGTGCATTCGCAGCGTGCAATGTCACCGTCTCCCCTGATTTCAGATCCATTTCGCCACAGTACACCGGGGCTTTTGCTAGGAGAGGTGATATTGTCAAGAAGCACAGCGAAGCCGGTATCTGCTTCTCCGCAAAAGCCAAGGTGAACTTCCGGAATTTCCTCCATCAAACGTTTGGGGAAAAGCGTGAAAGCTGCTCCTCCGAGCATGATGGTGGAATCTACTGAGTGTTTATGGATGATAGCGGCGAGAGTCTTTAAATGTGGCACAAAGGAAACGAGACTGCCTGCCAGGGGATCAAGATTTCTGAAGGAAATAGCAATCGTCTGTGGTTTGAATTCATGAAGCACGTCGATCAGGCCCGGCCAGGGAAAGGGATCAGTGTTCAAATCCAACCCTCGAACTTCGTGACGGCCGCGGAGCGATGCGGATATCCTTGCGAGGCCCAGAGGGAAGACGAGTTCCCTGCAATCCTGGGTTGAAACTGCCTGGACCAGCAAAATACGCATTGCTCACCTCTTCCTAAAAAGCACGAGCCCAACATACTTCACGTAGCTCATTGGGTGACGAAGGGGTTCCAGTGCAAGCCCTGCACGGTGGGCGGTCTCATAAACATCCACACAACACGCTTCAAGCGATGGTCTTGCGAGGTCGGGGTATCGACACTTGCCGTCGGTTGAACAAGTTGGGCAAACCGGGCATGGACCGGCGCCGAATGCAAGCGCTTCGGGATGGCCATTAAGAAACAAATCGCGCTCGAGAGCCAGAAGCCGTTCGTGGAATGATTGAGGGGGCGGAGTTGCCTGGACCAGCAGAGCATGGGTGTATGTTGATAATACTTCCCGCATTTTCTCAAGGCTGAGCGAATGGGGAGGACAGCTCAATGAATTGCCGAAGTGAGCACATCCCTGTTCGCACTTGATCCTGACCCAGGGTTCCGTAACGATCTCACGAGCTTCGATAACTCGCGCATAGTTGAAGCCGACCGCTTTGGCATGCGCCTCGGCCATGTCGCCGTCATCCAACGACTGGTGCTTGCTTGATCCATCCTTCGAAGCCAGTAGAATTGATGTGTCGGTTTCAAGATGAAAGAGGCGGCTATTTTCGATGCCTGCAGCAGAAAGCATTTTCTGGAGTTCCTCAAGAGAATAGATTCGTCCATTGTATGTGTTGAGCAGCATGTGCAGATCGTAGAGTCTGCCCTTCAAAGGGCTGGACCTGTGTCCATCCGCCAAATAGTCATGAATCAGAATCTGTCCGCCCGGCGCAAGGGCTTGTACAGCTTCGTTCAGCAGTTGAGCTGCCTCGGCTTTCCCGTATGCATGAAGGATATTTGAAAGGATTACGAGGTCGAATTTCCGGCTCCCGATATCCAGAGCGAGTCCATCGCCGGCAATCATTTCGATTCCTTTCCAGCTGGTTGTATTGGGATATAGTCTTTGGGCAGCCGCAAGAGTTTCCGGAAGATCCAGCAGCAGCGCGCGAGCCTCAGGCCATTTCACGAGCAGCGCCCTACACCATGCGCCGGCTCCTCCACCGATATCGAGCAGACTCTGCACGCTTGTCTCAGCAAGAAGAGATGGATTCCGCAAAACACTCTCTGCCTTGATCCGGGCCTGGAAATCCATAGCACGAACATAAGCAAAAACTCTTTCCTGGTAGACTTCGGGCGCTTCGGTCTCTGGTCTGTTGTTGGCGGATACGCCTGAGCGAATCCTGGCCGGAAGCCGTTTCCAGCCAGGAGCGAGGAATTTTCTGTAATCGAGGAAATGCCCTGCATACCATTCGCTGCCACGCACCAGAAATCTTGCAGCGAGCGGGCCGTTTTCGTAATTCCCGTCGCGAACCACGATGAGCCCTAAAGAACCCAGCACTTCCAGGAAGCGGGCCATGCTGTCACGATCATAGTCCAGCTTTGTTGCGAGATCCTCCGATGACCGTGGATTCTCCGATAGCGCTTCGAATATGCCGAGCTCGATGGCAGCGAAAAGAACCTCCGAATACCAGCTCGCAGTAGCGAGATCTTCAAGAATCTGGAAATCCTCGGAAGCAATATCTGTATGCAGGTAAGGAATGCTCATTGCTGATTCAGGCTTTCTCCGTCCCGTCGAGCAGATGTCGGAACAGATTGAAAGAGGCTTTGTTGGCGCAAAGATCGCCGCACATCGTGCACACTTCCTTATTGTTGGGCACGCGGCTGTCGCGGATCGCCTTGGCTTCCTTAGGAAACAGGGCATTGGTATACTGCCCGTTCCAGTCCAGATCGCGTCGCGCTTTGCTCATGGCTCTATCTCTTGATTTAGTTTTTTCCGGGTACTTGGCCATGTCGCCGATATATGCGCCCACACGGGCGACGCGAACGCCTTCGACGACATCCGCCTCGTTCGGCAAAGCGAGGTGCTCGGAAGGAGTAATATAGCAGATGAGGTCTGCTCCGTATCGGGCGCTGTGAGCTGCGCCGATTGCGGCCGCTACATGATCATACCCGGCGGCGACATCGGTCGGAATCGGCCCCAGCATGTAGTAGGGTGCGTTGTTGCTCATGCGCTTCTGCAAAATGATATTTGCCTCGATCTCGTCAATGGGAACGTGTCCCGGCCCTTCCACCATCATCTGGCAACCCATCTTGCGCCCGAGTTCGGCAAGCTCGCAGTTGATGAGCAGCTCCTGTACCATCGCGCGATCGAAGGAATCCCAAATAGCTCCCGAGCGAAGACCGTTCCCAAGAGAAAGCACTGTGTCGTATTTTTTGAGGATTCCCACCACGCGGTCGAACTTCTCATAGAGCGGATTTTCCCGTTTATTCGCCTTCATCCATGAAACCATGGATGTGCCGCCCTTGCTGACAAGCCCGCCATAGCGATAGCCCTGGCGTTCGAGCCGCTCGATCGTGTACAGGTTGATCCCACAGTGAACGGCCATGAAGGCAATCCCATCCGCGCATTGTTGCTCGATGAGATCAAACAACAGCTCTTCATCAAGTTTATTCGGGTCGCCATGCCGGCGAGTTGCTTCGCAGAATGCCTGGTACAGCGGAACATTTCCAACCGGCAGATTTACGGCAGCAAGGACTTCACGACGGACGGCGTTGAGATCACCTCCCACGGAAAGCTCCATCAAAGTATCCGCGCCGGCCGCTTCGGCAGCCTTTGCTTTTCGGACTTCGGCATCAATATCGATGATGTCGGTTGATGTTCCGATGCTTGCATTGACCTTGGAGCGAAGCCCCATACCGATGCCGACAACGCGGCATGGCCTGCTTGAATTGAGCGGAGCCACGATCTGGCCGTCCGCAATGCGTTGACGGATGGTTTCAGGCTCGTGACCTTCCTGTGCTGCGATTTCCTGGATTGCTGGTGTGATGATTCCTTGTGATGCCAGTTCAACCTGAGTAGACATGGTATACCTCCCGACGGTTCCGCGTCTCTTCCATCGATGGTGTGAGAGCGCTTGAATATGGCGCCGGGAATAAAAAAATCCCCAAGCGCACGATTAGCGCCTGAGGATTTACCATCTCCTCTGGAGCGTACACCGGATACCAGGTCTTCTGACTTTCGGATCGACCTACTTCCCGCGCCTTCCCGTCCCATTTGATGATGGAACAGTGGCTTTGTGCGGGTTTCGTCCCCGATCACAGCGGCGGGTCCGTACCGGATTTTCACCGGTTTCCCTTCAAACGGCCCAATGGGCCGATATCCGGATACTCAACTCAATTTTCGCGGCTCATACTAGAAATGCAAACAATCAGTGTCAAGAAGAATTCAAAGTATGAGTTCGCATTTTCCTCCAAAAAACAATTTCCAGCTTCACAGCCGGCTATGCGCTGACGCTATTCCATAATTGCTGCGGCTTCTATGTCTGTATCCTCCCATTTTTCTGAAAATCCAATTGCTATGGCACGCGCGACCAGCTGTAAAAAATCCCTGGCTAATGCCGAGCTCTGGGCAGCAGCGAGGACATCCCGATAGCCGGGCAAGCGAGTATAATCTCCCGATATTGCAGCGGCTATCTGTGCGCCATAGGTTGCCCATAGCTCGGGCACACATCCGGAAGGAAGAATGCCCCATGTGATTTCATCATGGATGTGCACAAGAGCTGCAATAGCGGCGACAACCAGTGGATCTCGTTCCACTACCACAAAATTGTTCTCAAAAAGAGCTGCTTTGTCGCCGGAAAGATGTAAATTTACATCGTGAATCAAGGATTCGCGCGTAACACCAAATCTTTGCAAATGATAAACAGTCGAACGACAGCTTTCCGAAGTCAAGGAGTTCTGGAGCTTCAACGTTTCCAGAACAGCATCATGTACGGTCTTTCCGATGAACTCGCCTAAAACACAGTGATTCCCAGCACCGGTCAGGATTGAATCAGTGTTCAGCCGTGCGGCAACCCCGATTTGATCTGTTTCTGTGCCTGTCGCTAATCCTGTGGAATAGCGTGAACCAACAGCGAGTTCCTGCAAGACAGCCGTTTTTGCTTCGGTTGCCGTAATAACGGCACGCACCATGGCTCCTTCCGTCAATTCATGACTAATGAACAGCATGGTATTGATGGTGCCGTGCAATACAGGTTCTTCCACCGAGACCTTTTCATAAGATCCATTGCATTCATACACAGACGCAGGATCGCCTGCGCGTCCGGCATTGGTTTCGACTCCGCCGGTGCAAACGGCAACAACCGTGAGATCACAGAAACCAGCTACCTTGATTGCGGCGTAGCGCATATTGGCTGCGGTACCCAACGTGGCGCAATCCTGATCCGTCAGTGCATGCTGACGACAAATCAGGCGCCGATAGGTTTGAGGATCGTGGGAAACAAGGCGATGGATGGACGGATTGTGTCCTGCCGGCTCGCAAGATTGATGATTGTATAGGTATACGAGATTGTCCCTCAGTCCGCCTGCAGCCGGGCAAGTAGATATCACCCGGTGCGGAAGCAAAAACCGCGCATAAACTATCTTATCTTCGCGATGTAATTCCACACCGTCATAGTAGGTGCCCAGACGCATTCGCCGTTCCTTTCACCTCGATCAGTCGCAGCTGCGCCAGCAATGCCTCAACTGAATTGCAGCGGGACCTGTCTATCTCCCGGATATTCCAGACAATCGAATCGCCTTCGTGCCGGACCTCAACACAGGTTTGTGCTTCACCGGGAGCAACAACCCTATAGCCTGCTCTTTCCAGTGCTCGATAGGTCCACATCGCCGGAACATCTTCGCCATGCAGGGCAATACTTCCCCGATCGCCGCGCCGATGCTGGAATGCACCGGACTCTTTATTAAACTTCACCTCAGCGTCCCGGAAAGCAGATGCAAGAGCATCGGTCAGCACCAGATCTTCCGGCGCACCTTGTTGCAGGGGACCGCCAGGTGGAAGCAGCCAGAGTCGATCTGCGCATCGTAATGCCAGATCGAGATCATGCGTCGAAAGAAGAATTGCCCGCTTACCGGCAGGAGCAAGACGACGAAGCAAATGCATGAATTCGACGCGGCGCGGCAAATCAAGAAATGCTGTTGCTTCATCTAGAATCATCACCTGAGGATCCTGAGCCCGAGCGCGGGCGATCATCACTTTTTGTCGCTCTCCATCGCTCAGTTCACAAACAGGACGGTGCGCCAGTGTTTCGATTCCAACTGCAGCCATTGCTGCTTGAACGGCTTCCACATCATGGGCACCGAGTTTCCCAGTCCAACTGGTATAGGGATGCCGACCGAGAGATACCAATGTGGACGCGGACATCATTCCCACAGCGGCGCGCTGAGTCAGGACAAGGCTCATGCGCTGAGCTAGTTCTCGGGATGAATAGGATGATAGATGTTTCCCATCGAGTCTAACCACTCCAGTCAGGGGCGGTTGCATACCTGAGATCGTTCGAATCAGCGTGGATTTTCCTGCACCGTTGGGCCCAAGAAGGCAAACAAATTCTCCTGCGTTTAAGGCGACCGAAATATTCTTCGCCACTATCCGTTGCGGATGCCTATGCTGCCGATATCCGATTGTCACATTTTCAAGATGAATAACTGCGGATTCCGTCATTATGCCGCCTCCATAACGTGGCGTCGCCTGAGAATGACTCCGACAACAACGGGAGCGCCGATCAGAGCCGTGACGGAATTTAAAGGCAAGGAGATTTGCGTGCCGGGCACTTGCGAAATAATATCGGCCAGCATTGCCAGTACCGATCCCAGTAACATCACTGCCGGGACCAGTGTGTGGTGATCTCCGGTTTTTAAAAGCATGCGGCTCAAGTGCGGCACAGCAATTCCCAGGAATCCGATCGGGCCGCAAAATGCCGTAACCGAACCGGCCAGCAAAGCAGTTCCTATAATGATGAAATTGCGAACGTATTGGACGTGCACTCCCATGCTGCGGGCGTAGCTGTCTCCCAACAATAGAGCATTTAGCGGTTTCGCCAGCAGCCACGCCAGAAGAATTCCGACAATCACTACAGGAGCAAACACGGCCAATTGTCGCCAGGTTACACCGGCAAAGGATCCGAAAGTCCATGTGATGTAGCTTTGCATCTGATGTTCCATAGAAAATTGCATGAGCACATTGACGAGAGAACTGGAGATGTAGCCAAACATCAAACCGACGATCAGCAATGTCAGAGAGTTTTCAACCTTGCGCGCAACTCCGAGCACAATTCCCATCACAATAGCGGCACCCACGATTGCGGCAATGATTATGGAAGCATTTCCCAAAAGCCCTGTCTTGGCCACTATGGATTTCCATCCAATTCCTCCAGCTGCCAAAACGACTAATGCAACACCCAATCCGGCCCCGGAACTTATGCCCAATACAAAAGGATCGGCCAGAGGGTTGCGAAAGAGAGTTTGCATTTTCAAACCGGCAATTCCCAAAGCTGCTCCCGCCAATGCAGCGGTAAAAGCCCGCGGAAGGCGGAAAAGCAAAACAATCTGCCGCCATCCCTCCGGAACATCATTTCTTCCGAGCAAAATGGAAATTACACTTTTAATTGGGATCATGAGAGACCCAAGCGCAAGTTCCAATGCCAAAGCAGCCACAAACAATAAAATAAGGCCAAACCATATGGCAGGACGGACACGGGGAAATAGTGTGATCTGTGTTGCCGAATGCTTTGTAGCTGTCATTTCTGCTCGATTGCTTTTTCTGGAAGCTGCCAAAACCACGTGCGTTGATGGCCAGGCAGAAGCTCCGGGTGAAATATGCTGATCAGGTCCGCCAGTACTTTGTCCGGATTCGCGATTCCTGTTTCCCAGATGTCGTTGCCTCCTCCGGCATCCACAATTGCATTGTTGTTGAATACACGGCCGGTTCGGAAAGCACGAAATACCGGATAACGGTCATCTTCTCCCGCTATCTCCTCTTTGGAGCGGTGAACGCCGGGATTGAGCCAGAAATCAGCATCTTTCGCCCGCGCAATAACGGATTCAACATTCAGCGGCATGCTGCCCGTGCTTTGATCATCGCTCCAGAGATACCTTGCTCCGGCGTCGCGGAGAAACATTGCGACATAACTATTTCCCCCCGGCATATGCCAAGAACCCCGCCAGTTTGATCCGCAGAATACCGTCGGCCTCATTGTAACGTTGCGAGACTTTTCAGCCAGTTTCTCGTATCGTGCGACGATATCTGTGAACAGGAGATCCGCCTCAGCATCCTTATTGAAAAAGGCCGCAATAAACTTGATCCACTCCGTTCGACCGAGAGGCGTTGTCTCCATATATTCGGAATTGACGGCTACATGAAAGCCTGCTTCCTGAAGCTTGTTCTGTTGATCGTATTCCGGATTGCCTGTTCCATAAATCATGAGGAGATCGGGCTGAAGGTTGAACAACCTCTCCATGTTGAAACTCTTTGCGCTCATGCTGCCGTCGCCGACCTCCAGAATTCGTCCATCATGAATGCGGGCGGCAATTGAAGGCGTGTTGACCATCTTGCATCCCGATATTCCGACAACGGAATCCTCCAAGCCAAGCATGGCGAAATAAACAATGAAGGTTGTGCTTGCCAAAACAATATGGCGCACCGGAGTTTCTACCACGACGGCACCAGGCTCTATTTGAGGAATTTTTTCGCCGCGCCGTACAAGCGCATAGGAAAATGTTGTTTTCGCATCACGCCAGGGAGTAAGCACCCGCATTAATCTGTATCCCTGCCGTTGTTCCAGAGTGAATCCCTTGGCGTATCGAATCGAGGTGGTACTTGCATGCTGGTCGAGAGTTGGATGGGGAATAGTTAAAGCGGTGGATTGAGGCGCCTCGGCTTCAGAATCTCCATGCTTCACGATGCTGCAGCCTCCGCATGCTGCGAACATCCAGAGACCGGCCAACAAGCACCACATGCGTTTTGGTTGTTTCATCATATTCGACAAATGCCGGGATACGATGGCCCCGCATTGCTTCCCGCCTCGCCAAGCCCGTGAATCACGGCCAAATGCGAATAGCAATGCGGGGCCATCTCTGCGGCTAAAAGGGGATCCTTATTCCGCCAAACGCAGAAATTCCAGGCGTCCCGTAACCCTTTACCTCTTCATAGTCGCGGTTCAAAAGATTGTCTATGCGACAAAAAACCTGAAAATTCCTTGTTAAATTATATGAAGCCGCTATGTTTGCCAGCACATACCCCGGCATTTCTACACGCGGGTAGGGATAGGCGGAATAATCAACGTCCGATCTTTTCCCCACATAGTGAACCCCCAAATTGAGATTTGCTTTTGTCGACAGCCGATAATTTGCGTCGAGCCCGGCCTTATTTCTTGCCCTTCGAAGAAGCGCAAGCCCTGTATCCTTATCCTCCGTATCCGTATATGTGTAACTTCCACGGAGGACCAGTGATTCACTTGCATGGATAGATGCAGATAATTCGACTCCCTGCGTCTTGGCTTTGGCGATGTTCGTGTACCTGTAGGTCGCGCTGTTGAAATCCACCAGGTTTTCGAAATCGTTGTGAAAATAAGTGGCATCGATTGTTACTCTTTGGCCAACGAGCGACTGCTCCAATCCAAGATCCCATCCTGTGCTTTCTTCCGGCTTCAGATTTTCATCGCCGTAGGTGGAATAAAGCTGATAGAGCGAAGGTGCTTTGAATCCGGTTCCATAGCTGCCCTTGATTTTTGTTCCGGTTTTCTCAAAAACATAGGCGGATGCAAAGTGGTATGTCGATTTTGTACCGAACCTGCTATGGTCATCCAGCCGAACTCCAAGAGTGGTAAACCACGATCCCCACAATTTTACCTGATCCTGAAGATAGTAGCCGTTGGTGCGGGCTGTTTTTTCCGGGAAGATACTGGAGTAGGGTCCATAGGCACTCGTCGAATAATAATCCGATTTGCCTTTTTCCTGTTCAGTCTCCAATCCGGCTGTCAGCACATTCGTCCGGTGAATATTGAAATTATTTTGCCAGTCGAACTTATAAATGTTTCCATCGTAGGAAGAGTGATCGCTATCATACGGATGTGCTGCATCAGTTTCATTTTTATAGGTTCGGCTATTGTTGGTTAGCGAAAACCCGATTTTCTGATCCCAGATATTGTGAAACAGTGAAAGTCTCGTTTGTGCTCTGACATAGTGTTCAGTGGAACTGGTGGTGTCATTTGGGTCGTCACCTCCAGGCCCTCCGATAGAATCTATGTCTGCCTTGGCGTCTATCCGCCTGAAAATTATGTCAACATTGAGATTATGAACTGGCGTTATACCGAGTTTCGCCGAAACGGAAGTGTTTCCATACCCATCCTTTTCGGAGTTCCCGTATTTTTCTCCGGCAGCGGAAATTCCATCAGTATCCTGTCTAGAAAAGCCTACGGAATACTTGATTCGTTGATTGCCTCCATTAAGCCCACCAGCTTCCCTAAATGATTTAAAAGATCCACCTTCAACTGAAAAGAACCCGTTTGGTTTGCCCTCTCCGGTTTTTGTGATGATGTTGATTACACCGCCGATGGCGTCGGATCCATAAAGAGTGCTTTGCGGGCCGCGCAATATTTCAATGCGCTCAATGTTGTCGGTAGTGAGGTTTGCGAAATCAAAGGAACGCCCGGCTGAAATGGGGTCATTCATCTCGACTCCGTCTATGAGAACCAGCGTGTGTTCGGAATCGGCGCCGCGCATGAATACTGAAGTTGTCTGACCCATACCGCCACTTCGAGCAACATCCAGCGATGGTACGGAGCGCAGGACATCGAGGACGCTTGACTGCTGCTTTTCCGCAATCTCTTGGCTTGTAATAACAGTTATGGAACTTCCAATTTCCTTTGTGGGGGTCTCCACTTTGGTTGCGGTTACTACAAGCTCCTCAAGCTGGTATTGGTGTTCATTGGATTTATCGCTCGTCGACGGCTTGGAATTGCTTGAATCCTGAGCGATCAGGGCAGGCACGAAGTGAAAAATCAACAGCAATGCCACTAAGGGCAAAACGAAACGAAATCTTCTCATTGGATAATCTCCTTAACTTCCCGCGAAGGAAATAGAGTTTTTAAATGCCGCCGGAACAGGTTTCCTGACTTTCGTTCTGCCTACTTGCCGCGCCTTCCCATCCCTTAGGACAGTGGCATCCTGCGGCTTTCGTCCCGATTACAGTCGCGGGGCGGTGGGAGCGTTTCACTCCCTTCCCTGGATCCGGAGCTACATGGTCAATTTTTGTGCATCACCTCATTAAGAATATTGACAAGCCAAAAAAAATCCCCGAATCCGGCCAGTTCGGCCAAATCCGGGGATGCCGTTTTTCATCCTCGTTATACATCAGGTGCAACGCCCATTCCGCGAGGCGCAAAGCATTCAGGTCTTCCGGCTCCCGGATCGTTCTACTTGCTGCGCCTTCCCATCCAATCAGACAGTGGCATTCTGCAGCTTTCGTCCCCGGTTACGGCGGCGGGTCCGCGACGGCTTCTACCGTCTTCCCTGATCATATTTAAAAGAGCGATCGAAATGCGAAATTACAAACAAGTCGCTTTGAAGTCAAGCGCTTTTTGAATCCACGTTCGGGTTTTCACAAAAATCAAATTCGTTGACATTTCTGAAACGGCAATGATATTTGATTACGGATTTTTGGCAGGGAATTCGGTGAGAATCCGAGACTATACCCGTAACTGTGTTTAGACGCCCTATCGGACGATCTATCAGTCAGAGGACGAATGCCTCCGGGATCAGGGGTGCCAGACGGTCTTCTTAAGTCCGCACAAGGCTCAACCTTAAACCCGCGATGATATTTTGTCAGAGATGCGTGCATCTCCTGTTCAGCATCCCTTGGAGTCATGTATGGAACTACTGAAGATCGGGCTGGTTCATCTAAACGTTCGCTACAATCAGCCGGAGCATAACCTAAGAGAACTGATATCGCTCAATCGCAAGGCTGCGGAGGCTGGTGCAAAGATCATTGTTAATACCGAACTTTGCATTTCCGGCTACAGTTTTCGATCATGTGACGATATCGCGGGCGCGGCTCAAACAATGGACGGGCCACTAATCCATGCGCTCGCAGGCATTGCGTCCGAGCATGGAGCCTATATCGTTGTGGGTTATGCGGAACGCGATGATGCAACCGGCATTTTTTATAATGCAGCATCGGCTCTTTCGCCCGGAGGCAATATTGTTTGCCATTATCGGAAAACATCA
The DNA here is from genome assembly GCA_963664705.1 of Acidobacteriota bacterium. Lineage (GTDB taxonomy): Bacteria > Acidobacteriota > UBA6911 > UBA6911 > UBA6911 > UBA6911. Next base: position 6,425,176 of record OY761556.1, on the reverse strand, counting down.
GCGGAGGTGCGGTGGGCTTGCCCGGGAGATCCTCAACAGCAGAATACATTTGAGACTCCATGGGGACGGGCGGGAATCCTTATTTGTTCCGACACCTATTTCGGGGCCATCCCGCGTACCACGGCTCTGAGAGGAGCGGACATCATTTTGGTTCCAGCCAATTGGCCGTCGGATCCTCTCGACCCGGCAGAACTCTGGCAATCCAGGGCCTTTGAAAATGGGGTTTATATCGCCGCCTGCAATCGGTGCGGGACCGACCGCACTATGGAATTTCTTAATGCAAAATCATGCTGCTACACACCGTATGGAGAGACTCTTGTGCAGGAGAGCAGTACGGACTCTAAAATATTTTATGCATGCCTGCCGTTGTACAACGGAAGACTCGCGAGCCTTTCCTTGGAGCGACTCCAATCAAGAACTCCGCATCTCTATACGCCGATGTACCTGGATATGCGCTACGCTGCCGATCTAACATCATATTATGAGCTTCCAAAACCCGTAGAACGCATCCTGATTTCTGCAGTGCTGCCTCCCGAGCAGGTTTTTTCTTCTTTGGCGATTGAGAACATTCTTAACAGCGCAACTTCAGGACCGGATGCGCGCCTTCTGGTATTGCCCGCCGGCAAAGCTTCTTCGATCGCTGAAGCGGAGAATATTCTCGCCGCGGTTGCAACACGCCGTGGCGTAGATGTGTGCGCTGGATTTCTGGACAATTCAAATCCGGACAACTGTACCATGATTCTCGCCGAAGCCTCAGGCCGCATCATCCGACACCATCAGCCAATGGGAAAGAACGCCACAGACAAGCTCTGCATTGCGGATATCGCCGGGGCGAGAGTTCTGCTTGCCTGTGCTGAAGAGCTGATGCATCCCGAACTTGCTTTGGCGGGAGCAAAGCTTGGCTGTGATATAGCAGTGGCATCAACTGGGAAAGAGCTTAGCGAGCAGATGAGCCGAGCTCTGGCAACCAGGAGCATCGAACAACTCTATATCGCAGCGGCCAGCAGCAACAAAGCCATAGTCTGTGCTCCCACGGACAGCCACCATCGATGGGATGAGGCCGCTGCTTACGGCAAGGGCGCGTGTTCAATGAGGCTGGATGCTTCGAAGAGCAGGAATAAACGGTTTTACGATCGCTTTGACTACAATCTTCTTCTCCGCCGAGACACCTTGGATTTAAAACCGACGAAATAAAACAAGTGCCGCCTTAAGAGAAAGGAACTCTCCTGAATGAAGTTCGCGTTGAATATCAGCACTCATCCCGGTGACCAGGCGATTATTGGCCACGACTGGAACAATGCTCGAGGAATTCTGGAAGCCGAAGGGTTTGACGGATTTGAATTATATCCAGTAGGTGAACATGCATGGGAGACTATTCCCAAAGGATTGATCATCGGGATGCATCTGCGCTTCTACCCGATTCTCAGGCCATTCTGGACTGAGGACAACCGGCGCCTGCTGGAAATATTCGGTGACTCGGAGACGGTTTCAACATTTTATGGAGGACCAACGCGCGAGTCGCTGATAGCGAACTACCGGCGCCAATTGACACTTGCACATCAGCTTGGATGTGCGTATGCCGTTTTTCATCTGGCACAAAGCGAATTCGATTACATATACAACTGGCAGTTTCCCTGGGATTGGCGCGATACGGTAGATATGTGTGCGGAACTGCTGAATGCAGTCCTTGCCGATTCTCCGTTTCGCGGCGACTTGCTCCTTGAAAATTTATGGTGGCCGGGAAGTTTCCGAGCGCTACACCCGGAAGAAATCGAGTATGCGATGGAACGCATCACTTACCCACATACCGGAGTTGTTTTTGACACAGGGCATATGCTGAATACCAACCAGAGCATTTTTACGGAAGCAGCGGGTATCGAATTCCTTATTCGGTCTGTGCGTTCCTTGGGAGAGGCTCGCCGAACTATCCGCGGAGTTCATCTGACGCGAAGTCTTTCGGCGGAATATGTGGCGAAAACCCTCGTGCTACCGTCACCTCCAGTAGCAACCGGGACTTTCTGGGATCGATACCATCAGGCAATCGATCACGTAAACCGGATTGATCATCATGATCCTTTTGAGGATCCGGCCATTGCTGGCCTTTTTGACGTAATTGATCCCGCCTATGTGACCTACGAATTTTCGTACAGGTCGCGCGAAGAATGGTTGGGCAAAATCTGCCTCCAGCGAAATGCCATGGCCGGAGTTCATCCCAATGTGAAGGACGAATAATGATCCCATTGGTGCAGACATCGCGCGATATTCTGGTATACCAGCAAAAGGAGGGCTTCCTCACCATTGCCGCCGATAGCTTGGGTGGCCTCGGGATGAAACCGGGCGATGCAATCCAAGTAGCGCCCGAATTATGCGGTCGTATGACAGCGCGCGTCTGTCTGATGGAGACACTGTCGGTAGGTGCTGTTCCTTTCTCACTGATGGCATTGACATGCAATGAGCGTGAACCGACAGGCACCCGATTATTATCCGGAATACAAGCTGAGCTTGCCGATTCCGGATATCCGGACCTTTCATGGGGAGGAAGCACTGAAGATAATGTACCAACCAATATTACAGCGATAGGAATCACGCTTCTCGGCGAATGCAAGCAGCTTTCGTGGCGGCTTGCTCAAGCGGGAGACGATGTGTATTTGCTCGGGAAACCTTATGTTGGAGAAGAAGTGCTTGTGAACCTGGCTGTATTGCCGACTCCCAGGCAGATTCGTCAATTGCGCGAGAATACAGGTATAGGAGATGTGATCCCTTGCGGCTCGCGGGGGATTGGCTGGGAGTTGCACGTATTGGAGGAAGAAACCGGATTACACACCAGACTGATATCTGGGTTTGATATTTCTGTCCTGTGGGAAAGCGCCGGTCCGGCAACTTGTGCCATTGTCACATCAAGCATAGCGTTAGAGGGCTTTTGTGGTTCGATGACAAAATTGGGCTCGCTGGATCGAATGTGAAACAGCAGCACTGCCGGCCAGCGCCCTTCGCATGCATTCGAGCGAGGCCCGTCCAATCAGCATTCCCCACGCCTCCTCTTTGGAGCAGCATTCATAGCGCCGATCAAGACCCGAAACCATAGCCACACAATCGGCGGTGCCGCCAGTGGCGAGCTCTCCGCTTCGCGTATGGAGACCCAGTTCGCAGATTGCGCGGGATTTTGCTTCAGTTGCTATGGAAATGGCTTCCAGCATAGCTTCTTGCGTGAAGCGGTAATTTGTAACCAGAATGAGATTGAATAAAGTAAGGTGAATATTCGGTCCTGGTCTTTCGATTGGATGCACCGGATGTTCTCCGACTGTTGCCATCATTGAACAATCTGCAACCGCTATGGCGGAAACCTGCAGATCTCCCTCGGCCACCGTAACTGTCTGGAAATCCAACTCGTGTCGCGTCATCATGCCGACGACGGTACCGCGCAGGTCCAGTCTACTTGCCGCTTGGCGCGCGCTTTGTACCGGAATTGAGTCCACGGCATGAATGATGACGTGGGAGACATTCGTGCGAAATCCGCCGTTATAGGCGGCCCAACTGAGAACGGGACGCGGCAACGCGAATGAAACTACGAGCGTCTTATCACACTTCCGGCAAACAAAAGATTTATCTCGCGGTAGCGGAATCACTTCTTCGACAATTTCCATCACGCTTGATCACCCTTTCTGCTATCGCTCAAGGTTTTAGCCAAAAGGGGAAAAACATATGCCCATATATCAATAATGGGAGGTACCAGCCCGCCCCTCGGCGACTCGTGAATTTCAACGCGAGGATCGCGTCAGCTATCGGCAGGTTTTCGGACTTGCAGGCAATAAAACTTAATCTCTACTGGCCATCGCTTCCCAATCCCGGAGAGGATCAGTGCTTGGTGATGGCTTTCGTTCCTGCTTACCGCTGCGGGGCAGTCCTGGATTCGCACCAGGTTCCCTTTTTTCTTCGTATTCGCGAAGAACCGAAAAGCGGCGCCAATATATAGCGATCAACGGTGCGGGTCAACAACATTGAAATTAGCTTGACTTGCATCACGCATTGTCTGTAAAAGTTCTATTTTGAAAATTCGATAGGGAAGACGGTTGAAATCCGTCGCGGACCCGCCGCCGTAACCGGGGACGAAAACCGCAGATTGCCACTGTCCGATGGGATGGGAAGGCGCGGCAAGTAGAACGATCCGGAAGCCGGAAGACCTGAACAGAAAAATTTGCGCTGCACCTCGTGGATTGGGTGCTCTGGCAAAACATCGAGGATGAAAAACGGCATCCCCGGATTTGGCCCTATTGGCCGGATCCGGGGATTTTTTTTGCCCGATTCGGGGATTATTCGATGGCAACAAATCGGGGCAGGCGCTTGAAGAGCATAGCGGTATCGGTGTTGATGCACGCGATTATTCTGGCGGCAATCCTATCCTCTGTCAGGAATACGCCTCGAGACGTTGATGTTGTCGAAGTAGTCCCGATAGATGAAAACTCTCTCACTCTTCCCATGGAAGAGATCGCGGAGATTTCAGTAAAACCGGGACGGCCAGTGCAGCCTATTAAGCAAAAAGCAGCCGAGGTTTCAACGGAGCGAAACAACACCGCAACCCAGGATGAAGGCACGCGGCCTAGCCCAATAGCTGTGGCAGTTGAAAATGGAAATAGTCAACAAACTCGCACTGAAATCCTGGGAGAAAGCTTGCTTTCAACAAATGAAGAAATCGCGCCGTTAACAATGACTGAACCGGTGGCTCAAGGATTTCCCGGCGGGAGTATCACCGGAGTTGGCAGAGGCGGCAATTCGGGCAAGGGCATTGGTGGCGGAGGCGGCTTGGATGGGAGTGGCGGATTCGGAAACGGTGGCACAGGGCAAGGTAATGGGGATAGCTCAAATCTTGTCAGCTTTGGATCTCCCACCGGTCCGCGATTTCTTCAAAGAAAGATGCCTGAATACCCGTTTGCAGCACGAAGGCAGAAAAAAGAAGGGAAGGTTGTTCTTGCCATCACTATTGATGCGAATGGGTGCCTAAAGCATGTGGAGGTTATTGAAGCCTCCGATCCGCTTTTCGTGCCGCCATCAATTGCGGCGCTGAAGAAATCGTCTTTTCTTCCTGCCATTCGAAACGGTACGCCAATAACGGTCAAAGCCATTTTGCCTATACGCTTTGCTTTCAGTGACTGACTTTCTATGAGACCGATTGGAGCAAACAGACAAAAAAGAAGGTAAGAGGCACAGTGAAACAGATTGCTATTTATGGAAAAGGCGGCATAGGCAAATCAACCATTGCGGCGAATCTCTCGGCGGCAATGGCTATGTCGGGAATGCGAATTCTACAAGTAGGCTGTGACCCGAAGCAGGATTCAACCCGACTTCTTTTGCAGGGACGGAAAGCGCTTCCGGTTCTTGAGTACATCAGAAAAACAAAACCGGAGGAAAGAGGGTTGAACGCCATTCTGCACTCGGGATTTGCGGGTGTGGCTTGCGTGGAAGCCGGCGGCCCTGAGCCGGGAGTTGGTTGTGCCGGCCGTGGCATCCTCACTGCGTTCGAGTTGATGCAGTCTCTCAATATTGCCGGGTGCGATTTTGATGTCGCAATCTACGACATTCTGGGCGATGTGGTTTGTGGCGGTTTTGCGATGCCGCTGCGGGACAAGTACGCCGACATTGTCTACGTTGTGACTTCGGGCGAGTTCATGTCTTTGTATGCCGCCAACAACATTCTCCGCGGCGTCCGGAATTATGAGAAGAATGGCGCTCGAATGGCAGGACTGATTTTCAATGAACGCGGTCTGCCACACGAAAAGGATCGTATTCAACGCTTTGCCGATGCCGTTCGACTGCCCGTCATTGCCTCCTTTCCCAGAAGTCCGGAAATCACTGAAGCCGAACGCCTGGGACAATCCCTCACGGAGGCTTTTCCTGACAGCTTTTTGGCTGTTTGCTTCCGTGATCTTGCCAAGGAGATTCTGCAGTTCCCCCCGCCCTACGCTGCGCAGCCCCTTTCGCCTGATAACCTGGAAGCGATAATCCTGGGGAATGAAATGGTAACAGCAGGGACGATCTCCGAATCAGCTCTGCACGAGAGCCGGATTCCCGCATCCGCCAGGCATGAAGCGGCCCTTCCGATTCCTGCACCGTTGCCGCCAAAGCAATATCACTCAAAAAGTGTTCGTGCCCATGAAGCTTTGCACGGATGCGCCTTCAATGGCGCTATCCACACATTAATGCAAATTGGAAACACTGCAATTCTCGCGCATGGACCGCGCAGCTGTGCCCATATTTCGTACATTGGGATGGCATCATCTGCCCTTCGCGTCGAACGCCGAAATGGAAATTCTTTTGAGGTTTCGAGCCTGGCGTCCATCCAAAGCTCTGAGATGGATGAAACCATCTCTATCTTCGGAGGCGGTGAGAGCCTGGAGAAGGGGATTTTGAATTCCCTGGGATCAAATCCCGAGGCGCTCTTTGTTGTTACTACTTGCGCATCCGGAATAATCGGCGATGACATCACAAAATCCGTAGAAGCTGCACGCGCGCGCATGCGGACAGAGATTCCGGTTATTCCGATTCAAACAGACGGGGACATCGCCGGTGATTATATGCAGGGCATTATCAATGCCATGATGGCTGTCGCAGACCATTTTATCGATCCCGAAATGCCTTTCGATCCGGATGCTGTAAACATCGTCGGAGAAAAAAACCTCGCCGGCAATACTGATGCAAATTTTAATACTGTGAGAGACCTGCTTCATGAACTTGGGCTCGGCATCAACTGCCGTTTCCTGCGTAATTGCACCGGTATTCAACTAAAACAATTTAAGCGCGGCCGCTTGAATTTGCTTGCCTCCGCGGACCGATGCGGCAGATCCATCCGGGATTTTCTAATTGACCGTTATCAGGCGAGCTTCCTCGATGATCCGTTCCCCGTTGGGTTTGAGGCCACAGCAGATTGGCTAAAGCGCATTGCCGATGTTTTTGAAAAACAAAACGATGCCGACGCTATCATCGAGCATAATCGAAAGCTGTATGAGACTGCACTCTCAGCTCTTCGACCTTCCCTTGCAGGAAAGCGAGTGTTTGTGGTCACGCCTAATTACCAAATCGATTGGCTTCTCAGCCTGATTGCCGATCTCGATATGGAAATCGTCAAGTTAGGCGTGCTCAATTCCGTATGGGACGATGCGTTCGCCACCCGCTACGAAGGGCACTTCCCGATAGAGCTTTCCTATACACAACAAAAACGGGATGAAGAGGTTCACACCCTTGCACCGGACCTGATGTTGACAAATGGATTCTGGGAGGACCGTCCGGCGAGCGTGCGGATCGATGCAATTCCGCTGGTGCCGGATGTGGGTTTTTTCAGTGGTCTGACCAGGGCGGAACGCTGGGGGCGACTGATGCAACTGCCGGAGAAGGAAGGGTGGCGTGATGATTTGTCCTAAACATGGCGGGAATTCACGCATACCTGACGGATTCAGCGGCGCACTGCTAGCCTGCGAGAGCGTGCGGGACGGCGCTGTGATTCTCCATGGCCCCACAGGATGCCGGGGGCTCCACGGTGCGATGTCTGATCGTTTTTTTCCCCGGCTTGATGCCGGCAAACAACTGAATTACGCAGAACGTTTCTACTTCAGTCAATCGCGTATCCCCACAACATATCTGGATGGAGACGACTATGTTTTTGGAGGAAGAGAAAAACTGACCCAGGCAATTGCATTGGTTGCGAAACATAATGCCGCTTTGGTTACAGTAATAAACTCTCCAGGAGCTGCCCTCATAGGAGATGATCTCAAAAGATGTGCCACTGAAGCAGCGCCTTTCACCCCCTGCGCGACAATCGAGATGCCGATGCTCTCCCATCCTTTTGCCGCAGGTTATCAGCAGGGGGTGATTTCAATTCTTGAGGCCCTGTCCCCGAAACCTCAACCGCACATTCCTAAAACTGTCGTGCTGGTCGGCTTATCGATTGCCCACCAATACTGGTCTGGAAGCATTGAAGAATTGCGGCGTCTTCTTGAATTATGCGGGATTGAAGTCCTCTGTGCCATTGGAGCGGGAAGCGCCACAGATGAATATCAGCGGATCCCGCAAGCCTCCTGCTATGCAGTCATACACGATGAATATGCCGATTGTGTGGTGCCATGGCTGGAGCGCCAATATGGCGGCATGATAGCAGCAAGCAATTCAGGAGCTCCTGTCGGCTTTTCCGCAACGATGGAATGGATCACCGCTGTTGCTCATGCAGTACACTCAGATCCAACACCTGCAATTAGCGACATTCAGGATCGCAGGCGTCAGGTTTCGAGAATGATCGATCGAGCTTCGAGTTACACGGAGGCTCTCAAAGGAACAACGTTTGCGGTACAGTCGGATCCTTCATTCGCGCTGCCTCTTGCTCAATGGTTATTCCAATATCTTGGAATGCTGCCTGTTTCTGTGGAAACGCCTGATTTCTATTCTACGGATGCGGCAGCAAAACTCAAAACGTGGCTCGAAGGCATAGGATGTGGGGATGTCTGGCAAAAGCCCTGGCGCATGGCGGATCCGGAGATTCTGTTTGCAGACGGTCAGGAAGTACTCCAAGCCCGATTCGGTAACAAATGCGGAGGGATCGAGGTCGCGTTCCCCTCAGGACGAGTAATCGATATTGTGCCGAAATCAATGCTGGGGACTCTGGGCGGCGCATGGCTTGTTGAGTCCATACTTCGGGAAGTCCGATGGGTTCTCTGGACATGAAAATCTGACCGCAGAGGAAGAAAGCGTGCACATCCTATGATTCATTTTGACGGATTAACCAAACAATATGGAAGTTTGATCGCGGTGGATAATTTGTCGCTGCATCTCTCCGCAGGCAAAGTTCACGGCTTGCTCGGCCCCAATGGAGCCGGCAAAACAACCACCGTTCGCATACTGTCAACATTGACAAAGCCAACCAGGGGCTCGGTTACTGTTGACGGGCACAACGTAGCCATCCAGCCGTTGAAAGTGAAGCAACAGATTGGAGTCGTACATCAAACACTCAATTTTGATCCGGAGCTGACAGGCGAAGAGAGCCTCCGGATTCACGGCATGCTCTATGGCATGGAGCGAAGCGACCTGACCGTCCGGATTAAAGAAATGCTGGAGTTCTCCGAGCTTGTCGAACAAGCCGGCAGAAGAGTGTCGACCTATTCTGGCGGGATGAAGAGGCGCCTCTCGATTGCCCGCGCCATGATGCACCGTCCCCGCGTTCTGCTTCTGGATGAACCGACCGTAGGCCTCGATGCGCATGCGCGCCGTAGAGTCTGGACTTGATCCGGCGTCTGCGAGTTGAAGGATGCACGATCGTTCTCACCACTCACTATATTGAAGAGGCAGAAATGTTGGCTGACCACGTGGTCATCATTGATCGGGGACACGTAATTGCCCAGGGAAGCCCGCAGACCTTGATCGCATCCGTGGGAACAGTGGTCGTTGATTACTTGAACTCAACAGGAACGAAGACTCTGTTCTTTGATAACCGGGATGCAGCCGCAGAATTCCTGTCAAAACATGATGTGCGGGCGACAATCCGTCACGCAAATCTGGAAGATATTTTCATTAAGCTTACCGGACGTCGTGTCAATCCGAACCAACAGGAAGGAGATATCGCACATGCATCAGGTGCTGGCAGTCATGTTGCGCGAACTCATCATTCTTAAGCGGAAGTTTTGGCGATACTTCTTCTCCTTCACCATATCGCCCCTGCTTTATTTCATCACCTTTGGATGGGGCGGAAAGGGCTCGGCGGAAAGGACTGATTACAGCCTTTTTATTCTTCCCGGCCTCATCGCCATGAGCGCCATGATCAACAGCTATGGCCTTTCAACTGAGATCAATATTGCTCGTTTCTACTGGAAAACCTTCGATGAGATTCGCACGGCTCCGGTGGCCGATTGGGCTTACGTGGTGGGGGAGATTGTTAGTGGAATTGTACGGGGATTTATTGCCGCGTCTATCGTTGTCCTGATAGGTCTTCTGTTTCGCGTGCCTATCTCGCCATCTCCTGTGCTGCTATTGGGGATCATTATGACAACAACGGTTTTTTCGGCTCTTGCGATCAGTACTGCAATGCTTGCTCGATCCCATGCGGATCAAGGAATGCTGACCAGTTTTGTTATTACACCTATGGCTTTTCTCTGCGGCACTTTTTTCCCCGTGGACACCTATCCTTCCTGGCTGCGGTGGTTCATTAAGATCTTGCCACTGACGCCGGCATCCCAGGTGATTCGGGCTGCGGCCGCAGGCCAGCCGATGCCTTGGGTTGCTCTTATTTACCTTGTGATTCTTACTGTTATGTTCGTAACCCTATCCTTATTTGTTATCCGGCGCGCGCAGGATTGACGTGTTTTCATCCTTGAATAAAGAAATGAAAAAGAAACTCTTGCTTCTGCGGCATGCCGAACACGAAGCGGCGCATCTTCATCAATTCATCGGTTCTACTGATATAGGCCTCTCGGAACATGGACGCAGGCAAGCTGCATCTCTTATCTCTCTTATCAGAAGGTATCGGCCGGGTCGCTGCTTATGCAGCCCGCTTAAGCGTTGCCTTGAAACCATTCAGCCATTGCAGGGAATATCGACCGAAATTAATGCGGACCTGAGAGAAGTGGATTTCGGCTCTTGGGAGAGGAAAACGTTTGACGAAATTCAGCAATCAGATCCGGAGACCGTAAATCAATGGGCGGACTTTAGTCCGGCATTTTCATTTCCCGGTGGCGAGCGGCTTGAAGATTTTTTGATCCGCATTCAACGGGCCGCATCCACATTCGTTTCCTGTCCCGAAGAGACGATTCTTGCCGTTACACACGCGGGCGTTATCCGCGCACTGCTCTGTCATTTTCTCGGGCTTCATCCCCGGCAATACGTCCTTTTCAATGTGGACTACGCATCGCTGACCATTCTGGATCTCTTCGGCGGCAAAGGCGTCTTGACCGGTCTCAACCATTCATGTTTCAGCGAGGACACAACGTCATGGGACACATTATTCTCATAACCGGCGGTGGTCGAAGCGGCAAAAGCACCTATGCCCAGAAGTTGGCGGAGACACTGCCGGAACCTCGTGCCTTTCTGGCAACATGTCCGCCAATTGATGAAGAGATGCGCGAGCGCATCCGGAAACATCAGGATGCCCGGTGTCAGAAGCGATGGCATACCATCGAGGAGTCGCTGGATGCTGCAAAGGTTATTGATAATAACCATGAGTTTCCGACAATCCTGGTCGATTGCCTTACGCTCTGGGTTAACAACCTTTTGTATCAGGCAGAACAAAACGGCAGGGGAATATCCGAAACTGATATCGCCGAAGAGTGCAATAGCCTCGTGACCGCATGTAAAGCGCATCCGGGTACAGTCATTTTTGTAACCAACGAAATAGGGATGGGACTCATTCCTGAAAACGCGTTGTCGCGTCTTTATCGCGATCTCGTCGGCAGATGCAATCAGATAATCGCTGAAGCGAGCATGCGCGTAGTTCTCCTGGTGTCCGGGCAGCCGATCGAAATCAAGCAGCTTACAGATTCTTTATAGGAGTTGTGCAATGAAACTTCTTTCTTCGACTCTTGATCAAATTGAGCCACAGGATTCTGCCACGCGCGCGGCCGCCCATGCGCGACTAGAACAGCTGGCAATACCATACTGGGCGCTGGGCCGGCTTATGGACCTTGCAGAGGATTTGGCGGGCATGACGCGCTCTATACACCCTTCTGTCTCGCGGCGGACCATTGTGACAATGGCGGGTGATCATGGGGTAGCGACCGAAGGCGTCAGCAAATATCCGCAGGAAGTTACCACGCAGATGGTTCAAAACTTTGTAGCTGGGGGGGCAGGCATTAATGCGCTGGCGCGCCAGGCGAATGCACGCGTTGTGGTGGTAGATATGGGTGTGGCAGGAGACCTGCGCTCTCTCGTGGCGTCGGGCAAGATTCTTTCTCATCGGATTGGCGCCGGCACCAGGAATATGGCGCAGGGGCCCGCGATGTCCAGGGAAGAGGCAATACAATCTCTCGAAGCCGGCATTGCTGTGGCGCGCGAGCTTTCTTCAAGCACCGACCTCTACGCAACCGGAGATATGGGGATCGGCAATACCACGTCCAGCAGCGCTATCATCGCCTCCATTACCGGATGCAGTGTGGCCGAAGCTACCGGGCATGGAACCGGCATTGACGAAGCGCAGTTTAAACATAAGGTAGCCATCATCGAAAAGGCTCTGCAGGTAAATCGGCCAGATCCCTCCGATGCCATTGATCTGCTTTCAAAAGTGGGAGGCTACGAAATCGGCGGCATTGCGGGCCTAATTCTCGGAGTTGCCTCCATGAAGAAACCTGTTTTGGTAGATGGCTTGATTTCCACCGCAGGGGCATTGATCGCGCACACCCTGCAGCCCAATTGCATGGAATATGCCATTGCCGCCCATCGAAGCGTTGAGCAAGGACATCGCCGGGCTCTGCAGCATATAAACAAAGAACCGCTCCTTGATCTGAACCTGCGTCTTGGCGAAGGAACCGGCGCAGCGCTCGCCATGCACATTGTGGAAGCGGCAGTGCACGTTCTCACCGAAGTAGCTTCCTTTGAAGAGGCTGCTGTTTCGAAGGAGAACAAATGAAACCTCTGCTTGCCGCCATTCAATTTTTGACCATTTTCCCCGTCTCTTCTCGTTTTCAAGTCGGTGAGAAAGAACTGCGGCAGAGCGTTCTTTTCTTTCCTGTCGTAGGCTTGATTCTCGGGGGAGTGCTGGCTGTCCTGGATTGCGGAGTTTGCCGATTATTCCCGCCGCTTCCGGCAAACGTCGTCATGGTTATCCTGATGCTGGCTGTGTCGGGTTGTTTTCACATGGATGGGCTGGCGGATACCGCAGACGGTTTTTTAAGTTCCAGACCCAGAGAACGAATTCTGGAGATTATGAGAGACAGCCATGTGGGGCCGATGGGTGTTATTGCCATCGTCTGCGTACTGGCGCTGAAAATTTCCGCTTTGGCCTCAGTGCCCGGACTATTGCATTGGCGCGCGGTTCTGTTGATGCCTTTGGCCGGACGATGCGCCTTGGTGCTTGGCATGAAGGCCGTTCCCTATGCCCGCACTCAAGGAGGATTAGTCACAGTGTTTGGGCGGCCGGGTTGGCCGGCTCTGATTGCTGCATTATCGATTCTGTCAGTCGCTGCATGGTTTGTAATGAATATTCCTGGACTAGTGATTGCTGGAATAGTTTTCCTGATGACAATTGTTTTTTCACTTTGGTGCCGCAAAAAAATAGGCGGATTTACAGGAGACACGCTCGGAGCTGTCTGCGAGATAACCGAAATCCTGCCAGCGTTGATTTGTGCATCCTGGGGGTGGAGAGCATGATGCACGGCGGGAATCTGCGCTTGTTGGCTCAATCTACAGGAAAGTCGGAAAAAGAAATACTCGATTTTTCCGCTAACTTGAATCCTTTGGGACCACCGGAATGGTTGCGGCCTCTAATCAGTTCCAAGATCAGCACACTGGTGCATTATCCTGATCCTGAGTGCCTGATTCTTCTTGATGCTGTGGCAAAGCGCTATGGCGCCGGATTGAATGAAATTATCATTGGGAATGGTTCGAGCGAAATTCTTTATTTGATTCCCCGTTTGTACGGCAGGCGGTGCGTCGTGCCTGTCCCTTCCTACACCGATTACGTACGTGCCTGCACGATATCGGGCAAGCAGGTGGATCATTTTCCGCTCGCGGAGGTCAATGATTTTGCACTCGATGTGGAAGAGCTTGGTTCCGTGCTGCAAGGCGAGGATCTTGTTTTTTTAGGGCAACCGAACAATCCGACAGGCACGATCTGTGATGCCGAAACAATTCGGCGATTGGCTGAGCGCAATCCCTCCACGATCTTTGTTGTCGATGAGGCTTTTGCTGATTTTGTTGATGGTATGGACCGGCTAACCCGGAATCGTCCTAACAATATTATTGTTCTTCTTTCACTGACCAAAATCTTCGCCATTCCCGGTCTTCGATTGGGATGCGCGATCGCTGATGCCTCCGTTATTGGCCGACTTCGTGAAGTCCAGGCTCCATGGTCGGTGAACTCCCTGGCGCAAGCAGTAGGAGTGGCCGCGCTAAACGATTCCGAGTATTTGCGCAGGACGCGAGAGTATGTGACCCGGCAGCGGGATCTCCTTATGCGGGGAATAAAAACCTTGGGAGGCTTCACAGTCTTTCCGGGACATGCAAATTTCCTGCTGATACGCATTGACCGTCCGGGGCTGGATGCCTCCACGCTTGCTCAGCAACTATTGGATCAAGGCATTGCAATCCGGACCTGCAGTGATTTCAAGGGGCTGGATGACCGCTTTTTCAGAATTGCGGTCCGGACCGAGTCGGAAAATGTGCGGCTGTGTGAGTGCCTGGGAAGTCGCAAGACCAGACGGAAAATGGCGAAAAGGCCGGCGGTCATGTTTCAAGGAACAAGTTCGAATGCCGGTAAGAGCATCCTGACCACCGCCCTATGCCGGATTTTGCTGCAGGATGGATACCGCGTGGCTCCATTCAAATCGCAGAACATGTCGCTCAACTCCTATGTAACGCAGGATGGAGGAGAAATGGGCCGTGCGCAGGTTGTTCAGGCTCAGGCCTGCCATATCGAGCCTGAAGCCCAAATGAATCCGGTTCTATTGAAGCCCAGTTCCGATGTTGGATGCCAGGTGATTGTCTGCGGCAAGCCTGTGGACCATATGAGTGTGGAAGAATATATCCGTTTCAAACCGGAGGCATTCCGTGCCGCCCAGGAGGCCTACGACAGTCTGTCGGAAGAATATGATGCAATAGTTCTGGAAGGTGCGGGCAGCCCGGCGGAAGTCAATCTCAAGAGCCACGATATTGTGAACATGAGCATGGCGCGCTATGCCCAAGCACCGGTGCTCCTGGTCGGCGACATCGATCGCGGCGGCGTATATGCATCATTTGTAGGTACGATGGAAGTGCTGGAGGAATGGGAACGAGCTCTGGTTGCAGGATTTGTCGTGAATCGCTTTCGAGGCAGAGAATCCCTGCTTCGGGAGGCTCACGAATATACCGAACGTCATACCGGGAAGATGGTGTATGGAGTTGTTCCCTTTATTTCTCAGCTCGGTTTGCCTGAGGAGGACTCCGTAACATTCAAAGGCACGTCGACAGCTCAGGAACGAGATCTGACGGAAGGTGTCGACATCGCCCTAATTGATCTTCCGCATATTTCAAACTTTACCGATTTTGATGCTCTGCGAAATGAACCGGACGTAACCGTTCGAGTAGTGCGGTCTCCGTGCGATCTTGGATCTCCGGATGCCATTATTCTGCCTGGAAGCAAGAATGTTCTCGAAGATCTGGCGTGCCTGCGGCAAAGCGGCATAGATAAGGCAATACTGCGACAGGCGCAGACTGTGGAAATTGTAGGAATTTGCGGCGGATATCAGATGATGGGGACAAGAATTAGCGATCCTGCCGGCATTGAATCAACTCGCAAAGAGACTCAGGGACTGAGACTGTTGGAACTTACGACGACCATGGCTGCAGAAAAAACGCTGGTGCGCTCTGCTGCCACACACTGCTCTGGGCACAGCGTACATGGCTATGAGATTCATCACGGCCTAAGTAATGGAGACAGTCTTCCGTCTGTTGTAGTCCGTCCTGATGGCGCGATTATCGGTAGCGGAACAGATCTCATCTGGGGAACGTATCTCCACGGCATCTTCGATGCAGATGGGTTTCGCCGCTGGTTCATCGATCGGTTACGAAAGCGCCGGCGACTTGCGCCTTTGGGAAAAATATGCGCTCCCTATAACCTGGAGCCGGCGCTTGACCGATTGGCCGAAGTGGTGCGCAAAAGCATTCGCGTAGATGAAATCTATCGGCTGATGGGATTGCGATGAGACTCGAGATTCAGATACTGGCGGCGTTTGGATTAGACCTTCTGCTCGGGGATCCGCGATGGTTTCCTCATCCGGTCAGATGGATCGGCAGGTTCGCTGTGACATTGGAAAAGCCGTTGCGACGCATGATTCCAAACGAGCGTATAGCCGGAATTACTGCGGCATCTCTGGTTGTCGGACTTACAGGCCTAATCACATATGCCCTGATTTCGGGATCGTCACGGATGCATCCTTATGCCGGCAATGCCGTGTCCATCGTTTTGCTTTATACCACCTTTGCTTCCAGGGATCTTGCGAAACACAGCTATCGTGTCTATCGGGCTCTTAGGCAGAAAGATCTGGGGGAGGCGCGACGCTGCGTTTCCATGCTCGTGGGACGAGACACGGATCAACTAAATGAGCGGGATGTCTCACGGGCCGCAGTAGAGAGCGTGGCGGAAAATCTTGTGGATGGAATTACTGCGCCGCTGTTTTTTGCCATCCTGGGAGGCCCGCTTGCTGCAATGATGTATAAGGCTGTCAGCACATTGGACTCCACATTCGGCTACAAAGACGAACGATACCTGTATTTCGGATGGGCCTCCGCGAGATTGGATGACGTTGCGAATTATCTGCCGGCCAGGGTAACGGCTCCCTTGATTGCAGCAGCAGCCGCAATCCTGGGATTCCGGCCGCTGAATTGTCTGCGTATTTGTTTGCGGGATGGGCGCAAGCACGCCAGCCCCAATGCCGGATTATCGGAAGCAGCTGTGGCCGGAGCATTGGGCGTACAACTTGGAGGCGTGAATTATTATGGCGGCGAGCGGTATGAGGGAAATTATTTCGGCGATCCGCTGCGATCACTCGACACACGCGATATTCTCTCGGCCAACCAATTAATGCTTGGTACCGCGATCCTGTTCTTGCTGCTGTTTGCCGGCGTTCGCGCAGCAATCGTCTAGACTTGCCTTATTCTGGAGGAATCGGCATGAAACGCATTTTGTTGTTCACCGGTGATGGGAAAGGAAAAACCACGGCGGCGCTCGGAGTCGTTTTGCGCGCTGCCGGCCATGGCCAGAAGTGCCTGGTCATTCAGTTTGTCAAGTCGGATGGCGAGACTGGAGAAGCCGGTGCCGGCAGGGTTCTTGCCGGGGTCGAGATTGTACAGATGGGGCGCGGTTTCGTTCCGAACCCAAACCATTCGCAATTCAAGGATCATTGCCAGACGGCCAGCGATGCCATGACCTTTGCTGAAAAAGCGCTGAGTGCGGGATTACACGACCTTATTGTGTTGGATGAAGTTTGTATTGCCGTTCACAAAAAGCTCATTGAAGAAGATCGAGTATTGGAGCTTCTGAAAAAAGAAACAACGGTTTCATGCATCATCCTGACCGGCAGGCATGCGAGCCCAGGCTTGATTGAGGCAGCGGACACGGTTACCGAAATGCATTGTGTAAAGCATGCATTGCAGCAGGGGAACACGGCTCAGCGCGGAGTTGAATATTGATGCGGCACATCCCCAGAATAGTCATAGCGGGGACTCACAGTGGTGTTGGCAAAACGTCACTGACGCTTGGAATTGTGGCGCTGCTTCGGCGCAATGGATTGCGCGTGCAAACTTTCAAGGTTGGGCCGGACTATTTGGATCCAACCTATCTCGCAATGGCCTCCGGCCGGCCCTGCTATAACCTTGATAGTTGGATGACCGGCAGGAGATACATAGAACGCCTGTTCTCCCGCGCAACGGCAGATTCGGATATCGCCGTTATTGAGGGAGTCATGGGGCTATTTGATGGAGCCGATCCTGTTTCCTTAGATGGAAGCACTGCGCAAATCGCACAATGGCTGGATGCGCCCATAATCCTGGTTACGGATGTATCCGGATTGGCGGGTAGCCTTGCAGCAATCATGCATGGATACTCGACCTTCGAACATGGTGTTCAGATTGTCGGTGTTATCGCCAATCGTTGCGGTTCGGAAAGCCATGCGCGCGGGTTACGTGAAGCTGTGGAATCAAAGTCTCGTACAAAGATGCTGGGCTTTGTGATGCGCGAAAGCCTTCCCGAATTATCGAGTCGCCATCTTGGTTTGGTAAACGCCAATTTAAATAGCAGCCCCAGCCATTTGATCGAGAGATTGGCGGATGTCCTGGCCCCGACGGTGGATATAGAGAGCATTGTGAAAGCGGCGCAAGCAGTGCCTCCGCAACCGGATCTTTTTCCGGACATCCATCCTGTGCCGAAACGATGCAGATTAGGAATCGCCAGGGATGAAGCATTCCATTTCTATTATCCGGACAATCTCGATGCCTTGGAGCAGGCTGGCTGCGAGTTAGTGGAGTTTTCGCCTATTCACGATTCCCGACTTCCCAATGGACTGAACGGGCTTTACATTGGAGGTGGCTATCCAGAGGAACATGCCGCTGAGCTTTCTGCCAATGGTCCGATATTGGAACAGATTCGAAATTTCTCCGGCACGATCTATGCGGAGTGCGGTGGTCTAATGTATCTCGTCGAAGGAATAGAGCGGCAAGACGGCAGTCGCTATCCGCAGGTCGGATTGCTGCCAAGCTGGGTGCGCATAGGAAATAGACTGAAAACGCTCCGATATGTTGAAGTGCAACTCGCCGCATTAACGTTTTGGGGATTGGAAGGGGAAATCCTGCGCGGCCATGAATATCACTATTCCGAACTGATTTACCCTCCAAACTGGGTAACCGCCTACACAGTCAGGCTGACGCGGTCCGGAGAGACATTTCGGGAAGGATTCACAAACAAGAATATCCTGGCCAGCTATATTCATCTTCACTTTGCTTCATGTCCGGAAGCCGTGAATCATTTTGTTCAATATATGGCTCAGTCAAGTTCAGAGGCGTGATCTTGTGCCTGTCCAGCGAGGTTGATCCTCAATCGATTTTTAGACAGGCGGTGGATTCTATTGCAGTTTCCTTCAGAATGCTCATTAAGTGCGCATCCTAGCCTGAATTTATTGGTATTCGTAAATGACCCTATGTTCAGCAATCTTCAGGACACCATCGCCGCAATCCGTTAGCTGAATGATTCTTGAACGGGCTTTTAGAAATGATCTCACTTCGCGGTCAGCAAAATAGAGCCTCTCGACGAAATTCTGAAAGCGTTTGCCATTTCGAGCAGCTTTGTCCGCACGGTCTTGAACCAAATCTGAGTGCCTTTTCGTGTCAGGCTCTTTGGGTTCCAGATCGATTGCGATATCCACGTCTCCAACGGTAGGCGACTCAGTTAGGAAACTGCCAAATACAATCACTTTGCGAACCCTATATAGAAACCGGCTATCCTCGTTTACGCTGTGAACACGGTCGATGAATTCACTCAGTTTCTTCTCCGCATTCCTCCGGGAGACAGGAGCGGAGAATAGTGCTTTACTAAGCGCACTTCCTCGGAGCGTGAGTTTCCAATACTGCGTACCATCAGAATCTGTGTCACTCTTCTCAATGAATTCCTGCCTTTCGAGAGTCTCCAAAAGCTTCAGAGCCTTTTTCCCTCTGAGTCCTAAAACCTTGGCAACATGAATGACAGATAGGTACTGATCGTTTTGGCGCAGAAGCTCTCTAATCTGTTTGGCAGGAAAACCTGCAACAAGTTCGTCTGATCGGATTCGCATGGCTATTTTCTGACGCAATCTACGCGTTAATCATCTTCTCCAAAGATTCAATCTGCGCCATGATTTCATCGAAACCTGGTATTTTTCCGAAAAGCATGTCCTGCATTGACTGGTAATCTCTCTTCAGTTCCGCGAGGTGATGCTCGGGTGGCAGCAATTTCAAGCTTCCGGGCTTTGCATCTTCATACCTAGCCCATGGACAACGGTAAAACCGCATCTTGAATTGAACCACATCCTGCAGCAGATCGATCTTCTTGAAGGCATTATCACGGATCGGAAGGAGGCTTAGCCTATACAGATCGTAGTAGTGACGCGAATAGTGTCGAGGCAATGGCTTGTCCGGTCCGCGATGTGCTTCCTGGTGCAGGATTGTCGCTTTTTCCCAGAAGGTCCGTTCCGCCACAATGGTACAAATCGAGGTTTCAGCCTGTTTGAATAATTGCGGAAAATGATCCGATGCATATGGATGAATTGCCCGCTGCTCATTGGGAACCCATGCCGCCATTGGACCAATTTCAAGCCTGATCTGGGGTTGAATAGCTGCAAGCGAAAATGCGGCGGGATATGTTATGAGAACATCCTGTTCTCGCGCCTCTACTCCTATGGTGCGTCCAATCAGTTCGGACAAACCTTGATGAATTGCCGGTACAAACTCTCGTGTGAGAAAATCGGCTGTTCGTCGGTTGGATTCCTTGCCAAAGGCATCCTGCTTTGTCGCACTACGTTTCTGCCACGGTTCTTCCGGCGAATATCCAAGGAGTTTCCAATCCAGGATAAGATCGATATCTTCTGAAAATCTCTCGATTGCGCCAAAGGCTTTGGAAAGACTGGTTCCACCTTTGAAAACAAAATGATCTTTCGATGGGTAGTCGTGAAAGAGGTAATCCAAGATCCAGCAAACCCAGAAATCTTTCTCGACAATGGCTTCATGAATGCGCATTTTCTGTGCTGCCGCCCTGAACAGATCCCGCCGATCATTTTCCGGCAATCGTGCAACGTCACGCATTGAGTGATTTATCCTCCGCCGCTAATTTCTTGATGATTTCATAAATCCAGGAAGTGACGTATCGGGCTTCTCGAACAGCGCGATTGCGCTCGGCCGAATCTAGTTTTTTCCGGAGTGTCGCCGGCACAGATTTATCGACATTATCTTCGCCCAATGCCTTGAGCGCCTGGACCACCAAAGCTGTCATTGGAGAAAGCTTCGATGTTTCCTTATTCGTCCGATGCTTCAAAATCAGAGTTCCGCCTTGCCAGTTGAACTTTTTGGATGGTCCGTCGCTGTAGTACTGCCATTGAGCTGTCACTTGCGTCGACAAACCCAAAATATTCAGCGCCGTTTCTCCAGAAGGAATGAGCGTCCACCCGTGTGCCCGCGCGATGGCCTGAGCGATTGTGTCCGGATCCGGATTTGCCGGTGCATTTAGTAGCCTGCTAAATGCCGGATATTCATAAACACCTCTCAGTAAGCGGCGGATTTTGCCTTCTTTGGCCAATCGAGACAAGGATTGTCGCACTATTTCGTGGCTGCCCAGATCCAAGAAGTCTTTTGGGGTAAACACCTTACCCCTACCAAGACCATATATCCGTGAAAGTATCTTATTTGCAATGTTTTGTTCCATATGCGATCCGAGTGATTTGTCACGAATAATAGGTATTTTTCGTGACAAGAGCAAGCGGATTTTTTCTGCTTTCAGAGCCATGGGAAGCCAAATGGATAAAAGGACTCTCAACTTCGCTTTTTGTGGCACATTATCAGCACGGCTTTCGCAGCGAGCGCAATCACAATGAAGTCCATGATAGCCACGAAAATAAGCGTGGCATTTTCCTCCGTGCTATGTCGGAAGAACAACGCTGAGATCGCCATACTGAGAATCGCAACCCATATTCCCAGACCAATTATTCGTATTCCCGTTAGCATAGGTTTTTACAAACCTCCTTCGCACAAGAATTGATGAACCATCTTTCCCAGACAATATCCGCCGGCAAAAATCAGCTCACCAGTTCGTTAAACAGATCGTTCTCGAACACAACTCCCTCCCGAGCGCAGCTGCATTTGACGTCCTCCACAAAATCGGCCATCGAATAGTTGCCACGGCCAACCGAAATATCCCGGATTTTGTGAACGATTTTCTCAAGCCGCTTTTTCTGCCAGGCGCGATTGCGTGGATCCGGCTGGACGGTGATTTCCTTTACGAAATATTTGAAGCTGTTGATCTTTGTCGGCGTTCGACGAACTACTGTTTCTATGACCGAGGCGATTTTGTTTGCCGGAAAATTTCCGATGCTGTTTTGCTTGTAGGCATCGGAATCGGATTGATTCCACCGATTCCCGGTTGCTTTTTCATACGCTTCGCGCACGAGCAGAAAGTTTTGTTCGGCAGTTTCTTTCTCTCGCGGCGCCGCCGCGGGGGTGTGGTTTTCCACAAGCTTGCCGCCAATTTTGGTTTCTTCGCCTTTTGATGATGATGATTTGTTTTTTATTTTTATATCATCATCATCATCATTTTGATTGGTGGCACCTCGTGCCACCGTAGCATCTGGTGCTAGGCTGGCACGTGGTGCCAGGGTGGCATCAGGTGCCATGCAGCCGGTCTCTGTTTCATCGTATTCATCTGGCGGAATATTGGGGTTGTTTGAAGGAGCATCTTCCGGAACAAACACCTGATAATAATTGCCGCGATCTTTTCCACCGAGCCTGGATCCAAGCCTTTTAACCAATCCGCGCGATTCGAGATAACTGATTGTGTTTTGAACCTTTCGCTGGGACATCAGCACCGATTTTGCCAATGTCGGAAGGCTAACCAGGCATGTATTGCTCCGGAAACCATATGACTTTAAGAAGAGTTGGTAATAAACCGCTTTTGCGAACGGATCGAGCGTAGGAAATAGGCGGAAACTGATGGTATTTGGAACGCGCAATTCGCCTTCCACCCTAGCATATCGTGCTACCGTGGCATGTGGTGCCAGGGTAGCATGAGGTGCCACGGTGGCACCGTGCCATGCAGGAATGTCGTTCTGTGCCACGGTGGCACGTGGTGCCAGGCAGTTTTCCACAGGCATTTCGTGTCGAATTTCCGGCTCCGACTTGCTAACGACCCCATTAAGCGGAACGTACTGCTTTAGCAAATCTCTGGTCGCTGAATTGTCCCCCTGGCCTTGTACCAAATCTCTAGCGATTGATGCTTTCAGCTGCTGCATGTCTCTCTTGTTCATGATCCATTTCCTCTTTGAGTTCGTTGAAGAGCTTCGTAAAGTCGAACGTGGCGGACGTAGCAGCAGTGTTTTCCACTACTCCTTTCTTCATGGCGGTTGCTTCAGCAACACCGACATAACGATGAATGATTGATTCCAGAACCAGGCTCTGACCGAAGAATTCTTCGACCTGCTGGCGGATGACTTTGTCCAGGTTCTGTCGCTTGTTGAACATCGTTGTCAGAACATGGATTTTCAGATTGGGGTTATGAGTCTCGCTGATGGCCGCGATGGTTTTAAGCAGCTGAGTCATGCCCAGGAGAGCAAATGAACTGCTGTCGATTGGGACAATGACTGAGTCGGCAACAACCAGAGCGTTGACTGTGGCTGCCCGCATTGCCGGCGGAGTGTCGATCAGGATGACATCGAACTCAGTCTTGATCGGTTTAAGTTGTCGGCGAAGGAGAACCTCTCGGTTGACCTTCTTGGCTTCCAGCAGATCGTCGGCTTCGATATCGATGGAATTAGGCAACAGCTTCAGTTGAGGACGGACCTCAACGAGATACTTACCAATCTCCGGCACTTCGTTAATCAGCAAACGATGCGCCGTCATGTTTAGTTGGTTGAGATCAACGCCCAGGCCGGAACTCAAATTTCCTTGTTGATCCAAATCGATGGCAAGGGTACGATATCCTGCCTTTGCAAAGCAAATTGCTAGGTTTAGAGCTGTTGTGGTTTTACCGCAGCCGCCTTTTGCATTAGTGAGCGTGAATGTATATGCCATTTTGTATCCTCGATTCGTCGGAACAAACTTGTCACAGGCGCCGCCGATGGCTTTTTGATCCAAAAGCAGCGAGTGTGACGGTTGTGTGGCGGTTCTGGATCCTACTGGAGCCGAAACCGTCCTAAAAGAATTCCGCCGAATCCAGGATTTATAGGAGGTTTTAGTACCGTTTAGTACGACGTTCAGGCAGGTTAGGGATTCATAACCCCGAGGTCGGTGGTTCAAATCCACCCGTCGCTACCAACTCTCCAAGTTACACAAAATCAACAACATACAGAGATGACACCCAAAATATTTTGAGAGGAATTTGCGCTTTCTTCGCCCACTTGTGTATGCAAAATCCCATGGTCGAAGTCAGAATAATTCGATTATTCGTAACTTTGCCAGGCTCCGATCGTCCTGTGGTTATTGCACTTCCAGGTAATCTCTATTTGATATCATATGTCTTAGAGAAGTGAATTGCTAATAATCCCATAAAATCCCAAACGGTCTAAAGTGGATTATTCCCAACCTGCGTAAACCCTTGTCAGATGAAGGCTTCCGGAGGTCAGTGATAATACCTAATTGGAGTGCAACGGCAGTGTGGCGGGTTTTTCTATTGTTATGTGGAATACTTGTCTACACAATCTAATATCCTATATCCATTTATTGGTGTTTTATGCTGATGTATGAGTCGGCCTGGTCAATGCGGAGAAGGTGAGTGTCAACGGCTAACCAGCCGAGAAGGCTCTCCAGAATCAAACCCTGACGCAGGTGATGCATCACAGTTGTCTCGAACTGAGCTGACTTATTTTGCCATCCACAAATATGCGCCGGATTCGAATCGGATCGTCCACAAGCCTGGGTTGTTTGCTAATGGCAGACATGGTTCGGGAAATTGCGCCCGGATTCCCGCGGGTTAATCGGAAGATTTCGGAGGCAATGTTCTTTCTCAGCGCCTCGGAATAGTTCATATTCCGGAGTTCCTCATTGATCCAATCCAGAGAGGCCTTTCTGGTAAGGTTGTTGATCTCGAGAGACTTAAATTTCCAGAAATAAAGATCGTACGAGCCGGGGACACTGGTCACCCCGAATGCCAGGACACAATGCTCTTCCATGATCTCAATCAGATGTTGCAGCGGATGATGCAGCCTTGGCAAATGATCCAGAATGAGGCAAAGGCGTTGTTTTTTTCCTGACCGCAGCAACGCATTTCGCAGGTCCTTTACGGACATTTCCCGAATTTGCGAATTGCTGAGGCATCGGTTTTTTATCGCCTCTTCAAGAAGCGTCCTCCGGGATCTGCAGTCATTTACGTAGACAACCTCAACGCCTTCCGAAGCAAGCATGGCTGCTGCTTCCAGCAAAATGGCAGATTTCCCGACACCTTGAGCGCCAAAGACGAGCGTACCTATTCCGTTGCGTAGATTGAGGACCAGTTTGCAGACTTCCCTTTTCCTGCCAAAGAGCATTTGTCAGTCCAGATGGTATGCAGGGTTTGCCTTCAGAACGGCTTCATTTGAATCGATCATGTTCCCGT
Organism: Acidobacteriota bacterium; assembly: GCA_963664705.1. Taxonomy (GTDB): domain Bacteria; phylum Acidobacteriota; class UBA6911; order UBA6911; family UBA6911; genus UBA6911. Next base: position 6,400,197 of record OY761556.1, on the reverse strand, counting down.
TTCCGCCATGCTTCAATAACACGATGTCAGATCTGACTACATCGTCGGCAACACCGAATTCTTGACCTTGATGTCGATACCTTAAGGGATCCGTTTGTACGTGGTAGCTGTCCTTCAAAGTACTGATCGTTTCTCGAAACCAATGTCGCAGGCGTGGCTTAAACTCTTTCAGCACTTTTTCCAGCGGCCCGCTCGCCTCCTGCTTCAGCTCGCTGCGAAAGTGCCTCTCGCGTGTGGCTTGACTGACATTCATGAAAACACCCGGACCGGAAATCTCCAGTCCATCCAGAAAAGACAGTACCGGGGATGGAAGCCCGGAAAGTTTCGGAGATTCTTATTGTCGGATTTGTTCTGGCGTTGATGCCTCTGTCGCCAGAAGATGAAGCTGATCGGCAATCGTTCGAGATAACGTTTCGTATTCACTCATGAACGGATTGCATCGGGACATTACAGAACGTAAAAGCGAATTTGTAAGTATGTCCGTGCGGCTCTTACCATCACGGCCCGGCTCCTGCGCCATTTGCACTGATGCATTCGCAACAATTTCCGAAGTGCAATCCAAGATGTTTTCGAGTTTCTCTTCCCAGCTTTGTGCAAATGCCGATAGGCTTTCGTCTATTGGACGAAGGATGCTCTCCAATTCGTTTGGGTTTTTCCTGGCACCCATTGTGCGTCGAGCTTTTGATTCCAGCGTGGCCAGCATTGAATTGCGCAATGACTGCAATTTTCTGTTTGTCGAAATGTTGAGTGATTCCCGTGCACGTGCCAATAATGGAAGGATAGTAGCATCAAACCATCTGTTTACCTCCGGAACCCAGGATTCTTTTGAACTGATAGGAACCACGTCCGGGTGAAGGCCTAAGTGCTCCATTATTTCTGAGCGGGTATAAGCCACTGTCCGGTCGACCTCCTCCCGGGAAAGAAGATCGCATTTGGTGATCAAAACCGCTGAGGGTATTCCAGACGTGTGGAGCGCTCTCAAAATATCCAGGTCATCCCGTCCCAGAGTCGATTGGCTGTCAACCAGGACTAATGCAAAGTCGCAGTCCGGCAGGTAAGCATAGGCAAGCTTTGTACCTGTGGTTGCGAGGGATGCGATTCCGGGAGTGTCTACAAAGGCTACTCCATCCTGCACGCGTTTTGATGGGACCGAAAGTTCAAGTCCAACCACACCTTTTGAGTTGGCCGGATTAAGCTGCTCAGTCGCAAATTCCGGGAGAGCTTCTGCGCGCATTGCAACCGTTCGATCCAGGAAAGTCACGCGTAGCCGCGGCTGGGGTCCAGCCACGATATGGATTGGAACAGCGGTAATCGGCGTGGTACCCACCGGCAGCAACTGAATACCCAGAAGCTCGTTTATCAGAGAAGACTTCCCGGAGCTTACGCGCCCGAACACCGCTATTTCATATCGGTGTGACTCGAGTTTGCGCGTTATTGAGTTCAGGGTTGGGAGAAACTCGACGAGGTGGTGCCGCGAAATGATCGCCGCATACTGATGAAGCATGCTCACGAGGGACGGCTCTGCCTTGAGCTGAAGTATCCGCTTTTCCTGTGCTACGCCCGCATCTGCCAGAAAAGCAAATAACTGGTTCAAGAGCCTCCGAACTTCCTGAAGAGTCCATGTAAGTTCGCCTGCTGTCGTTTCGTCAATTGCCCCGTAGCCCTTCATTTGATCGGGGTAGAGATCTTCCAGAGAGATGTCAAGCGATATGAGGCCGGTCTTCAGCGCCCAACTCGAAGCTATAGACGGAGACGGCGCCTCCACCTCAAACCTCTGCATCAGGCGGTAGATTTGTTCGCGAATCTTTCCGATATAACTCTCAACCCAGTGCTGATCAGAAGGGGACATGTCGTGAACATAACGTGAAAACTGACCGGGTCTAGAAGGCGACATGGCATTGAGGCACCGGGTCAACAGCTCGTCGGCATGCCCAAACGCGGCAACCAGCCTGCGCTTGTGATTCTCATTTAAACCTGCCACCGTGGACTCCAATTATTGCGGCCGGTTTTGAATTTTCGTAAAAAAAAACTCCTACCGGCCAGTTTTCCAGGTAGGAGTCATCAATCTCATGGAGATGGTTAAGGGCGAACTCCATCGCCTCTGAGAACTAGGTTATCCAAGCCTACGGGTTCATGTCAATCGCGAGGAATTCGCATCAGATTATAAATCTTCAGCCTAATCGTTCCTTATGTTGCTATGTGAAGATGCTTGCGCAAGGTAACCGCACACGTATAAAGTAATGTTTATAGGCAATGGAGTTTGCCTGCTCGCCAGATGGTGAGAAACCGCCTGAAATCATCAGAGCTGATGACTCCTACCCGGACCAACGTGATTCGGTAGGAGTTTTTTTATGCCCGAATTCGGTATACGGCATGAAGTGAGTGGCAGCACCAGTTTTTCTTCTAGAATTTCGGCATACTTCACCTGAAGAATCAGACGGGGCTTGGATTGGGAATAGCGTTCCAGGAATCTGTTCTTATGAAGGAGCCTGATATGCATCTCCCACACGATGCGATGCTGTTGCGAATCTTCCTTGGCGAAAGCGACCGATGGAAGCACCAACCTCTTTATGAAGCCCTGGTTCTCAAGGCCCGCCAAATGCATATGGCCGGCGCCACCGTGCTGCGAGGTCCTTTGGGGTATGGTTTGTCCAGCAGGTTGCATGCGGCCAAGCCCCTGCACATCTCGTCGGACCTGCCACTGGTTGTTGAAATTATCGATACTGAAGAGAGGATCAACGCGTTCCTTTCTGCAATCGATGGGATGATGAACGGAGGCCTTGTTACTTTGGAACAAGCGAAGGTGATAGATTACAGGTCCTCGCAAGTGCCTCCTGAAAAAACGGGAACCTAGCTCAAGGAACAACATGGATAATATCTGGTATGTAGCCGCCATATGGATGGCGCTGGCCTTCGTTGCCAGCCTAGTCTCGATTCGCACAGGTATTTCAGTAGCTTTGATCGAAATTGTTGTCGGAGTAATCGCAGGGAATTTTCAGTTCGGCGCCCAACACCACATCCTGAAGACTACAGAATGGACCAACTTTCTGGCAATGCTCGGAAGCGGCGTATTGACATTCCTTGCAGGCGCTGAGATCGATCCCGCTTCTCTGCGTTCCAGTCTTCGCGCCAGCCTCACGATCGGTATCCTCTCTTTTCTGCTTCCGTTTGTTTTCGTCTGGATATTCGCACAGTATGTGCTGGGGTGGCCGTTGCACCAGGCGCAGATCGCCGGGATAGCCCTTTCGACCACATCTGTCGCGGTTGTTTATGCCGTTATGATTGAGGGCGGGCTTGGGGAGACGGCCCTCGGCAAAACGATTCTGGCGGCATGCTTCATAACGGATTTCGGAACCGTTCTTGCTCTTGGTACCCTATTCGCCAAATTCGACATCTGGCTTGTGGTTTTCGTTGTGGTTCTATCGATCGCATTATGGTTCCTACCAAAGTGGACGAGGCTCCTGATCGATACATTCGGCGCGACACGCGTCAGTGAGCCTGAAGTAAAGTTCATCTTTCTCACTCTTTTCTTCTTGGGGGGACTCGCGTCGACCGCCAAGAGTGAAGCGGTTCTCCCGGCTTATCTGGTCGGTCTGGTAGTGGCAGGTGTATTCCTTCGCGATAAAACGCTGGTGCACCGTATGCGCAGTATCGCTTTCGCAATCTTCACTCCGTTCTACTTCATAAAAGCCGGTCTTTACGTTTCACTCCCCGCACTATGGGCATCGCTGGGCATAATTGTGGTTTTGCTGGGATTGAAGCTCGCAACGAAATTTCTGGGAGTCTGACCATCGACCAAGGCCTTTTACATGGCCACCCGGGAAGCGAATTACACCACCTTGCTCATGGCAACCGGACTGACCTTCGGTACGATTTCTGCACTTTTCGGCCTTCAGAATAAGATCATCGATGAGAAGCAATATACGATTCTTGTGACAGTAGTCATTCTGAGCGCATTTGTGCCGACCCTTATCGCTCAGAAACTCTTTCAACCGAAGATCGAGACGATGATCGAGTGGGGCGTTACATACACTCGAAGAATCAATGGTAAAAGCGCGAAGGCTCCGATAACCAGCGGAAAGTGAGGAACAAATGTTCAAAAACATCCTCGTGGGCTATGACGGATCGAACAGTTCAAAAAAGGCTCTGCAAAGAGCCGCAATATTGGCTAAAGAGTATGACGCCAGGTTCACGGCTCTCTGGGTTCGAGAGCCGCTTCCACGTTACTCGGATTTGCCTGGGGAGTTCGAAGAGGAGACGGAAGCTGCGCAGGAATACTTCAAAGAGCGTCGTGGGGAAGTTGAGGCCATTGCAAAGCAGTACGGTATTGCCATTGAATGCGAGTCTCGTTCGGGCCATCCCGCAAAAACGATTGTCATGGCGGCGGACGAGAAGCAATGTGATCTGATCATCATTGGTCACAGCGACCACTCCGGATTGTGGGGACGGTTGCTGGGCGACACGGCGGACCGTGTCAGCGATCACGCGCATTGCAGCGTACTGATAGTGAAGAGCTAAGCCTTCACACTGACTTGCGCAGCATTAGTGCCGTTGTTATGATGATGTTTTGGCGATGGAGTTCGCCAGATAACCGGCCGATGGCCTGATAACTCCTACCCGAACCTCAACCGACACCAGGGTAGGGCATAGTTTGAGAATAAGAACCCCGCCCGGGAATTTCCGAGGTGGGGTTTTTGCTTTCAGGACTAAGTGATGGCCCATCCTAAAATAATCGGTAAAGCGAACGGCACTCTTAGAGATGTCCTGGAACGAATCCAAGTCATTCAGGAGAAGTACTCTCTCTCTGCAATCCAGCCCAATTTGGAGGCCTGCGGATCAGTTCTGGAGGCGGAAGACCTGATCGATGTCGGGGTTTTCGGCCGGTTCAAGGCGGGAAAAAGTTCGCTTCTAAATCTGCTTGCCAAGAGATCTGTCTTGCCGGTCGGTGTGACTCCGGTTACTGCAGTCATCACACGTCTCCGCTATAGCCCGCAAGAACGGACGACAGTTCAGTACTACGGCGGCAAATCGGAGACTGTCCCTCTAGAATCTGTAGAATTATTTGTTTCCGAAGCTGAAAACCCGATGAACATGAAAAAGGTCGCTTCGGTTACCATCGAGTTGCCTTCGCTGAAGCCTTATCGTTGCCTGCAATTTGTGGACACTCCCGGGCTGGAGAGCGTGTTTCAGCACAATACCGAAATGGCATTGGATTGGTTGCCTAAAGTGGGACTAGCACTGGTGACCGTCAGCGTAGATCCTCCGCTGTCCAAACATGATGTCGAACTCATCCGCACCCTGCTCGGTTACACGCCGAAGATTGTCATCCTACTTACAAAATCGGATCTGGTGACCGAAAGCGAGAGGCAAGAAATCACGGAATTCATCCGCGCGGAACTGATGAAGGAATTCGGTTCCGAGTTTAAGATCGTGCCGTTTTCAGTACGTCAGGATTATGAGCACCTGCAATTAACACTGGACCACGAGCTTTTGCTTCCACTGGTGGAGAACAGCGATACCACCCGTTATGAGATCGCCCAATTCAAATTTGGTTCATTACTCAGTAAGGCCACGGAATATCTTTCTCTGGCTCTGGCTGCTGCGGAGCGCATGGATGCTGACAGGTCCAGGCTCAAGATGCAAATCCTGAACGAGAAGACCAGCCATGAATCGGTCCGGATGGAATTGCAGGCATTAGCAGCAGAATGCGCCGGCCGGACGCGCCCCTGGCTCATGAAACGGATGGAAGAACTGAGACCCGATATCAAAAAGCGGATCACGCTAGAGCTTAGGGAAAAGCTGTCCGGGCTGCAATCGAACCTCTGGAATCTGAGCCGCGCATTCGAGGGCTGGCTCGATGAGTCTATGCGGCGTGAAATGAAGGAGATTTCTCTCAGAGACGGAGACCTGTTTATTGCTTCCCTCGAGGAGGCACGTGAGACTTTGACGAGAGCAGTACAGGGATTCCGCGATCGTCTTGCCGGCAATATCGAACAGGCTCTAGGCATGCGCTTTTCTGTTGAGCCGTTCGAGATCGAGCTAAAGAGGCCAACCATACCAGACATCGCGATAGGCAACCTATTCATGTTCAACACTGACTTGCTCTGGTTTGTAATTCCGATGTGGCTGTTTCGGTCCTGGGCGGACAAGCACTTCATAAATCGGATTCCCTATGAAACTGAAAAGAACCTGTCACGTTTAGCATCGCAGTGGACCGAGAATATCAATAACGCAATTCTGAAAATGCAACGCGATGCCGAGAAAAATGTGCATGAACAGATCCTGACCATCGAAGCACTGCTCTCGACAACACGTTCGGATTCGCAGGAGATCCGGACAAGTCTTGAAGAAATAGAATTGATGAAAAACACGATCAGGCTGCAATAATCGCGTTGTCGGCATAGCTTTGGACCGAGAGATCCTTATTCGAAAAGGAGAAATCATGAGCCATAAGAGAAATCAAAAAATTAATGCAGTTAGAGCCATGGAAATTTTGGATTCACGAGGGAATCCGACTCTTCGAGCCTTTGTGACCCTGGAGAATGGGGTAATCGCAAGTGCATCCGTGCCATCCGGAGCCTCCACGGGAGAAAATGAGGCCTGCGAGCTGCGGGACGATGATAAAAAACGCTATGACGGCAAAGGCGTGCTAAAGGCTGTAACTAATGTCAATAAGACCATCGCTCCAAAAATCGTTGGTATGAATCCCAGCCTCCAGGTAGAAATCGACCGCGCCATGATTGATCTGGATGGAACGCCCAACAAAACCAATTTGGGAGCGAATGCGATTCTCGGCGTCTCTATGGCTGTGGCGCGCGCGGCAGCTCTTTCTGCCAATCTTCCGCTGTACGCTTATCTTGGCGGACCCGGCGCCGTTCAGGTTCCCGTGCCGATGATGAATATCCTCAATGGTGGAAAGCATGCCGACAACAGCGTTGACCTCCAGGAGTTCATGGTAATGCCTATCGGGGCTCCGACTTTTGCCGAAGGACTTCGCTACAGCGCTGAAGTCTTTCACACATTGAAGAAGATACTCAAGAAAAAGGGGTATGCCACGGCCGTGGGAGATGAAGGTGGATTCGCGCCAAATCTCAAAAGCAACGATGAAGCCTGCGAGGTAATCGTCGAGGCGATTCAGAGCGCAGGATATAAACCCGGCAAAGATATCGGCATCGCTCTGGATCCGGCAGCCAGCTCATTCTTCGAAGGCGGCGTTTACAACCTCTCCAAGTCCGGCCAGGGCAAAAAGACAAGCGCTGAGATGACGGCCCTCTACAAGACCTGGATCGATAAATATCAAGTGATCTCCATTGAAGATGGCCTGGCTGAGAACGACTGGGATGGTTTCCGCGAACATACGGCCGCGCTGGGATCAAAAATTCAGATTGTGGGTGATGATCTGTATGTAACGAACACCAAATTCATCGCGCGCGGAATTGCTGAAAAGTCGACCAATGCTGTTCTCATCAAGCTGAACCAGATCGGAAGCGTAACGGAAACCATAGAAGCGATTCAGCTCTGCAGGAAAGCCGGTTGGGGCTTTGTCATCTCTCATCGCTCCGGTGAAACTGAAGACGCGTTCATGGCAGACTTTGCGGTTGCCATGGGTGGGGGGCAAATCAAAAGCGGCTCTGCCTGCAGGAGTGAGCGAATTGCGAAATACAACCGGCTCCTGGAAATTGAAGCAGAGCTTGGAAGCGCGGCCGTGTTTAAATCCCCGATCTAACGATTATATGTTCCGATGATTGCATATGCCTGAATCCAAAGCCCGCCAAAATACTGTGCGTCGTCCCGCTGTAATGTTTGTCATTTTGTTGGGGGCAGTGAGTCTCTTCGCAGACATCACCTATGAGGGCGCGCGCAGTATTGCCGGTCCGTTTCTGGCTCTCTTGGGTGCGAATGCCATAATTGTTGGTTTTGTTTCAGGCCTAGGAGAATTGATCGGCTATTGCGTGCGCTTGGTTTCAGGTTATTTCGCGGACAGGACAGGAAAATATTGGGGAATAACAATCTTCGGGTACGCTGTAAATATGATTGCCGTTCCGCTTCTCGCACTGGCCGGCAGTTGGCAAGCCGCAGCGCTTTTGATGATAGCCGAGCGCACTGGCAAGGGAGTGCGGACTCCTGTACGAGACGTCATGCTGTCCCATGCCACCTCGGAAATGGGACGCGGGTGGGGCTTCGCTCTACACGAGGCGATGGACCAGATCGGCGCCATACTTGGACCGCTTATCGTGGCAGCAATTCTGTATTTCAGGGGGAGTTACAGAAACGGTTTTGCTGTCCTGCTCATACCAGCAATACTTGCAATTTGCGTGTTGGCAACCGCAGCACTGCTATATCCGCGTCCTCGCAGCCTTGAACCGGCCGCTCCGCCATTGCGGGCAGAAGGGCTCTCTAAGGTTTTCCGGATCTACGTGCTGGCAATGGCTCTAGTTGCGGCAGGTTATGCGGATTTTCCTTTGATCGCTTTCCATTTCCAAAAGGCCGCTACAGTTCCACGCGACTGGATTCCGATTTTCTATGCCGTAGCGATGGGAGTCGATGCTATTGCGGCATTGATTTTTGGACGGCTTTTCGACCGCAGGGGTATCATCGTCCTGATTATTTCTGTCCTTGTGTCGGTATTCTTTGCACCCCTGGTTCTGCTTGGAGGTTTTTTCACGAGTCTCACTGGTATGGTTCTCTGGGGCGCGGGCATGGGAGCACAGGAATCTGTCATGAGAGCGGCTGTTGCAGAAATTGTTCCGGCCGACAAGCGGGGCACTGCATATGGCATCTTCAATACCGGTTATGGAATCTTCTGGTTTTTGGGAAGCGCGCTCATGGGTTATCTCTATGAACTCTCGATGATGTGGGTAATAGGATTCTCAATGTTGTCTCAATTTGCCTCAATTCCGTTGCTCATGTCTGTGCGGAAAGATCCCGCGTTGATGCCTAGAATTTTGAAATAGAGGAGGCCCGCAGGTGCGCTATCTAATTCTTACCGATATCCACGCCAATATCGATGCTTTGCAGTCCATCGATGAACAATTCGATGATCTGCTGGTTCTCGGGGATATAGTGGACTACGGCGCTTCACCGGAAGAGGCGGTGCGCTGGGTTCGAGAGAGAGAAGCAACCGCCATCAGCGGGAATCATGATTTCGCGATGGCAACCGGAGCTGACTGCCGCAGTTCTTCCAATTCTTATGCGCTCTCGATTGCCACGCGTTCTCATTTTCGTTCAGTGATAAGCCAGGAATCGATGGACTATATGCGTTCACTTCCAGCCGGATCCATCTATCGGGCGGAAGGCGCTACGTTACATCTGATACACGCTACGCCGCGCGATCCTCTTTTTGAATATCTGAATGGCGATGCTTCTGAATCAGAATGGCTGGCTGCGGTTGGAGAACTATCAGATCAGGAAGAGTGGCTGTTTGTTGGCCATACTCATTGGCCATTTATAAGAAAAATTGGCCGATTGACAGTGGTGAATCCCGGCAGCCTAGGCATGCCTACCGATGGCGACCCGCGCGGCTGTTTAGCCGTTTGGGAAGATGGCGAAGTGATTTTGAAGCGAATCCGGTATGACGTAGAAAGTGCGGTAAAGCGCTTACAGGAAAGCGGACTTTCAAAGGATGTGGCGGACAAAATGTCCTCAGTGTTACGGAATGCGCGTCGATAGAGTGGGCCAGGATCAGGTTGGCTCTGATCCCGGCCGCTATTCGTTCGCACCCAACGGAGCAGACAAGCAGACCAGTGGTACTGTACCGGCAGCTAACCTCCCGGAGGCGCGTATGGGAATTCTACATCTTCCTTTGGAGCAGCTACGATAGACCCTTCCGCTGACCACTCATAGCCAAGATTTGAATTCCGTTGCAGCAGTTCCTCCCGAAGATCGTCATAGCTTTTCTGCAGGGTCTGGTAAAATTTTGCGCTTTCCAATGCAATGGCGCCAAAATTCGCCGCCGCACTGGCAAAGGAGGCATCTGTATCGGTGAATTGACGCTGCTCAGAAGAATAAACCCGCATAACACCGATGACTGTCTCTCTCAACTTAACCGGAACACTGAGAATGGAGGCTATCCCCTCCTGTGCAACCTGTTTTCTGAATTGCACCCTTTCATCCGTAGTCGCGTCCAACACCGCCACTACTTCGCCTTCCAGAGACTCTGACATGCTCTTGTCAGCTAAGGCAGGTCCGATTCGGGCATACCAGTCGCTCAACCCATAGGCTGTGATGCGCATGAGTTCTTTTCTATCAGGCGTAAGCAACAACAATGAACAGCCCTTCGCGTCCATTGCCTTTGCCACATCCTCAACAATAGAGTGGAAGATATTCTCGGCAGAACGCGTTGAGTTCAGCGTCGCAACCAACTGATACAAACTATGAAAATAAGTCTTTTCTATTCCCTCCATAGCCGTACCTCCTGTCCTCGTTACCAGTATACTCTTCTTGTCTCAGACCGAAGAGAGGGGGATTGGGGATGTGAAATAGGAATCTCCAATAATCTGTCCCGGCTGCTTAGCTATCTTCCCTCTCCTAAGGGAAGTGTCTCTAAATCAAAACAATCGTAGTTGAAAGGCACATAACAGGTCCGTTAGAATCGCACCGTCAACTTCCAAAAAGGTGCATGACTTTATTTCTTCTACAACAATGGTTATGCGAATGAAGATCAGTTATACATGGCTCGCGACAGTGGCGATTGTGGCAACAGCTCTCAATTTTGCTGGCTGTAAGCCGGGTTCTCCAACTACTGCAATTTCCTCCCCGCTGCTGCGCCTTGAACGAATCATCCCGTTGCCTGCGGTACGGGGCGAATTCGATTTGATGGCCGTAGACCTGCGGGGGCATCGCCTGTTTGTCGCTGCTGAGAGCAATCACTCCATAGAAGTGCTGGATTTGGCAGCTATGAAACCCCTGCGCAGCTTGCCCGGTTTCGATGAGCCCAAGTGGTTCAACTACCGCCCTGAAGCCAAACGCCTCTATGTCGCCACTGCCGGCGATGCACGGGTCACAGCCCTGGATTCGGAGACACTTGAGCCAGTGAAGACTTTTCAGTTCAGGGAAAAGTGCAATAACTTGCGCTACGATGCGGCCAGCGGCCTCCTCTTTGTGGGCGTAGGCAAGACTTTCGGAGCACTGGGCATGATTGACACGCGCCATGACATTGTGCGGGGCGAAATCCCGCTGGCGAATTACCCAAAACAGTTTGAGATAGACGGCAACCTGATTTACGTCAACGTCCCATCGGATAACCACGTTGCTATTGTGGACATTGCCAAAGGGGCGGTGATCGGAACCTGGCCAATAACCGTAGGCAAAGAGAATGTTCCAATGGGCTTTGATCGTCAGCACCACAGGCTTTTTGTGGGGTGCGATTCGGGCAAGTTCGTTGTTCTTAATACGGCTACGGGCAAATCTATCGCCGGCCTGGACATCGACGAAGGCTGCGATGGCATCTATTATGATGCCAAGCGCAGATTGATCTATGCATCCTGCAGCACAGGAGTCATCGAGGTTATTCGGCAGCAGGATGCAGATCACTATATATCCGTTACTAAGGTATCCACGGCGAAGGGCGCCGCAACCTCGCTCTTCGTGCCCGAGTTGGACGGACTTTTTCTTGCTGTGCCGCAAGAAAGCGGACGAACTGCAGAGATCCGATTCTATCGCGCTACTGCCTTGTAGCCGCAGCAATGCGTGAAATGCGGCATCCCGGCAGGCGTTGCAGGATGATTTTCATTGTTTTTGGAGTACCTGCCTATGAACATGAGGGCAAATGGGAGCCTAAGTTTCAGCTGCCGAGCGTGCAACCTTCACCGTCCTGCTCGTTGCCTGCGCTAGCCAGTATGAATGATAAGCTCGCACTCTCAGGAGACCGGAATCAAGATCCTATTTCTTTAGAGGATTCTATGTTCAAGAATTTGGTAGTACGCTTGCCGATCTTTATCTTGGTCGGAATGTGCTTGTTCTCTGCAGCTGTCAAAGGACAACAGGCAACGGTCACAATAGATATAAAGACTGCTCTCGAACGAGCCCGCACTTACAGCCCGCAGTTTCAATCGGCTTCGGTGGCGGTCGATGTTGCACGCATTGATCGCTACCTGGCGAAATCAGCCTTCTATCCTTCCGCTGAGTACCACAATCAATACATTTACACTCAGGGCAACGGCACTCCGGAAGGCGTTTTTGTCGGCAGCAATGGGGTTCATGAATATGTCAGCCAGGGAGTGGTTCGCCAGGATGTATTTGTTCCCGGCCGGTTGGCGGAGTACAGGCGTTCAATCGCCGCGGAAGCCGCAGCCACTGCAAGGCGCGACGTTGCCTTGCGCGGGCTCGTGACAACTGTATTTCAGAACTACTACGGAATAGTGGTATCCCAAAGGCATTTTGCCAACGCCCAGCAGAGCAAGAATGAGGCACAGCATTTTGTTGAAATAACGGAGAAACTTGAAAGAGGCGGAGAGATCTCTTATGCCGACGTAGCAAAAGCTCAGTTAACGCTGCAACAGCGGGAACGCGATCTCCAGGATGCTCAGCTCTCAGTGGAAAAAAATAAGATTGGGCTGGCAATTCTGATTTTCCCGGATCTTACATCGGATTTTTCCGTGGTTGATGATTTGGAATCGATGCCAACACTGGCTGATTTCAATCAGATCCAGAAGTTGGCAAACGAAACCAGCCCGGATCTCCGCGCAGCGCAAGCAAATGTGAGCCAGGAACAATTTGGCGTAGCAGCCGCGCGCAGTGGGTACATGCCTACATTCTCGGTCGAATATTTCTATGGCATCGACTCTCCTCAGTTTGCAGCTCGAGATGAGGCGGGATTCCGTCGTCTTGGATCCGGCGCCCAGGCAACATTGAACATTCCCATTTTCAACTGGTGGGTGACTAAGAGCAAAGTCAAGCAGGCAGAGTTGAGAAAGCAGCAGGCGCAGCTGGATCTGGTGCTCACCCAACGGGAATTGAATTCAAACCTCCGGAATTCGTATCTGGAAGCAAGGGCCGCCTTCGCTCAAATAGATTCGCTGAAGCGGTCGCTGGATTTAGCTGCCGAAAGCCTGAGGTTAACGAACCTGCGGTATGAGGCCGGGGAGTCTACCGCTCTGGAAGTAGTGGACGCGCAAACTACGCTGGCTCAGTCTCGCAATGCTTATGCTGACGGACTCTCCCGATATCGGATTGCCATCGCAATGATTCAGACACTGACGGGGAACTATTGATCATGCAAAGACATAAATTTTATGCAGGTTCGGCGCTGATGGGTTTCACACTAATTCTCTTTGGGCAAGCCTGCTCCAAGCCCGAAGAGAAGGAGGCAAAGCCAGTCGTGGCCGTTAAATTGGAACGCGCCCAGGTAGCTGATATCCAGCTTTCGGTGACAGCCCCCGCGACCATCTTCCCCCGCCAGCAAGCAAACATCGCAGCTCGGGTAACAGCACCGATACGCCGACTCCATGCCCAAAAAGGCGATTCCATACAGGCAGGACAGATTCTGGCAGAGTTGGACAACAGCGATCTGGTTGCTCAGAGACAGGAAGCCGTCGCAGTTGTAGCTGATGCAGAAGCTAATTTGCAGAAGACTACGCAAAGCACCCTGCCTATGGATATCGAGCGCGCCAAGGGCCAAGTTGAGAGCGCGGAAGCCGCTGTCAACAGAGCCCAGAAGATCTACGATCAGCGCCGGGAACTCTTGAACCAGAGGGCGATTTCGGGCCGGGAGGTTCTGACAAGCCAAACCGAACTGGCGCAGGCAAAGACGGATTATGAGGTTGCAAAAAAGTCGCTGGATTTGCTTCTGACGCAATCCCGCGAGCGAGACCTTGCAATAGCCAAGAGCCGGCTGGACCAGGCAAAAGCTAGGCTGGAACTGCTCGATAAGCAAATCCAGTTTACAAAAATCGCAAGTCCATTTGCCGGCACGATAATAGAGCAGTTCATGTATCCCGGCGACATGGCGAAGCCGGATGCACCAATTTTCACTGTGATCGATATTTCCGTCGCAGTAGCTCGCGCACAGGTTCCTGAAGCTGAAGCTGGTGGTATAGGGGTTGGTCAGTTATCCATTTTCAGTCCGACGGATAGTCCCGCTTCTGTTTTTCAGGGCAAGGTAACAATGGTGAATCGCAGTGTTGATCCTGCAAGGCGTACAGTCGAGGTCTGGTCTGAAATCCCGGGAAGGCAAAAAGAGCTTCGGTCCGGAGCTTTTGGACGGGTAAAAATTGTCAAGGGCACGATACCGGGAAGTGTTGTTGTTCCCCTGGCGGCGGTTCAATTTGAAGAGGGCACTCCCAAGGGGACCGTTATGGCTGTCGATGGCAAAAATATCGCGCACAAACGAGAAGTCGAAACAGGTGAGAAGGCGGGCGACAAAGTTCGAATTATTAGCGGGATCACTGCTGGAGAACTGGTGATCGTGGAAGGGGGATACGGTCTTCCGGACGGCACGGAGGTACGTTCTTCCGAGGAGAAGGCAAAGTGACGGGACGTCTTGGGGATTTCATAGAAGCACACGGCCGGGCGTTGATTCTGGTCGTCTTCGCCTTTGCGATTGCGGGAATATTGTTTTTGTTCCGGTTGCCGATCGCAATTTTTCCACAGACCGATTTTCCTCGGATCGTGATTCTTGTGGACAACGGCATAGCGCCGGTAGACGTGCAGATGCTCACGGTAACCCGGCCCATTGAACAGGCGATTCGTTTGGTTCCAGGCATCACCGACGTCCGTTCCACGACAAGCCGGGGTTCCAGCGAAATCAGCGTTTTCTTTCGCTGGGATGTGGACATCCACGATGCGCTGCACCTGGTGCAAGGGAGGATTTCGCAGATTCTGCCGACCCTGCCGAGTTCGACCCGGTTCTACATCAATCGCCTGACGTTCTCGGTTTTCCCAATGATCGGTTTCAGCATCACCTCTCCGACAAGAAGCACGACCGAGCTTTGGGATCTTGCTTATTACGATCTCACGCCGCGACTCTACAGGCTCCCCGGCGTAGCCGAGACGCGGGTTGTTGGAGGGCGGCAGCCGGAATACCACGTGTTGGTGAATCCGGAAAAGCTCAATAGCTATGGAATGCCGCTTACCAAAGTTGTGGATGCAATCCGCAACACGAACCTGATCGAGTCTGCCGGGATGGTGCAGGAGAATTATCATCTTTACCTGACCACGGTCACCGGCCTGATCCGGCAGAAGGAGCAGATAGAAAATATCGTCGTGGATGTTGCCAAAGGAACTCCGGTGCTGATCAGGAATCTGGCGCAGGTCGTCCCCGGCGAGCAACCTGTTTACAACATCGTGACGGCCAATGGTCAGCCCGCGGTTTTGGTGAACGTTCTGCAACAGCCTGACGGCAATGCAGTAGATATAGCAAATGCCGTGAATCGCGAATTGACTGAAATTCGCAAAACACTTCCGCCTGACATTCACCTGTCGGTCTTCTACGATCAATCAACGCTTGTCCGCGACTCTATTGGAAGTGTTAGGGACAGTATCATTATCGGGCTGCTGCTCTCGATCGCGGTGCTGATAGCGTTTTTGAAGAACTGGCGTACAACTGTGGTTGCCGCAATCGTGATCCCGATTGCCACTCTGATCGCGATCGTCTTCATGAAGCTTTTCAATCTAAGCTTTAATCTCATGACCCTGGGAGGTTTGGCTGCATCGATAGGTGTTGTCATCGATGATGCAATCGTGATGGTCGAGAACATCATGGTACATATGTCTCTCGGTCAGCCTCCGCGGGAAGCGGCAAAGAACGCAATTCACGAACTGACGCCGGCCTTGATCGGATCGACACTGACTCCGATCATGGTCTTTGTTCCGTTGGTGTTTCTTGGCGGGATCACGGCGGTGTTCTTCAGAGCCCTTGCTTTTACTATGGCAACGGCACTGCTTGCATCGTTGGTGCTTGCCATCTTCTTCACTCCAGTCTTGGCCGGGGTATTCCTGAAACATACAAAGGTTGAGGGACATGCTGATATTGCGGAAGCTGAGCAGGCCGGCGAAGGACGCATTCTCCGATTCCTGACTGCGCGATACGAAAAGGCGCTTCACTGGGTCCTGCTCCACACGCGCGTGGTTCTACTGATAGCTCTGGGAGTGATCGTTCTCTCGGTTGTCGTCTATTTCCAGCTTGGCAGCGGATTTCTTCCCGATATGGATGAAGGTGCTTTTGTCCTGGACTATAGAATGCCACCCGGCACTTCTCTTCAAGAAACCAATCGCGTATTGCGTCATGTAGAGAAATATCTAGGCGAAACCCCAGAAATCGAGAGCTACTCACGCCGTACTGGAGTTCGCCTCGCTCTCGCGATAGCCGAGCCCAACACAGGCGATTTCCTTATCAAACTGAAAAAGGACCGCAAACGCTCGCTCGAGGAGGTAACTGAAGAACTCAGGACCAAGATAACAACGTCTGAACCCGCGATCGAGGTCGAGTTTCCTCACATTCTCGAAGACCTTGTCGGCGATCTTGCTTGGTCGCCTCAGCCGATCGAGATCAAAGTGTTTCACGATAACGAGGCAACATACAAAGAGGTTGCCAAGAGGATTGAGGAGTGGCTTCCGAAAATTCCGGGAGTAGTCGACATCGTTAACCAGACTTTTGTGATCGGCCCTGCAGCAAATTTCCGTGTGGATCTGGAAAAGGCGCAGCGCGCCGGCTTCAGCGTCCGCGATGTGGCTGATCTTGAATCGGCGATTCTGGATGGTCAGCTGGCTTCGGACATGATACGCGGAGGTAATCGGCTCATTGGCATCCGCGTACGTTATCCGGCGGAATATCGCTCCTCGATCGACAAGCTGAAATCACTCCAGGTAACTTCGCCGACCGGTCAGACCGTTCCTCTCTCCAGCATAGCCGAATTACAAATGGATGAGGGCATGACGGAAGTGAGGAGGGATAACCTTAGAAATACTTCCGCAGTGACAGCCCGGCTGGCCGGTCGCGACCTGGGCTCAGCCATGAAGGAGATCCAGGACAGGATCTACAAGGAAGTTCCAATGCCGCAGGGGACCGAGATAGAATTTGGCGGTCTGTATAAAGTCCAGCTGGAATCCTTCCTTGGACTGACACAGGTCCTGTTTGCCTCGATTATCCTAATATTCATCATCCTCGTGTTCGAGTTCCGATCGTTTTCACATCCGATCGCGATCCTGGTGGCAACGATTCTTTGTACATCAGGATCTCTTTTCGCGCTCTTCCTGACTCACACGACGCTCAACATTTCTTCATTCATGGGAACGATCATGGTCGTCGGCATCGTTCATAAGAACGGTATTCTCATGCTGGATTCGGAAAAGGCGTTTTCGGAGCAAGGGATTCCTCTTCGTGAAGCTATTTTCCAGGCAGGCAGGCGCCGCTTGAGACCTATCGCAATGACTGCACTGGCCACAATATTTGGAATGCTGCCATTGGCTATCGGCATCGGTTCCGGAGCAGAGATGCTTCAGCCGCTCGCAATTGCGGTAATAGGCGGAGTAGCAATCTCGATGATTTTATCGTTGCTGGTAACGCCAGCTATTTTTTATGTCTTGCGGGAAAAGGGCCTGTAATCGACCCGGCAGGAGATCACCATTTGCCGGCTCTCATAAGTCTCTTGATTCTGTTCTTGATCAGGCTTCTCTTGAGAGCGCTCAGGTGATCGATGAACATCACGCCTTTGAGATGATCGATTTCATGGCTTAGGCAACGGGCAAGCATGTCCTCTGCTTCAATAGTTATCTCGTCGCCATGAATATCCTGTCCGCGGACTACTACTTTTCGAGGCCGCGTTACGATTTCATTGAAGTCAGGGATGCTGAGACATCCCTCTTCTCCACTCTGTTCGCCTTCCGAGAAGATGATCTTGGGATTGCAAAGCGTGATCAGCCTGTCGGCTTCGTGTCCTCCTGAGATGTCCATGGTGGTGATGTTTATATCTATCCCCACCTGGTTTGCGGCAAGTCCGGCTCCAGAGGCCGCATACATCGTCTCGATCATATTCTGAGCGATTTTCTCGAGTTCGGAAGTGAAGAAATCAACCGGTTTGACTGGGGATTTCAGTACCGAAGCTCCGTATTTAAGGATTGGCAACAGCATAGGATTAACTCCATTATCCTTGAGAACTAATAACGGGAGAGCACAAAAAATCAGGCAGCACGGGATGGTTTTCGCGTTGAAAGCCTCTGAATCAACCCTTTGCCGGATACCCCGAGGGCGAGAATCGAGCGCACAAGCAAATCCAGAGACACGGAACTATCACCAGCTTCCATTTTTGCAACCCGAGATTGGCTCGATTTTAGCAGTTTAGCAGCATCGGATTGCGTCATTTTGCGACGCAATCTATGAGCGCGAAAGCTTTCAGAAAGCTTGAGTTTGATTTCTACGTAAGCTTCTTCTTCCGGAGTGAGCCCAAGAAATCCTTTAGCATCTCCAATTTCCCATCCTTTCGCTTCGAGACGTTTTCTCTTATTGCTATGCATCGTCGTACTCCCTCAATCTCTGTTCTCTGCCGATCAATCACTGACTGTGGAGTGCTTCGAGTCTAGTTGCTGAAGGCGTCCAGAATCACGATCGCATCAATATTAATGCGATAAACAATTCGCCAATTCTTTTCAATATCGACCACTCTTAATTCATGGCATCGTTCTCCGACAATAGGCATGGGTTGCGAAGGCGGCATTTCGAGCATTTGGCGTTTTTGGAGCTTTCTCAGCAGAACCCCGGCTTCAAGTCTTGCATTCTTAGAAAAAGGAGGCGATTTAACAACCGCTCTCATCCAGACAAGAGGCTTAGGTTCGTTGCTATGACGTCCGCAGTATATGTCAGAGATGACATAGTGTTCAACCCTTTGCGCACTCCACAGATAGTTGAATTATCCACTGTCTGTGCACCAGGCCTACAAATGCCCCGGCGAAAGCTTGGCGTCTTTAAGAATGAGTCTTGCTGGAAGGAATTTCTTAGTTCGGAATTTAGGTCGCCGCGTCGCCAGAGGACTTGGAGATGAGCTTGCAGACCTGAACTGTTATCGGTGATGACTCACGGGAGCATTGGTCAGCACAAGTTTCCCATGCTTTACACCTTTTAGGCTCAAAAGTTGGTCTGAGAATTTTTTGACGTCAGTCCCATGCCCCTTGAGAATGATCACCTCGAGACAATTGTGATGATCCAGATGAACGTGCGTTGTCGCCAAAACCTGGCCCTTGTAATCATGCTGAGCACTAACAAGCTGCTCGGAAAGCTTGGGTTGATGATGATCGTAAACCAGTGTGATGGTCCCAACAACGATCTTATTTGTGGCAACTTCTTCTTCAACAAAATGATCTCTAACCAGGTCCCGGAGAGCTTCCGATCGACTGCCGTATCCCTTCTGTTTGATAACTTGATCAAACCTTTCGAGAAGATCCTGTTCAAGCGAAATACCTGTCCGTATCAATGTTGACATAAGCAGTCACTCCCAATATAGGCTCCCCGTATTTTACATGATCGCGCTTATGATTCGCGGCCTGATTTTTGCGCAAGGAAAGCCCATTTAATTTATTGAATAATACGACAATGGTATTACGTATGCTCATTCAGTAATACGCCATTCAATGAATCCGGCATAATATTTTGAATATTTCTTGTTGATTATGGCCTACTCTGCTAGTGTTACGTTTCATATAATCGTAATACTTAGAAGGGAACAATGATGATGGCCAAAATCACGTTCGTGTCTATCCTTGCGTTTCTGATCTGTTCAGCCCCCCTAATTTCTGACGATTTCACCGTCCAGATACTGGACCCCAGCGACTCCGCAGTGCCGGGGGCAACCGTGGAGATTCGAGGATTCACACAGCCCCGGCAAATTATCTCAATGGTGTCTGATGGTCAGGGTCGTGTCGTCGCCGAGATACAGCTACCAGCCACGGTACAGGTGAAAGCGCCGGGTTTTGAACCATTGAGTCAAAGGATAGACGATGCCTCCTCAGGACCAATCAAACTGCATCTGGTACCGGCGATACTCCATACCTCCATTGAAGTGATGGTGAAGGAGGATCCTGCATCGGAAGGATCCGTTGAAAGAAGCGCACTTGTGATCGATCGCAGCGGAGCCCGTACGGTCTATGACGCAGTGGATAAGTTGATCCCCAGCGCCTATGTCCCTAGCCGAGGCATTCTCGGCCATGGCTTGGGGACATCCAATTCAATTGCTCTCAGAGGAGTGGGCGGCTCGCCCACGACGGAGTTGCTGGTAGTCATCGACGGGCGCCCGGAGGTCATGGGATTGATGGGACACCCGATCCCGGACTTCTACTCTTTAACAGATGTTGGGAGCATCAGCGTTACGGCCGGACCGGCGTCGGTTCTCTATGGTAATAGAGCCATGGGAGGAGCTATTGAAATCAAGCCGACTTCTTCCGAACCCGGCTTTCATACGGAATTGACCACCAGTTTGGGATCTTATTACACAGGTCAAGATCGTTTATCTCATGGCGGCCAGTTGGGACAGTTTAACTATCAGATTGCCGGCGGTATTGAGCATACCAATGGCCAACGTGAAAATTCCTCCTTCCGGAATCAGGATGGCAGCATACATCTGTCGTATGACCTGACTCCTGTGTGGAAGGCCTCGGTAGAAGGACGATATGGACACTTCAATGTAGAAGATCCGGGAACCATTGACGCTCCGACAGCCGGGCACTGGTCAAGAGTGGGGAGAGGTGGGTACAGCCTGAGTTTGGATAACCGTGATGAACAGTCGTGGGGATCCATACGATTCTTTTCCAGCTATGGTCATCACATGATTTATGACGGATTTCGTTCAGTCGACAGCAACACAGGCTTTCGAATCCAAGAGACGTTTGCACCCATATCGAATCTCGAACTGGACCTTGGCGGAGACGCTGCCCAATATGGAGGGAGAGCGAAAAGCATTGCGACCGGCTATGACTATGGCGAGCACCATGTGAGCGAAGGCGGCGGTTTTGCTCGCGCACGTTGGACTGTTTCGAACAGACTACGGCTGAATGCCGGATTTCGCTATGACGACAATTCGGTTTTTGGAGGCGTTACTGCATCCGAATTTGGTGCATCTTATCGCATTGCCAACGGCTACTCACTCTCGCTGGCAATCGGCAAAGGATTCAGGAATCCAACCATCAGAGAGCTGTACTTGTTTCCTGCCCCTACGCCCACACTGCAACCCGAAAGACTCTGGAATTATCAGGCTACTTTTCAGGTGCGTCCCGGCGCCAGTCTTTTAGCCTGGATCACAGGATACTATTCAGATGTCAGCAACCTCATTGTAGCAACTGGCATGTTTCCCAATCTGAAATTGGAGAACATTGGACGCATGTCTAACCGCGGGTTGGAAGCAAATGCCCGTTGGAACGTGACACGCCGTGTCAGTCTGTCATCTGGATACGCATATCTCAGCTCAACCAATCTCGCTCCATATGTTCCGGGAAACAAATTCAACTATTCGCTGGATGTTGATTTGATTCATGCTTTCGTTTCCTTTGGAGGAAGCTCTGTCGGACGCACGTGGGCCAATACAGCCCGGACAATTCGGCTTGATGCCTATACTGCTGCGACCCTCAAATGCACGGTCCCGATGGGAAAGCATTGGACCATTTTTGCTATGGTAGACAATCTGTTCGACAGGGACTATCAGGAGATTGCCGGCTATCCAATGCCAGGAACGAATGCTGCCGGCGGCGTGAGGATAAAATTCTAGCAGGGAGAGACTCTTGATCGCTCAAAGAACGAAATTCATTGTTGCTATCGGTACGCTGGCCCTGGCCTTTATTACTATAAGCTGTCAGAGAAGCACATCAAGCGAGCAACAGAAAAGCCCTAAAAGCATTGTAACTTCCGACACTATTCTGTCTGGAATGTGCGAGGCACTGTTGCCTTCTGACAGTTTCGCGACAACCGCAATTCTGCCTCCAGGGCAGTGTCCAGGGCATTATGATATTAAGCTCACAGATATCGCCAAAGTGAAGCAGGCTGATCTTGTTATATCCTTTCTCGGGATGCCTTTCATGAATCAAACAGAAATCGCGGCCGACAAGCATCTCCTCATAGACACGAAAGGCCGCAACTGGATGACTCCACCCTCCTATATCGCCGGTTTGGGCATCCTCGCCGAAAGACTCATCGAGCGCTTCCCTGGACAGAGGCAACAAATCTCAAAGCGGAAGGAGCGAGCGGTCCGGGACACAGATGAAATGACAAAGAGTCTCAATGACAGATTGCAGCAAGCCTTCGTTTCTCAAAAGCCGGTGATCTCATCATCCATGTTGAAGGAGCCTTTGGAATGGATGGGATTCCGTGTTGTCGGCGAGTACGGCAGACCTGAATCTCTCTCGGCGAAGGAAATCGTCGAGCTTACTCGGATCGGCAAGGATAAAAAGGCCGTTATGATCGTGGATAATCTTCAATCGGGACCTGAAGCCGGCAAGGGAATCGCGGAGGCATTAGATGTGCCGCATGTGATCTTTTCCAACTTTCCGTCGGAAAAAGGATACGTATCTACGCTCAGCGAGAATGTGAATGCGGCGCTGGCTGCAGCTGGAACGAATTAATGAACATTTCGGTGATAAATCTCGAGGAGGTATCCGTAAGGAAGCCGAATTGTGTCCTGTTGGATAAGATCAGTCTCCAGGTACATAGAAATGAGTTTGTCGGCATTATCGGACCAAACGGCGCAGGCAAAACTTCATTACTGAATACCGTCGCCGGCTTCGAAAGATTCGAAGGCAATCTTCATCTTTTCGATCGCGACGAAACCTGGGTCCGTTCGCGAAAAAGTCGCACGCGGATCGGGTATGTTCCTCAATTATTCGAAATCGATCCGGGATTCCCAATCTTAGCCATTGAAGCAGTCCTGACCGGCCTTTATGGTCGCATTGGTTTATTCCACTCGCCGGGCAAACAGGATCGCAAAAGAGCAACGGAGTTGATGGAACTGATGCGGATCGCTCATCTGGCGAACCGCCCGCTCGGGCATCTGTCAGGTGGCGAACGGCAAAAAATCTCGATTGCGCGCGCAATCATTCAAAAGCCCGAGATACTCCTGCTCGATGAGCCCACCTCCAATCTGGATATTGCGGTTCAAATGGAAGTGTTGAACCTGATTGCAGATCTCTATGAGCGGGAATCGCTAACGGTTCTTTTTGTAACCCACGATTTCAACCTTTTGCCAAAATGCATGAAGCGCGCTGTTTTCCTGAATAGCGGGCGGGTCGTATTCGACGGCACAATTGATGAAGCATTGACAGGCTCTATGCTGAGCCGACTCTTTAATTGCCCGCTTGAAATTTTCGAGCGAAACGGCAGGAGGTTTGTTTCCCTTGGTTGAGCATCTATTGGAAGGTTTGACCTATCTGCCTATCCAGAGAGCGCTTCTTGCCTGCGTTCTATGCGGATTGAGTTGCTCTCTTCTTTCGGTTTTTGTCGTCCTTATGCGGATGCCGCTCATTGGAGTGTCCATGTCTCACGCCGCATTTGCGGGAGCGGTTTTGGGAATGCTGCTTGGAGTCAATCCAGTAGTTGCGGGATTCATCTTATGTCTGGCTGTTGCGGGAGTGCTTGGTCCCCTCTCGGATCGTGCAAGAATCGCTCCTGAAAATATGCTGGGCATTTTCTTCTCTTTCCTTATGGGGATTGCGTTTCTCGGATTGGGCATTCTAACCAAGACAAAAGCCGGGATCCTGTCACTGATGTGGGGGAACCTGTTGTCCCTATCGCATCGAGATGTTCTAGTTCTTTTGGCAATAACATGCGTGTTGCTGCTTTTCATCTTTCTTTTCTTCAAGGAAATCCGAGCAGTCCTCTTCAATAGAAGGCTGGCCGCAGCATCAGGAGTGCCTGAGCGCCTCATTTATTACTCTCTCCTGTTCCTGACAGGCGCGGTTGTATCATCAAATCTATCAACCGTAGGCGGCCTGCTGATTTTTGCGCTGCTCATTCAGCCAGGAGCCACGGCGCTTCAGCTTGCGTATGATCTCAAGCTCTTTTTCCTGATAGCCGCTGGAGCGGGAATAAGCGCCTGCGTGCTGGGATTGCTGATATCATACGTTTTCGACCTTCCGTCCGGCGCCTCAGTAGTTCTCATGGCTACAATCATATTTGCTTTGGCCTACGTGTTTTCGCCTAAGCGCAATGCACTAAAACGTTCTCAAAGGAATTCCGATCATGCACATGACATCAGAAGAAATTTATCGGATGAGGAAACAGTTCTTTAACGACAGCGCTGCGACCTGGCTGGATACATTCTATAAGAATCCTGAATCCGGACAACACGACCTGCACCAAAAAGCGCTCGATCGATTCTTTTCCCTGATCCCGCTGAAACCCGGAGACAGTGTTCTGGATGTAGGATGCGGCTCCGGTGTTCTCGTTCCATTCGTGCTGAAACGAATTACCGAAACCGGTATTCTTTATGAACTGGATTTTGCCGAAAGAATGATCGAGGCAAACAAGAGTCTTCACAAGGACGGGAATATACGGTTCGTTGTCGCGGATGCAGCAGAAGCTCCTTTGGAGGACGCATCCTGCGACAGCATCATCTGCTTTGCTTCATTTCCGCATTTTCACGACAAAGAAAAATCCATGTTAGCCTTGTCGCGAATTCTGAAACGGGACGGGACTTTTGTTGTGGCTCACTTGGACTCGTCGGAAGGCATTAAGAAGCACCATGAATCCTGCCATGCCGTGATGCATGATCATCTTCCCGGCAAATCCGAGATGTATGATCTCTTTCAGCGAGCTGCTTTAAGCATTAGCCTGTTTATTGATGAGCCTGGATTTTATTGTATTGTCGGTAACAAGTAGTGGCAGACTGAACATTTCGCATAGTATGTCGACAAAGTGTCGACATACTATGCTCGATTTGCATTATGGTATCCTATCTACGATTGATCGTATTTATGCTTGATACTGTCATATAATGACAGTATGATGCATTAATGCAAAGTTTGACGGAAACCGTTCTGGAGAAATCAGATACTGGCGCCTTTACCCTGTTGGAGCTTTCGCAGTGGGTTGGCGGAACGTCAAATCGCCAATTCGCTCTTCTCAAACGGGCTCTGAAATCGAATGAGGTGATCCGGATCCACCGTGGGCTTTATTGCCTTGCCCCCAAGTATCTGCGACGAAAGCCCGACCCGCTGATATTCGCCCAGTTAATCCATGGACCCAGCTATATCAGCCTGGAAACTTCATTGTCGTACCATGGTTGGATCCCCGAAGCGGTATACGCTATTACAAGCGCCTCCATGGATCGTGCCCGCGAATTTGAGACGCCTCTCGGGCATTTCAGTTTCACGCGGATTCCGCAGAAGGTCTTCTATGCAGAAGTCACTCGCATTGAAAAGCAGGATGGGAATGAACCAAGTTTTCTCGCCGGCGAAAGCTTCCTGATAGCATCTCCGTTGAAAGCCCTGGCCGATTACGTCTATGCGCACAGACTTGATTGGACATCCGCAGAGCCGGTCATCGAAAGCCTGCGAGTGGATGAAAACTCGCTGGCAGGCATCGACTCAGAGATCGTTGAACTTTTGATCAACAACTATTCTTCCCAGCGAGTTCGGCGATTTCTTAAAGGATTGCGAAAGGACCTGAAGAGATGAGTGTACGGATAATCCAGGATCGGCTGAACGGATATAACTGCCGTTCGAGTCTTGAGGAAGAACAAGCCCTCCGCGAAATCACCCAGGAGATTTTGTTGGCAGCACTGGGACGAACGGATTTCTTCCAGAAGGCCGGATTTCAGGGCGGCACCTGTCTACGAATTTTCCACGGATTGAACCGTTTTTCTGAAGACCTTGATTTTGCCCTGCAAGAACCGGACTCATCATTTAAATTGCAGCCCTATCTCGACACAGCGAAAAAGGAACTGACGGCCTACGGATTTGAACTCCAGATGGATGACCGTTCGAAGGTCGGACAGACAGTGCGCAAAGCATTTGTAAAGGATGATTCGCTCGGCAAACTGCTCCAACTAAATTTCAGACCGATATCAGGTCCGATGCGCAAGATGAGGATCAAGGTTGAAGTGGATACGAATCCGCCGGAAGGTGCAACCTTCGAAACCAGGCACGTGGACTTTCCTTTCCTTTCGGCCGTCTGCGTATTTGATCTGTCAAGCCTCTACGCCGGCAAGCTTCATGCATTGCTATGCCGTGAATATCTGAAGGGGCGGGATTGGTACGATTTTGTCTGGTATACCGCTCGCCGGACTCCGGCGAATTATGAATTGCTCTCCTCGGCAATAAATCAAACAGGTCCTTGGAAGGGAAAGAATGTCAAAGCGGATAGGTCCTGGTGTCTCGAACGATTGAATGAACGAATCAAGGCCATTGATTGGAAACAAGCCCGTGAGGACGTTCGCAGGTTCGTAAAATCAAATGAATTGCCATCCTTGGAGCTTTGGAACGCGGAGTTTTTTCAAGCTCAAGCCACCAAGCTTGCTTAAAATGATCTATTCATCCTCACGTTGCTGTGGTGTGATTTTTCACAGACTCGCCGCCAATTTTAGATCTTCATCTTTTAGGGAGGCACCACGTGCCACGGTAGCACGTGGTGCCAGGCAGGCATGCAGCGCCAGAATGACACCCAGTACCTCAAAAAGATGCATACTGCTTGACATGTCCTGAATCCAAGCCTATTTTTTTCACGGGTCTTAAATCATGCATTTTAAGGCTCAGCGAATTGTAAGGATCCTCGGTAAGCGAGGCTCCCACGTACAAACACGCCACTGCCCTATGGTATCCAAAGATGCCGGATTAGGGTAGAACAGGAACTCCCGGGTTAAGGGTTTTCCTAAGGTGGCTGAGGTCTTCGGACCTCTCACGGTGCGCGGTGCTGAAGCTTAAACCAGTGGGGGAATCCGGCTGATACCCTTCAGGCATTGAGCCATTTCTCCGCTGCGGAGGAGTGACAACTCCTCCCAGCTTCTTATCTGCCTCCAGAAAGCTATATGAGATCAGAAAAAGACGAGCCTCCGAGTAGAGGCTGTAGTGAGAATTTTTCTGCGGAAGATCTGCTGGTGATCTGATACCCCATATCGCTTCGCCCGCAGCATTTGCCGCAGATTCGTGCGGTGAATGCGAGGGATGAGGCAGTTTCTCCATAAGGGCCCCCGACTCCTCAAAGTGCGCATTCTGACGGAGGAGATCATGTCTGAACTGCAAAACAGGATTCTAAAACCTACCAAAATCCTCCGTTATAGGATATTGGCATTTATCGCAATACTCGGCCCGGGATTCATCACCGCCAATGTTGATAATGATCCCGGAGGCATTCTGACGTATTCGCAGGCGGGAGCGAAATTCGGCTATGCGCTCTTGTGGACCCTTATTCCGACCACGATTGCACTCATTGTTGTGCAGGAGATGGCTGCGCGCATGGGCGCAATTACCGGAAAAGGCCTGTCTGACCTGATTCGTGAGGAGTTCGGGTTCCGTGCAACTTTCTTAACTATGCTCATATTCGGCTTGGCCGACCTCGGCAATATCGCCGCCGAATTTGCAGGGATTGCTTCGGGACTCGGCATTTTCGGTTTGAGCAAATACATCACTGTGCCAATCGGCGCATTGTCGGTTTGGGGGCTCATCGTTTTCGGCAGGTACAAGCCTGTGGAACGAGTGCTGTTGTTTCTTTCGCTCATCTATTTTGGATATGCCGGGTCAGCCATTATGGCGCATCCGAACTGGATGGCTGCTATCCGGGACACATTTGTTCCCGAAGGGACAACTCGTTCTTCGGAGTATCTCGTGATGGTAGTCG
The DNA here is from genome assembly GCA_963664705.1 of Acidobacteriota bacterium. Taxonomy (GTDB): domain Bacteria; phylum Acidobacteriota; class UBA6911; order UBA6911; family UBA6911; genus UBA6911. The sequence goes on along the minus strand of OY761556.1, from coordinate 6,372,455 downwards.
GATTGGTTGGTACGACGATTACTCCTTGGATGCAGTTCTATCTGCAGGCCTCAATCGTGGAAAAGGGCATCACCGCCGATCAATATCGATGGAGCAAATGGGACGTGATTATAGGTTGTCTCGTCACGGACATCGTGGCCTTTTTTATCATCGTGTCCTGTGGCGCAACATTGCACGTTAATGGCATCCATAATATTGGGGATGCCGCCGATGCGGCAGTTGCCCTCAAGCCGTTGGCCGGTCAATTCGCATCCGTATTGTTTGCGCTGGGACTGATAAATGCAGCGTTGATGTCGGCTGCGATTTTACCGTTAGCTACAACCTATAACATATGCGAGGGACTTGGATTTGAGTCCGGAATAAATAAGAGGTTTTCAGAAGCTCCGACATACTACACCATCTACACTGCTCTAATTATCTTCGGCGCTGGAGTCGTGCTGATCCCACACATTCCACTGATTAAGCTGATTTTGCTCTCACAGGTGGCCAACGGCATCTTGCTGCCCTTTGTACTATATTTCATGCTTCGCCTGGTGAATCAAAAAGGTCTGATGGGGAAATACCGGAACACAAGGCTTGCCAACATTATTACAATCGCAACGAGCATTATCATGGTGGCTCTGACGGCAGCGATGATCTGGACAATCATCGTCGGTGCCTAAGGAGTTGCTCTCAGGTATCAACGAAGAGGAGGAGATTGCGTGTTGATTCCGACAGGCTTTTGTTATTCAGCTATATTCATCACCGTTTATCCCTGCGGATTAAGCGTGCAGCAGTATTTATGAGCAATGGCTTGAGCGGTCGCGTCAGTTCCGGATTTGGCAGAGTTCTTAATGTCTGACTAAATGCTGGATACTGTTCGACACCGAGCCACAAGGCGTGAATTTAGCCTTCTTAGATTTATAGTGCATCATTCGTTGCGCTGCCTCGTGTATTTCAGGTTTCGAGGAGCCCTGGCTATATCGAGTTAAAGCAAACAAAAACACGTTATACTGGCTTTTTGTTCAGCTACTGGTTGATGTTTGCTCTATCGCCTTTTCTGGCATAGGAAAGCACATCGGAAAATCGGGCAACTTTTTAGGAATTGTGCTAGTTTGAGAGATAAAGCGATAATAGTGTATAGATGATTTCATGGGGGATGCAAATTTGCAGAAACTCCTGAGAACCGTCATATCTACCGTATGCAAGGAAATAAGGACCGCTCGCTCCAGCTTACTGCCGAAGCTTTTCTATGCAATCCTGGGAGTCGTTGCAATCGCATATATCGCAAGAATGGTGGGCAATCGTGCAGCAGTTACATATCTGGCTTTCGGCGCTGCGATGATTATGGTATGGGCTGGTGCAATTGCAACGGGTGGCTGGGCCATGAGTGCTGAAATGGGAGCAGGGACACTCGATTTCACACTAATTTCCGCGGCGCCGCTACCTCTGGTTCTCTTCAGCAAAATTCTGGCAACCGCTCTTTTTGAATTGCCATCGGGAATCATGGGCATGATCACGGTATTTGCCGTATCAGAAACGGCACCCCAAGTGGGAAATGCGCTTATGCTTGCGGTTTCTTTTATCTTCGCCATTTTGGGTGCTGTTGTCATCGGCTATTTCTTTTGCGTATTGATCGTCCTGATTGGCGGCCGCGCCGGTTTCTTTATGGGAATCGTCCCATTCGGGATCGTCTTGAGTGGCTATATTCTGCCGATGGAACGAATGCCTGCGGTTATTCAAGCAATTTCCATGTTTATTCCGTCGTCATGGGCGATGAACAGCCTTTGGTTTTCCGTAGGGCACGACGCCAACTTGAGAAAAATCGCGTTTAACCTGTTTATGTGTCTCGTAATATCGGCCGTTTGGCTGACGATATCATACGGCCTCTGCAGATGGGGCGAGCGTCGGATTATCGTCAGCGGCAACTTAGGCAAACAGTGGTAGGGGGCTGAATTGACTAATTTTTTCAGGCAATGCTTCTATACCTATAAGGGACTTTTTATGTGGCTCAATTGGCCGGGCTATATTTCGAGCATTATCTTGTATCCGGTAGCGAATGTCCTAATGTATACCCTAATCGGGCGTTTAGGCGGCAGCACGGTTAACAGTGCATTTGCCCTCGGCATCGTTATATTCTCGATGTCCTTTTCAAGTGTCAACGGGCTTGCACAATCCTATTCCTATGATCTGTACTTCGGGACAATGTCGTTCTTTTATGCCTCGAGAGCCAATAGACTAAAAAACTATCTGGCCAGAGCCGTGCTGCACTTTCCGAATGCACTGCTCGCATTTGTGTTGGGTCTTGCGACCTCGTGCTATGCGGCAAACCTCCATCTCTCGGGTGTCAGCTGGACACCGCTTGTTCTTGCGGTGTTGTCTGTTGCTTTTTCACTTATATGTTTTGGCCAGTTGTTGGGACTTATTTCAATGGTGACGCGTAATTGGCTCTTTGTTCAGGGGATCGCGCTCGGATTACTTATGTTATTATGCGGAGCCATCATTCCGACAGACATCCTCCCGAAGCTGTTCGCCATTATTTCTCGTGCGATGCCGATCACTAACGGCCTTAGAGCGGCAAGGGCGGGATTGACGGGCGCAAATATGGATAAGGCGGGAGCGGATATCTTACATGAGCTTGTTGTGGGGTTTTCATATTGTGTCTTGGCATATGTAGCTTTCCGGATTTTTGAGATTCGTGTGCGGCACACCGGCGCATTAGAGCGCGACATGCAGTAACAAACTCAAACGGGAGAGTTGTCTTTATGTCCGCAATTGAGTGTGAAAAACTTGAGAGGACATATGTTTCGAAAGGCCTTTTCGGGAAAAAACAGGAGACCAAAGCGCTCAGAGGAATCAGCTTTTCCGCTGACAAGGGGATGGTTTTTGGCCTTCTAGGCCCAAACGGTTCCGGAAAAACCACAACCATGCGTATTCTAGCAACGCTCTTGACCCCGACCGCAGGCATCGCCCTGGTGATGGGCCAGAATTGTGCTAAAAATCCGACGGTTGTGAGAAAGCATATCGGGCTCATTCTGGGCGGTGACAGGGGCCTATACGGGCGGCTGACCGGTCGTCAGAACCTCAAGTATTTCGCGGCATTGAACAATATGCCAAGCCGCGAGGCAAACCGGCGGATCGCTAGTATTCTCGAACAGGTAAACCTAACCGAAGCCGCCGATATCCTGACCGAGAGATACTCCAAAGGGATGAAGCAGCGCCTGCACATTGCCCGGGGGATACTTACCGATCCAGATGTCCTCTTGATGGACGAACCGACCATCGGGCTTGATCCTGAGGGAGCGCACGAACTGCGCGTCTTGATTCCCCAATTGACGGCCAGGGGCAAAACGATCCTTCTCACTACGCACTATATGTCGGAGGCGGATGAACTCAGCGATTACATTGCCATCATCAACAAAGGGGTTATTGTGGCACGCGGCACCCCCGGAGAGGTCAAGAAGAAATTCAGCAAAACCGCCGTTATGGAAATCATCTTGCGAAAAGATATGACGCGGGTTTTGCCTGAGATCCAGAATCTTCCATATATAAAGGAGGTCATGCATATCACTGACGGCCCGGTTCAAAAGCTGACGTTATATATGCAGCCGGATGTGGAGATCAGAGATGAGGTGCGCAGAATAATCGGCGTGGAGAATATCGAATATATGGCGATGCGGGATTCGACGTTGGAAGAGGCGTATCTCAGCATAGTTCAGCAGTCAGTATAGACCCGCGCATATTCGATTGGTTTTCTGTTTTCTATGAAGCGAGAAGTGGGTGTTTCGATGAAGAATCTTGGTCTTCTCAAAACCGATGAATGATTATTTCCGTCCTGACTGCAAATCAACATCATGGAATGCTCTATATGTTGTGTCACAATCGCTGCACCCAAAGCACTCCGGAAGATTCGCTGTCGATCAATTCTGAAAAATCCCACTGCATATCACATTGCAAAAATGGCAATTGCCCTGCGATCAATTTGATTGGGCAGTATAGGTAATATCCGCCCAAAATCCACCTGGACACATGATCGTGAAAAATTGGGGGAGCCAGTGTGTTTTGGAGCAGCGAGCAGCACAATACAGCAGGTTCCCTGCGGCAACACCTTCTCAACCTCGCTGATTTCGGCATATTTTTTTCCACATGCTTGCCGCCGACTTTGTTTTTTCGCCTTTTAATGATGGCGATTTATTTTTTTATAATCATCATCATTTTTAATGATGGCACCTCGTGCTACCGTGGCATGTGGTGTCAGGGTGGCATCAAGTGCCATCCAACCTGTTTCTGTTTCATCATAATTGTGTGATTTTGGGCGTAGGATTAGAGAGTGAAGAACTCTCTGACGTAGTTTGCAGCGAGGAATAAAAGCATAGTTCCTAACATTATCTTGATAAATTTCTGCGGCATATGTTTCTGCAGCCGCGCTCCGCAATACATTCCTGCGAGTCCGCCCAAGCCAAAGAGGATCCCGAGCATCCAGTCGGGCGAAGTGGAGATGCCGGGTTTTAAAGGAACCAAAGAATAAAAAAGGACTCCTGCAATTGAGGTAAGGAATGTTCCCAAGAGCGCAGCTCCTGCGACCATATAGACCGGTAGGCCAAAGAAGGCGACCAGGAATGGGGCGATTATTGAACCGCCACCAATTCCATATGCACCTCCAACAACTCCCACGAGGAATGAGAGAATCAGCAATCTTGTGGTAGCAACAGAAAAGCTGTTTCCGCAGAATTCATACTCTGTCTTCTTTGCAGAAAAGGCGACGGTTCTGAGATTGACGGGAATGCCAATCCTCTGATTCATCTTTAGGCTTCCGTTCAGCCCATTACCTCCGCCGTTTTGAGCCTTCAAAATAATTTCCAGCGCAAGGCGTATCCCCACATAAAAAAGAACACAGGCAACAAAGAGCTTGAAGGTGCGGGGATTCGGGAGATACAAAACCCTCAAATAATAGCCAAGGAAAACACCCGGGAGGGTTCCTAAAATCATGAGCCAGGCCAAATGCCAAGCCATCCGTCCTTCTTTGATGTAGCGGTAGACGCCGCTCGGAATGGCCACTATGTTATAGACAAAATTTGTTGAGCTGACCGAAGGAGTGACAAAATGCAGGAAACTGATCTGAAACGGCAGGAGGAGGAACGCTCCCGAAACGCCTCCCATTGAGGCAAAGAATGAAACCACGAAGGCCACGATAGGTGGCAGAAAAATCCAAGTTGTAACTCCTGATATCGGGAAACTCGCATGCAGATCCATCTTTTCCTCGTGAATGTGCCGCCGGAAATGATTGCTGATTGTTTTAGAAAATAGTTCGTTGCCTGACGGCTTCCAAAACGCCCTGTGCGATACGCCTTGGGCGATCCGCGATTCCTGCAATATTTACTTCTTTGCCTCGGGGATCGACTTCGATGACCTTCGTCTTTTGTGCCACCGGCACATTGTCGTGAGTGAGTCCACGAAGGATACCATCAATAGGCGCGTGCAGCATGGTCTCCCCGATTGTCGCGACTTGCTGCCCTGCTGCAACTAAATCCCCAATTTGCGCCGTAGTCCGGAATACACCGGCAATTGGCGCGTAAACATATCGATCGCGAGCATGTCCGGCAATCGTTCGTGGTTCCCCTTCCAACGGCCGCGTTGCTCCCTGCCAAATGACCTGCCCCATCGCTTCATACCCGGTTTCCACTGCAGCGTGGACCGTCACGCCCGCGATAAAATTTGGTCCCAGGCCGATGGTAAATGGGGCTAATGCAATCTGAGTCTCAGGTTGAGAATGCTTTCTCATTCTCGCATCAACCAACACATCAGGTGAAATCGAAGCAATTAGGAAGGACAAATCAAGTGTGGTTACGGGAATCAAATCATGTGAATCCAGGTGCGCAGTGATCTCAGATAGACCGGACGCAAGCTGGGCCTGTACCCCTTCCAACATAGCCTTCCCATCAAAAATGGCATCACAAAACGCCATTTTTCGCCGTGTTGAAGTGGGCTGCGCCGAATCATGAATAAGTACGGCATGGCCAGCTTCGTACAATATCAGCGCAACTGCGGAAGCGACATCGCCGCTTCCACGCACAAAAATCTTGCTCATGAACCTACCTCATTGGTCTCTAAATCACTGCTCAAAGTCGGCGGAAGAAATTCTTCCAGCTCATACTTCTACAATCTCGCCCGTCCCGCTTGCATCATAGCCGGGAAGCTCACTAATAAACCTGCGATGCGACTTACTTCGAAGAAGCCGAATTAGCGCAAGCATCCGCGGATCGTGTGCCAATGAATCGGAGTAGCAGATATCCAACATCTCGGTACGCACCGGGATGAAATGCAATCCGGCATCTTGTGCTGTTAATTTCACGCAAACCCCGGCGCTTGCCCAACCCGCCCGCACTGCTTCAGCCACTGCACTATGGCCATGGACAGGCTTTCCGGCAGCAGCCTTGCCTTCGAGCATCTCATCAAGACATTCGCGTGCAGCGGATCCCTTTTCCCGAAGAGCCCATCGCCGGCATTGCTTCGCGATGGTGGCTGAAGAGCTCGATCGTTCCGCGACCGGCAGAGCTAAGCCTTCCTGCCAGCTTGCAGCCCGAAGCAATCGATACCCCTGGCCAAGCCGCTCATGAACGGTTTCTTTGTTTCTTAGAGGCCGATCAGGAGTCGATCGGTGCAATCCGGCAAGATGTATAAGGCCTTGTCTCAACAATTCCAGAGCAGCCCCGCCGCTGCGTTCAATTATCAGGAGGCGGAATCCGCTTTCTCTCGCATACTCTGCAGCGAGAAGTCCTGCTGCAGGATCGCAGCACGCCAGGACTAGCGTTTCTTCCGCTATGGTTGGTCTTGAGTCATGTTCAGCCCCGCCCTGCCATATTCCATCGTGCGGTATATCATTCAGCGAAAGCCCTTCAACGGGGAAGAGCAACCGTCGCCCACCAACCTCAGCCTCCCAATAGCGGCACGGGTCGATGTGAGGAGACCATGCCCAGGCCGGGCTGCCAGTCACGGATTCCATTATGCCGGTGCCGAACAGCTCTTCAACAGAGCATCCCAATGAGCGCGCCAACGCCAAGGCTGTTGTTACGGAAGGAGTGAGTCTCTCACCCTCAATTGCACTAACGGTGGTCCGGGGAATATCAGCACGTCGTGCCAATTCCGATTGAGACCATCCACATGCAATGCGATGCCTGGCGACTGCAGAAGGTTTGCTTATACCGGTCATAATCCTGTCATCATATGGCAGTATCCTGTCGCATTGCAAGAATTTCTCGGAAATGGATATCGCTCAGGCATTCTGAACAAATAACAGCCTCATTTCACGTCAGTCATGCAGGCTGTGGAGCCGCAATATCGCGTTAAATTCAGCTGGATTTTCTAAAGACCTTCATGATGGCTTTCGCTGCGACCATTATCACAATCAAATCCATGATTGACACGAAGACAAGCGTGACATCCTCCTCCGAGCCATGCCGGAAGAAAAATGCCGAGATCGCCATGCTTATAATTGCAACCCATATCCCGAGGCCGATGATTCGTATACCCGTTAGCATAAGTTTTCGCAAACCTCCTTCGCGCAAGAATCGCTGCTGACTCGTTCATGGTGACATGAAACTTGTTTGCAGAAATTAGCCGGCAAGCACTAACTCACCAATTCGTTAAACAGATCGTTTTCGAATACAACGCCTTCGCGAGCGCAGCTGCATTTGACGTCCTCCACAAAATCGGCCATTGAATAGTCGCCGCGCCCAACCGAAATATCCCGGATTTTGTGAACGATCCTCTCAAGGCGCTTTTTCTGCCAGGAGCGATTGCGCGGATCCGGCTGAGCGATGATCTCCTTGACGAAATATTTGAAGCTGTTGATCTTTGTCGGCGTCCGACGAACTACGGTCTCCAAAACCGAGACGATTTTGGCCGGCGGCACATCGGCGATGCAGTTTTGCTTGTAGGCTTCCGAATCCGATTGATTCCAGCGATTCCCGGTGGCTTTTTCATACGCGTCGCGCACAAGCAGAAAATTCGCCGTTTCTTTCTCTCGCGGCGCAGCCGCGCAAGTGTGGTTTTCCACAAACTCGCTGCCAATGTCGTTGCCTTTTGATGATGATGATTTATTTTTTATTTTTATATCATCATCATCATCATTTTGATTGGTGGCACCTCGTGCCACCGTGGCATGGAGTGCTAGGCTGGCACGTGGTGCCAGGGTGGCACGAGGTGCCATGCAGTCGGTTTCATTTTCATCATAGTTGTCTGGCGGAATATTTGGATTTATGGGACCGATATCTTCCGGAACAAATACTTGATAATAATTGCCGCGATCTTTTCCACCTAGCCTGGACCCAAGCCTTTTTACTAATCCACGCGATTCGAGATAACTGATTGTGTTTTGAACCTTTCGCTGGGACATCAGCACCAATTTCGCCAATGTCGGAAGGCTAACCAGACACATATCGCTGTGGAAACCATATGATTCCAAATAGAGCTGATAATAGACGGCTTTTGCGAATGGATCGAGTGTCGGAAAGAGGCGGAAACTAATGGTATTCGGAACGCGCAATTCGCCTTCCACCCTAGCATATCGTGCTACCGTGGCATGTGGTGCCAGGGTAGCATGAGGTGCCACGGTGGCACCGTGCCATGCAGGAATGTCGTCCTGTGCCACGGTGGCACGTGGTGCCAGGCAGTTTTCCACAGGCATTTCGTGCCGAATTTCGGGCTCTGGCTTGCTGACGATTCCATTCAGCGGAACGTACAGCTTTAATAAGTCTCTAGTCGCGGAATTGTCTCCCTGGCCTTGTACCAAATCCTTAGCGATTGATGCTTTCAGCTGCTGCATGTCTCTCTTTTTCATGATCCATTTCCTCTTTGAGTTCGTTGAAGAGCTTCGTGAAGTCGAACGTGGCGGATGTAGCAGCAGTGTTTTCTACTACTCCTTTCTTCATTGCGGTTGCTTCTGCAACGCCGACATATCGATGAATAATTGATTCCAGGACCAGGCTCTGGCCGAAGAACTCCTCAACCTGCTGTCTGATGACGCGGTCCAGGTTTTGTCTCTTGTTGAACAGTGTTGTCAACACGTGGATCTTCAGATTGGGATTATGTGTCTCACTGATAGCGGCGATGGTCTTGAGCAGCTGAGTCATTCCCAGCAAAGCGAAGCTGGATGAATCGATCGGGACAATTACGGAGTCAGCAACAACCAGGGCATTGACGGTAGCTGCCCGCATTGCCGGCGGAGTGTCGATCAGGATGACATCGAACTCAGCCTTGATCGGCTTTAGTTGCCGGCGAAGGAGAACCTCACGGTTGACCTTCTTGGCTTCCAGGAGATCGTCGGCTTCGATATCGATGGAATTGGGCAGGAGCTTCAGCTGGGGACGAACCTCAACCAAATACTTGCCAATCTCCGGCGCCTCGTTGATCAGCAAACGATGCGCCGTCATGTTCAATTGGTTGAGATCAACGCCAAGGCCGGAACTCAAATTTCCTTGTTGATCCAAATCGATGGCAAGGGTACGATACCCTGCCTTTGCAAAGCAAATTGCTAGGTTTAGAGCTGTTGTGGTTTTGCCGCAGCCGCCCTTTGCATTAGTGAGCGTGAATGTATATGCCATTTTGTATCCTCGATTCGTCGGAACAAACTTGTCACAGGCGCAGCCGATGGCTTTTAGCCAAAAGCAGCGAGTGTGACGGTTGTGTGGCGGTTCTGGATCCTACTGGAGCCGAAACCGTCCTAAAAGAATTCCGCCGAATCCAGGATTTATAGGAGGTTTTAGTACCGTTTAGTACGACGTTCAGGCAGGTTAGGGATTCATAACCCCAAGGTCGGTGGTTCGATTCCACCCGTCGCTACCAAAACTCACCCGAAATAAATCCCATAAACACTTAAAATCGAGCAAGTTGGAAGCACCTTGGGCCTTTCATTACAAAATGTGAATTCACTGAATTCTTGTTCGCGGTTCCGTATCGCGAACAGATCGCGAACAGCTTCCAAAAATGGATCGTTCCAAGGCAGAAGCAGCTTCCCGCTCCATGTCCTCGGACGTGTGAGTGTAAATATCAGCTGTCGTACTGACGTTTGAATGCCCAAGAAACTTCTGAGTTATTTTCAGGTTCCCTGTCTCGGCGTTGATAAGGCTTGCAGCCGAGTGCCGGAAGCAATGAAATCCCGCTGCACCTTTTGGCCGTGGAATGTTCAATCGATCCAGCACGGGATAGAGGACATCTTTTCGAAGCACATCCGGATTCAGTGACGCCCCTTCCTGTGTACAAAATACAAAGTCCTCGGGACCAGTGAAACGAGAACTCATCCTATGCTCCATTAGTGCCGAGTTAAGGGCCTCTCCCAAAGCAATAGTCCTAGCACTCGATTCGGTTTTTGGAGCAACCAACTGCCTTTTATATAGGCTATGTGCTACACGGAGTCTCTTCGAAACTAGATCAACATATTTCCATTGCAGGGCAAGTAGTTCGCCCAGGCGCAGCCCTGTTAAGGCCACACAAAGAAATACGCACTGAAACTCAATCGGAATTGAATCGAGAATTTTTCGAAGTTGCTCCGCTGACCAAACTGGCTTTTCCTTTTTATGACACACTGGCTTGTGCCGTTTACGGACAGGAGAGCGGCTGATCAGATCATTATCCACGGCTAAGTTAAAAATCCCGTTTAATTGAACAATGATATTCCGCATTGTCCTTGAGGAATACTTTGCTTTGGCTTTGATCTGAAGCAACTGCTCAATATTGAGTGGAACGATCTCCGTCAAGATCATGTCACCCATAAATGGCAGGATATGATTATCAAGAACAGATTGATAACCACGCACCGTTGACGGCTTGGTTTGCTTCCTGTCCAAATAGGGTTTCCAATAATTGTCCATGAAAGACCTGAATGTTAGACCAACGGCTTCCAGGTTCATGCTGCTGACTTGTTGCAGCCGCTCATTAAGAACACCCTTTGCTTCCTTTTTCCCAGTAAGACCATAGAGTGTTTCCTGCTTATGTTTGAACTTTCCTCCCGCGGCCGGGACACGGTAACGGATTTTATATACGGTCCCGTGCCGTGTGCGGATGGGATCAGATACCCAACCATCCTGAACTAATTGACGAGTCACCATCTTGCGGCCTCCCGATGATAGGCCCGCCCTTCTTTCTCGTTTCGATTTGTAGCGTCGAGTTCCGGACTAGTCAACATTTTTATTTGCATTCTGTTCGCGGCAGTGAAAACTAATTATGCTGAAAAGAATCCTCGGATAAACTTCCAACCTTACCAGCCGCCTCATCCAGACACTCAAGCACGCGAGGCCATGAAAAACGCAAATATTTGCCCAGCTTAAAACCGCCAAGCTCGGAATGATGACTGTATACCCAGCTGGCTTTTACTTGCAGTTTCTCTGCTACTTCTTGAACCGTTATCAATTTATCCACTTTGGGCTCCCTGTTTCGTGGCTCGTAAGATTGCCACATCTAAGTATTACCTTGCCGACACACAAGTCGGCCCCGTGTCGGCCCCTGTTGCTCACTTCTGCGCATGTAATTTCGCTTTGGCTGAATCTAACCAAGACAACTCCCGATATGTTACATTGCGGGCCAGAGCCCTACGCCGACCTTAAACCATATTGTTAGTATGCGGCTGAGTACCCAGATTTGGATTTAGCCGAGCCGCGCGTTTCGCGTTCTGGCGTTCAGCTAGTCTGCTAAGTTTTCCCTCCAAATCGGAAAGATACAGGGCAGTCAAATCGCAGTCCTCCATCTGGCAGGAGGGGATTCCTCTGACCTCAGAGGTCGTTTCAAATTTGACGAGAGGCCCATGGTTGTGGAAGGGCCACGACTCTGTCAGCGCCGTCTGAATGATGCGGCACGCTTCTTTCACTTGGCCTTCCGGCAAAACGATATGGAATTGCAGTCCTTCTGTACACCAGAGGATATCGAAGCATTCTCGTTGAAGGGCATCGACAATATCTGCTAACTGTCGTTCTGGGTCACGCGAGAAAGGAGTGTTAAGAAGGTTCCTCACTGACTTATCATTGCAGTCAATAAAGATATCGATTCCAACAACTTTCACTTTTTCTCCTTCCGTTTCGGAATGTGTTCTGGTTTTTTCTGGGATTGACTCTTCTGCCGGCTGATTGCTTTTATGGTTCATTTTGAATCTCCAATTGTGCTGAGATAGATGGCTCAGGGGCGCCAGCACATTCGCCCTTGGTCGTTGTCCGATCGAGGATCATTCCCCTTCGGACAGCGTACTGCGATGACAATTTCGATTTTGCTCATATACCCGGGACATAGCCCTTTCATAGACCAAAGCCGTTTCATAAAGCTTGTCTCACCATCAATTAGGGCATCTCACCCTGAGTTTTGGTATTCCCCGAAATTGGAGAGCACGATGCTTTAAGCGTTCCTGTCGATGGCCGCCATTAGATTCTGACTAAGTGTTTTTCTCCAGTCATTGCTAACGAATTTTAGCCGCCGGAATAGCGCCAATGGTTTTACACTCAATAGGGATTTGCGCTGATTCTGGCAGAGAAATCACTGGACAAAGTGGCCCTTTTCTCCGGTTTAAAACGCTCGTGCCTTCAGCCAGAGATTTCAGCTGTTTGTCCGATAGGTTTTGTGATTTTGGTTTTGGGACATGCCTCATACGCCATGGCAGAAATGGACAGCTTTTGCTCGGGCATTCCCGGACAAGCATTTTGCTTTTGCCCATGCACCATAGGCAATGCTTCCGTATCAAACGAGCGGATGGTTTGTTTTTACTCATACGGTGAGGGTAAAAGAGGCATGGGCCGCCAAGGAGTTTATCCCCTTGACAGTTCTCTATATTGCTTACTCCTCCAGCACAATCTATGCAGTTTTGACGGATCGCTTGCCGCCATGTCCGGGTCTGCGCTCTCAATACAGCGACCGTCATAGTTTTACCTGGCCTATTTTTGATCTTCACAGGAGGCAACGCCTTCAGTCCTTCAACTGATTTGCTTTGTAAGGGAAAGGGCAATGTTCTCTGATGTTGGTTCGTGGTGCTTCTGTGCATGTCATTCTCCTCTTTGGTGAAGTTCCGACGAAGGCCTCTTTAAATTGACTGTCACGTCGCGGCTCAACTCTGTACCCGGTGTGCGAACGGGGCAATTTCACCAAGTGCGGATCGGTCAGGTATCGAAACCAAGGCAAAACATTGGAAACCGACAGAACCAGGAAACTAAGGGGAACCAGGAAACCATATCTCTAGTGTTGGTTTCCTTTGGTTTCTGTAATGTGGAAACCAGCAATAAAATAATTCTTTTCAACTTATTAGAAGCAGTTATCCACAAATGGTTTCTCCCTGCCTTGTGTCAGGGCTCCATCCCACCCAAGCAACTGGAATCACCTTTGTGTAGGTCTTATCAATTTCGTTCACCAGCACGTTTGTCCTTGCCTTGTTTAGCAGGCTGCTTGCAATTTTCTTTTTGGTATCCCCGCCACAGGCTGCGAGTAGTTCCTTCCACCTAAATGATTTGGGAAGGTTGCCCCAGACTTCCATTTCTCTTCGGGTAAAAACCTTTTCTGCAGCGGCTTCTACATCGTTTTTTGAAAGTAGATTAAACCCAACTATGGAATTGCCAGAATCATCGACGGCTTGTGAGAGATAGAACGTATTTTGGCGCCCGTTACGGCGCACCTGCGCGAATACATTTGTTTCTAGATCGTTTTCGCGTTCCAGCTCGAAACCCCAAATAGAGTCAACATGCGCAACAAGTGCCTGTGAACCTGATACATCATCGATCCACTCGGTGGGGCTTTGGCTTAGTTTCACAGCCTTACCCTTTCGATCCTGTTTTCTAAGGTGATGAGCAAGGATCGTAGATAGCGATTTCTTAATGCGCCGCAGTTCCGCTAGGCGAGTTAAAAACTGAACGACTTGAATTTCATCCTTTAGCTCGACTCCTCCAAACAGGCGCAAGCTATCTATAATGACAAGATCTGGATCGAACGCCTCCACGGCTAGAGTAAGACGGCGCAAACCACCTTGATCAAGTCCGAATACATTTCCAGCAAGTGAGTCAAAAGCGGCAATTTCGAAGCGTTTATACCAGTCGTTTCCTTTAATAGTGCTACTCACCTGGCGATATCGTTCTCGAAGGTGCAGAGGCTGATTTTCCATATCTATGTACAAAACTCGGCGCGGCATAGGCATGCAATGGCCCAGGAACGAGTCGCCAGACGCTAGTGAACAAGCCATTTGTTGAAGGAGAGTCGATTTCCCGATTTTTGCGCGGCCGGCAAACAATACGGTTTCGCCTTCTAAAAGGATGTCCTCGATCAGTGCTCCCGGTGGCGAACCCTTTAGATCCATGATTTCGCTGATTGGTCTGATACTGGGGATCGTCCATCTGACAGCTTGGGTAAATTTATCCTGCAGGTAATCCAGCGCGGCGGTATCAGCTAGTTTATCGATTGTGGATCCGTATGCTGTTTGTGGGTCAGATAAAATCTGGAAGACCGAATCTCTATTTAATCCCTCTCGTATCAGTTGCTCTATTAGTAAAACATCTGGCGGCCTTTGTACGGACCTTAAACGTTCTGGAATCTCGCCAGTCTTGATCCAATTCAGAGTCTCCTTTTTTAACTTTAGTCCTTTAGCAGACTGCGGTTCTGCGTATTTAGTTGTATTGGTGGAACTCAAGAGCGCACCCCCCGAGTACAAGCCCTGGCAACTGTCGCACCTCCGTATGTTGAGCCATCATTGAAGTGTCGCTGATCCCATTTCGGCCTCATAAGTCCAGAACGCCGAAAGAGAGAATCTACGCGGTCCGAATCTCCTCCGGTCCAGAAGGCAAGCATGTTGCAGAGCGCCAAGTCGGCTTCGGACTGTGAAGGGTAACTGTCTCGCCAATCTCCGCGCCAGAGCCTTTCGAATCTGGAACCATTTGCTGCTCGTCTCGCTCTGTTCAGGATCTCCTCATCGCAGATACGGATTGGACGGAGCTGTCTAAATTGTGAATTTGTACACTGATTCGTTTTGGGCTTGCCGAAGAATAACGTGTGGAGTCTCTCCAATTCGGCCGTGCACTCGTTGATCAACATTGGCGTGCCATCGAGATGATCCGCAGTAACTGTGAAATATCGGGTACGGTCGTACATCTCGATACCCCCTTTCCGCCTACCACCATTCGAGTCCATCTTTTCTATTACCTCCTTTAGGCAGCTTCCCTTTGACAAAAACATGCAATCCACAACCTGAAGGTGAGATCTCCGTAAAGCTGTTCAGAAGCTGCACAATTCGCAAGGCTCGGGGCGCAATTTCGCCCGTTTTCGGATTGCGGCAATTATCGAGATCAACCCCAACATATGGATCATTAGTGCTGAAAACAAAGCCGATTCCATCTAGCCGAAATCGTTTCTGCGCTTCAACTGCCATGGCGTAATTGCTCCAAGTTGCCCGATCCGTGCTTGATGCTCGGCGTCCTGTCTGTGGATTGATTGGGATTTTTGTCGCGCGTCCTTCTCGTCGTTCAAATCTCCAACAAACCCATTGACCGCATTCGATAAGTTCCTCTGGGATAGATGTCATTTGCGAAATTCCAATTCATGCCTCTCGCAATGAGGGCAGCCTTTCAAATATTAACGAAACAGTTTTTGGAGATAAGAAACCCTGATTGAACGCAGAGACGAGAATGCTTTTCAGGGCGGATACTGATTTTTCCAGGCATTGCCTCCTGAAAATATCAGTTCGCCATGCCCAGATGAACAATTGTAGGGTAATTTTGTGGTATAGTATGTTTAACATTGTTGGAATCATTGAGGCCCGGTTACAGCCGGGCTTTTCTTTTTGGATCTGATTGCCTTAACATCTGCGAGTCGTGAGCCATTTCTCAATTTCGGAAGGGCGCACTCGATAGCTTTTCTTCCTGAATCCATTTGAAACGATCACGGATGGAATTTCCTTATTCGCAAGCTTCCGATATATCGTGCTTGGCGATAACCTCAACTTGTCAACCAGCCACGCAGTGCGCTCAAGTGCTTCAAATTCTTTCTCGAGCATGTTCAAATTCCCCCTTTTGCTGATTGCATTGTTATATTTCGCAAATTCTCCTACAATTACTTTGATATGATAATTCATATGATAAGGAGATATTTTTTGTGGAAATGCCAAGGACCAAACTTCCAATGGTGAAAACCATTTCCATTCGAGATGAAAGAGTAATAGGTGTGCTGGATTTCTCGCGAGGCAAGGATCCATTTGATACGTATAGGCGAACGCCTTCAAAAAGCTTACATCTGGAATTTGTGAGGCTGGGAGACAATCAGGATGCCATAGCGCAGTTTATTAACAAATGGGGTATTCTCTCGCGTTCAGCGATTACAGGCCCACAATCGCAGCTCCTTATCCCTGCAATTATCAGTTCAACCCATCCAGTTCAGAGAAAAATGCCAATACCTGAATTACCTTTCGCTCTCTCACTTCGCATCATTAGAAAATACCGGAATCAGGTACGTGCTTTGTGGGACTTATGGATTGCTCTTAAAGCACAAGATCCCGATAAAATGGTTGAAGCACTCCAATTTTGGAGCGAAGTCAGCAAATATTCACTTGAAGATCTAGAACTGAAGCCGTATCCCCTGGTAGGCGGGCCCATCATAGCAAAAAAAGCCGTAAGACTAACCCTCGCTGAACTGAAGGTATGTACGGTAGCTGCTATTAGTAGATCATTCAGAGATGATTTTAGAAATTTGTTGGGTACCGGCGGACCTTTTCTTTGTTCTGAACCAATCTATTACAACACAGTCATAGAAATCGAGACAATGAGAATGCACTACCACATAGCAGATCTACGCGAGGCGATTTACTGCATGATTCTCGCAGATATTACTGCCAACAAAGAATTCAGAAGCTGCAAAAAGTGTGGACGACTGTTCGCTCTTGATCCACCAACAAGATTATTTTGCAGTAAAGCATGTGCTCAAGCATCTGCTTCTCATACGTATTACCAAAAGCACCGGCAGAAGAAAAAGCCTCAATAGCTAGGACAGTGGATTTTATCAACAATAGGAAAATTTTGAGAGATTTGGAAAGAAGCACGATTTCTAGTTTAGTCTGAAGACCAAATCCACATCCCGATACTGTCTTTTTATCCCCTTGGATGATCTTCTTGCGCCCTTTGGTGCTGCGCGTTGTCGGTACAGCCAGATCATCCTGTCAATATGATCCAGTTCTTGAGCCATGTTTGGACTAAGATTTCTTCTCAATAGCGCATCGCGTTTTCGAAGAAGTCTCCGAATTGGTTTGGCACTCAGTCTCCACCACTTCCGCCGCCCGCAATGCTGGCTCATATAGACAAGGCGTGCGCATTTTCTACATTTGAGACAATGTTCATCGTCAGATAATCCTGAGGGGGCAATGTAGAGCTTTTCGAAACGGCGCCTGCAACTGGGACAGACTAACCATAATCTGACGTTCCCATCCGAAATGCTTGACCAACGTTCTTGCCGACCTGGAAGTCTGTGAGTATCGTAGGTCACATTCAATGTGAAGGTCTTTTCATTTAATGAGATTGGGATAGTCGAGCCGTTATCAGCAGCCTGCAATATCTTTTGCCGACCTTTATTTCGTTGTAAATCCTTGATGCTTACCGAGGCAGCTTCTTCGACTAGATAGCGTCGGCGGGTATATAGAAAAACTTTTCCTCCCCCGTGTCCCTCGCCATGCCAACTTCCTCCGAAATTGCCTGAATTAGGTCGCTGACTCCCAAAATTGTCAGACATTCTTGCACTCCCTATTTTTTGCCGTCTTCAGCACTGGATTCCAGATACTGGTTGATGGCGACTCGAACAAGCTTACTCAGGTCATAACCGTCGTTGTGCGTATGTTTCTGTATCCTCTCTAACAGAGCGTTTTCGATCCGGACCGTAATTCTCTTACTCCGGCGATCCCATCTATTGTTCTTTTTGGGGTCCCCTATTCCCGCTAATTTATTACCAGCGATTCGAGAACGAGAATCTTCTGAATTCTGAGAGATTGACCTATTACTCACAGCATTAATCTTCGGAATTTTTTCCTGTTGGCGCAATTCTTCGATAAGCCGAGCTTCTCGCTCCAGCGTGGGGTCTGCGCTTTCCCCGACATCGTCGATTCCTTTATCCGCCTGGCGTAGGATTTCGATCAGGTTAGTATCTTCCTCGGTTAGCGCTTCTCGATATCGCTTTAGAATCTGGATTGGATTCTTTCCGTTCTGCAGAAGCGTATCCGCCGATAGCTCTAAATTGCCAGACAGTTCTCGATCATTCCTTTTCATGCGGGCGTTATTTGCTACTATCTGATCGCGCAGTTCGGTGTCCAGACGCACGGTGCTTTCTGGCAATTTCTTCACGATCCTTTCAATTCCTGCCTTAACTTCCGGAACTGTGATTTCATAAAAAGCTGCAATTCTCTCTTCATCAAAACCTCGTCTCCAGTCATGAACGCATTCGAGGTCTCGTAGGGTGATGCCTCCATCGCCCAGCAAATTAAGGAGGTCAGGATCAACGCCAAAATCGGAAGAAGAGTTATTCTCATCCACGTTTTTCACAAAATTAGTGTATCTCATACATGTCAATAATGCGTGTGATCCGAGACTCTTCGACGATTCGCAACCACAAATTGTTTCAGTTAGAAACATCAAATCAGTATACCCGGGTACACTGACCATAGAATGTTTCAGATAGGGGCTTTCAGTGTTTTTATTAATCTGAGAGATCAATCACGAACGCAGCTCGTCTTTTATAATGTGTAGCTGATTTGTCATTGCAAAGAATCATGACAATTGGTATAGACCATAAGGCAATAGGGAATTAATATCAAATCTGATATAACCATTCGCGCAAGCACAAATTTTGTTAAATCTCCGAATACCTTGAGTTGCGTATGGGTGCTGATGCAATTGTCTATTGCCTTGAAAAGCTGACTGACTACGATCAGTTTGAGCGGCTATGCCATGACCTGATGGCCCTGCATGGGTATCCTGCCGTTGAGCCCTTAGGTGGCCGCAATGATAAAGGTCGGGACGCTATACACATAAGCAAACCATCGGGAGAAGTCACGATTTTCGCGTACAGCGTCCGGGAGGATTGGAAAAAGAAGCTCTCTGAGGATGCCGAAAAAATTCGTACCCATGAGCACGCTTGTGACAGATTGGTGTTTCTATCCACATCATCCCTCTCGGCTCATGAGAGGGACTCTGCGATAGAGTCAATAAAAGCAAAATACGGATGGAAACTGGAACTCTATGGTCTTGAGAGACTGCGAACCATGCTGGCGACCACTTGCGCACAACTCATTGCGCATCACCCGCAGATTTTCACACCACCCTTTTTCCCCGTTGCGGGAGACGCGCCGCTGTCCCCCAGGGACATGATTATATTGGACCATTCTGACGAGGATAAAGTTCTTGCCAAATGGCTGGTAGGCCGGCTCACATTGGAAGGGTATGACGTTTGGAGCCAGAGCACGGCTGCCACTGCGGGATTAAGAGTCGATAACGCTTTAGAAGATCTTATTGCAAATAGGGCCTTCGCATACCTTCCCATGCTGTCGCCTGGGGCAATTGCTAATCCAGACATGAACGCTCGACGTGCGACAATTCACACTTTAAAAGGATCGGCGCGTTGCGAATTGATGATCCCAATCGTAGCATCGAGCTTCAATGGCCAAGGGTTGGACTCTAAGACGCGCGAAATCCGTGCTATCCCATTCCAGAAAAGCTGGGGCGACGGCATTAAAGAGCTATTGAAATCTTTGGTAGAAGCCAGATGCCCTCGGACTGGACCTTTGCCAAATTTCGCTATCAGCGCTTTTCTTCCGGAATCTAGAATTGTGGAGAGTTCTGAGCGGATTATCTCAAATCGCCTCAGAGTTACCCGAATTCCGGCAGCCCTACAGATGTTCAGGTGCGATACCCCTATCGATTACCGTGACATAGGAGAACTGGCTTCGAAATGGGCTTTCCGGCGCATAAGTCCTACGAGTTTTGTAAGTTTCCAACCTCCTCCTGCAACTTCTCCTCGAATGCGCAGCTTAAAATGGGCAGGCGCCAAATCTTGGATGGATTTCGCAAACTTTGAAGGTATTCCTTGTGATCATCTCGTTCTTGAGTTGATAACAAAATCCATACGGGTCCATCTCGCCAAAAAGGGGCTCTTGTATTGCCCGATGAAGCACCATTTGTTTTTTCCGGAGGGACTTCCGAAATCAAATCGGCTTTATTTCAAGAAACCGGATGGAGCTAAGTCATTTATTAATACTACGGGGATCAGGACTTTCTGGCGGCCGACAGGATCATCAAAATACCGGTATAGTCTGGCGCCTTATTTGAGAGCATCTGGAGATCCATGCACGAACAGTGTCTATATACTGGCAAGGATCTATATCCGAATCACTGATGAAAATAATGGTTTGCTGACAGACAATTCTGCAAAGACACGTAGAAAAGACCTCTGCCGCGGTTGGTGGAATGACGATTGGCTTTCCAGAGTCTTGGCCATAGCACAGTTTCTGTCAGAAGATGGAATTTCCATTTGCATGGGACATACTGAATCCGATTTGCTCAAAATTAACTGCAATCCTGATGAGTGGTCCACTTGTCTTGGAATCGATGAGGCGTCTCTTTTTAGTCCCGACAAAATACGCGAAGAGGCAATGATCCTAGGCGCCGACCCAGATGAATCGCTTGAAGGGGACGATATCAGTGAGTGAAAACGTATTATTATTTGAGGAACCCCCGCTTCAATTCGGTCGAGGACAGAGCGCAGCGGATCCCCACGATGGCTTAACGCTTTTTGGTCCTCATAGCATTGACGCTCCATCTCATCCAAAGTCACCCGGGTATGTTGTTCTTGGTAGTGCAACCGGAATTAGCTTAGTACGCCAGTGGGCAGAGGCAATGAATGAGCCATGGTATGTTGCCGATTCCGCTAAGCATCGACTTTGGCCACCCTTCCCAGGATTTGATGCAGCCTTCGGCGATAAATGGTCTACAAAACCACTATGGGCACATGAAATAGACCGCGAGCTACTTCTCGAATCTTCCCAAAAGCGGGATCCACACGAGCGTTGCTTCTCCGTTGTGGAAATGTTTGTTGAGGGTTTTAGGCAGATGCGCAAGGTTGACAGCCCCATTGGGGTTGCAATCTGTATCGTTCCGGATGAAGTGTGGGCTAATTGTCGTCCCAAATCGAATGTAACCCGCCCCATCGGCGACCGGTTGTCTAGAACAGAAAAAAAACTTCGGAAAGGCGGTCAATTCAATTTATTCGAAGATTATGATCCAGAACAATACCAGCTTTCTCCTGATTTCCGACGCCAGATCAAAGCCCGCGCAATGCAAGACAACATTCCGCTCCAGATTTTCCGTGAATCTACCCTCAGGCTTTCAGATGAAAACCCTTTTGGGAGTCGAGGGTTGACTCCTGTTTCAGATCGTATGTGGAATGTAAGCACAGCTCTCTATTACAAATGTGGTGGAAAGCCTTGGCGTTTACATAATGGTCGGGATGGTGTGTGCTACGTTGGTTTGGCTTTTCGACGGACCGAAGAAAGCAAGGGAAGCGCATGTTGCGCAGCACAGATGTTCATCGACTCCGGGGATGGCATTGTTTTCTTGGCTGATGATAGGCCATGGTACTCAGAGAAAGACCGACAATTCCATCTTTCCAGAAACTCAGCAACTCGACTTCTTAATGGCATACTCAATACCTATAGGAGTTTGGACGGGCGCCCGCTGAGGGAAATCTTCCTCCACTCTCGATCCGAAATAAGTGATGAAGAATTCAGGGGCTACCAAGCTGCATGTCCAAACGATTGCACCCTGGTTGGGATTCGAGTTCGAACAGATCGATTCGGGCCTCGGCTATATCGAACAGGACGCATGCCTGTTCTGCGGGGCACATTCTGGCAGGTGAATGAAAGATGTGGCTACCTCTATGGGTCCGGGTTCAAGGACCGGATTGGAACTTATGACGGCTGGGAAACACCAGTTCCACTTAAAATCGACATCCAGCACGGGAATTCATCGATTGGATGTGTGGCCGAGGATATTTTGGGTCTTACTAAGCTCAACTATAATGCGTGCCGCCTGGGAGAGAGTAAGCCGGTCACGATTAAGTTCTCCGATGCGGTTGGCGAAATACTAATCTCCAATCAGTCTATCAAGGACTACCGGCCGAATTTTAAGTTTTACATATAGAAAGAGTAATAGCGTCCCTGCCGTTTTCTACCTTTGAGTATTAGGAGAATCAGCCCCTGGTATATTCCAGGATGCACCAATATCAAAAATGGTCATTTGTTACGTGCGATAATTTGGAAACCAGCGATTCGAATCCAAATCGCCATTTCAAGACCGGTTTTATGCTCCGACCTCCGCCAAGGTCAGGGCAGAGGCAGAGCTAGTCCGCATGTGAGACCCAACAATTTCCAAAAGTTGTGATCTGATTTCTTTCGCATCTGCGCCAAGATCAACGGTGGCGAATCTGATCTCATGATTCTGAATTACAACGGATTCATCAACCATATCTCCTACGGAGGGGTGAAGGAGCAAACCAGAAGCTTTATCTGAGAGGGGGTCTCCATTCCCTTCCTGAGACCGCAAATAGGCGTAGATCTGATAGACATACCCACTACGTAATGTCTCCTCTCGGTACCACCCGCGGGTAACAATCGAATTGAACTTCGTATCGATAACAATCCGGCGGCCTGTGCTTGCATGGTCCAACACAATATCAGTTCTCATAGACGGAAGGATTTTATCGATACCCGAACTTTTGCTCGCTATGGGCCATCCGATGGTCTTTCCGGCGTCAACGCGCCAGCCTTCTCCTGAAAGCACCACATCATAAAAACCGGCAATACCTTTCTCGTATAATTTACGGATCCAAGTAATTTCTCGATCAGGTGAGAGTAGATGTCTATTGCCGGCAGATTCGGTTGGTAGAGCCAGCTCGAAAGCAAGGTGCGCGGCAGTTACCATTTGCTGATCAGCAGAATCATGCCTGCCGAACCGATTAAGTGAAACCTCCATCCGATTAGGTCTTTCTCCTGAAACACCCATATGCTTTAAGCTAGCAGCAAGAGATCGACATCGATGGGCAAGCTCCTTGCGGCCCACAATTTTGGAAATTTCTTCAAGTGCGGCTCGGACGAAACGATTTCGGGGAGTATCGATGGTCAATTCGTCAAAACGGCAGGCCACCTTTCCGCGATTAAGTAGCTGATGCCGTTCTGTATATAAAAAGTCTATGCGTCCGCGAATCCGCCCTAGAATTGCGTTGCGCGTCTGGTATCCAAAACTCAGGTTCTTTTTTATGCGGAGTTCAACCTGCCGAGATAGAATTTCAGCAATTAAATCTGGAATGTCATCCGGGTTATCTTCAACGGAGGTTTTTGCCCGGGAAACATCCCGAAAGAGGTCCGAGGCGTAAAGCATGAGCAGCCATAGATTGCGTACAGGGATACGGCCAATCCGGCCAGGCTCTTTGTCAGCATCTGCAATGACATCGGTTGCCGCGGCCGACACAATCAAAATCCCTCCAGCAGGCGTTCCCGGGCTTTCTGCGATTTCTCACGGGCATCGAACCAGTATTCATCGAGAAGAGGTCCGATCTCTGTATCCACAACCTGCCGAAACCACTCGCGGGCATCGCTGATTGGAATTCCGAACGGAGGTGTAACATAACTGTGCCCCACGCGAAATTGTGAGCCGAGACTAGTATCGGCAGAGATTAGAGCGTTTAAAAAGTTGAGCCGTTTTTCGATCTCAACAAGGATTTCAGAATCTATTCCGCACTGGGAATTTACCCAATCGTGCCAGGGTTTGCCGAGTGTGGGTTCGAGATCAATGAAGGCGAATCGCCGGCGCAAGGCCAGGTCAACTAATGCTAATGAACGATCAGCAATATTCATGGTCCCGATTACGTAAAGATTATCGGGGATAAACTTGCGCTCGTCTTTAGACCTCTTATAGGAAAGCTCTAGCGCTTCATTGGGCGTTCTTTTATCAGCCTCAAGCAGCGTTAACATTTCTCCGAAAATCTGCGCTGGGTTCCCCCGATTAATCTCCTCGATGACTACAACATGCCTGGCTGTAGGCTCTTTCGCGGCTGCTTCGATCATCTCCACAAATGGTCCATCCGTCAATGCAAGCCTGCCATCGCCGGCGGGACGCCATCCGCGAACAAAGTCTTCATAAGAGAGATTTGGATGGAACTGAACTGCGCGAACTTTGCTGTCATCGCGCTGTCCTATCAGGGCAAAGGCCAATCGTTTTGCCAGCCACGTCTTGCCGGTCCCCGGCGGCCCCTGAAGGATCAGGTTCTTCTTTGTGCGCAGACGTTCGAGAATTTTCTCCAGTTTTGATTGAGCGATGAAACAGCCCTCTGCCAGGATATTATCAACCGAATAGGATTCAATGTAGGCGACTGGCGGTACTGGGGGTTCAGGTCCGTTATCTCCATCTTCCAGTTCAGAACCTAACCACCTATAGCTGCCGCTGGCGAGAAATTCGAGTAAATCTTCATCTCGCAAAATCTGGAACTGGCGATTGATCGTCGCTTCAATAGTATTGTTATTGGGAAACTCGTCCTCTAATCCGGACAAAAATCGTTCGAGGAACTCCTGACGAGTAAATTCAGAAGATTGCTTGTCGGAGCAAAGAGCCCTGATTTTTCCCTGTATGCTCCGGCTCCACTTGCCGTGCGAATCATCATCAGACGTGGGATTGAATCCCCATGCCGCATATGACAATTCCGGGAATGAATGTACTGGGTAGGCTTCTTCCTGGAACCGGGCTTCAAGAGTATCGAGGACGGACAAATAATCACTCGCATTGCAGCGTCCTTTGGGCCCATTCAAAGCGATCGGGATATTTAGCTTCTTGGTAATGTATCGCTGAGATTGGCTTTCCAGGGTTGGGAAATCCCAGGGACGAATCCAATAAAGTCCCATTGTGAGGTTCCATCCAACTCCATATCGCTGAGCAGCATTATCGTATGCTGCAATAAAAGAGGATCTAGCCTCCGGATTGTCTGATTCGGCAAATGCGATCGCTTGGGAAAAGATTTCCCAAAGAGTATCGATATCGTCAGGCTGCCGCCTTTTCTCATAACCAAAGAACCACGATCTCTGATTATTGAGGATGGGTATACCCTTAAAAGAATCCGGAACCGCTTCGGAAACACCCAAGATTCCGGCCAGTTCAGAAGCAATATTCTTCCGATTGACCTCCGTAATTCCTCGATTAAATATTCCCATAACTGTAAATGGGCATATGTCCTTCATCGGACCGATTGTCCCATCTTTAAATTGATCATTAAGAATTGAGAAACCATTCACTTTTGACGCGATTTCATGAATACCCTTTACGAGTTTTTCTCTCTTATTTCTGAATGTAAGTAGCTTATCGGCTACAGCCTCATAGAACCTTGTCCACCCAAACCGCCGCTTGTCTACGGCTCCGTCGCCGAATCGTTCGCGCCAATACGGTGCGTTTCGAAATCGGCTAATATCTTGAGTCTTTTCTTCGAAAGTAAACGCAATCAGCGCATCCGTGGTCCAATCGCCGGGCAAAACCCGCCAAACAGTATTTCTATTTGTGTAGAAGTACCATTCGCGAGGCGGGTCGACCTGTTTCCAGTCAACTTTCAAATTATGACCATCAACAAGGTTTTCCTTCACTGTTCCAATTGCTTTGATCGCCATTACAGAAACAGTCTGGCCCCGGCTGTCAAAAGGAAGGTTGCGTTTGCGCGTGTAGGATGATTTGATGGCAATGCGATCGCCGGGTTGGATCGATTTAACTGCCTCCAGGTATTTATCTTTGCAGCCATTCACCCATATGCCTTCCTTGAGAAATTTGGGTGTTTGATCATCTGTTCCGCCATAGGATGCGCCGACAAACCAACTGGCTCGGGCTCCGGCGCCTTCAGGTTTAGAGTTCATTTCTTCTCCCACTTAATCCCTGGCATTCAGGTTTGTTTCCAGGAGCTTAGTCGCCAGATGTCTTACCCAGGTTTGGCGATTGTCAGAAGACGCGTATTTTGGCTCTGTTCTGGAAGATACTCCAGAACAGAGCGCGCCTTACATGAGCAATAATGCGATCGGCGAATCGGCCGAGGATATTTGGATGTCTTTTTGCCTCAGGTGCGAAATCTTAATATATTACTCCAAAAGACATATAGATATTTCTGCGGGAAGCAGAAATATCTCTTTTTAGGAAAGCAGCGCAGCGAGAGGGTAATTCAGAAGCACATAATTTTGTACCGGTATAATCCCTTATCATTCCTTAAACAGCATTCTCAGATCTTCGTGGCAGTTTTTGTTTGCGCCTGACCAGGCAGACTCATCTCAGCGAATGTCTCCCCGGGCTTCTAGTAGTAGAAGCACCAAGTCCTCCGCCCAATCCGGAAGATCCTTATGGTCCTGTGGGACTGGATTCCCCTCGGCCTCCATTATCTGCAGGAGTTTCACCTGCATCCTCTCCGGGTCCTCGAACATTAGTTGGAGGAACTGGTTCAGGTTCTCCTGATCCAGATCCATCCCCGGGAAAGGTTTCAGGGCTCCCCCCTCGTCCACCAGGCTCTTTACTATCAATTCCAGGAGCGGATAGTGACGATCAACGGCTTGGTCATATACTTGAAGAAGCATGCGAAGGGCGGTCGCCTGGATCGGATCGGATGGATAGCCCAGCTCAATATATTTGGCAATAATATCTTTCATTCCAAGGTACTGGGTTCGGCCTGAGGCAGCAGCCCTAGCCCAAACTCGAACTCCCCCACTAGAAAATTCCGGTAGCCGAGAGCGCGCGTTGATCAAAAGCGAGCTATTGCGGCCAACCTTAAAAGCCATATCGTCAAGAAGGATACGAGAAAACAGCTATTCTGCTCGTGGTGATTTTGCTCGTGTGAGCATACAAAACTGCTTGTGACAGATCAAGCGGCATTCTTCCGAGGATTGGGGCTGAAAGTTCGAGACTTGCGGAAGCAGAAAGGCTTCACGCAGGAAGATATGATCTCCTTTGGATTTTCTGCCCGGCATTGGCAGCAAATTGAAGCGGGGCGTCCCATTACGGTTCGAACACTACTCCGCATCGGCGAGGTTTTTTGTGTCCCACTGGCCAGTCTGGTTGACGGCCTGGATGATCCAGAAAAGAAGAGCGAGGTAAATTTACCTTCGCCAATCAAAAAGCCGGGCTCCAAGAGCAAGTAGAAAACCTAATACCTTCCGGGACGGTATGGGTCGAAATCAGCGGTGATGGCCAGATCCCATTTGATAAGCAAATCTCACCAAAATTTTGGCATCCACTAGGCTAATTTTTTGCATGGATAAATCGCCAACTCAATGCCCCTCACAAATTCCACAATAATGCCTCGTTTGGTTTTCATTCAAGAATGGCTTTCATGAAGGCATCTGCAGGATCCGCATAAAAAACGATGTTTACCTTTGTTGCCATCTCATCCGGTAACTCAAGCAGTTGCCTTCGCGCCGATATAGGCATGAGGATCTGAGCGGCGCCCTTCTCCACGGCCAGTTCGGCAACAGCAACGGGATTGGGGATCATCTCCACTGAGCCACCCAAATTGAGGGAGCCAATGATTATCAACCCACCCTTGGTACTGCGCTCCATCAGGCTTCCGCATAACGCCACCAACACGGGCAATCCGAGGCCATTCCCAGAACGATCAGCGTCCATCGCTCGCAGCTGTACCGAAAACTCATGATTGCGCGGATCGCGGTCGCCCACTAGTTCCTTTGATTGCGAATAGAGGTTTTGTTCGCCATAGCGCACGCTTTCGCGGAATGCCGGCGGCACGGGCATATTGAGAATTTTCACACCGCTGCCCGGTCCGCTTGTTGCTTCGATCCGATACAGTGACGCGGCAGCGTCCAGCCCCCCCGGGCCAATCGCCCATACCTGCCCCGGGGGAAGTGGATCGGCTTCAATGGCTTCGTCGCTGTGCAGTTCCGGCGTCGAAACAAACTGTTCCACGCCGTCCAGGCCCATGAAATAACTGAAATGCGTGTTGCGGAACTCCGTCTTCAAGCACCTTTTCTGCTGCTCCTTCACCCGTCGACGAGCCTCCAGCGCGATCCGCACAATCGCTTCCAGTTCCCCGTCAGGAATGGGCATTTCCGGGTCAGGGAACAGCAGCTTTATCAGACCGCTCACAGTCTTACTCACTGCCTCGATATCCCGGCCACTGAGCGCACCGCCCCAGTGCGCTCTACCCTGTAAAGTTGAAATCCGCGTGCCTTCGCGAAGTTTGGTCCAGCACTCGGAAAGATAGTCGGTCACGAGGCCGAAATGGTTGGTCAGGTGATCACTCGCCTTGAGCTTTGGGAAGTCCCAGCCGGGCGCATATGCGTGGATGCGGTCCATGAAAGCCGTATCATTTCGCATCTCTGGAGGCAGCGGGCTCAACAGATGGCCGATCCTCTGCTGCTGCTCAACATCTACGTCGAAGTTACCCACCATCACGATACCGCCCGACGCTCGGATGCTATCCTTGCCGCGAGAGAACTCGCCAGCCGCCATATAGCCTTTCAGGATGTTTACGCCGTCCTTCTGATCGAAGGAAATCCCAGCCACTTCGTCGAAGCACACCACATCATATAGACATACCAGGCCGCGCTGGCCGTTGGACATGTTTACAAACATCTTCGCGACAGTCGCTTTGCCGCCGGAAATCAGGTGCGAGTACGGTGATATCTGCTGATAGAGGTGGCTCTTGCCCGTACCACGCGGACCGAGTTCAACCAGATTGTAGTTCCGTTCGACGAATGGAATCATCCGCAGCAAGGTAACCATCTTCGCGCGATCTGACATAGACGCCGCTTCCAGCCCAACTGATCGCACAAGGAAGTCCTTCCATTCATTCGTAGTAAATCGACTCCGGCCCTTCATCAGCGTCAAAAGAACATCCGATTTGGAAAGTTGTATTGCCCGCAGGCTCTCTAGGGCGAACGGTCGACCATGCTTTTCTTCTGCGATGGCCGCATCATAAGTTAGTGTCACCTCGGCATAGAAACCGTCTGTCAGCATTCTCTCATGCTCGTGGACGAGTGTGTCTGCGATCCGCACGTCCTTGATTCCCAGACTAGGCAACTCCACCAGGAAGGAATCGGTCTTTGAGTCAAGCCGGGCCTTCACAATATCGATAAGCTTCACCGAACCCTTCTCGCGTGCCCTTGCCTTAAAAAGCTCTTGCTCGCTCGTGCGGACTGTGCGGTCCTGCAGTTGTCGCTCGACGATTTTCAGCCCTTCCTCGATCTCCTGTTCATCCACTGTCGCACAATATCGTCCGAGCAGGAACTCCACAACGTAAGTAGGTACGGGGTATTGCCGGCTATATCGCCGTACAAGATCCTTTCGAACAAGGTAGCCATCGAACGCTGAAGCCGCGATATTGTCTAGATTGTCAAGTTCCATGGTTACTTATCACCTCCAACGGTGGTTGCTTCTTTGCTGAGTATGCGACCTGACCCATCAATAATGACCAGGCTGACCATCGTTCCTTCAAGAGATTCGTCAGCAACCAACAGGGCAGCCTTGCCTGCGGTATCCAGAGGCTTGGGATCAGTGATGCTTGAACAGGAAACATTGGGTTTCGTTCGCAGATCAGCCAATAATCCTTCCGCTCCCGGCCCCACAGTTACGCGGCACCGCAAGCCCACCCACTGTATTTCGCTTACCCTAACTACCCTGCCATCCGGCCTCCCCGTTTCTGCGAAGGTCAGGACGGGCACTAGACATTCCTGCAGGCTCGCGCCGCCGTGAGCATACTCTTGGTTGGCGACAAAACAATGCACCCCAGGCGCATAGGCAAACTGCTCTTGTGAGTTCCAAGACCAACTGGCTACCGGCACATCAGCATGCGAACTCTCCTTGATCGATGCGCACCTTGACCAAAGGCTCTCAGTGAGATACTTCGGCAATTGGAACTTCGGCATTCCTCCCGGCACAAGTTGCCACCCATGATCGGTCACAATGCGCACTCGTTTCCATCCAGCATTGAGCAGCAATTGCACGCGTTCCAGCAACAGTTCCAGTTGATCATCGATGCGTGACGCCAGTTTGGATTGGAGGTTGTGTCCAAGCTTGTCGAATTCTCCATATTCAGTCCAGGCAAGAGCGTTCTTGTCTCTGGGGTCACCAGTTTCGCTCGGCCCAAGTAATTGAAAGCCGGCTGCCGACAATAGCCGACGGAAGCGGTCCGCATTAAGTTTTTCGCCCTTATTCGATGTTTCCGGGCAAAAGTCAGCCTCCAATTTTGCACCACAGATCGCGGCAGCAACCGGAGAAGCTGCCGGTTTGGCTGTCGCGGTAACGGTCGGCAGTGCCGCCCATCGCGACCCGATCGTTAATTCTATTTGTCGCTCTCCGGCCATTGTCGCGAGTCTCTGCCCGATGTCAAAGCGGAGGCCGTCAGCAAATAGGATGCACTCTCCAGGCGCGATCGATACTGCCTCCTGTTGCTGTACCGTTGGTAGCGCCTTGACCCTCAAGCATTCCTGAAAATGGCGAGCCGTGTCATCCAACCATGGCAGATATAAACAACGTATCGCCGCGCGGACTGCGGCCGCATCTTCTGCGGTTCTTGCGCATGCAATCGCCCGCAATGCCGCGTCGTCGGCCAGATACCCCCCTTCCGCATACAACTTGGCCATCACGTCTGCAGAGTCTCCACCTAACGTTGTTGCCGTCCGCGAGGCAAGCACAGCCAGATGTGCAATGGCACTTGCCAGTGGGCACTGGTTAAGCCTTGCCCAGACCCAAGCTCGCCGCGGTCCATGCTCCACTTCTAATTGCGCTAGTCGCAAACGCGCGTCGGCTGGCTTCATCGTGCCGACCTCCATAAGGGCATTGCGAAGTGAGGTTTCCATCAAGTCGTTTTCATCCGGCCAAGTCTCTTGCTCGAAGATTAATTTGCCTTTAGGTTTCACACGCCGCAGAAGGTTCGGTATGCCAGGAAACAGTGTCGGTGCCTCAGCAAAACGCTCCCATACGCCATACCACGCATCTTTCCGTTCTGCGATCTTCTCACCACCAGCAATTTCCCCTTCAGTTTCGGGATCAAACCCGTAGTCCTGCACGCAGCGATTCCGAAATGCCGACCATTTCCCCTCGTCCCAGCGTTCGCGTGTGGCGGTGGGATCCCCAAGCCACAGTAACAAATCCCGCGGCGTGTCGCCGATCATGAGCTTGTCGAAATCTTCCGCTTCTAGTCGTTTGCCCCTTAGCCGCACGGCCGTTGTCACCACCAATTGTGACAACGATCCCTGCATCGCCTGGAGCGTGAGCTTATCTTCTGCAACATCCAATCCAAGCCCTTCCTCATCGTTCACCAGAAATGCGCGAATCGTCCAGTCTTTGCCATTCTTCTGCGACCAGACTGTACCGCGGTACTGAAGCTCAACCATGGGCTTTAACTCGTCTGGGCATTCTTCGACAGCCCTGAGTGTCTGACGACTAACGCCCGGCAGGTACACTACGGGGATACAGCCATTCGTCCAGGCAAGGCCGGGGAATTTTTCTGCCCGTACCGCGGGTTCGATCACGCACCGCAGCCAAATCGCTGGCCCAGTTCGCAGGGCCGGGTCATACCCGCCCAATGTTAGAAGCTCCGGCATAAGAGATCGTAGCCGCTCAACTACTGGCTTCCACTGGCCATCTGCATCAGTCCACAGCACTGCCGCCGGCGCAACCACATCGCCCACATTGTACCGACCCGCTTGCGTGAGCGAGGTCCGTACCAAATCAATAAGCGTAGAAGTCTGATTCATAACACGACTCCGATAACTTCACCTAACGACTTAAAAAGCCTATCGCACCACTTGCAGTGTATCCGCACTGTCGCCGGATCGACCTCCGAAAGCAGCTTCGCACCATCACGGATCTTCTTGTATTCCTTGGCTGGGGTTTTGCGCGTCGCTTGGCTTAATGCGTTGTTGATGCTAGCCTTTGTTCGAGTTTCGGCTAGATTCGCGGCCGGGAGTTTGGCCACATCGAAATTGCCACCAAAATGCTTTTTCATATTGACAGGATCCGCCAGAAACCAAGCTTCCATGCAAACAACCATCATTTGACAGCGCGCATCATTAGCACCAGCGGGCTGTGCCCATCCATCGCCCTGCCGATTTCGCAGGTGCACCCAAGGGCTTACGGCGATTGCAACCGGATCCTCGGAATCTATGAGCAAAACATTGTGGACTTCTGGCTCATTCTCCAGCGCATCTACAAAGGCGTCGTAGGCCGCTTTGCGCCCGCCGCATGCAATTACTCGCCATTTGATCCTCTTCTTCCGCAATTCATTCACAATCGGATTGAGAAAAGCTGACATTCCCTTGCGGAAAGGAGCCAACGTCTGGGGAGTATCTCCTCCTCCTTCGATGTAAATGGCGATGCTCAAAGTCACAGGTTGCCTCCGATCTTTCCCAGTCGCCAGACCTCACCCAATCGATACTTCCCAAGCCAGTGTTGTAATTTGGCAGCCTCCAACCGGTGCAACTCAGTACCTTCCGGTCCGTAATCGCATACCAGCACTGAATCAGCCTCATCCGTCAATTCTGAGACAAGCGTGTCTGAATGCGTGGTTACAATCAGTTGTGTTTTCGCGGAGGCTTCCACCAAAAGGTCCGCAAGTAGCGACATAGCATCCGGATGAAGTCCCAATTCCGGCTCCTCGATGCAAACCAGGCTCGCAGCCTCGGGCTTCAGCAAAATCGCTAAGAGTGAAAGAAAGCGTAGGGTGCCATCAGACAAACGCGTGGCCGGAACTGGAACACTCAGTCCATCTTCATGCAGATACACTTGAACAGAACCGGCAGAAACCTTTGTGCTCAATCGCGTGTAGCGCGGCAGGAATTGTGTCATCAAAGCATTAAAGCGATTCCATTCGGGTCGATGCTCCAGATCATTGAGAACCAAACCAAGATTGATTAATTGAGGCAGCAGCACATCAGTCGGAAGATTCGATGATTGCGGGGAGCGAAGCGCGGCCGATCGGCCAAAACCCCATTCCCGGAATATCTGGATGGAACTAAATCTTTTTCCGGTGGTTGTCACTTCGGGATAAAGTTCAATATCCTTCTTTTGAGATAAAATGGACTGCTGCGGATCGATATTTTCCCGCTTGAGCTTGCGCTGCTTAAAATTATCAGCAGGGGAAACTCCCCAAACATTAATAACTGGGTGGCCGTGCTTGTAGCGATAGTAAAAGAATACATCCTTCTCCTTAGGCGAAACTTTGGCGGAATTTTCTAGGATTTCATCAATAATTTCCAGCCGTCCACCGCTCTCAGCAAATTCAATGCCGTATTTCAACTCCGGCGATCCATTCATCTTCGAGAGCTTGGCTTCAATCCTTGCAGCATTGCTCCCTTGCCCACCATGCCATATCCAGTCGCTGGGCAGACCGCCAAGACGGATCGCACCACTAAAGTCCGCAGGTGTTGCATGTAGCAATTCCACAGCCTCTACAAAATTGCTTTTACCTACACCGTTGGGGCCAATGAGTAAATTCAGCCCGTTCAGATGCACCGGTTTGCTGTGAAGGCCAAACGACAGAAAGCCCCTCAAATGGAGGCTGTTCAGTAGTTGATTACTCATCTCTTACCCTTTCTAGTGGCTTCACGGGCCTCGTCATATATTATTGGTGTATTCCCAGCTCCTGAATCAAATCACCCCGTCTGAATGTTGCTGCCATACGTTGCAGTGAAATAACCTGCCCGCCGTAGAGTCTTTTGAGAGCCTCGTCCACTTCGCTCGTTGCTTTTGCAAAATACGAAGCTTCGTTCTGGTCTAACTTGGCTTTCGCCTCTGCGAACCTGAGATGGTTAAGCTGTGGTAGTGTGATGCCGAGATCACTCAAAAGGTATTGCCCCATCAGCATCGCTATAAAGCACGAGCCATATGCAATAAAGTCTGGTGCATCTGTTGGAGGACGACGCCGTTTGTTTTCGGCGATCCTGAACACTAATGTGGCGATGATAACCTGGGCCGCATTCAGGTCACTGGAAAAAATAGCTTCATACAATTTCCCGAAATGTTCACGTCCCATGAACTTGGCCCTATGTGGCATGCAACGCCATACCGACAGAATGGCTTCCGCGGCCGTTGCGCTGCTGATATCCGTAGCTTTCAGCGAAGCGTCACTGCGGTGCCGGTGGTAAGTGAACCCAAGATCATAAATTGCCATCTCCAAGTTCTTCTGTTTTGCATCATTGGATCGAAGATCACGGAGATCAACAGGATTTTGGCTATTGGTGGCATAGGTGATGCTTTTGACCAAATCAGAGGATTCACTAGGCAGTTCATAGAGTCGTACTAAGACGAAAGCCTTTTCCAAACCGGCATCGGCGCCTGCTAGAGTCGACAGCGTATTCTGAATTGTCTTACAAGTCTGGCCTCCGTTGATGACTTGCATACCCTCCACCTGTACGATGTAATTACCCTTTTGCAACCCGCTATGGGCAAACTTCCGGCATACCATCGTGATGCCATTGTTGTAAAAATAGAAATTTGGCCTTTCTGACTCAGTCAGGAGAGTCTTTTCAATAGCCTGATTAACGCGATTTCCCTGAAGACCAAGAAAGCGCCGAACATTTCTCTCTAGCAAGCGATCGCCTGGATTGCGGTTAAAAAGACCTTCGATCTCTTTCACAAGCACTTTGCCTACGAGCACCCGGCAGAAATCAAAACTCTCAATTGTCGCATCGCCGATTAGCCTGAACGACTCATTTACTGGTTTCACAGCCTGCATAATTTGAGCTAAGTTATCGTGATTGACATGCCGCCACACAACTTGATCACCAAAATTCTCAGCATCGATTAGTTTCTGCGCGCTTTCGTTCCATGAAGGGCCGTTGTTGCATAAAATGACCTGAACCAGAGGAATTTTGCCATCGCGAACCAACGATCGGATCTCCTCCATTCGCTTCTTTACGGCATTATTCACATCTAATATGGCATCAGGATCACAGAGGTGTCTGACAGTACCAATCATCTTTACAATGGAGTTCTCAGGGAAGTTGCTTATCCCTGCCTTTTCCAGCTTGTGCGTATACTTTCCCTGGAAGAGTGTGACAACGAACTCGCCATCCTCAACGTCGCCGATATGCACTGCATCCAGCCCAATATCACCGCCGCCTTCTGTGAGACAGTCTAGGGCTTGTTCGTCGCTAAGATCGAGTACGGTCTGAACTACAAGGTATACGAACGCGGCGGATCGTCGTTTAATGGTGACCTGCTCATTGCCTTCATGCGGGATGTTTAACCGTGTCTCGAATTCGGCGGCCAAATCCTCCGCTAATTTTCGGACTCGCTGGTCGATGATGCCGATATTAATGCTCATGAGTTCACCTCAATAAGAGTCATTCTTTGCTCTTTGCCTGCTGGCGCGCCTGTTGTTTTAAATCGTTGGAATAATGACATTCGTTGAATCTTTCTCCTGTAAACTCTGACAGGGGGCCCACGGTATAATTCTTGGATCCATCCCAACCCCAAAACCATGGGAACTCTCGGATCGGCCGCCTGGGTTCCTTGCCTCGATCCTTAGTCCATTTGATATTGGGTCTGCTTCGCAGAATCCCTGCCCCCTTCTTGCCGTTCGATAAATCGGATGCAAGGAAGGGACGAATGCTAGTTCGTATGCCGTCATTTATGTCCGGTTCCCAGCCTATCGGCTGCTCAGACAAGGGCTTCCATCGCACAAAAATGTCATAAGGAGGATCGCCATCGAGAATGGACCGCAGGAGATGTTGAAGTTCCATTGCTGCTGACAATCGATCTTCCGCACCGCCTTCACCTCGTTTGACGCCATCCTTTTGACGGGTGATCCACTCACCGAGGTAGGCATAAGTAAGCGATTCTAGCAGCTTACGGCCTTTGCCGTTGCCTTCACAGAGTTTATGGCAATTAACCAGAACGCCAAATCCATCCCGCTTCCGTCCGTCCCAGATATGCCATATAAAAGGCCTATCGTGAAACATCTTGCAGTGTTCTTCGAAGAAGCAATTACGGAGCCAGTCTTCGAGATCGGCACCGCCGGCCAATTCCCGCGCTTTCCCGGGATCGATGCCCACTACACCTAACAGCGCATGCAATCGCTCGGCAGCGGGCTCTTCGCCACGCAACGACGGGATCGGAATAACCCCGTCATTGTCGACAAACTTGGCCAACTCCTCGCATCGTTTTGCTAGTGCACGAGCCCGATTGCTGAGGCGTATTTTGTCATCAAGTTCTGCAGGCCAGCGATATCCCAGTAGTCGAGCCATAGCAACCTGGAGCGGGGAAGTTGATTCCTCCGGTCGGCCATGGAAGAGCCACTGTGTCGGATCATCACTCTCAGGCTCGGGTAGACCATTGGGAAATTTTTCCGCTGCAACTCTCTGCCAATAGCTGCGATCGAAGGGGACTTTGACCAACGAAGCATTGGTAACATTTAGCTTCTGGTTAATCCGGCGAACCGCCACTGAATAATCTGGGGATGCGCAAAAAGCCCAGATCGGAAGCAACATGGCATGATCCTTGGGAAGGATGACTGCTACATTAGTATCAAATTTGTCTCCATCATAAAGAGTGACAGGCAGCGAACCCATCTGCTTGACTGCGACTCCCCGCTTTCCCCAAGCCTCATTGCCGCGGTAATCAGCATTATGAAGCCGTTCACGAACTTCATGAGCAAACGCACGCAATTCCCCATCACCGTTATCCCACAAGATGATCTTCTGGCGCCCACCGTATAAACAGGTACTATCAATGGTTGATTGTTCGAACTCCCAACGTGGCCTTCGTTCGGGTACTTCCCAGAAAACTCGCTCAAAGCGCTCGCAGTCTCCGTTAAGAATTCCGACAAGACCATCGGCATATTCACTGAGGTAGCTATGGGCAGCACTCGTTGTCAGGGTAATTGCTGCATCGGGATTCTTGAGCTGTTCAGATTGGAGAACGCTGACGACCTCGATGGGTTGGTCCCCGCGAAGCAAAGCCGCTTTTTCGTCAGGCCGTTTGACACTAGAAACATCCAAACCAGCTATCGCGTGATCGTCAGCAGGTGTGGCGGCAGACAGGGTAAACAATGCAACGTTTACTACGTGACCTGTTATTGTTTCGAACGCGCCAGGCCCTAGCCGCGCTATAATGTTCCATTCTCGATGATAGAGCAGCGCCTCTCGAAGTTTGGTGTATGTAGTGAGGAAAAACCAGTTCATCGGGGTAACCAATACAATAGAGCCATCTTTACTGCAAAATTCCAAGCAACGCAAAATAAACGCAGTAGCAAGGTCGGCTTTCCCCTGAGGATATTGGATCTCAAGGTGCGCTCTAAGGATGTCATCCTGTTTACCCCTGCCAAGGTACGGCACATTGGTCACAACCAACGTATAACGATCAGCCAATAATTCAGCAGCTTTGGCTAAACCCTGGGCGGTGATACCCATCTCATGCTTTTCAGGGCCAGCATTGGGGTCTTCGGCCATGGCATTTTTAAGATGTTGTAGAAGTTTTTCCATGCCCTTTCGATTGAGCATGCCGCTGCCAAGGAATCGGTTAGGATTGATAAGCGATCCAAGTGTTGGGGCTTTAAGGAAGAGGTCATAGAGCTGTCCGAAGAAGAAGCGAAGCTCAAGATTGCCATGACCTTCGAGAATGCGCATCCACTGGTCGCGAGTACCGCCAGCTGCTATGCCGGTATGCGCGATGTTTAGGTCAGGCAACTTTCGATAACCGCCTGCGCCGGGGTAGATCCAAGCGGCGAGTGCCAAGGCGAATGCGGAAATTTGGCAACACCGTTCATCGATCTCAAGGCCATAGATGTTGTCGCGTAGCACGGAATCAATCGCGTCTCTTGCCGACAAACCTTCTTCTGCTATGCGAATCGGCACGAGATGTTGCAGGGCCGCAACCAGGAAGTGACCGGATCCACAACATGGATCCAGTACTTTTATTTCCGCGGTGACTCTCGGCCAGCCCTCAAATGTACCAGCAGCGGGGCGCCACATCTCGTTCTCTCCATTCACGTCACGAACAAAACGAAGATATTCCCAGTCCACGCCAGGCAGTGAGAGTCTGCGACGTAGTTCATCTTCTGTTTTCTCACTGCTTGATTCCTCTAAGGAGAGTTTCTTTCCTGCCCACCAAGCACCGAGGGTGTTGTCAAGCAGGAACTTTACCATGTACGGTTCAGTGAATAGCTGCGTCACCGCAGCAATCTCATCCGCGCCGATCTTGACCTCAGAGCGGTTGACCTGATCTTTCTTTTTACTCTGCCAAAACTGGTAAACCCATCCAAGTGCATCGGAAGCGGTGAAGACAGCACTAGGTAAGGAATCCAATAAATTCTCAAGTTTAAGCAAATGTTCTATTGCGAAAGAAATTTGAAGCAACGGATCGTCCGGTCGGAATATCTGCGGCAGCATTCGCTGGGCACATCGGGAAACAAAGATCCATACATCAACGCCATCTTCCTTTGCCAATTCCTCGGCCTCGGCCAAGCTGATGGACATATTCTCATGCGGCTCGATCAAGAGTCCGTTTTCAGCCAGGAATCGAGCGAACAGCATACGGTGCCAGTGCTCATAAGCGCACTCAGCGACGATGTGGTCGATTGTCATCCTTCCAGCGGTATCCTGTCGGTCACCAAGTTGCCGCGCCCGAGCGCGAAGTTGGCTGCGCAATTTGCGAAGCTCTGGACTCATGTGCAGATATGGTTCGTGATGGTGGATCGCCAGTGCTTCGAGTGCCGCACGAGCACCCTTCTCTGCCGCTTCACGCCCCTCAATGACCACGCGTTCCAACTTATTCCGTAGATCGCTTGCTAGTGTCGGCATAAAAATCTCAAATTCTGGATAGATATTTGCGCCAAAATTCTTTATTTCCTGTATTCATGGGAAAGTTGTGTTCGTCCTCAAGCTCCTCAACGAATTTCCCATTTTTTTCGATAAATTTTTGCAGTTCATTAAGAGCACTCTGCGCCTTGCGGACACGAGGGTGATTATGGTTTGGATAAAAATAGCCCTCATTATGGTCAATTTCCTGAATTGCCAATGCTCCATTCACAGCATCTCTATTTTCTATGTCATCTGGAACATAGGACTCATTGCGCTGTTCATAGAACAGAGCAATACGCGTTGCCAAGCCCAATGCTTCAACTGCCGCACTCGCTTCTTCACAAAGCAATGAGAACTCTTCATCTTTAGTTGAGTATTTCTGACGAACTAATCTCACCTGTTTCTTGTCTTTAAGTTTTTCCAAATCGTTGATCTGTTTCCTGAGCTGTTCAATCTCATCTTCTTTGCCTTCGATTACTTGAACTGCTTCATCATATTTCTCAGACAAGGCTGTCATTTTTTCCTTAGAGACCATTGAAGGTGTTGGCAAGGAATCGATAATAGAATCTATCGTTTTAACAAATTTTTTAGCCTTTACATCCCACGATGCCGTAGCAACTGATTTTCCGAGGTCATCTCTTATCCTATCTCTTAGCTCATGAAGGCTTTCCACATCGTTCACATAACCGGCTTGGGTAACTAGCAGAGTCGCCTTAAGATTTGCTTTATTAACTGGTGGTACAACCAACGGGAAGATCGGAAGCATTAGTCCCCAAGTCGCTCCCAACTCACATAAACAGAATGGACTAGCAAAATAATTCTGGCTCAAGAGTAAAACGACCAAAGCCGGATTCTGCATCTGCTTCTGCAAATACTCGATGAAATTCGAATTCCCAATGGGGACACCCATCCCCGATTCAGAGGTGCAAAGGATATCGTTGGGGCTTATGTCACAACCCGTAGCTAGAAGCTCAATCAATTTATCTGCAAGCTCTTTGTCCACAGTGGCATGACTTATGAATATCTTCTTTTGGCTATTCTCCATCAGTTGCACTGCTCCAAAATTAGTTAATGACTAGAGGGCCTCTCTGCAACCGCTCTATCAATGCTTTCTCAGTTTCCATGAGCCACGTTTTGACCTCTGCTTCGGTCTTAAGAGTTCCGCTCTTGAGATGAACATTCTGCGTCTTCGGCTCTAAAAGCCTGGCAGCAGCCATTGCTGCGCGAGCAAACTGCTGAGGCAGCGCATCAATCTTGGTCTTCCAATTAGGCAGGGCAATTCCATCCAATGCACGGATAAGATCTGCTTCGCTTCCGACGGACAATACGGGTAGCTCTTCTATATCTTCATCCGAGAGAATTTGCTTTCGCTGTACATCTGTGAGCTTCTTCCAGTTGTCGCTGGTTGTGAAGCTGACCATCTGTTCGTTATAAGACCTCTCGTATTCACCGTGCGCGGCGGTTACGGCCGTGCGAAGTGCATCTGTTGCGGCTTTGCGGATATCGGGCACAGGGTCACTGGTATCTAGCAATCGGCGCTCCGACTTCACGGCATCGGCCTGCTTGCGGAGTTCATCAGCTCCGGGCATGGCGTCGGCGTGTTTGAGCAGGGTATTGAGCATGACCCAGGCGGGCTTGCGCTTGCCAGCGAGTTCGGAGAGCTTACCCCAGTTCTTCGTTTGCTCGGCAAGCATGTCGTGGGCTTTAAGGATTTCAACCAATTGCTCAACACCACCAAAACCGCGGAGCATATCGAGATACCCAGTCCCAGGGCGCACTGGCATTGGCGGCTCACCGCCAATGGAGTCTGCCAGTTCAATAAGACGCGCCAGAAAGACGGGTGCCTTAGCGGTTTCCTCGTTAGGTTTGCAGTCCACTCCTGCCGTTTGGAATAATTTGCGGAGCTTAATTCTATCCTTGGCATTAATTGTGGCTGTCTCCGCGCGAAAGTCAGTAACGGAAATCTTCGCCTGGTCGAGCTGCCCCTGTGAAAGGGTCATCCCCTTATGGACAGCGCGGATGTGCCCGGTTGTGTGCAGCATTATTAGTGCGCCATCCACGGCATCACGGGGCCAACCGTATGGGCTGATTTCGAAAGCGTCGCGGATATCTTTGCCACGTTTACCCGAACCGATCTCCGAAAGCACGGCCGCACAAACGGGGTGCTTATCCGGAGCGTCAGTCCAGTCCACAGCAGATAGAGCTGCTTCATCACCATTCTTGGCGCGGTTGATAACATTAGTCCAGCGGCTGTCGTCCGCACTCTTGAAGTTGGGAAATAATCGATCGAGCGATGCCAGCGCAGCCGATTCCACCTTAGCAGTGAGACTCAACTCGAAACGCTCACCACCGCCGCCCTGAAAGACTTTGGCTCGGTCTATAACATCCTTAACGATCTGGTTACGAGACGCTTCGGCTGATGCCATCCGTGTAGCCATGGCATCACGAGCCTCGCGCCCTTCGGGAGTGGTGGGAGTACCTTTGAAGTCTAGTGTGGATTTCGCGGCTTCATATTCTGCGATCGTCTTCTGAAGGTCATCGGCACTCGCCTTTTCAATATAGATGTAGATGATAGGGCTATCACTTCCGGCGGCACGAGCATCGTTCACAACAGTGCTTGCCTTCTCGCCCCATCCGTCGCGGATCCACACCGGAATGTCTGTTCCACCAGCCGATGGAGCTTCACTGCCAAAATGTATCAGCAGCTTCCGCGGCTCCTTGCACTTGCCCTGCGCGAGCTTGATGCTCTTGAGCAACTCGCCACAGCATGCGCTAATGAGTGAGCCACGCTTGCTTGTAATAAAAGTAAGGTCGCTGTTCAGTCGCGTCTGGCGATTGCGGAATTCGCGGTCCCACTCGCTGCTCTCACGAGTTTGAAGGCTGTATTCGCCCTCGATCTCGATCAGCAGCGCACCTTTGTCCTGCATGGCCTTACGTAGCCAAGATGGCCGTTCCGATTCGGCCGGCGGATCTGCAAGAAGCTTGAGGATGCGCGGGATGTGTTTTCGAAGTTCCGTCCCATCATTAGCCAAATCAGCTACCATCAGGTCAGCCAGCATCTCTGGAGTCGCACGGACGCCAATGTCGGCAACAGCTTCCAGCGGCAGCTTACGAATCAGGAAAATCAGGCCGCACAGCCTTTGGGCAAGTCGGCCATCGGGCGTGCCATCATCGAGATTGCGAATCGTTTCATCTATTTCACGGAGCAGGATTCCGGTCTTTCGTAAGTCCGGGCTGATCTGCTCAAAGATGAAATCAGCAGCAACTACGGTGCCTAAGTCTGCCTCAGCCGTCTGCCGCACTGCCTCATGGACAATCTTCAGTTGTGTACGAAGCTGACTTGCCGTACCGGGTACATCCACTGCGCGTAGTACATGCTCCCAGAATCGCCTGCGAACTGGCAATAATGGGTAATCATCCACAACTATATCGCGGTCTTCCGCACATGCGGCGATGCGTGTACCGACAAGCTGGCGGTTAATTTCACCAGCATGGGCATTCATCGTATCCTCAATAGCCTTCTTTTTGTCTGCCTTTTTCGAAAGCACCACGCGTCGAGTAACTGTTTCTACATCGGAATCAGACAATTCCACCGGTATAGTGAATCGGCCAGTGAGACGTTGAAGCAACTGGTCCTGCGCCGCCAGCGCCTGTTGCCCGGCTCCGATCAGGAGTACCCGACTATCAAGTTGCTTGCACAGTGCCTCTGCTACTTCCTGTACGTCCGTGGACCGCACCGGATCGCCGGCAATGAAAAGCTGGATTTCATCCAGCACAATAACACTGCAGGGAATTTGGCCATCAACCGAGAGCACCTCGCGGGCCATCCGGATAAACTCAGTTGTTGAAATATCTTCGACCACTGGGAATTGAGTTCGCAGCGCAGCGCGAGCCGTTTTAAGGTCGGCAGCGAAGCTGGGATCGGCATCGAGAACGGCTTGGGCAAGAATCGGACTGACGTAAAGGTCGTGCAGTTCACTATAAAATTCCTTGCCTGCAGCTTTTACTGCCGACTTCACACTGTCGAGGAAGTTATTCTTCTGGAGCCACATACAGAACTGTGCCTGCGGCAGTGCTTCCGGCAGGTTTTTGGAAGAAAAAACGATACTCAACACGGCTAGTCGAACGCTCTCGCCTCCGCCTGAGGGAAGTGTCCCCGACGCTGCGTGCAAGCCGCCGCTGCGCTTGCCTAGCGTGTCAAGTTCGCGCAGCAGATCCTGAACTTCCTGAGGGAGCCGCGCTAAACCACGGGCTGTCGAACCGTCGTCGAAACGAGAATCTACCCATAAATGGCGAAACATCTTGAGCAAATGAGATTTTCCACTGCCGTAAAAACCGCTTACCCATGCTGCCGGCTGTGTCGTCGAGCTAACATTCCCGAGATAGGATTCCAGTATGCGAACCAAGCCATCCTCGTACTGGCCTTCGCACACAAAGTGCTCAAGCTCATACCGGAGCGTCTCGATTTCCTTGGCACTCGCTGCTTCGCGTACAGCAGCAACTCCGTCATTCAACAGCTTGGATACAGCGGGATCTCGTTGGAATAGTTGTTTGTTTTTCATCAGTCGTGCACCCCGTTATGGAGCGTGATCGGCACAGCCAGATAGTTCCAGCCGTCACGTGCATCCAACAGTCGATAGATGTTGTCCTCATACTCGCCGGGGAAAAACACTACCAGCCGGCCACGAATGTCCTTCACCACTTCCTTGAGCACCAGCGAAACACGGGTGAAGCCGAAGAGGCCTGCGACGCCCTGTACTGCCACTACGGTATCATCATCTACCCCCTCAGCCGTTAACGCCTCGCGAAGCCTACCAGCCGCGTACTGCACAAAGTCACTGCGCAGCTTCATCGACAGCGTTTCCGGTTCCTCGAAGTAGATATCGCGGTATGTGGTTTCAGCCATCCATCGCGCAAAGGTGCCGGTCAGATCAAGTGGCCGCCAGCGGTGCCCGGCTGATGTAGTGGCCATTTCGAAAAGCTCCATCCGCGCTCGCAGCTTTCGCTCATCTGCTTTCGGATACACTACAAAAATTGCCTTCTGATCTCCAGCGAGGTTACGTTGCCATGGTGCGGCGATGTGTCCGCGGTATCGAGTGGCCAGTTCTTCGATCCTTCCCATTGATCTACCGCCTTTCGTCTTGCGCCAGGAGCCGCGAGAAATCAACAGAAATCACGCCTCCCGATTGGCTCATGTCCAGGAATCCTAGCCGTCGGGCATCCATTGCGAGATTTATAAGTTCGGGCACAGGGGCGTCGAGCACCTGAGCCCATAATGACTCGAAGAGAACCATGCCGC
The DNA here is from genome assembly GCA_963664705.1 of Acidobacteriota bacterium. Taxonomy (GTDB): domain Bacteria; phylum Acidobacteriota; class UBA6911; order UBA6911; family UBA6911; genus UBA6911. The sequence continues at coordinate 6,328,365 of OY761556.1, read as the reverse complement.
GCATGCCCATGAGGTAGCCCAGCAGGAGGGCGTAAGCTGTCGTTACGGCCGTTGGAGTGACACTCTGCCTGATTTTTCTTCCCCTGCCTTTCAGATGTCCCGATTGTGTCCAGGAAGAGGCCGCGTTCCTAACAACCTTATCGAGCGTACTATCGCTGAGGCGGCTGCCAACCGCACGGCTGAGCGCATCGGTAATCTGCTGTCTTGAAAGCTCTTCACCAGGGCGCATCCGGAGCACGGGAGGGGCGCTGATTCTTAATAACGGATCGCGCGCAAGGGCCAGCAATATCGCAAGAATTGCTTGTCCATCGCGGTCTGCATACCAGAACCTTCGCATGATGCGGAACAGAGGTACCTTTGAGTCGAGTGAGTACAACTCCGAAAGTCGCTGGCTGGAAAGCTTCCGCGTTGCTGTGGTACGCTTTCCCAGGCAGTTGTCTTCATGTATTGCCAAGAGATACTCGTCGCGCATTGCCGTGGGTGAACACTTGGCAAGTACCGCTCCAAGCTCGTCGAGCATGATGGTCCGGCTGGTGTGCGTGCCAATCGCACCCCATCGAAACCCATCTTCGCTTAGCCGCTTTTTATCACTTTCGTTTATCGGAAGATCCAGCATATGTAGCATACCCACCATAGTGGGATACTATACACTTTCGCCGGCAAATTAGCCGGCGAATTGTAAAACTTTTATCTCTTAGTGGAGCCTCAGCGCGGCAGCCAAAACCCGTTTCATTTGGAAAGTCATCTTTAGTTACATTTTGCAACAAAAGGTGGGATGAGTAGATTTTTATCCCAGGTGGAACCAGCGATTGGGACCCCCTATACAATGCGAGAGGGCCAACCCCGGACCCTACCCCCCCTCCTGGAATTCGGACCCGAATGTTCTTGGGTCAAAATTATACGATTGGATTATGGGTTGAGTGAATCCAGCATCGGAGCTGACATTGATTAGTATGCCGGACAACTATTGTGGTTGGCCGCCTGGAATAGTTTCCAACGAAACCCAAATAGGTTCTTGTATATCAAGACCGCTCTATACACGAAAGGGAAATTCGCGTCTTCAGCACTCCAGTCCGCGAACGATAGTGTAATGGGCATTGCCTTAAATGGCTTTGCAGATATAGGATAGAAATTCAAAAAGGTTTGCACTCTAAAAATGATCCATAATGCGCAGTTCTATGCCTCGTACATTGGCAAGGTGTTTCTTTGGCAGCTCGACATACTCGAGAGTGGCATATTTAAGAAATTGCTCCCGTCCTTCGAGCAGATTGGGAAGGAAGCGGAGACGGCATGCCAATCCGAGTACGATCGCCTTGGCAATCTCCCTGGAACTGATGAAATTGACATAGATGATCTGGCCGAGCAGGCGCAAGATGCAGGCATCGCCTATTTCGAGGCAATGACCTCGGTTCAGCAGATCGTCCTGAATTCAATGGTTGTAACTCTTTTCCATCTTCTCGAGCAGCAACTAATCGCTTTCTGCTCGAACGAACTGATCAAGCCGACAGACTCCAGTAACCGGCCCTTAACCATAAAGCAGGCGTTCGCGAGGATAAAAGAGCTATTGGGAATCGAATGCCGCCAGTTTTCGATATTCCCCAAAATAGATGAGCTGCGGCTCGTCGCGGACACCGTGAAACATGCTGACGACGGCGCAGCAAGTTCAAAACTTTATTTGGTACGCCCCGACATGTTCGTCGCCCCCTGTATTCGCGGCGAAGAAATCAAAATGTTTTCCGAAAAGCTGCCCACGCGTCTGCCGCTCGCAGGCCAGGATTTCTTCGTCACTCCGCAGGATTTGAGGGAATATTTTCGCGTTGCACGCGAATTCTGGAATACCATGGTAGTTCAGCTGAAGACGAAAGCCCCTATTCAGCCGTAGCCATTCTCCGGTCTGGGGCACTCTTTGGAGAACTGGCGTTATAACGAGGGACGAGATGGGATTTTAGATCCCAAGTGCCGCATGGTTACAAACAGGATGAATTATTTGTCACGACGTGACCTGAGTCAGCATTCAGGCTAAATGTCCAACCCTGCAACCACGCCGTTTGCCTTCTCTCGGTAATCTTCCGCATCAATATAAGCCCGCGTATGCGCCGTGCTGGTGTGCCCTAGCCACTCCTGTGCAGTTTCGATCCTGCCGGTCTTCCGATTGATCAGCTTGGCGACTGACCGGCGAAGCACATGCGTTGCGGTCCCCTGGATTAAGCTGGCCGGATAGATCATTGCCAAATATTTTTTTACGATCTGGTGCGTTGCCGATCGGGTTAGGGGACCCGGTACAACGAATTTTGTTCTGCGGGATTGACTGATAAATAGCCAGGGATGCAAATCATGCCTGGCAGCAAGATATTCTCGGACAGCCTCTCGGGCATCCTCTCGAAGAGAGCGATCGATCCAGCGATCAGTTTTTTCCATTTTGATTCGAACTGCTCTTACAACCAGGCCGTCGCTGTCAATCATCTGATCTCGACGAAGGCGCACAATGTCGCTGACGCGGAGCCCGGTGGAGGCCATCAGTTTTAAGAGCGCATAATCTCGCGGATCTTTTTTGGCCAGAGTCATGAGAGTTTTGATGTCTTGTTCTGACATGAACAATTTGCTCATTTTGGGCCTTTCTGATTTGACGTTTTGATATCAGAGTTGCTATATCGTAAAATAATGATAGATGTCTGTCAAGTAAACAAAGGAGTTAGTGCTGATATTTTACAAAATGTCAGATTGTTGAATTACAGACAACGGACTTGGCTCAAGTACCGCCTATCAAAGCTGGTGGTTCGGAGACACAATGTCTATGAAGCATGCCGGAATGGATCAATACGCGGCATCAGGCATATCTGCAGGCATTACCTCCCCTCAGAGAAAGAGGCGTTTTAGGAGTTCATTATCATCCCGCAATGGCTGCGCACCTCCATCATAGAAGACCTTCCCGAGCTTTAGAGAGTAGATACGTTCCGCAATGAGGAGAACTTCACGAACTTTCTGTTCGACAATCAAAATAGCGGAGCCTGTCTCTCGGTTGATGTCCGCTATTTTTTCGAAAACCTGGGAACTGATATTTGGGGATAGACCTAAGGATGGTTCGTCCAGCAACAGGAGTTTGGGCCGAGTCATAAGGGCACGACCGAGAGCAAGCATCTGTTGTTCTCCGCCTGAAAGGGATCCGGCAATAGTTTGTTGGCGATCGCACAAAGCTGGGAAGAACTGCAAGGCTTCTTCCATACGATCTTGGATCAGCTCCTTTGGAAGTTGAGCCCCACCCATCTCCAAATTCTCCCTGACGGAGAGATCCCCAAAAACACGGTTTCCTTGTGGCACAAAAGTAATGCCTTTTGCCACTCGAATAGCGGGGCCGGTGCGGTCCAGGCCAATCCCTTCAAACAAAACTTCGCCGGCCCAAACTGGTAACAGGCCGTGAATGACTTTAAGGACAGTTGATTTGCCGGCTCCATTGGGGCCAATTAGCGCGACGATCTCGCCCGGTTGGATCCTGAGCGAGAGGCCATAAAGCACCTGCCTTTTGCCGTATCCCGAGTCCATCTGTCTAATTGCGAGCATAATTGTTGTCAGTCGAGATAGGACTCGACGATCCTTTGATCGTTAAAAACCTCGGTTGGAGTTCCTTCGCAGAGTTGGCGTCCCGCATCCATAAAGATAACTCGGCGGCAAATTCGATTCAGAGCCTCAACGTTATGCTCTACGACGAGCACCGACCTGCCTTCTTTAGACAACTCTTGGATGACGGTCAGAATGGTTTCTATAAATCCTGGGGCGATGCCTGCAACCGGTTCATCCAACAGCAGAAGTTCGGCGTCCGTGGCGATGCAGCAAGCCAAGCTCAGGAGTTTCTGTTGGCCATAAGAAAGGTCGTCTGCCAGAGTATTTTGAGATTGCACTAGTCCGACTCTCGACAGAATGGTTCTGGCACTTTCTTGGTTTCTCCGTTCATGTAAAAGACAGGTGCCGTGTTTCAAGAAGAGGTCGTATAGATGCTCGCCTGGTTGATTCTGAAAGCAAAGAAGTACATTCTGCAGAACCGTGAGATGGCGAATGAGGCGTAGGTTCTGGAAAGTTCGCGCAACTCCGAGGCGTGCGATCTCGTGAACTTGGCGACCGATGACATTTTTGCCTTTGAAGGTTACGTTTCCTCTGTCGGGAGTATGTAGGCCAGTGAGAACGTTGAGGAGAGTAGTTTTTCCGGCCCCATTGGGGCCCATCAAGCCGAGGATCTCCCTTTGTTCTATAGTACACGAAAAATCATCCAAGGCAGTGACACCATCGAAGTGCATGGTGAGAGCCGTAATCTCAACGAGAGGCGTCATCGACCCAGGCGCTCCTTTCCAAATCCATATCGCCCCATGATTCCATGTGGACGGATGAGTATAAATGTCACTAGAATGATGCCATAGAGTGTCTGCCGCAGATTGGCTGCCACAGCGTTGGGCAGCCCCACAAACCGCAAGATCTCCGGCATTATTACAAAAATGGTTGCTCCTATAATGGGCCCACAAATGCTGCCGGCTCCGCCTAAGACCACCATCGATAGGATGAAGATGGATTCCATCAGTGTAAAACTGCTCGGATCGATGTATCTGATAAAATAAGCATAGATAACGCCAGCACAGCCGGCAATCACTGCACCAATCACGAAGGCAAGTAGTTTATACCGGGCAACATTCTTGCCCATTGCTGCCGCAAACACTTCGTCTTCGCGTGTTGCCTGTAGGATTCGACCTATGGGCGACCGAACCAGGAATACCACAAAGCACCATACAATAAAGGCAAAGATACCGGACAGCGCTGCAAAGCCCAACCGGGAGGTAATCGTCAGTTCAAGTATTGATGGAAGAGGAATTCCGGGGAGGCCAATGGCCCCCCCGGTTACGGGCATCCAGTTATTAAGAATGTTAAACGTAATGATTTGAAAAGCGAATGAAGCGACAACGAAATTATTGTTGCTTAATCTGAGAGTAGGCCTGCCAATAAAGACTCCGAGTATGGAACACACCAATGCCGCACAAAGCAAGTTGATCAGAAACGAAGTCTTGAGGTGCAGAGACATAAGCGCAGCAGTATAGGCACCGACACCATAGAATGCAGCGTGACCAATGGAAAGAATACCAGTATAGCCAACAACCAGATTGAGAGACGTAGCAAGTGCCCAATACAGAAAAATGAACACTACGATATGAAGGATGTAATCCATTTGAATTTCACCTGCTTGCCGCTGCAACCCCGAAGATCGCGCTTTCACGCCTTCCCCGAAGAAGAAACACCACTGTTAGAAACGCAAAAGCAATAGTATCTTGCCACTGTGAGCCGCAGTAATACGCGACAATGTGTTGTAGAACACCCAAAATCAGCGAGACTGCCGAAATACCAAGGAGACCTCGCGGCCAACCGGCAATCACCGCAACCAGACTGAGCATCAACATGCTCAGCCCCATTGACGGTGTAGCATCTACTTCAAGGCATGCGAGAATACCAGCGGTTGCAGCAAAAGCAGAACCGATAACAAAAGCAAGTAGGACCGTGGCCTCCACACGGATTCCTGAAACCTGCGCCAATGACATGTTAGAGCCAACCGCCTTAAGCGTGCGGCCAGTACGTGTTTTCTGAATAAACACCCCTAGACAAAATGCAAGGACAATTGCGACCAGGATGGTGCTGACCTGGCTTAGTGTGACCGTGACAGAGCCCATTGTGTACGTTGTGGGTGGTTCCCATTGCCTGATAACAAGTGGCGCATCCCCAAAGAGAAGCGATACAATGTTTTGACCAGCAATGTACAGGCCCAAAGATAATAATAACAAGACCAGCGATGAGGCCGTTTTTCTTGAAGGTCTGTAGATGATAGCCTCGACGACCCCGCCTAGGACGCCGCAGGCAACAACTGCCAAGAAAATTGCAGGCAGAAAGGACAAACCGGCCTGCCTATGAAGTGTATAAGCAAGGTATGCGCCGGCCGTGATGAAGAAAGCATGCGCAAGGTGAATAAAGCGGGCAACGCGGAAGATCAAATAGAAACCGACCGCAACAAGGAGTATGCGGGCGCCAGCTGCACAACCGTTAGCTAAAACCTGTAACACTTGGCCTCCACACAGGATTAGGAGACTAGGACAGTACCCCTCCTGCCTTCAGAAAGGCAAAGAACTCCTCGAAGGAAGCGCCCAATTCGGGATGACGTTGGATCTTGGCTCGAACACGGACCTGGTAGGCAGAAGATCCATAGAAGGCACGAAACGCCTCTTGTCTGAACGCCTTCAACCTTTCGGGGGTCACGTTGTTTTCGTTACGTACGACAATGTCCCGAATGGCATTGAACTTCGACCAATCCTTAGTAATCAAGCTGTTACGATATTGCTCAAAAGCCATACTTCCGGGGAAAGGGGTAAAAAATGAAATACGAATTTCATCCATGGGAAAGCACAAAATAGATTTCTTGAATTGTTCTAGTGATGACTCCGTTTCCCACGGATATCCGATTATCAGGTAGCCTTTTGTAAGAATGCCTAGCGAATCGCAAGCGGCTAATGTTGCCTCCAGTTCGCCGTTGATAGACATTTTGCCTTTACCGATGTTATGCAGAGAATCTTCCGACAGCGACTCAACGCCGAATCCTATCTTGCTGCAACCGCCGGCGCACATAATCCGCAATGTCTCAATATCCAGGCCTGTTGTCGTACACATTGAATACCAACGCGGCATAGCCTTATAGGCTGCCAGATGGTTACAGAGGTTCTGAAGGTGCCGATTGTTTACGTTGAATGTTAGGTCAGAAAAGAAAAGTGCATTTGTTTGGAACCGTTGGACAAGGTCGTCTATCTCTGCAAGTACATTCGGTGCCGAGCGGAAGTATACTTGCCTTCCCCATAATGAGGGACTACAGCAGAACGTGCAGGCATGGGGGCATCCACGACTCCCCAAGACGACGGCGACTGCTCGTTGCTGACTCGGAGGCGGAGACATGAGGCCGTGCATTCGTGCATTTGTGAGGACCTCCTCTGATCGCACGGGGAAGGGGATCTTATCAAGGTCCGCGATGCGAGGTGCGGATCCGGTATCAACAATTGCTCCGGCACGCGAGAATCGCAGACCAGGAACGGAGCTTGGGTCTCTTGATGCGTCCAGAGTATCGAGGAGGTGCCTAAAAGTCTGCTCTCCTTCGCCGGCAACGACGTAGTCAATACCTGTTAACAGAGCAAATTCCGAGTCTCCTGAAGGATGATAGCCACCCGCAATTATAGGGATCGTGGAGTCGCTTTGCTTAATCATTGCAGCAATGGAAAACGCCGACTCTGCGGCGTGTGTCATTACTGATAGCCCAATCGCGCTAGGGTTCAGGTTTAGCAATTTCGACGCGATCTCCTCTGGACTATCAGTCCCTTGGCGGAGTATTGATACTTTGCGACCTGCCGCTCTTAAAGAAGCCGCAACATATTCAAGACCCAGTGGCTCAAATTCATTGTGGCCAGCGAAGGTATAGCAGCCGCCGAGGCCACTCGATGGTTCAACAAGCGCAATTCCTCTCATTTCAGCATTACTCACAGTTCAATTGCCCCTTTCTTCTCATGGGCAAGGTAAATTTTGACAGGCAAGCCGGCAAGACGTGCAGCAAGAAGGTCGAAAGCCTTGGCAATTTCGGCACGCTCCTTGCAGTCATGAAACCAGCAATTTGGTTTCTTCGATTCGGTCTGTTGACGACGATGGCACTTCACACCTTCCTTCTTCTGGCAGCCGTCCTCGCCGAAAATTACCCTCTTAGGAGGTTTCCCGTTTTTCGCACGCTGAACCCATACGTATTCGACATAAATTTCTAGAAAGCCGTCGCACCATTCGACCTTCGTTACGTGACCAAATGGACGCTTACCCCATCCGTTTGTGGAATCCGATTGTTGCGCGGTACTCTCGTCTCGACCTTCATCCTGGAGAAAATCGCAAAGAAGAAGAAGATAGGCCAAAGGATCCTTTTCGAATGGGCCAAAGAGGTTGCCCGCAAATATCGGTTCGCCAGCCCCGTTGTCATCATTCTTAACTCGCTTTGTCGCAAGGTTATGGAAATAGCACGCCCTGGCAACTGCGATTGACTGTCTGCAACGTGCTTCTGTTTCTTGCCCGTTTGGCGAATGAAGCCCGATAATCGTGCCGTCATCCTTTTTATCAAGCATTGTGAGATGTAAAAACCAAAGTGCACTCGCAATGCCATGATCGCCATTCTCCAGAAAGTAACTCAAGAACCTGGGATAGCCAATATTCTTTCCGGACTTTCCCAATGTATGAAGGTGGCAATATGCAGGATATGACTCCTGCCCTTGCGGCGTTACCTCTGAATGCAGCAACTGCCAGAGGCTAACAACCAGATGCTGTCGGAGAACTCTATCGGCAAGCGTGAGACCAAACTGCATCGCCTCCAGATCGCGTGTTGCAGGATCCTCTTCAGTGTCCCCGTTAGAGTCTCCCGGAATCACGAATTCGCGCCAGTACGATTTTTGCAGACCTGGAAGAAGTTCATACGGCAGTGAATAGTCGTGTACTGTCGCTGCAAGCATCCATTGAAACTCAAAAGCTTCGAGCGGTGTTGTCACGTCGTCGCAGAGTTGAGTATTATCAATTACAGAGCGCGCATAGACGCTGCCATGGTGTATCTCTCGAATAATTCTCTCCCCAATGAGAAATACTTTCAAAATGTGTACGAGGTGGTCCCTGTATTTCTCACTCCAAAAGAGGAGTTTTTCGGCTTCACTGCGTTTGTCAAAGGGAGGAAGGCCACGCCATGTATCCTCCGACCAGAAAAGGTCAATCAGGTTCTTGGCCAATTCGGCGGGCGGAAAGGTCGGTTCTCGCCAGAGACTGTGCAGATGGGCGATCTGTTGAACCCATTTTGAACCACCGTACGTATCGGGATTCCATGGTACATCTTCGTCCCGAAGGTGGACGGCTTCTCGAAAGTCATCTGGAAAACAAAATCGTGTTTCGATTGAGTGCATTGCGTGGTCACGAAGCAAAATTGTTCTGTCAAGCACCGGCGCCAAGAGAATATTGCAGAAGGCGGCCAAGAAAGCAGCCATGTCTATAGCCCAAGCGGCTGATGGATTGTAGATGCGAAGCCATGCCTGTTCGTGACCTGCGTACTTGTCCGAATCAGGAATGCCGGGGAGTTCGATGTGCATCTGCAGAAACCCAAGCGGGGTGTTATTACGTGGGATTAATGCGTATAGCATTGGAAAGGAAAGAGGTGATACAAGTGCCCAAGGATAGGAGGACACGAACTTATTTCCCGTGCCGGCGATACCTCCGGCTGAGTGTTCATACGGAATAGCCACACGTCTTTGGGGATCTATTTCCGCTGGTGGGTTTGGCGACAAGAGCGCTCCTGTCGCGTTTCTGTGTCCAAATAGGCGTTGGGGCAATGCAACCCCGTCGGCGAGTTTGCCCTTAATCCTATCCAACGGAACAGCACCATCACACTTGTGTGATAAGTATGCGTTCCACATATCGTCCGCACCAATAAGGAATTGATATACAGGTATTCCTCGGTCTGATACGGCTGGGCCGGCCATCTGCATTGTAGAGACTAAGCCAACATTAAGGCCAAATCCAGGGATGCGCTGTTGCATGAAGGCTTGAATGGATGACGTTGTTTTGTATAACAGCTCGCTCGCTGATTCTTGAAGGAAGCTCTGTAATCGCGCCACTTGAGCACGGAGCGTTCTGGGATCCTTTGACACTGCTTCGATTTGCTCATTCGGAGGCACTAAGAGAGGAAAACGTTCGACCTGGTTCCAGCATGCGAGACGAAAGGCTTCGAGTTCTGGTGGATTATTGGGCATTAGGCGAACCTTTATTTCAGTCGAGGCATTTTTGTTTCGACAAAGTAGGGCGCGAACACCCCGTTGCGAACTTGCATTAATGTAATTGGTTTAATGACTGTTCCAGGAGTGATGAAGGTCGTATTGCCTCCAGCACCAGGGAAATTTTTGATCTGTAGTAGGCCCTTGCGAATCTGGTCTGGTTCGGATCCTGACAATGTGGCGGCCCGGGCAAGGAGGTGGACCGCGTCATATGCGTTGGCTGAAAACATGTCAAGGCTAGACTTGAATCGTCGCTTCAATTCAGAATCTAATTTCCCCGCAGGAGAAGCAGGATCTGCTGCATTAAGAACGGGCAAGCCGAAGACCAGTCCTTCAGCTGATGCACCTGCAATTTCTAGGAGTTTCTGATCGTGGGCGCCCGCAGTAGAAAGCCATTTTGTATCGAGGCGGGTCTCCCCGGCTTGTACTAACACTCGCGCAATTTCCGGGGCAAGGCCTGCGACAAAAACATGAGTTGGGTTGGCTTTTTTAAGCTTTGCAAGAATAGTCTTAAAGTCGGTCTGCCCCTCAGCAAAGGATTCCTGGACCATCACCATGTTCTTCCTTGCACCAAGGGCCTCCAACAGAGCGTCCTTATAGGAAATGGCGTTAGCAGTCATGGAAAAGAGAATGCCAAGGCGGAGCGGTTGTTGCTTTTTTAAAAGAAAGTCCGCAATCTCTACAGACTGAAGATTGGCGCTCTCGCGATTTCTGAATACCCATGGACCTGCCGTTGCGATCTTGTCGGTGCCCGCAGCCGGCGCGATAATCAGGACTTTTCGCCGGTTGGCTTCAGGGGCGACCGCAAGGACCTCGTCACTCAGTATAGGACCTATAACTGCGCAGACCTTGTCCACATCAAGGAGTTTTTGGTAGGAGGCGACTGCGTTCTTTGCTTCGGACAGGGAATTCTCGACAATAAGTTCTATCTTGTGACCGTGAACGCCTCCGGCTTTATTCATCTCATCCACCGCCACTTGAATGCCCTGAAGTGAGGCTTTTCCATACTGGCTGCCACGGCCTGTGAGGCTGAGGATCGCTCCGATCTGAATGCTAGGTTGTTTTTGCATTCGGCGGCAGCCAAACAGACCAGCAAATAGAAGGAACGTGAAGAACACCGCCAATAACATTCTTCTCATCATCCATGCTCCTCTAGATATTTGGCATATTCAGCCGATTGGAAGAAACAGAAAACCAATTTTCAAAATGGATTCTCCTTTGCAGCTTGTAGTATGTCAACTCAAGTGTTTTGGGTGTGCGTTCAGTCACGGGCGCTTACTATATCACAAGTTTTCGTAGGTATATTCTCCGAGCGAGGTGGCCTTTAAGCCATTGGGCACGCTCGTTTTCAACTCAGATCCTATCCTAGGGAATATAAATCCCGCATGTGCTCGAGGGTGGGAATTCTACCAAGCCTGGGCCTAGAGTAGCAGCGATATCCTTTTAACGTGGATAATGAACAAGGTAGCCCAGAGTCAAACGGACCAAAGTTGGTAAAGAATAATTGCTTTGCTATGGAATTTTGTTATCAAAAAATCCATTCTTAGCGATTTACCTAAGATATATCTGAGTTGGTGGACCTTAGTTCTCAGTGCTAATTCACTTGAAACTTATGCTAAGAAGTATCGAGGACTTGATTCACGATTACCGAGAAAATATCTTCATTGAAATCCATTTGCATCTTGGGAACGGGACCGCGAACAGATCGCGAACAGAATATCCCAGAACAGGGGGGAAAACCGTATACGTAAGTGCCCGTAAATCATTGAGAAAGAAGGACGGGGCATTTTAAACCCAAATTCATAACCCCAAGGTCGGTGGTTCGATTCCACCCGTCGCTACCAAATCACATTGGTCCATCCCGGACACATAGGTATGGGGTGAACCCCTCCAGTGAGACAATCTGTCCACACTTTTACATTTGTTATCAGTTGAACCCCTTCGTTTGGCTATCCAGCGAAAACACCGCGTGCAGCCAGAAGGTGCGCCTTGGATTTCTGAGTCTTGCAGCCATTCCAAAGACTGCTGCCTATTTGTAGCTTTTATGCTACAAATAGGCTCGTAGATAATTACCCCTACACGATATCCTATTATCTGACGGAGAAGGACGGGAAGCCGTTCAAGGAGTGGTTGGACGACCTCAAGGACATTACGGCGCGGCAGAAGATTAGAATCAGGCTCGACAGGGTTCGCCTTGGTAATCTCGGCAAAAATCGTTCTGTGGGAGAGGGCGTCTATGAACTGAAGATCGATTATGGACCAGGATATCGCGTGTATTACGGTTTGAAGCAGAAAACAGTTGTTCTGCTTTTGCTGGGCGGAGATAAATCATCCCAAAAGAAGGACATCGCACAAGCGAAGGTTTATTGGCAGGGCTATAAAAGGAGAAGCAGCGATGAGTAAGAAGATCACCACCTATCAGGAGGACCTTATTGAAGCTCTTAAGGATCCCCGTGAAGCTGCTGCGTATTTGAATGCTGCAATAGAAGAAGGCGATCGTGAACTGTTCCTTCTGGCCTTGCGGAATGTGGCGGAGGCTCGCGGGGGCATGACCGCACTTTCTCGGAAATCCAAGCTGAACCGGGAAAGCCTTTACAAAATGCTTTCCAAAAATGGCAATCCGGAAATCAAGAGCATCTTGATGTTGCTGCAGGCCATGGGATTAAAACTGTCCATTGAACCCCAAACGAGAAGGTCCAAGTCGTCAAAAGTGAAAGAGGTCGCGTAGGTGACACTACTACGCAATTTCCGAAGCCTTTCCACAAATCCCTGATCGATAAGAGTGGCAAAATGCGATCAAAGGCCAATTTTCGAAAGAAGATAGAGCCGTTGCCCCCAAAGTCCTGAGTTATTTCATCTTGCCTAATCATCTTCAAGAGTGTAGGCAATTGCAGGCCGCGACTACTGGTAAGTTTCGCTCCCGTGTTTAAGCCACCCTGCTTGATGATGGCCGCTGGGATCATGATGCGTCCAGTGGACGACGCCGCCCTTGTCATTCCACTCATACTGCCCGCTGAACTCGACCAAATCGCCCACGGACAACCCGCTGACCCGGGGCGCAATATCAATGTTGTGAGCTATCAGCAGCGTCTGGCCAGACCCAAGACGCAAGATGAAACGCTGGTGACGCGCACCTTCCGTGTCATCCGAGAGGACTCGATCGACAACACCCGAGCCAGATACCAGCACGCCACTCTGGTGATTGGCAAAGGCATCCGCGATCTCTTGGTCCGCCGAACTGGACCCGGTCTGAACTAAACTGCAGCCTGCTAAAAGAAGGACGCCGACAATCGACAGTACAATGAGCTTCCGCATTGAATCCTCCCATACCCCCGGTAACGAGCCGTCGTGCATGCCTAAGTGCTTTTGCCGATGCTCAATTCCCACTCCACAATTTTTGCATTTACGCCTACAGACTTGGCAGTGCACAAGAACTGCTCTTGCTCAGCACTCGGTTTGTCCCAATGCGGACACTTGACCTCAACGAGCCGAACTACAGACGCAAGAGGGTTCCAAATCACGAGATCGGGACAACCCTTTGCAACTTGAGCTACATCGTATAAATTTGCCAGAATGCTTGAGACAAAAGCAGGAAGTTGTATTCTTTGTGTTCGATATGAGCTGTCCAACTCTGCAGTGAGCAGATCGACAACTCCGGATTTAGTACCCCTTGAGTTAAGCCAGGCCCCCAACTCATCGGAACCCATCTCTAATGACAAAATTGCCAGCTCAGCGGGAAGGGGGCGGCCTTTGAATAGGACAAGGGGCTTGTTCCACCATTTACATCCTGCCGACCGGAACTTGAGCATTGAGACCCTCTACTCGTGGTAAGAATGCAATCTAACCTATCAGCTTTCGACCTGATCGCTGATCTCCGGATGTGAGACCATCATGTGTTTCCACAGAGAAAAGGCCTCGGCCACGCTATCCCGGCAGCGCGTTGGCGTTCCCAGTAAGTTTATACGGCTCGAGAATCTGAATGTTATGGCCTTGTCCGAGAAAGTATGGATCCATATTGTATTCCTGAATCTTATCGGCACTGCAGAGATTTACTCATGGTCCAATCGCGCAAACACTTAAAATCGAGCAAGTCGGAAGCACTTGGGACCTTTCATTACAAAATGTGAATTCACTAAATTCTTGTTCGCGGTTCCGAATCGCGCACAGCTTCCGAAAATGGATCGTTCCAAGGCAGCAACAGATTCCCGCTCCAAGGCCTCGGAGGCGTGAGTGTATATGTCAGCTGTTGTACTGACGTTATTTCAGCATCTCGCAACGGGTCGTTCAATGACCACAGCAAGAAAAGCGGCATAGCGCGCCGGCTGCTCTTCGAAATCGATTTTCCCCAGGACAGATCGAAGCTCGGGATGGCGTTCCAGCGCCTCTTTCAGGTCACGGTCCAGCAGAGCCTCGTAAATTCCATGGTGCAGAGGACGGGTCATTCAGAATCCTCAGATTGCATTGCCAGGAACGACTTCACCACCGGACGGTCAGCATCCGCCCAATCCAGAAGAGGAAGCTCGTCCGGTCTAAGCCATGCAACTTCGGCATGCTCGTGCGTTATCGGATCTCCGGATTCTATGACACAAATGAAAGGGTACAGAGTAATCATGAAATCCGGGTATTGGTGAGTTGTCGGCGGCAGCGCCGGGCCTATTCGCGTTTTTATGCCCAATTCTTCGATCAGTTCACGGCGCAGGCATTCTTCGAGAGTTTCACCTTCGTGAATCTTCCCGCCAGGAAATTCCCACTTGAGCGGCATGCTCATGGTGGAGCTTCTCCGGGCCGCAAGAACATAGCCGCGGCGGCGGATGATGGCACATGTAACGTGAATGTGTCCGGGCATTGTTGTCTCGCTCTGAATGCCTTTATCCTACGACGATCATGTCGCCGTGCTCAATCTCCTTCTGGGCTGAACATCCATTTTTCTACCTCATTTTGCAGGCCGGCTTTACAATGACTGTCCAATGGATCCCAAAACAATTCAGTACTACGACGACCACAGCGATGAGCTCTTCGCCACTTATTCGAGAACTAATAGTGGTCCGGCGAAGTACTTCAAAGTTGCATTTCCGCCAGGTTCAGAAATTCTCGACATAGGCGCGGGCTCAGGTCGGGACATGGACATTCTGATCAGTGAGAAGTATGAAGCTTATGGCGCGGAACCGAGCCTTAGGCTGCGGGAGCTTGCGCTGCAGACACCAGGCCTTGCGGGTCGGATTTGGGCTGGAGCATTACCGGACCTGGCTGGCCGAATTGGACGCAAATTCGATGGCATCCTGTGCTGCGCAGTTTTCCAGCACATTCCGCGTGAACAGCAATTCGATGCCGCTTTTGATATTCGCAATTTGCTGAAGGCGAACGGCCGCTTGTTATTGTCGATTCCCAAGGACCGTCCCGGAATTGACGCATCGAGACGCGACGAAGGCGGCAGGCTCTTTACGCAACTGGTCCCCGAGGAACTCGAGCTTCTTTTCGAACGCCTCGGATTCCAGCGCATCGGTACATGGATAGACACCGACAGTCTCGGCAGATCAGGAATCAGCTGGACGACTTTGCTCTTTGAACTCCGTTCAGATCAGGCGCTCCGCCCCATTGATCGAATCGAGGGCGTACTGAATAGGGACCGGAAGGTGGCAACATACAAGCTCGCCCTCTTCCGCGCTCTTTGCGACATTGCGCAAACAAACTTTCATCTTGCTGAATGGCTACCGGATGGCCGTGTCTCCGTGCCCGTGCACGATATTGCCGAACGCTGGATCTATTACTATTGGCCTCTTTTTGAGGACTCCTCATCCTTCATTCCCCAGATTCGTGGGGAAAGTGCCGGCGGCCACCTGCGCATCGGGTTTCGTCGTCAGCTTGAGGAACTGATCACAGCATTCAGTCGATCGGGCGGCCTGGATGGATTCGCAATTGCCCTCCGAAATGATTCCTTAAATGGGCAGCAAAGAGAGCTCGTCAAGGCTGCATTCAATAAACTGATCCCCGTTATCAAGGAAGGTCCCGTCACGCATGCGGGTCGATCTTCACGGGGCGGACAACTCTTCTCCTATGAAAATGACCGCCGCCGAATGATTGTCAGCGGGGATATCTGGCGCGAACTGTGCCTTTCAGGGCACTGGATTCAGGATGCTCTGATTTTGCGTTGGGGAGAGTTGACCGCTGAAATTTCCAGAAAGACAGTTAGTCCAAGCGAGGTCATCGATCGATTACTGCGCGCGCCCGTTTACGAACGTAACGTCCAAGATGCAAGGCGGGCTTACCAGGACCTCGACTCCAAGGTATGCGTCTGGACAGGCAAGACACTAAGCCGAAGTTTCGATGTCGATCATGTACTGCCATTTTCGCTCTGGCACAACAACGATCTTTGGAACCTGCTCCCTGCCGATCCAAGGGTCAACCGGGACAAGCATGACCGCCTTCCTACTAACACTCTTCTAAAGCTGCGACGCGAAGCAATCATGGACTATTGGAAAGTCCTTCATCGATGTAACCCTGTGCGTTTCGAACACGAAATCCGTCGACTCACCGGCACCCGAGAGGTGGATCTATCGACTGGCTTTAATGTGATGCTGGAATCGGTGGAAGTCACCGCGCTCCAACGAGGCTGCCTCCGCTGGGAACCCTGATGAGTGGTCACCAGTGAGGCTGAGACCTCCGCCAGAAGCTCTGTTCATACTGATGCAAGTTCGCTCAGCTGTCGGCGAAGCAAGTATTTTCCCGTAAATTCATCCTTCCTGCATGAGCAAGCCGATGCCTTCCATTCGTGCTCACCCGCAATTTGTCAATGTACACCCTAATTTACAGGGAGCGTATGGTGTAATTATGCCCGAATCGCTTCTCTTATGTGGACGCCCCAAAGGCGGAGTAGATCACAAACGGGACTCTACGCCTCCGGTGAAGTGCGCGGCGCCCGCGTGGAGCCGCGCACTTCCACCGTCGACGTAGCATGCGCACGCAAGGGCAGGACGCAGCCAGCTGTCATTTACTTCAGCTTGAAGTTCGCTCGCAGCGTCGTACCTTCGTTCAATCTCATGATCAACTGTCTGCACGTGCCTGGCTGCCAGCTTTTGTCAGTCTTCCACACGTAGGTGTATTTATGAGTGGCAGCATCATATTTCAGCTGCGTCGACCCTGCGGTTACGGCTGCCTGGCTGTTGTCCGCCGGAGCGCCGGAATTACAGGCGATTTGTTCCGTCATTGGAAAACCTTCCGCGAAAATATTCAGCCCCCAATCACCACCCAGGCTGAATTTTACGGGCACCGCCTGTCCCGCTTTCACTTCATTGACCGCCGGAAGGTTATCCACCGGGCTCAAAAAACCGCCGAAATCATAGAAACGACACCCAAAGTTACTAGCCACATTCATTGCACCGATATCCCCAGGAGCGCCTGTGTAGACGGCTTTGAACGGATAGGCGCAGAAAGGACGAGTCATGGCAGCATTCTGAGGGTTCGCTCCCGTCAGCGTTTCAGGCGCAATCCCCCGCTCAACCCAATCTTCAAGTGCTGCCAGATAGTCCAGCGGGCCGTACGCCCCAGCGGCGGTCGGACGACCGATGTGTCCGATTCCCGGGACCAGGAATAGTCGAGCGAATTCGCGAGTGGCATTCAAACCACCGGAAACCTCCGCCATCTGTTGATAAAACTCGAGCGTGGACATTGGCGATAACAGCGGATCCATGAGTGAATGGAAGAGAATCAATTTGCCGCCGTTCGCTCTGAAGGCGGACAGATCCGGCGTGATTAATTGCAATCTTTGATCAAAGCCTGCCGGGGTTATTGCGCTGAAAAACGCATCCATATCCGCCGGATTCTCCAGGTCGATATTCCAAATCGTGCGCGCTACATCCCCGAAGAAAAAATACTTGGCGACGCCATCAAAAAGGTTGTACTGAGACGGTAAAGTTGAGGCGTTATTGCCCGTGAATCGATTCCCAAATTCGAGCGCGGGATCCCCTTGATAGCCAGGCAGAAAGCTTGGGTAGACCGTTGTTCCATTTAGAATGGTCGGGCTGTAGAGACTCTTGAGGACTTCTCTTTGCGCAGCCGTCAAGCAGGTGGATCCGGCAATGTCATCCGGGCACGAAATACCGGCCGTATCGATATCAAAGTTACAGGTTGCCGGATCAGAAAGAAATCCATCGGCAAGACCGTCCTGTGCATCACACTTTTCCATTGTGGCGTTACCCAGTGCTGCGAGCAGGGCGCTGGGAGTCGTTGCAGCACTAAATGGAATCACCGGATGAGCGGTATCAACCGGGAACTGCTTTTGCATATTTCGAAGCCATGCCGGCCGAACGCCTTCTGTGGCGCCAATGGTTATCGCGAGTACTCCGTTGAATTCATTCGGATAGCGGTTCGCCTCAATCAGTCCATGTCGTCCTCCCGCCGAGTTGCCGGCATGATAGGAGTAAAGAGGTGCTTGACCATAATACAAGGCCATTGCACTTTTGGCGGTGACAGCCAGGAGATGTCTTGCCCGGTAAGCAAAATTGGTATAACGATCCCGCCCATTCGGGTGGTTTAAGTAGCTGGAATCGGCATTGGTTGCGCCGACATGCCCTGAGTCGGTCGCCGCAATAGTAAACCCGCGGTTCAGCGGCTGAACAGGCAGAGGCACAGCGGCAAGTGGCGCAGAACCCGTATTGTAGGTGGGAACATCGGTATTGAATAGAGAGCTCGCAAATCCACTGAGCGGCGCATACTGGCTTCCGCCAATACTTCCGTCATAGGCGGTCCCCCCATACTGTAGATATCTGCGATTTGAGCTATAAGGAAGCCGAATCTCAATCTGGATTTCCTTATCGGTCTCACTCGCAGCATGCGTGTTGGCGGTATGGATGTGAGCCTTGAGTCGGCAAAACTCGACGTTGGGATTTACCCCAGTTGAATTCGCGGACCGTATCGCCGCAGAATCGATCACCAGATTCCCCTCAGGAGAGGTTAACGTCGCAAACGTCGAAACATTGCACGGCGCTATAGGTGATACTGACGGCTCACTCGTTGTCACGCCTGCGCTCAACGGTTGTGCGCAATTAAGCAACGCGAGCCCAATAAAGGACAGCGGCAGCATTCCCAACAGGGATCGAATATTCAGCCTTCTCTTTTTGGACATAACTTACTCTCCTTTGCCTTTAGCTTTTGATAAAACACCGGCGAAAACGAGCCCAGCACACGAATACCGTCCGGTTGGGCCTGCAGCTTCACCGCTGCGGTATTTGATCTTTCAATTTCCGACTGTGAACTAATGCGGGAAGGCGATCAAAAAAATGGCACACAATGAAAGGAAAATGCCATTCGGCGGCTCCATCATCCGGAATGCTTGAAAGAAGGAATACAAATTGTGATTGCGGGTTTGGAGATTTGTTGATGACGGATAGATGCTGAACTTTCAATCAGGGCTTTTGAAACAGATCAGCCGTCGGGAAACCATTACGCCTTCGACTGCTAATTGCCTTTTTATGCCGGCGCCGCTCAAGGGCTCGGCAGAGGCCGGGCAGCCCATTGTTTGGCCGCCCAGCCTGATGGATCCCCGCTTATGGTACGGCAGCGGACATGGCCGCGGCTATGTATGCCTGTACGTCCATATCCAGCAGAAGGCGCTGGGCCTGGAGTTGCCGGGCGGCCTGTGTGACCAGGTTCACATAGGTTGCATGATCGGCATAACGTTCCTGAAGAGACAGGCGTGGATCTCCCGCGGCGAGTCGGTCGGTCATGGTTTTCCGGAATGGGATCTTCTGACCGTACGCGTCGCAGCCATCAATGATGGGGACAGGATTTCCAGAGGCAGACGCGCGCAGAGCCCAGCCGGTATAAGTCGCCAGCGGGACGGAGACTTCAGGCAAGCGAATTCCGGCGATGTTGTTGCCATCATCATCCGTCTTGGGAACGAAAACAGGATAGGGGGTGCCACGATCGACCGGCGGCAGCAGGCTGAGGATCCCCGCGTCAAATTGCTGTCCGTAATCGAATAGATCGCCCGCGTGAAGAATGCCGGTGTAGTTGACTCCAGGGATGCCTGGGAAGCCCACGCCCGACTGCGGCAGCGATGGCACAAGCGTCCCGTCGTCGCGCTGCGGCACGCGGTTGTCGGGCGGCGGTGTTCCGCCGGTGACCCACTCGTCCATATCCACGAGGAGGGCCCGCAGCACCGGTCCCGCGGTTAGCGGATTCTGGGGCTGCTGGCAAATGCCGGCAGCGGTCGCTGCAACATGCGGCAAACTCGACATCAGATAGTAGCGGACGTTTGGCGTATTGTTGAGCTGGAGATCGTTGCCTTCCGTGTCAGTGGTCAGCAGTGAGCCTCCCTTGGCCCAGTACTCATTCTCTGAGTTAAGCTCAATGATCTCAGGACAGGTATGGGTCCTGCTGCAGGCCACGAGCCGTCCGGCAGTCTGCTGCGTAATGGGATCATGGGTGATGTGGTTGGCCCATGGGAACTGAAACTCGGGATACCAGCGCCCGATATGCTGGCGGTGTGTCTTGGCCGTCAGCGCAAAACGATAGTTCATGTAAATGCCATTGCCGCCACCGACCCAATTGAGGACGCCATCGAAGACCTTTTCGTGCTGGTTTCCGGCGCCGCCCTTGCCGTTCTTATTGTGGAGGTATTCGGCTTCATTGAACCCGAGCAGCACGAAATCATGCATCATGCGGCAGGGCTGTGAAAAACAGGAGGTGTAGATGGACTGCACATCTCCGGCAACTGGATTGGCAGTGCCGATATCGTCATTCTGTGCGTTCCGCAGGAAACTGGAGAAATCGCGCAACACGGCAAAACCAAGCCCGGCAATGACCGGGTTTTTGGCGGTGTAAGTGAATTCGTAAAGCGCCGTAGGCCCGAAGGAACCGGACCCGCCGAAGGCGCCGGAAGTGAGCTTTACCGAGGTGAGTGCCGCGTTGGCGTAATCCCAGCCGCCCGGCGAAATCACTATCGGAGTGTCCTCGTAGTTCTCTCGTACCGTAAGGGTCGCCTGGGACTTGTCGGCCGTCGCGGCCGCGTAGGTCAGCGGCATGGAGGCAGGCGTTCCGCTTTTGTCGATTACGAATTCCTCGAGCACGATTCCCGTAATGGCCGAGCCGTCAGGGTGCATGGCGATGGGAAAGTTCACGGCAAAAGTGCTAGCTGTTTGCGGAGCGGCAATGTCCCAGGCTACCTGGACCAGGGTGTACCCTTGGGTCATAAGGAAGCCGTTACCCGGGTTCCCCGCCGCGCCCTTAAAATTGCCTGATCCGTTATTGAAGAGGTTGAGAGCGTAGGGCACGCCGCGGTTGGGAAGGTCGAACAGTACGCGGTGGTTGCCTTTGGCAAGATCAACCGGACGAATGATCTGGAAATCGGACGTATAACCGACCATACCGTGGGAATTTCGCGGAGCATTGGCAATGTCCGTGATCACAGCATTCTGAGGATTCGTGGGATCCACTTCGCCGGTAATGGTACCCTGGATGCGCTCATATTGTCCGACGGAGCCGAAACTCGTGCCACTGAAGGTCGGCGACTCCGTGGACGTAATAGAGATCTTTGTCACCTTCGCGCTCACCGGTTGTGCGCAATTAAGCAACGCGAGCCCAATAAAGGACAGGGGAAGCATTCCCAACAGGGATCGAATATTGAGTCTTCTCTTTTTGGACATAACTTTCTCTCCTTTGCCTTTTGCTTTCGATAAAACACCAGCGAAAACAAGCCCAGCATACGAATACTGTCCGGTTGGGCCTGCAGCTTTACCACCGCGGCATTTGATCGATAAATTTCCGACTAAGAACTAAAGCGGGAATGCGATTAAAAAACTGGCACGCAATGAAATAAAAATGTGTAAGGGCCGGAGGCCCGATAGAAAGTAGACATAATGGAGTGATCGGTCTCTAGCATGTAATATCGTGGGTTACAGCTGAAGTCGTGGTGACGAAGCTGCAGAGCCATAAAACATGAGGAGACCGATCATGGCAGATTGTATCACTTGGGTAGGGATGGATGATTCAGCAAAAAAGATAAACGTCGCAATTTTTCGCGGGCAGGAAAGTAACCCTCGAGAAGAACTTGTTGTATCAAACGACAGTACGGGGCTGGGTCGGTTAGCGAAAAAGCTAAGGGCATTTGAAGATGATGTACGGTGCGTCTACGAAGCGGGCGTTAATGGATACTATTTGCAGCGCTATTTGGCCAAACATGGGATTTCTTGTGAGGTTGCGGCCCCTTCGTTGACTCCGAGACGAGCGGGGAAAAAAGTAAAAACGGATAAGCTGGATGCGAAAGCCTTGGGCAAATTGTACCGAGCGGGAGAACTAACATGTATTGTGATCCCGCAAAAAGAACAGGAAAGTCTGCGAGATCTGGTGCGTGCGCGAGAAGACGCATTGGAAGACCAGCAGCGAGCACGGCATCGATTAGCACGGTTTCTGATGCGACGTGGATTGAAATATCCGCAGGGCAAGAACTGGTCGCTTGGGCACCTAAAGTGGATTAAGAGCCTTGTGTTTGAGGATGATGGGGATCAAACAGTACTGGAGGAATATCGACAGGCGCTTGAGCAACAGACGGAGCGGTTGAAAACATTCCAGGGAAAAATCGAGGAAGTTGCAAAACAGCCGAACTATCAAAAGCGAGTCAGCTATTTGATGGCGCTAAAAGGCGTTCAGGTTCTGACGGCGATGACGATTATCGCAGAAGCGCTCGATTTAAGACGGTTCGTTGATGCGCCTTCGTTTATGGCCGCTATTGGGGTGGTGCCTTCGGAAAGCAGCTCAGGTGAACTTGAAAGACGGGGAAGGATAACCAAAACGGGAAACAGCCACCTACGTAGGGTGCTGATCGAAAGCGCCTGGCACTACCGTCATTCTTCAGTAGCTGGCAAAACTCTCAAGAAACGACGAGAGTGTTTGCCGGCAGAAGTTATCGAGATTGCACAACGTTGCGATAAGCGATTGAATCAAAAATTCCGACGCATGCTCAACCGAGGGAAAGAAAGACAAAAGATCGCGGTTGCGGTAAGTCGAGAATTGGCAGGATTTATCTGGGCTATCGGTCGTGTTGCATGACATAAGGCACCAGCTCTTGCAGCTATTTTGTTCTTCAATGGATTAATAACGGAAACATTCGGTTAGTGAACGGAACAGGAGATCGAGTTCCAGGCTTCGAAAGGAGAAACCTCGACCTGGCTATGTTGGTATGGGAAACCAGAATCCACGGAAGTAGAGTGAGGCCGCTCCCGATGAATCAGTTGTCATGCGTGCTTATCGACCCGCGAATATCAGATTGATTATCGTCGCTGTTGCCAACTCGATCCCCTGTTCTTTTTACTGGCTGATTTATTTATGAACCGAAGAAAACCAAAATGAACGAACAAGGAACGGATTGATTGTACTTGACCGATCACTCCATATCAGCCAGGGGTGAGCGCAGCGAACCCCTGGAACTCGATTGCAGATTGAACGAGCCCCAGCGGGGCGAAAGAAAGCACTTACCCAAGATACCTTTTATCTAGCTTCATCCCCTATTCTTTAAGAAACTACCTATATTCCTCCGGGAATATTTCCCCTCCGTTTGTACGCTTTTCTATTTTTCGATATACATCTTTCGCCCCTGGCCGGGGCTCCATCATTGCCGATCTCATTCCAGGGGTTCGCTTCGCTCACCCCTGGCTACTTGCTTCCGCGCCTTCGGCGCTTTGCGTACCGCTGATTTGATCGGTTGAGGAGAAAATCAAGGTCCTAATTTCTAAAATGCCCATGAATAGCGGGGCAGGTTGTTATATCTCCCGAAAGATATGGTTACTAAATCGGTCAGTCAGGGGCTGTTCATGCGGGCTCGCGGTTCCTATCGCGCTCTGCGTGCGGCAAACAGGTAGGCCCAGGGCGCTGTCATCCAATTCTTAGAAAAAAACTTGGCTCAATAAGTTCAGGTTGTATTGGAGGAAGTGCCCGGTTTGCGTCAATGCGCGGTTCCCGATCCATAAGGGCCGGAGGCCCGATAGAAAATGGACAGGGGTGAGCGCAGCGAACCCCTGGCTACTTGCTTCCGCGCCTTCGGCGCTTTGCTTACCGCTGATTTGATCGGGTGAGGAGAAAATCAAGGTCCTAATTTCTAAAATGCCCATGAATAGCGGGGCAGGTTGTTGTATCTCCCGAAAGATATGGTTACTAAATCGGTCAAGTCAGGGGCTGTTGTCAGCGCTGAGGATGCGAATCCGTGAGGAACTAGTGCAATGCCGCCAATTCTTTGTTGGCCTGGATGTAAAAGGGGAGATCCTTGTCGGCATCCTTCCACAGTGCAAGGAAGCTCTGATAAGCTTGCCTCGCCTTTGCGGTGTCGCCCGCCTTGGCTTGGGCGCGGGCCAGGCTCAGATAGGCAGGGGAATAGAGCGCTCCCCAATTCCGGCCTTTATGATCAATGATCTTCTGGAACTCGGCCGCCGCCGCGGTTCCCTTGCCGGCTGCCAGGGCGACCAAGCCCCGCTGATAGAGCAATTCAGCCGTGTATGGATTCGGAGGCGGATTCTTTGCCGCCTTTTCCTGAGCAATCAGCAACGCCGAGGCATCCATGCACAGAACGGAGCCTGACCTCTCTTTGCCCGCGGCTTCGCAGTCGCCTGCCAGAGCATCCACCAGCGCATTGTGGGGCTGGGCCCTGGTAATACCTTGCCGCCATCCCACCTCGTAAGCACGCTGATTAATTTCCTTCGCCTGGCGACGCTGCCCGTGCATCAGGGCATTGACGAATTGCTGGCGGAGGCCCTGGGATTCCGCCGGCCGGCCCGCGAACCATTGAAGCTCCTTCTCCTGCGCCCGCTGGTCGTCCTGCATGTAGGCGATGGCCAAAAGCAATTGGTGTAACGCAGGGTCATCCGGTTTCTTCCATGAAGACCGCTCCCACACGGTCTTCGCCTCGTCGAACCGGTCGAGCCTTATATACGCGGTCATAAGGGCAAGCTGGAACGCCCAGGTCCGAGGCTCCAGGCGGGCTTGTTCAAGGGCGTGTTCGAGGGCATTCTCGTACTCGCCTCTGGCCGAGTAGATACCAAACAACGTGTTGTGCCCAAAACCGGTCATGCGTGGATAGGCGCGCACAAGCATCTTGGTGGCGTCGATAGCCTTGTTCAAATCGCCGGTCACAAATCGGTAGTAATTCGCGGAGATCACGAGGCGTTCGCGCTCACTGACGCGGTCGGCCAGGGCGAATGCCTTCGTGAACGATTCCCTGCCGCGGGTTGCCTGGCTGGTGGAAGAGTACACGATGCCCAGGAAAAGGTGTGCAGAGGCGAATTTGGGGTCCAACTCGATTGCACGCTGGAAGTAAGGAATCGCCTCCAGGAACAACCCCTGGCGCATCAGATCCTGTCCAGGCTGGAACGCTTTGAGCGCATCCAGGGACCCGGTAGTGACTTCATCATTGCCCGGGTACCGGTCGGTCTTCCGGATGGAGGCTAGAGTCTCCCCGAGCTTCGCTCTCATCCCCCTGGCGGCCTGCCCCAGAGCTTTGAGTACGTGATCCTTGTCTACCGCCTCCCCCTGCTCGCGGGCCAGCGTTGCGCCGGTCTGGCAGTTAATGGCTTGCAGCTCAATCTGGTAGGCTTTGGTCAGGACGGTGATCGACCCTCCAATGGTGGCTTTCTCCCCTGCTCGTATGCAGATCTCATGCGCGATATCGTTGGTGATCTGCTGACCGGCGGGACGGCCCATCAGTTGGAGTGTCTGGCTCACCTGCTGGTCGTCCATGATCTTCAGGAACGGCGATTGTTCCAGCTCGAAGGCCAGTGCCTGGCGGAGCGCTCCGTTAAACACCGGGTCTCCGGTGTTGTTGGTGAAATCGGACAGCACCAGCACGTCTTTATCGGTAAGCGGCTTGGCCTGCGCCTGTTTCCACCAGAACACGCCGCTTGTGATGAGCACCAAAAATATTGCGGCAATTCCCACCGCATACCTGGTCGGAATGCCGGACAGGGGACTCCATCCAGGCTTAAGGCGCGTGAAATCTTCTCTTGCCCTCGCAAGTTCGGCGGACACATCCGCAGCCAGCTGCCAACGCTTATCCGGCTCGGTTGCCAGGCAGCGCTCGATTACGTGCGCCAATCTCTCCGGCAGCGGTTTCAGCTTCAGCGCTACTCCCGGCGCGGCACACGTGCCGGTCGCCATCTCGTAAAGCAGCAGACCCAGCGCGAAAAGATCGGTGCGCGCATCGCAATCCCTGCCATAGCGCTGTTCCGGAGCCATGTAGGCCGGCGTGCCCATCACAGCCTTGGAAGTGGGCAGAGGTTCATCCGAAATTGATTTCGCCAGTCCGAAGTCCAGGACCTTCGCACCGTTCTTCGTCAGCATGACGTTGCCCGGCTTCAGGTCTCTATGGATGACACCTTTCTCATGCGCCTCCGCCAGGGCCCCGGCGATCTCCGCTCCGTATTGCAGCGTTTCGGCGATGGGCAGCTTACCCTTCTTCAGCCGCGCGGCCAGTGTTTCGCCTTCGAGCAACTCCATCACCAGGAAATTGGGGCCGACATCGTAGAGGGCGCAAATATGCGGATGATTCAGCGCCGCGATGGCGCGGGATTCCCGCTCGAAGCGATCCGAAAATTGCGCATGCGCTGTCTTAATTGCGACGCTGCGCCACAATCGCGTGTCGCTGGCCTTCCACACCTCGCCCATGCCGCCCCGGCCAATCTGCTCTTCGATCTTGTAGGGTCCCAGCATCATCCCGGAAGCCACTTGCGCCGGAGGTATCATTGTCGTCCCAATAAATTCCGGAGAATTGAGAAGAGAAAGGCCTTCCTTCGCCATCATTTTAGCGGCCACCTGCAGCGGCGGCATTTCCAGCAAGCCGTCCGCCTTGCTCTCGTTTGCCAGGAGCGAGGCCACTTCCCGCCGCACATCAGCATCTGCGCCACAGGCCTCCAGAAAAGCGGCGCGCTCACTCTCGGGCAGTTCCAGCGCTGCATGATAGAGTCCGGATATCTGTTTCCAATTGTCCGGCATTAGGGCTTTACCTGGGAAGTATTGCTCATTTGCCGAGCCAGCCAGGCTTTGGCCATCTTCCAATCGCGCATGACAGTGTCTGGTGACACTTTCAGCACCTCGGCCGTTTCCTCCACGCTCAGTCCGCCAAAGTAGCGCAGTTCCACAACCTTCCCTTTCCGCTCATCCACTGCACCCAGAGCTTTGAGCGCATTGTCCAGTTCAACCAGATCGAGATCACGCTCGCCTGCGGCGATGCGATTTACATCCAGCGAGAGCTTCTCGGCTCCGCCGCCGCGCTTCAGGTAGCGCCGCGAGCGGGCATAGTCCACGAGGATGCGCCGCATCACCCGGGCCGAAATCGCAAAAAAATGCGCCCGGTTCTGCCAGTCGACGTTTCTGCAGTCCAGGAGCCGGATAAAAGCCTCGTTGATCAATGCCGTGGTTTGCAGCGTATGATCCTTGCGCTCTCCACGCATATAAACATGAGCCAGTCGCCGGAGTTCCTGGTGTACCACAGGAACCAGCCTGTCCAGCGCTTCCTGTTCTCCCTCGCGCCAGGCCAGTAATAGACGCGTCAGTTCCTGCGACGAAAGCCCCGCCATTGACCCTCTCCACACGTATGCGCTTTTTTTTAGAGTATATCATTGTTCCTATAACAGAACCAAATTGGCCAGTTTTCCCGGCAGCATGTCTTGCCATCAAGCTCCCATCGTTGGCGGCTGATCCAAGACTCGGAAAATGGAAACATGAACCAATGCTTCTCAGAATGATTGGAAAAGCCTAAATAGTTGTATAATTTCGTGTCAGTTCGATCCTGGGCAGGTCTGTCTTGCTCCGGGAACTGCCAGGAAGGTGTATGGCACCGGCAGTTTCATGCTATTCAGAACCGGAGGCATGACCGTGCCCTCGAAAAAGGGTCTTCTGCCATACCTTTATTAAGATAGATGACAATTGGTCCCTTTATGCGCCCGAAGGATCCATCGCGATAACAGGATCGTCCGCCCAATGAATGGAGAATCCCTATATGTCCGTAAATAATCCGCTGCCCGATGTGACTATCGAGCAATTGCCTGAGCGTTTGCGCGAAACTGCGGCACGCGTCGGCTGGACGACACTCATGCCCGTTCAGGCGAGGGCCATCCCGTATATGCTCGATGCGCGGAACATCATGATCCAGGCTCGCACCGGCAGCGGAAAGACCGGCGCATTCCTGCTGCCCATGCTGGAAAGGCTGGATCCGGCGCGCCGTCATTGTCAGGCGCTCATTCTGGTCCCCACCCACGAACTGGCGCGGCAGGTGGGTCAGGAGGCTGAGCGGCTTTGCGGCGCCGCAGGACTCTCCACCGTCATCGTGTACGGCGGAGTCGGCTACGGAGCACAAAGCGAGGCTCTCCGGCAGGGCGCACAAATCGTCGTCGGCACTCCGGGGCGCACGCTGGATCATCTGCTCAAGCGCACCTTCTCCCTCAATGAGCTCGAGATGCTGATTTTCGACGAAGCCGACCGCATGATGTCCATGGGTTTTTACCCTGACATGAAACAGATCCGGAATTATTTGCCAAACCGCAGGCTGCAGGCATGCATGTTTTCAGCTACTTTCCCATCCTACGTGATGCGTATCGCAAACGAATTCATTCACGAACCGGAATTCATAACACTCAGCCTCGATCACCTGCACGTGACCGACACAGAGCACTTTTTTTGTATTGTGCCGGGCATGGAAAAGGATCGCGGTCTCGTTCGCCTGATTGAGATCGATAACCCGGCGTCTGCAATCATTTTCTGCAACACCAAGGCAAAGGTTCATTATGTGTCCGCCGTATTGCAGCGCTTCGGCTATGACGCAGATGAGTTGACTGCCGATTTGTCGCAAAAGCAGCGCGAGAAAATCATGGAAAGGATGCTCCAGGGAAAGCTGCGGCTCCTGGTGGCAACCGACGTGGCTGCGCGCGGCCTCGACATTCCGGCTCTCTCTCACGTGATCCAATATGAACCGCCCGAGGATGTCGAGGGCTACGTCCATCGCGCGGGCCGAACGGGTCGTGCCGGCGCGGCCGGCGTTGCACTCTCACTGGTCAGCGACCTGGAGAAAATGGACCTCGACCGCATTGTCAAACGTTTCGGCATTACCCTGCAGGAGCGGCCGTTGCCCACTCACGCCGATGTAGAAACGGTGGTCGCCGAACGCGTTACGGCCATGCTTGAAGCGCGGTTGCGCCAACGCGACCGATTGCTCATCGAACGAAGCCAGCGCTTTGTGCCCCTGGGCCGCAGCCTCGCCGAAAACGAGGAGGAATCCGCCATCATCGCGATGCTGCTCGACGATTATTACCAGCAGACTCTCCACGCCCCATTACCGCAGCCGGCCACTGTTGTGGCACCCGCGAAACAAGGCAGCAAACGCCCCCATCGCCATCGCCGCGGCTCACGTCGATGAACGCGGAATTGAGGAATGATTCGGATTCAAGAAAACAAACTGGATAGCATTGCCCGCTTCACTCCATAATAGAGAAACCCGTAGGGTATAATCGCTGTACGATTGAATGACTTTAACCGAGTTGTGAAGGCGATTTTTATTTTTTAGCGGACCAGGCCGATTCGGCTGCGTGTTTGGAAGAAGTATACGACTCAAAAAGGAGGCAATTATGTCACGAAGAAATGGAGACAGGGCCAGAACCCATCGTGAACGCAAGAAGAAGAACCTCAGACGGAGACGCACTCTTGAGCTTCGAAAGAAATTATCGCTTCAAAATAAAGAGGCTTAGGCCGCAAACGCCAAAGCGAAAAAGCTGAGTGCTCCATTATTATTAGCCGTGCCAAGCTGACCGATGATGTCAGCTTGGCCGATGCCGGACTTGTTGCGACCGTAACGCTTTTCCTTCACGAAACAAAACCCTCCGGAATAAAAGATCAAATAATCCGCAAATAAGTAGACAAATCTCCAAAGTTTGGCTGTCATATCCAACAAAGTAGCGGAGAACCCCATTTGGATCCTGAAGCCATTTCAAACGAGATTCAATCGCGCCTCGCAGCCAATGATCCGGCTGCTTTGGAGATGATCTGGTCCGAATACGCATCGGACTTGATGGGGTATCTCTCTGCACTCCACTGTTCGCGAAGCGATGCGGAAGATACTTTGCAGGAGGTCTTCATCATGGTTGCGCGAAAACGGATGTCTGTAGCCGGCGCTCGATCGCTGAAGCCGTATTTGTTCCAGTTGGCCCGAAACGTTGCCTTGAACCGGATCAAACGAAACAGACGGGTTCGAGACCAGGCCGAATGGTCCGACTGGCTTGTTCCAGCCGGACCGCCCTCCCTGGAGGATGAACGTCGGACCGAAAAACTAGTCTCGGAATTGGCCGAATTGCCTGAAAAGCAGCGTTCGGTTCTCGTACTGAAGTTTTACCGGGATAAAACCCTTCGGGAAATAGGAGCGCTGCTGGGCATATCCGAAAACACGGCCGCCAGTTGTTTTCGCTATGGAATCGAAAGACTGCGGCGAGTCATGAGCCGGAATGGATGGTCAAAATGAGGAATCCCGCGGAGCAGGATCAAAACATCGCCAAAGACCTGGAGAAGTATCGGCTGGCTCCTCCTTCCCCGGACCTGCACGATCGTATCCTGCGGGCCGCGCGGGAAGCCATGGCGCACAGTAAGGCCGAGCCGGGTTGGATCGACCGCCGGTTTCGACAGTGTTCGGCATTCAGCCAGGAGATCCTTGCTTTTGCCTCGGCAGTCATGTTGGTCCTGGGCCTGTTGATGCAGCTTGCCGGAGGCCAAAGTGTCCTGGCAGATTCCATCGAACGTTTGAAAGCCATGACCACCGTATCCAGCCACCTGCATCGCGCAATATCCATGGATTGCACGGTACTGAAGCCAGGCGCCGGCGCGCAGAACTCGCGATATCGCGTGCGCTGGAACACCGACGGTGTCACTCGCGTTGATGCGGCTCCCGGCAACGGCAAGGAACAGACGCTGTGGATCTCCAACGGAATCATTTCAATTGCCGATAATGCGGGCGGCGCGATGCGTCCAATAGCCATCACAAACGTGCCCTCCGAATGGCAGCCGCCCATGGAATTTTTGAATCCGGCAACGCTGGCACAACACATGAAAGGGCGGTACGGAGCCATGCAATCTGAACGCCAGGATGGCGACGAGCCGCGGGAGTTCCTGCTCGTCGGGCAGGAGGATCATATGGCGGTTGAGATTTCGGTGGATGCGAAAGCATATCTGCCGACCGCACTCAGGAAGTATTCGCCGGATCCGGCCCGGACCGGCAAGGATCGCGACTGTATCGAGGAGGTGCGGTTCCAATGGAATAAGCCGATTCCCCCGGAACTGATTGCTCCCGGATCATCGGCGGTAAAACAGAAGGCTGATTAAGGGTCGGCCAGCAAAAGGAGGGTGCCATGTCACCTGAGACAGATCAGAATCCGGTTCAACTCCAAACCCGCGGCGCAGGAAAGAAGTATTTGCTGATCCCCTTATGGATCCTCGTATTGGCGATCATTGCTTTGGGAGTGGCCAAGTCGGGAAAACCGGCGAATCTTCTCAATCCCGCAGGATTTTTGTTCGTGCTGGCGTGCGGATTCGCCTTGCTGCTCATCAGTTTTCCGGGCGCCGAAATCCGGCGCGCGGCCAGGGATGCGTTCGCATCGGACGGCAGCGAAACGGATATAAAAAGCTCGGCATATTTCTGGGAAACCGCCGGCCGCAGTTTTTGGATCATGGGCATTTTGCGCAGCATCCTGCAGCTGATAATGTTTTTTATATCCTTCCGAGAGGAAAGCTTTGTCAAACCACCGCTTCTGGCAAAAGGCCTGGCCCAGTACCTGCTGCCTACACTCTACGGCATCCTGCTTTCGGTGATCTGCTTCGTCCCCTATTGGAAACTGCGGGGGAAGCTGCCGAACGCTGCATTGCCTCAAACCGCGGAATCAAAGCCAATGCCCATGGGACGCAGGGGCTGGCGGTTGGGTGTTTGGGTCGGATATGTTCTGTTCTGTTCGCTTTGGGTGTGGTCCTTCCCCCTTCACTCCGTCGGGATTTTAATGGCGATCATGCCGGCCGTACTGCTGATCCTCGGAGGGACCATAGCAATTATGCTTTTCGTGCGCGGCGTAAACTCCGGACTGACGTTGTCGATGGCTTTTGCCGCTACCGGGCTCATGGGTGCCTTGCTGGGAGTCATCCAGATGCTGTTCGGAGTAACGATGGGCGCCCAGGGTATAAATCAAGTGGCCATGGCTTTGGCATTTTTTATCGCGTCCTGTTTCACCGCCCTGCTGGGAATAGCTCTTTTGGGCGCTCCTTTGGAAGATCATGCGGTCCGAACGGGACGAATCGCCGGACCATCATTATTCAGCCGCGTGGCCTGGTACGTCTTCCCGCTCCTGGTGTGGATATTCCTGATGCAGGCGATCGATCAGACGTTGCGATATATCATCACGCCCGTTCCTTGAGATCTCAGGTTAGTCATCGAGCCGACAATTCACAGCTCCTAAAACTCACCAGCTAGAATGCCTGAACAACCTGTGGAAACAGATGTGCCCGGAGCTCAGCGGAGGCAACCTCGTGATCATTTCTTTGTTTCCTTTAGCTTCGGGTTCGACGTGCAAGCGTCAGCTTCAGCAAAGGTGGTGTGATCAGGGTGGTAACAATCACCATTATCACTACGGCTGAAAAGGTTGCATCATCGATCACTTTCAAAAGCCTTCCGGCACCAGCGAAGATCAGGCCCACTTCACCTCGTGGAATCATTCCAACGCCCACACTCAGTCTGCTGACTCCGCGCTGCAGTACTCCAAGGGCGCAGATCTGCTTTCCAACAACCGCGGCGAAAGTCAGTCCCGCCGCGACTCCAAGAACTGAGAGCTGAGCAAACGTTTCCAGGTGGACCTGAATGCCCATTAGCACAAAAAAGATGGGCACGAGAAAAGCGGAGATAGGCTGAATGAGGTGCTCGATTTCAATGTCCTCGCGGAATTTGCGAAAATGAACTTCCTCAAGAAGCAGACCGGCGGCAAAGGCACCGACGATTGGAGCCAGCCCCACCCAATCTGCTAAATAGGCCATCCCTAAACAGAACAACAACGCGGAGACAATCATCATCCCGCCTGTTCGCAATTTTGCGAGTTGTCCCATAATTCTCGGGACGAGGAATCCGCCAATACCCAATGATCCGCCAAGGAAAAGTACGGCCACTCCTACCAGGCGAAGGACTGAACCTATATCCAGAGCCCGACCTGATTCCGCCGCGGAGACGATACCCGATACAACCGCAAGAATTACAAGCCCGAGCACGTCATCTATAACAGCGGCACCGAGAATTATCTGAGCCTCATTTGTCTGGAGCTTGCCCAGATCCTTAAATACCCTGGCCGTAATTCCGACACTGGTGGCACAGAGGACTGCACCCATAAATAAATGAACATAGCTTAGGCTGAGTCCAGGCACGGTTTCCGCAAGTGCGGATGGAAGTTCCTTTATGAATATCCAACTAGCCGCGTATCCGAGGATGAAGGGCGCGATTACACCCAGCACGGCAACAAGAAGGGCGGACTTCCCGACCTTCATCATGCCTCCCACTGTCGACTCGAGCCCAACCTCGAAGAGAAGAATGATCACTCCAAGCCGGGCAAGGCTATCTACAATCAAAGCCCAGTTTGCCTGGATAGGAGTCGCGCGCAGGGGCTCCAGAAAATCCCAGGAGGGATTGACCAGGACGATATTACCCAAAACTATTCCTGCGATAAGCTCGCCCAGTACGGCAGGCATGGACAGCCGCTCAAAGAGCTCGCCTCCCAGTTTCGCCGCAAGCAGCACAACGAAGATTGCAAGAAGAGCCGGGGCGATTGGATCGGAATGCCCGGATGCATCGGAAGCAACGGCCTTCTCACAGCCAAAAAGGGCGGAGAAAAATGTCAGCAGCAATATGCGGTTTAGTGTCACAAACTCTCTCCAGGCAAGGACTATTTTCGCTGCCGGCACTACCTATTTGGATTTCGCTCGCGACGGCGAAACAGTTTCATCTTTTTCAGGGCTGGCCGGAACGGATGAGGGCGGAACCTCCTCCCCCTTGCTTTGACGGTTCTTTAACACGAGGAGAAGTACGCCGCCGAAAAACAATGCTGCCAGTACGATAACAACCATTTTGTCTACTGACATACCAACCTCCTATACGGATCACTGCCTCCATGCAAAAGAGGCCACCGTAAACCGATATTTTGGCCTGGCTGAAAAAGGATTTGGTTAATCTTACGAAGAAGTAGCTTAAGACTGGAACTTCTTAGGCATGTGGTAAGGCGTGCAACTTTATCCCGAACGATGATGCGAAAAAGGATGAAACCAGCCGGATGAATCGGTAATTTCGAATCCTGGTACCACCGGTGAGGTGCCAATTGGCCATCCATGGAACTTCTCCGTCCGAGAAGCTATTCTGGATGGCGGCCCGACCAACCCCAATTCCCTCCTGGAGGAAATTCCCCAGGACCCGGTAATTCCCAGCTCTCCTATTCTAGCAGTTATTGTGGGCACAGGAGACAAATTCACTCTTCCGTTGACCGTTTGCCTGCTCCGCTGTTTTTATAAGCATCACTCCGGCGATTCATGTCGTTGTGCCTTCTCATTGCTGACGATCAAGTGCCGTCTTCTGCGCATGTTGGCCGCATCCAGGAGCATGCGACCAGCCCAGCGATAGACGTTAAATTCCTGAATAAGACCTCGCATGATACGCATCCGATCGCGCTGCTCCGATGGGGACATAGTCAAAGCAAGGTGGAAGGCCGCGGCACACTGGTCTACATCATATGGATTGACAATCAGCGCCTCCGGCAATTCTCGCGATGCTCCAGCAAATTGGCTCAGGATGAGCACTCCCCGCTCATCTTCGTGCGAAGCGATATACTCTTTTGCCACAAGATTCATGCCGTCATGCAGGCTGCTCACACAGCATATATCCGCCGCACGATAGTATTCGTACACCTCGTGAGGATCGTGATGCTCCACCTTGAGTAGAATTGGCGGGAAGTCGCTCGCTGCAAATCGGGTATTAATGCGGTTTGCCAGAGTCCGAACCTGAACCTCAAGCTGCTGATACTGCTCGATGCTGGAGCGTGAAGGCGCTGCTATCTGGATGAAACAAAACTTGCCCAGCAACCCGGGTTCCATTTCGAGCAGCCTTTCTATAGCGTTGAACCTCTCGATGATTCCCTTTGTGTAATCGAGCCGATCCACACCGATGCCTACGGCGCAGCTTTGGGGGAGCCGATGCCGCAGATGCACGCTATGGCGGCACTCCTCCGTGCTTCGTTTCAGCAATTCCGCCGATGGTGGCCATTCAATGGAGATGGGGTAACGATTTACGGCAGTGGGTTGTCCGCGATAATGGACTGTAAACAGCTCTCTATCTACCCGCGCCTCCAGATGACGATCGACCGTGTCCAGAAAATTGTTACAGTGGAACTGGGTGTGAAAACCGAGAATACTGCTGCCCAATAGCCCATCAAGCAGCTCTGCTCGCCAAGGACAAATGGCAAACGCTTCGGGATTCGGCCAGGGAATATGCCAGAAAGTAATGATCGTGGCCAGTGGCAGCATTTCGCGAATCATGCGCGGCAGGAGGGCAAAATGATAATCCTGAACGATGACGATGGGCTCATCGGTCTTGGATTCTTCTCGAACCGCCCGGGCAAATTTGCGGTTAACGGCCGCATAGTGATTCCAATCGCCGGAACGGAAGGTCGGACGGACGTGAGCAATGTGGCAAAGAGGCCACAATCCCTCATTGGCAAAACCGTAATAATAGCCAAGCTCCTCTTCTTTGCTTAGCCAGAGCCTCCTTAGCTGATAAGCAGGATTTTCGGGTGGTACGGCCACATGCCCATTGCGATCTGCCACTTCAAGGTCGGCTGAACCGCTGCCGTGCGCGATCCATACGCCGGAGCAGGCCCGCATCACCGGTTCCAACGCGGTGACCAGCCCGCTCGCAGGGCGCTGTACCTCCACGATAGTTTCGTGACGCACATGGATGTACGGCTCGCGGTTGGATACCACAATGACATCCTCACCGCGCAAATCCTCGTGCAGAATCCGTTTCAGCGCTTCCGGGGACCAGGTCACCTGGCTTTCGTCGCGAGGTCTGTGCTCCGCTTTCAGATCGCGAAGGAGGACGCGGAGATCTCGGGCCAATGGCCGCAATTCCGGCAGATTGACCTTAACCGCGGGACGCAAGAGTCCTTCGCCACGCAATAGCGCACGCGCACCCTGTATCCAGCCGCGCCAGCTTAGCTGCGCAATGATGACGGTAATAAGCGAAACAATCGTCACGATTCCGATGAAAAGAAAGTAGAGATAGCGCTTTGTTTCGTTCGTCCTGCGCTGGATAAAGCTCATGTCATGAACCAAAACCAGCCTGCCGAGGATTTCTCCATCGCCCTCTATTTTGTGAATCGATACGTGAAGAGGGCCATTGACGCTGGATAACAGGGGATTTCCACTGGCAAGGACTCCATCGAGCTGCGCACAGGCAAGATCCTGAGGATATGTTTGAGTTGCCAACAGTCTCTGCGAACTGTCACAAAAACCCACTGCATAAAGCCGCTCATCCTGAGTGATTTTGGTGAAGAAGGGCACAAGCTTTGCCTGGGTCCCATTGCGGATGAATTCCTGGATCTGATCTTGAATGGTATTTGAAATCAGGGCCGACCGCATGTCGAGGTCACGTACGAACCACTTGACTGTCAGTTGGTCGACCAGAGGTACAACAGCATACGCAATCACTGCCAGAGCAATGACCAGCGGAATAATAAAGCGAAGGGATAAACGCATCGTCAACTCCGAATAGACAATCAATGCAACGGCACGGGTTGATTTGCCTCGAAAATCGACAATTCAGACGGTACATAAACAGGCTTAAATGGAAGGCTCAGATTTCTGACCAGATGGGGGAGGGTGATCTCACAGCCAGCATTGAGATTGAAAGCATATGCAGAAATGGACGCGCGAGGGGAATCGCTTAACAAATCTGCAGTGCCTGTCATATCCGAGATGAAAACCATCCGTAGAAATCATTTTGGTAATACCAGAATCGTCATTCAATGAAATAACCGATTCCCTAAGCAATGAATGATTCTTCGGATGGCGGCCCGACCAACCGCAAATGCCTCCTGAGGAATATCCTTCAGGACCCGGAACGTCTATTGAATAGCAGCTAATTCAACATTAAATAAATTGTGTTAACAGCGGAAGTTTTTGTCAAACATATTTTATGCCCGGGCTTCAACGATATGCCTCGTGATGCCTTTAGTCATTTTGTTTTGGAGAACGGAACCGAGGCAGGAATCGCCAGGAAAGAATGCTTTACTTCCATTTGCTATCAGTAAAGAGTTCTTTCCTAGCCCGTCCGATGTAGCAAGGAGACCTTTCCCAGGGTTCTATTATGGGCAGAATCGCTGGGACCTACGAGCAAACCAAGCACTGCAGGCTGTCAACTCACACTAATAGACCAACCAATCGATATAACTGTCCCTGGGAATGGTTCCCAGCTTGGCTAATTCCTTATCAGCCTGTTCGGTACTCTTAGTGACCGCCTTCCTCAGATCACTGTCACTTCCATCCGCGTTGTAATATTTGTTCCGTTCCTTCTCCGAAGGAACGACTATCATTATCCCATACGTGGGAGCTTTGTCGCCGCGAAGGCGTTTTATCGGATAGAACTTCCAGTTACCAAGCGCCTTCTCCCAGACTGGGATGAGTTTGTTATAGGCGCCGACGAACTGCTCCATCGTAACGCCAGGAGCCAGTTTGACATCACTAAAGATGTGAACTCCAACCAAAGTCCCTTTTTTTATTTCCTGCCCAAACGCAATGCTCATGAACATCAAAACCCATAGGACCAGTAGAACCTTTTTCATGGCACGTACCTCCTTGGATTATCCGTTAGAATAGGAAAGTCTGATAATCAACGGTCCTATGCGATGCAGATTAATGTCAAGTAGTCCCTATCGGGCTAGCACTCTAATTGGCGTGTTCATATGTGATTCGTCCAATAATTCTTCGTGGAAGCAATATACAGCCATTTCTAAATAAGCCCTTTCCTTGGGAGTGAGACACAGGAAAAGATTGTTGCGGAGAACAGCCCATTTATCTCCGCAGCCGTTGCGAGCAAAAACTGCGGAGGATTTTCCCTTTGCAGTGGAGGACGGCATCCCGTACGATGTTATGGTAAGGAACAGGGCATGAAACAAGGGTTCAGAGGATTGACCGGCAAGAACGCGAGCTGTGCATTGAGTCTCTTGATCATTGCGTTGCTGCTGTTTCCAAGCTCACCCTCAGTGCTTTGTATCGCGCCCGGGAACCATGTTGCGATAGAAGATATCAATGCCCCGTGCTGCCTTACTTCCGTAATGCCCGCCCAACCCGGCAATTCCCAGGGTGGCGAATACTACAAATCGGACGGCTGCAACAATTGTACCGATCTATTGCTCGGCGCGAATGAAAGTGGTGCGCTCCCGCAATTGGCAAAATTCGTGACATCCGGCCAGGTCGATGCGGAATGCCTTGCCACATGCCTGCCTGCTAAAGACTCCTCTTCGCCCTGCCGATCGGGAGTGCCCGGGAGGACCGATTCGCCAATCCCTGCTTCTGCCTCTGTCCCTCTCCGTTGCTAATTCGCCCTTCTAATTCCGATTCCCAAACAGTCTAGCCTGGCTCCGGCTAAGCTGGAGCAATTACCTTTTGATTAAACATCATGGAACACAACCACTATTTTGGAGAGTTGCATATGCCAGTCCTCGGCTCGCGGGCGCGAGCATTCCTTTGCTTTTTTATTGTCGTAGGCGCGGCACGCATACAGGCACAAGGACAGGCGCCGGATATTCCATCCGCCTTGACGCTGGAGAATGCCGTTCGCCTGGCAATCGACCGCAATCCAATCCTGGCAGCGGCAAAGAACGAAATCCAGGCTGCCGAAGGGGATAAAGTTGCCGCGGGCAAGCGGCTCAACCCGGCATTCAGCCTTCAATTCGAAGATTATCCTCTCAGCACACACCCGGGTCCATTTTTTGATGTCCAGGAAATCACCTCCCGAGTTGACTACGAAATTGAGAGGGGAGGACGGCGACAATTGCGCACGGAAGCCGCGAGCCGCACAGTGGAGGCCCAAAAACTCGCGTACCAGGATCAGCGGCGCCTAATGCGGTTTCAGGTCGAGCAAGCCTTCTTCCAGACCATCCTGGCAAAGTCCAATCTTGAGGCAGCGAAACTGATCCTGGACCAGGTGGACCGCACAATCTCGCTAAACCGCGTGCGCTACAGAGAAGGAGATATCTCGGCCCTCGATTTGAATCGAATCGAGGTGGAAAAACTGAAGTTCCAGGACGATGTTTTTCAGGCCGACCTGGCATTGCGCAATGCCAAAAGCTCATTGCTTGCCCTGCTGAATGCACCCGATCTTTCGCGGGATATTGAAGTCACCGGCGCACTGCCGGTGGATCATCAGAATCTCGAACCGGGTTTGCCGCCGCGAGCGCCTCTGGGTGAATTGGTTCAGATGGCGCTGAAACAGAGACCGGATATCGCCGCGCGGGTTGAGGAACAAAAACGCGCGGATACGGAAACCAG
The DNA here is from genome assembly GCA_963664705.1 of Acidobacteriota bacterium. Lineage (GTDB taxonomy): Bacteria > Acidobacteriota > UBA6911 > UBA6911 > UBA6911 > UBA6911. Next base: position 6,288,937 of record OY761556.1, on the reverse strand, counting down.
GCTGCAGCGGGCGCTCCGGTCGCCCAATATTACGGTGGGAGGAGGCTACAAAAGGAACCTTACCGACAATGCCATCGTTTTTGGCGTTACGGTCCCGCTGAAAATCTTCAATCGCAACGAGGGCGAAATCATGCGGGCGGACGCGGAGAAAGCGCGCGCCGGGTATCTCGTGTCCGCGGTGCAGAAGGACGTTCAGCTCGATGTCCAGAAGGCTCACAATGCCGTTGAAGTAAATCGGCAGCGGGTCGAATACATCCGAACGCAACAACTCAAGAGAGCCGAGGAAGCCAGCCAGGTCACCCAGCAATCCTATAACCTCGGTGGAGCGACTCTCATCGATTTTCTCGACGCGCAAAGAACCTATCGCGACGCGCTGCGCATTTACAACCAGGCACTCTTTGATGAACGCATCAGCCTCTACGAATTATCAAGTTCGATTGCGTTAGGAGACCAATAAATGGAACCAGGCACAAAGAAGCAGAATTGGACAATTGCCGGAATTGCGTTCGTGGCGCTGATGGCAGGTCTCGCTATTGGCGTCTTTTTCTTTCCGAGAGGCACGAATTCAACGCCTCCGGCAGCCGGCGCCCCCGTCAAATCGGAAAAACCTTCAGAGGCGTCCCCGGACACGGTGCAGATAACGCCTGAGTCCCAAAAGGAGGTCGGGATCGCGGTGGAAACAGCCGGGCTTCACAATCTTCGCGATACGCTTTCCGCGACCGGCACCGTCAGCGAGGATCCGCTAAGGGTCGCGCACATTCGCCCGCTGGCCCGAGGTCTGATCGAGACATCTTATGTTCATTTGGGAGACCGCGTTTCCAAAGGAGATCCGCTCGTCGAATACGACAATATTGAACTGGGGCTGGCGATTGGCGAGTATCAAACGGCCCAGGCCGAGCTGCAGAGGAGCCTGACGGATCTCGAAATAAAGAAGACCATCCTTGACCGGGGCAAGGAAATGCTGAAGGTAGGCGCAATAGCCCGCACAGCCTATGACCTCCGCGAAGCCGAATACAAGGATGCGGAAGCCAAAGCGGCCGGCACCCGGGCCACCGTCGCCAAAATAGTGGAACAAATACATCGTTTCGGATGGACCGATTACGACCTGGCCAATCTTGCGGCAAAACAAGGTTCAGGCCACAGTATTTCGCATAGCGTCCTAAAGGCACCATCCTCCGGAATCGTCACAAACTACCACGCTTCAGTAGGTGAAGTTGTCGAGCCATCTACCGAGCTCCTGGCCATCACCGATATGTCCTCGCTCTGGGTGCTGGCGGATGTTTTCGAAAAAGACCTCGCGCATGTCCAAACCGGCAAGGCCGTCCAGGTGCGCGTGGCGTCGTACCCCGGGAAAGTGTTTCCGGGCAAAATCACCTATGTCGCCGATATCATCGAACCGAAGACTCGCACTGCCAAGGTGCGGTGCCTCGTCGAGAACAGCAGTGGCATGCTGAAGCTGGAGATGTTCGCCACGGTTGAAATCCCCGTTGATCGAGGCAATTCCGTCCTGGCTGTGCCCGATTCCGCTATTCAGCAGATTGACGGGAAGCCGGTCGTGTTCATCCGGAATTCCGAGAAGGAGTTTAGAAAACAAGAGGTTCAGACGGGGCTGGCGAGTGGAGGATATACGGAAATCCGGTCCGGGCTTAAAGCCGGGGATCCGGTCGCGACCCAGGGAAGTTTTGTGGTCAAGACCGCGTTTCTCCGAGATCTTATCGGCGAGAATGAATAGTGATCAAGAGCGAGGAATGAGAGATGCTTGAAGCGATTATTGCCTGGACGCTGAAATACAGGAATTTCGTCATCCTGGGATTGCTGGTTCTTGTAGCTTTCGGTGTTTACTCCTGCATGAACCTTCCCATCGACGCCTTCCCGGATGTGACAAATGTTCAGGTTGAGATCCTGAGCACGGCACCGGGATTATCGGCCCTGGAGATAGAGCGCTTTGTCACCTATCCCATTGAAAACGCCATGAGAGGGCTGCCCGATGTGGTTCAAATGAGGTCTGTCACCAAATTCGGGCTATCGGTTGTAACGATCGTTTTCAAGGACAAGGTCGATATCTACTTTGCTCGTCAACTGGTGTTTCAGCGGCTTGAAGAGGCCAAGGGGAATGTGCCCGAATCGGTGTCGATCAGCATGGGACCGATCGCAACCGCCATGGGCGAAATCTATCAATACACACTTGAAGGAAAAGAGCCGTCAGACCCGGGGCAAAGAACCAAGTACCTGACAGATCTGCGCACACTCCAGGAGTGGACAGTGACGCCGCTCTTGAAGAGCGTCGCAGGCGTCAATGAAATTAATTCCTTTGGCGGGTATTTCAAGCAGTACCAGGTCCTGGTCAATCCGGAAAAGCTGATTGCCTATAGCCTCTCGCTCGATGACGTGTATCGCGCGATCGAGCAGAACAACGAGAATGCCGGAGGAAACGTTCTCGACCGGTTCGACGAGCAATACATCGTGCGCGGCATCGGCCTTTTAAAGTCGGAAGATGATCTCCGGAATATCGTCCTTACCGCCCGGGAAGGAACCCCTGTCTGCGTTCGGGATGTTGCCAATGTTCAGGTCGGGGAAGCCGTCAGGCAAGGAGCGGCTCTTCTGAATGGGAAAGGCGAAGCGGTAGGCGGCATCGTGATGATGCTCAAAGGCGAGAACGGCCGGGAAGTAGTCGAACGTATAAAAGACAAGGTGAAGGAGATCAACGAAAACAACATCCTTCCTTCCGGCACCAAAATTGTTCCCTATTACGACCGATCGGGAATCGTCTCCAGCAGCGTTGGGACCGTAACGAGAGCGTTACTGGAAGGCTCGATCCTGGTCATAATCATTCTTTATCTAATGCTCCGAAGTGTGCGCGGAGCCATCGTTGTAATTCTCGCGCTGCCTCTTTCGCTGTTTCTCACATTCATTGTCATGAAACAGATCGGTCTGGACGCCAACCTGATGTCACTGGGCGGCCTGGCAATTTCGATCGGCATGATTATCGATGCAACAATTATCCAGGTCGAGAATGTGCAGCGTCATCTCAGCGAACAGGGCGGCAGCGCACACAAACTCTCGACCGTGCTGAAAGCCGTGCTGGAAGTCCGGAAACCAAGCATTTTCGGCGAGCTGATCATTGCCACTACTTTCCTTCCCATCCTTTCCCTTCAGGGGCTCGAAGGAAAGATGTTCGGGCCGCTGGCGCTCACAGTGGCGATTGCGCTCCTGGCCTCACTGCTGTTGTCTATTTTTGTCATTCCTGTGCTGTGCGGGATGGTGCTGAGACCGGGGCCGGAAAAGGAGAGCCCCATTATGCGCGCGGCTAGAGCTGTGTACAGCCCACTTCTTGCCTGGGCACTGAAGAGGAAGGCATTCGTAATCTCGATTGCCTGTCTCGCATTGATCGCTTCCATCTTCGTGGTGAAGCGCCTCGGAACGGAGTTCATCCCGATCATGGATGAAGGCGCATTCGATATGGATGTGCAGCTCCTGCCGGGAATTTCACTGTCCAAAGCTCTCGATATCACCGGCCTGGTCGAGAAAAAACTTCAACAATTCCCCGAGCTGACCACTGTCATTTCAAGGACCGGGCAGACAGGTATCGCTCTCGAGGCCAGGGGCGTCGATAAAACCGGCTTTACCGGAATCTTCAAGCCGCGCGCCGAGTGGAAAACGGCGAAGGACCGGGATGAGATGACGGAAAAAATGAGGGTAGCGCTCTCCGATATTCCGGGCATGGCATTCAGCTTCAGTCAGCCCATACAATGCCGCATAGACGAACTCGTGGCCGGAACTCGAGCGCAGCTGATCGTGAAGCTGTTTGGCGACGACATGGAGGTTCTCAAAACCAAAGCGGAACAGATTGGCGCCGTGCTGGGAAAAATCAGAGGCACGGCGGATCTTGTGGTGGAACGCATCGATGGTCAGCCTTACCTTGCCATCAATATCGACCGGCTTAAAATCGCGCGCCATGGCGTGAATGTGCGCGATGTGCTGCACATAATCGAGATGTCGGTCGGCGGCAAATCCGCTACCAGGCTGTATGAAGAGAATCGGGCCTTCGAAGTAGTCGTCCGCTATCCCGGCGAATACAGGAACTCTGCGGCAACCATAGGCAACACGCTGGTTCCGACTCGCGACGGGTACAACATGCCCTTGAGTCAGTTGGCGGATATCAGAGTGATTCAAGGTCCGGTGCAGGTCAGCAGAGAGAACGGGCTGCGGCGCATCGGCGTCGAAATCAATATTCGCGACAGGGACATCGGAACGTATGTGGCGGAAGCCAGGGAAGCCATCAAAAATCATGTATCTCTGCCGTCGGGATATTTCACGACCTGGGGCGGACAGTTTGAAAACCAGCAGCGCGCAATGGCCCGGCTGATGATTGTCGGACCCATCGCGGTAGCCCTGATATTGCTTCTCCTTTTCGTGACCTTCCGATCGATAAAGCTGGCAATGCTGGTAATCTTCAACCTGCCGTTTGCGCTCATAGGCGGCGTGTTTGCGCTGTACCTCTCGGGACTATATTTGTCCGTGCCGGCTTCGGTCGGATTTATCGTGCTGTTCGGGGTTGCGGTTCTGAACGGAGTGGTGCTTGTCTCGCACATCGCGCAGCTCCGTCAGGAAGGGATGCCGATCCGGGAGGCTGTTGTCAGAGGAAGCCAGGACAGGCTACGACCGGTGCTGATGACGGCTTCCATCGCAATTTTCAGCCTGATCCCGATGCTTTATGCGACCGGTCCCGGGTCAGAGGTACAACGGCCGCTTGCCACGGTGGTGGTGGGCGGGCTGCTGACATCTACATTCCTGACACTCGTGGTGCTGCCGTCGCTCTATGGCTTCTTTGAGCCAAAGGAGCGGGCAGAAGCGGAACTATAATCTGAATAGGCAGGAGATGGTTTTCGCAGTAAAAGGCACTGAATCACTCAGGGTAAAGAAGTTCAAGATGAAGGGTTCCCTGAAGGCACCGCCAACGGCTCTTGTGTTGAGGAACCATTCTTTCGCCCCTGCCCGGGGCTCCATCATTCCGGATCTTTTTCCAGGGGTTCGCTGCGCTCACCCCTGGCTACTGGCCGGCGCGCCTCCGGCGCTGATTTTACCGAATCAGCAACCATATGTTTCAAATTACGCCGCAAGCCGGCGCTCCGCGCTGACTACTTGACCCAGTCAGTAACCACATATTTCGAATTATGCCGCGAGCTTGCGCGTTTGCTTGGCTCCGATTTATAAGGGCCGGAGGCCCGGCAGGGAATAGCCAGGGGTGAGCGCAGCGAACCCCTGGTGGAGATAAGCGCGAAAAAGAGCCCCGGCAGGGGGCGAAAGAAGATTTTTGATTCAACCACCGGACAGTCCAGTGCACCTACTCCGGGTGCTCACGCCCGTCAGCGAAGATCAAGCGAACGCGCTGTACACCCTGTTCTCCGGGGCCGGCGAACAGGATCGAAAAGATAATGCCGAAGGGGATCGTGTAGTCCACCTCAAACCTTCGACAATAAGTCCGGTCAATGACGAGTGCTGTAATAGTTCACTGCCGGGGTCACAATTAGCGAGAGCAACATGGAAGCCGTAATCCCTCCTATTACGGCGATGGCCAGAGGCTGAAGCATCTGCGATCCCGCGCCGATTGCGAGTGACAGTGGAATCATCCCGGCAATAGTTGCCAGGGCGGTCATCATGATGGGACGCAGCCGTCGTTCGCCGGCCGCAATCATCGCCTCTTCTGCGCTCATCCCTTCCTTTCTGAACTTCTTGTCTGCATCGAGCAGAAGAATCCCGTTCTTTGCCACAATTCCGATCACCATGATCAGTCCCATGAACGAAGAGATATTGAAGGTCTTGCCTGTCACAAGAAGTGCCACAAACACTCCGGACGTTGAGAGAAGCGCGGAGGAGAGAATGGCAAGTGGCGCAGCAAAGTCTCCAAATTCAAAGAGCAGAACGATGAATACAAGCACCACAGCAAATATCAGAACAACAACAAGGTCGCGGAAGGAATGCTGTTGTTCCTCGTATGCACCGCCGTATTCCACGCGGATAGCCGGCGGCAGATGCAACTTTGCAATGGCAGACCTCACAGCCGTGATGGCGCTCCCCAGATCAACGCCTTCCAATCTTGCCGTAACAGCGACATCAGGCTGTAGGTTGTCTCGCCGGATCTCGGTCTGGCCCGGTATCTTTACGACCCGGGATAATGATCCTAGAGTCGCTTTCTGCCCGGTTGAACTCCCCAGCACGGTGTTGAGCATTGATTGCAGTGAAGATCGCGTCGACTCGGGGAATCGAACCCGAATTGTGTAGGCTCGCTCATTGACCACCACCGGTGTTGGAGCGGGCTCTCCCTGCATGATGGCGCTGGCATCCAGTTCAATCTCCTCAGGGCTGAAACCGGCTCTTGTGGCAACGGTCGGGTCGACCTGGAAGAGGGTGGCTGGCCCGCTGATCGTGTTATCGATGCCATTCAAAATGTCGACAATCCCGTCCGTCTTTCTGATCTCCTCTGCGACCTTCGGCGCCCATTCCCTCAGCAATACCTGATCCTGGCTGAAGAGCCTGATTTCGATCGGCTCCGGCGCACTTGTCAAATCTCCGATCATATCCTGCAACAATTGGACAAATTCAACCTGCAGCATCGGGAACTGCCTGCCGATTTTCTCGCGCAGTTCCGTTTCAATTTCATCCACGCCTCGGTTCCGATCCTTTTTGAGCCGGACAGCAAAGTCGCCCGTGTTCGCTTCTGTCACAGCCGCGAGGCCCAGTTGCAATCCCGTGCGACGCGAGGTACTTTCCACTTCCGGAATGTTTTTCAGCATCACTTCGATTTGCGACAGCACCCGGTTCGTCTCAGCGAGGGACGATCCGGCAGGCATCAGGTAATCCAGGATGAAGCCGCCTTCATCCATACTCGGCAGCAGGTCGGATCCGAGGGCACGATAGCATACAAAGGAAGCGACAATTAGAAGCACGCACATGAGCGCTGTCACAATCGGGTGCCGCAAGGTCACTCGCAACGTCTTCCCATAAATTCCGGCGAGCTGCGTCATGAATCCTGACCGCACACCATGCCCCCGCAGAACCGGCGCGCCGGAAGGCTCCGTCGCGCGCCGGTCCCGGATCAGAAAATGACTTAGTGTCGGAGTCCAGGAAAGCGCCAACGCAAGGGATGTCAAAAGAGCCATCCCGACCGTCAGAGCCAGTGAACGGAAGAAAACGCCTGTCACGCCCGTAATGGAAACCAGGGGAAGGAAAACCACAATCGGAGTCAAGGTCGATCCCACGAGTGGAGTTGTGATCTCGCTCAGAGCGCTGCGGACCGCTTCTCCCCTGCTCTGCCCGGAGTCGCGATGCATGATAATGTTTTCCACAACCACGATCGCGTCATCAATGACAAGACCGACTGCAGCAGCCAGACCTCCGAGAGTCATCAAATTGAAGCTTTCGCCAACAGCTCTCAAGGCAATGAAGGTCAACGCCACCGTGGCCGGAATGACCAGGCCGGCGACGAGAGACGTTCCCCAGTCTCGCAGAAAAAGAACCATGATCAGTGAAGCCAGAATGAGCCCGATGAGAATTGCATCGCGGACGCTCTTTATGGAATCCTGCACGATTTCCGACTGGTCATACCAGGATTCGAGAGCTATTCCACGGGGAAGGGTTTTGCGTATCTGATCGATTTCCTTATGCACTTCATCGGCAATCCTCACCGTGTTTCCCTGCGGCTGGCGATAGACGTTCAACAATACGGCCGGCTGAGCATTGGCGGTCACGATCGTGTACACAGGCTTGTAAGACGCTTGAACCGTCGCAATGTCGCCGATTCGAATGGGGATGCCGGCAGGAGTGGTTTTTACGACAATATCCGAAATCTCCGTCGCATTCCTGGCCTGCCCGCTTACCAGACCCAGAACCAATTCATGCGTGCTCTCCATCATCCCGGGCGAATCGATCATATTGGAACGGCGAACGGCCTCCAGAAGCGAAGGAATGGTAACCGTGGCTTGAACAAGTTTTGCCGGATCCGGCTTGATCTCGAATTCGGGTTCCTGTCCACCCTGGACGACGACCGTGGACACGCCGCTCAACCGGTTCAGCCGTGGCCTCAAGTCGTAAGTTGCGCGTTCCCACAATTCCGTTTGCGGCACCGTCTTTGATGTCAGACTGTAGCCCATAATCGGAAAGGCCGCAAAGGTCAGCCGATTCGCGGCAACTTTGGCCGTGGAAGGCAGGGACGAGCGCGCTTCCGCAACGGCCGCATTGACCAGGTTCAGAGTCTGGAACATATCGACATTCCAGTCAAAAAAGAGATTCACTTCGGCGGTGCCGCGGCTCGTCAGGGATCGAATGCGCTCAAGCCCCGGAACGGTGTTCAAGGCCTCTTCGATTGGCCGGGTCACCGTCACAAGCATCTGATCAATCGGCGCAACTCCGTTATCCACTCCGACTATGATACGAGGAAAATCCGTTGACGGAAAAACCGCTATAGGAATTGAAAAAGCGAGATAGATCCCGACTCCAACGCAGGTCAGGATAAGAAAAATGATCGGCTTCGAGTGACGCGCACTCCAATGTTCCGTTGGCATCTCCGCGCTCCAGTGAATACCTTTATTCTTCTTTGGTTGCTCCGGTTCCGACCTTCACCTTTGTCTTATCCTGAAGCCCGAATCCACCCACCGTGATCACCTGTTCGCCCTGAGAAAGGCCTTTCAGAATCTGAACCTTGTCAGATTCCCGGATGCCCACATCGATTTTCCGTATGTGCGCCAGAGAATCCGGGCCTGCCACAAGCACCATATCTCCCGCGCTTTCCTGGGAAGGCAGGAGGGCGGCAACGGGAATCACAAGCGCATCCTTTATTGTTTCGGCCACGATTGCGACCTGAACCGTTGCACCGGGATGCAGATGCGCCCCGGAGTTCCGTCCCTGGATCCAGACTTCCGCCGTTGTACTGTTGGGCTCCAAAGCAGGACTGACAACAACAACCTTCGCCCTCTCAACCGAACCATCGGCCGCAGTGATCGTGGCATCATCTCCCACCTTTATAGAATGGAGTTCGTCTATTGGGACACTGGCTCGCGCTATGATGCTCGAAACATCCATAACCGTAAGGAGCGGCGCACCTGAACTGGTCATTTCACCGGCGTAGAGCGGCCTATCGGCCACAACCCCGTCAATGGGGCTGTAGATTTTTGAATATTGCAGTTGAGCTGCAGCAGCATCCTGGCGACCCCGGGCCGCCTCCACCTGAGCCTGGGCGGCCTTTGTCTGTGCTTCCTTCCCTGATTGCTGGAGGGATTCCAGATGTTTCTGCGCAACCTCATTCAGGGTGCGCGCCTGGATATAGGCAACCTGCGCCTCATCCAGTTGTTTGCGCGGAATAGCCCCCTCGTCGAATAGCTTCTTCCGGCTCTCATACACTTTCCGGGCCGCATCAAGAGCTTCTTTGTTCGACCTGACATCTCCCTGGGATTTTGCGATTTCATCCGGCAATGCTGCCGCCGTTGTATGCCGCAAGTTCGCGGCAGCCTGGTCGTAATTCCCCTTCGCTTCCACGGCCGCGGCAGATAAATCCCGGTTTTCCAATTCTGCAAGCAGCTGACCTTTGCGAACGCGATCGCCACGGTTCACATAGAACTGTTTGATCGGTGCACTTATCTTCGGGGTTATTGCCGCCTGGTTGACCGGGTGCAGGATCGCCTGCGCGCGAATGATCCGGCTAACCAATCCCTTTTGAACCGCGATCGTCTGAACCGGCACAACCGGCTCCGACTCCTTCTCTTCCGGCCTTGAACAGGCCTGTGCAATGACGAGCAGGACGCAGCCCGTCAACAGAATTGGGAGATGTATTTTATAGGTTGGCATGGTCAGTAATTCCCCGTCAGTGTCTGAATCGTTGCAAGTGCAATTCGATATCTCGAAAGGCCGTCGTCATAGGCATTACGGGCCTGGACCAGCGTGGCCTGAGCATCCACCACTTCCAAAACAGTCGCTTCTCCGGCTTGATAGCGCAGATTTGTCAAGCGAAGGCTCTCGGCCGCCAGGTCCGATGATCGTTTAAGCGAATCCATCTGGGCTTGTGCCGTTCTGGCTTCAAGATACGAACTCCGCAGATTGGAGTTCAACTCCCGTTGAGTTAACGCAAGATCCAGTTGCGCTTGCTGGCGCTTTAGTTCAGCCTGTCGGATTTTGCTGCGCGTGGTCCACCAGTTGAACACCGGGATATTCAGCGTTGCCTGTGCTGCCGAGCCCAGCCGGTTATGGCCGTCCTCGTCATGAATTGCCAGGTGATTTGCATTGATGCCAAAAAAGTAATCCAAAGAAAGAGATGGGAGGTATCCGCTGCGCGCAATTGCGACTCCATACGTTTCCTGATTCAGAGTCGCCTGAGCCGCGCGCAGATCCGGACTCGTCTCTTTTGCCAGAGCCTGAATTTGATCAAAGGGTGTCAATTGCGGAGTTGAATTGAGATCATCGACTACGACGAAATCTGAGGCGAGATCAGGAAAAACCAGGGCGGCCAGTGCAATCCTATTTTTCTCAACTGAGAGCTGTGCATCCTGGCGATCCCGTTCGCGCTGCTGCAATATCAACTGTGCCTTAACGACATCGGCGTGGGCGACTTCACCTCCGGCTTCGAGCTTCCGGGTGATGTCCACAAATCGTTTTGCCTCATCCAGACTCTGCTGCGCATTGGCCAGATGCCTCTGCGCAACCACGATTCCATAGTAATTCTGAAATACAGCCGAAATGATGCCGCGCAGCGCGACATCCCTCTTGGCTGCAGCGACGGCCTCTCCCACAATTGCACGACGGTATTCTGCCATCCGGGCCGGCGTATACACCTCCTGGTGCACTTGCGCCTGGCTGTTGTAAACGTGTATGCCGTCATTAGAGATAAAGACTCCGGACGAAGTTCCGTTGCCCTGAGTGTAGATGTATTGATTGAAGTAGTTTACAGACGGATAGAAAGCCGTTTTTGTAATGTATCGGTCGACGCGGGCGAGATCGACGGCCAGTGAAGCCGATTGAAACTGTGGGCTATATCTGCGGGCCTGTTCCAGAGCGGTCTTTATGTCGATTGTGACCGTTGATTGCTGCCCCTTCAGCGCCGCAGCCGGCAACAGGAATATAGTCACCAGCAGAGGCGCCCAGCGTGCAAGAAATTTTTTAGCCATAGGATTACCCGGATGGGATCAGGTCAGGAATTGTGGTTTGGAGCCAGGCGGAGCACATGCTTTGCCTGGCTCGGACTGCTATTTGCTCTCGGAACCATAAACAAGAATACGGAAAGAGTTCGGAACCATCTTGGGCCTCGTCGGCCTCTGTCCGGGAGCGGGTTGTGCGGCTGTTGCTTCATAATCTGCCGCTGCCAGGTAGATTCTGTGAGTTTTTGGATCGAGAGTCATTGTCCGGGCGGCTCTTGCTGTCTGGAGCACCTGGATGACTCTCAGTTTGTCTGGACTATCCTCATGTGCGATGGTTACGGTTCCGTCCCCACCGCAGGATGCAAATGCCAGTTTTGTTTCCGGGTCAAAGGAGTTTGCATCGACTCCGGGACCGATCGGAACAGTCGTGACAACCTTGCCGGAAGTGCTGTCCATCACCACCATCAGCTTTTCGGCGCCAAGAAAAAGTCGGTGGGTCGCGAGATCAATCGCCATCCCGGATGCGCCTTCGCCGGGGGCAATCGGCCAGGTTGCGGCAACCGAGTGGGTCCTTGTATCGATGACCACCACTTCATTTTTGTCCTCAATATTGACGTATATGCGACCGACTTTCACATCCACCTGGGCGAATTCCGGTTTGCCTGGCAGAGGAATGGTGGCGATTATTTTCCCTGAAGCAGCTTCAAAAACCGTAGCGGAGTTGCCTCGGCCGTTGAATACATAAACTTCCTTACTGCCGGGATCATAGAGAATGGCGTCCGGGTTTGCGCCAGTATCAACCTTTAACTTGGTCCGAAGCGTCTTCAAATCCACAATGCTTGCCTTGTTTTCCGCTCCATTGCTCGAGAAACCCAAGCCCATTTCAGGGGCTATTGCAAAGCCGTGGACTCCGGGAGTATCAGTGATCTCGCCTACGATGGCGTTTTTGTCCATATCGATAACCACGATCTTGGTCCCATGAGTAACGTAAAGTCTGCGGCCAGCTGAATCCACGGAAGCATAATCCCATCCGCCTTCGCCGCCCGCGTCGATCTTGGCAATGAATCGATACTGGGATTCCGCAGCCAGGGAATCGGACGCCGGCAGAAGTGAAAGGAACATGGCAATAGCGACAACGCTAAGATAAGGTCTAATATTCATTACATCCTCCTATCCTGAGATCCTGGAATCATTGGTCTCCCCTAAAAGATTACCGCATGGATCGGGTTCACTTCACGGGCGACCCGTCCGCATTAACAATAATCTCCGAGCTCTTTCCGTTTTTCGTAATGGCAGCCTCGTAGGTCTTTGAGTTACCCTTTGTAACGATTTCCATCTTTCTGACTTTCCCGTTGGCAACCGCCTTCCGGATGGCTGCCCTGGCGGGTTCTGGGATTTGATCGAGAGTCGCTTCCTCCTCGATCTCCAGAACGGTTCCAGATCCATCAATCCGGGCATCACGGGTTTTCCTATTTTTGATCGTCTCGACTTCATAGGCGGTCTTCCCGTTCGCTTCCTCCCGTAAAAGGCTTTTCAGTTCCGCGCCCTTGATCAGATCCTGAACGGATTTCTGAACCGGCGGTGGCAGATCTTTCAGTTGAACTTTCTTCGCGGCGGCCATGCACATTGTCGTCAGGAAGAAACCTATGCAAAGGACAAGCGCGCATTTCATGATTCCTCCTTTATCGTGAGAGCGTATCCATTCGGCATCATCCGGCAATCCTGCGCCCGAAATCTGAAAAGCACCTGAAAAAGGCTACTTTTTTAAAGTGATCGAAAAACAGGAACCGGCATCCGGCGCGCTCTCGACGCGAATCGATGATCCATGTGCCACGGCTATCATCTGCGCGATCGAAAGCCCGAGACCGGCCCCATTATTTCCATTGTGGGAAGGGTCGGCTTGATAAAAGCGCTCGAAAATATGCGGGATTGCCTCGGGCTGAATTCCCGGCCCGGAGTCCCTTACCGAGACGATAATCCCTTCTTTGTCAGTAGCAGTTGAAACAATAACTGAGCCGTTAGGCGGGGTAAATTTCAGAGCGTTATCGATGAAAATCAGCATGAGCCTCTTCAGCCCTGCCTCGTTGACGGAGACAAGATCTTGCTCGGCATGGAGATCCAGGCTTAGGCAAATGCCCCGGGATTGAGCCAGGGCTGAACTCTCCTTGATGGATTCGGAGACAAGCGCATTCAAACCCACTGGTGATACCGGCATGTCTAAGCGAGTGGCATCAGCAGCAGACAGGAAGAGCAGGTCATTTGTGAGTTGGGTCATTCGCTCGGACTCTAAAAGGATTTGTCGAAGCGAGGTCTGATACTCATCAGCGCTACGCTCGCGCCTGAGCGCCAATTCTGCGGTGGCTCGTATCAGCGCCACGGGCGTGCGCAGTTCGTGGGAAGCATCGGCGGTAAATTGGCGCGTTCGCTCAACTGCAGACTCCAGTCGCGTAAGTACCGCATTCCAGGTTTCCGACATTCTCTGCAGTTCATCCCCGGTCTGAGGAACGGTGAGCCGCTGCGATAAATTCTGCATCGTGATTAATTTCGCGATATTTGTGATGTCATCCACCGGCGCAAGGGCACGCCGGCTGATCCACCATCCTCCCAGGCCGGCTATCGCGAGCATGCCGGGGATCATCGTCCAGAGAATCGCGCGAAACGCCTGCAACATTCCATCGATCTGATCCGAAGGGATCGCGATAAAGAGATCCAGAGGGCGCCCGGCGCAGTAAATTCTGTTCTTCAGCGCTCGAAAATTCCGACTATTGTGCTGGATCGTTGAAAACTCATTCGCTCCGGACTGTGAAAATGTGATCGGCCAGGATTCCATAGAGGATGAAACCAGCTTGCCTGTCTTGGTTCGAATCTGGATAACGCTCCCGACAGGCATTTGTCCGGTAGATTCAGAGACCTCCTCACGAAGCTGGGCTAAGTCATCGGCAACCCCTTCGGAATCCAAGGCCGTGCGCAAGCCCTCCGCCTGACGCGCAATACGCCCATCGAATTCTGTCACCAGTCTCTGTCGAAGGCTGAACCAGGCCGTGTATCCCAAAAGGATCAGACCAGCCAGCAGGACGGCCGAATACCAGATCGTAAGTCTAAGTCTTATGGAAATTTCCTTCATCATTGCTCCGAATCGAGAAGATAGCCGATGCCCCGGACAGTTCGGATGAGCTGGGACTCGCCGGGAATCTCGATTTTGGATCGGAGAAGACGAATAAACGCATCGAGGGTATTGTTTTCAACATCTGCCCCTACTCCCCAAACGCCTTCAATGATCCGTTCGCGCTCGATTACCTGGCCCGGATGGCGCATAAGCAATTCGAGCAGCGCGTATTCCTTGCGCGTTAAGCCGATCGTGCGTCCGCCCCTTTTGACCTCGTGGCTGGACTGGTTTAGTGAAAGGTTACCCGCCTCTATCGAAACTGGCCGCGGTATTGGACCTCTCCTCGCCACGGCGCGAACCCTGGCAAACAGCTCTTCGAAGGAAAAGGGCTTCGTCATGTAATCATCCGCGCCGGCATCGAGTCCGTTTATAACCTCTTTCATTTGATCGCGCGCGGTCAGCATCAGGATTGGGGTCTTGTTCTCTCTGGAGCGAAGCCGCTTGGCTACCGCGAGCCCATCCATTCCCGGAAGCATTAAATCAAGGAGTATTAGGTCGAAGGAACAGTGTTGGGCCAGACTGAATCCCTCAGATCCGTCCACAGCGAGCGTGACAGAATGTCCCTCCTCGCATAACCCCTGCCGGAGGAGTTCAGCCATCCGGCGCTCATCTTCGATGACAAGTATCCTCATGGTCGAACCTTATCTTAAATTGTGAATCTGAAAATTGTCTGAGGCTGGAGCGAAAAACTCAGCCCCAGATCACCCAAGGCTTTGACAGCCTCATTTCGGATCCTGTAATCGGAACTTTGAGTGATTTTAAGAGGAGTTGCAAAAAATTCTTCATAATAACTGCCAATCAGACTGGCTTCATTTTGGCCCCAATGCTCCGCCACAGGGGCGGGAATTTGCACCTGCTCGGCATCACCCATTTTTCCGCAAGCCGGCGATTGGCGACATTTATAGGATCGATAATCGTTGTCTTTGTTATGTTGTCGTCGATCAACAACCCTTGCCGGTTATTGCCGGCACCGAGACGGGTTCCCTGAAGGCACCTCCAACAACTCTTGTGTTGAGAAACCATTCTTTCGCCCCTGCCCGGGGCTCCATCATTCCGGATCTTTTTCCAGGGGTTCGCTGCGCTCACCCCTGGCTACGGGCTGGCGCGCCTCCGGCGCTGGCTTAATCGAATCAGCAACTCCATATTTCGAATTACGCCACGAGCCGGCGCTCCGGCGCTGGCTTGACCGAATCAGTAACCATATATTTCAAATTATGCCGAAAGCTGGCTTGTTTGCTTGGCTCCGATTTATAAGGGCCGGAGGCCCGACAGAGAATAGACAGGGGTGAGCGCAGCGAACCCCTGGTTCGCGACCATAGAATGAACAAGCCCCGGCAGGGGCGAAAGAATACGAATTAGTCAGAGAAGACCGTCAGCTTGCGCGACTGAATCAACCACTTGCCATTGCGCTTGACGAGTTGGTCTTCGGAGCGACCCATTGCGGCCGCAGTCATTTTGCCGTCCTTGTCGCGAATCACAGTCTGCCAGTACGACAGGTGCAAGGCCTCGCCCGGTTTCTGAAAGCTGATGCGCACATTGCTGATCACGTGGTGCAGATTCGAGGCCGGCAGTCCTTTCGCCTTGTTGTCGTCGCGACGCTGAATGAGGCCTGTAACAATCTTGCGAATCTCCTCGTGTCCTTTGCTGATGCTGCCGTTCGAATCAATGATGGCATCTTCGGTAAACACCGCGACATAGCCTTCCGGATCGAGGGAATCCACCGCCCATACATAACGCGCCATCACATCCTCGACCGCGATACGGTCTTCATAGGCACCCAGATTCGCTTGAGCATTTACGCCCATGGGCGTGACAAGTATTGCGATAAGCACCGCAAGATTCAGTCGCATGGCTTTGGTCTCCTGGTTTATTTGCCTGATTAGAATCGGGATCGCGGCGCAGGTCAAGCATAACAGCTCGCGGCCATATGCGCTTTTGATAGGCTTTTCTTGAGCGGACGCGCACACATGCGGTTGACCGGGACCTGCCGCAGAGTTAACATCAAGCTATCATCTGCCCCCGAAACGTTTGCACACTTGTTCTCCCCTGGAACTGATTTATTGATGGCCGTCCCGTAACCCAATAAGGCCTTCTTACTCTATTCAGTATGAGACGACGCGGAAAAACACTGCGCACAAAAGTCCAGCCGACATTCACGGCATATCAGAAGCATACCAGGCCAATGCGGACCTCAATAAACAGGGAGGTCACGCGGTAATCCGTCATCGCAGGCGTCCGTCTCAGGTCGGTATGCCCGCCCGCCTCTGTCCCTTTGCCAGGCTGGCTTTATCCCTCCAACTTCGATTGTAAAACCCACCCCCCCGAATGAAGTTTCAAATGAGTTCAAACTGAGTTCCGAATTTGCCGGCTAATCCCGCATCAAACGGACCTTCCGTCCAATCCCTCCAAACCGGATCAACCGTTTTCTCGAGCGGGCAGTAAAACCGGCGGCAGATCCACGGGGATGGAACTCGCAACACATGGAAGAAGAGTACAATGAGAGTTATTGGAAGGTATATGAAGTTACAGGTGCTGCTAGCTTTGTCGATTCTGATTTTGCCATCGGCCGTCTTTGCGCAACACTACGTCCAGGCAGACCTCGTATCAAGCATCTCCGGGTTGGGCACCAATCCCACGAACCCTAGCGATTCTCAGCTCATCAACTCCTGGGGCCTCGCGCGCACCGCTACCAGCTTCTGGTGGGTAGCCGATAACGGCACCGGATTATCCACATTGTATAATGGCGCAGGCACCAAGCAGGCACTGGTGGTGACAGTCCCTCCTCCTTCAGGCGGCACTCCCCCGTCAACACCCACCGGCGTCGTCGCCAATGGCACCGCGGATTTTGCCGGGTCAAGGTTCATCTTTGTGACGGAGGATGGAACGATCGCGGCGTGGACCCCAGGCGCTCCTGCCGCCATCGTCGTGGATAATTCCAAAGACGGTGCGATTTATAAGGGCTGTACCATAGCCGAAGTGAATGGCCAGCACTATCTGTACGTAGCGAATTTCCATAGCGGTGGCATTGAAGTCTACGATTCCGCCTTCAAGCCCGTACAACTGGACAACCAGAGGTTTGTTGATGAGGGGAATTCGGGCAATGGCAACGGCAACGCCTTCAATCAGCACCGCCGCGATTTATCACCCTTCAATATCCAGGCAATCGGCTCAAATATCTATGTCGCCTACGCCAAACCGGATGCAGCGAGAAAAGACGACATGCCCGGAGCCGGCCTGGGCCTAGTCGTCGTATTCGACACAACCGGACGCCGTCTGGCTCGCCTGGAACCTGGCTCCTGGTTCAATGCTCCCTGGGGAATGGTCATGGCACCTGCTGAATTCGGTGAATTCAGCCACGCCCTGCTGGTTGGCATGTTCGGCAGCGGCCAGGTTGCCGCATTCAATCCCGTCAATGGAAAGTTTCTTGGATTGATGAAAAAACCTGATGATTCGATCCTGGTCATTGATGGCTTGTGGGCACTCGGATTTGGCGCCGGCAATGCGAATTCGGGCCCCTACAACACCCTTTTCTTTACAGCCGGTCCCAATGATGAAGGGGATGGCCTTTTCGGGACGCTGGTTCCCATCGCTTCGGAGCTGGGGGAAATCGACGAACCCTAACCGAAAGATAGAAATCTCAGCGCGGAGCCTGCCATTTCAGCGACTCCGCGCAGGCGAGATTCAATCCCGGGCGAAGGCGCCCCCCCATGCAGCTCAATTATTCAAAATAACGGAATGCGGATTTATCCCCGGCCTCGTGTGGCAAAGCCTATGTATCCGATCAACGTGTGGCGTGTGAAAGAGAACAAAAAGCCGTCATCCACCGAGCCGGAGGCAAGCATCTTCCAGAAGGAAGTTTGAAATATTTTGGGTGCCATTCCCAGGCATTTCACAATACTCATTTGGTTCCGGCTGCACATCCGATGCATTTCAGCCGGTTTGATGAAGTAACGAAGTCTGTGCAGGTGGCTCGGAGTGTTCCGTACAAACCATTCCACACCCTTGATCACTATCAGCCAGGACAGCAGGTTTCGATTGAAAGTATAGAAGAAGAACAGCCCGCCCGGCTTCAGCACGCGTGAGGCCTCCTGAACAACTCTCCCCGGTTCCTCAACATGTTCGAGAAAATCCATCGCGCACACGACCTCAAAGCTCTCACTGGTGAATTCGAGGTTGTAGGCATCCCCATATCGATACTCCACCGTCCCGGTTGCATCATGGCGGCGCGCGACCGCAAGGCTTGAATCGGACACATCCAAGCCGGTCACTTGATACCCTTTCGATGCAAGCGCATTGGCGAGAAACCCGGCACCGCAGCCAACATCCAGTATTCGAATACTTCTGTCCGGATATCTTGCGGCCAGTTCCGCAGTGATCCACTGATTCCGCGTTCTCGCCTCCGCCCGCAGGAGAGCCACCGGATCGGCTTTATCCGTGTACCAGCGTTCGCCATACCCATCGTAAATTGCATTGTTTACCGAGTTGGCTTGGCGCGCCTGTTTGGATGCCATAGCAAATTCCAGAAGACAAATTGATAAATCCCGAAACCAATCATCATGAGACAGCTTCCGATTAGAAAGGGGCGCTCGAATCCCGTGTAATGAATGGCCGACGACAACAGCGGCCACGAAATGCCCGCGGCCGCTGGCCACATGAGCGCAGCGCCTCCCAGAACAATCGGGTGAAGCAAAAAGAGAAGAGCGTGCAGCCACTGCTCCGCGGCTGTGCAGTAGAGACGGTGAACCGGTTCATCCTTGGTGACAAAAACACTCGAAAAAACCGCCAGTACCATAAATGTCAGAACCGTTGGACGGCTTGGCTGAACGCAAATGATCCAAAGCAGGCAAATGACAACAGTCAAGGTATCCAGCGGGTGGCCGATTCTCTCCCACCGCGTCAGCCCTCGTTCGCGATGAAAATGCAGCTCATCGGCTGCCATGCAGAGCATCTGGATGAGAAACGGCAGTGTGAGCCAGTATGATTTCAACATACTCGGAACAGCGCTCCTGCAATCGTAAGCCCGGGGCCGAATGCCAGGCTGATCATGTGCGCGCCCGGTTTTATTTCAGGATCGGAGACAGCCGTCATCCAAATATGAGGCAGCGTTGCCGAAGACATATTCCCTCGCTCAAAAAGGACCCGGCGACTATGCCGGAGCTGTTCCTTTTTCAAGCCTAGCAGTTCCTCGACCAGATCGAGTATGCGCGGCCCTCCCGGATGTACGGCGAAAACCGCGGTTCCGGTGACTTCATGGCCGCTCATCCCGGCTTCGCGGAAAAGAGTTGAGAGGAAATGAGGCAGACAGTGCGCAATCTTGCCGGGGACATCTCTTGACAGCGTCATCTGAAAGCCCCATTCAGACAAGGTCCACTTCATATCATCCAGAGAATCCGGCACGACTTCTTCGTGCAGGGCCAGCACTTCCAGGGTTCCGGCGCCGGGCTGAAGATCATGATCCTTCGCGGGCAGAACGGAATAGCGAATGTGTCCATCGGCAAACAGGGTCTGGATGATCAACTGTTCCGGCGAATGATCTGACGGATTGAAGTGGAGCGTGCAGAGTTCCGTGTGAACAAGGTCGGCCCTGGCCTGGCTATGTTCGTAATTGTTTACCAGGCTTGCGGCAAGGCGCAAGGCAGGCAACGCCGCATAGCAGCCCATATGATAGACCTGCATCGCCTTCGTTTTGCTGTGCCAGCCCTTCTGCTCTATCAGTCGCTGCACTGCACTTGGAGAAACGTATCCCGTACACGAAACATGAATGAGGTCCGATGGAGGCTCGGGATCTCCTGCGAAAAGAGCCTCCATCGCACGGTTGACGGCTTCGGAATAAATTGCATTTCGTACACCAAGCCCACGCCCGCGCGGATTCTCATGCAGGTTGAATATTTCCATCCGGGACCAGTCGGTATGGAGGTAGTCTCCTATCTCCGAGCGTCGCCAGCCGATATGCTCTTCCGAACACGAGTAGCGCCGGATCCGCTGGATCATGCGCTCCTTCCACTTTGCCAGTCGGTCCTCCCGATGCGACTCCGTAACGGCAGCGCGGGCATGAGCAGCCGCCAGCCATTCGAAAGACTCGTGCTGCGGGCGGCAATAGGGCGGCAACTCCATCGCGAAATTTTTTATGAGAACCGGTTTTTGCATAAATCCTGTCCGAAATCTTTATGGATCCGACCTGCGAAAGACGAGGACCGCATTCAATCCTCCAAATCCGAAGGAATTCGACAGAGCATATTCACAGGAGGCTTTCCTCGGCAGATTCGGAATTACGTCCAGCGCGCACTCCGGATCACTTTCGATGAAATTTGCCGTAGGGGGCAAGAGCCCGTGATGCAGGCTTAATACTGTGGCGACGGCTTCCAGGGCGCCCGCAGCGCCCAGCGCATGGCCATGCATGGATTTAGTCGAACTAACCGCCAGCTTTTCAGTCTGTGGGCCAAAAACAAGTTTGATCGCGGCCGCTTCACTCGCATCGTTTGCGGGCGTGCCTGTTCCGTGGGCATTGATATAGCCGACCATTTCCGGTTTCACGCCCCCATCGTCCAGCGCCGACTGCATGGCCTGTGCAGCGCCTTCCGGCTTGGGCTGGGTAATGTGCCATGCATCCGAAGACATGCCAAAGCCGACAATTTCGCCATAGACGGTAGCGCCCCGCGCCAATGCCAAATCCCTGAGTTCCAGAACAATCATGGCCCCCGCCTCGCCCAAAATCATCCCGTTACGAAATTTTGAGAAAGGACGGCACGTCTCCGGGGAAACGACGCGCATGGCTTCCCAGGCCTTTAAATTCCCGAAACTGAAGGGAGCTTCGCTTCCGCCTGCGAGCGCCGCATCGACAAGCCCCTCGCGAACCATGTGAAAAGCCTGCCCGATGGCATGGTTTGCGGAAGAACAGGCGGTGGATACGGTATAGGCGGGCCCCGTTATGCCATATTGCATCGAAATATGGCTTGCCAGGGCATTGGCCATAATTCGCGGGATCATCAGCGGGTGCACACGGGTCCGTCCATGCAGATACAGTTCGGCAAATGCGTCATCCTCCATGCCCTGCCCCCCGAGCGCAGAGCCGGTGACAACACCCGTGCGTGCGCCCAGCCTGGAGGACCAATCCATTCCTGCCATGCGCGTGGCTTCATCGGCGGCAATCAGCCCGTATTGCGTAAACCTGTCCAGCAGTTTCGCTCTCTCATCGTCAAAATATTCCGCCGTTCTGTATCCGCGAATTTCCGCACCATTCTGGAACCGCAGCCTGGTTCGATCGACCGATTCAATCGGCCCGATTCCGGCCGTCCCGCGTGACAACATGCTCCAGAATTGAGCGCTATTCCGACCCAGCGCGGAAATAACGCCTGTCCCTGTGATGACGACTCTCCGCTTTGCCATAGAATCTCCCGCCGGTTTTAAAGGGCTTCCGCCTTCTGTTCGACCAGGAGTTTTTGGATTTCGCCGACAATATCACCGACCGTGCGAAGAGACCGGGCCCGGTCATCCGGAATTGTCAGATCAAACGCTTCCTCGAGTTCGAAGAAAACGTCCAATCCATCCAGAGAATCCATTTTCAGCTCTTCAAATGTAGAGTTCAGTTTGACGGCACCAGGATCTGTCTTTTTTACTTTCACAATTGCAGCAATAACGGTCTCAGCGATATTTTCCGACACCCTGTTGTCCTCCAGTCTTTGACAATGCAATGCTGCGGTCCAAACGGACCAGCTCATCTCTGAAGAGGGGGTTGTCTGGGAAGTGCTCGGTCAGGTCCACGAGCTGAGTCCGGGCAGTCTCGAACCGATTTTCCCGCATGGCGGCCAAGGCGAGAAAGATCTGTGCGAAGGGCTTCAGGTATTGGCCTTTTTCGGCGGCTACCTGCAGCTGCTCCATTCCAAGATTTTTATCACCGTGAACACGGCCAAACCAGAGGAGGAATCTTTTGTATCGTGGCAGGCATCCGATAACGTAATTCGCAGCCCCAAGCGAAAGCCATGCATCGGCATCATCGGGTCGTACTGTCAGCAGCCGCTTTGCATAGACTTCGGCTTCTCTGATCAGGGAAAGGCTCTCCAGGTGGCGTCTTTCGAGAATGGATAAAAAATCCGCCTGCATTCCGGTCGCAATAATGATTGCAAATAGGGCATTCGCATCCTGCGGATCCTCGTTAAGCCGCATTCGCGCCAGCGCTTTCCCTCTCTCATCTTCGGATTGGAAGTTTGCTTTCCGGCCTTCATCCGGTTTGCCGCGAATCCCTCCAAGCAGGCGTTCGTCATCCAGAAAGAAGTCGGACGTGAGGACATGCTGAAAATAGAACTCCTCGAAAAGATAACTGGCGGCCATGGCCGCATATCCGAGAGGGTCCATTGGATTTGCCTTTTTGAATTCCGAGAACTGGCTTCGTGCTTCCCCGAATTTCAGCTCGTACAGCAGATTGAATCCGGCCGCTATTGGAGATTTGTCGGCGGCTATAACCGGATGAAGCGGTCCCTGGAAAACCGCAATGATAATGATCGCAACCAAGAAACGCCTGGAGATTTGCATCACTGATCCGCTTTCTCGGCGAAAATATCAAATGTCACATGAATCTGATCCTTTACCTTCAACCCCCCGGCCGCTACCTTGATAGGCTTGATGCCAAAATCCGTCTGAGTAATGACGGCAGTTCCCGTCACTCGCAGATGATTGATTTCAGGGTGAACCTGGACGGGAAAGGCTATTTCCTTTTCTGCGCCATGAAGATTCAGCCTTCCCCGCAGCAGTAAACCCTCCCCGGCGGATCTGCCAACTTCAGTGGAATGAAACATAATCCAGGGGAACTCCCCGGTATTGAGGACCTTCAGGCTTTCCATATTTGACTGGATCTGCTGCCTGTCCTTCTCGGACACGCTCGGGTCAGCAAGAACAAAAAGAGACCGGGCATCAATATTAAGCTGAACCGATGAGTCCCGGATATTTCCGGAATTGAATCGAACCTGCCCGGAATAGCTTTTTGCCACAATGGAGTGATCGTGGCCGATTATCTTGAGTAATCCGGTCTTGGATACGGTCAACTCAATGCGGCTGCGTGCCGGATCGATTTTATAGTTGCCGGGGGAAGGAGTCTGAGCCCAGAAAGCAGAGAAAATTGCCGCCCACACGATGCCGATGCTTATGGACTTCATCGCCCGTCCTCACCCTATTCGATTCGGTGAACCGGCCGGATATTTCATTAATAATATCAACATCGTCAATAGACTGCACTAATTCTGAAATATTTATTCATCATGCTCTTTCAATCGGCACATCCCCGGCCGCTCAGAGCATTGGATGAAGAAAGACAAATTTGGTTACGCGCCGGGGTTTATCGATTAAAGCTCTGGCTCAACAGTGGAATGGAATCGGCGGGAATACGCTGGCATTTTCCGTCGCAAAAAATGCGGGGAATAGGTTATCGTGGGGCTGCGTAACTATCGGTAATGGCAATGCTTTTCGCGGAAGAACTGAATGGACATTCTCTCCGACAAAGAATACCTGTTGAAATTCGCCCATGCGAAGATGCCTTTCGGCAAATACGCCGGCCGGCTGCTCATCGACTTACCTGAGCCGTACGTCATCTGGTTTCGACAGAAAGGATTTCCTAAAGGTGAGCTGGGAGAAATGTTTCGTCTTCTGTATGAGATAAAAGCCAACGGGCTTGAATACCTGTTCGATCCTTTCAGGCAGCAGCCGCTTGTTCAAAATAGAAGATCCGAAAAATGATACTACGATGGGGAGACAGGCCACATGCACCGGATACTGTTTAAAGACCGCGCCGAATTCAGGAAATGGCTGTCAACGAATGCACTCTCCACCGAAGGCGTATGGCTGATCTTTGGGAAGAATTCCAGCGTAGAAACAATCAAAGCGAGTGAAGCCCTGGAGGAAGCGCTGTGTTTCGGCTGGATCGATGGACTTATCCGGAGCGTTGACGAGGATACGTACGTCAAATATTTCAAGCAGCGGGACATCGCCAGCAACTGGTCGGATAAAAACAAAGGTCTCGCCCAAAAACTCGAGTCGATGGGATTGATGACGGATTTCGGCCGGACGAAGATCAAAATAGCGCAGCAAAACGGACGCTGGACATCAAAGAAACCAGCCCCCCTTACAGACGAGCAGGTTCAGTCGTTTGCGGACATGCTGAAGCCGCACAAGACCGCCCATGCGAATTTCGCGAAGATGCCGCCATCCATGCGCAAAACCTACGCCGCTTCCTATTTCCTGGGACCCAAAACCGATGAAGGCAAACAAAAGCGATTCGCCACGATTATCGAGCGCCTCAAGCTAAACCTGAATCCGATGGAAAGCCTCCCGAAGAAAGATAAGAAAGGCTGAAGGGGGCGGCTGAGGCAGAACGGCTTCCAAGCCTCGCGCGCGCCGGTGTTCGCGACGCCTGGTGCAATGCTTCTTTGGATGACATCCATTGGCCTCGCCTGAATTCCCTGCTCTTTCGCGCGGTTTTCAGGCGAGGCCGCCCTTTGATCGTCAATTCGCTTAGCGCCTGCCGCCTCTGTTCATTCTGCCGGTCCCGGAAGTTCTACCAATTCCGGTGCAGTCGCCGTTGCCGATTCCGTTGCCGCGCCCGGCGCCCATCTGCCTCGGCCCATTGCCTGTGCCATTTCCAGGTCCCTGCAGCTGACCTTTCCTGGCCTGCTGGCCTTGGCCGGCTCCCGCGCCGCTGCCGATTATTTTGCCGGTGACGTCGCAGATTCCATCTCCGTTTGCATCAACGACTCCCTGGCGTGCCCTGATCGGAGTGGTTGTATCGGTTTGTGCCAGAACGCTCATCGCTGAAAAGATAGCCAGCACGAGGGTGAAGAGCATGACTGTTTTTCCGTATTTGTTCATTTTCATCTTTCTCCTTGCCGTGATTTCAAGTCTCACATCCAAGTGCATTGCACACACTGTGCCTATTGAGATCCCGCGGGCGATGATTCTCGCTATTCCATCTTTATCTGCGGTTTAGCGTTGGATTAGGGGAGGATGGTGTGTATGGGGTGCCTGCCGGGCATGCAGTTTTTGCGCTCGGTGCATCCAGCGGATGTATTGTTTGCACCGGGAGCGCTGGCATATTGCCGCCAAGGTCGGCAGACGCTTCCATGGCGCTGAGGCTGTCGGGATAGCCAAGGCGGCATATTTTTCAGGATTCCAGATTCCGGATTTCAGATTCCAGACCAAGCCCACCGGGAGCGCTGGCATATTGCCTAAATGCTGTTAGCTTTTTCGCAATTGCCGTTCTTTCGCCCCTACCGGGGCTCATTCTCGCGCTTATTGCTACCAGGGGTTCGCTGCGCTTCACCCCTGGCTACCTTCTATCGCGCCTCCGGCGCTGATTTGCATTGCGATTCCAAGTTCCCTGGGCAAATAGCATGCGGCATCAGCCGGGATGGCGGCGTCCCCAGCGTGCAATTCCAAAAATATTCCGCTGCACTGCTCTGTGCCAAGGCTCGATCCGCCAGTTAGCACTGCTGCTGCATGATAATTGTTCTGAGCTCTGCGACGCGAGAGAGGCCCAGGCCCGGAGGGCCGAAAGAACGTAGCCAGGGGTGAGCGCAGCGAACCCCTGGATTGGATTAGCCCATTAACCAGCCCCGAAGGGGCGAAAGATAGCAGCCCGGACGAGCTCGCGGGCCCGGGGCCATATTCGGGGATCTGCAAGAGCGTGGCCGCTTCCATGGCGCTGCCAGTCGGAAACCAGAGCTATTTTTCTATCCTCACTGATATAATACGTCTGTGTAAAAACAAGGAGCCAACGCCAAAATGTATACATTCAAACCGATAAGCGAGCGCATGCAGCTGATGCATCAGCTGATCCGTGACCGTGTGATCCAGAGCGACTCCGAAACCGCGATGATCACGACCCGTTGCTTCCAGGAGAATGAGAATCTCATTCCCTACCTTCGCCGCCCAACGGTGCTGAAAGCCATCTGCGAGCAGATGCCGGTCCGCGTCGAGGACTTCGAAATGATTGTCGGGAACAGCAGCAGGAATTTTTGCGGCACCGGGTATGCGCCGGATTGGGGCAACTCGGGCTGGCTCCCCTCCGTGATTGAATCGGGCCTCTGGACGCTCCGCGAGGATGGGCTGTATCACAATCCCGACGAAGAAGAGTTGCGGATGTCCATCGCTCCGGAAGATTATAAGAATTTGCTCTCCATCAGCGACTACTGGAAAGGCCGCACGTACAACGACATTGCCGCCGCCTGGCAGCCGAAAGGCTATGAGGAGCTCAGCCGCATGCAGGTCTGCGCCACCGTGAAAGGCGCACCGCTGCTGATGATGCCGTCCGGCCATCTGACTCCGGGCTTCAAAAAAATTATCAATACTGGCTACGGCGCCATCCGCAGGCAGGCGCAGGATTGGCTGGATTCGCACGTCAACAACCTTATGGGCGAGGATGTGAACCGCAGCCTGTTCTACACCGCCGTCGTCATTTCGTGCGACGCCGCCACCGCGCTGCTGAAGCGCTACGGAACCAAATGCCTGGAAAAGGCATCATCCTGCACCGACAGGAAGCGCAAGGCTGAACTGGAATCGATGGCCGACAGCCTGGCCTGGATTTCCGAGAATCCCTGCCGCACCTTCCGCGAGGCCTGCCAGGCTGCGATCACGTATCAATATATATTGCGCCTGAGCTTTATCGGCGACATCGGGTCTTTCGGCCGCTTTGATCAATATACCTGGCCATGCCTGAAAAATGATCTGGAAGCGGGCCGGCTGACGCATGAAGAGGCGCAGGAGATTGTGGACTGCTTCTTCATGAAGATTAACTCCATGTACGGAGGCGGCTTCGGCGAACTGATCAAGATCATCGGCATCGGCAACACTTATCTCCACACCACCATCGGCGGGGTGGATCCTAAAACCGGCGCGGATGCCAGCAACCCTGTCACCGGCATGGTACTCGAGAGCCTGGCCCGCCTGAGCCTCCACGATCCCACGATCTCTTTGCGCGTGAACAAGAACACTCCAAGCGATCTGTGGGCTCTGGCCCTGGAAACCTCAACAAAGGTCGGCGGACTGCCGCTGTTTCAGAACGACGATGTCATCATCCCCGGCATCATCAAGGAATTGGGCTTTACCCTCGAGGATGCCCGCGATTATGCCATCATCGGATGCCAGGAAATTACCGGCTCCGGCAACGATTATTCCGCAGCTAATGGCGTGGCTCCGCCGCATGCCTCCATCCACTACAGCAAGTTGTTGGATATGGCAATCAACGACGGCAGGAATCCTTTCAACGGCGAACAGTCTTCCGTCCATACCGGCTATCTGTACGAGATGAAGTCCTTCGACGAAGTCAAAGAAGCCTGGCGCAAGCTGGCCAGTTACTTCCTCAAAGCACAGGTTTCGCTGAATAACTACCTGGAGTACCTGGTTCAATACCATACGCCGCATCCGATGCTGTCGATTTCCATCGACGGCTGCATGGAGTCCGGCAAGGACTGCACCTGGGGCGGCGCCAAGTACAATTCCTACGGCGGGACCGCAACCGGCCTGGCGACGGTGGCAGACTCGCTGACCGCCATCAAATACATGGTTTTCGACAAGAAGCTGTGCACGGCGCGGGAACTTTATGACGCCGTCATGGCCAACTGGGAAGGCTATGAACCGCTGCGGCAGCAGATCATCAACGAGGTACCCCATTTCGGAAATGCCGACCCCTATGCCGACGAGCAGATGAACTGGGTGATCAACACCTACTATGACACCTGCAAAGAGTGCTACTCCAACCGCACGCGAATTTTCAAAGCCGGCCTGTACGGCGCGGCGGACCACGTGGGCCAGGGGTACACCACCTGGGCGACGCCGGACGGCAGAAAGGCCGGCACGCCTATTGCCGATGCGGCCTCTCCCGTTCAAAGCCGCGACACGAACGGCCCCACCGCCGTGTTTCTCTCTTCGCTTTGCTATGACCATACCAAGTTCATGGACGGCGTGTGTTTGAATATTCGCCTCCACCCCACCACGCTGAGCCGCGACGACGGGATCGTCAAGCTGCGCGATATGGTCCGGACTTATATGGACAACGGCGGCGCGGAAGCTCAGTTCAATGTGGTTTCAACCGAAGTTTTGCGCAAGGCACAGCAGACCCCCGACGAGTACCGGAACCTGGTAGTGCGGATTGCCGGTTACTCCGCCTATTTTGTAGAGTTGACCCGCGACTGCCAGAACGACCTCATTTCCCGGCACGAGAACATGATATGAGGGAGCGCGGAAATACACGGTTAAGATGAAGCTGAAAATCCGCCACGAACTGCCAGACTCCACGAATTCCGATTAGTGGAACCCCGGCAGTTCGTGGCGTTTTATTTGGAGCCCAAGGATGCCAAGAATCAAGTGGATGCTGCTCAGCATGGCGCTTCTGTCGGCGGTAGCGCTTCATGCCAAGCCGCGCATTATCGTGACGGCCGATCCGGAATGCGATGATTCGAATTCGATGGTCCGGTTCCTGCTGTATAGCTCCGATTACAATGTAGAAGGGCTGATCTATACGAGCAGTCAATACCACTGGAAGGGCGACGGCAAGGGAACGAAGTGGTTTGTCGAGGGGCGCGAATACACGCGGTTCGGGTTGAAGGACGTCTGCCCCTGCACATCCTGGCGGTGGAAGGAAAACGAGCGCTTCATCCACGAAGCGGTGGAGGCCTATGAAAAGGTCTACCCGAATCTGAAGATCCACAACTCCGCTTACCCTACGCCCGCCTATCTGAAATCGGTCATCCGCTACGGCAATATCGAATTCGATGGTGAGATGTCCAAGGATACGCCGGGCTCGGATTTCATCAAGTCGCGGATTCTCGACAAAAAAGACGGTCCACTGTATATCACAGCCTGGGGCGGCCAGAGCACCATCGCACGGGCGCTCAAATCGATCCAGGATCAATACGAGAGCACGCCCGGATGGGCTGCGCTCAAGGACAGAATCTCTCAAAAGGTGATTATTCTGCCCTCGGGCGACCAGGACGACACCGGCGCCAAATACATCAAGCCAAACTGGCCCGGCATACGCAACCAGGGGGGCAGTGCGGTGAGGCTGTCCTACGGCGCTCAAGCCGGGCTGCCGCCGGAGGAGGCGGAGTTCTACTCGGCGAAATGGACCCGCGAAAATATCTCCAGCCGTGGACCGCTTGGAGCCTTCTGGCGCGTGTGGGGTGACGGAAAGCAGATGGTCAAAGGAGATATGTTTGACTATTTCGGGCAGTCCGGGCACACAGGAGAGCAGTTGAAGGCCATGGGCTATGTAGTGTGGACGCCCGTGCGGGAGAAAGGGTCCTTCCTCGGCGAAGGAGACAGCGGGACGTTCATGGCATTCCTCGATACGGGCCTGCGCAGCCTGGAAAATAACATGACGATGGGCGGCTGGAGCGGCGTCAGAAAAGGGGAATTCTCCTTCGTGCCGGGCGCACCGCCACTGGCTCCCGGCGCCGGCGGAGGTATTGGGAGCGAGGGTGCCAACGGACCGGCCACCCCCAACTTCACAGCCGCCGTGTGGCGGGACTTTGCATCGAAGTTCCAATGGTCGGTGACACCGAATTTCAAAGGCGCCAACCACAAGCCGACAGTCAAGATCCAGGGGCCGCTGGATTTCTCCGTTCGTCCGGGCGCCACAGTGAAACTGACCGCAACCACTTCGGATCCCGATCAGGACGTTGTTTCCATGAAGTGGTGGCAATACCGAAACGCCGGCACATACCCGGGCGAAATCGTAATTGATCGCGCAAACGCTCTCCAGGCCAGTTTCCAGGTGCCGTCGGATGCGCAGCCAGGCGTCACGATTCACATCGTTGCAGAAGCCACCGACAACGGCAGTCAGCCGTTGACGCATTACCAGCATCTGGTCATCACCGTTCGGGGCGATTCTGCGGGGAAACAAGCCGCGAAACAGTAATCAGGCATATGCGGAGAACCATGACACAGTTGCCGCCGACCTCAACCAGCAAGCTTGTTTATACACCCGACCTCAAGATGCGGCGAACCGAGCCGCTCCGTGGGCCGCTCGGGAAATGGATCACACAGGGGCAACGGCTGGATGAAGAGCATCCCGGTCACCAGTCACATCCCTGGTATCGAGTACTCTGGCTGACCGGAGTGGACTATTTCTCAACCCTGGGCTATCAGCCCGGCATTGCCCTGCTGGCGGCCGGCGCTATCTCTCCAGTGGCCACGACCATTCTTGTGCTGATCACGTTGCTGGGGGCGCTGCCGATTTACCGGGAGGTTACGCGGCGGTCTTTCGTCGGCCAGGGTTCCATTGCGATGCTCGAGAACCTGCTGTCCGGGTGGAAATCCAAAATATTCGTTCTCATTCTGCTTGGTTTTGCGGCCACGGATTTCGTGATCACGATGACGCTGTCCGCAGCCGATGCCGCTCAGCACGCAATTGAAAACCCCTACCTGCGCCCCTATCTCGGCGATGCGCGCATGATTGTGACGCTGGCACTGCTCGCACTGCTGGCGGCCGTATTCATTGGCGGATTCAGCGAGGCTATTCGCCTGGCGACCACGGTCGCGATTCCTTATATACTGCTGAACCTGGTTGTGCTGGCGCGGGGAGTCTGGGAAATTGCGCTGCATCGCGAACTCGTTTCAAATTGGAGCGCAGCGTTGCGGTTGCATGGCGACTGGACTTCGCTGGTCCTTGTATCCTGTTTGATCTTTCCGAAACTGGCGCTGGGGATGAGCGGATTTGAAACGGGAGCCTCGGTCATGCCGCTCATTGAGGGCGAGGCGGAAGACAAGAAGCGAGAGCGTCCTTTCGGCCGGATACGCGCCACACAAAAACTTCTGGCCTCCGCGGCCGTGATCATGAGCGTGCTGCTTCTGCTCTCGAGCTTTACCACGGCGCTGCTCATCCCCGAACGCGCCTACCAGGTCAATGGTCCGGCCGCGGGACGCGCATTGGCCTACCTCGCACATGAATACCTCGGAAATGCCTTTGGAACTGTCTACGATCTTTCCACGATCCTGATTCTCTGGTTTGCCGGAGCCTCTGCGATGGCGGGCCTGCTCAACCTGATTCCACGATATCTCCCACGCTTCGGCATGGCGCCCCGCTGGGTGGCCTATGCACGCCCCCTGGTGCTGATTCTCTTTGTCGTCGATGTCATCGTTACCATTGCTTTCAAGGCGAACGTCGAAGCGCAGGGTGGAGCCTATGCCACGGGCGTACTGGTTCTGATACTCTCGGCCGCTATTGCCGTCACCCTGGCCTTCTGGCACGAGGCGCGCGCCAATGGTTCAAAACGAGCGCGATTGATCCTGCTGAGCCTCACATTCGGCGTTCTGGCGCTCATCTTTGCTTTCACGCTGGTGGACAACGTGATCGCGCGCCCGGATGGCGTCATCATTGCCGCCTTTTTCATCCTTGCGATTCTCATCCTGAGCGCTATCAGCCGGGCGCATCGGGCCACGGAATTTCGCGTAACCGAACTGCACTTCGATAATGAGCATTCCCTGGCTCTCTGGCATGCGCTCATCGGAAAAAAGGTTCATCTTGTGCCGCTGAAAACCATTTCCAAACGGGCGCTTGCGCACAAGGCCGGCGAGATTCGCCAGTATTACCAGGTCAAAGAATCGGTCGCCTTTATTCACGTGAAATTGCTGGATAACCGAAGCGAATTTCTCGCGCCGCTCCGGATTCGCATCAACGAGCACAAGGAAGGCTATGTCATCGAGATATTCGGTGCGATAGCGATTGCAAACAGCATTGCCTATATCAGCGAGCTGATTGATCCGATCAGCATCTTCCTGGGATTGACGCGGCAGAACCTGATGACTCAATCGCTGAGATTTCTTTTTTGGGGTGAAGGCGAAACCGGATTGATGGTTTACAAGATACTGCTTTCCTACTGGGAATGGACACCGGAAGAGGATGTCCGTCCGCGCATTTTCCTGATGAGCGATTAACCGCTGCGCCTTCGGCTGATCTGAACAACTCTTGTTTTGAGCAAACAATACTTACGCCCCTGCCGGGGCTCCGTCTTTCCTGATCTTGTTCCAGGGGTTCGCTGCGCTCACCCCTGGCTACTTTCTGGCGCGCCTTCGGCGCTTTGCTTGCCGCTGATTTGACTGGTTTGGTAAAACATAATGCTAATTCCAGAAATGGGAAAACGACACCGCTCGTCAGGCGGGCGGTGTGGTCAACCCCTGATCGTTGTGTGCGGCCCACATTCATTGGTCGATCAGCACCTCGTTCTTGATGAGGCTCCATCGCATCAATGCTGTTTCCTTTACCCTCGGTGATTATCAGCAAAGAGCAGTTCCGCCTTGAAACAACCTCAGAAAGTCGGACTTACCAATTACAGGGCCGGAGGCGCTTTGCTTGACGATGATTTGACTGGTTTGGGAAAAACACCATGCTAATTCCAGAAATGCTGATAAAAAGTGGATCCAGTCGTGGCACGATCCGAAATATGTGATTCATTCGATCCATCAGGTTCTATGATATAAATTTGCTCGCAATTACAGCAGGTTCTGCCTCTTGGGGCCGTGAAGATTCATTAGAGCTCAAATTCTGCCGGAGGCTTGTTCATGCACAGGAAGCCGCTTCTCTGGGCCATCATCAGCATCTGTTTTTTGGGGCTGTCATCTTCCATCAGTTTTGGTCAACAGGAGAACTGGGTACCGGGACCGAATCCTCCGCGCAACGCAATTGTCGGAGGGCATATTTCGGACACACCCAATCCGGTGTACATCTGCAGGGCCAGCCACAGCGGTAACCTCCACGCCGGCAAGGCGGCGTTTTACAATGGGAGATGGAGCTGCTTCATTGGCAACGGCGGCGCGGAACAAAAGTTCGATTCGTTTGAAATCCTGACCGGAGATTCCGCGGCATTTTCCTGGTCCGGGAACCTGACAAACCGGATTCCGGACAATGCGGTAGTTGGCGGCCATATTTCCGACACTCCAAACCCTGTCTATATCTGCAGAGCCAGCCACAGCGGCAATCTCCACCCGGGCAAAGCGGCGTTTTACAGCGGACGATGGGCCTGTTACATCGGGAATGGCGGCGCGGAACAAAAATTCGAATCCTACGAAGTCCTGCAAAAAAAACCAGCAGTTGTCGAAGCTCCGCGTCCGGCGGTGCAGGATAAAATTTCCACAACAGCAGACAAAGCATCGCAGGCAATCAAATCTGTATTGAATCCATCCCAAACCAGTACGCCCGCCCAAAGTGCCGCACCTGCTTCCATTTCTTCCGGTCAGACGCCGCCTCAACCATCAGCCCAGACCGCTCCCGACGCAATACCAGCGGTTGTTTCCTCCGCCGCAGTTCCCTACGAGGCGGAAGAAGCCCTGTTGCTTGACTCTCTGGCCAAAGGCTTCGACTCTGCGGATGCATCCATTGCGATGGAGGGCCTCCGGGTCATCGCGGGCAGCGGGAATTCGGAAATTGAAAAGAGCCTTTCAAAAGCTCTCGCACCCTATTTCATTCTCCCTTCGGAGGCGACACGCGGGGATCTGGCGAAATTCCGCCCGTTGCTGATGCAGATGCTTGCCGTCGCAGGTGCCACGGCTTCCTCCGCATCTGCATTTGATTCCGCCTGGGAGGAAACGGTTTCGGCAGCATCGATTGGCAGCGAAGAAGGTACGCGCGTGGGCCTGGCGCTGGCATCGCAGCACAGATCGGAACTTGCCAGCCAGCAGGCGCGACTGGTTAAGATTGCGCAGCAGGTCAAGGCTCTCCCTGATCAGCGCGACCCGGGGCAGGAACGGAAAAAGCTTCAGGCCCAACACCAGAATGCAATCAAGACCGTGCGGCAGGCAACGGGTGGAGCAAAGCCGGCAACGACATCGACTCCTCCGGCCTCCTCCTGGGGATACAAACTGATCAAGACCGAAGCGCCACCGGCGAACGGCGGCGGCTATAATCAGGAAACGGCTGCCCGGGGAACCTATTCCGTAAACGGCAATGAAACGTCATGGGAATATAATGACGACATTGGAATGGGCGCATGGAAAACCTCCCTGCACTGGCGGTTGCCGAAAGCAATCATCCCGGGGCAACCGACCGAATTCTGGATCAGCGGCGATGCCTCCGGCAAGGGGTCTTGGATGCGAGGCGGAATTGCGGTCACTTACGGAGGAGAGCTCGCGTCCTGGTGGGTTGCGGGGGTACGAAAAGGTACCGACGCCAGGGAGCCGATGAATCAGGAGGACCGTTATTCGCTTACTTTTGCGAACCCTGACGCACTTCTGTCCGGAATCAGGCAGGGCAAAAAGCCCAGTTACATCATGAGTGTCCGGGATATTGCAAAAATGGCCGAGATAATCGAGAGCGGCAACGGCATTGATAATAATTACTATGGAACGCCTTCAACCGTACCCGAGGTTCAACGGGAGATTATCACTCAAGCCTCCAGCTTTTCTGATCGCTATGTGCCTCGCCAGGTACGGGTTGAAGTCTGGTGCCCGGGTCGCGCCGTGCAGCTTGCCGTCTATACTTATGAATGGTCGAATGGGGTCGACACAAATGGCGCCGGCCCGTTGACCGAAGTCTCCGATCCTACGGATGGCGAGAAATCACAGCGAATGCAGGAGATTGAGGCCAACATCAAAATTATCCAGATGAACCTTTCGCGCGACGAGCAGGACATGGCGAAGGAAATAGATCCCTCGCGCCGGGCTGCCCTGCAATTCCGGATTTTGCAGGCCCGCTCGGACATTCAGGCAGAGCAGGATTTGAAAACCTCCATTCAGACCGGCCAGCTCGTGCATACGCGATCTCCTTTTGATGATTATGCCCATGACCTGCTGGTTGAAAACATCCGGGCGAATCAGCAGAGGATGGAACAATTCCAACGCGCCTCCAATGGACTCCAGCGCCTCGCGCAGCTTTTGCCAAAAGGAGAAGACGACCTCGCGCGGTCCTTCATCGATCGTCAGCTTACTCCGGATGATCGCGCCCACCTCAACACGACCAAGATTCGGGAAATTGCAAACGCCCTAAATCTGAAACTCGAGGGCTTTACGAAACTGGAACAAGCCCGGAATGAGGAAGAAGCGGCGATGGCAGACTACAAGCTTACCGTCGCCGGCAACATCAAACGCACGGCGGATGGCGCGATGATGGCCACCAGCCTTTTTACGGGCGGTGTTTCCGCAAATGCCCTCAACCTTATTTATGAGTCGGGATCGGGCTACGCCGAAGGCGGGCTAAAGACAGCCCTTATTAAGGGAGTCGGGGCCGCTTCCCACCCCGCTTCGCTTGCCATTTCGGCTTTTGAAGGCTACCGCACGGACGGATGGAGCGGTGCAGGGCAAAATCTGGCGATGACCTATATCAGCGGAAAAGCCATGCAGTACGGCCTTGGCAAGGCACTTTCCGCAATGCCCCCAAAGCCTTCCGCAACGGTTAAGGAATATTTCGCCCAGGCTCAATTCAAGCAGGCTCGCGAGCGCGGGATTGCACTGGCCAAAGATTTTGAGCGCGTCAATGACCAGGCGACCATCCTGGCAGCGCTCGCGCGCAAAGGGGATAACGCCGCGGCTTCGAAATTGCTTCAGATGGACAAAACTCTTCGCGAGAAGGCCTCGGCAATTCTCGAAGACATGCATGCCAAGAGTTATCTCAAATACAAAGGGACCTTTGTTACCCAGCGGGGGTTCAACAAAGTGGTTGATGATATTCACGCGGATGTTCAGCGGCAGTGGCACAAGATCATGCAGAATGAGCGCAAATGGGATCCGACGCCGCTGAAGGAGTTCCGCAACGCTTCAAGCTCCGGCAGCGTGGGCATGGATTACGACATCGGTCTTGACCAATCGGCCCTCCAAACGTTGATAAAGAATGGAAAGCCCGCAACCCTGCATGAATGGCAGAAAGAGGCTCAGAACGCATGGAACGAAGCCTTCAGGATGCAGACCGGCCGAAGCGCCAATCGCTCATGGGAAACGGTTACTACAAATCTTCACCCGGAAGCATACAAGGACCTCGCCTGGCTTTCCCAGGATAAGTCAAAGATTTCCGGGCTTTGGGCCCAGCAGGCCGCAGATGTGACCAGGTATAAGATGTGGCATGTAGCGAATGATCCCAATCTCAGCTATATGGAGAAACTCACGGAAATCAGCCGGGGCGCATCCAAAGATATCAGCACGAAGATGATGCCGTTGCTGAAAAAATCCAGCCCGGGCAGCGCCGCTTCCGCCGAAGCGCTCACGGAGGCGCAGCGCCACTGGGAGAGGGTCAACAATGTCCTCGATGCCTTCGGGAAAGGCCAGATTGACCCAATTTGCGCCACCCGGCGGATTCGCGAGCTAACCGGCGGCAAAAGCATCCAGGAAGTGGTAACCGATGCGGCCACTCTGATGGAAAGCACCGCTAAGATGGGATCACCCCAAAAGTAACAAAAGTGGACATTTTGCAGATTGATTCGAATAACAGCAATAATTTCTAGGATTTTCGAGTGCGATGGGGTATACTCAAATTCTTAGTAAGGTTTTTGTAAGACTTCGTTGATTATGAACGCTGCAGACTCCTGAAGGGGAAAGCAGCTTTTTTTATGTCTAAATAATCGCGAATGGCTGCGGAAGCCGAATTCACAAAAGAGCTCCGATCCAGGGGCACTAGATTAGGATAATCAATGAAAGAACAAGGCACAGTGAAGTGGTTTAACAACGAAAAAGGGTATGGTTTCATCAGCCGCAATTCCGGAGATGATGTTTTTGTCCATCACACTGCGATTCAGGGCAGTGGCTTCAAATCCCTGAATGAAGGCGACACGATTGAATTCGAGGTCGCAAAAGGCCCCAAAGGACTGCAAGCACAAAATGTAGTGAAGCTGTAGATCGGCTGAATCCTACAATGGGGCTCCAGAATCACATGGAGCCTCTTACCTCCCCAGTTACGGCACACCTCCGGGAAGCTTGTCGGGCCTTGCAGGCTCCATCCAAAGGTCATACCAAGGTTGTTTTGAAGTCCAATCATTATTCCGAGCACGCCGGGAAGATTAAGCGGAAAGCTTCTTCGAATTGCGGATTGTTCGAGAGAGAAAGGATACGCGAGTATGGCACGAGGTGAAGCATATGTGCGATGCCCCCATTGCAGTTTCCAGTCCAGGGTTCCCGTCATAGCTCTGCAGCGCGACAATTATCATTGCTCCCAATGCGGTCACCGGATTCCGCTGACCAACGTGAGTCTGCCTGGAGATAATCAGGAACAACAACCGTTCCGCAGCAGAACGAAAAGCCAGTTTCAGAAGCGCAAACGCCGTTAGCGGGTGCGTTCCACGGCAGCCTCGACGTTCACGACTCTAGGCGTTTTACTTTTTGAGAAAGGACAGGGACGCAATGGCAGTTCTTTATCCTCAGTTACGATATCTGGGAACCATATCCAAGCCGGAGCATTCGGAGTATGGTTTTCGGATAGAAAATCCAGACAAGACCGAGCGACTGCTTGTTCTGGCAATCGCAAACTCCGTTTTTCTCACCAAGCAGCTTATGGTTCAGGAAGCGCCGGATCTGTGCTATCAGAAAGTATTAGCATATCTCCAGGATGCAACGGCGGCCCCGACAGACGAGTGCATCTATATCAGCGAATCGGACATTGCGAATTATCGTGCTTTCCATCCGAATGCCAAGGCACACGGGAGAACAAAACAGCCGCTCTAACTGCTTTCACTCGAATATAGGAATAACAGATTTTCCTTTCTCTGCATGCATGGGTTTTCATGCCTCGCATCACGCATCTGCACTGCATCCGGTGAAATGAACACACAATCCCATTGGAGCCAGGAATGCGAACTGGCTCATTAAGCTCAGGAGTTTTCGTTTGTTGAATTTTGATCAGTTTGCTTTTACCCCTAACATCAGGGATGCCATTCAGACCGCGGGCTATTTCCATCCTACACCCATACAAAAAGAGGCCATACCGCTGGTATTGCAGGGACGGGACGTCCTGGGACTTGCGCAAACCGGAACGGGAAAGACTGCAGCCTTTGTCCTTCCCATTTTGCAGCACCTGTGTGAAAACAAATCGCCCAACCCTCAAGTTTTGATCATTGAGCCCACGAGGGAACTGGCCGAGCAGGTGCATCGATCCATTCGGGATCTTCGCGGGAAAAGCAAAATTCGCAGCACTACAATTTACGGGGGGATGAGCAAGAAAACCCAGATTAACAATTTGAAAGGCGGCACGGAGATCATAGTTGCCTGCCCGGGACGCCTCCTGGACCTGATCGAACAGGGCGAACTGGATATTTCCTCCGTCAAGATCCTGGTGATGGACGAAGCGGACCGCTTGTGCGATATGGGATTTCTTCCGGACATTCGCCGTATACTCCTGTATTTGCCGGCCAAGCGACAAACGCTTCTGTTTTCAGCAACCATGCCTCCCGATATCCGCCGGCTTGCGGACAATATACTCAAGAACCCGGTCCATGTGCAGACCGGAGCGATTGCG
Source organism: Acidobacteriota bacterium (assembly GCA_963664705.1). Taxonomy (GTDB): domain Bacteria; phylum Acidobacteriota; class UBA6911; order UBA6911; family UBA6911; genus UBA6911. The sequence goes on along the minus strand of OY761556.1, from coordinate 6,250,239 downwards.
CCGGTTGAGACGGTTTCGCATGCGCTTTACCCGGTTGCAGAGGCGCTGAAATTGAAGCTTCTTCTTTCGGTTCTGCAGGAAACACCGACCGGCAGGGTCCTTGTATTCACCCGGACAAAACACCGCGCATCCAGGGTTGCCGACAAGCTCGTAAAAAACGGCTATCGAGTCTCGGCGCTCCAGGGAGATATGACGCAAAATCGCAGGCAGAGGGCCATCGACGGATTCAGGGATGGGAAATACGACATCCTGGTGGCCACCGATATCGCAGCGAGAGGAATCGATGTAGCCGAGATTTCGCATGTCATCAACTATGACATGCCGGACACAGTGGATGCCTATACGCACAGAATCGGGCGTACAGGAAGGGCGGCAAGCACCGGAGAAGCATTCACGTTCGCGGTTCGTACGGATGAACTGATTGTGCGGCAAATCGAGAGAATCCTGGGCAATTCCATTCCAAGAAGATTTGTCTCCGGCTTCGCCCCGGAGCAGGAGAGCATTCCGGATATGTTGCGCCCGTCCATAACGCACCCGGAGAGCCGCCGCCGAAGGTTCAGTGGTGTTTCGTTCAGGCAGCGTGTCCGCGCAAGACGTTAACCCGTCTTCCGCAACCGGAGTCAAGCCATCCGAAGCCGGATGGCAGGCGATGCATCCTGGCAGCAACGTGCATCGCCTCTTTTCTCCGGCCGAATTCACTGCGGCTTTTTACCAGCGAGGATCACGCCGCTGACCGCCGCGCCCGCCGCCACCGCCAAATCCTCCGCGACCTCGGCCACCACCGCCACCGAATCCGCCACGCCTTTCCGTCTTCGGCTTGGCTTCATTGACCATGAGGTTGCGCCCTTCCAGGGAGTATTCGTTCAACTCCGCGATTGCCTTTTGAGCAGCCTCTTCGGCCGCCATCTCGACAAAAGCAAATCCACGGGATCTGCCGGTCTCGGTATCCCGCATGATCGTGACGGACTCAACCTCACCTTTCTGTTCAAACAACTGCCGCAACTCGGCCTCTCCTACCGAAAAAGCCAGATTCCCAACGTAGAGTTTTCGACCCATGGCGCAATATTCCTCAGGAATTGAAAGGACAACGCAGCCGGACACAATGCCAGGTTCCGTCTCATTTCGAAAAAATTCGATGGATTGCGGCTCAGTGCAGGAATGGTTGGAGGAACGAGTCAGGCTAGCAGTTGATAGACTCTCCGTGCCGCACAAATAGATGCAAAACCCCACCGGACTCCATAGAGAGTAGCATGGTCCGAGACGATTCACTAATAATTGCTACCAATATCACAGGTCCTTCAAGAGACGGTGTGACCTCAATTTCAATCAACTTATTCGCTGGCCATTCGCCGCGTTATGCGGAAAAATATGTGGATATGCGGGTTGTTATGCAAAAACAGACAGACAACGGACATTCCCCAAAGGAGATGGTTCCATGAAGATCCCAAGAGTGTGTTTTGCGCTTTTGTTGCTGGCCGCCTCTATCGCTTTTGCCCAATACACACCACCGCCTCGAGGCAAAGCGCTGATCGACAAACTGGCGTCGATCGATTATGGGCGTCCTTCGCTGAATGGTCGCAGCATCGATGCCATGTTCAAAATGCTGCCGCCCGATCGAGTCTGGCGCGCCGGGCAGAATCAAGTGACGATCTTCTCTGCGGACCGGGATCTCCTGGTAGGGAAAAAGAAAATTGCGGCCGGGAAATATAGCGTCTATGTGTATATCGCCGAGAGCGGCGAATGGTCGCTGATCCTGAACACCGATCAGGGCAATGATCTTGTCAATATCTTCCCCAAAGCACCGGCGCAGATGGCTCACGAGAAATGGCCTTATTACACCAACTACACGGAGAAGATCATCAAACAGGAAGTACTCAGAGTCCCGATGAAATCTGAAAAATTGACCGCACCGGTGGACACATTCACAATCGAACTGATCCCGAGTAAGGATGGCGGAATCCTGAAGATGTCCTGGGGTGACCGGGCGGCTTCAGTAGACATAGCGCTCGCAAAATAATCGCGCGGCAATCCTGCTCTGACGCAATCCATATTCGACAGAAAGGGCGGCGCTTTATTGAAGACGCCGCCCTAATAAAACCATGATGCCGCGATCAGGCAATATCGAAGCGATCAAGGTTCATGACCTTGTTCCAGGCTGCGACAAAGTCCTGCACAAACTTTTCCCCGGAGTCCTCGCATCCGTAAACTTCCGCCAGGGCGCGCAGCTGTGAATTCGATCCGAAGATAAGATCCACGCGAGTACCGGTCCATTTGAGCTTATCCGTCGCATGATCACGGCCTTCGAACACATTCTCGTCGGAGGTTGCCTTCCACTCGGTGCTCATGTCGAGCAGGTTCACAAAGAAATCGTTGGTAAGGGCCTCGGGCCGGCTGGTAAAAATGCCATGACGGGACTGTCCGAAGTTCGTATTCAGGACACGCATGCCGCCGAACAGCACCGTCATCTCGGGAGCGGTCAGCGTCAGCAGTTGCGCCCGATCCACCAGCAGTTCCTCGGCGGTTACCGCATATTTGGCTTTGAGGTAATTGCGGAATCCATCCGCAGCCGGTTCAAGCACGGCGAAGGACCGGACATCCGTCTGTTCCGGGGAAGCATCGGTGCGCCCGGGAATGAAGGGAACTTTTACATCGAAACCCGCATTCTGCGCCGCCTGTTCGATGCCGGCACAACCCCCTAAAACAATCAGGTCGGCCAGGGACACCTTTCTCCCGCCGGGTTGAGCGCCGTTAAATTTCTTTTGAATCTTCTCGAGAACCGTCAGCACTTTTTGCAGCTGATCAGGCTGGTTCACTTCCCAATCCTTCTGCGGCGAAAGACGAATGCGCGCTCCGTTCGCCCCGCCTCTCTTATCGGAACCCCGGAACGTGGATGCGGACGCCCAGGCCGTGGAGACCAATTGGGAAACAGTCAGTCCGGACTTGCGGATTCTATTCTTCAGTGTAGTGATGTCCCTCGTGTTGATCTGATCATGGTCGACTGCAGGTACCGGGTCTTGCCAGATCAGTTCTTCTGCCGGCACCTCCGCCCCGAGGTAGCGCGAGCGCGGGCCCATATCCCGATGCGTCAGCTTGAACCAGGCCCGGGCAAAGGAATCGGCGAATTCCTCCGGGTTCTGCAGGTAGCGCCGCGCGATCGGCTCATAAATCGGATCGAACCGGAGGGAGAGATCGGCGGTTGTCATCATGGGCCGGCGCTTCTTGGAGGGGTCGTGTGCATCTACAACCATATCCTCTTCAGCCACATCCTTGGCCAGCCATTGATTCGCTCCGGCCGGGCTCTTGACCAGTTCCCAATCGTACTTAAACAATACCTTCAGATAGCCCATATCCCATTTGGTAGGTTCCGGCTTCCAGGCACCTTCGATGCCGCTGCCGATGGCATCCCCGCCCTTGCCGCTGCCAAAGCTGCTCTTCCAGCCGAGTCCCATTTGTTCGACAGGGGCCGCTTCCGGCTCAGGACCAACCAGTTTGGGATCGCCGGCACCATGGGCTTTGCCGAAAGTATGTCCCCCGGCAATAAGCGCCACCGTCTCTTCGTCATTCATTGCCATGCGTCCAAAGGTCACTCGAACATCGCGAGCAGAGGCCAGCGGATCCGGGTTTCCATCCGGTCCCTCGGGGTTTACATAAATCAGGCCCATCTGCACAGCGGCCAGCGGATTTTCCAGATTGCGATCGCCACTGTAGCGGCTCCTGGGCTTATCGCTCGTAGCCAGCCATTCCTCTTCGGCGCCCCAGTAGACTTCTTCGGGCTCCCAGACGTCTTCGCGCCCGCCGCCGAAACCGAAGGTCTTGAATCCCATCGATTCCAGGGCACAGTTGCCGGCAAGAATCATCAGATCCGCCCAGGATATTTTTTTACCGTATTTTTGTTTGATGGGCCAAAGCAGACGGCGCGCTTTATCCAGGTTCACGTTGTCCGGCCAGCTGTTGAGCGGGGCAAAACGCTGGCTGCCGGATCCGGCACCGCCGCGGCCGTCATGGATACGGTATGTGCCGGCACTGTGCCATGCCATCCGGATGAAAAGCCCTCCATAGTGTCCCCAGTCAGCCGGCCACCATTCCTGGGAATCGGTCATGAGTGAATAGAGGTCCTTCTTCAAAGCCTGCAGGTCGAGCTTCCTGAATTCCTCCGCGTAATTAAACTTCCCGCCCATAGGATTGCTCGCGGGCGAGTTCTGGTGAAGGACTTTCAGATTCAACTGGTTGGGCCACCAGTCACGATTGGATTTCCCCCCACCGGCGATGGGGCGGCTCGTGTGTCCCGTTACCGGGCATTTGCTATCTTCAATAGACATAATTGAGCTCCTCGTTTATCAAATCCCTATAATTACCATTAATAAATGGATAATAGTCGGCGGACGATGGCAAGACCCATTATTAGGAATTTTTATTATTGGGAACGCCGCCGTCCCGGCGGCAACGGCTGTGATAGCGGCAGTAGCTCTTGCCGACGAGACGCCTAATGCATTTACTTTTTTTCGGGCGTTTTTCTTTCGCCCCTTCAGGGCTTGTTACTGGTCTAATCCAATCCAGGGGTTCGCTACGCTCACCCCTGACCTACTTGCTTTCGGCCCTTCAGGCCTGGTGCCTCGCTCGCGTCGCAGAGCTCAGAACAATTACGATGCGACAGCAGCACCATGCAAGCAGGCAGTGAGCCCCGGCTTCATAACAATGCAGCTAACTGGCGGACCCAGCCGCCGCACAATCCGCACCCGGAGCCCTCAACAGTTACGACTTTTTTTGGAAGTGCGCGCTGGGAGCACCGCCGTTCCGGCTGATGCCGCATACTATTTGCCCAGGGAACCTGGAATCGCAATGCAAATCAGCGCCGAAGGCGCGTCAGAAAATCACCAGGGGCAAGCGCAGCGAACCCTTGGTTGAAAAGCGAAAATATTGGAGCCCTGAAGTTAGGGGGCGAAAGAAACAGCAATTGCAAAAAAGTAATTGGCGTCAGGCGGGAGGTTCCTTTAACAGCTCGAAGAGGACGTAGTTGGCGGCCATAAGACCGACAATGCCCGGGAGCGTGGAGATGCTCGGCAGCGCTCGACGCTTGCGTCCGCGGGAATAGGCTCCGGCCGATTCCGGCGCCTGCGCTCCCGCCTCCGTCCCGCAGGCAATCACGGGCGGTTCTTCCGAATAGAGAACGGGTGGATCCGCGCTCACCTTCTTCCTGCGCAAATGACGCCGCAACGCACGCGCCAGCGGGCAACCAATGGTCTGGCTCAGCGTGGCCATGCGAATGGCAAAGGGATCTCTTCGGCTGCTTGCGCCCAGCGCCGAGAGAATCCGAATATCCCTCTCGGTACAGTACTGGATGAGAGCCGCTTTAGGATTCAGGCTGTCGATCGCATCCACAACAAAATCCAGATCCTGTGTAATCAGGACGTCCGCCGTGTCGAAGTGAAAAAACTCCCGTCGCACGTCCAGCTGAAGATCCGGATTGATGGCCAGCAGTCGTGCTCGCGCGGCTTCCACCTTGGGAGTATCCAGGTTGGTGGACAGAGCCAGCAACTGTCGATTGACATCCGAGGCTTTGATCACGTCGCAGTCAATGATGCGCAGCCTGCCAATGCCGGCGCGGACGAGGGCTTCTGCCGCGTAGGATCCGACCCCGCCCATCCCCACAATCGCGACGTGTGCCCGCTGCAGCCGCTCAAAGCCCGCCTGGCCGTAAAACATCAGGTTTCTTGAAAAAATGTCACTCGCCATATGGCCCTTGTGCTGGTAGTTTGGCCTGAAGGCCGTCTGCCGTCCGATGCATCATTATATATGGAGAATCCTGTCAAAAAGCCGAAGCGCGTTTTCCGTGCTCTGCCGGCAGACCTCACCTAAAGGAATTGAGCGGAGTTCCGCTATTTTCCTGGCCACCTCGAAGACATGCCTGGGCTCAACAGCTGAAGCGACCGTCGATTCGGTGGCGATCGAGGGAGCATCCGTTTCCAGGAGCATTCGCTCAAAAGGAACTGCCATCGCGGTCTTGTGATACTTCCTTGCGTTGCTCCGGGTAACAGTGCCCGAAAAGGAGATATAAAAGCCTAATTCCAGGAACCGTACCAGGCCCGCTGCTCCTCCGGAATAGGAATGGAGCACGCCGGCCAATCGGCCACGATACGGCTTCAAGATGCCATATAGAGGATCGTGGGCTTTCCGGCAATGGAGCAGCACCGGCAGATGGAATTCAACAGCCAGTTCCAATTGCAGGGTCAAGGCCCGCACCTGCACATCCGCGGCTGGATAGTCGGCTGAGGAGAAATCCAATCCGATTTCGCCCACGGCAACGGCATTTCCGCGGAGCAGAAAGGAACGAATTTTCTCCGGATCGCATCCATCTCCGAGGAACCAGGGATGAAGGCCGTAAGCGGGAAAGAGGATTTCCGGAAAGGCGGCAGCCAGTTGCGCCGTGCGCTCCAGCGAGTCCGGGTCGTAGGCGGGCACGATACATCGGCCCACTCCTGCGGCTTTTGCCCTTTCCAGGACGTCCGTCAGCGTGGCGTTATACAACGCGTCGTTCAAATGGCAATGCGTGTCGATAGCGTCCATGAATCCACAATAATTATCATGAATTGATGCAGGCGGCCAGCCGCCAATAGGATGGTCCGGCCCTGACGGAGGAAATACCGGATGGTCTATGTCCGACAGTCTTCAATTCCCGGGCTGAGAGTTCAGTTTTTTGTTGAAATTGCGCGCCTCTTAAGACGTAATCTCGTTTAGTGGCATCAATCTAAGCTAAAAAAAGGGAGGAATAGCGCATGAAATTGCGTATAGCAGTGGTTGCAATCGTGTGCATAGGCCTTTGCTTCGGCATGACAGGCGTTTATGCACAAGCGAAAAAGGCAGCCGTGGCAGCGAAGCCGGCGGCTATGCCTAAGATTACGGTGCTCAGCCCGATGGGCACACCGCCGCCCATAACAGTAAAGCCAATGGCAGAACGGCTTGCTACGCTGGACGGCAAAACTATTTATTTTGTGAACACCGGCTACATCGGAACCGATCGCCTCATGGATGTGATGACGGATTGGTTCAAAGCCAACTATCCCAAAACCAATGTGGTGATTAAGAGAAGTTCCGGCGGAATGGTCGGCGTTGACAAAGAACTCTGGGCAGAGATTGAAAAAAAAGGAGACGCCGCCATCATTGGACTGGGGCATTGAAGTGTCTGTGCGCCAGGGGCGGTCCGCCTCTCAATTAATGTCGAATCTACGTTAAAGAAACCCGCAATCCCTCTCATCATTCACGATTTCGCCAAGCAGGAAGCTGAGGTAGCGTTAAACGACGGCATGCCCGGCCTCCGCATCCAGTACTTCCGTGGCCCGGTTTGGGCAAAGACGAACGAACAGCTCAAGAAGCAGATTGTTGAAGGCCTGAATCCGATTACCGGCAAACCGGTCATGCCGGAACTGGTGGAAAAACTCACCAAGCCTTTGACTGCCGAAGAAAAGAAAACCGGGGAAATAAAGCCGGTTACAGGTCCGGCGACCTTTACCGGAACTCCGGATGAGCTTCAGAAACTGTTCAAGGAAAAACGATTCACCGATTATATGCCGGTGATCCTGCCGACTGAAGAAAAGGTCGCTGAGATGCTGAAAGGCACCAGCCATCGACCCGACGAAGTACTCGGCAAAATGAATCCCGGGTCCGAAGCCGGCGAAGTCTGGACCTATACGGTCAAGACCGCCGCGATCAACGCAGTTATGGCCGACGCCAAACCGGAATACTTCCCGGTGATCCTGGCGCTGGGTTCAAGCGGCATCACATCCATAAATGTTTCCGACAACGGCTTCGCGGGTGGAGCCGTCATCAATGGCCCCATTCGCGACGAAATCAAACTCAACTATGAGATTGGCGCCGTTGGCCCCTATGCGGAGGCCAATGTTGCGATCGGAAGAGCCTGGAACCTGCTGTCCATCAACGGCGGCAATTGTGGAAAAGTCGGGACGACTTACATGGGTACCGTAGGCAACGCCCAGAATGCACTTGCGACGATCATTGCGGAAAATGAACGGGATTCTCCATTCAAGCCTTTGGCCGTCAGACGCGGCTTCAAAGAGGGTGAGAATATCGTCACGCTGCTCAACGGCTGGGGTGTTCTTTCCGCGGCAAACTGGAAAGTCAACCGTTGGGGACCGGACATGAACTATCCCCAGATCATCAAAGACATCTACGACCAGCAAAATCCGGGATTGTTCGGGACTTTCATTATCCTGAGCCCCCCGATCGCCAATTTCGTTAAAGATGCCGGCTACGATTCAATCGAAAAACTGACCGCATGGGTCACCCAGCCTGCGACTCCGCCCGCGGGTGCCCCAGCCGCTCCACCCGCTGCCGCAGCCGGTCGCGGGGGCAGAGCTGGCGGCCCCCCCGGCGGCCCCAGGGGAGGCGGCAACTTCAACGTCATCGTCACCGGTGCATCCAACAACAACTATTGGATGGCCGGCGGTTTGATGGTGGGGCAGTCCATCCAGATTGATAAGTGGCGGTAATTGCAGTTTGCGGTGAGCAGCCGGCCGTGTCCGTTACAGGACGCGGCCGGCTTTTTTATTCCTTCGTGTTCCGCAAGCGTCTCGCCGCCATGGGGCGTGCCTGCTTGTATGGCGTCGACGCCGGCACTCCCTCCCGGTTAAGGCGCTTTGTTCGCCTCCGGCGCATCGGGCGGTTTCTGGTAACCGTTGGCCTCGAGCCGCAAGTCCTGACGCATCGTGCACGGCACGCAATCCTTCTGATAAAGCTCGGGCTCGCGTCCACTTACCGGGTTGGTATAGTCAAACCACATGGGTAGAATGGTCGGCCATTGCCAGGCTTCGCCCGATCCTCCCTGGAAATGCTCTTCGCGCTTGCCCAGCGCGCGGAGCGGGATGTCCGGCGGGAAATTGCCGCCGGAAAATTCGCGCGGCTTCGTGCCGGGAGGCGGAGGCAGAGGATCCTTCGCTTTCGCCCATACGCCGTCGGCCCAGGAAACGGGCGTGATATAGGGCTCGTCGAGCGTCAATTCCCATAGACGCCAGATGCCGTTCTCCAGCACATAGCGATTATGATACATGCCACCCCAGAAGGAAGCGCCGAGGAATGCGCCCGCCTTCCCCACCTCCTTGCCCGTACGCGGCTGGAAAAGCCGGAAGCGTCCGAAGGCAGAGCGGCCGTCTTCTGAAACCAGCGTCACCGGCTGAATCAGCCAATGATAGGGGAGGCCGGGGCGCATTTCAGCGGGCTTTCCCTGGACGCGCGCTTTCCGGTTCTGTTCGCGGGTGATGTAGTAACCGGCAAAGGGCGTCATCTTGTACCCCTTTTCGGCAATGACGCCGGTAAAGCCGGTTGCAATGGAATCATCGGCATAGAAGCCATAGGCCGCTGAAACGTTTTCAATGCCATCCCATGCGGCCGATCGGGCAAGCCGTCGGCGGGCTTCGTCGAGCGTGATTGGCGAGGATTTGCCCGGCGCGATTGCGCCGGTTAAGGGGCGCGCCGCAACCATCTTAGCGCTCCCGACAGCCCCGATCGGTTTGCCGGTCACCGGATGAGCATCGGGATAGGCCGGCATGGCAAGGCCGGGTGTGGAGACGGCATCCGCGGCAGGCACGGGCGCGTCCGGCGCATTCGCGCCGGTCGGGATCGGATCAAGGATCCGGCTCCGGCCCCAGCCCTGGAAGACGTCGGTCTTGAGGAGCGGGAAGCGACGCATCTCGCGGATCTTCCAGACGCCGTTCTCTTTGACGAAACGATTGCGGTAGGAAGCGACTTCCCACCAACCCTTCTCCTGGTCGGCTTCACCCAGCATGCCGAGCTCAATGCCGCGCGCCCAGGCCTCGTTGCCACCGGGCGCAACGGTTACAGTCATATCGAACTGGAGGCGGTCGTTGAGCTGTCCATGCGTGAGACCCGCGGGACCGATGCTCTCGAGCCAGCGCCGCACTCCCGCTTTCCCGCGCCAGACACCGAGGCCTCCGACTTCCACAGCGCCATCCGAGGCGAACAGGTCGACCACATCGTCCCACATCTTGCGGTCGGCATAGAAACCATAGGCTGCCTGCAGATTGCGGACACGGTCCTCATCGTTGAGCCGGTCGACTCGCGCCTGGAGCCGGGCGAGCGTTGTCTTCGCCGCGGGTGCAGGATCGGCGGAAGGCGGGATTGGGATACCGGCGGTGTCCGGCGTGAAATGATAGGGCACCACCGGCAGGTCGCCGCCGCCCCAATTGGTCCAGCCTTTTTCATAGGGGCCGTCATATTGCGGATAATAATGGGCAACGGCGATCTTCCAGATGCCATTCTGCCGTACATAGTCATTCTCGAAGACGCCTCCTTCGATACGCGCTTTGCCACCATGGCCATGGAAGATCATGACTTCCCAGCGCGCCCTGGCACTGTTGCCGTCGGGGGCGAGATTGACAACCGGGGCCTCGATCATCATCGTCGAAAGTCCATCTACCGCGGGCCCATCCTGGCCGCCGCCATAGCGTGCCCGCAGGAAAGCGGCAATTGCGGCCGGCCCTTTGGCCGTCTCGCCCGGCGTGATCTGCCCGTCGAAGACGAAGCTTCCATCCGCGGCAAACAGCGCGCCGGCCTGGGTCCAAAGGCCATCCTGCGCAAATTGGGCATATACTCGCTGGAGGGTCTTGACCGCGCGCACGCTCTCGGTGCGATCGAGATCACGGGCGAAGTCATCGAGCGCGGTGTCTGCATGGGCGGACACGGTAAAGGACAATGCTAGCGCGGCGCAGATCAGGCTAAAGAGGCGCGTCATGAGTTCTTTCCTTTTGCGGTGTTCCGCCTGGCGCAGCGGACCACCGGGTTTATCCTATTGTTAGCCGACAGGGAGATTGATCCATTAGACGATTCTTCACAATAGCGATTATCTTATCATGGATTACCGGCGCGGGAGATCGACGCGTCTTTCAATCGGAACAGGATTCGATTTTCTATATAATATAAACTGGCTCTGAGCTTTGGCAGGAGGCTCTACCATGAGTCCTTACAGTTATCCCAATATCGAAGCCGACGGCGAGCGCATGCGGAAGGCTTTCACATACAGCAATTGGCACTTCCGGGTATGCCTGGCCTTAATGATCATTGGCGTATTTAACATTGTCTCGTCCCATATTAAAATAGGTTCATTGCTTATGGCCGCATCGGCCTGTATCTACCTGTATCCCTTCCAGTGGAAAAAGGTTCTGAAGAAGCCGCTGGGGCGGTAGGACCGACGGCACTTTCAGCAGGCCTCTCCCAGGCACTTGACACATCTGGTAATATTCGTTGCTCATTTTGGATGAAAGAAAGAGGTGGCAGCTTTGACCAGGGACTTGCGACGAGTACGAAACATAGGAATCAGCGCACATATTGATTCCGGCAAAACTACATTAACCGAGCGCATCCTATTCTATACCCAGCGCATTCGGATCATGCATGACGTCAAGGGCAAGGATGGCGTCGGCGCGGTAATGGATTCGATGGAACTCGAACGCGAGCGCGGCATTACGATCGCGTCCGCCGCGACCTATTGCGAGTGGGCAGGCCACTTCATCAACATTATCGATACGCCCGGCCACGTCGATTTCACGATCGAGGTAGAGCGCTCGCTGCGGGTCCTGGACGGCGCCGTGCTGGTCCTCTGCGGAGTTGCCGGTGTCCAGTCCCAGTCTTTGACCGTGGACCGTCAGATGCGCCGCTACAACGTGCCGCGGCTGGCCTTCATTAACAAGCTCGATCGATCGGGAGCCAACCCTTTCCGTGTAACCGAGCAGCTTCGGGAAAAACTCAAGCTCAACGCCATCATGATGCAGATCCCCATCGGACTGGAAGCCCAGTTTGAAGGGGTCATCGACCTGGCCACCATGAAGGCTCATTACTTCGACGGCGCCAACGGCGAGATCCGCCGCGTCGAGGAAATACCGGAGGCCCTCCTCAGCCAGGCGGAGGAAAAGCGCCAGGAAATGCTGGATGCTCTCTCCTTGTTCTCCGACCGGCTCCTCGAGGCAGCGCTGGAGGAAACGGTTACTCCCGAAATGATTTACGAGGCAGCGCGCAAAGGAACCATTGCGCTGCAACTGACGCCGGTATTCATGGGCTCGGCCTACAAGAACACCGCGATTCAACCGCTCCTGGATGCGGTTAATCTCTATCTGCCCGATCCTACGGAAGTGCAGAACGAGGCGCTGGACCTTTCGCAGGATGAAGCCAAAGTCATTCTGAAGCCTGAGCCATCGGATCCCTTTGTCGCGCTGGCATTCAAGCTCGAGGAGACGCGGTTCGGGCAGTTGACCTACATCCGCATCTACCAGGGCACCATCCAGAGAGGGGATACCATCGTCAACCGCCGCACCGGCAAAGATGTTCGCGTCGGCCGGCTTGTGCGGATGCACTCCAATGAGATGGAGGACATCGGGGAATCTCACGCCGGCGATATTGTCGCGCTTTTCGGGATAGACTGTGCATCCGGCGACACCTTTTCTTCCGAAAAGGTGAATTACGCCATGACGTCGATGCACGTTCCCGACCCGGTCATTCATCTGACCATCAAACCCAAAGACCGTAAGATGTCCGGCAATGTTGCCAAGGCTTTGAACCGGTTCACCAAGGAAGATCCGACCTTCAAGACGCGCGTCGACGAAGAATCCGGCGAGACGATTATCTCCGGCATGGGTGAGCTGCATCTCGATGTCTACGTCGAACGGATGAAACGGGAATATGGGGCCGAAGTCGAAACCGGCGCCCCGCAGGTGGCTTATCGGGAAGCGATCAGTCATCGCGCGGAATTCGATTACACCCACAAAAAGCAGACGGGTGGATCCGGGCAGTATGGACGCATCGGCGGATACCTCGAGCCGCTGGAAATGGGAGACTTCGAATTCGTGGATGAAATTGTCGGTGGAGCCATCCCGAGGGAGTTCATCCCTTCCGTGGAAAAAGGTTTCCGTTCCATGCTGAAAAAAGGACGTTTGATCGGTTTCCCGGTGACGGGCCTTCGCGTCGTTATCAACGATGGAGCGGCGCACTCGGTCGATTCATCCGACAATGCATTCCAGGCTGCCGCGAGAGGGGCGTTCCGCGAGGTGTACCACCGGGCCAAACCTCATATCCTGGAGCCGCTGATGAAAGTTTCGGTCGAAGGCCCGGTCGAATTCCAGGGCTCATTCGTCCGCACGATCATGCAGCGACGCGGTATTATCGTCGGCACAACCGAATCCGAAGGATTCGCCCGCGTGGACGCGGATGTGCCGCTCTCGGAGATGTTTGGCTATTCCACCGATCTCCGGTCCTCGAGCCAGGGAAAAGCCGAGTTTACAATGGAGTTCAGCCGATACGTTCCGGTGCCTTCCGAAGTCTCGAAGGATCTGATCAAGAAATACGGGACCGGCGCGGATAAAGACGACGAATAAAAGAGGGTTGGAGGAGAAAAGACCATGCATCGAAAAGATCTGAATGAACGCAGCCCTCTGAGGCTCCTGGAAAAATCGATTCACGGCGGACTCGGCCGCGGCAACATCGGAGTCGTCGCGGCACGGCACGGAGTGGGCAAGAGTGCCGTCCTGGTCGACATCGCCCTGGATGATCTCATGCGCGGCCGCAAAGTTCTGCACGTCGCGCTGGACGAGCGCATCGAGAAGATTCGGAACTACTACGACGAAATATTCATGGACCTGGCCAAGACCGGCAATCTGCAGGACATCGGCGCCGAACGGCTCGATGTCGAACGTTGCCGGAACATCCACACCTACGTCGGCAACAGCTTTTCCGTCGCCAAGCTGCGCGATGCCATCGCATTCCTCAACACGCACATGGACTTCTACCCCGCCGCCCTGATCCTCGAAGGATATCGATTCGAACAGGCGACAAAGGAAGACATGGCGGAATTGCGCCAGATTGCCCGCGAAATCGACGGAGAGCTCTGGATGTCCGCAGTCACCCATCGGGACTCCACCAGGAATGATCGAGGCATCCCGGAACCGCTCGCTCACCTGGAAGACTCGATTGACGTGATCCTCGCGCTGGAGCAGGGAGAGAAATATGTCACGCTGCGGCTGCTCAAAGACCATGACAATCCCGAGGTCAGTCCGAGCCATGTAGCACTGGATCCGACCACCCTGCTGCTCATACAGGAATAGAAGATTCCTGGATTTGCAGGCTGAAAAAAACCGGCACGCGCATCAAGCCATTGGTCTGTCACGAAACCGGGGAGATTGTATGCCGATATCGTGCGTGTTTGGATTTCACGAATGGGCAGGCTGCAAGTGTAAAAGGTGCGGCCTGCTGAAGGATGACAACCACCTCTGGGATACGGATTGCGAGCATTGCGCGCGCTGCGGCAAAAGCCGAAGCAACGCCCATCAATGGAATGAATGCAAGTGCACGCGCTGCGGCAGGACCCGCAACGGCAAACACGATTTCCTGAATATGGAGCTGGCCTGCTCCCGTTGTGGAAAGGCAGCAGATATCGAGGAGCGATTTCTGAATGGCTCCACCTTGCTGCATCTGGCAACACAATCCAACCGAAAGGACATAGTCGACCGGCTTCTTGCCCGGGGAGCCCGCGTTGACGCAGCCGATGATCTCGGCACCACCCCTTTGATGCTGGCATGCCTGGACAAAGAACGGACCCCAATAGCCGAATCCCTGCTGGCCGCCGGGGCGGATGCTTCCGCTCAGCGGACCGATGGGGAAACCGCGTTGGGCTTTGCCGCCTATCGGTCCGTGGATATGGTCCGCGCTTTGCTGAAAGCCGGGGCGAATCCGAATGCGGCGACGCATTACAGTCAGCGCACGCCCTTGATGTCTGCTGCCTATCAGCGGGAAACTGCAGTCGTGAGAGAGCTGTTGGCAGCCGGAGCAAACGTCAACGCTTCAGACAGGGATGGATCGACGGCCCTGATGAATGCCTGCTGTTCTGCAACGGGCAAAGACTACGAGGAGCTCGTGCAAATCCTGCTGACGGCCGGTGCGGATGCCAACGCGCAGGACAAACAGGGCTGCACCCCACTCATGCATGCCTGCAACACCGTATATCCCAAGATCGTCAAGACCCTGCTGACCGCAAACCCGGATTTGAGCCTCAGGAGAAAGGACGGCATGACCGCAACAATGATTGCGTCCCATTTTTGCCGCACCGAAATGCTGGAAATGATCGCCGCGGCCGGCACCGGTCCGGACCAGTCTCCCCCGACCATGGTGCAAGGCTACAGAGTCTTCGAGGCGAGGTCGCCACAGGAAATTCGAAATGAAACCAGCGGTAGAACCGGACAGGACATCCCTCCGCAGGCAGAGGAATTGCTCGATATTCTGCTGGAAGCCAGGGCATGGGGATTAACGCATCATTGGCCGCCACACGAACAATACCCACAGAGCGAAAAAATTCGCAGCCTGGGTATGGAGATCCATCAGGCATTCGGATTCGATGGCATGCAGCGCGTCGCCTATTTTATCGATGCCAGGAATGCAGATCTTACTCCGCATCTCACACAGTTCTGGAATGGCATTGAAAACTGGCAGGCCTGATTTTCACTGAGACCGCTGCCAGCTCTCCCAATGCCGCACACTAATTGCGGAATTTCAGATTCCAGATTCCAGATTCCAGATTTCAGATTTCAGATTTCAGAAGCAGAATTACTCAGCCTTAGGCGAGGTATCCTGAGGTCGATCCTTCCCGATCGATGTCCGAGGCGGAGTCCGCCAATTTCTCTTTCAATCGAGGCTCTGTCCACTCTCCGGACTTCCTTCCCTTCCAGCCAGCAGACCTGCCTTACCGGCAGCATTGCAACCCGGGGCAGGAGACGCGCTACCAGCTCGCGCTTCTTTTTTTCCAGGGCAGAGCCATACCATCGATGCAGCAGCGGCACCTTTGACAGGAGTTCGAACAGGTCCGGCAGAAAGGAGTACCGGACCAGGGGCGGCACAGCATTATCCAAACCCTGTGCATATTGCACGAGGCTCTCAATCATCCTTGCTGTTTCCGGCTGCCAGTCCGCAGTACGCAATCTTTCTTTGTATAGGCGGATCACTTCCTGAAACCGGATGATCTCCCGTTTGCTCTGATCCGAAATCCAATGGACCTCGGAAATGCTGAACAGGAAAAACGTGTATTCATCCTGGAGGACAGATGTCCGTCGCTCGTCCAATCCCATATCCCGACAAAACTGCGGCAATGCCTCATCGACACCTTTCAATTTTTCGACAATAGCAGTGGGATCGTTCATGAATTGGGGCAGCACGGAAAGCCGGCGGTCCAATTCCTTCAGCGTCTCGCGTCTCGCCGGCGGCAGCTCATCGATGGCCTCAAATGTTTCTCGTATAAACCGATTGAACAGTGAAAGAGCCGTCCGGAATCTTTTTGCGTGTTCTTGGTCTGCAAAATCAAGCGGGCTGAATATCTCAAACAGGCTTCCGTCGAACTCCGCCAGGACTTTCCGTTTTTCTTCTGCGGTCAGGTTGGAGGATTCCATAAACAGCACAAGGGCATTCACATTCCTGCATATTTCCTTGATCCGTCCTTCCGGTTTCCTGGCCTTTAGCGAGAGCCGATTGTGTATTTTGTCGGCGGCCTTGGTTCGCGGGAGGACAAAGCGAAGCCAGGCAAACAGTTCCCGATCATCCAAAATCCGGTCGCCGGCCGTGATGATACGGGCCATATAGGAGATGTATTCCAGATCCTTGTGCAGCTTCGACTCTATTTCCTTCCTCGATTCAGGCTTGGTGAGAATCTTGATTGCCTGGAGGATGCGGCCTTTCCCATCTTCATTTTTGAATGCAGCCAGAATGTCCTCGACATTGATCTCCGTATCTTCCAAAACGTCGTGAAACATCACTGCGGCCAGGATGAGCGGGTCCGTTACGCCGAAGGACTCGACCATGATTTTCGCGACCCTTATCGGGTGCTCGATATATTTGCGCCGCGTATCTCCGGTGGGGATGATTTTGAACGCACGGCGGAATTGCCCGTCATGCGACCTGTAGGCAATTTTATAGGATTGCAGCAGAATGGCTTTGTCGTTCGAAGTCAGTTCCCTTCCCGATGTCCGCTCAACGAGATGAAGCAATCGGTTGAACTGATTATTGATGTGAATGTGATCTTCCCGGATGATCTCGAATCGCTCGAAATATTCCAGTTCCTGCTCGAGCAGTCGACGGTCTTCCGCCCCGAAGCCGCCGTCCTCCGCTTCGATCCGTCGAAGGAGTTCGTTGAAGGATTCGCTGAACGGCGTCCCGAAAGGCATTTCCTTTCGGACCTGGCTGAACATTTTTCGATAGTTTTTAAAAGCACTCAGCCGCTGCGCGGAGTTGCCAACCTCCAGGACGATGTGCATGTAGCTGTACGCCATCCAGACGCGCATCATTGTTTCCTGCGGAATCTCCGCCATGCCCGGCTTGATGGCTTTGGCATCCATGATCTGGACGACCTGGAGCATTTTCAACAAATCTTCCCGGGCAATGCCGGTTTCTTCATGCACGAGCGAAATATCCCGGTACAGGTCCCGATGGAGGATCCGACCGTCTTTGATGCGTCCATAAGTCGCCTCTTCGATCAGGACGGAATGATTTCGAATCAGGAACTGGACGATCTTGATGAAACGCGAATCCCAGCCGAGGTGGGCAAGCGGAACGGCTGCCAGCGCTGCGGAGATCTCAGGATGTTTCAGGTGATTGATGTAACTTCGTCCTTCCGGAGTATCGATGCCAAAGAAAGGATAGGTCTCGCGCAGGATGCCTTTTCTTCTTTTCTTGGTCCATTCCACCGAGAAGTGATACCAGAGAGGCAGGTTCGTTCCCTTCAAAATGGCAATTTCGCCCTGGTCGTGAAACAGAAGCGCCGTATTGATCCATAGCAGGGCGCAGCGCCTGGATTCAGCATCCCGGTACTCTTCCACACCGAAATCGCGGACCCAGCTAAATGTTTGACGGATGGACTCGAGCATGTGCCGCATGACCGGCATTGGGCGATAAATATTCGGGTCTTTGTCTTTTGGATTTTCCTCAAAGGCGCTCAATTCAGGAATGAGCTCATTCAGCTTCCGGATCAGGACCGCGTGCTCGAACGCCGCGGGATCCTGCATGATGCGGGCAAACAGCTCCTGGCTGGAGAGTCCCTCTTTCGCCAGACGGTCGAAAAAGGCCTCCGCTAAAGCTCTTTTCTGGTCGGGAATGTTGTCAGCAATGCCTATCAACATTAGGGATACCTGCATACGAGGCCCTGACAGCATACCGCAATATGGGAAAATCGTGGATGATTTTTACTGAAGCCGCCGGCGCGACCGGCGCTAAAAATAGCCGGGCGTATCGAGCACCTTCCACGGAATCTGGCTGATCAGCGCAGGCAGGGTATTCCGGGTGAGCTCTAAAGCTTCCAGCGTTTCGGCAAACTCCTCGGTCCCGATGCAATCGAGCTCGCGGCCGGCGTCAAACCGCGATACCAGCAGATCCGCAAGATAGACCATGTGGGTCAGGGTTTTTTCATTTCTGGAATAGGAAGGGAATGCATGGCAGGCGATGGCATCCTGCAAAGCGGGAGGAAACTTCCATAACTCCGCCAGTCGCGCACCGGCTTCCAAATGGGTAATACCCAACAGGGATCGTTCCGCCTCCAGCATCTGGTTCCCGTTCTCAACCAGCGATTTGTAGAACAGTGGCATTGCCGGGGCTACGTACTGGTCCAGCAGCACCTTCCCGATATCGTGCAGAAGCCCGGCCGTATAGGCAATATCCGGCGCAGCTTTTTTCGTCAGCTTGGCAATCTGCTCGGCCACGATGGCGGTGGAAATGGAGTGATGATACAGGCCGCCCTTCGACATGGAATAGCTCCGTTCGCATTCAGCAAAAAACTGATCCATGGCCGATGTGATGATGATCTGGCCCACCATGCGCCCTCCCAGCATCATGGTGGCATTCTCAATGGATTTGATTTCATCGCTCGCGCCCACATAGGCGGAATTGCACACGCGCAGAACTTTAGCCGAGATCACCTGGTCCTGGCGTATTGACGAAGCGATGTCCCGAAGGTCGTATTCTTCCGAGCAAATGGAGCGGATAAGCTTCAATGCGACTTGCGGAATCGGGCGGACGCGGGAGATCGTACGATCCAGGCTCTTGAGGTTCAGTTGCACCGGGGTGGCGGCATTCGGCTGGGGCGAAGCAAAGATCGGAGCAATGTCACAGTTCAGGGTGTCAAGATTCAGCTCCAGCCTGGTTCCGAAATAGCCTCCGGTCTCCGACTTCAAAACCGGAACACCGGCCTGCTTCAGAATACGGTTGGCAGTTTCAACCGTTCTGCCGCCGAGATCCAAATCAAGATCTGCCCTCGAAATATCGCCAAACAAGGCTCCGCCCGCAAGCGTGGCCTCCATTTTGGCGGCGCCGCACCCGGCAGTGCGCAAGGCATCAAGAAAAAGAGGCAGCCCGCTCGCGGCACAAAGCTCCGGGTCCAGAGCCGAATCCTCCCACGTCTGCTCCGGCAGCAGGATATGGTAGAGGCCTCCTACTTTTGCCTCGCGGTCCACAATAACGACTCCGACGCAGGTCGCAAGAACAGCTTCCAGGATTTCCGGGCAACACCTGGAAACTCGATAGCTTCCCGCACCTATGTACGTGCTTTTCATCCAGGTCATTGTTCCGTCCTCTTGTCAGATGGAAATAGATTTGTGTGCGCAGCTGTCTTTAAGTGTACTGCCGCAAAAAGTCCGGCATCAAGCATTCTTTCCTGGAATCTGCCGTGGAATGCTCTATTTCTTTTCGGGTTGAAAAAATGCGGGCAGCTCCTCCGGACTTGGCCGGCTTTTGGGGAAAAGCTTGGTTCCATACAAAAAATGCTGATAAATGGCGTTGATTAGTTTTTATATTTGAACCGCGAAGACCGCAAAGACCGCAAAGATTTTGGGTCTCATTTTGCTGCTGGGCAATGAGATAGTGTGACGGACGAAAAAAATTGCGCGTCATATTGTCGATTCAGCGGTGGCAATCCATACAGCGCCAGAATTGCTGGAGTCCGTTTATCAGCGGTGCAAATATTTTCTTTGCGGTCTTCGAGGTCTTCGCGGTTAGAGGGGTTACTAATTCGGTCAAGCCAGGTTTTATGTGTACTGCCGCAAAAAGTCCGGCATCAAGCATTCTTTCCTGGAATTTGCCGTGGAGTGCTCTATTTCTTTTCGGGTTGAAAAAATGCGGGCAGCTCCTCCGGACTTGGCCGGCTTTTGGGGAAAAACTTGGTTCCATACAAAAAATACTGATAAATGGCGTTGATTAGTTTTTATATTTGAACCGCGAAGACCGCAAAGATTTTGGGTCTCATTTTGCTGCTGGGCAATGAGATAGTGTGATGGACAGGAAAAAATTGCGCGTCATATTGTCGATTCAGCGGTGGCAATCCATACAGCGCCAGAATTGCTGGAGTCCGTTTATCAGCGGTGCAAATATTTTCTTTGCGGTCTTCGCGGTCTTCGCGGTTAGAGGGGTTACTAATTCGGTCAAGTCAGGTTTTATGTGTACTGCCGCAAAAAGTCCGGCATCAAGCATTCTTTCCTGGAATTTGCCGCGGAGTGCTCTATTTCTTTTCGGGTTGAAAAAATGCGGGCAGCTCCTTGAGGGCTCCGGTCTGGTCGATGGCAACGAGATCAATTTCCCCGCTGACCAGCGCATCCTCTTCTCCGAGTCGCTTCACCTGCTGCCGGAAGGTGACCCGGTATTCCGAGGAGCGCAGCATCGAGGTCACCACCTGGATCCGGTCCCCAAGAAAAGCCGGCCTCCGGAACTTCACGCGGGCTTCGTAGATCACCAGCCTGCAATCCGGGTCGATTGCCGTTGTCATGGGTATTCCGAGCGATTCGATCATTTCGCTGCGTCCCCGCTCGAAAAAGCGGAGGTAATTGGCATAGTACACGATGCCTTGCGCATCGGTATCTTCCATGTAAACGCGGAATTCCAATACATGTTCATTCGTCTGCATGGAAACGAATTGTATCCTATTTCGGATTATCTGCGAGGTTTTTGTCGAGGGAAATCCCGGGCGGCGCGCAAGCGTTCGCATCATTGAGGCAATTCGCCGCATAAATGAACGACAGCCTCAAACTGCCTCAATGACACAAACCAAGACGGTTTCAGAACCTATGCCTTGTTGCTTGCGATCCCAAGGAGCTCGTTCACTTTAGAAATCAGCGCGGCGGGCTCCACCGGTTTCTCAATAAAGGCTTTCACCGGCATAAAATCTTCACTGATATCATTTTCGGAAAATCCGAAGGACATCTTGCTCATCTGATTGACCGCGCTCAGAAGCAGGATGGGAATGTCCCTCACCCCTTCCGCTTTGTGCAATGCCCTTGCGGCAGTGAAGCCGGCATTAGGATCTTCGGGGAAAATGATATCCAGGATGATGAGATCGGGAGATATCTGTTTGACGCTTGCCACCAGATTATCCGGATCCGTTTTGACGGACACTTTATGCCCGCTGCCTTCCAGAATCATCTTCAGACTGTCGATAATATCCAAATCATCATCAACTATAAGTATGCTCGCCATGATTGTTTCGCTCCTGCTTGGCCTCAATGGTTTCAAATATTACTTTAAAACTGCTGCCTCTGCCAACTATGCTCTCCACCTGAATGGAAGCTCCGTGGAGAACTACGATCTCTTTGACCATGGAAAGGCCGAGCCCTGTACCGTTTGAATAGTGGGCTACCGCGTTTTTGCTGCGAAAGTGATCGTCAAAAATCTTGTCCAGGTTTTCCTTCGGAATTCCGATCCCGTTGTCTTGGACCGCGACCGACGCTCGCGTTTTTTCGTCTTCAATCGAAATGACCACGCGCCCCGTATGGTCGTGGCTGTAGTTGATTGCATTATGAATCAGGTTGGAAAAGAGTGTTTTCAGATGTGACCCGGATCCCATGATGTAGATCGGCGGGTGCTTCTCATTCAGGTTGATGACCTGGATTCCCCGCGGGGCGCCAATCAGGGCCCCCTCTCGAATCTCCTCCGCCACAATGGCGACCAGATCGACCGGGGCAAGATGCATATCGGTTACAACCAGCGTCCGCAGATTGCTCAGGTGGATAATGTCGGTAATCCTGTTGGAGATCTGATCGCAGCGCTCCCCGATCCGCGTCACCACTGCCAGGGCTTTTTCCGGAAGCGGTCCGCAGAATCCGTCCCTCAGCGTATACACATAGCTCTTAATGGCGGCAAAAGGCGCCTTCAGCTCGTGCGTGGCCAGTAGCGTGGACTGGGTTTTTTCCTTATCTATTTTGATAAGCATCTGGTATGCATTTTCAAGCTGATGCTCTCTCAGTTTGAGGCCCGAGCTGATCTCGCTGGCCAGGTACCAGCAGAAAAGATAAACGGCGCCGCTGACCAGAACAAATCCGATGGTAATACCAAAGCTCGCATTAACCAGGGGCTTCAGCTCCCCTCCGAAGATAGTCCGCACCGGAATAACACCGCCCCACTCCAGGATCAATGGCAACGAAGCGCAAATCCAGGCGGCGGTGGCAATCATCAGGGAATGCCACCGGGAAAAGAAAATCGTAGCCAGAATGATGTGTGCCAGGAATAGAGCGCCCAGGGGCGTCTCGATGGAGCCGAGCGAGTAGGCCAGAAAACTGAGGGCAGCAAAATCTCCCAGCATTTGCAGCAGCAGAAGCAGCTGCAGTTCCCGATCGTGCGACCTGTGGCCAAAGAGATTACGGCCAAGGGCGGAATAGACCAGGTTTGTCGCGGTAAGGAATACAATGGCAATGGCAAAATCCGTGAGACGGACTTTGGCCGGAAATATGCCGCTGGCTGCAATAAAGGCTGCCGCTATACATGCGAGGATTGCGAACCAGCGCATGTTGATAAACCACTTCGCCCGCGACACCAGTTCCTGGGAACTGATATCGGATTTATAAGTGGTTACGGCTCCCCAATCGTAGAAAAAGGAATGTTTCTTTTCTACCACAGCGACGGCCTCACTCGAAAAGGTCGACTGGGCAACAGATTATCACAAGACGGCAAATCCGGCTCAGCGCAGATCCGCCTTCCCATTCCCGTGTCTTCATCCCGGGCGGCACAGCTCGAAGCAAACCATCGGCGAGCCTCGACGCGTTGTGCCTATCCCTGCGACACCCGAACACAGGCTGCTCTCAAGGCCGAAAGCAGCGCAGGAAACAGGGCGGTCATTTCTGATGTCATTCCCTGTCTTGGAGAAAGGTCAAATGGCTGAACTGCAAAAACGTAGATCGGCTGGTCGAACCCAAGACTCCTGGCCAACTGCAATCCTTCCGGCAAACCCAGGCCATGAGTAGAAACCGAACTGTCTTTCAGCGTGACGGAAGCATCCCGGTCAGGAAAGAATCGGTACTCGCCCGGCGCAAGACGCATATCGGCAGCATCCACCAGGACAGTCGCGCGGCTCCATTCCAGCAGGGACGAGGTAACCGTCGCAGCGTCGGCGCCTTCCCACAGAACGCACTTTTCCGCCCACTCCGCTTCTTCCGTTAGAGCGCGGACCAGCGCAAGACCAATCTCGTCGTCGCTATTAAGACGGGTCCCGATCCCCACGATCTGCCACTCCAACATGGCAGTCGGCGTCGCAGGTTCAGACAAAATCAACATCCAGCATGTGAACCGAGCAGGAAATGCACGGATCGTACGCCCGCAGCAGCATCTCCATGTGAAGCGTGAGCTCCTCTTTGGACATGCTCGGCAGCATCTGAGGCACAAACGCCTTCATATCCTGCTCGACATTGTTGATATTCTGGCTTGTCGGAATGATGGCGTTGGCATCGATGCAACGGCCATCCGCGTCAAAGGCATATTCGTGGAACAGGATCCCGCGTGGAACTTCGCAGGAACCCACGCCGCGGCCGGCTTTGACCGGGAAGGAAATATCTTCCTGCTTGATCCCGCCGCCCAGCAGTTCGTCCAACATGCGGACGCTGTTGTAGGCGCAGTGCACAACTTCCACAACCTGGGCCACATTGTTCATGTACGGATTGTAGGAAGGCACTTTCAATCCGAGATCATGGGCGACCTGCTGGGCCTGGGGCATCAACTGGTCGAAGTTGTTATTCACACGAGCCAGCGCACCGGCAAAATAGGAATCCCGATGCCATTTTGACCACTTGGTGGTCGAATGCGCGACCGTGAATTCGTTGGTGACTTCCCGGTATTTGTCCACCGGCACCGCAGACTTCGTGTCGGAACTGTAGATGTCGCCATCGTACAGCGCATATTCATCCGGATGCTTCAATGATACGTATTCGGTTTCGCGTTCATATGGAGGAATCTGGAGAGTCTTGGCGACACGCACGGTTTCCTCGATATCCGGAATCGCGTCCAGCAGCCGTTTCCTGAGGGCGGCAACCGCGTCCAGGTCCGGGAGCTTGCGGAAACCTTTGAGCGTGTTGGCCATCGGATGCAGCGTGCGTCCGCCAAACATGGTTGTATAGTCATTGGCCAGCTTTTTGAGCCGGAGCGCACGCGTCACGACCTCCGGGTGCGTCTTTGCCAGCGGCAGAACGCTTTTCACGCCCAGGAAGTCCGGGACAGCCAGGAAGTAAACATGCAGTACATGGCTCTGCAGAAACTGGGACTCCGTGAGAAGTTTGCGAAGCAGGGCGGTCTGCGGGCTGATCTGAATGCCCAGGGCGGCTTCCACGGCCTTTGTCGCGGTCAACTGATGACCCACGCAGCAAATGCCGCAGATCCGGCTGACGATCCAGGGCACCTCCGCCGGCTGCATCCCCTTTACGAAGTTCTCGAAGAAGCGGTTGGCTTCAGTGATTACAAGCTTCACTTCCTGGACGGCGCCTTCCTTTGTATTGACTACAATGCGTCCATGCCCCTCGACACGGGTAACGTGCTTGACATCAATCGTATATGTTTTGGCTTTCAAATCCATTTTTCAGACTCCCCTACCAATAGGTTCGGCACCCAGGAAAAGCCGGTATCGGCTTCGGATATCTTTGTCGTCGATGTTGTGTTCCCGCATCAGTGCGATATGGGCTTCCACATTGGCGTGTGGGAGAGATCCGCGACAGCCGTCGCAGACATATCCCTGATTGACGCAGATGCTGTTGCAACCGCCCCATGTCACGGGTCCCATGCAGGTTTTGCCCCGTTCATACACGCACTCGTTCTCGTTCTTCTTGCAATCCACGCAAACCGCATTCGCGGTCACTGTCGGCATGGTTCCCTGAAGGAGCGATTTCACGAGGTGGAGAAATTCCTCCGGCACCACGGGGCAGCCGCGCAGATATGCATCCACTTTGACGATCTTGTCCAGCGGCCGCACACGGGTATGGGCCCACAACTGCCAGTAGTCCGGATCGACCTGAACCAGGTTGCGGGCTTTTTCGCCGTAGATCGCTTCGTAATTCACGGCGGGAGCCACAAAATTGGAGCGCGCCTGCACATTTCCATTGCACGCGCACGCGCCCAGCGCTACAAGGTAGCGGGTTCGGGACCGCAGATTCTGGATTCTTTCGATATCCTCGTCGCGATGAATACTTCCTTCCACGAAGGCGATGTCGTACTTCGGTGCGGTTTCAGAGATAGCCTCGCGGAATTCCACCAGGTCAATGAGGCCGAGTATGTCGAGGAGGATCTCCTCGCAATTCAGAATGGCCAGCTGGCATCCTTCGCAACTGGCGAAATCGAAAAATGCTACCTTGGGTTTCATCGAAGCGCCTCCGGCAATCCTGCCAGACTGGAAAACCGAAAGACCGGTCCCTCCTGACAGCAATATACATGGTTGATCTGGCAGTGCCCACATTTGCCAACGCCGCATTTCATACGCCGTTCAAGATCGACGAAGATGCAATCCTGAGGCAGGTTCTTGCTCAACAGCGCGGCAATGACGAATTTGTACATGACAGGCGGCCCGCACAGGGCGGCAACGGTATTTTTCGGATCAAGTTTCAGTTTCGGAATCGGTTCCGTAACAAGGCCTACGCCAAACTCCCACGGCATGTTTTCAGTGCCATCCACGAGCCGGATCACGTTGACGCCGGCATCCGTCCATGCCTTGAGCTGATCCCGATAGAGTTCTTCCGCGGGATTCCGGCATCCGGAAATCAGGGTAATCGTACCGCAACGCTTGGCTTCAGCCACGACGGGCGTGATCAGGGATCGAAGCGGCACCAGACCGAGGCCGCCGGCAACGAACAGGACATCTTTTCCGTAGAAGTCGTTGAGATCGAATCCGGAACCGAAGGGGCCGCGAATTCCCATCTCGTCCCCTACTTTCAGCGCATGAATCACCTCGGTCAGCCGACCCAGGCGGCGGATCACCATTTCCAGCACGTTATCGTTTCGGGGCCCGCAACTGACGGATATCGGAGCTTCGCCGACTCCCAGGATTGAAACCATGACAAACTGACCCGGACGGTGGCCCAGCGGCTTTTCCAGCTCAAGGCGGAAATACCTGTCTTTTGCGGTCATGTCGATGATTTCGACGATCTTGCCCCGCTGCGGCAGGAAACTGTCCTTGGCTAGTTCCGCATATGAGGATGCAACGGTACTCATTATCGGCCTCCTTCTTTGATCAGGTCTGACACGATATCGTAAATGTCTATGTGGGACGTGCACTGGCGGCCACACCGCCCGCATCCCACGCAAACCGAGCCGCGTCCATATTTCTTGGTCAAATAATCGAACTTGCGGCTGACTCGGTGACGCTGCCGCGCGGCGGCTTCCGGACGGAAATTATGCCCTCCGGTTACCACGGCAAATGACGGAAGCATACAGCCGTCCCAGGTTCTTGTGCGATTCCCTGTTGTTACGTCCAAGTTCAGATCGTCGGCGACGTCGAAGCAATAGCACGTGGGGCAAACCAGGTTGCAGGTACCGCAGGAGAAACAGCGGGTCACATGCTTTTCCCAAATCGGGCTGTTCGTGTTTTTATCGATAATGCCGGTAATCTCGGGCACGCTCGCAGCAAATGTGCGGCCGAACGGCTGGGCGTTCTTCTTTGGAGCCGGCGCGCTGTCGCACGCTTTCCATCCCGCCCCGGAGGCCAGCTTTTTCCCAAGATCCGTTTTCACTTCCACCAGGAGGTCGCCGCCCGCCTGGGAAGTAACAAAGACATCCGCGCCTTCGCTGTAGTCGAGCGATTCAACCGCTCCGCAGAATGCGCGCTCGTCGCAGGCGGCCGAGCATGAGTATCCGATGATGGCCGTATTCTCCCGACGGGCGAGGTAATACGCATCAGGCACGCCGTCTTTGAAGAAGAGGTCCATGAGCTGGATCCCCTTGAGATCGCAGGGCCGTACGCCTGCCAGAATCCGGAAGGAGGTATCCAATGAGGCATTCACCTCGCTTTTGCCGTCCGCACCTTTCTTGAACTGCAGGAGCTCGTCCCTTGCCGGGACAAGAAATTTTACCGGAGGCACAACAGTTGGAGTGTATTGCTCAAACTGTATATCGGAATTGGATTGGACTTGGGCAAACCGGTAGCTCTTTTCCCCGTGCCTTTGCGGGAAGTAGGTCCGGTTGTCGGAAGACAATCCCTTAATCCAATTGACGATGCTTTCTTTGGTCGCAAGATAATAAGTCATCAGAGGTCCTCTCCAAGTTTTCCCAACACAGCTCGGCAAACCGGTTCGCTGATGTGCCCCCCACATCTGCAATATAGAACGTCCAATACTGATCACGAACGGTTCAGTATCGCGAATCAATCATCACTCATTGTGCGATGATAAGGGCTTTTGAGGT
The DNA here is from genome assembly GCA_963664705.1 of Acidobacteriota bacterium. Taxonomy (GTDB): domain Bacteria; phylum Acidobacteriota; class UBA6911; order UBA6911; family UBA6911; genus UBA6911. The sequence continues at coordinate 6,222,558 of OY761556.1, read as the reverse complement.
ACGCGTCATCGTCCTCCTCGCGGATCTGACAGAACTGCCGAATCAGCCGCGGGAGCGCTCCCGTATTTCCGGGCAACACGAATTATTCGCTTTCTTCCTCGACCGCATAATCTAGCATATCTCACCAAAAATCGTTACATTTTTAGGCAACCTGAACGCACCGGCAACCCGGGGTTGTTTCCTGCCCTTAGAATCTCCCCACAATCCGTGAAATCAGGAGCGAAAAGGAACCGCAAGTCTGCCACGGATTTGCCGATTTTTTCGTGCGCCTTCGTTGTAAAATCTCCAGGCTGCGGGTTTGCAGGCTTATGACCCGGCAACAACAGAGAGCCATGAAACCATCCGATGCCAAGCCCGATGAATCCGTTAGCGTGATCATCCCGGTATACAACGGGGAGAAGTACCTGCACGAGGCGATTTCCAGCGCTCTTCGCCAAACGATTCGTCCGCGCGAAATCATCATCGTCGATGATGGATCCACCGACAGCACGCCGCGGATCGCCATGCAATTCGGCTCGTCAGTCCAATATTACCGGCAGGAACGCCAGGGTGCTCCGGCAGCACGCAATTCAGGCATTGCGAAAGCCACCTCGGAATGGATAAGCCTGCTGGATGCCGATGACGTCTGGCCCGAAAATTCCATCGAGCTGCAACTGGCCCCGGTTAAAGAAGATCCCACAATCCAGGTGGTCATGGGATATGCGCTTCTATGGCCCGATCCGGGGATGGATCCGGACCATTTGCCTTTCCAGTTGCCAGCGAGCCCGCAGCTGATTATGGGCAATGGGAGCACCCTGATCCGAAAATCCCTGTTTCGCCAATTGGGGCCGCTAAATACGCAACTATTGCATTGCGATGACTGGGACTGGTTCATGCGCGCCCGCGAACTCGGAACCCATATCCACATCCATCGCGGTTTGGTGCTGCATTATCGTCGTCATGAAGGAAATCTGACGAATAACCGCAAGGTGGACAATCACTTCCTTGTGCAAATGCTGAAGCAGTCGCTCGACAGGCGGAGAGCCGCCGGCGGGGGGGCGGCCTCGTCCCTGCCTCGCCTGGAGGCTTGTGAAACGGTCGATGCAGAACCCGAGAGGCTAAAGCATTGATGATTACGGCAGAGTACGAAAGAGACCTGGTCAGCATCATTATTCCCGTATACAACGGAGAGGATTTTCTCCCCAATGCGCTGGCCAGCGTCTTTGAACAGGATTATCGCCCGATAGAAGTCATCGTCATGGATGATGGCTCCACAGATTCCACCGCCCGAATCGCCCGGAAATGGCCCGGCGTGCGCTATTTTCACCAGGTCAACCAGGGGCATGGCGCAGCAAAAAATGCAGGCATAGAACAGTCACGCGGCGAGTTTCTCGCATTCCTCGATGCAGACGACTGGTGGGCCCCCGGTAAACTTAGTCTCCAGGCCCACTATTTGCGAACTAATCCACAGGTCGGCTATGTGGTTTCGTACATGAAGATGATTCTTGAAAGCGGAACGCCGATTCCGGCCGGTCTTAAGCCGGAACTGCTGCATCAGCCGGCACCCTCCTTTTTGCCCAGTGCGCTCATGGTTCGCCGTACAACCTTGAGTACGGTCGGCCTTTTTGATCCCTCGTACAAGGTCGGAAATGACTCGGACTGGTTCTTTCGAGCGCAGGATCTGGGCATTCAAAGGATGGTTTTACGGGACGTTCTGCTCTATCGAAGACTGCACGCAAAGAATGACTCCAACCAGGCGCTTGCACTGTGGAATGATATGTTCCGCCTGATCCGGGCATCAATACACAGAAAGCAGCAGACAGAGAAGACTTGATCTCCACCGGGAGTGCCGCCGTCCCGGCCAACACCACATACTATTTGTTCTGAGTCCGGCGACCCGAGTGAAGCGCCAGGCACGGAGGGCTGATGTTCACTGCTATTCCAGGTTCACTGGGCAAATCACCTGCAGCATTAGCCGGGACAGCAGAGCTCCCGGCTTTCGGTGATTATTAAAATAATCTCATTTCCTATCCGGACTGTGAGACAATTCAGCCCCGGAGGGTTTCGGCTAATGAACGAGAGTGACCGATATCGAACCAACAAGCCCGATGTCATCCTGGAAAATTTTGACGATGAGATTGTTATCGTCAACCTCGCCAGCGGCAACTATTACAGCATTGACACGCTGGGCGCGGAAATCTGGTCAATGCTGGAGAGTGGATTCACAGCAGGCGAAATTTTATTACATCTGTCCCGCATCTACGACGGCTCCGCGAAGGATATTGAAACGGCGGTTGCGGAATTCATTCAACGCATCATTGCCGAGAACCTGATCGTGCCGGACCCTGCGGTCTCTGCGGAGGAAAAAGCTTCCGGAAATTCGGAGCATCAGCCACGCAGGGTGTTTACCGCTCCGGTATTGAATAAATATACGGACATGCAGGAGCTTTTGCTGGTGGACCCGATTCACGAAGTGGATGAAACCGGCTGGCCCAACATCCCGAACTCCGCTGCAGGGTCGGACTCGAACCCCAAGCAGTCCTGACGGGGGGTTATGCAAACATCGAATCAGGCGATCGATGAATCCGTACTCCCGGAATACTTCTCTGAAGCGCTGGCCTGTTTTGAACGAGCGGTAGCCGTCTCCGCCAGGAGTACGAAATACTATGGCACCGGTCCGTATTCATTCCGCCTCGATTTCGCGGGGACGGCATTGACATTCTGCCTTGCGCCGGCATTCGACCATCTGGAAACACGAGACACGTCCGCCGATTGTCACATTTTTCTGTGGGACACCCAATCCACGGGCGTTGCCTTGCCGGCGCCGCCATGGAAGTGGACGGAATCGGTACGAAACGAAGTGCATATCGGAAGCCGGATCAAGATTGTCTACAACGGGGATTCCGGATCCCTGGTCATGTATGACGCTGAAACACGACGCGCAGTATTCTGGACTCGCCAGGCTTCCGACATCCCCTATTACGAAATGGGAGCACCGCTGCTGCCGGTCATGCACTGGTGGCTTGCATCCCGCGGGTGTCAACTGGTGCATGCCGGAGCTGTGGGGTCGAGGGATGGCGGAGTCCTTCTGGTGGGAAGAGGCGGCTCCGGAAAATCGACGACTGCCCTGGCATGTCTGACGGGTGGTCTCGATTTCGTCTCCGATGACTACTGTGCACTCTCGACTGATCCGGCATACATCCACGGCCTTTATTGTTCGGCGAAGCTTGCGGCGGACGGCCGGAATCGGCTACCCGCGCTGGCAGAGGCCATCCATCGTCCGGAAGCAACTCCCGCTGAAAAGACATTGTATTTGCTGCACCGGCTGTATCCGGGACGGCTGTCCGCCGGCTTCCCCCTGCGCGCCATCCTGCTGCCCCGCGTAGCCGGAACCCGCGAAACGCGACTGAACCCAATCCCGCCGGCCCAGGCCCTGCGGGCCCTGGCGCCAAGCACAATTTTTCAACTGGCTGGTGCGGGAGCGGAAGCATTTCAAAGACTGGCAGCGGTGGTCCGGCGCGTGCCCAGCTTTGAAATTGCCGTCGGCACCGATCTCGTCCAGATTCCGGCCACTATTCGCCGGATCTTGAGCGAACCGTTCCTCTCATCGCCAAACCAGCACGGGAGTCTCGCCGATGCCTGACGATATGCGGATCAGCGTCATCATTCCAGCCTACAATACTGCCGACTACCTGTCAGAGGCGATAAACAGTGTTCTACAGCAGTCTCTGCCGCCCTTTGAGGTGATTGTCGTGGATGACGGATCTACCGATGATACGGCAGCGGTGGCAGGTTCCTTCGGCCGCTCCATTTATTGCGACTGCCAGCCTCACAGGGGCATTTCGGCAACGCAAAACCGGGGCATCCAGTTATCGCAGGGCAACTATCTTGCATTCCTTGATGCCGACGACATCTGGCAACCCGACAAACTGCAAAAGCAGGCAGCAATTCTACAGTCTCGGCCCGGCATTGATATGGTCTTTGGGCACAGCCTCTTTTTTCGGAGTCCGGACATGCCGATGGAGGTTGCCGGCCGGCTATTGATCCCGGATAAACCCCAGCCTGCATATATGAAGAGCGCCATGCTGATCCGGCGCGAAGCGTTTTTCAAAGTGGGGCTTTTTGACGACACCTGGCGAGTGGGGGATTTTGTCGATTGGTTTGCCAAATCGATGGAAGCGGGACTCCAGGCTCAAATGTTGCCGGAAATCGTCTATCGGCGTCGCGTACATGGACGCAACACGACAATTGTCGAACGTTCTTCGCAGGTCGACTTTGTACGCATTGTAAAAACAGCTTTGGACCGGCGTCGGCAGGCAGCCGTCCAACGCTTCAATGAAGATAAAAAAAATGAACCGTCCATTTGAGATATGCGCGCCGCCTTTCGCCATTGACGGAGAATCCGGCTACGCATGGCCGACGCCTGAACAGCAATGGATGCTGCGCGCAGCTCTCCTGCCTGTGCCACACGGGATCGAAGCCTGGGAAAAATGGCGATCCCTGGCGGATATAGATCATCTCGATTACGGTTCCTTCAGGCTGATCCCGCTGCTCTATCGCAACCTGAAAAGCATCGGAGTGGAAACCGATCTGCTTGGTCGGTTCAAAGGAATCTATCGCAGGGCCTGGTATCAGAATCAACTGGCGCTGCACCGACTTTCCGCGGTCCTCCGCTCCTTCCACGAAATGGGAATCCCCACCTTGATTCTCAAAGGAGCAGCCCTGGCACATCTTTATTACAGAGACCTCGGCTTGAGGCCAATGGCAGATATCGACGTGCTGATTCCCACGAATAAGGCCATTGAGGCACTTCAGCGTTTAATCCAATCAGGATGGAAGCCCGAGAAAGATTGCCCGCAGAAAATCACTCCGGAATACCTGCTCGCGGTAAAAGCCTGCAACCTGGCCCGGGAAGAAACGGATATCAAGCTGGATCTTCATTGGCACGTATTTCAGGAGTGCCTGGGACCTGAGGCTGACGTCGATCTGTGGGAAGGATCGATTCCAATTATCTGCGGTGGCGAAGAGTCCCGCGCTTTGTCGCCGTCGGATCAATTGCTGCACATCTGCTCCCACGCAATGGAATGGAATGCGGTGGCCCCCATGCGCTGGGTTGCGGATGCCTCCGCGGTGATTGCCACGACTCCCGACTTTGACTGGGCCCGGTTGCTGGCACAGGCTCGCAAGAGAAACCTCACCCTTGTCCTGCAATATATGCTTCCCTATCTGAATGAACTGGTCGACGCCCCGATTCCCGGTCTCGTATTGAAGCAGCTCCGGAGCCTTCCGGTTGCATCGATGGAGCGCGACTGGATCAAGGTCCGTACGCGAGGAGTCTCCAACCTGACTACGCGCGACCTGTTTCGGGTTCGCTATGGCCTGTACAAACGATCCGCCTTCCGCCGCCGCTTCCGGCCCGCCTTTCTGGGTTTTCCCCGATATATGCAATGGATCTGGGGTATTGACCACTGGTGGGAATTTCCGCTGCGCGGAATCCGTACAATCTGGAAAAGAATAGCGCTGGAATTCGCAGCCAGGTGAGAATCGCGCTGGCTGAAATTCCCGAATTTTGCGCCGCTTCTTATGCCACGAATTTGGCGAAAGAGGATTGCCCGGTGCTATCCTAACTACAGCAACGAGCCTCGATGCCGAAATCTTCCGGCCTCGAGAGCAAAAATGGGAGGCTCGCCGTGGCATTCAAACTGCAGGATCTTCTTGTAAACGTCTTCGACCCTCAGGCAGGGGAAACAGTACTGGTCGCTTGTGATATTCCGCATGGCGCCGTGGCAGATAATCCGCAATGGCAGGACCGCCGGGCCCTGGCGCAGGAATGGTGCGATGCCTTCGAATCTCTCGGCCGCAGGCTTGGGTTTACAACCAAACCGCTGCTCATCTATCCGGCAACCGGCGCCAACGGAGCGGATCTTCCGGCAAAGGGAATGCAATCCGGCGCGGAAGTTCGTCTCGAGGATGCTCTGGGCCAATGCACCCTGGCCGCATTTCTCACCGAATTCTCCGCGACGGCCGCTCTCGATGGATTCTGCAGAAAGAAGGAAGACTTCCGGGCCGCATCTATGCCGGGATTGGAAAGACGCATGGAAAAAAGCGCCCTGGCGGCCGATTATCGGGAGGTTGCCCGCCGCTGCGGCATTCTCGCGGACCTGCTGGAAGGCGCCGAAAGCCTTGATGTTCGTTTTTCCACAGGACATTCCTGCCGATTCGATCTGCGGTTTCGCAAATGCGAGGTGGACGACGGGTTCCTGCCACGCTTCAAAAAAGGGGACCGCATCATCAACCTCCCCTCCGGAGAAACATTCATCGTTCCCTACGAAGGCGAAAAGGCAGGCGAATATTCCCGGACATCGGGCGAACTGCCGGCTGTCATCGATGGCGGACTGGTCGTGCTTCGCGTGGAACGAAACAGAATTGTCGAAATCTCCGGGGAAGCTGAGCAAAGTCAGCGCCTGCGCGACTATTTCGCGATAGACCCGATCCGCGCCAACATTGCCGAAGTGGCGTTCGGATGCAACGACGATGCGATTGTGACCGGAAATGTACTGGAAGATGAAAAAGCCGGCTTTCACTGGGCATACGGGAGATCCGACCACCTTGGTGGAGCCATTGGTGTGCGCTCATTTATTAAGCCGGAAAATGTCGTGCATCAGGACATCGTGTACGCCAAAGGCAACCCGATTCAGGTAGCGGAAGCGGTGGCTGTATACGCGGCAGGACAAAAAAGGATTATTGCCGACGGAATGTATCTGGTGTTTTGATTTCAGACTCCAGATTTCGGATTTCAGATTCCGGATTCCAGATTTCAGACACAGGAGCGCTGGCGTCCCGCCTAATGCTGCACGCTATTGCCATTAGCCTGCGAAACCTAAATCTCTTCTGTGGAATCGCTTTCTTCGAACAACAGGTCGCCATGCTCTCCCGCGGCCAGGATAGACTTGGCTTCGTCAAGGTTTTCCACTGGTACAAAGATGGTAACTTCGCCAAGTCCGTCGAGTGTCAGGCCATAAATCGGACCGAGTGCTTCGCCGCGCGTCCGGGCCGGTATTCCCCGTCCGTGCAGCGCTGCGACGATCGACTCAGCATTAATGCCTCCCGGAACTCTGATCAGCTCGACTTCGTTGGGCAGCAGCGACATTGGAACCTCCTGACGCCGGTTATGAGAAATAGTAACAACAACTGCAAACGTAATTCACTCTACTTTGCCCAAAATTGGGATGCTATGCAAGAGGCTGGAAACCATCGAAGTTTCGAAGCTATTTTGACTGGATTGCCAAGGCGGTTCGGTTTAGGCTGATCAAAATCTGTTCAAAATACCTACCGCTATTTAAGGGAGGAAGAGATGAAGGAAAAAATCCTGTTTGGAAGTTTTCTGATCATAGCGATTGCCCTGATAGTCATTGCCCCCACGCCCGTTGCCTCAGGGCAACCCCAGAAGGGAAAAGCCCCGGGCGAGCAGCTGATTACGGTGATGAATCCTGCCATTGCAACGAAGATGGCAGAGCGGGTCCCTCTTTGTTCACGTCCCGGCACGCTTGAAGGGAAAACCATCTACATGGTGGATCTGCAATGGGGAGGCCCGGAGGCTGCTTACAGCGTCTTCGAAGAAATGCAGGCGTGGTTTGCCAAAAACATGCCTTCCGTAAAGACGGAAATACGCCGGTCCGGCGGCGGACCGTTCGGAGATGACCAGGGGTTGCGAAAGGAAATCACCGAAAAGAAAGCGGGTGGAGCCATCATCGGGATTGGTGGCTGACATGGCTGCGTATCGGCCGTGAGCCGATTTGCACGGAATCTCGAACTGGCCGGCATCCCGACTGTCGGAGCCTCCGGAATCAACGTAGTGAAGTTCAAAGATTACGAACTTCTGTATTCAAACGGCATGCCCATCCGGTACGTCGCATTTCCCTTCCCCGTGGCGGGCCAGCCGAAATCTGTTCACAAGAATTACGTCGACGGAAAAGATCTCCTGAGCGGCAAGCCGATGATGCAGACCATCGTCGACGGATTGACCAAACCGCTCACCGACAATGAGAAAATCAAGGGGATGCCTTCCGGTGCCGTGATAGAGCCAAGACTTTTAAAACCGGACACCGAAGCCAATCTGAAGCGCCTGTTCAAAGACAAGGAATGGACGGACTTCAATGCCATCGAACTTCCCACCGAGGAAAGGGTATCGGCGCTGCTGAAAGCGACCAGCCGCAAGCCGGGTGAAGTGGTGAGCAAAACGGGCTCGAGGGAATTGACGGTGGAAAAGGCCGCGATTTGTGCGGCCATGGCCGGAGCCAAACCGGAGTATTTCCCGACAATCCTCGCCACTTTGAGCCAGGCAAACTCGTTCGGCAATTCCACCAGCTCCATGGCAAATATGATTGTTGTGAATGGACCGATCCGTAAACAACTGGGCATGAATGCGGGCATCGATGCCATGGGCCCATTCAATGAGGCCAACTCTGTTATCGGAAGGACCTTCACACTCGCAGGCAAACTGCTGGGGGATCTCCGCATGAATGCCGGCGCCTATTCAACGCTTGGCAGCACGCTGCAATACAACAATGTCTGCTATGCGGAAAACGAGGAACTGCTGCCGGCGGGATGGGAGCCTCTCAGCGTGGAAATGGGCTACCGGCGCACCGATAACGTGGTCAGCATTGGAGTGGGCTGGAGCTATATATCGAGCGTAGGAGAAGCACAGCGGAATCATCCGCCGCACATGCTGATTAGGGATTACATGCGCTCCCTGGCGGGAATGGCATCCACCGTGGTCGTCGATCCGACGGTCGCCGGCCTGCTGAAAGATGTCTATGGATTCAAAACAAAATCGCAGATGAGCGATTGGCTGGCCAAGAATGTTGAAGTGGCGGCTGGAACCTACTGGGGGAACGGCGTCAACACCACCGCAACCATGCCCATGGCATTCCAGGGGCTGGAACCCTACGCCAGCTGGAAAAAGGCTCCGCCTGAAACCTTGATCAAACCCTTCACCAATCCAAAAGCAATTCAGATCGTGGTGGCGGGAGGAAATATCCAGACTACCTGGTTCGTCACGGACTTCCGCTTCAGTCGCGGAGTCTTGATTGATGAATGGAAATAGGCAACGCGTTGCCTGATTGCGTGAGGATCCCCCATGAAGCGTTCGTGGTTCGCGGTTTGCTTTTTCGCTCTGTTGTTCTCCGGCTATTCATGCACATCCCTTGTCGCTTCCCCAAGGACACGGCTGTCCATAAATGAAGGCTGGCGCTTCATCAAAGGGGATCCTCCGGGCCGTCCGGTAAATCTTGCATATAGCGCTGTAAAGAGCTGGATTCTGCCTGCCGGCAATCGTTTTTTGAAAGATGCGGGTAAGCAATCCAGGCGACCCGCGGGCAACCCGGGAAATGATATCGACTACACCGCGGTGGGATACGACGACTCCTCCTGGCAAAAAGTGGATTTACCGCACGATTACGCAGTTGAAGGTCCGTTCAGTACCTCGATCAGCGGCAGCACCGGTCGCCTGCCATCGGCCGGAATCGCCTGGTACCGGAAAGCCCTTCGCCTGCCGGCCGAGGATTCGGGCAAATCTGTTTTTCTCGACATTGACGGGGCCATGTCTTATTGCATGGTCTGGTTGAATGGCACGTTCGTAGGCGGATGGCCGTACGGCTATGCGTCTTTCCGATTGAATCTGACCCCGTATATGAGGCCCGGCGGGAAAAATGTTCTGGCAATCCGTCTCGATAATCCGATCCCTGCCGATTCGAACTGGCAATCGGCCTCTTCCCGTTGGTATCCGGGCGCGGGATTGTACCGGAATATCTGGCTGGTAAAGACATCTCCGGTGCACGTCGGGCAATGGGGGACATACGCAGCTACACCGGAAATCTCGAAATCATCCGCGAAGGTAGAGCTCCAGGTAACGGTCGACAATGATGCCCGAGAAGACGCTGCCGTTCGCATCTCGACACAGATTTTCCCGATCGATACCCGGGACCGGAAACTCGGAAATGCCGTGGCATTCACGGCTCCTGCGGATATCCGGATCGCGCCCGGCAGCAATACGACGATCCAGACTTCGGCAATCCTGCCCAATCCGAAGTTGTGGGGCACAGGGCTGCACCAGAAGCCTAACCGCTATGTAGCGGTAACCACGATACGGCAACAGGGAAAAACGGTGGATGTGTATGAGACTCCGTTTGGCGTCCGCACGCTGAAGTTCGATCCCAATGCCGGATTCTTTTTAAACGGCGAACACCTCAAACTGAACGGTGTCTGCAACCACCATGACCTGGGGGCTCTCGGGAGTGCGCTGAATCTCCGCGCGCTGGTGCGGCAGTTGGAAATGCTGATGGATATGGGGACCAACGCCATACGGACCAGCCACAATCCGCCGGCTCCGGAGCTTTTGGATCTGGCCGACAAAATGGGCTTTCTCGTCATGGACGAGGCCTTTGATGTCTGGGTGCGGCAGAAGACTGCGTTGGATTACCACCTGCTTTACCAGGACTGGCATGAACAGGATCTGCGGGCCATGCTGCGCAGAGACCGGAATCATCCCTCCGTGATTATGTGGAGTATCGGCAATGAGGTTGTCGAGCAGGGGGGCAGCGCAGATGGAGCGGCCATTGCCGCAGAGCTTACCGAGATCTGCCACCAGGAGGATCCGACTCGGCCCACCATCAGTGGAATGAACAGCGCCAGCGCTGCAAGCCCCTTCCCCAAACCGATAGACCTGGTCGGGCTGAATTACCAGGGTGCAGGCCTTTCGTTTGGAACTCCGCAATACCCGGTCTTTCATGAAAAATTTCCGGACAAGTTAATCGTGGGAACAGAGACCACATCGACACTGAGCAGCAGAGGCGTTTATACCTTCCCGGTTGTTTCCGGCCTCGGAACTGCCGCGACGGCGAAAGCCGGGCAGGAAGCAGACAGGCGGCAGGTCAGTTCCTACGATCTGTACTTTGCCAGCTGGTCTTATTCGCCGGACAAGGAATTTGCAGCGCAGGAACGGTATCCATACGTCGGCGGAGAATTCGTATGGACCGGCTGGGACTATCTGGGAGAACCGACTCCGTTTGATGCGTCACGGAGTTCCTACTTCGGCATCATTGACCTAGCCGGTTTTAAAAAAGACCGGTTTTACCTCTATCAATCTTACTGGCGCCCGGATTTCCCAATGGCACATATTCTGCCGCACTGGACCTGGCCCGAACGCATCGGCCAGGTTACGCCGGTACACATCTATACATCCGGCAATGAAGCGGAGCTCTTCCTCAACGGCAAATCGCTGGGGCGCAAAAAGAAGGGACCGTTTGAATATCGGCTGCGCTGGGATGACGTGGTGTATGAACCGGGAGAACTGCGGGTCGTAGCCTACAAGGATGGCAAGGAATGGGCAAGCGAGGCTATAAAGACCGCGCGCAGTGCATCCAGGCTTATCCTGACGCCGGACCGATCGGCCATTGCCAACGATGGGTATGACCTGGCATTCATCACGCTGAGCGTGGCGGATAAGGATTCGCAAATAGTCCCGCGATCCATGGAGAAGATTCACTTTGAGATAACCGGTCCAGGCGAGATCGTCGCAACGGACAATGGAGACCCGACTGATATGACCGCGTTCCCGTCAAAAGACCGAAAAGCCTTTAACGGACTGGCGCTCGCCATCGTGCGCGCAAAGCGTGGCCAAAACGGCCGTATCACCGTGATTGCGAAATCGGACGGACTGGAAGAAGCACGAACAACGATTGCGGTGGAATACAAAATTCCAGATTCCCGGAAGTTTGTAAATCGCCTGTATTGATGCGATTATCCATCGTTTCCAATCTGGAATCTGAAATCCGAAATCTGGAATCTAAAATTATAGGAGCAAGTGTATGCGAAAGAAGACGGTGATTCTGAGTATTGTCATTATCCTGGGATTCCTTGGGACTGCCTCGGCAGAGGGCAAATGCGACCGTGCCTGCATGGTAGCCCTGATGGATCAATACCTCGCGGCGCTGGTCAAGCACAACCCCGCGGGAGCGCCAATGGCAGCCGACGTGAAGCTTGTGGAAAATCTGAAACAGATCCAGGTCGGCAAAGGGTTTTGGGAGACCGCAACCGGCGGCCCCACTGAATTCAAGATTTATGTTGCCGATCCGGTTGCAGGACAAATCGGATTCATGGGTGTGATGCAGGACAAAAACAAGCCGGTTATGCTGGGTGCCCGGCTGAAACTGGTAAATGGCAGGATCACGGAAATTGATCACATGGTGTCGCCTCTGAACGAGCCCTTGCCGGCAGGCCTTATGAAACCGCGGGCAGGCCTCGTCCAGAAGATCGCCGTCTCCGAGCGTGTTTCCCGCGCACAGATGCTGAAAGCGGCGGACGGGTATTATGAAGCGATCGAGCAGAGCAATGGCAACGCGGCACCATTTGCCGACGAATGTCAGCGGCGCGAGAATGGCGTTACATCGGCAAACAATCAGGATCCGCTGGCGGCGAACGCCCAGCCTGCGCCGGGCAGCACGGCGGCATTTGGCCGGATGAAGTGTGGACCGCAGCTCGACACTGGCGTCATGAGCTACATCACCGACATCAACCAACGGCGTCTTTTTGCCGTGGACGAGGAACTGGGTCTGGTGATGGCCTTCTCCATGTTCAATCATGACGGCGAACCGAATCCAATGAAGATTAAAGGGGTGCAGGGAGTCACGGAAAGGCCCAACACATGGGGGCAGTTCACCGTACCGGCAGCCCACATTTACAAGATCAAGAACGGCAAGATTTACGAAATTGAGGCCATGGCAATCGTCGGCGTGCCCTACCAGGCCAGCAATGGCTGGAACAGCACGCGGCAAGGCCTCGTCGACATGATGGACAATTATCTTGCTGCATTGCCCCGGCATGATGCTTCAGGACTCCCCCTCGCAAAGAACGTCCAATTGGTTGAGAACACGAGGAAGATGCCGATCGGACAGGGGTTATGGAAGACTGCGACGGGCGGGCCGACCAGTTTTAAAGTGTATGCCGCAGATCCGGACCAGGGGCAGGTCGGATTTATCGGTGTTATTGAAACCGAAAAGAAGCCGACCATTGTGAGCGTCCGACTGAAGGTGGAAAATGGGAAAATCACCGAAATCGACCACCTGGTTGTTCCGCCGACTGACCAGCCGCTAAACCCGAACATGTCCAAAGTGCGACCGTCGCTGCTGGAACGGGAACTGAAGGGAGAACGGGTTTCCCGCGAACAGATGCAGAAGATTGCCAATTCGTATTATGAGGCCATCGTGCAGGACAACGGGAAAGTAGCTCCCTTTGCCGCCGAATGCCAACGGCGCGAAAACGGTGGCATTTCCGCAAACGATCAGACGCAGACTCCGGAGGAGGCCAAGAAAGATGACTTCTCCGTTTTCCGGAAGATGACCTGCAGCGATCAGCTAAGCACGGGCGTCATGAGCTACATCACCGATATCAATCGTCGGCGCGTATTCGCGGTCGACAAGGAAAAGGGACTGGTCTTTGCCTTTTCCATGTTCGTTCACAACGGGTCCCCCAAAGTAATGAAAATCACAGGAGTGCCCGGAACCACGGAGAGGAAGAACAGCTATGGCGCGTTCAACCTTCCAGCCGCTCATATTTTCAAAATTCGGAATGGCAAGATATACGACATCGAGGCTATCGGCTATATTGCCAAATACGGAATCAAGAACGGTTGGGAATAGGGACGAGCAGGCAGTGGATTGAGCCTTTGAGGCAGCCGGACCCGGCAAGCCTCGAAGGCTCAAAAGGTCATGGGAGGACAGGATGCCGCTGAAATTCAGAGTCTTTCTGCACAGCTATCTCGGTTTCAACAGCAATTCGACGCTTATCTATGGGAAGCGGGACGCGATCCTGGTCGACGCGTCGCAGCTATTAAGTGATGCGCATCGGATGGTGGCGGAGATCATTCCGATGCGGAAGAACCTTACCCACATCTATGTTTCGCACTTTCATCCGGACCACCATTTCGGTTTGCTGGTGCTGCAGCATGCATTCCCGAATGCAAAAATTGTGGCGCTGCCGAGCGTCGTCAAAGATATTGTCTTCACATCCAGCGACAAGGTGGAACTGTGGGCGATCGACCGTTTCGGTCCGGATGATATCGCGCGCAAAACCACAATTCCCATGCCCTTGAGCGAACCCAGGCTGATCCTCGAGGATCAGGAAATTCTCCTGTCCGATGATTGGGAGGGGGACAGCCTCAACAACTCTGCCGTCTGGATTCCATCGATCAAGGTCGCCTGCGCGACAGATATCGCATTCCATGACTGTCATCTGTGGCCGATCGAAAGCACTGTCGCCCGGAGAGAAAAATGGCGTGCGTCGATCCGCAAGCTTCGCGAATTCGGCGCCCGGATCGTCATCCCGGGCCATTGCGATGAAGAGAAGATTCGGATCATGGAGGAAGCACAGGCGGATTCCAAACAAGCGTACGACGAGTGCATCGACTGGTCATTGCTATACCTCGAGAACTATGAAGAGGTGTATAACAGCGCCAGAACAGGGGCTGAAATGGTGTCGGCAATGACAAGATTTTATCCGGAAGTGAAGGCCGAGGATTTTGCGATTCACTGGCAGGCACGCCTGCTGTTCCCGCGCAGCTGCCCGGATTGGCTCACGCCGTTGCCGGGCAAGCCGGGCAAGATCTTCCTCAGTCCTAACGGAACATACGACGGAGACCCGCCGCGGGAATAACCGGAGTGATGGCAGAAACGATTTACTCCATTGAAATTATAGGGGAGGGCTATGGCAACCAAGTACGAGCATCTCATAAAACCACTGAATATCGGCGCGATGGACTGGGAAAAAGGCACCCTTGCGATCGGCCCCGGGAATGCCAGCCGTGAGATTCGAATAAACGGCCGGGATCACCTGGAAGGGCTGAACGTCAATCTCTCCTGGGGCGTCCACAATGGACTGGGGGACTGGCATGCGGGCATGGACCCACACGTTCATCCATACCCGGAAGTCCTCCTGTTCGTAGGGCTGGACACGGCCAATGTCAATTACCTGGGGGCGCAGATCGAGTGCTGCCTGGGAGCGGAACAGGAAACCTACACCTTTGACGAGCCTACAGCCATTGTGGTTCCGGCGGGGGTTCCTCATGGGCCGATCACCACCAAGCGCATGTTTAGCCCGCGAGGATTCGGTTTCTGGGCGGTTGAACTCAACGCCACATCCGAGATTACATGGCTGGGAGAAGAGGTCACAAAGCTATCTGCGGAACAGCGGAAGTCAGCGCCGGAAGGATTGAACTTTATCGCGGCAGAAAAGGCCCTGCGGAACAAACCGATTCCATCGACGGGGAAATATGCCCATCTCGTGAAACCAATCGCTCCCAGCATCCTGGTTCAGCGCGGAAAAACGAATGCCGCGCGGCTTACACCGGAGCAATTGGCTGCGCAGATGGAAAAGGAGCAGAAAACGGGGGAAAAATCGGGACCCGGAAACGCCGATCACCTTGTTCTGATGACAGGGAAAGAGCTCGAAGGTTTGAACGCCACAATTTTCTGGGGGTTCTGCAGCCAGCCCGGCATCTGGCGCCGTGGCATGGGCGCCCATGTCCATCCATGCGATGAAGTTCTTGTCTATCTCGGCATCGATCCCGAGGTTGAATACCTTGGAGCGGAGATTGAGCTCGACATGGGACAGGAGCACGAAAGACATCTGTTCAATAAGCCAACCGTAGTGATCTGCCCCGCCGGAATGCCCCATTTGCCGCAGGTATCCCGATGGGTCGACAAGCCATTTGCATTCTTTGCCGTCTGCCTGGCCGGCGAACATGAGGCAAAGGCCATTGACTAAAGCCAATAGATTGGGAAATCGAGGGAGGTAAATCCAAAATGTCGACCGGCAAATATGAATACTTGTTCAAACCGCTGAAAATGGCTGAAATGCCCGGACAGGCCGCGATATTCCGAAACACGGGAAATGCGGACGTCAATCGCTGGCTGAATGGCAGGGATCACCTGGAGGGGCTGCAGTTGAACTTCTCCTGGGGTTTCTACACGGGTTTGGGCGATTGGCATCCCGGCATGGATCCGCATGTCCACCCATACCCCGAATGCCTGGTGTTTGTAGGACTCGATCCGGACAAGCCGGAATACCTGGGCGCTAAGCTCCAGTATTGTCTGGGAAAGGAACTGGAAATTCACACGTTTGACAAACCTTCCGTGGTCGTGGCCCCGGGAGGATACTTCCACTGTCCCTCCGTCACGCTGGATGTAACCAGTCCGATCGGATACAGCTTCTTTATCATTTCACTGGGAGCGGATCCCACCACGCGCTGGCTGGGCGATGGAATTTCCGAAGAGCAGATGAAACGCATGCAGCCCGATCCGTCAAGCGGGATAAAGTCGCCGATGAACTCATCATTTGGAACGAAACGGGTTCATATTTCCGAGGAAACCGTGACGCACGGCCAGCTGAATGCTCACTATATAAAGCCTCTGATTCCGAACACCATGACGGTGCGTCAGATGACTGAGGCCGATAACGCTCAATACGGGGACATGATTGCGGATGGCCGCAAACCGGGACCGGGCATGTCCGAAAATGACGTCTGGATGTTCGGCAAGGATCTGGAAGGCATGGATGTAAATTTCTGCTGGGGCATTCACAAGAGTCCGGGAATCTGGACAAGGGGCCCGGGCAAGGGAGCGCATATCCATCCGCACGATGAAGTGCTGCTCTTCGCGGGCACCGATCCGTCGGATATCGACTACCTCGGAGCCGAAATTCAGATCGACATGGGACCGGAACATGAGAGGCACATCATCAACAAGCCGACCGCCGTTGTTGTCCCGGCAGGCGTTGCCCATAATCCGATTGTTACGCGATGGGTCGACCGGCCGTTCGGCTTTCTTTTGATGTCGCTCGGCGCAAACCACGAGACTACTTACATCGACTGACCCCTCTACTATTGCGGATTTCAGGCTCCAGCTTTCAGATTCCAAACCCGGCAATCTGTTTGTTTTTCTGGAGTCTGAAATCCGAAATCAGGAATCTGAAATTACCAGTTCGATGATAAGATGAGAGCTTTTCTGATTGGAGATATACGTGTCTGTAAACATATCCTGGATTCCGTTTGATCTGCTGGAAGCATTTATAGTCGATGTTTTTAAGGGAGTTGGTGTCCCGGACGAGGACGCACGGACGTGCGCGGAAGTCCTGATTGCGGCGGATCGGCGCGGCATCGATTCGCACGGCGTTGGGCGGCTCAAGCCCATCTATTACGATCGCATCGTCATGGGTGGCGTTCAGCAGCCGGTCACGCAATTCGAGGTGGTTCGCGATCACAAAGCAACGGCTGTTGTGGACGGACATCACGGAATGGGTATGGTCATCGGCAAACGCTGTATGCAGATGGCGATCGAAAAAGCCCGCACACACGGATTGGGAATGGTTGTGGCCCGCAATTCCACCCATTATGGATATGCGGCTCACTACTCACTGATGGCGGTTGCCGCCGATATGATCGGAATCACCGGCACAAATGCGCGCCCCTCCATCGCCCCCACGCATGGCGTTGAAAACATGATGGGAACAAATCCGCTGGTCTTCGGTATCCCGACCGATGAAGCGTTCGCGTTCACAAACGACTACGCCACGTCCATTGTGCAGAGAGGAAAGATCGAACAGTATGTTCGCGAGGAACGACCCTGCCCTGCCGGGCTGGTCATTAACTGGGAAGGCGATACGGAAACGGATCCGCAGAAGATTCTCGATGACCTGATCAAGGGAAGAAGCGCCTTCACGCCGGTAGGCGGCTTGAGTGAGGATACCGGCGGCCATAAGGGCTATGGTTTTGCAACGGCTGTGGAAATTATGTCCGCTGCACTGCAGCAGGGGTCCTTTTTAAAGCAATTGAGCGGCATTGATGAGCAGGGGCGGCCGGTTCCCTATGGATTGGGGCACTTCTTCATCGCCATCGATATCGAGTGCTTCACGAACATCGATGCATTCAGGAAGACATCCGGTGATATCCTTCGCGGGCTGCGTGCTTCCAAGAAGATGCCGGGTGCGGAACGCATCTATACCTGCGGCGAAAAGGAATACCTGGCGGGTCAGGAGCGCGCAACCAGGGGAGTTCCCGTCGACCCGGTCGTCCAGAAGCAGCTGTGCGCTATGCGCAACGAACTTGGCCTGGCGTATAAATTCCCTTTTGAAACAGGCGTCAGCGAAAAACAGGCCGGGTAAATCGGCCCTTCGTCTCTTATCCGGACCTGGAATTTATCTTTCTTCCAGCGCGTGGATAAGTTGGACTACGAACTCATGCGAGGGAGCCGGCGCACCATTACGCCGGCTCGCCGTGACCACAGCTCCGCTGATCGTATCTACTTCCGTTTTGCGCTTTTCACGAATATCCGCATAAATAGAAGTGTATCCGCTCTTCGCCCGCTCGAGCAGTTGCCGCAGGTCCTCCAGAACTTTTTCTTCAACAAACCCAAGCCCGTCGCCATTTGCCACGGCAACGGCTTCCCGGATCAGTTGCCTGGCAAGCTGCCAGGCATGGCCGTTCTCGACGATATATCCAAGGCTGGTTTGAAGAATCGCGGTCAAAGCACTCGCCGATGAATTTACAAAAAGCTTCTCCCAGATCTTCCGTTGAATATTTTCGGATATCTCGGTGGAGAAGCCGCAGTTTGCAAAGGTCTCTTGTATCGGTTTCAGCTTTTGGCTGTCTCCCGCGACGGGACCGATATAAGTCTGTCCCCCGCCGCCGTGATGAATAACGCCTGGGCCAACGATGAAGCTGTTATGCTGAGTGGTCCCAAGCACTATCCTTTCCTCGGGGATGAACTCTCTCAGGACTGCTTCATGGCCGGCGCCGTTCTGCATCGACATAACCTGGGTTGTCGGCCCGAACAAGGCGGAATTGTCGCTAAGAGCATTTCTGGAATTCATGGCTTTGACAAAAAGAACTACCAGATCCGCATATCCCGGATTGCCGGCTGGAAGAACAGCCTTGGGGTTGCTCGAGCGGATGGTTCCCTCGGCCTCCCGAATGGAAATCCCGTGCTGGTTGATCGCATCGATTTTGCTTTTGTCGGTATCGATAAGCACAACGTCGTTCTCTTTGGACAGATAACCGCCAAAGAGCATCCCCATGGCGCCGGCACCCAAAATTGCGATTCTCAAAATAATCCCTCCGCGGTTCCAGGCGAAAAGCAATGCACGCCTTGAATCTTTGCATCTTTTAGGTTTATAGGGCAACCGACAGGAAGTTTTGTCAAGCGAATTTGCCCGACCCCTGCCTATCCGCTCCCGAAATCGGAAGCACATTGCATTTCGAAACCCCGGCGAAAATGCCGGTAGACCCGGCAAAGCTCAACCGGCATAATGTTTCGTCTTTGCGAGGTATGCGTGTGATCGTATTTTCGAACGTTGTCAAGCAGTATGGGAAACAGGTCCTGTTTACAGACCTCAGTTTTCAAATCAATCCCGGGGAAAAAGCCGGGCTCGTAGGCCCCAACGGCTGCGGGAAGACCACGCTGTTTCGTCTGATTAAAGGGACGGAACATCCGGATGAAGGGTCTGTTTCGGTTCCCGGCAAATTGAGAATCGCATACTTTCGGCAGGAACTCGATGACATGTCCGGGTGGAGCGTCATTGATGAAGCGATTGCCGGCAGCGGCGAGCTCGGCGAACTGCACCACGAACTCGAATCGCTCCAGCATGAGCTGTCCAATCCTGACAATGCGGAAAAAATGGACAAGATTCTCGATCGCTATGGCGAGGTACAGCATCGATACGAGAGTCTCGGAGGATACGGGCTCGAGGCGCAGGCCCGCGAGGTACTCCATGGACTGGGATTCGAGGACGATCAGATCGATGGCGACGTAGGAAACCTGTCCGGCGGATGGAAGATGAGGGTTTCCATGGCCCAGGTTTTGTTGGGCAATCCGGATGTTCTCCTCATGGACGAGCCCACGAACCATCTGGATATTGAATCCATCCTGTGGCTCGAGAGATTCCTGAAAGATGCCCGATGCACGCTAATTATCACCTCTCATGACCGGGATTTTATGAATCGCGTGGTCGACCGGATTGTGGAGATTGACGGCGGAGAGATCTATCTCTACAAGGGAGATTACGATAACTACGAGCGGGAGCGCGCACTCCGGGAAGCTAATCGCGAAGCGGCGTATGCCAGGCAGCAGGCCATGCTGGCCAAGGAAAGCCGGTTCATTGAAAGATTTAAAGCGCACGCCGCCAAAGCGGCACAGGTTCAGAGCCGCGTAAAAGCGCTCGACAAGATCGAGAAGATTGAGCTCCCACGCACGCGAAAGGTAGTGGAATTCAAATTTCGCATGCCCCAGAGATCGGGACAAGACGTCGCCTCATTGAACGGCGTTGCAAAGCGTTTCGGCAAGCGGGTTCTTTATGACGGCTTTGATCTGCTGATCCGGCGGGGAGAACGCTGGTGTGTCATGGGTAAGAACGGCGCGGGGAAAACCACTCTGCTAAAAATGGTTGTGGGCACACTCGAACCGGACTCGGGGACAGTTCGGCTCGGAGCCAGCCTGAAGCTGGGCTACTTCGCTCAACAATCGTTGGAATTGCTCGACTCACAGCTTACGGTCATTGAGCAGATCCAGAAGGATTTCCCGCTGGAAACCCTGGGCGCACTGAGGAATTTATTGGGTGCTTTCCAGTTCTCGGGAGACGATGTGGACAAGCCTATTCGAGTGCTTTCAGGCGGCGAAAAGTCGAGGCTGGTCCTGGCTCGGATGCTTTTCGATCCGCCAAATTTCCTGGTACTCGACGAGCCTACGAATCACCTGGACTTGGCGACGAAGGAAATGCTGGTTGCGGCCCTGAAGGATTTTGATGGGACCATGCTGTTCGTTTCACACGACCGAACGTTCCTGCGAGGCCTGGCCAATCGAGTGCTGGAACTGGGTGGAGCCGATTTAGGCCACACGGACCCGATGACATACCCCGGCACCTACGAGGAGTACGCCCGCATCACCGGTCGCGAAGCCCCCGGCGTCCACAACTAAATCGACCTTAACCGCTTGAGTGCCATCCGTCGAACCGACCTCGCCCTAAACGTGATTGCGGAGATGGAGTTCGATGGGGTGTGGGTTGAGGTAGTACTGGTCTCTGAGGTAGGGCTGGTCAAACACCAGGACAAAATGCTTGATAAGAGTAATGGGAACGATTAGCGGAATCATGCCCAGTCGGTATTGCTCGATGAGCTGCGCCATCTCGGCCTTCTCAGCCAGCGACAGTTGATTCTTGAAATACCCGGCCATGTGCATCAAAACATTGGCATTCTTCTTCGGCGTGGCTCGGAGTTTCAGCGCCTCCATCAGCATTTTCTGATATCCGTCCAGGACCGTCCGAAGGGATGACTTCTTCGCCCCGGCCACGAGCCGTCCCATCTCCTGATAGCTTTGGGTGCTGTGCGACAGGATAAGCAGCTTATGCCTCGCATGAAATTCGACGAGTCCGCCAAGCCCATCGGCTTCAGCCAGTAGAGCGCGCCACCGGGCAAGGGCAAAAATGCGTTCGATAAAGTTCTCGCGAATTTCGGGATCGTGCAAACGCCCTTCTTCTTCGACCGGAAGCAACGGGAAGTGCTCTATGAATGCCCGGGCAAACATCCCGATCCCTTTCCGCACGGCCATTCCTTTCCCGCCATATACTTTGACGCGCTCCATGCCGCTGCTGGGAGAATCGCTTTTAAAAATGAAGCCCATTAAGCCCTCTTTTTCGAGAGCGGCTACGCGCCTCTTTGCCCAATGGCTCATTTGATCCGTCAAATCCACCCGGGAATGAATGGTGACCAGCCGGGGCGCCTCCGGATCTCCTTCCAGGTGCATGGCTTCCCGGGGCACAGGCAAGCCGCATTCAACTTCCGGACAAACCGGTATATACTCAACATATTGGCCGAGGGTCTCGGTCAGGAATCGATCCAGCTTATGTCCGCCGTCATAGCGAACCGGTTCACCCAGAAGGCAGGTACTGATCCCGAGTCGGATTTTTTTGGCGTCCATGCTAAACCTTCTCCAGAGAAGCGATTATTCCGGCTTGAAGCCATACTACCTCAGGCTCCGGCGAAACGCAAAAACCCGTCGAATCCCCGGCCGCTGTGGCGAGGCGGGATTTTGTTAAATCCATGTAAATTCCAGAATCCCCATGGCCAATTATGACCCGTAACGCCTAATATCCCGTCTACAGAAATGAGCACAATTATAAGGATAGGAGTGTCTGTTTTATGTAAGAATGATCCTGCAAGGATTTGCTGCGTTAGAATCGATTAGACTGTTTTCGGAATCCCTGCAATTCGGCAGCAGTCCGGCGTACAGGACTCCAATCCCGATATATGCTGAAGGAGCTCAGGAGGATTATCGTGAGGTCATCAACTCGAATCGCTTTAGCCATATTACTTCTTGCCATTGTGAGCATGACCGGCTTTGCCCAGTCCGGAATCATTACGACCTATGCCGGGCCGGGGTTACCGGTGAATGGTGCTCTCGCCACGGCGCAGCCGCTGGACGGTCCATCGTCTCTCGCTCCGGATGGAACGGGTGGTTTCTACGTTGCGATCAGCGGGCAAAACAATGTCTACCGGGTTACGGTGGACGGGAAAATCACTCGCGTGGCGGGCAACAATACTCCTGGTTTCAGCGGGGACGGCGGTCCGGCAACTTCGGCTCAGCTTTTCCACCCTACGGGCCTGGCCCTGGATTCGACAGGGAATCTATATATTTCGGATTCCGACAACAATCGAATCCGCAAGGTCAGTCCTGGCGGGATCATCAGCACCATAGCCGGTAATGGGGACCGTGGATACGGCGGAGATGATGCGATTGCTACTGAAGCTCAACTGTGCCGCCCAGTCGGACTGGCGCTCAATTCCGTGAACAATCTGTATATTGCAGATTCCTGCAACAATCGAATCCGCAAATTAACCGATGGGACCATCACCACGGTAGCCGGGACCGGCGGCGTGGGCTTTAGCGAGGACGACGAGAACAACACGACCGGCGAAAACGATGCCGTCAACGCAACGCTGAATCAGCCAATGGCGGTGGCCATTGATAGCGCAGGTGTGATCTACATTGCCGACACGGCCAATCAGCGGATACGTGAAATCAAAACCAATGGGGACATCAGCACGATTGCCGGGAACGGAGAGATCGGTTTCAACGGCGATGGCGGGTCGGCGCTCAACGCCAAGTTTGGTTACCCGATAGGCATTGCGTTGGATTCTTCCGGCAACATCTATATTGCAGATGCTTACAACTACCGCATACGCAAAATGACCGTGGGCGGGTCCATAAGCACCGTGGCAGGAACGGGCATATCGGGATTTGGCGGCGACGGCGGGAAGGCCACCTCCGCCCAGATTTCGTTCGCGACAGGCATCAGCGTCGACTCATCCGGCAATATCTTGATCGCAGACTACGTTAACCGGCGCGTTCGCCAGGTAAAAACGGATGGCAACATCTCTACGGTTGCCGGAATGGGAGCCCAGGGATTTGGCGGCGACGGTGGACTGGCCACCTCCGCCCAATTTTATCTGCCGACTGCAGTTGCCGTAGACAAGGCAGGCAACCTTTTTATCGCGGATTCAGCCAATTCACGCATTCGCAAAGTAACAACCGCCGGGATAATCAGCACGGTGGCCGGCGATGGGAATAATGGATTCAGCGGTGATGGCAGTGCGGCCACATCGGCAAAGCTATCCAACCCTGTTGGCGTCGCGGTGGATGCATCGGGAAATCTCTTCATTGCAGATTCCGTAAATCAGCGCATTCGAAAAGTTACGACCGCCGGGGTCATCAGCACCGTTGCCGGGAATGGAACGCAGGGCTACAGCGGTGACGGCAGCGCTGCCACGGCCGCACAGCTGAACTCCCCGTGGGGAGTTGCGGTGGATGGTGCCGGGAACCTGTTTATCTCCGACACCTCAAATCATCGAGTTCGCAAGATGACGACCGATGGCGTCATCAGCACCTTTGCCGGCGCCGGAATCGCGGGATACAGCGGTGATGGCGGGCCGGCTGCCACCGCGCAGCTGCAATTCCCTGCCGGATTAGCGGCGGATGGAGCGGGCAACATCTATATCGCGGATTCGGGGAACAATTGTGTACGCAAAGTGACTCCGGCCGGCGTTATCAGTACAGTGGCAGGAATAGGGAGCGCAGCATTCAGCGGTGATGGCGGACCGGCGACCTCCGCGGAATTGAACGTTCCGACTGGAGTCACGGTGGATGCCGCAGGCAATCTGTATATTGTCGATCACCAGAACAGCCGCATCCGAAAAGTATCCTCCTCGGGAGTGATCAGCACCTTTGCCGGCATTGCTACCGCCGGATTCAGCGGCGACGGTGGAAAGGCCACCCTGGCCCAGCTCAACTACCCCATGGGGATCGCGGGAGACAACTCCGGAAACCTGTTCGTTGCGGACTATGACAACAATAGAATCCGCAAGATCGCGATTGACGCTACGGCCAACCTCTTTCCCCAGGTAGCGGTAGGCAGCGGCTACTCCACGCTATTCACGCTCAGCAACACGGGCACGAAAACCGCAAGCGGTACGTTGCGCCTGACCGATTCCCAGGGAAACCCTCTCCGGATTCGCGCCACTGCCAGCGATGCAGCTGGAATTACCCAGGTTGTCACCTCGGGAAGCGCCTTCCAGGTTACAGTTCCCGCGCAAAGCAGACTATTTCTGACCGCTGCGGAAGTTGCATCGGAAAATCCGATTCAGATCGGATGGGGTGAGCTGGAAACCTCGGACAATTCTCTTTCCGGGTCAGTGACCTTTGAGTATCCGCTCAATTCCAGACTGCAGACTGTCACCGGGGTTCTCCAATCAAGAGAGCTGGAATCTGCAACGGTTGCGGTGGACAACGACGGCGACCAGGGGAAGTGGATTGCCTATGCCATAGCAAACCCGGGAGATGAAACCATCGACATCGAGGTGTCGTTGACGGACATAGATGGAGCCGGCATTGGAGACACGGTAGCCTTCACTATCGGTCCTAAACAGCAGGTTGCCAAATACCTTTCCCAGGATCTGGCCATGACCAAATTCAGTGGGACTTTGACGATTCGTGCGCGGGCGGGTGCCACATTCGCTGCGGTCGCACTGCTCGATAACCAGGGGCTCCTGACCGCGCTTCCGCTGGAATCAGGAAAGACACAAGCCTCCACGAAATAAAGAATTATTGGCGCCAGTCCAAAAAACGGCTAATATTTCGGCTTTGCTTCAGGATTGAATATTGTCGCGGGGGTGATTGAATGATACGCCGCCTTTTAGTCGCTGTTACGGCAGTCTTATTATTTCTTGGCAGCGCTCTTGTCATGGCGCAGGGCAAGGGACAGCCCATGACAAATGCCGATGTCGTCAAGATGGTACAGTCCGGGATGTCGGAGGCAGACATCATTCGTGCCATCGAAACAGCAACGCCAAATTTCGAAATAAGCAATGAGAGCGTTGTCGCGCTGCAGGAGCAGAAGGTACCTGAAAAGGTGATCCTGGCAATGGCGAGACGTCAGGGACCACCAAAAATCGCTTCCAAAGGCAAGAAGGCTCAAAAAGTAGCCCCTTCGGTCGCCGGATCGCGATTCAAATGGGAAGTGGAGGTCCACGGAGGTCTGTCCCGTACGCACCAGACTGGCGGGTACACGCTGTTGCCTTCGGCGGAAGCATACTCGCTGTTAGGATCCGGGGCCCAGGGATACCAAAGCAATCGCGTGTCCTCGTGGTACGTTGGCGACGGCGCCGAGTTGATTGGAACCACAACCTCCTTGCAGGACACACTGATCAAGCCGATTATCGAGCCATCAGAAAAGCTGTATGGATTCAGGATCAGTCGCAGCCTGAATAAGTGGCTGGGTGCGGAATTCTCGCTGGATCGCGGCAACAAAATTGGAATGACGAACGAAGCGGTCACCGGAATAAAGGCGGCGGACGCCACCTTTAAGAAATTCTGGCAGCGGCTGGACGTACCGGGCAACACCGAAACCAGCTCGACCTACACCCTATCGCAGGACGGTGGCCACGAGACCTTCACGACTGGAGCTTTCGTCGTCAACCTGCCAAAAACCTTTGGACTTCATCCGTATGTCACCGCCGGAGCCGGTTTTGTTTTCAATGAAGACAAAACGGTGGGAGCCACGATGCAGGGTTCCTATGGCGGCCCCAATGCCCAGGAAACGGATACATTCAGCATCAAGGTCACCCGGTCCAGCAACCACACCTTTACGGAGATGGTCGGATTCGGGGTCAAGATTTATCTGAGTGCACACATCGGACTCCGGGTGGACGCAAGAGCTTATTTCAACAAGAACACCATGCTCACGCTGCTGGATGCCACCCACACCAACACCGCCAACAAGGCGTGGGTGGTAAAGGCAACCACGAAAACCGGCTCTCCGACAGCTCCGGACATCCAGCTGCTGACCGGGCCCGGGTTCGAATCCTACTCGACGTTAAGCGGACCGCCGATTTCCGGTCTCAAATCATTCTACGGTTATGGATCGCGAAGAACGATTCCGGTAAGCGTAGGGCTCTTCTATCGCTTCTAAAAATACTCTCGTGAGATTCGTGGCAAATGCCACGAATCTCACCTGCCCCATTCCCCCTTCGAAACTCGATACTCCCGCTTTTTCATTCTGTTACAATAACAGCCAGCCCAGACAATTGGAGACCTGCCAATGACAAAGACTGCCCTGCAGCTTTACCAGGAACGGGAACAACGAGTTTTGGATGCACTGGCGTTGAAGAAACCCTCACAGATTCCAGCGGTTATCCTGTTTGGGGCTTTTGCCAGCCGATACGCCGGCATCAGTCGCAAAGATGAACTGTACGATCTTGAAAAAAGCTACGAAGCAAATCTGAAGGCGACGCTGGATTTCAAACCGGACATGGCGTCCGCTCCGCTGACTTTCGGTTCAGTGCTGGAGACTCTCGATTACAAGCAGCTTCAATGGTCGGGATACGGATTGCCGGACGATTACGGGTATCAGTATGTCGAGGGGGAGTACATGAAAGCGGAAGAATACGATGCTTTCCTATTTGATCCTTCCGACTATCTGATTCGCAAATACTGGCCCAGGACGCTCGGAAAACTTGGCATATTGGGCCAACTCCCCCCTATCCGCACAATCATGAGCTATTTTTTCGGACTGACTTCAGGGTTCATCCCATTGGCCAGCCCACAAGGGATCGAAGCCCTGGAAGCGCTGCGAAAAGCGGGAGAAGAGTCGGCCAAATCACTGGCTGCGCTTCAGGGTTTTGTCGGCAAACTCGCACAGGCCGGATTCCCGATGTTCTTCGCCTCTGGCACGCAGGCGCCGTTTGACACTCTTGGAGATTATTTCCGGGGCACGCGAGGCATTCTTCTCGATATGTACCGGCGTCCGGACAAATTGACGGCCGCCTGCGAAAAGCTCCTTCCCATCATGCTGGAAACGGCCGTTCCGGCAGCCAAAATGTCGGGGAATCCACGCGTGCTGATCCCGCTGCACAAGGGGTCGGATAATTTCATGTCCCTGGAGCAGTTCAAACGATTCTACTGGCCCACGCTGCGCGAGTTGCTGCTGGCGCTTGTCCGGGAGAATCTCACACCGGTCCTGCTGGTGGAAGGGCCCTACCATTCAAGGCTTGACACGATTGCCGACGTGCCCGAAGGCAAGATAATCTACTGGTTTGAAAACGTGGATATGCTGCAGGCAAAAGCCATCCTGGGAGGAAAGGTCTGCATCATGGGAAATGTTCCCATGTCCCTCCTATCCACCGGAACTGTGGACCAGGTGCGACACTACTGCAAAAAGCTCCTCGATTCCGTTGGCAGGGACGGCGGATACATCATGAGCGCGGGTGCCGTGCTGGACGAAGCCAGAATCGAAAATGTGCAGGCTCTGATGGACTGCACGCGCGAGTTCTCCTAAAGCGTTGGGAGCCCGCGAAATTCCCGGGGAAAAGCACGGTGCAACGTCCTTCATTTCACCGTGTTTTTTCCGTGTTCCCGGTGTTCTCTCGTAGTAATATCCCCACACATTTTCATTTTACTTAAATTATTGAGCTGATCGGGGGGCCTCCGGAACTCCGAACGGCAGCCCAGGTACTTATCAGACTTCGTTCGAATATGATTTCGCAACAAAACTGATTTCTTTAGGAGACGAGCAAATGAACGAGCCGATGCATCGATTTAAGTACACCAAACTCAGCAGCGATCAAATCGATCGCAAGCTGGCCGCAACTGCCGCCGGCCCGAAATGTGCATCCGAATTATCGGATGCTCTCAACGGGAAGTCGCTCAAGATCGTGACCGACAATGGCCCGGTTTTGAACTACTCATTTAAGGGCAGGAACAAGCTGACTCTGGTCGAAGATGGCGGCGCCGCAGTGGAATCGTCCTATGGCGCCCTGTCGCTAAAGAACGTGGTGTTTTTCTCCCACCTTCTGCCCAAAGCCCGGAAGGGCTATAACGTCTTCGTCGATCTGAATACAAATCTTGCCACGGTCTTTGAAATATGGCTTTGCAGCGGCAAGAAAGAAGTCACGATGTCAAAAAAAGAATTCATGATCGATGACCGGGAAGTACAGCGCCAGATTTATTTCGGCTATGTAGAGGTCTCGGGAAAAGAAGCGCCGAAAAAGCGGCATCACACAACCAACCGGCTCGAGGGCTCCGGCATGTACTGGAAACAGGACACAGGGATCGAGACCCTGGACTTGTATCCGTCGGTCTCCTCCTCGAATTTCGTCGAGCTTACCCGTCATGCCGATGATCTCAGCTACTGCGCACCGTCAGACTATGTAATGATCAATGACAACCTCTTTATCTACCAGAGAACGGAATGCGAGCTTTCCGGCATCATGACCATGTACGTCCTCGACCTGTTTACGGAAACCCAGGCGGGCATGCGCTTTGGCTTCAACGAAAAGGACGACCTGGAATATTACTTGTTCCGGGGAACCGGGAAAGTGGTGGGCCATTTGACCTCACTCGCCCCCTTCGATGAGCACGGCGATAAAGTCGATCTCGGCAGGACCAATGCAACACAACCAAGCCAGCCGGCCGCCAAACCGCCCAAGGGGCAGCGAATTGTCTATCGTCCGGGCAGAGATTTCAAAAACATGACCGATGAAGAGGTTCAGCAGGCGGCTGAAAAAAGTACCCGGACTTTCACCGGCGACGCCAATACCCCACAGGAACAGGGCGGCGGAATGGGTGGCAACGTGCTGCCGTTAAGTGACCTGCTGATCGGCAAGGAATTCACTCTCCGCTATGACAACGAGGGACCGGCCTGGAACTATAAAGTCCTCGACCTGTATAACCTCCAGTGGAAGAAGGACGGCGACAAGGACTGGCAAAAGGAGACCTACCGCGCCTTTGAGTCGGATGAAAAACTGGTATTCTTCGCCCACATCGTTACCGGGAGCAAACCACGGACCTGCAGAAGAATCGCCCTGGACCTGACCAACGGGCTGACCACATGCATTCTTTCCAGGATGGGAACGAAGTATTACGGGAATGAGGTTTCTTACAGAGCCATCTTTGGCGCAGCTGAATTGGAAGGCATCGATGCGCCGAGGTATGTACGCCATGAATTCACGCACGAACTGGTTGGCCGCGGCTTCACAAGAACCTATTCCGATCAGATGACTTCTATGCACCTTTACACCACACCCCATTCGTCTTCATGGACGATCTATACGGCAAACCAGACACTTGGAATGCAATGGTGCGCCCCGGCTCTATATGTAAAGCTTCGCGATGGCGTATATATTTTCGACCTGGTGGAAGAGGGCTGCAACGGCGCCGAAACCTGTATCATTGAAAATGTAAAGACGAAGCGTGCTTCAGGCTTTGGCTTCTCGGGTGGGGAAAGAGGCGTCGGTCTCAATCTTATCGGAGCAATTGCGCGCGAAATCGGAGGCTACGATATAAAGCGCTTCTTCGGACCGAATGCGAAAGTGAAAGGAGCATAAGATGTCTATCCTAAAACCTGAATCGGTTGCCGGAAACCACACCAAGCCGGATACAGGACGACGTTCCTTCATCTGGAAAACCGGCGCGGCCATGTCGGCGGTGGTTGCATCGGCCGTGGCGGGAATTCCAGCCCACAAGGCAGATGCCGATGCCGGACGAAGCGGACAGTTGGATCGTCTTGCCAGCCGCATTGGAAGCCTCGAAGACGCAAACACCATCCGCAGGCTGCACCAGTCATTCGAATCCCGTCTCGATCAGGGCATGTACGAAGAGGTCGTCGGCCTGTTCACCGATGACGCCCGGGTGATTTATAACGGCGGTCTCTATGTGGGAAAAGACGGGATTCGACGCCTGTATTGCGACCATTTCGCCTCCGGACGAACAGGGAAGAAGGTCGAATCCGTGCCCGGATTCGAATCGGATCCCGGCCGGCAGTTGGATATCGTGGAGGTGGCGGAAGACCGCATGACCGCAACCGGTCAATTCCCTTATTCCATGCAGGTCGGTGTCCCAATGACCGGGCATTCTTCGCTGGTGGATATGGCTCGGCTGCAGGGAGAAGGAATTGTTTACGGGTGGGAAGGCGGCGTCTGCGAAGTCTCTTATGTAAAGAAGGATGACGCCTGGGTGATAAACAAACTGGCGTACCTTGCTGCATTGAAAGCGGATTACCGGCCGGGCCGGTTATCCGCAAGGCCAATGGCAGTTTCCCTATTTGCGGAGACATTCCCGCAAAATCCGACAGGACCGGACCGTCTGCTCTAGGCACGGAAGCGTGCCCGGCAATTTATCGGGAGCGCCCGTGAGATGCGGCGCTCCCGGTTACTAAACCATACCGTCGATAATGGCGTTCAAGGTTGCGCTGGCCCGCATGGCCTTGGCGGTCTTGGCCATATCGGGATGATAATACCCGCCCATATCCACAGGCTTGCGTTGCGCCCCCATCAACTCGGCATTGATTTTCGCTTCATCCTGGAACATTTGCTTTGCCACGGCAGCAAAGCGTGCCTGCAATTCCGGATCCTTCGATTGAGAAGCCAGCGCTTCCGCCCAGTACATCGCGAGGTAGAAGTGACTTCCTCGATTATCGATTTCTCCTACCTTGCGTGCCGGCGATTTGTTGTTATCGAGCAGTTTGCCAATTGCCAGATCCAGGGTCTCAGCCAGCAGAGCGGCACGCTGACTCTGGAACTGCCCGGCCAGATGCTCCAGCGATGCTTCCAGGCCCAGAAATTCGCCCAGCGAATCCCAGCGCAAATAGTTTTCTTTCTGGAACTGCTGAACGTGTTTTGGAGCAGAGCCACCGGCTCCGGTTTCGAACAGTCCGCCTCCCGCCAGCAGCGGTACGATGGACCATACTTTGCCGGAAGTGCCGATTTCCAGAATCGGGAACAGATCCGTCAGGTAGTCGCGAACCACATTGCCGCCCACCGAAATGGTGTCCTGTCCTTTTCGGATCCGCGCAAGCGAGAATCTCATTGCCTCCACAGGATCCAGAATTCGAATATCCAATCCCTGCGTGTCGTGCTCCTTCAGATACAATTCCACTTTGCTGATGACTTCCCTATCGTGGGCACGGCTCCGGTCCAGCCAGAATACAGCGGGCGCGCCGCTGGCTTTGGCCCGATGCACCGCCAGTTTTACCCAATCGCGAATCGCGGCATCCGTAGTGCGGCATGATCGAAAAACATCCCCTTCTTCCACAGGTTGTTCGAGGATCGAATCCCCCGTGGCCTGGTTGACGACGCGAATCCTGCCGCCCCCCCTGGCTATAAATGTTTTGTCATGCGAGCCGTATTCCTCCGCCTCCTGTGCCATCAGGCCGACATTCGGAACACTCCCCATCGTGGTCTGATCGAACGCCCCGTGTCGTTGGCAATCCTCGACAATTTCCTTATACATTGTCGAATAACAACGGTCAGGGAGCATGGCATTCGTATCGTGGAGCTTGCCGTCGGGACCCCACATTTTTCCGGAATCGCGGATCATTGCCGGCATTGACGCGTCAATGATCACGAGATTCGGGAGGTGCAGGTTGGTTACGCCCCGGTCCGAGTCGACCATGGAAAGAGCGGGGCGGCTTTCGTACAAAGCCCTTATGTCCGCTTCAATCTCCGATTTCTTTTCGGGAGGCAAAGTATGGAGCCGGCAGAGAAGGTCCCCCACTCCATTATCCGGGTTGAATCCGATCTGCCGCATGGCATCCGCATGCTTCTCCAGAACGGGTCGATAGTAGACACTGACGGCGTGGCCGAACAAAACCGGGTCCGACACCTTCATCATGGTCGCTTTCAGGTGCAGCGACAAAAGGACGCCCTGTCGTTTTGCTTCCTCAATCTGCTCTTCATAGAATGAACGCAACTCACGCACGTGCATAACCGAAGTATCCAGGACACAATTCGCAGGAAGCGAGACATCTTCCTTTAGCACTTGAACCGAGCCTTCGGGACTTACAAATTCATAACGCACACGGATGTCGGCACCGAGTGTTACGGATCTTTCGCTTTCGTAAAAATCCCCACGCGTCATGTGAGAAACATGGGTCTTTGAGTCTGCACTCCACGCCCCCATTTTGATCGGGTGCTTTCTTGCGTACTCCTTCACGGACGCGGGCGATCGACGGTCCGCATTCCCCTGGCGAATCACAGGGTTGACAGCGCTTCCCAAAACTTTCGAATATCGCGCCTGTATGGCCCGCTCTGATTCGTTCTGCGGGTTTTCCGGATAATTGGGAACATTGTATCCCTGCGATTGAAGCTCTCGAATCGCTTCCGTAAGCTGGGGTATCGAAGCGGAAATGTTGGGTAGCTTGATAATGTTGGCTTCGGGAAGAAGCGTCAACTCACCGAGCCGAGTCAGGTAATCCGGGATGCGCTGCCCCTCGGACAGACAATCCGGAAAATTGGCAAGGATTCGCCCGGCAAGGGAGATATCCCAAAGCTCCAGGGCAATGCCCGTTCCCTGTGTAAATGCTTTCACTATTGGCAGAAAAGACAGCGTAGCCAGTGCAGGGGCTTCATCCGTCCACGTCCATATGATCGTCGGTGTCTGAGTTTTCAAAGCGACTCCTTTAGCCAGAGTGCAAACCCAACCATCATCCTTGAAACAATTCGAATTCTTGGGTTTTTCTTGATAATAGCAAACCCCGACCCGTCATCCAACTGCATCAGAACACTAAAAGTGGAAGTTGGCTCGAAGATCCGTGTAGTATTCTATAGATCGTTGCCGATCCGAGCTCGAAGACCTGAAATTTCTTTGAGCCTTTGAGTCTTCGAGGTCCGTTTTGCTATGAAGAACAATCCACCGGTCCGCGTCTGGCTAATTTTATCCGTCATCATGGCGGGGATAGTCCCCGCCGTCTGTCAGGACAATGGATCCGCCGGCACGGTTTGGAGCCGCGCCTATGGTCTGGTCAATATACAGAGTGGAAACAATCCGGGTGAGTTCAAGCCGTTGACCCAGGGAGAACGGAATCGGGCATTTGTGGGGAGTTTGCGCAGTCCGATCTGGTTTGTCAAAACTGCCGCTTCGGCCGGGTTTCATCAATGGTCGGACGATCCTGAAGAATGGGAACAGGGTGGCTCCGGCTATGGGAAACGCTATGCGGATGTCCTGGGCCAGTATGCGATCCGGAATACCGTCAGGTTTGGGCTTGAAAGCCTGCTGCACGAAGACAATCGATACTTTGCCTCCGGAAAAAAGGGCTTCGGCCCGAGAATCAGCTATGCTCTGTCGAGTGGAGTCCTGGCTCGCCACGACAATGGGAAGAGATACCCGTCCGTATCCCTGCTTGCAGGCTTTGCAAGCGGAGCCGGTATTTCCAGGCTTTGGCAGCCGCCCAGTTCTGATTCTGCCGGCGATGCCGCCACGCGTTTCGCCATCACGGCCGGCTGGAATGTGGGACTTGGGGTTCTCAAAGAATTCATGCCGGACTTGCTGCGTCCGATCTTCAAGCGAAAGTAATCCGGGAATTTTGGAGCTCGAGGGTCAGACCGCCGGAACCAGGTTTTCGCCTGCCGCGCGGTCCGCAAGAATCCATGCGCGCTCGCGCGCCACTCGACCGGCCGGAATAGACCGGTCTCCGCGATAGAGACGGGAAAGCATTTCCATCTTCTCGCTTCCCGTCACCACCCAAAGGATACATCGTGCTCGATTGATGGCCGGGTAGGTAAGGGTAAGGCGCGGTCTTCCCTGGTATATGCCGGTGGAAGCAACGTCCACATCGAGCGCATCAAGCACCGGATCCCCGGGCACAAGAGAAGCGGTATGGCCGTCTGAGCCGAGGCCTAGGTGAACCAGATCAAGAACGGCGGGGCGGCCGGCCAGTTCTTCAAGCGTTCGCGAATAGTCATCCGCGGCCGCCCTCAGATCCGGTTGCCCGACAGGCATCGGATATATTTGTATCGGGAGCAAAGCAGTTTCCTGCGGCAGGCAGGCGCGCAGATGCGTCAGGTTTCGATCGGCATCCCCATCCGGGGCGACGCGCTCATCCACCTGCACAATTCTGATCCCTGCCCAGGGAACATCTTCGCCGGAGAATGCACGCATCATTTCCCAGGGAGTTCGGCCACCGCTGACAGCCAGAACAAATCGTCCTCTGTCCACGACCGCGTTGCGCGCTGCATCCGCGATGATCGCCGCAGCCCTGCGCGCAACGGAATCGGCATCCGCCAAAATTTCCAGTTTCATGCTCACGATCCGATATTCTGCCGGAGCCGCCGGTAGCGCCGAATCAAGGCATTGGTGGAACTGTCATGATGGAGCTCGGGCTCAGCCGGAGATTCAAGCTCGGGGACAATCCTCTGGGCCAGAACTTTGCCCAGTTCAACACCCCACTGGTCAAACGAATCAATATTCCAGATAGCCCCCTGGGTGAACACGCAATGCTCGTAAAGGGCGACGAGGCTGCCGAGTACCTCAGGAGTCAGTTTCTGCGCAAGAATGGTATTGGACGGACGGTTCCCATCAAAAACTTTGTGAGGGGCCAGCCAATCCTCGACGCCTTCGGCTTTCACTTCTTCCAGCGTTTTACCGAAAGCAAGCGCTTCAGCCTGCGCAAAAACGTTCGCCATCAGAAGGTCGTGATGACGGCCCACCTGATTCAGCGGTTCAGCAAATGCGATAAAGTCGCACGGAATCAGCCGCGTCCCCTGGTGCAACAATTGATAAAAGGAGTGCTGGCCATTTGTGCCGGGCTCGCCCCAGTAAACGGGACTTGTCTGATAATCGGCCTCTCTCCCATCCAAGGTAACGTACTTGCCGTTGCTCTCCATTGTTAACTGTTGAAGATAGGCGGGAAAGCGCTTCAAGTACTGCTCATAGGGAAGGACGGCGATGGCTTCGGCGTCAAAGAAATCGGAGTACCAGATCGAAAGAAGCGCCAGGAGCACCGGCAGGTTGCTTTCAAAAGGCGCCGTGCGGAAATGCTCGTCCATCTGGTGGAATCCATGGAGCAGCTTCCGGAAATTGTCGGGACCAATTGCCAGCATGGTCGCGAGACCGATGGCCGAATCCATGGAATATCGCCCTCCAACCCAATCCCAGAATTCGAACATATTATCAGCATCGATTCCGAACCGGGTGACGGCTGCGACATTCGTGGATACAGCGACAAAGTGCTTTGCGACCGCCTCTTCTCCAGCATTGAGTTTTTGCAGCAGCCATGCGCGGGCAGTCTCTGCATTGGTCATTGTTTCAAGCGTGGTGAAGGTCTTGGAGGAAATGATAAAGAGAGTTTCCTCGGCATCCAAATCCCTTACCGCTTCCACAAGATCCGTCCCATCGATATTGGAAATGAACCGAAACGTCATGGAACGTCTGCTGTAGTACCGGAGGGCCTCATACGCCATCACCGGCCCCAGATCGGAACCACCAATCCCGATATTGACAATGTTCCTGATCGGTTTCTCCGTGAAGCCTTTCCACGAGCCGTTCCAGATGCGTCCGGTAAAGGTCGCCATTCTTTCCAGGACGGCCTGCACTTTGGGCACTACATTCTCGCCATCACAAATAATGGAAGAACCCTGGGGGGCACGAAGCGCTACGTGCAGGACAGACCGGTTTTCCGTAATATTAATTTTGTCTCCCCGGAACATGGCATCAATTTTGCCGCGCAAATCACATTCCTCGGCAAGTTGAACAAGCAGTTCCAATGTCTCGGGCAAAACGTAGTTTTTTGAATAATCCAGGAAGAGGCCGGCAGCCTCTGCGGTCATGCGCGCGCCACGGTCCGGATCTTCCTCAAAAAGCTCCGTCAGAGGATAACCCCAATCCTTACGATGTGCCGCGAGAGCCTTCCATGCGGCAAGCCTGGTCAAAGACTTCATTTTTGCTCCCATGCTTTTCCTCCCGGGGTCGGATCATTCCAAACGTTTTGTCATCATCAAGATATGTCCAAACAAACAATTTATACGCCCTTAGACACAATTTTTCCGGTCCTTTTTTCGTTCTGCCGAGAACAGGAGCAATGCGTCAGCGAAATAGTAATTATTCGTATCCATATTGATGCGGGAGAACTTCCTTGGTCCGCATCTGATCGAGCCGGTCAGGGCTGATAGAGGCCCTTCTTGTTTGCATTGAGGAAACAGGCACGTATCAGCAGCGGCTCTGCCGGTACCAGTTTTCGTTCCATCTGCCGGGTGATGAGTGGGTAATGCCTGACCTTGAAGAGATAGCTCTCCACGGCATCCAGACTGTCTTCGGTTGTCCGCCACTTCAAGGAATCGAACCGTTTCAGATTCA
Source organism: Acidobacteriota bacterium (assembly GCA_963664705.1). Classification (GTDB taxonomy): domain Bacteria; phylum Acidobacteriota; class UBA6911; order UBA6911; family UBA6911; genus UBA6911. Next base: position 6,185,860 of record OY761556.1, on the reverse strand, counting down.
CCGGAGCAGAGTAGCCTCGCAAGCTTTTGTATCCATGGACATTGAAATAGCCATCGAAATAAGACATCACAAGCTCGCGCAGACTGCGGTATACGGGTTCCCGCGCTCGCAGCATCGTGGTATTGGACTGAGCCAGAGCTCCCCATCCCCCGGCGTGATATACCGCGATCACGTGATCGTCGTCCTTCTTTGCAAGCAGATCCACGATAAGCGGTGGGAAGCCGAGTGTTTCCAATGCAGCCGCCGCATATACCGCCCCATCGAAGCAATTTGCCTTGCCGGTGCGCTCAACCACGAGCGGTGACATCGCTCCGCCATCCGGACGATATTTCAGCGTATTGATAAAATCCTGAATTTCGAAAGGGCTCTTAAACGGTTGCATATAATTTCCTGTCACCCACTCTCACCCGTATAGTGCGACGAAGTATTTAGACACGCTCTCCTGAAGTTTCCAAACAAAAAAGGTTAAATCATTCCTGTCTGCGGCGAAACGGTTGTTCCGCTCCTCCCAGGATGTTAACCTCCTAGCCGGGTAATGAATCCGGCGTCGCCCGGAAGGTGCAAGAATTCATGAGCGAAAAACTGCGTCCGAAGGATGAATATATCTGGGTCTGTCACAAGGCAAGCCTTCAGGAGCTAATGGATCGATACCCGCAGGATTGGCAATGCGTGGGGCCCGAACTCATAAACGCTCTCAAGAACAGCAACGGCCCTGAATTCACCGATTCCTGCACTCAAAAAAGACTGACCCAGGAGACATGGAAAAACCGGGTCGAAAAAAGCCGGCACAATCCCAAAGTTATAGAGTCGGCAATGCCGCAATTGATCCGTAACAGAATGTTCCTTCTGGCCGCCGGCCTGTGCTACCAAACGGCCGCGATCGGCTCGACGGGAAAGGTCCGCCTGAACCGGATCAATGGATATATCATTCAGAAACTTCTTTTTGAGCGCCATCTGACGCGGAAGCCGGCGTCTCTAAAATGCTTCAACTTCTGGTGGCGATTTATCACTCAAAAGAGGATCTTGATGCCCCTGGTGCAAACCAAGGGCATCTATTGTTTTTATTCCCGGGAACTGACATGGGAATTCTGCCGATTCATCGGGAATCGAACCTGCCTTGAGATAGGCGCAGGCGATGGGACCCTGACGGGATTTCTTACAAAGCAGGGAATATCCGCACGGGCCACCGATGACTATAGCTGGAGCCATCGCATCGAATACCCGGATGCCGTGGAAAAGCTGGGGGCGAAGCAGGCGTTGGCAAAATACGAACCGCAGGTCGTGATCTGCTCCTGGCCGCCTCCGGGAAACAGCTTCGAGCGGCATGTGTTCAATACAAGGAGCGTCGAATCCTATATCGTCATTGGAAGCCGGTTCAGGTTTGCCAGTGGAAACTGGACCAGCTATGAAGAACAGACCAGGTTTGAGTGGGGCATCGACCGAAAGTTGAGCTTAATGGTCATCCCTCCGGAACTGGAAAGCGCGGTGCTGCTATTCAATAGGAAGTCAGCCTAACTATCAGCACAGACATTCAAAGGATTGCCTTCATGAAGGTTCACATTTTGCAGCATGTCCCGTTCGAGAGTATTGGCAGCATCGATTCCTGGCTGAAGGCATGCGGAGCCCGGATCTCCCACACACGCTTTTTCGAATCGGCAGTACTCCCTTCGCTGGATTCCATTGAAATGATCATCATCATGGGCGGATCGATGAGCGTGAACGATGAAGAAGTCTTCCCCTGGCTTGTTCCTGAGAAGCAGTTCGTCCGGGATGCCGTGGCGCGAGGCATTCCAGTCCTTGGGATTTGCCTTGGCGCTCAGCTGATCGCCAGCGCTCTAGGGGCAAAGGTGTATCGAAATGGTGAGCGGGAGATCGGTTGGTTTCCCGTACGGACAGTCCCCGGCCCGGCGACTGCGTTCCAATTTCCGAAGGATTTTACTGCCTTTCATTGGCACGGCGAGACCTTCGATCTGCCCGCGGGCGCCGTGCAGCTGGCCAGGAGCGAGGGTTGTGAGAATCAGGCATTCCAAATTGGCAGGAATGTGCTTGGCCTGCAATTTCACCTGGAAACAACGCCTGAACTAGCCCTCAGCATTTTAGACAACTGTCTGAGCGATGTTGCGGTTCCCGGCAAATATGTTCAGACGGAAGCGGAGGTGCGCACTGCGCCCGAGGATTTCTACCGTAACATCAATGGGATTATGGGTGAAGTTCTTTCCTATTTGACTCAATAGGAACACTCTCGGAGACTGAGAGCGCCGGCTCTCAGTCTCCAAGCTGTCGCAGGTCCTACCGCAGCTATTCCGGGATGCCCAGAATCGATCGCCGGATCAGCACGCGGGCAATCTCAGCCTTATACGCGTTCATACTCAGTGGCATGGCGCCATTCAAAGCAAGCGTTGCCGCCTCGGAAGCGGATTCTTCGTTGAGAGGCTTTCCCTGCAATGCTGTTTCGGCCGCGCTGGCACGCAGAGGAGCCGGCGCTACAGCGCCAAGCGTGATGCGTGCATCAGAACAAATTCCGTTCTTGGATGAAATGATGGACGCCACGCTCACAACAGCAAAATCGAGCGGTTTCCGCAGGGTAAATTTGCGATAACTCTGATGCGCTCCCTTTGGCGGTTTAGGAATTTGAATTTCCTTGACCAGTTCATCGGGTCGGAGAACAGTCGAAGATGTCGCGCTGGCCGCGAAAAACGCCTTGGCCTCCAGCGTTCTCTGCGTGGTAACGATGCTTGCATCCAGGGCAACCAGCGCAATGGCCAGATCGGATGGCCCCACCGCGAGGCACCCGCAGCTGACGCACCGCTTCGCTTCGGTTTCGATGTCAGCCAGGCTGAGGCCTGGAACATCTTCGCCATCGATACTCCGGATCCGGTCAGCCACGTTCGCTGCATGGACCACGGCTCTCGGAATATTTTCGAAACTGGATTCCGCAAACTCCGGTTCCTCGTCGCTCACGTCAGGCAGTCGGCCACCATTCAAATATGTCTCAATGTCCTGAACGGCAGTTTTCGCGGAAGCAACTGCCTGGATAACCGTGGATGGGCCGGAGGTCATATCGCCGCAGGAAAATGTCCGACCCTGACCAGAGGCTGCCTGTTGGACAAATGCCAACGTCTGGTCATCGGCTTGCCCAATTGCCACAACGATGCTTTCGGCCTGGTAGCTTTCGCCTTCAGCCGATTCATCATATTGGGGATTGAACCGGCCGTCCTGTTCGCGCACAGAAACACATCGTTTCGTTCTGATTCCAACCGCCCGTCCGTCCTGCAACAGGAACTCCCGGACTCCGGCGGAAGGATGAATGACAATGCCTTCCTCTTCCGCCTCCGCAATTTCCCAATCCAAAGCCGGCATCCGATCACCGGACGCGAGATCTCTCGTCTCCAGGCAAACGATAAGGACGTCTTCCGATCCCAGCCTGCGAGCGGTTCTGGCTACATCAATCGCAACGCTGCCCCCGCCAACGACAATAACCCTGCGGCCCAGGGCGATTTTCTCGCCGGCATTGATTTTGCTGAGGTAATCAAGCGCATGGGAAACGTTCGGCGCATCCTCTCCCGCAATGCCAAGCTTCAGGCTTTTCCAGGTCCCGCCGGCCAGCAACACCGCATCAAAACTGGATTGCATCTGATCGATAGCGCGCGGATCCGTTATTGTCGATCCGACTTCAAACCGGATCCCCATGGACTGCAGCGCCTGGACTTGCCGTCGGACCACATCCTTCGGCAAACGGAATGGCGGGATGCTATAGGAAAGCATACCACCGGCTTCCGGCATCCGTTCATATACGGTAACTTCGTGACCGGACTTTCTCAGATAGAAGGCCGCCGTCATTCCGGCCGGCCCGGAACCGATGATGGCGATCTTTTTCCCGGATGTTGTTTGAGGAGGGACGAAGCACTCCACAACATGATCAAGGATGTAGTCTCCAACGCCACGCTCCACCAGGTGTATGGCAACCGAATCATCGAACTCGGCGCGATTGCACTGTGGTTCGCAAAAGATCGGGCAGACTCTTCCCGTAATCGCAGGTATAGGGTTGTACCGCATCAACACCCTGGCGGCCTCCCCGAGATTCCCCTTTCGAACGTGCTTCAGGTAACCCGGTATGTTGATGTGGGCCGGGCAGTGGCCGGCGCATCGTCGTTCATTCGCAGCCGCGGCACCAAAGATAGAATGGTACCGGTTGTCTCCCAGCAGGGCGCTGCAGGTCTTGCCTCCTTTGCGAAGGCAGACAATCGGCCCGCCAATCTGCTGGGGATAGCGGTAATACCAGCACCGTACGTCCTGGGCAAGGTTGCCGCCAATCGTAGCCATGTTTCTCAAATTCGGACTTGCCACCGCATGGGTTGCTTCCGCCAGAAGCGGATAATCCGCCCGAATTGCAGGCGACTTCAGCAAATCTGCAAGAGTTGTGAGGGCGCCTATTTTCAAGCCTCTGCTGCCGGCTTTGACATAATTGAGTTTCGGAACGTTCTTGATATTGATGACGGCTTCCGGATAGTCCGCGGCACTGTTCTCTCGAAGCGTCCCCAGGAGATCCGTCCCGCCGGCGTTGACCTTCGCTTTCCCATTGTATTTCGACAGCAGAGTCGCGGCTTCTTTCAGCGATCGCGCATTATGGTGTGTGAACTTTTTCATTATGCGACTCCTTTCCCGAGTGCCTTCAACACGCGATCCGGAGTCGCGGGGTATTGATACAACCAGGTGCCGATTGCATTCGACACCGCCATCAAAACAGCCGTCGTCCCGGGAGCTGTAGCAATCTCGCCCACCCCTACCGCGTGAAATTGATGCGTGGGAAATGGGGTTTCCAGTGCCACACACTCAGCAATGGGCAGTTCCGAAAAAGTTCTCCATTTATAGTCGATCAGGTTGGAGTTGAGCATGTGCCCGGTTCGCCGGTCAATCACGGCTTCTTCGAAAATTCCGCTGTCAATTCCGGCGGAGCCCCAGGACGAATTGAGCTGGGCGGCGAGTCCGACCGGATCAATAACCTGACCGACGTCCGTGGCATTGACTGCACGGATCAGGCTCACCTTACCGGTCTCAATATCAACTTCCACCTCAACAAAGCACATGATCATGTTGCACATCGTGAAGTCGGGATCAAACCGTCCATAGCCCAGGATGGTCCGATCATTTCCCATCGCTCGCCACTTGATCCCTTTGTTCGGCTGTCCTTTGACAAAAACAACGCCATCGACCGTATCGAGATCCTTTGGATCGGCGCCCAGTTTTGGCGCCGCCAGCTCGAGCAACTGCCTCTTGGCATCCTGAGCTGCGTTAATGACTGCGCTTCCGATCGCATAGGTGCCGCGCGAACCGACCGCGCCGAATTCAAATGGAGTGACCAGCGAATCAGCCGGAGACATGGCGATCCGCTCCGGCGGGATCTGGAGGACTTCAGCCGCCATCCTCGCGTAATTGGATTTCTGGCCGGTACCGTGCTCCGCAACGCAGAGAAAGATTGTGGCCGTATTGTTATACCCAAGCTGGATGTAGGCTTCGGCGGTATCTTCGCCAATATCCGCATTGCCGTGTACGCCCACGCCGATGCCGCGGCGCTTGACGCCATCCACTGAACTGGGCGTCAGCCAGTCCTTCCATTTATCTTTCCATCCGAACAGATCTGCGCCGGCATCCATGGATTTGGAAAAATCGATGCCGCGGTAGTCGTACCATTCGCCATCGCGCCAGAAGTACCCGGTATTCCCCGGTTTGATGAAGTTCTTCTTCAGCACTTCGAAAGGATCCAGCTTCGCCTTCTGCATAGCCAGGCAGAGCAACGGAATAAACGAGCACTTCAATTCCAGCCCACCAAAACCTCTGGTCGCACCGGAGGCGTTTCTGTTCGTGGCCACAATGGTATTCTTCAGATCCCAGTTCGGACATTGCGCCACAATCTGGAGCTCACCCGATCCGACTGCAACCTGGGCTTGTGTTGTAAACGAATAGTAACCGGTATCTACATACCAGGTTCCCTGAATGGCAGTGACTTCACCATCATTTTTCATCCCGACTTTGGCGTGGATCCTGGAGCTGATCCGCAAAGTAAAGGCAGCCAGGTGTTCCTCTTTGGTGAACACGACTTTTACCGGCCGGCCGGTTGCGCGGGCAAGAATAATGGCATAGGCCTGCACCTGCCAGCACATGATCTTGGTGCCGAACCCGGCGCCGACATGGTTGGCGATGCTCCGGATTTCAACTTGCCGGTTGAATACGTGGAACAGCGTCACTTTGTCGAGATAGGGCGCCTGGCTGGTGCCCCAGATGGTGGCGTTGTTGGGCGGTTCCCATACGGCAACAGCACCGACACATTCCGGAGGCGCCGCGTTGGGCGTATTCTCATATCCGAAAGTACCTTCGGTTATGACATCCGCCTCTGCAAATCCCTTATCCACATCGCCACGGACTACTCCCTTCAGGCAGTTGGGACCATAGATGATCGTTCCGCCGGGGAGGATATTGCTTCCAAGCTCCTCATACAGGAGCGGAGCATCCGGCTTGAGGGCGGAATCGATATCAAAGACGGCGGACAGAACCTCGTATTCCACGTCGATCAGCTTCAAAGCCTCTTCCGCAATCTGTTCTGTGGTCGCCGCAACCAGGGCCACCGCATCCCCAACGTACCGGACTTTATTGTCAAGTACGCGGACCATTCGGGGCGTTCCACCTTTCCAGTCCGGAATATCTTCCCATGTCACCACGGCAGCAACACCCGGCAGCGCTTGCGCTTTGCTTTTGTCTATCCTTTTGATATTCGCGTGCGCGTGCGGGCTGCGCAGCACCTTGCCGTAAAGCAAATTCTGAAACTTCAGATCGTCCAGATATTTTGCTGTCCCGGTCACAACCTCGGCCGCATCACGACGGGGCATCTTCTTCCCTATCCAGCGATAGTTCTCGCCCATGCTATTGCCCCCTCTCTGCAACCGACATGACGGCCTTCAACACCTGGTAATGGCTGACACAACGGCAAAAATTGCCGGACAAAGCTTCCTTCACCTCTTCCTCCGTGGGATGCGGGTTGTCGTTGAGGAGGGCTTTTGCCGTCATCAACATTCCCGGCGTACAAAAGCCGCATTGAAATGCAGTATGGTCAATGAAAGCCTGCTGCAACGGATCCAGCTCACCCGTTTTGGAGTCCCGCAACCCTTCGACCGTTGTGATGTTCTTTCCATCACATTCGACAGTGAGAATTCGGCAGGAAGGAACCGCCTTCCCATCCATAATGACCGTACAGATTCCACAAGCGCCCTCACCGCACGACATCTTGGTGCCTGTCAATCCGAGCGTCTCGCGCAAGGTAAAGATCAGGGTGTGCGAGGGATCGACCTGCCCTGAGCGTGTGCCGATGTCGAGTTCATGAACCATTCCATTTACCGTCAGTGTTATCAACTTTGTTGCCGCCACGTCATTTCTCCTTGTTCAGAAGTCAGAAGCCAGGTGTCAGAAATAAAACGGCGCTTCCGATCTTCGGGCTCCATGCTACTAAAGGGCTATGAAAGGTCAAAGAAGAATAAAAGAAAGGAGACAGGAGGCAGGAGTTAGGCGTCGATTTCTCCGATATCTTCGTTCCAAAGCTCCGGCCTGTTCTTAATAAAATCCTGCATCATCCGAAAGCAGTCCGGATCATCGAGGATCACCAGTTCGACTCCGCGGGAAACAGAGTATTCCTCGGGCCCGCGAAACGTCCGATTTTCCCCGATTACAATTTTAGGAATTTTATAGAGTAGCGCGGCGCCGGTGCACATATCGCACGGCGACAGGGTCGAGTAGAGCACTGCCCGGCGATAGCTCTCGGCTGAAAGCCGACCAGCGTTTTCCAGGGCATCCATCTCGGCGTGAAGGATCGCGCTCGATTGTTGAACGCGACGGTTATGTCCCCTCCCCACAATTATGCCATCGACCACCAGCACCGAACCGATCGGAATTCCGCCTTCGGCAAGACCCTTCCTGGCTTCTTCAATGGCAGCTTGCATGAATTCGTCCATCGATTACTCCCGCACTCTTGATGTAAATAAAATGCCCTCAACACAAAAAACAATCAGAGCTGCCCAGACAATTCCAAATCCCAATGCCTGGTCTCGACGGAAAGCTTCGCCGTAGACGAAAATACCAAGAAGGAATTGTGCCGTCGGAGTAATGTAGTGCATCAAGCCGACGGTGGTAAGGGGAATTCTCTGGGCCGCGTAGGTAAACATTACCAATGGAACGGTTGTGACCAGACCAGCCCCAATCATCAGGAGATCCGCCTGCAGACCCGTGTGAAGAAAAGCGCCCTTTCCGATCCAGTCCTGGTAAAAAAGAAAGAGGAAACCCGGCAGGAAGAGAATCCCGGATTCCAGCGTCAGTCCCGTTATCGATCCCAGGGGCGAAGTTTTCTTGACGAGGCCGTAGCATCCAAAGGTGAATGCCAGTCCGAGAGCAATCCACGGAGCACGGTTGTAAGCCAGTGTGAGATACAGAACGCCTACGCCCGCAAATCCGACCGACAGCCACTGCCAGAACCGAAGTTTTTCTCTCAGAAAGACAACACCCAGAAGCACGCTGAATAGTGGATTAATGAAGTAACCCAGGCTTGCTTCAAGAATGTGCCCTGAATTGACGGCCCAGACATAAATGAACCAGTTAAACCCCACCAGTACAGCCGCAACGAGATAAACACGAAGGATTTTGGGATCCCAGGAAACGGTTTTCAGTTCGGACCACCTGCGCGTGATGGAAAGAAAGGCCGCAAGCAGAATAAACGACCAGATGATCCGATGCCCGATCAGCTGAATAGCCGGGACATGCCGGATCAGCTTCCAGTAGACCGGAAACAGCCCCCAGATAAAGTAAGCACCAAAAGCGTTTAAGATTCCCTTATCTCTCATCACCGATTTTCATTTGCTCCCGTTTATTGTACATTCGTCAGCAATTCTAAAGGGGAGAATAAAGTGAAACCAGCCGCGCAGCCGCAACTCGTGTATACGAAAAAGCAGGTCTTCCTGGCACTGGCAAGCATTTTTCTTGCCCAACTCGTCTTCAGCTATTACGTCCAGACGCCCGGATCCGCAGCCCCACGCATGGCCGCAGACCTTGACGGAATGGCATTGTACTCCTGGTCGGTATCAATTCCAGGACTTGGATTAGCTTTTGGGACGCTTCTGGTCGGAAAGCTCTCCGACATCTTCGGGCGCCGGCTCATGATGCAGCTATGTTTGGTCATCTTTGCCGTCGGAGCAGTTCTATCGGCACTCAGCCCGACATACGTGTTTCTGATCGCAGCTCGAACGATCCTCTGTCTTGGCCAGGGAGGACTGGCTCCGCTGGTGTATTCCGTGGTCGGAGACATGTTCTCGCCGGCCGAGCGCGGCCGCTGGGTTGGCCTGTTGAATATCCCAACCGGAGTATTCGCGGTCTTCGGCCCCGCACTGGGCGGCTGGCTGGTGGACTCCATGAGCTGGCGATATATTTTCTGGTGGGGAGTCCCGCTGCTTCTGTTGAGCATCAGCATCACCCTTGGAATGCCTTCGCTGGTGCAGGGTGCCGCGCGCAAGATTGATGTTCAGGGATCCACAACCGTTGCGATTGCATCTTCTACTCTGATTTTCGGTCTTTCCTTTGCGGGCACCACCTATCCATGGGGATCCGCGCCGGTCATCAGTCTGCTTCTGGTCTCACTGGTTTTCTGGATTCTGTTCCTGCGCGCGGAAACAAAAGCGGAGGAACCCATTCTGGATCCGTCGGTGCTCAGGAATCGGCCTTTTATCACGGCCTCAGGAGCCGGCTTTCTTTCGTTCTTTGGCATGGTCGGGGTAACACTCTATTACCCCTTGCTGCTGCAGGGCATCCAGGGGATCAGCGCCACTCGAAGCGGTCTGATTCTTACGCCGTTTGGCGTTTTTATGGCTTTCATCGGCGTTCCGGTCGGATTTCTGCTCGCCCGGACCGGCCGGTTCAAATGGCTCTACATTGTGGGATACGGGTTATTTACCATCGACATGATCTGCATGATCTTCTACACCTCAGAAACGCCGCTGGTCTGGGGCCTCATACTCACCACTGTTGGAGGCATTGGACTCGGCGCTATCCCGACAATCAATACGCTGGTCATTCAGCGCGCGGTTCCCCAAAAACTAATGGGCGTTGCCATGGGAGCCCTCTTCTTCAGCATCTCGATGGGGGTCGCGATTGCCCCGGCCGTACTTGGTTCGGCAATGAACATGCAGTACAACAAAGCGTTGAAGGCATCTCTCCCGGCCGAACTCACGCGGGTAGCGGATCAGGCAACGATGGTTAACCTCGGCAACCCGAGAGTACTTCTCTCGGAGCCTGCCATGAACTCATTGCGCAATATGCTGAACTCCCGGGGAGAAAACGGGCAGGCATTGCTGAAGGAAACCGTCGAAGCAATTCGCGACTCTATGGAGGCCGGTCTTCGCGCGGTCTTTATTATCGGCACGCTGACCATGCTGGCTTCATTTGTGCTCATTTCCACAATTCCGGCGATTTCGATGCACGACGTTCCCGGCAACATCCGAGGGCTGCAGGATTCGGATCAGGTGTGATTGGTGGAATTCGTGGCAGGGACTGGACGGTCCATCTGCCACGAATTCCGCGAAAGTCCTTTAGTCCTTATACGGCTCGGGAGGAGGCGGCTGCATGATGTTGATTCGATATTTGCTGTACGGCATGTGATACGTGGTTGGCCGGTCAGGCTTGTTCAGCGGATTTCCCCCGATGCTTGCGGCCTGGGGTTCATCCATCCAGCCCTTATCGTAAGGCGCCATGTAGGTCAGTCGATACGCAAAATTCAGAAACTTCCACTCTCCGTCTTCCTTGACGTATTCGATATCGTATTTCCCGAGACAGATGAACTGCTTCATGACGCCCAGCGCAGCCAGCGAACACACTCCATGCGAGTGCCAGATTCCGTGCGCGCGCGTACCCTGCCGGTTAATCTCAATGATCGGATTGACGGTCATGTGAATCGCAAGGAACCCCGGGGTTCTTTGCATCCGGTTTGCATCAAAGACCTCATTCCAGAATCGTGTCACGCTTTCCAGCCCTACAAATACGCCGCTATCCTCGATCTCCATCACAACACCGGGCGTCTTCTGCGCAAAAAGAGCCGGCACTTCGGAGTTTCTGCCTATATGATAGAGGTGCGAATACAGGGACTGCAGTTTCCAGATTTCCAGGTAGTCTTTTGCCCAAGCATTTTCCGCTACCTGTTTCTTCAATTCCGCTACTTCTTTGGCCAATTCTTCCAGACTGATCGCCGTTTGTGTCGTCATTTCAAATTCCCTCCTTAAGCTCATCGCGCCTTAGCGCCAGGGCCGGCATGTCTTCTCAAACATTTGGAACTCGAAAAACAATAGATCCCTAAAAATGCAGGAAGCTAACCATGTTTTGTGAAAAGAATTGTGAAGCAGTTGCAGGTTAATACATAATCTGCGCAATCAGTACAAATATTCTTGGGAGGAGGATTTACTTTTTACCGCTATCCATTTCTTTTTGTTCAAATGAAAGGCAGGTACGCAATGAAGAGATTTTTTGTATTTGTAACGACAGCTCTGCTGCTCGTCAGCATTACCACTGTCAGGATGAGCGCGCAAAGCAAGCCGGCCGCCTGCGATCGCGCTTGCCTGGAAGGTTTCGTAGATAAATACCTGGACGCCGCGATCGCGCATGATCCTTCCCTGCTGCCGCTGTCCAAAGACGTAAAGTTCACCGAGAACGGTGTCCGGCTTCCACTTCCCGACGGACACTGGAAGATCATGACCGGCAAAGGCAAATACAAGCTGTTTGTCACCGACCCGGAAGCAGGGCAGGTCACATTTCTCGGGACGATCGTGGAAGAAGGAAACACAAAGGAAGGCACCGCATCACCTATCGCGCTGCGACTGAAGGTAAAGAGTGGCCAGATTACCGAAATCGAGACCCTGGTAATCCGCCCGGCTGCCCAGCTGGGTGGTGCAGGGGCGGCGCGGGGCGCAGCGCCTGCGGCTCCAGCGGGACCGGCGGCAAACATTGAAAAAATGGGAAGCCCCCATCATCTGTTTACCGATGTGATCCCGCCGGCCGAAAGGATGTCGCGTGCCGATCTCATCCGCGTTGCCGACATGTACTTCAGGGGAATGGAAAAGAACGACGGAAAGGGGCTTGACGGCACAGGAACCTACCCATTCACCGATGACTGCGAACGCTTTGAAAACGGGTCTCAGAGCACAAATGCTCCGCTGCGTGAAGGCCAGACCAAGCCGGATCCCAAGACTTCGAGTTCCTATTCGGGGGCCTGGGGCTGCAGAGAACAGTTCGAATCCGGCCTCATTCACTTTGTCTGGAGGATTCGAGACCGGCGGTTTGTTGCCGTCGATCAGGAGCGCGGCCTGGTTTACGCATTCGGGTTCTTTGATCACGCGCTTGGGAAAGACCGGACATTCCAGACAAAAGATGGACGAACTGTGACGGCCGGCCCGATAAATCCGTGGACCTGGCAGATCGCAGAACTGTTCAGAATTGAAAAAGGCAAGATTCGCAGGATTGAAGCGGTTCTGCAGCAATGCCCTTACGGGATGAATTCGGGATGGAGTTCCTGGCAGGACGGGCTGTCGAGCGCAGCGCGGGACGCCACGAAGTAGAACCGCGGGAGCGTCGCCAGCCATAGCTTCAGCGAAGGCCGGTGACGCTCCCAGCCGGTTATTTCTTCACGTCGTAGCACCAGAGCGTGCCAAGATCCCGGATATACAAACGGCCGTTTGCAACAACCGGATAGGTCCAGGCTTTCTCCATCGGCCCGCCTGGATGCGACGGCTGACCGGGCGGTGTAAAACGCCCTTTCTCGCGATAGGCTTCAGGAGTAGCTTCCACGAGTGCCACGTCTCCATTCTCGCCGTGCAGGAACAAAAGCCCATCCGCATAGGTAATGGAACCGGACCCGATTCCTTCCGCTTTCCAGCGCATCTTCCCGGTGCTGAATTCGGCGGCGATCAGACCGCCTTCCGCATTGGTTCCATACAGGAAATCCCCCACGAGCACCTGGCCGCCGATGTCATTCGGCAATCCGCGCTCCAGGTAAACCTGTTCTGCCACAACCTGGCCTTGAGATTCCTTGACCCGAAGGAGTGCTCCGGCCACGCGCCGGGGATTTGCGTTATAAACATAGGGGCTTCGGACAACCGGCATGCACATGTTTGCGGGGCTCCCGACCATGCCGGTGTAGCGCCACAGGAACTGGCCGGTCTTGGCGTCCACTCCCACCAAACCCTTCTCCATGAACTGAACATATAGTCTGCGGCTTGCGGTCTCGACGATCGCGAGAGACGAATACCCGGCGGCATCACCCTCCGCCACTGCCGATTTCCAAATGGTCGCGCCGGTTTTCTTGTTCAGTTTCACGATTGTCGCTTCCGCCCCGCCGGGAGTAATGGCCACGGCATCCCCGTCAATCAGCGGCGATTCCGAATAGGCCCATATCCCCGGTTTACCGCCAAACTCCTTTCGAACATTTCTGCTCCAGACCACTTTGCCCCTGGCTGTCTCCAGACAGGCCAAGTCTCCATCGGAGCTGAAAGCATAGATAAATTTGCCGTCCAGAGTCGGAGTCGTTCGAGCTTTTGGATAGGGCGGCTTCTGGTCCAGGCTGCCGACCTTGCCAATCGTTGTGGCCCAGATCTGTTTCCCATCCTTGGCCGACATCGCCTGCACGAATTCGTTGTCCATCCCCTTGTTGCTGACTAAATAGAGGATCGATCCAGCGACTGCGGGTGAACCGTAGCCCTCTCCGATATCCTTCTGCTGCCACAGAAGCTTAGGCCCTCCTTTGGGCCATTCCTTTAACAACCCGCGTTCCAACGAAACTCCATTGCGCTGCGGCCCGCGGAATTGCGGCCAGTCCACGGCTCCGCAGAGAAGAGAAAATGTCCCTACAATGATAGAAACGGCCAATAGTCGCGTAATTCGCATTCGCAGCTCCTTTTTCTCAGATCTTACAGGGCAACCAGACAGCCATGGCACGATTTTTGGTGTATTTTCTTTTTATCATGATTAGGCTAGTCCGCCATGATAAATCGAGGACCAGACGTCGACGTTTCGACCGAGACCGAATCCGGCATTTTCTATGGATTTATTATTGCCATTGCCGCTTTCTTTGCTCTGTTCTCCGCCTATGGAGTCCGCTTTGCCTATGGAGTCTTCTTCAAACCGATGGCAAAAGACCTGGGCTTCAGCGCAGCCACCACTTCCGCCGCCTATTCCATTTCATTTCTGTGCGAAGGCATTTTCTCTCTTATATCCGGAGGGCTGGCGGACAGATTCGGCCCGCGCATCGTCGTTTCGGTTTCTAGTATTCTGATAGTCGCGGGATACTGCCTGACAGCACTGGCCCATTCCCCCTGGCAGCTCTTCCTGTTCTATGGCGTTCTGCTCGGCATAGGAATGGGCGCGATGTTTGTTCCTCTGGTTTCAATGACAGCCCGTTGGTTCAAAGCCCGTCGGAACCTGATGACCGGCCTGGTTTCCAGTGGAGCGGGCATGGGCATGCTTTGTGTCCCTCCGTATATCGCTCACTTGATTGACAGCCATGGATGGAGAAGTTCCTTCCTGATCATGGGTCTTTTTATTTTCACCGTTGTTATTATTGCGGCACAGTTCTTCAAACGAGACCCGGCGTCGATCGGATCAGTTGCCTATGGAGAGAATCCGGACAGCTCCGCAATCCCATCGCAAGTCCACGGACACACCTACCCGGAAGCCATGCGGACATCCCAATTCTGGATTTTCTTTGCGCTGGTCTTCTGCTTTGGGACCGTGTCCATGTCCTACAACGTACACATCGTCCCGGATGCCATCAACTCCGGGATGCGGCCGACGCGGGCAGCAAACATCATGGCGGTAACGGGCGCCATGTTTGTGATCAGCAGAATCATCCTGGGAACCCTTGCGGACAGGTATGGCAACAAACCCGTCCTCATTTTCTGCTTTATTGTCTCTTCGCTCTCCTTCTTTTTCATCACACTGGTCCATGCCCACTGGGCTTTCTTTCTGCTCGCCTTGCTGTTTGGCATTACGCAGGGCGGAGTTGGCACCGCTCAATCGCCGGTGGTAGCCACTCTTTTCGGACTACGCTCTCACGGACTGATTCTCGGCAGCATCGGGCTGGGCAGCACCATGGGATCCGCGCTCGGCCCACTGCTTGCGGGCTATATTTTCGATTTTACCGGCAGCTATCACTGGGCGCTATTTATGTGTGCCATCGTCAGCCTGTTTGCGCTGACATTTGCGAGCTTCATCAAAACCTCCCGCTAGAGCACACGGACCGAATCAAAATAATTCGCGTAAATGGCCGCGTTTGCCTTTGAACCTTTAGTCAAATCGGGTCTTCGGGTTACAATGAGGCATTCGAAGCCTTGAAAGGGGAGGAAATCATGACTCGGCTAGATCCGCACTCCTATTACGACACCACTCAACCTCGAACCCGCCATTGGGAACTGGAGTGGTTTATCGACTTTTCCCGGCATCAGATTGAGGGATCGGTAACGCACGTCCTCGAAGGCCCATCGAGCGGCCTGATGGATTTGGATACAAAAGGACTGACCATCCGTTCCGTTTATTCGAACAGCGGAGTCGAGCTACCATTCCAGCTCGGAGAGGAAGATCCGATACTCGGACAGCGATTGAGGATTGAGCTTCCGGAAGGAACCAAGGCCATCATGATCGGCTATGTGACCTCGCCTGAAGCCATTGCGCTCCAGTGGTTCGAGCCTGCGATGACGCTGGGCAAGCGGCAGCCATTTATGTATTCCCAATGCCAGGCAATCCATGCCCGCACGATTGTGCCTTGCCAGGACACGCCGCGCGTACGCGTATCGTATCGCGCGGTAGTGACCGTGCCCGAAGAAATTACGCCGGTGATGTCTGCGGGACCGGCCGGTCAAATCAGGGACATTCCTCCGGGAGTTCGAGCGTTTCGATTCAACATGCCGCAGCCGATCCCTCCCTATCTTCTGGCGGTGGCGGCGGGCGACCTCGATGCCCGCGACCTTTCGCCACGCGCCCGAGTCTGGGCAGAACGGGAGATGGTCGAGAAAGCGGAATACGAGTTCGGCGAAGTCGAACAGATGATCGAAACGGCAGAACAGCTGTTTGGCCCCTATGAATGGGATCGATATGACATGCTGGTGCTTCCTCCGGCATTCCCATTTGGCGGAATGGAAAATCCGCGTATGACATTCCTGACTCCAACCGTGATCGCGGGTGATCGCTCCCTGGTGGATGTAATCGCACATGAACTGGCCCATTCATGGACAGGCAACCTTGTCACGAATGCATCGATGGAACACTTCTGGCTCAACGAAGGATTCACGACCTGGGCCGAGCGCCGGATTTTGGATGCGCTGCACGGCGAAAAAGCTTCCGCGCTTCGCTGGGCCATCGGGCAAAAGGATCTTAAGCAGTCGGTTGAACGCTTTGGGGCCGACTCTCCGCTCACCAAGCTTCGAACCGAGCTGAACGGGATTGATCCTGATGACGCGTTTTCCTCCATCCCCTATGAAAAGGGTGCCCGGCTCGTCTATGTCCTCGAACAGCATGTCGGCCGCGAACAATTTGATCGGTTTATGCGGAAATACATGGAGACATTCCGCTTTACCTCGATCACCACCGAAGAATTCACCGCCTTCCTTGATAAGGAACTCCCAGGGACTGCCGAAGCCGTCCAGTTGAATGCATGGCTTTATGAAACCGGAATGCCTTCCAACAACCCGGAGTTCAAATCGGAATCGCTCGATGAACTTATTGCGCTTGCCGGCGCTTTCAAGCAGGGAACGCGTCCGACACCCAAGCAGATTGCCGCCTGGGACTCGAGTGAGCTTCTCGTCTTCCTGCAGCATCTGCCGCGCGAAATGGATCCCGAAACGCTGACGTGGCTCGACCAGAGCTTCAACCTCACGCACCGGGGAAATTATGAAATTCTCGTTGAATGGCTGACCATCGCCGCCGGCTCGGCCTATGAACCGGTGTTTGAGAGAGTGAAGGATGTACTTCTGGAGGTGGGCCGCATGAAATACCTGCGACCGCTTTATGGAGCGCTGGGCAAGCATCCTCAAACACAAGCCCTGGCAAAGGCTATTTATGCGCAAGGCAAGCCGGGTTATCACAGCCTCTCGCGTCGAGTCATCGAATCTGTCATGGAAAAATACGGCGAGGCAAATGTATGACGCAAAACCCGCCCCCCAATTTGGATGATGTTCGCCTTCCGGAAAATGCGTTTCGCGAACTCAATCCCGGGGAGACCTATGCTCCGGTGATCCCCGCAGGAACCATCACGCCGGAAGTCACGCTTCGATCAATCGTACAGGGCTTCACCTGGTCGATCATTTTCTCTGCTGCCGCAACCTACATCGCGCTGAAATTGGGGCAAGGAATTGAATCGGCGATCCCGATCTCCGTCCTGGCCGTCGGGTTCTCTGTTTTTGCGGTCAAGTTCATGAAGAGCCGGGCTTCGACGCTGCTCGAAAACGTCAATGTGCTCGCCGTGGGCGCAACCGCCGGAATTGTGGCCGGCGGCTCCGTTTTCACCATGCCGGCCATTTATATTCTTGGGCTCGAGAACAGGTCCTCTTTCTTTCAGATTTTCCTGGTCCCGCTGCTTGGCGCATTCCTTGGGATCTTTTTTCTCGCCCCCTTCAGACGCTATTTCGTCCGCGATCTGCACGGCAAACTGCCATACCCGGAAGCGCGCGCCACCACCGAAATACTGATGGCCGGAAAGCGCGGCGGGCATAGCGCCATCGTTTTGAGCTATTCCGCAGTCGTGGCAGCATTGTTTGACTTTGCAGGTCCTTCGATGCGGGCATGGGCGGAAAATTTTTCCACCGGCGCGATCAGCTCGCTTCAGGGCTTCACGTCCAAATACAAAGCGGTATTCACCATGAACACCTCGGCCGCGGTTCTGGGACTGGGATACATCATGGGCCTCGAATACGCATCCATCATTCTGGCCGGATCGTTCGTTTCGTTTTTCGTATTGGTGCCATTGTTTGCCTATCTCGGCCAGTACATCCCGGGTGCCCTTGCTGCCGGAGCCATTCCGCTGGCGCAGATGCCGCCGGAGGATCTGTTCTTCCAATATGTTCGCCCCATTGGGATCGGGGGTATTTTCGCGGCTGGAATCATCTCGATCATAAAAATGTCTCCAGTCATCGTGCAGGCGACACGCCAGGCCATGGGCGAGATTGTCCGACTGGTGCAAAAGAAGGGCGTGGACAATACCATTGACCGGACCGACCGCGCATTGCCGATGTCGGCAGTCATGCTCGGCATCGCCGCGACAGCAATTCTGATATTTCTGTATTTCCGCTTTTCCGTGCTGACAGGCACTCCGGGAGCGACCAGGATCGGATTCATCTCTGTGCTCCTGACGCTCATCATTGCATTCCTGTTTGCGGCGGTCTCGGCCTGGGCAATCGCAATGATCTCCATCACTCCGATCTCCGGGATGACGCTGACCACACTGATTGTAACCGCTGTAGCTTTGTCCTCTCTCGGTTTGAGCGGTGAATCCGGAATGCTTCAGGTTCTATTGATCGGCGGCGTGGTCTGCACAGCACTTTCGATGTCGGGATCGCTTGTCACCCAATACAAGATCGGATACTGGCTTGGCGCCACTCCGAAAAAGATCGAGATCAGCAATATAGTCGGCTCCATTGCCGCATCCGCGGCGACAACGGCAGTGATCCTGCTCATGTCGAAGGTCTACGGCTTTGCTCCCGGCCCGGGGCATCCGAATCCCCTGCCGGCGCCACAGCCGAATGCGATGGCCGCCGTGCTGCGCGGCGTCATGGCTGCAGAAGGTGCGCCATGGTTCCTGTATGCGCTGGGCGCGGTTTTTGCCGTGGTCATGGCTATGTGCGGAGTGTCGGCACTTGCCTTTGCTCTTGGAATGTACCTCCCAATGGAGCTCAACTCCCCCCTGGTGCTCGGCGCTGCGGTTGCGTGGTTTCTCCAGCGCTCGTCCAGGAATCAGGATTTGAATAAGGCTCGCCACGAGAAAGGGACTTTGATTGCTTCCGGCTTTATCGCGGGAGGGGCGCTAGTCGGAGTACTGGCGGCTCTGCTTCGATTTATAGAGGATTCCTGGAAGGTCACGATAGTGCCGGACCTCACAAAACTTTTGGGCCCGTGGCTGCAGGGATGGAGCAACTGGCTCGGGTTGATCATGTTTGTGCTTCTTGCCATCGGCCTTTACATTGACTCACACAGGGAAAAATTGCAGTAAATCGGGGCCACCCCCGATTCTAACCATCACAGGAGAGCGAGATGCGGGCACCATACTTACTTGCACTTGGAATGATCTTGTTGTTCTGCTGCGTAGCTTCAAATCCCGCGGTCGCAGGTGAACCGGACTGGAATCCGGCAAATCAGAAGCCGTGTGACCGAAACTGTCTGATCGGCATTATGAATGGCTATATGGATGCTATTTATAAGCACGATCCCAAGGTCGTTCCACCGATGACTATCGACGTGCGGATGACGGAAAACACGGGGGTAATGAGCGTCGGAGAGGGCATGCTTTGGCGATCCAAAGTGGAACCCACGACCTTCAGGATTTATATTGCGGATCCGGATGCCGGCCAGGTTGCGCTGCAAGCCAGATTGAAGATCGGCGGGCAGAATGCGCTGGTCGCGGTTCGACTGAAGGTTGACAGGGGAAGGATCCAGGAAATCGAGCAGCTCTACGATCGCAGCATCAACGATGCGGCAATACCGCTCCTGACCACGCCGGAGCCGATTCTGACCACTGACATTCCGCCGGCCGAAAGATCCTCAAGGGATATGCTCATCCGCGTTGCCAATTCCTATTTTGACGCATTGGAAGGGGACAGCGGTAAAATCGGCGCCTTTGCCAAAGAGTGCGTCCGTCACGAAAATGGCTATCAGACGGTGAATAATGCGCCGCCCGGCGGTCGGATGATGCCGGCACCATTCATGCCAACCGCGGACACACCGCAAGGCCGGGAAATGCTGCGATTCAGCATGTTGACTTGCGAACAGCAGATCAACGAAAAGACATTCGCCTACATGAAGCACATCCGCCCGCGACGAGTCCTGGTGGTCGACGAAGAGAAGCAGATCGTTGCAACATTCCCGCTCTTTGTCCACGACGGCACGCGCCGTGGCGCCAAACCCGACGATCCTCCGGGGATGCTGCAAAACCTGGTTACCATGGAAACCTTCGGAATCAGGAAAGGCCTGATTTACCACGTGGAGGCTGCGCCGTTTGTGACGCTGCCTTATGGACTCGGCAATGGCTGGACTCCGGATTCCGGCAGGTGAGGCGATTAACGATTGACGATTGACGATTGAAATAAGCACATGTCTTTTTTCAATCGTCAATCGTCAAAACACTAATGGCGAATGGCTCCGATTCCAGGCTCCGGCGAAAAATCCAGTCCTGGTGGATACGCTTCAGGCAGGTTGAATTCCTTAATCCCCTGGCAGTTGATCAGCGTCGAGAGCCCCTGTCTTCCCGCGGCATCGTAGCTGCGTTTCAAAGCCGCCCGTAGATCCTCGGGGGTCCGCACGTACTCGCCTCGAACGCCAAGCTGCTCGGCCATCTTGTCGTAGCGCAGGCCTTCCTGGAACATATACATATGCAACGCCCCGGGGGTATCCGTTGCCAAGGTAAAAGTGCCCCAGCAGTCATTGTTATATACAATGCAGATTACCGGGAGCTTGTATCGCACAAAAGTATCCAGTTCCAGAAGGCTGTACGCCATGCCGGCATCTCCGGTCACAACCACAACAGGTGCGCCCTGATAGGCAGCATGCGGCCCGATGCCTTGCTGAATAGCCACCGCTGGACCCATCATCATGGCAAGATCCGGTCCCATGGGACCGAACTGGTACACGACCGTGACTTCCTGCCCGGGCCTGTTGGCACGCAGCCATCGCATGGCTCCGAACCCGATCATGTTTCCGCCCCACCCGGTGACCGTCTGTTTGGGATCGATATCGCCTTTGTACAGGAAATCATGGACTTCTTTGCATAGAACAAAAGGATGAAGCGAATTGGTATCGCGGCTGTATTTGAGAAACTGGGTATAGAGTCCCATCTGGGCTTCTTCCCATCGGCGCCTTGCAGCAGCAATCTCCCCCACCCAGGAATCCCTTTTTTTACCTGGAAGTCCGTTTGCCAGCGCCTCCATGAATACAGCTTCGTCGCTCACGATTCCCAGATCGACGGGCCAGTTGCGCCCCAGGTCTCCCTGCTCCGGATGCACGCGTATGGTCTTCACGCCACGCGGCAATGTCCATTCTTCAGGCAGCGGCATCGAGTACTGCCCGACGAAAACCACCAGGTCCGCATTCATCAAAGCTTCGTTGGACATGCTCCCGGACAGGCGATGGTCATCGGGAAAGTGTCCCCGAACCGGGCCCGAACCCACCACAGCCATTTCGTGTTTTTCCGCGGCCATCAGCAGCGCGTCGCAGGCTTTGCGCACAAAAATCCCGTGTCCGGCAATCAGGACGGGGCGTTCGGCCTTGCTGATCATTTCGATAGCCTGTTGGAGCTCCTTGCTGCCCGGATACGCCCGGGAATCGCTGCGGTATCGCCCTTTGTCGTAGGAGCGCTCCAGTTCGGACGCATCTGCAAAACGATGGGTCACGACCTCGAGAGGAAAATCGAGGTGCACGACGTCCGGTACGCCGGTTTTCAGATTTCTGAAAGCGGCAGCGCCATATTCATAGATCCGGCTTGGCACGGTGATTCTCTTCCCATATTTCCGCATGCCTTCCGTCAGCGGCTGCTGGTACATGAATTGAATGAAACTGTAGCAGTCTTCAGCAGCCAGGCTTGAATTGCTGGCCAGCACGAGCAGCGGACTATTGGCTGCATGGGCACAGGCAATATTCATCATCATATGGGTAAGCCCCGGGCCTTCAGTCCCCGAACAGGCGACCGCTTCGCCGGTCACCCTGGCAAATCCATCCGCGGCGGCACACATCCCACCTTCGGTTCGACCACCGTAGCAAGGGATCCCCGTCTCCGAGATAGCATTGATGATGTGGTAATTACCGGCTGCACAGAAAAGGGCGGGCAAGTTTTCATCCTTGCATAGTTTTGCAAATATCTGTGCCCCGGTGATTCCGGAAGAAGAATGGTCGGGGCGGAGTGAGTATAAACTGTTAGCCATAAAGGCACCTCGTTGACGTCCGTGAGAAAAAAGCGTGGAAAAGGCCGGCCACGAATTCCATAGACTCCCGCAAACAAATCAATTCAGTTCTATTGACAGCAAGTATTGCTGCGGAGAGTATAGATCCATTCTATCCGGTGTATCAATTATTCGAGTCAGGGAGGCTTCATGGGCAACAGCGTTGTAGATCTGAGTCATGAAAAGATTGTTCAGTTCAGCGTGGTGGTTAAGGATGCCGAGAAAACGGCCAAACGCTTTGCCCAGATTTTTGGAGTACGCCTGAAGCTCTACTCCCTTCGTCTCAGCAATACCATCCTTCACAATCATCAAACGGATGAAGGCTGTGATATGCGCATGGCCATCGGAAACTTTGGAGGCCGGTCCATTAAGTTGATCCAACCGGTATCGGGCCGATGCGCCTACTCGGAATTCCTCGAGCAAAGCGGCGAAGGTTTCTACACAATCGGTCTGGGCACGCTGCAAAATCACGATGCCGTGGTGAGCGCGCTGACCAATGCGGGCGTCAGCCTCGAAATGCAGGGAGATTGTGATCATAGCTCGCGCTTTTCAATAATGGATACAACCGACGAACTCGGGTGCAGGATTGAGTTTGCCAGCCCGGAGGGCGCATCGGGCAAGAGATATATCGAACAGGTTGGCGTTGTGCTGCCTGATGGCCCCGGCGTTGCCAGAATGGACCATCCCATCCTTTCAGGTGGAAAAAAGATTAACCAGGTTGGCCTCGTGGTAAAGGATGAGAAGAGCGCGGCCCAGGGATTCGAGAGGCTATTGGGCATAAAAGGCTGGACCTATGACTACGGCCCCCCCAACCTTATCGATGCCTACATGGATGAGAAACCGGTTCAGGCACCGGAAATGGAGTCCCTGGATGTCGCTTTCGCAATGGGCTCTCTGGGAGATCTTCAAATTGAAGTAATCCGGCCCATCGGAATACGGCCGGGCGGCTGTCATCAACGATTCCTGGACAGGAAGGGAAATGGCATCCAGCATGTGAGCTTCGGGATTCAGGGGGATTATGCCGAAGTCGTGGGTGCAATGAAAAGGGCCGGCATTGAATCCGAATTCAGGGCGACTATCAAAGATCATGCCGTCACGGCATGCTACTTTGCCACCCAGAATCAACTGGGCGGATTTCAGCTCGAAATCGTTGGAAAAAATAATGCATGAAATCCGCGGCTTTGTGTCAGCCGCGGATTTCGCGTATTGCAGCGTTTACTTCAAATCGTAGCCGCTGGCATTCAGGGCTGCGGCGTGCCTTTTCTGACGCGCATAGCGACGCCGTTCCGCCTGCTCATCTCTTTGATAAATGCCCGTCTTGGGGCGCCATTTGTCAATCGACAGAGTCTGCGTCCAATTCATGTCCGTGGTAAACCATAGCGCCTGGGTTTCCCCGCCGACGACCACGGAATCGATGAGCTCCGGCCGGAGATAGGGTGCGATAAGAGTATCTTTCGGCAGCTTCCACCAGGACGCATACGGCTCGACACCGTCCCTGGCAAGGGGATTGCCAAAAGAATACACAAGGTCGGACCCAAAGTACTGCCCGACGGTCATCTTGAAATTTTTCGAGATCCACTCGCCCAGTTGGAGTGGAGAGTGGAATCCTTGTTCTTTCAAATGCCTGGCAACCAGCGGATCCATGACAAAAGTGATCGCACCAGTCAATGCCGGGAATGCCTGCAGAAGCATCAGCATTTCTTCGTGGGCCGGACGGCAACAGCCGGCGGCTCCCATGCTGTTAATGGCGCTCCAACCCCGGAAGATACTGATAACACTCTCATCCTTCCGGAAACCCTTGCGCACATGATAGGGCTCCCAAACGCTTCTTTCCTCATTTTCCGCGAAACACATGTTGTTATAGTTCATCGGGCTGCCGGTCGAACCCATGAACGTCTCGCCCAGCCTGGAATCACCCAGATTGATGGTCATCAGCGTCCATGCCCTTCCGATTACGGCATTCGCATGATTGAACGGGCTCAGCGCTCCCAGGCCGCAGTTCATCCCAATCTCATCCCTGACTGGCCCATTTACGAATGCCATGCGGGCAAAGGATGTCGTCGAACTCGGCATCGATCCTTCCTGGCTGGCGGCCAGGGCTAGGATTACAGGCAAATGCTCCGGGCCGGCTCCTGCCATTACAGCATTCACCGCGACCTTCTCCACCGTATACTCCAGCTTTTCCTGGAGGGTGGTAATAGTCATTCGCCCGACGACCTCGGTTGGATCGGCAGCCGTTCCGGTCAACATATGCTCGACACGCTCTTCGGTCGGCAGGATGATAGGCAGTCCATCCGTCCAGTCATTCTCCAGAAAGAGCTGCCTCAGGTTTTCTTCCGTATCCGGTGCCAACAGCCGCGGCCTGGAGGCGCCCCTTCGTGCCGGTGGGTTTTTCTCGGGTTCGGTCAGCGGCTGCGTCAATGCATCCACGACCTGGGGCATCAACGGCCTCCCCGTGACAGGATCCCTGCCTTCCACGTATTGCCGCAATACTTCCCTAGGCCTTCCCACGAGAGGGTAAGGAGGGAAGGTAAACCGGAGACTCATCCCGTGGTTCAAGGCATCCGTTGCGGCAAACTCCGCAAATCGTGCACTGGCCATGGGAGCGGTGGGAACGCCATATTTCGTTTCGAGGACTCTGCAATGATCGGCGACACTCGCCGTGCAGCCATCTCAGCCACCAACGCCGAAAATAACGGCATCTCCCTTGTCCTTTATCTCCACCCAAAGCTCCGGATCATCGAGGAACATATTCCCCCGCTTATGCCGAAGCTCAATCTTGATGGCAGGAATATTTCTGTACAGCCAGCCAGCCGCTTCCTCCAGGAAGTCGTAGCCGCCGCCAAACCCAATATCCACCATATACACCGTCTTCCCATCCAGCGTATTGAGCCTGGGTGCGAGCGGTAAAGGCTGCACTACCGCCGTGGGCTGCCCACGGGGGTCAAGGACTGTTACGGTGCGTGATGTACGGGCTTGAGCCGATGTCTGTGCCATAGCGTTTTCTCCCAACCGGACGAGCCGTGATATGTTGATTTCAATGTATTATCACAAAGATGCTGATCGCGCACCTGAGAATCGGCTATCATTGAAGCGTCTATATATATTGACAGCCATTGCCGGCTGTCAGGAAACCTAATCCAGGTCCTCGCAGGTTGAGGAGGAGGTACCGATGTCCACCGCAATTAAAGGTTTGAAACCTGAACTGGTCTGGAAGTACTTTGCCGAGATCTCGCGCATTCCTCGCGGCTCGAAAAACGAGACTGCCATTACGAAATATGTTCTTGCCACAGCCAAAAAACTGGGTCTCGAAGCCAAGGCCGACAAACTTGGAAATGTTGTGGTTCGAAAACCGGCCTCTGCAAACCGGGGGAATGCACGTTCAATCGCCCTGCAGGGCCATCTGGATATGGTCTGCGAAAAGAACAAAGATACCGTTCATGATTTCCTCAGGGACCCGATTGAGCTCGTCCGGAACGGAAATATCCTGATGGCCAAAGGAACAACCCTCGGCGCGGATAACGGGATTGCGGTAGCAACCAGCCTGGCAATCATGGAAGACCGCACGCTTGAACACGGTCCCCTGGAGTTGCTCTTCACGGTTGACGAAGAAACGGGACTGACCGGGGCAGCCAATCTCCAACCGGATTTCCTCGAGAGCAAAACATTATTGAACATGGACTCGGAAGAAGAGGGGGCTCTCTACGTGGGCTGCTCAGGCGGCAAAGACACGCTTGGAACATGGAAGCTCCATTTCGACGAGCCAGGCGCGTCGATGATCCCGATGCAGCTCCGCATTTCCGGATTGAAGGGAGGTCATTCCGGCCTCGATATCGACAAAGGACGCGGCAACGCCATCAAAATCCTGAACCGAATACTCCTGGCTCTCGATCCGGCTGGCGCCCGCCTTGCTTCCATCGACGGCGGAAACAAACATAATGCAATTCCTCGCGAAAGCGAAACCGTATTGCTTGTGCCGGTCAAGAAAGCAGAGGAAGCCGGCCGCATCGTGGGAGCGATCGCGGCGACCGTAAAAGCCGAACTGTCGACGATCGAACCGGACCTTGCAGTTTCGTTCGAAAAACTCAATTCACGGAAGAAGTGGAAGGTCATCCGAAAAGCAGAACAGCAGAAGATCTTGAAGACCATCGCTTCTCTTCCCCACGGTGTGATCAAAATGAGCGCCGACATCCCGGGGCTGGTGGAAACATCCACCAATGTCGCCGTGGTGAAAACGATCAAAGACACGATCCGGATTGCGACCAGCCAGCGCAGTTCGGTGGCCTCCGAAATCGCGGAGATCGCCCAAAGCGTCTCTTTCGTTTTCGAATTAGGCGGAGCCGAGGTCGGCCACACGGATGCCTATCCGGGCTGGAAGCCGAATATGGATTCGCCAATCCTCGCGACTGCGAAAACTGCGTTCCGAGCGCTTTACGGGAAAGACCCCGAAGTGAAAGCCATTCACGCCGGACTGGAATGCGGCATCATCGGCGAACGCTTTCCAGGAATGGATATGGTTTCGATGGGCCCAACGCTTGAAGCCGTTCATTCACCGGACGAAAAAATCTATATCGATACGGTGGAACGCTTCTGGCAATTCCTGCTTGAAATTCTGAAGCGGGCAAACTGATCACCAAAGATAATCTAAGGTTATGCATGGAATTCGTGGCAAAGGAAGGCCTTCAATTTGCCGCGGATTCCACGCGCTGTAAAATATCCAGGAAAGGAACAACCGAATGGCGCCGCGTGACGGGCAAGATCCAAAAGACGAGCTTGTTTTCACGGGCGAACGATTTATCCCCCACCAGACAGATCCGATCCTTGCACTCGAGCATTACCATCGCTACTACTTCGCTTCGAGGTTCGTTAATCAGAAGAAAGTACTCGATTGCGCTTGCGGAGAAGGATACGGCAGCGCCTTTTTGGCGAAATTCGCACAATCGGTCCTTGGGATCGACATCGATGTCAAAGCGGTGGAACACGCTCGAAAAACATATGCAGCGATCCCAAACCTGTCCTTTGAAGCTGGGAGTTGTGATACGGCGCCGGAACAATCCGACTTCGACATTGCGGTCAGCTTCGAACTGCTTGAACACCTCGATCCCGACACTCAGGATCGTTTTCTGGCAAACATCCAACACACTTTGAAGCGAGACGGCCTCTTCCTGATCTCATCCCCGGAAAAAATCGAATACGCAGAGACCTATCCGGCAAAGAATGAATATCACAAGCACGAGATGACGCTCCCTGAATTTCTGGAATTCCTGGGGAAGTACTTTAAGCATGTCCATCTTTGTGCTCAACGCGTTTTGACGCTATCGACGATGTGGCAACCGGGCAACCGGCAGGATGCGCCATTCCATTTTCATGTCCGGAATGATCTGCTGGAAGAGATTCCGAAAGAATCTTCTTTCTCCCAACCCCTGTACCTGGTCGCGATCTGCAGCAATGAACCGATCCCCTCAACCGTCTTTGATGAAAGCAACTCGTTTTACCTGGATATTACGAGCTCGGATCAAACGAAGGGGTTTTCGCGATGGGC
Organism: Acidobacteriota bacterium; assembly: GCA_963664705.1. Taxonomy (GTDB): domain Bacteria; phylum Acidobacteriota; class UBA6911; order UBA6911; family UBA6911; genus UBA6911. Next base: position 6,158,110 of record OY761556.1, on the reverse strand, counting down.
GCAGCAATTAAACAAAGACGTTCAGGAAAAGCGTGAGTTGATCCGCGAACTTCAGCAGCAACTGGAAGAAAGCAATGGCTGGGCCGCGAGCCTCACCAGCCAAATCAACCGGCAGTCGGAATCCATTGAGTCGCTGCAGCAGGACCTGGAGAGTCGAACGAAGTGGATTCGCTCCATGGAAAAAGAGTTGGAGATGCGCGCAGCGCATATCTGTTCTTTGCAGAACGATTTGGACAACCGAACGGTCTGGGCCCGTTCTTTGGAGGGGGACGTTGCCACGGAGCGCGCTCACGCCAACCAGGCGAATGGAGAGCTTCAGCGCATACGGAAAGAGACGTCGGCATCTCTTCTATTTCGCATTCTGGCTAAGCTGGGGATTATTCCAAGGATTTGAATGAGTGAGGAATAGCTCGGTTCGCCGTCTCGCATCGAAAACGGCGAACCGGCAAATATTACATACAATCTTCCAGCCACTTTTGGGCTTCTTCAGAGGAAGTGAAAAACCGGGTGACAACGCCGCGGGCTGAATAGTTTTCAGCAAGACGCGTCAGGGTGCGTTGGCCGACCGAATTCTCCGGCATGACAATTGCCCAGTATTTCCACCCCAATTTTGCGACCCGGGGGAACCAGTCCCTGTCTCCCCAATCCAGGTCTTCGTTAGCCAGTGATGGCGTCTCTCGATCATCGGACAGCCATTTTTGGGCGCCGAATCTTTCAAATGTTTCTACGCCTTTATTCAAAGCATCGCGAAATGGTTTCCCGCTGAAAAATTGGTGCGTTTGATGATGCAGTATTTTGCTTTCGGGATGAAACCACATGCTGATGTTCTCATCTTCCATGACAGTAATCGCAGGCATTCCAACATCCTCCCAAAAACTCCGATCCATATGGACCAGCCTTTTCACTTTCTCCTTATCTGTTTAGTTTAGGAATCAGTGCTATCAATTGGGGCGAAGCATGAGCAAAGCGGACACCGAATTTGCCGATTGCTCCGTGTTCCGAAAATCCCCATCCACCACGGATCACCTTGGCATCCATTTCTATGACATCTTTCGATGCTGGCGGCTTCAGGCTTACCGAAACCTGGCTGCCAATCGGAGGCATGAATCTCGAAGAGAGAAGAGCCCCATTGATCGAAAGATCAATCACAGTCGCCTCACGGCTATTGCCTTCATATTTGAAATGGCAACGAAAATTTGTGGGAACGCGCGAGATCCTTCGCTGATCGCGCAGTACCCTGCTTGTAATGGCCACAGGCTTTATATCCTCCGTGATATTTGTCTGATCGGAGCTGTCTTCGGATAACATTATTAAAATCAAGCACTCCTCAGGCAGGCAGGCTTAGGACCTCTCCCACGAGTCAGTGATATACATCACCATGACCAACCTCGTTTTAGCCGAAAACTACCGTTATTGATTAGCCGGAAAAGGAGCAGGCAGACTATGGGGGCAACCTCTCTGACTGAAGCCGCACAGAATGTCGAAAGATACAGCCTTATAGAAAAAATTGGAGAAGGCTACCTCGGGCCCGTTTACAGGGGATTTGATCAGGACATGGGAACGCCGGTGGTGATCCGGATCCTATGCGATGGAATTCGTTGGGATACTAATGTGGAGGAGCTTTTCAGTCGCGAAATGCGCGCGGTAGAGGGCCTTCAGCATCCCAATATCGCCCGGATACTCGGTCACGGCAAAGAGGGATCCACCCATTACATTGCGATGGAATCCCTCGGCAGCGGAACTCTGGGAAACCTGATAGCCCAAAATTCCTCTGTTCCCGTTGAGAAGAAACTCTCGATCATGATCCAGATCAGCGAGGGCTTGAGCCATGCACACAAAAAGGGTGTGCTTCACCGCGATCTTGTGCCCGGAAAGATCCACCTGGCTCCAGATGGCACCGCAAAAATTCGCGATTTTGCAGTTGCGCAGGCTCTTATGAAATATCTGCCCCGCCCTGCGGTGCGCTGGGGCGTGCCCATCTATCTATGCCCGGAACAGATTCAGCATGACAAGTGCGATCAGCGGTCGGATATCTTTTCGCTGGGAACTATCTTTTACGAACTAATCACCCATTGTCATCCATTTCACGACAAAGACAGCAACAAGGCTCTCGATAACATTATTGCGGACACTCCGATTCCGACGTTCGAAAAGTTCCCGGATGCGCCTCCCGGCATTTGGACCATATTAAAAACCTGCCTGTCCAGAAATCCGGAAGATCGCTATCAAAGCGCGGAAGAGCTCGCGAGCGAATGCAGACAGCTCCTGGTCAGCATCGCGGAGGATGCCCAGCTCGTTCTTTCCGAACTGTATGCCTCGCTCTCGCCTCTCCGAAAAGCCGCAGCGCTACCCAATGCCTCTCCGGATACGGTCAGGCTGATGGACGACATTCAAAGGCTGCTGCGCGGAGAACGGGAATCCGATTACGCCTATCTGGACCAGTTGATGAACAGACTGATGGAACAGTATCCGTCAATTCAGGCAGCAGCCAATGCGCCGCCATCACTGGATTCGCTTTGCCCGCAACTGCCCCCGGAGGAACCGGAAATATCTCTTTCATCTGATCTGGATTCTGCCATTCGTGCGAATAGCATGGACCCGCAGCCTCCCAGTCCCGAAAAAACCTTCATGGAATCATCTGCGGAGCCACCAGCCGCGATGGACTTTTTCGCGGCGGTATCGGAAGAACCTTCCCCTATTCCGGAATTCATCGCCAGGGATGATATCGCTCTTCCATTGGATACAGCCCTGGACCTGCCGGTCTCCGAGCAGCCGAAGGAACTGGAATCGGAACTGACCGTGGAGGCACCGGTACAGCCCGCTCCTCTACCGCACCCGGTTGATGCGAAAACGGAAAGCCCGCACGAGACTCCGGCGGCAAAAACACCGGAATCCCCAGCCCCGCCGCCACTCCCGGTTGCAGCACCAACAGGGTCGATGGAGGTATCGCATCCGCCACAGGAACCCTTTGAGGCGGATAAAGTGCAGGAACCGGCCATGGAAGCGCAGCCGGGCAAAGGCGCCAAACCCTCTTATCGTTTCGCGGTCGTATTGCTTTCGATACTGGTCATATCAACCGCAGGCTATATTGTGCTATGCACCGAAGTGGCGGCATCAATCCGAAATGCATGGAATATCGGCCTGCCTTATTCAACCAACCTTTTGCAGCGTTTCGCACCCAGCCGTTGGAACGTGTTGTCGAACAAAGCTGCCGGCGACACAACGTCGAAGGCAAAAGAAAATCTGCCCGACACGGCAGAAAGCCAGAAGCAAAACTCTGCCGCAGGGGAAGTAGTAGAACCATCGCTAAATGAAAATCCGGCGCCGCTGGAGGCAACCACTGCCCGCATCCATGCACTGCTCAATTCAGGCAACCTGCAGATGGCAAAATCGGAAATCGACAGGCTGCAGACGACCAATCCAGAAGCTGCCCAAGGGTTGCGGAAACGATGGCAGGCACTGGTCAACGCCAGGCTATTACAGGAGCAGGGACGCAAAGACGAAGAACAGCAAAAAACGATGCTCAGACAGAAAGAGGAGGACTGGACCCGTCAACTGTCCGAATTCCTTGCGCACGGAAAATATGGAGAAGCTTCCGGAGCATTGAGCCTCTGGCTCGCGGAGAATCCGGGAAGCGCCCGAGCCCAGGATCTCAGCGCCAAAGTTCAGGAGATCCAACGGCAGCTGAAAAGCTACTCCACGGCAATGGCCGAAAACCACTATACCGAGGCGCTCAACGCCCTGGGCAACGCTGAGAAACTGAATCCTGCCGATTCGAGCCTGGCCGATATGCGACGCCAGGCCGAAACCCGCAAGGCGGCGGCCAGAGCAACGCTCACGATCCATCGACTCGGGCCCAAAGCCACACTTCTGCTGGATGGCAAGCCGATCGGAAGGGATGGAGAACTTGACAACGAGTCCGTTTCCATCGGCAACCACACGCTTGCCATCGAAAACGGCGGAGGGACGATTGCTTCGCGAATTCAAGAGTATTCAGAAGGACAGCATGTCGTCCTTGTCTACGACTCGGTGAAACAGACCGTACGCACGATGACCGACTCAGACAAGGAAATGATTGCCCAGAGAAAAGCATCGGAAGAGATAGAACGGTTTACCCTTGATCATGATCACGGAGTCTTCCGCGGAATGTGCCGCGGCGTTCTTTCGCTGAGTTCTTTGGATGTTGCGTTCAGCCCTTCTTCGGGATCTCATGGGTTCAGAATCCCCTTCAAGCTGCTGAAACTGAAAACCGATGGGAAGAACATTAATTTTTATAATATATCGGACGATAGTCATTTCCAGACGTTCCGGTTCCCTGACGCCCAGTCCGCATATAAATTCCGTCAGAAATGGGATGAACTGAAAGCCCTGGCACACTAATTCAACCCGAAGTGCATGAACATCCGCAGGACTTATAACCCCATTCTGCAGTGAACGAACACCAAAATGCCTAACCGGCAGCCTCACGCTCATTTTCAATCCCTCTCATTGCTGCAAATTTGTTAAGCTGGAGAAAAAAGAGGAGCCCTCGCATGGATCGACGCAGATTTCTGCAATCGGCAGTCATAGCATCCAGCCTCGCCGCACTCGGGACCACGGCGAAATCCGGACCGTCAGGAATGAAGATCAAGAGAGTGAAGGTTTACAACCCGACCGGGACTTCAGGAACGAGCGGATGGTTGAATCACAGCGCAATTGTCGTGACGATCGAAACGGATTCGGGACTGATCGGTATCGGCCAGGGCGGCACAAAAGATATGATTGAGGATTGCGCGGGCGCCATCATCGGCCAGGATCCGTTTCGGATCGAATATCTCTGGCAACGCATGTACAGGGGAACCTTCTATCCACCCGGACGTGAAAAGATCCATGCCTTGGGTGCGCTGGACTGTGCCCTGTGGGATCTGAAGGGAAAGGCGCTGAATGCCCCGGTCTACCAACTGCTCGGCGGCCGGGCGCGGAATTATATTGAGTGTTATCAATCGCGCGGCACGCTGGATCTGAAAGCCGCCCGAGAAGAAGCTCGCAAGGTGATGGACCAGGGATTTCGTGCCATTCGCTTCCACGGCATTGAACCCGAAAAGGGAGTCTTCAACAGCCGAAAAGCCGTGGACCTGACGGCCGCCGTCTGCGCGGAGCTGCGCGAAGGAGTGGGACGCGACGGAGACTGGATCCTGGATGCGCATACGCGATTTGACATGGCCGACGCAGTACGTTTGTGCAAGCTCATAGAACCGCTCAACCCCTTCTTTGTCGAAGACCCGATTCGCGCCATCACGGATGCTTCCCAGTTCAGCCTCCTCAGAAAACAGGTGAATGTTCCGCTGGCCGCCGGCGAGCAATTCGGCGACAAATGGGATGGCACACAGCCCCTTGCGGAACAGGGGCTTGTGGATTACATCCGGGGGGCTATTCCAAATGTCGGCGGCATCACGGAATATCGGAAAATCGCGGCGATATGCGAAACACACTACATTGGATTGGCGCCACATTTTACGGCGCCAATCTCAACGGCTGCCGTGGCTCATGCAGTCACTGCATATCCGGGCCCGGTCATCAATGAAGTCCTGACAACGGCTTTGCCGTCATATCTGAAGGAAGCATTCGATTTCAAGGATGGAAAGATCTACCCGAACGACCGGCCGGGGCTGGGGATTGTTTTCAATGCGGATAAGGCAAATCTCATTGATGATATTTCCGAGCCTCGGGACCTCAGCGGCTATGTCCGCCCGGACGGTTCCTTCACCACGTTGTAGAAGACAGGATGTTAGGAATTCTGTCGGCCCTCGTTCGGCCAAGGTAGCAATATCGGCAGCCTCCTGCCTCCTATTCACCATTCCCTGCCGTCTCGAATATATATTCCTTGTGACAAATTTCACATTAGCTATGCAAAAACATTTGACTTCCGAGATAAGTAGTCCTAATATGTATTCACTCATACAACACTCGAATAATTAAGGCTCGGCATTGCATTAGTAATGTCGAGCCCCTCTCTTTCCTGCTAGTATTTTCTTTCCCGGAAGAAAGGTATTTTCCTTATTACAATCATGCACGACACAGCGGAGCAGGCAGACAGAATATTTGCAGAACAGTCCATTATGCGCTCGGGCGAGTCGCTGGATGTGAGTCTGTGCCAGCACAGCAGTGTTTCGTGTGTTCGCTGTTGCCTGCCCCATATAGGGGGCGATTCGCACCTGGAGGACACGAAGGAAGAGCGAGCTGCATTGTATGAAAAGAGCAGACAAGCCTACGACGTCCGGTATTCTGGCCGATATCTAGGCCCGGGCAACCTGCTGATGAAGTTTAAGAATTTCAACCCTCTGCAGGACCCCAGAATAGAAGCATCGAAATACGAGGATTCCTTCCCGGATGTCGGGAAAGAAGAAATGGAAAGGCGCTTTTCCGAAAGAAGAAGACTCTTTCTCACGCTGTATGACAGTGAACGGCCAAGGCGTTCTCTGCCGTTGTACATGGAAGCCATACAGAAGCATGAGGGCTACCGGTATGTCTTTGAGGTCAACACCGGGCTGGCATCTTTGTTTCTGGGCGGATGCATTGCAAAAAAGAAGCATTATCAGAAGGGCGAGTTGCCTGAGTGCCAGTTACTGGGATTTGTCGATAGAAAAGGAAGGGTTGGTTGCATGGCCCATCCTCTGGCAGAAACGTCCTGCGGGTACGACGGGCGCGACCAGGTAGGTTTTTTTCAGCATACCGGCTGCTGCGACAGTGCCGGCTGTGAGGCGAGCAAGGAATTCCCCTTCCTCAGCCGGTCCGCCATGAGCATTTTCGACAGAGCCGTCGGAGGTATGTCCTGGTATCAGTACAGCCGACATGCAACCTCCGTGCTTGTCTATTATCTGCGCAGCTATGATCCCATACTTCAAAGACTCGATGCCGGAGGGCTCCTCGAAGCGCTGACATTGCAGCAGGTCGTTGCGTTTACGAATGACCTTTATGATGGGTGGCCGCAGAGACAGTCATCTGCGGGCGATGAAATCGACTGCATGAATTCCATGGACCTGCTCTCAACCGAGATTCCGCTGCGTGAAAGAATCATGCTCATCGCTCTTGATACAAGGTTTGCGAAAAGCCGGTTCAACGCGCAGTTGCAGCAGGTGCGGGATTACATCGATCGGAAAATCGAGACGCTAAGGCTCTTCTTTTAGGGGCGGGGTATATTTGCTGGACTTCAGACCGGGAGCCTGCCATCCCGGTTACTCCGTTATCTGATCCATGCCGTCAATAAACAAATCCACCAATTGTGGATCAAAAGCGGCTTCTCTTTCTTTCCGCATCAACTGGATCGCGTCTGAAGGTTTCAGCGCCTTGCGGTAGGGACGATCGGAAGCCAGGGCGTCATAAAAATCAGCGATGGCAACGATGCGTGCTTCTCGTGGTATGCGATGGCCTGAGAGTCCTTCAGGATACCCTCTTCCGTCATATCTTTCATGATGGTGCAGCACCATGTGCACAATCCTCTGGCTCAAGCCTGCCGCCACTGCCACTTCACTCCCCCAACGCGGATGATTTCTCATAAGCTCGTTCTGTTCAGAGTCCAGGCTTCCCGGCTTATTCAAAATCGATTCCGGGATCCCGATCTTGCCGCAATCATGCAGGAGGCAACCGTAGCGTATTTCCCTGCGCTCTTCATCGGAGGTATCCAGCCCATCCATGAGCAGAGAGGCATATTGCGCCACTCTCTCAGAGTGCCCCTTTGTATAGAGATCCTTGAGTTCGATGGTTCGAACCAGGGAAAGGAGCTTGGCCTCATCGCCGGATCTCAGGCAAGTCACCATGCGATATCTTTGCAGGGCATCGCGGATTGTTGCCTTGAATTCGAGGGGGTTCCAGGGCTTGGTAATAAATCGGAATACTTCGCACCTGTTAATGGAATTCAGCGCAATCCCGAAATCGTTGTCTCCAGTCAACAGGATACGCATGCTGTCGCGTGCTACGGTTTTGGACCACTCCAGGAACTCCACGCCCGACATACCCGGCATGTGATGATCGGAAACAATTACGGGAATATTCCCTCCCCGCAGCATTTGCATGGCATCCCGGACCTCAGACGCGGTAAGGATGGAAATATCCGCGTCTCCGTGAAACATCCTTTTTGCGGCATTGAGCACGTTAACGTCATCATCGACAATCAGAACATTTGCCTGAATCTCAGCCATTGCCCTATTTTTCCTTCTCGAGATGATCGCAAATCTCCCTCATCAGGGAATTGGGATCGCCATCCCAATCGGGAAGCTCGATGGAGCCATCCTCACCCCAATCGACCCGGGCAATATTTGGATGCAGACGTTCCAGCTTTTTGAGTTGCAGTTCCTGCATCTTGACTCTGCTCAAAAGTCGGCGCGCGGCGCCCATGAGTTCTCTCTGCTGCAACCCCTGACGGATTGCAATGGAAAGCTCGACTGAATCGCACGGTTTGCGAAAGAATCGACTGATGCCACCATTGTTGACGGCTTCGATGACAAGATCCATGGTCGCTTTGCCGGTCAGGATAAAACGAACCGTGTCCGGGTAGCGCCTGCGTACATTCCGAAGAAATTCGGTCCCCGGCATTCCCGGCATCTGCTCATCGGCAACCACAACATCAACCGAGTGAGCCTGCAGAAACCGGAGCGCCTCTTCGGCGGATTCAACCGTGTGAATCTCATAGGGTTCCCGCCGCAGCGAACGCGAAATTGCGTCCAACAGCATCGAATCATCGTCAACAAATAAAACCTGTGCACTCATAAAAACCCTTCTTACCGCCCTAACTAAGACAACCGAGAGAATCTCGCAATGATATAACTCATTCTTTTTACAGGCGTTATAATATCAACTACCCATTTCGACCACCGACACCAGCATATGCGGATTGTAACGGAGGATATATTTCCCCCAATCCTTATCGGCGAATGGGCTGTCGGGTTTAGCGCTGTTCGGTAACCGGTATATGAAAGTATCTGGGGAAAAACGGAAAGGAAAATTCATGGACAAAGGAGAGAAAAAAGCCGCTGTCGGGAGAACCGCCTGGACGGCGGCGCTCCCAGTGGCCCCCGGCTTCCTCTCGGAGCGAGTCACGACTGGATCCGCTATTTATCCGCATTGCGGGAATGAGCACGCGGGTATTTCTCAGGCCCTCTACCTTGAACCACGACTTGCTATGGATGAAGACTTTTGTTTTTGCTTGCCCGCCTTCCAGCGTGGCCGGTTTTCGGGTACGTCCGATGCGGGCATCATGAGCGAAACCGACAGGCGATCCAAAAAAAGTCCGGCAATCAGAGCAATTACAATAGCCACTGGAAAAATATAGTTGTAATAGGGAATCGTAAGTACGCCCTGTCCCAGAATAAGAAGTCCGGCAAAAGCCAAAATACCAATCATTGGCAAAGCTTCATCGGCAAAGCTGAAAAATTTTGAGAACCTGGGAATCAGGCGCAGACATGGGATCAGCAGAAGCAAAAGCACAGAAATGCCAATGGTCGGTTGCCTGGGCATTGTCATTTGCAATATGTCGATTGTCTTTAGGACATAGATGCTTATTACTGTGATCGGGTAATGGGCCACTTTGTCCAGGTATAAGCGCCACAGAATGGAGTAATATTCCTCGGAAACATAGGCCACCTTGGGATTAGCCCGCTTGACGGCGCTTTCGGCATTACCATCATCCCAAACGATCCCCCACGGATTGTCTTTTGCCCCCAATCCCAGATATAGATTATGGGAAAAACCGTGCCGATGCATGAGCTTGCCGGGCTCTACACCGAAGGCAGCCTTTCTCATCCATACAAGCCCCGAGGTTGCCTCGGAGGGTAAGACAGTCATGATTAGAACGCATGCCCCATATAAAAGCTTGGTCGCGGGCTTGCATGATGCCCATCGTCCTCGCATCATGGGAACGAGCGCCAAAAGCGCACTGAGCGATCCTATCAATCCGATCGGTTCTCTCAGTACAGTTGCGATGCCAATCAACAATGTGCCGACTGCGATTCCGGTCCAGAGAACAAGATTGCTGCTTTGCTTTGCGGAATGTATTGCCAGCCAAAGGGGTAATGCCAGCGCAAGTCCGAAAATCCCCCAAAAAGCGCCGGTAACATCCGAGCACAGGAAATTAAGAAATACAACCCCGGCCGCCCACAACATAAACAAACACGCCGCAATTTTTCGGTCTCCATACCAAAGCAATCCGGCGATAAGCAGCGTGCCCAGGGCATTGATGGCAAAATTAATTTTTACAAGTGTTACCTTATCGATAGGGGCTCGAGAGTATTTACCCAGAATTCCTAGAATCAAAGCATGGCCGGGATCATCAGCCGTCGATAAATCCTCAAAGGGAACCAAATTCTTCTTGTCAGAGCATCCTGCCAACAGGACACCGGTGTCACGGGCACATTGTCCCGCCAGTATCCAAGTGTCCCCTCGCTGATAGACCGGGAAGGTTGCAAATAAATCCGCCTGATTCCACCTTTCAAAAAAATTCCAGGCTCCTGCAAAAAGAGCGACGACTGCAAACAAAAGGATCCACTTGCTGGTTCTAACAGAACGACTCATCGAACCTCCAACAGAATAACTCTGCCGCCAACCAAGGGTTACGAAAGGATTCGCTGCTCAATGCCGCTCTCCTGCAACATAATACTGTCCGCCGAACGGCAGGAAGCGCAAATATCTCTCCAGGCTGCGCATGGCTCGAAGAGGGGAAGGGAAAAACAAGGTATATCCCGATTGCATCCGTTTCAATCCGGCCTCTGCAAAAATGGCTCGCAGTTCCTTCCGGGACAGAAGCGCGGCATCTTTGTCAAAGGGACAGGTGGCGACCAGTCCGCGGGTAATGGGATTGTAGGGATTGTGCTCAAAAACGATGAGAATTCCGCCGTCAGTCAGATGCCTATAGCAAAATCTCAGCGCGGCTATACGATCAGATGGTGGAATATGATGAAAAACACCCGAGGCAAAGATAAGATCGAAAACGGAATCGGCTGACAGATCGTTGGGCTGTACGAATTCAGCATAAGAATACTTTTCGCTTGCCCGCTGCAGACTCCTCCTGGAAACATCGCACCCTGTAATCCTGGAACCGGGAAAGTGCCTTTGAAAAAATGGTATGCTCTGCCCGATTCCACAACCAAAATCCATTATATTGCCGCTGCTCAACTTTGAGATTTCGCGAGCCAGCAACACCTTGTACTCGGCAAAATAATCGCCGTCATCAAAAAAGGAAGTCTGTTTGTCCACCAGATGTTCGTAGTCATCCGCATAGTCGTCGAAATCGATTTGGCTCACGGCAGTTCACATTCAACAAAATATTGCGGTCGATGCTTCACCTCGATGTAGATTTTTGACAGATACTCTCCTATGGCACCGATCGCCAAGAGCTGGATTCCTCCCAACATGTATATGGAAATAACGACCGAGGTCCAACCGACAATCGTGTGGCCGGCCAGATGCTGTACCAGGGAATAAAGCGAGGCGATAACTGCAAGTACGAACAGGCCTGCGCCAACCAGAGAGATCATTCGAAGCGGGGCGGGGCTGAACGAAGTAATTCCATCCCATGCAAGCGAGAGCATTTTCTTAAGCGGATACTTGGACTGACCAGCCACCCGCGAATGCCTGTCATATAAAACCTCCGCGGTTTTGAATCCGATCAGAGGAATAAGTCCGCGCAAAAACACATTTGTTTCCGGAAATGCATGCAGACATTCGAGCACCTTAGAACTCAGCAATCGAAAATCGGCATGGTTTTCCACAACGGCCACACCAAGCCTGCGAACGACCCTATAAAAACCGATCGCGGTCCATCTCTTGTAGCGTGTATCGCTATCCCGATGCCGCCGGACACCATAGACTACTTCAGCACCTTCCTGGAAAGCATTGATCATGTGCTCTATTGCACCAATATCATCCTGCAAGTCCGCATCAATAGAGACAGCACAGTCGGCCTTGCCCCGAACATAATGCAGGCCGGCCAGCAAAGCCTTCTGGTGGCCGACATTCCCTGACAGCTTAATCCCCTTAATTTGGCTTGGCATCTTCGCATGAAGCTCAGCGATTATGTTCCAGGTCCTATCCCTGCTTCCGTCGTCTACTCCCAGTATGAAGCTATTTTCGCTGATTTTACCGGCACGAACCAATCCGGCCAGAAGATCGGAAACAGCCTTCATGGTCAGTGGTAGAATTTCCGATTCATTGTAGCAAGGCATTACTATGGCTACAGTAGGATGCATCCAACTCTCCCTCCCATTCATGCAAGCCCCGGCACTCGGGACGAAGAATCAACAGGATTGCTAAGAAGTTTGACCGATTCTATTGCCGCATAGCCAAAGGTAATTTTTGAATCGCTCATCGCTTGCGTCCGGATAAGAGGCCTGCTCACTGGCCGAAACCGATCAACACTGATAAACCCAATATTATCCGTCGTCTCCTTTTGGGAAGCAGCGCCAACAACTACAAGAACGCAATTGATCGGGAATCGACTACCAAGAATTACTTTATGCTGTTAAGAAGAGAGTGCCGAAGGAGGGACTTGAACCCTCATGACCGCAAGGATCGCGGGATTTTGAGTCCCGTGCGTCTGCCAATTCCGCCACTTCGGCATGCGGGCGGAAATACTATCGAATATCTCCTCAGGAGTCAATCAAAGCCTGCACTTCCCGGGCCAACTTTGCTCAAAATACAGTTTTCTGATATAATGGAAAGTTCCCGGAGGTTTTATGGATTTTCGTATAGGTGAAAAAGTAGTCTATCCCAACCATGGGGTGGGCATTATCGAGGAGGTTAGCAGCCGATTCGTAAATGGTCAACCGGAAGAATTCTACATGCTTCGCATTCATTCCAATGCATCCCTGGTAATGGTTCCTACCGCCAATGTTAAAAGCGTCGGATTGCGCAGGATCATTAAAAAAGCCGATGTGGATGGGCTATTCAAACTGCTCCAGGAGGATTTCTTCGAACCGGAAGCGGACTGGAAAGGCCGCTATAAAGATCATTCGGAAAAGATGCGTACCGGCTCAATTTTCCAGGTGGCTGAAGTACTTAAAAATCTCGTCTACCTGAGTTACCGGAAGAGCCTTTCCTTCCGGGAAAAAAGAATGCTGGATCGTGCCAAGCAATTGATTATCAGTGAAGTAGCGACTGTCCGTGGACTTAATGAGAAATCCGTTGAGGATCAAATAGACCGTGTTCTCTCCGAGGCTTATTCCCGCTCGGTGAAAACCTCTGCCTAACTTTGTCGCCGCTGCTGCTGTATACCATTCTCCTGGTTATTTTTTTAGCCCTCTCGGTATTCTTCTCCGCAGCCGAGACGGCTTTCATGGCCGTGAACCGCATCCGTCTGAAATATCAGGCGGATGCCGGAGATGCCAAAGCCGGCGCAATAAAAAAGATCCTCGACAATCCCGATCGTCTATTGGGAGTGATTCTCCTCGGAGTTACGGTAGCTGAAATCGCGGCGGCCAGCCTGCTGACCTACATCATTACCTCCCATGTCGGGGAAAGGCACGCCCAGACTGCGGGTCTCATCGGATCCATTCTGCTGTCCCTGGTTATCCTGATTTTCTGTGAACTAAGCCCCAAGATCATCGCGGCCGGGCGCCCGGAACAAACCGCGCGGGTGCTGCTTCTCCCTGTCCGGGTGTGTATTGCCGTTCTATCTCCGTTTGCCTCCCTGGCGGCATGGATATCCAACGGGCTGGTCCGGATCGTCGGGCTGAAATCCACCAGCAGTCCATTTGCCCATTCCATGAGCGAAGAAGAGATTAAGGCCATGATTGCGGCATCCAGCGAGGAAAGCGTCACGGGCGAAAAAAAGGAAATGCTCCACAATATTTTCGAAATCGGCGCAACTCAGATCCGTGAGATTATGATCCCCCGAATCGAGGTGACTGCGGCCGAAATCAGCGATCCGATGTCGAAGATCCTGGAGGTCATCAATAAGACCAATTACTCACGCATTCCGATCTATCGCGGCAACTTCGACAATCCGGTCGGCATACTCAATGTCAAGGACCTGCTGCAGCACACCTCCAGGCTGGAATCCATCAACCTGCAGGTTCTTTTACGCCCCATCCATTTTGTGCCGGATACGGCACGCCTGGACATCGTTTTACGCCAGTTTCAATCCATGCATCTGCATATAGCTGTGGTCGTGGATGAATATGGAGGAGTCGAGGGGATTGTCACGCTGGAGGATCTGCTCGAGCAGATTGTAGGCGAAATACGCGATGAACACGATACCGAGACCGAGGCGGTTCGAGAACTCGCCCCCAACCTGTTCTCCATCGCGGGAAACTTCCCTGTCCGGGACTTCAATCGGGTTTTCAATGAGAAGATTCCTGAGTCTCCGGCCTATATCAGCCTCGCCGGGTTTCTCGAAGCTCTGACGGGACGTCTGCTGCGCGAAGGCGAAAGCGTCCGGTATGAAGAACTGATTCTGACGGTTGAGAAAGTCGACAGGTTCAGGATCGTTTCGGTGAGGGTGAGAACCGGGAAAAGGGCAGAAGCCAGAAAACAGAGGCCAGGAGTCAATAATTAGCTCCCGGCCTCGGACTTTGGGCATCTACCGCAGCGCGGCTTTGAATGCCACTCTGGCGGCTTGAATGGTCGCCTTGATATCCGCCCTGCTGTGCGCCAGCGATATAAAGCAGGTTTCGAATTGCGAGGGGGGAAAATAAACTCCCTGATCCAGCAGTGAATGGAAAAATTTTCCATAGCTTGCCGTGTTGCAGGTCTTTGCCGTCTGAAAATCAGTCACAGGCGTAGGGGTGAAGAACACCGTGAACATGGAGCCGATCTGGTTGATCTGAACAGGCACCCCGGCTTCTTCCGCGGCCTTCTGCAACCCTGCAGTCAGCTCCAGCGTCATGCTTTCGAGTTTCTTGTAGATCCCGGGCTGTTTCAAAGCTCCCAACGCCGCGATGCCTGCCGCGACAGCCAGTGGATTGCCCGAAAGCGTACCCGCCTGATAGACAGGGCCTTCCGGGGCGATCCATTTCATGATCTCCCGATGCCCGCCGTAGGCACCTACCGGCAACCCGCCGCCAATAATCTTCCCGAGACAAGTCAGGTCCGGCTTGATATTCAACAGTTCCTGGGCTCCTCCGTAGGACAGGCGGAAACCGGTGATCACCTCGTCAAATATCAGCAGCGCCCCATGCTCACGCGTCAGTTTCCTCAACCTCTGAAGAAATCCCTTCGCGGGCAGCACCGTCCCCATATTGCCGGCAATGGGTTCAATAATCACGGCAGCCACTTCCGCGCGATTCTCCTCGAGAACATGCTGCACCATATCCGCGTCGTTGTATGGCACCGAAAATGTGGAACTGCAATCCTGCGGCTGAACGCCCGCGCTATCCGGCAAGCCCAGGGTAGCAATCCCGGAACCCGCTTTCACCAGCAGACTATCCACGTGTCCGTGGTAGCAGCCGTCAAACTTGATGATCTTGTTGCGGCCGGTAAAAGCCCGCGCCAGCCGGATCGCACTCATGGTCGCCTCGGTCCCTGAATTGACCAGGCGCACCTTCTCGATGGACGAGAACGCTTTGGTAACCATTTCCGCGATGACGACCTCATTCTCCGTGGTAGCCCCGAAACTGGTCCCCAGCGCAATCTGGCTCCGCAAAGCGGCCTGGACCTTGGATGGACAGTGACCGAGAATCAGCGGCCCCCAGGAACCCAGATAGTCGATATAGGATTGTCCATCCACATCGGTTACATGACTTCCCTTGCCGGACTGGATAAAGCGCGGTTCGCCGCCAACGCTGCGGAAAGCGCGAACAGGACTGTTCACTCCGCCGGGTATCAATTTCTGGGCACGCGAAAACAGGGTCTTTGATCGTCGGTTCACGGTAGCTCCCATGGGAATTTCGGATTTCAAATTCCGGATATCAGATTCCAGATCAACTAGGTTCTATGTTTATCCCAAAACCGCTGCTGCATCTTTTGCAAAATAAGTGAAGATAATGTCCGCACCGGCGCGCCTGATCCCGATCAGAGACTCCATCATGGTGCGCGGAAGATCAAGCCATCCCAGGCGCCCGGCGGCGACCAGCGCGGAATACTCTCCACTGACCTGATATGCGGCAATGGGAACCGGATATCGATCCTTCAGCATCCGGATAATATCCAGGTAAGGACCGGCAGGCTTCACCATAATGATGTCAGCCCCTTCCTCGATATCAAGGTCTACTTCCCGCAAGGCCTCCAGGGCATTCGCCGGATCCATCTGGTGACTGCGCCGGTCGCCGAAGGCAGGGGCGGACTCCGCAGCCTCCCTGAAGGGTCCATAATACCCCGATGCATATTTCACGGCATACGACAGGATCGGGATATTCACAAATCCATTCTCGTCCAGGCGCTTTCGTATGGCTCCCACTCTTCCATCCATCATATCGGATGGAGCCACAATATCGGCGCCGGCTTTGGCTTGCGCCAGTGCTGCCCTGGCAAGCAGATCAAGGCTGGGATCATTGAGGATTTCCTCGCCGGAGACAAGCCCGCAGTGACCATTGGCGGTATATTCGCAAAGGCAAACATCGGTAATTACCAGGAGATCTTTTACCGCGCTTTTCAGTGCACGAACCGCGTCCTGAACAATGCCGTGTTCATCATAAGCACCGGTGCCATGGTCATCCTTCCGCTCGGGAATTCCAAACAGGAGAATCCCGCCGATCCCCAGCGCCTTGACAGAACGAACCTCTTCCACCAGAAGGTCAATGGACCACTGATAGTTGCCAGGCATTGAGGAGATCTCTTTCTTCACTCCCATCCCGGGACAGACAAATAGTGGATAAATCATCTGCTCGGGCGATAGACGCGTTTCGCGAACCATGTCCCGAACATTGGCATTCATGCGAAGCCGTCTTGGACGCGTTATTGGGAAAGCCATTGATCCTCCTTTGGCCGGAAACACTCGAGAGTTGTCGATTATAACACAACTATCATGGATCATGCGGCAGCCCAAACCTTGAAGTTCCTGGAAAATGACCGCACTGAATAAGCGCCCGACAGATGACGAAAGCCCGCCTCAAAACGGTGCGGTCATGCCGGTCACGGCGACAGGGCTGGTCGCAATTATGCTGCCGTCCCTTCCGCAGGGCATTGCGCAAATGGCACCCGATTCCCTGGCTTCAACGACAAATGATACCTGCATGGATCCGTACCTGAATAAACTGCAGAAAAGCAAAGGTCTTTGTGGTATTAGTGGAAAATGCTGAACACCCTGGAACTCCGCGTTCGAACCACTATCCAGCGATTCGGGATGCTTGCCGGCGGCGAGTCCGTTTTGGTTGCCGTCTCGGGAGGTCCGGATTCGGTGGCCCTTCTGCTCTGCCTCCATAAACTCGCTTCTGAATTGAGCCTGACTTTGACTGTTGCCCATCTGAATCACGGCATCAGGGGAATGGAGGCGATTGCCGACGAGGAATTTGTACGGCGCCTGAGTTCCCGGCTGAATCTCTCGTATATCTCGGAATCCATCAACATCAAGGAAATAGCGGTCTCCGAAAAAAGAAATCTGGAGGAGATTGCCCGCGAAAAGCGCTACGAATTCCTGAAGCGGAGCGCCCGCGACGTCAAGGCGGGAAAGATCGCGGTGGGACACACCATGAATGACCAGGCTGAGACCGCCCTTTTCCGGTTTATCCGGGGCAGCGGGATCGAAGGGCTCTCCGCCATTCACCCGGTTATGGATGGGCTTATCATTCGCCCGCTGCTGGAGTGTTCCCGCGGATCAATCCTCGAATACCTGTCTGCGGAAAATGCACCCTACCGTGAGGATTCCACCAACAGCGACGTCCGGTATTCAAGGAACCGTTTGCGCCACGAAGTAGTTCCCATGCTGGAGGAAAATTTCAATCCGCAGTTGATCCCCACCCTGGCACGGCAATCCATGCTTGCGCGTGAAACCTGGTCCTTTATTGAATCGCACGCTCAAGGTCTGTTTGCGTCAATTCACACTCAAAAGAAAGACGGAATTTCGCTGAACCTGGCCGATCTTCGGAAGATCCATCCGGCTATGCAAAGGGAGGTGATCCGGCTGGCCATTCGACATTGCCAGGGATCTCTGCGCAGCATCGGTGCGGTTCACATCCTCAGCATCCTGGATCTCATGCAGGAAGAGCAGAGTGGCGCGCAAGTCCACCTGCCGCACGGGTGCACTGCCGTGAGGGAATTCGACGGGATTCTGATCAGGAACACACCGATTCCGCCGGAAACGGCATTTACCTATGACCTGACTATCCCGGGACGCTGCTCGATACCGGAATCCCAGGCTGAATTCACTGCTACGGTTACGGCGAGGCCGGACCCGGAAGCAATGCAGGCGACCTGCAGCATGCAGGCGTTTTTCGAGATCTCCGCCATACCCGGAAAATTGGCCATAAGGTCCCGAATACCGGGCGACCGCTATGGAGGACCGGGTCATCGGAAGGTCAAGAAGATGCTGATTGACCATAAAATTCCGGTATCCGCCCGAGCCACCCTGCCGATGGTTGTATATGAAAGTAAAGTGTTGTGGGTCCCGGGTTTCCGGCCTGCACGCGGGTTCGAGGCAAAGTCCGGCTCGGTCGACTGTGTCCGTATACAAATGAAAAAATTGGACTAACAGGCATCTCTCGTCTTTTGCGCGGCATAGTTTCCGGTTCCGGCTCCCGGGCCTCCCTGATTCTTCTCATTTTTTATGCAACCGGCAGGCACAAAACGCTGTCTATATTCCATGTAATGGCGCGAGGGCGGAATACGTCTTATATATGGAATGCCACCAGGGGCTTCCTTGAACGTATCTCATTCCTAGGAAACCATTGAATGGCTCTGGTATAATTAGGTTTGTGGACTTTGCAGGTAATTTGCCCAGCTTCCAAAGTTCCCACGGGAGGTTTGTTACTTGAGCACCAATCTGAAGAACATACTGGTCTGGTTGGCAATAGTTGTGTCACTAGTCCTTTTATGGCAACTGTTCTACAACATCCACGATGTCAATATTGAAGAGAAGGACTTTTCCGCCTTCTACCAGGATGTTTCCGCAAAAAAGGTCAAAGCGGTCACAATAATCGGCGAAGACCTTACGGGAGAGGACATTAGCGGCAAGAAATTCAAGACCACCATACCGGCCGAAGCCAGTTGGGATCTATTTAAGGACCTGCAGAACAATGGTGTTTTTGTTAAGTTCGAAAAATCCTCGAACTCCTCGCTGCTTTCCATATTCCTCTCATCCTGGCTGCCACTGCTCCTGCTGATCGGTTTCTGGATTTTCCTGATGAGGCAAATGCAGAGCGGCGGCAACAAGGCGCTGTCTTTTGGCAAAAGCCGCGCCCGGCTCATGTCCAGTCAGCAGAAGAAAGTGACATTTAAGGATGTGGCTGGAGTCGAGGAGGCTAAAGAGGAGCTCACGGAGATTATTGAGTTTCTCAAGGAACCCCAAAAATTCCAGAAGCTGGGGGGCAGAATCCCGAAAGGTGTTCTCCTAATGGGACCTCCCGGAACCGGGAAGACCCTTCTCGCCCGCGCAATAGCCGGCGAAGCCAATGTGCCTTTCTTTTCCATCAGCGGTTCGGATTTCGTGGAAATGTTTGTTGGTGTTGGAGCCAGCAGGGTCCGAGATCTGTTTGAGCAGGGCAAAAAGAACGCGCCCTGCATCATTTTCATCGACGAAATCGATGCGGTCGGCAGGCACCGCGGCGCGGGTCTTGGCGGCGGACATGACGAACGAGAACAGACGCTGAACCAGCTGCTTGTTGAAATGGACGGATTTGAGTCCAATGACGGCGTCATCCTTATTGCCGCCAGCAACCGACCGGATGTTCTTGACCCGGCCTTGCTCCGACCGGGCCGGTTCGATCGGCAGGTCGTTGTGCCGCTGCCCGATATTCGCGGGCGCGAAGGGATTCTGAAAGTGCACACGCGCAAGATCCCGATTGCGGATGATGTCAATGTTTCGGTGATCGCCCGCGGCACGCCCGGATTCTCCGGTGCTTCCCTTGCGAATCTGGTCAATGAAGCGGCTCTGAATGCCGCCCGTTACAATCGCAAAGTTGTTGCCATGAGTGATTTTGAGGGAGCCAAGGATAAAGTTCTGATGGGCAAGGAACGGAAATCCATGGTGATTACCGAAAGCGACAAAAAGGTTACGGCTTATCACGAAGCCGGACACGCCATGGTGGCTTTCATGATTCCGGGAAGCGATCCGCTTCACAAGGTAACCATCATCCCGCGCGGAATGGCGCTTGGATTGACACAGCAGCTTCCGGAAACCGACAAGCACAATTACACAAAAGAATTTGTTGAGGGCCAGATTGCCATTCTCATGGGCGGCCGTTGCGCGGAAAAGATGTTCCTGGACCTCGAGACGACCGGGGCTGCCAACGACATCGAAGTCGCTACCGAACGCGCTCGCAAGATGGTGACCGAATGGGGCATGAGCCCGGCCATGGGCCCGCTAACCTTCGGAAAAAAGGAAGAACAGATATTCCTGGGCAGGGAAATCGCGCAGCACCGTGATTACAGCGAAGACACGGCCATCCGAATCGATCAGGAAGTAAAACGGATCGTGGAACAGGGATATGCGCGGGCATCAAAAACTCTGGAAGAAAACCGTGAAAGCCTGATTCGCCTCGCGGAAGCTCTTCTGGAATACGAAACGCTGGACAGTTGCGACATCGAAGCCATTATCAAGGGTCAGCCGCTGAAGGCAAAACCGGAAGCCAGTTCGGACGTTGATGACGGAAAGACGGCGAAGGAAAAAGAGAAGAATTCCGGACACACGCCTCTCCCTCAACTCATGAACCCCAAAGGGAAACCCGCTCCCGCATAGTTCCTATGCAGGACATCGTAGTAAAATAAGGACGGCTTTCTGAGCCGTCCTTATTTTTTTGCCCATAGTCTGCGTACTCTGCTGCAAGAAAGCACCTGCGCGAGTCCCGCGAAGGAGGAAAACTGCCATGGCTGAACTGTGTTCACGAAAGCGCTTTACGCTTCACGCCGGAGAGTGGACCCTGGAATTGGGCGATAGAACTTTGGTTATGGGCATCCTGAATATCACGCCGGATTCCTTTTCGGATAAAGGGAAGTTCTTTGAACACACGGCAGCGGTAGACCGTGCATGGCAGATTGCCGAACAAGGCGCGGACATACTGGACATCGGAGGAGAGTCCACTCGCCCCGGTTCGCAGGGCGTCGGCACCGAGGAGGAATTGCGGCGCGTAATCCCGACGCTGGAGGCACTGGCAGCCGGCAGGAAATATCCCATTCCGATTTCGGTCGACACATCAAAGGCGGAGGTGGCCAAGGCCGCACTGGATGCGGGCGCCTGCATCATCAACGACATCAGCGCACTGCAGAAGGATCCGGGCATCGGAGCGGAAGTCGCCAGGCACGGAGCGGCGGTGGTGCTGATGCACATGCGCGGCGAACCCAACAACATGCAGAAGATCCCGCCCAGCGAGGACATCCTGCGCGATGTGGACGTCTGGGCGCAAGAAGCCGTTGCGCGCGCCAAAAACTCTGGTGTATCCTCAGATAAGATTGTGCTCGACCCGGGTATCGGGTTTGGGAAAACGGCCGCCCAGAATTTTGAGCTGATTCGCAATCTGGACCGGCTCGCCGCTGCCGGATTCCCCCTACTGGTGGGGACGTCCCGGAAATCATTCATCGGCTCTGTTATCAAAAAGCCTGCCAGTGAACTGGTTTTGGGAACCTGTGCAACGGTAACTGCATCTATTATTTTTGGGGCACATATCGTGCGGGTGCATGACGTCGCGGCCGTTCGCGAAGTCACCGATGTTACGGATGTAATGATTCGCCAGGAATAGCATTTTGCTGAAACAGGACGAGTGTTGATCCCATCAGGGATCCTCGGGAGTGAACCCACTACATGGACTCATTGCTGGAATTCTTCCGTTTCACTCCATTCTCAATTCGAGACTGCATCGACATCCTTCTCGTGGCCTTCATTATCTATCGCTTCCTGCTGTTGATGCGCGGGACGCGCGGCATGCAGATGACGCTGGGCATTGTCACCCTTCTGCTTTTCTACTGGGTGACGCGTTTCTATCGCCTGACCGCCGTCCAGTGGCTGCTGTCGAATGTACTCACCTATATTGTTTTTGCCGTCATTGTGCTCTACCAGAGCGAGATCAGGCGGGGGTTGGCCGGACTGGGCAAGACATCCATATGGGGACATCAGCGACGGAAAAAAAATGAGGGCTTCGAAGAAATCGTCCTTGCAGCCACCACCCTCGCTTCAAAGAAAATTGGAGCGCTGGTTGTCCTGGAACGGGATATCGGCCTTCGTAATTACGTGGAAAGCGGAATTGCGCTGGATGCAATGCTCACCTACGATCTTCTGGTCACCATTTTCGTCCCGAACACGCCACTGCACGACGGGGCGGTCATCGTGCAGCATAACCGCATTGTTGCGGCCGGCTGCTTCCTGCCATTAACGCTGGATCCGTACCTCAGCAAAGAACTGGGCACACGGCATCGGGCGGCCATCGGCATTACGGAAGAAACAGACGCCGTCGCCATCATCGTATCGGAGGAGACCGGTACCATCTCGCTGGCGATTGGAGGCAAAATCACGCGCGATCTTGATGGAGCCAGCCTGCGCGCTGCACTGCAGAATGCGGCGGAGGGAAAATCCATCTCTCACATATCCCGCTTTGTCGACCAGCACCGGAAAGCCGTATGAGACGTCTTGTCAGAGAGTACATCCTGGAAAACTGGACACTGAAGGTCACGGCGCTTCTCCTCGCCATGATGCTGTGGCTGATTGTCCGAAGCGAGCCCGGTCTTCAAAGGGTGATCCGGGGAGTACCGCTGGAGGTGCAACTGCCTCGGCATATGGAAATCACGCGGGAGGATCCCACGTCCGTGGAGGTGACGGTGAGAGGCGCGGCATTATCGGATCTGCTGCTGAACCAGCCGGTGCCAACAACCTGCATGGTGGATCTCTCCGGAGCGAAGGAAGGGGAACACGTCATCACCCTCACGCCGGAAAATGTGAAAATCACAAAAGGCTCAGGCATAGAGGTAACTCAGGTGCAGCCCTCGCGAGTAATCCTGACCCTGGAACGGACGATTTCAAAAGAGGTACCGATTGTCGTTCCGGTGCGGGGAGAACCGGTGCGAGGGTTTGAGATCTTGGAGCGCGCCTCCAGACCAGCCACCGCAACCATTACCGGTCCGCGTTCTCACATTGAGGGAATACGTGAATTGACCACCGAACCGGTTTCGGTCAGCGAACAGAAACAGCCCTTAAGGTTCTTTGTCGGCCTGAACATCAAAGATAGCTCCATTCGAACATCCTCGCCCAATCTGATCCAGGTCGACATCCAAATCGGCCCGCATCGGAGAAAACGATAATCTGCTCCCACCACGGCGCTCCCAATGAATACCGGTTTCTGAATCTTGCCGCATCCTATTGCATCTGCTATCCTCGAACCTTGCTATGGCCGTCCAAAAAATACAAAGCCTTTCTGAAGTTGTTCTGCAGCGGACCCGACTCCGGGAACTGGGCAAAAGAGTTGTTTTCACAAATGGCTGTTTTGATATTCTGCACGTCGGGCATATCCGGTATTTAAATGCAGCCAGAGCTTTGGGAGATGCCTTGATCGTGGCCATAAACAGCGACCGTTCCGTCCGCGAAATCAAGGGAGAATCCCGCCCGGTCATCCCCGAATTCGAGAGAGCTGAAGTTCTTTCATCTCTTGCGTGCGTGGATGCCGTCTGCATTTTCGATGACCCCACGCCGAAGCAGGTAATCGATGCGATCGTTCCGGATGTACTGGTAAAGGGCGCGGACTGGGGCATTGAACACATTGTTGGGCGAGACACGGTTGAAAAGGCGGGCGGCGTTGTATTGAATGTCCCCCTGGTGGAAGGTTCTTCCACAACCGATATCATACGTCGCGTTCTGGATCGCTTCGGAAAGAAATAGCCCGCGGTCGAAGCTGAAATGATCTGGCACCGGTTTTTTTTGCAATGCTACGGAGACGGAACTGATTGAACTGAAGAAGACCTTCGAAGGAGCGATGGGGAGTGGAGCCCTGCAGCAGGTGGCGGCACGCCTCGAGGAAGGGATTCGTGTCCTTACCGTCGCAGGGGCTGCCGGCGGAGCTAAAGGTCTCTCGATCGCAAAAGCCATCCTCACCGAAAACCGGCCTGCCACAGTCATTACTCCGTCGAACGCCGAAGCACTGAGCCTTGCCCAGGAGCTTCGTTTTTATATTGATCTGCTTTCCCCTTCCCCGGTCAGTGTCATCCACCTGCCCAGCCTCGAAGTGGATCCATACCGCGGTCTGTCGCCGCATCCCGAAACGGCTGCAGCTCGAGCAAAAGCCCTCTGGCAACTGCTGCAAGACGGCCCCAAAGTTCTGGTGGCATCCGTTCGTGCCGCCTCCGTCCGACTGCATGCCCCGGAACGCTTCCTGAATTACTGCCTCATGCTGAAGCAGGAAGAGGATATGTCTCCCGATATGATCCGCGAGTATCTGTTCGAATCCGGATATATCGAGGACGATCCCGTGACCGACCCTGGGGAGTTTTCGCTGCGAGGGGGAATTCTCGACGTATTTCCGCCTCACCTCGAACATCCCGTACGCCTTGAGTTCTTCGGGGACCGGATTGAATCCATCCGAAGCTTTGATGTCGACTCCCAACGATCCATTGAAACCGCGCGCACGGTTGAAATTATCCCCATGCGCGAATACTGCTTCCGCCGCGAATTATTGCGGGAATGGGCGGCAAAAGCGTCCTCCTTCTGGAGCGATCCATTTATGCCGCACCTCCAGGAGGAACTCTCACTCGCCCGGCAGGGCGAGATGTTCCCGGCATTTGAGTTTTTGCTGCCCGCCGCCGACCCGCTCGAGAAAACCCTCTTCGACTACATACGCGGCTATCGGCTGATTGTTGTGGAACGCGAAGTTCTGGAAGCCACGCTCGAGAAGCATCACGCAGAGCTCTATGAAAAATTTGTGGACCGAGTCGAGGCTCACAAGCCGGTTCTTGCTCCGGATCAGATCTATGTTGCTACCGAAGATTTCCGCACAGGGATGGACCGATTTGCCCGCATTGAGGTCGAAGAACTGGGCGTGGCGCCTTCCGGCGATGCCCCGGTCTATTTCGCATCACAGACAACGCGGAAATACCACGGGAACATCCGAGAGCTGATTGAAGATCTGAAAAAATTCCGGGCATCGGGAGAGACCATCGCGTTCATTGTTGCCAACCTCGGCCGCGCCGAACGCATGAATGACATTCTGAAGGAATACGAATTGCCGGCACATCTTTGTCGCCCGGGAGAGTATCCCTCTTTGGAAGGCACTGAGGCAGGAACCATTCTACTCGGCATCGGTAATCTGCATGCCGGCTATTTCCTGCCCGCCGCCAACTTCCGGGTGCTGACCAGCAATGACCTGTTTGACGAGGCGGATGTCGGCCAGGCGCCACGGAAAAGCAAATCAGCTCAACGGAACCTGTTTATTTCGGACTTCAGGGATCTCAAGCCGGGCGACTATGTCGTCCACATGGACCATGGAATCGGGCTTTTTAACGGGCTGAAGACCATCGGACTGCAGGAAGGCTCTTCAAAGGAGTTTGTCCTCCTGACATACCAGGACGATGCCAAGCTGTACGTCCCGGTGGAACGACTCGACCTGATTCAAAAATACAGCAGCATGGGCGGCTCCCGGCCGACTCTCGACCGCCTGGGCAGCACCAGTTGGTCGAAAACAAAATCCCGCATTAAAAAATCCATGCGGGATATGGCGGAAGAGCTTCTGAAGCTGTATGCGCAACGGCAGACTATCTCAGGGTATTCCTTCTCCTCGGATACCCCTTGGCAGCAGGAATTTGAGGACGCCTTCGAATTCGAACTGACTCGAGACCAAGCGGATGCTCTTTCCGCAGTCAAGAGCGACATGGAAGCGCCTCGGCCGATGGATCGCCTCCTCTGCGGCGATGTCGGGTACGGAAAAACGGAAGTTGCCATGCGGGCCGCATTCAAAGCTGTTATGGACGGCAAACAGGCTGCAGTGCTGGCGCCAACCACGGTGCTGGCATTCCAGCACTACAACACCTTGAAGGGTCGATTCACTTCTTTCCCGGTGCGAATACAGCTTCTCTCCCGATTCCGAAGCCCCAAAGAGCAGAAACAGGTCCTCGAGGACCTGGAGATGGGGCGAGTCGATGTGGTCGTGGGCACCCACAGGCTTCTTTCTAAGGATGTGGCGTTCAAGGATCTCGGATTGATTGTTGTCGACGAAGAACAGCGATTCGGAGTGACGCACAAAGAGCGACTGAAGTCATTGAAGACGCAGGTGGACGTGTTGACGCTATCCGCCACACCTATCCCACGGACATTGAATATGGCGCTGCTCGGGTTGCGGGACATGTCGACCATCGAAACTCCGCCGAAGAACCGCCTTGCAATTCAGACCTCCGTCCTGAAATACAGTCCGGATGTTGTCCGCTCTGCAATTGAAATGGAACTTGCCCGAAACGGCCAGGTGTATTTTGTGCACAACCGCGTTGAAAGCATTCACTCGATTGCCGCCAGAGTCCAGCAACTGGTGCCGCAGGCCCGAATAGGCATCGCCCACGGACAGATGCAGGAGCGCGAACTGGAAAAAATCATGCTGAAGTTCGTCGAGGATCAGCTCGATGTCCTGGTGGCCACCACCATTATTGAGAACGGGCTGGATATCCCGCGAGTCAATACCATCATCGTGGATCGGGCCGATCTTTACGGGCTGTCGCAGTTGTATCAGCTGCGCGGCAGAGTCGGCAGGAGTGATCGACGCGCATATGCATATTTACTTGTTCCCTCCGATGAAGCGCTCTCCGAAGTCGCCCGCAAGCGACTCGCCGCCATCCGGGAATTCAGCGATCTCGGCATGGGATTCCGAGTCGCCGCCCTGGACTTGGAAATACGGGGTGCCGGCAACCTGCTTGGCGGCGAACAACACGGACATATAGAAGCGGTCGGATTCGACCTTTATTGTCAGCTATTGGAGCGGACCGTTGAAGAATTGCGCGGAGAGAAACCGGAAGAGGAGATTGCCACCAGCATCAACCTCAACCTGGATATTCGGATACCGGAATCGTATATCGCCGATTCGGGGCAGCGGCTTCGAATGTACAAAAGGATTTCCTCGGCTTCATCCGATGAAGAACTGGACGGGCTTCGGCAGGAAATGGTGGACCGTTTTGGCCAGTACCCGGCGCCGGTGGATCATCTGTTCCGCTATGCCCGCTTAAGACAGGAGACACTGGCTCTCCAGATTCAGTCGATCGAAAAGAACAAGAGCCAGGTGTTTTTCCGATTTGTGGATCAATCCAAAGTTGACGCCGACAAGCTATTGAAGCTCGTGACACGAAACAAGAAGGCGCGCTTCTCGCCACAAGGCTTGCTGACACTCGATGTCCCGGATCTGCACCCCGATATGCTGTTCGACTCCATAAACAAAATTTTGGATGAGATCCGGATGTAGCGCTGATAGGCAGTGGGCAGTGAATTGTGGAACGATCAATGGCTTTGGGCGTACATAGACAGGGCAGGCCCAACTACTGACTACTGGCTACTGACTACTGACTACTGTTTTGGTATGATAGGGGTTTGCCACATACTCCAGGCATGATAAAGGGAATACGGATGAAAAAATTACTTTGGATCGTTCCGGCGATACTGATTGCTTTTGTCAGCGCGGAAGCAAGAACCGTGGATCGTATCCTGGCTCAGGTAAACGACGACATCATCACAATGTCAGACTTAAGCCAGGAAATGGCTCCCTATCGCCAGGAACTTGCCGGCAAGTACTCGGGCGAGGAACTGGAACAGGCCCTGCAAAAAACCGAGAAACAGATTCTGGAAAACCTGGTTCAGAAGAAGCTCCTTTATCAGAAGGCCATGGAGTTGGGTTTCAGCGCGGACGTCGAATCGCAGGTTTCTGCGGCAATTCAAAAAGTCATCAAAGAGAACAACCTGGGCGATACCGAAGGCCTCGAGAAGGCCTTGGAACAACAGGGGCTGAACCTGAAGGATTACCGGGAACAATATCGGAAAGAAATCATCGTAAATTCGCTGGTCGATTATTTTGTGTCCTCCAAAATTACGCTGCTCACGCCCGAAGTGGAAAAATATTACAAAGACCACATCAGCGAATTTTCCAGCCCTGAAGAAGTGACCCTCAGTACCATTGAGATCTCCACCAAGGGAGGGGCTGCAGAAGCCGAGGGTCGAGCCAACGACATTTACAAGCGGCTGCAACAGGGCGAGTCCTTCCCGACGCTGGCCAGCCAGTATTCCAGCGGATCGACCGCCAGCAAAGGCGGCAGCATCGGCACTTATCTTTTATCCAAGCTGAACACCGATACCGTGAAGGCTATTGCCGGTCTGAAAGATGGCGAGGTGTCCAAACCACAGAAGGAAAAGGATGCCTATGTTATTTATCATATCGACGTGAGAAAACTCTCGGTCGTCCGCCCATTGGACGAAGTTCGCAATTACATCAAAAACAGGCTGTATGACCAGAAGTTCAACCCTGAACTCGAACGCTACATCGCCCAACTCAAAGAGGATGCGTATATTCAGTACTATTCGGAAATCAAGTAGATTGACGATTGTGCTTATGCCCTAAGAGTTTCGAGGTCAACAAGCCATAGCTGCATGCATGCAAGGCCAGGCTTTCAAAAAGCCCGCCGCTCCGACTTATTCCGCATACTAATTGCAAAAAGGCGTGCTCGAAGGTGAACTGTGGAGTACGGCGGCTAGCTGCCGCCTTTGAAAACCATACAGGCCGAAGGCGGTGTCAAGCCACGGCACTCCGATGGGCTTCACCCTCGGCAAAAAGTAGTATTCCTGGTTATTTCGGGATTCGCTAAATTGGCGGAAGGTTGATGCAGTCAAACTTTATACGCCAAGCCCGGCCCTTGAACAAAGCCAACCACCCAAGGATCCCTGGCGCCGTGAGACGGTCCCACGACACTCCCCAAGCAATTTAAGCTTCAATCCAAGGACCAAGGCTTGGATAACGGGAAATTCCACTATCTACAAAGCATCTTTTATGCCAGACCAGGCCCTTCCAGGCCGTAGAACTAAACCGCTTATTTCACAATATTTTAACAGCCCTATCCCGTTTTCATGGCAACCCATGCCCATTCGTAAATCCAACTATTTGGATTTACGAATGGGTTTTTTGGACACTGAGTCTAATGTGCAACTCTGCCAAGATCCTCCGGGAGGCCGAGGCTCCGTAATTGGCCCCATTTCCAGGCATCTTTTCCAGTTGACGCCCGTTCAACAAGTCTGTAGCTTCTATCCTTTGTTCTCTACCATATTGTAAGGAAACGCCATGCAACATGCCGAATCGAATGAAAGCAAGAAACTGGCGACACTATTGGAATTGAGCCAGGTTTTGTCCGCAACGCTCAACCTCAAGCATTCGCTGCATCGCGTTTTGGAGATTCTGGAGCAGCGCCATGGCATGTTTCGAAGCGCTGTGACGCTGTTGAATAATGACAATGAGCTCTTCATCGAAGCATCCAACGGCATTACAGCTGACGGGCAGCGCGCGCGCTACAAGCTGGGCGAGGGAGTAACCGGACGCGTTGTTGAAAGCAGCAAGCCGGTTATTGTTCCGCAGGTGAGCCGTGAGCCGATGCTGTTGAACCGAGCCGCACAAAGGAAAGGGCTCAAAGAGGAACTGAGTTTTATCTGCGTACCGATCGTGGTCGGACGCAAAACCGTTGGCGCGCTGGGCGTCGATCTTTTCTTCCGCAAGGATCGGGATTACGACCGTGACGTTAAATTCCTGCGCGTCATTGCCGGCCTGATGGGCCAAGCGGTCCGGGTGGAGCACCTGGTGCAGGCAGAAACGCAGAAGCTTGTCGCAGAAAATATCCATCTTCGAGAAGAACTGCGCGAACGCTACGATTTTTCCAACATGGTGGGTGGCAGCGGCAGCATGCGGCAGGTCTACGAGCAGATCGCGCAGGTGGCGGGAACTAACACCTCCGTGCTCATCCGGGGCGAATCCGGCACCGGCAAGGAACTTATTGCCCATGCCATTCACTACAATTCCCCTCGTGCCAAGAAGCCTTTTGTGAAGGTAAGCTGTGCGGCACTGCCGGACACACTGATCGAATCGGAATTGTTCGGCTATGAGAAGGGAGCGTTTACAGGAGCTCAGTCCAGGAAACTGGGGAGATTTGAACTTGCGGAAGGGGGGACGCTTTTCCTGGACGAAATCGGTGATTTGAACCTGACCACGCAGATCAAACTGCTCCGCGTCCTCCAGGAGCGTGAGTTTGAGCGGTTAGGAAGCACGGAGACCATCAAAATCAAGGTCCGCCTCATTACGGCAACCAACAAGGACCTTGAAAAAGCGATTACCGAGGGAACCTTCCGCGAGGATCTTTATTACCGGCTGAATGTCTTCACGATCTTCATCCCGCCGCTGCGCGAGCGAAAACCGGATGTCATGGCCTTGGCCGACTACTTCCTGGAGAAATATACCAAAGAACACAGCAAGAACATCAAGCGGATCTCCACGCCGGCCATCGACATGCTGATGAGCTATCACTGGCCCGGCAACGTGCGTGAACTGGAAAACGCCATGGAGCGCGCCGTGCTCATCTGCGACGGCACTGTGATTCACGCGCATCATCTCCCCCCCACGCTGCAGACCGCTGAATCCTCCGGCACCGTTGTTCGCGTGTCCCTGACCGAAGCGATCGCGTCCTATGAGAAGGACCTGATCCAGGATGCATTGAAGACGACACGCGGGAATTGCAGTCGGGCAGCCCGACTGCTGAGTTCAACGGAACGCGTGCTCAATTACAAAGTGAAGAAGTACGGCATCGATTGCGGGCGCTTCCGCAAGTAACAGATTCAAACCCGGAGCTTCTGCGGGACCGTCCGAGAAACTCGCGCGGCCGGCGGCGTATTTGCATCGCGGACTCAGGAATCGTGCGAAATACCTGGCCTCTGCACGGCATCAAACCGGGAAGGGTCCAAGGATGCTATTGAATTCAGGCCGGAAAGTCATTACCGTTTTTGGTGCGCGGGCATGCTTCCGTTAATAAAACCCCAAAACAGGTTTGGGGGAAATAGGGGCATTTATCAGCCCCCGCAAGGAAAGGTATTGCCGGGATGAACGAGCAAAGATATGTCAATAATATCCCAGGCGCGCAGGGACTCTATGATCCTCGCTTTGAGCGAGACGCCTGCGGGATTGGATTCATTGCCAACATTCAGGGCGTGCGATCGCACGATATCATCCTGAAAGGTATCCAGATCCTGGTCAATCTGCAGCACAGGGGCGCCAGCGGCAGCGATCCGATCACAGGAGACGGTGCCGGCGTCCTGATCCAGATCCCCCACGCTTTTTTCGAACGGGAATGCGCACGCCTCGGATTCACCTTGCCGCTGCCGGGCGAATACGGCGTAGGCATGGTATTTCTGCCGGTGGAAAGGCATCAGCGTTTTCTTTGCGAGGGAATTCTCGAACGCATCATCCGCGAAGAGGGCCTTGGAATTCTAGGATGGAGAGACACGCCGATTGCGGTCGATGCGATTGGTCGGGTTGCCAGAGCTTCGCAACCCTATATACAGCAAATATTCATCCGCCGCGCTCCAGGCATGGATCAGGAGACGCTGGAACGAAAACTGTACATCATCAGGAAACGCGCCGAATCCGAAGTGGAAAACTCCGAGGTCCGCGACAAGAGCTTTTTCAGCATCCCGTCTCTTTCGTCAAGGACTATTGTTTACAAGGGTTTGCTCCTCGCGACGCAGATTGCAAGCTTTTACAAGGAGCTTTCTGATCCGCTGACCGAGAGTGCTCTCTGCCTGGTACACCAGCGCTTTTCAACCAACACGTTCCCTACCTGGAAACTGGCTCATCCCTTTCATTTCATCTGCCACAACGGCGAAATCAACACGATTCGCGGGAACGCCGCCTGGATGGATGCCCGGCAATCCATACTGTCCTCTCCCCTGTTCGGAGAGGATATGCAGAAGCTCTTCCCCATCGTGACGCCGGGAGGCAGTGATTCCGCGGGTCTCGACAATGTGGTCGAATTGCTATACATGGCCGGACGCAGCCTTCCGCATGCCATGGCTATGCTCATCCCGGAAGCCTGGGATGGCGATCCGGCCATGCCGGCGGATAGAAAGGCCTTTTACGAATACCACGCTTCGCTGATTGAACCGTGGGATGGGCCGGCGGCTATCGCCTTTACGGATGGACGCGTCATTGGCGCAACGCTCGACCGCAACGGACTCCGTCCGGCACGTTACCTGGTCACGCACGATGACACGATTGTAATGGCGTCAGAGACAGGGGTTCTTCCGGTCAAGCCGGAGGATATCCGTTTCAAGGGCAGGCTGCAGCCGGGCCGAATGCTGCTTGTGGATCTGGAAGCCAAACAGATTATTCCGGATCAGGAAATCAAGGAGACACTGGCAAAGCGTCAGCCTTATCGGCAATGGCTCGACGAAAACCAGGCAACCCTCGAGGCGCTGCCGGATCCGCCGCGATGGCAGCAGACTGATTTTGAATCCATACTGCAAAGACAACGGTCTTTCGGATATACGCGCGAAGAGCTTCAGCTTATTCTTGCACCGATGGCCGCGCAGGGGCAGGAACCGGTCGGCTCCATGGGAACGGACACTCCCCTGGCATGCCTTTCGGATAAGCCCCAGCTTCTGTTCGATTATTTCAAGCAGCTCTTTGCGCAGGTGACCAATCCGGCGATCGATCCGATTCGGGAAGAAATGGTGATGTCGCTCTCCAGCTTCATCGGAAGCGAGCGCAATCTTCTGGATGAAACGCCTCAGCATTGTCATACGTTGAAGCTCAAATACCCGATTCTTACGAATCACGATTTGGAAAAGCTGCGCCGTCTGTCCTGGGGAGATTTTCTGGCAACGACTCTACCGGCATTCTTTCGCGTGGACGGCGGGGGAGCCGAACTGGAAAGAGCTCTCGTTGGGCTTTGCCGCCGCGCCTCGCTGGCCATCAAATCGGGATACACCATCCTGATACTCTCGGATCGCGGCATCGAAAAAGAATATGCCCCGATCCCGAGCCTGCTTGCCCTGACTGCCGTACATAACCACCTGGTCCGCGAAAAAACGCGAACTCAGGTCGCCATCATCGTGGAATCCGGGGAACCTCGGGAAGTCATGCACTTTGCACTGCTTCTCGGCTATGGGGCCAGTGCCGTCAATCCATACCTGGCGGTAGAAACCATCGAAGATCTGCATCGGCATGGATGGCTGCCGGAGGGTTTATCTTTCGAGGCGGCGCTTCAAAACTATGAGAAAGCCATCAACAAAGGGCTGCTGAAGGTACTTTCAAAAATGGGGATCTCGACGCTGCAGAGCTATCAGGGCGCACAGTGTTTTGAGGCGATCGGGCTGAACAAATCCATCGTTGACCAGTACTTCACCGGGACCTCTTCGCGCATTGAAGGCGTGGATCTCGATGTCCTGGCCAGGGAGGTCAAGTTCCGCCATGATTACGCATTCAAGGGAGTCGCCGACTACGATCCCGAGCTGGAAACAGGCGGACGCTATCAATATCGCGCCGATGGTGAATATCATCTCTTCAATCCGGAGACGATCAGCAAACTGCGTCAATCCGTCCGCTCATCCAGCTATGAAACGTACCAGGAATATTCCAGGCTGATAAATGATCAAAGCCGGCAGCTTTGCACGATTCGCGGCCTGATGAAGCTGAGGAAGACGGCCCATGCCATCCCCCTGGATAAGGTCGAGCCGGCAAGCGAGCTGGTGAAGCGTTTTGCCACGGGAGCCATGTCCTACGGGTCCATCAGCAAAGAGGCGCATGAAACGCTGGCCATCGCAATGAACCGCATCGGCGCCCGGTCGAATACGGGCGAAGGGGGAGAGGACGAGGAACGTTTCACCCGCGACGCCAATGGGGACCTGCGGCGCAGCGCAATCAAGCAGGTCGCCTCGGGACGTTTTGGCGTCACCGCGAATTACCTGGTCAACGCGGAAGAACTCCAGATCAAAGTAGCGCAGGGTGCCAAGCCGGGAGAGGGCGGTCAGCTTCCGGGACACAAGGTGGATGAAGTAATCGCCCGCGTGCGCCATTCCACGCCGGGAGTGCAACTGATCTCACCTCCGCCGCATCACGATATCTATTCCATCGAGGATCTGGCTCAGCTTATCTACGACTTGAAGAATGTGAACCCCCAGGCCCGCATTTCGGTCAAGCTTGTTGCGGAAGTCGGGGTAGGCGTTGTCGCAGCGGGAGTGGCAAAAGCACATGCCGATGTAGTCCTGATCAGCGGGCATGACGGAGGAACCGGCGCCTCGCCGCTGACGGCAATCAAGCACTCCGGCATCCCCTGGGAACTGGGGCTGGCCGAAACCCAGCAGGTGCTGGTCATGAACGATTTGCGCAGCCGCGTCCGCCTGCAGACCGACGGCAAACTCCAGACGGGACGTGATGTCGCGATCGCCGCGCTGCTTGGCGCGGAGGAATTTGGATTCTCGACGGCACCTCTGGTTTCACTCGGCTGCATCATGATGCGCAAATGCCATCTGAACACCTGCCCTGTCGGTATCGCAACCCAGGATCCGACGCTGCGCCGCAAGTTTGATGGCCAGCCGGAGCATCTCATCAACTATTTCTTTTTTGTCGCGGAAGAGGTGCGCGAGTTGATGGCGGAGATGGGCTTTGCGACCATGGACGAAATGATCGGCCGAGTGGATATGCTGGATATGCAGGACACGATCTCTCATTGGAAAGCCAAAGGGATCAACCTTTCGTCAATTCTTTATAATCCACCGGTCCCCGGAAGGGTAGGCAGACGTTGCGCCATCCAGCAGGATCATGGGCTCGAGCAGGCTCTCGACTACAAGCTCATCGATCATGCCCGCGATGCCCTGGAAACCGGAACCGCGATGGAGCTGAAACTGCCTATTCGAAACGTTCACCGCACCGTTGGCGCCATGCTGAGCGGAGAAATTGCCCGGCGCACAGGATCCGCCGGATTGCCGGACGACACGGTTCGTTTTCACTTTAACGGCTCCGCCGGACAAAGTTTTGGTGCATTCCTGGCTAAAGGCGTTACCCTCACTCTCGAGGGGGATGCCAACGATTACGTGGGCAAGGGTCTGTCGGGCGGCCGTGTCGTGGTGTATCCGCCCAAGGGATCCAAGTTCTCGCCGGAGAAAAGCATCATTGTAGGCAATGTAGTCCTTTACGGCGCGACCAGCGGGGAGGCCTTTTTTAACGGGATGGCGGGAGAAAGGTTTGCCGTCAGAAACTCGGGAGCCACTGCCGTCGTCGAGGGCGTCGGCGACCATGGATGCGAGTACATGACCCGCGGAACGGTTGTGATCCTGGGACCGACCGGGAGGAATTTTGCTGCCGGCATGACGGGCGGCGTTGCCTACGTACTCGATGAAACGGGAGAGTTCCAATCCGTTCGCTGCAACCGGGCCGGCGTGGACTTTGATCCATTGGAAACGGAAGACAAAGCTCTTCTTCGAAATTTGATCGAACGTCACCATGCAGTCACGGGAAGCCCGCGCGCACGCAAAATCCTGGATGATTGGGATGCTATGCTGCCGCAATTCGTCAAGGTTTTTCCCCAGGAATTTAAGAAGGTTCTGGCCAAAAGCAAGGATGCCGGCCGGAAAGCAAGGCAGGTCGTCAATGGGTAAAGTAACTGGTTTTATGGAGTTTTCGAGGGAAACATCGGACCGGCGCCCGGTTCAGGAGCGCATCCAGGATTTCTTCCCGGTTTATACGCCGCTGCCGGATGACAAATTGCAGAGGCAGGGGGCAAGATGCATGGATTGTGGGGTCCCCTTCTGCCACGCCGGCTGTCCGTTGAACAATTACATTCCGGAATGGAATGACCTTGTTTATCGAAACCGCTGGCAGGAAGCGATCCGGGTGCTGCACTCTACAAACAACTTCCCTGAGTTTACCGGGCTGATCTGCCCGGCGCCCTGCGAAGCATCTTGCGTTCTCGGGATTAACGAGCCTCCCGTCACGATCAAGCAGATTGAAAGCGCTATCGTCGAGCGCGCTTTCCGCGAAGGGTGGATCCGCCCGGAACCGCCCGACTCCCGATCGGGCAAGAGAGTCGCCGTCATCGGATCAGGACCGGCCGGACTTGCGGCCGCACAGCAGTTGAATCGTGCCGGACACAATGTAGTCGTTTACGAAAAAGCAGATCGTGTCGGCGGATTGCTGCGCTATGGAATCCCGGATTTTAAGCTGGAGAAAGCGGTGCTCGACCGCAGGATCGAGCAGCTTGAAAAGGAAGGAATCGAATTCCAGACCGGAGCTCATGTCGGCGTCAATGTTGAGGCTTCGACATTGCGCAGAAAATTCGATGCAATCCTTCTGGCCGGAGGCTCGGAGAAACCGAGAGATTTGACCGTGCCGGGTCGTGATTTGAAAGGCATCCATTTTGCGATGGATTTCCTGCGCCGCCAGAACCATCAATGCGCGGGAGATCGCAGTGAAGCCCGGGATGAGATTCTGGCAAGCGGCAGGCGGGTAGTTGTCCTGGGCGGCGGGGATACCGGCGCGGATTGCCTGGGCACGGCGCATCGGCAGCGGGCTTTGTCGATTCACCAACTCGAGATCATGCCAATGCCTCCGCAGGAGCGCGCTCCCCAGACTCCCTGGCCGCTGTGGCCTCTGATGCTGCGGGTTGAAAGCTCTCACGAAGAAGGCGGCGCGCGCGAATGGAGCGCATCCACCGTTCGGTTTACGGGAGATGCTCAGGGCAATCTGACGAAGCTGCATGCCATCCGCGTTGGCCCTCCGCCCGGGTTCGAACCCGTTCCAGGGTCGGAATTCGAGCTTGAGGCCGACCTCGTTTTGCTGGCACTGGGATTTACGGGACCTTCTCCAAACGGCATGTTCGAAGAACTCGGCATTCAACTGGACCCCAGGGGCAACGTTGCGTCAGACGGCAATTACATGACGTCCGCCAAAGGAGTGTTTGCGGCGGGAGATATGCGGCGCGGGCAGTCCCTCGTGGTCTGGGCAATTGCGGAAGGCCGCCAGGCCGCGCGCGCGATGGATCAATACCTGCGAGTCAATAGATAAAAAAGCAGCCACGAATTTCGCGGATTCGGGAAATTCGTGGCTGCTTTTGCAATCTGAATTATTCCGGAAAATTGCGGCAGGCCTCGTCGTACTCCCGCCACCAGCCCTGCAGGATATCCATATTCGTCGGACGTGGTTCGTCCCCGCCGCCGGCAAATCGCACGTAATCGCGCAGTACGGGTCGGAAATGCGGGTGCGCACAGTTCGAGATGATGTCTTCCGCACGGCGCCGCGCCGATCGAATTTCCGTATTCAGGGCAAATCCCTGCTCGGTAACGACGCAATGAATATCATGCTCGGTGTGATCGATATGCCGGACATAGGGCATGACACAGCTGACGGTTCGCCCATCCTTCAGTTTGCGCACGGAGGGAGTATGCACGATGCTGAGGTAAGCGTGGCGGAAAAAGTCACCGCTACCGCCCAACCCATTGACAACCCTCGAGCCATCGACATGCGTCGAATTGACATGCCCGTAAATGTCGACCTCAATCGGCGTGTTCATGGCGATGACAAATAGCCGGGAAATCAGTTCGCCGTTATTGGACAGCCACATCGGTCGGAGCGTCACCTTCTCGCGGCATTCCTTGAACAGGCGCATGAACTCGTGCCGGCCCTGCTCAGAGAAGGAAAAGGCCGTGGAGGATGCGCTTTCAAATTTGTCATCATCCTCGACAAACTTCATCATGCCGTCCTGGAATACCTCCGTCCAGAACCGGATTCTCTGGAACCTGGACTTGTAGAGCTCGCCAACGATTGCATTTGCCACATTCCCGACTCCGGACTGAAGCGGCGGAAGCCGATCGCCCCAATTGAACGTCTTATGGCAATACAGGAGGAACTCAATGACGTTTTGAGCGATCTTGCGATCGACATCGGTAGTCGGTTTGAAGCCCACGGGATAATCCGGCTTATCCGACTCAATGATCGCGACGACCTTGCTCTTGTCGATTTCGACATAGGGAGTGCCGACACGATCGGAAACGTTTGTGATAGGAATCGGCCAGCTCGCGCGCGGGAAAACTCCGGGGAGGGCGATGTCGTGGAATCCAGTATAATCCGGAATGGATGGATTGATTTCCAGAATGATCTTCTTAGCCTTCTGCAGCGCTTCGGCGGAAATTCCTACCGAAGCCGACAAGACAACGTTCCCATTGGGAAGTATTCTCGAAGCCTCAACCACGGCCAGATCGATGTCCCCGTAAAACCCGTAGAGAATATTGCGCGCAAAGTGGGAAAGATGGACATCGGTGAAGTCCATTTCCCCGGAATTGATGAGCTTGCGTGATGCACTGGAGGACATGTAAGGGCCGCGCTTCCCGACAAAGGAAGCGATTGGGTTTTCCACGTCTTCGGAAAGAGACGCCCCGCTGAAAAGCCCAATCTTGGTCTTGGGAGCATACTGGGCCAGGTACCGGGCAAGCGCCGGAATAAACATTTTCGGTTCGCCGGTTTTGGTGAAGCCGCTGATTGCGATCTTGCAACGGTCCTGCACGAATTTTACGGCTTCCTCAACAGGCATCAGCTTGTCGAGCATTTCCTTGCACTCGACACGCTCAGTCAAAATTGCCATGAATACACTCCCACACGAATACCTTCTGCCGCAGGAACTGCGATTTTGGATAGAAGGAAGAATTAAAGGTCCATCTGTGAACAGCCGCCCTTCCAGGGGAGGCAACCATCCACCCTCGCAAAACATTCCAGTATCTCATACTAAGTTTCATTTCGGTCAAAAATTTTGCAGCCATTAAGCAAAATACGACCACCCGCAGGGCACCCGGCGGTCCGTTTGCGCCTTGAGGCTCAGGCTTGTGCGACAGGGAAGGTGCTCTATTCCAGACCAAGCCTCCGATATAATTCTATGAATTCCATGCAATTCATGACAGAGCAGACATGCCCTAATTACGCCAAAATGTAAACCATAGCTACCCTGACCCGATTTAGCATATTGCGTATATTATTATCCCCTTGTTTAAATACTTATCATTATGTCTATTTTTGTGGTTGACACCCCCACCAGATAAGGACTAGGGTATTGCCCAGTTCTAGAAGTAGCTTAGCAAATTTGTCTACTTTTACGAAATGCCGAACTAGAGGCGTGTCAATGCCTCACGGCCAAAATGGAAGTGGCATCATGCGTTATCGGATTAACTGAAACGCTATTCTGCCCATGGGAAATTCCAGTTGTTTGTTCGCTAACAGTAATTTGAAACAACCATATTCGATGGGTGAGGATTTTAAATGACAAAAAGGTTCATACCAGCAGTAACACTGGTGTGTCTGTTCCTCTTTGCGAACGCCTTCGGACAGTCGAACGCTAGTTTGAACGGGACTGTTACGGATGCAACGCAGGCGGTACTGCCCGGTGCTACGATTACGGCCACGAATACGGAGACTGGCATTGCCAAAACGGCGGTCACCAATGCCGCCGGTCAGTACGCTTTTGCAGGCTTGCAGGTAGGCATGTATAAAGTGACTGGGGAAATGTCCGGTTTCCAGCCCCTGACGTTCAAAGACGTCAAGCTTGGCAACAATGCCAATGTGCGTTTGAATTTCAGCTTGGAAATCAAGAAGCTCGAACAGCAGGTTGAAGTCAGTGTTCAGACGGAAAACCTGATCCTGGACCAGAGCGCTTCTTCAGGCTCCAAACTGGATGAAAAGAAAGTATCGGAATTGCCGATCGTCAACAGCAACGTGCTCAGCCTGGTAAAGGTTATGGGCGGCGTCAACATCACTGAAAACCCGATTTTCGGTGCCGACGATACGCAGTTTGCAGGCGTCAGCGCATCCAACGTCAACCTGACTCGTGACGGCGTCACGGCCAACGACGTTCGCTATGCCACCGGTTTGAATTCGCCCGTGTACCTGAACCCTGAGATGGTCGGCGAGTTCAAGATGGTTCTCGCTCCTGTAGATGCTGAAATGGGACGCGGCAATGGCCAGGTTTCGGTCGTAACCCGTTCCGGCGGCAATGCCTATCATGGCAGCCTCGTATGGAACAACCAGAACACCGCTCTTGATGCCAACGAGTGGTACGAAAACAAAATCGGTCGTGCCAGAGACTGGCGCAACCAGAACGAATACACCGCCAGCATCGGCGGCCCGATAATCAAGAACAAAACGTTCTTCTTCGCATCATGGGATCATCAGTTCTCCAAGATCCGCCAGAACAACGTAAACGTTCAGGTTCCCACGCCTTGCGCTCGCAAAGGCATCTTCCGCTATCTTGACAATGTCAACGGCGGAAACATTCTGACCATCGCTCCGAATGCGAATCAGACTTTCAACTCGACCAACCCCTACACCGTTCCCACGGTGAATACGGATGGAACACCCAGAACAGACATCGTCGTTCCGAATATCAACGGCACGGCCAACACAGCAGTATCGCAGCTTCGTTACCTCAGCGTATTCGGCCCATTGCTGAAGACGCCCTCGACCAACGACTGCTCGGATGTTACGATCAACGCCGCTACCGGCTTTGCCACATCCGATTGGGTCAACTACGGCGCCGCTTACGATGCAGTCCGCACTCCGGATGCAAGCGGTTACGTCAAGAAGTTCATGACTTACATCCCCACCCCGAACAACTACCAGGTCGGCGACGGCTTGAACTGGGCGGGATATCGCTGGGTTCGTCATCTGGACGGCGGCGACAACGTTTACGGTCTGGGTGAAGGCCCGAACCGCAAACAGATCAATTTCCGAATTGACCACAACTTCAACGCGATGCACCGCATCAGCGGCACCTACAGTTGGGAAACCAACCACGGTGAAGATAGTTTCCCGACGCTGCCGCAGAACAGCTACGGCGGCATCATCACACGCAAACCGCAGAGCTTCTCCGTCAACCTGGTTTCTACTCTGAAACCGACCCTGCTGAATGAGTTCCGCGTGGGTATGATGAGAACTCAGTCCCACGTATGGAACCCGCTGAGCAACCCGGCAACGGGCGAAAAGCTCAAACAGACGTTGCTTGACCTGTATCCGCAATCTTCCGGTATCCCGGTTATCATCGGGCTCGGCCAGACCAGCGGCGCCGGCTTCGCAATCGCCGGCGGCGTCAACGTTTGGGGTGCTGGACGCGGCAACTTCGGCGCAACCTGGGGCGGCTACGATCCACGGTTCACCTATGCCGATACCATCACCTGGACCAAGAACAGACACTCCTTCAGGTTCGGTGCTGAAACCCAGCGCACGAAATCCTATCAGGAGATCAATGGTGCTCTCTCTTTCACGACCGGTACCGATGTCAGACCGTCCGTACGCGGCGGCGACGTTGTAGCCAGCGGCTTCAGCGCCAATACCGGATTCCATAACCCGTTCACATTCGGCGCAGCCACTGCTATGCCGACCATGGCCGGCGGCCTCTACTGGGGTAACGTAATTCCTGGTGCCTACCGACTGTTGAACGTCTTCGCTGGTAACGTTACCAACGTTGATCAGTTCCGTTTCGTCAACACGCCCACGGCGACAGCCTACAACGACATCACCAAAGGCGAGGACACGAGAATCACCGATTACCGTCAGAACCAGCTGAGCTTCTTCATGCAGGATGACTGGCGCGTAACCGACAGCCTCACCCTGAACCTTGGTATGCGCTATGACTGGTACGGCGTTCCGTACATCAAGGGCGGCATGACCGCAGGTCTCAAGGGCGGAGCCACCAAAGTATTCGGTCGTTCCGGCAGCAGCTTCGAAGACTGGATGAAGCCTGGAACCATGAATGCCGACGGCACCGTTACCTACAAAGGTTCGGATGTAGAACTTGCATTCATCGGACCGGATTCCGCGAATCCGGATCAGCAGATCTATAATGATGATCTCAACAACTTCGGCCCCGTATTCGGCTTCGCTTACCAGCTCCCCTGGTTCGGTAAGGGCAAGACCGTTATCCGCGGCGGCTACCAGCTGAGCTACATGCCTGCGGGCAGAGCGGATGCAGCCGGTTTCACCATGCCGAAGATTTCCTATCAGACCAGCTACACTCCGAACACGGCAATGCCTTACATCAACCTGTCCAATCTGAACAGCTTGCTCCCGGTAGTGCCGATTCCCAGCTACATCGTTCCAGTAGCCGCCAACCCGATTATGCCTGTGCAGCAGCGTTCGCAGACTGTCACGGTGTATGATCCCGAATTGCGGACACCCTATGTTCAGAACCTGAACCTGTCGGTGACCCGCAACATCACTTCAAACATTATCCTGGATGTGCGTTACATCGGCACCTTGCAGCGCAAGCAGCAGGGCACCTTCAACATCAACGCTGCCAACATCTGGAACAATGGCCTGAAGGAAGCGTTTGACGCAGCCCGGTCCGGCGGCGAATCC
Source organism: Acidobacteriota bacterium (assembly GCA_963664705.1). Taxonomy (GTDB): domain Bacteria; phylum Acidobacteriota; class UBA6911; order UBA6911; family UBA6911; genus UBA6911. Next base: position 6,115,688 of record OY761556.1, on the reverse strand, counting down.
GCATTGCTGGACAAGATGTTCAACAACATCAACATCGCCGGCTACGGCTACGGCCCGGTCGGTACCGTTTACAACGGCGTAGCGCAGACAGGTGCCATGCATCTGCGTGCCTACTCGTCCACCAACGCCAACCTGGCCAACGGCAACTACATCGCTCTGGCCCAGACTCTGGCAACGTTGAACTACGTAACGACCAACGCCGGAAACTCCGGATTGCCCGCCATCGACACCGATACGCGCGGTCTGGTGCTCCGCTACAACAAGTTCCCCGAGAACTTCATCTATACCAGCCCGCAGTTTGGTACCGCGAACTGGACAGGCAACCTGAACCACTCCAACTATCATTCGTTGCAGACTCAGGTAACCATGCGGCCGACTCATGGCGTCAACTTCCAGGCCACCTATACCTGGAGCAAGAACCTTGGTCAGCTCGGATACACCGATCCGCGGAACAGAGCTCTTGATTACGGCCCGAACACCATGGACCGCACTCATGCTCTCGCGATCAACGGCGCCTTCGAACTGCCCTTTGGTCCCGGCCGTGCGCTTCTGAACACCAACAACGGGATTATTTCCCGCATCGCCGGTGGATGGCAGATGAGCTGGATCGCCAACATTTCCAGCGGCAGACCGTTCACACTGGCTTCCACAAACACATCGCTGTATGCCAATGGCGTGCCGGATCAGGTCGGACCTTTCAATCGACAGGGTGAAGTCGTTTGGAACCCCGGCGCATCCACCGGAAGCTACTGGTATGATCCGCAGACCAAAACCGATAAGTACACGCTCGTCGCCGATCCGCAGTGCAACAGTGTCTCGACCGCCCAGAATTTGCGGACTCAGTGCACATTGCGCGCCGTGGCTCTCGCCAGCGATCAGTCTCAGCTTATCTTTGTCAACCCGTACCCGACCCAGCGCGGCAACTTTGGGATGATGTCCCTGAGACAGCCTGGAATCTGGAGCGCGGATATGGCGATGTCGAAAGCGGTCAAGCTGACTGAGGGCAAGACCCTTCAGATCCGTGTTGACGCGACCAACATCTTCAATCATGGCCAGCCAACTGCCGGTGCTTCCCAGTCCGGCGTGGTCCGCACGAGAGTGCCCGGATCACCGGTTGCCACCATGGGCTACTACTACGACGCGACGGACGCTTCCTATATGTACCGCCCGTTGGGTTACATGAGCTCGAAGGTTGGAGCCCGTACATTCCAAGCCAAGATTCGTTTGGACTTCTAATCGAATCTTAAAACCTGTGTAAACAGGACTCCCCTGCAGGTTGAACCTGCAGGGGAGTTTTTTTTTGGATTTACGATTTACGATAGATGATTGACGATTTCGGAATCGGGGTCGGTATCGGGGTCGGCCTTTTGAACCAACCCCGGTACGAAATTGAAGCCTAAACAAAAGCGGTTAACAATTCCTCGACGGCGCCCTTCACCATTGCCACTTTGTATCCGTTATCTTTCAGAGGCCTGGCCCCGGCGGCGGACGCATCCGCCACGGCCGCGACTGTGACTGCATCCAGCTTTTTGCCGACAGCAAGTTTCTCAGCAGCCTCCGCTCGCCAAGGAACCGGGGCGACTCCACCGAGCACAATCCTTGCGGCCCTAACCACATCGTTCTCAAAGACAACTACAGCGGCAACGCTCGCCTGCGCAAAATCCCAGGAGCCTCGAGTCCGCACTTTACGGTAGGCACATTTTACCTTCCCGCTGATTGGCGGAATCTGAACTCCCGTCACAATTTCGCCCGGCAATAGAATGTTTTCCTTTGCGGCACTCTTTCCCGGACCGACAAAGAATTCCTCCGCTTTCACCGTCCTGGCTGCCGAAGCACCGGCGATCGTGAACTGAGCCTGCAAGGCCACGAGCGCAACGGCCACATCCGAGGGATGAACCGCAAAACACGGGCCGGCACCCAAAATTGCATGGTACTGGTTTTCCCCGCTAAATGCATAACAGGTACTTCCGCCCTTTTTCAGACACGCAAGATCACTGCGAAAATACCAGCACCGCGGCCGCTGGCACAGGTTGCCGCCGAGGGTTCCCTGCTCGCGAATCTGGGGAGTCCCTACCGATGCGGCAGCCTGCGCGAGAACAGGATACTTTTCCGTCACGGAAGGATTGGCAGCTATTTCCGCCAGGGTTGTCAGAGCCCCAATCTTCAAGCCGCCATCCGCTCTGGCGGAAATCCCTTTCAGCTCCTTCAGCCCGCTGACGCTGACAACGCGCTCTATTGGCAATATTTCATCTCTGAGGCACCCCAGGAGATCGGTACCGCCTGCGTGCAACCCGGTTCCTTTCACGGCCAGAGCCTTTATCGCTTCTGCCAGTGAGCCCGCCTTTATATAACTGAAGTTCTTTATCATGGCTCATCCCCTTTTCTTCTTGCTGAGCAGTTCAAGCACCATCCGATTGTCAACCGGTCCGCTGGTCGGGCGAACTCCGATGGCATCGTAGATAGCGTTGGCAATGGCCGCTGCCGCTGGAACGTGCGCCGGCTCGCCCAAACCCTTGCAGCCGACGTTATTGCATTCGTTGTCTTTGAGATCGACAGGCTGAACTTCGTGATTCACGGGAACATCGAGGGCGCCGGGAACTTTATAATCATGAAAATTGACATTGCACATTTTCCCGGTCTGCCGGTCCATTACCCGCTTCTCTGTCAATGCATACCCAAGTCCCTGGGTCATCCCGCCATAGACCTGGTTCTCGTAGGTCTTACGGTTGATAACCCGACCGCTGTCGTTTGCCGATACCAGGCGAACAACCTTGACCTCACCGGTACGAGTATTGACCTCGACCTCGGCAAACTGAGCGGAAAACGGCATCACCACCTTCCCTGCCGGGTTTTGTTCTCTGTTTCCGATCGCGATAACATCCATCACACCCTTGGATCGGAAGAGCTCCTCCAGGGATTTTTTCTTGTCCGGTGTGGATCGGCTGACAATGGCGCTGCCCTTGAATTCCAGATCGTCAGCCGGCAAACCGATGGATTCCGCCGCCCAATCGAAAACCTGTTTTTTGACAAGCCAGGCACCGCGTCGAACCGCCGGCACCAGACTCGCCAGTGTCATACTGCCGCCGCTGCTCCCGCCGTAAGGCGTAATCGCGGTGTCGGCGTTGATAACGCGAACATTTTCCACCGGGATCCCAAGTTCCTCGGCGGCCACCATCGCCGCCCCCGTCTTGGTTCCCGTGCCCAAATCCATTGCCCCGGTTTTTATCGTGACTCCGCCATCGGAAAACATCCTGACCTCGGCCGTATAGGGGGGGCCACCGGATCCCAGCATCCAGGTGCCGGAGGCCATTCCAAACCCGCGTTTGATGTGTCCTTCATTCTTCTTGCCGGCTCGCGCCTCTTTCCAGCCGAACTTTTTCGAACCTTCGACGAGGCAGTCTTTCAATCCGGCACTGCAATAGGGCGATCTTCTCGACTGGCTGATATCGGTGAAGTTCTTGAGGCGGATTTCAAGAGGATCCATGCCTATCTTCTCAGCCAGCATGTCCATCATCTGCTCCAGGGCCCAAGCGCCCGTTGGGAATCCGGGAGCCCGGAAAGCACGGGCGCGACCGGCATTGGTATAAACGCCGGATTCCGTAACCGAAACATTGGGGCATTTATAAAGCTCCTGGAATAGAAACCCGAATGTGGCTCCCGAGGAGTAAGCCCCCGGCGTATACACGCTGTTAAGCTGCAGCGCAGTCAAAGTCCCGTCTTTCTTCACTCCGGCCTTCACTGCCATTTTTGCGCCGGGTCGATTACCCATGGCGAGAAGGTTTTCCTCCCGCGTAAGCATCATCTTGACCGGCTTGGAAGCCGTCTTCGATAGAAGCGCCGCCATTACGGTGTATTTACCGAGCTCGAGTTTTGCACCAAATGCTCCGCCGACATACCGGCAAATTACCCGCACATTGTTGTAGGGCATTTTCATCGTTCTGGCGAACGAGAGCATGGCAGCGTCATAGACTCCCTGCGAGGAATCCCAGATAGTTATCTTTTCCCCCTCCCACTTCACAACCGAACCGTGAGTCTCGATGGGAGCATGCAGTTGGACGCTGGTCGTGAAGGTCTCTTCGAGAACAACATCGGCTTCGGCAAATCCTTTGTCCACGTCACCGCGTTTCTGAGGCGTCGGCTTGCCGGTTGAATTGCCGCCATCAAAGAGTTTTGGCGCTTCCGGCTTCATTGCTGTTTCTTCATCCACTACGGAGGGAAGTACCTCGTATTCTACTTTGATAGCCTTGACCGCGTCCCAGGCCTGATACGGGGTTTGGGCGGCTACCGCGGCCACCTCGTCCCCCTGATACCGGCAGTGCGGATCAAAAAGCTTGCTCTGCAAGGGGCCGCCGCCAAATCCCATTCCATACCAACCGATATCCGCACCCGCAGACTTTCCGGTAATAATGGCCACAACCCCGGGCATCTTTTCCGCGGCGCTGGTATCGATGTTCTTTACGTTGGCATGTGCATGCGGACAGCGCAGAGTCGCACCGTACACCATATCCGGCAGGATGACATCGTAGGTAAACTCCGCCTTGCCGGAAACCCGGTCGAAAGCATCCACGCGAGGCAATGCTTTGCCAACAATCTTTGTTTCGCCCCAGGAAGGCATTTTTTCATCCACGGGAGCGGGAGGCTGGAAGCTGTTCCGGAAATCTTCCTCGAGTCTGTCGTAAAATTCGGTCACTACGCGCCTCCTTTCTGTTTACGCAAATCAGCCGCTTTGGCCGCAGCCTTGAAAATTGGCTTATAGGCACCGCATCGGCAGAGATTCCCGCTGACGCCGGTCCGTATCTCGTCAATCGTTGGATTCGGATTACGGCGCAACATTCCCTCAACAGCCATAATCTGTCCGGGCGTGCAGAATCCGCATTGGAACGCATCCTCATCCGCAAAGGCCTGCTGCACGGGGCCCAGCCTATCGCCCGTCATCAACCCTTCAATGGTCGTAATCTCGTGCCCTTCAGCCTCGACCGCGAGAGTCATGCAGGAATAGCGTGGTTTCCCGTCAATCAGCACGGTACAGGCTCCGCACTCGCCGCGCTCACAGCCGATTTTGGTCCCGGTAAGCCCAAGAACTTCGCGCAGCACATATACCAGCGACCAGCGGGGCTCTACCAATATCTTCCGGGTACTGCCGTTGACGAGGAGGCTGATCGTGACGGGCTTTCCCGTCACCTCAATCTCCTGGGCTTCGGCCACTGGAGCGTCTTTGAGTGATGCGGCCACTACGGCGCCGGCGCTTACGGAACTCAGGAATCCTCTTCGACTGATTCCAGAGAGCGCACCTTGGCGTTTGTCTTCTGAATCTTCTGCCATACGATCCTCCGTTTATGGGGTCAGTGTGGGCGGATTTTATCACAGATGGCGCATAGGCACGAAATCCTGACGACTATCTCAGGCCGCTTGTCTTTTAGGCAAAAAGCCATTCAATGCTCGTAGAGTTCCCACTATTTTAGTAATATAAGCCGATGTATCCAAAGGAGCAGGAGTCATCTTATGGCACGTGTACATAATTTTAATGCGGGCCCGGCCGCCATTCCGGAACCAGTACTGGAGAAAGCAAAATCGGAATTAATGGAGATGGCCGGCACAGGCATGTCCGTGATGGAGATGTCCCATCGTTCCAAACAGTTCGAGGACATCATCGGCAAGGCGGAATCGGGGATGCGCCGTCTGCTCAATATTCCGGATGATTATGCGGTTCTGTTTCTTCAAGGCGGCGCCAGCCTTCAGTTCGCTATGCTTCCCATGAATCTCAGGAGACCAGGAAAGAGCGCGGACTATGTGGATACGGGAAGCTGGGCATCGAAAGCGATCGGCGAAGCCAAGATCCTGGGCGCCGTCAACGTCGCCTGGAGCGGCAAAAAGGACAGCTACTCACGCATTCCGGACTTTGGAGAATTGAATTTGAAGCCGGATGCCGAATTCGTCCACATCTGCTCCAACGAGACCATCAACGGAATTCAGTGGCCGGAATATCCAAAAACAAGCACACCGCTCTTCGTAGATATGTCGAGCGACATACTTTCCCGCACGATTGACGTGCGTCAATTCGGGCTCATCTATGCAGGCGCGCAGAAAAACATCGGCCCCTCAGGAATGGCCGTCATTATCATGCAAAAAGAGCTGGCCGACCGTGCTCCGGCAGAGGTGCCGGTCATTTTGCGCTACTCCACACACATAAAGGAAAACAGCCTCTATAACACTCCGAACACCTGGGGAGTGTACATGACCATGCTGACCTGCGACTGGCTCGAAGCTCAGGGCGGCGTTGCGGCGATACAGAAAGTGAATGAACAAAAGGCCGCCGCGATCTACCAGACCATCGACTCCAGCGAATTCTGGCGCTCCCCCGTCAAAAAGGAGCACCGGTCCACAATGAATATCGTGTGGAGATTGCCGAGCGAGCCTCTGGAGGAGGAGTTTGTTTCAAAGGCCAAGAAAGAAGGGCTCATCGGCCTGAAAGGACATCGCTCCGTTGGTGGCATCCGGGCGAGCCTCTACAATGTAATCACCCTGGAATCCGTCAACGCACTTGTTGCATTCATGAAGGAATTCGAAAAGAAGAACGGATAAGTTTCGGGACATACCACTCGTTCACCAGCTTTTCTTATAATCAGTGTCCTTGCCTGGTTGAAAAGCTGGCGAACCGGTGGTCGTCCTTTTTTCCCCGCCATCCCTAACGACCGGAAATGCAGCTATTGGGAGCGCCGGCGTCTCACCTAATGCCGCATATTATCTGCAGAATTTCAGATTCCAAATTCCAGATTCCAGACCTAAACTGGGGAGGACTCGCTGGGAGTGCCGCCATCCCGGCTAAGGCTGCATATCATATGCTCTAATCCCTGGGCTGATATGCATTGCGCTTCCAAGCTCCTTGAGCAAATATCCTGCAGCATTCGGCATCTCACCAGCAAGAGCGCGGCCACCTCCTCCGCGAACTGTTTTCTTTGCACGCATTTAGTTGCAGTGCAATCAAATCTTACGTAAGATGCCATCACTTTCCCGGTTCCATATCGATGTCTGGGGGTTCGCATGGCCGGCAATTCAAGTCGAAGCAAAGCGGCGTTGGCGGAAGAAATCGCAAGCCTGAAAGCGCGAATCCAGGAACTGGAATCGCTGCTTTCTCCTGCGACCCGAACATCAAAGGTTCATTCCGATGCGACCGCACCCACTCCCGTAGAAAGCGCATTGCGCGAAAGCGAGGACAGATATCGGGTGCTGTTTGACAATGCAGCCGATGCAATTTTCATTACGGACATGGAAGCCAATCTTCTTGCGGTTAACCTGCCCGCCTGCATCCAGCTTGGCTATACGCGAGAAGAGTTGATCACCAAGAATCTCAACGAGGTGGACGCACCGGACAGTCATCTTGACAGCCTTCACCGCCTGACAAAACTGGCCGAAGTGGGCGTTGTCCTGTTCGAAACAACGCAGCTGTGCAAGGATGGAACGCGAATTCCCGTCGAGGTCAATGCCAGGGCCATTCAATGGCAGGGCAAACCCGCTGTCATAAGTATCTGCCGGGACATATCCGAACGAAAGCGCACGGAAGACGCTCTGATTGATAGCGAAGCAAAATATAGGACCCTTTTTGAAAACATGGCTCAGGGGGCCTTTTATCAACGGTCCGATGGCGCGCTGGAAGACTGCAATCCGTCGATTCTGAATCTCTTCGGCATCACACGTGATCAGTTCCTGAACAGAGATTCCATGGACCCCGACTGGCGGGTCATTCGCGAGGACGGCACGGAGATCCCCGGCGAACAGCATCCTTCCATGCAGTGTATGGCGACAGGTAAACCCATACGGGAGCAGATGGCCGGCATTTTCAATCCGCGCTTGAATGATTTCGTATGGCTGAGCATTAATGCGACCCCCATGTTCAAAGAGGGTCATACGAAGCCTTATAAAGTGTTCGTAACGCTGCATGACATTACGGCACTGAAGAAGGCGGAGAAGATGCTGAAGGACAGGGAGCAATGGCTGCGCCTGTTTATCGAAAACGCGCCGGTTGCCATCGCCATGTTCAATCGTGAGATGCGCTTTATCAGCACCAGCAAACGTTATGTCAAGGAAAATGGATTCCTTCAGACCGACCTGCGCGGCCTGGTGCTCTACGACCTGCTTCCTGAATTGCCGGAGCGCTGGCGGGAGGCACATCAACGGGGGTTGGCCGGCGAGGTTGTTCGCGCGGAAGAAGATTCGATCGAGCTGGCCGACGGCACTGTGATATGGATTCGATGGGAAGTACACCCCTGGCACGATTCTGCCGGCCAGGTAGCCGGCATCATTATTTTCAGCGAAAATATCACGGAGCGCAAACTGGCCGACAAAGCGTTGCGGGAAAGGAACTCCTTCATTGAAAAGATTCTCGAAAACGCCCCTATCGGTTTTGCGGTAAATACCATCCACGACGGGCGGACTGTATTTGTGGGCTCGAAATTTGAGGAAATCTACGGCGTGCCGCACGGCAGTCTCCAGACGGTGGATGAATACTTCGAAAAAGTATATTCAGATCCGGTATTCCGCGAACAGTTGCGCACGCGTGTCATGGCGGACATGGCCAGCGGCGATCCATCCCGTTTGCGATGGGACGACGTACCGATTACAACCGCCAGTGGCGAAAAGAGATTTGTCTGTGCTATCAACATCCCACTCTATGACCAGAACTTGATGGTTTCGACAGTGCAGGATGTAACCGAACGACACACCGCGGAAGAGGAGCGGTCCAGACTGGAAGAACAGCTGCAGCATGCGCAGAAGCTGGAGTCGGTGGGGCGCCTTGCCGGAGGCGTGGCACATGATTTCAACAATATGCTTGGAGTTATCCTTGGACATACCGAGCTGGCACTGGAACAGACCGATCCAACCCAACCTCTGCATGAAGATTTGACTGAAATTCAAAAGGCGGCGCAACGCTCTGCGGACCTCACTCGGCAGTTGCTGGCATTTGCGCGAAAACAAACCGTTGTCCCCAGAGCCTTGGACCTGAATCAGACGGTATCGGGCATGGCAAGGATGCTCCAACGGCTGATTGGTGAAGATATCAAAATGGTGTGGAATCCCGGTCATGACCTCTGGCTGGTTGAAATGGATCCTTCACAGATCGATCAGATCATGGCGAATCTCGCGGTCAACGCCAGGGATGCCATTCACGGCATCGGCACGCTAACCATAGAAACAGCCAATACAAGGCTGGATGAAAGCTATTGCTCCGCACACAGCAACTGCCTGCCGGGAGATTATGTGCTTCTGGCCGTCAGCGACACGGGTGTCGGCATGGAGGAAGAAATCCTCCGGTATATCTTCGAGCCGTTCTTTACGACCAAGGAACTCGGCAAGGGTACAGGACTTGGATTGGCGACGGTGTATGGCATAGTCAAACAGAATAGCGGCTACATCGATGTAAACAGCCAACCCGGGAAAGGAACGCGCTTTGAAATTTATCTGCCTCGCCACAAAGGGGAGGAAATCGAGATATCTTCAAAACCGGTCGAACCGATCCAGAATACTCAAAATACGGTTTTATTGGTTGAGGATGAGCCTTCCGTCCTGCGACTGGCGACTCTCATGCTCCAACAGCAGAAATACAACGTCCTATCCGCGCCCAACCCCAAAGAAGCAATCCTCCTGGCTAACGAGCATCCGGGAAAGATCGACATCCTGATGACAGATCTTGTGATGCCGGAAATGAACGGGCAGGAACTGGCCAAGGTACTGCTGGCCCGGCATCCAAATCTCAAATGCCTGTTTGTTTCCGGCTGGGCATCCGAGATCATATCCAGCGAAAATCTGTCGCAAGCCAGGGCACATTTCCTTCAAAAGCCATTTTCAATAAAGGAATTGACCGAAGCTCTCCTGCGAATCCAGCAGAACAACTGATGCTTTCCTACCGATTGATGTGCAGGACTTTGGCGGGAGGAAACCCGTTAAAATAGGTGGACGAGGCATGGCTGTATGCGCCGATATTTTCGCTGTAGACAAGGTCTCCAAGCTTTAGCTCAGGCAAAGCCTCCGCCTGGGATATGGTATCGAGGGCATCGCAGGTCGGACCGAAGACAGCCGATATGCGTTTGGAGCCTTTCTTGAACGACTTGACGGAGTATTGGCAGTGATCAAACAAAATGCCCGAGTAGGTATGATAGATTCCGTCATTGATGTAATAGCACCGCTTCCCATCGCGCTCGGATTTTCCAATAACCGCGGCAACCACGGTAGCAGCCGTTCCGACCATGAATCGTCCCGGTTCGGCAAGAATTTCCATGGTCTTTGGAAACATACGATTCAATTCGGCGCTGAGGATTTTTGCAAGCTCGCGGAATGGACGCACGTGGCGGTCATAGCGCACCGGAAAGCCTCCGCCGATGTCTAATAGCCTCATGGAGTATCCGCGCGATTCCGCTTCTTCGATGATCGCCGAGGATGTTGATAGGGCCTGGACATAATTCTCAAAATTGGTGCACTGACTGCCGACGTGGAACCCAAGGCCCTCTACGGCTAATCCCGCATCAGAGGCTTTTGCAATCAGATCCACCGCCTCTGCGGGAGATGCACCGAATTTGCTGGACAGCTCCACCATCGATCCTGTGTTGGGCACACGGATACGCAACGTCAGCCCGGCATGGGGAGCGTGCTTCTTAATCTTCTTGATTTCCTCGTGGTTATCGAAAGCAACCAGCGGCTTATAGGGATCCAATTCCTCGAGGGTCCGCTGATCCTTGATCGGGTTAGAGTAGATGACCTTATCCCATATAAAACCCTGGCGAACATCCGCGGGCAAATCCCGAATATTCTCGTAGACAAGCATGAACTCCGCGATCGACGCAACATCGAAGCTGGCGCCCATATTGTATAAAGTGCGCAGGATGGCAGGATCGGAGTTTGCCTTTACGGCATAATAAGCCTGAACGCGCGGCAGATGCCGTCTGAACGCAGTGTAGTTCGCACGAACCTCATCGTGATCCACGATGAAAAGTGGAGTGCCATGCTTGTGAGCCAGTTCTTTGAGCAAAGAGGTCTTCATATGGAGCTTGCGATTGACGATTGGAATCGGGCAGAATTTCCAATCGTCAATCGCCGGAAAATTTATAGAACCTTGTTGTGCTTCCAATATTCTTTGTTCACAAACTCCATGATTGCGGGAAGCTGGTCATAGAGCCGTTTGAGCTTTTTGGCTTTGTGCTTGGACAAAGCATAGTGAGCAAGAAGCGGGAATGCCACGGTTGTATCGATGTAGCAAACGACCGCATCGGGCAACTGGGTTGGATCCACTTTTCCCCATGTCACCGCTTCGTGCGGCGTGGCACCGGAAAGTCCCCCGGTATCCGGGCGGGCATCGGTTACCTGGATGAAGTAATCATGGCCCTCTTCTTTTACGCGCAGGACCTCCTGGATTTGCGGTTCGGTCTGCAGCGTGAAATTCTTGGGAGACCCGCCGCCGATCAGGAGCGTTCCGGTCTTCATCCCGGCACGCTTGGCAGAAAGAACAATCCCAGTCGTTTCATTGACATCAATGGACGAATTGATCTTCAATTTGTTATTCCTGAGTTCCAGGCCGGCGATGTTCATACCGATCGTCGAGTCACCCGGGGACGGGCAGTAGCACGGAACTCCCGCACGGTAGGCGGCGGCCAGCACGGAACTGTTCGGGCGGCCGGTCTGTTTTTCGAATTCGTTGCAATACCTGCCAAGCAGGTAATGAAGCTCTGCCGTGCCCATTTCATGCTGGAACTCCGGCTGCATGAGCACCTGCCGCAACACGTGATCCGTTGCCATCAATACGTCATTGTAGTCAAGCAGGATATCATAGATGCGAACCACGCCCAGTTTTCGAAGCTCCGGATCCGGCGAGAAGGGAGATCCACGGAACAAAGGCATGTTCATGGCGTGATGCATATCATGATACAGGTTTGCACCCGTGGACACGATCCAGTCGATAAAACCGGCATTGATCAGCGGTATGATGGCTGCGGAACCGATCCCGGCAGGAGTCATGGCTCCGGAAAGACTCATCCCCACCGTACAATTCGGCTGAAGCATTTTCTCCGTAAACAGTCGGCAAGCTTCCTGCAACCGGCCGGCATTGTACGCGAGGAATGTGTTGTCGATCAAATCCGGCAACGCTTCCTTTCCGGTAATCGGCTTTGGAAGAATGCGCTTCCCGCGCAGGAACTGCTGTTTGCCTTTTGAGAACTTATGCGGATACTTGCTGATGAATTTCTTGGGCAGCTTGACTTCACCCATTCCTGTGTCTCCTTTTGTTCGTTGCCTTCCCATTTCCCATTAAAGCATAGGAGAAGAGCTTGTAGACGAGCTTGGCCGCCAGAAAATCGGGGGCGCGGAATCCAGGGATCGGGGCCAGTTCCACCACGTCGAACACGGGCACATGAGCCGCGTTTTGACAAACTGTCCTGGCAACCGCAAGCATGCGCTCCCAGGAAATCCCGCCAGGTTCCGGAGTCCCCACAGACGGCATTATCGATGGATCCAGTCCATCCAGATCAACCGTAAAATAAACCTGCTTGTTCTTGACGAACCGAGCCAGTTCACGCAGAAATCCTCCTTGCGGGTCGCTGGCTTCTTCGGAAAAAACCGTCCGAACCTTTTTGCAACCGCGCAGGAAGGAAGCTTCTCCACTCGACAGATTGCGAATACCGATCTGAAAAATCGGGCAAACCTCGAGGATCCGCTTTGCCGCACAGGCATGGCTGTAAGGCGACTCTTCATATTCCTCGCGCATGTCTGAGTGAGCGTCAACATGCACGACTACGAGCGACTTCGGGTTAAGCACCTGAGCCAAACCACGCGCGATCCCCGCCGATATGGAATGCTCGCCGCCCAGCGCCCCGAGAACCTCCGGCTTTTCGGAACCGGAAAGAAGCTCTGCAACCGCAGTCTCGATCGATCGAATCATCGCTTCAGGAGAACTGTGTACGAGGTTCAAAGGAGATGTCGTGTGAATCCCATACTCCATTGCAGGCTCGCAATCGAACTCCTGGTCGTATAACTCCACCTGACGCGATGCAGTAAGAATCGCAGTCGGGCCCTCGCGGGTTCCCGCTCCGTACGATGTGGTGGATTCATAGGGAATCGGCAGCAACCACCCACGGGAACGCGACGGACAGGAAACCTCTTCCGGCAATCCCAAAAAATTCCAAGGTGTCTGAAATAGATCGTTCGTCATTGAAGAAATTCGCCTTATCGCCTCACCGGCTAAATACTCGAAGGCTTAAAGAGTGATTACCTTGGTTGCCATCCATTGAGCGAGCACGATGTCATTCATGCCCCCGATGATCCCAACGGCAACTTTATCCCGAAGCTGGTAATAATCCAGGCAGGTGATGCAGATGATAATCCGCACCCCTTGCTGCTCAAAGTCCCGAAGAAGATCGAGCACCGGGGATCCCTCGACCACCATTCGAACTCCATCGGCATAGAAGCAGATGGCTCCCGGGTACAAACCGTTCTCGTGGAGCATCGTCAGATAGACTTTCAGGAGTTTATGCCTTAATGGTTCATCGGCCGATCCCATTCCATCATTGTTGATCAGGATGACTGTCGATGAACCGTTCACTTTCAAATCGGCCATATCGATCATTTCAATTTTAGTGTATTCCGTCGTCGGAAGGGTCTTCCCTGGCTGCAAAAAAAATTGAGGAATACAACTACCATAATCAGGTAATTGTATTCCTCAAAACAACAAGGTCAATTAGAGGATCGGCCGGCTACGCCTTTTGGAGCCGAGGAAAATTTCTTGGCCGACTCTTTCGGACGCAGAGCGCGCGTGGCTTTCCCAGCCTGCCACATTTCGGAATTCGCCATCTGGGTGAGTTCCTTGGTCAATTGTTCTTTATAATCGGGGCGACCGCAGGTACGCAGCACTCTTTCAGTTTCGGCCCCGGAAGCCACCCGTTTGTACAGATCGTTAAAAACAGGCTGCACGGCTTTTTTGAACTTGGGTCTCCAGTCCAGAGCGCCACGCTGCGCTGTTGCGGAACAATTGGCATACATCCAATCCATGCCATTCTCCGCAACGAGCCGGATCAAACTTTCCGTAAACTCTTCGACCGTTTCGTTGAAAGCTTCGCTCGGGCTGTGACCATGTTTTCGGAGCACCTCGTACTGGGCTTCGAACACACCGGCGATTGCACCCATAAGCACACCGCGTTCCCCGGTCAGATCGCTGAACACTTCATTTTTAAAAGTGGTGGGGAATAGATACCCGGAACCGACCGCGATACCCAAAGCGAGGCAACGTTCACGGGCGTTGCCGGTGGCATCCTGTTCAACAGCGAAACTGGAGTTGATTCCGGCCCCTGACAGGAAATTGCGCCGCAAAGACGTCCCGGATCCTTTGGGTGCCACCATAATCACATCCACATCTTTGGGAGGAATAACTTTGGTCTGTTGGCTATATACAATCGAGAATCCGTGAGAGAAATACAGGGCCTTGCCCGCCGTAAGGCGCTGCTTTACAACAGGCCAAACCGCTCTCTGCGCGGCATCCGAAACCAGCATCTCAATAACCGTGCCCCGTTCGCAGGCTTCTTCAATCGAAAACAGGGTTTTTCCGGGCACCCATCCATCTTTCTTGGCACGGTCCCAGTCTTGCGGGTACTGCTTTGACTGGCCGACAATTACATTGAATCCATTGTCTTTCATGTTCAGAGCCTGAGCAGGCCCCTGCACACCGTAGCCTATGACCGCAATCGTTTCCCCTTTGAGCACCTTTCGTGCCTTTGCCATGGAAAACTCTTTGCGAGTCACAACATCTTCTTTAACACCTCCAAAATTGATGAGCGCCATTTTAGCCATCCTCCTTTTGATGATCAGCGGCTCTGCTGAGTTCCGATCCCATAAATAGATGTGGGAACAAACTTATAAGGCATTCACACTCAAGGTTCAAGATCAAAACAGCAACGGCGGGACATGCATTGCCTCAAAAAGGCATCCATTTGCGGGAATTCTGCGGCTATTTCTCTTTTCAACTCTGAATTTTGGCCTGGATTGCAGGAGCATGCCGGTCCCGCAATTCTGTTCATGAATTGCGGGACGCAAACACGGTTACAGAGAGGTTGGAACCCATCGAGAGCGCCTATTCTCCCGAATGGTTGTCAGATTACGGGACTTCGACAAATCAAATCGTCGAGCCATTTCTTTGCCAACCATTTCATTCTAAAATTAAGCGTGATTATTTTCCGTGATTGGCATCACTCATTTGGCTTAATGAAAAGAGACTATCGATGAAAGCATACGAAATTCAAAAGTTTGGCCTGGATGGACTCGTCATGGTGGATCGCCCCATGCCGGAACCGAATGCAAACCAGGTTCTGGTGAAGATGCATGCATGGTCCCTGAATTACAGGGACTGGATGACTGCAACCGGCCGCTATAATCCGCGCTTAAAACTCCCCCAAATACCGCTTTCCGACGGAGTCGGCGAAATTGTCGCCATCGGATCTGCGGTGGAAGGCTTGAGGCCGGGCGATCGCGTCGCCAATACCTTTTTTGAGAGATGGCCTTCGGGAATCCCTACGGACGAACAGGCACGGACGGCACTGGGAGCAGGACGGGATGGTGTGCTGGCCGAGTATGTTGCGTTGCACCAGGACGGTATTATCAAGATACCCGAGTATTTGAGCGATGCCGAAGCAGCAACACTGCCATGCGCGGGCCTGACTGCCTGGAACGCGCTCGCAGGAAATTGCAAGGCGGGCGATACCGTGCTTACCTTGGGAACCGGCGGCGTCTCCATCTTTGCGCTCCAGCTGGCTCGTCTCAACGGAGCCCGAGTCATTGCCACATCCGGCAGCAACGACAAGCTGGAAAAGGCCCGGGCATTGGGGGCTGACGAAACAATCAATTATAAAGAAGTCCCTGAATGGGGGAAGCATGTTCGTCAGATTACTGGCGGACGCGGCGTCGATTTGGTGGTGGAGGTTGGCGGTCCCGGCACATTCAACAAATCGGTGGCCGCGGTTCGGCGCGGCGGAACAATTGCTCTAATCGGCGCACTGACAACAGCCTCCGACGTCAATATCCTTCCTATCCTGATGAATGCAATCCGGGTTCAGGGTATTTTTGTCGGCTCGCGCGAAATGTTTTCGGCCATGAACGCAGCCATTGCATTGCACCGGATACATCCTGTCATTGATCGAACTTTTTCCTTTGATGCAGTTCAGGAAGCCTTTAAGTGGATGGAGTCGGGCAGTCACTTCGGGAAAATCTGCATACAGATATAGACGGCAATCACCTGCGACGGAGGGTACGAAAAAGGGCAGAAATGCGCAAAGCCCTTCCGTACCCTTCGCTAATCCACATTCACCTTCAGATTTTTAAATCTGTTCGACCTGAATCCGGATCTGAGGTTCGATGGAAAGGTTACGGTATCCGCCTTTCCATCGCTGACAAATATCTCATCCGGGTGTTTTTCAAAATAGCGGATAAGCCGTTCCAAGGCCTTCCCGGTAACCTGGGTCCGGGTCAGATGCAGAGGGTCCATTTTTATGCTGAATGGTGAGGCGGCCGAACCGCCGGAGACCTCCAGTACTCCGTCGTTATGATAGGACGTATTCCCGAAACTGCCGGATAACGCCAGGGACGGATCTCTCGGATAAACCCCGAAGGGCAGGGACAGCGTATGAACATTGTATCCGGGAACCGCAGCCTGGATTGCTTCAACTGCCTTTGCAAGCTGTTTACGAACCGTCGGGGAATCGTATTTTTTCAGATTGGCATGCCAGAGGGTGTGGTTCCCGATTTCGAATCCAAGCTCCACAAGCTGCTTAAGCTTATCTTTTTCAAATTCAGGCTGACCAAAAAGCCTGTGCGGTTCGGCCGCTCCAGGCAGAACGAAGAAGCTTGCCTTCATACCAAAATCCGGATGCCGCTTCCGGAAATCGAGAAAGATGCCTACGGCGCAATCAGGATCGATTTCCCTCTTTCCATTCCGGGATATATAGCGGAACTGGCCGGGAGAGGAATCATCGAAGGTGAAAATAATCGGGTGCGTTCCCGCCGGAACATCGATCTTGCCCGTCAGGTAATCGCTCAATCCCAGCGCCCTGTATCCGGCGGCATAAAGCATTTCCAGATCACGGCGAAAATCCCCTGCCGTTCGAGCCCAAATGCTGGGCTGGGGCTGAATCAGGTGATATTCCAGGATCGGGATCTTTCCCAGTTCATTGGGTCGGGTTTCACTGAAAGCGGCAGAGGCCATGGAAACCAGAGCCAGAAACAGAACAAAAAGCGGTACAGAAGCAATACAAACCGGTTTCGTCATATACAATCCCTAAAATCATTGGCCCACGGGGAGGAATTTTAATATAGATTGATGCTGACGCCAGCGTCGATTCTCAGACTTTTCTTTCATCGATGCAGAGCGTATGGAGACAATCGCAATGCGCGTGATAGTTTTCTTTGCCGTCTTTTCCCTCATCACCGGACTCATCAGCTATTACTTTTTTAACCGCGGACTGCAGTCCATCCCTCCCGATTCCGGCCTCAGGACCCCATACATCCTTGCTTTCTGGATTGTCGCGTTTTCGTACATTGGCGGACGCATCCTGGAAAACCGCGTTCCTGCTTTTCTCTCGGATCTTCTGTTGTGGATCGGATCATTCTGGATTGCGGCAACCATCTACTTTCTGCTGGCAGTCGTCGCGCTGGACCTGGTCCGCCTCGGCAACCATTTTTTCCATTTCTATCCCGCGGTCATCACCGATCATTATCAGAAGGCAAAGCTCGTCACCATGCTCTGCGTCACCGGAGCCGTCGGCATCCTTCTGCTGATCGGACACATCAATGCCATTTTCCCGCGCATTGTCGCCATGGATTTATCAATGCCGAGGAAGGCATCACGCCTCGACCATCTGAACATTGTGGCCGTTTCGGATGTACACCTGGGCACGATTGTCGACAGATCCCGCTTTGACAAAATTGTGGAACAGATCAACCAATTGAACCCGGATGTGGTTCTGATGCCCGGCGATATCGTCGACGAAGACATCGCTCCCGTAATAAGACAGAATCTTGGAGAGTCCTTGAGAAACATCCGATCCCGATACGGGGTCTTTGGAGCAACCGGAAATCACGAACACATCGGCGGCGCCGAGCGAGCCTGTGAGTATCTTACTGAGCATGGCATTACCATGCTGAGGGATCGAAGTGTTCAGGTCGCGGATTCCATTTTCCTCGTTGGTCGGGAGGATCGTTCCAGCGTAACGTTTGGAGGCAATCCGAGGAAACATCTCGCCGAGCTGATGGAGTCGGTCGATAAAAACTACCCGGTAATCCTGATGGACCACCAACCCTTCGGGCTGTCCGAGGCAGAGAATTCAAAGATCGACCTGCAGATTTCGGGACATACCCATTACGGCCAGCTGTGGCCCATCAATTATATTGTCAATCGCATATACGAACTGGCGTGGGGATACAAAAGAAGAGGGAATACACAGTACTACGTTTCCTGCGGAGTCGGGACATGGGGTCCTCCCGTGCGCCTCGGCAACCGTCCTGAAATCGTTCAGCTTCGAATTCATTTTGAATAAGTCGGCTATCCACGGGGAGTTCCGGCGTCCCGGCGGCATCAGCATTGCGGAAGCAGCTAGCCCCCTTGCCGGCAGGGCACCTAATGCTGGATATCATTTGCCCGAGGGATCTGGGAATAGGATGCATCTCAGCCCCGGAAGGTCCCGGAGGGGTGAAGGATCGGCGCCTTCTGCCGCCCCTCTGGGGCTTGTTACTGGTCTAATCCAATCCAGGGGTTCGCTGCGCTTCACCCCTGGCTGATATGGAGTGATCGGTCAAGTACAATCAATCCGTTCCTTGTTCGTTCATTTTGGTTTTCTTCGGTTCATAAATAAATCAGCCAGTAAAAAGAACAGGGGATCGAGTTGGCAACAGCGACGATAATCAATCTGATATTCGCGGGTCGATAAGCACGCATGACAACTGATTCATCGGGAGCGGCCTCACTCTACTTCCGTGGATTCTGGTTTCCCATACCAACATAGCCAGGTCGAGGTTTCTCCTTTCGAAGCCTGGAACTCGATCTCCTGTTCCGTTCACTAACCGAATGTTTCCGTTATTAATCCATTGAAGAACAAAATAGCTGCAAGAGCTGGTGCCTTATGTCATGCAACACGACCGATAGCCCAGATAAATCCTGCCAATTCTCGACTTACCGCAACCGCGATCTTTTGTCTTTCTTTCCCTCGGTTGAGCATGCGTCGGAATTTTTGATTCAATCGCTTATCGCAACGTTGTGCAATCTCGATAACTTCTGCCGGCAAACACTCTCGTCGTTTCTTGAGAGTTTTGCCAGCTACTGAAGAATGACGGTAGTGCCAGGCGCTTTCGATCAGCACCCTACGTAGGTGGCTGTTTCCCGTTTTGGTTATCCTTCCCCGTCTTTCAAGTTCACCTGAGCTGCTTTCCGAAGGCACCACCCCAATAGCGGCCATAAACGAAGGCGCATCAACGAACCGTCTTAAATCGAGCGCTTCTGCGATAATCGTCATCGCCGTCAGAACCTGAACGCCTTTTAGCGCCATCAAATAGCTGACTCGCTTTTGATAGTTCGGCTGTTTTGCAACTTCCTCGATTTTTCCCTGGAATGTTTTCAACCGCTCCGTCTGTTGCTCAAGCGCCTGTCGATATTCCTCCAGTACTGTTTGATCCCCATCATCCTCAAACACAAGGCTCTTAATCCACTTTAGGTGCCCAAGCGACCAGTTCTTGCCCTGCGGATATTTCAATCCACGTCGCATCAGAAACCGTGCTAATCGATGCCGTGCTCGCTGCTGGTCTTCCAATGCGTCTTCTCGCGCACGCACCAGATCTCGCAGACTTTCCTGTTCTTTTTGCGGGATCACAATACATGTTAGTTCTCCCGCTCGGTACAATTTGCCCAAGGCTTTCGCATCCAGCTTATCCGTTTTTACTTTTTTTCCCGCTCGTCTCGGAGTCAACGAAGGGGCCGCAACCTCACAAGAAATCCCATGTTTGGCCAAATAGCGCTGCAAATAGTATCCATTAACGCCCGCTTCGTAGACGCACCGTACATCATCTTCAAATGCCCTTAGCTTTTTCGCTAACCGACCCAGCCCCGTACTGTCGTTTGATACAACAAGTTCTTCTCGAGGGTTACTTTCCTGCCCGCGAAAAATTGCGACGTTTATCTTTTTTGCTGAATCATCCATCCCTACCCAAGTGATACAATCTGCCATGATCGGTCTCCTCATGTTTTATGGCTCTGCAGCTTCGTCACCACGACTTCAGCTGTAACCCACGATATTACATGCTAGAGACCGATCACTCCATTATGTCTACTTGCTTTCGGCCCTCCGGACCTGGCGCCTCACTCGCGTCGGCAGGGCGTGAACAATTGTTATGCGGCGGTAGCCGGGACGGCGACCCTCCCAGTGAGTACTCCCTGGTCCTGGTCTGGAATTTGGAATCTGAAATCTGGAATTCTGCAAATACCCTGCAGCTTGGCCCGAATGGCGGCCCTCCCAGGAAGTGCATGCAACGCGTTTACTCAAAATGAGTTTTTCGAGTACGGCCAATCATTGCTAGAATTCAAGACTATGAATGAAATTGAACAAGGCCCAATTCGTCCACCAAGCGAGGCTCAAAGCCTGCTTTTGAGAGTTACAAGAAACTGCTCCTGGAATAACTGTGAGTTTTGCCACATCTACAAGGGAGAACGCTTCAGCGCCCGTACCGTTGAAGAAGTCAAAAAGGACATTGATACCATTCAGGCTATGGCGTCCGAGATACGGGCGATATCCTGGGATAAAGGATTTGGCGGAGAAGTCAATTCCTCGCTGGTCAGCTCGCTCCTGCACCGTCCTCACATTCTTCCCGAAGGGTACCGAAGCGTAATCCTCTGGTTGCACAGAGGGGCAAAAAACGTCTTCCTGCAGGATGCAAACAACCTGGCGCTAAAAACCAAAGACCTGGTGGAAATGCTGTCCTACCTCAAAAGGACATTTCCATCGATCGAGCGGATCACCACCTATACGCGCGCCAGGACCGTTGCCCGCAAAACCCTTGAGGAAATGAAAGAGCTTCGCGATGCGGGCCTTTCGCGCATCCATACAGGGCTTGAGTCGGGCTATGACAGACTGCTTGCACTCGTAAAAAAGGGAGTGACCGCAGGCGAGCTTGTGGATGCCGGAAGAAAAGTCAAGGAAGCGGGCATTTCTCTATCGGAGTACATCATGCCCGGACTGGGCGGAAGGACGATGTGGCGGGAGCACGCGCTGGAAACAGCAAAGGTTCTCAACCAGATCGATCCGGACTTCATCCGGGTCCGAACCTTAAAGGTGCTTCAAATCATGCCGCTTTATCAGAAAGTGCTGAGCGGCGAGCTGGAACTGATGACCGATGACGAGATCATCCTCGAAGAGCGCCTGCTCATAGAAAGCCTTGAAGGCATACATAGCCACTTCGCAAGCGACCACATCCTAAATCTTCTGGAGGAACTGGATGGCGTCTTCCCTGAAGCAAAGCCGGGAATGCTCGCCGCCATCGATCGTTACCTGGCGCTGGATCAATCCGAGCGGGAAAACTTCCGTCTGGGTCGTCGCGGCAGCTTCTACCATTCGTTGGACGACCTAGACAACAGCGGATTGAGGGCTCACGTGGATCAGATTCGGCAGCGAATTGAACGGGAAAGGCCCGGGCAGTTTGAAAAGGTCATTTCCGACCTGATGGATTCTTTCATCTAAGAGCGCATCACGAATCGCACAAGGATCAATTTGTTGTGCGATTCGTGGCATGCATGCCCTATTACCTTTGAATCAACTCAATCAGCAGACCGTTGGTCGACCGTGGATGGACGAATATGACCCTGGTTCCATCCACTACCGCCGGCTCTGCGCTGGAGAATTGCACACCCAGCGCTTTCATGCGCTTCATTTCAGCATCCAGATCTTCGACCTGGATGGAAATGTGATGCATCCCCTCGCCGCGCTTTTCCATGTAGCGCTGGATCATCCCCTGAGGCCCGACAGGCTCGATCAACTCCAGCACCACTTCTCCTTTGGCAACCAGCGTTGACTTAAAGCCGGCCGCAGCCTCTTCGCGGCATTCGGTCACTTCGAATCCGAACAGCCTGGAAAAAAGCTCCAGGCTTTCGGCGGAATTTTTAACTACCAGCCCAACATGATCTAATTTCCTAATCATAGTCTCCTCGCCGGCTACAGCTGGCAGAGTTCGATCAGAACTCCGCCCGTGGTTTCAGGATAAAAAAAGGCGATTCGTCCATGGGCTCCCGGCCTTGGGCAGCCTTCAATCAGCCGGGCGCCATTCTTTTCGAAATCGCGAATGGAAGCATCGAGATCATCTACCTCAAAACACAGGTGGTTGATTGCCCCTTTCTGCCCGCGGACTATACGGTTCATCGGAACGTTCCCTTTATCCGGCGCTGTATGGTGCAGCACTTCTATGGCAGTTTCCCCGATAGACATGAACCCTATCTGCAAATCCATCGGTTTATCCTCTTTGATCTCGGAGCAGGCGAGACCGAACCCCTTGAATTTTTCAATCGTTCCTTCGAAATCTTCGACCATAACTCCGATGTGCCGCAGCTTCTTCAGCATAGTCCCTCCGTTTATCCCTTTTCATTCCCTACAATGCAAATGCTGCCGATTCCGGTCCCCGCATTCCCTCCGAGGTTATGCGTCATCCCAAGCCTGGGGTTGCGAACCTGGCGAGGCCCTGCCTTCTGCTGCAACTGTTTATAGACCTCATACATCATTCGCAATCCGGATGCTCCCAGAGGGTGACCGAAACACTTCAGACCGCCGTCCGTGTTTACAGGAAGATCTCCTTTCAAAGTAAACATTCCGTTTTGGATGTCTTCCCCCGCGCGTCCACGGGCGCTAAAGCCCAGATCCTCGTAAACGATCATCTCATGAATGGTAAAACAGTCGTGTACTTCAGCAATGCTGATCTCCTTGCGCGGATCTTTGATGCCTGCTTCCTGGTAGGATTTTCTGGAAGCGCGCACGTTCTCCTCAATATGAACGAAATCATAATCCTGACGCATCGCCCCCTGACGTGCCCCCACGCAAATATTTAAGGCTTTCACATATATCGGATCCGGTCGGAAATTCTTGGCAAGGTCTGCGCGAGTAAGGATTGCAGCAGCAGCCCCATCGCTGACGCCGCAACAGTCGAACAGGCCCAGTGGCCAGGCAATGATCGGAGCCTTGACCACCTGATCCACCGTGAGTTCGTTTTTAAAATGGGCTTTAGGATTCAGGCTGCCGTTGTGATGATTCTTCACCGCAATCTCCGCAAGATACCTCTTCCCTTCCTCCGGATTCAGACCGTAATGGCTGAAATAGCGGGTCGCCATGTAGGCAAACGACGCGGGAGCGCTGTAGCCCGGGCCAATGCCGGCTGTCCCGTCCGGATTGTCGCCGACAATACTGGGGCCTTTGACACCTGTTGTTCCCGCATCCTTCAGCTTCTCAACTCCGATTGCCAGTGCAATATCGCAGGCTCCCGCAAGGATCGCATAAGTCGCCGCCCGAAGCGCTTCCGAACCGGTGGCGCACATATTCTCCACCCTCGTAATCGGGATATACTGCAGATTGAGCGGAGAGAGCGTAATGGCACTCAATCCCGAAAACACGGTTCCTATCCAGGCAGCCTGAATTTCCGTGGGTCCCATCCCGGCATCCTGAAATGCTTCAAAGGCAGCCTCCACGAGAAGATCTTCCACTCCCGCATCCCAGCGCTCTCCGAACTTCGAGCAACCCATACCCACGATAGCTATTTTGTCCTTCAGATTTTCCATTCCTATCCTCCCCATCATCTGGAGCCGTCCTTGGACGCTCCTGAGCAGCCGATCTACTCTGTTATGGGTTTTGCCTTCCAGAAATAGTTGATGAGCCCCTGCCCCTGAGACATTTTCCGGAATGTCATTTCCACTGGCATGCCGGTCTTAACCGTATCAAGATCGTAGTCGGTCAATTCACAGATGAGCCTGCCGCCTTCGTCAAAATCAACCACGCCATTCAGACCAGGAGGATTCTTTGTCGGTTGGAGTTGATCGATGGCATAGCTGAACAACTTTCCTTTTTTGTCAGAGAACCGATATTCCTCGAAGTTGTCTTTGACCTGGCACGAGACGCAGACCCGAATGGCCTGGCCGATGGGATGAAGCTGTGGCGTTCCGCATGCTTTGCATCGAACCCCATACAGTGCTGCAACCCGTTTTCTGTCTCGCCATCGCGTAATGAGCGAAGGCTCCGAGCGCGCAGGGAGACTGGACGCTTCCAGGGGAACGAGGTTCTTCCAGTTCAGATATTTCCCATAATCGATCACTCTTTTCCTGGTGAGCGCTTCATTGACCGAAGATCGCTGCCGCATTTTTGCAATACTGCCCGTCATACGGAGCGAAAAGACATCGCATCCATCTCCGTAGCAGGCAAAAAGTATGCGATCGCCTGGCGCCGCCTGCTCCATGGCCGCTGCGAGCGCCACAAAGGGAGCGGCAACGCCGGTGTGCCCGATGGAACTCAATAGAGGATCCTGGGCTTGTCCCTTCTCAAATCCGAGGCGTTTAGCCAAATCCGCATGCTCACGAAGTCCGGAGGCGGGGAAAACAGCCCGGAAGAAATCCTTGGGAGAGGCCCCGCACTTTTTCATCAATCCGGCAATGGCTTCCTGCATTGTTGGCCCAAATCCGACCACATCAATAAAGCGTGCTTCGGCAGACTGAACAAATTCATCGGATGAGACTCGCCAGACATCGGTAAAGTCATTAGAAACCGAATAGCAGTCTTCTATTTCGGCAAGCGGCTGTTCATTGCCTATTACCAGAGCGGCGGCTCCATCCCCAAGCAGCTGTTCATTCCTTCCCTGCGGCGCTCCCAGGCGGGAATCGGAGGCTACGACAAGAATGCTCCGGGCTGAACCGCTGTTTACCGCATCCATTGCCGACCGCATTGCCAGCGATCCCGATCTCAGCGAATTGGCAAAATCCGCAGCTCTGACTCCGGACTTTAAATCTATGGCGCTCGCAATGATAGCCGCGCCCTGTTTTTCCCTGTATGGATTGGTTGTGGTGCCGAAATACAACCCATCCACTTCCCCTCCATCACCGCAGGCATAGCGGGCAGCAGCGACAGCCATCGTAATGCTGTCTTCATCATAGCCGGCGACGGCCTTTTCCCCGCCAGTGCCTTTGACCCGCCAGAATTTGGCGACCTCATCCAGATTTAGCCTGTATTTTGGAATGTAAACTCCAATCGAAGTGATTCCCGTCATTATGAACCCTCCACCACTCAAGTGAGGCTGTCCTAAATTTGCGCTGCATACTTTTGACGAAGGCGATGCCCAAAGGCTGTGCGTAACGACAGACTTACAATTCAATTTCCTTCAAGTCCGGCGCAATCTTCAGCTTTGGCTCTGTACAAGCCTGTATATCCTCCGCGGTCCACCCGGGCGCGGTCTCCTTGAGTACCAATCCTTCCGGAGTAATTTGAATGACCGCGATGTCTGTCACGATGAGCTTCACGCAACGCTCCGCCGTTAACGGATAGCTGCATTCCCTGACGATTTTGACCTGTCCTTTGGGAGTGATATGTTCCATGGCCACGATGATCTGGTTGCATCCTGCGGCGAGATCCATCGCCCCCCCGATATTTCCAATGCCTCGTTCGGGAAAGGTCCAGTTCGCCAGATCGCCTTTCTCCGAAACCTGCAGCGCGCCCAATACGGAGAGGTCAATATGTCCCCCTCTGATCATGGCAAAGGACTCGGCATGATCAAAAAAGCTCATACCGGGCAAACCCGAAAACGGCAGGCCGTTCGCTCCCAGCATGTACGCCTTGTGGTCTTCCGGATCCGGCGGAACGCCGCCAAAACCAAGCGCTCCATTTTCAGCATGGAAGATGACGGTCCTTCCTTCAGGCACAAAGTTCGCCGCAAGAGTAGGGATTCCACCTCCCAGGTTTACCACCGCACCGTCCTCGAACTCTTTTGCAACGCGCAGCGCAATTGTTTGTCTGTCAAGCCGTGGTTTCATGGCTGCACCTCCTTGGGAATCTGGACAATGCGATCAACAAAGATTCCCTGGGTAATTACAATTTCCGGATCGAGGGCACCGGCCTCCAAAACATCATCCACCTCCGCAATGGTGACCTTGGCGGCCTTTGCCATTACGGCATTGAACGAACGCATGATGCCCCGATATATGAGATTACCCGCGGTATCCGCCCGGTAACCACGGATCAGGGCGTAGTCCGCTCGCAAGCCAAATTCGAGCAACATCTCCCTGCCGTCAATCATCCTTTTTTCTTTTCCCGACGCCACCAGGGTTCCTACCCCGGTTGGAGTATAAAAGGCCCCAATCCCGGCTCCGCCGGCGCGTATACGCTCCGCCAGAGTTCCTTGAGGAACGTATTCAAGTTCCGCTTCGCCTGAAAGAAACTGCTTCTCAAAAACGCCGGGCTTTGACATCACCAAAGATGCCGGAACACTGCAAATCGCTTTTTTGATCTGACGGTTTTTGAGCAATACTTCTTCATCGATAAACGGCTTGCCGCCGAGGGCCCCAATCCCGAGCGAGCCGGACACACCGGCACCGTTCACAATCATCGTGAGTCCCCTGGCGCCATGTTCGGCCAGAGCTTGAATAAGATTTTGCGGCTTGTCCGCAGCATGCCCGAACCCACCGATCATCACCGTGGCGCCATCGGGAATATCCGCGACCGCTTCCCGAAATCCCGATAGAATCTTGCTTTTCATTCAAGCCTCCACTCGCCGGGAACCCCGATGCTCCCGGCAAACTGCATCATTCACGAAACCTTCCCTCTTCTTTTGATGTATGTCTTGATATACAGAATAAGCATGAGTGAAATGACCGCTACACTTGCCAGGAAATACCACCCGGCGGTAAAACTGCCGGTCCAGTCCCGCAGCCAGCCAATCATTTGCGGGCCAAGAAAACCGAATATACCGGGACCCAGAGAGACGATCCCCATTACATTCCCCATCTCGCGCCCAGAAACAAGCTCGGCAGCCAAAGCAAAACATTGCTGCGCGGCTGAAAGACCTACCGACAGCACAAGCGCGGTGGCAATCCAGAAAACCGGCAGGCTTCTGGAATTCATGCACAGCGAGGCGGGAATCAGTATCGCCATCATCAGAAGCATGACATTCCATTTGTTGTAACGGTCTGCTAGGTATCCAAAAAAGATATTGGCGCAGATTGCGACGATGAAGCCCGTGCTCAAGATTTGAGCTGCCGCCGTCATCGCACTCTTGCCGAAAACCATTTCCACGGCACCCGGGACAAACCAGTTGGAACTGAAATATCCTACGCCGACGATTCCCTCCAGAACCGCCAGCGCATAAACCACCGGATTGGTGAACACACTTCCCTTTTTGCCCGCTCTGGGTTCTTTGGGCACTTCGACCTTTTTTACAGGAATCGCGGGCTTCGTGCCGGTGCGGTACAGCCAGTAGAAAACAACAGCCCCCAGGAATGCCACGCATGCAAAGGCAAGAATTCCATTTCGCCAGCCGAATCGCGCCCCCACGGCGCCGCCCAAAGAGGCGCCGATGGCGCTGCCCGCCGCCGTCATAGCCCCGATGAGCCCCATGGATCGGCTGCGAAGAGCCGGAGGGGCAGTCAGAGCCATCGCGGTCATGACGCATACAAATGCCGGCCGGTACCCCAGGAGCCATAGTCCGCGCCCGCCAAAAGCCGAAGGGATATTCCAGACCTGGCTTAGAACAAGCAGACCCAGGGTGACGATCAACAGGCTGCCGGCCAAAACCCTTCTTTCTCCAAACCGCTTTGCCAGCATCCCCCCGGGAATACTCAGGAGCAGGGCAGATATTCCATACATCCCCGTGAAAGTACCGTAAAGGGAAGCGCTCATCCTGAATTCCTTCTGAGCTTCCTTAAGCAGGGGAGAAGATCCCAGGTTGGACATCTGCAGTGCCATCATGGCAAGGATCGTGGCGAGGAATGGAAGCAACCATTCTCGCGCAGCTTCCTTTGAAGCCGTCTGCTCCGCCGACATTTGCGCCATTCGATTCCTCCATCTCATTGGATCGCGGCAGTTCGCCGCCGCATTGATGGCTTTGAAAAACTGCCTTGCCTGCTATAGAGAATCAGATCACGCCCAGCGTCTTGAGAACTTTATCCGGCGTAATCGGGAAATCATATATCCACTTTCCTATCGCATTGTAGACTGCGCCACCAAGAATTGCAGACATTGCAGCGCCGATATTCTCTCCAATGCCGCACGCACCGTAAGCGGAGTATCCAAGATGGCTCTCATTCAGGAGACACTGGATGACGGGATAGTCATTCATGGTTCCAAGCTGATAGCCAATGTGATCATAATTGAGGCCAACGCCGGTCCTCGGACAGCAGATTTTTTCCTCGCTCTTATTTCGACCCAGGGCCATATATGCGCCGCCATATTGCTGACCTTCGGCTCCACGCGCATTAAAGACGTGCCCCACATCATTGACGCAAACGATGTTATCGAATTCGATCTCACCGGTTTCAGGGTCGATTTCAATTTCGATAAAGTGCGCCTGCCGCGACATCATGTACACTCGGGAATCGGGTTTCCCATCGGACGTTAATCCGGCGAGGCTGGGAATTGCCGGGTGCGCTATTGCGGGATCGTCTTCCCAGAATGCGTTGGCAATCTCGCCAATATCTCTGCTGTTCTTTGGATTAGCCTTTTCAAAAACTTTGCTATCTCTGACTTCCAGATCCTCCGGCCTCTTCCCTGGAAAGAACGGAGCTTCTCTTTCCCTGGAGGTTACCGCCTGCAGCAGTATTTTCTTTTTCAATTGCCTTGCCGCAAAAATCAGCTGCGGCGTAGTGCTGATGGTTCCGTACGATCCTCCAGGCTCGGCAAAGTGAAATACGTTATTGTCGGAACGACGCTCCTGTATCACCGTGTCTTCAAACCGAAGGCCCAATTCCGAAGCAACACAACGACGAAACCCGGATTCGGTATCAACTCCCGGATCGCAGCGCATCCCGATGATCGCGGCCTTTCCATTGCGCAGCATGACGCAGGAATACCCGGCGGCCAGAATTCCACGAAGCCCGGCACCCCACTCGTTAATAGACATAAAACCGAGCCCGTGCATCCTGTTATTGGAAAGCCTCTTTTTGCCTGGAAGATGCCATTTCTGATCCCAGCCAATAGCTGCTTTGCCGCGATCAATGACTTCTTTGAGACTATGCCTCTGCGGAAATCCATTCGCCTTCTGATATTGAGTGACCCAATCCCACGGATGTCCGTCGCAGCCGTCATTTTTCAAGGCCACCTCTGTCGGATCGAGTCCGAATTCGGCAGCCACACGGTCGAACATGATGTTGTGCGGCACACAAGCCGGAGCACCATGCCGGAAGCTCTCAACAAATCCCCGGTTGGTAAAAGCCCATTGCTGCGAACCCTTCACATTGCGAATGGTGGTGCATTCCGGAGTTTTGTCCTTTGCGGGATTCCGTACGCCAACCATATTCCAGTGATACGCTGTAATGGTGCCGTCCTTTTTTGCCCCGACCTTGCAGGTGTACGTCCCGGATTCGTCTCCCCCGCAATAAAAACTGCTCTCATCATACAGAAGCTTCACGGGGCGCCCACCAGCCCTTTTGGCCAATTTCACCGCCAGCCGTATAAAACTGTAGGAATAGGCAAGCCACGACAACCCGCCAAACACCGATCCCTGAAATGGATAGACCAGTGTGATTTTGGTCCAGTGAGCCAGCATCGGATGCGGCTCCTCCCGACGAGTGGGTCGGTAGTTGGGATCTACTTTTGGCCTGGAGGCCTCATCACGACCAAGAAGGTCCCATGCAATGGAGGGGGTGCTCTCGGAACCAATGGTTTCCGTCATGTCATGCTGATGATGCAGGTAGAGATCCAGGAAATCGCCACGCCATTGAGCGATACAGACCATCGGCTCAACACCGGCAGGAGAATTGATGGCCCGCTTGAACCTATACTCGATAACGCGGTCGGCCTCTGCAAATCCTTTTTCCACATCGCCGATTTCCGCGGATTCGGTATATACGGTATTCGGTTCCCTGGCCGTCGGATCCAGGCGTCTGACCTCGGGCATTATCCTCGGAGCATCCGGCTTAAGCGATTCCTCCATATCCAGCACGAATGGGCATTCCTCCCACTCAATCTTGATTGCACGCAGGGCTCGATCGCACACCTCCTCCGAATCGGCCACCACCGCCGCGCCCATCGGGTGCTGATAAAAATCAGCCACACCCGGCAGCGTCAGGATATTGTATTTGTTGCCGCTGGAACACCCGGTGACATTGTCGATGGATATATCCGGATCATCATACCGGAGTATGTCCCTGACGCCGTTCATGGCCTCGGCATTTCGGATATCCATGTTCCTAATTTTTGCGTGAGCGAAAGGAGACGTCAGCGCTTTCGCGCAAAGCATCCCGGGCAAATGCACGTCCCTCGTATAGATGGCTTCTCCGCTGACTCTTTCGTATGCATCCTGCCGGGGCATGTTGCGGCGCACGTCCGCATCACCCTCCGGAACTCTCCAGGTCCAGGGTTGGAACGGTTGGGCATCTGCCATATTCTATCCCTCCTCACCCGAGGTGATGGGCGACATCGCAGAACAAATTTTTTAAAGATAAGATCGCTCGGCCGGGAGAACGCGGGCCGATGGCTCCAGTTTCTGGAATGTGCCGGATTTGTCAAGAGAAAAGGAAGAAGGAGACAGGAGACAGAAGTCAGGAGACAGGAAGATATTGGAAGTCGAAAATGAAGCCAGCCGATAATGCATCCGGACAGATGAGCTTCATTCTGTCTCCTGTCTCCTGTCTCCTGACTCCTGTCTCCTTCCTTCTTTCCTGTTTACATTACCAGGGGGATGTGGCAATGTACCGACCTGAGGATTTATGATTCAGCGCACTAGTGCCAACATCATCAGCATCGCCATTATTATGATTACCGGGATATCGCCCGGCGGATAGAGGCCTGCAAAAAGGTGCATGCACCAAGCCCTCATCCGCAAAACGGGTGAGGGCTTTTTTGTTATGGGAGCTGAAAGGGATTATGAAGATACAGATATATGACACTACACTGCGGGATGGAACGCAGGGAGAAAGCGTCGCCTTTTCGGTACACGATAAGCTCCGGGTTGCCCAAAAACTGGATGAGTTCGGCGTGGACTACATCGAGGGAGGATGGCCGGGATCAAATGAGAAGGATGCGGAATTTTTCCGTCGCGCTGCTTCTCAGAACTGGCGGCATGCAAAAATTTCGGCCTTCGGCAGCACTGCGCTTGCCAAAAATCTCCCGGAAGAGGATTCGAATCTGCAAGCGCTTCTTCGCGCAGAAAGCCCGGTGGTGACCATCTTCGGCAAATCGTGGGATTTCCACGTACACACCGCTTTGCGAATTCCCCTCCAGAAAAATTGCGATCTGATCAGAAGCTCGGTTGCCTACCTCAAATCCAAAGGCAGGGAAGTAATCTACGACGCAGAGCATTTTTTTGACGGGTTTGCGGCGAATCCGGAGTACGCGCTGCAGACTCTGCGCGCGGCGGCGGAGGGCGGAGCGGATCTCATCGCATTGTGCGATACAAATGGAGGAAGACTGCCGTCACAGATTCAAGCCGCAATTCGCAGGGTCCAGGAAGGAATTCAGCTTCCGCTCGGGATCCACTGCCACAACGATTCCGAACTGGCGGTTGCCAATTCACTGGCCGCCGTGGAATGCGGAATCGTTCAAGTGCAGGGGACAATGAATGGCTATGGCGAGCGATGCGGCAATGCCAACCTCTGCTCGATTATTCCGAATCTCGAAACAAAAATGGGATACACCACCGTCGGTGCGGACCATCTGAAATTCCTGACCAGCACATCGAGATTCGTCAGCCAGATCGCAAACCTGCCCCATCGCAAAAATCTCGCGTTTGTGGGTGAAAGCGCCTTCGCACACAAGGGCGGCGTCCACGTAAGCGCTGTGATCCGCGATGCAGCGACCTATGAACACATGGATCCTGAATTGGTAGGCAATGCCCGGCGCGTGCTGGTTTCCGAATTATCCGGGAAAAGCAATCTCCTCTACAAAGCCACCGAAATGAGCATGGATATAGCCGAGCAGGAGGAAAAGCTCCGGCCGGCATTGAACAGAATCAAAAAGCTGGAAAACCAAGGCTACGAGTTTGAAGCGGCGGAAGCTTCCATCCGCGTACTGATGGAAACCGCGCTGAACGGCGAAAAGGAGTTTTTCAAAATAGACAATTTCCGCGTCGTCACCGACATGCACCGAACCGGCGAGGTCACCTCTGAAGCTACAGTCAAGATACGCGTAGGAGACCGGTCGGTTCATACGGTTGCGGAAGGAGACGGGCCGGTCCATGCACTGGACAAGGCGCTGCGCCTCGCCCTGAACCAATTCTTTGAACCGCTGCGCGGCGTGCATCTCACCGACTATAAAGTGCGCGTGCTGGAAGGTGAAGGAGGGACTGCCTCCAAAGTGCGCGTGCACATTCAGCAAAGCGATGGAGAGGAAAGCTGGACCACGGTGGGGGTATCGGAAAACATCCTGGAGGCAAGCTACCTGGCGCTGGCGGATGGCATACGCTACAAGCTTTTGAAAACCATACCCAACTGATGATTGACGTCTGACGATTGGAACGAAGCGGCGGTTCCAATCGTCAGGCGATTTCTTCCGCTACTTCTTCGGCTCCAACACACCCAGCGCCCGGTCTCTTTCGACAAGCGCTTTGGCATAGTTGGCACGAGTCTGAACCTCGGCAAACTGGGCGGTCTGATAATCTCGCTGACGCCGGATAACCTCATAAGGGATCGAGGAACCTTCCAGCAGCTTTGCCTCTTCCGCAGCGAGAATTTCGCCCGTCAATTTTGTCGCCTTCTGCGCGGCTTCCACCTGGGCCTTGGTCTGAACCAATCCGATTAGCGCCTTTCGAACTTCCAGGGCAATGCTGTTGCGCGTGCGCTGCAGGCTGATCACAGTCTGCTGCCTTTCCAGTTTTGCCCGGTAGATATCGGCCTCGGCCGCCCGATTTCTGATATTCAGCGAAAAGGAGAACCCTACCGCATATTCTGGATAGGTCCATCGCCTGACCATGCCCATTGCGCCCCAAACACCCCCGGGAAGCACCACTCTGGCACCGCTTGCATCCGTGATGGTCCGGTCTCCATAGAGACCGGAGCTGTTGAAATTGGCAAAAAGAAGCAGCGTGGGCTTGAGGAGATCCTTTTCATACTTGATGGCGATATCCTGCGTTTCCAGATTGACTTCCGCCTGCGTAATTTCAGAGCGGTTTCGCATCGCAGTGTCGAGTGCATCGGTCACTTTGGGGATATCACTATCCTTGGGATCGGGAAGGGCATCGGAGGGCTCAATCTGGACTGATCCGAGCAAATCACTGGTGTTTTTGGAGATTACATTTTTCAGGTCGACTTCGCGCATTTGCATCGCGGCCTGTGCCGTCACCAGATCGCGTTCGCGCGCGGCAACTTCCGACGCCGCGGTGGTCACGTCAAGGCCGGAGGCGGTCCCGATCTCTTCTTTCTTTCTATTGTTCTCGAGCAGTTGCTTTGCGACCGCGAGCGACTGGGTGGCGACGCGAACGTTGTCACGGGCGGCGACCAGATCCCAGTAGGTGTTTTGAGCCTGGGCCAACGTCGTGTTCACCTGCAGCCGAACAATTTCCTTCATGATGCGCTCTTCGTTTTTTCCAACCGTGATGAAGCGGCGGCCGATGGCGTTTCCAAACCCGTTCAACAGGTTTTGGGTCAGGCTGACCGTCAGCTGTGAAACGGCGAGTGGATTGTATCGAAGAAACGATTGATTCGTCTTCTGGCGCATGTTGTTGAAGCCGACACTAAAGCTGGACCCCATGGGGAATGCCTGAGAATATCGAGTCTGCAAAGCCATGGACGATGTTGTTACTTCAGGCAGGCCCGAGACAATGATCGAGTTCAATGGGCTATTGGTCCGATCATAGCTGAAACCGAGCGCAAAAGAGGGATCATAGCTGCCGCGCGAAACACCAAAAACCTGCCTTGCTCCGCCAGTAATACCGCCGACACCGCTGAAACTTCCCAGCCCACCGGCGCCGCCGACACCTGCACCGATGGCGCCCGCAAAAAGGCTGCTCGGAATCGTAACGCCGGCGCCGCCACGAGGGGCTCCGCCGCCATTGACCCGCAGCATATCTGTCTGGGCATAGTATGAACTGTTTCGCGAGGAAAGAATGTCCAGGTTGTTCTCGTTGACCGAAGTCCTCAATTGCGCCAACGATATCCGGATCTTGCCATCACGAACCATATCCATCAGGCTTGGCGAATTGGCCAAATCCATCTTGGGGATCTTCTGGGATACATAGGGCTTGTAAACCCGAGGGAACCACTCGGGATTCTGGCCGAGATCGGGCATTGCCTTAAAGCCCTGAGCGGAAGCACCGGAGGCAAAACTCAATAGAAGAATCGCCGCCCGGCTCAGCCTCATCCCGCCTGCAATTATTTTCCGACTGCGGACAGGAGCGCGCATTACTTGCCCTCCCGTGATCCACTCAGAGTGAACGGAGTAACCGGAGCCTTGGAAATAGTTCCTCGCAATCCGTCTCCGTAATCAATTCCGTTTCGATCCAGTGTAATGCCGCGGGACCGGTCCATTTCCACGATCGCCTTTGCATAGGTAACCATGGCGGCCACTTCCGCCTGCCGCGCCGATGTCAGGTCGCGCTCGCGCAAAATTACCTGATAGGAGGTCGACGCACCCGCTTCCAGCTTGCTCTTTTCACCCTCCCACATTTCGCGGGCCAGCGATGAAGCTTTGTGTGAGGCTTCCACCTGCGCCTTTCCCTGCATCAACCCTATAATGGCCTTGCGGACTTCCATGGCTACGGTGTTTCGTGTGCGCTGTTGCGTAATCAGCAGTTGATTCCGCTCGAGCTGCGATCGCAGGTTGTCTGCCTGTGCCGTCCGGTTGCGCAAAGGAATGCTCATGCTGAACCCGGTTGCATACTCCGGGTATGTATTGGTGAAGCTCTGCCCCATGGCATCCAACAACCCTGAATTCGCCGTTTTACTGGTACCTTGCAGACCGGATCCGGCATAAAAGCCAAAGACCGAAAGCCCAGGCATAAGGGCTTTTTCGGTAAACCGCACGGAAATATCCTGATTCCGCAGATTGACGTTGGCTTGTCGCAATTCCGGTCTCGCTTCCAGTGCATTGGCAAGAGCGGCCTGCAACTCCGGAATATGTCCACCGGCAGGTTCCGGCATTGGATCCGCCAGGATAATTCGCGCGGCATCCAACTGGGTTCCGACTTTCTTTACCAACATGTTTTTCAGAGTGGCCTCCTGGAACTGCACATTCGTGGCAGCCACAGTCAGATCGCGTGTTCTGGAGGCAACTTCAGACTCGGCCGACGTCACATCCAGCGGAGACATCGTTCCAACTTCAAGCTTTATCTTGTTGTCCTTATAAAGCTGCTCTGCAACGGCCAGTGCTTGTTCTGCCACACGGACACTTTCTTGAAGAGCCGCCAAATCCCAATAAGCGTTTTCAACCGCAACAACAGTGTTGATCAGCTGAAGCCTGAAAACCTCGTCCGCTACCTGCATGTTGTTTTTGGCCACCAGAATATAGCGCTCGTTGAAAAGCCGACCGTAGCCATTGAGCAGCGGTTGATTCACGCCCAGTGCAAATCGCGTCACGGAAGTGGGATTGTAAAGGAGGTTTTGCTGAGTCGAGCTCGAATGCTGTCCATTCAGGGTTAAGGAGTAGCTTGTGCCGGGAGCAAAAAGCTGGGCATAGCTCGTCGTAAAAGCCGTGGTCTGCCCAAAAACATTATAGATACCGGACACAACGCTGCTGTTCAGTGGGGATGTCACGCGGTCATAACTGAAATTCACGTTCAAGGTAGGATCAAAGTTTCCCGAAGACCCGACCTGAACCGCACCGCCGCCCCCTGTGATACCGCCGGCACTTCCGACCCCCGATCCGGCGCCAGACCCGCTAATGCCGGCGCCCAAAGCTCCCGCGGTCAGCCCGCCCGGAGTCGAGCCTCCCGTGAACCCTCGGGGAGACTGCCCCGCTTTGGTTCGGAGGAGATCCGTCTGCGAAAACTCAGGGATGTAGCGCTGAACGGCTATGTCCAAATTGTTTTCCAGCGCTAAAGCCAAGGCATCTGAAAGCGTCAAAGTAAGTTTGCCGTTCTGAATCAGGCTTTCGATTCGGGGAGAGTTCTCAAGCACCAATCGCGGAGCCGATTTTTCATGGAAAATATTGAATACATGAAAAAAGCCGGGAGTATTGCTTTTGGAATCAACTGCTTGCGCCGACGCGCCTTCTTTCGTCTGAGCGGTTACGAGTGCCTGAGGGATCAGCCCATAAAGACAGAGCACAACAAGAAGGGCTGATCGGTAGGGATGCTTTCTCATCTGGACCTCCTGGGGCCGTGGATTACGCTTGGAACAGGGCGATTGTACACCGAAACAGCAGGATAACGGCAAATTGAGATTAGGAGTTTCATAGCCAAATCCGCGCGCAATGGGGCGCTCCTAAATACGATGGATTCGTGACGTTGTTTCAATCCGAACCTGTCCTTGAGCATCCGCTCAAGGAGAGAAACGCCACCAGGGAGAGATTGCCGTAAACCCGTAATTGGGAAGAGCCTGAAGCACGGGCAACAGACATGACCTGCAAAAAGTCCGTTCAGCCCCAATGACCAGGATGGCGGTGCTCGGATGGGTATTACTGGTTGGCGTGCTTTCTTGCAGTCTCGTAAACGGAGTCTTCAACCTTCAGCCCAACAAGAAACTCATGGTTGTGCGGTCGGCTATACACCACCTCGCCCGTGAATTTCACTGTTCCCCACTCTACATGAACCACTGCGGAAGATGGCAGCTCATCCTGCAAAATAAGGCTTAGTCCATGAACGGAGAGATCCGCCAGTCTGGCTTTGGCACTGCCGCCCGGAAGCTCCGAACAACGAACCGTTACCGTTAGATCAGTCTTAAATCGAGTTCTATTTCGCCTATTCATGTCTCGTTCAATCGGTCATGGTGAGCAGATACCTTAGCAGAAAACCTCGCAAATGAATACCCTTGTAACGATTTGACAATAGCGCCAGACCTCACTATGCTCTGCCTCACCGATAAATTTCGGCATATCACTCAGGTTTTTCTGAGACTTGGAGGCACTAGACACTATGGGACTGCTTAAAATTGATGCAACAAAATGCTCTCGCGATGCTTTCTGCGTTCGGGAATGCCCCGCGGTTATCATACAGCTGCCGGAAGATGGCTACCCGGAGATCATTCCCGGATCCACCTGCCTGGAATGCGGCCACTGTGTTGCAGCATGTCCCCACGGCGCTTTGAGCCATGAAAAAATCCCAATCGAAACATCGCCTCTGATCCGGGAGGATCTTCGAATCAGCGAACAGCAGGCCTTGCAGTTCCTCCGCAATCGCCGCTCCATCCGACATTTTCTGAAAAAACCTGTGGAAGATGCTCAGATCCGAAAACTGATTGTTGAAGGCGCGCGTTATGCCCCAACCGGTGGAAACAGCCAAATGGTCGAGTGGCTCATCCTTACCGACTCCAAAAAAATTAGAGAGGTCTCCGCCCAGGCCGTCTCCTGGGTTCGGGAACTGGTAAAGGATCCGAAGATAGTCGCCGCCAGCCCGTATCTGCCAAGAGTCGTTGCCGGCTGGGATTCGGGATCGGATACCGTCCTCAGAGATGCACCCGCCGTTGTCATCGCCATCGCACCCAGGGAAGCAATGAACGGGATGGTGGACTTGACGCTGTCGCTCTCTTACCTCGACTTGCTTGCGCCTGCCATGGGATTGGGAACCTGCTGGGCCGGATTGCTTCAGGGAGCCATGGTCAATTCACCGGCAGTCAAACAGGCGGTGGGAATACCTGAATCCTATCCGCATCACTACCCACTGATGATTGGCTATCCTGACGCGAGGTACTACAGACTTCCTGACAGGAAGATGCCCAAAATCGTCTTCGCATAAACGCCGCCCGGTTTAGGAGAGAACCAAGGCGCAAATTTCAGGAATGCTGATAAATCGCTGATCCAGTTGCAGCATAATCCGAAAACTGTGGCCTGGTTTGGTCAAGTCAGGGGAAAAAATCGGAGAACACGGAAGCCGCCTGGGCATGCCGCAAAAAAGCCCCGTGTCCCTCCGATTCTCCCTTGCTCTCAGCGACCCTACGTAGTAATACCCATCTCAATATGCAATTTCCAATATCCTATTATTAGCCTGTATTCATTAGAGATTTCTCACGCCATAGCGCTGCAAAATCCTGAAATAAGTATACCTCTTTTCCGTATCTACTATCAGTAAGCTCGGGGGTCCTTCCCAAGGGCCCAGGAAGAACGGCCCCGAATGCAAGAAAGGGGACGCATATGTCTGCACGCCGTTGGTACGCAAAACGATATCTTTGGCTGGGCCTGATCCTTGTCATAGGGTCCAGCGGATTTGGCGCCTGGGAATTTCTCACCGCGAAAACAGAAAAGATCGCCTACATCTTCGGAACCGTCGATCGCGGAAGCGTCATCACCCAGGTGGAGATGACCGGGACTCTGGCGGCAGTAACAACGGTGGCGGTGGGGACGCAGGTATCCGGCACCGTTTCAGAACTATACGCCGACTTTAACTCCGAGGTAAAAAAGGGCCAGGTGCTCGCAAAACTGGATCCGGCGTTATTTCAAACGCAGTTGGATCAGGCAGAGGCTAACGTGAAGACCGATGAAGCCATTATCAACAACGATGTTGCGGCAACCGCCACGGCAAAAGCCAACATTGAAAAAGCAAAGGTCGACCTGCTCAACACCACCCGAAAATACAACATGACGAAGCAGTTGTTTGACGAGGGCCTGGAAACAAGGGATGATCTTGATTCAGCCCAGGCTTCCATGGACGCCTCGAAAGCCGGGCTGACTGCGACGCAAGCCCAGCAGGATGCAACTCAATCTGCAATGAAAGCCGACCAGGCGCGTTTAGACCAGGCGCACGCCAATCTGAAGAATGCCCAGGTAAATCTGGAGCACACGATCATTACAAGTCCGATTTCCGGAACGGTCATTTCCCGCAATGTCGATCGCGGTCAAACGGTGGCCGCAAGCTTCTCTACTCCAACCATGTTCACGATAGGGGAAGACCTGACCAAGATGCAGGTTGTCACCAATACCGATGAGGCGGATGTCGGCAAACTCAAACCTGGGATGGAGGCCAGCTTCACAGTGGACGCATATCCGGGCGAGACATTCCACGGCACCATCCGGCAGGTTCGGCTGGCTGCCACCACTGTTCAGAATGTCGTTACCTATAACGCGGTAATAGACGTCTCCAATCCAGATCTGCGCCTCAAGCCGGGGATGACGGCCAACGTGAAGATCGTCATTGAAAAGGTCGACAGTGTGCTCCGAATCCCAAATGCGGCGCTTCGCTTCCGCCCGACTCTATCGGACACCGAAATGGCCAATGCATTCAAAAGAGCGGGCGAGGAAACATTTTACGGCTTTTATCAAAACCGTGCACAAGGAGGAGCTCCGAATTCAGAGCGGGCGGCAGGAAGCAATGCCATGGGCTTTTCTTCGGCCAATCGTGCTTCCGGCGGAAACATGGTGAATCGGACCGGACAGTCCGCAAACGGGCCTTCGGGCCGAGGCAGGCGAATACCGATCTGGGTTGTCGGCCCGGACAATCTTATCCGCCCTGTTGTAGTGAAAACCGGCCTGACGGATGGCGTACAGACCGAAATCACGGATGGAAAGCTGAACGCAGGAGACAAGGTTATCCTGAGCACTGAGTTAGCGGGAAACCGCTCAAACACCTCCATGACCACGCGTATGCCTGGAATGGGCGGCGTGGGGGGAATGCCGATGGGCCGGCCCATGCGGTAGGCCATTCTCAGAGGGAGGATCTATGAGCACACAATATGCACGGCAGCTCCTTGACGAAGAAGCGCAGGATGCGACCGACAGGAATCTCGAAACCGTAATCAGGGTAGAAAATCTTCACAAGACCTATGAAATGGGGGATATGAAGGTTCATGCACTGCGCGGCGTTTCCCTCGAGATCTGCCGGGGAGAGTTTGTCGCCATCATGGGCGCTTCCGGTTCCGGAAAATCGACCTTCATGAATCTATTGGGGTGCCTCGACAAACCGACGGAAGGAACCTACCTGCTGGAAAGTACTGACGTCGCCCTGCTTTCGCGAGTGGATCTGGCACACATCCGCAACAGACATGTGGGATTTGTTTTCCAGGGATTCAATCTGCTGAGTCGCACTTCCGCTCTGGAAAATGTTGAACTGCCTCTGATCTATGCCTCCATGCGAGCCGCCGACCGGCACAGGCTCTCACGCGCCGCACTGGAAAAGGTCGGATTAGGGAATCGCGTGGACCATATTCCATCTCAGCTTTCGGGCGGACAGCAGCAACGCGTGGCGATAGCCCGCGCCCTTGTCAATCACCCGTCAATACTTCTGGCGGATGAACCAACGGGAAACCTCGACAGCCGCACCAGCATCGAGATCATGGATATCTTCCAGCAGCTCAACGAAAAGGAGAGCCTGACCATTGTCCTGGTGACGCACGAACCCGATATAGCTGAATTCGCCCGGCGCGTGATCTATTTTCGCGACGGGCGCGTCAAACGCGACCAGATTGTCCAGACCCGACGCAATGCGGCGGCCGTTCTGGCCAGTCTGCCGCCGGCGGAGGAGCTATGATACTCTTGCTCACCATATTCCGCGTCTCGGTAAAGGCATTAAGCAGAAATAAAATGCGCTCCGTGCTGACCATGCTGGGCATCATTATTGGCGTTGGAGCCGTCATCGCCATGGTCAGTGTCGGGCAGGGCGCACAGCGAACCATCGCGCAGCAGATTGCAGGCACCGGAAGCAACATGCTGTTTGTCACGCCGGGCGCGCTCAACTCCGGTGGAGTTCGCATGGGACTGGGTACAACAAGTCACCTGACGGTTGACGATGCCCAGTCTATTGAGCGCGAGTGTCCGGCTGTAAAGTACGCGTCGCCGCTCGTCCGCACAAGCGCATCCGTCGTATATGGAAACCAGAACTGGTTTACAAATATTCAAGGCTATGACACGCATTTTCCCGAAATCCGCTTGTGGGAGGTTGAAAAGGGATCCTTCTTCACCACGCAGGATGTTTTGACGGCACAGCGAGTCTGTGTTTTGGGAAAAACCGTGGCGGATAATCTCTTCGCCGGATCAGATCCCATCGGCCAGGAGATCCGCATGCGCAACATGCCATGGCGAATCGTCGGAGTACTCAAACCAAAAGGCCAGAGCGGAATGGGCCAGGACCAGGACGACACTATTATTGCGCC
The DNA here is from genome assembly GCA_963664705.1 of Acidobacteriota bacterium. Lineage (GTDB taxonomy): Bacteria > Acidobacteriota > UBA6911 > UBA6911 > UBA6911 > UBA6911. Next base: position 6,074,284 of record OY761556.1, on the reverse strand, counting down.
GTATACAACCGTACAGAAAAAAATGCTGGGGATCACATTCGTCAACAGCATCATGGTGTCTGCCGTGACCGAGGAAGCTTCCTCAACAGCCCAGGCTGAGATCTCAGATCTTCTGCGACAGCGGCACCGCATAGCGCGCAGCGAGGAGGATGATTTTCAGGTTCGCAACCTTGCGGACATGGCGGAGCTGGCCAACAACTCAAACCAGGTAATGACACTCCTGTTGGCAAGTATTGCGCTGGTCAGCCTGATCGTGGGCGGAATAGGTGTAATGAACATCATGCTGGTCTCAGTCACCGAACGCACGCGGGAAATCGGCATCCGGATGGCGGTCGGCGCAACCGGCGGAGATGTCCAATTCCAGTTCCTGGCGGAAGCGGTCGTGCTGGCCATATTCGGAGGAGTACTGGGGATCATCCTTGGATCGGTTGCGTCCAAACTGATCTCGGATTCGCTCGGCTGGCCAACATTGATTTCAACAACTGCGATCGGCGTAGCCTTTTCCTTTGCGGCCGGCATCGGGATCGCGGCCGGATGGTATCCAGCGCTGAAGGCATCAAAGCTCGACCCGATCGAAGCCCTTCGTTATGAATAGAACCGGACTTATGCGAACCGCAAAGACCGCGAAGACCGCAAGGATCTTTTTGCTGCCGGGCAATTACATAGTGTAATGAATGATCTGGCGAGACCGATAAGCGCAAAGCCTACCAAAATATTTTCTTTGCGGTCTTCGCGGTTATCGCGGTTATCGAAAGCTCTTTTATATTGTCTGCTCGATCCAGCGGTATCCATTCTCGAAACTGGCCGGCTTTCGAGAGGACTTAAAATTTGCCGGACGCACCGCCGCCGCCAAACTCACCGCCTTTCCCGTGGAACTCCGAATGCTCCGCCGGGGCAGTTGTCTGCGGGGTCGCCATTCCCAAAGTTGTGATGATTTCGGCCGCGCGCAGTCTTTCCGGCTGCCCGGTCAGCGGGCGTGCGGTATATCCATTGCGTTCCGAACCCGGCCCGGAATCAAGGTAGTGGCGCAAAGCTGCCGCACCGGCCATTAACGCAATTCCGGATGCGGAAAGAACAACCCAGACAGGCGCCACGTGCACATAGGCTCTCAGGGTGACCAAAGACAAAAGCCCGAGCCCAAACCCCAAAACTATGAGCAACCTCTGTTTTCTGAGCAGCCCGATCAGAAAAACAGCGCACGGCACCAAGCCGGTCAACACAATCGACAGCCATCGGGGAAAGGGATCCACATACGGATACGATATAAAAAAATGCTTGTCGAACAGGAAAACACTTACTCCCGCATATAGTGCCGCTATCGCAACAGCGGAGAAGGCAATAAAGGACCTTCTTAAAGAAGGAGGCAGCTTTGCCGAATTACCCAGGGGAATCATCCCGCCGCAGGCTGCAGCAGCAACAACCAGATATACAAATTTCCCGTCCGACATACTGATTGCCGCGCCGAAAATGGATGCGGATGCAAGCGCTGCGTAGGGCCAGTATCCCCAGATCCAGGCTGCCGCGCCCAAGAGCAATCCACAGAGAAGAAACAGCAGGACCTCGACAACACGGCCGGTTCTCCAGGACTCCAGAACAAGCACTGTTGCGCCAACCATCAGGTTGGCTGTAGCTGCAACCGAAACGGCCGCTTCTATTCCACCCTGCCGGCGCCTGGATTCATTAACCAGATATTCAGTCGCAACAACACAGATCCCCCCAACAACCAGGGCAAACAAGGCCGCCGTCTCAGCATGGTTAATCTGGCTGTAAAATGCTCCGAGGAAGGCGGCAATTGCGGCTAAGGTCAAAACAAAGAAAAGAATGCGGAACGCAGGGCCGGTGCGCACGCGGTCATCGGGATAAAGCTGCTCCACTTTGGCAAAGGCGTTTTCATCCATCCAGCCGGACTTAACCCAATCTCTTGCTGCATCTCTTACCGCCTGCCTTCGATCCGCCAGGATTGCCGCCCGCCTCATAAGGACCCCCTCATGGTGCGATGCGTTTTCCAGAGAAAGATGATCATCACAACCGCAATGGCACAGGTTGCAAGAGCGGCCAATTCAAATCCGAGCCGGCATTTCGACACGATCTCCAGGAGCGCAATAAAAGCGGCTACGACGCCAACCGTGAACAGCGGAAACCTCCTCTGCCTGAAGGAATGCCAGGCCAACACGCTGCTGGTTGCAAGAAGCAGAAAAATATAGACAGCTCCCTCCACTCCTCTCACCGATCCGCCATAGACAAATGCGCTCAGGACAAGCAGCCATCCGAGGTAGGCAGCCGCGGGCTCGAAATGCGGCTTCCGATGCGTCCGCAGCAAGTAGTGGCCCAGGGCAATAAAAAGGATGCCGCAGGCAATTGCATTTGACCGCAAAGGCTCGCTGGAAAAACGCCAGAGAGACACCTCAATCAGAGATACCGACACTCCGCGCCAGGCGGCAAAAGTGGAAAGAGCCAGCGAAAAGACCGTGCGTGAATCATAACGGATTGCGATGCCAGCCATAAGGATGGCAGTGATCAGCAAATGCCAGGGCCAATGCGCGCCCAGGTTCGTGCATTGAACTTCGATGAAGGCAAGATCTGCGGCTCCAAGGAGCACGCCCAACAAAAGCAGGTAATCAAAGGCGATCGACGGAGACGGGACTTCGCCCCAGGAAAAAGGAGGCGCTTTCCGGACCGCCAGTCCGAAACTGGACGCGGCAGCCGCGCCAATAAAAAGGGCGACGGCAAGCGGACCGATCTGCCTATAGTTGTCACTGATCAGGAACCCGGCGCCCGCGGTGCAGGCCAGGACACCCAGGTAAAACAGAAATCGAATTTCTGCGTGAACGGACAACAGTTCGCCGCGTGCAATACGGAGCAGCGTTAAGGCTTTTTCATCCTCCAAAATCCCGGACTCAACCATTTCGGGAATGGCTCGGACGACGTCTGGGTTCATGTGCAACCTCCGAGAACAGAATCACGCCCACGAACAGGCGAACAGGTTGCTGCATGTGGAAAGAGGCAACCGGTTACGCTACTTGGCCGGGGCAGCACCTGCTCTGTGCCGGAATTCTGCCGAGAGTTTCTCAAACCGGGAGCAGATGCCGGCCAATACTTTTCTCTCGTCAGAGTGTTCCTCCTCCTCCAAGCGGGCCAATCGTCTCTGAAGAGCCTGCAATATCCCCTCAAAATGGCGATCCTGGAATCGAATCCACCCAGTATCGGCCCCACTTGCATCCACAATCGAACCGAGCACCTGTTCGGCATTGCCGAGATACTGCTCCGTATTCTTTATGGATTGATCTCCGGATTGGAGAATTGCCGCACCGGCACAAAGCGTCCATGACAAAGCCAGGTTCATTGCAATTCCCGAATCGTCCGGATTTTCGCTGTGCAACAGCCGCGCGATGGGAAGCAGGGTTTCAGCGGCATCGGTGAAGCCAAAGGTCCCCAGCTGGAGGGCGCAGCAGAAGCGAAGCTGGAGAGCCGAAACGAGCGGTGGTAAAAGAAAGGATTCCCGCGCTTTGCGCAATGTTTCTCTTTGCGCGGCGGGATCGGTGATGCCCTGGCCGACCAGATGAGCCGCAATCTCCTCTGGAATCTCCTCCGGCTGAGCCTGAGGCCTGCGAAATAGCGAAAGAAGCGCAATCAGATCATCCGCCGCCAGGCCCGAAAGATTATAAGCATTCTCAAAATCCGGTCCACTCAATGCATCTTCTGCAAACCGGATGGAGCGGAAAGCCCGCTCGCGCATCGCAAGTACCGGCGAAACGGCACCCGAAGCCTTTTCCTCCGTCCTATCGAGCAGCTCGGCAATCATGAGATCCAGCGCCTGGGTCAGATCCTTCTTCATTCTTTCGACTTCATCCGAAGACTCCATCCGCTCCAGGGTGCACAAACTTCTGCGCAGGACACATTCGGAATTCCGCTGCATCAACGAATCGCCGGTAATGCCGGCGGCATGCATCATCGCCTGGGCCACGCGCACCGCCGCATTCAGATCCGGTGAATTGACCGGCGGGGCCAGGCTATACAACCAGGCGAACGTTCCAATATCGATTGCCTGCTGGAGCGCAGTGATTACCGCGGGAAAGTCCTGTTTGCCCAGCGCCTGATTGGCGTTATCCATGCACTGGTTGAATTCCTCAACGCCGGAACCTTTGAATTTGCCAAAGTTCACCGCGGAAACGACTGTCCGGGCAGCGAGTTCCAGAGGAGCCCACCGATCGGGTTGCCGTTCGAGCGACCGCTGTTCGACCACCAACTCAACCTTCGGCCCGCGAATAAAGGCAACGCGCTGGGCAGGTCCTTGATCGGATCCGAAATTGGCAACCAGGATGCAGCCGGTCTCCAGTTCACCCGGAGTCAAAACAACTTTTTCGCCGACATGAGACTGAATCTGTTGAATCCAGCTCTCATTCGGCTCGTCCTGCGGCACGGAAGCCGGTCTGACATGGACGCCGACGATTTCGCTGGGGCAATCCCAGCGAGTGAAATAAAAGTCGGTCAAGGTTGACTCAAAAACGTTGTAACTCCAGCCGGCCGGCAGCTCCACATCGATCGTGCGAATCGGATCTTCAAAAAACATGATAGCTCCATTTAAAAAAAGGGGACGCTTCACATGGGTGAAACGTCCCCTTTCCTTTATTATGCTTTGATCATACACCGGAGTGCCTGGCACTCCCAATGAAATCACACGGTCGCCGGTAGGATTGCAATACCCTGCGACAGAAACTGGAGCCTTACTCCGGAGCCTCAGGAATAACCTTTTCTTTCATCTTGACCTGAGTCTCGCTCCGGGCGCGATAAATCATCATCTCTGCCAGGCGATACAACTGATCCCGCGTCAGGGTTTTGCGGGCAACACCCTGTTCAATGGCCTTCAACCCTACGGCCACGGCTTCTCGGACAAAAACATCCGGCTCATCCATTTTGGGAATGATGTAGTCCGGACGCAGCCCCTTGTCCTCGGCACATTTCGCGAGTTCTACCGCCGCGGCGATGCACATTTGATCCGTTATCGTCGTAGCCGCCACGTCCAATGCTCCCCTGAAGATCCCGGGAAATCCAAGGGAGTTGTTGATCTGGTTGGGAAAATCCGATCGTCCCGTTCCCACAACCACCGCACCCGCTTCGTGCGCATCCCATGGCCACATTTCAGGAATCGGATTGGCCGTAGTGAATACAATCGGATCCTTCGCCATTTGTGCGACCCATTCTTTTTTCAGCGTATCCGGGCCCGGCGTTGAGGCGGCCGACACAATATCGGCTCCACGCATGGCCTCCTCGATGCCTCCCACCAACTGGTTCTTATTCGTCTCCTGGCACATCATCCATTTTTCTTTGTGCGTCTTTTGCAGTTCCGTGCGCCCCTTGTGCAGCGTCCCTTTGCTGTCGACAAAGATCAGGTTGCCGGGCTTCGCGCCATAGGCCATATACAAAGAACCGATTCGGATATTTGCCGCGCCAGAACCTACCAGCGTGATCTTGACATCCTCAATCCGCTTTCCCACCACTTTCAGCGCATTGATAAGACCGGCCAGGCAAACCGTTGCCGTCCCCTGCTGATCATCATGCCATACAGGGATTTTGCAGCGGCGCCGCAGCTCCGCCAGAATGTAGAAGCATTTCGGCTGGGCAATGTCTTCCAGATTGATTCCGCCAAAGGAGGGTTGCAGCAACTCCACCGTTCGGATGATTTCTTCCGGGTCCTTGGTGTCGAGACAGATCGGGAATGCATCCACGCCACCAAGGTACTTGTACAGAATGCCCTTCCCTTCCATAACAGGCATGCCGGCTTCCGGACCGATATCTCCCAGGCCCAGGATGCGTGTGCCGTCCGTGACAACGGCAACCGTATTCCCTTTGTTGGTGTGCTCGTACACCTTCTCGGGGTGATTGTAGATGTCTTTGCAGACCTCGGCGACACCCGGGGTATACCAGATAGCGAAGTCATCAAAGTCGCGAATGCAGCACTTTGGAGAAGTTTCCAGCTTGCCCTTGTAGAACGGATGCAGTTTCATTGCATCTTCGGCAGGTTTATATGCCTTGGCAAGCAACTCCTCCTTCGTGACCTTCTTTGACTTTGATGATTCCGGTTGTGAGGTAGGATCCTCTGATTTGATGGCCATTATTCCCTCCTTCTGATTATGAACATGAAGAGCCGACATTCCCGGCTTCTCATCCGTGTGCCCATCTCCGAGATGTTTGCGAAAAGCAGCTCCCATGGCGGCTGGAAACGGGCTCAACATCTCAGCAATGCTATGCATCCGCGCTATACGGACATAAACACGATACTCTCCTGATCGGATGCATTCAAGAAAAACTAATGAGTCACTGGTGGGTGATAAGGATTGGTTATCGTTGTTTTGAGGAAAAACAGTGGAGCAAACGCCACGAATTACACGAATACGCTTCGCGAACTTTGCGTAATTCGTGGCGTTTTATTTTTCGGCTGGATTGCTTTTAATACCTCCTGAGCTGACCGGAGCAGCAACGACATTCTGAGGTTATCCCTCCGAAAGGACTACATCGCCGGCCGGCAACAAACCCATATATTGCAGCATCCCGCGGGCAGCCCTGCGGCCGGCACCCATGGCCAGGATCACCGTAGCCGATCCGGTCACAATATCGCCGCCTGCAAAAACGCCGGGAACAGAGGACATCCCGGTCTTCTCGTCTATTTCAATATAACCCCATCGATTGGTCTTCAAACCAGGCGTGCTCTGCGCAATGATCGGATTTGCCGACGTACCCAAGGCATATACAACCATATCTACATCCAAAACATATTCAGATCCTTTTTTAGGCACCGGGCTTCGGCGTCCGGACGCGTCGGGCTCGCCAAGTTCCATCTCGATCACTTCCATCCCCGTTACCCATCCATCCTCACTCCCGAGAATGCGGACAGGATTTGTGAGCCATTTAGCGATGATTCCCTCCTCGATGGCGTGATGCAATTCCTCCGCTCTCGCCGGGGACTCCTTAATGCTCCTGCGGTAAACCAGATAAACTTTCTCTGCTCCCATGCGCATGGAAACGCGCAGAGCATCCATGGCCGTATTTCCGGCACCGATGACCGCAACCTTCTTGCCCATCCCCACGGGAGTATCATAAAGAGGCTGCCGGAATCCCTGCATCAAGTTGATGCGCGTCAACAGCTCGTTGGCTGAAACAACGCCATTATAGGCTTCGCCCGGAATTCCCATAAACTTGGGACTCCCGGCTCCAGTTGCGATAAACACCGCATCGTAGCCCATTTCGTTCAACAGTTGCGGAATCGTAAACAGCTTCCCGATGATGCAGTCCAGCTCAAACTTTACTCCCAGCTTGGCAAGAGCCTCGATCTCCACATCGATGATATCGTTCGGGAGACGGAATTCGGGGATTCCATATTTGAGAACTCCGCCGGCAACGTGCAGCGCTTCATACACGGTAACATCTACGCCGGCTTTGACCAGATCACCCGCGCATGCGAGGCTAGCAGGACCCGATCCGATGACGGCCGCTCTCTTGCCCGATGCGTTCTTGTCCAGCGCCTTATCCCAGCCGCGCCCCACGGCAAAATCGGCGACAAACCGCTCCAGTCTTCCAATGGCAACCGGCTCGAGTTTGTTTCCGACCACGCACGTTGCCTCGCACTGTACCTCCTGCGGGCATACGCGGCCGCAGACCGCCGGCAATGCATTGGAGTTCTTGAGAACGCGGTATGATTCCTTGAGATCTCTGCGCGACAATGCGGTGATGAACCCGGGGATATCGATTCCCACCGGACAGCCGGCCACGCATTTTGGCTTCTTGCACTGCAGGCACCGGTCCGCTTCAGCCAGCGCCATTTCCAAGGTGTATCCCAGCGCTACCTCTTCGAAATTTTTCGCTCGCGCCTCCGCATCCTGCTCCGGCATTGAGGTTCGCGTTGGTGCAATTGTCCGGATATTTTTCACCAGCCGTTCCGTCGAAGAGGGAAGTACATCCGGAACCGTGGACAGATCCTCTAAAGAGGGCCGCTTGCGCGCCACCGGGACGGCAGGATTGGAGCCACCCTGACCCAGCGCGGCCAGCCGTTTGCGCTCATCCTCAAAACGCTGCAAGCATCCTTTTTCCTCGCACTCAAAACGCTTTTGCCGCAGCATCAATTCATCAAAATTCACCAGATGCCCATCAAAGTCCGGCCCATCCACGCAGGCAAATTTCATCTTGTCGCCAATCGTGACACGGCACGAACCGCACATGCCCGTTCCATCCACCATAATGGAATTGAGGCTGACCATGGTGCGAATACCATACGGGCGCGTCAATTCAGCGCATGCTTTCATCATCGGCAGCGGGCCGATCGCGATAACCTCGCCAATTTCCTTGTGCTCCTTCAAAACCTCGGCGAGAACAACTGTCACAAAGCCCTTGGTGCCAAAAGAGCCATCATCGGTGGCGACACGGAATTCATCCGAGTATTTGGAAAACTTGTCGTCCCAGAACATCAAATCCTTGTTGCGGAATCCGATAATGGAGATCGTGTAGGATCCGAGTTCTTTATGCAGCCGCAATTGAGGAAAAACCGGGGCAACGCCCAAACCACCACCCACCAGCACGACCTTGTTTCTATTTTCCAGGTGAGAAGCAACCCCCAGAGGCCCGATAAAATCCAGCACAGAAGCCCCCTCCGGCAGCGCCATCATTTGATGTGTCGTCTTTCCCACCGCCTGGACGACAACGGTCACCGTCCCCTTCCGGCGATCAAAGTCCGCAACCGTCAAGGGTATACGTTCGCCCGTTTCGTCCATGCGAACCATGACGAAATGTCCGGGCTGGCATGCCTTCGCCACCTCCGGCGCAACAACTTCCCATAGGAACGTAACGGGACCAAACTGCTCTCTTTTGACGATCTGGTACATGGAGATCTCCCCTCATACCTGGTTTTGATTTTTGATTTAATAAACAAGTGCAAAAAAAGTATATGCAGAGAGGCGAGGGAGTTCAACATTATTAAGGAATGCTAAGCATCCGCGGAAGGCATGAGAAATCCACGCGCAACCACAAGTTATCAGCAGTCTTTACTTTCACCGGAAACTTAGTTTTTAGTTGGCGGGACCAGCAGTCAGCGTTACCAACCCTCTGTCTTTTCTTCCTCCGGGTCCTTTCCCGAAAATCCGTCCGATGGAGCGGATGCGCCGGTCCATGCAGCTATAGCAAACCGCTGCCGTCTCATGAACGCAAGCCTTCCCGGGGTAGATTTCATACAGAACGCGGTATTGCGGAGGAGTCACATTGGGCATCACCACGTTGGCTCCTCGTGTGAGCCCCAGTTCGCGACCGGATTCCGGGTCAATGGTTGCCAGGGCCGTTGTGGAAGGGATATTCGCCTCGGGACACACAAGGCGCGTCAGCGCCACCACTTTGAGTGTAGTCAGTTCGTCATTAGGGACCTGTCGATCAGGCTCCAGATAAAAGCCGGACGCCTCAGATCCACCCAGCGGAGTGTGCGGAGAGGGGAGAAAAGGACCGACTCCAATCATGTCCATATCGTAGCCGCGAAAGGTATCGATATCCTGGGCCAACGTTTCCCAGGACTGGCCGGGAATTCCAACCATGACGCCCGTTCCGATTTCATATCCCATGTCCCGCATGCGCTCGAGCTGAGCAAACCGGTCTGACACTCTTCCGGGAAGGGAGGGGTGGATGCGGTCATAGAGGAACGGGTCCGAAGTTTCAAACCGCAAAAGGTATCGATTGGCACCGGCATCCTTCCATGCCAGCAGATCCTCGTCGCTTCTTTCACCCAGAGAAAGCGTTATGGCCAATCCCGTGGACAGCTTGATTTCCCGGATGAGCCCCGATACGAAATCCCTGGTAAGGCCCGGATCCTCACCAGCCTGCATGACAACGGAACCGTAGCCGAGACGAGAGGCTTCGAGCGCGCAGGCAATAATCTCACCGTGAGACATCCGGTACCGTGTGATACCGGCGGCGCAGGCATTGATCCCGCAATAGCGGCACTGGCGCACACAGTGGTTGCTGATCTCAATAAGCCCGCGCAAGTGGACCTCATCTCCAACCATTGCACGCCGCATTGAATCCGCTTTGCTCCACAACTCCTGCAGGCGGGTTTCCGCCGTCTCACGAAGCCAACCCAAAATTTCGCTGCGATCCATTACAAAACCCCTTTTCTGCTTTCCTGCGCTTTGATTGTATCAGACAATCGAGTCAAAATTGGAGAATGTGCGTGCGCTCCCGTTTGCATCGCAGGCCGGGAAAGCAGCTTAACGAGGAGATGATTATGTTGAGAGTCGGATATATTGGGCTGGGAATCATGGGGAAATCCATCGCACGGAACATCCTGAAGGGCGGATTCCCGCTTGTTGTGCACAACAGAAGCAGAGCTTCTGTTAAAGAGCTCGTTGCAGAGGGCGCCGCCGAGGCTTTCTCTGCTGCCGAAGTGGCAGCCCGGTCAGATGTTGTTTTCACCAATCTGCCCGATTCCCCGGACGTGGAGAAGGTCGCGCTGGGACCCGAAGGCGTTATTGAACAGGCGCGGAGCGGCCTGGTTTTCGTCGACAACTCGACCATCAAGCCGGCAGTTGCCCGCCTGATCGCATCCCGGCTGGCCGAAAAAGGGGTGCAGGCGCTGGATGCTCCTGTCAGCGGCGGTGACATTGGAGCACGCGATGCTACCCTTACCATCATGGTGGGAGGAAGTGAAGCGGCCCTGGAGACTGTCCGGCCGATTCTGAAGGCGATGGGAAAGACTATTACCCATGTGGGCGACGCCGGCGCCGGCCAGGTCGCAAAGGCGGCCAATCAGATTATGGTCGCGGCACAGATGACGGCGATGGCTGAATTGCTTATCTTCTCGCAAAAGGCCGGAGTCGATCCGCAAAAGGTAATCAGCGCCATCAAGGGGGGTGCGGCGCAATGCTGGACGCTTGATGTGAAGCCGCCGAGGCTCTTTTCCGGAAATCGCCAGCCGGGTTTCAAAGCCTACATGCAGGCAAAAGATTTGAATATCGTTCTTGAAACCGCCCGGGAATACGGCGTCCCGATGCCGTCGGCGGCCGCAAACACACAGCTTTTTGAAGCCATGCTCCAGATGGGCATGTCGGAATTGGACAATGCCGCCGTCATCGGCGTTATCGAGGCTCTGGCCGGAGTCAAGCTGGCCGAAAGCTAGTATCTGGCGGGAATTTCACGAATATGGCAAACGTGATGCATCCCGCTATTGCCGGCGGAGAGTCAGGATGAACCAGCGGCCGGGCATATTCACACCGGCCACCTCCTGGTAGCTCGTGTTAAGGAGGTTGGAGAAATCGAGCGCCGCAGTGAACCCGCTGAAACGGCGCTCAAAGCCGCCGTCCAGCAGCCAGTAACTGCGGCCGTTGGAACGCCTTTTATAGTTCAGGCTTTGCCGATAAGTCCATTTCAGGGGTAGCGGCAGGAAACCGGAAGCCGTCCAGGAATCCCGGGCATAATCGAGCACATACTTTGAAATATACGCAATCGGGCCCGGATCGATATATAGCCGCGTGTAGTGAACGGAAATCCCTGCGCTGGACCCAAGGGAATGATCAACACCAAGCTCGATGCCGCTGGTCTGCAGATTCCGCATATTGGCAGTGCGCCACTTCTCCAATGTGGAAGTGCGAACCCAGTCAATGACGTTCTTCTCTCTTCGGCCAAAAAGCGTCCAGGAAGCCATCCAGCTCCTGGCTGGAATAAAGTCGGACCCGATCTCAGCAGACCAGGCAGTCTCAGGCTTCAGATCGGCATTAGCCTGGTTATTGGGATCGTGATAATACAGCTCGGTAAAGGTTGGAATCCTGAAAGCTCGCCCAATAGATGACCGGATCCGGATACGCGGCACAACCCACCAGCTTCCCGAAAGTGAGGGACTTACTGCTGTGCCAAAATTCGAATAATAATCAAACCGCAGCCCGGGATAGAGAGCCGCCTTCTTGGCGAAAGTCCATTGCACCTCCGAAAAGAGACTGGTTCTTGAATAGGAATGGTCGCCGAGATTGCTGGAGACGATCCAGTCGCCGCCCAACTCCCCGCCGAATGTAACCGAGGCTGCGTCCGCGAAGGCATAGTGCGTCTTTGCAAGCAACCCGGCGGAATGAGTGCGATGGCTGCTCCTGAATAGATCCGGAGTCCGTGTATCGTATAAAAACTGGTCTCCGTGAGTTCGATAGTATCCCTGGAGATCCGCCTTGCTCCCCGACTTCCGCTCGAAACTGCGGTCAAAAGCGACAAATGTCTGGTTCGTCCATTCTCTTGAAGGGGAAGGCCCATAAAAACCATTGGCGCCGAACTCCTTGTTGACATGCGAAACGAAAACCGTGGAATGGGATCCAACGCCGGTCCGGGCACTGACGCTGACATTCCGGAAATCCCGATCATATTCAAAGCCCGCGGAACGATTGCCCGTAACGCTGATCGACTGCCGAATGGCACCCTTTTTGAAGCCCGTTGCGAACGAGCCTTCCCAGAATCCGTTTTGCCCGCCTGAGATCGAACCCCGGAGTCTCCCGGCATTTTGCCGCGTGATGATGTTGACCGTTCCACCAAAAGCATCCGCCCCGTAAATGGAGGATCCCGGGCCAAGCAGAACCTCGATCCTCTCCACATCCTGCAATTGAACCGGGAAATCGGAATTGTGGTGTCCGGTCTGCGAATCGTTGATCCGGACGCCGTCCACAAGAACCAGGGTCTGGGCAAAGGAGGCGCCGCGCGCGGAGATATCCGCCTGCAGTCCGAAGGGAGCGCGAGCCCGCATGTCGATCGAGGCCGCCAGAACAAGAACATCCGCAACCGAATGCACGGGCAGACTCTCGATATCGTCGCGATTCAAAACCGTCACAGACCTGGAGAGATTCTCGAAGGGAATAGGGTAAGCATTCGCGGTTACAACGACCTCTTCCGCGGGAGGCCGCTGGGCTGGGGCCAGAGGAACACTCGCCAGCATCACGGATACGATAAAGAGAGAAATCCAATTCAACATATAGAAAAAGACGCCACGCATTGCACAAACGTCGCGATCCCTGTCAGAACCGTCGTCCACATTTGCACAATTCGTGGCGTTTGATTACTTCGCTTTGTTATGAAATAAGCTAAGCCTTAAGATCCATTGTGCCATCCAGATACGACTCGTAAGCCCCCAGGTCAAAATGGCCGTGCCCGGAGAGGCAGAACAGGATGACCTTCTTTTCTCCGGACTCCCGAGCCTTCAAGGCATGCTGGATTGTGCTGTGAATGGCATGCGCGCTTTCCGGAGCCGGAATCGTGCCCTCGCATTGAGCAAATTTCAGGGCGCTCGCAAACACATCTCCCTGCGGATAAGCTTCCGCCTCCATCAGCTTCGAAGCCAGCACATGGCTGACCAGCGGGGCGGATCCGTGGTATCGCAATCCACCGGCATGGACCGGCGGGGGGATAAACTTATGACCCAGGGTATGCATCATCAGGAGCGGAGTGTTTCCGGCAACGTCTCCGAAATCATATTCGCGGTTTCCAGTGGTCAGAGACGCACAGGAACTCGGTTCAATGGCAATAGCCCTCAGGTTCTTCTGCTTTCCGTTGATTTTCTCTCTCAGGAACGGGAAGGCCAGCCCGCCGAAATTGCTCCCGCCTCCATGGCAGCCGATGACGATGTCAGGGAATTCGCCCGCCAGTTCCATCTGTCGAAGGGCTTCCTGGCCGATAATCGTCTGGTGAAGGAGTACATGATTGAGCACGCTTCCAAGCGCATAGCGTGTATCGTCCCGTTTGACCGTATCTTCCACAGCTTCGGAAATGGCAAGCCCAAGACTTCCAGGGCAATTCGGATCTTCTGCCAGAGCGGCCCGCCCGGCCTCAGTAAGCTTCGAAGGGCTGGCGATCACATCGGCCCCGTAGGTTTTCATCATAATGCGCCGGTAAGGCTTCTGATCATAGCTGACCCGAACCATGTAAACCATGCATTCAAGCCCCATCAACTTGCAGGCACAGGCTAAAGCGCTTCCCCACTGGCCGGCTCCGGTTTCGGTTGCCAGGCGTTTGACACCTTCCTTCTTGTTAATATAAGCCTGCATCAGCGCCGTATTGAGCTTGTGGCTGCCAACCGGGCTGACATGCTCGGATTTATAGTAAATGCGGGCAGGCGTATCGAGCGCTTCCTCAAGAGCTCGAGCTCGAAAAACCGGGCTGGGTCGATACAGGCGATAGATATCGCGGACCTCATCCGGGATTTCTATCATGCGTTCCTGGCTTACCTCCTGCCGGATGATTTCCATCGGGAATATCGGGGCAAGAGCCTCAGGACCAATCGGCTCTTTGGTTCCCGGATGCAGCGGCGGCGGCAAAGGCGTCGGCAGATCCGCTTGAATGTTGTAATAGTGGGTTGGAATCTCGGATTCCGGCAGAGTGATTTTGGTGTCGGTCATTAGCTGTCCTCCAAGGATGCGAATTGTGGAGCATAGCACAGGTTATGGGGGATTTACGATTGGCGTTTCACAATTGGGCGCAATCCGCCGCCGTGGGTATTTCTACGTAGGGCTCTTTGAGTGTTTCCACGAATTGAACATTTTAAATCGTCTGGAGTCTAATGGTTATCTCGGAAGCTTGCGTCGTGAATACATGGAATACCAGGTGTACTGACGAGGCAGACTTCAAAGGCCATGGATAGCGGGGCAAACAGAGCGTGCGGTATAAACATCGCCGCCCCCTTTCAGGATTTTAGCGAAGCGCGAGCAAAACACTCATCTTTTCCGACGATCTCATCCCAGTGGGATCGTTCCCGCCACCAAAATCTGCTGCGAACATAAAAGCCCCGGTTTCCTAACCGGGGCTTTGAACTATCCTCCGCCAGCACTCGCGTCCCAGGGATTAGAGCAAATAATACCTGACTTGACCGAATTAGTAACCACATCATGAGGCGAGAAAAGCGATAATATCGGAAATCTCTTGCGGTACCCGTGGTTTTAGGAGTTGTTTTGCGCCGTTAATCGATAAAATACCCGTACGAAGTGGCTTTAGCTTCTGAACGAATCTCCTGATGCTCAGTTTGGTTGCACCCTCAACTTGACGTGAGATGGCGAGGGCGGCAAATACGACCGTTAGATGGGCATCAATGGAGTCGCGTTTGTGGTGGAAGATCGGCCTAGCCTTCAAATCAGATTTTGCTATTCGGAAAGACTTCTCAACTTGAAAGAGCTGATGGTAATAATCGATAACCTGTTGTGCAGGAAGATTGAGATTCGTTATGTAGCCTTTGATTCCCGCCCGCATTCTCGCCTTGTTTACTAAAGCGGTGTTGATCGCCTTCCGTTCGCCAATGATTTGCAGAAAGCGGTTGCGTTTCACTTCGCTCTTACCATCGACCATTCTCTGGGCCTTGGCAAGAAGCTTATCAATATTGGCCAGGTCTATCCTCGCGCGTCTGGAACGAAATTGGTAGATTGCACGCCGGCATGTCCGCTTTCCGGCTATGGTCACTTTTATTTTGGACTCGAAGACCTGGCCGTCTTTTAGCGTGGATCCCGGCAATTTTATGTATTCTTCGATTTCATAAGGACATTTTGATATTCGTGAGCCGACGATGTATGTGTATTCCAACTTCTCCAAAAAATCGAGGTTTCCAGAAGAAAGCATGGCGGCATCAGCGGTAACTGCTATCTCTTTTAAGCTGTGACGTGTCTTGAATGCCTGAAGTACCGGCACGATGGTTTTGACTTCGGCTTTGTTTCCCTGAAAGCTCGTCACCTCCAATGGAAAGCCGCTCTTATCAACGAATAGCCCTATCGTTATCTGCGGCTCCAGACGGCGTTCTTTGGATAACCTTGGCTTTCTGTATGCGTCCTCTCGCTGTATTTCAAAGTAAAGCGTGGTTACATCATACAAAACAAGCGTGAGGGCCGAAGGCTTCACATGTTCAAAACACTTGCTGGAAATATTGTCTCGATAGCCGTTATCGTTTATGCGTCTTAAACAGCGGTGAATCGCTGAATTTGATGGGGCATTAAGTCCGAGTTCTTCCAGAACCCTTATTGTATCGAGCTTTGATGTGGGTTCTATGATGCGGGCCAGAACCAGCTGTTTGAAAATATCGTCTTTGATGCAGTCCAATCCGATACGCTGGTATTCACGACCAAGAACGTCCCACAGAAGGCCTGAATAAGAGCGTTCCAGATATAGTTCTGGCTCTATGTCGCCAAATAGGTCCAGCTTGAGTTGTCCGGCAGACTTCACTTCCTCCGCACGGACAAGGAGAATATCCAATTCAGTTTTGTTATGCGCGGAACCGATATGTTTAACGCCTACGACCACACGCCCGCGTTTGTAGACAATCTGGACTGCGGTAGCTCCGCTTTTAGTACGCACTTTCCGGATGAAGCTTGTCATGCACCGAGTATAAGCCGGAAAGCCGCATTATTAGCCGTCGTTAGTAACCACATTTTGAGGTGGCTACCCTGATTGGACCCGCTATTTATAAGCCTTTTGAAATTTGGAACCCTGGTTTTTCACGCAAACCGGTCAAGTCAGGTTCTATTTGCGCTAGGCCCGGAGGGCCCTGGACTTTGGACAAAAACAAATCATGTTTTAGCGAAAATGGTTAGATTTTGGGCCATTTTCGCATAAATGGGCTCCTTGACAGACGTTTCAATGATTTCTGTGCGTAGCAAGGTCAGTAAATCGAGCAAAGAAACGCGTGAACTGTTCGATCGCCATTTCGGAAGAGGGATGCGACAAAAATCGCGACCGGGCCCGAAACAATGCAACCCTGCCAGCAAAAGCATGGAATACGAAGCTACTGTCAAGGCCGGCTGTTTCGATACGGACGACATCGACCAGACCTGAGCCTGTCCGACGCTAAGCACAGTTTTTTCGTCTCTATGATTGACTTCGATTTGCCAACGATCAAAGTAGCTTTGGATCAAGTCTCGGACGGGGCTGTAGGTGTCGGTCGACAGCAAATAACCTGGCTGACGAAAATTTCGGGAGGCATTGGGCGAGAGCTTATATGGTATGGGTGCAATAACAATTAATCGCAATTGCCGAGTGCCTGCCCCACGTCGCCAAAGAACGGCTTCCACTATCTTGTAACGAATACGGCGTCTTCTTTGGCCCATCCAGATTTTGCACCATTTAAAAACAGCGCGCTGGGAATCGAGGACATCCTTAGGAGAGAAGATGTCGATACTATATCGCCGGCCACTGCCCTCGGGTGCAGGGAAACACAGGCGGGCGTCCTTCCGACATCGTGTCAGCAACTCTGTCCGGTCGAGAGGGTTTTTATAAAAACAGCGGTTACAGAAGCTCGCATCTGCGACGATTCGCAATGTGCGATTTGTTGCCTTCATCTTGTCTAACTGGTTCCGGTAGTTTTGAATCCATTCCAACGATTGTGTGGAAAGATTATTAGCATTTTTCAATCGCCTGTATTCTTCTCGCTGCTGGTCACTGGCACGGATCCCGGGTTTCTTTACGACGGGTACGTGTCTAAAGGCCACTGGATAACCCCGCGCAGAGAATTCACCCTCGCAATGGTGCGGAAACAGCAAGGATCCTTGCAGAAACCGAAGCCCCCAAATCATGTTTACTTGAAACGGAGGCGACAAAGGATCTCTTTGCCAGCTGGCCCCTGGGATTTTTTTTCCGCTCTTTACTATCCGAGTGTCATCTACTGCTAGAACCACAGGCTTGTTCGGATATCGATTCAGATATTCTTCAGAGATCCTGTCAAACAATGCCTGCTCGTCCCAATGACTACGCGAGTAAAACTTGTAATCTGCGCTCCAGTCTTCCTGATTCCGCCCTTGCACACAGATCATCTGCGAGATCGTCCTTCGACCCAAGGCCGAAGGCCACGTCAAAGCGTGGTCAATTCCTCGCTTCAGTGTCCGTGCTTGCTTAAAAACATCCTTCCAACTCTGCTCCAACAAGGAACGGTAGAAGGGCAGCAGCATGATCACTCTCCTTGCTTCAGAGCAAAGACGTTCTTGTCCGTTCGCAGAAAGCGATCGTGGCGACGTACCTTTTTCACTAAGGATGAGACCACGGACTCTCTATCCAGTTGTTTACCAAAGACCTTCTCAATACGTTCCAGGATTTCCGTAATATGTAGCGGCTTGCCTGCCCGTTGAAGTATGTCGTATACCATATCGATCTGTGACATACTCCCTGCCGTACGCTGCTCTTTCACGGAATCGGGATTCTTTAACTTTCGAATTGCACGTAGCTGGGCATCGAGTGCCACCTCGAAGGCATTAAGCACAGCGAGTTGGATCGGATCTTGTAGTTCTAGCGGATCTAGTTTCTTCATGGCATTAACCTCCGTTGCAGAGATAATGCCACAACTGCGTATGTATGTATAGCAAATAACAACTTAACATACGCAAATGTCCAAAGTCCAGGGCCCGGAGGGCCGAGAGATCGTAGCCGGGGGTGAAGCGCAGCGAACCCCCGGTAGCGATAAGGGGGAGAGAGAGCCCCGGCCAGGGGCGAAAGATCAGCATTCTGCCGCCCCGTCAGGGCTTGTTACATGACTAATTCAATCCGGGGGTTCGCAAAAAGCGCTCACCCCCGGCTACGTTCTGGCCGCCCCCGCTGGGGCTGGGAAGCATCGTGCTTCCGGCTTCATTGGGCAAGACGCCAGCTTTCCCAATGGGCCCCAGCCTCATTCCAGGCCAGGGATTAGAGCAAATAATATGCGGCCTTAGCCGGGACGGCGGCACTCCCAGTGAGTACTCCCCGGTCTTGGTCTGAAATCTGAAATCTGGAATCTGGAATCCTGCTATTTCAGCGTCTTGATATATTCAATAACCAGTTTGAGCTCAGGCTCAGGCAGAGGGTTTTTGGGCATTGCCGGTGGATAGCCCTTTACGGTTTCCATGCCGGGGTTGTTGATGGCGCGCGCCAAATACATATCATCGGCTGTAACCGGATGCTCTTTGCCTTCGGCATCCACCAGGATTTGTTTGCTGCCGTACAGTCCTTTGAATGTAGGACCCACCAGGGCGCTTCCGTCAATGGAGTGGCATGTCGGGCAGAATCGCTGATTCATGATTTTCAGCGCTGGAATGTCCGCATCTCCGACCTTTGCGACCACCGGATGCGGCGCCGGTTTCCGGGTTGCCTTTGGCAGCGGGGCATCCTCGCCGCCAAAATACCATTCCTCAAAATCAGAAGTGGGCACAACCACCACTTTTGCCAGCATGTTCGCGTGACTCACGCCGCAAATGACCGTGCATTCGATATCGAAGGAGCCAAGCTGCGTTGGCACAAACCATGTGAAATTTTCTTTCCCGGGAACCACATCTTCCTTGATGCGGAATGCAGGGATAAAGAAGCCGTGGATTACGTCCAGCGATCGAAGGTCCATCTTTACCGGCTTATCCGCTGCCAGGATCAGTTCTGAGGTCCGCTTCCCGTTGGGATACTTGAACGACCAGGCCCACTGGCGGCCGGTAGCTTCGATCACCATGGCCTCGCGGGGCGCCTCGCGCATATAGCGATAATCGGTCCAGCCATAGAAGAACATGACGAGGAAAAGCACAATGGGCACGGTGGTCCAGACCGTCTCGAGAACGACGTTTCCCTCGATGTCCACAGCCTGCGGATGTCGTTTCCGGTTGTACTTGATCAGGAAATAAATCAGCGCGGCAGTGATGCACACGAGAAATACGACGCAGAGAATAAAGATGAACAGGAAGACCGAGTCTACCCTTCCTGCAGCACTCGAAGCCTGGGGTATGATCGGCATGGTATCACCTATATAGAATATCGAAGAAAAGTATACCGATTACCAACGTCAGCAATCCTATTGTCAAAAACACCAGGGCGCGCAAGTAGGGCTTTTCGTACTTGAGGTGCATAAAGAAGAACAGGACAAGGCCCGCCTTGACCGGGGTAATGATCAGCATAGCCCAAACCGATAAGGCTTCGTGCCAGAGCTTGCTGGTTGCGACAAGCGCTGCCGTAAGAAATATCAGCAGCAGCCAGACCCGGACAAATGTCCGGTAGGGAACGACATGCGCGTGCTGTTCAGCGTGTTCCATCTCACCTTCCATACGACCTCATGCCGCCAAATAGAAAAGCGGCAGGAGAAAGATCCAGATCACATCCACCAGGTGCCAGTACAGGCCGCCATTCTCGAGTTTGTTAAAATCGGTGCTGGTGATTTTCCCGCGAATCACAAATAAAAGCATCACAGACAGGACGATGATTCCGGCAATGACATGCAGCCCATGCAATCCCGTCATGCTGTAATAGAGCCCGAAAAATATCTGGTCCCCCTTGGGACGCTGCGCCAGAACAGGAGAATTCGGATACAACCCGTGGCTGATCTCTCCGCTCCACTCGATGTATTTATTTACCAGGAACGCGGCGCCCATGATGATGGTTGCGATCAGGCACGAGATGGAAAGCTTTCGATTCCCCTTCTGAATCGCCACAATCGACATTGCAACCGTCAGGCTGCTGGTCAGCAGAATAATCGTGTTAGCCACTCCGATCACGACATTCAGGTGTTGTCCGCCTTCATGAAACTCCATCGGGTAGCGGGCGCGGTAAGCCGAGTACAGGATGAACAGCCCGCCAAAGAGCAGGATTTCGGTAAACAGAAACAGCCACATGCCCAGCTTGGCACCTTCGTAATCCTTGTGCGGAGTGGCGGCGGGGCTGCTCATCGTGAGACCTCCGGATTGAAGACGTACGGACGTTCCCGAATTGTCGGAACCTCGGCAAAGTTTTCCTGAGGCGGCGGTGTTGAAATCTGCCATTCAAGCGTGACCCCGCCCCAGGGATTCTGTTCCGCCTTTTTCCCTTTAAACAGCGCAACTACCAGGTTTCCAAAGAACAGAACCAGGCCAATGGCCAGGATGAAACTCCCCACGGATGCGATAATGTGCCCGGTGTGAAATTGCGGCAAATGGGTAAAATAGCGCCGCGGCATGCCCATATATCCGAGGACCAGCATGCCGAAATAAAGCATATTGAATCCGATAAAAATCGGGACCCAGGAAAGAACGGCGATTTTGTGGTTATAGGTCTTGCCGAACATCTTCGGGAACCAGTAAAGCAGCGCTGCAAAGAAGCCCATCCCTGTTCCGCCAAACATCACGTAGTGGAAGTGCCCCACGATGAAATAGGTATCGTGAATGTGGACATTGACGGCAAGCGCACCTTGCATGAGCCCGGTCAAACCACCAATGCAGAACAGGAAAAGGAAGGTAAGGGCAAAAACCATCGGAGGTTTGATTTCAATGGCCCCCTTGTACAGCGTCGCAGTCCAGTTGAAGACCTTGATGGCACTGGGGACGGCCACCATGAACGTGAGCAGGGAAAAAATCAGATTGGCGGTCTCTGACATACCACTGGTAAACATGTGGTGTCCCCAAACCAGGGAGCCCAGGAAGGCGATTGCCAGGGAAGAATAGGCTATTGCCTTATAGCCAAAGACCGATTTGTGCGCAAAAGTCGGGATGATTTCGGTGATTGCACCCATGGCAGGAAGAATCATGATGTAGACCGCGGGATGCGAATAAATCCAGAATAGATGCTGATACAGCAGTGGATCCCCGCCTTTTGCGGGATCGAAAACGCCGATCCCAAACAGACGCTCTGCTATCACCAGGAGCAGCGTGATCCCGACAATCGGTGTCGCAAGGAGCTGAATCCAGGCGGTTCCATACACGGCCCACGCAAACAAGGGCATGCGGTGCCAGGTCATCCCGGGGGCCCGAAGTCTGTGAATCGTTGTAATAAAGTTGAGGCCGGTCAAGATTGAAGAAAAGCCTAAAACAAATGCACCGAAAACACCCAGGGTGATATTCGTTCCGGTTTTGATGCTGAAAGGAGCATAAAAGGTCCATCCGGTATCCGGCGGCCCGTTACCTGTAAACAGGGAGGCAACCACAAGCCCGGCACCCACTATGAAGAAATACCAGGACATCAGGTTCAGCCTGGGAAACGACACATCCTTTGCACCCAGCATAATCGGAAGGAAAAAATTTCCGAAAACCGCAGGGAGGCCCGGAAGCACGAACATAAAGATCATGACAACGCCATGCACCGTAAAAAACGCGTTGTATATTTGCGGTGAAAACATGGGCGTTTGAACCGTGAGCTGTTCGATCCTCATCAGGACGCCGAGTGTCACGGCCACAAAGAAGAGAGAAACCATGGATACCAGGTAAAGCACTCCAATCCTCTTGTGATCCGTAGAAAAGATCCAACTCCGGATCCCTTTCCCGCCTTCGATCAGGTAGCTCATAGGTGTATCGTTAACCTCAAATACTTGAAGACTTTTTTGGCCGGAGAACAAAAATTATAAAAATTCCGGCAACAACCAGCGTTGCGGCACCGGCAAACCGGGTGATGCTGAAGACCCGTCCCCGTCCCTTCGGATCGGTAACATAACAGAACGACAGCACCCTGGAAATTGAAGGAAGCACTTCGCCGCCCGCTGCCTCTTTCACCGCCATCTCGATATCCGCCGGCAGGAAGGTGGATCCATACAGGTACCGGCTGACGATCCCTTTCGGCGTCAGGAGAATAATCGCCCCGGGATGCACAAACATGTCCCCCTGCTGCTGATAGCGAAAGCCTGCGGAATCGGCCACCGCCTTGATGTTTTCAAGGGTCCCGGTCAGAAAGTGCCAGTTGTCGGGCGAAAAGGGCCGTCTCATCTGGTTGAGGTAATTTGCTTTTTTCTCTCGCGCCAGTTGAGGAGTGTCGGTGTGATCGAAGCTTACGGCAACAAGCCGGTAGTCCTTCCCCGGTTCCAGATTCATCCGATTGACTGCATCGACCGCACTGTTGATAAGCACCGGGCAAACCCCGGGGCAGCGCAAATAATTGAACATCAGGATAGTCGGCTTGTCGACGTACTGGCGCAGCGTGACCTGGTTCCCATCTTCATCCTTGAGAGGAATATCCAACGCAACCCGGGCTCCGAGTTTTTCATCAATCCCGATATCCGAAGGCGCCCGCATCTGAGCATTGCCGGCTGAAGCAAAAAGCAGCAATAGAATGAATGCTGCAATCTTCCGGGCCATTGTCGTTCTCCCCTATTTCGATTTGATTTTAGCAACAAGCTCCGAATGCAATAATTGCCATTCTGCCGGTTTCAGCGAAACCAATGCTGTTGAAAAGCCGTTTTCCGGAATATCCAGAAGTACAGATGCGGCAAAATCCCGATACGTCGCGCGCCAGGTTGATGACTGCGCAAGAAACTGGGACGCGCGGACAGGGTCAAGCACCGCTTTCCGAAGCAACACGCCGCCTGGACTCTGGTCATTTTCATCAATGACCAGTTTGGGAGCCGCCGGGAATTCCTCGCGGAGCTTATTCATGGCCATACTGACCGGAATCTTGTTCGGCGTTCTCTCGCCTGCGGAGGCCAGCGTCTGGGCCAGGCTTTCCATCAATTTCGGAGGCGCCGTATTATGCGGGAAAGTGCCGAGTGCCTGAACATAATGCATCAGCGCCATTCGATCCTTTTTCCGCAAGTAATCAAAGGAAGCCATGGAGGTGCCGCCAATACCTTCGCTCAGTGTTTTATAGATACCCGGCGCGTGATATCCATTCACCCATCCGTTGGGGCTCGAAAAATTACGGGGAGGCGGCTTCATGGTGGATGCAGCGGGCCCATCGCCGTGTCCCAAAGCCCCGTGGCAACTCGTACAGTTGCTCTCAAACAGACTCTTCCCGCGGGCAATCAACTCCGGCGTGGCACTCATCAGAGTCTTGGGATCCACCGGGGGAATCTCCTGCCCCTTTTGCGGCGGAAACTCCGTAGGATCCAGCCAGCCGGATTCTCCGATAACGGGGACAACGGCTGTGGGGCTAGGAGGCTGGTTGGCATTTCTCAGTCCCGGCACAACGATGCTTGCAAACAATCCCGCCACGAGCAGGCAGCCCAGAATTACCACCAGTGTGGACAGAAGCCGCTTGAGTTCCGCCGAATCCACATATTTCTCGATCATAGGTGGAACTCCAATCCCTGGCTCAGGAAAGGATCCCCTACCGGCATATCGGATCCTCGATTCATCAAACGTCGAAGCCAGAAGAGACCACCACAAATGAAGAGCAGGCCAAAGGCCAACTCAGGCCATCCCAGGAGCAAACCCTTTTTCAAAACCGGAAAAATCATCCAGTACAGGTCCAGCCAGTGAGAAACAAGCATGATGGCGGCGGTGTAAAAAAGAAACTTCGGACTGCCCTTGGCGTCCCGGGGGATCAGGATGAAAAAGGGGACGAGGAAATGAAATACAGCCAATGCGAGAAGTATGAGCCCCCAGGCCCCTTCAAGTCGCTCGCTGTACCAGTAAACCTCTTCCGGCAGATTGGCATACCACATGAGCATATACTGGGCAAACCCGATATAGGACCAGAAAACCGTGAAGGCAAAAAGAAAACCGCCCAGGTTATACATGTGGTCCGGACCCACTTCCTGCAGTCTTCCACGGCTTTTCAGATACAGCAGCGCCAGCGTAGTCGCAGCAAGCCCCGCAAGGAAAGTCCCGGCAAAAACATAGACCCCGAAGATATCGCTGTACCATGCAGGCTCGAGGCTCGAGATCCAGTCGAAGGCTACCACCGTGATGGTAATTCCAAAAACAAACATGAAGAACGGCGAGAAGCGTCGCGCTCGCAGATTGAATCGGGGATCGCGATCAACATCCTGCCTTAGAGACCCGGATACCATAATCCGGTATGCCAGGAACCACAGGCCCGCGCAAAGCACGACTCGAAGCGAAAAAAACGGGACATTCAGCCAGGCGGCTTTCCCGGCGACAAGGGGATTCTGCGCTGCCTCCGGTCTCGTCCATGGATAAAGGTATCGCAGGGAAAACAATGCGAGCAACGCAGCCGGAGCCATCAGGAGAACAAGGCTGGAGAGACGCTCCGGAACGCGTCGAAGCGGAATACTCCACTTCGCGCCCACCACATGCTCCAATGCCACGAGGAAAAGTGAGCCGAGACCGATTGTGAGCAGAAAAAGAAACCAGAGGATCCAGTTTGCCCAGAACCGTTCCCAACCGGCATAGAAAGATGCGGCAACAACCCCAACCAGGCCGAGGAACGCGGCAATTGTCAGTTTGGTATTGGTCTCCGAATTCACCACATATCTCCTGTACCGATTGACGATTTACGATTGCATCTGCAGCAAAAAGGCATGCGGTTGTTTCCAATCGTAAATCGTAAATTACTTTACATCCTCGTCCTTGGCATTCATCGCTCTCTGCAGTACCCGGACATAATGAATTGCAGCCCATCGATCATTTTCGGGCAAGTCCGCCATGTACGAAGGCATCGAATTCTTGCCATTCACAATTACGTGATAAATTTTCCCATCGGGCAATTCAATGATCTGCTGAGATACCAGGTTTGCCGGCTTGGCTCCATAGGCAGCCGTCAGCGATGTCATCCCATTCCCGAGGACCCCATGACAGACAGAACAAGTGTTGGTATAAACCTGCCGTCCTCGATTCAGTACCGCGGCAGACCGGGGCAGCGGGTTGACCAGATCTCCGGCATTCTCCTGTTTTTTAATGGTATACGGCATTGAATCGTGGGAAACCGTCTCGGGAACCGGCATCCGCATTCCAAAGCCATCCTTAAAAAAGCTGCTCGCCCGCTGCGGATCCAGTCGCGGCTGATCCAGCATATGCACCACCGGAATGGATATCGGGAAGAGCTTCGTTGCCCAATAAGTCAAAAAGCCCGCGAGCAGGCAGGAAACCGCGATAGCCCCGATTACTGCTGCAAAAAAGTTCGCCGACATCACTCCGAGCGGGGCCGGCTGCTCCAGTATCTCAACCGACTCAGCCCCGGCTTGCTGCAGTTCTTTCGAAATGGCATCCGCATCAATGTCGGATCCGGCAGATTCAACGGCCAGCGCAAACCTATCCCTCGTAACCAGTCGCAGGGATTTGGAATGCAGCATGGGATGCCGGAAAAAAGGAAGACGGTTCAGCAGCAGCAACATCCCGAGCCCGGAAGTAAAGGTCGCAAACAGAACCGTAACTTCGAACATGATCGGGACAAGGGCTTCCCATGAAAAGTACGGCTTGCCTGCCGTCATCTGCGGATAATCGATCCCACTCGTCCACAGCTCAAAAGCCAGGGTCGAAATTGCGCCGATGATCCCCATAACGAGGACCATTCCTCCGATCGGAGATTTTCGAAGTCCCAGCAGCTTATCGATCCCTTCGATGGGATATGGCGTATATGTTTCCAATCTTGCGGAGGTTTTCGTCCGGATCCGTGGAATGGCTTTCATCAGCAACTGCGCACTGTTGAAGACGCCGACAACGGAAAAGATGGATTGGCTATTCATGCCTTCCTCCTTCCCGGTGCGGCTGCGAACCCGGCAGACTCATCTTCATCTCGGTCGTGGCGATGACCGGCAGCACCCTGGCGAACAGAAGCACCAGCGTAAAGAACAGGCCAAAGGATCCGAGCAGAATGCCAAAATCAACCAGCGTCGGTTTGTAGATGTGCCACGCGGACGGGAGAAAATCCTTATGCAATGAGCTCACTATAATGACAAAGCGCTCGAACCACATCCCGACGGTCACCGCGACTGCCACAAAAATCATCCCCGTATAGCTCCTGCGAATCGGACCGAACCACAGCAACTGGGGGATCAGAACATTGCAGGAAAGCGTCAGCCAGCCGGCCCACCCATAGGTCCCAAACAGGTACTGCATGAATGTATGGTGAATATAAGGGTTCATGCTGTACCACGCGGTGAATCCCTCCATCAGATAGGAATACCCCATCAGGCAGGAGCAGGTCAGGATGACCTTATTCATCACATCCAGGTGGTAATCGGTAATGAGGTTATCCAGATGCATGGTGGTCCGCACGACGACCAGGGCCATCACAACCATGGCAAAGCCGGCAAAAATTGCGCCCGCAACAAAATAGGGCGGGAAGATGGTCATGTGCCACCCGGGGACAAGCGAGGTGGCAAAATCGAAAGAAACCACGCTGTGGACGGAGAGAACGAGTCCCGTGGCCAGCCCGGCAATGACAAGATAGGCTCGTTCGTAGTGATTCCAATGCGATGATGCGCCGCGCCAGCCGAGGCATAGCATTGAATAAACGAACTTGCGCACTTTGTTCACGGTACGGTCGCGCAGAGAGGCAAGATCAGGAACCAGCCCCATGAACCAGAAGAGCAGCGAAACGGCGAAATAGGTGTTGACGGCGAACACATCCCAAAGCAGCGGCGACCGGAAATTCGGCCAGATCCCCCGCTGATTTGGATAGGGGAAAAGCCAGAAGGCTATCCAGGGACGTCCTACATGGATAAGGGGGAAGATGGTGGCACAGATCACGGCAAAAATCGTCATCGCCTCCGCAAACCGCGAAATCGCATTTCTCCAGCGCGCGCGGAAAAGCAAAAGAATCGCAGAAATCAACGTCCCCGCGTGCCCGATCCCTACCCAGAATACGAAATTGATGATATCGAACGCCCACGCAACAGGTATGTTGTTTCCCCAAACTCCGATACCCGTGGCAATCGTATAGCCGATCAGAGAAAAGCCCAGAAGCATGGCCGCTGAAGTAATGGCAAAAGCAATGAACCAAACCGGAGGCGGCTTGACGGCAACCGGCGCCAGGACTTGATCATCGAGACCGCCAATACTGACGGTCCCTTTGATGACCGGCTGAGGCTGCAAGCGCTCCAGCACCAAGTCCCCTGATGTGAGTGTGGATCCCGATTTCATGCCTTGTCCTTCTTGATAGCCGGATTTGAAATGTCCACCAGATAGGTTACGGACGGCCGAATCCCCAAATCCTCGAGCAGGCGATATTTCCGATTCATCTTCATCAGCCTGGACACACGGCTTTGTGGGTCATTCACGTTGCCGAATACCATGGCATTCGCCGGACATGCCGCGACACAGGCGGGTTGAATTTCTCCATCCCTGATTTGACGGGATTCCGATTTCGCATTCTGCTTTGCGTTTTGAATCCGCTGGATGCAGAACGTACATTTTTCCATGACTCCGCGCGGACGAACGGTCACCTCCGGATTAAATACCAGGCTCTCCGGTTCCTTTTTCATCGATGTATAATCGAAGAAATTAAAACGTCTGACCTTGAACGGGCAGTTATTCGAACAGTACCGCGTGCCGACACACCGGTTGTATGCCATCTGGTTCAATCCATCCGGGCTATGTGTCGTAGCATTGACCGGGCATACGATCTCGCATGGAGCATTATCGCAATGCTGGCACAGCATTGGCATCAGCTGCACTTTCGGATTCCTTGCATCTCCTTCGTAATAGCGGTCAATCCGAATCCAATGCATGCCTCTGCCGACGGCAATTCGATCCGGACCCACAACCGGGATATTGTTTTCAGACTGGCACGCAATCATGCAGGCACTGCACCCAGTGCAGGCCGAAAGGTCGATCACCATGCCCCATTTCTGATTTGGAAATTCCGGGTTCGGGATAAGCGAGGGAAGCGCTTCCGCGGAATGGCCGTGTGTCTCTTTGCTCACTTCCGCAGAATACTGAGTCAGACTCCAGGAGCGCGCCAAATCGCGGCTTCCCTGCTGGTCGAAATCCTGCGTCCTGGGACTGAGCTTCCGCTTATCGGCACTGACGCGAGCGAGTTTTGCATCGGAGAGAAGGTATGGAGTTTTTGAAGCAACATCCATCAGCGAGTAAGCGTTGGCACCGACATCGATCGCTACGGATCCCGTTCTGCGACCATAGCCGAGCGCGAGAGACGCTACTCCGGAGGCCTGCCCGGGCTGAATAAGGACCGACACCTCCACACTCTTCCCCCCGGCGGTAATCCTGACGGCATCATGTTCGCGAACACCCAACCGTTCGGCATCCGTAGCGGACAGGAGCAACGGATTCCCCCATGTGGCTTTTGTAACGGGATCGGGAAGTTCATTCAGCCAGCCGTTGTTGGCATACCGGCCGTCATAGACGGCGGAACCGGGAGCGAGCGCTATTTCAAAGCCCGTGGATTGCGTCCCGGCATTGCCGACCGCGCTCAAGGCGTTCCTGACCGCCTCAATGTTCATTGCCGGTAAGCTCTGGGGCTTTGGCTCACGCCGAACGCCGCCATCATGCAGGGCTGCGTTCCAGAAGGTTTCGAAGGGCACCGGGCTGTCTGCCGGGCACACCTCGGATTGCCAGCGCGATTTCAGGTATTCGAGATAACTGCGAGGTCCCTGGATCTTCATTTTCCTCAGACAGGCAACCAGGATATCTTCGCCCTGCCTGCTGTCATGAATCGTTCCTATCACCGGCTGCCGCAGGCTGGAGTAATCGGCGACCGGATCAAAATCTCCCCAGGATTCCAACCAGTGATTTTCCGGAAGCCGCC
Organism: Acidobacteriota bacterium; assembly: GCA_963664705.1. Lineage (GTDB taxonomy): Bacteria > Acidobacteriota > UBA6911 > UBA6911 > UBA6911 > UBA6911. The sequence continues at coordinate 6,044,968 of OY761556.1, read as the reverse complement.
ACGCACAATCGAGCGCAGTTTCGTCTTCATACAATCCGATTCGATAGCTTTCGGGGATTTTGGCGATTGCGCTTTTCCACAAGGAGGCATCCGGGAAAGCATAGGCCGGATTCGCACCCCAGAAAATTCCAACCGCATATTTCCCCTGCGCGGCTTCCTTCAAAAGCGACTGGAGTTCCGGAAGATTGATCAGCGCCGGAGATTGAGAGGCAGAATTCGTGTCCAGCGTATTCCCCTCAGCTCCCAACATGGAATTGAGCAGACCGCAAGCCACGTGCGCTTCCGTTGGCAATTCCGGGCCGGCCAAAACAAGCGATGCACTCTTTGCTCCCGCCAGGTTTTCAGCCAGCAGTCGTAGAATGGAAGGATCTATACCCGCATTCCGGGCAGCGGATTCAACCTCAACCCTGCCCAAATCCTCTGCCTTCAAGCCCGCCGGAAGCGGGAGAGAGTGAGCCTGGTGCAACTGCCGGGCAACCGCAACCGCGAGCTCCGCAATTTTTGACGGCCGGACGGCAATGCGTTGATCGGCATTGGCGCCCGTAATCGTCATTCCACCTTCAAGAACCCAGAGGCGGTTCATAGAGGCTTTCGGACCGGACACAATGCGTCTCGAAGCAAAATCCTGCGTAAACACGGACGCATTGGGGTCTCTCCCCAGAAAATCGGATTGCAGCGAAAGAATCACATCCGCTCGATCCAGGTGCAGTCTGGGCAGGACCGCGTTGCCGTACAAAGCCGCGGATGCCGCAATCCCGGATGTTGGGGTATATGGCTCCCAGGCAGCGTGGAGCAGAGTCGGGAAGGCAAGCCGGAGATCATACAGAAGTGCTTTCTGTGTTGGCGAAAGCATTGCTCCGGTAAGCAAAAGAATCGGCTTTTCCAGCAACCGCGCGTCCGACAGGGCCTTCGCCATGGAATTGATCGCGTCGTCCCAGGAAGAAGCTCCTCCTCTATGGCTTGGAGTTCGCAGCCGATCCGGATCATAGAGCCCCAACAGATCTCCCATCGCGCGGAGACCGGTCTTCCCGCGGGACACCGCATGCTCGGCGTTGCCTTCAATATTGATGGGCCGCCCCTCACGGGTCTTGACGAGAACACCCAGTGTCGTCAGTCCCTCCTGGAATGTGCTGGCGTAATAGGTGGCAACGCCCGGAATGCTCTCTCCTGGTCTTCGCGTATAGGGTACGATTGTGCCGCGATCGATTCTAGAACAGGAAGAGCCCAAGGCCAGAGAAGCAGAGGCCGAGAGAAGCGTCAGAAATCTTCGGCGCGAAATTGGGTCAATTCCATTGGGCAGAGACATTCAGATATATCCTTCGCACTCACCGGGATTCGCGGCCAGCTCCGGCAGCGGCCTCCCGGAAATTTTCTGATCACGTCACCGATGACAGGCGTAACAGTGTTCCGGACCTTTCTTGATTGCCGACCCGGCTGGAAGCGCACTCTTGGGATCACGGTGACACCCAAGACAATTACTCATCCGCATGGACATCTGCTGATAGACAACATTCATCGTCTGCACTTCACCGTGACAGGTCTGGCACAATACGCCGGCATTCACATGCGGCCTGTGATCGAAATAGACATGGTCGGGCAGCGAGTGAATCCGCTTCCACTGCATCGGCCTTCCGGAATTATAGATTGCAGTCAGATTCTTGATATACGGACTATCGGTCTTGGTTACCCGGTGGCAATTCATGCACTTCTCGACCGGCGGAACTCCGGCCTGCCGTGATCGCTGCGCACCGGAGTGACAATAGAGACACGGAATGCGAAGCGTACCGGGATGAAGCTGGTGCGAATAAGGGATAGGCTGCACCGGCTGATATCCGCGGACAAACCGGTCAGGCTGGGTAAACCAACCGACTCCCAATACTGTGGCAAGAACCGCCACGCCCCCGGCAGGCAAGATATATTTTGAATAGTTCAGAAAGCTCTTCCCAGACTCACGCCAAAAGTTCATCTGGTGATATTCCCGAGAATAAGAATGTGGCTGCCCATCAACACCGATTCAAGATTACTGCGTGTATCTTTAACCAGGAGTTCAATGAAGTCAAGGAGTTGGCAGATGCTAATTCGAAAAATCGTAAGAAAGGCGATGGTCCGTGATGTTCTTACGCTTCTATCAATGCAGATTTTCTCTGGAGGAGATACGTCTGGCGTATTTGTAAAAGCTCCTGATCATAGCGTCCATCTTTGAAGTCCGGAAACGTCCATTCAAAAGGAGCGTACCGCCCGCCCCGATACCGCGCCACGAGGTCCGCCCAGACACCATCTTTTATATAAACTTTCTGCCCGGCTCCCTTGAAGCTGGCCAATACAATCTTGTTATGATCCAGGTAACCGATATCCAGGTTAACCAGCCGGCCCCGTGCACCGGCCAGCTTGTCTTCGATGGCATTGCAAGTGTGTTTTGCCTCAACGAGAATATCGGGCGGCACAAGGCCGGCAAAAGTAACAAGGCGCCGGTATAAACTCCCTCCCATTTCGGGCTCATAATAATTCGTTATGTCAAAAGGATGATCCGGCCCCGTAAAATCGATGCTTCCCCAGTTCTGAGTCAGCATCTCCGCGGCATCTTGCAGTGGTCCGGGCTGCGCCCAGAGAATTCCTACCAGGAGCTTTACCGGGTCTACATTCTGAGGCTTTGCCACCGGCTATCCTCCATGTTTGAGAATCGAAAGTGCGTGAACAACCAGCGATGGTTCAATCTGGAATGCCTCCGAAATTTTAGCCACCAGTTGATCGCTTCCTATTTCCTGGGCACGAACCGAATCGAGTCCGCTGACCTGCAGCCTGGATCCCCGCAGGTAAACCTGACCGAACTCCGCCGTCCTTGTGAGCAGCGGGTAATGCATCATATCCCAATCGAAGGAAGCATCCCACGCCTTGAGAAACTGCCCCGGATCCACCGGATCCGTTTTGTAGGTCAGCCGGAATGTTTTTGCCCCCTTCCGGATTGTGGAGAGCGACATCCGGTTGTTTTGCCCATCCGGCTCGAGGATTAGGCGGTTAAAACCCACGTTTATCTCTTTCTCTACAGCCGCAACGGGGATCGGATTGACTATCAGGTACCCTGGATCCAGAAGATGCGGAATACCATCAATCCAAATCAATAAAGCGGAATGCGTGTCCGGCCCGTAGCGACGGTCTGCCAGAACGCACTCCGCTCGGAATCCCAGGCTGCGCACAAGATGAAGCAATGCCGAGGTCAGTGAGAAACAGGTGCCGCCGGTGCCCCAATCGATATGGTTCTGAATCACTTCTGCCGGATATCGACGCGCCTTTTCAGGAGTCCCCGCCTCCGCATGCTTGATGATTTTTGTGATATTTTCGTACGGCAGGCGTGCAAACGCCGAGGCAACCCGCGTCAGCAGATCGAGTGGCGCGCGATCGGGTTGAATCCCAAAATGAGCTAAAAATGACTGTAAGGGGTCCATCGGCTTCATTATAACAGCCGGTCAGTTCCCCTGTCTCCTGCCTCCTGCCTTCTTGACTTCGCACACCACTGCGTGGTACGTCTGCTGCGTATGGAGCGACCCATGATCTATCTTGATAACGCAGCGACATCCTTCCCAAAACCTGAGCAGGTATTCCAGGCGATGGACTCTTTTGCCCGTTCTTCTGCCGCCAATCCTGGACGCAGCGGACATCGCCGCGCCGTCGAAGCGGAAGCCATGATCAACGAAACGCGTCGTCTCCTGGCCAGGCTGTTCGGCTTCTCCCGTCCGGAACGGATTGTGTTTACGCTCAACGCCACGGACGCCCTGAATATGGCCATCAAGGGTGTGCTGCGACCGGGAGATCACGTCATCACTTCGGTACTCGAACACAACTCTGTATCACGACCGCTAAACCAGATGGAACGGGACGGCGTGATCACACTCACACGCCTGCCGGCAGACGCGCATCATCAAATCGATCCCGATGCGGTTGGCAGGGCCTTCAAGCCGTCAACGCGCCTTGTGGCCCTTGCCCATGCGTCCAATGTCACAGGCACCATCCAGGATATCGCAACGATCGGCCATTCCGTGCGTGAACACAATGCACTGTTCCTGGTCGATGCTTCTCAAAGCGCCGGAGTGGTCCCGATTCATTTTGAAACGGACTGCCTGGACCTCCTGGCTTTTACCGGGCACAAGGCGCTGCTGGGCCCTACGGGCACTGGAGGCCTGGTGGTTGGGGAACGAGTCGAAGTGGCACCCTGGCGCGAAGGAGGCACCGGGGGAGACTCTTCATCCCCGACTCAGCCATCCGAGTTCCCGCACCGGCTGGAAGGCGGAACTCCAAACGTATTCGGTCTTGCCGGTCTCAGAGAGGGAGTGCGAATGCTCCTGGCCAGGGGTGTCTCGGAGGTACTGGAACATGAGCGCTCACTGATCGACGAATTCTATCGCAACCTTCGCGATCCGGGGCTTTTCTCCTGGTATGGCGCGGATCGCGCAATTCTGGAGCGCGCCGGGATCAATCGAGTGGGATTGATAGGAATAAATTTGCCCGGGCTTTCTCCCGCTGAACTGGCCGCCATTCTGGACGAGAGGTTCGATGTGGCTGCCCGCTCCGGTCTACACTGCGCGCCTTATGCTCACCGGCACCTCGGAACTTTTCCGGATGGTTTTGTCCGCTTCAGCGTAGGGTTCCTGACCACGGTTGATGATGTTCGCCAGGCAGCCTCGGCTCTCGATGAAATCGCTCAGGCATAAAGGGCTCTGCATTTCAAAAATTGAGCGAATTTCTGATTTCAATGAAACTCAAAACTCCGAACTCCCATGGTATGATTCAGCGTTCCATTGGAGATCATTTGAATGACTGAAGACCGTATCATTATTGTTGGCGCCGGAATGGCGGGTGTGGCCACCGCCTATTTTTTGACCAGGAAAGGCCTGAAAAATATCACCGTTCTCGAAAGAGAGAAAATTGCCGGAACGCAATCTACCGGACGGAATGCTGCCATCCTGCGCACAATGATCCCGACGCCGCTCTTGAATCGCCTTGCCTGCCAGTCAGCGGAGTTCTACCACAATCCGCCGGAGGGCTTTTCATCGGAAACGCTGGTCAACCGCGTTGGCGTCTACCTGGCAGCGCGCCAGGAACATGTTGCAACCCTGCGCAAGTGGTGCGACGACAATCCTGAAACCGGCTTGATCCAGGAAGACGCTTCCCGTGTTTACGAGCAAGTACCTATTCTGGCTCCGGGACTGAAGCGTGTTGCCTACAAACCTGACGACGGCGTTCTCGACGTACACGCGATTCTACAGGGATTCCTGCGTGGCGCGACACGCGCGGGGGCTGAATTTTGCCTTGGCCGGGAGTTTAAAAAACTGGCAGTTCGTGACGGAAAAGTGGTGGGTGTCGAAACAAGCGAAGGCCTGATGGAAGCATCCAAAGTAGTGGTAGCCAATGGCGGCTGGGCGTCGCTGGCCGATACTTTCAGCGGCTATGCGCTGCCATTCACCCCTTTCCGCCGTCATTTGCTGGTAACCGAACCGCTGCCTCAAGTAAATCCTCAGTGGCCGGTAATCTGGATTGTGGGAGAGGAGTTCTACTTCCGACCGGAAAGCGGCGGACTGCTGATGAGCGGTTGCGACACGGTTAAGGTAACGCCGGAGCAAGGGGAAATCATGGATCATGCCGAAGTCGAGCGAATCGCCACAAAGGCGGCTCATTGGCTTCCTTCTTTGTCCGACGCCCGCGTAGGACGCGCCTGGTCCGGAATGCGCACGTTCGCGCCCGATGAGCTGTTTGTCATTGGCTCGGACCCGCGACTCCAGGGACTCTTCTGGGTTGCAGGAATGGGAGGTCATGGCATCACCTGCGCACCGGTCGTCGGAACGATCGCGGCCGACTGGATTGCCGACGGGAAAAGCAGTCATCCGGCGGCAGATGCGTTTGCACCGAATCGCCTTATCTGAAAATCTTGGCATTTTATTGCATTGACCAATACTCAACACTCGGAGGCTGTACTATGGCTACAAGTGACGATCTCAAACAAGCATTTGCAGGAGAAAGCCAGGCAAACCGGAAATACCTGGCATTCGCAAAAAAAGCTGAACAGGAAGGATTTGTAAATGTAGCGCGCCTGTTCCGGACCGCTGCCGAAGCGGAGACCATTCACGCGCTTGGGCACTTCTCCGCGCTGGACATGGTACAGTCTACGGCAGACAACCTGAAGGCTGCCGTAGCGGGTGAAACCTATGAGTTCCAGGAAATGTATCCACCCATGCTTGCAACCGCCGAACAGGAAAACCACAAGGGAAAGCGGATGATCAACATGGCTCTGAAGGCGGAAGCCGTCCACGCAGAGCTTTACCGATTGGCTCTCGAAGCGGTTGCACAAGGCAAAGATCTATCCGAAACGAAATTCTATCTTTGCCCGGTCTGCGGTCACATTGAGATGGGAAATCCCCCCGCCGCTTGCCCGATCTGCGGCGTAAAAGGCGAAAAATACGTCCAGGTCTGATCTTTTGACGCATCGACCGAATGACGAATGGCCGGATATCCCGGCCATTCGTCATTCGTCATTCGTCATTCGTCATTCGATATGTCTCTTCGCTCCAGAGTGCTTATTATCGACGACGACGAATCCATGCGCGTGGCATGCCGCCAGGCCTTGGACTCGGCAGGCTATGCCACGGCTATTGCCGAAAACGGAGACCAGGCTTTGGAAAAAATCCGGCTGGAATCCTTCGATGTAGCTTTGCTCGATTTGGGAATGCCGGGCATGCCGGGGATGGATGTGATGAATCGGCTGAAGCAGGAATCTCCCAATACAGCCGTGATTATCATTGCCGGCCATGCGACGTATGATTCTGCCGTGGATGCCATCAAAGCTGGTGCCTTCGATTATCTTCCCAAACCGTTCAAGCCGGAAGTTCTGGAGTCCCGCGTGGAACGGGCGGCAACGGCTGCGCGCAGAGCTCTCGAGAATGCCTGCATCGGCCAGGGACTCGAGAGAAAGATAATGTCCCAATCTCTGATTGGACGGTCTGAAGCAATGAGCCAGGTAGTGCGCCTGATTCAGAAGGCCGCCCCGGTTGATTCCACGGTACTGGTGACCGGGGAGACCGGCGTCGGCAAAGAGGTCGTTGCCCGCGCCATTCACAATCTCAGCAACCGTTCAAATAGAAGATTCGTAACGGTGGACTGCGGCACGCTGGTGGAAAGCCTTTTTGAGAGCGAACTGTTCGGGCATGTGAAAGGCGCTTTCTCCGGAGCGATCGAAAACACCGTTGGGAAAATTGAGCTGGCCGAGGGAGGAACGCTTTTTCTCGACGAGATCGCCAACATAAGCATCAATATGCAGGCCCGTCTTCTGCGCGCGGTCCAGGAACGGGAGATTTCCCGCGTGGGAAGTACGACCAAGAAAAAAATCGATGTGCGCATCATCTCGGCGACTAATCGCGATCTGCCCCAGGCGGTCCGGGAGGGCAAGTTTCGCGAGGACCTGTATTATAGGCTGAACGTTGTTCATATTTCCGTACCGCCATTGCGCGAACGGCTCGAAGATATTCCGACGCTGGTAGATTATTACGTAAGGAAGATTGCTTCCGAAAAAGGCCGCCCCGCGCTGCGCATCTCTGATGAAGCCATGCGTTTTTTGAAAAGACGGGAGTGGCCCGGCAATGTGCGGGAACTGATCAACGCCCTGGAATCCGCGATTGTCACCGGCGAAGGAAATTTGATCGGTGCCGGGGACTTTCCCTATGAGATGACGGACATTTCCAGCCCGAAGGCGCCGACCGGCGGAAGCCTGGCGCGACTCGAACAGAACGAGATCCTCAATGCGCTGGAACAGTTCCACGGAAACAAATCGAAAGCGGCGGAATATCTCGGAATCAATCGAAAAACCCTGCGCGAGAAAATGCAGAAGTACGGACTACTCGACAAACAAAAACAGTAGCATTGCGTTTCTCTTAAAAATGCTCGCTGGGAGCACCGGCGTCTCGCGGGCAAGAGCACGGAGGACACCATGGTGCGCCCAGTGGGCGGCCTCCTGGTGTCCTCCGTGTTTTTTGCTTGTGCTATAACATTAAAACGCTCTATAAATGCGCTAAAATGAATCGCTCAATTTAAACTTGAATCTATTATCAGGGAGTTTGCCATGAAAAAAATGCTGTGCATTATAGTGCCTCTTTTGCTCCTGACTGCAAGCATTGCAATTGCAGGAAAGGATTTCTGGGAAGCCAAGGAATATAAGGAATGGTCGGCCAAAGATTGTGACAAATTGCTCAAGGATTCTCCGTGGGCCCAGAAATTTGAACTGACATCGGTTCAGGTCATGGACAACGCATCCAATAAGACCAGCACGGACGGCGGTCAGCCTTATATCCGATATTGGATTCAGTTCCGTTCCGCTCTGCCGGTGCGCCAGGCCATGGTACGACAGGGCCAGATCGCAAACAAATATGACAGTCTTGCTGCTGATCAAAAACAGGCCTTTGACAAACAGGCATCCGCGTTACTTGATGGGTTCCCGACGGACGCGGTTGTTGTGAATGTGAGCTATGAAACCAATGACAATACGAGGGATCAGGATCTGGCGCGCTGGTGGCAGACCAAAACACTGGAATTGCTGAAAACCCAGGTGTATCTGACGTGCGGAAAAACCAAAGTGCCGCTTGCACGTTATATTACGGCCCAGGGGGGAAGCCGATCGTTCCAGTTTATCTTCCCGCGTGAGGTTGATGGGAAACCGATCATCACGCCGCAGGACAAATCGATCAAGTTGGAATTTGCATATCCGGCCATGGGGATGGGCAGTGGCCAGGCCTTCCAGGAATTTAAGACCGAGAAGATGATTTTCGCAGGAAACATCGCCTTCTAGTAATTGAGATCTCATGATTGCGGACTGCGGATTGAATGCCGCGGTCCGCAATCCGGCTGTGTTCCCGCCACGAATTCCACGAATTCACACGAAACTTCCCTTCTGAATCTCCTCCTAACACCACTCATCTTTCGCCCTTTCAGATCTTTCTCGCGCTTATCTTTACCAGGGGTTAGAGCATATGATATGCAGCCTTAGCCGGAACAGCGGCACTCCCAGAGTCCTCCCCGGTCTTGGTCTGAAATCTGAAATCTGGAATCTGAAATTCTGCAAATAACATGCGGCACACCAGTAAACAAAAAAAACTCCCCTGCACAGCCTCGCGGCCGCGCAGGGGAGTTCAGTAAGTCAGGACTAGATCCAATTAGAAATCGAGTCGCATCTTGACTTGGAACGTACGGGCGCCGACTTTGGAATCAACATAACCCAAGGGGCGGCGTGAAGCTGTAAAAATAGTCTCCCCGGTTCCTGTGTAATTGCCCATCACGGCAGCCGGAGCACTTGGAACAAAAATACGACCGCTCACACCGGAGGCTGCAGAAGAGCCGGAGGGGTTCGCGTGGTTGAAGATGTTCGTGCCATCCATGCGGATCTGCAGGGTTTTGCCTTCAGTGATCCGGATGGATTTGCTCATCGCCATATCCGCACTCCAGGTGCCCGGCCGTCTCAGCGAGTTCTGCTGGAAATTGCCGCGCTCTCCCGGGTACGGGTTGACAAAGATGTACTTGGTATCCGCTGTGGCCGCACCATTGACCAGGGTGCTGGCATCAACGAACGAATACAACGTACATTGATTATTCAGGCCCTGTGCCGTTGTAACGTTGCTGCACTGGGGATCCTTCACAAGCGTATATTTCGCCGCCTGCGTTTTTTCATCAAAGAAATAGCTGCCGCTGTAGGAACCCTTCGGCCAGACAACTTTGCCTGAATTGCGGTCGAACTCGCCGACCTGGTTCGGCACCGCGGCGCCATACAACTGGGTAGTCGAAGCCGTCAGCGTGAACGGGTTGCCGGCATAAATGTTGCCGATCCAGCTCATCTGCCAGCCACCGGCAATGCGGGAAATGATCCCGTTTTTGCCGTTCAGCAGCCAGCGTCCCGGCCCAAACGGAAGCTCGAAAGCACCGTTGACGGTAAACGCATGCGGGCGATCCTGCCCGTTCGGACCATAATCGAGCGCTCTGTTTCGAGGATCGGTTACAGCCAAATTCCCAAGGTTCTTCGCCCAGGTATGTGTCGCCTGGAGGTTGAAGCCATGGGTCGGCCGGATCGTGACCTGCGTCTGCAGGGAGTGGTAGTTGGAATGGGTGTTGTTCCCATTCAACGTTACACTCGAGAACTGCGGACTGGTGTAGATGAAGTTCTCGGGGAAGTTGTTATAACGAAGAACCGATCCAGTCACGGCGTTGGTATCGATAGCCGGCAGACCGGAATTGCCTGGCCGGGTGGTGTTGTAGTTCAACGTTGCCAGCGTATTGGCAAGACCAATGTAGTTGCCGTTGGCAAGGTTGGCATAGAAAGAACTGGAAGCGCGCAAATGCATCGCACCTGTTTGGTACACACCAGCCGAATTGTACGTGCCGACTGGCGCGTTTGCGGATCCAGAATTGGCGATATTGATGCCCTTGAAAATCTTGTCCAGCAACGCTGATTCGCCGCCGGCTCGCGCCGCGTCGAAAGCTTCCTTCAATCCGTTATTCCAGATATTGGCGGCGTTGAGGTTGACTCCCGACTGTCCCTTCCGCTGCAAGGTTCCAATGTAGCGGATATCCAGCATGATGTTTGGAGTGATGTTGCGCGTAATGGACATGTTCAGGTTGTGAACATATGGAACAACGATGCTCGGATCATACACCGTAATCCCCAGTGTCCGCTGAGTAACGGGGAAAACCGGATCAGCGGCAACCGGCTTAACGCCGGCCGTCACCGTCAGAATCGGCCAGGTGGGACTAATCTGAGAAACATTACTCAGATTAATGTACGGCATATTTGCATTCGGAGAGTAGGTAATCGTGGATTCGATTTTTGGCGCGCTGACTGTAGCCGCGGCCAGTCTTCCCGGAGGCATGTAGCTCATCTGATAGCCGCCGCGAAGAGTGGTTTTCCCTTTTCCGAACCACGGCACCTGCCACGAAAATCCAAACACGGGACCGAAGTTGTTCCAGTCGTCATTGTAAAGCTGCTGATCAGGATTCGGGGAATCCGGTCCGATGAAGGCCAGTTCGGCGTCTTTTCCCTTGTAGGTTACGGAGCCGTCCGCATTCATGGTTCCGGGCTTCATCCAGTCGTCGAAACTCGATCCGGAACGTCCGAAGGCAGCCAGGGCGCCTCCTTTGATTCCGTTCGTCATACCGCCTTTGAGGTACGGCACGCCATACCAGTCGTAGCGGAGACCGAGGTTAAGAGTGAAGCTGTCCGTAACTCTCCAGTCATCCTGGAAGAAGAAGCTGATCTGGTTGGCACGGACATCGCTGAATCGCATGTCCTCGCCCTTGGAGATATCGTTATAAGTCGTCGCCGTCGGCGAGTTCACGAATCTCCACTGGTTGACAGTCGTAATATTGCCCGCCAGCGTGTTCATCAATTGATACGCACCGGTTACCACAGCTCCATAGGTGGCACTTCCCGCTACGTTCGGCATCGCAGTATAATTCGCGTTGCCGGCTGCATCGGAAAGACCGGAATTGGCTCCGAAGGCGCTGGCGCTCGGGGCAACATACGCGCCGCCGTATAAAGTCGGATACGACCACATACCGGTGGTGAATGAAATTCCGCCCCGCTGATTCTGGAATGACTGCACTCGCTGCATCTCCGCTCCATACTTCATGGAGTGTCTGCCGCGGGTCCAGGTCAGAGTATCCGCATACACCCAGCGCGGATCATATCCGCCCCAGGTCGCAGCCTGGTTTCCACGACCGGTGCCATACACGTGCATACCATTGGTCGCACCGTTTCCGGTCCCGAGGCCAAAGTTGCCTATGGAGACCAGGATTGGTAGATTGGCGGCATTGGGATACAGCTCGAGCAGCTTGTTTTTCAGCTGATCGCCGTTTTCAGGATTGTAGTAGGGGTCATAGGTGCTCGATTGCGTACGGGTCAACCCGACGCGAACTTCATTGAGCAGTGTTGGTCTTAACGTCGATGTAACGTTAACTGAAAAATTTTGCGGACTTCGGAGTACGGCTCCTCCCCAGCTGTTTGTGGGCATGGATGCGAACGCGTCCATCGCTTTGTCTTTTTCATAGCTGTAGGTGCCGCTGATCCGGTGCTTCGAGCTGAAGTTGTGGTCGATACGGAAGTTGATCTGTTTCCGGTTCGGTCCTTCGCCGATTCCGTAAACATTATCCGCACCGCTCAGCCTACGAACATATGTGAATCCACCCCAGTTTAATCCATCGCCGATAAGGTAATTGTTCGGTTTCGGGATCAAAGGCATAAACCTCTTCAAGTACCCAGAGGCATCCGGCGTCCGAAGAGGATCATAAGGAGCGCCGTAGTTGACCCAGGCAGAGGTGGGCAGCCCGGTGGCGGAATCAACCGCAACATCCGAGCAGTCGTTCGTCTGGGGAGTCTTCAGCAGTTTACCGAAAACACTGATGTAATTGAGTGTTCCCGGCATCGTCGCGCCGCCCGGCAGATTGATTGTCGTCAAAGGCACGCCCTGGGCATCAGTGACCGGAGAGGTATACGGGCTTTGCACCGTTCCAGTCCCGCCAGGATTCGCTGTAATGTTCGTGCCATTTATATTGCTCATATAACGCCAGATCCCCAATCGGGCGCACGGAGTCGGGGACAGGTTGTTGGCGGTGCTGTTCTGTTTCATGATGGAGAACTGCTGATCCCAAGATGCGAAGAAGAACGTTTTATTCTTGATGATCGGTCCGCCGATGCTGATGGTGTATTCGTTCTGGTTGCGCCAATCACGAACACGGCCTGTTCTGTTATCCACGAACTGGTTGGCATCGAGCGCGGTGTTTTGGTTGTTCCAGACCGCGCTGCCGTGGTAGGCGTTTCCGCCCGACCGCGTCACAACCGATACCTGGCCATTGCCGCGTCCCATTTCCGCATCGACCGGGGCGAGAACCATCTTAAATTCGCCGACCATTTCGGGATTCAGGTACACGGGGGAATTGAGTCCCGTTGCCCAACGAACGTCGTTGGCTGAAACACCATCGCGCGTCAGGTTGATGTTCGATGCGCTGATGCCGGCAAACTGCGTGTCGTCAGCACCGAAGATCGGGTTTTCCGACATTGTGACGCCGCCCATGACCTTGATAAGGCTGAGCACGTTGCTGTTTACAACCGGCAACTCCGCCACCTTCTTTTCATCCAGCTTTGATCCGGATGATGCGCCGGTATCCAAAACCAGATTATCCGCCTGAATATTTACCTCAACCGACTGTTCGAGTTTTTTGATCTCAAGGCTGAAGTTCAACCGGACCTGGGCACTGTTGCCCAGTTTCACAGACTTGAAGGTCTGGGTCTGGAAACCGGTAAACTCCGCCGAAACATCGTACGAGCCAACCTGCATGCCCGCAAAGTTGTAAACGCCGGCAGCATTGGTGACCGCAGTTTTCACGATGCCCGTATCGAGATCCGTCGCCTTCACGGTGACGCCGGGCAGCACTGCCTGCGTTGCATCGGCAACGATCCCGTACAGCGTTGCGTTCGACTGGCTGAAGGCCGGGGCCGAAACGAGCGCCAAGAGAATCGCTACCAGTAATAATCTCCTCATATTTCCTCCTGAGTATGGATCACTCGAAAGCTTTCCGTTCCTAAGATGAATGGATTCTTCCTCTGTATAGATGAGTGCTCGCAGCCGACACTTTCGTCAAAGGCAAATAACGACACCACCACCTGCCTCTGAACCTCAGCAGTCGTGCTGCAAAACTAAAATGGAATCCCCGTTATTATTGATGTTGCTTCAAACACTCATCCAGGTCATGGGTATTTCAGCCACTAGCCAGGCCGCTCCCCATCCATGAAGAGAAATACATTCAACCCTGAATGGCCCTAGTAGACCATTGGGCCTTACAATGACGCAACTGCATTCAGTTACCATAATGGCTAATAACATTCTCTTTATGGCGCAATTTTCAAATTTCCCGGCCACATCTGCTATTTCCCGGTCCATTTCATCATTATCATTTTGGCCAAAATAGGATGATTGATTTGAGGTATTGAGAAGGAGAACGACTTCCTGGCGGGTTATTCGTAATTCGTCATTCGTAATTCGTCATTCGTCATTCGTCATTCGTCATTAAAAAGGGCTCCCCTGCACAGCCTTCCGACTGCACAGGGGAGTCCGGTACTACACAGGTTTCAGGTTGCGATTAGAAGTCCAACCGAACCTTCGCCTGGAATGTACGCGAACCGACTTTCGAACTCACATAGCCCAGGGGCCTTTGAGCAAAAGAAAAATCGGTGAAATCAAAGTAGGAGCCCATCGTAGCCGCGGGAGCGCCCGGTACTCTGGTTCTGACCACGCCCGACTGGAATGCACCGGCCGAAGGCTGTGCATGGTTGAAGATGTTGGTCGCATCCATGCGGATCTGGAGAGTTTTACCCTCTGTGATTCTGATGGATTTGGACATCGCCATATCCGCGCTCCAGATGGCGGGCTGTCTCAGAGAATTCTGAGCGAAGTTGCCGCGCTGGGTCGGATACGGATTCACGAATACCAACTTGGACGCATCGCCGTTCTCAGCGAAAGCCCAAAGCGTGCACGAACCCTGAAGGTTCTGAGCGGTGGTGACGTTCTGGCATTGCGGATCGGCTACCAGCGAGTACTTGGCTGTTCCATCCGCTTTCGCGTAGAAATTACCGGTTGAAGCGCCGTTCGGCCAAACAATACTCCCCTTGTTGCCCGGCTCAAACGTTCCGATGCGGTTTGGAGCCGTCGCCCCATACAGCGTCGTATTCGACGTGGTAATGCTGTACGGCCTGCCGCTGGAAACGTTGCCGATCCAGCTCATCTGCCATCCACCGGCTATACGGGATACGACTCCGTTTTTGCCGTTCAGCAGCCACCTGCCCGGTCCGAAAGGCAACTCGAATCCGCCGTTGATTGCCAGCGCGTGGTTGCGGTCCATGCCGTTTGGACCGTAATCCAATGCCCTGTTTCGCGGATCGGTGTAGGCCAACGCTCCGAGGTTTTTGCTCCAGGTATAGGTAGCCTGGAGATTGAACCCGTGGGTCGGACGCATCGTAACTTGGGCCTGCAGCGAATGGTAATTGGAATTGTTGTGGTTTCCAGTCCAGCTTACGCTGGAAAACTGCGGGCTGGTGTAGATGAAGTTCTCGGGGAATTTGTTGTACCGGAGTACGGCGCCATTGGTGTCAGTGCCGATGGCAGGCAATCCGGAGTTGCCGACGATGGTTGTATCGTAGTTCATCGTTGCCAGCGTCTGGGCCAAGGCAATGTAATTGCCGTTGGCAAGATTGGCATTGGTCCCGCTGAAGGCGCGGAGGTGCATCGCGCCGGTCTGCTGGACACCGTTATACACGGTTCCCACCGGTCCATAGCCGTTGAAAAAGGCGTTGTTGGATCCGGCGATATTGATACCGGCAAACATCTTGTCCAGCAAAGCAGATTCGCCGCCGGCACGTGCGGTATCAAAAGCTTCCTTCAACCCGTTGTTCCAGATGTTCGCGGAATTGAGGTCGATGGTGCTGGTGTTCTTGCGCTGCAGCGTGCCGATGTAGCGAACATCCAGGATTAGGTTGGATGTGATGTTGCGCGTGATCGACAGGTTGAGGTTTTCAACATACGGCGTACGCATGTTCGGATCAAATACCGTAACCGCCTGCGAGCGCTGCGCCACCGGGGCCACCGGATCCGCCGCCACCGGCTTGATGTACGAAGGAGTCGGTACAACCGGCAGCAACTGAGACAGGTTCGAAAGGTTGATATACGGCATTGCCGAATTGGGCTTATAGTCTGTCACATACTCGATCTTCGGCATGGAGAAGGCAGCGGAAGCCGCTCTTCCACCGGGCATGTAGCTCAACTGATAGCCGCCGCGGATCGTGGTTTTGCCTTTGCCGAACCAGGGGAGCTGCCAGGCGAAACCGAACACCGGGCCGAAGTTGTTGTAATCGTCGTTGTAGACCTGTTCATTCGGATTCGGGGAATCCGGTCCAATGAAGGCCAGCACGGCATCGGTTCCCTTGTAGGTAACGGTACCATTGCTGTTCATGGTTCCGGGCTGCATCCAGTCCGCGAAGCTGTTTCCGGAACGACCGAAAACATTGAGAGCCCCGCCCTTGATCCCTGCGGTCATGCCGCCTTTGAGGTACGGAACACCGTACCAGTCATAGCGCATCCCAAGGTTCAAAGTGAAACTGTCGGTTACCCGCCAGTCATCCTGCATGAAGAAGCTGAACGTGTTGGCGCGGTAATCGGTGATGCGCATCAACTCGCCCTTGCTCGGATCATTGTACGCCGTGGCGGTCGGAGAGTTGACAAAACGATACTGGTCAACATCGGTAATGTTTCCGGCCAGCGTGTTCATGAGCGTATAGGCGCCGCCCAACACGTTGCCCCAATACATACCGCCCGCCATTCCCGGCAGTGTAGGAGTGAGGAAGAACGGATTGTGAAGGCCCGAATTGGCGCCAAACCCGCTGTATACCGGAGCTCCGCCGCGTACGGCCGGAATTCCACTGGCACCGGTGGTGAAGGAAAGGGTGCCGCTCATTTCCTGATACGACTGCGTTCTCTGATGCTCCGCGCCGAACCTCATTGCATGTCGGCCTTTTGTCCAGGTAACGGTATCGGCATAGGACCAGCGTGGGTCATGGCCGCCCCAGGTAGAGGCAAAGTTTCCTCGGCCGCTGCCCCAGACGTTGACACCGCCGGCAATGGCAAACATGTTGCTGGTGGCCGGATAGGATCCGACGCCGCCAAGTCCTATGACGACCGGTACCCCGGAGGTAGTCGGGAAGAGCTCCTGAAGTTTATTCTTCAGAGCATCACCGTTCTTAGGGTTGTAGTACGGATCATAGGTATGGGATTGGGTGCGTGTGAGACCTATACGCGCTTCATTGAGCAGGGTCGGCCGAACAGTCGACACCAGGTTGATAACAAAGCTTTGCGGATTGCGCAGCAGCGCGCCGCCCCAGCTATTGGAGGGCAACGTCGGGAAGCTGTCTTCGCCGTTGTCTTTCTCATAGCTGTAGGTGCCGCTGATGCGGTGCATCGCATTAAAGTTGTGATCGATACGGAAATTGATCTGTCTCCGGTTCGGACCTTCGCCCAATCCGTAGATGTTGTCGCCGCCGTCCAGATGACGGACATAGCGGTAGCCGCCGAAGTTCAAGCCATCTCCGACCTGGTAGTTGTTCGGCGTCGGAATGATCGGCAGGAACCGCTTGTAATACCCTGTGGCATCCGGAGTGCGCAGCGGATCATAGGGTGCGGAATAATTAACCCAATCGGCTGTCGGCCAACCGGTGGCTGAATCCACGGTGACGTCGGAGCAGTCGTTGGTTTTGGGCGTCTTCAGCAGAGCGCCGAAAACGCTGATCTGGTTCAGAGCCGCCGCGGCCGTGGTTCCGGGAACGATAACATCCGTTCGGGGCGAACCATCCGCATTCACGGTTGCGGTTACATACGGGTTGTAGGTCGATCCATCGCCGGATGGATTGGTCAAAACATTTCCACCGCTCACATTTGTAAGATAGCGGAAGATGCCCTTGCGGGCGCAGGGTGTCGGCACCTGCTGGTTGACGTTGTTCTGCCGGATCGCGGAGAACTGGTGATCCCACGAAGCAAAGAAGAACGTCTTGTTCTTGATTATCGGTCCGCCGATGCTGAGCGTGTATTCGTTCTGATTGCGCCAGTCTCGCTCGCGTCCGATTTTGTTTTCATACCATTCGTTCGCATCGAGGAAGGTGTTCTGGTTGTTCCATACGAGGCTGCCATGATAGGCATTGCCGCCCGAACGGGTTACAACCGACACCTGGCCATTGCCGCGTCCCATCTCGGCATCGACCGGTGCCAGCACCATCTTGAATTCGCCGACCATTTCAGGGTTCAGATATACGGGCGAGTTCAATCCGGTGTTGTACCGTACGTCATTCGCCGTAACGCCATCACGGGTCAGGTTGACGTTAGCCGCGCTGACGCCTGCAAACTGTGTGTCGTCAGCTCCGAAAATCGGACTCTCGGTCAGGGTGACGCCACCCATAACCTTGATCAGGCTGAGTACGTTGCTGTTGACGACCGGGAGTTCCGAAACCTTCTTCTCGTCCAGCTTGGAGCCGGAAGAAGCGCTCGTATCCAAAGTCAGATTATCGGCTTGGATGTTGACTTCGACCTGCTGCTCCAGCTTTTTGATTTCCAGCGAGAAATTCAACCGGACTTGAGCATTGTTGCCCAGTTTCACGGCTTTGAAGGTCTGGGTCTGGAAACCCGTAAACTCCGCCATAACGTCGTACGAGCCAACCTGCATGCCCGCAAAGTTGTATACGCCGGCTGCATTTGTAACCGCAGTTTTCGCAATGCCCGTTTCCAGATTCGTCGCCTTGACGGTGACTCCGGGCAATACGGCCTGCGTTGCGTCGGCAACGACACCATATAGTGTTGCATTCGACTGGCTGAAAGCCGGAGCCGAAGCGAGCACCAAAAGGATCGCTACCAGTAAAAATCTCCTCATCTATGCTTCCTCCTGAAAAGTAAAACTACGAAAAAGCTTCCGTTTCCAGAGTCAAAATGTATCCACCTTCGATGAGAACGAATGTCCGCAACCCTTCCTCGCCAGAAGACAGCCGAACCATCCGCACTGTTCGGTTCGAGGTACCAGTCCGGGCCGCGAAAAAAACAAAAAATGGAATCCCCGTTATGACTGTTAAATCAACACCCATCCCGGATGACTGCGATGGATTGTCGATACACAATCCATCCATCCCTGAAGCGCAATACACCTAAACTCTAATGGCCATTAGTAGATCACTTCGCTCTCCGATGAAGCAACTTCAAAGGCTTACCTTATTGGCTAATTCCATTGTATATATGGCGTACTTTTCATTTTATTTAGCCATATGTGTAATTCATTGGGACAACTTTAGGGGTTATTTGCACAAACGAATAACACGGACGATCCAGGCAGACGGATTCCAGGACTGGGAAAATCAGAAATAGGGGGGATTAGGAAAAGGCAAAATACACGTAGAGTTATGCAACGGCACCGGACGATTTGAGATATAAGATCCTATTTCCTATCTCAAACTGATGTCCCACCGGATTTCCGTCTAGACCATTTCCTTCCGAAGCTGACTCGGACTCTTGCCTGTCGACTTCTGTACGAAACGGGAAAACGACGCCGCCGACGAATAGCCCAACTTTATCCCTACTTCCTTGACCGATACATTGGGCTGATCGAGCATTGCTTTTGCCATCTGCAATAGCTCGTTGCGCTTGTATTCGCGAAACGAGATGCTTCTGCTGGAACGCATCGCGTTTTCGATGGTATGCCGGTCCACGCCAAGGGTACGCGCGATCTCAGATAGCCTGATTCGCGGAGTTGTGGAGACAAGCACATCAAGTTCCTTCAAAAGCTGACGCCTGTTGTATGTCATAAGACACCATTTTGAAAGAAAAGGCTGGTAATGCAATTCGGTCGATGTGCCTAAAATCCAACTAGAAATTACTTCCGGCCCGCACCACTTCGCACATTTACCAAAGGATTAGTTATGTTCCTATTGTTAATAGTGGCGTGTATTCTGTCAAGATAAAATTCACAAATATTTTACTCAAACGAGTAAACAGCAAATTCGGGCTCATCCACAGGCCTACCCGGCTTGACACCCTCACCTCCATATCTCATGCACATCCACTGGCCGGATTTGTATCGACTCACTCTATTGTGATACTTAATGTATCGGCCGCACAAAAAACAGTTTGCCTTCCTTTGGAAAGGAATCAAATGAATCTGGACGCCGTAACATAAGTGTTTTATTCTTTTTAGTTAGTTTCCTGGAAAACTATTTCAGCAACGGATGTCTGGGATTGGGTTCTGGCACACGTCTTGCCAGCACATTTGCGGCAAAGTGTGATGTCTATCCGGTTGTATCCTGGATGATGGAAGCTATCTGCCAAAAAAAGCAATCAAACAGCTATCAAGAGGTTGCCTATGGAAGCCACTCAGGGGGCGTCGATGCGCCCAATAGATGTACTTATTATTGACGACGAGGAAAATTTTCTGGAGACGTGCAGCCGGATACTGGAAGCCGGCGGCTACCGTACCTCTGTCGCCAAAAACGCACAGCAAGGCATTCAAGCCGTAGCGTCCTCCCATCCGGGGGTTGTGCTCCTCGACCTGAAAATGCAGGGGATGACGGGGCTCGAAGCAATATCGGAAATCATCAGGATTGATCCGGCCGCGGTCCCGGTCGTTGTCACTGGAAATGCGACCGTTGATTCCGCAGTGGAATCCATGAAGCTGGGAGCTTTTGATTTCCTGACCAAACCGTTTGAAGCGGAAAAGCTGCTTGAAACCGTGCGCCGGGCGCTTGGGCTCAGCAACCTGCGCCGGGAAGCGAAAAAAATGCAGGCTCCCGCGCAGCCGCATCCGTCCGACAAATACGACCTGCTGTTGCAGGGACTGGATGTTCTCGGGGAAGCATACTCCCTTGGCCTTGAAAAACGGCAACTCCTCGATGAACTCACCTACCTGGAAAGCGAGGCCAAGTACCACGCGGAAAGCCTGGGCCAGATCAAAAAGAAGGAACGGGCGATCCTGGATATCAGGGAGGAGCTGCTGAAAGTCGACGAAATCATGCGCAAATATGATTTCCAGAAGAATGCTCTGATTCAGGTGCTCCTGGATGTACAGGAAACCTTCCGTTGGCTTCCGAGACACATTCTGAGCTGGATTTCCGGCCGGCTGAACATTCCGCTTCGCGAGATTTATATCGTGGCAAACTTCTATGAGGCGTTCAGCCTTGAACCACGCGGCCGGCATACGGTCCAGGTCTGCACTGGAACGGCCTGCCACGTGCGCGGAGCCTCCGAAGTGCTGACCAGGATTTCCGCTCTGCTCGGAATCGAGGCCGGTCAAACTGACAGTAAACAGGAATTCACACTCGAGACAGTCCATTGCATTGGTTGCTGCGCCCTGGCTCCCGTGGTTCAGATCGACTCGCAGTATCACCGAGATCCCTCACGGAGCAAGCTCGAGAAAATCATCAAGACACTACAGAAAGAGGAGGCGCAAGCATGTCTCGCATAGAAACCCCTGCGGATCTTTCAAAACTTAAAGATCAGATTCTCGCCAAGCGCAACGCGAAGGAAACCTGGCTGGCGGTCTGCGCCGGCACTGGCTGCCGGGCCTATGGAGCGGAAGCCCTTGCAGAATCGCTCGAAAAGGAAATTGGGCAACGAGGCCTTTCCGACAAAGTAGGCGTTCGCCGAACGGGATGCCACGGCTTCTGTGAACGCGGCCCCCTGGTTGTCATTCAGCCGTCCGATGTCTGCTACGTTGGCACTCAGGAAAAAAACATTCCCGCTATTGTCGACAAGCTGGCCGGCAGCAACGGCTCCGTTGACAAGCTTCTGTATCTTGATGAAGACAGCGGAAAACGCCTGACTCACCTGGAGGAAATTCCGTTTTACAAATACCAGAAGCGCGTGCTTCTCGAGAATAACGTGAAGATCGATGCCTCCAATATTCTCGATTACATTGCAGTCGGCGGATATTCGGCCTTAGCCAAAGCGCTATCCGGAATGACGCCCGAAGCGGTGTTGAACGAAGTGAAGGCTGCCAACCTGCGTGGGCGCGGTGGTGGCGGATTCCCGGCCGGTCGGAAGTGGGAAACCACAAAGAAGGCCCACGGTGAACCGAAGTATGTCATCGTCAATGCGGACGAAGGCGATCCGGGCGCCTACATGGATCGCAGCCTGCTCGAAGGAAACCCGCACGGAGTTCTTGAGGGTCTCATTCTCGGCGCCTATGCCATTGGAGCTTCCGAAGGGTTCATCTACGTTCGCCAGGAATACCCGCTTGCCCGCAAACATGCGCAGATGGCGCTTGACCAGGCCCGGGAATATGGACTGCTGGGCAAGAACATCCTCGGATCCGGATTTTCTTTTGATGTGATAATTCACCGCGGAGCGGGCGCCTTCGTTTCCGGCGAATCGAGCGCTCTGATGAGTGCCATCGAAGGCAAGGTCGGGGAACCTCGTCCGAAATACATCCACACATCGGAAAAGGGACTCTGGGGAAAACCATCCTGTCTGAATAATGTGGAAACCTGGGCCAATGTTCCGCACATCATTAATCACGGCTCGGAATGGTTCCGCGGAATGGGGACCGAGGGAAGCAAGGGCACCAAGATTTTTTCCTTGGTCGGCAAAGTGCGAAATACCGGGCTGGTCGAAGTCCCGATGGGCATTTCGCTCCGCGATATCATCTTCAAGATCGGCGGCGGCATCCCGAAGGGGAAGAAATTCAAAGCGGTGCAGACCGGTGGTCCCTCCGGTGGAGTTATTCCCGAATCGCTTCTCGATCTGCCGGTCGATTTCGACGAGCTCACCAAGGTCGGCTCGATGATGGGTTCGGGCGGAATGATCGTCATGGACGAAGACACCTGTATGGTGGATACCGCCCGCTACTACATCAACTTCCTTGCCCATGAATCGTGCGGGAAATGCGTCCCTTGCCGGGAGGGTACGCGTCAGATGCTGAATATCCTGAACCGGATCACTTCCGGACAGGGAGAGGAAGGGGACTTGCAGCTCCTGGAAGAGCTCTCGGAGTTCATGGAAGCCGCGTCTCTCTGCGCCCTGGGTCAATCCGCGCCGTTCCCGGTCGCCAGCACGCTGAAGTATTTCCGCGAGGAATACCTCGAGCACATCCGGCAAAAACGTTGCCCGGCGGGCGTCTGTGCCTCCCTGATTGCCTATGACATCGATCAGGAAAAATGCTCGAAATGCGGAGCCTGCCTGCGCAATTGCCCGGTGGCAGCCATCAACAAATCGGAAGACAAAGTCTACACGGTCATTCAGGCCAAGTGCATCAAGTGCGGCGCGTGCTTCTCGGCCTGTCCTGAAAAATGCAGGGCCGTCATCAAAGTGCCGGCAAACTCAATGCAGCAACAACCAGCGGCAGCGCCCGCATCAAAGTAGTGAGGTCACCATGGAAAAAGTAAATCTGGAAATCGATGGCCGTGCAGTTCAGGCAGAAGAAGGTCAAACCGTCCTGCAGGTAGCAAGATCGATGGGAATCAAGATTCCAACCTTATGCCATGACGACAGGCTGGAAGACTACGGCGGATGTCGCATGTGCGTGGTTGAGATTGAAACCAAGTGGGGACGGAAGAGACTGGTCGCATCCTGCGTCTATCCTGCGGAAGAGGGATTGAAGGTCCAGACCAGTACGGAAAAAGTGAGAAAGATCCGTAAAATGATCATCGAGCTTCTCTGGCCGTCGTGGCAGTTGTATGCAGAGGAATACGGCGTTACTTCATCAAGGTTCAAAACCGGTATGACCGACTGCAGTCTCTGCGGACTTTGTCTGCGGTATTGCTCTGACGTCAAAAAGCAGAACAAAATTTATTTCAAGGGACGCGGCGTCGAACGGAAACCGGCCCTTGTCGAAGGCGCCGAGCTTTCATGCCGGGCCTGCGGAGAGTGCTTTACTCTGTGCGGCAGCGGCTGGATCGCTTCCCGCTGTTAGGAATTACGAGACAGGGCAGGAGACTCCGGGAACAATCAAGCCGAAAACAGGACGCCACGAATTGCACGAATTGCACGAATACCCTTCGTGGAATTTGCGTAATTCGTGGCGTTTTTGTTTTTGGCACTGCTGATTCGTCATTCGTATTTCGTCATTCGTCATTTTGTCTTACACTGTGTATCCAGATTGAGATTCCAGGGGACAATTACAAACACGGGAGTGAATATGAGAAAAGCAATCTGGACTGGGCTGATCATAGCTGCCTTGTTTTGTGTGCCTGTCGCAAATGCCCAGAAATATGAACCAAGCGTTGGGCAGGAGGGCAAGGATGTTATCTGGGTGCCGACGCCGGATGAACTGGTACAGGAAATGCTCAACCTGGCAGATCTTACGCCGGCGGATTACTTGATTGACCTTGGATCCGGTGACGGCCGTATTGTGATCGCCGCTGCCAAACGCGGCACTCGAGCCATGGGCATTGAATACAATCCCGAAATGGTGGAATTATCCAAACTCAACGCCGAAAAAGCGGGAGTCTCTTCAAAAGCCAGTTTTGCCAAGGCTGATCTTTTCGAAACCGACCTGAGCCAGGCGACTGTCATTACGATGTATCTTCTCCCGGCACTCAATCTCAAGCTGCGTCCGACCATACTGAATCTGAAACCCGGAACGCGCATTGTTGCCCACGCCTTCAATATGGGCGACTGGCATTACGACAAAACGGTCGAAAGAGAGGGGCGGACAGCCTATCTGTGGATTGTGCCGGCGAAGGCTGCGGGAGTTTGGACCTCCACACCGGGCAATGCCGAATTGAAGATGACCCAGGAATTCCAGGAAATTCAGGGCACCCTGAATGTGAATGGAAAGGAAATCCCGCTGAAAAATGGGAAAATGGATGCAAGCCGCATCAGCTTCCAGTGCGGGGATGATCAGTACTCCGGTCAGGTCAACGGCAATTCCATCTCAGGAACCGTCACATCCAAAGGCCGGGAACAGACGTGGACCGCAGTCAAAAAATAGAATTTGCACAATTTTGAGAATTCGCGGCAACCAGCGCGAAAAGCCGCAGCGAATCTTAAATACGGAAAACCTGGCGACCATGAAAGCATTGGCACTGATTACGGGAGCATCCAGCGGAATCGGAGAAGTTTTTGCACGAAAGCTATCCGCCAAAGGATATCACCTGATTCTGGTTGCCCGGCGCAAAGAGCGCCTGGCTAAACTCGCGGAGGAACTGAAAAACTGCGAGATCATCCAGGCAGATCTATCGGAGGCCGCCGATCTCCATAGGATCGAAGAGCGTATCCAGGCAGAACCGGAACTGGAGTTCCTGGTGAATAATGCTGGCTTCGGCGTACAAGGGGAGTTCTTTGAAGTGCCCGTGGAACCCCAGGATAGAATGCACCGGCTGCATGTCATTGCCATCGAACGGCTCACGCATGCGGCACTCCACAAAATGGTGAAGAACCGCGCAGGAAATATCATCAACGTCTCTTCGGTCGCCGGCTTTACTGCCACCCCCTTCAATGTCAGCTATTGCGCCACCAAGACATGGATCAATGCCTTCACGGAAGGCCTTTACCTCGAATTGAAGGCGGCCAATTCACCCGTGCGCATCCAGGCTTTATGCCCCGGGTTCACCCATAGCGAATTCCACAAAAGCGCGGAAATGGATATCCGCATGATCCCGCGCAGTCTGTGGACATCGGCGGAGTATGTAGTGGAAAAATCCTTGAACAGTCTGGGGCAGAACAAGCTGTTCGTGGTTCCGGGCTGGCGGTACAGGCTGTTTACGACAATCTATCCCCTGGTGCCCCGCGCGCTGCGGCATCCGCTTTCGATCAGATACGGACGCGCCCGGCGCGACAGTTAAGCAAGGGAACTCTTTCGGCTTGGAATGGAGTGGCGTCCACCGGGAGCGCCGCCGGTGCGGTAGCGCTCCCGCAAATAAAGGTATTACTGCAGCTTTTCCATAGTCCGCTGGCCCATCTTCGTCAGCACATCGGCCGGCACATTCAAATCCAGACGGACCTGGTCGGAATTCTGGGTCACCGTGACTCCGCCGAGCAATCCCCGCAAAGCCGGATTCTTGTCTCCGCTAAACTGCCCCAGGGCAATCAGTCCACGCACAGCATCGGCCAGCTTGGTCGCCTGCTCCGGCGTAATGGCCGTAGCGGTGACCTTTCCCGTCAGAGCATCGCCGATATTAAGACTGCCGACAATGTATTTGATGTTGGAACCGCCGGTCTGTAGCGGCGCGGCCAATGGAGCCGGGGAATGAGCGCTGGAGATCAGCCCAAAAGCATCCCCGGCAAACCAGAACATTTCGTCCGCGTCGACACTTCTTACAAGAGACATCATGGTCCGGTTGTTCAGGATGCTCCGGTTCTCCTGTCCTCTGATATCCAGAACCAGCTTCAAAGATTCCACATCTCCAAGGGCAATCTCCTGATCATCCACGAAGGCAATCCCCTTTTGAACGGAATTGCCGGGAGCATCGGCAAACACCAGGATGGAAGTCCCGGCATAGGACTGTTCCACTGCCGCCGATTTTGCCCGAGCATAGTTCATGATGGCACCTTTATTAAATGCGCCTGAAGCGATCAGGATCCCTGAGGCCTTTTCCTTTCCATTCCCTCCTCCAACGAGATAGTAAATATCCCGCGCAGGGTCCAGTCCTGTCTTCTCGGTAAAGAGGGCGAGATCTTTGTTGGCCGGGCTGGCCTGCCGGAAGCTGGAATAGGTACGGCTTTGCGCCAATTTCTGAACATTGACTCCGAACACAAACTGATAGTCCGATGGGATAAACTTCAGTCCGGCCGCAAATTCCGGGGCCGAGGCCTTCACGGACACGTCGGTATATACGGCCCTGACCGCACCGACACAGGCAATCCCAAGAATCACTAGAATCGAGAGCACGGCAGCATTGCGCAGTTTCATTTTCCTCTCCCCGGCAAAGGTTTCGTCCTGAAATTCTATCGTAGTGATACGACGCGAATCCAAGAAAAGTTCCTGATTCGGCGTCTTCCGGTGATAGAGTAGAAAAACGGGAACGGGGAAAACCGCATCGAATCGCCAGCAAAACCGAATCGGTTTGTGGCGATCCGCCGGCTGCGGCAAGCACGTATCCCCCTGGCATAACACCGCCCGATTCATGGTAAGGAGAAATACGTTGAGAAAGAAAACGGTTGCTTTATACCTTGCAGTCATCTTTTTCGTCCCGGCGTTCTTCGGGATTCTGCAGGCGCAGGAGCCCAAGATCACCGTGTTGAATCCCATGGGACAGCCGCCGCCAATCGCGAGAGTCCCGATGGCCCCACGGTTTACCTCCCTCGACGGGAAAACTATCTACATCGTCGATATCGGATTCACCGACACGCACCAGTTTTTTACAGAAATGCAGAAGCTGCTTAGCGAAAAATATCCCAAAGCAAATTTCGTTGTGCGGACCAAGGCGGGCACATACTTTGATGACGATCAAAAGTTATGGGCCGAAATAAAGGCAGCGGGCGCCGGAACCATCATGGGGGTCGGGCATTGAAGTTCATGCTCGCCGTCGGTCGTCGGCCATTGTTTGACACTCGAAAAACTTGGAGTTCCTACCGCCCCGGTTGTTACAAGAGTTTTCCAGGATCTTGTTAAAAATTACACTTTCAAACGCGGTATGCCTAATCAGCGCTTCACTTTTGTTCCGCACCCGATTACGGGAGTACCGGCAGAGACCTGCCGGAAATACCTGCAGGGGAACGACCCTGTAACGGGCAAACCCGTCTTGCAGGAAATCGTCGCGGCCCTGATTACACCCCTGAGCGAGGAAGACAGTAAGAAGGGATTCATCGAGCAACCCACGCCCAGACTGGTCAAGCCTGATACACCCGAAAACCTGACCCGCCTCTTCCTTGACAATGAATGGACAGACGGGCTTCCTATTGTGCTGCCGACCGAAGCTCGAGTCGCTGAAATGCTGAAGGGGACAAGCCATAAGCCGGACGAACTGGTAGGGAAAATGCAGGCTTCTTCGCCTCACCCTGCCTGGAGCTACAACGTCGAACAGGTTGCGGTCAACGCGGTAATGGCCGGGGCAAAGCCGGAGCATTTCCCGGTCATTCTGGCCTTGGCATCCACCGGCGTCCCGTCCGTGTTCACCTCCACCACCTCGTTCGCCAGAATGGTGGTGGTCAACGGCCCAATCCGCAACGAAATAAAGATGAACGCCGGCATTGGCGCGCTCGGTCCGTTCAATCAGGCAAATTCCGTCATTGGAAGAGCCTGGACTCTAATGTCTATTAACCTCGACGGTGGGGCGCATCCCGGCCAGGTATACATGGGCAGCCAGGGCAACAACCTCATGTATAACAACCTGTGCATGCCTGAAAATGAAGAGGAGCTTCCGGAAGGTTGGAACCCGTATCACGTGCAGAAGGGTTTTAAAAAGCAGGAAAGCGTTGTCAGTACTTTTGGCGGATGGGGAATAACGCATCCGGACCAAAGCTTTGGAAAGCCCTTTGCCGAACAGATTCCGTTCTGGCTGAAATTCATCAGCCCATTCTCTCCGGCAACTCTGCTGCTGGATCCAACCATCATCAAGCAGCTCAAGGAAAGAGAAGGATTCAATTCCAAGGAGCAGTTGATCGATTACGTTTTCAAGAACACCACAACGACAGTGGGCGAATGGCTGGATAATTACTACAGCGTGCAAAACTTCATTCTGCCCACAGCCAGACAGGGGGCCGAGCCCTTTGCATCGTGGATGAAGCTTCCGCGCACGGAAAAGATTCCGCTGATTGCACGTCCGACCAACATCCATATCCTTTCGGTCGGAGGCGGGACGAATCTTTTCTGGCAGGCTGCCGATTTCGGCTATCTTTCCAGCGCTTCTGTGGATAAGTGGAGATAAATACGAGATGTCCTGCCACCTTTTTTTCAATACCGGGGGTCAGACTCCGGCACTAAAAAAGGGTTGGCAGGACGTCGCGTTTTTTATAGATCCGAGGTCAATTGGGACAAGCCCAGTTCATTGAGCGACTGTTTTGAAGGTTTGCCCGATTTGAGGTCCCACCCCATCTCCTGAAAATACCCGTCTCTCAAACCGGAAAAATTCACTCTGGCGGTGGAGGCAATACGTTTAGGCAACTCAAACTGGTCTGGAGTCAATCCCTCCCGGGCATTGAAAGCCTGCCTCAGCGTTAGAATTCGACGGCCCGCGGTCATGGCCGCTTCCCACCCAAAATCCCAGCCACAGGCCCCTTCAATCAGTTCGGCGATAGGAGGCGGGGAGGTCGCAACCGTATAGAGGGAGCACAATCCGGCCGCATTCAACAACTGGTGATAGGCACTGCCTATCACATAGGCCCTGAACGGATTGTCCTTGGAAGCCTGCAATGCCGGATCGGAGCCGATCGCGGCCCCTTCCGTGATCATCCCGGTAATCTGACTATCCATGTGATGGGCGGGATTGGCATCGGCAATATTGGCAGTCCCCAGAGATGGGGACATGCGCGGATCATGGAAGGCCAGGCTCTTGCCACGAATAGCCACGGCATATTTTTCGGATCCTCTTCCGATCCTCTCTGCAGCCTTTCCCGATCCGTCCGCCAGGACGGCGCCAAACCCCTCGCGTTTGGCTATCTTCTCCACCATCGCGACAATGGCCTCGGCATTTCCCCAGGTCAAGTCGATGCCGTCAGTCTCTTCTCGGCTGATCAGACCCCGTTCGTAGCACTCCATCGCCATCGCAATGCAGCCGCCAACTCCCATCGTGTCGATGCCGTATCGATTG
The DNA here is from genome assembly GCA_963664705.1 of Acidobacteriota bacterium. Lineage (GTDB taxonomy): Bacteria > Acidobacteriota > UBA6911 > UBA6911 > UBA6911 > UBA6911. The sequence goes on along the minus strand of OY761556.1, from coordinate 6,015,684 downwards.
CATATATCATTTGCCTTAATGACCGCCTCGAGATTGTCGTTCATCAACATGCCGCCCAAGGCTGCCAGCGTTTGCTGCTCCGGCCGGTGCATCTGGTCTTTTATGGCAAATGGCCCCGCCTCCTGACGGATAATGCCGCCACAACTGATCGGGCAGGCATAGCATCCGAAATTGCCCACCTTGTATTTGTTCATATTGCCGCCATCCAGGTTGGTGACGGAGGGGAGGGCGTCCAGGCCACTCAATTGCCAGTTCTTTAGCGGGACATCTCCGATCGAGACCAGAAAACTGATATTGCTGCCGGTCCCGGAAGCAGCAAGTTCCTTTGCATACTCGTTGTTTTGAATGATGGCAAGGAATTGTCCAAAGGCGACATTGAACTTCTGCGGGTTTGCCGGCACGATCTCATGATACCCGCCGGAGACGGCAACGGCCTTCAGTCTTTTGGAACCCATCACGGCACCCACGCCATTCCGTGCGGCCATCCTGCCCCGTTCGCTGACAACGCCGGCCAGCAGCGAAACGGCTTCCCCCGCCGGGCCAATGCACGAAATTTTCATTCTCGGATCGTTGAATGCCTGCAGCAGAAGATCCTGCGTTTCGTAGGCATCCCGTCCCCAAAGATGAGAAGCATCCTTCAATTCGGCTTTGCCATCCCGAATCAGCAGGTACACGGGACGCGGAGAAATGCCATAAAACAACACGGCGTCATAGCCGGCAGTCTTCAGTTCCGGACCGAACGTTCCTCCGGAATTGGACTCGGCCCAGGTTCCGGTGAGAGGAGATTTTGTGACCAGCATATGCCGACCGCTCCCCGGTGCCTTTGTTCCCGTCAAGCTGCCGGCAACGAATCCCAGAATGTTATCGGGACCCAATGCGTCAGTCCCCGGCTTTATCCTTTCATAAAGGATCCGGACCCCCAACCCATTGCCTCCGACAAACTCCCGGTAGATCCTCTCGTCGGGGACCTCTTCACTCAGCTTTCCATCAGTTAAATTGACAAGCAGGATTTTACCCGCATAACAACTCGGGATAGACATACCTAATACTCTCCAAGGTTTGGCGACTTAAACCCGCCTATGAGGATATCACGACTCTTGAAAATCGTGAAAATCGGGGTCAGACTCCCAAATATGATTTTTCGGGGGATTCAACCCCAATTGTGTGTTCAGGGCAAAACTTCTGGGAGATTCCATATGTCACTTGCAAAAAGAGCTTGTGCAGAATGTATTGGGACTTTCTGGCTTGTCTTTGGCGGTTGCGGAAGTGCCGTGCTGGCAGCAGCTTACCCCCAGCTGGGTATCGGCTTTGCTGGAGTTTCACTTGCCTTTGGACTGACTGTCTTGACCATGGCCTATGCGATAGGACACATTTCCGGCTGTCATCTCAATCCGGCGGTTTCCGTTGGATTGGCGGCTGGCAGGAGATTCCCGGCATCTGAATTACCGGCCTATTGCGCGGCTCAAATCATTGGAGCTGTAATAGCCGCCGGCGTTTTATTTGCCATCGCAAGCGGCAAAACCGGATTCACCCTTGCGGGAGGATTCGCATCCAACGGATATGCGGACCATTCCCCGGGAGGCTACTCCCTGATGGCATGCCTGATTGCCGAGGTAGTCCTCACTTTCATGTTCCTGCTGATTATTCTCGGTTCAACGGATAAGCGTGCGCCCCAGGGCTTTGCCCCGATTGCGATCGGCCTGGGACTGACTTTGATTCACCTGATCGGGATACCGATCACCAATACCTCGGTCAATCCGGCGCGCAGCACAGGACCCGCCTTGTTTGTCGGCGGCTGGGCGATTCATCAATTGTGGTTATTCTGGATTGCACCTCTTCTGGGAGCTGCCCTGGCCGGACTAACCTATCAGGCCGTCTTTGGCGAACCGGCCACTGCAGAGGGAACGTCGAAAGCCAAAGCCCAGGCAGCCAGGCGGTAGCCGGCAGCGGCAGTGACCATTCCGCGAGGAGCGAATGATCACGGGCAAATCCGTCCGTGATCATTCGCAGAATGGCTGCTCCGATAGCTTAGAATTTGTAAAGCAGACTGGTGATAAACGCGGTATCGTTTTTCTTGATCGTGACCAACGGAGTTCTGTTTTTATACTCGTCCATGAATTCAAGTTTGACGTCCACCTTCTTTACAACCGTGGCCACAAGGGCAATATCGAAGTGGTACAGGGCATCCGCAAACTCCTTCGTCTTCCACATTCCCGTCAGGTTCTGCGTCAGCTTCGCGGTATTCGAGATCTTGCAGGAAAAACTCTGGCCGGCATTCAGGGTCCCGCTGGACCGCACATCCAAACCCTCGTCTTTCTCCCAAACACCACCCGCGCCGCCGCTCAGAGCAAAAGTGGCTCTATCGGAAGTATAGGCTTTGAAGCCGATTCCACCCTGGGGATTGAGCAGGTAGCTGATGCTCTTGAAAGGATCTCGCAAATATCCCATGGCACCATACAATGTCACGCGTTTCGCAAACGCATAGTCATCCCGGAAGTCGAGTCGAAGCGAATCCGCAGTCAATTCATCTTTCGAGCTGGATCGCAGGTAAAGCCCCCTGGATTTGATTACGTTTTTGGTTTTGGGATCATGCGTTGCTTCGTAGGATAAGTTAAAGCTCTTCGTATCCGTGTTCCCTCCCGTCAGGGCAAACCCGATACCAAAGTTCCCTGTCAATGCTTTCACCGGAGCCTGTGCCTGGCCTTGCGCCAATGCAGGGATCCCGGCCGCCAGCATTGCCAGGAGTAAAACAGCCGTCCGCACTTTCATATACCCTCCCCATTTGCATACAAAATTTGTTAAGGAAAGACCCAAAACATATACAACGCGGCCTTCCATTTTGTAAGTCAAATTTCATGACGAGGAGAGAGAAGCGAAACCGTGAGGAGGAAGGCTACTTTCTTCGCATAAATCTATAGGTGGCAAGCCCCGCCAGCCCGATCGCAAGCAGACTGAAAGTGGCAGGTTCCGGGACCTCTGTGGTGCTGGGGCGCACTACAAAAAGCGGGCGGTAATAGTAAGGAAGAATGGTGGGCCGCTGCACGGGAAGGTACGGCTTCAGTGTCGGAACCTCACTAAACTGCATGTCCAGCGCCGGAGTCTCCAGATCGGGAACATCAATCCTCTCGAGCACCGTAACGTCGAATGTTTCCACCGACGGCTCTTCCTCGGCAACCGGCTCGAGGGGGACTGCGGAAACCATGTTTCCACAGCGCGTGCGTGCGGTTGCGGTTCCATCCGTGATCAGGGTTTCGCCCTTGGGAATCTTTACCGTCTTTGAAGTCCAATAGACCTTGTTCTTAAGTCGGTAAGCCACGTGCACAAACTGGGTTTCGTTGGTACTGATTATCCTTGCCTGACTTACCATAAACTTGGCGTAATGCTCAGCAACAACCGGATCGTTCGCGATAATGCTGGTCAGTTCCTCGCGGCTTTGTACGCCACCGGGAATCACCGAATAGGGATACACATATCGCGGGTTCTTCGAAGGTCGAAATTGCCGGCTCTGCTGGACCGCGGAATCCGAAAAACTGGGGGGAGAAAAGACAACTTGTTCCGGGGGAGTGCGCAGATATCGTGTCGCGACGAAAGCTCCAAGAGCAGAACCAACACCCAGCAGAATTAGTATCAGTACCCGATGCCTTCTCAGGAAGCTTTTTCTGCGAACACGCTTACGAATGTACACGGACTCTTACCCCTGATCGTTGTTGAGAGCTCGCGGGCATGAGACCGACTTTGCGGAGTCACGCTTTTTTCCTTAGAGCTTTCATATTATCACACTTCCAAAAGATTCTTCGGCATTAAGTGCCCTTATCTTCACCGGAATTCATTAAGATTTGCAAGTTTAGCTGCCTTCGCCATCGGAATGGCGCAAAGCCACCATTTTGCCTGAAACAGCCGCATTAAGTTACAAACGCCTCCTTTTACAGGCTTTCCACGGTATTGGCAGATATGATCGATGACGGGGCTCCTCCGTTTCCATTGCTGCCTGCTCCACCGGCAATGGCTTGGTTTCTGCCGAAATCCTCTGCTTTGGTGATGCCCATCACCAAAGTGCCCCCAAAAATCCGCGATATTGATCCTGACCAAGATAAGTAAAGAGGGCGCATGCCAAAGACGTGGGCTTCCGACTGTCTCCTTCGAGCATTGTCCATTGCAATGCTTTGCGTATTCTGTGCTATGACCGCGATGGCCGCCGATGTTCCGCGATCGTGGAGCACACAGATTTCCTCGAAGGACGCGGCGCGGCTGGAAGACACCCTGCTGACCATGACCAACCAAAGGAGAATTCAGCAGGGACTTGTACCGCTGGTCTTCGATGAAGCGCTTACCCAAATCGCGCGTGAACAATCCGCGGGAATGGCGCGCCAGGGATTCATCAGTCACGAAATGCCCGCCGGGGATCTCAAAACCAGGATGAATATCGGCGGCTATCGCTACAAAGCCGCGCGAGAAAATGTTGCCAGCTCCAGATCACTCACCTGGGCTGAGAATGCCCTGATGCAGAGTCCCGCCCACCGCGACAATATCCTTGCGATCGATGTCAGTCGAGTTGGAATCGGGATTGTCCATTGCGCACCTCCTTACGAGCGGGAACTGTTCATCACGGAAGTATTCGCAAGCCCGCGAGAAGAACACCAGCCTGCCGAAATCCAGGAAGCGCTGCAGAGTCAAATCGAGGATCTGAGAAAAAACGGGGCTGGAGCACTAATTGCGGATGCGTTGCTTGAAAGACTGGCGCAGGATTCAGCGCTAACGGTTGACCCTTCTGCGTCCATTGGGGAATTTAAGGGCCTCGTGGCAAACTCGGCCGAAGAGCTCTACCGCAACGGAATATCCCGAGTGGACATCAACGTTCAATTGCTTCGAAATCCGAAGAGCCTGAAAATTATCAACGGAGGGAGCATTCTTCAACAGGCCGGGGCATTCGGAACTGCGGTTCGCCGGGTCGTCGACAAAAGCAACGAACCCGCTTTCCTCGTTTTGACGCTGATTGGGTTCGTCAACTAAACCTTCCCTTTTCCCTGCCGCACCACTACGGGCTCACCCTGCGTAAAATCGATCACTGTGGATAATTCCATGCCACCCGGACCCGAATCCAGGAAGAGATCCACAATGCTCCCGAATGTGTCCGCAATCGCATCCGGATCGCTCAAGAACTCCTGATTGGGCAAACAGGCGCTTGTGCTGATGACAGGCCGGCCGAATTCGGCGAGCAGGCCCTGGCATACGACGTTGTCCGGAACCCTTATCCCAACGGTTTTGCGCTTCTCCAGAAGAATCTTGGGCACCTGTTTGGTTGCGTTCAGAATAAAGGTATAGGGCCCCGGCAAAAGATGCCTCATCACTTTGTAGGCGGCATTGGAAACGTAGGCATATTCCGTGATGTTCTTCAGATCAGGGCAGATGAAACTCAGCAGCTTGCGCTTGTCATTTCCCTTCTGCTGATAAATCTTCTCGACAGCGCTCTTGTTGAAAAGGTCGCACCCCAGCCCATATACGGAGTCGGTCGGGTAGATCAGGAGTCCCCCGTCGCCAAGGATATCGACCGCACTTTTCAGATAACGGCTTTGCGGATTTACCGGATGAATTTGAAGACGTTTCATATGCCGGCCAGTATAGCGCCAATATCGATATTCCCGAAACCCGCGGCAATAAAAACTTCGGTCGCTATTCCCGGCCGCCCGAATGCGGTGAACCGTCAGCCTTGGGCTTTCGCGCCGAACTACCTTTTCGCTTCGCCACTGCCTGCCGGAGCAGGTATTCCACCTGCCCGTTGACACTCCGGAGCTCGGCGGCCGCCCAGCTTTCCAGCTCCGCCCAAAGCTCCGGATCAATTCGCAATAGGAATGACTTTCTGCTATCCATCAGTCACCGGATCATGAATACAGGGTACCGGCATTGACAACAGGATGAACCTCGGATTCGCCGCAAAGCACGACCATCAGGTTGCTGACCATGGCGGCCTTCCGTTCATCATCCAACACAACCACCTGTTTCTCCGCCAAATCGTGAAGCGCCATATCTACCATGCTGACCGCGCCCTGCACAATTTTTTGCCTGGCCGCAATCACCGCTTCCGCCTGCTGACGCCGCAACATCGCCTGCGCAATCTCCGGAGCATACGCCAGGTGGGTCAAGCGAGCTTCCTCCACCGCAACTCCGGCCCTGGACAAGCGCTCCTCGAGCTCTTTTCTCAACGCCGCCGAAACCTCGTTGGCATTGCTTCGGAGAGTGCTTTCATGCTCTTCCCCATGGTCATACGCATACTCACTGGCCAGATGCCTCAGCGCCGACTCACTCTGCGTCTCCACATATTTTTCATAGTCATCGACGTCAAAGACCGCCTGAGCCGTATCCTGAACTCTCCAGACCATAACGGCCCCAATCTCGATCGGGTTGCCGCGCTTGTCATTGACCTTCAGTTTCTCAACATTGATGGTCCGCGCACGCAAAGATATCTTGTTGCGCGTAAAGGTCACTTTTGTCCTCCCGTGCCCGATCTGCTTGCGTTGCGCTTCAACCTGAGAGCGATCCCCCGCCTGGCTGATATTCTGCCCATTGGAGTAGAACGGGTTGCCCCAGTGAAATCCGCTCTCCCTCACCGTGCCGCGATATTTCCCGAACAACAACAGCACGCGCGCTTCGTTGGGCTGCAGCGTGAAAAATCCCGTCAACAGGATAATCAGGACTGCCAGCCCTACAATACTCCCCAAAAACAGCGGGATCAGGGGATGCCCCTGCACCTCCGAACCTTCAGCTATCGAATACACAAAAAGCGCCACGTCACAAATCAAGAGCCCGATCAACAGCACAAGCATCAGCCAGCCATTCTGAACACGAACGGTCTGTTCCCTGTTCAACAAAGCCTCTTCGTTTTCCATGACGTCCATTGTCTCCTGTTATCAAAGTGATATCACATTAATATCATCGGAGTGCATATTTGTCAAAGAGTTTGTACTTGAGATTCCGGGTTCCAGATTTCAGGAGAAGTTCAAAATCTGGAATCTGGAATCTGGAATCTGCGATCACTGATTCGAAAATACGCCGTGTGGAGAACGCGTGGGAGCGGTTGCCGCGGGAAGTACGTGCGCGCGCATGGCGGCATCGCAGACGGCATATCCCCAATCGATAATGCGATACTGCTGCTCCCGCGAGAGTGCGGACAGACGCGTGGGAATGCTTGCAGCTTTCATTGTTTCAGAATGATCACAAAGCAGCGCATCCCGCAGACTATAGTTGCGGATGTCGCTGCGGATGCCCCAGTAGGCTCCTGCCCGGATTTTCATTTTGTAGGATTCAACAACCTGTCTTTTGCGAAGACTGCCGACCTGGTTATCGATTAGTGCGAGCACGCGGATGGACTGAGAAATCCAGTTGCGCGAGAGCTTGGGTTTCACTGCGGCTTCCGCACCACCATCGCTCACCAGAATTGTGTGGTAGCGCTTCCAGGCGGTTTCCAGGCCCAGGTTGTCGTATACGCCGCCATCCGTCAGAATCACTCGCGATGTAAAGGGCGGATGCTGGAGAGATCCGCTGCCCGGCGCAAAAAGCTCCGGATCGATCTTCAGAATCGCGGGGGAGAGAACGGGCGGGAATGCGGATGAAGCGGCTACAGCAGTCGCAATATCCAACACCGGAGAGAATATTCTGCCTACGAGATAGTCTCCCATATAGGGCTTTGAAAAGCGCCAGAGCACTTTCGACTGCATATTCGTGGCATTAAAGACAAACCGCGGATGGTCCGGAAGATCCTGCAGCGTTTTGCTTCCGTAGAGATGCCGACGATAGGCAGCAGCAACATGCTCGGACGCGGAACCGAACCAGAGAAGCCCCTTTAAAACGGAAGGGATGTCAAGACTCCGTGCGGCCATGGCACAGATCGGTCCGGCAACAAGCTCTCTGAAATTGGCTGCCACACCCTGGCGATCAAATTGCAATTGAGGCCACCAGCATGCCAGCACCGCCGCAGTGATCGTCCCCCCGGACACGCTCGAAACGCGGTCCAGGGCTGGAAGACAACCCAATTCATTCAGCCGCCACAATGTTCCCAGGTGAAACAACATGGCCCGGTAGCCACCGCCGGACAGGCAAAGCGCAATTCCCTTCTCCGGTCGGGTGTTTTCTGTTTCAGATTCCTGCAGCGTAATCGGCAGCAAGGTTTGGGATTCCAGATGGACGATTCCAGAGAAGGTGATTTACCGACTAATGACCCTAATATCCATCAGTCCGTTTATTACAAACTGAACAGCCAGTGCCGTGAGGACCAGACCCATGAGCCTCATGAGAATGCGAATCCCGATCTCCCCGAGAAACCGTCGAACACGGTTGGCTCCTGCCAGAATGTAATAGGATGCCAGGGCGGTGATCGCGATGGCGGCAAATACCGGGATAACCTGCCACCAATTCCTTGACTGCCCCATCAGTACCATCACGGTAGAAATCGCACCTGGGCCGGCAAGCATCGGGATTCCCATGGGGGTAACCCCGATCTCATCCTTTTCCGCCCCTTCCAGGCGTTCCTCGGTAACCTCCTGGGTACTGGATCTTCTGGCCTGCAGCATATCGATAGCTACAAGGAACAGAATGATCCCCCCGGCAATTTTAAATGCCGGAAGCGTGATGCTGAACAATTTGAAAATGAGTGTCCCGGCCAGCGAAAAGACCATCAAGACGAGGAAACAGGTCCATGCAGACTGCCGTGCCATCCGCCTGCGCTTCTCTTCGCTGTCTTCGGAGGTCATCACGAGAAAAGAAGGGATAGCCGCCAGCGGATCTACGATAAAAAAGATGGAGCTGAAGGCCACAAACGAAAATTCCAGGATTTCCTTCACATGCGCATTCATAAACGCACGCCCCACTTTGCTGCTTCAATGGACATCAAATGGACACGACACGGCGATGCCTGCCAACTTCCGGGTAGCCATGCGGCCACGCTTCGTTCCCTGCCAGGTATCTTCAGCATAGCAGAGGTTGGAGTCACACTTTGAACCTAAATTGCGGCAAAATATAAATATTCGGACTCCTGCCCAGTTTGGCTGAAACCATTTCAGGACAAGAAGCGTAACTATACTTGAATGCTTTTGCTATCAGGAAAAGGACTGTCCCGGCTATTCCACAAGGGCTTACGACCACTTCGAACGCCAGATGGATCCGAAAAGCGCAAATTTCTGAACTATTCAGCTGAAATACTGATCAATAAAAACGAAGGCGTTATCTGATAGAATCGCACCCATAAACACTTGCACTGCTAGCTCTATTTGAGGAGGAATCCATGTTAAAAGTGAATCGCCTTTTATGGCTCGCCCTTGTTTTCATCCTTCCACTTGCCGCCGCACAGGCGCAGGAAAAGAAGATGACGGCCGAAGAACTCCTGGCCGGCCATCTGAAATCGATTGGAAGCCCGGAAGCGGTCAAGTCGCTCCATTCCCGCATCATCAGCGGAGTCGCGGCGGTAAGATTCGTCCAGGGCGCTTCAGGAGCCTGGAACGACGGCGGATTCCTTGTGGCTTCAGAGCCGCAGCGGATGGGCCTGGCAATGAAATTCGGCGCCCTGGAATACCCGGGTGAATATTTTGCCTATGACGGGAAAGAGGTCACGGTCGGCAATATCAAGCCTGGCCAGAAATCGCCGATTGCGGAATTCATTTATAGGAATAACGGACTTGTCAAGGAAGGCTTGCTTGGCGGCACCTTATCCCTGGCATGGCCACTGCTCAGCCTGAAAGACCGCGGCGCTGAACTCAAGGTCAGTGACGGCAAACTGGATGGAAAGTCCGTATACGAAGTTGAATACCGCCCCAAAAAGGCCCTCGGAGATCTCAAAGTAAAGATGTTCTTCGATGCGGAAAATTTTCATCACCTGCGGACGGAGTACAAGGTTTCGCACAAGGATGACCTGAGCGCGACCCAAAACGTCGTTTCCTCAGCTCCGGTAGGAGCCGGATATGATAACGGCCAGGCCAGACCCAATGCCACAATCATGGCCGGCGTTCCGAATTCCTATTACACTCTCATCGAAAAATTTGACAACTACCAGAAAGCGGGCGACCTGGTTCTTCCGTACTCATACGCGATAGAATATGAGGTTCAGGGGCAAGGATCTTCTTTTGTGGCCAATTGGACCATGCGGTCCAGCGGGCAGTTCCTGAATAACGGCAAGATCGACGCAGACTTCTTCAAAGCCAAGTAAGTCAAAAAAAGAAAAGGGGGGGTGCTGATTTTTATGTAAAAATCAGCACCCCCCCTTTGATTCCTGCTCGCGCAGACCTCCCGCAAGCACCGTCCGGTTCGACTAAATTTCCAGCTTGCTCTGATAGACCATGTCGTCCAAAGAGAACTTGCCTTTGAGTTCTATATTGGGCGTTTTGAGCTGAAATTCAATCGACTTGTCTTTCTCTTCAATGATATGAGATCCGGCCTGAGCCTTGGGAAAGGCAAAGAAGAGAACCGTCGACATCCCATTCCGATCAACCAGCACATCGGACGGCGGCATAGGATCGAGGCTTCCGATTTTCAGCGTCGCGCCTGCTTTAAGCACCTCAGTTTTGAAGGAATTGGGCGCGCCCATTACTCCACTGACACTGAGAATATATTGCCCTTCCTGCCGGGACAGGCTCTTGGCAGCCTCTTCGGATTTTTCGACTTCATCCTTGTACCGCAAACGAGCCATCGCCTGCTTGACGGGAAGAGCGCTTTGCCAGCGCAGCGTAGCTTTCGGCGTCTGTGCTTCGGCCTTTGGAGGACCCAGGGGACCAAAGCCTCCGCCGCCTTCACCACCGCCGCCTCCCATTCCGCCTCTACCCATACCCCCACCCATACCGGGGCCACCGCGACCACCGGCAAAGATATATTTGATGGGAACCTGGCGAGCCCAGGGGGAATCTTCCAATACCTTTTTGCTTTCTTCATCATTCCAGGTAGAAAACTTCTTCGACTTCCAGAAATCGCCGGCTGTTGCAACACACAACCCGAGCGCAACAACCACGACTATAGGCAGCAACCAGCGTTTCATAGCAGATTTCTCCATGTTTGATTTTTGTGAAGAGAATACGACGAAACGCAATGCGCTGCAATCGGAATTCCTCAAATCGGGAACTGCGATGATGCATCCAATTCCCGACCGATCCCCAGTCCCATTACAGCCGTGAACTCTACGAAGCGGAAAAGGTGCTATATTCTACCCACACCAACAGTGTTTTTGCGGAAAGGATCTACGATGAAGAACCGCTGCCTTTCATTGGCTCTTATTCTGTTTTGTGCCTGGACTGCAAAGGCCCAGGTTGCCGATGCTCCGGATGAAGTAAAGAGTGGTATCCCGGTCAACTACACGGAATCCAAGGCAGGCAGCTACACATTGCCGGATCTGCTGAAACTGGCCAATGGCAAGCCTGTGACCAGCGCAAAAACCTGGGTTGAAAAAAGGCGCCCGGAAATCCTGAAGCTGCTCGAAGAAAACCAGTTCGGCCGCATGCCGGGCCGGCCGGCCGAACTGAGTTTCGATGTTTTCGATAAAGGGACTCCGGCATTTGACGGCAAAGCCATTCGCAGGCAGATTACGATCTACTTCACCAAAGACAAATTCAAGCAATTCGCAGATGTGCTGCTATATCTTCCGGCCAAACCGGGCGGTCGCGTTCCGGTGCTCTTGAACGCAGGATTCACGGCAAACAATCTGGCTGTGAATGATCCCGGGGTAAAGGAAGGACGCCTCTTTGATCCCAAAGCAAACCAGCGCACCCCGGCCAAACCGGGCGGATTCAATTTCGGCGGCATCGATGTTATGCCACTGTTGGAACGGGGATTCGGGGTTGCGACCGTAAACTATGCCGATTTCGATCCCGATGCATTGAATGGCCTGGCCGCGGGCATTCGCAGCATCTATCTGAAGCCGGGACAGTCCGCACCTGCGCCGGATGAATGGGGAGCTATCTCCGCCTGGGCATGGGGACTTAGCCGAACCCTGGATTATTTGGAAACCGATCCGGGCGTTGATGCGCGACGCGTAGCTTTGATGGGCGTCTCCAGGCTAGGCAAAACAGTTCTGTGGACGGCGGCCCACGATCCGCGATTTTCCCTGGTGATTGCCAGCTGCTCAGGAGAGGGGGGTGCCGCTCTGAGCCGGAGAAATTATGGGGAGACCATCAAACACCTGGTGGAACCGTCGCGCTACCCCTACCAGTTTTGCGCAAACTACGCAAAATACGCCGACCACGTTGATCAGTTTCCGGTGGATGCCCATATGCTGCTCGCCCTGATTGCCCCCCGGCCCGTTTTGCTGCAGACCGGCGACACTGATCGGTGGTCGGATCCCAAAGGAGAGTTCCTCGCTGCCCTGGCGGCAACCCCCGTCTATAAGCTATTCGGGAAAGATGGTATCGAAGCTCCCCAAATGCCCGCTGCGGGAATTCCACTCCTCCACACGCTCGGGTATTTTATGCATGCGGGAGGCCATGGCTCTTTACCCTCCGACTGGGAATATTTTTTCAAATTTCTTGAAATGCACCTAAAAAAATAGCCCCATCGACAAGGAGGGCTTCCCCGCATCCGCCGTTTTTTGCGTGCCGGCGGCGTTTCCCATGAAATGCGCGAGCGGGTCTGTCGTAAGTCAATACTGGAGTGTAGTTCGCCCGCGCGGCAATAGGTTAAAAAACCTAAGAATTAGCTTGCCTGCCGCTACGGTTTGGTGACAGACTCCTACAGCTAATTTTATGCAAGCAATCTCCATTTTGTCTCAAAATGCAGTAAGCTCTCTTCCACAAGTGTCTCTACGCCGTCATTCCCCTTTGCGGTTGGTGGCTGTCGGGCAGGGATTCCTCTGCGAATCTCTAGCAAAGCGATAATTCCAAGGAGGAGCCAATTATGGCTGATGAAAGCAGCACTACAAATAACAATGAAGGAACCGGACTGAATCGAAGGAATTTTCTCAAGAGTGCGGGCGCGGTCGTCGCCGGCAGCACTTTGGGAGCAGGTCTGACTCTGTCTACGGAAGCGGCTGCCGCGGCTGCCGCAGAGGCTCCCTCGACCATCACCAATTTCAGGTGCCCGATCTGCGCCAAGGATTTCAACACCTACGGCGGCCTCAAGGCCCATTTCGCCCAGGCGCATCCCGGACAGGTCCTTCCCGTTACCACCAAGCTCAAAGTCAATGGCAAGGACTACGAAGTTCTCATCGAGCCCCATTGGACTCTTCAGCGCACCCTGCAGTTCAAACTCGGTCTTACCGGAGCCAAGCAGATGTGCGACCGCGGCGTATGCGGTTCCTGCTCCGTGAACATTGACGGCAGAACCGTCCTCTCCTGCTCGACCCTGGCGGTCGAATGCGAGGGCAAATCCATCGAGACCGTCGAAGGAATTGCTGCCGATCCCAAATGGCGCTCCCTCATCCAGTCCTACTGCAAGTGGGACGCGATGCAGTGCGGCTACTGCACTCCGGGCTTCGTCGTTTCAGCCAAGGCTCTGCTGCAGAAAAATCCCAACCCGACTGAGAATGATTGCAAACAGGCTCTCGCCGGCAATATCTGCTGCTGTGGAACCTACCCACGGCATCCTACTGCAATTATGGAAGCCGCTCAGGTTATGAAGGGGGGAGCATAATATGGCAGATCTTGCTGGAGTTAATGGTCAAAGACCCGATTTTAAGGTCGTCGGAAAGCCAAACCTTCCCGGCAAATTGTCCTATGCACTGGCTACGGGCCAGGCTAAGTTCGGCATCGACTATGTCTTCCCAAACATGCTTCATGCCAAATTCCTGCGCAGCCCGCACGCCAATGCAATGGTAAAGAGCGTTGACGTCGCCGCAGCCAAAAAAATCCCTGGCGTTGTGGATATCCTCACCTGGGAAGATGACGATCTGAAAAATTTCGGTCGTCGCGGTGGAATGGGCGGAATGGGCGGCGGCGCACCTAAGCCGGCTGCCAAGGCTGCACCAGCGGCAAAACCGGCCGAAGGCGGCGGCCTGGCCAACAACCCCGTTGCCTTCGGCCCTCCAGCTGCAGGTCTCGGCACCAATCCTCCGCCTCAGGCGAATGCCAGTGCGCCGGCACCTAAAAGCCAGGCCGGTGGCAGTGGCTATGGCGGTGGAATGGGGATGGGCGGAGCCCAAAGCGCCTACGTCGATCAGGTGGCCGATATGGAAGATGATGAAGTTGCAGTCATCGTCGTGGCGGAAACGGAAGAAGCTTGCGACGAGGCCCTGAAGGCGCTCAATCCTCAATGGGAAGTGCGTCCGCACGTCATCGACATCATGGAAGGAAGAAAGCCCGATGCGCCGGTCATCCGGGACAACCCGAGAGGAAAGGGAAACGTCACGGTTGCGACCAATAACCGCGGCGATGTAGAGGCCGGTTTCAAACAGGCCGATCAGATCATCGAATACGATCTTATGCTGCCCGCTTTCTCCGGCCATATTCCGAATCCTTCCGGATCGGCGGCCTACTGGTACAGCGATCCGATGCAAAGCACAGATCAGCTCAGCCTGCATATTGAAGGCGCCGTTCAGAGAAAAGACGCCGTGGGAGGTATGTACGGTCTCCCATCGGACAGAGTAAAGCAGGAAGGTCTCTTCCAGGGCGGCAAGTATTGCGATTGGGGTACACGCAAAACCCAGGAAATCACGCCGCTGCTTTCCAAAAGAACGGGGCGACCGGTCCGGATGGTGTGCACGCGCAAAGAAATGTACGACTTCAATATGAACCAGCGCTATATGCACCTGAAGGTCGGGTTTAAGAATAACGGCCTCATTACCGCGATTGAAGATTTCTCCATTTCAGATGCCGGAGTCCCACCGGTTTCCAATCTCGGCACCTCCGGGGATCAGGGATACGGCCCCTATTTCACGACAAAATGCCTGAATATCAAGCAGACGATGGAAGTCGTGAACAGCAACCGGGGAAAGATGTACACCAGCGGCCAGCACTGTCCGTTCAATTTCGACGCGCTGACCATGGCAAATCAATTGATTGCTGAAAAACTGGGCAAAGATCCGATCGATATCGCGACCCTGAACATTCATGGGCCGACGAGTGAAACGGACACAAATCCCGTACCCAGCTATGAAGCCTGCGTCGCGGAAGGCAAAAAGCTGATGAACTGGAAATGGCACGCCACCGGCGCGAAAAAACTCGCGGATGGAAGAATGCACGGCGCGAGTTTCCGATATCAAATGTGCCCGCGCCACTCTTTCTCCGGCTACAACTGCAAACTGGAAGTCAAGGGCGGCAAGGTCCACATGCCGACCCAGGGTCCCTGCACGGGCATTTATGCGGTGGAAGGGAACGCAATGGTTGTAGCGGAAGAACTCGGGCTGCGCTACGAAGACATCAGCATCGACTTCGATTACCGGGAGACCTTTACGCCTGTCGGTGGTGGAAGCGATGGAACCACCGCTTCAGCCTGGGCAACGAAGGAATGCGCGAACATTCTGAAGAAGCGGATTCTGGAAGCTGCGATAGAAAATGCCAACAATCCTCCGGCCGCTGGCGGCTTTGGTGGCTTTGGCGGCGGTCCGGCCGCTCCCAGTCCACTCAAGGGATTGAAGCCGGAAGATTTGGATATGAAAGACGGAAACGTCTACGTCAAATCCGATCCGAGCAAAGCGGTTCCGCTGGCAAGAGCGGTAGGACAGTCCAACCTGTTCGCCACTTTCTCGGGAAGACCTCCAACGGCTCTTTGGGCGACTGGCATGGGAAAGTATCTCGACACCATGAATGTTGCTATGTGCGAAGTTGCCGTTGACACAGAAACCGGCGAAGTTGAAATCGTCCGGTTTGGTGTGGTGGCAGACCCCGGAAAGATCCTCCGCCAGACTTCACTGGAAAGCCAGATTCACCAGGTAATGGATTTCAGCGCCGGGTGCCAGCTTCAGGAAGATTATTTCTTTGATAAATCTACCGGCGTCAAACTCAATGCCAACATGTTTGACTATAAGAAAGTCAGCATGCTGGATATGCCCCCGGTGGACATGAAATTACTGGAAACGCGCGCAGGCAATGCAGCCTACGGCGCCAATGGGATCAGCCATTCACTGGCCAACACTCATCTCGTCATTTGTGCAATTCAAAATGCGATCGGCAAGTGGGTCGATCCGCCGGCAACGCCGGATAAAGTTCTCAAAGCGCTGGGCAAGGCATAGGAGGAGACACTCATGAAAGGTTTCAATCATACGAATGCAAAAACCCTGGCCGAGGTCAAAACTGC
The DNA here is from genome assembly GCA_963664705.1 of Acidobacteriota bacterium. Taxonomy (GTDB): domain Bacteria; phylum Acidobacteriota; class UBA6911; order UBA6911; family UBA6911; genus UBA6911. Next base: position 5,999,487 of record OY761556.1, on the reverse strand, counting down.
CCTTGCCGGCGGAAAAACAGAAATCATTGCCGGGGGCACCGATCTCATCGGCCGGCTCAAGGACAACATCCTTCCCACGTACCCCGAAGCCGTGATTAACATCAAGACCGTTACCCCGGGTCTCGATTACATCAAGGAAGAAGCCGGTATCCTGAAAATCGGCGCCGCCACACGCCTTGCGGATGTCGCCGCCAACAAGGACATCAATGCGAAATACACCGCTCTGGCTCAGGCAGCTCTGCGCGTCGCCACGCCCCATGTCCGCGACATGGGCACCATCGGCGGCAACATCGCTCAGCTCCACCGCTGCTGGTACTTCCGGAAGCCGGAAAACCGGTTCCCTTGCGTCCGCAAGGGTGGCACAACCTGCTTTGCCATGATGGGCGACAACCGCTATCACTCCATCTTCGGCAACGTCAACAAGTGCATCGCCGTTCATCCCAGCGACGTCGCCCCGGCTCTCATTGCTTTGAATGCCTCCGTGGTGACCAACACGCGCAAGATCAATGCCGAGAATTTCTTTGATGTCAAATTCCCCGGCAACACCGTTCTCGCTGCCGGCGAATTCATCACCGAAATCCAGGTCCCGACCCCTCCGGCCGGTGCCAAGAGCGCTTTTCTCAAATTCGCCATCCGCAAGTCGATCGATTTCCCGATCGTCAACTGTGCCGTGATGGTGGGGGGAGGAGCTCCGAGGATTGCTCTGAATGCCGTTGCCCCGAAACCGTATCGCGCGGTCAAGGCCGAAGCGGCGATCGCGGGCAAGGCCATCAATGAAGCCAATGCCGAAGCGGCCGGCGCGGCTGCGGTTGAAGACGCCAAGCCGTTGAGTGCCACCAAGTACAAAGTCCAGATCGCCAAGACGCTCGTAAAACGAGCTCTCCTGGCTGCCGTCTAACCGAAACAAAAAACGCCACGAATCTCACAGCAATTTGTGAAATTCGTGGCGTTTGTGTTTTTACTTTCCTGCGGTTGATGTCTTTACCGGAATCGCGGCAGGCTGAAACGTATTCCGGAACATCAGAACGCCGACGATACACAGCGCAACCGGAATGACCAGCATCTTCAACAGCGTCATCGGCGCCAGGTTCATCTCCAGAATTCTCCCTCCTACAACGCCGCTGAGGACCGCGCCAATGCGCCCGACACTAAAAGCCCAGCCCACTCCTGTCGAACGGATAACCGGGGGATAAAAACCTCCGGCCAGGGCATTGAGCACAAACTGCGCCCCGGATATCCCACCGCCGACGATCATTAAAAGAATCCACCACGACAGTCCCGTGGACGGCAAAATGCTGAAAAGCCAGAACGCAATTCCTGTAAGAACCAACGATGTTATGGTCGAGACGACCGTCTTTCCTTTGTCCACATAGTAGGACAGAATGAAGCCGCCCAGCACACCCCCGAGCTGGTTCATTACGGAGCCGCGCATCGCCTGCGCCGCGGTCCAGCCCTGAGCGCTAAGAAGCGTGGGCAACCAATTCACAAGCAGATACAGGATGAACATGTTGACAGAGAAAACAAACCAAAGCAGCAGCGTTCCTCTTCTATAGGTGCTGCTCAACAGTTCGAGGGCAGACGTATGCTGTACATCCTGCTTTTTCGCGTAGATGGTTTTGGGGTCGACATCCGGCGCCATGCGGGCGAGGATTTTCACTATGCGCGGATCATCCGGTGTGCGCACAAGCATCAGCCTCAGAGACTCCGGCATTGCAACCGCCAGCAGAAGAGCCATGAACAGAGGGACGATTCCGCCGATGGTAAACAGGCTCCGCCAGCCCCAATGCTCTACAATTGGAGCACCGATGTACCCCGACGCAAATGCTCCGATCGCGACGCCCGAAAACATCAGCGTCAGGAGCGCCGCGCGCCTCTTTGATGGAACATAATCGGAAGTCAGGGCGGTCGCGTTTGGTATGCTCGCGCCCAACCCCAGACCGGTCAGGAACCGCCAGATAACAAGGTGTGTCATCCCATTGGCATACCCGGTCACAATGGAGGAAATCCCGACAATGACCATCGAAATGATCAGAACCTTGCGCCGTCCCAGACGGTCTCCCGAGCTGGCAATGAAGGCGCTTCCGAGCAGGATGCCAAAAAGCGCGGCCGAAACGACTATTTTAAAATCTGTCGGTTTTACAGACCACGCCTTGGCCAGGGTCGGCACCACGAGAGACATGCTTTGAATGTGATATCCATCCAGCCAGACAACAAGAAAACTAAGGACAATAACCAGTATCTGCAGCGGGGCCAGCCGTCGCTCATCGATCAACTGACCGATTTCAATTTTGGAAGGGGGCGAAGATTTCATGAATCACCTCAAAAGGTCAAATAATTCAAGATCATGCTGCAAAGTTCACGGGACGGCTCCGGAAAGCCGTCCACAGACGGCAATTACTGTTTCTTGGGAGGCGTAGCGGGAATCTCGGCAAAGTAGTTGGTGATTCCATCCGGATCATCCAGCCACACAAACCTGAGGCTGAAGCCACGGAGCGTGTTGACCGGCTGATCGACTTTTACCTGTCTCGCATTTGCCAGATCCTGAACTGCCTGCACATCGGAAGCAACATACTGAATGCCGCCGCTTCCCGTATCCGCCGAGCCAGGCTTGCCAAAGCAGCGAAGCGTTACGACAACCGCTCCACGCCTGTAAGGATATTTCTTGGTTTTGAAAACGGGATCGTCGACAGGCGGGAGCTCTTCCAGGCCTATGAAATCCCTATAGAATTTGCGGCTGACATCCAGGTTGGAAACAACCAGGCCGATTTCGATTTGATCGTATGTAGACGCGGGCTCATCCGGGGCAACGACAATTTCGACCCACTGCCCTGCCGGATCCTGGACCAAGGCACTGACCCTCTTCGAGCCGGGGATCGGCTTGAATTCGGGGACCGAAAGACCATTGGCACGAAATCTCTCCTCAACCGGGGCCCTATCGGGAAAAAAGAAAGTCAGAAGACGCAGGCCGGTCGCTTCCGGAACCGCACATTGTTGATATTTGCGATTGGCAACAAATGTGCTGAATTTCAGCAGCGTGGGACCGATCTGGAATCTGTCGACACTTGTATTCCCGCCAAGGTTGTAGGTCTCCAGCCGTTTAAGACCTATTATCTTTCCATAAAAATCATAGATCGGCTTGCCCTCCCCGGAGAATCGCCGAAAAACATTCATCGGCTGCGTCATTATTTCAGCCGTTGATTTTATCTGCGGCGTCGGCGCCTTATCCTGGGCGCGCATGGCGGCGGGGGCAACAAGGAGGATGGTAATAAGTAAACTCAAACCTGCTTTTTTCATAACTGTCTCATCCAATGCGTGGGTTTTTCAGACAAAAATCTCTTGGGAATTGCCTTGGCTATTTTTTCTCTGGAATGATTTCCAGCCAGTATCCATCGGGATCTTCGATGAAGTAGATCCCCATCACGGGATTCTCATAGCACACGCAATTCATCTCTTTATGATGGGCGAACGCGGCAGCATAGTCATCCACTTTAAAGGCCAGGTGGAATTCATTATCGCCAAGGCTATAGGGTTCGGTGCGGTCCCGGAGCCATGTGAGTTCAATCTTATGCGTTGTCTGGCCGTCGCCAAGAAATACAAGAATAAAGCTCTTGTCCGGCGGTTCCATTCTCCGTGTTTCGACAAGTCCGAGCGCGTCCTTATAAAATCGAAGGCTTTTTTCCAGATCCCGGACGTTGATGTTGTTATGGTCAAACCTGAATTTCATTTATCTCTCCATAAGAACACGGGAGAATTCGAGCATTCCATCGATGCTCATCTTCTCTTCTCCCAGATATTCCAGCAGTAAGGCTCGCTCGACCTTGTGCTTCTGTGGTTGTCGACTGCTTTCTTTTTTGAAAAGGCAGACTATGCCACCCTATTCTGCTTCAGACGGTCCAAAAAAACATTGGAAAAATCACACTATATGGCGGGGAAATGCCGAACGTCTCACCCGTTCGCTTGGCTTGTCCATAACATTTGCGAAACACACGTGAACGGGTAGAGCCGCCTCGATTTATCGACTGGGTTCTTTGCACAATTGGCGTGGGTGTTACTACCTACGCATAAAGGGGTATTTCTTCGGATATCGATATCGGGCCGAATGATGTTTAAATGCCCCCCTGAACTGAATGGCGAGGATACGAGCGACCATGATCGAACTCACAAAAGACAACATACTGGAAGACATCGAAGAAGAATTAGGGGATGACAGCCAGGACAACCGCGAATTGTATTCTGCCTACCGGGAAACAAACCAGGACAGATCGCGATTCGAGCGGCTACCTGACGAAAACAAGCCAGACCGCAGGAGCACGGAAGACACGGCTCAGCTCACGGACCCCGTTTATGTATATTACCGGAGCATGAGCAAATTCCCGCTTCTCACGCGAGACCAGGAATTCGACCTGGCCAGAAAACTCGAAACCGCCCGGCACAATGTGCTGCGCTTCCTGTCGCAAACAACGATTGCCTCGACAAAAATACTGGAGATGGCCGAGGATCTTCAGCCGACGGCAAGCGTTGCTGCGCCTGACGCCACGGGGCGGGAGGTTCAGTCGGAAACAGACATTTCTCTGGAAGAACGAAATGAGCTCCGGATGAAGGCAATCTGCAAGATCATGTCGCGGCTCGAGCGACTGGAAGCCAGGTATCGACTGGCCTGCGGCAGATCGCGCAGCATATCTGCCCGGAAAACTCTGAAACGGGACGCTATCTTCGAATGCATGCGACGCATTGACTTCACAGAAAACCAAATCAATGACCTCATCCACAGTGTCGAGGATGGGCTGCTCAAAATGGAACAGGCCGAAAAGGAAACGCGAAAGCCTGTCCGCGGTCGCCTGCGGGAACAAAATTCCCGTCGCCAGGCCTCCACAGGCTTGCGCCAGCTCGAACGGCAATACCTCACCAACACCCAGGATTTGCGGGATGTACTGAGCGATATCCGTCGAAATAAGTCCGAAATGCGCGACGCGAAAGACCAGTTTGTTCGCTCGAATCTGCGCCTGGTCCTCAGTATCGCCAAAAAGTATTCCTATCCCGGAATCGATTTTCTCGACTTTATCCAGGAAGGGAACATCGGGCTCATGAAGGCGGTGGATAAATTCAACTATCGCCTGGGAAACAAGTTTTCGACCTATGCGACCTGGTGGATTCGGCAGAGTATCACGCGCGCCATTGCAGACCAGGGAAGGACAATTCGAGTCCCGGTGCACATGGTAGAGGCGATCAACCAGGTCATGCGCACAGCCAACGAACTCAAGAAACGCCTGGGACACGAGCCCTCCAAGGCAGAAATCGCCAAGGAACTGAATATTCCAGCCCCGAAGGTGATGCAGATTCTGGAGGCCGCCCAGGAGCCAATGTCGCTCGAGGCCTGCATGACTTCAGAAAAGGACTCGGAGCTGAATAACTTCATTGAAGACAAGAAAGCCATTCAGCCGATCGAGCCCGTCATGAGCGATGATTTGCGGGCAGTGGCCGACTCAGCCCTGCAATCGCTCTCTCCGCGCGAACAGGAAATCGTGCGCATGCGATACGGAATGAATGAAGCCGGAAAGGAATACACGCTTCAGGAATGTGGAGAAAAATTCCAGGTTACACGGGAGCGGATTCGGCAGATCGAGGAGAATGCCTTGATGAAGCTTCGACGGGCACAGTATTCAAATCGGCTGCGTGAATATGCCAATTTCGAAAGCAGCTGGTAACAGGAATCCAGGCAGTAAAACTAAAAAGGCTCGAGGCATTCCTCTCGAGCCTTTTTAGTTTTAGGATTCAGGCCGGCTATTTGGCTTCTGCCTGCTTCTCAAATTTCAGCCCTGCATGGCATCGCTCGCAGATAATGTCATCGGCTTTATGGCTCGCATGGCACTGCGTACACGCCACATCGCTGCCTTCCGTGAGATGATTCTTGTGCGGATTCGGTTTCAAACTCGTCGTCTTTTCCGCAACCTTCTCTATGGTCTGATGACATTTAATGCAGGACTCTTCCGTTGCAGCCTTCTGAGGTTTTTCCTCTCCATGGCATCCGGCGCAGGCAATATTGAGGGCTTTATGGCGATCCGCCGTAAATGGGCGCTTTTCCTCAGCAATTGCACACCCGATCCAAATTACCAAAAGCGTAAAAGCCGCAAAAACTGTCTTTTTATACAAGGCTGCATTCCTTTCTGCATGTTACGGCAAACTGGCCACCAACAACTGACGATTGGGCACAGTCACAATAGCTCAGCAGGTCCCAATTTGTCCGCAGATTTCTTTGCCGCAGGGTGAATCCTGAACCTCAGGCGAAGCCTTCCGCCCGGTTTAACGTATTATGTCTAGATTGTTTTTCCTGAACCAAATTTGCGAATTGTCGTCTTATAAAGAAAGTTGCATGTAAAAATCCCGAAACCCGGCTTACTACGGAGGAATCATCATGCTGAAGCTATTTAAGGTACTGCCGACGCCATTTCTCGTCGGTTGCCTGTTATTCCCCGGATATGCTTCCGGTCAGGAAGGCGGGCCTGCCGCCCCCTATAAGATTGGAGGCGGTGTAAAAGCGCCTGTCGTCCTGACCCAGCCACTGCCGGCATACACGCCTGAAGCGCGTGAGGCGGGTGCGGAGGGAATCATTCTTCTCCAGGCCATCGTCAGAAAAGACGGCACCGTCGACAGCTTAAAAATCCTCAAAGGACTGGGGTACGGGCTCGACGAATCCGCAATAAACACAATTGCCACGAAATGGCGCTTTCAGCCCGGCACCTACAACGGAAACCCCGTCGATGTTCAGGCAAATATCGAGGTCTCTTTCCGGCTCTTCAAAAATCCGGCGGAAACCGAAAGCCTGCGGTCATATGGGATGCGCGTTCAGATCATCGATACGCATTGGACTGCGGAAGTCGGGCAAGCCTCCACGGGGAGCAAACGTGGCTCGGGATATGGCAATACTCAGGATGCAGGGGCACTCCTCGGTTTTTCATATAATTGTGAATGCAACCAATTCTTCGGTCCCGGCAACCACTACCCGGCAAGATGGATCCGTCCGGGATCCCGCCTGGAAATAGCCCTGGGGTTTGACGCAAATACCGGCAAGCAGAAAACATGCGAACTGGAAGTGAGTATGCACAATGTCATGTTTAGCATGCGTGACGGACAACTGGTTACAATTGATCCATCCACCAAATAGGCACCCGGGTACCGCGATCTTCCGGTTACTGCTCGAATGATTGTGGCCAATCGAATAAGGGGAGACATGCGCATCAAAATAATGCCTCCCTGCCTGCACATCTCTATCCTCCAGGTATTGGCAGCAAATATTCCAGCGTCGAAATAGCTTACACATAAATATGTTTTGCTATTTCAACTGCTTCAGCGCTTCCTGAAACCCATTTTTGCAATGGCCTGTCAGCAGGGTTTACAAATTGCCGAGGCCGGCCCCCAGAATCAAAAATTATCAAATAACGCTAACATCCGAGAAGAACACATGTTGCGCGATTCTTCTCCAAAGACACTCATTCGGGAACGTTGTTTGCATACTGATAGCTTACGGCTTCATCTATTTCATATCCCTCACCGGGTCACTCTTCGGGGTGGCCCTTTTTTGTGCCGCTTCCGGTTTCCCGATGCATTGCCGCTGATTATTTCCGGAACCCGTAGTATCTTAACCGCGCCGGTTCGGTCCGGCGCAGTCGGATATAAAGAGCGGTTTGGAAAAGTGGTGGACTGAAGCAGATTCCGAATGGATAAAAAGACATTTTTTGTACTGCTGGGCACGTTGTTCATATCCATGCTCGGAATGAACATCATTTCGCCGTTTCTGCCGCTCTATGCCAGGAAAATGGGCGCATCGGCGTTGCAGTTGGGCTTTGTGCAGGCGGCCTTCAGTGTTTCCGGAACCACCACGCTTCTGTTCATTGGAAGGCTGTCCGACGATTACGGCCGAAAATCGTTCCTGGCAGGCGGGCTGGCTCTTCTCTCGATCTCATCCGCGGCGTTTATGTTTGCCTCCACACCCTTGCATCTCATCGTCCTGCGCTTTTTTCAGGGCTTGGGCGCCTCCACTTTTCTGGCCATTTCCCAAGCCTATATGGGGGACCGCCTGCAGTCCGGCAGCGAGGGAAGGTGGATGGGCTATTTCAATGCTGTTCTTTTTGCCGGAATGGGCTCCGGGCCGCTTGTCGGCGGAGCAATCACGGACGCCTACAGCATCAGCGTCGCGTTCCTGGCACTTGCAGCCATGAATGCACTTGGCCTCCTGGCCATTCTCTTTTTTGTCCGCGAGCTGCCGCGCAAAAGGGCCGTCCGGGAGTACCAGTCCTTCCTGGCGCCATTGAAGAGTCGCATCATGCGCGGCGTCTTCAGCTACCGGATGACGGTCGGAGTCGGCACCGCCACTCTCATGGCCTTTGTCCCTCTTTTCGCCGGGTTAAGGCTTGGGCTCACTTCCACCATGATCGGCCTTATGCTTGCCGCCCGTATTCCCATTTCCATTTGCCAGTCCTATACGGGACGGATGGCCGACAGATGGAACCGCCGTCTAATGGTGATTTGGGGCGCAGCGATCACAGTGGTTGCGGTACTCCTCATTCCGTCGGTTGCCGGCTTCTGGGGTCTGCTGATTGCCTATCTTTGGGTAACGGTAGGACAAGCCCTGGGAATCCCTGCGGCGAATGCATACGTGGTTCGGGAAGGGCGCACTTACGGAATGGGAGCATCGGTAACGATGTTTATGATGGCCATGTATGCCGGCAACAGCATTGGCCCGGTAGTGCTTGGAGGAATTGCCGACAAGCTTGGGCTGGCATCTGCCTTTTACGCCGCTTCTCTCTGCATGGCGGCGGGCCTGGTCCTTTTTGTCTTTCTGGTCAAATCAGGTACAGACTGCACGCATCGCCCTGAACCCGGCTCAATTTGATGCGTGCAGTCTGTATCGACATTCCTACCTGGCAGGCCTCAACTCATTGATTTTGGTTTTCGGCGCAAGCGAATTCGTTTCCTTCTTCACTACCATGCTCTTGCCGAGAGTGAATGAGGCGCTCTGCCGAACATCTTTGGATGATGCCCCGACTTTGACAGCATAGGTTCCGGCATCGGCAATCCATGCCGACTCGGTCTCGTCAAAGGAAGCCAGGCTGTGTGCATCCAGAACAAACGAAAGGGTCTGAGTCTCTCCGGGCTGCAGCAGTTTTGTCTTGGCAAACCCTTTGAGTTCCATGGCTGGTTTGTCGAGTTTTCCGGAAGGAGCGCTCACATACAGTTGTACCGCCTCCTTCCCGGGCACCTTGCCACTGTTCTTGATATCCACCGAAACGGTCAGATTTCCCCCAAAGGATTGCGAGCTCAATTTCGGGCTGCCGTACTCAAAGCTCGTATAGGAAAGCCCATAACCAAATTCGAAGGAGGGTTTTACCTTGAAGGTTTCAAAATAGCGATACCCCACGTAAATCCCATCTTCATAGGTAACCTCTGCGGGTTTCCCTCGCATAAAGCCCTGTTGAGGCTGAGATGGTTGATCGGATGGAAGCTCTTTGCCGGGAAAGTTTTTGGCGGCGGGCGCATCTTCGTAAGTGACAGGGAAGGTTGTGGCCAGCTTTCCTGATGGATTTACAATGCCTTTCAGGATGTCGGCTACGGAATTCCCGGTTTCCTGCCCACCTTGCCAGGCCAGGAGAATCGCATCCGGCGCCGCTTTCCAGCTTGATGTTTCCACGACTCCACCGACATTGAGAATTACCACCGCCTTTTTGTTTTTGGCGTGGAAAGCCTCGGTGACCGTCTTGATCATATCCTTTTCCACCGCGCTGAGCCGGAAATCTCCCTCTTCATCTTTGCGGTCGCGTCCTTCACCCGAATTCCTGCCGATCGTAATGACGGCGACGTCCGATACGGCAGCCATGCTGGCTGCAAGGCCGGCATCGATGATAAGCTCCGGCGTCGGTGCAACGCTCACCATAAACTGCCTGGCGGCGGGGCGGCCCTCTTTGGTTGCTTTTAAGTACCCCTGATACATTGCGGCAAGGTTTTCATTAACGGCATAGCCTGCATTTTTCAGACCCTCGGACAGCGATACGCTGTACGCTTCATTCACATCTCCGCTTCCGGTCCCGCCGGTTATGCTTTCATACGACGTATTGCCGAAAGCAGCGATCTTTTTGAGTGAATCCGGGAACGGCAGTGTCTCATCGCTGTTTTTCAGCAACACCATTCCTTCCGACGCAGCCTGCCTGGCAACGAGGGCGTGAGCTTTCATATCGGGCTTGTTGGAAAATCTGTGCCCTTTGAATCGGGGACTTTTCAGCACGATATTGAGAATACTCTCGACATTCCTGTCCAGATCCTTTTCATCCAGCTTGCCCTCCTTCACGGCGGCAATGATCGCCTGGACCTGGGACGGATTCCCGGGCATGATCAGATCATTCCCGGCCCGTACTTCCGCCGGCCAATCCTTTCCCCCACCCCAGTCGGTCATCACGAATCCCTTAAAGCCCCAGTCTTTCCGAAGAATGTTCGTGATCAGGTCAAAGCTCTCGGGAGCATAGGTGCCATTGATCAGGTTGTAGGAAGACATGACCGTCCAGGGCTGCGCGTCCTGGACTGCAATCCGAAAGCCCTCAAGGTACAGTTCGCGCAGCGCGCGCTGGCTGACAAATGTATTTAAGGTGTTCCGGTTGGTTTCGGCGTTATTGGCCGCAAAGTGCTTAATAGAGGTCCCCACCCCTTGCGACTGAATACCATTGACCATGGCCGCGGCCGTCTTCCCGACCACATAGGGGTCTTCCGAGTAATATTCAAAGTTTCTGCCACACAATGGATTGCGATGCAGGTTGAGTCCTGGACCCAGGATAATATCAGCGCCATATTCCAGAACCTCATTCCCCATTGCCTGTCCGACTCTATTCACAAGATCCACATCCCAGGAGGAAGCCAACAGCGTCCCAACAGGAAATGCCGTGCAGTAATAGGTATTGGCATCCCCTTTTCTGGTGGGGCTGATGCGCAATCCGGCCGGGCCGTCTGCCAAAACCATGGTTGGAATTCCCAACCGGGGCAAATCAAAGGTCCGGCCTGCCGCGCCCTCCACGAGAGCCTGCATCTGCCCAATCATTGGACCGGATGGAGCTTGTCCCGACCCCTTGCCGACCAGCAGGCTGGCCTTCTCCTCCAGCGTCATCGCGGCAACAATCTGTTGAATGGTCGACTTGCCGAGCTGCGGCAGCTGGCTATTCTGTGCATCAATGGATACGGCAGAAAGGAACAGCAATAAAAGCAAAAAGAGGCTTCTCAATCTCATAGAACTACCTCCGCATATTTTTACTCATTCGTTTAAAAAAATGAGTTTGTATCATAGCAGCCTTCGGACTGATTTCGGATTCAAGATTTCAGATTTAGGATTTCAGGTTTCAGATTAGAATCTGGAATCCGGAATCTGGAATCCCGGACGGAGGAAGATATGGAATTGTGGCGAAAGCTCTATAATACGGTCTGGCTTGCGTTTTTCTCCTGTGTACTGATCCCGAGATGGATGGGAGCTTATGCCGGATTCCCCGTACATGCGGTCCTGGGGATTCTGATGCTGCTTGTGGTTTCAGGTAACGCACGGAAGCTTGGAGCATTATCCGTTCCCGACAGGCTGAAGCGCATCAGCAAGGTGACGGCAGGACTTTCCTTTTTTCAGCTTGTTGTTGGCGCAGCCATGGGCGGCATTGCCCACCTGGCGCCCCAATTGCCTTATGCTTTATCTGTGTTGCGCGGGATTCATATCGTGTGTGCCCTGGCCATTCTGTCGCAGGCTTCATCCACGGCTACCGGCTACGACATGTGGGAAGAAAAGGAATTTGGGCCGGCACCAAAGGACAGCCCGGTCTGACAATTTCGCATTCAGGGTTCTTTTCTCCCGCATATTGGTATAGGATCATCCGCTCACTTCCAGATATCCGTGATATTCGGAAATGGGATGTGTTTTCGTCTGATCGGGCTGATGACTTATGGAATGGATGCTGTACGCCGTTATTATCACCGCTCTTATCTTCGACTTTACCAATGGATTTCATGATGCCGCAAATGCCATTGCGACATCGATATCCACGCGCGCACTGTCGCTAAATTCCGCATTGATTCTTGCGGCTGTTCTCAACGTTGTCGGTGGGATGATGTCGACGGTGGTTGCAATGACGATAGCCACGGGAATCGTTGTCCCCAGCGTCGTTTCGCTGCCCGTTGTCTTTGCGGGTCTGATTGGGGCCATATTCTGGAATCTCCTTACCTGGTACTATGGGATCCCCTCCAGCTCATCCCACTGCCTGATCGGAGGCATCGCGGGTGCCGTTATCGTGGATTATGGCCCAACCGGTGTGCAGTGGATGGGGATTCTGTTCAAAGTGGTCATCCCGACTGTAGTCTCGCCGGTTCTTGGTTTTCTGATGGGCCTGATCCTGACCGTCGTCCTCGGCCGAATCTGCTACTCCGCCTCACCGGGACCCGCGAACCGCAATTTCAAACGCGCCCAGATACTTTCAGCCAGTTTCATGGCTCTCTCCCATGGATTAAATGACGCGCAAAAAACGATGGGCATCATTACGCTGGCGCTATTTGTTACCGGAGCCATTTCAACACCCAGTGTTCCGCTGTGGGTCAAACTGGCATGCTCCCTCGCTATCGGTCTGGGGACCTTCGCCGGAGGAAAGCGCATCATCCTCACTCTCGGAGTACGCCTTTTCAAGATGACACCGGCCGATGGCTTCGCGGCGCAGACAGCAGCAGCGCTGGTCATGCAAGCAGCCGCCTGGAAAGGTGCGCCTATCTCGACGACTCATGTCGCCGCCACTACGATTATGGGAGTTGGCTCCGCACATCGCGTGAAGGCGGTGCGATGGGGGCTTACGCGGAAAATTGTTATGGCGTGGGTTCTCACGCTTCCGGCGTCAGCTTTAGCCGGAGGTATCATGGCCTGGGTCTTCTCATTTTTCGGCCGCCGATAATCGAGAGCTCCCTTTTATTGATACTGAATATAGATCGGCGTTGGACACAGTCTCAACAAATCCTGCGGCTGGAGGAGTCCGCCCCCTTTTTTTGTGTCGTTGTGATAGAAAAGCTTGAAGCCTGTAAACTGCACCGGTTCCCGCACGATATATTCTTTGTATGTATTCCTCTTGAGCGGCGGCAGCCCCCAGCCATCCATATTCATAACCATCTGGACTTCGCGATGAAGCGCGATCTGTTTCGCATTCGTCACCATGTTCTTGGTGAAACGATGCACGATCAGCACCTTGGGTGGCAGATTGTATTTCTTCACAAGACCCTGCAGATAGCCGGACGCATAGTTCACATCGGCAGCATCGAGGGTGCCTATTTTAGTGCCAGGGATTTTCCCGCTTCTGATCAGGTTGAACTCGGGATCGATCGCAAGGTGAACATCCGGATTTTTCAGTATCCACTCGAAGTGCGGAAGGAGAGCGCGGATATCGTCCTGCCCCGTCTGGATATCGATGAATAGTATTGCATGCGCCTCCTTGGCCCATCCATACATATCATTGATGATTTTATCCGGCATCACCATCCGGTATTTGCCCGCCGGTCCGGGTTTCCCCTGTGCCACTACTGCGATAAGATGAAGTGCCGGCTGCACCGCATGCGTGGGATCCGCTTTCCCCCATTTCTCCACTTCCGCTTTGAACCTTCGCAGCATTTCGTCTTTGGGATATTCGCCGAGGACACCCATTTTCCGGGACAAAGGATTTCCATAATAGGCAACGATCCTTTTTCCGGGAAGAATCGAACCGGCAAGGAGCTGTGGCCCTTTCACGGGCCATCCACACTCCGCTGCAAAATCCGGGTCCTCCCCGGCTGGATATTTTCTTTTCGGTTTTGCTTTCTCGGCAACAGCAGCGGACTGCACCGGCTTTTTAGCGCGCACGCTTTTCTTTACGGCGGATGATTTTGGCAGAGCGCTTGCCGCCCGTTTCTCATGCTTCTGTTTTGGGGCTGCATTAAGAGGGTGGACCAGCAGGATCGCCAAGGCAAACAGAATCCACGGCAGCGCAATAACATGCCGCTTATGGGAGTCAGAATGATTCAATGCTTATTCTCCAAACTGCGTGGGATGTATGAATGCAGAGAACACGCAGAGAGGAACATACTCGCGTTTTTGCAGCACCGCAAGTCAAAGAAAAGTATTGCCTAAAGATCACCGGAACTGCCGCGTGAATTCACTCACAAAGCCAGAATTGCCTCGCTGAGTCCTGCGCCCTTTAATAAATTCAAGCGCCACTATTCTAAATATCTGCTAATGTACTGGTATCACCTGCTCTTCGGAGGGTCCCTCATGCCCGACAGGAATAACTCAATCAAAGCAAATTCTGAGACAGCGCCATCCAGCCATGAAAGAAATGCCGAAGAGCACCCGGAATCCAGCGACAAATCCGCTCCCCCGGCTCGAGGCAGCGGGGATATTTCATCTGAAATACAGCAGGAGAAGGACGAAGCATTTCGTGCCTTGATTTCAAGCCTTCCGGATATCGTGAGTCGCTTCGATCGTAATTTTCGGCATCAATATGTAACCGACAATATTACGGAAATAACCGGGCAACCGTCGGAGTATTTCATAGGCAAAACCCACCGTGAACTGGGATTTTCCGAGGAGCATTGCCAGCTCTGGGAAAGAGCTCTTCAGCGCGTCTTTGATACGGGCAAATCCTATGAAACAGAGTTCGCCTTTAATAGCGAACAGGGACGAATATACTTTGACTGGCGATTTGTCGCGGAATTCAATGCGCAGGGAGAAGTAAAATCCGTTCTATCTGTCAGCCGGGATGTGACGGCTGCCCGCCGGGCCGAGGAAAAATACCATACGCTTTTCAGGGAAATGCGCAATGGTTTCATGCTGAGCGAAGTTATCTGCAATGGCGCCGCCATTCCTGTCGATTTTCGCTATCTCGCGGTAAATCCGGCCTTCGAACGCATGTCCGGCCTGCAGGCCGACTCCCTGCTGGGAAAATCGGCCCTGCAAGTATTTCCGAATAGAGAACCCGGATGGATGGACCATTATGCCAAGGTGGCTCTCACCGGGGAACCGGTCTCGTTCGAAAACTATCGGCCTGAAATCAGGAAATATTTCATGGTGTCGGTTTTCCGTCCGGCCCCCAACCAGTTTGCCTGCATTTTTGAAGACATTACCGAACGCAAAAAGGCGGAGCTTACGCTCAATATCATGAAGCGATCGATTGATCTCGCTTCCGATGCGGCCTTCTGGACCAATTCCGATGGTCGTTTCATTTATGTCAATGACTCCGCCTGCAGATCGGTCGGCTATACGCGCGAAGAGTTGCTGAACAGGCATATTGCGGACGTGAGCCCCAGGATAGAAAACACCTGGCGCAATTCCTGGAAGGAAATCCAGGAAAGTGGAACGGTATCGGTGGAAACGGTTCATCGCAGAAAGGACGGGACTGAGTTTCCCGTCGAAGTCGAATCCACCTATGTGGATTTTGAGGATCAAAGCTATATTTGTGCATTTGCGCGCGATATCACGGAACGCAAACGGGCGGAGGAAGACAAGGCAAAACTGGCCGCCCAGCTTCTGCAGGCACAAAAGATGGAATCGGTCGGCCGGCTGGCCGGCGGAGTCGCCCATGATTTCAACAACATGCTCGGCGTGATCATGGGACACGCGGAGATGGTTCTGGACGAACTGGATCCCAGTCACCCTCTATATGCGGATCTAAGCGAGATTCTGAAGGCAGGCAAACGCTCAGCGGACCTTACCCGACAACTCCTGGCTTTTGCCCGAAAGCAGACGATTCAACCGAGAGTTCTGAACCTGAACGAAACCATTTCGGGCATGCTCCGAATGCTGGAAAGACTGATCGGCGAAAATATCGTCCTGGACTGGGCGCCGGGCAAAAATCTGTGGCCCATCAAGATCGATCCGTCACAACTTGACCAGGTTCTCGCGAATCTCTTTGTCAATTCAAGAGATGCCATCGTCGGGCCGGGCAGGATCACGCTGGAAACCGATAACGTCAGCCTTGACTTGGAATTCACATCCACCCATCCCGGATCGTTTGCCGGTGACTATGTCCGGCTCATCGTTCGCGATAACGGCAGTGGTATTGATTCCGAATCGCTCAGTCAGATTTTCGAACCTTTCTTCACCACAAAGAAGATCGGGGTTGGAACGGGGCTTGGCCTGGCAACCACCTACGGCATTGTCAAACAAAACCATGGCTACATTGATGTCCATAGCGAAAGCGGTCAAGGAACGGCATTTTTCATCTACCTGCCACGGCATTCCGAGAAGCAACTGGAGCCTGCGGAAGCCTTGCCCAATCCGGCACGCGGCAACAATCAGACCATCCTTCTTGTCGAAGACGAGCCGGCTATCCTGCGATTAACTACACGCATGCTGGAACAGCAGGGCTATTCTGTATTGCCTGCCCACTCGCCGATCGAAGCCATCCAGCTCGCAAAGAAATATGACGGAGATATCCATGTGCTGGTTACTGATATGGTCATGCCCGAAATGAATGGTCGCGAACTTGCAGACAATGTGATGACGCTTCATCCCGCCATTAAGAGGCTCTTTATTTCCGGGTACACGGCAAATGTGATTGCGCACCAGGGAATTTTGGATCCAGGCGTCCATTTCCTGCAAAAACCCTATAACTCCAGAGAGCTTGCCGGTAAATTACAGGAAGTGCTCAAAGTGAAATAAGTCGGGCCCACCGGAACCGACCGGCGGCGTGCCCAGTGAGTACTCCCCGGTCTTGGCCTGGAATCTGAAATCTGGAGTCTGGAATCTGAAATTCTGCAAATACCATGGGACATTAGGCGGGACGGCGGCGCTTCCCGGTAGAGGCAGTGTCGCAAACAGGAGTATTAAATGACAGCCATTATCATCCGCCCGGAGAAACCTGAAGACTACCGGGAAATCGAGATTCTTACTCGCGACGCCTTCTGGGATATTTATAAACCGGGTTGCGATGAGCACCTCGTAGTGCATAAGCTCAGAAATTCTTCGGCTTTTGTTGCAGATCTGGACCTGGTCGCCTGCAGCGGAGATCTTCTTGTCGGCAACATCATGTATTCACGAGCGCGCGTGCAAGGAAATGAGGGGCTCGAATTCGAGCTACTCTGCCTGGGGCCCGTAACGGTCCATCCCAATTATCAGAGACAGGGGATTGGAGGACGCCTTATCCTCGAGAGCCTGTCGCGCGCAAGGAGCTGGGATTTCGCGGCGTGTTTCTGATGGGAAGCCCTGCCTACTACCCTCGGTTCGGATTTAGAAATGCAGAACATTTTGGCATCCTGGCATCGGACGGGAAAAGCTACGACCATTTCATGGGAGTGGAACTGGCACCGGGCCGCCTCCGCGGGGTTGCGGGATGCTTTTTTGAAGATGAGGTCTACCACATAAAAGCCGAGGAACTTGCTGAATTCGAAAAACTCTTCCCTGCCAGGGAAAAGCATGTCACGCCGACACAGCTTTGGAGTTCGTGAGATCCGCGGCAGGACTTTTCCGCCGCGGATCTCACGAATCCTTTAGTCAATGCTATGCCTTACCGAGTGCCCGGAGCACCTTATCCGGAGTTACTGGAGGCTGAATCCACTTCCCTATCGCATTGGCCACGGCGCAAACCGGAAGCAGTGGAGCCGCCATGCAGTGGCTGATGCCGGACGCACCATAGCAGGCATTTCCTGACCGGGACTCGACCGCGCATGTGTCGATCGCTCCGAAATCCAGGATGGTGGGCTTTTTATACTCAAACATGTTCGTGCTGAGTTTTACGCCCGTAGCCTTGTCGTAAATCCACTCCTCCGATAAACCGCCGCCCTGGCTGAAGAACATCGCCTGGTGCAACTGCCCCTCAAACGACGTCATCCTCAGCACCTTCCCCGGATCGCAGGCAACCACAAACTTGGTCACTTCAACACCGCCGGTTTCCGTATCAACCGCGACTTCGCAGAAACTGGCATTCATCACATCAAGGATGTGTCCGCCTTTGGACCACGTCGTTTCCGGCGGCCGCCCGAAGTAGGTCGCCGCGATATCGAGATCATGATCACTGAACCCTTCGTCGGCAATGAACTGCCCAAACGGAGTCCCCTTGCCTGGATCCGACTTGCGAAAAACCATTGTATCTCTTGTTTCCAGATCTCCCGGCTTGCATTTGAGCCTGGTTGCCGCCAGATCCAAAAGCGCTTTCTTGCAGGCCACTGCGGCTTCTTTCATCACCCAGGCCGATGCAGTCGTTCCGTCGCTTCCTCCGCCAACCGGGGTAAAGAGAGCCTTATTGTCGTAAAGTAGAATCACGTCTTCGACTTTTGCACCCATTTCCTCTGCAACGACCAGAGCGCAGGCATCCGCGGCATACACACCGATCCAGGGACCCTTGAGCGGCACGTATACTTTATTGTCCCCTTGGATGGTCACGGTCGCTGTGTAGGGCTGCATGGCATGACGCGGCGATTGAGCGTATCGGAAACTCAGCCCGTGCATCCTGCCGTCCGGAAGCTTTTTGGCCCCGGCGGAATGCCACTTCCAGTTCATGGCCTTCTTCCCTTTTTCAATACATTCCGCCAGGCCGGGAGGAACTCCGGGATCTGCCTGGGAGGCAGGACCGTGAACGTTCTTCAGCGCCACGTCGGTCACATCCATGCCAAGCTTTTCAGCGATAATCTGTTCCGCAATGGTCATGGCATCCCAGTTATAGGGCGAGGTCTGACTGCCGGTCACTTTGCCCGAGCTGGTATAAGCGCCGAGTGACTCGCTCTTCAGATTCACGCACCGGGTTGTATTGAAGGGACTGTACCTGGCTTCGAACGCTCCGAAACCACCGCCACGCGCCCCCTTGCCGGGAGCTCCCGAATCGCTGACCGTGGATTCATGAACAGCCGTAATCGTTCCATCCTTTTTGAACCCGAACTTGACGTGGCTGTATCGCTGCGGATTTGAAGTATAAAAATCATCCTGCCGCGTATTCATGCAGCGAACGGGGCGTCCGGCTCTCCTGGCCAGCAATGGCGTGATCAGAGAAGCGCGGCGGAACATCCAGTCGCAATATTTGCCCCCCTGAAATGTGGTGCCGCGATAGAGCTTATCGAAATTGACGTTATACATCGGACGCAGTTGATAAGCGCCCCAGGTAGGGAACACCCCCTCGATATACAGAGCCGGTCCCTCGATCCCCAATGGATCCTGTGCCCACCAGGCTACGCTTCCATTTGGATTTGGAATGTGCGAAGCCATGAGGGATTGAGCCCAATCGAATTCCGCGATCTGATCCGCCTCCTTGAATCCGGCTTCAACATCTCCGGTGGCAAAATTTCCCTTCATGTCTTTCGGATCAACGCGAACGAAAACTCCACCGGTCTTCATGCTGTCCCGCGGATCCACGACCGTTGGAAATACTTCCCAATCTACCTTGATTTGCTTCAAGGCCTCATCGCAGATTTCGGGAGTGACCGCCACAACACATGCACCGATCTCTTCGTTTTCAGTATCGGATTCATCCGGAATAAGGGGCTCACGCGTCCCTTTCATATTCAGAATATCCGGATCATCCCAGGTGACAATATCGACCACACCCTCCAGAGCCTTGGCTTTGCTGATATCCATGCTTTTGATCTTTGCGCGGCCATGGGGATTTCTGAGAAATTTGGCAAAGAGCATGTCGGGCACGACGCAATCGCTGCCGAATTTAGCCCTTCCTGAAGCTATCGAGTAGGACAGTTTACCGGGCACATTGGCCCGGCCAACGGCCTTGAATTCGGTTCTCTGCCCATTGCTGCCATCAATATCTGCCATATTGTCGCCTCACGTTTTTGGAGTTCTTTCGTTCAGATGATGAGGGGGATTGTACTACCAAAGGCGGCTTTTTGCGTAGTCATTGTACATTTCGCAGCAATATGTTGCACAAAAGAGCTGTGGATCCGCAGCATCATAAAAACCCGGGCGGCGCAATCGGTGAATACACCGCAAACTCCGCACTATCTCCCAGGCCGCCGCAAAAAATCGGCCGCTACATTTGCCAATGCTTTTATTCCAACGGCCACGGCACTTTCATCCGCAAAAAACCGCGGAGAGTGGTTCGGTGCGGCCTGGGCGGGGTCGGTGCCCTTTGGCGTCACTCCGAGAGAGAAATACACGCCGGGGATTTCCTTCAGGTAATAGGAAACATCTTCAGAGGCTGTAGTAGGCGGCGTTTGCTTCAGATTGCCTGCCCCGACGATGCGTCTCAACGTCGGAAGAATTCGCTCGGTCAGATCAGGATCGTTAAAAGTCACCGGATTCTGCTTCTGGATAGTCACCTCCGCCGAAGCGCCGTTACCTTGTGCAATCATTTGTGCGGTACGCCGAATCTCCTCGTGAATGCCCGTCTGAATCTCGGGATCGAACGTTCGGATTGTACCTTCCATTTCAACCAGGTCCGGAATGATATTGGACCGTACCCCGCCATGCAGGCTGCCGATGGTGATAACGGCTGGGGAACGAGTCAGATCTGTTCTACGGCTTACGATCGTCTGCAGGCCAAGGATAACCTGGGAAGCGGTCACGATCGGATCCACTCCTGCCCACGGCGTTGCTCCATGGGACTGGCGTCCGCGAACGGTGATTTTCAAGGAATCCGAACCTGCCATCACTCCGCCTGGACGACAGGAAATCTGGCCAACGGGAAAGGGAAAAACGTGAAGTCCGAAGATAGCGGCTGGACGGGGATTCTCGAGCGCCCCTTCACGAATCATCACGCTGGCGCCGCCCTCTTCTCCGGCAGGAGCGCCTTCTTCCGCCGGCTGAAAGATAAATTTCACTGTTCCGGGCAGATCGGCCCGGATACCCGCCAGGACTTCCGCCGCTCCCATCAGAATAGCGGTATGCATGTCATGCCCGCAGGCGTGCATGACTCCAACGTCGCGGCCATTGTAAGTCGCTCTTACTTTCGAGGCAAACGGCAGCTCCACCTCTTCAACAACCGGCAGCGCATCCATATCCGCCCTGAGGGCCACCACCGGTCCGGGCTTGCCGCCGCGCAGAAGTCCGATGACCCCGGTGTGGGCAACGCCGGTTCGAACGTCCATTCCGAGGCTCCGCAGATGATCCGCCACGATCCCGGATGTTCTCACTTCACGGTTGGAAAGCTCCGGGTGCTCGTGAAAATCCCTCCGCCATGATATCGCCTTACGCTCTACCGCCGCGGCACGGCTTTCGATCTGCGCGGATAATGCGGTATCGGCAGCCTGATCTTGGCTGGGTTGTGTGGAATGGCCAAAGGGACTGAAGCACCCCAGGATGCCAGCCAAAAGCAGAGCCGTGATACACCAGTATTCTTTGCGCATGAACTATGCCTCCAGCCGGACACATCCGGACACCAGACCGAGCTTGAGTCCAAGCTAAGTCATCGTACAGCCTGCACCCTAATCCGGGGTATCGCCAACGCGCTTGTAGTCGCCGCTGACCGCGATATCCACGAAAAGTACGGGCTTGTTGATCACCTTGAAAACCAGCGGACCGTGGTACACGCCGGCGGGGATATAAAGCGCTGTCGGTCGGGTAATGATATGTTTCTCCCCGTTCGTTGCATCCTCGCCCAAGGTCAGCTCAATCTCAGCATCAAAATCCCTCTGGTCATTGGGATTTGCGGAGTAGAAGTGGAGGTACTGGGGGAATTCGTGCGTATGCGGCTGGCTGACCATCGTAAACGCCTGGGTAATGAAGATCGAATCGACGGAAAGATGCCCTCCGCCGAAACCCTTCAGGTGGCGAGTTGAAGATGCATCCCACAACCCGGGGAATTTGGGACTTTCGTGAAGCACATCAGTGACGAAATATTTTCCAAATCTGGTATTGGCCATGTGGCTCCTTCTGAACGCGTCCAGGAAATGCGACCACTATATGACACGAAGAAGGAAATCACAAATGCGGTTTGGAATTCTCCGGCAGGATGCATTCCCCGGGAGTTCAGACTCTTGCTTCACGGGCAGCACGAACTCCGACCACAGCTTCGATCAGCACGGTAATCAAAACCAGGCCGGATATCCCTGCGACTGCCGGCCACAGCGTGCCGGGGTAGATCCACTGCATCGTTGCACCCACCAGAGGTCCGATGACCTGTCCCAACCCGATGAGCGCCTCATGATATCCACCATGCCGTGTACTTCCCTCGCTCACCGCCATCCCGAAATACAGGCTCGCGGCATAAATAGTCCCGATGGAAAAGCCAAACAGCATTTGCGCAATGATCATGGCTAACAAAGCCCGCTCCAAACTCAGCCCGGTCAGGGCTCCCGGTACAATGGTCCCCACAAAGGCGAACAGCATGGCAACGGAGGAGATGAATATGAGGCCCGGCCGCTTGTGCCAAAATTCGGTCCCGGCCGTAAAGACAAACGCGAGAGCACGCCCAATCAGCCAGGCGCTCCCCACAATTGTAGCGATCGTAGGAGTCAACTGTCTGATTGCATGAAGTGACGGGATCGCGGGAGAAATGCTGTAAACAGCGACGTAGGTCGAGGGAAGAGCAATGCGGGAAAGCCAGAGTGCCAAACGATGAATGCGCATCGTAGCGGCATCGGGGCGTTCAGCGCGAACCCGGACTGGAATATCCGCATCCTCCTCTGCGAGCTCAGATGCTTTCGGTACAGACCGCGTGCGGCAAAGAATCAAAATCCCGGCAAGAAAGTGCCCGACAGCAATGATTCCGAAGAATGCCCAGGCTGGAGCATGCTGAATAACCGCTCCACTTCCCGCCACAGCGAAAGCTCCCAGAGCCGACCATATGATGTTGTACAAACCAAGCCGCCGGGAAAGACTCGATGCCTTGCCCGATGCAGAAACAAGGCTTTGCAGCATCGGCCAGGAGACAGCAACCAATCCTGTTTCCACTACCGCAAGCAATGCTGTCAGGACAGCCCAGTGCATTGAGGCGCTAATCGCAACGGCGATCGCAAACAGGGTCATCCCGGCATAGAGTCGAGGCAGAGCTTTCTCGCGCCCCCAGCGCACGGACACTCGTTGCGCAAGCAGCGCTCCGAACATGTACAATCCCCCCTGGAGTGCAGCTACGGAAAAATTTTCCCGCGCACCCCACCCGAACCGGTGGCTGGTGTAGAAGGACAGCCCTACAACAAGAAGTATGGCCGCAATTGCATTGGACGCCTCTGCCATATACAGCATCGGCAAGCCATTGCGAACGGAAGAAACAGTCGGAGCGGGTTGGGCACTTGCCATATCTATTCTCAATTCACAGGGATGTGTATATTAGCAAGGTATGAACGGGAAACACGGGAGAAAAACGCAGAAATTTACTCTGATGGAGCGACACCATGACTGAACATGAACAGGCCGTAAACGCCATGAACCTGGCTTTTGAGCTGCTTGAAAACCTGATCCGCGAGCTGCCGGTGACGATTGCCCGGCAGGACGAACTCTCGATGTATGCCCAGCAACTGATGGATGCCGCCTATCAGGCAGGAAAAACCAAGGCCGCTAATGCAGAGCGCAAGCCTGAATAGCGGAAATGATATTTTCGGGTGGATCACTTTTAGCCACGTAATTCACGGCGCCGGCGCTCTTCATCGCGGCAGCCTGCTCGCCTTCGCGAAACATCGAAAGACCGATGACGCTGATTTCCGGATGTTCGGAGTGAATCACTTGTGTCGCTTCGATCCCGTTCATTCCAGGCATGCTGATATCCATTAGGACTACATCGGGTTTGAGCTGCCGCACCAGGCTGATCCCTGCTTCTCCATCGGAAGCTTCGCCCAGAATCTCAAAATCAGGGTGCTCCCGCAGCATGACGGCAAGTCCATGCCTCATCACTGAATGGTCATCAACCAGAATGATCCGGGTCTTTTTCCTATCAGGCTTCCAGTCTGCCGATCCACCATTGGGGCCGGATAAGTCCGAGGCAATGACCTCATCCGCACAGCCGGCAGCGCTCCCGGCGATTCCAGTTTCCGGAAGGATCAACGTCACTCGACTTCCTGTGTCCGGGCTACTTTCGACAATCATCTTCCCGCCCAGCATTGAAAGCCGCTCATTCAGTTTGAAAAGGCCGAAGCCGCCACAACAGCCTCCTTCAGAGCGAAGCCGGGTTTGGTCGAAGCCGGTCCCATTATCATCCACAACCACCCGGATATTTCCGCCAGCTCTGAACACCTCAACCCGCGCGAAATCCGTGTGCGCATGCTTTGTCACATTAAACAAAAGCTCTCTCGCCCCGTTGAAAAGGAAAACGGAGATTTCCGCAGGGAGACAACCGAAACTGCCATCGATAAGCAATTGCACCCGAAAGCCGTGCCTGTCGTGCATCCAGTCCCGCAGCCATCTCAATCCCGCGACAAACCCACTCTGGTGGAGAATTGGCGGGCTGAGCTCTGCCGTTAATGATCGTGATGTCTCAATAGCAGCATCGATCAGAGAAGCGACTTCCGCGACGGCCTTTCTTTTTTGACTGCCGGCTTCGACGGCAGCCAACTGATATTTGGCGCCAGCCAGGATCTGCTGCAGCCCATCATGAAGAACCTCAGCGAGCCGCTGCCGTTCCCGTTCTTCAACCATGGTTAATTCGGCAGCAAGCAGTCGAAGCTGCTCGGCGCGCTGCTCCGATTCTGCTGTGCGCATCGCCACTCGCTCCTCGAGCGATGCATTCAGCGCCTTCAGTTCTGCCTGAACCTGAATGCGTTTCAATGCCAGTCCGAACTGATCCCCCAGGCCTTCAAAGAATTGAATGGATTCAGGGCTGAATTGCCCTTCCCGTCGATCATTGAGCTGCAAAAGTCCTACGATTTCCGGCCCGGACCGGATTGGGATGAGAGCAAAGGATTGATATCCTTCGTGAATGCAGGTATTCCTGGGATCCATTCTGGGATCTGCATGGCCCGGGACTGAAAGCAGTGCGGATGCGCAATTGGTCCAGAAACTTCCGTTCACGGTAAAAAAGGGCAAAGCCGGATCTGTCTTCCCCGAGAGCACCAGTCCACAGGTACATTCGAAAACCGGCTGTCCTGTGTTATCCCGGACCATGGATCCATCGCATGCTCTTTTACACAGCAGGTTTTCCTTGCCGACAAAATCGCCGGGAAACCCGTTCTGTTCATAATAAGGATAGTCATCTCCCTGGCGCATGCGCACGCCAACCGCGTCAAATCCGGTATATTGCCGGATAAGCCCGACGACCTCTCGAACCGAGTCCGCGATGCCTCTGTGCTCCCGGTTCAAAATGCGAAGAATGTCGGACATCAAATCCTGCCGCACTTCGAACTGCTTATGACTTGTGGCATTGCGAACCAAAAGCTTACTGCGGGACATGCTATTGCTACTGCCTTTCAGTCATTCCAGACAAACGTGATGCATCACCCAAACAGTGAATGGACTGGCTAATAAAAGCACAAATGTTATTCCGAAAGAATACGTAGAAGTACTCATCATGCGACGGGGAATCCACCGGGCGCCGTCTCACCGGCAAAGTTCTTGGGCAATATATGCGGCATTGGCCGTCGCGGCACCGGAGGGGCGGCAGAAAGCCGATCTTTCGCCCCTTCTGGGCTCTTATTATGCTTCATTCCAACCGGGGGTTCGCAAAAAGCGCTCACCCCCGGCTACTCGCTTTCGGCCCTCCGGGCCTGGTGCTTCGCTCGCGTCCCAGGGATTAGAGCAAATAATATGGGGCCTTGGGCGGACGGCGGCGCTCCCCAGTAAGTGCTCCCCGGCCTTGGTTTGGAATCTGAAATCTGGAATCTGAAATTCCACAAACACCATGCAACCGTAGTCGGGACGCCAACCCTCCCAGTAAGTATTCCCCGGTCTTGGTCTGGAATCTGAAATCTGAAATCTGGAATTCCACAAATACCGTGCAACCGTAGCCGGGGCGCAGCCCCTCCCAGTAAGTATTTCCCGGCCTTGATCTGGAATCTGGAATCTGAAATCTGGAATTCCACAAATACATTTGTTGATTGATTAACGCATCCGTTTTTATCAAAATTCCCCTGCCGAATGACCGGCAATCCCTCACTTTTGAAATGCTGCAAACGGAATGAAGATAGGATTTAACATCGACTCCTTCAGATCAACGGAATTGAGCGGGGACATCATTCCCAATGGCGGAGTAGGAGTCTATTTACAGGAACTGCTTCGAGTCATGCTTTCGCTTGAATCGAAGAACCAATACTACCTCATTCGCAATAAGCCTGGCCCTGCCCCAATCAGCCATCCTCGTGTTCATATTCTTGTATCTCCATTCCATTGGCTTCATCACGGAGTGCGACATTCCGGACTTTGGCGTGACTGGGTCATCCGGAAACATCGCCTGGATTTGTTGCATGAGCATCATCCGGACCAACCGGCGCTGCGCTTTACCGGGATTCCGTTCGTTGTGACCGTCCACGACCTGGTGCCGCTGATTCTTCCGGATAAACACACCGCCCGATTCAACCGCATTTTCCGCACTTATGTCTGGCGAAATTTGAAAAATGCGACCGCTGTCATCGCGGTATCCGATCACACGAAAAAGGATATTTGCCATTTTCATCCCGAGCTCGCCGACAAGATCAAGGTAATCCCGGGCGCCGGACAAACCTTCGTTGGAAATGTCGTCCCGGACAACGCCTATTCACTAGCATCTCTTGGGATTCGCAAGCCCTATATGCTGAACGTTTCCACGATTGAGCCCAGAAAAAACCACGAGGCGCTATTCGATGCTTTTGCGCTGGCGAAACGAAACGGTTATCCTCACCAACTGGTGTGCATAGGCTCGATGGGGTGGAAAACCGGCCGGATTCTCAATCACGCGGCACTAAAACAATATGCGGATGATATCCTGCTTCTGGGACAGGTGAACCGGCACCAGCTTGGCGCGATTTACGCGCAGGCAGACTGGATGATCTATCCATCCCTTTACGAGGGATTTGGCATTCCTCCTTTGGAGGCAATGGAATTCGGAGTTCCTGTGATTGTCAGCCGTAATTCAAGTTTGCCTGAATTATTGGGCGAAGCGGCTCTGTATCTGAGCCCTCATCCCGATGGCAGTGAGATATTTCGCGCCATGGAAGAGCTCCGGCAAAACGCTACTCGGAGAAAAGAGATGGCAAGACTTGGATATATGCAACGACAGCGCTTCACCTGGGAAAAAGCCGCGGCCGAAACGCTGAAGTGCTACGAAACGGTCGCAGCCACAAGGCGAATCCTATGATTGGCATTCAACTGGGAATGTTGCCCGGCAACAATTTCGACGAAGCCGCCGAAATATTTCGGCGGCTGCAGGCACGATTCTCCATTCCCGCCTGCGAGGTTCACCTGGAGCGTACGCTATATCCTCCCGCGCTCTGGCCGTGGGAGAAAGCTTCCCTGGACAAGGTGAAAGAGCTTCGTTCCTCGGTCGCCAGGCTGGGAATCCACCTTCCCTTCATGGATATGAATCCCATCTCCACTAATCCGCGCATTGCCGAAGCGAGCCTGAATATTCTCGAGGATTCGCTCCTGTTTGCCGCGCAGGCCAAAGCGGATTATGCGGTTTTCCATGCCCGGGGGCGCCAGGTCGAAAATGCATCGCGCGCAAAAGAGCTTCAAGCCTGGAGCGAAGTGCTGGTGCGGCTCGGCAGACAAGCTGCGACACAGGGACTGGTCTTTTGCCTGGAAAATGCCGATGACCTGTGGAATCCGGGTGAGATCCGGACATTGCTTTCAGAAAATTCCATAAAACTGTGCCTGGATCTGGGCCATCTGTTCGAACGCCGATACCCAACATCTCTTATGACCAGAATGGCCTATGCGCTGAATGACCGGATATCTCCCTATCCTTTTGCATTGAAGAAAGGTCTTCCGGTCGAGTTCGCAAATGCATGGCATCAGGTTTTACATTCGTTTGAATCAGAGATCGCCTGTATTCACCTTCATAATCACAATGGACGCGTGGCACATCGAAGATTGCGTCATGGGAAAATTGATCTGCGTCTGCCGCGGGATTATGGCGGCAGATGGCGGGACCTTCCCGTAATTCTTGAAG
Organism: Acidobacteriota bacterium; assembly: GCA_963664705.1. Lineage (GTDB taxonomy): Bacteria > Acidobacteriota > UBA6911 > UBA6911 > UBA6911 > UBA6911. The sequence goes on along the minus strand of OY761556.1, from coordinate 5,971,516 downwards.
TGGACTACTCGCATGCGACTATCGGTCAGATCGAGGATGATCTTCGTCATGCAGGAGAGCTTTTGCCATGAATACGCTGGTGCGGATGAGTCGGCTTGCCAAAATGCTTTTCGGGGGAAGCTATCCATTATCCTATGACCGGCTGCTGTATAACCGGCAGCTCAGCCTCTCTCAGCGGGTCAATTTCATCCGAAGTCGCTTCGAAGCCGGGACGCGCCGGGCAAATGCGCGATCCTTTCCTTTCGCGCTTCAACTGGAAGCAACCAGTCAATGCCAGCTGGACTGCGCTCTGTGTCCACGGATCCGTGCGAACAGTGGGCAATCGCTCGGCCATATGGATTTTTCAAACTATGAAAGAGTGATGCGCGAGCTGGGCCCCTACCTGTTGGCAATTGCTCTTTGGCAATGGGGAGAACCTCTGCTTCACCCGAAAATAATCGACATGGTGAAGCTTGCCCACCGTTATGGGATCATGACCATGATCAGCACAAACGGCCAGATCGATCCCTCCTCGGCTGATCTCAAGGGATTGTTTAGTGCCGGTTTGGACTTGCTGATTATCTCCATGGATGGCGCATCCCAGGACGTATACCGGAAGTTCCGCCAGGGAGGAAGCGTGGACCTGGTGCGCCGATTCACTCGAGCGGCAGCCGAGGCAAAGCGTGATCTGAATCAGCCAAAGCCTTTCATCAACCTGCGCATTATTGCTACTGCCGACAATGAACAGGAGGTGGAAGATGTCCAGAGAGTGGCGAAAGAGGATGGAGCCGATTTCTTTTCCGTGAAAAGCGTCAGCCTCTACTACGACGATGATCCGCGCGATGTGCGGCTCCCCGAGAACAAAGCCTATCGCTCCTTCCAATACCAGGGAGTCGCGGAGGCTGAAACCTACCGCAAAATGCCGAACCTCTGCACCAAGCCGTGGTCATGGCCCACGCTTCGCTACGATGGAACGCTGCTCGTTTGCGAATGTGACCATACCGGCCAACAGAGATTGGGGAATGTCTTTCAGACACGCTCCTTCCGCGAAGTCTGGCATGGAGAACGGGCCAGGGAATTGCGGCAGCATTTCGGCCGCGACGGTCACATCGACCTGGAATTCTGCCAGCGCTGCCGGTATAAGCTGGACGACGCAATTCGCATCATTGATCCAGCCAATTTCCATACATAATCGCATTTTAAGCAAACTTTTTCCGCGGCCAGTCCATCCTTTAACGCTGAATCGTTTGTTATTTCACAAAATACCCAGCAATGAAGGAGACTTATGAAAGCCGCAATTCCCGTATTTTGCATTATTTTGAGCTTCGGCATTTCCGCGTTGGCGTCCGACTCGCCTGGCTTTAATGGCAACTGGACAAGAGATATCGCCCAAAGTGATGCAATGGCTGCAAATCTCAATGGCAGAGTCGAACCAATCAATGTCAATCTGGTGGTAACGCAGACCGATGAGGAGCTGAACGTCGAATCTGTCTGGAGCTATAAGCCCGCAACAAGAACAAGCTATTCCCTTGATGGGGATGACCATGCACAGGCAGAAGAAGGCGGAGCTTCCATTATCTATCGAGCCAGGATGAACGGCGATCAACTGGTAATCCACGAAACCAGAAAAGTGAGAACTCCGTTCGGCGATGTTGACACACGTCAGAAAGAAGAGTGGGCGCTTTCGGCTGACAAGGCAGTGTTGATTGTGACGAAAACGACGACGACGACTGAACTGGGAAGCCGAACCCAAAAACAGGTATACACCCGGCAGGAATAGAATCGGCGGAAGGCACTGGGAGTGCCGGCATGGGCGTGGCCGCCTCCACAGCGCTGATGTCGCTGGTGCTGCTAATGCCACATACTAATTTGTTCTAATCCCTGCAACGCGAATAAAACACCAGGCCCGGAGGGCCGAAAGAACGTAGCCGGGGGTGAAGCGCAGCGAACCCCCGGTAGCGATAAGCGGGAGAGAGAGCCCCGGCTAGGGGCGAAAGTCAGCATTCTGCCGCCCCGTCAGGGCTTGTTACATGACTAATCCAATCCGGGGGTTCGCTGCGCTTCACCCCCGGCTACGTTCTAGCCGCCCCCCTGGGGCTGGGAAGCATCGTGCTTCCGGCTTCCTTGGGCAAATGCTGGGGCTGAGATGCATCGCGCCTCCAGCTTCCTCGGGCGAATAATATGCGGCCGTAGCCGGGACGCCAGCCCTCCCAGTGAGCACTCCCCGGTCCTGGTCTGGAATTTGGAATCTGAAATCTGAAATTCTGCAAATACCACGCAGGCCTGAAATCCTACATTCAGAGATCCAGGCACTTACGAACAGCCTCAGCCAGCGTGTGGGTAGCATAGGGTTTAGGCAGATATACTACCCCATCCCGATGCGGCAGGCCGGCCTGCACGATTTCGGCGCTATAGCCACTGGAAATGATGACCTTCAATTCCGGTTTAAGCGATTGTAACTGTTCGGTCAATTCCAATCCGTTCATGCCTTCCGGCAAAACCATATCGGTAAGAAGCAGATCCACGTCCGAGCCATGCAGCTGCCAGAGCCGCATGGCTTCCTGTCCGTTCGCCGCCTGATGGATTTGATAACCAAGCGCCTGCAAAGCTTTCACAATGGTTCTCCGAACCGGGTCCTCATCTTCCACCACAAGAATGGTCTCGTGGCCGCATGGCATGGGGCTGGATGGGCCGGATGGCTCATCCTGTGGAACAACGACGTCGGCTGCGGCAGGCAGGAATACTCGGAATGTGGTTCCCAGGCCGAGCTGGCTCTCTACCTCCATCCATCCCCTATGCTGCGCCACAATCCCGTGAACGGTTGCCAAACCCAGACCCGTGCCTTTACCGGCTTCCTTGGTGGTGAAGAACGGCTCAAAGACTCGCTTCACCGTATCCGTATCCATGCCGATCCCGGTGTCGGACACGGCAAGGCAGATAAAACGTCCTCGACGGCGGTTGGGGTTCGCGACAACTTCCTGTTCACTCATGATTGCCAGCGCGGTGCTGAGTGTGATATTCCCGCCTCTGGGCATTGCGTCTCGCGCGTTGACAACAAGATTCACAAGAACCTGCTCGAGCATTCCGGCATCCGCCTCCACAAAGGGCAGTCCTGCTTTGCTGTTGAACCGCATATCGATCTGTTCGCCTATGAGACGGCCTAGCATTCGGAGCAGGTTTGCAATCAATTCATTCAGATCCAGCGGGCGCACGGAAAGGACCGAACGTCGGCTGAACATGAGCAATTGGCGGGTAAGCGAAGCCGCCCGGTGAGCCTCCACATCCATATCCTGCAAAGCCTGCTGTGTTTCAGCATCCAGTTCTGTATGCATCTGCAGAAGATCCAGCTGCATCATGAGCGCCGCCAGAATGTTGTTAAAGTCGTGCGCCACGCCACCAGCCAACTGCCCGATTGCCTCCAGCTTCTGGGACTGACGGTACTGTTCTTCGAGCCGCCTTCGTTCCGTAATATCCTGGAACGTACCCATCACATAAGCTTGTTCTCCTTCCTCAAGCCGTCTCAGGCCGTGCACCTCCGCCCAGATATGCTGGCCGGTCATGGTTGTCACTCCGGCTTCAACCCTGAAGGGAGTGCCATACTTCAAGCAGGTCAGGAGCGCCGATTGCAGGACCGGAATCGACTCCAAATCGTACAGCTTCAAACCCTCCTGCAGCCCCGGCTTGTAGTCCAGCGGAGCTTTAAGAATTTCATACACGCCTTCGGTCCAATACAGGTAATCGGTGTCTGGACTGACTTTCCACGCGCCAATCTGGCCGATCTTTTCCGCCTCTCTCCGGAACAGAAGACTCTCGTGCAGAAGCTCATCGGCCCGCTTGTGTTCGGTGATGTCAATGTATTGAATCACCGCGTTGGCAATCTTGCCGGCGTTGTCTCGAATAGGGAAAACGGTGATATTCAGGATGAGGGAAACGGTTTGTTTCAAAGTGATGTCTGTAATGCGGGAAGAATCATAATCGAGATCGAAGTTAACCGTTTTCCCTTCCTCAAACACCGACCTGATCAGCGGCATTTTCCCCTGCTCGGAAACAATGTTGTCCAGGAAGATGTTGTACTTGCCGACCACCTCCCCGGGTGTGATATGCAGCGTCTGGCAGCACGCTTTGTTCAATCGAATCAAGGTCCCCCTGTCATCGGAAATCCACATCGGTACCGGAGTCTGCTCGATGATACTGTTGAGGAAGCTTCTCGAATCCTGGATTTCGGTTTCGGCTTGTTTCCGTTCGGTGATATCCGAGATGAATCCTTCAATGAAAAGCAGCTTGTCTTCGTCGCCAAAGATGCCGCGGCCCCGCTCCCAAACCCATTTGAGGCGATCGTCTGCAGATCGAATCCTATAGGTCAACTCAAAAGGTTGATGCATCTGCAAACCTTGTTGAACCGAATTCCAGACATATTCCCGGTCCGCCTCGATAATCACATCCCCATAGGCAGGCTGATCGCTCATCAACGCTGAAGTGGAATAGCCGGTCAGAGGAAAACAGCCCTCACTGACAAACGACATCGGCCAATCGGGGAGGTTCTCACAACGGTAGGCCATCCCTGGAAGGGTGGCCATAAGGGTGGCCAGTCGCCGCTCACTTTCGCGCAATGCCTGTTCTTCCTTCAAGCGCTGAAGAGCAACCCCGAAACTGGAGGCAAGCCCCTCGAGATACCCAATCATCTCCAGGGTAAAGCAATCCCTGCGTCGGTCACTCATTTGCAGCAGGCCGATGATCTCGTCGCGCACTCGGATAGGGATAAAGGCCAATGATTGAAAACCTTCGTGAACGCACCGATTGCGCGGATGCAATCGAGGATCCTGGTCGGCGGGTATTTGCAGAAGCTGTCGCGCATCGTTTGTCCAGGCACTTCCACCCGTCGTAAATGACGCATTGGATGGATCGGTCTGCCCGGAGATGACCAGACCGCAGGTGCATTCAAGGCGAACTCTCCCATGTCGGTCCAGGTAGGAATCCTCATCGGACCGGCGGGCTGTAATGCTGTTCTCGGATCGCAGAAAGTCCGCGGAATAACCGTCGGCAACGGAATAGGGAAAATCATTGCCCTGCCGCAGGCGAATCCCAAGCGCTTCGATGCCGGTGTGCTTTTTGATTGCATCCAGGATACGCTGGGTGGCATCGGATAAGACCTGCCCATCAGTGAGAATCCGGAGCACTTCGCCGGGAAGTGCACGCAAACGCTCGTTGCGTTTCTGTTCGGAAATATCACGATGAAAGGAGAGCAGATAGGGTTTCCTTGCCAGGTCCACCCGACAAATGGTGGAATCGATCTGAACGGGGGTCCCGTCTTTGCGATTGTGCTCCATCTCGAGAAACAGAGCCTCGCCTGCGAGCAGGCTGCGAGCCAATGCAGGATCTTGACGGACCGCCTCCGGCGTAACGAGATCAGCCATCGGCAATGACCCCATTTCCTCGGGCGCATCATATCCATGCATGCGGGCAAAGGCGCGATTCACTTTCAGCTCGCTTCCATCCATCGCCATGAGCACAATCCCGTCCACCGCCTGGTCAAACAAAGCCTGGTATCGAGCTTCGCTCCCGCGAAAGTAATGGCTCAAAGCCAGGCCAAGCAAAAGTGCAGTAAGGATGATGAACGCACAAATACTTACGAACTCAAGCTTTAATTCCAGAGTATTGTCTCGGATAAGATGGTGCAGCAACCAACCAGAACAGAGCAGCCAAAGGACACCGATTGCGGCATACCAAAAGGCAATTCTGGCCGCAAATGCGCGCGCGGGCATGCGGAGAAGAGACCTTGCGTCTGACATAAGCCAGTCCTTGATTTTGCCCGAGTGTACGCCGAATCCAGGGGCTGGACCAAGGAAAGATTTATAAAATCAGCAAGATACGCCAAAAAGACATGTCTGAAACAGTCTTAGCCGCCTGCTTGAGCCTGTTTTTGGGTTATTGGACCCGATCCCGGTTGTCCTGCACAAGAGATCGTCCAAGCGGTTTTGATGCCTGTCTTACGGCACCAACGGACTGGCATCAGACCGCCCCCGGGCGCGGAGGGTGTGGGTGGCGCGATGGAGCGAGGATTTTACGGTGCCCAGACTGCAGCGCTGGGTTTCTGCAATTTCTTCAAGCTTATGCTCATTAAAATACCTGGCAATAAATATCTGCCGCTGCTGAGCGGGCAAGGTACCGGCAAACTGCAGCACCTCATGGATTTGCTCTTTGTTTTCAATCTCGCTTAGGGCAGATCGCGCGGAGCGATCGGGGATATCGAAATGCGCGCCCTGATCCGTGCCATCCTCCGGCCACTGGGATTCCATACGTCGGCGACGCACTCGATGGCAGTCAATGGAATGATTAACCGTCATCTTATAGATCCAGGTGGACAGTTTCGATTTTTGAACATCCCACTGGTGAAGAGACCGGTAGAGTTTATACGCAACTTCCTGGGCCGCATCCTGGGCATCTTCATGGTTTCGTATAATTCTAAAGGCTGCCGAATAAATAGGTTGCCGATAGCGTTCGTAAAGCTGAGAAAAAGCAATCTCATCGCCCGTGAGAACGTCTCTAACCAGGCCTTCATCTGTCGATGATTGCGTTTGCATTCTTTTCTTCCCGCTCCACCGCAAAGCCAATCCAAGGATTCCGATAACATTACCAAGACGCTCCAACCGCCCGGAAATTACAGCGAAGAGAAAGAATTTTGCCAATAGGGTTCTATAGCACTAATTACCAGTCTTAAAATGGGCAATCTTACGAATATCCCTGTGGCTTTTTCCCGAATAGAATCCGTCCGTTTGTATTTATCGCTGTAACTATTTTGCCTGCCAAAAGCGTCGGGTGGGCAGCAAGATCGTTAAAGCCTAGCTATAACAAGGCTTTACAATAAACGTTCGGCTGCATATTCGCATAGAGCAGGGCCAAGGGAGATTACTGTAATGAGATTCGCGCGGCTATTCGCAAGTGCACTATTGATGTTATTCACGGGATCGGCCTGGGCCGCCACCATTTCTTTCAATTTGGGCGCGACAGATGCATCCTCTTCCCAGCTCCTTTTCCCAGGATTGACCATTACCGCCAAGACAATGGGCAATATATCGCAAAACCCATTTCAGCAAGGTACCGGTGCAGCTTCCAGCGTTTACTGGGGCACGCTGGGTTACCTGGGAACAACTGCAACCACGAATCCAGTTGCCCCTCCTGCCCCCTATGTGGGACTCGGAGTCGGAACCAGCAGCTCGGATAGCCCTATTACTTTCCGCGAAGCACTGATATTAAACTTTGATTTACCACAAGATCCGAAAAATACAGTTCTCTTTGGCAATACCTACGCTGCCACGGATCTATCCTTCAAGCTTCTGGGGACAAATGCCCTCGCTTCAGGAGGCTCCGGCGCCCCGGCGGACAGCATCAGGCTGTTTCTGCATATTGCAAGCGGCGAATTGCTTAGTCTGGATGTGAATGCGGGCGCGTTGAGTCCGAATCCCCTGGGGAATCCCTCTCCCGATAACTTGAACTGGGGCTATTGGATCAACTACATGCTCAACCAGGGGAATTATGCGGATGAACACATAACCGGTCTAGCCGTCGAGCAAACCTATGGCAGCGCCTCGACCCCCAACCGCCAGTTTGGATTTGGCAGTATCACCTACTCCACTCCTGTGCCGGAGCCCGGAAGCATGTTCCTTCTGGGAGCGGGTCTGATTGGGCTTGTCGGAATCAAATGCCGCGGAAGCAGGTCTCGTGGCTAGGTAGCGGAGCATGATTCTTCTCAGCCGGAGCCTTGGATTTCCGTTCGATACCGCAGGATCGCCAAGGCTCCGGAATTTAACAAAATAATGGATGCGTCTTGATAGGTGCAGGCATGCCTGTCTACCACGCAACCGCGGGGAAACAACCTATTTCTGGAATTCAACCTTCGTCGCGGTAATTGTCTTCTTGCCGCCTTTTTCCGAAACCACTCCGGTCACAGAACCCTGCTTGGGAACCTGGCAGATGACATCATGGTTCGCCTTGGAAGACTTCGCATCCAGATAATACACAGCATCCTTGCCATTTTCAGGGACCACGATAACGGTCGCGCATTCCTTTTCAAGCTTCAGGTCACACTTTGCGCATGTTATTTTGCCGGTCAATTTTGTTTCCTTATTCTGTGCCCCCACCGTTAGAACCAATGCCGTGAGAACAGCAACGCAAAAAGCGATTTTCAAACCAGACCTCATATCTTCTCCTTTCATAATGCTCGTCTTCCGAGATGGGGGGGTGTCTCGGAAATCTTTTGTCACTCTGGGTTAATGACGAGCCAAGAACACCGAGGCAACTCAATGAATTATAGCGAAGCCGGGGGAGTGAATGTAGTAGGGAGATATCCCGGTTGATTTTTTGAAATGATTGGGCAAGGAGTCAAAAAATTCGTCTCAAATTTCGCAGGCATCCCTCCTGAACTCTGATACCATGCTTAGAGCCACAGGGACAGATTATGTGCTGCTGGATCATTCTTGCATTTGCATTCGCACCTCGCGCTGCACTTTTTTTAATGTGGCTGTTTACCCGCCGCATTTCGGCTGCCTTCGGAGGAAGTCTCCTGCCGCTGCTTGGTTTCTTTTTCATGCCCTGGACAACTTTGACCTATACCCTGGTCTCGCCTCATGGGTTAAACATCTTGGAGATTGTCCTGCTGGTCGTAGCGGCCGGAGTGGATTTGGGAATATGGGGCGGCGGTGCGCGACGTCGCAATTCGCAGTAGCGGTTTTCTGCCGATAATGGTTGCCTTTGACAGCACAACGCTGGGACCGCCCGGCGCTCCTGATGCGCTAAGTCTGGAATCTGAAATCCCGAATCCGGAATCGGACGATATCGATTTGACCCCAGCCGCCATACAAAGGCTCTCGCCGGTTTCGGCAAATTACGCGAGGAGATAGCAACAGGCAATGAATATTGTGGCGCACATCCTCTTCCCCATAGCATCCGTTCAATTTACAGAGACATGCAGGCCCGGCAATAAACCTCGCCTTTTCAGCTGGAAGCAGATTCTGATTATCGGAATATGTGGCGGACTCCCGGATATACTGTCTCCACATACGGGACTGGAGGATCGATATGGCAGCTTCGCCCACTCGCTTTCGTTCCTTCTCCTGGGGCTGCTGACCGTCCTATTGCTTTCACGCCAATTCAGCCGATTACGCGGGCTGTTCTTTTGCTGCTATTTCGCGACTGCCTTTCATCTCTTTTGCGACATGATCGCCGGGGGCATCAATCTATATGCCCCATTTGGAAGATTGATCATTGGACACTATTACATTCCCTTCAGATACTGGTTTGCGCTCGATATTGCCGCCATACTGTTTTGCCTTGTGCCTCCCGTGTGCAACAGAATCGCCTCCCCGGCTAAAAAGCTGGTGCTTTCCGGCGGATACATCCTGGCCATACTTGGCAGCGCGTTTGTCCTGGCCAATCTTGATAGTGAAAGGGTCATATTCAAGCATACTCCTGCCTTCGAAGCCGATCAGGCACAGGCCATGCGAGCGAGGCTCATCTGGAACACCCTGTATGAAAAGTGGAAATCGGGCACTTTCGAGTCTGCTCCGGCGGCTTTCAATGCAGATATGCGCAAGGCATTGAGTCCTCAAATGCAGGAAAGACTCTTCAAGCAATTTAGCGGCAATTACGGTCAATGCAAGGAGATCACATTCGTGGAATCCATAACCGGGCGTTTTGGTTATCCACGGATCTGCATCTATCGTTTTAAATGCTCAGTCACCGGAACAGCGGTGACACCGGAGATTGGAATCCTTTTTGATTCCAGCGGGAAGGTATCTGGATTGCGTTTCAGCAGCACTTTCTCAAGATCATTGATTTAGTGGATCGTCTCGGGGCCGTCATCTTCTTTATCATGACCGGGGCTTTCGAACTCCGGATCGATCTTCTCTACCCGCGGCGAGGAAAGCGTATGATCGGTCCATAGTGCAAGTTCTGCGATGCTTGCGCTCCACTCTTCCAGAGAATATTCGAATTTTTTGGCTAGCTGCGACAGCTCGGCGGTTGCATCATTCTCCGCATCCCGTCGGGCAGGGCTATCCCAAATTCGTGGCAAGCGTATCATGCGGAAACCTGCAACGCCCAACCCGACCATGGAGAGGCGGCCTGCGCTATCGCACTGTGATTCGATGGTAATGTCTTCCAGGGCGCCGAGCACGGAGACAATATGGCCCTGACGCCACTTGCTCTCAGAAAACACCTTGCCGAGTTTTTGATGAATTGAACCGGCCCAGGGACCAAGAATTTTTCCCTCTGGAGGCAAAGCCGTTGCGCCATAGGGAAGCCGCGCCTGCAGATCAAAGTCAATGCGGATAAATCTCGGCTCCGTCTTTGGGAAATTTTTGGTTCTGCCGAGAAGCTCCGTCAGCAGATCTTCCTCGCAGGTATATGCCCGGGCGGTATTGAATGGGTCCCAGTTAAAGGCAATCTTCAGCGCAACGTGGAAAGGGGCGGTGTTGGCGGTCGCGCTTCCCATGATGTAAACCTTCCAGCGTCGGACGGTACTTTCCAGGTCCAGAGTTTCAATAGGATTGCCTATTCGCTTTCCAAACAGGCCTACACTCTGAAGGGCGATTTGCAGTTGTTCCCGGAATTCTTCGTAGCGCATGTCTTCCCCTGTTTGAGGTAATAAGACATCATACGCCCAAACCCTGAAATCAAAAGACAGACTTCTCAAAATTAGAGCAATTGGCGGCCGGTGCGGGGCCCCCTTTTTGTCGCCAGTTCACGAATTGTCGCCTTGCCGATCACACCTGTAGTAGAATCGTCGACAGAAATTCAAGCCAACAAATGAAACCTTGATCGGAGAGAGTTATGGCTGACATGCCCAAAATTGAGAACGTTAAGCGGGAAGCGACGGTATTTGAATTGAAGCCCTGGAAATCAATTCATGACACCATTGCCAAACCGATGGTGACCGGCCTGGGCCCGGCGGAAATCCCGGAATCCGCCCTGGCGATGGGCTTCGCCCATATCACCGAACCGGACATACTCGGGAGCCCCACCCACATACATCCATTTGACCAGTGGATTTATCTTCTCGGCGCTGAAGTTTTTTCCGAGTTCGATGCGGATATTGAATTTACCTTGGGCGAAGAGATTCTGAAGATCAACTATCCCTGCTACATTTTTGTTCCCAAGGGTACCAAGCATTGCCCGTTGAACATCAAGCGCGTCGGCAAACCCTTTATCTTCATCGATGCCAGCATCACACAGGAAGCGTCGGTCCGTCCGGAAAAAATCGCAAGTGTTATGCGTCCTACATACCAGGCGTTAAATAACAAAAAGTAGCAGCTACACCGACCTGTCCGCTAATTCGTGAATTCGTGGCAAAACAAAACAAATCTGCCACGAATTTCACGAATGGCACCAATACCTCAAGTGAACTTCGTCCCTGGCGCAGCGCTCCTGTGCCCACATCGGACGGGCTGCCCGACAAGCAATTTCATTTTTGCTTTATGCCTTGTCTTACCATTTTTGAACAGAATTGCTTTCACTGACATCCAACATCTAAGTATCATAATCCTGTATTATCTGAATCTGTTTCCTGCATCATGCGCGGACCTCGATCCCCTTGCGCAGGGAGAAGCGGAGACAAGATGCTTTCAGTCCTTTCCCGTGGGGTATTGCTGATTCTGGGACTCTTTTTGGTCCGGATGAATCCCGCGCTTGCTCAGCAAATGATCAGCCTGCAATCCGGACTCATTGACTATGTCAAAGGGGATGTGTTCCTGAACGACGCCGAAAGGCTGGCCAACAGTCAGGTGCCGGCCAGTATCGGGAGCGGCACCCGATTGTCTACCAAAGATGGACAAGCGGAATTGGTCCTCGCCCCGAACACCTATCTCTGGCTGGGCGAAAACAGCAGCCTTCATATGGACCGCTGCGAATTCAACAATGTACGCCTGATGCTGGAAAAAGGCTCTTTAATGATCGAAATAGTGGAGAGGACCAAAGCGAGTCGGCTGCAGGTGCAAATCGCGGGCGGTCATGCCGAACTCAGGAAAGAGGGGGTATATCGCATCGATGCCGCAGCGCGCACATTGCTCGTCTATAAGGGCGATGCGGCCGCCGAGAGCGGAAACTCGAAAATCGATATAGGCAGCGGCAAATCGGTGATTCTCCAAGATCGGCTCGTCGCCACACGCTTCGATCGAAAGAAAATGGATAGATTGCACAACTGGGCGGCCGCAAGATCTCTCGATCTTTTCATGCGATCCAGAGAAACACGGAATCAAACAAATTGGGAACACATCGGCGCCGGATGGCTCTGGAGCAGCGGCTTTCAGACAAAAATCCTCTCAGAGAATTACGCATTTATTCTGCTGCTCGAGCGGGAACGGGCGGCCAGGGAAAGCACGAAACGCCAAAAGCAACTGCCCTGCATACCGGGGAAAAGCGCCACCTTAAGCGGGGAAATGTCGCAAAGGATCTGTTTTTAGAGCCTGCTGCTAGGCTTCTAAAATCCACCCTTGGGAACCCCGGCATCTCGTCTAATGACATTTACCTTTTTTCGAGCGGCGGCGCGCCGGCAAAAGCGCGGCCGCTTCCATGGCGCTGATGCCGCAGGAACAGCGGCGCTCCCAGTGCGCCGTGCTATACTGCCACCCGCCAGAGAGACACTATGCCATCGAAGGAAACAGCCGGTATAAACCCGAAGAAAAAATTTTCCGGCACGGACATTACTCTTTCCATGGCAGAGGCGCGTCGCTTTATCCTGATGCATCAATCGCTCTGGCCTCCGCGCAATCTGAAGGGTGAAGAAGGCGCCCTTTCCTTCCTGCGAAGTGTGCGCTGCATCCAGTACGACCCGCTGAACATTGTCGGGCACAATCATCAGCTGGTTATGCAGTCCCGGGTATCCGATTTTGCCCCTTCCCTGTTGGACAAGCTTCTGTATGAGAAGCGAGTGCTGGTGGAGGGTTGGGACAAGCAAATGTCCCTTTATCCGCTGGAGGACTGGCCCTATTTCCACAGGCGGCGCGCCATAGCCCGACGACTTCGCTTGCAGGACAGCGATGATGCAGACCGGATTCTATCGGATGTATATGCAAAGATTCAGGCGCAGGGCCCGTTATCCTCGATCGATCTCGAACACGATGAAAAAGTATTGTGGCCCTGGGGTCCCGCACGCATTTCCCGCGCTGCGCTGGAGAGCATGTTCTGGAGAGGAGACCTCGTTATCCACCATCGCGTGCATACACGAAGATTCTACGACCTGGCTGAACGGCACATCCCTCGCGGGCTCTTGTCCACGCCTGATCCACACTCATCGGTGGAGGACTATCACGACTGGCACATTCTGAGAAGATTGCGTGGAATCGGACTGCTCTGGGCACGTTCCGGCGACGCATGGCTGGAAATTATCGGTGCGAAGACGCCGGAGCGATGCCGCGCCCTCACCCGCCTGCATGAAGGCAGAAAGGTGCTCAGAGTTCACGTGAAAGAGCTGGATGTCCCTCTGTATATGGCTGCCAGAGACCGGCCGACACTGGATCAAGTCAGCGCAGTGCGAAGCCCTTTACCGCGAGCTACCATTATTGCTCCGCTGGATAATCTTCTATGGGACCGCAACCTTGTGCGCGCCCTGTTCGGTTTCGACTATGTCTGGGAGGTGTATAAGCCATTATCGGAAAGGAGATTTGGCTATTATGTCTTGCCCATCCTCTATGGCGACCGATTCATTGCCCGCTTCGAGCCGGGTCGTATGGAAGACGGCACCCTGCACGTTAAGAATTGGTGGTGGGAACACGACATCAAACTGACTTCGACAATGAAGCAAGCCCTGATTCATTGTTTCCGCAGCTTCCTCCGGTATCTTCATGCGCCGGCGCTTCAGATTAATAAATCTGTGGCGCATCGAGCGAACATAGGCTGGCTGAAAGAGAACGTATAGTAGTGCAAAACCAGGAATTCATAATGACAAAGGACTTCTGATTAATTTCAATAGGAAGTGAGTTTTTTGATGCATTACTGCGAAAAAAGGCTTATATACATCTCCTCGTAGTTAAACAATCAATTCAAATAGCAAATATGCGCATACTTGTCGTTGATGACGAACCCGCTATGCTGAAGTTAATCGCCACCTATTTGCGCAGGCATACGCAATACGAGGTGCTGACAACATCATTGCCTAAGCAGGCTTTGGATATTGTCAGGGACAACCCGGGCATTGACGTCATCATTTCTGATATTGAAATGCCTGTTATGAAGGGGCCGGAATTACTACAAGAGGTAATTCGTATTTCGCCGGATATAAAATGCATTTTAATATCCGGATATTCCGTGTGTCCGGAAAGCACCCACCCCAACATTCAGCTGATCCGAAAGCCTTTTGGGGTAAACGAGCTTCTTTCGGCCATCAAAAAAGCTTTTCCGTGTCCGTGCGAGGAACAGGGCCCAGGCAAGCCCGCTATTCGTTCAATTACCTGCAGCGAACAGCTTTGATGCTTCGGACATTCTTTCCCCCGCATCTTTACGCCTGAAGCTACCTTTGCTCAAATCCATGCAAGGGATGTTTTGCCAGAAGCTCTTCCACTTCCTTATAGCCAGCCGAAAAGTCGTAATCAAATCTGGGCGGAAGGGCAAATACATATCTGGAATTCCAAACAAATGACAGGTGTTTTTAGCCGACACATACCGTCAACATGGAAAGCGAGCCACCCTCAATGCCCTCTATCGGATAGCTGACGGGCTCATCCGGCTGACGCGTACCAAGAACATAAAGCAGCGGCAGATAATGATCCGGCGTCGGAACAGATAACCTGGCATCCGGATCCAGCTCTTCATAACGAATCAGCGGCTCAAACTCTCCCGATGAAAGCACCGCCCTAACCCTATTCTCGAAACGAACCGCCCAGGCGCGAGGCTCGGCTTTCGGCTGTCCCCAAGCATAATGATGAAGATTATGAACCAGGTTGCCGCTGCCCATGATCAGAATCCCTTCGCTCCGCAAAGGCGCCAGCCGCCGGCCCAATTCAAAATGGAATGACGCCGGCTTTCTCGCATCAATGCTCAACTGGACGACCGGGACGTCGGCATCCGGATACACATGCCGGAGCACAGACCATGTCCCATGATCCAGACCCCAGGTCTCATCGAGCGTTACATCCAGGGGCGCCAGAGCAGATTGCAGCCTTCCGGCCAGGCCCTGATCCCCCGGCGCCGGATAGAGGATCCGGTAGAGCTCCTCTGGAAATCCGCCAAAATCGTGAATGGTCTCAGGAAACTTATTGCCGGTAACACGGGTTCCTCCAACGAACCAGTGCGCAGAAACACAAACAATGGCATTGGGCCTTGGAATCTCCTCGCCCAGGCGCCGCCATTCCGCGCCGTAGCCGCTCTCACTCAGCGCATTCATTGGATTGCCATGGCCGAAGAAAATCGACGGTAGCCGCACTACCACCTCCTCCCTGATTCAAGCGTCACTGGGGACGCGTGATGCCGATTCAGTGAGCGCTCGATCCATCCTCTTACATATTAGCGCGCCAACCAACTTCCCAGTAAATCAATTCACCCAAACAGGGTTCGGCCTAATGCGCATGATTTTGGCGGCCCGACCTATTCCTGTCTCCTGTCGCGAGACCAGTTATCGCGGATGGCAAGGCTCAGATATCGGTCGGCTTCCGTAAACATGAGATGCTGGTTCACCATCGAGTGCAGCAGCTGGCGAAGATGATCTTCCCGGATGGAGCTGAATGCGCGAGCAATCGCCGCAAAGGACTGGTGTTCGTGGCAGAAGAGATAAAGTGCCCGGCTCGCCTCCCCAAAGCGATATACCGTTGCCGGAGCCCCCGGCCGTTTTTTTCTGATCAACAGGAAAGAGCCGCCATCGCTGTAGGACAGGATCGGTCCGAGTGGCAGGTTTTCCTGAAGCAGCTGGTACTCGCGATTCCAAAGCCTTACCTGGCGACGCACAGGCGCCCAAAGCTTTTTCTGTTCCTTTCGCCCGCGATAGTCCAGGAAGAGCCGAGGCAGTGAACGCGAAAACCCGGGAGGGAAAAGCGAGTGCAACAGCGGATTTTCTATGATTTTGGGAATGCCATAGGCCGGCGGATCAGTCGCAACCATGCTGTCGGGTTCAAGCTCGAAAACAGAAATTTTACACGGCCTGAAATGCATCGCGAAGCGCATCACGCGCAGGGTTTCATCGATATCGTGCCTGTCGCTGGAGGGAAACTCGATCAGCAGGTTCCACAGCGCGACAATACCCTGCTCTTCGCATAGTTTCAGGGCTTGCAGATTTTGAATCGCAGTGGTTCCCTTTTTCATCTTTGCGAGAAGCGGCGTGCTGAGCGATTCGATTCCCAGCTGAACGCACTCGAAACCGGCATCCGCCAATGCGCGGCTCACGGGACGGGTGATGTTTGCGCGCATTTCTCCAAAGAGGCTGAGATCTTTGTTCAGGGCCTTGAGCTCGACGGGATGGCGAACCGATGCGGAAACAGGCAAAAGATTATCCGTAAATGCCAGCGCAAGAATTCCATGCTGATCGGAAAGGGCATCAACCTCCGCCGCTACTCTCTCGGCCGACTTGTAACGATAACCTTGCCAGGTCCGGTTCAGACCGCAGAAGGCGCATCCCGGCCGATCAGGATTCGCTGAACTTCCGCTTGAACGCCATGCGCAACCTCTCGATGACTCGATCAGCAGAGTGGTATAAAAGGGTTTTGCATGCGCCAGGGTTTTCAGCTGCTCAAAATAATCCGTAAAATCGGGATACGGAAGCTGATCCAGGGAAGGCAACTGGCGGCAGGCGATCGGTGCCTCAAACACAGACTCTTTTGTGACAACACCGGGCACGGCTCGCATCGCATCCAGGCCCTCGCCCTTCGAAATCAGTTCCAGGAGGTCGCCAAAAGGGATTTCCCCCTCACCATTAACGGCAATGTCCACCTCGGGAAAACCGCATAGAATGCGCTGCAAGGACTCGCGGCCGTAAGAGGAACCTCCGATAACCACCGGCAGATCCGGATACCGGCGCTTGATCCGCCGGATGCAGTAGAGCGAAGAGGCGAGTTGAGCCAGGCAGATGGAGAATCCAACCAGGCTATATTCGGACCAATCCACACTATCCACGTAGGAATCCGTCGCGGCACGGATCCGTTTCATCAGCGGCCCATATGGGATGCGTGCCAAAGCCCTTCGCCCGACCATCTGCCGGAGCGCATTCTCGGCGTCCGATCTTTTCGATGGAAAAAGCAGATTGCCATAGAGCGATTCACAGATAACAGAGTCCCAGCAGGAAACCGCATCATATTGCGGGCGGCCCAGGCCGGCAGCGACAGCCAGATAGAGATGATGCGTTTCAACCCTGACGCCTGGGACGTGTTTTTCAGCAAAAGCTTTGAGACAGGCAAGCTGGATGGACGGGCGACAGAAGGTTTGCCAAGGGGCAGCTACAAGTGCCACCTTGGGGAGCCTGGTCGAGTTTGACGATCGCTTTCGTTTACCAGTCATTGTTCCAGCGGGGTTTCGCAAACCCAAGTGAAGGGACATAGGAGGATATCCTTGTCGAGTTGTTCAAATCCTCTGAACCAGGGCTGAAGCCGCTGCTGGTTAAACTCGATTCTGCCATCCTCGGTGATTCTGCCCACCTCATTGCGTGGATCATTCAGATTCACGGCGCATTTGCAAACCCGTCCGTCAGGCCGGATCAGCAGGTGATTGGGCCGTGCCGCCTCGCATATGCAATAATCAGCTGTTTTGTTGTCGCTGACCACAAGATCGGGCATGAGCGCCGAAAAAACGTCAGAAGCGCACAACGCTTCCGTAACAGACAACGGTGTAAACGTCCCGGTATTCTCCCCCCCGAGATCGGCTATGGACTGCAGCGTAACGCGGAACCGGCGATCGCCCCCAAAATCCGCATTCAAATGCCGGCACAAGGCCTCGGTAGCCTCCCTCGCGGGAAATCCATAGTGAACTCGGAAAACAAGCTCGAATTCCAGTGCGCTGCATCGAAGCGCATGCAGGTTGGCCCAGATTCGTTCGAAGGAACCGCGGCCCGAAACAAGGGGACGGCTATGATCATGGGCTTCCCCAATCCCGTCGAGCGAAATATGAAATTGCTTTTGTCCGGCCGCTATCAGCCGTTGCGCAACATCCGCAGTCAACAGGTAACCATTGGTCGTGACGCTGCCCGGCAGGTGAACGCAGCCGGACTGAGCGCAGCACTTTTGGACAAACTCGGCCAACTCGAAAACAACATTTTTTGCCAGCAGCGGCTCTCCTCCAAACCACGACAGACGGATATGCCTGAGGTCTCTCATTCTGCGCTCAATCAGCCGTTCCAGCCCGCCAAGCACTGACGGGCTCATGCTGCCGGGCTTGTGATCCTCATAGCAATATGTACATCGGAGATTACAGTCTTCGGTCGGAAAGACCATCAGGTAGAGGGCGCTGGGGTTCAGGGCTGCCCCCAGTTCTGCAGGGGATGGGAAATTCACATCTTTCATTCTTACGCGCGAGGTTGCCCTTGCGGGGAAACCATCTCCCCGCAAGGGATGTCATGCCTTTAAGCTGCGAGCTGCAGACAATGTGCATTGAATACAGCATCGGCTTCGGAATTTATTATCTTCTTGTTATACGGCACGTGACATTCCGGATGATCTCGATCCCACCGGCAATAGCACTCAATTGTTCTTCATCGAGCTGTTCCTGATCGAGCTTGACCGCTCCTTGGTCATCGATGGTGATCTTGATGGGCTTCTTTTCTTTCTTCTCGTCTGCCATATTCTCTCTCCTTCGTCCGATCATGAATGGTAAATCAACACTTGAATCCCTTGAGCCTGCCGGGGTCGTCAGCTGCTATTTTGAAAGATTAACTGGCGCGAAGCTCCAGACTTTCCAAACATAGCCGTGGATGTTACTTGAGTGCTCCGGGCAAAACAATAATATTTTGGTTATTGGAATGACGCACGCGGCTGCCGCATTGAGCGTAACTCCTATATGCGATTTCCCTCGCCCGGCGCTGTGTTCGTCTCTAACCTCTCCCCCACTCGCGTCTCTGCATGTCGGTAAAACGGGTTCCGGCCATCGACAAATTGCTGAGCAGATGCGGGGCCAGCTCATCCGTGTCTTCGATACTTTCATCGAGATTCAGTTTCTGAACCCCCAGGGTTCCCACGGTGGTTCGCAGGCGGTCCGCCAGATAAGCCGCCAGCGATTGATAGAAGCGAGCTGCAAACCCGACGTTCTCCTGCAGCCGTTGCATCAACATATCGCGCTGAATCGCGCCGACTCTGGATTCGGTTTCCGCGCGCACGTTGGCGGTGGGCGGACGCGAATCGACGAAGGAAATTTCTCCTACCACCTCTCCCGCTTTGAGAACTGCGATTCTGGACGCGGCCGCAGTGTAGACCACGAAGGATCCTTCGAGCACGAAGTAAAGCCAATCCGTCGGCTTCCCCTCTTCGATCAGCTGCGCTCCAGGCTTCAGCGTCATCTTTCTGCCATTGCGGATTATCCAGTCAATATCCCGATCATCCAGGATGCCCAAAAAATAAAGTGCTTTCCTCATCGCTTCCTCACTTGAGAGAACGGCTGAATCAGGCAATCTGCCGACGAGCCAGATCGGCAAAAGGCCCGGGCTTGCCAATCAGGTCCTGATACGTCCCTTCCTGAACGATAGTTCCTTTGTCCATCACGTAGATATAATCGGCATTGGCAATTGTGCTGAGCCGGTGCGCAATGACAACCCGGGTTGACTTCAGGCTTTCCAGGCTCCGGCTCACGATCGTTTGCGTCTCATTGTCGAGTGCACTGGTCGCTTCATCGAAAAAGAGAATGCGCGGTTTCCGGACGATGGCGCGCGCGATCATCAACCGCTGCCGCTGCCCGCCGGACAATCCGCCGCCACCCTCAGCCAGCACGGTATGCAGGCCCATCGGCATTGCCTGAATATCCTTGTCCATCCCTGCCTTGCAGGCTGCCTCCCATGCCTCTTCTATTGTGATGGGAGCGGAACCCACGATGTTTCTGTAAATCGAGTCGGCAAACAATTGTCCGCTCTGCAGCACCACTCCAATCTGTTTCCGAACGGCCTGCATGTCGATCTGCGATTGATCCTGGTTGTCATAGAGGATCGCCCCCGACTCCGGCATCTCGAATCCGAGCAGCATCCGGAAAATCGTGGACTTGCCGCTGCCGGAGGGCCCCACCAGGGCCACGAACCTTCCGGATGCAATTTTGAGCGATACATCCCGCAGGATCAGAGCGGTGTCGGGACGGTAACGGAAATTTACGTGCCGCACTTCGATATTGCCCGACAACTCGCCCGGGTGACTCTTTGTGGTATCAACCTCCGGCAGTGTTTGGAGAATCGGCAGAGCACGCTCATACAGCGGCACGATGTGGAGAGCCGAAATCAGCGCGGAACTTAAGGCGAGAACGGCAAATTCGAATTGGGTAAACGCCGCATTGAACGCAAGGAAGTTCCCGGTTGATAACGACAGGCTTTCAGCCCCCCCAGACAGAGAAGACATGGCATAAAAAATTACCGCAGAACCGAGAACTGGAAATACCGACGTGAATACCGCAAGCCGGACCGAAACCTTCCGGCTCCGGATGGAGGACTTTTTCTGACGGGTAAACTCTTTTGCCCACGATGCAAAAGCGCGATTTTCTGTCGCGGAAATCCTCAATTTTGCAATGCCATTGATAAACTGGAGCAGCATTCCGGAAAGATGCCCCTGAATTTGCGCTGTCTCCCGCCGGCAACGCACTTCCTGGTAACCGCTGAAAATGGTTACCAGCGCCGTGACCACGGTAAGACCGGTCGCCAATAGAGCGAGCTTCCAGCTATAGTAGAAGAGGAGTACGAAGCTGAAGATAGAGAATAGTCCAGAGAGAAGTGACGAAAGGACCGATCCCGTCAGGATGTCCCAGATTGCGCTGATACTCAGACTTCGGGTAGCAAGATCCCCCGCCGTAAAATCCCTGAAAAAAGGCACGGGCAAGCTCAGCAGCCGGTCCCAAACCGCCGCCTGTACCGACGCGTCCATTTTGCCGCGAATTCGAAGCACTGCAATGTTCTGGACAATCTGGAAAAGCGTTGTGCAGACACACACGACCGCCATCAACACGAGCATCTGAAGAAGCTGGGAACGGTTTGCCCCGGGAATGATGGAATCGAACAGGATCCCGGTGCCCACAGGAATGGACATTCCCAGCACGCCGGTTGCCGCTCCCATCAGGAGCATGGTGCCAAGGCTGCCGCGGCAGTCGTTGAAGCCAAACCGGATCAAATCGAACAACCCGAGTTCCTTCGCGGGAAAGGGACGATAGAATTGCCACGCGAAAACTTCCAGGGTTCGCGCGACGCTCTCATCAACGCGGGCATAGGTGCGGGCAACCGGATCATACAAATCATAGCTCCTGGCGGAAGACGGCAGGAGCGCAACCGGCATCTGATCACTCTCGCGGCGGCCCAGCAGGGGACCGTTATCCTCGTTCCACCATTTGCCTTTCAGGGCCACACTGCGGACGCGGACGTTCGATGCGCGCGCAATTGCGATTACAGGTTCTTCGCTCTTTGGAATTGGCCCCGGAGCGGGTTTGAACTGAATTCCGAGTTTTTTACCCAGGACCCCGCACGCAAGAATCAGTGGATCGCCTTCAGCTCCCTCCGGGACCTCCTGTTTTTCCAGCAGGGGTGAAGCCAGAAGCTGCATGGATTGATCGACGCGGTCACGGTCCGCTTCATTCCGACGCGCAATCCGTTCCTTCTCTTTTTCCTCGTCGCGCCGCCGGTTTTGAATAAGGCAATTCAAAACTCGCTCATGGAACAGCCCTAATCCTCCGGTCTGCGTATCTGTTCCGAAAATCAAGTCCCGGCCGGCCGTGATCGCCGCGAAGGAGCAATCCTTTTCAGCCTGCAGCCATGTGGATTCGGTAAGAGGAAAAGGAGTAGAACCCTCACCGGTTGCCAGATCATACTCGCCCAGGAACCGCGCGGCCCCCTTGATCAACCGCACCCACAGGACACCTTTGCGGCTCAGAACCGCTTTTGCCTCGCTGAGCTCCAGCTTTGAAGCAGGCTGCAGATACTCGACGTTTTGGGGAACCAGATCTCTTGCTGCCGCTGAGGACAGCCCTGATATCCAACCGTCCAGCAGCTTTTCCATCTCCTGGTTGTCGAGCGTCTCCCCGCAGGATAGCTCCCGGATTCGACATCCGGGTCCGGGAACCGCCAGCAGCTGCTCGATGGACGAGGGAGCGCAATCCACGCCAAAGACAGCGGAACCGCACCCGGCGCGGAGCACATGGGTCCTCGCCCCATAGGAATTGCCGTCGTTGACGCTGACAAGGAATAAATCCAGGCTGCCCGAAATTATCAGCCACATTTTCCGGGCATCATGAATCAGAAAGGGAGCAGCCTGAATTTTATCTTCCAGGGACTGGATGGAGGGAGTGACCGGTTGACCCATTCTAAACCGTCCGTATCAGGCGGGCGTAGGTGCCCTCGTTGCTCATTAATTCCGAATGTGCGCCCCGCTCCACAACGGCGCCCCTATCCAGGACAATGATCTCATCACAGTCCCGGATCGTGCTGAGACGATGCGCCACAATCAGGCAGGTGCAGCCTCGACGCCTCAAAGCATCGTCCACCTGCTTTTCAGTGAGGGGATCCAGGGCGCTGGTGGCTTCGTCCAGCACGAGAATGCTCGGGTTCCCCACCAAAGCCCTGGCAATTTCGAGCCGCTGTCGCTGGCCTCCGCTGAAATTCCGCCCCTGTTCCTCCACGACATAGTTGTATCCTTTGACCCGGTCCGTGATGTCGTCATGGATGCACGCATCCTCCGCAGCCCTGACAATAACCGGTTCCTCGATCGTGTCGTCCCACAGGCTCAGATTGTTGCGAATGGTGTCTTCAAAAAGCGTAATCTCCTGGTTCACCATCGCAACGGAATTGCTGATCAGATCGCGGGGCAATTCCTGTCGGCGGACGCCATCAAACAAAATTTCCCCTTCCCATGGTTCGTACAGCCCTGCAACCATTTTTGCCACCGTAGACTTGCCGCTTCCGGACCCTCCGACCAAAGCCACTCGCTGGCCCGGTTTGAGCGTCAGGCTGAAGTCTTTGATCAGCGGAGGCTCCAGCCGACTGTATCCAAAGGTCAAGTTGCGCAGCTCCAGGGAGCCCTGCAGTTTGTTCCCCGGATTTTCGGTGGGAGCCGGCCGTACTTGGGAGATCATCGGGTCCTGGCGATAGTGAAGGACATCATCCAACTGGTTCATCTCGCCTTTGGCTTCCTGCAATCGTCCGCCCATATCTATCAGCCGATTGACAGGTTCAATAAAGCTGGCCATCAAAGTCTGGAAAGCGATCAGCATTCCCATCGTCAGGAATCCATCCATGACGCGCAATCCGCCCAAAACAATCACGGCCACTGCATTGATCGATGTCAGGAAGGCCGGCGCGGCCTGCAAATAGAGAGATCCGACAGCCATGTCCTGCTCAGACTGCACCAGTTTTGCCTGGTGCCCCGCCCACGTGCTGAAAAACTCTGTTTCGGTTCCAGTCGCCTTCAGTGTTTCCAAACCCTGGAGACCCGCCATAGAGGTACCCGCGAGCTTCCCCCTTTGCGTCAGAAGCCGCAGATTGTTGCTGCGCTGCCTGCGGGCGAGCAGCCGCAGAATTCCAAAGTTAAGGAGAGCCACGGCGATGCCCAGCAAAGTCAAAACAACGTCATACTGAAACATCAACCCGGCAAAAAAGCCGATCATCACGATGCTGACGAGGCTTGTCGCGAGATCCCCCGAGAGGAGAACGGCCACATTGTCGTTGATCTGAATGCGCGAAGCGATGTCGCCGGCAAATCGCTGGGCGAAGAACTCCATGGGCAGCCGCAGAATGTGCCAGAAGAAACGGCTCGATGCCCCAAGGGCCAGCTTCATTTCCATGCGGAGCAGGTTGCGCTGCTGGAAAAAGGTCAGTAATCCGCGAACGATTGCGGTTACCACCATGGCCATCAGCAGCGGCTTCAGCCACGATCTCGATTCCTGCAATAGAATATTATCGACGAAAATCTTGGAGAACACGGCGATCAGGATTCCCGGCAAAACAAGAGCCAGGGTCGCCAGCACGATATATGCCAGGGCAACGCGGCTTCCGGGGAGCCGGTTTCCGAGCGATTTCAGGATTGAGGCCTGATGACCACCCGTCTTAAAATCGGGTCCTTTTTCAAAAGCCAAGACCACGCCCGTGAAGGATTCGTCAAACTCCTGATCCGACACCCAGCGCGGGCCAGCCCCCGGGTCGTTCAGGTACACCCTGCCACGCTTGAATCCCTCAACCACGACGAAGTGATTGAAGTTCCAGAAAACAATCATCGGGAGCGGCATCGAGCGCAGCTGTTCCGGCTCCTTCTTGTATCCTTTGGCAAGCAGGCCGAACGACCGCGCGGCTTTCACGATATTGAGAGCTTTGCTGCCATCACGTGATACGCCGCAGGCTACGCGCAGTTCCTCCAATGGAATGAACCGGCCGTGATAGCCCAGAATCATGCCCAGGCTGGCAGCCCCGCACTCCACCGCCTCCATTTGTATGACCGTTGGAGTCCGAGCCCGTTTCCGCTTGAGGATCCCTGCCAGGAACTCTCTTATCTTCGTGAACTGAGGAAAGCGAATCATTCGAAACTACCTTAAACCTAAGGTCTCTCGGACAGATGGGAAGACAAGGCTGATCGGTCTCTGCTTCCGCGTGACAATATCGCCCGTGCACAGCGTGCCGATGCTCAGCCTCAAGGGCGCACCGCGTGGAGCCGACCAGCGGAAGCCGGAGATGGTATTGGCATCTTCCTCCATCTCCACGCGTATTTCGGTCACCGGCCCCGTGGACTCAAAAAGCCGGACCAGCGGCGGATTGTCAAAGAGTTTCATCAATGCCGCTTCCGTTACAGGATAGTCGGAAACGAACGTGACCCTGCCTTTGATATATCCATACTCTTCCCGCCTTACTGTGCTGGGCGAAATCTCAGCCGCCATGCCGGGGTGTACTTCCTTGGCTTTGGCCGAGGGAATAAAGAGAAAGGCCTCGAGTTTCTGAATTCCCGGATCAGCAGACGTAATCAAAACCCCGTCACCGGAAACCTTTGTTGAAAGCTCGCCCTGATATCCCCAGACGATAACGACCGTAAAAAAGGCGATCACCGCCGCCAGCGCAAGCCAGCTCTTCGGGGTTGTGACTTTCAACAGCTGATCGAGCTGTTCAGGCGAGGACATGCGTTCAACCGCTACTTTCCTGAACAGGTTCGATGCATCCATAAGATCAATCTCCCGTAAATCTGCTCCTGAACGGCCTGCAGGCTACAGGCAGCAAAACACAGATCTGTTTCGCAAACCCGTAACCCCCAATCTGCAATCTGGCCCATCAAGGGCTCTGGCTTCCTTGCTTTGCGCGATCTCACGAACTCCACGTGGCAAAATTGTAAGACCAAACCCGTACACTCCATAGCAAATTATTCTTCAAGTGCCGAGCCAAGGATCGCCCAGTTTCCGCGAATTGAAATACCGGCCCGGGACGGCAGCATGATCTCGTAATTGGCATTGTTGCACTGCAATGGCTTGCTGTAGGATTATGCGATGAATTCAGAGGTGCGCAAGAAGATACTTCTGTCTTACTGCCCGTATCCCGGCTCGGTTGCCTGGCATATCGAACAAGCACTAAGAAAACGATACGATGTCCGGACCTGGGGACCGCCGGCGGATGACGCAATCCTGGAACTGCAGGGACTAGCCTCTCTCCGCGGACAAATAATCCGGCCCGATATTCCATATGACTCCACAGACCCGGCAGATGCTCTTGCCTGTCACGCCCCGGGATGGAAGCCGGATGCCTTTCTGTGGATTGAATCGGGAGTGCAATTCGGCATTGATCTTTCCCGGCTTCAATGTCCGAAGGCCTGCTACCTCATCAATACACATATCAGCCAGCCGGACCTGCGCGTGAGCAGTCATCTTCACTGGGGGCGGAACTTTGATGTGGCATTTCTGGCTCAGCGCCAGTTCGTGCAGCGGTTTCAACGCTCCGGCATCAATGCCCACTGGCTCCCCGTGGCATGCGATCCCCAGATGTACCGGGACCGCAATACCAGAAGAATCCACTCGCTTGCCCTGGTCGGCAGAGTTTGTCCACCACATCGCCAAAGCCTGCTGGAAAAGTTGTTTTCGCGATACCAGCTCTGTTTCGAGTGGCACATCCTGGAGGATGCCGCCGCCTTCTATTCGGAATCCAGGATTGTCTGGAATGACACCAGGGACAAGCTGAGCCGGAGAATTTTTGAAGCCATGGCCTGCGGAACTCCTGTTCTTGCCGATCCGGCAAACGGGAGCGGGCTGGAGGAGCTCTTCTCCGATGGACAACATCTGTTTTTTTATCGCTCGGAAGAGGAGCTGTTTGCCAAAGCGGAAGCTCTTCTGGCCAATGACCGGATATGCGAGGAGATCGCCCAGGCCGGGCACCGGAAAGTCCTGGAACTCCACACCTATGAAAACCGTGTGCTTTCGATGGCAGGGGTTCTATTCCCCAGCCTCCCCTGATTGACGCCGGGGAGCTCGGGCGGTCGGCAGCCGCCAGATTCCTCCTTTCCCATCAACGCCCCGGACCAGGTCGCGGGCATAGTTTCTATCCATCATTTTTCTGTAGTCGACGATCCGGTTTTCAATGTCCGAATATCCCGTGCTCTGATAAACGACCAGGGGAATTGTTATATAACATTGATGGGTCGGAGCCATCTCATGAGCCAGGAAGAGATCATAGACCGTGGGCGGATGCCAGGAATTGAGAACGGTATCATACATCCGAGCGCTGATGGCATAGGATTGCGTGGAGTAGACGCCCGTGGCTTTTGCGAGGTAAGGCGACACCTGGTAGGCAGGAGTGACCGTCGTTCCACCCACATAGAACAAATCCCAATCCAGACCCGAGATTTCCCGGATTGCGGAATCCAGCGCCACCATTCCATCCTCCGGTATCCAAAGATCATCCTCAAAGATGAGGCAGTTAGACAACCGCAGTTGTTTGGCCTGCTCGATCACTTTGAGATGAGCCCGCGCACATCCTTCATGGGGATCTGTGCAGAGAACTCCACTGATTCTCTCGACCCGGTCCTGTATTCCTAATTTGGAGAATTCAATCCGGGCGGCAGCCCACCTCTCCGGCCGGCTGTCCAGGTTGATGCAGTAAATTCTGTCAAAATAATCGAACGGATTGTCGCTCCCGATACTCATCCTTCCTTTATACAGATCTGCCGCCGGCCGCGCAATTTCCAAATTTGAGAAGCACGACTGAGCCGGCGGTCCCGGGGCCGCTGCAGTTATTTCATGGGAAGAAACTCCAGATCGGCGTTCTTCTTCATCTCTGCGGCAAGGTTCTTCTGTAGAAATGCAACAATCGACTCCGTTCGTGCGGTCAGCACTGTCTCCTTTTTGTCGCCATGCACGTAAGCCAGATCTTCCTTTACGGCTCTTTCGCGCAGCGCACTCGAATCCAGGTACCAGGCTTTAAGCAGTCCGCCCTGGAACGACAGGGCTAAAAAATGATGAGCGGGAATACTGGCGTCTTCTGTAATCTTCACCATGTCCGCGACTGACGTCTCGCCAATCTTGACCGCTCTCAGTCTCCACAGCGATGCTTCACCATCATCGTTAATATGGGTGAGCCGGTAATCGCGATCCCCCACCAGCTTTACGAAGATTTGATCCTTGCCGTCTTTGCTCTGCCAGGCACCCAACAACCGGGGTTCCGCCACGGTTGTCTGGTCGGTATAAAGCGGGTAAACCGAAGGCATTTCGAAGCAGCCGCACAGTGTCAGCATGGCAGCGGCCAACAGAAGTCCTATCAGGATGCGCATGATTTTTCTCCCTATGGCAACAATATCCGAAATTGTATCCTCTTCTGCTCAGCCTGCACTGGGAGCGCCATGGAAGAGGCCGCGCTCCTGCCTGTGAAGCGCCTAATGACATTTACTTTTTTTCAGACGTTTTTCTTTCGCCCCTATGAGGGCTCTTTGAGCAGACACAATCGAGCCAGGTAATTCCCATCATCCTGCTGGAATATTTCCCGGCAATCCCAACCAAACTGACGGGCATGTCCTGTTAACGTTTGAATATCAACCTGGAGCCACCCGCACAGAGAGCCGACAATATCTCCATACTTGATTTGCATTCGAATCTCGCCGAAATACCTGCCTGCCCTGGAAATCTTCTCCTGGTAGGATATATCTTTCGGCTCCTTGCTGCAGCGTACATCCACGGAAGTCAACAGAATTTGCCCTTCAGGCGCAAGCAGACCTTTCGCGCTATCCAAAAAACGGCTTAACCCGGAAAGATCTTCCACTACCCCGATACCATGCCCCATCATAATGACCGTATCGAATTTTTCGCCTTTGAAGGACGTGATATCCGCCTGGCGCACATCGAGCACTCCCCTCTTGCGCATTATATGCACGGTTTCCGGCAAAAGATCGACGGCGCAAACGGAGAGTCCCTGGTCCTGCAGGTATTTGCTGTGAATTCCGGTTCCTGCACCCGCATCCAGAACCCGGCCGCTGGCCAAATCCAGGGCAGCCTTTTCAATTTCAAATTCCCGAGGATCACGAAAAAAGCCGGAGGCAGGCAGAGAGGCAACGAAACCGTCATCTCTGATAATCGACATCGCTGCCGATTTATTGCCCTCAAAATAATCAAGCAGGCATAAACCGTAAGGACGCATCGCTTCCGGATTCATCGCTGATCCTTTCCCGTTTTTTGTAATCACCAACTTGAGAGCAAACTACTGGCTATTTCAGGAAACAACTCTGTATAGCCCTACTTCCATTCCTTCCACACATCCGGCTGATAACCCACAGTCGCTTCACGGCCATTTCTGACCACAGGCGTCTTGAGAAGCATCGAATCTTTGAGAAGCTCCTCTTCAATATCATGGATCAGGTATTTCAGGTTTTTCTCGGCATAGGCCTTGCCTTCCCGGTCCATGAGGTTATCGATTCCCACAGCCGCCTTGATGCTATTCAGTTCGCCCTTACTCAATCCTTTTCGGGTGATATCGATGAATTGGAAGAGGATGCGCCTTTCCTTGAAATATCTTTGTGCCTTTTTCGTGTCCTGGCATTTTAATTTTCCGAAAATCTGGATATTCATAAGGATCTCCCGGAATTCTGACGGGGCATGCGGCAACATGTGCCTCACGCACCAACACAGCCACTTACGTCTTCCGAGCACCCGTTCACCGGGGATGGTCGGGAGTTCACTATTTTTTGCACTCGAAGTTTTTCGCGTCCTGAGGATCACCCTGTCCCTTGTACTGCGTGTGGGTTGGATAGGGGCAGAGTGGACGGGAACGGCCCGGCAGCGTTTGACCGGTCGCCAGGACGCCTTCCGGAACAACGCCTTTCTCTACCCAATCCGCAATGGGCCCCAGCATATCAAAGCTGTCCAGCGCCGATTCGCCGCCCCGGCAATGTGCCATTCCCGGAACGAAGTAGAATCTGGACCAATCCTGCGCCTTATCCTCTCCGCCCGTTTCGGCTGTCATTTTTTTGTAGTAATCAAAAGTGTCATTCGATGAGAACCATGCGTCACTGGTTCCATGGTAATAGATTACCTTGCCGTGCGAGGCAAAGGTGCTCAGGTTGGTCCAAAGGCTGTCCCCCATGCGGGTTGACAGATCCCTATCCATCTGAGCAGCGAGGCGGGCAGCATCAAATTTCCCATCAATGGAG
Source organism: Acidobacteriota bacterium (assembly GCA_963664705.1). Classification (GTDB taxonomy): domain Bacteria; phylum Acidobacteriota; class UBA6911; order UBA6911; family UBA6911; genus UBA6911. The sequence continues at coordinate 5,941,799 of OY761556.1, read as the reverse complement.
GGCTGGGCTACCGGAATGCGCGGCCCGGACAGCAGGCCGGGAATGGAGGCTTTCGTATCGGCAATGCCCACATCGTAAGGAAAGGGCACATAGATATCATTTCCGAACGGATCCTTCGGGCCGGCGAATGCGGTCTTCAGCGCCTCTACCTGCGCCACAGTCAGGCAGCTCTCGGCTTTCTCCCCCTTGCAGGCCAGGATCGCGGGATCATAGTTGCACGCCGCAGGATTAAAGATCATGCCGTCTTTCAATCCATCCTTCTCATCACAGGCGTTCAGAAGCGACGCCTTTATAAGCTGTTTGTCCGAGGAGCTAAACAGCTTCGCAGGATCTCCCTTGCCGGAAGCATCCTTCGGAGCGGCATTGCTGAAAACCTCGCCGAGGTGCGCCAGCGCCAGGTTGGAGTAGCCGGCGCGCATTGCCGGATTCCCGATGACGACGCCGTCAAAATACTCCGGGTAGCGTTGCGTAATAATCATTCCTTCCCTTCCCCCGGTCGAGCATCCGGAAAAATAGGAGTACGCAGCAGGTTTCCCATAGAACTGCTTTACTATTTCCTTGGCAACTACGGTAATCCGGCCAACGGCCAGGTAATAAAAATCGAGCGCGGCCTTCTGGTCAGCATAGAAACTGCCATCGAAACCTCCCTTGCCTTTGTGCCCGCTGTCCATGGAAATAACGGCATATCCTCGGGTCAATGCAGGGATTTCTCCGGCAGCCTGGAGGCCTATGGGCATGGATACACTTCCGTTCATTCCGCCCCCACCCTGAAGCAGAAGTCGTCCGCTCCAGCTCGCGGGCAGTGCAACAGCAAATCCAATTCCGTAATCGACGCCACTGACCCCTTTGCGAGCATCAACAATCCCATCGACGCGGCAGTAGGATGGCATGGCCACCTGTGGACCATTCGGCATCGTGCCGGATTTCGGGGCGCTGCCTGCCGCCTGGGCCGGTATCTGTTCCGCTTTCTGGATTGTAACGCCGGGTATCTGCGCTTTCATCATGACGGCACAATCAGGCCCGTTGGATTGCGAAAGCGCTGATCCTGTCAGAAAGATCGCTAAAATCAGCATATTGAAAATAATGCGATTGGTTCTTTCCATCGATTGAACTCCTGATTATCGTTTTGCGGCATGCACGGAGCCGCGCTCAAGACTCTTCTGTTGTCGAACCCCAGTAGTTGAAATCACCGAAACCAGCCAATCCTATGTGCACATCCCGGTTTATGAATCCGGCAGGCAAGCCTGCCCATGAGGGGCCTGCCGTCACTCCATCGAGACCGGACTTGCCCTATATTAGCCTCAACCCCCGATGTGCGGGCATGCAACCGGTTGTTTTTCTGCGTTAGCATATGAGATCCTCCGGACATCATCAACCGATAATCCCCGAGGCTGATTGGCCGCGCCGGCCCCCATTTTATGGTGCGGAATTGGCTCTGATTAGTCAGGGCCGGAGGTCCGATAGAGAGTAGCCAGGGGTAAGCGTAGCGAACCCCCAGGTTCCCGATCCCTGCATTCTTCCTGAAATGTTATCCGCAATGAACTGCTCTTGCGTTGAGCAAACCATGCTTTCACCCCTGCCAGAGCTCCGCCTTTCCTGTCCTATTCCAGGGGTTCGCTACGCTCACCCCTGGCTACTTGCTGATCGCCCTCGCCGGGGCTGATTTGATTGCAAAATAGTATGCAGCATCAGCCGGGACGGCAGTGCTCCCAGCGCGCAATTCCCCCAAAACGCCCCTTCACGGCTATTGATATTAAGCCGGGGCTCACTGCTGCGTGCATGGCGCTGATGCCACAAAGTAATTGTTCTGAGTTCTGCGACGCGAGAGAGGCAACAGGGCCGGAGGCCCGATAGAAGGTAGCCAGGGGTGAGCGCAGCGAACCCCTGGTTCTTGATCAGGGAATAAACGAGCCCCGGCAGGGGCGCAAGAAGGCAATTACCTGCTCACCCCTGAAATTCAAGCAATACTGATAAATTGCAGATTCAGCCGTGGCACGATTCGAAAAATGTATCTAGTTCGGCTGGTCAGGTTCCCAATTATGGCTTATTGCTTGTCGTACACCCGAATGCCAAGAGCATCCTGACCATTGCTGCTTTGGTTGTGGAAAATTATGGTCCCCATTTTGCCGTCATTAGAGATGGAGTCATAAAGCCGGTACACTTCTTTCCCATTCTTCCTGGCAATGCAGAGAAAGCTGTTCACATCAATTTTATTGCAGGCTGTTAACAATTCAGAGTCCGTAGCGTCTGCGTATCCCCGGCCATCAAACCGATAAATGTTTTCCGTATGGGTAGCCTTCCCGTTTGCTTCAATGTTGTCTCTTACCACCTTCAACCCGTTATCAGTAGCCTGGATTGTTGCCTTGTCACTCTTAGGCACTGAAGCCAATTTTGATTTGGCTGTGTTGATTTTCCATGTGCCGAGAAACGGATCATCCGCAGCCATATTGATCCCTATGACGAAAATGAGAGCAATAATTGTGATCACAAGCCTTAGTACTGAAGGTCGATCCATATATTTCCTCTAACTAATCCAATGAAACACAGCCTACTCACCACATTGTGGTACATTTATTTACGATATAGGAATGTCGCAGGTCAAGACTTCCTGACATGAATTCTAATAATGCTATTAGCCATCTTAATAAATTCTAAGCATCCCGGACTGTTTCGCAAAACAGGCAAACCGGCTTCTTTGAATTATGGGAGACAACCGGGGCAACACAGCATTGGATAAACGGACCTGCGATTCCATATGCAGCCTCCGGGCTGCCATCAATCCGTCCAGCGCCGAGTGGTCAAAGTTGCCCCGATGGGAGTGATGACTTCTGCGCGAATCTAAGTGAAATCACGGTTGAGGCATGTAGAATACATCAATGATACATTCAGACATCCACCTCGCCAGACGTTTGGAACGCGCCGAAGGGCGCGCATGCATCGAATTCGTGGAGGCCAGGCAGAGACTCTTCCCGGAAAGCGGAGCCGCGTGGATCGAATGCGGAGGAGCCTACGCTGCTTTCGACGGCGCCGACTCACCTATTACCCAGACTTTTGGGTTGGGGTTGTTTGAAGACCTGAACGCGGAAACGCTGGATACGCTTGAGCGCTTTTTCCTGGAGCGCGGGACTGCCGTTTTTCACGAGGTGAGTCCAATGGCCGGTGTTGCCGCCTTGGATTTGCTATGCGCGCGGAACTACCGGCCCATTGAAATAAGCAGCGTGCTATATCAGCCAATTGAACAGCCGTTGCAGGAGCCAAACCGCCATATCCGTGTTCGCATTGTTGAGCCCGACGAGATGGAACTGTGGACGGATATAAGCATCAGGGGATGGACGAGCGATCATCCTGAACTTCTGGAGTTCTTCAGCCAATTCGGAAGGCTATCTTCCGCGCGGAAAAACAGTGTGTACTTTCTTGCCGAATTTGAGGGAAAACCCGGCGCGGCAGGACTGCTGTCCCCGCATGAGCGAGTCGCCCTGTTTGGGGGAGCGGCGACAATTCCAGAACTGCGCCATCGCGGATTGCAGTCAGCGCTTCTGCGAGCACGCCTGAACTATGCTTTTGAGCACGGGTGCGATCTGGCATCCATTGTGGCAGAGGCAGGCAGCGAGTCCCAGCGCAATGCCGAGCGCAATGGATTCCGGAGTGCCTATACGCGTACGAAATGGCAATTGGCGTCCATCAACTCCCATTTGCTTTAGCGCATCCGTGCCAAGCATAGGCCCACGGATATGATAGAGGCAATGGCAGGACTGTTCACTGCCGATCAATAGGTGCACCTGAAATCCGCTGCATGCTTAATTTTCCATAAAAGAGCCTGACTTTAAGATAGAATAGGTTATTCAAAGTTTGCACAGCCTACCCCCCCCCCTCGGCTGTGGCTCATTTCCCTCATTGGAATAGTTATGCCCAGGAAACCCATTGCCAGGAAAATAGAGAAAGGCCCGCGTCCCACAAGGCACGATGTCAATGGGACTGATCGCGGCTTGCTGTTTGATGTATTGGAAACCCTGCCGGTGATGGTTTGCCTGCGGACGCCGGACTACCAGGTTGCCTTCGCCAACCGGGCTTTCCGGAAAAAATTTGGCGAATCGAACGGACGGCGCTGCTATCAATACTGCTGCGGGTACGATAAGCCTTGTTCCTTCTGCGAATCCTTTGTGCCGTTGAAAACCGGCCAGCCACATCACTGGGAATTCACTTCTCCGGATGGAAGCGCCATTATCGACGCCTACGACTTCCCCTTTACCGATTCGGACGGATCCCCTCTGATTCTCGAGATGGATATTGATATCACGGAGCGCAGGCAAGCGGAGGCCGAGTGGCGCGAGAACGAAGCAATGGTGAAGGCTGTATTGAATGCCACGCCGGACGCAATCTACCTTAAAGATCAACTCGGCCGATTGATTCTGGCCAATCCGGCAACATTGGCCATCATCGGCAAACCAGCCGAAGTCTGCATCGGCAAAACGGACGCTGAGTTCTACGACAATCCAGCCGAGGGTTTAGCCATCATGGAAAACGATCGGCGCATCATGAAGTCCGGCAAGGCAGAGGTTGTTGAGGAAGTCGCTACCAATCCGGCTGGAACGCGCATCTATCTCTCCAGCAAGGCGCCCTATTGCAACACAAAGGGACAAGTAATCGGGCTTGTCGGCACTGCGCGCGATATAACCGAACGGAAGCGGACCGAGGAGGCACTGAGCGAAAGCCGCAATCGGTTCAAGATACTTACGGATAATATTATTTCAGCCGTAGCGTTGATTGATGAGCATGGGCGCTTCTCGATAGTAAACCCCGCCTTTCTCCAGCTGTTCGATTTGCCCAACGAATCGAGCATCAAAAGCGTCAATGACCGGGACTGGAGCCAATGGCAGGTGTTCAACGAGCTTGGAGAACTGCTGCATGTCGATGAGCATCCGGTCCGCCGGGCGGCGAGAACGGGCAGAGCTGTCCGAAACGAGCTCGTGGCCGTCAAGTCGCCCATGAAAGAAGATCTCAAATGGATGCTGGTCAGCGCCGAGCCCTTGTTCGGAAGCGACAATCAAATGGGAGTGATGATCTGCACCTACAACGACATCACCGACCACAAACGAGCCGAGGGAATCATTGCCCAGCAGGCGAAGATGCTGCGGCTTTCTTTTGATGCCATCATCGTCTGGCGGCATGAGGGAGGCATTGAGTTCTGGAATCAGGGCGCAGAAGACCTTTACGGTTTTACTGCGGATGAAGCCATCGGGCGCACCACGCACAAACTGCTGCAGACAATCTTTCCAATCCCGTGGCTGGAAATCGAAAACATTCTGCATTCCTCCGGAAACTGGCAGGGAGAATTGCGGCACCGCACCAAGAATGGCCAGGAGGTCATTGTTTTGGCCCGTCATCAGGTCATTCATGGCAGTGACGGCATCAGGCGAATCCTGGAAACAAACCGGGACATAACCTCCCGCAAGCAAATGGAGGAGGCGCAGAAGGCTGCGGAAGTGGTGGCCATCAGTGAAAGGGAATTTCGACTGCTTGCTGAAGCTATTCCTCAGATCGTCTGGACCACGCAGCCTGATGGATGGAATACCTACTTCAATCACCAATGGGTCGAGTACACAGGTCTCAGCCTGGAAGAAAGCTGTGGCCACGGATGGAACATACCCTTTCACCCTGAGGATAAACAGCGTGCCTGGGATGCCTGGCAAAACGCGGTTACCAACCTGGCTTCCTATTCGCTGGAATGCAGGCTGCGCCGGGCCGATGGTGCTTATCGCTGGTGGTTGATTCGCGGCGTCCCGGTTTTCGATGGCAATGGCGAGGCCGTGAAGTGGTTTGGGACTTGCACGGATATTGAAGACCTCAAACTCGCGGAAGAGGCACTTCGGCAGGCCAATGGAGACCTCGAAAGGCGGGCAGCGCAGCTCCGGGCCCTTGCGGGTGAATTGACTTTGGCAGAGCAGCGCGAGAGGAGTCGCTTGGCCAACCTGCTGCATGATCACCTGCAGCAGATCCTGGTTGCAGCCAAGTTTCGATTGGCGCTTCTGGGACGTGGTGGCGACGACCTGGTAAAACAGGCCGCCAAAGAGGTGGAGGAATTGCTTGATGAATCCATCAGCACATCGCGCTCGCTGACTGCCGAATTGAGTCCGCCCATTCTGCACGAAGCGGGGTTGAATGAAGGACTGCAGTGGCTCGCCAGGCGGATGGCCGACACCCAGGGACTCTTTGTGAATCTCGAGTTGAATGAATGCGGACCGCTTCCCGAAGATCTGAGGATACTATTGTTCCAATCAGTCCGCGAGCTGTTATTCAACATCGTCAAACATGCCCAGGTGCGATCGGCCGTAGTCAATCTGCGGCAGTTGGGGGGCTTGCTTCAGGTAACAGTTTCCGATCAGGGGACCGGTTTTGATCCGGATATGCTTCTGCCCGGAGAGGGGAGCAGGGGTTTTGGGCTGCTCAGTATCCAGGAGCGCCTTCAGTATGTGGGCGGCAAGCTGGAGATTCAGAGTGAACCCGGCCGGGGGAGCCGATTTGTCCTATGTGTGCCGATTACTGCTCAGGGAGCGAACGAACCCGGGCCACAGTCCCGTTCGGTTGTGTCATCATCGCGACCGACGACGCCTCAATATCCTGAGGCAGTACACAAAATCCGCGTAATGCTTGCCGATGATCACGCGGTCGTACGACAGGGAATTGCCAATCTCCTGGCCGATGAACCGGACATCGAGGTCGTTGCTCAAGCCGCGGATGGACAGGAGGCGGTAGAGCTTGCCGCCAGGTTTCTGCCTGATGTAATCCTGATGGATGTCAGCATGCCCAAGCTGAGTGGCGTTGAAGCGACGCGAGCTATCCGCCATCAGTTGCCTGATGTCCGTATCATAGGGTTATCCATGTTCGAGGACATCGAGCGGGCTCAAGCCATGCGGGACGCGGGGACGGTGAATTATCTGACAAAGAGCGGACAGGCAGAGGTGCTGATCGACGCCATACGGAAAAGCATTCAGTCCCCGAGCAAAGCTCACTTAGCCAAATCGGCTGACTAGCGCATTCATCAGGCCTGGCCTCATAAACTACTGGGCTCCCAGTGGGCTCCAAACTCAGCCCCATTGCAAATCCATTCGAGCCTTTCGGCCAATTGACATAAAATGTCTATCCAAACAGACGCACTGAAGATGCGTGGCACCCGGCTTAATCATCAAATTTTGAGCGGAAGAAGGGTTCATGGCTAAAAAAACCGAAAAAATACCGGCTGAAATCAACGATGAACTCCTTCGGCTCCGCCGGGAGGTCAAGGAACTCAGCAGCACCCTGGAATTGGAGCGCCGTCAATATGAAATTCGGATCGAACAGGCGGAAGCCGCTGCCAAGGAAAGCCAGGAGCGACTGGCATTCATTCTGCAAGGGGCGGATATGGGGACTTGGGAGTGGAATGTTCAGACCGGAAGAGTAAGAGACGATGAACATTGGCTGAATATGCTTGGATACGAGGTGGGAGAAATCAAGTCCGATACTCTGCATTGGGGTCCCTATATCCATCCCGAGGATACCCCGCGTATGGGCCGGACATTTGCGGCTCATTCCAAAGGAATAATCCCTTTTTACGAGGATGAATACAGGGTCCGAGCCAAATCCGGATCGTGGATTTACGTGTTGGATAAGGGCAAGGTTGTCGAGCGCGATCCATCGGGAGAACCGGTGCTCGTCGCAGGTGTGCACATTGATATCACCAGGCGCCGTCAAGCTGAAGAAGCTCTGAGGACGAGCGAGGAACGATTCAAACGCTTGGTTCAATACTCTAATGACATCATCGCCATAGTTGATGAAACGAGCATTTTGACCGATATAAGCGGCCCCATCGAAAGAATTGTGGGATTCAAGCCCGAGGAGTTGATCGGCTCGGTTGGAGTTGATCGTATTCACCCGGACGATCGGGAGGGCGCGATAATAGCTTTGGGCGAAGTAATGAAGCAACCGAACGGGCTTGCCAGGTATGAATATCGCTATCGACATAGTAACGGAAACTGGGTGCATCTCGAGGCAGTGGGTTCCAACCTGCTCCAGGATCCGGGGGTTAAAGGCGTGGTGATGAATATTCGAGACATTTCCAAGCGCAAAAGGGCCGAGGCCATAGCCAATGAATCCAGGGAGAGACTTAAGCTTGCTCTTGAAGCCGCAGGTATGTCCAGCTGGGATCTGAATAATCAAACCGGCGAGGTCATTGACCGCGAAGGATGGCTGGAAAATCTGGGTTACCAGCCCGGAGAGTTTGAGCCGACACTGCAGAATTTCAATGCACTCATCCATCCTGATGATCTGCAGGAGGTCGAGAGAGCTGCCTCCAATCATCTGAATGGGAAAACGGAACACTATAGCGCGGAATATCGAATCCGAAACAAATCGGGATCCTGGGTCTGGGTTCTTGATCGTGGAAAGCTTGTCTCCCGGGATTCCTCCGGCAAACCTCATCGTACCATGGGAGTGCATCTCGATATCACGGAACACAAGCATACGATGGAACAGGTCCGGCAGCTCGCAAATGAACAAAGAACGATCCTCAACACCATAAGCATGGGGATATGTCATTTGAAAAACAGGAAAATACAGTGGGTAAATCCTGCTTTTGCGGAGATATTCGGCTATGCGGCAGAGGAATTGACCGGCCAGGACACTTTGATTTTGTATTCAAACTCTGAAGACTATCTCCGGGTTCAGGAGGATGGGTATCCCCAACTCGCAAAGGGACTACCCTATACCATTGAAACCCCCATGAGGAAAAAGAATGCCTCCCTCATTTGGTGCAGCCTTACAGGACAGGCACTCTCAGGGAACCTGGAGGAAGGTTCAATTTGGGCACTGAGTGATATTACAGACCGCCGAGAGATTGAGGAGGCTTTGCGGTATAGAGAACGACAATTCCGAGCTCTCGTGGAGACCACCAGTGACCTGGTATGGGAAGTGAATGCGGACGGGATCTACACCTATGTGAGCCCCAAGATAAAGGACCTCTTGGGATATGAACCTGAAGCAGTGATTGGAAAAAGCCCATTCGACTTGATGCCTGTGGAAGAAGCGTACCGGGTATCTCTGCTATTGAAGGTATTCAAAAGCTCCCGTCTTCCCTTCTCGGGATTGCAGAATATCAACCTGCACAAAGATGGGCGGGAGGTTGTGCTCGAAACAAACGGAGTTCCTATTTGGGATGCGCAAGGCAATTTTTCCGGGTATCGCGGGATAGACCGCGATATCACGGAGAGAAAAAATGCGGAGGAAGAGCGTCGGAAGGCAATGGACTGGCAGAAGGCGATTTTTGAGGGATCACGGGACGCAATCATGATCAGTGATGCCAATTCGATGATTATGGATGTGAACGAAGCGGCCGTCAGAATGACCGGCTATTCAAAGGATGAACTGCTGACCATGCGGGGCCCGGATTTGAATAGAGATACCAATCTTGTCAGGTTCGAGGAAATCCAGCGTCGAGTTCTATCCGGCGAGGACATACTGGACGAGACTGTGATCTATACAAAAGATGGCCGGAGATTGGACATGGAATTCGGACATCACCGTGTGCTTATCGATGGCAAGCAATATCTTCACAGCATCGCTCGAGATGTGACCGAACGCAAACAACTCGAAGCACAATTGCGCCATGTTCAGAAAATGGAGGCAATCGGCACACTGGCCGGCGGCATTGCTCACGACTTCAATAACATTCTGAGTGTCGTCATAGGCTTTTCCCAACTAATCCAGGGAGATGCGCCGGATGATGAAAACGTCAAAGCGGAGGTTGGCGGAATACTGAAGGCATGTACACGAGCAAAAGATTTGGTCAAACAGATCCTTACTTTCAGTCGACAAACCGAGGGGGAAAAACAGCCGCTGAGGCTTCCGACGATTATCACGGAGGTACTAACCCTGCTGCGAGCCTCAATCCCTGCGAATATCGAGATAAAACACCGGCTGGCTTCATCGTGTGGCCCGGTACTGGCAGATGCCACTCAGATCCATCAGGTGCTTCTGAACCTTACCACCAATGCTTATCATGCATTGCGAGAGACCGGCGGCCAAATCGAAATTTCCCTCGAGGAAAGAAATCTGTCTTCCCGCGAGGCCTCAGCGCATCCTCCTCTGAAACCGGGCATGCACGCAGTGATTGGCGTGAGCGACAACGGGAGCGGCATGAGCGAGGCAACTTTGCAAAGAATTTACGAACCCTATTTTACTACCAAAAAACCCGGCGAAGGGACCGGATTGGGACTCGCCATTGTTCATAGCATTATCGGCCAACATGCGGGTGCCATCAGCGTCTCGAGTGAGTTGGGCAAAGGAACAAGATTTGACCTGTTTTTCCCCATCTGTATCAACGCAGAGTCAGAATCGCCGGATACGGACACAGCCATGATTCCCTCGGGCACAGAACGCGTCCTTTTCGTGGACGATGAAAAAGCAATTGTGGAGATTAATCAGACGGGGCTGCAACGATTCGGCTATAAAGTGACGGCCTTCTCCGATGCCTTGGAAGCGGCGAACTACTTTCAACTTCACCCGGATGATTTTGACGTGATCGTAACCGATTTGACGATGCCCAAAATGACGGGCACAGATCTGGCTCACCTGATTTATGAACTGCGGCCGACCATTCCATTAGTGCTGTGCAGCGGCTTTGCCAAATCCGCGCGCGAAGTTAGAGGAACGCTCGAGGGAATTACTGAATTTGTGGAGAAACCTGTACAGCCCGATGGTATCGGATGGGCAATTCGCCGGGTTATGAAAAAACGGCGTGGATGAGGCTAGCCGCCTGGACTCAGCCAAGAACCAGCCCAGGATGGTCCGGAAACCAAAGTGCTTCCCAGAAGCAGGGAAGAATATGGGCCAGGGAATATGGAAGCTGCGCTCCCAGGGGGCTCCGACTTCCGGGATTTATTCTCTATGAATTTGAACCGGGAAGATTTGCTCGTGTTTTGTCCCCTGACTTGGCCAAATCAGTAATCCCATTAACCGCGAAGACCTCAAAGACCGCGAAGGAAAATATTTTTGCAGGTTTTGCGGTTATCGTTCTCGCCAGATCATGCGCTGGATTCCATCCTTGATGCTTCATACATTAGGCACCGCGGAATCGACAATATGATGCTCAACTTCTTTCCTATCCATCTCTCTATCTCATTGCCCGGCAGCAAAATGATCCAATAATTCTTTGCGGTCTTCGAGGTCTTCGCGGTTCAAATACAAAAACTAATCAACAACCAGCCTGGGATGGTTCCGGAACCAACGTGCTTCCCAGAAGCAGGAAAGAATATAAACCTAGGATTTAATCTACTACGAATTTGAACCGGGAAGATTTGCTCGTGTTTTGTCCCCTGACTTGGCCGAATCAGTAACCCCATTAACCGCGAAGACCTCAAAGACCGCGAAGGAAAATATTATTGCAGGTTTTGCGGTTATCGTTCTCGCCAGATCATGCGCTGGATTCCATCCTTGATGCTTCATACATTAGGCACCGCGGAATCGACAATATGATGCTCAACTTCTTTCCTATCCATCTCTCTATCTCATTGCCCGGCAGCAAAAATGATCCAATAATTCTTTGCGGTCTTCGAGGTCTTCGCGGTTCAAATATAAAAACTAATCAATAACCAGCCTGGGATGGTTCCGGAACCAACGTGCTTCCCAGAAGCAGGAAAGAATATAAACCTAGGATTTAATCTACTACGAATTTGAACCGGGAAGATTTGCTCGTGTTTTGTCCCCTGACTTGGCCGAATCAGTAACCCCATTAACCGCGAAGACCTCAAAGACCGCGAAGGAAAATATTATTGCAGGTTTTGCGGTTATCGTTCTCGCCAGATCATGCGCTGGATTCCATCCTTGATGCTTCATACATTAGGCACCGCGGAATCGACAATATGATGCTCAACTTCTTTCCTATCCATCTCTCTATCTCATTGCCCAGCAGCAAAATGATCCAATAATTCTTTGCGGTCTTCGAGGTCTTCGCGGTTCAAATACAAAAACTAATCAACAACCAGCCTGGGATGGTTCAGGAACCAACGTGCTTCCCAGAAGCAGGAAAGAATATAAACCTAGGATTTAATCTACTACGAATTTGAACCGGGAAGATTTGCTCGTGTTTTGTCTGCCGCCCGTTTTGCTTTCCCCGCCATCAGAGACCCAAGGCTGATCCCGAGCGCCAGGCCACAGCCTATACCGATGGCAATATTTCCAATGGCTGTGCCGACTCCTGCTCCGATAGCAAGCCCAAGACCGACACCCATTCCGATATACTGACTGCCGTCATCTTTCTTGGCCTTTTTGAATCTTCCCGCCCTATCCATCAAAACACCTCGTCTATAGCGATGATTAAACCACATGCCTCAATTCATATACCAGTTCAAAGAAATAACTGTTGGAAGAGAACGTTTCTACTGCACAATCTCGATAATCAGTGAACGCGTATCTCCTTTATCTCCCGTCAGGTATCCGACCGTCGTTCCGACAGCCGTAATCCCAATGAGAGCCGCAGCGGCTCCCCCAGGATTATTGTTGCTTAGGATTCCTCCTTGAATGGCAATAGCCGCGCCTCCCCCACCAGCCAGTCCTGCAACAGCGCCCAAAGCCGTCCCAATGATCCGAAACTTGGTTCCTTTCGTTTGCAGCTGCAAAACCCTTAATGTCTCGCGTGGAATACGCAGAAAGCCTTTGGGATAAGCGATCGGATCCGTTGTTTGTTTAACCTGCATGGTCAGAGCATCCGGCTCAACCGCTTTTGCTTTGCCCCTGATGATGGTTCCTCCGGGCATTACAATCGTAACCTGCTTGCCCAGCACGATGGAAAGCCCCTCCCAGGTTGTCTTCTGCACTGATGCCGTGCCTGCCTGCAGCTGCAATGTAACGGCGAGCAGCAAACCGATAATCCCAAAAGAAGTTCTTTGTGCCATTTGTCTCCTCCCAAATCGCAATGAATGCGATAGCGACGCCCTATGGCAAGTCCGTTGAATGCGGCGGCGCTGCTTCTGACTTGCACAAGGAAAATGCATCGACGATTCCGATCCAGCCTCGCAGCGCCCATCTCCGGTATATACAATTAGCGTGCCAGTTCATTCCGGAAATGCAAAAGCCCGGAGAACCTATATTTTCCCTGGGAATTGACAATTGGCTGGTTGTACGGCTGCGAAGCAGCGTGCGCATACCGCATCGCCGGATGTGAATCACTCTGCGCGAAACAGTGAGAAACCCGCAGATAAGATTGCCGTTTTTCTCCAATCTCTCCTATACTGCTTCTACCTATAGTATCGCGTCCGAAATCCATTGATTTGAGATAGAAAAGGCCGAATGCGCAGGAAGCAAATGCATCGGCAGTAATCGTTATTCCCCTGGTCTGAATGAATGCATGCCCGGCGACTGTTCGCCCGGCATACCGGCTCTGAAATACCGGAGTGGCGGGAATTGGTTTATGACAATCATCGATCAGATGGATAAGTGGCTGGCTCTGACCGCCGCCTTGATCAATGGGCTATTTATTCTGCTTATCCTGACTCGAACTTCACGCACAACAGTTTATGTCACATTTCTGTTTAACTGCCTGACTGCCGCTATCTGGACCTTTTGCGATTTTATGGTCTTGCAGACCATGCATACAATGCAAACGCGGTATCAATCCCCCTGGTTCTATTTCTCCCTGGTCGGGACCGGCATGGCGCCCGCGGTAATGCTTCATTTTATATGCAGTCTAGCCGGGTTTCCGCTTAAACGCAGATTGCTCCTTGCCGGCTATGTCCTGTGCTTGCCCCTGACCATAAGCTCTCCTCTCGCGCTTAAATATCCCAAGGTTCAGGATTTTGTCGAAGGAGATGTCTGGAACGCACTGTATCTGGCAATGCTTTTTGCATCTTTTGCCGCTTCGAATTTTGTATTGGGAAGGGCTATCAATGGCGCTGCCTCGAAGGGAGAAAAGAGCCGATTCCGTTATGTTCTGATTGCCGTCTGGATTGCATGTTTTGCCTGCAGCACGGATCTTCTTCAGTCCAACCATATCCCTCTGCGCATTCCCCCCTTGGGACATCTGGGCACCGTGATTTATACCTCCGTGCTGGCGGCCGGAGTATATAAGCATCGAGATGCGTACGACCTTCTTGTTGAGATGCGTACAAAGCTCGACATGCTCAACGAAATGACCGCCGGAATAGCGCATGAGTTGAGAACGCCACTAAGCTCTATTAAAGGTGCGGCGCATCTTCTTAATGAGAAGCCTGGAAGCCTGACTGGTGAAAAATCCAGGGAGTATCTGAATTTGATTTCCGATGAAATCGAGCGCTTGGACGGAATGCTGACAAATTACCGTGGACTCATCCGCCCGATAAAGATCGAAAAAGAGGATGTGTGCATCAATAACCTGATTGAAAAAACAGTGACTTTGATGAAGATGAGTGAGAATGCCCCCAGGATAGAATTGGACCTTTCGCAGGGAGTCCCTCTCTGCAAGGCTGATCCCCAAACCCTTCGGCAGGTATTCATAAATTTGATAAGGAATTCATACGACGCCTGTGGCTCCGATGGCTCACTTCGCATTCACACAGAACACATCCATTCCTCCATCAGGATCACATTTTCTGACACCGGGAATGGCGTGCCTCCGGAAATCCTTCCCCGGATCTTTGAACCATTCGTCTCCACAAAAGCGAATGGAATGGGGCTAGGGCTCGCGATCAGCAAACGGCTCGTCAATCTGAATGGAGGAGAGATCACGGCAGAAAGCGATAATAGGGGGGCACGATTCATAATCCACTTTCCTGCCGGAGATGGGCTTAATCCGCCCGCATGAGGAGATTTCAATGCCGGCCATACTATTGGTTGATGACGATCGTAATCTGCTGACAATATTGCGTGATATCGTCAAAGAGCTTCCCGTCGAAATCGTAACGGCGTCCAATGCGGAGGCGGCCTTTGACGCACTCAAGTCGGGGACTTTCGATCTCGTGATAACGGATTTGAAAATGCCGGGCAACAGCGGCATGGATGTTATGAGTCTCAGCTTAAAGATAAACCCGGCTGCCCCAGTGATTATGATCTCCGCCTTTGGGAGTGTGGAGGACGCCGTAGCCGCGATGAAGAAAGGCGCTTACGATTTCATCACCAAACCCTTCAATCCTGACGAGCTTCTGCAAGTTGTAAAAAAAGCGCTTTCCGAATCGAGCAAAAACAAGGAACTGGTCTCGCCCTATTATGACGATGCAAAACAATTCGCCCCAAACATCGTCGGCGCAACCGCCCCAATAATGCAGGTTTTTCATGCCATGAGAAGAGTTGCATCGACCGATTCAACCGTTCTCATTTCAGGCGAAACCGGAGTGGGCAAAGAGCTGGTCGCACGCGCAATCCACCTTGCCAGCTCCAGACATACGCAACCGTTCATCAAAGTCAATTGCGCAGCCATTCCGGATGCATTGCTGGAAAGCGATCTGTTCGGCCACGAGAAGGGTTCATTCACCGGCGCGGTTGTTTCCAAACCGGGACGGTTTGAACTGGCAAACGGCGGAACAATTTTCCTGGACGAAATCGGAGAACTGCCGCTCAATGTCCAGGCAAAACTACTTGCCGCTATTCAGGATCGAGCTTTCGAAAGGGTGGGAGGCGTCAAAACCATACGCGTGGATGTTCGAATTGTGGCTGCGACAAACAAAGACCTGGCCGCCGCCTGCCAAAACGCCTCATTTCGCTCCGACCTTTTCTATCGTTTGAATGTAGTGCCGTTGCATATCCCCCCACTGAGAGAGAGACGAGAGGACATTATTCTATTGTCGGAACATTTTTTAAGTCGTTTAACGGCCAGATACCGGAGGAGAGTTGGAATCCCGCCGGAAGTGTTCAATGCCTTTGTCTCCTATGACTGGCCGGGAAATATCAGGGAGCTGGAAAACGTGATCGAACGTATGTTTGTTCTTTCCGAGGGCACCATCCTTGATCCGGCTTTGCTGCCGAACGAAATGCACCCCGGAGATGCGGCAGCGGCAGATTCCAGTCTGAAATCCCGGACTGAAGCTATCATCCGCAGCGCAGAAAGACAGATTATTATGAATGCTCTGAACTCCGCCCATCAGAATCGCACGCGGGCGGCAAAGGTTTTGAACATCAGCCGTCGCACCCTCCAAAACAAGATCAAGGAATTTGATTTGTAACACTGCGCAGGACGCCTCACACCGATGGCTTCATGTGTGCACTCCACTACACACTTAAAAAGGCCATCTTCGACTAAATGCAAAAAATAAGCTCGCCAACACCGGGCAAGCCACCTGGCTCACGATTTGCATTGCTCTGTCGTGCCTCCATCATTGGGGGGATTGAAAGCAGTTCACTACACATTTTGGGGAGGATCGTCCATGAAAGGAAGAGCGTTCACAGTGTGCTTTGTGACAGTTGTTGCATTCTCGCTTTGCGTTATCTCAACCTCATCGGCCTCGGCCGAGAATCCAAATCTGCACGTGAAGGTGATGACCCGCAACATGGATGCCGGCACGGACTTTAACCTCATCGCCGCGGCCGGTGGTGATTTCGCGGAGGCCGTCTATAATACTATTTCGGAAGTTGTTCAAAGTAGAATCCCGGAGCGCATAGCTCGTCTGGCTGCCGAAATCGCCGAAACAAAGCCCGACATTATTGCGCTCCAGGAAGTAACGACATGGGATATTCCACTTGAAGCCGTCCAGTTTGACCAGCTGGATTTACTTATGAAATCGCTTCACTCCGCAGGCCTGCACTATAAGGTGGCGGCCATTCAAGAACTAACCCGCATTGAAATCCCCGATTTGGCCATTTTCACCGATCACAATGCAATCCTGGTGCGATCCGGCCAACTGAATGTAATTGGGAGTGAAAGCCGTATCTATGAAAACAACATGTTCTTCCCAATGCCCGACGGAACGAATATTCCGCTTCTGGGCGGTTGGCTGGCAGTCAATGTAAAGGTTCGGGATTCACAATTCGAATTTGCCACTACTCATCTGGAGAGTGCCGTCTCGGGCTATCCGGATACATTCGATTTGCAGCTGTCCCAGGCGCTGGAGCTTGTGGAAAATCTGAGTAAATCCAATCTCCCGGTAGTCCTGGCCGGGGATTTTAATTCGGATGCCGAGCATACGAATAATTACCCTTCCGACATGACACAAAGCTATGACTACATTGCGCATTCAGGATTCGACGATGTTTGGAAAAAATTAAGCCCGGGCGATCCCGGCCTGACCTGGCCGCTTTTCGGGGAAGACCTTATGGCAGGCCAACCCATTCAGCCTTTGGAGCGGATAGATCTGATCTTCTCGAATGGGCTGAATGCTGACTCAATCGCGAGGACCGGATTCGTGCCCGACACAGATGGATTGTATGCTTCGGACCATGCGGGATTGGTCGCCGTTTTCGACCTTATGAAGCATCACCCGCGCAAAGACCATTGACTTGCGCGCAACAGCACGGCACAGATTGTCGACTGCTCTTTGCCTTCATGTTTTTGGAGATAACAGCTAGAATCATATTTTCAGGCAAAGGGAGGAAATGTGTCTTTCAAAGCAGGGGATCCACTGGATGATTTGTGCCGTGCCTGCAAAACAGTTCGCAGTCATACCGTGATCGTTGCGGAGGCACAAGGGGCAGCGCTGAGAGTCATCTGTAATTATTGTGGCAGTCAGCACAATTATCGTGGGGGCGAGGCCAGAGAAGGTCAATCAAAAGTGAAATCTGAACCATCAGCTCCACCTCAGATACCCCTGATAACGGAGCGAGAAAGGAAACTCCCCGTGGTTGACTTATCCCAAAGCGAAGGTGCTGCAGATCTTGAAATGATGTTGAGACGCATAATCAGAGAAGAGACCGGCCTGACCCCAATTGCGATTGCTGACAAATGGAATGGCGGCGAAATGGTTTTGCGTCCTGCAAAAGAGGGGCTCCAGGAGAAGAGTTGGCCCATAGAAACATTTTTCCACAAGATCGGGATGCT
Organism: Acidobacteriota bacterium; assembly: GCA_963664705.1. GTDB lineage: Bacteria > Acidobacteriota > UBA6911 > UBA6911 > UBA6911 > UBA6911. Next base: position 5,923,831 of record OY761556.1, on the reverse strand, counting down.
CAGAAATCGTTTGCGCGTGCTGGAGCAGCAAATAAATGGAATGGAGATTCCGGAGGATCAAAAGATCAAACTGCAGGGCTACATTACGGGATGCTACGGGACGTTGACGAGCTTCAATATCCTTTTTGCCGAAGAAGAGGACCGTTTCAAGGGAAGCGCTGGAAGCGATTGAAATTTTGTTTCAGCCGTTCCTGCCTTTTGGGCAATTTCGGCGTATTTAGCCGGATTTCCATGAAGCCCTGGACTGGAAAGCCAGAAGGTACTGCCGGATTCTTTTATTGTCAGGGGCTGCTGCCATGGAACTCAGGATTATGAGTCTCATTGTGCGTGTGATCTGGCGCGCCTTCAGCATTGTCATTCTGCTTGTCGGTGTACTGAGTGTCTTGGATCTGGCGGTGCAACAACCAACACGACCAGATCCTGTTTTGCTCATTTGCCTCCCGATTTTTGCTGCCGGATTGATTGCAGCCTAGCGATGGGAATGGCTGGGCGGTTTGATTGCCTCTCTCACCATCGGAGCCATGGAATTGATAGAGTCCTTCCAGGGAAAGTACCATCCCGACCTGGTGGAATATGTAGTGTGGGTGGTTGCGATGCTCCCACTACTGTCGTGGGCGCTCGACAACGTCAATAAGCCGAATGTCCGTTTGGCTACCCGACTGCTTTCCCTAATCATGCTACCGCTAATTGCTGTAGCCATAGGTTTCTGCATCCACCTGATGCGAGGGGCGCGGTTTAATCCCTGACGCGCAGGTTGCGCTGTTCCTTCTTCTGTTCATCTCCTTAAGCGATCAAAAACGATCTCCCTGCGCCGTTGAAGCCGACAGCTAAGAGAGCAACCGCGTTAACCTACCACTCCACTTGGGTTTGCCTTGAGCCGGTGAGCTCGTTTGAAGCTCAACGATAATTCTCAGATCAGGCGAGCATTGCGGGAGGAAAATTTCGTTGGGAGGTCCCTGGAATAATTTGGAATTCAGGCATGAAAATCGTGTACGATTTTCTATGAACTGGATGCAGTACCTCCGTTCGTCGAAAAGCCCAGCCGCTCTCCTGACGGCCGCTTGCAGCATTGCAAAGCAGGGGCTGGAGGAACCCGGGGATCATCTTTGGAGAGGGTCAACACATGAACAAGCTGCTACTTCTGGTCTTTGCCTTCGCGCTGGTGCTCGGCGCGTGCAGCACTAAAACGAGTAAAAACGCCGCGACCGAACCGAAAGAGAAGGGCAACGGGATCGGCATCGACCTTGCGTGGATGGACAAGTCGATAACACCAGGCGACGATTTCTTCAGCTACGCCGACGGCAGCTGGGTGAAGAATACCCCGATTCCCGTCGACCGCTCGCGGATCGGCGGCTTCTGGATCGCCGACCAGACGCGTGAAAAGAACACCCGCAAGCTGTTTGACAAGATCCTCCAATCCAAGCCGGCCAGCGGCAACGACGCGCTGATCGCCAATTATTACAACGCTTATGTCAACACCGAGGCGATCGACCGCGCAGGGATTGCGCCGGCCAAGGCCGATCTCGATGCCATCGCGCGGATCGGCGACAAGCGAGCGCTCAGCACCGCGATCGGCGCCAGCATCCGTGCCGACACCGATCCGCTGAACGCAACGAATTTCCAGACGGAGAATCTGTTCGGCGTGTTTGTGACGCAGGGGCTGGCGACGCCGGGGCAACAGCTGCCTTATCTGATGCAGGGCGGCATTGGCCTTCCCGATGCGCAATATTACCTGTCCGGCGACGCCAAGATGGCCGACACGCGGGCCAAGTACCGGACCTATATCGCGACCATTCTGAAGGCCGCCAATTATACGGATGCCGACGCTGCCGCCGGACGTATCATGGATCTCGAAACCAAGATCGCCCGGGCACACGAGCCGCGCGAGCAGAGCGAGTACTTCGCCAACGGCGCGCAGGTGTGGACGCGGCAGCAACTCCATCAGAAGGCGCCCGGTCTCGACTGGGGCGAGCTGCTCGACGCCGCACAGCTCGGCAGCGAGCAGCAGTTCGACGCCTACCATTTCGCCGCGATCCCGAAGCTTGCCGCGCTGGTCGGCTCCGAACCGCTGCAAAACTGGAAGGACTGGCTGGCTTTCCACACGCTCAACCAGCAGACCAATGTCTTGCCCAAGCCCTTCCGTGACGCAGCCTTCGCTTTCTACGGAACGGCGCTGGCGGGAACGCCGCAACAGCGGCCGCGCGACATCCTTGCGCTCAACGCAACCAGCAACGCGTTGCAGGATGCGGTCGGCAAGGCTTATGTCGACCAATATTTCCCGGCCTCTTCAAAAGCCGAGATCCAGAAAATGACCGAAAACATCAAATCTGCATTCGCCCGGCGCGTCGAGGCAATCCACTGGATGGCGCCGTCAACCAAGCAGGAGGCGCTCAAGAAAGTGAAGAACATCATCGTCGGGGTCGGCTATCCCGACACCTGGCGCGATTATTCGGGCCTGCAGATCCTGGCCGACACGGCCTACGCCAACCAGAAGAACGCAGCGTTGGCCGAATACCGGCACCAGATCGCCAAGATCGGCAAGCCGCTCGACCGCACCGAATGGTGGATGCCGCCGCAGCTGGTGAATGCAGTGAATTTGCCGGTCCAGAATGCGCTCAACTTCCCGGCCGCGATCCTGGTCAAGCCTTTCTTCGATCCCGCTGCGGACGCCGCCTTCAACTATGCCGGAATCGGCGCAACCATCGGCCACGAAATCAGCCACAGCTTCGACAACGGCGGAGCCTTGTTCGACGCGCAGGGTGCGCTCCGCAACTGGTGGACCCCGGCGGACTTCAAGAAGTTCACCGCGGCCGGCGATGCACTCGCGACGCAGTTCGACGCTTATGAAGCGCTGCCCGGGTTAAACGTGAATGGCAAGTTGACGTTGAGTGAGAATATCGCCGACGTCGCCGGACTCAACGCCGCTTATGACGCCTACCGGACTTCGCTCGGCGGCAAGGAAGCGCCCACGGTCAATGGGCTGACCGGCGACCAGCGCTTCTTCATCGCTTTCGCGCAGTCCTGGGCAGTGAAATCGCGTCCCGAAACGCTGCGCCAGATCGTGCTGACCAACGGCCACGCTCCCGAACAATTCCGGGCGGTGACCATACGCAATATCGACGCCTGGTATCCGGCGTTTGACGTGAAGCCGGGGCAGAAGCTCTATCTGGCGCCGGAAAAACGAGTGAAGATCTGGGGCTAGAAAGAAAGGATCGACAACAGGGCCAGGCAAGCAGATGGAATAATCCTAATCCTGCGTAGCTTTATTCGCTATCCAGGATGCTCCGGATCTTGGCGGCAAGTTCTTTTGCGGAAAAGGGCTTCTGGATGAAGTGCACGCCCTCATCCAGCACACCGTTGTGGGCGATTACATCTGCCGTATATCCTGACATAAACAGGCGCTTAAGACTTGGATAGATGGATAGAAGTGTTTTAGCCAGGTCGCGCCCGTTCATCTCAGGCATTACCACGTCGGTCATGAGCATATCGATTTCGCCACCATGTTCGCGGGCAAGACGGATCGCTTCTCCCGGGTTTTTGACACCCAATACAACATAGCCCAGCTTTTCGAGCATCTTCATGGTCAGTTTTAGAATGGCTGGTTCGTCTTCCACCAGCAGGATACACTCCCGGCCCTGTCCAGCGGTCCTTTCCAGGTCTTCCGTTCTCAATTTCAGACCCTTGCCAACGTATCGAGGCAGATAAATTGTGATCCTTGTACCCTGGCCCAACTCGCTTTCGACATGGATGAATCCACCATTCTGTGAAACAGCGCCATACACCGTGGCAAGTCCAAGGCCGGTCCCCACCCCTACACCCTTAGTCGTAAAGAAGGGCTCAAAGATATGGCCCAAGGTTTCTCTATCCATGCCGCGACCGTCGTCGCTCACCGCAAAGCGCACATATTCTCCGGGCATAAAACCGTCGTGAGCGGCGCAGTACGCTTCATCGAAGGTGCTATGCCCCGTTTGGAGAGTAATCTTGCCGACTCCGGCAATGGCATCCCGCGCATTGACGCACAGGTTGGCAAGGATCTGGTCGATCTGAGACGGGTCCACCCTGACCGGCCATAGATTGTCAGTCGGCTGCCAATGGAGAAGAATATCCTCGCCGATGAGCCGCTCGAGCATCTTGAGCATGCCCCCTATAGCCTCGTTCAGATCCACGACTTTGGGTACGATGGTCTGCTTGCGGGCAAAAGCCAGCAGCTGGCGGGTAAGATCGGAGGAGTGTTTGGCTGCTTTCTGGATTTCCGTCAGGTCCTCATAGAGCGGTTGCATAGAGTCAACCTGCTCGAGAGCCATCTCCGCATGGCCAAGTATCACACCCAGCATATTATTGAAATCATGCGCTACGCCGCCCGCCAGTCGCCCCACCGATTCCAACCGCTGGGCTTGATATAGCTGGGCTTCGAGTTTGGCCCTTTCTTCGTCGACTCGCTTGCGGTCGCTGATATCGCGCGTGATGGAGATTATATGCGCCGCTCCTCTCAACCAGATCACTCTGGCTGACATCAAGCCCGTCAGCAGACTGCCATCTTTCCTTCGAAATACGGCCTCGAGGTTTTCATAACTGCCCATTTCCTGCAAACGGCTCACAAGCTTTTGCCGATCCGCGGAATCATGCCATATATTCAGGTCCAATGAGGCTTTCCCAATCACATCCTCACGGGTAAAGCCGGTAACCCGGGTAAAGCCCTCATTGATGTCTACATAAAGGCCATCCTCCATGCGATTGATGTTCACTGCATCGGGGCTGGCATCAAATGTCAGACGAAATATTTCCTCGCTTTCACGCAGCGCCTCTTCGGCCCGTTTTCTCTCAGTAATATCCAAATACGTTCCGAGTATTCCGGTAATCTCTCCAATAGAATTGCGGAGAGGTATCTTGCTCGTAAGGAGAGTAATGGTGTTCCCTTCGGGTGTTGTCTGCGGTTCCTCGATGAGAATCTTGTCGCAGCCGCTCTCGATGACTTGACGATCATCGCTACGATATAATTCCGCCTGGTCGCGCCAGCCCATCTGATAATCGTCTTTCCCAATGATGTCCTTCGCATCGGCAAATCCGGCATCCCGGGCAAATGCCGCATTGCAGCCGCGATACGCGAGGTCCCTATTCTTCCAAAACACCCTCACCGGCATTGCATTGAGAATCCCCTCGACAATCTGCTGGGATTCTCTTCGTTGAATCTCGCTCTTCCGCAACGAATCCTTCACCTGATTCTGCTCTGCTATCTGCGCCTCAAGGGCTTCGTTCACCTGCTTTAGCCGCTGCTCCAACACTACGCGCTCGGTAGTCTCGATAAGCACCAGCAAGGTACCGCCAGTCTGGCCTTCCTCGTTGTAAATGGGGCTATAGGACACGTCAAAGTATGCATCATCCACATGACTGCTGCGTGTGATGCGGAACGGCTGGTTTTCCAAATGAACCGTTTCCCCTTGCGTCATCACCCGCTCGAGAACCGGTTCGACATCATCCCAGATTCCCGATCGCACCTCGCGGATTGACATCCCCAGCGCTCCCGGATGGTGGTCCGCAACGATGAAGCGGTAAGCATTGTTGTATATAAGAGTCCGTTCGCCTCCCCATAGGATGGCCATCGGATAGCGGCAGGACAGAACCAGGTTAACCACGGTTCGCAGGTACTGAGGCCAGGCGGCACGCGGACCCAACGATGTGGAGGCCCAATCCATGGAACGGATCCACTCTCCGGTCTCTCCGCCGCCGATCAGCCAGTCGGGCCGGACACCTTTTTCAGGACTCATAACTTCTCCCTGGCATAGTTCACCCTAACCAAATTCCTGAGCTAGTCTCTGGTGGCTTGGACGTAAAATGGGAGGTCCACAAAAGCATAGAAAGCCAACCGACGAAAAACGCTCCCAAACATGCGTTACGGGCATTTTTCCCCTTTTCCTGAGGTCCGATCATTAAACAATTTCCCTTTGCGGTCAACAGGATCGAGCGCCATTGACGAGCGTAGGGTTTGCGCTGCGCCCTCCACAAAAAGCGTTCAATCTCTTCATATCGGAGTTGCGCAAATTCGCTCCTGGAGGCAACTTCCTTTGGCTAAGGCTCTATTTTTTGGCTTAAATGCTTTGGACCAGAAATCCGGGCCTCTTCGTAATGTGAGCTCAAATTGACGCAACAATATGATAGGTTTGTAAACAGAAGGAGAATAGATGCCCTATATAGCTTCCCGCCCCATGCTGGCATTAGATGGACAGATCAACGCAGAGCTTTCCAGGAACCTTATTTCGGCAAGCTACGATGATGGAATCGACAGGTTGAGGATCACGCTGAATAACCTGAAATCAGGGGGAAACGGCCTGGAGTATCCCTACAGCGAAGGGAACTTGATCCGACTTGGAAAACGGCTTGAACTCCATTTCGATTTCGGTGCCGACAATCCCAAAAGGATCTTTGAAGGCAAGATAAGCGCCATCGCCCCGAATTTTACATCCGACAAACCATCGACTATCCAAATCGAAGCCAACGGACTGCCATACAAAACGGACACGACGCTTACGGCAACATTCGGCAGAGAACTTCTGGAGTTCCGGCCGGCGATCCTGTCCGGAAAGGTTTCCATCGATTGCAGTGGAACGATTGAAGGGAATCCTGAGCTTCGAAAGGGTTCGACAGTATGGATCCGCGGAGCAGGCCAGACATACGAAAGACCTTACTCGGTCACTAAAACGGTTCACAGTTTCGACCTGCAATTAGGATATAGGACGCATTTCGTTGCGACCACCGCCAAGCGCGAGAATTTCCGTCGAGACGAACTGGAATAGCGTGGCGCCTCAAGAGTTCTACGCCCAGCCTTAAGTCCAATTCCCGAATGGTAATCTCATGGGTCTGGCGGAAGGTCCCTATCGCTCCCGGTACTGCTGTATCGCTGGCCTTTCTCTATGCCTGTGTCATGCTCCGCTTCCACGCGTTCATCGCCAATTGCCATCCGAAGCGCAGGAGTTGCAGCACGGTGATAGCGACAATCACGGAAAAGAACATATGGATTCCATGGTTTAAAGAACTCAAGGAGTCGGTGGACCGCGCGCCGTTCGCCGTAAGGCTCAGGGTGAAGTACACGTGACCCGGCGCAAACAGCATGATGGACTGCGGGATCAGTGCCAGGACCGCAAATGCCACTCGGTTGATGCCGACGGTGCGCGGCCACAATCCGAACACCAACTCGACCGCACGCCATGCGCTCTGAAGAATACTGATCGCCACTACCCACCAGTAGAACGTCACGCAAACAGGAGCGAACTCGAACGGAATCTGTTTCAGATAAGCGGCGCCGGGCCCGAGCAGGAGGGAGGGATAGATCGGCACCAGCAGCCAGAAGGCAGCACCGACAATACTGAAAACCAGTCCGGCAATGGCCTGCGCGCGCGTGCGCGGTTTCGGTCCCGAAGGTTTCTCCTCGAGCGGCGGGAGCGAACTTGGCGACCATTCCCGCGGCTTCGGCGACAGCTTGCCAGGGTTGTGCACAGCCAGAAACTCAGCGACGGCAAAACCAAATGTGATCCAAGCAGCAGCGCCCAACAACTGCCAGGGCAAGCGGGCTGCGGCTCCCAGCAACGCACTGCCGGGATTCTCGCTTCCTACCGACTGAATCAATCCAACCACCACGTAAAGCAGGGTAAACCAGGGGAGCGCGATTCTCATCACCAGCCGATAGATTGGAAAGAGCAATGGGCCGATTAGATACTGCTGCGGCTGGTACCGAGATGCCATCTGCGTGGGTGAGCCCAACTGCTTCAACCAATCCTCGGCTTCCTCCTTGGTCAACGGGCGGCCAAGCGCAGACTCCTTGTCTTCCAGTTGGGCTTCGAGGTTGGCGCGCAACTCGGCCAGAAGGTCGTCCTGCCGCTTCCAGGGCAGGTTTTTGCGCACTGCTTCAAGATAGCGGTCGAGCAATTCCATGACGTTTTCCTTCTTATAAAATGTTGTCTATTGAGGCGTTGATCGTCTGCCATTCCTGCAGAAGCCGGGCGAGAATACCCGAGCCCTCTTTGGAGAGCTTGTAGAAGCGCTTCCTGCGCTTGTCCTCCTCGCGCCATTCGCTGACCAGCAGACCCTGAGATTCCAGTCGTCGCAGAAGTGGATAGAGCGTGCTTTCCTCAATCTCCAGGCCATGGTCTACCAAGGCTTTGCGGAGGGTGTATCCGTAATGCTCCCGGCGGAGTTGGGCCAAAACCGCCAATGCCAGACAGCCGCGGCGGAGCTCGAGTCTCAGATTCTCAAAGAGGTTTTCCGTAACGGTCATGCGATAGCCTCATACTGTATGTCACATACTATATACGCTACAGTGTATATCATCAAGTATAATTATCAGTCCAAATTTTTTGGCGTTGAGCGGTGTCTGTCGCCGGAATTCTGATGAAGCCATGAATTCAACGGGTTTGATGATTTGAAATCCCCCACAATCGATGGCTGGAAGACATTTGATGCTCTCAAGAGTGGCGCTGTGTCGCGTATGAACAGCACAGCCGGAAAAATCAGCTTTGAAATTATTTCCGATCCGCAATTCAGTTTTGCATTTTGGCTTTAAGCCACTTCGTCGGGATAAACATCGACACATTCTTTTGGTAAACGCGGTACCTGTCGCCGAATTCCAGCACAAGTTTGCGCTCTTCAAGCAGCGTTCCAATCACGAGATAGGAGGAAAGAACAACATTAACCACTATCGTCGCAGCGCTCAGATTATTGACCCAGAGCAAAAGGAACACCGCCACATACCACGGATGCCTGGTAATGCCCAACACTCCAGTCGTATCAATATTGCCGGTTTCGGTAATCCCTCCCTGGCTTGAACCGGATCGGATCTGTCGAAAACCCAGAAATTGACTGAAGCTGTAATGCCGGGATCCGCTGACTATGAGCGCAGCCGACAGGAGAATCATTGAGTATCGGAGGAATTGCCAGCCTCCGGACCATTCAAATATTGTCGGGTGCTGGAAACGGGGCGAACGGGAATACAAGAGCAGAGGTGCGAAGGTAACCAGAGAGAAGGCGTTGAAGACCAACCGGTAATAAGCATAGCCCTTTCCGAGTGCGCGTCTGAATAATTCCGTCACCCTCACAGAAATCAGGGCACTGTGAACAAAACAGTATGTGCTCCACAGCAATGCGAGTACCAGGTGATCGAATCGCATACGCTGTTTTTACACCCGAAGATTCCAGATAGACAACGCTTCTTTTGGCTTGAGGGGACACGCTCGCCTATCACGGGGTCTGATCCTGGAAGTAAATCCTCCGCGCTTCCGCGGCAAAAATATTAATTCCAATGGCAGAGGCTTTCCTAGGACTACAAGGCCACAGATAATCGCCTGAACCGAGCTATAATCGTATACCGGATTGCATTTTTCGATTTCCCATGAGGCGCCAATGACCCTCCGCCATCCCATACGATGGGTACTCCTTTCATGTCTGGGGCTCTCGCTTATTGCAGGAACGATAATCTGGTACAGGCTGGCAGGAACGCTGAGCCTCGACTTTGATCCAGCTTATGCCGCAACCAGGAGAACAAAGGCTCATCCTTTCCCGCCAGGTGTCAGCTCGCTTGATTCTGAACTGAGTATAGTGCGAGCCAAATATCATGTCCCCGCACTCGCATGCGCTGTTATCCGAGGCGATCGGATTGTGGCAATGGGAGCCGTTGGAGTAAGGGTCGCAGGCAGGTCGGATCCTATCGAGCTTTCCGACCGGTTTCACATCGGCTCCTGCACAAAATCAATGACAGCCACATTGATCGGCATCCTTGTGGACCGAGGTCTGCTGAATTGGGAAGCAAAGCTTTCCGATATTTTCCCGGAACTCTCCGGAAAGATGAGGCCCGAATATTGCAGCGTGACTATCGATCAACTGCTTCATCATCGATCGGGGTTACCCGATGACCGCGAGGATATCCGCCTATACGACCGGCTGCTCCATTTGAATGGGACACTTCGTCAACAGCGCATGGAACTCGTATCCATTGGCCTGCAACTGCCCCCCGCCGCAGCGCCAGGCTCCAGTACAGTCTATTCGAACATGGGTTACAGCATCCTTGGCGCCGTAGTGGAACGCGTCACAGGCCACTCCTGGGAGGATAGGATGCGCCAGTGCATTTTTGATCCCCTTCAGATGAAATCCGCTGGGTTTGGATCGCCGGGAAGCGGACAAAACCCAAATCAGCCCTGGGGACACCGAGTGATCCGATTTCCCCTGGCCCGTCTCAGAACGGATTCGGAAACGCACGTGCCTTTGGCGGCAGCAGCAGCAGGCAACGTCAGCTTGTCACTGGAGGATTGGGCGAGATTTGCAGTTCTGCACCTCGATGCGGCACGCGGTCATTGCAGAATTCTCCGATGTGAGGCATTCCAGCACCTGCATTCTTTCTCCACTGAATTGCAGATGGCCTCCGGATGGGGAGTGAATCGATACGATTGGGCCGGCACGGTACTGGAGCACGCTGGATCTGAAGGCTCATGGTACGCCACCATAGGAATCGCGCCGGAAAAGAATTTCGCCATCCTCACTGCCTCGAATGAAGGCGATCCTGCCGGCGGCAAAGCGTGTGGCGATGCCGCTCTTGTTGTAGCCAGGCATTGGCTCGAGACTCACTGAGTCGCAGCACAATGCACAGGGAAAATTAGTCACTGATCCATGATCTCGCTTATCGATAGCTATCGATAAGCGAGATTCTTTTCCGTGGTGAAATCATCAGGTGCTCGAAGCCTGCCTCATAGAGCATGCGTTTGCAGTCCTTGATGTCCCGTCCGCGATGTCCGGTGGTTTCCCTTTCCGTGTCTCTCGGATTGGCTCCGGTTTCCGCGTATACCGTGTTGGCACCTGCTGTAAGCCCGAGCAGATTGGGCTCATGAACTGCAATGCTCCTTGTTTCAGGACAAGCTAAAGATGCCAGCGCTACCACGGCCGTTATTTGCGCCAGCCGGAGTTCGGAAATCTGTCCGTGCGGAGATAGCGGGGCCGATGGTAGATACACACGTCGCATTGCGGCATGCTGGAAGCATCCGTATTCAAGTCCGAGGAATATCTGATCAACAAGTTCCTGCGGGCTGTGTTCAGGTCCGATCGGTTCGCAACAGTAATACCAGTCCAGTCCGGAATCCTTGATAGCTCTGATGGTCGACTTTCTATTCTCAGGATTGAGTGCAGTATCAACTCCTTCCCGAAGGCGGCAGATGTGATACGCACCGCTTGCGCCTGCGGCTTTCAAGTCCCGCGCCTGAGCTTTGTCGAAATCTCCGACATTGACGACGATCTGAGTTTCCTGCGGCATTCTCTTTTTCAGCATATGCACAATACGAATCAGCCGCTCAAAATCGAAAACATGCATCGTCATGAGAAATAGGGCATAAAGCTCCTCCGAAGCCGTGAAGATGTCGGCACTCCGGAGGATATCCTCTTCGTCCATTAGACTGGCTTCAAATGTTGTATGCCCCTCACCAAAACTGCAGAACTTGCACTTGCCGGGACAGGGGCCAATCTCGACGCCTATCTGTCCAAGGACAAAGCTCTGATTCTCGAACCGTTGCCTTGTTATGGAATCGCCAACAGCACGAACTAGGGCGGCTTCGAGAGATGTCTCGGCAAACTGCAACAGAACGATACATTCCTCTTTGCCGGGAGCGCGGCCGCTCTGGGCCCTATCGAGAATGCCTAACGTTTTTTGATCGACTTTCATCCGTATCCCCATGGTTCCAGCACTTTGCTGCAGGCATGCCTATCCGGTCGCCCATAATACCTTCCCTGTTCCCGAATTTCCACGGACAACACCATTGCAGCCCAGACGCAGGAAAGGCCAGTCTGTCTTCAGCACTGGACATGCTCGCAAAAGCTCACTTTTCGGGACCGTCTATTCATAGATAATTTGCAACAAAATCACTGGTAGCACCTTTTCTCTTTTCGTGCTACCCTTTCAATCCAACCGTGGAGGATTGAAATCTTGAAATTGCTGAGTGCTCCTTTGCTTTTGTTGTGGTTCCTTGCATCTTCGGGAATTGCCCAGGATGCGGCTCAATTCAAAACCAGATCGGGAATTCTGTCGGGAACCGTGGTTACAGCATCGGGCGAAACAATCGATCGTGCGACAGTCACGGCGACCACACCGTCCGGCGAGCAGAAAATGATAACCGGGACTGACGGCAAGTTTTACTTCAAAGGGGTGGAAGGCAATCCGGTTTCTCTTCAGATCGAGGGAAGGTACATCGGTCGGACAACAATCGACATCAAAGATGGTGATCCTGTCGAGAAAATCCGCATCGTTGTCGAGGTCAGAATCCCGCCCAGGCATGATAGTGTTGTGATAGAGGCATCAGCAACCGAACCCGATATCGACCGGAGAAACGAAACAGTTTACAAAGACACGCTTTTCTCTCGAGACGATCAGGTCTTCCAAACGCTGGATGGCGGCATCAATGCGGGGCAGCATGAGGGCGGAGGTAAATCCATCGAGGTCCGCCGCTTCGGCTTTAACCTAGATCACGGAGGTGTTTCAGGCGGTCTGAAAGTTCTGGTCGACAATGTTCAGCAGAACCAGGGAACTCAGGGTCACGGCCAAGGGTATCTGGGACAGTTAAAGACCCTGACTCCAGAACTGGTACAGGAAGTGAATATCCTGAATGGGCCATTCAGCGCGGAGTACGGCGACTTTTCAGGGCTGGGAGTGGTGCATGTTCGACTGAAAGAGTCTCTTCCCGACCAGGGCACAATCCGGATTCAGAGCGGCTCTTTTGGGAGCTATCGCGCAATGCTGGCCTACAGCCCGAAAGGAGACAAGGCCGATTCGCTCCTCGCTTATGAAAGCGCGCGTACGGACGGGCCGTTTCAGAACCCTTCGCGCTATCAACGCGACAACGTGACGGGAAACCTCACCTTGCACGTGGATTCAAATCGGGCCCTGGGCTTCAAGCTGAACGGAGGCAGAAATAACTTTTATTCATCCGGGCAGATTCCGCTGGATGAAGTGGCCGCAGGTCGGCTTGACCGCTTTGGTTATATAGATCCAACGGGCGGCGGCAATGCGCGGAGTGGAACCTTCGGAGCCTATTACCGGAGCCAGGCGGATTCCGGGGCAGTGCTCAAACTGGATGGTTTCCTTTCCCGCTCGCTTCTGGATCTCTATTCGAATTTCACGTTTTACCTCAACGACCCCCAGAACGGAGATGCCTTCCAGCAGCACGATTCACGGTTGCAGCAGGGCGCCAACCTGCAATACCTGCGTCCATATACTTTATTTGGTAAAAACGCGCTTTTCATCGCAGGCGGCAACTTTCATGCAAACCAGATAAACGTCGGCCTGTATCCGAGAATAGGGCGTTCCCCCAAAGGAGTGTCTACCCGCGCGGATGCAGACGTTACCAATGCGGCAGGGTACCTGCAGCAGAGTATGGATTTGCTGCAGGGCCGCCTTCACCTCGAAGGAGGGCTCCGATACGACTATTTCCGCTTCAGTGTGGAAGAGAAGATATCGCCTGAACTCTCGGGAAGGCAGCCTGCAGGGAGGATTCAACCAAAGCTAAACCTGTCCTTCACTCCATTCAAACAGGTGCCTTTGTCACTGCACCTCAATTATGGCCGCGGCATCTCAAGCCAGGATGCCCGCGGGATCATTCGAAATCCATCGGGTGTGAGGATATCCACCACGGACTTCTATCAGTTCGGGCTTGTGCGGCGGTTCAGGCGGTTTTCGGCAACGGCGGACATGTTTTGGATAGACCGGTCCAATGAGCAGGTCTACGTCCCCGACGATGGGAGTCTGGAATTCAAAGGCCCCAGCCGATCGTATGGGTACGAGTTGAAGGTCTCAACGGAGATTACCCGCCTGCTCACATTCAATGGCGGAATCACAAAAGTTGCCAACTCCTTCTATCGGGGAACATATCCCAGAGCTTATGTCAGTAACGCGCCGCACATAGTTGGCAATGCCGCCTTGACTCTATCACAGTGGAAAGGCTTCAGCGGTTCCGTGAGGCTGAACTATGTCAGCAATTACCGTCTTGACGAACTGGATGCGGGGATTCGTGCCTCGGGGCTGACGGTTGTTGATTTCAGCATGCTGAAGAAAGTGCGTCCATGGATTGATCTGAATCTCTCGATCGACAATCTACTGAACAAGACATATTACGAAACACAGAACTATTTCGAGTCGCGTTTGCTTCCAGCGGGTCCTGCGGTGGCGCGTATCCATGGAACTCCCGGTTTTCCGGCAGGATTTGCGGCCGGACTTACGTTTCATCTGGCGGGAAAATAGAACTCATCGGCATTAAAGGCTGTCGCCGCCGGCCATGGTGGTCATGACGAGCTTCCCGTGCTGAACACCTTTGGTGGCGATCAATCCATCGGCGACTTTCTTGATTTCTTTCGCCTTTCCACGAAGAAGCAGAACTTCGAGGCAAAGATGAGCGGTCAGATGAAGGTGCACGCTCGAGACGATCACGTTCAAATGATGATGCTGATATTCCGTCAGCTTTTCTTCCAGCTCCCGCTGATGATGGTTATAGACAAGCGTTAGGGTTCCGACTCCTTCAGTGTTCTCCTCCTTCAACTTGTTCTCGATCAGGAGATTCCGGACCATGTCTCGAATCGCCTCCGAACGATTCTCATACCCCCTGGCTGAACACAGGGAATCAAATTGGTCCAGCAGCTCCTTTTCCATGGAAACGCCAAAGCGGATCAATCGGCTGGTTTTGGGCATCGGCTACTCCTCTCCTGAAAATAGAGTCACATTTTGCCCGAACAAATAGCCGTATGTACAGCATGTGGAACCATGATTTTTTCCTTTATAAACAAAATGGCAATGGAGGCAGTGATCACAAGCGGCCGAGTAGAACAAAAGTTTTCCATAGACAGCTAAGAAGTTCTGAGCTCTTATAGATTGCAATCAGAGATCTATATGCCTAAGGCCAGAATTGTTACAGGAGAGCCGGATTCGGGAAACTGGACAAGGGGATAAGTGGTAATCTTGCCTAACTGAGGGGCTGGAAACAGCCGAAAGAAGGAGCATCAGATGGCAAGAAGACAACGCAGGAATCATAGTTCAGTATTCAAAGCAAAAGTCGCCCTGGCGGCCCTGAAGGGCGACAAGACGATTGCCGAACTCGCCGAGCAGTTTGAAGTACATCCCAACCAAATCACCGACTGGAAACGGCAGCTCCAGGAAAATGCGGCCATTGCGTTCGGGGAAAAGCCCGAAAAAGAAAAAGGGCCGGATATCCAGCGCATGCAAGCCAAGATCGGGCAGCTCAGTCTCGAGAATGATTTTTTAGAGAATGCGCTTATCAAGGCGGGACTGCTGAGCGCAAAAAGATGATCGACCGCAAGGCCAAGATCTCCATAAAACGACAATGCACGTTGCTGAAACTGCCGCGATCAACGGCCTACTACAGACCCGTAGAGGTTCCCCAGTCAGACCTTGAGCTGATGAAGCGAATCGACGAGCTGCATCTTCAATGGCCTTTTGCCGGGAGCCGGATGATGCGAGATTTATTGAGGCAGGACAGCTACAAGGTCGGCCGTCGGCATGTCCGAACGTTGATGAGAAAAATGGGGATCGATGTTTTGTATCGAAAACCCAATACAAGCCGTAGGCAGGCCGGGCACCATATCTATCCCTATCTCCTGCGGGATTTGAAGGTTGTTCGACCCGATCAAGCTTGGTCGGCAGACATCACGTATATTCCGATGCGTCGAGGCTTTGTTTATCTGTTTGTCGTCCAGGACTGGTACTCCCGCCGCGTTCTTTCCTGGCGACTTTCCAACACGCTTACGACGGACTTCTGTATAGAAGCACTGGAGGAGGCTATAGCGAATTATGGCTGTCCTGATATCTTCAACACGGACCAGGGCTGCCAGTTCACCAGTGTCGAGTTCACAGGCTTTCTCAAAGCGAATGGAATTCAAATCAGCATGGATGGCAAAGGCTGTTGGCGCGATAACGTTTTCGTTGAACGCCTCTGGCGGACCGTCAAATATGAGCACGTATATCTTTATGCTTACAGCTCGATGAATGAAGCCAAAGAACGTTTGAAGGTGTATCTGGAGTTTTATAACGGCAAACGACCGCATCAATCACTTGACGGCAAGACTCCTGATGCGGTTTATTTTGAAACCGTCCGCGAAGAAAAGCAGGCGGCGTAAGTCATGGCTGAGTCGGGCGCTGTGCCTCCAGCCTTCGGCTTCCGGGTACGCGCCCGACATTTTAACTGCGCAAGATTACACTTAATTCCTTTGGGAAGCTGTCCAAACAACCGGAGCCACCGCTAGGTGTGGCCGATTCAAAAGCTGCATCCGAATATTCAAACCAAGGTGCGTTTGGAGGCGATGTTAACAAACCCAATGCTATGAAGAATATAGGAGAATAACATGCTCGCCTTAACTCTTGCCGTAGCAATATTGTCGGCATGCGCCGCAATTGCCAGCGTCATTGCATCGAAAATGGTTTTTAAGTTGAACAAAAGAAAGCTAGAGACGGAGGCAGACTCGAAAACAATTAGGGAGGGACAAAAGCAGGTTTTGGAAGACATGTCGGTGTTCAGCAAAAGCCTGATGGAACGAATTTCCAGTGTTGGTCCGCAATTTGTGGTTATACCAAACCATCAGCCCTCTGGCTCAGCTATATCTGCCGACGTTTCATTGTTTGATCGACGCAGCTCGCACTTCACGTCTGAAAAAGAGCTCCTCGCAAAGGAAGTTGTTATTCGCATTGCCGACCTCATTGAGAAGAACAAGAATCTCTTTGTTATTTTGGTGCTCGATGCCGGATCTACAATCTACCCTATTTTCCGTCAATTGTGCATCCATCCATATTTCCAGTTTGATGGAAAGAACGCAGGTCGTTTGAAGATAATTACAAACAATCTTCGCGGTGTTTCAGATCTCATCAGATATGGACGAATAGGCGATTTTATGGTGGCGCGCACACTCTTCCAGTGTCGAATACTCAGCGGATTTGCTAATTCCCAATACGAAGCTTCCCTAAATGACAAAACTGAAAAAGACCTTTTTGTCGCCAAAGAGGAATTTGAGACAGCTATTCGCGCGGAAAACCCTTCCGCCGAAATTAGCACCATGAGTATCATGACGGGCAACTATATTAGTATTACAGCCGGGATCCTCGCGCGCGATGAAGACCATCTCAACACGAAAAGTGCAATGCTTGAAGTTGCGGAAAAAACCTATGTTCTTGCACCATTGGGCAAGTTACTTCCATATTCTTGCTCGGAGATCAATGATCTGCTCGAAATCGGAGCTGGCGCACGCTACGGGACTCTTCCCAAGTGGTCGGATAATCTCGCCAAGGTAACCATGGTGACAACTGTTCGCCCTGATGAGTACTTCCCCCATTTTAATCCGCTTACACTGAACCTATATTTTGCCCACATACAGCGCGAAATTGGTGGCCATTATAAAGATTCGATTAGCATTACGTTTGATCCTATGTCTGATCCTCATGTAAAAGCTATCGCCAGCATAACCGGGCTTGAGCGTGCGATTCGTGAGTATGAATTACCTCATCAGAATCTGAGGGCAAAACTTATTGCAAAACTACAAGCCCAGAAGAGCCAGGCAGTAGCAAGCGCATAACCGGCCGCCACAGGCCATTTCAATCGGAGAGGGATCTGACGAATCACGACTCAATACATTCCCATTAACAATGGCAATATCGTGGCAAGAGACGCTGAAGCAATACACCGAACGTCTCCATCGGCTGCATCCACATAATAGAATTTGCGGTGTTCCACGAGCTTTCGCCGAGTTACTGGAATTGCAGTGAGTCTGGAGGATCAGCGAGTATTCCCGCGCACCTCGCGGACGATTTCGCCATTGATCATTACCAGCTTTACTTTGGTTTGATGTATTTGGGTGACTGGAATTTTGAAAGGGTTGCGGTCCAGCACGATCAGATCCGCAGCCTGCCCCCTTTCGATGCTGCCGGTCCTGTTCCGCGTCCCCATTTGCCGTGCGGCATTCCCGGTGAAAAGATCGAAGGCCTGCTGCAATGTGATCTTTTCGGACTCTGCCAAAGTTTCGCCGCCACCACCAGGCATCTGTCTTGTAACCAGCGTCTCAATCGCAATCCAGGGATTCACAGAAGGCACGACGTTCCAGTCCGAACCGGCCACGACAAGAGTCCCTGAATCGATTGCCTCTTTGACGGGAGTCCATCGTTTCATGCGTTCAGGGCCGACTGCTTTGGCGATATCCGGAATGATCGGGTTGGGGTACCAGATGTAGGGAGACATCTCGAACACCGCCTGAATGTCTTTCGCGCGCCCGAGATCGCCCGGCTGGACAAAACTGTTGTGGCCTACACTGTGCAGACTGCCGCTGAATCCGTTCGCTTTTCTCGCGAACTCTATGGCATTAAGTCCCGCTCGTACCGCTGCATCTCCCGCTGTGTGGATCTTCACCGTCAATCCCCGCGCGTCGAAAGCGGCAACCGCCGCATTGAGCGTTTGGGGAGAAACCAGCAGCATGCCCCTGGCCCGGGCTGAATCCATATTCGCCGTGTCGGCATAGGGCTCCACCATAGCGGCCGTGTGACCCGCGGTGGGCACGCCGTCGATAATGATTTTGACGCAATCCGGCTTGAAACGGGCCCGTTCGTACAGGTTCCGTCTTTCAATGGCTTCGTTCGTCAGTTTCTGGTTGCCTGCCGAATCGGACGGGCTCCATAGAATACATCCTCGGACCCGTTGTTTCAGAATCCCCTTGTCCGCCAGATCCGCATAAACCTTCATGTTGTTTTCATCAACGACCGCATCGGTGAACGCTGTAATTCCATAGGACAGCATTTCGGAAAGCGCCCACTGCATTGCTTGAGCATTCTGCTCCTTCGTATATGGCGGCACCGCAGCCCGCACAATCCCGGCGGCAGATTCGCGTAGAACCCCCGAAGGCTCACCCTTTTGGTCTTTTTCGATGATACCGCCCGGCGGATCCGGCGTTTCCCTGGTGATTTTCGAAAGCTGAAGTGCCCTCGAATTCGCCCATACGCTGTGCATGCTGATATCCGAAAGCACTACGGGATTATCCGGAGAAACACTATCCAGCATGGATTTGTGCACCCTTTTTTCGCCGAATGAAGCGGTATCCCACTGCCCGCCCGTGATCCATTCTCCTTTGGCACGCTTGGCAACGCATCCCTTTACAGTATCAAGCACCTGCTGAGGCGATGCTCCCTGCGGGAAATTGCAGGTCAATTGCTGAATCCCTCCGCTCGAAGGGTGGACGTGCATATCGTGCAGCCCGGGGGTGACCGTATCGCCGTGCAGATCAATCACACGCGTCTTTGGAGCCCGGAACGGTGCCACAGCGCTTTCGCTTCCCAACGCAATGATGACACCGTTGCGTATCGCGAGAGCCGCTTCCCATCCATTCGGCGTATAGATTTGCCCGTTCAGTAGAATCAGGTCGGCAGGCTCGGCGGCCGAAGCTCGGGATGACAGGGTGCTCTTCTGCGCCGGGGCCGATACCGCGGTCAATGCATACAGCAGCAAGCACGCAATCGATACAATTCGTGTATTCACTATCCCTCCATGGATTCTTCGGCCTGCTTCCCTCCCCTTTTTTGCGAAGAGGCACCGGGAGCCCGCAAGCCTTCCAGAATGAGCTGAGCAAAATCGCGTGCAGCCTGATCTTCCGAAATGCCGAGGAAATCAATTCCGAACAAAATTTGCGCCAGGCCATGATAGCTGGGCATGCCGACAATTGATTGTGCCGCCAGCTTCGCGTTGCATTTCTGAAATGCTCCCTGTTTCTGCCGTTTTCGGATGTAGCGGTAAAGGAATCGGTACAGGGGCAAAAGACGCTGGCGCGTGATCTCTCGCAAGGGATGCCCACTCAGTGCTGCCTGGAGCAGCATTCTTTGAAACTGCGGATCCTGGCGGTCCGATTCCAGTATACGTTTCACTACAGAAAGTACCAGCGCTTCATCGTCCTGGCATTGGGCAAGGTGATCCAACTCAGAGCGCCAGGTCTTTATGTCTATCTCATCCGCCCTTTGATCAAGAATATTGGCATAAAGCTCCTGTTTGGACGCAAAGTGCCTGAATATTATGGCTTCAGTCACTCCGGCGGCCGCCGCGATGGACTTTGTACTCGTATTCTCAAATCCCTGTCTGGCAAAAAGTTCTTTCGCAACCCTGAGCAGCTGGCTTCGACGCTCGCCTGCCTTGAGTCGTTTATTCGAATTAGAATGGTTCTGCGGGGGATGGCTCTGTTTGGTTTTCATTCGTTTTTGGGAGATCATTGTAAGTCAGTACTTACTTACTTTAAAGGAATTGTTCTATGAGTGTCAAGCGCATTGTGTCCGAAACCATCCCGGAGCCCATACGAGAGCTCATCAACCAATCGGTCGATCAACCTGAGAAGGCTCCGGGAATGCTCTGGATTACGAGGGGCAGTTCCCAACCCCAGCCTGGGGAGAAGATATGGAAAACTCTTGCGCCGGCGGTTCGATGACGGAATCATTTCATACCAATCATGCAGCCCCGGAGAGATGTTGGGGTATTATAGGACGTCTGTATCGACATGAACACTCTCGCTCCGATTGAGCCGTTCATCGTCTCAAGGAGTTGTGAAGCCGGTGTTCATGAAGGGCGGGGATGTTTCGGCTTGTACAATGGAGGCTATTGGCAAACGGACAAACCTGGTTGTCGGTCCCTGGCTCGGTACTCGCAATACAATTTTGGGAATGCGGTTTAGGAGGAACATACATCTTGCCCAATAAGTTCCGTTTCTTTCTGCCCAACTTCTTCACGGGAATCAATTTCACGCTGGGCATTTATGCCATCCTCATCGCAGCTACGTCCGAACAGACCATCTTCGGCCAAACTCCGCTCATGGGTGCAGCCTGGATAATCGTTTGGTGCAACCTGATGGATAAACTCGACGGCATTGTGGCCAGGATCCTACATGCATTTTCTGATTTTGGAGCCCAGTTCGACAGCCTCGCAGACCTCATATCCTTCGGTGTGGCACCCTGTCTTTTGGTGTTTTTCTATCTTCGACATGAGGCACCCATTTGGGCCGGCGCCCACATAGGGTTGCTCGTCATCTCCCTCACCATTTATGTTCTCTGCACGGCAATACGCCTGGCACGTTACAACTCCAAGGACGCCAAGGTGCTCTCCAATGTCTTCATGGGGATGCCGTCCACGTTCGCTGGAGGGCTCACAGCCCTCAGCCTCATACTTTTCGATAAATACCACATAGCCGCGCGGTTCGCCGGCGGCTATTATTTATTGCTGCTCAATCTCGTCATCCTGGGCATTTTGATGGTAAGCCCCCTATATTTTCCCAAGATCGTCAAGCGCAAGACGAGGTTGCTAAACCTGATCCAATTCCTGGCCGTCCTCAGCGGATATGTCTGTGGCTTTGGCATGATTTTTCCGGAATATATGTACGCACTTCTTTTGGCCTACGGCGTTGTCGGTTTCGCCTATGCTTTTATCCGCAGGGCAACGTTCGATCCCGGGCGAATTCCGGAGCCGAGGGATCTTGGCTAAAAACACAAACAAATCCCATTACTTTCACGCGGCTTAGAAAGAGATACCGGCCGATCCCGGGCTATGAAAAGCTCCGGCTGATTTTCCTGGGGGGTTGTTTCTTCATCGCTTTTCAGTAACAATCACGCGAAAAGTGAACGTGTGAGGACTGACGTGAAGATCGACATGGAAAAGTGTATTGGCTGCAAGTCGTGCCATCCTGTTTGCACTCAAAACGCGATTTATGCCTTGAAGGTGGATGGAAGGATCAAGAGCGAAATCAATCAAACCGAATGCGTGGAGTGCGGCGCATGCCTGCGGTCCGAAGTCTGCCCGAAGAGCGCGATTTTCATGCCCGAACTCGAATGGACGAGGCTTGCCCGGGCCCAATTCGGCAATCCGTACTATCACCCGGCGCCGAGGCCTGGCGTGCCGGCCCCACCGGAAATCAAGATGAACGATATCAACGGTCTGATTCCCGGAGGAATCACTGAAATTATCGTGGAGGTTGGGCGGCCGGGTGTTAGCACGACATTCTTTGACGTTCAGACCATCGCAATTGCAATGGTCGGAGCCGGTGTAAGACTGCATCCGGGGAGCTCGGTCGCAACAATTATGACGGACATTCAAACCGGGACAATCCGAGATGATGTTTTGGGTGAAAGGGCTCTTTGCGTCATGATTCACGGCCGCATCGAGAACTCTTCGCTGAAGGAGGCTTTGCTAGCTATCAAACGCGCGGCTTCGAAGATCGATACAGTCTTCTCGCTGAGCGTTGTGAATCTCCTGGAAGAGGATTCCAGCGCGGCCGCAGTCTCCATCGCAGAGGAGGCCGGGTTCCGCGTCAGTCTCCATGCGAAAGTCAACGTGGGACTTGGAAGAAGGCTGGAAGGAGAAATCTGAGATGACCCACTCATTGCACCGCAAAGGAGACAAGGGGGAGCTGCGCGATGACTTTGTCATGCTGATAATGGCCGGCAGAGATCGCATGGCGACAGAAATGGTGCGGCAAAGAATGGCGGCAGTCTGGGACATTCTTTCACGATATGAGGCGGGGCTGGCGAATTTCGGGACGCTGAACGGAGGTGGGCGCCACAGAAAGCAAATTGCGGAGTTCAAGCGCATCAATCCATGGATTATCCATGCGGTTTTCAGCGATCGCGATCAACTTGCCGCCTGTCTAAGCGAGCTGCAGAAACAGGATCTCGGTATTTCAGTGTCTGTTTCCGGCTGCTGCGAGGACCTGGCGAAAGCGGCTTCCGCTGTCGGATTGAGGCCTCACACCGTCCATTACTCGTTGGGGATTCACGGTAAAGTCGAAAAGCTTCCGAGCGAACCGGTGCTGGCCATTACCACCATGTGCGGGCACGCCATGATTTCCAGCAGCCTGGTCGCCGATCTCGTAACAAGGATCGGCAAAGGAAAAATGACGCATGAGGCAGCCGCAGAGAAACTCTGCGACCTGTGCGACTGCGGCATTTTCAACAAGCATAAAGCCGAGCGCCTGCTGCGGGAGATGGTTTGAACGTTTCTCAAGATGTTTGGATAGGGCCAGGTTTCGCGGCTCATTCTCGCCAAGCCAATTTGAAACGGCCTCTCCTTGGCTTGCCGCTGCCGCTTTGTAGCCTGATAATTGGCATAATGACGCCGCAGAAGCCAACCGTATCGGCTTCCCCGCAAAGAATGCAATTCGCCACAATTGCCAAGCCAGAGTAATTTCCCCCAAGGCCGTTTCCGAGGAGCGTGATATCGCGGTTTTTTGTATGCCATTGAAAATACAATGTTAAGCACGATTTGAGTAAGTCCGCTACCTGGCAACTTTTGTCGAACAAATTAGCGCAGCAACTGAGTGTAACCCGATACGTTACGTGTTACACTCTTTGATGTGGCTATCCTGAATTTCCGACACAAGGGATTAGAACGCTTCTTTACGCGCGGGAATACCGCTGGAATTCAGGTGAAGCATGTCGCAAAACTGCGATTGATACTGGGCCGACTTCATGTAGCAACAGAGCCCCGGGACGTGGCATTGCCGGGGCTACGCTTGCATCCATTGACCGGAGATCGAAAGAGATCCTGGTCTCTGATTGTGAGCGAAAACTGGCGCATTACATTTGAGTTTTCCGGTCCCGACGTCAAGGATGTGGATTATGAAGACTATCACTAAATCGCCGCTAAAAATGCACAACCCACCCCACCCAGGAGAGATTTTGCGCGAGCTATGCCTTGATCCCCTTGGGCTGACGGTTACGCAGGCCGCTGATGCACTCGGTGTAAGCCGCAAAACACTATCGAGTATCTTGAATGGACGTTCTGGAATAAGCGCAGAAATGGCTATCCGGCTCTCGATTGCTTTCAATACCACGGCTGAGAGTTGGCTTCTTCAGCAGCTGCAGTATGACCTAGCCCAAGTCGAGCCTAAACGAAAATCATTTCAGGTCAAAAAATTCGAAGCAGCTTGATTTTCTGGCATTCCTAATCTTTAGTTGAGGGCATACGGAATTAGGCATTTCTTAAAGCATGCTTGTTCTTGTCCAATTGTCCGGTTGGCGGACTTTGCGCCGAAATGCTTATTGCCGCCTTCAATGCTGCATCTCCGCCGACCTTGACGTTTCCTGGATGGCCGTTTCTTGTTCCTTATGCATGGAACTGGCCTAGTCGGCCGCACTTGTCCGGTTTCGCGACTTCACGGTCATGAACTCGTTTGTCCCGCACTCGTTGATGATACGATTGAGTGTTTATCGCGGAGGTACGGAGAGCCCATTTTACTGTAAGTGCATCTGTTTTGAGCAAAGCTGCATCTTTATTGATAGAACCAGATACCAATGGAGGAAATGCAAATGGAATTAGGAGCAGCGGCATTCTGGCTTTTTATCGCAGCGTGTGTGGTTGCGGGAATCTGGAGACAGAAAAACAGCGAAGCCATCCGACATGAAACGCTTCGCCAACTCATTGCCAAAGAACAGAAACTGGATGAGGCGCAGATAGAGAAATTGCTGAATCCGCCTCGCGGATCCGGCTGGGGGGCATTCCAGGAGAACTCGCATATGGCGCCCGGCAGTGGCTATAGAACATTGAGGATATTCGGATCTATTATTATATTCTTGTCATTCGGGCTGGCAATCGCGGCCGCATGGATGCGTTTTTTTCGCGGACAAATAGACAAGGACGCAGCGGGCGCTGTGATAGCGGCCTCAATATTGATTATGATTGGTATAGGCCTCTTTTTCGCCTCCCGTTTTGCGCCCAAGCCGCCGGAAGATGCGGCCACAGATAAAAAGAGCAATCGGTGAAACACGAATTATCGGCACACCAATTACGCCAGGCTGCCGAATCTGCTGTGATCACTCTTGCCCGCGCCGGGGATGGCGAGGCTTTTGCGGAAATTGTCCGGCGGTGCCAAACCCGCGTGAGAAACTTCATGCGCCGTTTGTGTAATCATCCGGATCTGGCTGAGGACCTGTCCCAGCAGGTGTTTATGAAGGTCTGGAGATCTCTTCGGCAGCTCCGGACGCCGGCCACGTTTCACGGCTGGCTAAATAGAATCATGGTGTCAGTCTGGCTTGAAGACGTCCGGCGCAACAAGCTTGATATCGCCGAATGGGATGAATCGGCGGATTTGGAGGCGCCCAGGAATACTCCCGGCGAACGGGTAGATTTGGACGCCGCGCTGGCGCAGTTGCCTCCGGCCATGCGTTTGTGTATCGTGCTGGCGTATAATGATGGCATGTCGCACCCGGAGATTGCCGATGCGACAGGTCTCCCGTTGGGAACCGTGAAGACCAATGTTTCCCGGGGAGCCTCAAAACTGAGAAGCCTGCTTTCCGATTATGGAACGGCTGATGGTAGGTGTCGCGATGCAGGATGAACTGGATAAGAATCTGCATTCCCTGTTCCATGAAAGAAATCAAAGCCTGCCGGAGGAGCCGTTTATAGGCAACCTTCTAAAACGCATTCAGCGGCGGCGGTTCCTGAAAGTTATTCTCCAGAGTCTGCTTCTCGTGCTCGGATTGGCGTGCTGCGTGGCGCTCTCTCCGTTACTGATCAAGGGCTCGATCATGCTGTCCAACGCCCTGAATGCAATCTTTGGGCATGCCGGGGCATTTATGGCCACGCGCACCGGAATGATAACCGCGGCCTGCCTTGCCCTACTGCTCTTTGTTCTCAAACCAAAACGATTTTCCCGATTCGTGTAATCGTATCACCCAAGGTATCAGTGAATCCCTAATCAAAGATCCGGTGCAATGCTTTGTCGCATTTCCGTTCTGCGGTATTCGCGGGTAATTCCAATAATTCCCCCACCCATTGCAGGTGTTATCACAAGGCCGCTAAATCCCAAAGAGAAGACGACGTAGATTGGTTGATGCATAAAGAATGCCGCTCCAGCCCCAAACAACGATGCAATCCCAAGTCCGAAAGCCGCCCAATAAGCAGTCAGTACGCCGGATCGATACAGACCCCTTTTCGCACACTCTGATAAGCAGGCAAGCAGGGCAAACAATGATAGGTATGAAAACCATCGTGCAGTTTGAGGATTAAACCAAGCTTCCATCATGACCTCCTAGAATTTCGGTGAAGAGCTAATAAGTCTTTACCAATTTTGGGCTGCATCTCGCCCTTTGCGACCAGGATCCGAATTCGTGCCTCAAGCGGATCGTCTCCATCATGCATGTCGAGTATTTTGACGCGTTCAATAACTCCATCAAGACGCGCGCGTATGGTTGGATACGAAACGCCGTATTCGGCCGCGAGTTCCTTTAGCGAACCTGACGCCAAAACAAGCCGTTTCACAAAGTGTAAGTCTTCTTCTTCGAGATTAGCGACCCAGGCGGGCAAATCGAGTTTAGGCATGCTGTTCCCATTTCACTATTATTCAAACAGACTTTAACAATGTTAAAACGAGTCCGTCAACTAAAATTCCGGGATAGATGCAGCCATGAGTTTGGGAAACAGCGTCCAATTTAAAGGTGTTTCTTGAAAACGCGCACAGCGCGGCATTTGCCTCCAATATGGATTTATCCATATAGATATGGTATTTTCCCCTTGTGGAATTTGAATGGGATTTGTCCAAGGAGATCGAGAATTTCAAAAAACATCGTATTGCCTTTGCCGAAGCGGTTGAGACGTTTTCGGATCCTGACGGTTTTCAGTTGACTGATGCGAAACACTCCGCGACCGAGGAGAGGTTTTTCTGGGTGGGCAAATCAGCATCGGGCAAAATCCTCACGACGCGTTTCACCAGGCGCGGGGATAATATTCGAATTATAGGATCAGTATGGTGGCGTAAATTTGCGAGGTTTTACAATGAAAGAACCGAAACTCAATGAGCTTGCAATGGATGAAAAAGGAACGCAACAGATTCGACGAAAAATGGCAGCGTCCAGGTCGATCAAGATCACGATAAACATCGACAAAGCCAATCTTGAAATTCTGCGGGCTAAAGCTGCCAAAACAGGAGTCCCCTACCAGAGACTCTTGAACCGGCTCCTAAACAGTGCGCTTCAAAATGACGTGCAAACCGAATCACGTCTCGATCGCTTGGAAAGAGAGATTAGCAGGTTGAAGAAGATCGTTGCGTAGTTGGCTCGACGGAAACGATTCCGCCTAACGCCCCCGAAATCCTGGGACATCTCATAATTGTGCGTTCTGCACTCTTGTTCCATCCTGGGTCTCGATATGGGGTGCCCGTCACATCTCCCCCAATTCCCGTATATCGTTCCTTACAAGTGAGAAATGTGCCAAATAAAGGAGAGTATGCGCAAGGAATTATCTGGTCGTCTGCTGGAATCGGCAGAAACGGGCAGTCCACTTCGGGTTTATTGTGGATATGATCCAACGGCGCCCGATATCCACCTGGGTCACACTGTTACAATGCGAAAGCTCCGCCAATTCCAGGAGTTGGGGCATCATTCCATATTTTTAATTGGCACATTCACGGGCTTGGTTGGTGACAATTCGGATAAGGATCGAGCGCGGCCCCTTAGGCATGCTGAAGAACTGGCAGAAAATGCTCAAACCTATATCCAACAGGCTTTCCGTATTCTGGATTCAACCACAACAGAAGTTTTGCGCAATTCGGATTGGTTATCTCAACTGACTTTTTCAGATGTGATTAACCTGGCATCGCATTTCACCGTCCAACAGTTTCTAGTCCGAGAGAACTTTTCGAGGCGACAGAAAAGCGGTGATCCAATCTGGTTGCATGAATTTCTCTATGCATTGATGCAGGGCTATGATGCCGTGAACGTCAAATGCGATGTGCAGTTGGGCGGCAGTGAACAGCTTTTCAACCTTTTGGTCGGTCGTAAGCTGCAAGAGGTCTTTGGTCAAAAACCGCAGGTTTGCCTGACGTTCCCGATTCTGGTGGGGACTGACGGTGTATTACGCATGTCGAAGAGCACCGGCAATTATGTCGGCATTGATGAAAAGCCGGAAGATAAATACGGCAAAACCATGTCCATTCCGGATTCGGCCATGCGCAATTGGTTCGAATTGGTTACTCGTTGGCTGCCCGTGCAAATCGATGCATTGCTGAAATCGGTAGACACGGGAGAATTGCATCCCATGGAAGCAAAGAAGAAATTGGCATGGGAGATCGTATCTGCGCTTGATGGAAACGAGGCCGCCGACAGAGCAGCGGCCCATTTTGCGTCAATACACCAGAAGCGTGGATTACCACAGGATATGGCGTCGAAGATTCAATCAAGCCCCGTGTGGCTGGTGGACTTGATTCATGAAGCAGAGTTTGCATCCAGCAAGAGCCAAGCGCGGCGGCTGATCCAACAGGGAGCAGTCAGGTTCAATGGCAAGCGCATAACAGATGTGGAGACCAGAATTGATTCAAAAGGCGTCCTTCAGGTGGGGAAAAGGAATTTTTTAAGATTATGCTGATTGCGGAAGAGATTTATCGCCATATTTATAGTCAACGCTTGAGGATTAGAAACGCAGCCAAATGGCCCCAAAATGCGCTTGCTGGGGCAGTTACTTCCATGGTTATCCCGAAGTCGGATTCGGGGAGATTGCACCACAATGCTAATTTAACCGGATTGGCCGCTATCGCTTTACTCACCTACGAACCTTCCATCTGGCGCCAGTATGAAGGAATCGCACAATGGCAATAGGGCTCAGGGCAGTCGCCCGTCATCAATTGATCCCATGACCAGGATATCCGTCTTGTCCCGCAGTTCCACATCACTTCGAGCTCAATTTGCTATTCGGCCCCAGATGGTCCACAAATCTGAATTACCGAGTTGTTGCCGACAATTTTCGTAAGATCGAGATAGGAGTACGCCCGGTATATCGCAAGCTGGTGAGCCAGAATAGCGCGAGCTTCGGTTTTGTCCATTCCTGTGTCCATCCGTCAAACCAAGGCAGTATTGTAGCCAGCCTTTTGTTTCGGGAAGTCTGGGCGATCATCATAGCTATTGGGGCAAGACGCCAACTACACCATCAACGTCATTTGCTTCTAACTGTTTCAAATTCCTTTCGCGTATTTCTTATCCAATCGGAATGGACTTGAGATCGCGCGGCTCTTTAATCGCCGTGCCCGGTGGCTCAGGTTTTCATCGCGCTTTTAGTTTGATACTATTTTCGTAAAAAATAATGTAAGGAAGTTGAAGTTTGAAAGGAGGAGTTATGGATTACGTGGATGGATACGTTTTGCCGGTCCCCAAGAAGAATCTAAAAGCATACGTGAAGATGGCGCAGGTAGGGAAGAAGGTCTGGCTGAAGTGCGGCGCGCTGGATTATAAGGAATGCATCGGCGACGACCTGAAATCCAAAATTGGGATGCCTTACACGAAGATGATGAAGCTAAAGCCCGGCGAGACCGTGGTGTTTTCCTACATCGTGTTCAAGTCGCGCGCGCACCGCGACAGGGTCAACGCCAGAGTGATGAAGGAATTAGAAAAAGCGGATATTCCCAAAGACATGCCTTTCGACGTCAAGCGGATGGCCTACGGCGGTTTTAAGGCGGCGGTGCAGGCTTAAAAATCTGGCAATACAGTGGCGGGTACGCCTGCCAAGCACGCAATTAGGGCTATCAGGTATATTTTGGGTGCCATAACCGCATTCTACGTGATTTTTGCTTTGTGGGATGCTTGATATTTAACAATTGCATACGTTGGCCAATAGCATGCCGCTTGCAGAATGGAATTGCCAGTAGATCCCCAAAAGTTGTGGGAGATAACGCCAAAACGTCAATTCCCGTTTCAATATTGCATTCTGCGCCATTCACGCTTCCCACATTGCGGTTCTTAGGATCTACTCCTTTCCTTCCCATTCAGTTCGGCCGTAAAATGTTGCCAATGCAATATAAACAGAATAACGGATACCAAGTTCCGAGTGGTTCGGTGCCTCTATTAGATGTGTGCACGACAGTGCAATTTTGTTTATTCGGATTGCTTCCCAAACTGCTCTTAGGCTTCTTGCTTCTCTGTTCATGCGATCACGCCTTTGCAGAACAGGGTCCCAGCAATAGCATTCCCATATTGACTGTCTGTGAAGCTTTGCAGAATCGAGTCAGGTACAACGGCAAACCCATTATCGTGATTGGAAGAACTGTACGGACGATGGAGGGTTCCTGGCTTTCGGAGGAATGCAATACTAAGATTTCGACTGATGGAGTTGTTTGGGGAGGAAATATTTCGTTAACAGTATATTTGGAGAGAACTGATCCGCCGCCTAATCTTCCAAAAGATTTTCGTTGGGATGACCGGACACTGTTGAAAAAGTTGAAATCCCTGGGAGATTACAGCCACTATCAAAGCTTCTTCACTAATTGGGCCGCAGTTTTTGGTCGTTTTGAAACTCGAATTTCACCCGAATATTTTCGAGATGCAAACGGCCATCTTCGCGGCTTGGGTTTTGGTCATCTAAGCGGTTCACTTGCGCAGCTTATTTCTGGTTCCGATGGCTTTCATGAGCTAAAGGAAAAAGAATTTGGATTTGTCCGTGAGAACAATGATTCTCCAGATCGGGTTGAGTAGCATCGGTTCCCACATTGTCGTTTCAGGACAAATCATCTAAGAAGTTGCTGGTCCGTTTGTGATAAATGCTAGGAATCAACAAATATTTAGACTATTTACATAAATCCAACATCCATACGAGAAGTTACCTGATTTGTGTATCAAATCAAATACAGGGAGATACTGTATGGATCGTTTGATCATAATGCTGGCTACCCTTAATCTCTTTGTATTTAACATTGCAATTAATGTGCAGGCACAGGTCAATACGAAACCAGGATTTGAAGTAGCATCGGTCAAGCCTGACACATCAGGAAATATTCAATTGCGTGTAAAGCCCGGAGGGCGATTAGCGGTGGCTCCGGTTGTTTGGACAGCTTCCCAAAGGAATTAAGTGTAATCTTGCGCAGTTAAAATGTCGGGCGCGTACCCGGAAGCCGAAGGCTGGAGGCACAGCGCCCGACTCAGCCATGACTTACGCCGCCTGCTTTTCTTCGCGGACGGTTTCAAAATAAACCGCATCAGGAGTCTTGCCGTCAAGTGATTGATGCGGTCGTTTGCCGTTATAAAACTCCAGATACACCTTCAAACGTTCTTTGGCTTCATTCATCGAGCTGTAAGCATAAAGATATACGTGCTCATATTTGACGGTCCGCCAGAGGCGTTCAACGAAAACGTTATCGCGCCAACAGCCTTTGCCATCCATGCTGATTTGAATTCCATTCGCTTTGAGAAAGCCTGTGAACTCGACACTGGTGAACTGGCAGCCCTGGTCCGTGTTGAAGATATCAGGACAGCCATAATTCGCTATAGCCTCCTCCAGTGCTTCTATACAGAAGTCCGTCGTAAGCGTGTTGGAAAGTCGCCAGGAAAGAACGCGGCGGGAGTACCAGTCCTGGACGACAAACAGATAAACAAAGCCTCGACGCATCGGAATATACGTGATGTCTGCCGACCAAGCTTGATCGGGTCGAACAACCTTCAAATCCCGCAGGAGATAGGGATAGATATGGTGCCCGGCCTGCCTACGGCTTGTATTGGGTTTTCGATACAAAACATCGATCCCCATTTTTCTCATCAACGTTCGGACATGCCGACGGCCGACCTTGTAGCTGTCCTGCCTCAATAAATCTCGCATCATCCGGCTCCCGGCAAAAGGCCATTGAAGATGCAGCTCGTCGATTCGCTTCATCAGCTCAAGGTCTGACTGGGGAACCTCTACGGGTCTGTAGTAGGCCGTTGATCGCGGCAGTTTCAGCAACGTGCATTGTCGTTTTATGGAGATCTTGGCCTTGCGGTCGATCATCTTTTTGCGCTCAGCAGTCCCGCCTTGATAAGCGCATTCTCTAAAAAATCATTCTCGAGACTGAGCTGCCCGATCTTGGCTTGCATGCGCTGGATATCCGGCCCTTTTTCTTTTTCGGGCTTTTCCCCGAACGCAATGGCCGCATTTTCCTGGAGCTGCCGTTTCCAGTCGGTGATTTGGTTGGGATGTACTTCAAACTGCTCGGCGAGTTCGGCAATCGTCTTGTCGCCCTTCAGGGCCGCCAGGGCGACTTTTGCTTTGAATACTGAACTATGATTCCTGCGTTGTCTTCTTGCCATCTGATGCTCCTTCTTTCGGCTGTTTCCAGCCCCTCAGTTAGGCAAGATTACCACTTATCCCCTTGTCCAGTTTCCCGAATCCGGCTCTATTCAATGCCGGTTATATGCCGCTTCGTACACTAATCACCATTGCCTACAACGTTCGCGATTTTCAAATACTACGGGCACCGAGCTGGATAGAAACAGACCGTTGGAGTGTTGAGGCACGCCCAGAAGAGGGGAAAATTCCAGCTCAAATGGAGAAAGACGGTGGTTCCTTTAGCTGGCGTTAATAGTTTGAAAGAGGGTGTGCAACCAGCTGTTATCGGTAAGAACGAGAATGATGTATTGAAAGCCAGCCGGATCGATATTCGGACGGACAAGTAGTCTTTCGTCACGTTTGAGCTCAACAAATATGGCAGCAATGAAACGCTGTTTTTCATGCGAGGGAGGATAGGATGAACCGAGCAATATTTTCGGCCATGGCCCTGCTGCTATTAGCATCAGCAGCAGCATATGCGTCTGACCAGAATTCTGGCATGATTTTGGGCGGATCTCTTAATGCTCCAGTAAGAATTGAAATCTTCTCTGATTTTCAGTGTCCTGGTTGCCGTCTGTTTTACAAGAGGTGGTTGCACCAACACTTCAGGAATATGCAAGCAGGGACAAAGTTTGCGTTATCTATCACGAGTATCCTCTCAGCCAGCACAGATATGCTCCGAATGCTGCCCGCTATTGTGAAGCGGCCTACCTGATTGGGCGCAATCAGGCGCTGAAGGTAATGGATGCTCTGTTTTCAAACCAAGATCAGTGGTCCGAAGATGGAAAGATCGAAGCGGTTCTCTCTAAGGCTATATCGAAGCAGGAATTTGCCAAAATTAAGTCAAACCTGCGTGAACCGAGCATTGACCAGTCAATCCGACGAGGTATCGCATTAGCGACTGCAAGTGGAGTTCGCGGAACGCCTACGATGTTTGTCTATTATTCTGGTGCAAAGCAGAAGGTAGAAAACCCGCAACAAATGAGCTATCCAATTTTTAAGGAGTATTTTGATAGGCACTCAAAGTAGACGACTTACCCCTACTCTCCGAGGGTCTGCACTAGGGCGACTTACTTGATTCGCCTTTGAAAACCAAGATGCTTGACTCGCCGCGATGGGAACAGAGCACGGCCCAGTCGGTCTGTCCCTGGCCGGTGAAGCTACCTTTGATAACATTATGGGATCGAGGAGATCTATCAACCTGTGGAATTGTGCATTGCCTCCGGTCTAATTCTCCTATTATTTCGCTGGGCAGTTCAATGAAAGAGCTGGGTGAAGGATGCCGGATTTCGTTCGCAGCTTTATTCCAATCGGAATCACTGGGTTTCCATTGAGTCATATTTGCAGCGGCGAAAGGGACGAGTATCGAAGCAATCAATTGAAGAAGAATCATGCTTGCCCCTAAGGTGATATCATAGGCACATTATTTAAGGTTCAGCAAACTGTTCCGAGCCCTAAGTCCGAATCTGGGAGAAAACGCCCAAAAGTTATCTGTCTATTGCCAATTAAGACCGATCCATGCTTCCTGCATGGCCGTTTCTGGACCGCAGTTTCTATTAATCGCAAGAATCCTGTTTTATCAAGGAGGCCCCAGCGCAGCTGGTCAATACTACTATTCGTTCCGTAGAGGAAGCTCATCCCAAATATTCGCAACATGCCGAAGTCTGAGCCAGCTGCGAAGAGCAGGAATAAGGCAGATAATAAGGGCGACAAGGGAGCCGCTGTTTACCAAGAAGAATGAATAACCAGCAGGTAGGTGAGATTGGGAAAGCATTCCGTGCCCCGTTGCTGCATGGCCGCCAGACGCAGCCGAGAGCCGCGCCTGCAGGCCATACGCAAGATAAAAACCAGAGAGCATCAAGGAGAGCCCAAAGGCATACCAGGCAAGTATCACCATAAGGATGCTAGAGCAAACGTTTTTGATCTTGCGCCGAACCATAACAAAGTTGAATGTGGGAATAATGACGGTTGCTATGAACAATACAGCTAGGGGAATTAAGAAGCTCTTATACTGTGTTTTGGCAGCAAAAAACAAACATGCGCAATAGATGTAATTGAACAACAACCACCAGCGGCTCCCCTGCCGGCTAAATGTCCTCTGGAGTCCCTCGGCTTCCCACTTGGTCAGGTGGCACTCGCGGAAACACTTGGCCGCCTTGCGCGCATTGCCCAATTCGGCAAGCGCCGCTCTCCGGGCATCTGATTGAGAAAATCCTTTCCTCAGGTGATCTGATACCGCTTCGGCATAGTGTGCTTCAATCTCCAATCGGATGCGCTCCTCTGCACGGGTTGCCAACTCTTTAGTGGCAATTCTCAGCCACGCTTGAAGCTCATACGGTTGTCTCTCCCAGATACCCATTACGCCTCCTTAAGAATCAGGCTTATTGCACCGGTAAATTGATCCCATTCCTCCACCTGTTTAGCCAGTACTTTCCTCCCTTTTTCAGTGAGTTTATAGCAAAGTCGGGTGCGTCCGTTCGCGGTGCTGGTGTAAGAAATAATTAATCCCTTCGCCTCCAATCCATGCAAAGCCGGATATAACGTGCCTTCCTTGAAATCCAGGACGCCTTGGGATTTCTTTTTGATTTCCTGAGCGATCTGGTAGCCATAGTTGGGCCCTTGGAGAAGGTTATGCAGAATCAACGTTGGCAAACTACCCTTGAAATTCATGATCCCATCATACATCGAATACCAAGGTATCAACAAGCAACTTGAGACATCTTCTGTAGTAATATTGTCGGCGCTGGAGCGTCTTATATATTTAGGTTAGCATCACCCTGGTACTAATTTGCTCGCCTGCAACTAATCTGTGGGTCCCCCAAAGGAGTCTCCCGTGCCCCTAGATTTCACCGACCGGCTCAACTGGTTATTCGAGCAGTATCCGCGGATCGGCAGCGTGGCCATCCTTGTGCTCGCAAAGTTTGCTCCAGCGGTCCTGATACCAGCCTTCGGGCTTGTCCTTACCATTCCGACGTCACTGGCCCTCGGCGCAATCGAGGGCCGGGCGAGCACAGTTGTCGGCCAGGTTGCTCTTATTCTTGTGGCCGGCGCTTATCTGCTGACGGTCTGGAAAGTCCTTGCGCTCAAGGGCTGGGCGTTGCATGTGGGGCTGAATGGGCCAGGACAATGGCGAGAGGTTTGGCTTCTATGGCTTCCGGCCCTTTATGCCCTGCTCAACCTGGTTAACTTGCTGGGCAAAACACTACAGGCGCCAATCGGTTGGACACCATGGCTGCAGGTGGTCGCATCAACCGTGAGCGTCCCGCTCATCGAGGAATCTGTATTTCGGTGCCTAATTCTCGCCATCCTGCTCAACCGCTTTCACCGAACGCACGCGGAGGTCATTGGTGCTGTCCTATTCTCGAGTATGCTGTTCGGGCTCTGGCATATTACGACATTATGGGTCGGCGTCCCGTGGCAGCACGTCCTTGCAAATATCGTTTACGCGACCCTCGCCGGCGTGGGCTTCTGTGCCGTCGTGCTGCGCACGCGCTGTGTCTGGCTCATCATGGTGGCACACGCTGGCATGGTGTGCACGAACCTGCTTCCCGCTGTATTGACGAGGGGAGACGTCGTTCCGGCCGCCGCGCTCATTGATACGCCAGAGGCAGCGTGGAGAAGTGCGATCATCTCCACGCTGGTGATGATCCCGCTATTCCTATACGGACTCTGGTTGCTTAGGGATATCGGCAAGCTCAACCTGCGCTTCCACGATTCAGAGGGGCCAGAGCAATCCGACTGGCCCACTATTTTCAAACATCATCTAAGCCGAGGTTGATATTGAGCCAGTCGGACTGAAAGTTGAACACGCCCGTACGCGGAAAGAACAGGGCTGCCGGGATTGCTGATCCCACAGCCTTTTGCAGGCTTACTTGTTCGAAATGCGCACTACTCGAAGATGTGAAATATTCGACAATCCCCCGAAGTTGTAGGAGATAACGCCAAATTGTTAATTGCCACTTTTAGTGTTGGATCTTGGCCCAAACAATAGGAACTTGAATAGCCACCAAAACGGCAGTCGGTACAGGAATTCCGTGCCGCATACCTGGCTTAATGACATGCGCATTGGCAAGTGCTTTATAAATAGGATCCAGGGGATAACCCTGGTGTTCTAATCCGAGAATAGAGCCGTCTTTATCAACAAACAACGTGCAGAAATAGGCAGATCCGCCTTGATATGTAAGATCGAAGGCTTGCTCTCCAAGTTTCGTTAAGTCGAGGTCTAGCTGCGGAGGCTTCACGTCGGGATCGTTACCTGCAAGTTGAATGAGATGAGAACCATTCGTTACCAGTATTGTGGAATGATAAAGCTGCTGAAGCCCTTTCCTTTGCATAAAGTACGATATATTGCCGTCCGGGAATCGAAACTCAGGACTCCATAGCTCGTGTGGAGGCGAGAAACGATCCTGAGCTGTTTTGAGTCTTTCTTCCAGCAAGGAAAGCGCCATGTGTGGGGCTGGAATGATTCTCAATGGTTGATTTGCGTTGCTCCGTTCCCCCCTAACTGATATGTAATTTCCATCCTGATCGATTCTGGCGATTATGGGAGACAATCCCTTCTGGCTTAATCCAACCAATAATCCACCCGGCATTCCACTTCCATCCTGAAATTTCAGAAACCCTGGCGTTTGACGTAGAACGAAGTGCACTGTCATGATCGCTGTTACTGCAATAGGTTTACCATTCTGAACCGTGGGCGCAAACTGAAAGTGTTTTGCCGCAGCAACTGTGGGTTCGAGTAACAAGGGAATAGAGAACACTGGATCGATGTCTTCTACTTGTCCCTTTTTATTAATCAGTAATTTAATAGTTACGGGACCTTGCAATCCGAGAATCTTTGCCTCCTCCGGATATTCTATTGCAACCGTTTTAAGTAGCTTTGGTTCCTTTACCTCAAAGCCGACGCGGGGTGATTGTTGTGCGAATAAGGGAACAAGCCCAAAGATGCACGCCAGCAGCAAAAAAAAGCGTCTAATTTTCATGCCTTCTAGTATGCCCTCAAAAGAATTTCCTGGCATTGGTTTTACCGCAACTCCCCAAAGGTCCGAATGCAATTGTCCTGTAGTCCCGATCTGAGAAATGCGCTAAATTGCTAAATAAAGGAGCCAATGCTGTTCTCGCGGCTGACTTTAGCGTTTCCAGTGACATTACTTATTCCTTAACAATCTATCTCGACCGTTTGACGAAATCATCCATAACAGACTTACGAAGCAAATCGAATGACAGCATGTGGGAGACTAGGAAATCATGGTATTTCATCTGATCGAAATGCTTGCCCAGATGGGCTTCGACATCCTTTGGGTTACTTGCTGCCAAGTAGGATTTCTGGACCTCCTCCAGAGGCTTTGACAGCAACCACTGCCGCCAAGTCACGATCAATCATGTTGTCCTCGGGAGTACAGCTATGAATAATGATGGTTGATCTTTCAAACAGCACCATTTTGAAAAGGAGTGTCTGTAAATGGCTGAACGATTAGCCAAGCCGTTGCTTTACACTTATGGAATTGCCGACATGTTTTTCGTCATGCTGACCAGCATGGAGCTTTATTTTTTTACAGCATTCCTAACCGATTATGCTGCATTTTCGCTCGCGATCGTCGGCAACATTCTTATCATCACCAGCTTGGGAGACATAGTCTGTGCCCTGACCGGGGGAATCATACTGCAAAAAATTGCCCTCAGGTTCGGCGGCAAATACCGGTCGTGGTTCCTGGTCGGGCCGCTAATGTTTTTTCCCCTGGCGGTGCTGCAGTTTACCAAAATAGGCACCGACGTGACTGCGGTGGCAATCATTATGTTTGGATTCGTGACGAGCCATCTCCTCTGGAATGTGGTGGCGGCGGCAAACGGTTCCATGATCGGCAGACTGAGCCGGTTGCCGGATGAGCGCACGATTCTGTCCAGCAGTCGCGCTCAGGGCATGGCCGCTGCCGGACTGCTCTTTTCGGTCACCGGAATGCCGCTCATTATTTATTTCGGCAAACTGACTGATCGGATAACCGGGTTTTCCCTCGCAACGGCCATCTACGGAATAGCCACCGTCGCGGGGTATCTGTACATTTACCGGCTCACGGCTGGCAAAGACCCGTACGACGAATCACCCGCCGTTTCCGGAGCCAGAGGACCTTCGCTCCGTGAAATTGTCGGGCTGGTATTTAAAAACCCTCCGCTGCTGGGTCTGATTATTGCTCAGACGTTCAACCTCACCAGCCTTTTTATGGTTACAGCGCTTGCGATCTATTACTTCACGTATGTGCAGAACAATCCATCCTTTGTTTCCATGTTTATACTGATCATCAGCGTCGGACGGTTTGCCGGGACCTTGGTGGCAAGCTGGATAGGCATCAGAATCGGCAAACGGGGCTGCTATTGGATATTTCTGCTTGTTGCCGCATTCCTGTTCTTGCTTGCCAGGCTTACGAGCGGAACCTCCTGGGGTTTTACCCTTATGATCTCGCTGGCCATGATGGCTTTCTCAGTCTCAGGATCAATGATCACGGCGCTGTTTTCAGATACGGTCATTTATGGAGAATGGAAGACAGGGAAAAACATACGAGCCTTTACCATGGCTTTGATCAATTTGCCTATCAAAGTGGGCGTATTCCTGAGAAGCGTTCTTTTGAGTGTTGGCCTGGTGGCAATAGGATTTGTGGCCAACACTGCCCCGACTCCGGGCGTGGTCAGCGGTATCAAATCCCTGATAACGATCATCCCGGCGGCTACGTGCTGTATTGCAGCAATCGTCTTCTACTTTGGATACCGGTTGGAGGACAAGCAGGTTCTTCAAATGCAGGAGGAAATCGGTTCACGTAAAGAGGCTGTCAGCGCCTTGTAATGAAACTGCGCCTGGGCAGCTTTGAAATTAGGCTCGTATGATTTCACAATTTTTCAGCGTGCGTTTTAGAGATCCTTAGAATGAAGACCTGTCTCTTTGGCAATTCGTGCCAGCATGTGTGGACCGATTTCCTCTCCATCATGGAATGCGAAAACAAAGTCCGGCCAGCCTCGCCGTGTTCGAGGCGATCGGCAACCACTCGGAGTGCGAGGGCCTGCGCTTTTGCACGCGCATCTCCAGGAGTTTCGCCGTAAGCAAGTACACCGGGCAATTCGGTTACTTCCGCAATCCAACGCCCATCGGATTCTTGTTCGAGTTCCACTCGAAGTCCAGTTTCCCCGAAATCCGAATGCAATTGTCCTGCAGTCTGATTCGAGGAAGTTGCTCTGCGGCCAAATTGCTACAGCGCGCCTTTTGCGATTATCACAATCTATTTTATCGTGAAGCTCACCAGCAATAGGAGGACCGCGCCACTGCCCAACAATGCGTATCCCGTTTTATAGATCACGGCATTCATTCTCGTCATATAATGAGACCTCTACGAGATCCAAATCCCTCGTCTAAAAAGCGAAACTTTAGCGACAGTAAGACATATTAGGCCGCTCCCCATGATGACCAGCGTCGTCTTCGCAAATAATTCCGCATACCTTACTGCGGCAATCATTAATGCAGCTATCACAAATAACAGCAAAACCGGATGCGTATCGATCAACCACAAATGCCTGCCTGATTTGTTCCTATGCCGAATCCACAGAGACATTGCTTCCCCTATGTTTTCTAAGTGATAACTGAAAACCGAGCATAATAGTGTTCTCTTTCCGCTCTGGCATTCGATGAAACGAACGATGCTGTCCTGAAGTTCTGGGAGATAACGCCAAAATGTTAATTGCCCGTCAGTGCTGGTCATCGGTTGTGAAGCTTCCCGACAGATATCTGCCGTTTCCCGTTCCTTACGGCATTGCGACCGATCTCTGATTTGAATAAGCCTTTTCATGTCTGACATTTTGGCCATGAGGTGTCTTGATTATCTATGTCGTGACTGCGCCAGCAGGGCTGGACCGAATCCATGGATCTTTCGATCACAGTCCGATGTGGCTCGTGGCCAGCATCAATAGGTAATTAACAGTGCCTAAAACTCCTGCGATAAGCATTATTCTCTGGCGCCTATCAGCAGATGGATTTTCAATGCTAGATGATATCGGCAATATAACATCCTGATCCTTTCTTTTGGGCGGGAATATGGAAAATCCGATGCACAAAAAGGCCAGAAAGGGAGGAATGAACGCTACAATAAAGCCTAAAATCCACACATCGACACCATATCTGCCCAGCGATAATGGCCGATTGAGATGAATGAACCATATGGCAAGGGTTGCAATAATTGCCACGATGGTAGTTATAAACCGGAGCCCATTTTTCCCTGGGAACTCCAATCGTTCTACCAGTTGCTGAAATTTATCCAATAATTGTGCATTGAGCCGAGCATTTGGGTCGAACACAATCACTCCGAAAACGAACTCATGGCCCTGAATACGTACTAGCATATATCAAGGTTTCAGCTGCAAAACATCCCCTTTTTCAGCTTTCTAACTCAACATGATGGTAATGCTGTGGAGGCATCTGCACGATTCGAACTAGCAAGCTTGTGCGAAGTCGCCTTGGGGGAGATAACGC
Organism: Acidobacteriota bacterium; assembly: GCA_963664705.1. Taxonomy (GTDB): domain Bacteria; phylum Acidobacteriota; class UBA6911; order UBA6911; family UBA6911; genus UBA6911. The sequence continues at coordinate 5,883,235 of OY761556.1, read as the reverse complement.
GAACATGTAAATTGCCGCCTTCAATATTTGCATTCTATGCAATGACATTTCCAGGCTTGCCGCTTAGGGACCACGACTCCGGGGCCGCGGTTCATCATGATTGGTTTCTCCTAACAGTCGAGACAACATCCGTTTGGGGGGGGCAAAACAAAAAACGCCTATTGCTGTCATCGCCTGGACTATTCAGGATGTGGTTTTCTCTAGAGGCGTCTCCTCGTGCTGCGTCGTGATTTTCTCAAGTCCTGGGAGCCGAAAATGCTGGTCCCATATAAACGCCGGATCTTTCCACTCGATCCTCATCACATCAGGATTGGTCAGCGCCTCCGCGTCTTTCCGATCAAACATACCCCTCGTGACTGCGTTAAGGAATAGAGCCATGACATGTCCGTGCGTGAATACAGCCGTTACGTCTGTATTCTTCCTCGCGATATCTTCAATAGCCTTAACAACTCTCTCCTGCGCCGCAAACGATGACTCGCAGCCGGGCGGAGCGAAATTGAAATCTTCCCATGCGCGGCACCATGCCTGATACCATTCCGCACCGAGCGGCAGTCCCTTGTCAATCAGCGGCTGTCGCTCCCGAAGACCATCGACAATCTGTACATCCGCTCCAATCCTATGGCTCAGTGGCTTAGCGGTTTCCATGCTTCGAATAAAAGGACTGGAGTAAATGCGCGTAATTCCCAACGGTGCGAGCAACGCTGCCAATGCAGCAGCCTGCTGCATACCTAGCGCGCTCAGATTCCATTGTGAAAACAATTCGGATTTGCGCGGCATGCTCTGAGCGTGACGAATAAGGTATATGGTCTCAGATCCTTGCATTCTCGCTACCTTGCGATACTATGGGCGCAGCCACGAATTGTTGCTTTTGCCCGATCTAAAGAGAGGATTTTAGCCCAATGTCCTTTCGATCGCATATAAAAGGAACCGGATAACACCCTTAGTTAACCTTCGACTTTTGCCGAGTCAGCACCGTGGACATAAAGAACATAAGCATACCGAGCAGAATGTTGAAGTCTGCGGCGTTAAAAATGCCCGTGTGAAATGGACCGACCTGCACAACCATAAAATCTGTGACGAACCCATGGCGAACCAGACGGTCAAAGAGATTGCTCATTCCTCCAGAAAATGTAAACGCCAGCCCTAAAAAGGAGATCCATTGCAGTCCGGACGTTCGAATGAGAAAAACGAACAGAATGCAAGGCCAACACCTAAAAAGATTGTAAGGACAACTCGAGCAATTTGGGGCAATGAGGCGCCCAGGCTAAGAAAGGCACCTGGGTTATCGGCAAGTGTGAACTCGATGAATCGACCAGGCAGCATGACCGGACCCGTTTTACAAAGCTCGGATCGGGCAATATGCTTTGTAACCTGATCGCACCCTGCCGTGCAAATCAGAATTAGCAAGACAAGAATTGTGCGAAGTATGCGAGATGAATTCATCCTATGGCAGCTCCGGTAATGCTGTTAACTATAACTGCTCCTTGTCATGGTTTTCCATAAATCGCCATCGGAGAAGTTACCCCCCGCCTCCCGTGAGCAGAGACGCACCCCAGGGGTTGGCAGGCGAGGCGGAGATGGCGCTTGCCGAAGCGATGAAGTCCGATGTGAGAATTGGAACTTGAGGGCGTTGCGACTATCTGCGATGATGGGAACACGGTATGGAGTCGCCATATTCAATCCCATTATGCAATCAAAGGAAACTCGCGATGAAGGCAACCGAGTTTGAATTCCGCAATCGCTGGTGGTTGATTGCCGTCATTTATAATTTCAGCTTCTTTCTCTATGCCTTCCACGACCGGAACAGTGTTGCCAGCGTGCTGCACTGGATCGCACAGCGTCACGGCAATCAGTGGGCTTCGGACACGGTCTTTCACTGGGCGTTTGCGATCGGCGCGGCATTGACCATTCTCAACGCGTTGCTGCGGAGCTGGGCTTCAGCTTATCTTGGTGGCATAGTCGTTCACCAGCCAGGAATGCAGACCAACCGCCTGATCGCGGATGGTCCATACCGCTACTGCCGCAATCCGCTGTACCTGGGGAATATTCTGCTCGCTATCGGCTTTGCTTTTATGGCAAGCCGGGTCGGTGCCGTTGTGCTGATTATCGGAAACGCGCTGTTCCTGCTGCGGTTGATAGAGCGGGAAGAAGCCGGGCTGCTGGGCACGCAGGGCGATTCTTACCGCCAGTATGTGAACTTGGTCCCACGGCTGTTGCCTGCATTGACGCCCCGTCTTCCGCAGGGGAATGTGCCCCCACGCTGGCTGCAGGGCTTCGTCACCGAATGCATGATGTGGGGGTTCGCTTCGGCTTCCACGGTTTTTGCCATCACCCTGCGGGTGCGCGATTTCTACTTCCTTCTCGGCGCCGGAATTCTGGGCAGCGTAGTCGTGAACTATACGGCCAAGCGAAAAGCAGCTGCAGCCTCATAGTTCAATCCACTTCGTTCGCCGTCTCGGGGCAGCAGTGCCAGCTTGCGATTACTGGCGCTCCTTAGATCCTACAATAAAAAGCGGTTTGGATCCTGGGTGGGATTGCCCTTTCCAGATAATGTCATTCAGCGATTATTTTTAGTTTTTAGCACATTGCATAGACTAATCCATCGCTTCTTGCATCTATGATAATGAAAGCTCGACGATTTTGCTTTATCTAAGCCAATGGTTTGCAAATCGCTGCGTCTGACAAGAAACGAGGGTGCAATGAAGACATCTGTTATCTATGGCATTTTCTTAGCTACGCTCCTTCCGGCAATTGGTGCTACAGCGATGCCCATTGCCTCTCAAGCCACAACTGATCGCCACCCAGCCTTTGTGGTTGCATCGGTTAGGGAGATCCCGCCTGGAACACCGCGACTACCCGGGATGAAAATTGTGGGCAATCGAGTCGATGGCACTCTGCGGCTAATTGATTGGGTCGCAACTGCATATCGTCTCAAAACTCCACTTCAAATTGCCGGGCCTGATTGGCTGGATTCCGAGCGGTTTGAAATTCAGGCACAAATGCCTGATGGTGCAACGAAGGATCAGATTCCACAGATGCTTCAGTCGCTTCTGGCGGACAGGTTCAAGATAGCAATTCACAGAGAAAAAAGAGACCAGCCGGTATATGCGCTTGTTGTGGCCAAGAATGGCCCGAAGTTGCAGAAGGCCGTTGAGCCCGCGGCTCCTTCTACGTCCCCAGAATTGAACAGTAGTGGTAGCGCAAGCGAAACGGCGCTCTACAGAAGGGATGGACAGCAGATCACTACCAGCCGGGAACCTGATGGAACGTCAGTTAGAACTGGCGGGCCCGAGGGCACCGTGCGCACCAAATACGGCGCAAATGGCAGCATGCGGATGGATTTAGTCAGGGTTACCATGGATGCTTTCGCCGAAGAGACGCTTGCGGGAATGGTGCCGGATCGGCCAGTCATTAATCAAACCAGATTGAAGGGTTTTTACCACGTGACAATGGAGGTTCCATTTGAGGCACTTATGAAGGACACCATGCGGAGTCTGCCTCGGAATCCGGCACTCGGCTCGATGTCCAACCCCTTTGGCGCACCACCCACACCTGCTCCCGCCACGGATGCGGGGATGGCCGCCTCAGATCCCTCCAGTGGGGTAGTCTTTCGAGCAGTCGAGAAACTGGGCTTGAAGCTGGAATCGCGAAAAGCGCCCGTGGAGAAGCTCATCATCGATCACATTGAGAAAAAGCCGACCGAAAACTGATCTAGTGAGGCCATTCATTAGTTTGATTTTCCAGAAATTCCCTGATACCGGCAGCCCAAATCCTGCAGCCTAATCCTTGATTTCGTTCAGACGCGCATCAGCCTTCGCTGCTGGCACAAATGCTCATCTCTGCCGGAGTCTTTGCCTTCTGATTGCAGGCACGGTATTGGGATGATTCTTGGGCAAGACTGGAGTATGAAAATAGCGCCAGCATCAGAGCCAATGTCTTCACGATAGCGTCTCCTTTGAGCCATCAGATTTGTGCTGGAAACACGGCGGCATTCCATCATGGACCAGATAGGTCCTGCGAATCAGGGACATTGCGCCAAAATGGCAATTCCCCTTTTTCCTACCAGAATACTCCGCAATTACGGATCCTCGCGGCGTTGACCGAATCCTGCGACAAGGGCTGCGATACTGGTTTATAAGGGCAGGAAAGTTCGAATCTCCTGCATCAATTATTGAATCCACCAAAGAATTTCCGTCACCTTTTCTTTTGAGGTTGCGACCTATACGTTGTCTGAAAGAGTAGATGAAATCTCAATAACCCGGCGGGTTCACTGCTTTATAGACATTTAGCCAGAGGCACTCTACCATGGTCAATATCTTGAAAGATTCAAACTCCACGGATTCCGAACTGACAGCTCAAGCCGTAGCCGGCCAGCGGGATGCCTTTGCTCAAATTGTTACGCGCTATCAGTCGCTGGTATGTTCGTTGGCCTATAGCGCTACCGGCAGTTTGAGCCAAAGTGAAGATCTTGCACAGGAAACATTCATTGCAGCGTGGAAGGGATTGCAAACGCTGCGGGACCCGGAGAAACTCCGGTCCTGGCTGTGCAGCATCGCACGCAATATTATCGCCGATGCCGTGCGAAGCCGGAAGCAGGAACCGGCATATCACTCCGAACCGCTCGATGAGGCGGCCTATCTTCCTTCGGCGGAAGCGTTGCCCGAGGACTACGCCATCAGCAACGAAGAAGAATCCATTCTTTGGCGTTCCCTGGAGCACATCCCGCAAATTTATCGCGAACCGATCATATTGTTTTATCGCGAAGGGAAATCCATCGAAAGTGTGGCGGGGTCGCTAGAGCTATCGGAGGAGGTGGTGAAGCAGCGACTATCACGCGGGCGCAAACTCCTGAAGATGGAGGTAGAATCTTTTGTTGAAACTGCACTCAGGCAGTCTGTTCCCGGAAAGCGATTTACATTGGCTGTTTTGGCCGGATTGCCGATACTGACTTTACCGACGGGAACGTCGGCGATCGGTGTTGCAGCCGCGAAGGGTTCCGCAGCGGCAAAGTCCGGTTCTTTGTTGGGCTTCCTTGCCGGCATGCTGACGCCGATTCTTGCAACGCTTGCCGGATTCCTTTCCATGATAGGCACCATAAACAGCGCCCGTTCACTGCGCGAGAGAAAGCTTTGGATACTTACAGAGGCGGCATTCCTCTTTATTGTTGTCAGTGGATTGGCGGCCTATCATTGGTTCGGCAAGGATGAACGCATCTTTTTTATTCAATTCGTCGGCGGCCTTTTGGTACTTGCGGCCGGCATTATTTTGACAAAACGCCTCCGTCGGAAGATTCAAAATGAGCAAGGGCAAGTTCAAGAGAAGGCTGATACCAAACGGCCATTTGGTGATCCGAATTCGAAGGGATTCAAGTGGAATGTATATGCATGGCTATTGGGCTCAACCTTCGGCAATCCATTTGCCTACCTTTCCGTATATGCAGCGAAAGCGCATGACTCAATGGCTGCTTCTTCCATTTTCGCAATTGTACTAACTGCCTTCCTCCTTAGCAGACAGGTTCTTCTCCAGAAACAGGAAAAGGCAAATCAGCTGTTCTACGCGATCATGTTAATCCAATTCCCTCTCATCCTGACGGTCCTTTACCTGCGTTGGGAAAGGTGGACCGGGCAGTCACCATGGCACATGCGGGGTTCCGATCTGATTCTCCCGGCCGTTGGATTCTATCTTTTTGCCTTCGCGATTATTCTTTGGTCGATAGAAAGAACTCGACGGGTCATTGATTAGCCACGGCGTCCGTCTCGACTGCTTCTCATTCAATGCGAGATATTGCTGGGGGAAGGGAGTATGGTCAGTGCAACTCTGATGAGCCATGAGAGTGAATCGACGCGGCCAGTATTGATACCATAAAGCTGCTGGCGGAGCGCTACCATCACCGTCTGTAGTGATATCTCCTTCGCCCGGTGTCGCAGCCCAGCACCGCAGGATCTGTTCGTGTGAAACCCTCTACACTCCAGGAGATAACGAAGTCCTTTGGGAAGCTGTCCAAACAACCGGAGCCACCGCTTCCTATTTAGCGTTGAGATCTCCCGGCGTTATCTTGGCAATGCTTGTTGCAGCCTTATCCGCCCATTGATCGGCTATCTCGCGGCTATCCACTCCCGAGACAGATAATTTAAACAATTTGAAATTATTGCCGCTAATAATCAATCCAAAGTAACTGCAACTGAACTCGATCTCATCCTGGCCTTTGCCGGCACCCATATATTTGTGAACCACTCGCTGGGTAACTCCGTTCCCCCAAGGATACTTCGTCAGTTGAGGCTTGTCATAACCGACAGCCGGATTGACAATTTCAGTTTTCTGGTTGCCGTTGTTAAAGGCATTTTGGGAATCCTGCTCCACTTTATTCCGATAAATCGGGCCTTGCGATTGAACCAATACCTGCGGCTTGTCCATCATGCTCAGGTCAAAATGGTATTCGCTGGTGTAGACATCACGACGGCCGGCAATATGCTTGCTGGCAATAAAGCTAACACTTCCATTAGTGCCTGAAGCAAAAGTGCTGGGCGATTGGAGTTCATAATTTTCGGGCACTAAAATCATCAATCCTCGGGGAATTTTAGCCGTAGGCCTTGGAACCCCCTGGGCCAAAACATTACCAATGAAAATGGCATAAATCAAAACGACAACAACTGCTGTTCTTAATAAATGTCGCATGTTTTTTTCCACTCTCGTTTCGCTTCAATTGACATCTGATTCTAAAGAGACTCTTCAGCCGCAGAATAGCATTTGAAAAGGCTTTTCCTTCAAGAGAATCTCCTCAGCCACTTAAAAGTCAGCATATTACCAGGGAAAAGTAATCGCAATTGTCCTGATGTCCAAATCTGGGAGATAACGCCAAAATGTAAATCACATCAGAGTCAGATAAATATTGTCTACTTTGGCGGACAGACTCGGAACAAATACATCCTAGCAGCGCTAACCAGACATAAACGAGACTTGGTCAGTTCGTTTGGGCCGCTATCAAGCTTCTTCTTATATTGTTTTATAAGATCTGATGTTATCTTTTCAGCAATTACGCAATGCGATAAAGCTTCTTTCTCCCGATGCAGCGCAATCAAAGCCCTCATTTTCTCCCTATGACATAAAGGATCCGTATTGAATTTTTCAATACATGATTGCCTTAGACTCGATTGGACTTACGAATGTTCACCGCGCTCTCATACCGAGGAATCTGTATCCCGCTAGGAGTTTGATTGTGGCCCTGAAAAGAGTCCACTCAGTTCGAACATTGAGAGCATTATCTTTGATTATGCCTGCTCTGACTATTTATAGCTTCCCGCTCAACTGCCAGACCACCATCCTTTGTGCAGGCGAACAATTATCCTATGAAGATTTTCCGCCGATCCTAAGGATAACAGCATTGTAATTCGAGTTGTTGCCACGAGTAATCAGTGGATTTCTAAATGCTGGAGTCTCTCCTAATCACCGTTGCTCCTTTTGATTGTATATCGTTATAATCAAGCAACTTCTAGAATGCTCCAACTGCATGGCACTGGTGTTCGATGTCGAGGAGGACTTCTCATGATCGACAAAATGCTCAGACGCCTTGACAATAAACAGGGTCGTTCGATTGCGTCAATAATCGAACGACAGTTTTTACGCGCGGTTGTCTTGGCCGTGTTCTTATTTCGATTGTCTTTTTCAACACTGGCATCGCCAACTCCACACACTGTAACCAAGCTGGCTGATACCAATGACGGGGCATGCGATTCTGACTGCTCATTGCGCGAAGCGCTTGGGGCAGCCGTCTCCGACGATGTCATTGATTTCGCACCCGGATTAGTCGGCACAATTACTCTGAGCAGCACCCTGAACATTATCAAGAATATAGCTATCAGTGGCCCGGGAACCAAATCTATTACGATCAGCGGCAACGATGCCGTACGCGTATTCTATGTTAACCCCGAAGTTCATTTTATATTGAGAAACCTCATTGTCACGAAGGGCTATACAATCGGAACCCAGGGAGCAAGCGGCACTCAACAACTAAGCGTAAGCGGACAAGCGGGCGGTCCGGCTAAGGGTGGCGGACTATATAACGATAAAGGCATTGTAACCATTATCAACAGCACATTTTCAACTAACCGCGCCATTGGAGGATCAGGCGGATTTGGCGCATGGCCCGACCACACTTTAATGCCGGTAGCACCCGGAGTTGGCGGCACTGCGTTCGGCGGGGCAATATTCAGCAGTGGGTCTATTGTATTGACGGACAGCACGTTTGCAGAAAATCAGGCAATCGGAGGGAATCCCGGTGATACCGTGCAAAATGGAATTCCAAGGGGCCCCGGGGGCAATGGGATGGGAGGCGCACTGTATTTAGCCGGTGCAGGCGCTGTTTCAAATTGCACTTTCTATAAGAACGCAGCTATAGGAGCAGCAGGAAGAGACCAGTTGCAAAAAGGAGGCGATGGGATTGGAGGAGCGCTGTACGCCAGTGCTGCGGTCAGTTTAGTCAACAGCACTTTTTCACAGAACCGGGCTAAAGGCGGCGCAGGGGGTGTTTGTGTCTCTGGAAATTACATGTACGCTCCCGTTTATGCTGATTGTGCGGGAGATGGTGGTAATGGACAGGGCGGGGCAAGCTATTTTGTGAATGATGCATGGATAAGCAACTGCACGTATTACGGCAATGCGGCACAGGGGGGTTCACCGGGCGGAATGATACGAGGAAAGAGCCGAGCGATTGGTTCAGGTGGGGCAATCTATCGCCCCGTCCTCTTGCCCCGCGGAAAGACTTTGGATGTCAACAAATCCACAGTGATTACAATTAAGAACACAATACTAAGCGACAGTTCTTCTGGCGCAAACTGTGACGCTCCATTGGTTTCAGGAGGCTATAATCTAGATTCTGACGAAAGCTGTGGCCTAGCCGGACCAGGAGACATATCAAAGGTTAACCCTAAACTGGGATCGCTTAGACAAAATGGTGGTGATACTTGCACTCATGCCTTGCTGCCATCCAGTCCCGCAATAAATGGCGGCAATCCCGCAGGCTGCACAGATCATGATGGTGTGCTTATCTCTACCGACCAGCGCGGGCTTAGTCGATCCAGTAGGTGTGATATCGGTGCTTTTGAGGTTTCACGCTAATGGAAAGGGAATAGCTCTCAGGTACTCAGGGCAAAAGTGCGTCTTGCATTTTGTTTCTAATCTGCATTATTGATCGACGGCTGTCAGAGCCTATTTATATTTACCATTGAATAGATAACTCCTAAGAAGTCCCATTCGCGACATTGCGCCACAATGTCAATCCAGTTTGCAATGCCGGGTTATCGGCGGACCCCGCCATAAACCGCAAAATTGAAATACTTCCAGACCACGTCTATATCAGAAAATCCGGCGTCCTTCATCCAATCAAAATGATCAAGCAATTTCGCCGGATTATCCTCTTCGTGGTACTTGGGAATCCACTTGCCCTCGATTTCCTCATGGGGCACTCTCAGCGACATGAAACGTCGCCACTCACGCATATAGAAGTTCTGCAAATAGCCGCTGGAGGCCAACACCACATCGGCATTGTAGAAGACGCCGCCTGAGCTGAGGCTCTCGTATATGCGGCAATAAAACTTTTGCTTTTCCTCATTCGTGACTATATGGTGCAGAGCCAGGGATGAGATCACCACGTCAAATTGCCCGCACCAATCGAAGGCACGGAAATCGGCCGTTAAATATTTGACGTGTGGATATCGAGCCAACTTTGCCCGGGCATGCGCGATCATGTTTTCAGCAAAATCGAGGCATGTAATTTGTGCCTTAGGAAAGAGCTCCAGAATCTGTGCCGAGATCGTCCCTGTGCCACAGCCCAGGTCAATGACGCGTATAGAATCGTCTCTCCCAAACGGAATTGCTTCAGCTAGTGCCCGCACCATGGTTGAATAATGCGGTATCAGCGCCAGAATGATCCGCTCGAATTCCTGTGCTTCACTCTCAAAGTGGTCCTTAACTTTATCCATTGTCGTCACCTGATCTTAGTGAATCACACACTCGCCCGCGAATTCAAATGAATGCGAGGCATTCCGAAAGCCGCCTGGCAGAAGCGCAGACGAATAATTGAGAAAAAGAGCGATTGGGCCCCTTCGCCGATCAAGAAATTTTCAGTACTGAGTCGCCCCTTCGATCCGTAGAAAGCAATCCGATCCTATGCAGGGATTTCGGTTTGAAAAAGTAAATTTGCTTTTGTTTCTCGAAATTAAGTATCTCTTTTCTCCAATCCCGCTTTAAAATCAAGTCTATTGCCTTGAAGGGTCCGAACCAGATGACATAAACGAAACCTTATCGGAAGCTCGATGAACCCGGGGAAGGATGGCGAACCGTAAAGACGCCATCTATTCCACTTATACGTCGGTTGAGGCGAGGATTGACAACCTCGAGCAACTCAAAGAAACCTTCGACGAACTTCGAGCACCAGGGAGATATCATGAAGATGCGCATCGCCGTTCATTGCATCGTTGGCGTCGCCGCCGTTCTGCTGTTTCTGCTGCCGGGCACGACCTTTGCCCAGGACAAGCCCGCTACCGACCAAGCTCTGCTCGACCAGATTCGGATCCAGGACATGATGGTTCGATACTATGCCGACCTCGGTAAGACGAGCGGCGAGAAAATGGCTCGGCACTACACCGAAGACGGCGTCCTCGACGTCAATGGCATGGTGTACAAGGGCCGCAACGAGATCGAAAAAGTCTACAGCTTGACCGCCGAGAAGACGGGCGAAGCTCACAAAGGCACAGTCCATACGCTCGTGACGAATGTGCTTATCGACGTCAACGGCAACGAGGCGAGCTGTTCGTTGATCTATACGAAAGTCCTCAACGAAAGCATAGAAAAGCTGCCGCAGTTCCAAGAGCAGGGTCGAGACTCCACGAAGCTCGTGAAGCGCGACGGCCGCTGGCTCATCAAGCAGCGCTTGATCACGAGCGATGGCGGCACACCCAAGTATTGGCGACAGAAGTACACCAAGAGATAGTTCCGCTGAGCGCGGCATGGCGCTTTAAGCGGCTGTCTTCCGGGAGTGACCAGTTCATTTCCCTTCCAAAGTCATTAATGGGTCTAGCATAGTCGATGACTGTCCAGAAGTCGCGCTCGCGGAGATACCGCCAACTTGTCAATTGCCGTCATCAATACGGTGCGTGCTACGCCGATTTATGCTTACTGAAGTGAATAAAATAAATGGATTGTATAATTCAGCTAACTAGAAGCTCCTCCACAGACAGGGTTGTATTGCTCAGGCCGTGGTAATAGTTGACCGTGTCGGCGGTAAATGCGAGCACGCAATAATCCGGGTCATCCACACCTTTGGGATAATAAATCTCAAATCCTTCGCGCCAGAGCTGGACCTTGGTCTCGCGGTCCCTGCGGACCTCCATGGTCCCGGTGAACAGCGCTCCCTTGAAGTGCGGGCCGTCGCAGTAATAGACAGAGGCTTTTGGGTTTTTTAGAAACTGCTGCGCCCGCTTAGAACTGAGAGTTGTTGAAAAAAGCTGCGTTCGCGAACTTTCATGTTCCAATACAAGCATGGCTTTGACCTGGGGGAAACCCTGCTCGTTAATGGATGCCACATAGGCCACTGCGCTGTTTTCGCGCAATGCGCGGACTTCGGATGCGATCGCTTCATTCATTGCGTTTTTACCTTTCCCGTGAGGTTTTCAAGAATTCGGCGGAGCGCGCCTTCAAAGACCTTGATCTCAGAATCCGTGAAGCCCTCGTAAAAGATGCCGTTCATTTGCCGGGATACGGCTTGATAATCGTCCTTCAGCCCCAGTGCGTTTTGCGTGAGCCGGATCCGGATCTTGCGGCGGTCGGTCGGATCCAAGATCCGCTCGATGTGGCCTGAGGCCTCCAGGCGGTCCAGCATACTGGTCAAGGTCGTGGTGGCTAGGCCCGTCCGCTCCGAGAGACTGCGGATGGGGATGCCGTCCTCCTCCCAAAGCACAAAGAGAATCCTTCCCTGCGCCCCGTTGAATTGGTCGATGCCGTGGGCGGCGAGAAGTTTTTCAAAAACCCTGCCTTGGATTTGCTTTATCTTGCTAATCAAGAAGCCACCGTTCGTTTTTTTTATCAGATGAAGCTCCTCCTTCTATGTAGGATATTACTATATAGTATTATATTCAAGCAATCGTTCTTACTCCATCAAGGATGTTGCGGAATATTTCGACAAATCTGATTTCGATTATTGTATTGATATTTACCGCTTTGGCGGGCACGTCCAGTCAGGTTCCCCCGAAGTCGCGGTGCGGGGAGTTACGCCAAAATGTCAAATCCGGCATCAGTACTGCATTCTGCGCCTATCCACGTTCCCGGTGTTGGTCGAGTACCTTTGCCCTTGCGCCTGCCCAGCGCTAACTGCAAAAAAACAAAGGAGAACGAGAGGGGGAGCATCCCAATCATCTTCCTAAATTCGCTTCACTCATCACAAGTTCGTGGATCGCAAGGATCAAAAGAAAATTTCAGATGCTCAATTCGCAAAGGATTATCGGCAATTTTGTATTCCAGTACCGAAAAAAGCCCGCTTACACGGTGGAGGCTGTTTAATACCTCATCGGCTTGCTGATACTCTTCTTCTTTGCCTCCGCGGCGATGCAGCATCGCCCAAGCCCCACGGACATTTTCAAGCTCAGAACGGCTTAAATTATCTGTGAAATAGGTTACGCAAAGACCAATACCGGAATAGTGGTCAAGGGCAGAGCGCAAGCTATCTGCACCTGGCCTTTCTTTCGTCCTGCTTACGTCGATACCAACCCAATTAGCGTCTCCACCATTATCCACCTTGGGGAGTACGACGAATTTGTAACCTTTTGGATTCCTGCGGTTAAGGACAGAAATATGTACTCCTATCCGACCATCATGTTTAGCGTCGAGCGGTTTAACTTCAAAGCTGATCTGCGGGGTCAATGATCTACGAAATATCTGTCCCCGTTTGATTTCGGCAATAAATGGCTTAAACGTCGAATCTCTATCTGTTTGTGCCACCGATTGCAGCAAAAAGGCAGAACACAGAAGGGCCACTATTAGGCATCCCCAAATGATTGGCTGGAAACCTGAGCATTTGTGGACACGGAAGAAAAGCATTGTAACTTTCTCCCAAGAGATAAGATTGGAATCCTCCTGAGCCTACCACTACCCTCAGGAGGATGGCAACGGCCAGGATGATCGTTCTAGGTCGCGTTCGGAGAGATAACGCCAAAAGGTAAATTGCTGCATTCGGACTGTATTCCTGCGCCTGCCTTTTTCTTCTTTGATGACCGTTTTGGATGAAATGGTCCGGGTTTGTTGCCGTATAGGACTGATAATAAATTATCTTATGTTCGGATCATCGTCAGAGAAAACAGCATAATTAGGAGCTAGCGCATTGTCGTCATCTTTGGCCTAACCCGGCGAACTGTAGATGTGCTTGTCCCGTTACCATTTGTCTGGGTTATGGTGATCAGATCGCCGGAGAGGCGGGCGTCGGTTCTAATGGCCGATGACCCAATGTTCAAGATGAAAGAAATCCTTTGTCCATCAATCTTGCCCTCCGATATCCATCCTTCCCCTGCTTTCGACGCAAAGTTTCCAGCAAGTGTATTTCCTTCTGCCTTGAAAATATAAAATAGTTCATTGCCAGTCCACGCACCGTCGACTTCGGCAATTTCACGAGTGCGGGGAGCTATAATTTCCGAATTGCCGTTCCGAAGAATAAGATGCGTTACAGTACCGCCCGCATCCTTTATGAATTCAAATGTGTCATCCAACTCCCCTAGAGAAAACCTGCTCTCCGACTCAGGCACTGCCCGATATCGAAGGAATTGCCATGTCCGATGGAGAATCAGTTCATTGTTTTCAACTGAGAACACTAACTCAAAACCCGGGGGTAATTTGTAGACACCTGCGTATTGCTCAAGGACGTCACGGGGAACATGTGGTGGCTCTGAAACGGTATCGCTGACTCTCATACCTTTGAGATCATCATCACCAATCCGGTGCTGGACAATATGCGTTGTGGTTCCTCTATCTTTGGTGAATTCCAGCTGAATGCCCGTTTCTTTCGAAAAAAAGTAAGTTTCGGAACTGGCAGACAGTGCAGTTGTATTCACATACCCCATCAGCTGCCCGGTCCTCAAAAGCAGATTTCCGTTCTCCAGGCTAATTCTCACGTTGCCTCTTGACGGAAAATTGTACGTACCAACATAGCTCGATAGAATCTTTGGCGAGACGGCAATTGCGTTAAGTTCCGATGTGAGAATTACTTTATCCCCGTAGGCGAGATCTGAAAGCAGAGCAACTATCTCTCCAGCAACTTCAGGACGGAACATGTTTGATAAAACTGCGATCGTGACCTTAGTTTCAGGAAAGTAAACCATGCAGGAGTTAAAACCGGGCACTCCGCCTTCATGTATGATGCGCCTGCGCCCCTTTGCCGTTCCAACATATAATCCGAATGCATATCCATTCAAATTCGGAGTAGTCATTTTTGAAAGAGACTCCGTGGATAGAATCTTCCCGCCAAAAAGACCTTGTTCCCAGCGCAGCAGGTCTTCACTAGTAGAGTATAAGCCACCGGCTGAGTACGTATTGCTCATGTGAACATATTGCGCATTCTCCGGTCCTTTGGGGCCAGGCGTGTAGCCGGATGCCCGCTTTGGGAGGATGTCAATGTTTGTGTCGTACCCGGAGTCTTTCATTCCAAGCGGCATGAAGATATTCTTCTGCATGTAATCCTGATAGCGCTGACCAGTGATCTTCTCTATCAAACGGCCAAGAAGATTGTAGCCGGAGCTGCTGTACAGAAATTTCGTTCCGGGCTCGAATTGTAGCGGCTTATCGCGCACTAAAGCCAACAGCTGTTCCGGAGTCTGCGGGAGCGGGATCATATTCTGTATGCCAGGCGTATTGAGAAGATCCACAATTCCCGAGGTGTGGGTCAGCAAGTGGTAGATGGTGATTTTGTCCCAAGTTGGCGGATCATCGGGCAGGTACTTCCTGATGGGGTCTCCAACCTTTATTTTGCCTTGTTGTTCAAGCAAAAGAATCGCCGCAGCTGTGAATTGCTTGGTCATGGAGCCGATCCGATATTTGGTATCCGGAGTGTTCGGAATATTCCATTCGAGATTGGCGAAGCCATAGCCTTTGCTGAAAAGAACCTGATCCCCTCGAGCCACCAGTACGGATCCCATGAACTGCTTGTTTGCCACAACCGATTGTACCGCCTTGTCCATTCGGGAGATATCTTGTGCACCACCAGTTGCCACTAAGAGAAAAATAGCGAGGACGCAGCGCGGCATAGTTCCTCCGAGAATCGATGATTGGGACGATATTTCGTATGGACACCTTTCAGAGAAAGAAGTTCCCAAAAGCTGGGCCTTGCAGTTGAAATCAGGTCGTTGCTGGAGCTTGGTGTCCGCGGAGATTAAGTTCGATTACTCCCACCGAGTCGAAAGAGACGATTGTGCCAAAATGCAATAGCGTCTCTGATGCAGGTGGCCGGCTTGACAGTTTTTCAGATATCTCGTGAATTACAATAATGGGCCGCAAACTAATTCGTTCACGATGGCTTTAGGAATAAATACCTCTTTCTCGTTCCGATTATCTCTTGACGCTCTGTTGAATCCTAAGTAGCATGAGGCCTTCTTGAGCGGCCCTTGGGCCTTAATAGGGAAGACGGTGAAAAGCCGTCGCGGTCCCGCCGCCGTAACCGGGGACGAAAGTCGAAATCAATGCCACTGTCCGTTTGGATGGGAAGGCGCGGCAAGTAGATTGATCCGGAAGCCGGAAGACCTGCTCGATAAAGCATAGTCGCGCGCTCGTGGACTAGGGACGACGACTATTACATCGAGGATAAAAACGGAATCCCCGGGCTTGCAATCAGGTCCGGGTTTTTTTTGCCCACTGCCTGATTCGGAAGGAAGCATGGAAACTTAATAATCTAACGTTGCCCTGGAAAAGAGAAGGGGGTGTAAAGCTCCCGCCGCCCAGCGACTGTAATCGGGACGAAAGCCGCAACATGCCACTGTCCGTTTGGATGGGAAGGCGCGGCTGGTAGACGGAACCGGAAGCCAGGAGACCTGCTCCACGGGTATTTAATCCATTAATCCTCTTGGGAGGATAGGAGAGCAGTTGCATGAAAAAGATATTGCTTGCTGCAGTTCAGGCGCTGGCGCTGTTGACGGCGTCATCTGTTTTTGCTTCGGACAACCAGAACCCCTCGGATGGAACAGCGGCGGATAAAGACCAAATCAGGATTTACAATGAAGTTATTGTTACCTCCACGCGCCTGGAAATGCCGCTCAAGGAAGCGAACAGCTCGATTACAGTCGTCACAAGCGACGAAATCGAAAAGATGCAGAAAACCACGGTGTTTGAAATCCTCCGGACTATTCCGGGGCTGGATATTGTTCAGGCGGGCAGTCCCGGAAGCCCGACGTCGGTTTTTATTCGCGGTGCAAAATCGGAACATACACTCGTTTTGATCGACGGCATTGAGATGAATGATCCTATGGCCACCGGCCGATATTTTGATTTCGCCAACTTGACCAGCGACAACATCGAGCGCGTCGAAGTGATGCGCGGACCTCAAAGCACGCTGTATGGCTCAGACGCCATCGGGGGTGTCATCAATATCATCACAAAAAGTGGAGAAGGCAGAACCACGGGTTTTGCCTCTTTGGGAGGAGGCTCTTTCAATACCGCCGAAGAGCGCGCAGGTGCGAGCGGAGGCAACAAGCTGTTCCGCTATTCGCTGGGATTCAGCCATGAGAACTCGGATGGAATATCCGCGGCCGGAGCAAAATATGGAAACATGGAGAGGGACGGTTATGAAAATACCTCCATATCCGGAAGACTGGGAATCACCCCTGCCCGGTATTTCGATCTCGACTCCACGATACGTTACGTAAACGCCAAGGCAGATCTCGATAATAGAGCAGGCGTCGGAGGGGATGATCCCAACTATACTACGGAAACGAAACAGGTGTTCTTCAGAACGCAAGGGCGGCTGATGCTGTTTGACAATATATGGGAGCAGAAACTCGGATTTACCGCAGCCAAGCATATCCGGGACAGCCGCAACGATACGGATAGTGCGCATCCAAACGACAGCAGCTGGTACAATTTCGACTCTCAGCAGCTGAAAGTTGATTGGCAAAATAATCTCCGCATAAAAAAGAGGCATGCGATAACATTCGGGATCGAAACGGAAGTAGAAAAGGGCGATTCGGTTACCTATTCCAAAAGCGCCTACGGCTCCTACACTTCCAGCTTTCCCAGCAGGTCGGCGCGATCCACCGGATTGTATATACAAGGCCAGATGGAGCCAATCGACTCCTGGATCACCACTGTCGGCCTTCGCGGAGACAATCACAGCACATTTGGAATGGAAGGCACATACCACATCGCCTCTTCCTTTGTTTTCAAACAGACTGCCACGAAAATAAAGGGGAGCTATGGAACAGGTTTCAAGGCTCCATCCCTGTACCAGCTTTATTCCGACTACGGCGATAAGAACCTGAGCCCGGAGACAAGCACCGGGTGGGAGCTCGGGCTAGAACAATTCCTGAAGGGCGAGCGGCTTTCCCTGGGCGCTACCTATTTCAATAACGAATTTGGCAATATGATCGATTTCGATCTCTGGGCTATGAAGTACAACAATGTTTCCCAAGCTAAAGCCAAAGGGGTCGAAATGTTTGGATCCATGCAGCTGAAGGATGGCCTTGATCTGCGTGCCAGTTATACCTATACCAGTTCCAAGGATCAAACCACGGGCAGACAGCTTGTGAGAAGGCCGAAAAACAAGGTCGGGTTCGACCTGAGCTCCCGTCTGCTCAAAGGCAATGCGACTTTCGGCCTTGTATTCACAGGCGAAAGGCCGGATAACGATTCCTCGACATATCCTGCCATCCCGGTGACGCTGGACCTCTACACTCTCGTTCGTTGTGCAATATCCTATCCGATTGCCGAACATCTTCAATTATTTGTGAGGGTCGAAAACCTGCTCAATCAGAAATATGAAGAGGCCAAAGGATACGGCACCGCCGGAGCATCTGCCTTTGGTGGTCTTAAGGTCTTGTTTTAGTATGAGGACAAAAGCGGTCCGGCGGCTGCGCCGGACCGCCTTCTCACATATCCATCGAGAGGTTTACTTATGGCATCAACGCCTGGGCCTGCGGCTAAATGCCTGGCCATTCTGGGAACGGGATCCGATGTGGGCAAGAGCGTTATTGTCGCCGCGCTCTGCCGGATCTTCAGCAATCTGGGGATGCGGGTCGCGCCTTTCAAAGCCCAAAATATGTCCAACAATTCCTACGTCACGATGCTGGGCGGAGAAGTGGGGAGGGCCCAGGTGGTCCAGGCCGAGGCGGCGCGCATCCCGGTCCATGTGGATATGAACCCGGTGCTTCTAAAGCCATGTACGGATACCGGCGCCCAGGTGGTCCTGCACGGAAAGGCGATAGGAAATAGCGAAGCCTCGACATATTTTTCAGACACCTCCTACTTATTCCAGCAGGCGATGATCAGCCTGGAGCGGTTGCGCACGGACTATGATCTCATTGTCATGGAAGGAGCCGGATCTTGCGCGGAGGTGAATCTGCGGGATCGCGATTTTGTCAATTTCAGGATGGCACATGCAGCAGATGCTCCCGTAATTCTGGCCGCGGATATCGATCGAGGCGGTGTATTCGCCCAGGTTGTCGGAACCATGGAGGTAATTCCGCCGGAGGATCGAAAACGCATCCGGGGGATTCTGATCAATCGCTTCCGTGGCGATGCGCGCCTTTTTGCGGATGGGATCGAATACCTGGAGAAGCGAACGGGACTGCCCGTATTGGGATTGATTCCTTATTATCGGCACATCGAAATCGACTCAGAAGACGGGATGCCGCTGGACGTTGTTATCGATCCTCAATCCAAGCCTTCGCCTGACAAAATTAATGTTGCCGTAATACGTTCCCCACACATTTCTAATTTTACCGATTTCGCTCCCCTGGCTCGCGAGCATGTTGTCGCCCTGCATTATCTGGCACGCCCTCGTTCTCTTGAAGGGTACGATATCGTATTTCTGCCGGGATCCAAGAACGTCCGAAGTGATCTTGAATGGCTGCGCAATGTCGGTTGGACCGCACACATTGAGGCGTACGCCGCTGGGAAAGGTAAAATCGGCGGGATTTGCGGAGGATATCAGATGCTGGGTCGCCTGATACGCGATCCTTACGGGATGGAAGGTGCGCCCGGCGAGACGCCTGGGCTTGGTTTCCTGAATGTACAGACAACGCTCTCGCGGGAAAAGATGCTCTCGCGCTCGACAGGTGTCTGGACAGCCTATAACAAAAAGGTGGAAGGCTATGAAATTCATATGGGCACGACCGAAGGAATGGATAATTCGCGGCCTGTCCTCCGCGTGACCGGCAGGAACGGCCAGGCTGTCCATGATGTGGATGGCGCTTTTTCCATTGACGGCTCAATCTGGGGTTCTTACTTTCACGGCCTCTTCGATCTTTCCGATTTCCGGCTGACATTTCTTAATGCGCTGAAGCCGGAACTGCGGCTGGAACAGGATATCCGCTATCAGGAAGATGAGGCGTCTTTCAAAGAGCGTCAGTACAACCTTCTGGCCGAGCATTTCAGGATGCACCTGAATATGCCGAAACTGTTGGAAATTGCTTTAGGAACTCCGGCGCTCCTGCCTAAGGGTTAGTCATAGACCCCAGCCGGCGTCGAGCATAGATTTAACTGGAGCGCGTACTTCCCCCAAGGCCATTTGAAGGACAATTACACCGGAGCAATTCGTGCGCCTTTCACTCCAGGAACTTATTGATGAAGCAGGTCTAAGATGAGAGTGAATATTGACGCTGCCTAAACTTTTTGTTACTAGCGTTTGTTTTCGTGGCAATTCCCTCCATCAATCGTGAATTCTACCGTCTATCTGCATTTCCAGGATCGAACTTTCTTGCATCTAGTACGCTCGGTCTGTCGTATTAATATCAAATTAACCCCCATTTGGAGGCGGATTATGCGGAACTTACTAAAAGCAACAGTCCTGTTTGCGCTTACGTTTGGGCACCCCTCACTCGCTCAGGACCTAACGGCAAGCAGAGTAAACTCGATAGAGATTATTGGGAATAAAGTCTTTGATTCGCAAATTCTAAAAGCACAATTAAAAAGGGTTCGGGAGGGTATGAGCCTTACCACAGCGATAATTGAGTGGGATATTGAGGTGAACCTAAAGGGGTTTCTGAAAGAACACGGGTTCCTTCATTGCATTGTCACATTCAAAGAGATCCCCCGTACCGCACAAGTTGTTGACCTGCACATAGCCGTATCAGAGGGGCCGCAATATCGTCTTGGATCTCTCGCTTTTAAAGGTAATAGTCTGAATATAAAAGTTCTTCCCGATGGACCATTCAGGGCGGTAAATCTGGCAAATGCGTTCGACATTCGCCCAGGAGACATTGTGAATCTTAACAAAATTAAGTCGGGTCTCGATAAGGTCAAGCAGATATATGAGAACAGTGGGTACCTTCAGGTGTCGTGCCTTCCAGAGCAAGTTTTTGATGAACAGCAAAGAACGATGTCTCTATCTGTCACCATTGACCCGGGGTATTATCATTTTATTTCGTATGTGGCCTTCGTAGGAGGCGATCAAACCCAGCAGGAATGGCTGAAAACAGAACTCGCCAAAGGCTCTATAAGACCTAATCTTCTCTTCATGCCTGAGGACCTCAAGCATGAGGCTGACCGACTTAAAAAGATCACGGGCTTCAATATTAAAGTTTTCACTGACGAAGCAGAACAGGAAGGTCGTGTCGGTATCCTGTTTTGGATATTTCCTTCTACACTTGCCGCCTCCAGGTGAAAATGGGGATGTCGCCCTTTTCATCATCGAGAGTTGGATTGGGACTCCCCTTCACTCAAGCAGCGTTTATAGGATTGCCGCAAGTTGTCGGCATAGGCGCGTGCCTGGTCAGCCCAGGTCTTGGCATCAGCCGCAACCTTTTGTGTATCCTCCGCCGTTTTAGCCGCCATCAGCAGCAATGCCCAGGGCTCTTGACTTACATGCCCGGGACTCGAATTCACACCAGATTTTCTGGCTTGTTTTTCCTGCTCATTCGCGCGAGTTCTGGCTTCGTGAGAGACAAACAGTCGCGGAATCGCTCCGGCCACTTTCCAGATGGGTTTGTCCTCAGGATTTGCAACTCCAGAGTTGCTCGCATTTGTTGATGAATCCTTTTTCCCGAGGTTCTTGTTTACCTTTTTTTCCATAGATGCTGCTTTTTTTGCAGCTTTATCTGCTTCTTTACGAGCTTTTTGGGAGGATTTGTCAAGCTCTGCGGCTTGAGCTTGAGCCAAGAGATTTTCTTCGCAAAGCGAGCTGCAATGCGCTGGCGCCTTTTTGCAGGGCCCGTTTGTTGACACAGGTTCAGGAAGTACTGCGGAAGAACTCATTTCCTTCGGAGAATCATTGACCGCAGCGGGTTTTGATTCCGCAAAACCTGTTTGAAGTAAAAAAGAAACGAGGAAAAGCGGCAAAGTAATCCCGGCCAGAAAAACGGAATGGACAATACGTATCAATAGGCTTTGAAATTGTTTCATAACGTCCTCCTTTTTGATAATGGGGACGCGTTCTCAGAATATGCGGGCGTTCTCAGAATATGCGGTTAGCATCTCTATTATACTACCTACCAGGGCAAAGGCTATGGTTCGGTAATTATGCAGCAGTTGGAGCGTCCAGTTTTCCGAACCTATCGGATCGTAAAACTAGACTCTTCCCTTCCGGCCTTCGGCATGTATTTGAAGCGCGGATACAGGTCCTGTGCCTGGCGCAACTCATCCGAATGCCAAAAAGTGAGCTATATGTTAGCTTATGAATTCTCAGGACGTGAATATAACGAAATTCGCAGGGAGACTGAATATTGGATAACAAAACGGTTTATGATATCGAGCGAATGAAGCTGGACATGCCTGTTTATATCGCAGGCCGGGAGGTGAGAGTCAAGCATGGCACCCCCGAATGCTTCCCGGCTATCAATGCGTTAATCGCCAAATTCAACGCGGAAGATATCTCATCAAAAATAGGAAACAAAAAAGAACCCGTCATACGTTTCGGATTATGTATTGGACATATTTATTACGACAATATCATCGAATTTACCTATATCACAGGTGTTCAGATATATGGACCGGCTGACGAAAGCAGGATGCCTGAATCAACGAAATGCTATTCAATACCAGCAGGGGATTATGCCTGCATCAAGGTCACCTCTCCTGATGCAGGAGCAACAATCGGCATCGCATACACGCGTTTGGAGCAATGGATAAAAGAATCACAAGACTGGGAGGCCGCGATAGGTGAATACGAAGTTTACCCGAACATCTCTACCAACGCTGAAATGGAGCTATGGCGGCCTATCAGAAAAAAGGGCAGCATTGAGCCTGCGCAAAACAAACAGGGCGTCGCCTCATAATGATGCGATGTCCGGTATTTCCTTTTTTTATTCCCGCTGCACATTTGCAGCCTTTTGTAGGCTGATCGGCTACCTGCCAGTTGGACGTAAAACGCACTGATCGGAGAAGTTGGTATGCATACGCCCAAAAAGAGAGTCGCATCGATGGCCGTCGTTGGAACCATGCTGTGGCTGATGCCCCTGGGGCTTCTTGCCGGTACGCCACTGCTGGTCTTGCAG
The DNA here is from genome assembly GCA_963664705.1 of Acidobacteriota bacterium. Taxonomy (GTDB): domain Bacteria; phylum Acidobacteriota; class UBA6911; order UBA6911; family UBA6911; genus UBA6911. The sequence continues at coordinate 5,860,562 of OY761556.1, read as the reverse complement.
GAGGCGAGTCCCCAGCGAGAGCTTCCTCAAAGTAGATTCTGGCAGGAGAACATCATCCTGCCGACCTTTGTATTATACGACGACGGGCTTGTGCTCTTCCGGACGGCACGGAACTCAACAGAGGTGCGCTCAAGCCGGCTGACGAGAGTAGAAATTGAGGAGTGGATCGGCTTGATCGAACAAAGCGGGTTTTGGGATCTTAGTGAATCCTATTCTCTCAATATGAGGTTAGAGCAACCGATTAGCGTCATCAAATACCGACATGATGGAGACATACGGAGAATAGCCGTGAGCGGCCCGATGCGTGAGAACAAGGATCGGGCGAGAGCTCCAAAAACATTTGTCGAGCTATTCGATCGTATGGTGTCGTTTGCACCCACGGGCTCCAAGGTTTGGGAGCCGCTCCGTGTAGAGGTTCGGATCTTCCCATCCGTAGAATCCGATGGGAAACCACTGCCCTGGCCCAAAGGATGGCCTGACCTGACCGATGCCTCCACGAGGACCTTCATCGGATACGAGACTTATCTGCTGTACGTCGATGGGAAAAACCGAAAGAAATTAGAGCGGCTTATGTTGAGCCTGAAGGAGAAACAGGCCCTGGCAATTGGTGGACGTCCCTGGTCAGCCGCTCTGACTCGGTACTGCCTGCCTGGCGAGGAGCAGTGGCAGCGCAAGTGATGCGGATGCCGGCACCTGAAACCCGAGAGGAGTGGCCATCTTTTTTATACGGCTCTTGTCCGCAGATTCTTTGATTCATTTCTTCTCCTTGGGACTCAAACCCAGGGAATCTGCATCCATTGTCACTATTCTATTCGCCCGTCTCGGAGGCGTACAATCCGGTCAGCTTCGCCTGCAAAATGCTCATCGTGCGTAACCACCAGGAAGGCCTTTCCGGTCAGCCGATTCAGCTCGCGCATGAGAGAAAAAACTTCGCTGCCATTTTTGCTGTCCAGGTTTCCCGTGGGCTCATCGGCCAGTATGATAACGGGATCATTGGCCATGGCCCGCACAATGGCAACTCTTTGCTGCTGGCCGCCTGAAAGCTGCGAAGGCCGGTATTTCAGACGTTGGCCCAGACCAACGCGCGTCAGCAGATCCGACATATAGGATCTGCGCAAGTCCCTGTAGCTTCTCCCGCGCAGCCTGCATGGCATCAACGCATTTTCGAGCACATTGAATTCAAGCAGAAGATAATGAAACTGGAAAATGAATCCAAGGTAATCGCGGCGAAGCAGCGATCGCTCGGTTTCCGTCATCTTCGACACGTCACGGCCACCCAGCCGGATTTCCCCGGAAGTTGGAGAATCAAGCAGCCCGATGATGTTCAGCAGTGTCGTTTTCCCCGAACCGGAAGCGCCGACGATGGCCACGAACTCGCCCGCGCGCACCTGCAGATTGATATCGAACAAGACCGGAGTGGGAACTTCTCCATAATAGGTTTTGTAAATACCATGAAGCTCGATCGGGGAAGATTCCATCATGATGGCCGTATCACTTCGATCGGATTGATCCGTGCCGCGCGCCATGCCGGCAGGAGAGATGCTGCAAGACCGGTCACAGCGGCCAGCCCAATCGCCCCCAGAACCGTACCGGCGCTCAGCTCCATCGGGAAAAGCTGCACCTGTCTTCCGGTGGCGCTAGCCGTATTCGTAAATTTTCCCAGGAAAAGGCAGAAGCCTGTGCCAATTACCGATCCAAACACTCCACCGGTCAAGGCCAGGAGTGTACCCTGAATCGCGAATACGCCCAGGATCTGCCTGCGGGTAGCACCCATAGCCTTTAATATTCCCAGCTCGCGCATTTTTCCTATTACCATCATGACCAGAATGGCGGCAACCGCCATACCGGATGCCACCACAGTGAAGGCGATAATCAGGTAAGACGATTGGCTTTGAGCGTTTAGGCCGGACAGCAGAGATTTATTATCCAGCGTCCACGGACGCGCTTCGTATGGCACCTGCAGAGCAATTTTAGATGCGATGTCCTCTGCCTGAAAAACATTCCCGATCTTCAGGCCGATGCTGGTCACGGCATTTCCCAGACCGAAAAGCGACTGTGCGTCGCGCAGCGCAAGGATAACCGTGTTGCCGTCCAGCCCGGAGAATCCCGAGTCGAAAATTCCGGCAACCACGTAGGAACCGGAATTGTCGTCGGAACTGACCAGCCGGACTCGGTCGCCGATCTGGACCGCAAAGTCCTCGGCCAGTTTCCACCCGAGTACAAGTTCCCCTGCGTTGAGCCCGAAAAATCTCCCCTTCACCAGCTTGGACTGAAGCTCTACTACACGATTATATTTTTCGGGAATGCCTCCGGAAATCAGCACTCCCTGGCGCTTCTCGCCTCGCGAAAGAATTCCCTGTCCTTCCGCCACCGGAGAAACTGCAAGCACCCTGGGATCGAAATTTTCAAGCTTTGGAGCCCAGATCTGCCAGTCTTCGATCTTTCTCTTGCGCTGCTCGAGCCGGACAGTCTCCCCGACAGAGATTGAATTTTTCTCATCGCTCGGTCCGAGCTTCCATGCTGCAATCGGCAGCCTTTCGGCCGGCCGGACTACAATGTGGGCGACCGCATCCGTCACATCGGAGACGAGCCGTCGCTGCAGACCCGAAATTAGTGCCGTAAGAAAAATGATAAGCGTCACGCTGATTGTAACAATGCTGACCGTGAGAAGACTTTGACGAAAATTGTAGCGAAGATTGCGTTCCGCAAAGGACAGAGTGAAAAAATCGAGCATATTATTGCGGGTTCTCCTTGGGCCGGACCGAATCTCCTGCTTTGACTTCCACAGCCCGGAGCGCCACCAGATCGCCTTCGGCCAGGCCTGAAACCGCGACACGTTCGGAGCCTTTTCCGATGAGGTGCACTGGAGTCGCCTCCAGACTATCATTGCGGAATTTCAGCACGGAAGCCTTTCCGTCCTGTTGAAGCACTGCCGTGGCCGGGAGGGTTAGCGCGTCCCGGATCCGGGCTACTTCAATACTGACATCCAGCGTCATATCCACACGCGCAAAATCGGGCAGAGATTCCGGGCGAAACCGCAGGCCAACTACGCCTCTCGCGTAATCGACCTGAGGCTCAATCTGGGTCAGGACAGCCTGAAAAGGCCTGTCCGGAAAGGAAGGGGCAACGACGATTGCTTTCTGCCCGACACGCAGTTTGCGGAGATTATTCTCGTCCGTTTCCACATACACTTCGGATTTGTCAGTGATGGACAGCACCATGAGGGAGTTTCCCGGGATGACGCTCTGTCCCGGCTCGACCTTTCGTTTCAATATCAACGCATCCGAGGGGGAAGGGATGATCCTCTTTTGAAGCTGTTCCTGATAGACTCTGAGCATGGCCTCGGATTCCCGGACACGGGCTTCGGCGACAGCAAGATCCTCGGGTCTCGGCTGGGCCAGCAGGACCTGCAGGTTGTGCTGGCCGGACTGTTCCGAGGCACGCGCTTGATCAAGAGAGCTTCGTGCGCGGTCCAAATCCGCCTTTGCCACCAGGTTTTTCTCAAACAACTTGCTGGCACGCTCGAGATTCTGTTCTTCCAGTTCGCGCGCGCTGCGCCTTCGATCCAATTCCGCACGCTCGCGACTGATTTCATCGGGAAGGGCTCCCCGACGAACCTGCTCCAGCTGCCGGCGGGTTGTTTCCAGCGCAAGCCTGGCCTGCTCGACCTGTCGCGCCATCTCGCCCTGGCGCAGCACGATCAGGATCTGGCCGGCACGGACACGGTCTCCTTCATCGGCAAGCACACGGTCAACCGTGCCCGCGGTTTCAGCGCCGATATCGCTCTGGCGTACCGACCGCAGTTGCCCGCTAGCAACCACATACTCTACAAGCTCCCGGCGTTCGGGATGCACGGCCGCCGCCTCGCGGCGGGGAAAAAAGCCGCATCCTGTCAATGTCAGGACCAGCAGAGTGAAGCCGACAATGGCACAGCGCGACATAGTCCCCCTTTGAAGTATCTTCACTTTACTATTATCTCCGCATTTCCCGAACAGGAATTGTGGCGTCGTAAACCGGCTCCTGTTGATGGCTGAACCATGGCCGATCCACCTAAGAGATGGACGAAAAACTGGAAAGCCTTGGACCTGGAACCGTATTTCTTACGTTGCTTTCGGAAAGATAACGGTTAGATGATGGATGCTTTTCTTGAGAATTCCCTCGGCGTCCCGGAGGTCGACTGCTCGCTGAGCTTTGAGCCAGAACTCAGGCGTGTTGCCAAACGAGCGAGCAAGTCGAATAGCCATCTCCGGTGTAACAGCGCGCCGCTCTCGGAGCAGTTGATTCACAGTCTGGTACGAGCCTAATGCCTTCGCCAGCCTCGATGCGGCCAACAACATTTCGCAGGATAAGTCGAAACCGATAAGGCAAATATTTCTTATCTTCTTAGTAGGCGCCGTATTCCATGACCGCGTCCGTCATCGCCTGAACATTCTCGGGACGAGCCTCGTCAGGCACTCCATTCGTGGCATCTATGATCAGGCCGCCCGTATCTTTGAAGAGGTCGATCAATTCCTTCACATCAGCCTTCACCTGCTCCGGCGTACCCGTACAGAGCACGGAAGAGGGGACATTGCCCCAGAAACACATGACATCGGCTAATTCCTTCTTAAAGAGCTTGCGGTCCATAATGTCGAATTTGCCGACAACTTTTCCTGGAGGAAGTTCTTTCAAAAATTTCACTCGCGGTGTGTAGTTGCCTTCAAAGAAAGGAATAGGAGTGAGACCTGCGTTGACCAGACCCAGAAGGAGCGCCTTTAGGCCAGGCCAATAGAATTTTTCGAACTGCTTATCATTCATGAAGCCGCCGGCCCCACGGTGCAGCGGGATGAAGACCCTTTTATTGCCGCTCATTTGGGCTTGGGCGATAGAACTTTGAATTGTCAGTGGAATAATGGCCTCAACGGCTTTAAGCAATTTATCGGGCGCTCTAAACATGTCGAGCATGGAGCCTTTCATGCCTCTCAGATAATCAGAAACCATGTCGTAGGCGCAGTACGTGACGGCAGACCACAGCAGAGGGAACCCGAGTTGGGCCATTTCCTGCGCATAGGATCTATTGGCGTGCATTACTTTTCCAAATTCTTTGCCAACCGCGACAAGTTTCTCAAGTGCATCCAAGACCGGTGGTTGGGCACAAAGCATTCCTGCCAGGAAAGGAAGCCCTTGACCATTGATCTGAGTAATAAGGGGAATCATTTTAAGCGTCTGTGCGAGATCCAGAAGAGGTACCAGCGTCGTTGATACCTGGGGCAATAGTTTTGTTAAAGCAAATATATTGGGATCGGCAAGCATCTCATCATATTCATTCGGTTTCATGTACTCCCCTTCGACAAATTGAAAGGGAAGATGGTCCGCAAGGGTGCCTCCGGGCCAGGCAAGCTGTTTGTCGCCCAAAAGCTCAAGTATTTTGCCCGGAAAAAGTTCACCAGCGGTGGTGCCATCCCAATTGTGGCGGACCGTAACCTCCTTTCTGGCCGCGTGGGCCTTGGCAGGGTCGTACATGGCTTCCTTGTTGCTGACTCCCGTAACTCGGTTTGGATAGAAATGAATAATCAACGGCACGACCGGCACGCGGTCGGGTTTTTTCAGTGCAAAGGCATCACTAACGCGCTTCTCACGAGCAAGGTAATCTGATGTAAAGCCAGGGTTGGTTGAGTCCGTCGTCATTTATGTATTCCTTTTTGGGCTTTAGCTTTTTGAGAAAGGGAGGGTGATAATGAGGCAATGTGTCCCCCAAAGACGCCAGTCACCTCATCGATGCCAACTTTTAAAGGACATCAAGTTATCGATACCAATTTGCTATGGATCCTAATATGGAACCAAAAACTCAAAATAAAAGGAGACCCTCAAGGCTTCGCGAGATGTAGCCTCTGGATTTGACACCCCAAGGGTCCGCCTCGCGGTTCCCTGCTAATCGATCGGCTCAAGAGGCCAGCCCATGGAGGCGGCATTGGGTCCGACGGTTGCCAATATCAGATCCACTTTGCCGTCTCTCATCCTGAATATGTGGCAATCGACCAGACCTCTCCCTGTAGGATTTTCCTCATTCGCGGACGCGCCGCCGCCAAAAGTCATGAATGCGATGGCAAGGCCTTTTTCAGTATCGACCCATACGCGCCGCGGCCCATGGTTAATGCTGGTCTTGGTTTGATTCCTGAAAGTCACCGGCGAACAATCGTGATTTGATGCTGTCGTTTGCAGGCCGTTTTCCCAGCGATCACACACTTCTGCAAATGGGACGCTGACTGTCGAGTTACTTGCGAACAGATCAAAATAATGATTGGCTGCATCTGCCAGCACCTTGCGCGATGCTCGTTTCTCGGTCGGAAGAATCGTCTCCCAGTCCTGGTCCTTTGTTTTCAGCACATTTTCTGCGTTGAAGGCAAAGTCGCGCTCGCGCGCCACAATCGTTTCAATTTCGGTGATTTTGCCTTTTTCGACTTTAAGCCGAGCAGAGAACAGGATCGGCCGGATGGCGCCTTCTGCGGGCAATGTTTTCGGTCCACCAAACATAGCACCGAGTCCGCCGCCGGGACCGCCGGGGGCTCCCGCGCCTGATCTTCCGCCGCCTCCGCCCGTCATACCGGCGCTGGCGGGGCCACCTCTAGCGCCTTGGGAGGATCCTCCAACAGTTTTGGAGCTGAATGGCTCTTCTATTACCCCGATGGTAGCGACAACACATTTCTTTGTATCGATCAACGTTCGTCTGAGCAAAGGGTTGCCTGCTGTTTCCCAAAAGCCTTTTCCAACGTCCATTTTGACGCCGTTTTCGGTGAATTTCGCGGTGGAAGCGAGTGGCAGATCGGATGTGTTGTGTTCCCGAATGGACACAAAGTACCTGTCCGATATTTGGGAAAGATCTTTGCGGGTGCAACCGCCTTCTCCTGCCTGAGCATTTGCAGCCGCAGCACATATCAATGCCGCAAAGCCAGCCGTCAGTAAATAGAGTGCAAATCGCTTCATCTTTGAATCCTCCAGAAAATAGATGCATGAACAGAAACTGCAGCCCTAGAGTCAGCCCTCCGGATATGGAGAACTATGCTCCGTATCTCTTCGCCCCCGGCCCAAAGAAATGTTTTACGTCATAGGATCCGATAGGGCGCGCAATAGACCCGACCACGGTGAGCTCCACCCCGCGGCTGCCGCCTTCGTACTCGAATCCGCAGACACGCATCGTTTTCTCGTTTATTACGATACAGGTCTCAATGCCGTCGCAGGCTTCCTCCATCAGGTTGAAAATGAATACGCCATCCCGGAGCTTTACGTAAATGCACGGGGCGCACCATTGCAAACCGAGGGTCTGGTCTTCCGTGTAGATTGTCCACGCGGCGGAATGGGGCGTGGTGTACAGATGCATGGATGTCGTAATGTCCGACCAGGATCTGGTAAACCCGCGACCCACCAGTTCGTCCGTAAATTCATGGCGTATGTACTTCGGCACTTCCAGCCCATCCATTTCGGCGGTACCGAAGAGGGCTCGATAGGAAACCTCGTTCCCGTAATACTCCGTACCCATTCTCGAGAGAACGCAAGTAGTAAGCCCGTTGAGCAAGTCCAGGGCGATTTTCACACTGGCGCGGGGCCTGCTTCCGCCGTGCATGTGGGCAAAAAACACCAGCTTTTCATCGGCTTCAAACGCACGGTAGGTTTCCTGGTGCCACTGTGAATCGCCCTTATTCCGCCAATGGAGAGTCTTTTTATCGACCACCCTATATTCCCAGACCGGGCCATCGTTGTCATAGCGGAGCGTGAATTCCTTGCCTGCCAGGAGATGGCTCAGCGGCGGAGTGTTGGGCGACATTACGCTTAATGGCGCTTTCGAGGAGTCGGGATCCCACGGAAAAGCGATGGTGGCTTTTTCCGCGGCCTGATGCATTTCTTCTTCATTCATTTTCGGAAAAGTCCTCGCCGGCCTGTATGCAGTTCTCTGGCCTTTCGGAGTCGGTGCGGCCATATTCGCCTGGGGTTTGGGGCCCATGCCAAGATTGATCTTTTTGCCATGTTCATTAAATGGCTCGAGCCGTGTCAGATGCCCGACAACTTTGCCTGTCCCCCGGAACATATAGTATTCAAGCTTGTCCTTCTCATTAAAACCGAGCCGCATGCCTACCTGGGTTTCGGTGAATAGATCCACCGCATACATCGTCATAATTCCGGAAAGTTCACATTCAGTCCTGTCGTAAATAAACAGGTTGTCGTCTATAAGAATGTAGTCCGACGGGCTGCAGTAGCTGAGGTCGTCAATCTGCCGTGTCAGTTCAACGAAATTTGATGATATAACCGAAGGGTAGAATTCCAGCGTCTCGATGCCTGTGTCCTGCTTCCAGTATATGCCTTTGCCTTCAATCCTGTTGGTCGTGTGATGGCGCGCTTTTGGAATCTCCTTGCCGGCCACCTCAACGTAGCCGAAATATAACTGGCGCTGAACCTCCCTGTCGTCCAGAACCTGGCCCTGGCCGTCTTTGCCTCCGCCGAACCATACTTCAAATATCGTGACCAAGTTGCTGTCGAGATCGACAAAGACGTTGTACCCCTTCAGAGTTTTAGGCACCATGTGGGAAAAGAAAACCATCTGCTTCAGCGTCAGCGATCCATAGCCCGCTTCGATCGATGCACCGCCGTTTTCGGAGAACGTGAGCCTGTTTTTATCTTTAAAGCTGTAGCTCAAAACAGGTCCGTCGTCGGTTACGATTTTGAGCGATTTCCCTACCAGAATATCCGAGAATCCGGAAACACATTCCGGACCGGTCTCAGTCCGGACAAGCCTTGAGGCGATTTGTTCTTTGGTGAGTTTTGTGTACTTAAATCGATGCATGGGAGTATTCATTCGCTCGTCTCCTGAATAAAGCACTTCGCCAAAGCATGTGTCATGAAACCAGCTTGAAAAACGCCACTAATTACACGAATGAATCCGAATGTTGCGGGGCGGGGCGGGAAGCCATTCGTGACCATTCGTGGAATTAGTGGCGTTTTTGGATGGTTCTATTCCCAGCCGGTTTTGGTTCCGTAGGGCAGTACAAGACCGGTTGCTTCAATATCGTAAATCTTGCCTTTTCTGATTTTGAAAAAGTGAATGGCGGGCATATTGAAGGTTCCCTGGTAAGCCGGCACGCTCTCCACTCCCGGGATTCCCTTGAGCTTCATTGTTTTTAGTTTGCTGTCGTGATAAAGATTGGAAAATCCAACAGCCAGTCCTTTCTGTTCATCTATTACAAGCAAACGTCGATTTCGGATTTCGGAGATATAGGCCCATACTCCCGCCGTAATCTGTCCCTCACACGTATTGGGCACAAGCGAAAGAGCTTTGCCCAGTTTCATCATTTCCGGGTCCACTGCCTCGGGTGGGGCAAAGTCTCTCTTCGCCGGCGTTGCTTCAGGCGCCTCTTTCTTTCCACCTACCGAAATGCCCCCATTCTCGCGGCGTTGACATTCCGGGGCAAATGGTGCGAGCGTCCCGTCCTCACCAGTCAAAGCGTCATAGTAGGAGAGCCCGATATCGAACATCTGTTCCCTGGGCGTCCTCTCTTCGGGCGAGATATCTTCCACAAGCCCGGGTCGAGGCTTAACCAAGTTCTGTAGATGTATTTCATTCTCCGGAACTATGTGATGTTCGGCTTCCGCGATTTTTCCGCGTTTGAGAGCCAGACGAACTCCAAGCAGTATGTTTTTTTTGTTCTCTTTCATCATGAAAAGTCCTGCCACCTGCTGATTCACAGGATCCGCGGCATATACCTGAAATTCCGATGGTCCACCGGAGGCCGTTTCCCATAAACCGTATCCAACAGGGATATTGGCTGTGTTTTGAGTGAATTTGACATACTGATCAAATGGCACCGCTGACGGATTGTGAGCGACCAGTGCCGCCAGGTAATCTTTCATTACGGTGACCAGGCACTGCCGGTCACAAGTCTGCGCTGCTTGCAGGAAGGAAGGAGCCATTAATGATGTCCATAGTATCAACGCAATCCCGAGGCGTTTCATATTCACTTATCTCCCTTTGATATGTTTGTATTTGGTCAGCACTGCGACTAATGGCTGCTATCGAATACTCTGTATCTGGTCCGACATCCCCTGTTCATAGGTGCTCCAGCCGGAGTTCATCCCATAGGGGCATCGATGAAAGATGGCCTCAATCCTGCGAATATTGCCCTTTTCTATCCTGAACAATTCTGCGATCTGCCAGGTCCAGTTCAATTTATCATGGTCGAAGAAACCGAACGCAAATGCTATGCCGCGCTCGCGGTCCACGGCCACAAAGCGCCGGTCTCGTACCCGCGAAATAAAGCCCATAAGTCCGGCCTCAAACTGTTCCTTGCAGCCCCAATGAGAGGAATACACAGTCGACGTTTTGGGATCCGGTCTTTTCTGTCCTTCCGGGACGGGAATGTTGGTAGCCGGCGTGCCGTTTTCGATGCGGTGGCAGTCGTCCGTGAACGGATAATAACCTTTCCCGTGATCATTCTTCTGCAATCCGGAAAAGTAATAATTTGCGGTCTTGATCAATTCCTCGCGGGAAGACCGTTCTGCTTCCGGGATCGCTTCCCGGTAAATTTCGTGAGGCTTTCCCATTTTTTCAACGCTTGCGCCCACCGAGAGTTTCCCGGTCATGCCCATCGTATCGCTGTCGGAACGAAGGACAAGCTGTTCCGCCTCGGTAATCCGGCTGTTTACTATTTTCAATCGAATAGCGACAGCTACGAGTGGGGCCTCACCCTGCTTGTTGGCCGCACCCTCCCGGGCCGTCCCGAGAAAAGCAACCTGTTGTGTCTCAACATCAGGAATATAAAACTTATAGTTTCCCTTTCCAGACATGTTTAACCACAGGCCGTCATTTCCCAATGGAAGCTGCACGCCGTTTTCAGTTAATTTGCAGTCCCTGGAAAGAAGCTCAAGGCTTGGATCATGCTTGAGCATTGCGTCCATGTATCTGTCGACATAATTCTCCAGACAGGCGCGGTCGCAGGATTTGCTCTTTACTTGAGCCTGAGCAAGGCAGGGAAGTAATAATGAAATGAATACAACTGCCAAAATTCTAGTTCGCATCAATGCTTCTCCCTTTTATTACATAGGTTAAACAGTTTTCTATTTCTGCCGAATGTTATCTGCGTGAATTGCGTCTATTGAGTGCACATAAAGCTGTCAGCGTTGTTAACGTCGCCACCCTTGTAACGCGCGACAAGAGGGTACGGACAAATCGGCCGTGATGCACCTGGGAAAGCTTTGCCTGTCGCTTTGATTCGATCAGGCGCACGTCCTTCCTCCACCCAGCCCATAATTGCTTCGAGCATGTCGAACTGGTCTGTGGCCTGACCACCGTCGCAATGAGTCATACCAGGAATAAGGAACAGCCGCACAGATTCACTAATGGACTTACCGTTATCACGGACTACCTGATCGTACCAATCGGCAAGCACACTGGAGGCCATGCCTTGATCGGAAAGCCCGTTATAAACGATCATTTTCCCGTGATGGGCAAAAGTCCCGAGGAAAGTGGAGTCTGCATCACTTATCATTGCGGTATTGCGAGTACGTTGTGTATCGCGATCAAAATCAAATTTCAGAGGATCTAGGTTCGGATCCGGCGGCGTCAGTTGATAATAGCGCATATTACTTAATCCAAGTCCCGCGTCAGCAGCATCCCATTCTCCAGTGCCGGAGGACCCAAGGTGCATAGCGCGCCAAATTGGATCGGCAATACCGGTGTCATAGTTAAATGCGCTGTAAAGCGGCTTCCCATCACTCGTGCGTGGTCCAGCGTAGAGATCCCGCAATGCGCTCACCTGCTCGTTCGAAAGACAGCTGTCTGTCTTTTCAGCTTTGCAGGTTAGAACTCCAGGATCAAAGTCACAGCCACGCCAGTCATTGATAATGCCGTCCGCCAAGCCGTCCAGCGCATCGCAACGCTTAAGGACGGCGGCAGCTACCAGACGCAAATCGCCATCAGAAAATGCCCGCGAAATAATAGGCCTCCCGTTGTTATCCTTTGGAGCAATGCGGGCAGCCACCTGGAGATTCCACATTTCGGCAGTTGTTACCCTGGAGAATCTAATAGAAGGATCGCCGGCAACGATGCCATCGAAATAGAGTGGAAAACGCTGAGAGGCGATCAATCCCTGGCGTCCCCCATTTGAGCACCCCAATAAATAAGAGTACTTCGGCGCAACACCGTAATATTTTTCAACTAGTTCTTTGGCCTTCAGTGTCACTTTGTCCAGTGCGTTATAGGCGTAATCGATACGGGCTTGCTGGTCCAGTCCAAAGGAGCCATCAAGCCATGAGCCACGATGTCCCCCATCCGTGCCGACAACGGCAAACCCGCGCGCTAATGCCGGGGGCCGAACTGAGCCAAAAATATCCCCTAAGGCGGGCGCAAGTCTGCCATCCAGTCCGCCTCCACCCTGGAAAGCAAACCGGCCGTTCCATTTTGTCGGCATGCGCAGATCAAAACCCAGGCCGAGTTTGCGCCCATCTGCGCCTGTGCGGGGATTGAGCATGCCCTGAACCAGGCAATGCTCTGGAAGCGGCGCACCCGAACCATCCACTACGCCACTGCCATCTTCCGCCGGCGCGGGTCCGGCGGGTATAATTGTTGCCTTTTCGATCACGAAGCCCGGCGCTGCCAGGCCCGCCAGCGCCGCGCACTTCGAGGTTTTCGCAATCCTATCTGCGCCGAATGTGTTTGCAATGGGAAGCGCAGCGGCCATCATCCCGCAGATTAATCCTCCCCCCATGAAGGCCGAACAAAACAAATTCTTAATAAAAGCCATAAAAACACTCTCTTTCTATGTTGGCAACACTGACGGACACGTCCGATTTAGAATTGCCGCGCAGCATCTTCTACGGCCTTTGCCTTAAGTCTCAGCCCATCCTCCGGCAGGAGCCAGCGCTGTCTGACGAGGCGATCGATATCACTATTGTAGAGATCGAGGTAGTGCCTCGGCGATTGATAACGACGATTAAGCTCTTCTCGAGACAGCTCATTCCGTAGCAGGAATACAAAAGGATAAGGCCGGTCTTCACGGCAACTCGGCTTGTCACTCCCCTGATAGCGCCCATAACGCGCAAGCGGGACATTAAATTCCGCAGCTCGAATACCTCCCTTGGGATTGCCCACTTCATCACGCGCCAATTTCTTTCCGTTTAGCGCGAGTGTCTCAGCTCTGGGCGGGGCCTCACCACCCAATACCCAGCGGCGAAGATTATCGACAGCTGCCCTCACGAACGCCCCTTCCGGAATGTCGCTCTGCGCGATGGCACAAGAAAAGACCGGCTCGTCCGGCACCTGCTTCGCCGGATAACCTCGCTGGAGGAGTTGTGTCACAGCGGGTTCTTCGCGCTCAGGCAAGGCGGGATCCGCAAGGTTCGCCACGTGAATTACACCGCCAAGCTCATAAAGGCGATGACCGCCAAGCCGCTCATCACTATCCGGAGCCTGCGGCCCGGTACCCAAGTCCACTTCAGATTCAGTCAGGAACTCGATGACGCGCGCATCGGTTTTCCTGAGATTCCTCCGCGCGTCGCCAACTGGCACGAAAGGTTCATCATTATAGAGAGGCAAATAGCCGGGGTCATTCCACTGCGACGAAACACCGATAAGGTAACCATCGAACACCGGTTGACCATTGGTCAATCGTGCGCGATCATGGAAGCCTTCGTTGATGAATACGCGCTGGATACTTCCGGTATAGGACCATCCGCCCACCAGCATCGCCTTGACCGACAGGCCTCGCAGAGGATTGTCTTTATCATTGCTGCGCAACTTCCGCCCGATATCGGCCATGACTTCGTAGCGGATGCCTTCTTCTTCGGGCCATTGGAGCGCACTGTAGCGCCGGGGATCGAACCATTTGGTCAGCGAGTGCGATCCCACCGGAGCTGTTTCCCCGGAGGAATGGGGGCTCCCCGACCATCCCTTGTCGGCGTCTCCCAATCCAGCGGCAACGTAGATATCGCCACGCGACATCAGGTACCGATCCAGCACCAGCCAGTGCCCCACATACCCCTGGGTTGGATGGATCGGCTCAAAATGAACAACACCGCTGAACCGCTTCGGATCGACAGGCCTCCGCACGATGATCCGTGTCGAGTAAGGAAATTTGGCGCGCAACACATTCGGTCCCGAAGGAGAATGCGTGTAGGCTGCAGCCGTACCTTTGATAAAATATTCCACTTCAACATAGCCGTAAGGCGTCAGAGGAATCGACAACCTTGCGCCCGGCACATCGGCTGCTATAAAAATGCTGCTGCCCGGACCCGTTGGCACCGGCCCTTCTACAGAACTGATCTGCGCCGAAGATTGTGCCGCGAGCAAAGCGAGCCATGCCACTACCATCCCAGTGCGAAGTTGCTTCATTTGAGTATCTTTATCCCGGAGTTTCCTGACTCCCGCTTGCGAGAAGCGTAAACAGTTATTTGCCTTCCCATGAGGAATCCTGATAAACAGCCTTCCCTCCAACCATTGTCATCAGTACCTTCGTCTTTCCGATCTGATTCGGCGCAATTTTGAACAGGTCCTGGGATATGACGATCACGTCCGCAAGCTTTCCGGCTTCGATAGAGCCCTCTGTTTTTTCTCTCCTCGCGGCGAAGGCGACTCCCATCGTGTACCCTCGAATTGCCTCCTCCAGCGTGAGACGTTCCTTAGGAATCCATCCTCCCGCCGGAGTTCCCTCCGGGGTCTCGCGTGTCATCAGCATCTGTACGGCCGGCCAGGGATTCAGCGTTACCACCGACCAGTCACTGCCGAAGCTCAACACCGCGCCGCCGGACAGGATGTCCCTCCAGGGCCATGCCCGTTGAGCGCGCTCGGGACCTACGTTCCCTGCCCAGACATTTAAATTGTTGTCGTTCGGAGTTGTATGCAACGGCTGCATGCTGGCGATTACGCCAAGCTTTCCGAATCGAGGAATGTCCTCGGCACTGGGATCTTCGATGTGCTCGATCTTGTCCCTGGCATCGGTGCGGCCGTTGGCCTTATTGGCAGCCTCATACGCATCCAGCGCAAGGCGAATGGCCCGATCACCAATGGCATGGGTGAATATCTGAAATCCGAGGCGGTCCAGTTGCATGACAGCCTCCTTATATTTACCAGGATCAAAATAGAGTTGTCCGCTATTGGCGGAATCGTTGGTATACGGTTCCAGCATAGCCGCCGTATGCGCTTCTATGACTCCGTCAAGCAGGAATTTCACAGGAGCCAGATCAAGCCAGTCATCGGAATACTTTTTTCGATTTTCCTCCAGAACTTTAACAACATCCGGAGATATCGGAGGAGTGACAAACCGTGCCATGTAAAGGCGGGTAGTCAGGTCGCCCTTTTGCCGGATCTCGTCAAATAAATCAATGCGCTCCGCATCCGCACCGGCGCTGATCAATCGGGTAAGCCCCAGGGAACTGGCATAGTGGATAGCATTCGTCAGCCGCTTCCGTTCTTCGTCGCGGGTCGGCTGCGGAATATTTTTCCTGACAAGTGAGCCGGCGGCTTCTTTCAAAAAGCCGGTGGGTTCGCCTGTTGCCGGATTGCGCACGATAATTCCATTGGGTGGATCGGGCGTCTTCCGGGTGATTCCTGCAATTTGAAGAGCCTTACTGTTGGCAAGGGAACTATGGCCGTCGTACGCCGCCAGACAAACGGGACGGTCGGAGACGACTTCGTCAATGAACTTCTTGTCAGGCACGCCGTTTTTGCCGAAAACGCTGTAGTACCACCCCATGCCCTGGATCCATTTCCTATCCGGGTGCGCAGTGGCGTAGTCCTTGATCATCTTTTGGAAATCATCGATTGTCTTGGCATCATTCAAAGCGATTTGCTCAAGCATGGCAGCGCCCGCCCCGATGTGGACATGAGCATCCATGAACCCAGGCAGCACCAGGTGCTCTTTCGCATCGATAACCTTTGTCGAAGGACCTTGATACGCGCTTATCGCATTGTCAGAGTCCACAGCAATGATTTTCCCTTCACGAACCGCCATAGCCTGGGCCCAAGGCATTTTGGGATTCACCGTATAGATCTTTGCGTGGATCAGCACCATATCGGCAGGGACAACCTTTGGGTGATTGCATCCCGATATGCCTAAAACACCGATAACAAGCAGGAAAATTGTAAGCCCTTGCTTTCTCATATTATCGCTTCTCTTTCATCAAATGCGAAGCTCACGGCACAATTTCGCTCGCAATCCTGTTAAATAACGTATTCTGCTCTTCCTCCAGAATGGGGGAAACCGGTTCCGGCCAGGCGCTCGTTTGTACGATAACAACCTGACGGGCGGGATTTACGTAAATGCATTGTCCGTAGATGCCCAATCCCATGAACACACGATCACGTCCCGGGGGAACCCACCACTGGTATGCATATCCATAGCCGCCTTCAGGCCCGCCTTGTTTCGGTTCAAGATAGGGCGCATCGGGTCTCGTGGAATCTTGCACCCATTTGTTTGACACGACACGCTGTTTACCCAGAGTGCCTCCTTGAAGCATCATCAGTCCAACCCGCGCGTAATCCCGTACTGTGGCGTTGAAGCAGGCAAATGCGCAGGTGTTTGGCTGGCTCTTTGACTCATAGAAAAATGCATCGCTCTCGGCGCCGATTTTGCTCCACAGCTTTTCCTGGGCATATGCATTGAGCCGCTTGCCGGTAACTTTTTCGAGGAGAAGGCCCAAAACCTGGGTGTTAACGCTCTGATATTCAAACTTGGTCCCCGGAGGAATTTTGGTCGGCTGAATCGATTGCACATACTTTTCGAAGGATGGATTGCCTGTGAGCAGCGCGGCACCGATCAAGGCGGCTCCGGATTTCGGATCCCGATAGTTTTCGCTGTATTCCACGCCGGTGGACATCTGAAGCACGTTCTTCACCGAAACATTGCGGTAACCGCTTTCGGATAAAAACGGCAAATATTTTGTGACAGGATCATCGACGCTTTTTATTGCACCATCCTCGACGGCAGCGCCAACCAGGATGGAGATAATCGATTTGGATAACGACTGTGACACAAACCTCGATTGTCGATCTGCATCATGAAAGTACTTTTCCACCAATATCTGATCCTTGTGAAGAACCAGGAAACCGGTCACATAATTCCGCTTGAAGTAATCACCCAGAGAATAGCGGCTGTTACGGAACGTATAATCCGTCACCCACTCCCGGGCGGGCTCACGCAATGGATATACTTCCTTCGCCTTTTGTATCCAGTCGGTGCGCAGGCCAAGGAGGTCCATGTGATGGAAGTAATAGAAGCTGTAGGGTTGTGCCATGTAGCTGTATTTGTCCACCAGCAGGCCGGCCGGATTCATCTTGCCGATTTCGATTTTGCCCGGAGATTGTGCGAACAGACCAAGGGATAACAGCAACCCCGCAAAGACCACGCAGCATAAGCGACTGACTTTATTCATGGATGGACTCCCAAGGCATTTGTAATCGTTTACTTTCCCCCACTGCGCCTGCGCCTCACTTTTGTGCTCTCACCTGAAGGTGCATCGACAGCATGCAATCCATCCAGAATTATTCCCGCAAAGCCGGATGCCATTTGCTCTTCTGGAAGGTTCATGATGTCTATACCAAATAATATTTTTGCCAACCCATAATAGCTGGGGATACTGACGATAGCGTGTGCCGCCAGTTCCGGGGCGCACTTCTGAAAGGCTCCTCGCTTCTGTCTCTTTTTGATGTAGGCACAGAGAAATTTGTGGAGAGGCAGAAGCCGTTGAGCCGTTATTTCCCGAAGCGGATGCCCCGTTAATGCTGCCTGGAGCAGCAATCTTCGAAACTGGGGGTCCTGGCGGTCAGCTTCCAGAATATGTTTGATTACCGACAAGACCAGAGCTTCATCATTTTCAGATTTCGCAAGCCGATCCAGTTCGGCCCCCCAATCATCGATGCCTATTTCCTCTGCCTTGCGGTCAAGTATGTTCGCATAAAGCTCCTGTTTGGAACCAAAGTGCCTGAATACGATTGCTTCGGTCACCCCCGCGGCTTCCGCGATTTCCTTTGCGGTCGTGTTCTCAAACCCGTGTTCTGAAAAGAATTCCTTTGCGATCCGGAGCAGCTGGATTCGTCGTTCTGGTGCCTTAAGACGTCTCTTTTGCGGAGCAGGTTGCTTGCGAATAGATCGAGTCCCACGAGTTTTCATTTGATTTCCGGAATAAAGTAAGTTTGCGCTGACTTACATTACTGTGTTCCAACCGAGAGTGTCAAGTTAGTGTTTTGGATTTCAGAAATAGAAGCGACCCGGCAGTCGCACTCACAAAGAATCCCCTGCCTCCGATGACTTGAGATCGTGCTGAGGCGGTGGGCAGTACTGTACTATCGCCTCAATATAAGTCTGTCCAAAACCTGGCGTGATCGAGACGGATTTAGGTTAGACGGCCAAATCGTTGGATATACGTTCAGTCCGTTTTCAGATTAGCCGGAAAAGGCCAGAAAAGGTTCAGAATCGAAATGCATAATTCAGCTTCACTCGGAACCGAGTGAGAGCGGATTCATAGCGGTCCCGCTCATTCTCCTGCCAGTTGTGGTTGAATACCACAAAGAACTCGTTTCCGGGCGTCAGGATCCAACGCAACCGGCTCTGCAAACCGACATTCCGCGAATCCGTGTCATACTGTACGAAGTTTGACAGCATGATGAATGGAGTAAAGGAGTAATCCATGCGGCCGATGACAAGCTGGGTATTGAAGTCTCCTTCTTTCAAATGAATATAGTTTTGCGACCATGTCAGTGATGCGGTCAGGTGGCGGCTCTTTCTCCATACGAACTCGCTCTCATTCCCTCGAATGGTTCCAGAGTAAAATGATCCGGTGGTGAAGTGATTCCGGAGCGAGAATTGCCTGCTTTCCGAAGTTTTCAAAAAGAAATTATGGGAGTTGAAGCTGTATTGGCCCGTCGGTAGGACAATCCCATTCGCGGGGCTGATGGGCCAGGGTTCAAAGAGCTGCTCCTTTTCCCACCGCCACTCATACCCGACAAAATCTCCAGTATTGAACTGGAAGCGAAACGGATTGATATGACCCCGTTTCGTTTCCCAGGTGCCCTGATTAAGTTTGAAGTAATCCTCATATCCGAATTCAAAGGAAATTTGTCGAATATTCCCGAATTTTGGCCGAGGACTGACTTCAGCATTGACAGAAGATATCCGAACTCCGCTGCGCGGGACAAAACCAAGAGAAGCATCGTAGTTCTCCTCGATCTTGAGCCACTTATAGTGAAGTTTGACGAAATCATTGGGGTAAGAAATAACGCCGCCGTAGGAGCTATCCTTGTTTGTAAGTCCGGTTGTGCGGCTCCTTGATCCAAACAGCATCAGGCTCAGGTTTTTTCTATGGTTTAGAAAATTTGACGTAGCCAGTTTCAGGTCCAGTCCAGCCAGTTGATTGCTGACCTCCCCGGTCGCGTCGCCGTTGGTGAAAATGGCCCCGACATACGACTGACTGAGAAAATTCGCCTTCACACGCCCAACGGCCAGATTTCTGCTGGCTACGTGCAAAGCCGGCCTGCCGGGCGTTTCAGCTTCGTCAAGCCGGCCAGTCTGCACATCCAGCAAGCCTATGTCGAATCTGCCTACTTTGCCCGTCAGCTTTTCCCCAACACGAAGAGGGATTTCGTTGTCTCCAGCCAATCCTATGCGACGGGAGAAGAACGGCAGCAGGTCTCCGCCGGTATAAAGATCGGGCGGCCCATAGAACGGTATCGCAGCAAATTCAAATATTCCGGCGTCCTCCAGAAAGAAGGATCGCTTTTCGGGATAAAACAGTTTGAACCTTGTCAAATTGACCTGCCGAGTGTCGGCTTCCGTCTCGGCAAAATCGGTGTTGATTGTCGTGCTGGAGACAATATTGGAAGTTATTCTATAAAAAATGTCCGCTCCGGCATTCGGATCGGCGCGGACAACATCGCGGCGCGTGACATCCCGGCTGACGCCCATTAATCCATAAGGCTTGATATCGAGGCCCACGCCTTGAGACGGGTCCTCAATCCCAACGATGTGTCCGGATTGACTGACGTGAAAGAGTTTGACGTCGAGAGAAGGAGATGCCCACCTTGAGGTTTCTCTGCCTCGCGCAAGATATCGGGAAATATTAAAACCCCATCTCGATATCCCCGGATTGAAGCCAATCGTCTTAAAGGGAATCTCGAACTCAGCGGACCAGCCGTGATCATCGATATGTGTGCGGACGTTCCAGATCCCATCCCACTCCAATGCCGGGTTCTGATTTTCAGTCACCCGGCCGTCCACCAAAGCCCCTACCGCATTGGTCGCGAAATAGTAGGCATTTCGATTGTCGTGGTATGTGTCGAGGATGAATTCAATATTATCGTTGTTGGTTACATCCGCGTCTCGCTGCATTTCAGTGGCAACGATTTTCCGAGGATCGCGATCTTCGCAGCGCACCGCGATGTATAACGAATTACGGGAATAGGCAAGCCAGACCAGGGTGGGTTCCGATGAGGGTTCCCCCTGATGCGGCTCAACCTGCACCAGAGTGGTGAGACTTGGCTCTTCCTGCCAAGCCGCATCATTTAAAACCCCATCGATTTGAATCTTGCCGGAGGTGTGCCGGATGGCAACTTCGGGATCTCCTGCGGCCAGGGTTAGGTTGAAACAAGCACCGCTCAGGAGATAAAGCATGATCGACAATGTAATGAGTCTGCATCTATTCATATCAGGTATGACCGGGGATAAGGATCAATAAAGGCGCGCGAAACGAAACCGGTATACTATTACGAAAAATGTCGCAAATACCACCCCATATTGATGCGGGAGATGGTGCGGCCTGAGGAAAGGGTGGGAAAGAACCTAACACAACTCGACCACCCAGACTGCAGCTCAGCCTTGAGGCGCCTTCGGCGCTTTGCTTACCGCTGATTTGATCGGTTGAGGAGAAAAACCGAGTGCGTCGCGCAACAGCCTTGTGTTTCCAATCTCGCTCAATTTTGAATGAGCCAAATCATCCATTAAGCAACGGAGGCTTACTTCCATTTATCAATGGAAACGGTTATGGGCCTGTACATGTGCCAGGCCTGCATCATGGGGCTGGCGTCGCCTCCCGCCACGATGACATGAACGGTGCCGGGTTTGAACACACGATATTCAAGGCTGTCCGGCTTGCCAGCGCTATCCGCGGTATCAGAAAAATAATGGGAGGACCGCAGTTTGCCAAGCGGCTTTGTGGCGTGTTCAACCAGGTAATCGGCTATTCCCTGCTTGGTATACCCTTGAGCCTTTAATATCTCAGCACGCTTTGGCGATATGATAATGGCGGCACCACTTGGAAGCTCAAACTCAGCAATGTCTTCAGCCACATGTTGCAGCGTAAATCGCACATGCCCGTAGTTACCGGCGTGTGCCCAGCCACCGGTAAACATTGTGAGAGTGTTTTCCTCTTTCTTAAATCCCTGTGAGACGCTTAAAGATTGCCAGGGGCTTTGCTCTTCAAACTCGGCAAACATGAACGGCCAGGTGCTGATGTTGCCTACAACCGACATCATATTAATGCCGGACACTCCTCCACCCAGATTGGTGATAAATAAATGCAGTGCACGGCCCATGGCAGCGTTGGCATAATTCCCCGGACCCAGCACAGACGTCCCGGCATTCATATCCAGCTCTTTGCGGATCGGCCCATTTACAACCTGCATAAAAGAGAACGCATTCGTGGACCGCACAAGAGAGTTGGTTCGATTGTGCAGATCGTAGGCCTCCAGCATAGCCAGAAGCACCGGCATGTGGCGGGGCTTACAGCCTGCCATGACGCCATTGATGGCAACTTTCTCCACTGTGACACCCAGACCTTCCGGCGTTAGGGCTTTGATAACCACGGTGTCCGGTTTCTGACTCGTACCACGCAGCATGGCCGCCACTCGTGCTTCCGTAGGGGGAATAATCGGCAGGCCGTCACTCAAGCCCTGCGTGTGGAAATATTGTTGAATTTCATCGAAGCTGCCTTTGGTCATGATTCGCGGTCTTTCCGGTGCTTCGATAAAACCGGTTTTTTGTTCTTGAGCCTCCAGCGGAAGAGTAAGGCATTGCAAAATACTATCGATAGCCTTGCTTTCCCGGGATGGGCTCATCGTGTCTGCAGGGAAAGGGACCGCAACATAGCGCAATTCAGCACCCTGCCGCTTGCGAGTGGTGTCTGCAACACTTAATAAGGTGTCATACATCAACACGACACCCGGCAAACCCATTTTTTCCAGCGCGGCCGACCACTGGAACGCATAGGAAGTGGTGGATGAAGATGGGGCACCAGCGTAGATGAAGGCATCTGCTTTGGTCTTCATTTCCTTCCAAAGCTCCGGGTCATCTAAGGAATATCCGGTATTGCGTCCTTTGATTGTTACGGTTGCATCGGGCTGGCGCTCTCGTATTACCTCGGAGATTTTTGAAAAAATAGTCTCAAACCCTGTGCCGCTGCCCCAGGAATTAATGATATAGATCCGCTTCCCTTTCAGTGATGGCAGCCTGGGACTCAATGGAATTCGTTCGATTTTTGGCCAGATGCCCCGTGGATCAAGTACAGAGTATACATCCCCCCTATTTTGGGGAGGAGCTGCGGGCAGCGAGGAAGACAAATACAACAAAATGACGGCAATCAAAGAGCACAAACCCTTCACATTCGCATTACCTCTTTTACGCGCCATATCCGGTCCTCACCTTATGGAATTGCATACAGTATCGGCACCAGGAATCCGCAACGCGGAACGCTGCCTATATTGACTATATACATTTGCTATCACTGCCCAAAACAGCGTGACAGGAAATCTATGATATTTGATGCCAGCGGAGCAAGAAATGAAATGGCATGCCGGCCCGGCTTGCTTCATTTTATCTATTCGATACTGTTGGCTTGTAGAGCTACGAAAGTATTCTATGCAAGTTAGCAACGCACCATATACGGATTGGTTCTAAATAGCTTCCTTGAATCGTCAGTTTAACGCCATGGAAATGCCAGCGGCTGAGGTTCATCCCGTTGGCAGCGGTGGTACCAATGCATCACATTTTTGCGTGTTCCCGGATGCTTGCACACCTCAATGGTATTGGCACTCAATGCATCATCCCTGGAATTGCGAATCTGCGGGACGGGTTGGGAGTTATAACGCCATTTCGAGAACAGGTTTCGAAACAATCAGATTCGCTTCTGTCGATTCAACGACCTTAGCCACGCTCAATCCCGGGGCTATCTCTTTAAGAAGCAAGCCGTCCTCTGTTGGTTCGATCACGGCCATTTCCGTCACGATCAGGCTGACTCGCCGCACCGACGTCAAAGGCAGCGTGCAATTCTTCAATATTTTTGGTTTGCCTCTTGCAGTGTGGGACATTGCGACAATAACCCGCTTGGCTCCGGTCACAAGATCCATGGCGCCGCCCATTCCCGGCAACATCTTGCCCGGCACGGTCCAGTTCGCCAACCGTCCCTGTTCATCCACTTCAAGCCCACCGAGAATAGTTAAATCGAGGTGGCCGCCTCGGATCAGTCCGAACGAGAGGCAACTGTCGATGCTTGCGGCTCCGGGAATGGCACCGACAAAACCGCCACCGGCATCAGTAAGCGAGGGTTCTTCCATTCCGACACCAGGCACGGGCGCCATGCCGATTATCCCGTTTTCGGATTGGAAATAGACTTCGATCCCGGGCGGCAAATACCTGGGAACCAGTGTTGGCAAGCCGATACCAAGATTAACGAGGCTCCCGTCCCTTAATTCGCGAGCGACACGCTTCGCAATCAGGACCTTATCGTCCATTGGTTCCAACCCTCCCGATAATGTGGTGAATGCAAACGAAGGGAGTCGCCACCGCATCCGGAGGTATGCCGCCGGTCGGGACGATGTGTTCAGGTTCAGCAATGACAACCCGGCCGGCCGTCGCCATGACCATGTTGAAATTGCGCGCGGTCATAGAATATTCCAGGTTGCCTCGGTAATCCGATCGATGCGCTGCGATCAGTGCAAAATCAGCGGTTAAAGGTCTCTCGAGCAAATATTGTTTCCCGTCTACGTCAATAACAGGTTTCCCTTCGGCAACGGTGGTTCCGATTCCTGTCTGAGTAAGAACGCCGCCGAGCCCAAAGCCTCCAGCACGAATCCTTTCCGCAAGCGTACCTTGCGGGCATAGCTCCGCTTCTATTTCTCCTGCGATTACCTGCCTCTGTGTTTCGGGATTTAGCCCGATATGAGATGCGATCAATTTGCGGATACTCCGGGCTTGCACCAATTGGCCAATCCCGAAATTCGGCGTGCCGGTATCGTTGGCGATAATGGTGAGCCCTTTCCGTCCTTGGCGAACCATTTCGGCGATTACGCGGTGTGGCGATCCGACCCCCATAAATCCTCCGATCAGGAGAGAGGCGCCATCGGGGATCATCTCAACCGCTTCAGTACAAGTTATGAATTTGCTCATCCCGTCGTACCTCTTTAAAAGCCAACCGCTCCAGTACCCTTGAGTCCCAGAATTTGTCGCATGTCATCAGGGGTAGCGATTTCCCGGTCAAACTCTCGCGCCAGGCGCACGATTTTTTCCACAAGCTGGACATTCGTGCAGAGCTTGCCTTTGCCGATGTAAATATTATCTTCGAGGCCTACCCGCACATGTCCTCCCATCATAATTGCCATAGCCGCCAGATTGATCTCGGCGGGATAGCCAACACCGATGACCGACCATCGATAATTATCGCCTCCGAACAGCCGGTCAGCCGTTTGCTTCATCACGATCAAATCTTCAATCGTAGCGGCCAGACCGCCCAGGACTCCCAAAACGAACTGAATCCAAAAAGGAGGCTTCACAATGCCGCTCTTCATCATGAACCGCAAATTGTACAGGTGTCCCACATCATAGGCCTCGAATTCGGGCCGCACATTATTTTCCGCGAACGTACTGGCGTAGGTCTCCATGTCGCCGAAGGTGTTGCGAAAAATAAAATCCTTCGTGCCTTCCGCATACGACTGTTCCCAATCGTATTTGTAGTCCTCGGCCTTGTATCGCCTGGCCACGGGATGAATAGAAAAATTGATGCTTCCCAGATTGAACGATGCCAACTCAGGACGATAGCGTGGAATCACACGCAGCCTGTCCTGAGGTGACATGCCCATACCTCCTCCGGTTGTGGTCCCTACCACAACATTGCTGCCTGCTTTGATTCCTTTCAGGATCGGCCCAAAGAGGTCGGGATCGGAAAGCGGTCGTCCGTTTACAGGATCGCGCGCATGCACGTGAACTGCGGCAGTGCCCGCTTGACCACATGCGATCGCGTCTGCAATGAGGTGCTCCGGCGTAAAGGGCAGGTGAGGCGTCTGGGTTGGGATAGTGATTGCGCCCGTCAGTGCTGTTGTGATGATCAGCTTGTCGGCCATAACGGCTCCTCTCATTGAAGCAATCTGCTTGTTTGCCAAGACCTCTTCCAGGACAGACTTCGCGGCCGCAAAACTATTTGGCGCGCTTTATTACGAACTCTTCCGTTCCATAGCTGCCCACCTGCCGGGAACAGCGGATCTCATCACCCGATATTTTGCCCTTGTATTCACTCCTGAGTTCCTGGCCTTGAACCTTCAGCGCTTCGACAAAGGATATTTGATCACCCTTCACGAATCCTTCCGTTATGGCGGATTCACTGGACCCGCCTTCCATGGACATCACGGCCTTTCCTGTGAGCTTCTCCCCATCGGCCTTAAATTCGAAGGTATAGTTCATGACCCCGATTCCAGTCTGTATCGCAGTAGTCCATTTACCTGAAACATCGGCGGCAAAGGCCGGAGTCAGACTAAAAAGCGCAACAGAGACAAACAGCAGAACTCTTGCCCATTTCACCATATGGTCTCCTTTTGAGGGTACTGGGTTTTACCGCATTATGGTATTGTCATACCACATCGTGATACACTCAGCAACAATAAAGGAGGCCGGAATGAAAAAGGTAGAATTGCAGGATGCAAAACCCTATGCCCCGCCCAAGCATTTCAACATGACCGCGTTGAGACTGCATGGAAAAGAGGAAACAGGAACGCAGCAGTTCTGGATGGGTCTCTCTCATTTTCTGCCGAATGGGGGTGCCGAGATGGACGCCACACCGGCGGAAAAGCTTTATTTTGTGCTCGAGGGAGAGGTCACCGTCACCTCACCGGACAAACAAACATACGTGCTGAGGGCATCAGACTCTCTGTATGTTGGGCCCAACGAAGCCAGGGCGATCATCAACAACACGAATAAGCCGGCAAGCATGCTTGTGATCATCACCTATAAATAATCTGGATTAGTACGTCGAAAGGCGGTGGATCAATGGAATCTCGCGTTGATTTGAATTATGTCCGAAACATGTTTAGTCTCGAAGGCAAGGTGGCAATCCTGACAGGAGGTGCGGGCGCCCTGGGACAAGCGATTGCACAAAGCCTAGCCCTATATGGCGCCAATGTTGTGATAACCGGACGCACGTTGAAGACACTGGAACCCGTTGTAAAGGACATTGAGGCGGCCGGCCGAAAAGCCCTGGCGCTGAGCTGCGACGTTGCCGTTGAAAAAGACGTCGAGGCCATGGTGCAGGAAACTCTGAAGGTGTTCGGAACTGTTGACATCCTGGTCACGGCGGCAGGAATCGCGAAGCGTTTCCCCGCCGAGGAATTTCCCATTGATGACTGGCAACAGGTCATGGATATCAATGTCCGGGGAACATTTCTTTGCTGCAAGCATGCTGCAAAAATTTTCAAAGAAAAGAAAAGGGGTAAAATCATCACAATCTCTTCTGTGCGCGCATTTGCCGGGCATCCAGGAGGATATGCCGCTTATGGAACAAGCAAAGGCGCAGTGAATCTCCTCACAAAACAGCTGGCCACCGAATGGGCAAAGTACAACATCAATGTGAATTCGATTGCTCCCTGCATCTTCTGGACGCCTCTCACACAGGAGGTATTGGAGAACGAGCAACTGTATAAAGTTTTCATGTCCAGGATTCCCATGGGCAGGGCCGCCCTAACTCAGGATTCTGTGGGTGCAGCCGTTTATCTTGCGTCGCCTGCATCCGATTTCGTAACCGGGCAAGTCCTTTATGTGGACGGCGGTACAGTCGCCGGATAAAAACTCAACCCAAATTGGAGACATTGAAATGAGCAATCAGAAATTAGTGGACCTCAGTCACCCCTTTGGCCCCGGCGTTCCCCTCTGGCCATACTTCGAAGACATCAAAGTTGAGCGCATGCATTACCACGCCAAATCGGGCGTCCTTTCACAGAAGATCACAACCGTGATGCATTGCTCAACCCATGCCGACTCGCCGGGACATGTAGTCGAAGGACTCCCGTATACGCATGAATTACCGCTGGATCTTTACTATGGGACGGGCGTTGTCGTGGACATCCCAAAGAAAAGATGGGAATTGATCACAGCCGCCGACCTGGAAAAGGCAACGCCTAAGATCGAAAAGGGCGATATCGTGATCGTCCACACGGGCTGGAATAAATATTGGGGAGACAATAAGGAGTACTTCTGCTACTCGCCCGGTCTCGGACGCGAAGCAGGCGAGTGGTTTGTCGCCAAAGGAGTAAAAGCGGTAGGCGTGGACCAGCAGGCTTTGGATCACCCTCTGCACACCGCAATTGGTCCCCATGGGCCCGGCCCTATCATGCCGTCGCTCAGTGATGAATATAAGCAGATGACAGGACGCGACGTGCTGGCGGATTTCCCCGAATGGGAGCCCTGTCACAATCTTCTCCTTAGAAATGGGATCATGGGTTGGGAAAACGTAGGCGGCGATATCGCGATGGTCGTCGGGAAGCGCGTTACGATTATGGGACTTCCATTGCGATGGTATATGGGAGATGGATCCATTGTCCGGATGGCAGCGTTGATTGATGAGAAGGATATCAATCCCGTTCCGCCCAGAATTTATAAATATGGAGTGGTATAGGACAGGAGGCGCTTGAAAATGGAAAAAATTGCAGTGATCGGCGCCGGGTTGATGGGACACGGCATAGCGCAGGTTTTTGCAGTAATGGGGCACGATGTCGCGATCCACGATCCTTTCCCGGAAGTGCTGGCACGAGTTCCCGAGCGGGTGAGTGCAAACCTGCAGAGCCTTGGCTTTGATCCATCGAGTGTTGAGAGAATAACCCTGCACCGAGCCCTCAAAGCTGCGGTTGAAAACGCCGATATCGTGTTCGAGGCTGCGCCCGAGAATCTTGAATTGAAGCAGGGCATTTTCGCGGACATATCGAAGGTTACAAAGCCCGGCTGTATCCTGGCCAGCAATACGTCGGTCATTCCAATTGGGGAGATCGCCGCCAAGGCCGAGGACGCCGGGCGGCGCATCCTCGGCACGCACTGGTGGAATCCTCCCTATTTGATCCCATTGGTTGAGGTCATCCAAGCGCCTCAAACTGATCCAGTTTATATCGAGAAGTGCATCCACCTGCTAAAGCGGGTGGGAAAACTGGCGGTCCATGTCAAACGCGATGTGCCGGGCTTTGTCGGCAATCGTTTACAGCACGCTTTGTGGAGAGAAGCAATTTCAATTGTAGCGGCTGGTATTTGCGATGCCGAAACAGTAGATCTGGTCGTCAAAAACAGCTTCGGCATTCGGCTGCCGATATTGGGTCCGCTGGAGAACGCTGACCTTGTGGGACTGGACTTGACTCTCGCGATTCACAATGTAATCCTTCGGCATCTTGAAGCGTCACCCGAGCCCAGCCCGTTGTTGGCGCATTACATTGGGGAGCAGCGCCTTGGGATGAAATCATGCAAGGGATTTTATGAGTGGACGCCGGAATCAGCACAAGGTGTCCGGGATCGGCTGACGCAGTACCTGAGGAAAGCATTGCAAAAGGGAGAACCGCTGGATGGTTGAGCGCTTGAAAACAAAAGCCAAGGCCAGGGACCGAAACGGAGTCCAAGTCATAGCTCGCGCGGCCGAGATCTTGCGGGCGCTCGAGGGAAGCAACGGTATGAGTCTCGGCCAGCTTGCCGGAAAAGTCGGTTTGCCCAAATCAACTGTGCAGCGAAT
This sequence comes from Acidobacteriota bacterium, assembly GCA_963664705.1. Taxonomy (GTDB): domain Bacteria; phylum Acidobacteriota; class UBA6911; order UBA6911; family UBA6911; genus UBA6911. The sequence continues at coordinate 5,831,588 of OY761556.1, read as the reverse complement.
TATTTCGGCTCTTGATTCCGAGAATTTCGTAGTTTCAGCGTCTCCCGGCGGCCGACTGCGACTCGGTCCGGCCTTGGTCAGGATTGCCCATTCCATACGTTTCCCGCTCGCCGAAACCGCCGCCCCCTACCTTCGGGAGCTTTCCGAGAAAACAGGTGAGACCGTTGACCTCGCAGTCATGGATGCGGATAAGGCGGTGTTCGTGGATCAGATACCCGGATCCCATCGCCTTCGAGCCGTCTCCGCTATCGGAGTTTCATTCCCGTTGCACTGCACGGCAAATGGCAAAGCGATGTTGGCTGCGCTTGATGATGCGGCATTGAGCCGCGTTAAAAAGCGCATGCATTTGACCGCTTTCACCGAAAACTCCATCCGCTCCTGGAAAAAACTTGAAGAGGAACTCCTCACAATTAGGGAAACCGGGCTTGCATTCGATCGCGAGGAGCATTCGATTGGAATTTCGGCGATCGGAACTGCGATCATCGGCTTTGACGGGGAGATTGCCGCAATCACCATTCCGACCCCAACAGTCAGGTTTACGAAAAAAGAACCTGAATTGGCACGAGTGCTTACGCTCTGCCGCGATGCGATCGAGAGAATTCTCGGCGGGAGCAAAGCGCTGTAATTCCGGTTTATTCTCGTTTTTGCTTTCTAAAATTCGTCCCGTTTTCTAGGGCAATTCAACGCCTTGCGCGATAAGCCTTCTCTGAAGTGCCTTGACATCAATGTTCCGCAGCAATACTCCGTTTTGGACAGCCAGCGCAGCAGCGGTCCCCGCGGCCTGACCCATCTGGATACAGTGTGGAATGACATTAAACATTGTGTTGGCAGCCTGGTCGGATGAAAAACAGCGTCCGGAAGCGAGAAGCCCATCCAGCTTGGTTGGCACAAGACAACGGTAAGGCATTCCTACGTTTTGCGGCTGGACGCCTCCGGGCCAGCTGAGCGGAACGCCCTGCGGAAACATCAACACCGTGTCCTCAAACTTCTTTCCGGAACGCGCATCCTCGCCGGTCAAGATATATTCGCCGATAAGACGGCGGCTGCCGCGCGTTCCAGTTTGCGATGCACTATCGTAAAGGTAGCTGTTTTCAAAGCCGGGCAAATTCTTTTTGTAATAGGAGTGAACCGGCAGCATTGCCTTGCGCACATTAACGTTGACCCAGGTAAGATCCTCAACCTTAATACTGCTCTTGCCGGGTATAAAGCTATTGACCCAGAATACATCTTTGCGCTGGGCAGCTACGGGTACTAAAGGAAATCCGGACAGCTTGAACGCTTCATTTCTGATTTCTTCCCATTTCCCGGGCTGTGCCGCGCGGAAATCGGCGAACGCATCAAAATCCACGCCCCCTATGCGGAAAACCATGGCAAGATCTGAGGAGCGGTAGCCTTTGTCGAGTGCAGCATCAAATTCGGCGCCGGCGGAGGCGAAGACGTCTCCATCGCCGGTGGCGTCAATGACCGCTTTGCCGACGATTGCCTGACGCCCGGATTTACTTTCAAAAATGACTCCTTTGACAGCGTTCTTTTCCACAATTGCGGCCGCACTCCAGGAATGAAGAAGCTGCTTTACGCCGGCCTCGAGGACCATATCGTTCAAAATGCACTTCAGGAGTTCAGGATCGAGCATCATAGTATGTTTCAAAACACCAGGCTCTTTGGTCTTGGAGAGATCATGCACGCCGCCAACTTTATTCAACCGGTCCAACCATTCCTGGCATTGGCCTGAAGGGTACTGATTTATCATCAGAACCAAACCACCCGTAGCCATGCCGCCCAGAAAGCCATACCTTTCCACCAGAATTGTGTCGGCACCTTCGCGTGCCGCCGCAATAGCCGCAGTAACACCGGCCGGCCCGGCTCCTACAACGACAACATCTGTTTCCGCCAGGACCTTCGTTTCCTGCGCAGCTTCGTGAATTGTTATTGCTGTAACCATCGGACCCCTTCTTTCAGGGAAATGTGTATGCCCCAATAGCAGCAGCGCCAAGCCGCTGGGCGGTCCCTCTTACTCAATAACTATGGTCTATGGCCCCGACCCACCGGGGAAGGACTTTTCGCGCTCCGGCAACGCCTCGCCGGGCGCAGTGCTGCCGCACCTATCTGGCGTAAGGATTGTATTTGATTGCGCCGGTCTTCTGATCGCGCGAGAACCGGATCAGGTAGTCCCACGCCATCCTGGCGTACTGTGGATACAAAGCATGAATCAGATCTGCCGTATAGTTGAGGGCCACCATGGGAACGCCCTGCCTGTTATTCAGATACCATATGTAATTTTTGTGTTCATCATTCAACAAAGTCTCAGACCAGGCATCCGCCTGAAACCCGCACTTCGGGTGCGCTCTGAAGTCATAGCTGATCTGGTTCATGTTATTGAAAAGCATAAATTTATTCAGAAGCACCTGGGAATTATTTGAAAGACTTCCGTCATCCGGGTTTATATTGGGCTGCAGGTCATAGGCGCTGGTTAAGTACATGAATGGCAGGTCCGCTTCTTTGAACTGCGCCTCCATCTGGTCTGTGAAAGTGAACATCGCACCGGCCATGTCTACAACGGCTGCCAGCATCCGGGGATGGCTGGTCGCAATTGTGAGGGTCGCCCCTCCGCCCATCGAATAGCCGGACGCATATATACGGGAAGAGTCAATCGCGGGATAGGTCTTCATCATGTAAGAGGCCAGTGCAGCGATCGATTCTCCAAGAACGGCCTGATCTGAATAGAGACCCTGGTGTTCCGGGGCGACGATGATAAATCGATTCTGGCGTGCCATCTCCAGCCAGCCGACTTCCTCAACAAAAGCCTGTGGGTCATCCCCGCCGCCATGGAGAGCGATGATCAGTGGGATGGTGCCGGGCGCGACCCTATTTTGGAGAACTTCGGCGGGTACATATTCGCACCAAGTCTGCAGGTACTCACCCGCTTTAGTCTTGAGGCTGGAGAACCGGTCTTCCTGGTGCGGGAACACGGAAATGCCATCGGGCGCCACACCATTCGCGACTACATTCCGCGCGGCCAGGGAATAGGGCGCCTGATCGAAGTTATATCCCTGGTAAGGCGTGCCGGCGCTGTGCAAACCTTGTTTGACGACAGGGATTCTCATTGTTCTGGAGAACATCTCATCATAAACCCTCTTGATGAGGACGGCCACGTTCGGACTTGATTCTCTGTTTACAATCACCTGCTGAAGCGGAAGATTCTGACTAAAGTAGGTAGTAGTTTTGGCGTCGCCCTTGACGGCGTCGGTTTTATTCGAGGCCTTGTACTTGGCCGCAACAGCCTCGGTGGCGTTCACCAGGTAGACGGGCAGGACACTGGCCACATTTCGAACCTCATCCATCTTGCCGTTGATCAGCAGAACGCCGGCAATACGGCTGGCGTAGTCGAAGGTGCTGGCAATGTAATTATTGAAGAAAGTCGCGCCACCGTCGATGCCGACGACATAAAGGAAGCCGAAGCCGCCGAAGTAGTCGCCGTCAGAGTAGGTCGTGGTGACATTGTTGGATCTTTCAGAGCCTCCCAGCGAAAGCATTGCGGTCTGGAGGGAATAATAGTGCTTCTGATCGGCGGCGCCGAAACCGGCTTTGGGATCGGAGGGCGTCACGAGCACCACGCTGCCGATCGCCGTATCGATGATGTTGATAAGGCCGAGATCTTTCAGGTAGGCAAACGCAGCATCTTTGCCCTGAAAGGACTTCTCGGCAAAGACCATGATATTCGTATTGGAGCGGTTGGCGCGCCCGCTCCACAGGTTCGCCGACCGATACACATACGTGGTTCCTTTGGGATAGCCATCAAGTACAGGATGAGACTTGAAGTTCCCCTTGCCCGATGCCTGAGAAGCGGCGGCTGCGGGGCTGCTCACACGAGCATCTTCCAGCATCTCGAAAGTGGCCTTGTTCCCCAGTCTGTTGGAGTAATTTAGCGCGAAGGTGACGGGGATGAATGAAAAGCTCACCATTATCAAGAGCGCAAAGGTCAGGAACGACTTGGTCTTCAGCACGGGTGAATCCTCCTATAAGCGCCGCAGCAAACTGCCTCACTTCGAGACTATTCAGTTTATTCCCAGCCTGATTTGGTGCCTGCCGGAACCTGTTTGAAAAAGGCTTCTGCGGCGCGGATCAAGCCGTCATAAACCTTAAATGAATGAAAGACATCCAGCTCGCCGCCCCCCTGGAAGGTGGATCCAGGCCCGAAATTCATGCGGATGGCGATAACCCCCATTTCCTCATCCACTGCCATGACACGCTGTGTGATCCCGGACAGCCTTGGAATGGTTTGCGTTTTCATGGTGTCGCAACCCTTGAAAAAGGTGCATCCCGGACCGGCCATGAGCTTGCCGTTTTCAAAGCGGTACGCATCAGGCGCCATGGGCGAGTCCACTTTGACAAAGCTGCCGACCTTCAATCCTTCGGCATATGTCCTGCCGGCCTTGATGAGGTCTTCCCTTGAAAGAAGCTGCCTTTTTTCCGGAACGAAGGCCATCGTCTTGCTGATGGTCTTAATATTTTCGAAATCTAAAAGCATCGCTTCCTTCTGATTATGGACCGCCTGCGTTTCAAGTTCGGTTATCTTCTTATCGATAACCTTGAGGCGTATGGTGTAGAGCGCCTTTGTATCGGCTCCCTCTTTAACGATATTGAATGAAACCGCAACGCCCTCTTTTACATCCAGAACATCTCTGCGATATTCGGTGAGGCCGGTGATTATTTTCCATTCCCCTTCGCCCAGTTTCAGCTCCTTGCAGTCCTCTGTATATTTTAGGTTGGAAGCAGCAGGAACCGACTCCGGCTTATGGGCAACCATGGCATCCAGGTAATTTGTTACAAAACCTTTGAGGCATTCACGGTCGCAGGCCGGAGCCGCAGGAAGATTAGAGCTAACGAGAAACAACAATGCGATCACATTCAATAGGCACTTCATGCACTCCTCCTATATTCAAATAATCAAGGTTTTGGGATCGTATCACGGGTCGGACGCGATCCAGTTTTTCTAGCGGCATCCCTTCGGATAAATGCGGTGACAAGCGATTCATACCCTTGTAGATGCAGGGCCCGCGACCGCAAGCTCTTTCGGCTGTGGCAAGAATTCTACTTGACACACTTTCGTGACACTATCTAAGGCAATTTGTGCCCGACTTGCCCTTGCCCTTATTTCGAGGGTGTCCTTTTTCAGGGGTTGCAAGTTTAGGGAAAACAGCGCTAGGCTAAGCTGTGTTTCGTTACACAAATCGTGATCGTCGCCGCAAAAAGCACGCATGGTGAATCTTTAGTTGGAATAAATCGTATTGTTGGGAGCCGATTTTATGAAGAAAATGTTGAGCTATCTATTGGTTGGAGCAGTTGTGGTGTTTGCTGCAGCGGCAGTACTCCAGGCCGCCGATACTGGATTAGACAGAGCTGCGCTGTTAAAGCTTGCCGATAATTATCTGACAGCGATGGTTGCGCATGATCCCGGACAGGTACCGCTTGCCGGTAACGTAAAAATAGTTGAAAACGTGAAACGCATTAAACTCGGCGAGGGTTTATGGAAGACCGCTTCCGCCCTGCCGTCCGATTTTAAAATCATGGCCGCGGATCCAATTACGCAGGAAGTCGGTGGCCTGGTTGTTATGGGGAGCGATCAAAAACCCGCTCAGGTTGGTTTCCGTCTTAAGCTGGCAAACGGCAAGATCGTTGAAGCCGAGCATCTGGTTATCGTGCTGGATAAAAATAATCCCATGGGGAATCCCGATAATCCAAATCTGAAAAAGCATCGTCCGTCTTTTGCCTTGGAAGTGCCCTATGAATATGCGGACTCGCACGGCCGGTTGACCTACATTGCTAAATCCTATTATGACGCGCTGGACAACAACAATGGCCATCTTGCTCCCTTTGCCTCTGACTGCGAGCGGCATGAGAACGGTATGCGCACGGCCCCGTCCGGCGGACCCTCGCTGGGAGGAGCCACAATTCCGGGCACGGCGGCGCCAAAGCCGGGCTTGTTGGGCATGCAGGATTGCACGACACAGATCGACTCCGGAACGTTCCAGTACATTACCTCGATCGAGAATCGCCGCGTGGAAATCGCCGACACCGTTACGGGTTTGGCGATCGGTTTTTCACATTTCCATCATCCGATGACGCAGAAGAAATTCAAAATCACGGGCAACCCGGATCGGCCGGAATCCGATATGTCCAATCAAAAGCCTTTTGACATGCCGGCCATGCACATCTACAAAATATGGGGCGGCCAGATTCACGATATAGAAGCCATTGGCATCATGGCGCCTTTCAATTCACCGACCGGCTGGGAATAGATCCATCGCTGGGGAAACTGCATGAAAAGCAGAATCTGCGGATTAAGGACTTGCCCGCAGATTCTGCTTTCCTTTCGATTCCTGCAAGTTTTCGCAGCTTCGAATTGACGCCCTTTGTTTGCATTTGCAGCTTCCACTATTGCAAAGGACGATCGAAGCTAGCGCAACCTCGCCAATTCCTTGTTAGCTTGGATATAAAAGGGGAGGTCCCTGTCGGCGTCTTTCCAGAGGGCAAGAAAGTCCTCATAAGCGCCCCGGGCTTTAGCTATCTCACCCGCTTTTGCTTGCGCGCGGGCAAGATATAGATGGGCAGGCGAGTAGAAGAGTCCCCAGTTCCGGCCCTTATGATCAACAATCTTCTGGAACTCGGCCGCCGCCGCCGGTCCTTTGCCCGCCGACAAAGCCTCCAGGCCCCGCAGGTAGAGCAAATTGGTTGCGTCCGGATTCGAAGGCGGATTCTTTGCCTCCATCTCCTGAGCCAACCGTAAGGCCGACGCATCCATGCATAGGATAGTATTTATCCCCGCTTTGCGTGCCGCTTCGCAGTCGCCCATCTGCCCATCAACCATCGAAGGCGAAGGCTTGCCGCCGAGAGCGAGGCGTTGCCGCTGTGCCATCTCGAACTCGCGCTGGAAAAGTCCCTTTGCCAGGCGACGCTGCCCGTGCACAATGGCATTGAGGAATTGCAGATGCAGACTCATGGATTCCTCGGATTTGCCCTCTAACCATTGGATCTCTTCCTTCTGCACTCGCTGGTCTTCCTGAATGAGCGCAATGCTCAGACGGTGCAGGTGGAGAGGTAAATTGCCCGGCTCCTTTTGCGCGATCCTCTCCAGCACGGCCTTCGCCTCGTCAAAACGGTCGAGCTTCACATATACAATGCACAGATTGAACTGGAACATGGGAATCCGAGGTTCCATGCGGGCTTCTTCCAGCCCATGCTCCAACGCCTTCTCATACTCGCCTGTCGCCAGGTAAATCCCAAACAACCAGTTGTGCCCGAGCGCCGAGCGTGGATAGGCGCGCACAAGCATTTGGTCAACGGCGATAGCTTTGCTCAATTCACCCGTAACATTTTTGTAGTACGATCCTAAGATCGCCAGGCGTTCACGCTCACTAACGCGGTTTATCAAGGCGAAGGCCTTGGCGTACGATTTTTCCCCGAGGACAGCCTGGCCTGTATTTGAATGCACCACGCCCAATTCCAAGTGTGCGACGGCGAAGTCGGGATCCAGCTCGATTGCGCGTTGAAAATGTGGAATCGCCTCGCTGGATGAGTTCTGGCCGAGCAAATCCATTCCGAAATGAAATTCTTTGAGCGCTTCCAGGGAATTTGTAGTGACTCCGCTATCATGATTATTACTATCGTACCAGGGACGCTCGGTCTTCTGAATGGAGGGTAGAGATTCCCCAAGCTTCGCTCGCATCCCCCTGGCCGCCAGCGCCACTGCTTTGAGTACGTGATCCTTGTCTTCCGCTTCCGCCTGTTCTCGGGCCAGGGTCGCACCCGTCTGACAATTAGTCGCCTGCAGCGCAATCTGATAGCTCTTGCCCAGGACGGTGATCGACCCTCCGATTGTGGCTTTCTCCCCCTCCCGCACACACACCTCATGCGCGATATCGTTGGTGATCCGCTGACCGGCGGGACGGCCCATCAGCTGGATCGTCTGGTTCACTTGCTGGTCGTCCATGATCTTCAGAAACGGCGATTGTTCCAGCTCGAATGCCAGAGCCTGGTGCAGCGCTCCATCGAACGCTGCGTCTCCCGTGTTGTTCGTGAAATCGGCCATCACCAGCACGTCCTGATCGGTAAGCGGACTCGGCTGCGCCCATTTCCACCAGAACACCCCTCCTGCGATGAGCATCAGCAATACAGCCGCGCTTCCCACCGCATAGCCTCCTGAAATTCCAAACCGCGGTTTTGAGCCCGACTTAAAGCGGATGGCATCCTCTCTTGCCTTGGCAAGCTCATCGGCCACCTCCTTTGCCGATTGCCATCGCTCATCCGGCTCGGTTGCCAGGCACCGCTCGATTACCCGCATCAGCCTGTCCGGCAGTCGTTCCTTCTTCAACAGCACTCCCGGCGCTATTTGCCTGCCCGTGGCCATCTCATAAAGCAGTAACCCAAGCGCAAACAGATCCGTGCGCTCGCTGCATGCCCTGCCATCGCGCTGCTCCGGCGACATATAGGCCGGCGTCCCCATCACAATGTTGGATGTGGTCAGCGACTCATCCGAAGTCGATTTCGCAAGACCAAAATCCAAAACCTTTGCCCCATTCTTCGTCAGCACCACATTCCCAGGCTTCAGGTCTCTGTGGATCACTCCCTTCTCATGCGCCTCCGCCAGCGCCTCCGCAATCTGCAAACCGTATTTCAGCGTCTCCTCAACCGACAGCTTACCCTTCTTCAGCCGCTCTCTCAGCGTGTCCCCTTCCAGCAGCTCCATCACCAGGTAATTGGGTCCAACATCATAGAGAGCACAAATGTGCGGATGATTCAGTGCTGCGATAGCGTGCGCTTCCCGTTCGAAACGATCCGAAAAGCGCCCCTGCGATGTCTTGATTGCCACGCTGCGCCTCAAACGTGTATCGCTGGCTTTCCATACTTCCCCCATCCCACCCTGACCAATCCGCTCTTCTATCTTGTACGGCCCCAGCATCCCCCCAGGTACCACCTGCGCCGGAAGTGTGATTGCAGCCCCGGTGAGTTCAGACGGCTGAGGAAGAGCAAGGCCGTCCTTTGCCATAATCCTAGCCGCCACCTGCAGTGGCGGCCTTTCCAGCAGGCTTTCCCCCTTGCTTTCATGGGCCAGCAGAGAAACAACTTCCCGCCGCACCTCTTCATCTTTCCCACACCCATCCAGAAAAGCGACACGCTCCGGCTCCGGTCGTCCCAGCGCAGCATGATAGAGCTCAGATATTTCCTTCCAGCGATCCATTATTGGTTCACCTGCGAAGTGTTGCTCATTTGACGAGCCAGCCAGGCTTTGGCCAACTTCCAGTCACGCATCACCGTGTCCGGCGAAACTCCGAGCACCTCGGCCGTCTCCTCCACGCTCAGCCCGCCAAAGTACCGCAGTTCCACAACCTTCCCTTTCCGCTCATCCACCCTGCCGAGAGCTTTGAGCGCTTCGTCCAGTTCAATCAGATCGGGATCACGCGTGTCCGCCGTAAGGCGATTTTCGTCCAGTGAGATCTTCTCCGCTCCCCCTCCGCGCTTCAGATAGCGCCGCGAGCGGGCATAATCAACCAGAATGCGCCGCATCATCTGGGCGGAGATTGCAAAAAAGTGCGCCCGGTTCTGCCATCCCATTTTTCTACAGTCCAGTAGCCGCAGATAGGCCTCGTTGATCAATGCAGTGGTTTGCAGCGTATGATCTTTGCGCTCTCCGCGCATATAGGCATGCGCCAGTCGCCGGAGTTCCTGGTGTACTACTGGAGCCAGTTTCTCCAGCGCCGCCTGTTCTCCTTCGCTCCAGGCCAGCAAAAGACGCGTCAGGTCCTGTGACGATTGCTTCGGCATTGACCCCTCTATACAGACACTCGTTGTTTTCCGGAGTATACCACTTTGCTTTCACAACCGTACCACATTGTGACATATGGCCCCGAAGGGTCCCCTCTTAAGGGTGGCATGGAAATTGACAATAACTATGTTTGAGACCTGCACCCCGCCGGTCCCGATTACGCTCACAGCCTTTAAGTTCTTGGCCTACGTATCGGAATGGGCGGGTCCTATGTCTTTTTGCTTTGCATTCCAAGGTGGGAATTTCAAAAGTCGGACGAAACCGCGGAGGGACGCGCAGCTTTAGTCAGCGTGCACAGATCAACCCGCGGTCCATTTAAAAACTTCTGCTCCTCAACTTCGGAATCGGGTTTAGAATAGTTGCCATCCGTATAGCGCAATATATTTTTGCATGACTCGCGCGGGCAATGGCATCGAGTATCGGCCTACGCCACATTGGCAAATAACAGACACGAGAGGTGGGACAATGAACAAATACAGGGTCATTGCTTTCTGGGCTGCAATTTTGTTTACAGGTTACACCGCATTGGGTCAAAGCGAAGCGTCATCGGGCAAGAGAAACGGCGCATCATTGAAGGCCGGACAGACATTTCGCGATTGTCGCTCGTGCCCGGAAATGGTGGTGATTCCATCCGGTTCCTTTATCATGGGAACACCCAAAGACGAAGAATTTCGACGCGATCATGAAGTCCAACACAAGGTCACCATTGCGCATAAATTTGCCGTGAGCAAAACGGAGGTAACCTGGGATCAATGGGAAGCTTGCGTGCAAGACGGCGCGTGTGACGGCATAGCTGTTGAGAACGCTTTGCGGCTCGATCGTGATGGTAAGCCCGACGCAAATTTCAAGGACTGGGGACGAGGCACGCGGCCTGTCATCGGAGTAAGTTGGTATGATGCAAAGGCGTATGCCGGATGGCTCAATAAAAAAACCGGCAGTGACGATGCCTATAGATTGCTGTCCGAAGCCGAATGGGAATACGCCGCGCGGGGCGGTACTACCGCAGCGTTTCCTTGGGGTGATAAAATAGACCACAATTACGGCAACTTCGGCATTCCCGGCCCGGGGCTGGGCGGCAAAGTGGAAGGGCGCGATGTCTGGCTTGACGAAACATCGCCCGTTGCTTCATTTCCGCCGAATCCGTTCGGTCTATATGATATGCACGGCAATTGTTACGAGTGGGTGGAAGACTGTTATCTCGCGGATCTTACCAATTCCCCTGCCGACGGTTCGGCCAACAAGCAAGGCTCCTGTAATACGCGCATGTTCCGCTCGGGATCCTATATGAGCAATCCTGTGATGCAGCGATCGGGCAATCGCGTACGCGGTTACGTGCCGACGACGCGCGGCCGCAACTATCTTACGGTTCGCATTGCGAAGACGCTCCAATAAATGGATCGAGGAAGCAACCGTCGACTGCTACAACGAATCCAAGCGGGTTTCCGGCAATTTCCGCACACCGAAGAACGGCGGAAAAGGGTTGATTCTAACACCGCAACCGTTGCAGCTAAAAAGGCCGGAAAAAAAGTAGGGGCTTACCGGACTACCGTTTCAAAATACGGAAAAACGATAACCATGTCCAATTGACTGCACCCATTTATTTCAGTCGGCTTCTTGCCCTAATTTTAGAGCTCCTTTTTTGCTTCTACTTGCAGGTTGGTGACTACTTCAAAGACTCCTGTTACGCCTTTGGCGGCGATGCCGGCGATATTCTTGTCCGCCTCATTCGCCACAACGCCGACGAGGGTGATATTGCCATTTTTAACGATGATGTGAATAGAAGGCATCGCCATAACAGCATACCTGTCGAGCCCAGGTTTCGAAAAAACGGCCCGAAACGCTGCCATACGAATCCGATCGTCATTCGGAGAAAGCGGCAGCACTTCAATTTGGTTTTCTACCTTTCCCACGCCTTCAAGTCTGCGGACCGCACTCTCCGCATCGCTTTTCAGGATGGGACGGGGAACCTGGCCAAGCAGGACTACCGCATCAATTCCAGTCACCTTGAATTCAATATTGTCGAATACACTGTAATTTGGCAAAAGCAGGAGTTGATGCCGAGCCTCCCGAATCAAGCGTTCATGAATATTCCCCAAGTCCTGCTTTCTTGTCTGGGCGCCGACATTTATCCCAAAAAACAGAATAGTCAGAACTATCACTAATTTGCGCATATAGCCTCTCCTTTGCAGCCGATTTTTAACAACTGCCATGGATTATTTCCTGATTAAGGCTTCCCTTCTTTTGTCGACTTATTTACTGCCTCTTCCATTGCCTTGGCATGCGGCTGCTCTGCAGTCCAATCCATCAGAATCCACTATCTCGATTTTTAGAAAAGATCCTCAAAATCCCCTTCGCCGCTGATGCGGAATACAAGAACTGGACATAGATCGAGGATGCCGTATCGATGCAAAGGAACAGCTATGCGATATAAGTCCTGAATGCCCGGCGGATACTCAGCCTCAAGGACAAATTCGTTCAATGCGGATCCGCTGCCGCTGCAGTTCCAGCAGTGGAAAGGCCCAACCTCGCCGGAACCATCGCATATTGCACAGGGATGCTGGAGGGGCATGCGGATCTGAAAGCGCCCGCCGCGATTCGCCTGGTCGCGCGTCAAGCGGATCTCCATAGTAAGCGATCTGAATTGTTCCGACTTTTTTTCAGGAGGCTGACCGAGGAAATCCCACACATCCTCAAAGATCTCGTCGAAAGAGGGGCTATAGCTCCGGAAAGATGTTTGTGGGAATATGCGCCCCAGGTCTATTGGCCTGCGGAATGGTATGAGTGGTTCAACCGTGGCAGTGCGTGATCGAATAATAACCGGCTCGGCATGCCCGCCTGACCTTATTTTGATGCGGGATTCACGTAAGCCTCGATCATACGAACTTCGGTTTGACGGATCACCCAATACATCATAGGCTTCCTGGACACCCAGGAATGGTGTGCTGTTTTTGCCAAAGTAGTCAGGGTGGTATTGTTTCGCCCGTTGCCGATAGGCAGATCTTATCTCGTCAAAAGTTGCAGTCGGCGAAACGCCCAGAATTGCGTAGTAGTTTTTCGCCATTGCCGTACCCTCTCTTTTATGTCTTTTCCTCCGCAAAGGGCCATTATCCGGTTCGGACCGGTACCAGCAGGAAAATGGTTTTCCGAAGAGAGGACGGAGCAATCCGGGAAATGTAATCTTCGTTGCGCATTAGATCTTTACGAATCCGCTTTCGGGATTCCGACCGAGAACCCAGAATTACACCGTCCCCTATCGGAATTTGGCAATTTAACCTACATTCACCTTGATCTGCTTAGGTTTTGATTTCTCCGCTTTGGGCAGCATGACAGTCAAAACTCCGTTCTTGGACTCCGCTGTAATTTTGCTTTGATCCACTTCATCGCTGAGCTGGAACTGCCGATAATAGTTTTTCAGAGTGAATTCCTGACGAAGAACCGTCGGCGTTTGAGCGTACTTTGCTTTACCCTTGATGGTTAAGATATCGTCCTCGACACTGATCTCGACTCCATCCTTGTCCACACCCGGCAGATCCGCGACAACAATCAGAGATTCTCCGTTTTCGAATATATCCACCGGCGGAGCAATGTAGATAGCGTCATCCCTGGTTCCCAGAGATTTTGCTCCCGCTTTGTCGGGGCTTCCCGGCTTTTCAGTGGTGAGAGCAGCGGTTTGTTCGGCCATGGTCTTTTTACCTCCTTTCAATGGCTTTTGATTTCAGCTCACTTTTACGGAAATTTGCTTGGGTTTGGCCGCTTCAACCTTGGGCAGGACTATCTTCAGCACTCCGTTGGTGTAATTAGCCTGCACATGGTCGCTTTCTACGCCGGCAGAAAGGGATAGGCTTCGGGTAAATTGCCCTGCCGCCCGTTCACTTCGATGGATGTACTCGGATTTGACATTCTTGGGCAGAGGCCTTTTCTCTCCCGAAACGACAAGCTGATCACCGGTTACCGAGACATTCAAGGTGTCCGGATCGAGACCCGGCGCCAGCGCATCCACATAAAAGTTGTTGTTGTCTTCGCTTATGTTTATCAGAGGATAAATTTGTGAAGATCTGCCCGGAAGAAATGAGATTCTTGAGAATGGAAAGGTCCACGAGGAAGGCCCTCCTTCACCCAGGATCCGGTCGATTTCCCTTCGCATTCTCCCCATTTCCTCCAAAATGTCGAATGACATAAGGCTCATGATTGACCCTCCCTTCAGAGTATCGTTTCAATCAGTTTTTCGGTCTTTTTGATAAGTTTTGAAATGGGTTTTGTCAAACTGTTGGCGAACAATTTTTCCAACCGCAGTCCCATCGAGTGAACAGACTGCGTAGTTCAGCGTATGGCGGGCTGTCTGAACTGAATATGCGCGTGATGAAGCGACAGGAGATTACGGCTCTAATCTAATTCTATCTTCGGCCTGATCCTCTTTATACACACAAAGCCTTCTGGTCAGCGCGATGTATACAGCAATTTACCGGTCCTGGATTCACGGGCAAAATGCCGCATGAAGTCCCAGGCGATCTCGCCATAATTGGGATATAGCGCATGCGTCAAATTCTCCGTGCATGACACGCTCAGAACCGGTATCCCTTTATCATTTTTAAAGGACCACAAAAAGTTGCGCCATTCTCCTGCTAAAGTTGTCACATCCATCCGGTCAACCGAATAGCCGATCATAGGATTGGCTGAAAAGTCGCGAACATCAGCCAGTTGGATCCGGTTCACCCTGGCAAAGTCACGCAACTGCTTGAGCGTATTGTCTGTCAACCGGCCTTCCTCCTGGTTGAAGCCCAGATCGAAGGTAGAGGTCAGAATCATGACAGGCATTCCAATTTCCCGCAGTCGGCCATCTTCTTCCGGCGTACTGGAATAGACCAGGTCATCGTGCATACCGGCCATGGGAACAGCCGCAGCAATTTTTCCCATGCCGCCATAAACAGCCCGGAGGGTGGAGCCACCTCCAAGAGAATATCCTGTTGCATACACGCGGGAAGCATCCAGCGCCGGATATTTCTTAAGCATGCGGTCTATCAGTCGTGGCAATGCCTTAACCAGAATCCCCTCGGAGACCGGTACTCCCATTACGACGCGTGAACCCTCATGTACGATGACCAGTTCTTCTTCGAAAGGTGCGATCACAGCCACTCTTTCCCGTCCGGCAACCTCCAAAAGGCCGATTTCATCAACGAACATCAGGGGATCATCCCCAGTTCCATGCAGCGCCAGAATGACGGGAACGCTTCCTTTAGCCGCGGTCCCATCCAAAACGTCCGGTGGAAGAAAGTCATACCAGGATTGCAGATACTGATCGTATTTGGTCTTCAAGTCGTTGAAAATCTCTTCCTGATGGAAGGAGACGTGAAGCCCGCCCTTTGCTGTGACGCCATTGACGATTGCATTGCGGTTGCACAACGCATACCGGCTGATTTCGGGCGCCGGGACGTAGTTCAGATAGGGGGGAGTGTTCACCGTTTCCTGCGTCACTGAGCGGATAACAGATACACGCTGGGCCTCAAGGAAAAGTCGGTGGAAAGCATCTGCAATATAGGAAGAGAGTTCCGGCTGTTTATCTCTGGCAACCATCACCCGCCGCAGCGGAACGAGTCGGTTGTAGAACACTTCAATACCATTCTCAACACGATACGCATCTGTCCCGTTGACCTTGCGGTACTGCTCAACGGCACCCTGAGAGCCATTGAGAACATAAGCGGGTACATATTTGCTGACCTTCGCTGACGCTTCCATTTCACCGCCAATCAGCATCAGGCCGGCACACAGACCGATGCAGTCATGTCGGCCCGGCGCGATATAATTGTTGATGAAAGTTGCCCCGCCTTCGATTCCAATAAAATACACTTTGCCGCTGGCGCCGCAATATTCTGCGTCAGAATAGTAAAGTATTCCTTTATTTGTTCGTTCAGAAGCTTTCTGCGTAAACAGAACGTTGTGCAGCGTGTAATAGTTCTTTAGATCTGTCTTGGTAAAGCCGCCGCTGGGATCAGCCGGCGTAATGAGAATGACGCTTCCTGTCACTGAATCGATTTGCTTGATCAATCCCAGCTTTGTCAGGAAGCCAAGCGCCTCGTCTTTTCCCCTGAAAGAGCGTTCAGCAAAAACCACCACTGCCGTATTATTTCGAGCGGCCGTTTGCCCTCCGTAGAGATTTGCTGAACGATATACAAATACGCTTTTCGAAGGAAACGTTTCCAAAGCGGGATGAGGTTTAAATTGCTTTTCCCCGTTTCCATACAAGGATGCAACGGCTTTAGGCCCACTCTGGCGTGCCTCTTCAAGAAGCTCGAACGTCGCCGAGTTTTTTTGCCGGTTGAAGTAGTTCATGTAGGAGTATGTTGCCTCAGCCCGCATTAGGCTGAACATACCCATCGTCAGGAAAATTATGGTGAATAATGCGGTGAATCCAGTAACAGATTTTCTCACAATAACTCTCTCTTTAATCAACAAATGGGTTGTATACAATTTCACCGGTTTTAGGGTTTCTGGAGTAGTGCTTCGCAAAGTTCCAGAAGATGCCTGCGTATTCCTGATAGAGGCCGTGTGGCAGAAATTCAGTGACGTTCAACCCCACCATGGGAACTCCAGCGCTATTGTTTATTGTCCAGGTATGGCTTGCATACTCGTTGTTCAGCATCACCCTCTCATACGCATCACCCTTGAATCCGCTCATGGGATATGCAGCGAAGTTAAACTGAACCGGATCCATCCCGTTGTAGCCAAGGTACTGGTTGATCAACGTCGTATAGTCGAAAGTGATCGTCTTCATGCCGAAATAGTAGTTTAAGCGTAGTGCGAGGGTGGCCTCGTCCATATGGAAATCGTAGGTGGAGGTTGTGAAGAGAATCGGAATATCCGTGTGAGCATACTGTTTTGCCTGGTCCTCCGTTGCAAGATAGGTTACAGCGCCCTGGGGCACCGCAGCAGCAAAGAGGCTGGCGTTCCCGCTGAGCGCCGCCATGGTGGCCCTGCCACCCATGGAGTAACCGGTACAATACACACGCGAGGGGTCCAGCGCAGGAAACGTGTCCAGCATATACCGGACCAGTTTTGGCAAGGCATCACTCAGGAGGTTTGTCACATTCGAATGGAAGGGGGCTACAACGGCAATCCGTTTTTTGCCGGCAAGATTAAGCATGCCAATCTCGTCCAAATACTGCAGAGGATCGTCACCGCCGCCATGATTTGCCAGGACAAGCGGCACTGAATGTTTTGGCGCCGTGTTGTTCTTTACTTCCTCCGGGAGCAGTTCATACCACGTATCCAGGTATTCGCCGGTTTCCGAAACTATACTCTTGAAGCGGTCCTCCTGATGCTCGACCACATAGACCTTGTCCACCGTCACCCCATCTGTGATGGCATTGCGCTCACCCAGGGAGTAGGGCGCTGCGTTAAAGTTATAGTCTGCATATGGGGTAGACGCCGTATGGAGATTGGATTTGATAACAGGAACGCGAAGTGCCTTAGTAAACAGCCGATCGTAGGCGTCGTGGACGATGGACGCGATGTCCGGATTGTTCCCGGAAGCTACGATCACCTTCTGAAGCGGCTGCGCCTGATTGAAGTAGTACTTCAGGCTGCCCTGCGTGCCCCAGGCATCCGTTGCATTCGCGGCTCGGTATTTCCCAATGACGGCATCGGGCGCGTTGACAAGATACGAAGGCACAAAAGAGGCTACTTTACGGACACGCTCCATATCTCCGCCAACAAGAAGGACTCCGGCAACACGGGTGATATAGTCGAAGGTGCTGGATATGTAGTTATTGATGAAGGTGGCCCCGCCGCCCAGGCCGATCAGGTAGCGATACGTAACGCCACCGTAATAGGCATTATCGGAATAATAGGTCATTGCATTCTTGGTTCTCTTGGAGTAACCGACATTGAACATGGCGGACTGTAGCTGGTAATAGGCAGTTTGGTCTGCAATACCGAATCCCTTTTCCTTATCGATAGGAGTAATCAGTATCACGCTGCCAAAAGCCTTCCCGATGATGCTGCTCAAGCCAAGACCCTTTAGGAAGGCAAGCGCTTCATCCTTGCTTCCGAAGGACTTGTCCGTATAGACAAGGATGTTTGTATTCATACGTGTGGCGGCACTCGAGTTGGTAAACATCCTGGCGGAGCGGTATACAAACGTGGTGCCGGCTGGATAGGTATCAAGGGCGGGATCAGGCACATAAATGCGGCCGGTCAATTTTGTAAGCAAGGCAGGGCCATTGAGGCGAGCCTCCTCAAGGGTCTCAAAACTTGCTTCATTGCTGAAATGCTGTTGATAGTTCAACGCAGATGCGCTGACACCAAAAAGTAGAAAGAGACCGAAAAATAGAGGTGTAATGCTAGCTTTCATTTTAGATTTCCAATCTTTATGTCACGTATGCGGGTTCCATGCGACATTAATCAGCGCCTTCGGCATGGCCGCCAGCTGTGCAGATAGCACCAAGGTCCTTTCCCAGGATGCCATCTCAACTTCACGCATTCTTTTCAATTTTCGAAGATATTTTAGTGCAGATCAGTGAGGAAACTTCGAGCAATTTGCTTGAAAAACGGGGCCGAATCGCCACTCTCCACTGGTGCACCTGAAACAAAAGTGGAGAGCGGAAATGCGGCCCCGTTTTCGTATCAAGCTCAGCCGATCAGAAGCGTTGCATCAATCGGCCGGCGAGGCTAATTTTTTGAGTGTTTCGCGAAGAATTCGTAAAAAGCCGGCAAGCACGCGGTAATGATGCCGCCATGTTCCACGCCCGGTATTTCCTTATATTCGTAAGAAATCTTGAGTTCTTTCAACTTGTCAACCCACGGCTGCGTTACGCTCGCGCCAATAAGAGTATCCTGATCGCCGCGCATGATCATCACGGGAACGCCTTTGCCGACCAGCGATTTTAAAACGTCGGGACTGGTGAACGCAGCAGGTGCGGCGGCAGCCAGAGCGGCCCACTTATCCGAATATTTGGTTCCCAGGTGCAGCGTGCCTGCGCCGCCCATCGAATGGCCCATCAGATACATCCGTTTTTCATCAATCTTGTATTCCTTGAGCACGATGTCCAGAACGTTCATGACATCTTTTTCGCTCAGCGCGTTGGTGTCTTTGCCGGAAGAGTTCCCTCCACCCGGCATCCCACCCATCATACCGGGGCCGCTGCGTCCATCGCCGCTTCTCATGCCGCCGGCAATTTCGCGTTTGAGCTTCATTTCATCGCCGGACAGTGTGCCGGTCCACGACACCTTCATATCCTGGCCATTTATCTGGCGCACATAGTTGAAGGAGATTTTATCTCCTTCGATTTTCCCGTCTTTAAGTTCGACGGCTCCAGGCGTTTGGGAATTTTCGAACGTTCCCGTTAATTTGGGGCCCTCGGCTTTGAGATCCAACTTCATTTCATTGTTGTTGTCCTTTATGAGCCACTTTCCCGCCGCCCCAGTCGACGGTCTGTCAGTTTTCTCTCTTTTGGCGGTCAATTCGGCATTGAAGCCGCCGCCCGGCGCGGGAGCACCACCGCGCCCATCGCCCCCTCGACCGCCGGGAGCTCCCCTCATACCGCTCATGCCGCCGGGCATGCTTCCATACCAGCCGTTCGTGTTGTATCCCATCGGGCTGACCAGAATATAGCCGCCCTCCTCAGCCAGATCCACCGCCGCTTTCGTAACCATAATGGTCGGACCGGCCCCCATCCCGTGCAGAGTAACGATGAGTGGGCTTTTTTTATCTTTGCTGACCTTCGAGGAAACAAACAGGCAATATTGCATGTCCTCATCCGCTTCCGCGAAGTGATAGGTCAGCGTTTTGACGCGAGGATCGGCGCCGAACATGCCGCCGCCTCTTTGTTGACCGGGCATGGCTCCACGGCCGCTTTGCGGCGCCGGGGCCTGGGCAATCACAAATTGAGCCAGGATAAGGCCAACAGCCAAACACAATGCCACGATGGCTATTGTGGTCTTTGTTCTATTATGAAGTGTCATGGATGCATCTCCCTGTTGCCAGCTTTGTGAATTAGATCGTTGGAGTCAAACCACGTGCAGTCGGGTTTGGCGGGAGATAGATATAGTACTCCATCCAAAAGCATGTCAAGGAAATCGGAGGAGTCCCTGGAATGGCAATGAGTCCGGCAGATCCCCTTTCAGGGTGGCGCGCTTAGGAGAGATTTGACAATCAATTCATGCAAGCATGCGAAGCCGCGAAGTATTTTGTCTTAATGGCTTCGCGGCTTCGCATGGGTTAACTGTTATGTTTTGCTCTTGGCCGGAGCCGCGGCATTTACCGCCGGGGCCGATGCATCCATTGGTCCAACGATGTTTGCATTCGCCCGGATCATTTCATCTCGAAGCGCACTCGCATAGTTGCCGGCGACCATTGTGTGGTGGATTTCCGCAATGTTCTGCATGAAGCGGTCAACTTCCTTGATTTTGACTTCAGCTCTGTTTGAGCAGTATTTGAGCATTTTTGCCGCATCGCCAGTGGCATTGGCGAAGGATGGAGTTTTGGTGTCCATTACTGTCGGCTGAATCCTTCCCGGCCATACCACGAAGTTTTTCAAATCTTTGGTGAATCCGCCCATGGTGATTTCAAGGCCGACGGGGAACTGCACTTCCGGCGTGGCGCCTCCCATTCCGTGATAATCGCGGATTCTATATTTCAGGGCGGGCTTATCTCGGCCGAGCAGTTTCAAGGGAGCGACGCAGTGGCGGAGAATAACATGAGACTTCTGCGAATTGATTTCAGACACGTTGCAGAAGTAGGAGGGTTTTTGGCTAATTTCCTGCAAAACCATCGACGAAAGCATCCCAACCACGTCGGCTTCGCACGGTGCGGCATAGCCTTCATCGCGCAACCGGGTGAATGCTAGACAGGGAAGCGGAATCATGCGGTTATCGCTGAGAGCCCCGTCCTTCCATCGAGCGTTAAAGGAGAAGTTCAGGCAATCAATAGAGATGCCCGACAACGCTTCCTTTTCGATAATGGAACGCAGCAGAACATAGACGCGGCAGGTGTCGAGGAGCGCTTTATCGGTGACGTCATCAACTCGATAGGCTTCCTTCTTCCAACGCTCGAGTTCCTTTTGCGCGCTTGCAACAGATACGCCTTCCAATTGCGTTTTCAGATCTTCAATCGGCCGATATTCAATCCTGATGCCGGTGCGCTTATAGATGATGTCTGAATTGAGATTATGCGCGGTTACGCTGGTTGAGTCGAAAGGCCGGCCGTAAATAATTGCCTTTTTACCTGCGAGAACGCCGGGCGCAGCCAGAATCCTTGAGAGTTCTATCGCCTTTGCTTCGTCCGTCGCAAGCATGGCATTGACGCCCTTTGTTCGCATTTGCGCCACCATGTCCGCTTCACCCATGATCAAACCGAGATTTTCCGGCAGCACAACGACGGGCATTTCCAGGCCTTCCAGCGCATCAGCCATCACGGAAGGCGCCATCCCAATTCGCGGAATGCGCATCAGGACGATATCCGGACTCTGGCTTTGAATGGCGCTGACGATTTCCTGAGTGGTTTTAAATTTTGATGCAGTGACGGGAATGAGATCCAGGTTGGGTATTGCCTGTACGGATTCGATCAATTTCCCGAACTGCTGTGGGACATTATTGAGGAAAAGCATTTTCCTTGTCCCGCCGCTCGGTTTCGCGCTTATCTTAACCGCACTTGCAGCCGTCTGGGCAAGCAGGTTCGATGCCGGTAGCGCGTTTGGAAGCGCTGCCGCCATTCCCGCAATTGTGGTTTGTTTTAAAAAGCTTCGTCTGTCGACGCGAGTCCCTTCATTTTCATTATTGCGCATCCTAAGCTCCTCGGAATGAATTAGTGGAATGTATTTTATGAGAACAAGTCGTCATCAGGCAAACTCTTTCGCATAATTCAACCAATGACGGAATGATTCCATTCTAAGTTGAGAGGCAATTCCTTATTGGCCGATTCCCAGTTTCCCATGGTCACCGAGTACCTTCACTATTCTTCCCAATCCCAACTCTTCCAGTGTCCCGCGAGTAGGCCAGCCATGTTCCTTATCCCATCCTTCGAGCGTATAGAAGTGGGTTTTGAAGTCGTCCACGCCCTTTCGGTCCAGGTACATGTCCGGCGCCAAATCGGAATGCCATTTGCCGTTTTCATAGATCGGCACTCCGCCGTACTTTGTCTTGCCTGACGCTCCGGGCTTATACATATATGGAAATAAGTCTTCCGTTTGCCGACTTCTTCCGTGCATGACACGGATGGCGCGCTCCAAGGTCCAGATTTTTTGACCGATTCGCATCGTATCGGCAAAGGAGTCCTTTTTCCCGGTGACAGCTCTGTAGTAGTCCATTTCCAATTCCGGACTATTGCTGCCCAGCGCGTGATGGAACATCTCGCAAAAAGCCATGGATTCGTTCCAAAATGAAGAATAGTGCCGACCCCACGCCACCTGCTTGGCTTTATGCGGCGAATAGATGCCGGTTTTCCAAGCCTCCTCTCCCTTCCACGCATAGTTGAACATGAAAATGTCGTCGGTATAGGGGATAGTCTTCTTTGCCAGATTCGCCAGAGATATTTCCAGGGATGTGCCGTCGCGGGGAGCGCTGGTGCGAAGCATGAATGTATGCCAGGCAGGATCCCCTGCTCCGAGCATGTAGGCATAAGCCCATTCAACATAGGGCATCGTCCAGTGGCTTGTTGCTCCCCAGGCTGGAAGGCGCAGGGCTCCGTTGTCCTTGTCCGTTTCCAGCCGTCCCCATTTCTGAGCGGCCCGGCAGCAACCTTCGGCCAGGGCATCGCCAATCCCGGTACGGTGGGCAACTGCCTCCAAAAAGGCAAGGCGGAAACTGAACTCTCCTCTCTGATCCATGGGCAGCGGATACGAATCGATCTGCTTCCCCGGACCCAACACTCCCTGCTCATACAGATACTGGAGATATGAGCCCAGGCCAAAGTCCGATGGCACTTTCCCATGAAAAAATTCCGGCGCCTCGGAAAGCTCAAAGGAGTCCCGGTGCCAATGGGCAGACCAGCTGCTGAGGCCATATTTTATCAATGCTTCGGAAGCCTTGTCTTGATCCGTCTGGCTTTTGTCGCCACCAAGCCATCCCTGACAGGCGCACATGGTCTCACCGCCGTAATAGTTGCTCCGACGCCGGTCTCCGCTTAAGCAAGGTGAGCAGGATGCCGACCCGGGGCGGGGCGGGAAAACACTCCCTGATTGCAGATGCTGGAGTCTGGTTTCCAGTACATGCGCCGGATTTGAGACCTGCACCCCGCCGGTCCCGATTACGCTCACAGCCTTTAAGTTCTTGGCCCCGAAAACCGCCCCATAGCCACCCACTCGTACGCTGATTCCACTGCCGGAAATCAGAGCGGCGAGTCTTGACTTGGTTTCGCCTATTGGCCCGATGCAGACGATCTGCGGTCGTGCAGTGGTATAGGCATCCCCGATCTGTTGCCATTCTTCACCAAATCGAACTCTTCCGCACACCATTGAAGTGATTCGGTTCTGTGTCTCCCAAGTATCCAGGCCCCAGAGTTCCTTGGCATCCTCGATCCTGACTTGGTCGTTGATGATATTGATCCAAGCCGGCTTATCGGCCTTGCCTTCAATTACTATTCCATCCCAACCTGCAAGTTTTGTCATGGTCCCGAATTGACCGCCTAAATTACCCCGCCAGAATTCGGAGGTTGGAAATGTCTCGGGAGACAGGCCACAAATGCTCGTTCTGCCTGCGCCAGGAACTCCAGTAGCAGCAAAAGGGCCAACCATAAGGGGAATTACGTTCCGTGGATCGTATGGATCCTTCAGGTCCCATTCGCCCGGCGCGACCGCCAGATCCCAGAAGATGGCGGTCCCCATCCCATACCCCCCGCCGAACTCTTCATACTTGGAGGTATCGATCGTAGAGATTGACTTGGACGTCAGGTTGATTCTCAATATTTTTCCTGCATATCCGTCTGCCAAGCTATTATCCCCTCTCTTCTAGGCAACTATGCTTTCAAGTGTCTCCGAAACGACGATCTTTTCCATTGGGTGCTCAATATCAACGCAATATCCAAGAATCCAAACCGCTCGTCAAGCCGTTTTCGCCAACACAAGTAGACTCATTGCCACAACTGTAGCGTATTTCATCCCGTGTGGTGCGCGGTCGAAATAATCTCCGGGCCCGTTTCCGTTTGTGATGCCCGTTCCTGCAGCGCAAATGAGCGCCTCCGGCTTTCAAGCTGCATACAACCCCCTTCTATCCAGCAGAAGGAGAAAAGGTGTGCAAAAACATCCTTTCTCAGTAAAATAGCGCCGAAAATTACTCCAGTTGCATTGCCTAATCCCATGTCAAAATTTGAAAGGGGAGCCGGGAAGCCATTTGGCGCGGAACTGATTTGAAAAGCCTGCTGATGCTTCCTATGCACGCAAATGAAAACAATAAATGAAATACTGCTTGTCGGAATTGTTTTTATTGCCAGTATCGCCAGCGCAGCTGGCCCCGAAAAATCAGATGAAAATGCCGTCTCGAAAGCCGCCGCTGTCCTGATAAAGGATAAGCCGATGACTTACTGCAACCCGCTGACCATTCCAGGCGCCAGGCGAGCCGGCGAGCCGATCGTGCTTATTTTTAATAATGACTACTATCTTTTCATCACCGGAAGCCGTGGATATTGGAGCTCTCCAAACATGAGGGATTGGACCTATATCGATGCTCCCACTTTTCCGGGCGGGGTTCCCGGGGTTGCTACCGACGGGAAGATCCTCTATGCCTGCGCAATGAATTCAAAGGATCTGTTTTCATCGACCGATCCCAAGAGCGGTGTTTGGACCAAGGCCGCCACACTCGACAGTGACCGGTACGGTGATGCCGACATTTTTATCGACGATGATGGCCGCGTTTATATGTACTACGGATGGTCCCAGCTTCTTCCGATCCAGGTTGTTGAACTGGATCCCCAAAAGGGATTCAAGGAAAAAGGCAAACCAGTCGTTTGCTTCTTTGGCGATCCTGAGAACCACGGATTTGAGAGAAGAAGAAAGGAAGACGTTATCTTCCCGTTCTTCAACCACCGCCCGTACTTCCCCGAAGAAATCCCATGGATTGAAGGTCCGTGGATGGTAAAATACAACAGAAAATATTACCTGCAATATGCAGCCATCGGTCTCGAATTTTTATCCTACTCTCATGGCGTTTATATATCGGACAGCCCAATGGGCCCGTTCAAATATTCTGAACACAACCCGCTTACATTCAAAACTACCGGGTTTGCTCCAGGCGGTGGACATGGCAGCACTTTTCATGACAAGAACGGAAACCTGTGGACCATCTGCATGATCCCGTCTTACTTTGGGGGAAGAGGCGGCAGCGACTTGGCCCTGTACCCAACGGCGGTAGATGCCCAGGGGGTAATGCACTCGAACACAGCTTTCGGCGACTACCCACAATTTTATCCCGGAATCGCAAAAAGCCCGGCTGACAACAACTTTTCGGGCTGGATGCTTTTATCCAACAAAAAATATGTGGAGACGTCTTCTACCCTGGAAGGCTTTGAACCGCAGAAGGCCGTAGATGAAAACTTCATGACTTTCTGGAGCGCTCAAACAGGTAAGCCCGGTGAATACATGACTGTTGACCTGGGCAAAGAATGCAAAATTTATGCATTGCAGATCAATTTCGACCAGAAAGATGCCAAAACAACCGGCATGGGGCGCGGCTTTGGAATGGGCATGAATGTCAATACCGACAAAAACGCGCAGCAACAGTCTTATACGCTCCAGGTTTCGAACGACAACAAGACCTGGACAATCGTAATTGACAAAAGCAACAACAAGGAAGCGATCCAACATGATTACGCCGAACTTGCAGAACCTGTAAAAGCAAGGTATGTCAAATTAACAAACGTATTTACTCCGGAGAGCGGGAAATTCGCAGTGAAAGATTTGCGGATCTTCGGTAATCCTGAAGTTGCCAAATTTACGAAATCAATAAATGTGAAAGCAGTTCGCAGCCAGGAAGATCGTCGCGACGCAACCCTCTTGTGGGAACCGGTAAAAGGAGCCGCTGGCTATGTTGTTCGCTACGGCATCGAGCCCAAAAAGCTTTACAACAGCTACATGGTTTACGATGCCAACACATTAACCATTCACAGTTTGAATAAAAATCCCGAATACTATTTCGAAGTTGAAGCATTTGACAATGGAACCGATTACTACAGGGAAAGAACACAAAGGACTCTCGGACGTGGCGCGGAGATTGAACTTGCGAAAGGTGGCGCTGCGCCCATGGAAGGAATGTTTGGACAAGGTCCTGTTGACCGAAAAATGGTTAAAGAAGGAACCAATGAGTATGTATTTGAAAACATTATTCCTGGCGAATATGTACTGAGGCATTCCTTTGGCCCGGTATTGTGGAAAGGCCAGTTGACAAATACCGAACTAATCGGCTCAGGAGATAAACCAACAGTAACTGCAACATTGGAAAAATTGGGTGTTGGCACAACAGTCAGCGGACAGATAGAACTGAAAATTATCCCCGGAAAAGAAAGCGGCAAGCTGGTGGTATTTTTCAATTACTATAAATAGTATTCCATCGAAGTCTGTCGTCGTGCGGGAACTCCAATAATAGGATTACGGAATGGCGGGATCAAATGGGCCCCAAGTGGCGATGGAACGATCGCCACTTGAGGCTTTCAGTACCTACGAAGTTTTCTTCACCTTCAATGAGCATTGCCTGTTGATTGCCGGATCCTTCACAGACTGCCATAGTCTGTAGAGATCGGGCAGGAATCCGGGGAAGGTCGATACTTCCGCCCTGTCGTGAGCTTTCCAGATCTCGGCGAAGCCGGGTGGAACGGGACCCGGGAAACGCATCGTGGAGCGCATCCTGGTTCCCCGGGGACTCTTTTCCCACTCATGGAGAATCATAGCGCCCACCTTCCCATCGGGACTAACCCCAGCTGCAACGATCGCATGCTCGTAGATACAAGGGATGGAGCAGGTGGCGGGGTCGTCCCACCGGATGCGAATTTTCATCGGCGGCATTGGCCCCATTTTTTCCTCTGCGATCTGGATTGCTCCCAGATATCCTCCAACCGGCGGCGGCACTTCCCAAACAAAGGATTTGTGATCGGTTGGTTCCCACAATGGGTATCCCTTTTCCATATTGACCCACCACCAATCGATCATTTCGGGGGTCACCCCGATAAGCTCATCGTGTTCGACAACCGCGTCAGGCACAGCGGTAACCTGTCCTGGCTTTAGTTTATAGAGCTCGCTGGGAATGGGCTCGGTGGTAACGACCATGCTGTCCTGCACTTTTTTTACAATGACCCACTTGAGCCAGTTTTTGTCGTCCTGCTGGGGATAATCCTCTCTGTAATGCCAACCCCTGCTTTCAGTGCGCGCCAGCGCTGACTTAAAGCCGATTTCGGCACACAGTGCAATGCAGGAAGCCTCATGACAGCGGACGAGACCGTGCGGATCCTTGGCGGATAATTCGGGCAGCCTCTCCTTGACCGCTGCCACCTTGGACAAGGCTTCTTCCAGTCTTTCCTTGTTCCTGCGCATGCTGTATTTCACCGGTACAACTACTTCCTGAATGCTTCGTATGGCTTCCGAAGCCGCGTATCCGCCGTCACGGTTCAGAGGCGCAAAAATTTTCTCCCTTAGAGCGGCGACCTGGTTGTCATCCGCAATGGTAGGGGAGGCCTCTTTTGCGTGCTCAACCACGGACCGGGCAGACATCAGAGCGGATATCAAAGCGTTCATCAGGCCGGAGCCTCTCAATCTGCCCGGCGGCGCCTCTGCAGCGCCGGCCCATGCAGATCCCGCATAGCTGGTATCTCCGATTGCCCACAGACCCGGGAGGGTTGTTTGCATTTCGCTGTCTACTCTGATTGCGGAAAACTCGCCTGTGAATCCAAGAGAAACTTCTATTTTCTCTGCCGGTGGCGGGCCATACTGCTGTGCCTTCTTTGCATCACAGGCAAAAAGCGCTTTGGTATGAGGCCGGTCCCATTGAAATATTCCCCCGCCGCCGCCACCCATGCTTTTCGCAAACTCAGCCGGGTCAAAATAGATAGGTCCTCTTCCCTCCATGACCTCTTTCTCCATACCGAGAATGATGGAAATCGGGATATCCGGCTGCGGTCCATGGATGTATTTGGCGCTTATATTCTCCCCCTGCGCGTTCCAGAGAGAGTTAAAACCGAAAACGATCGGAATGCCTGTGCCTTTGTTGGTGACATCGTAAAAGTTGCCGAATTCGGCATTCCGCATCTCCGCTCCGGCATTAAAGGCGGCTGCAATGCCGTCTCCGGTGGCATTAGCCCACATTCGCATAACGCCGAAATCGCAATCTCCGTTGGCCAATATCGTGGCCTTTGCGTTGAAGACCGCGAATCCCCCATCCAGGAGATTGAAGCCGACTGCGCCGGTTACGCGTCCTTCCTGTTTCAGCAAATCGACCACATGAGTCTTGTCCAACAGCTTGACTCCGAGTTTCACCGCCTTTGCCCTAAGCGGCTGCATCATATCCAAGTCGGCGGCCGCCAGGGACCATCCGAAAGGAAGCCGGCTGACATCAAGATCTCCATTCGGAGTCTTCATCACCTTAACGCCCCAATCCGCGAGCTTCTGCGCCGCTCCGTATGACTCCCGGGCCATGGCATACAGCAGATCCTGGTCGTTCAGGTACATCCCTATGTTCTTTACGTGGAAATCCGCAAAGGCATCGATGTCATCTCCGGGGGCAAGGACCCATAAAACGCCGGCCCCTTTGTTCGCTTTTCCTCCCCAGCCAATTGTCTGTTTATCGACGAGCAGCACACTGGATTCCGGGGACAGTTCTTTAATCCGGATCGCTGCCGAAAGGCCTCCGAAGCCGCCGCCGATGATAAGAACGTCTGTATCGTATGCTGTTGAGTTCTTGGCTTTCTCTACCATGTATGACTCCCTTTGTTTGCGGACGACGCTCAGTACGGATTTACGAGTTGTCCCGGCATTTGAGGTACGACGTTGATGCATTGAGCGGGGCAGTTGATTTCGCAAGTAAAACACCAGACGCAATCCGGTTCATATGCGACAACCGGCTTTTCTTCGTCATCGTCCCATCGCATCACATCTACAAAGCAAGCCTCAACACAATTTTTGCAGCCAGTGCATTCATCCAGATTGATCTCAATAGTGGCACTCATGCCCCCTCCAAAACTGATTCGAACGTATTTATGCTTACCCGATCAGCTGCCCGCCGTATTCCGCGTGGATCTCCGGCAGCAGCACGCCAAGATTACTGAATTCCCGTACATTGTGCCTTGCCAACCCCTGAACCGCTATTGCCGGAACTGCGATGCCCGGAGGCAGGACCAGTTCAGGCTTGCCGCTGGACATCCGATAACCGATCCAGAAGCGCGTTCGGTGTTCGAGACCGCCCGGGATATTTCGAAAAATATGACACATTAAAGAAGGTGCCTTTATGGGATGCTCCGTATGCCCAGCCGGTGTGGACCAGCCGAAGCCGCCTGCGAAAGTGGAAACGTACGGTTCCTGCCACCGCGTCATATCAAATCCGAAATCTCGAGGCGACAGAAATGTGATTTCGATGTTTTCCATTCCACAATCGCAGTCTTCGGTAACAAAATGGGTTACCCCCCAATTCTTCTCAGAAACGGGGATGCCTGGATCCAGAATTCGCGCCCGGCCTTCGGGCTTCAGATCAATTCCCGCGTGTTGCGGCGGATACCAAATGCGGTACCGCAAGCCGTCAAGCGGATGCCAGGCGAACCACCAGTCGATCATCTCTGCCGTCACATTTTTGTAGAAGTTCCTGTTGGCGATAAAGCCCGCGCCGTTGGGCAGATTGCACCACCCAATCTCCACCGACAGATCGCCGGGATTGAGAAGGTCATTCATCTGCTCCGGATATACGGCTTTTGAGGGGTCGCAGGGCATGTCCATCAAAGCCAGATGCGCGGGATCCGGCGAAACCGGCCTTTTATAGTATTTGGCGTAGGATCTTCGCTGTTCTTCTGGACTGAGCGGAGGTAATTCTGAAGATGCCATTGGATAACTCCCGATTTGCTGATTGACGGGCAGTATTCCATTCTTCCTGGCTGAAACTGGAATTGCCCACAATGCGAATGTACATGAATTTTTTCCATTTGTGGAATAGATATTTCATATGTATTGTAATTAAAACCTTAAATACCTGAGGCCTTATGGATCTGGACAATTTCGATATCGGGTTGCTTGTAGCACTGGATGCCTTGTTGACGGAAAAGAGTGTCACGCGCGCCGGCGAGCGGCTCCATTTAAGTCAGCCGGCGACCAGCATAATCCTCTCGCGCCTTCGAAAGTACTTCGGAAATGAATTGTTGGCTCCCGCGGGGCGCAGAATGGTCCTGACGCCGCTGGCGGAAAGCCTTGTGCAGCCGGTAAGAAGTTGCCTGATGCAGATCCAGCACACCGTCGCTTCGAAAGCGGCATTCGATCCGGCTGCTTCCGACCGGAAATTCTGCCTTGCCGTATCCGACTATGTGACCGCTGTTTTGATGCCTCAGGCCATGCAGGAAGCTGCGCGGAAGGCGCCCGGAATCAGATTTGAACTTGTGCGGCTTGATGAGCACATCGAACAGAAACTGGAGAAGGGCGGCATCGATTTCTTTGTCCGTCCATCCATTCATGCCTTGAGGGCGCATCCGAAGGAACCGCTCTTCGAAGATACCCACACCTGTGTGGTGTGGCGCGACAACCCGATAGTTGGAAACAGAATTTCCTCAAGCCAGTTCGTCAACATGGGCCACATCGCGGTTCATTTCGGGACGGCTCAGGCAATTTTTGAAGAGTGGTATGCAACACATTACGGAGAGACAAGAAAAATAGAAGTCATTACACAGGATTTCGAATCTGCGTGCCGGCTGGTTGTGGGAACCAACAGAATAACAACGGTTGTGAGCCGAATAGCCCGGCTTTGCGCACAACACCTGCCTCTGAGGCTAATTCCCCCTCCTTTTGACATTCCAAAAGTTACCCAGTGCCTTCAGTGGCATCGTTATCAGGACCAGGACCCAGGGCATATTTGGCTAAGGGATTTGTTGAAGGAAACGGCGAACAAACTCCAACCACTGCGAAAACCCGGCTGCGAAAAACGCCACTAATTCCACGAATTGACACAAATGTTGCGGGGCTGGTCTGGAAGCCATTCGTTACCATCCGCGAAATTAGTGACGTTTTTTCAAGCTGAAGTTTTCCCCTAAAAAATATACTTCAAAGCAAACTGCATGACCCTGCCGCCATTGTTACCAGTCTGAAGGCCCTGAGGATTTGCACTTGAGGTAATCTTGCCGAAGGTCCCACTGCTCAAGTTTGTATCCGGATTGCCCAGGCGCAAGCTATTTGTGACGTTGAAGGCCTCGGCTCGAAATTCGATCTGATGTCTCTCGGACATATCGAGAACCGCGGACCGCCCATCATGTGTAATCGTAAATCCTTGGGCTTTGGCGTACCTGCCCACGTAACTGCAGTCCCGGCGTAAATTGGACATTGTCCGGCAAACTTGAATTCCAGCTCTTTTTGCAAAGATGAACTGAGGAATATAAAAATTCACTTGAAAACGATCTCGACAAAGCGGGTTTCGGTTTTGAAAAGGCCGGTTTCGAGCTGATATGTCACATACTGCACTCGTCCGCGTTCTTCTGACAATTCAGAATGTGCCAATGGATAATTGATCCTTGAGTCTGGTCTATGGCCTAATGGAATATCCTGAGACTGGGACCAAGGTCCTTCGGGCCGATCTGAAGTACTGATGGAAAGCATGTTATCAGATGGGAAATGGTTCGACACCCGGACCAATTTTCCTAAATACCAGTTCCAGTCTATTGATCCACGATAACCCTTCATTACGGGCACTGCCTCCTGCCATGCCTCCGACCATCGGCCGTATCCGGAATAGAAACGCCAGGCGCCTCGCTGAAGAGCTTCGTCCAGGGGAGCGCGAGCGACGATCAGCTGATCGCCCTGATCAGGAGTCCGGCCGTAGGCATACAGGTAGTTTGCCCAGGCAAACGCCTGGATGCCGATTGAAGGCTCCGGCTGCTGAAACAAAAGCGTTGGCTCAGGTGCCCCAGGTCTGAGATCCTTGCGGGCGGCCGGAGCAGTGGGATCCTTCCAAATCGCAATTGAGGTCCCCACGGTGGATCTATTCTTGAAGATATCGCCTGGACGAATAAAGTTTTTGCCGTAAAAAAGCAGTGCGCCCTTATTTCCAGGAAGAGGAATTATCGGACCAGGCGTTATGTTCCAGTACTCCTGGCAGTTTTCGCGGCAGCGAGTATCGGCGCGGGCACGGTTGAATTCATCCTCGTCTGCCGTGAGAGGCAACAGTGATAGGCTCCGTCCATGCTCGTCCTTGCGCTGGCGCCAGGGTCCTAGCTTATCTCCTTTTTGGCCGGCATCATTCCATAGCCAACTGCTGGATGTCGTCCCCGGTCCGGCCGTATTCCCAAGAGCCCAGACCTGCTTTCCATTCCACGCAGCACTGAATGGTCCCTCTCCGGATTCAGTAAAGGATTGCGCACCCAATTCCTTTATGCTGACTATTTCAGGATGAGGCAGGGCAGCGCAATATTCGGCAATCTTCTCAGGCTGTTTTTTCCAGGTGGCATAGAGCGAGATCAGGCTCCGCACGACCATTTGAGTCGAGGGATTATCTTTGCCCAGCTTGGTCAGGCATAATCGATAGTTGTTGCGTAGAACCTTCTCGCCTTCTTCGAGTTGACCTGACTCCACAAGAGCCGAACCGAGATTCCGTTCCAGTATCACATCTCGGATATCCTCTCCACCCGAGATCTCGCGACGGATTTTGAGTGCCTCGCGATATATGGTTCCAGCCTTTGCAATCTCTCCAGAATTTAGGGCAGATTCAGCCTCTTTCTGCAAAAGCTCCACCCGTTTCTCCGACAACGATTTCATCTTATTGGTTAATCTCTCGATGACTCCCCGATTTTCTGGGAGCGGCCTTGCGAGCGCGAGCGCTTGGCGGTATAGCCACTCTGCCTGATGTAAATCATTTTTGCCTTCGAAGTACTCACCCAGAAGACCGATCGATTCCACGAACCTGGCATCATGCACGTCCACAGCGCGTCTTGCCATCTCAAGCGCCCGCTTTTCCGATTCGGCCAAAACCTGTCTAATTTCAGGTGATTCCTTTTTTTGAGAGAACTGAATGATTAATAAATCGTTGACGGCCTGCGGCAATAATTCGATATTTTCGGATCCATGCATTACCTGGTCGAGTCTGGCAATCTCGGTAGCTCGTCTAATGTACGCTTGGGAGTCATCCCGGAGCGCTGCCTGTACCGCGGCTGTGCCCAGTTCGGCGCGGGAGAGAGCCGCTTGAATCTCCCGGTTTTTCTTTGTCATGCCTGCAATATAAATGCCGGTGAGAAGAACAATGACAGCAATGGCAGCAGCCGTTATCGCCGACACCCGTGGATTGCGACGGCACCAGCGGATTGTGCGTCCGAAGGGTCCGATCGGCCGGGCGTTGATCGGCTCCATTTTCCGCCAGTGCTCGAGATCATCTGCCAAATCACGAGCCGATTGGTATCGATCGTCCGGACGCTTGGCCATGGCTTTCATAACAATGATCGCTAAATCAGCGGGGATATCCGGGTTCAGCCGCCTCGGCGCAACCGGTTCGCGAGTGACGATTTGCGACAACACTTCCTGCGGAGTCTTTCCTTCAAATACCGGTCGGCAGGTCAGAAGCTCATAGAGGGTTGCTCCTAGACTATAAATGTCGCTGCGTTGGTCGACGGTGCGCCTGGTGGATTCGGCCTGTTCGGGGCTCATGTAGCGAGGAGTCCCCAGCATTACGCCGCTCTGTGTCATTGCCGGGTCTTCGATCTTCCTGGCAAGTCCGAAGTCGGCGATCCAGAGCACCCCTTGATTGTCGAGCAATAGATTTGAGGGTTTGATGTCGCGGTGGATGATTTTGCGCTCATGCGCATATGCCAAACCTTCTGCGGCCTGCATTCCTATTCCTGAAACCCAGCTGAAATAATCTTCGGCGCTGCCTGGCAACCCGGCTTGAATGCGTGCGGATGGATCTACAGCGTCCTGCCCTGAAGCCGATTGCATTATGTGCAAAATCTGATCGAGGCTGCTGCCTTCGATGTACTGCATTGCATAATAGGGTGTTCCGGCAACCTGTCCCACATCGAACACCGATACGATATTTGTATGGTGCAACCCGGCAGCCATCCTTGCTTCGCGGAAAAAACGCTCAAGTTGATCCGCGCCCGCGAGAGTCCCGACCGGCAGAACCTTCAAAGCAACTTTCTTTTCAAGAAGCGCATGGACCGCTTCATAGACGATCCCCATACCTCCCCGGCCAATCTCCCGCTTTATATGGTAGCTGCCAAAAACCGAGTTTTCAGAGAGCGGAGACGCCATAGCTTGGGTTGCAGTGCCACAGCGGGTAACGCCTATACCCTCAAGAAGCATCAACGTTGGGAACAGCTCCCGTATGCGGCCGGCCAATTGGGGATAGCGATTGACATATTCCTCAACGTCCGGCGGCTTCCCTTCCCGGACTCTACTTGTGAATTCATCAACTAATTGCCCAAGCAAGGAGTCTTCATTCATACCGCCATCCCGCCTTTCCGTAATGAACCCTAGGGGAATGAAAGAGTAGAAGTAGAGCGTTCGCCTCTAGTTACTCCTTGATCCTTCGAGATTCAAAGGCTTTCAACTTCCATACGCAGTAAAAATGAATCTAAAGCTACCGAGGGCCGGAGACTCCAAGTCCGATCAAAAGCGTGCGTAGCCTCTCGACAGCCCGAATGTATCGCTTGGCGGCAGCGGCTTCGGATATCTGGAGAAGCTGTGCCGTGTCGCGCGCACTTAGTTGTTCGAAATGCCGCCAGAGGATCAGGTCGCGTTCATCATCATCGAGTTGTCCCAATGCCTTGCTCAGTTGTTCCGCGAGCTCGGCTTTAGCCAACTCCTGACTTGGCGATGGTCCGCGGCCGATCATGCCGCTCACGAATTCCACGGAACTGTCCGCCGGCATTAGCGGCACCTCGCGCTGAACTGCGCGCTTATCCGCGCCCAGGTGTCGACGGTGCAACCCCAGCACCTTTTCCCGGGCAATCCAGTGGAGCCAAAGGTAAAAAGGCATCCCCTCCTGTTGAAGATATCTTGGGAGTCTCTTGAATGCCTCGAGGTAGGTTTCCTGTAGAATATCCGATGCATCCACACGCGCCGCAATGCGTCGGTCCATCCGAATGGCTATAGCCTTTTGCAGCCGCCCCCGGTGCCGATTAAAAAGTTCCTCAAAAGCAGAATGATCGCCTGTCTTGGCTTGTTCCAGAAGACCCTGAGTTTCAGCCGGATCCTGACTCATAGCTTTGCCTCACAATAATCAGACTGCAAATGAAAGCCCCGGTGGACAACAAAATAAAGAAAGGGCTCCCTTCGGTTAGGTGCTTTGGGTTCGAATTGCATTCCATATTAGGCAAAACCCAATGCAGACGGTATGGAATTATTCAATCTCTCTATCGTTTTCCCTACGGGACTAGTGGGTTGATTGTCTAATTTCCTAACTTTTCGCAGTCTCTTGTTATAGAAAACAAATTCGGGGATTTGGGAGACATCATGCTGGCTTTTTCTCAATGCGGGGCATTTTTGGTTCTGGCAGTGCTTATGGTCATGCAGATATTTTTGACCCCAGTGCTTTGTGCGGAGAAAGCGGACCAAAACAGGCCGCGCATCGGTCTTGCGCTTAGTGGAGGCGGTGCGAGAGGAGCTGCGGAAATCGGTGTTCTCAAGGTGCTCGAGCGGGAAGGGATCAGGGTTGATTGCATCGCGGGCACCAGCTTTGGGGCAATTGTGGGAGGATTGTACTCGGCCGGGTACTCGGCCGATGAGATTGAGACTCTTATACTAGGTCACTGGCAAGATATTTTCAGAAATCAGCCTGAGCGGACGCGAGCGCCGCTTGTTCAGGACCGCAACTTGCGCCAACTGGTCCGGCTCGATCTGAAAGGGCTTAGCCCCAATCTGCCAACGGGTCTTCTGCGCGGGCAGAAACTGACTGAATTGCTGAATGAGTGGACATTCAAAGCCATCTATTCAGCCCACTATGATTTCGATCGCCTACCGATACCGTTTCGTGCCATAGCAACCGATCTGTCAACGGGCGCACCCTATATTTTCAGAAACGGTCGGCTGAGTGAGGCAATCCGTGCATCCATTTCACAGCCCATATTTTTTACAACGGTTGCCAAGAACGGCTTGCATTTGGTGGACGGCGGTCTTTCCAACCAGCTCCCGACAGATATTCCGGCGCAAATGGGCGCCGACATCGTGATCGGCGTTGATGTCACATCCCCTGATTTGGCCTATGAAGAAGTTAGCAATTTCTATAACGTGGTTGATCAGTCTCTCGGCCTGATCACCAAGCAGACTGTGAAACCGCATTACCAATATGCTCAGATAGTCGTGCAGCCCCGACTGGATGGATATAAGCACACAAGCTATTCACAAATACGCGCCATCATCGCTCGCGGGGAGGCAGCTGCGGAAGCTCGGATTAGTGAAATCCGGGCATTGATCGGGGAGAGTGTTTCGGTTCGCGAAAGAACACCTTCTGCCACAAATGATCCTGTTATTGATTCGATTGCTTTCGAGACTGCCTCCTCGTCAAGGCATTTCAATAAATCCCTCCATTCCTATTATCTTCGTCAGGTCAAATCCAGGCCCGGCGACACTATTGATCCACGAAAACTCAGCGTTGATACCCAGAATCTATATGCCACCGGTATGTTCGATAATGTGGATTATGAATGCCGGCCTATAGAAACCCATCACTGTAAACTTGTATTTCTATTAGCCGAGTCGTCCCTGAATACCCTTGGCGCAAGCTTGCGATACGACCAAGAATATAACGTTCAGGGATTAATCGAATTCACGGGCCACAACCTTTTCGGGACTACTTCCTATGGCACACTATCGGCTAAGTTCGGAGAAACAGGCTATCAGATGGCTGCGCTTAGATTAATTCATCCCAAGCTTCCCTTTCTCTTTATCGAACCACAGGTACAAACGTCTAGGCGAGAGCGTTTTGTCAGGACTTTGGAAGGCAAAGAAACCTATCTTGACAAGCGTCACAGTGCACAGCTGATGTTCGGGACGCGATTGTCCCGGTCTCTTGAAATTTCAGCAGGTTATCGGTTTGAGGCCGAGAAGTTTGTTCCGGAAGCGGCCTCCAATTCTTCAACCAAAAACACCAATTTGAGCGGACTGCGATTGAATATTCGGCGCGATACGCTCGATGCTCAGGAGTTCGCTCGTTCTGGAATGCGCATGAACTTCCAAATTGATAGCCGTATACCGAAGCTTGGGGCGGATCTGCAACACAGCATCCTCCAGGGCGAAGTGCAAAAGCACTTCTCTCCAAATTGCCGGAATACATTTACCTTGCGTCTGGCAACATTCCATTCCGGCTCAAACCTTCCCATTTTCGAAAACGCCTATATAGGAGGATATGGAAGCTATGATGATTCCACGTACCGCCTTGTCGGCTTTGAGCGGGATGAACTTGTCAGTCCAAATATGGCAATAGCCAGCCTAACGTATCGTCCCCAACTATTCTCGCTGGACCCCTTGGGATTTGTAAGAAAAGGCTACTTGTCTGTGGAATACAATCTGGCGGAAATAGGAGTCAAGCCCGGAATCAGCATGCATTATGAAACAGTGCACGGGGGAGCAATCGGCTTTGCTTTTGACACCATGCTAGGCCCTATCCGAATAGCGGCGGGTATTGGTCAGGCCAGAAAGCTCAGGTTTTATCTCTCGTTTGGTCCATCCTTTTAGGTAGCGCTGCCATACCAAATAAGGAGAGCCGACTTGGTCATCCAAATTCAACAGTCCCGCCCTTTGACAGTGCTATCCTGGACACCAACATCATATCTGTTGAGCTTGCGATTTAGCGCATTGCGGGGATGCAAGAAATTCCTCTTCATTGAACCGTGTTGGAATTGTGGCAAACAGCGATTTGAAAAATGATTGCA
This sequence comes from Acidobacteriota bacterium, assembly GCA_963664705.1. Taxonomy (GTDB): domain Bacteria; phylum Acidobacteriota; class UBA6911; order UBA6911; family UBA6911; genus UBA6911. The sequence goes on along the minus strand of OY761556.1, from coordinate 5,793,753 downwards.
TCTGCCTGATGATCAGATGGAAGCTGATCACCTAAACTGAGCGACCGCAGCTTTGGATCGTGCAGGTTCCTATCAATGCGATAGTGGGCCATTCCTGGCCTTGACTGGAGGATGTCGATGGTTAAAAGCACAATTCTATTGCTAAGCTTATTTGCATTTGCCCGTTTGGGTTCTGCAGAAGATCAGCCGGTCAACTTCAGCGGCCACTGGGAGCTCGACGCTCAGGAATCCGGCATGCAGGGAGCGGTTTTGAGTGAAAAACCAGCACCTTATGTCATCTTGCACAAAAGCAGTGAATTCCAAATCCGCACCTCTCGGGTACTCGAAACCTTTAATCTGGATGGAAAAGAGAAGGTTGAACCTATGCCCGCTTCAGCACCGCCCCCCATAAAAAACGATCTGCAAATAACCAAGGCCACGCTGCAGCAAAGAAGCGTAAAAGTAATCCAGGAAATCAGGATGGAAAATGGTCAGGTGCGGAATTGTATAGAAAGGGAATGGTCTCTTTCCGATGATGGCAAAACCCTGACCTTAAGCTCGATACGTTGCAGCTCGTCTTCAGAAAATTCACCTCCAAGGATTCTCTATTTTCACAAGACTGACGAGAAGCCGGATGGTGCTTTGGGGCAGGAAAATCCCAGCCTATCCTCTCCTTCAAATAGATCCTTGCAAGAGCCTGGCGCCATAAAATCCAACAATCCATCAGACCTGTATCACAATGCAGTCAATGACAAGGTCAATACGATTAACGGTAAAGCATTGGTCATGGCCCTTGATGAAATCGAACGATTTGACAGGTTCTCGATCATAAGAGTGAGTTTTACTTCTGGCGCTTCCGTTCCAAGGACAATGTTTGTAGTCAGGTGTCTATATGAAATGGCCAAGCTCAGAAAAGCCGACTACTTTATCAATTTAAAAGAATGGACGGACGGAAAAGGCAATAGCATTTACAAGGTTGGATTTTCCTCGGATCCAAGCGTTGATCCATCGGCATACTTCGGAAATGATATTGATCGCAACATGCCCCTGCGGTTTCTCTCGGTCAAAGACTATGACCAGCTTTGGGATCCGGTCGAAAAATTCCGTTTTATGCGTAAGACTGCGGAAGAAGGCAATGTCGGTTCGCAATTAGCTTTAGGATCGGCATACGCCGAAGGGAAAGTTGTCGCACAGGACTATATTCAGGCATATATGTGGCTGACACTGGCTGCCATCAATTCGGGTGACCAAGTCGAAAAGGCACCGTCAAATGCTCGTGAGTTGTTAGCAAGCCAAATCGCACGATGGCAAAAGGAAGCCACAGATCTATGCGATTCCATTGCCAAGAAGATGACACCGTGGCAAGTAGAAGAAGCCCGGAAGCAAGCCAGGGAATGGAAGCCTAAACAAACCAAGTGAATGCAAATGCTTCCTGCCGGGAAAACTCTTAAACAGTGCTTTGGAACACAGCGTTTTGCTTTTCGTTTGGTCCCACATTTGGAGCGGAATACCACAATGTACCTGCAAATTGATATGATCGACCGGCAATTTTGCAGTAAGGCATCCAGCCGAAAAGGAACATTATTGTGAGTGCGCCTGCTCCACTAACAGATTTGGAGATGCTGATTCTTCCGAAAGTTGATCGCCAACAAGGGTCTGAGGCTTGGGATATTTTATAATTTGGCGAATGGGCCGGTAACCCTGATAGAACTATGATCTATCAACTGTCCTGAACAACAGTGAAACAAACTGTCCTGGATTAAAGCCTCATAGTAACTGGCTATTGACGCATTTTGTTGTTTCACTACTGTTCACTGCTGTTCACTACAGCCACAGATATTTTGTTGCCTTTTTTTAAAAGCAATAGCCGGCAAGCAGTGATCTTTTCGAAATGTTAGGAGAGCATATTTTTTGCCCAAGTCTCAGTAACACGCTGGTATTCCACGCTTAGGCTATCTGATCCGGACGGTATGCCGCGCACCTTCTTTTCGAGGCTCCGCAGCCGAAATCCTATTCCCAGTACCATCCCGTTTACCAGGACCATGGCGATAAGTCCGCTGACGCCATGTCGTATCATTGTAACGGCGCCTGTCAATATTCCAGCCAGCAGAAATGCAGTCCCGGTATATAGAAGGCCGATCTGATTTCGAGTAAGTTTTCTATATTGCGCGATACGAGACTCGTTCAAAATGCACGGAGTTTGTGCCAGAAAATTCCTGAGACGCGAAAATCTAATGAGTCCTACCGTCGCAGCAAGAACATAAGACCCGAAACAAGCTGCCTCAATCCACATAGCTGATCTCCCCTTCCGAATCGATTGGTTTATGAGAGCTATTACGTCGGCTTTTTGCGTTTTCTTTAGGGATTTTCCCGCGGGCTCGCGCAATCAATAGGATAAGGATCAAGATCAGCGTTTCAGAAATTCGATTAGCGGCGGATTCACCGCCTCGGGCGCCTCAAAAACCGCGTCATGGCCGGCACCTTCAACGGCGTGAAATTCAAGAGACGGAATGACCGCCTGCAACTGAGTGTGCTGTGCAAATGACGCCAGGTGATCCTCAGTACCCATGAACAGTATGCCCGGCTTGCCGCTCTTGCCAACGCGTTCGTAGGCCGGCCTCAAATCTCCCAGCGAGTTGTCCCGTAATATTGCCAGGAGCGCTTTTTTGAATCCTTTATATCTCATTTGCTGTGACATTTTCTGCATATATTCCCGTGCTTTTTCGGGATTGCTCATCAGGCTTGAAACATTTGATTTCATCGCTCTCTCCCCAAAGCCCTTTATCAGCCACTCGCCTATGACGGGCAAACTGAGAATTCGCATGGACAGCGGATATCCCTTAAAGAAGCCTACGCCAAAGAGCGCGAATTTCCTTACGCGCTCAGGATGACGATCGATGAACTGTATCGTGACCACGCCACCCAACGATAATCCAGCCAAATCCACGGGCGTTGTGATGCCCTGCGAATCGAGCAATTCCAGTAATTGCCGATCGTAAAGGTCCGCCGTGTACGCGCTTGGACGATCCGATAAACCTCGTCCGAAGAGGTCATAACGGAGGACATGAAAGCCAGCCTGCGCCAGCGCGCCGAACTGATAATCCCAAATAAATAGGGGTGTTGCAGCGCCATGGATCAGTACGACGGTAGGGCCGTCCTTGGGGCCACCACATTGGTAATGGGTGTACCCGTCCGACAGCTTCGCGAAGGATTCATTTGGCATCGATGCGCGCGCCACATCATCCAATACGAGGGTCTCGCTATCGCGAACGAGGAACGGATACACGGCCACAGCCGCTATCAGGACTGCCAAAGACGCCAGGATCCATTTCAGATACTCCTGCATGATGTCTCTCCTATGGATTTGATTGACCTTTTTGCAATCTCTTTTTTTCTCTTCCTTTACCAATCAACAATGCGATATTTTGCTCGGAGATACATGACGTTTCGATGATGATTCAATGATGCTTTATTGAGAGCAGGAATTCCCCAATACCGCTTGTTCAAGTTTTGAAAAGGCCGGCTATGGGCGAACGATATCAAATTGGCGACTTGACCGTCGATACTAATAATGGGAGTGTCGCCCGCGACGACAAAACTCTAAACCTGTCGCCGCGTACTTTTCGTCTGCTGTCGGCACTGGCGCAGCGCGCTCCCAATTTTGTAAGCCGTCAGGAACTCCTCGAGACCGTCTGGCCGGATGAATTCGTCAATGATGAAGCTTTATCACAGCGCGTCCGCGTTCTGAGGGAAGCGCTTGGCGACCCGAGCGAGAATCCCCGGTATGTCGCCGCACTCCGGGGATGGGGGTATCGGCTGGTTGCACCGGTCGAGCGCGTAGAAGCTTCAGCGGCCTCTTCGCGGGCGATTCGCTCCCTGGCGGTTCTTCCGCTCACCAACATTACGGGGGATCCCCAGCTAGAATATTTTGCCGATGGGATGACGGAATCGCTGATTTCCGCTCTTGCCAAGATTGGCGCCCTCAAGGTGATCTCGAGAACATCGGCGATGACCTACAAGCATTCGGCGAAAAAGGCGCCTCAGATTGCCCGAGAGTTGAGAGTGGACGCAGTTGTTGAAGGGACAGTGCTAGTGGCGAATGAGCGCGTACGCGTCAGCGCGCAGCTGGTTTATGCGGCCACAGACGAGCATCTTTGGGCTGAAATCTACGATCGTGACCTTGGAGATGTTCTTGCGCTGCATTCCGAACTCGCCCAAGGGATTGCCCGCGAGATTCACGCCGTCGTCACGCCGGAGGAAACGAAGAGACTCGATAAGAATTATCGCGTCGCACCACCAGTCCTCGAAGCTTACTTGAAGGGCACGTATTTTCTGAATAAATTCACCCCGCCGGATGTTGACAGGGCGATCAGCTGTTTCGAACAGGCTATCGCCGGAGATCCCCTGTTCGCCGAGGTTCATTCTGCCCTTGCCTGGGCATATGGGGTACGCGGGATACCGGCCGGCAATAACTACAGCGTCGATACGCAACGACAGTTTCTCGTCATGGCCGGGAAGGCGGCGGAACGGGCTTTACTTCTGGACCAGACACTCGCCGAAGCGCATGGCGCGGCGGCAATGGTACTTCTCTTCCATGATTGGAATTGGCGTGGAACCGAGCAAGCTTTGGATCGGGCCCTGCGTCTTCAACCCAACTCTGCTCTGATCCAGCTATATCGTGCATGCCTGGCTGCTACGGAACTGGACACCGAAAAAGCACGGGAGGCGTTGCGATGTGCAATCGAACTTGATCCAGTCAATCTAGCTTACCTTAGTGTGGCAGAAGAGATTTGTTATTGGATCAGAGATTATTCCCAGGCAATGGATTATGCCTCGCGAGCGCTCGATCTTTTCCCAGCCTTTCCGCGGACGCATTACATTCTCGCTCGTATACATGAAGCGCAAGGCAGGATCGAAGAGATGATCGCGGAGTATGAGAAGGCCGGTCTATTCACAAACAGTGGGGCGACCGCAGCCCGGCGTGAATTTCGGGAAGGAGGGGTTGCCGGCTATTATCGTTGGGCTTTGGATATGCACCTCGGAGCCATGGGAGATCTCCCGGTAGATGGAACAAAAAGAGGACGCCGCGAAGGCGAGCAGCAATTCTTCCGCGCCAGGAATTACGCACGACTCGGCGATGTCGACAACGCGATCAAATGTCTTGAGAAATCTTATAAAGAACACGACGGTCGCATGGTCTTGTTGAAGACATGGGAATGGTTTGATCCGTTAAGGTCGGATCCGCGATTCCAAGATCTGGTGCAGCGCATCGGAATTCCATAGGCCATCCAGATGTAGCGAACAAATGATGAGAAATCGGCCAGTTCATTCCAAGCAACCGGACGCGCCCTGAAGTGATTATCCGGGCTTTTCAGTGCGTCGCCACCAGCCGGATCAACGGCTGCGTTTTCCGGTTCGCCCAGTCTCCACGTTCCACCGGCTCTTCATATTTCAGAATCTTATAATTGGCGAATATTTTTGGAGCTTCACCGGAGTGCATCGCCCCGGATACTAATTCGGCCGCCACCTGTTGGCAGTGTGAGATTCAACAATATGAAAGAGCTTCACTCTTCTGCTTTGCTTCCGCCAAACATCGCAAAAACACCGTACTTGTAATAGCAATCCACGTTCCTAAAACCAATTTTCTCCAATGCCTGCAACTGCATCATCAATGAGTCTGGCGTATTATCCAGGTTTTCTTTATACTTCCGCGGCACGCTGAGAAGAGCTTCCTTTTGTGAACCGGCGATATACGTGTCAATCCACTCCCGCCAGAGCACCATGTTCCATTGTTCCAAATCGTCAGTCGGCGCAAGGACCACATCAATGATTAGAAAAAAGCCTCCGGAATCAAGATGGCGATATATGTATTCAAACATCGCCTCCTTTTCCGTCATAGCAAGGTGATGAATTGCTAAAGAGGACAAAACAAAGCTGAAAGCTTTTGGCAATGGATCCTGCACCAGTAAATCCTGGAAGCTTGCTTGGATCCGATGCACATTTTCAAATCGAGCCAGCCGAATGCCTGCAGCCTGGAGCATTTCGTGCGAGCCATCCACCAACGTGGCATCCACGCTATCGTCCATCTTGAGCAGCTCTTCCACCATTAGGCCATCGCCGCAGCCAAGATCAAGTATCCGACGTGGCTGATTTCCCCTGACAAAGTGTCTATAAAGAGATTTCGTGATACCGATCAGATTTCGTCGCTCCGGAATGTAACCGTCTGCGTGCTCGCGATACTCTTGGGAGTAACTGTTATCCGACCACCGCGACTTGCTGAAATCAGACATGACGGTCCCCTGTTTCGGCCAAAAGCGCTTTTTGTTAACAATCGGTATCCGGAATGAACATGATACCACTCATGATTGATGCAGCAGCACGAGGCCAGGTATGCAACAAAATATGATTACCGTTTCAAAAATTCGATCAGCAGCGGATTTACAGCGTCGGGCGCCTCAAAAATGCTGTCATGGCCTGCACCTTGGACGGCGTGAAACTCGATAGACGGAATGGCCGCCTGCACCTGAGCGTGCTCCGCAAATGGCACCAGGAGATCCTCGGTTCCCGAGAACAGGATGCCTGGCTTGCCGCTCTTGCCAACACGCTCGTAGAGCGGCATCAATCCGCCAAAGCCGTCCCGCAGTGTTTCCAGGAGCGCACGCCTGGTTCCTTTGTACTGCATTTGCTGTAGTATTTTCTGCATATATTCCCGAGATTTGTCGGGATCGCGCATAACGCTCTGACTATTTGATTTAATCGCCTTTTCAAGAAAGCCTTTCATAACCCACTCGCCAACGAGCGGCAAACTGAGAATTCGCATATACAGCGGAAGATGCCCGGAGGATCCCACTCCAAAGAGGGCGAATTTCCTCACACGCTCGGGATGACGATCGATGAACCGAACCGTGATAGCGCCGCCCATCGATATGCCGGCCAAATCTACGGGCGCTTTAATGCCCTGCGAATCGAGTAGTTCAAGCAATTGCCGATCGTAAAGGTCTGCCGTGTACACGCTCGGCCGATCCGACAAGCCTCGTCCGAAGAGGTCATAGCGGAGGACGTGAAAGCCGGCCTGCACCAGCGCGCCGAACTGATATTCCCACATAAAATAGGGAGCTCCGGCGCCATGTACCAACACCACAGTCGGGCCGTCCTTAGGGCCGCCCCATTGGTAATGGGTGTACCCGTCCGACAGTTTCACGAAGGATTCGTTCGGCATCGATGCCCTTGCAGCATCGTCCAACACGATGGTCTCGGTGTCGCGCACGAAGAATGGATACACCGCTATAGCAATTATTAGGACTGCCAAAACCGCCATGATCCATTTCAAATACTTCATGATCGCGTCTCTCCTCTGGGAGTTAGTCGGAGGTATGTGGAATCCGTGCCTTAAATATTACTTCCGGGAAGTCCGCTGAAGGACCGTTGAGAAGCGGTGAATCGATTCCCTTTAGATGTTTGTCAAAGAATGCAACAATGTAGCAGTTCATAATATTCAACATCTTATCGCCATCAATGTTGCCAATTTTCTCGCTTGTATATTTCAAAACGGGTGAGAATATGGAAATATCGGTAAAATTGAGATGCCGCGCTCCGCTGACGAAAATGCTATAGAAAGCATTGTGGGTTCTCCCCATCATGTACTCGATCATCTTTCGATGAGTTCCTGCAAGTACCGTTAGTGGTGGTTCGGATTTCATAAACATGACGGGGATGTCGAACGAATAGTCGATCGAATCTCCAAGCGGCGTGCCGCCGTCCATATTGATGACGGCTTTTACACGCTGGTCCTCAAAGGCAATCTGGCAGGCGGTGGATCCCCCGTATGACATTCCCAAAACACCCAGCTTGGTTAAATCGAGCCGCCCGTAAAAAGGGCTCTCGGGGTCTTTGGCATTCTTCTCTTCCAGCCAATCGATAACAAACCGGGTATCCGCCAACCAAATGGGGATACTCTCGAAAGCTTTCGTTGTGTTGTATCTCTTGAAGATCGCGATCAATGCCGCCAAATCATCCACTTTGCTTTTTTCTATCTCGTTTCCCAGCTTGGAAATCACTGAATCAACACTAAACCTGGGTGAGTATCGGATTTTTCGCCCATCAGGAAAAATTTCTACCAGGGATTCATAAGTGTGTCCGATACTGAAAACGGCGTAACCATGGCTGGCCAGTTCTTCCATCAATACGGTATTTTGTGCAGGGAGAGCACCGTAACCATGCGAAAAAACAAGCACCGGATATGGGGGGTGCTTTGGTGAGACGGCCGCATTTGGATATGCATGGGTGTGAACAAGACGCATATAGTCAAAAAAGAATCCCACACCGGTTTCCCGAAGGCGTGCTAATCCAAGCAGGCTCGATGCATGTGAGTCGGCGAGGATAGCTTTGGCTATGCCTTTGGGAAAATATTCTGCCATCTTGGTCATACCCGTAGCTTCGGCTGGATACCAGCTCAGGACCGAAAGTTCGCGGCAATCGCCAGGTTCAACTGTCTGTGTTTCTTCGCGTGATTTGTCCAACAGAAACCACTGCGATTGGCCGACCCGATAGGGTCCCGTCGGATCCGGCAATTTAAAAACCGGGAAGGCCCAGGAAAGAATCCCAGAAATCAGCACCAGGATCATTGCTGTGCCCGAGAGTAGAAACTTCAGCGCTGTTCGGAACCATTTTCGCCGCTGGTCGTCGGCATCGTGCTTCCGAAACATCCTCTTCGCCGAAATGATCAGGATTGCTGCGCCCGCACCGTATCCAGGAACCACCTGCCAGCGCCAACCTTCAATTATTAGATGCAGCATGAGCGCCAGGAAGGTGCACCCCAAAATCACGGAAAAGACGCGCGACTTACCCGCGTTGTCCTTCAGCAACCCGATGAGCGCAGCCACGGTTAAAGCGAGAAAGACAATTTCCAATACCCTCATATGCCCCTCCAAAGCGATTTCTTATCCCTTTGCCGAGATATGATGCGGCAATTGTCCCGCCGCTGCATGACGTTTCGATGATGATTCGATGATGATCAACAAGCAATGGTGCCGGTCGATGCCATAATCACCGGTATGCGGGTAAGCCAAGACACTCTGTTCTGGATGTGTTTATGAAGTGCAAAGTAAACCAATCAGTTATTTCGAAACAGTCCAAAATGGTCCAGTATGAGATGTATATAGGAACAGCCGCCAGACAGGCACAAATAGAAGCAAAAGCAGCATATCCTCCGAGTCTCTGAAGCTTCATAGATCCCCCCTGTCTGTAAAAGGCCTGTTTTGTTTCGAACCCGTTTGAATTGTCCAGTGGCCTTGGCTTAGGCGTGGCAAAGTCATCCACAGAACCATCCTTAATAAGGCAAGTAACGGGATGGCAAATCAAACTACGCCATGGCCATCCTGGCCCTCAGCTGGGGCGCCTGATTCAGGCTTTTGCATGGTTCGAAAGAGCCTTTAATGAGCGGGACAGCGGTCTCGTCATCCTAAAAGCGCTGCCTTCGTTTGATTTTGTGAGGTTTATCCCCGGGGTAGGAAAGTTTGTGCGACGCATGCATTTTCCGAAATCTGCCTGACTAACCACGAAGGCCCCCGGAGACCGCTAAGAAATTCTTTCTTCGCAGCCTTTGCGGTCTTTGCGGGTTCAAACGTGGCGAACAGAAGTCGGCTCATTTCGAAACCGCAACTTCCTCCAAGACGGATTGGGGCTTCTTCTTCCGAAGCATTGCGGCTCCAACCCAGGAAGAAACCACACAAACCATCAGAAGGAAAACGGACGCCAATGGCAGATAAATGAAAGCCATTATTCCAAAGAGACCCGTTATGGCAAACAACCAGCCTAGAATGGCTGAAAAAGCGCACGCTCTTATGATTGCACATCCCATCAGCAGAAAAGCCCAGCCCAAAAAGTGAGCGGTCGCAAGAATCAATCCGCCGGCGATTGCATCAATAGCCCCATAAGCTGCAAAATCCTGCATTGGAATCCTTTGCTGAAGAACAATTCGGATGGTGTTGAAATACAGGATAGCAACCGTAATCAAAACTGCGATGCTGGTTGATGCAGCCATCAGAGACGCTCGGGCAAGTGGAGTCGATTTGTTTTGCACGCGTTCGTAAAGTGCAATAAACATGATCTGCCAAAGAGTGAAGCGAACAATCTGTAACACGCAAAGTGCATAAAAACTGACGGGCGTGGCCGATACGGCAGCAATGAACTTAGCCGGCTCGCTCAGATCTATATTGATTCCCGAGATGACAAGTGCAATATAAACCGCCACCCCAATTACGGATGCGATTGCCGAGTATCCTCCCAGTCGCTGCAGTTTCATGACTTTTCTGCCTTTCATGCCAATTCGTGCGAAAAACAGGTGATACATTCTGTGCCATGGAGTTGAAATCAGAATGCTTGTTTTACGAGGAAAGCTTTAAGCAGGCGATTGAACTCCTCCGCCTTTTCCAGCATCAGGAAATGACCCGCGCCTGGAATCATGTGGTATTCCAGCTGTGGGAAACGGGATTTCATCGACGCGCCGGCATCAGCCGAGGGCGAATCCGCAAAAACTCCAAGAACAGGAATATTGAACACATCCTCCTTCCAAATGGCGGGATCCAGCGCTGCTTTCAGCGCACCTACCGCTGTTGCCACTGGCGCTCTCAACATCATTGATAAAATATGCTTCTGTATGTCCGGAGAGGTGGTGGCTGAAAACATGCTTCGAATCATACCTTCGCGCGCCTTCAACCCGTCCGGCCCCGTGAATTGATCCGCCATAGAGGTAACGAGAGATTGGGGGGGCGCCGAAACCAGCCCGTCTACAAGAACCAGGGCAACCGTGTGCTGTGGGTACAGCCGCGCGTATTGAATGACCACCGGAGTGCCCATGCTGTGCCCTGCCAGCGCAACCCGATCGGCCTTTGCTTCGCTCCGGACGGCCTCGATAGCGCGAGCAAATAAATCCACAGAAAACTTGCCGTCTTTGGGCGAGCCGCTGCGTCCGTGCCCGGGCAAATCCAGGGTGATGACTTGGAAATCCCCCGCAAGTGCGGAAACCTGTGATTGCCAGGTGGTTTCATCGCATGTCCAGCCGTGTACCAGAATGATTGTTTTCGGTCCTTTGCCGCTGACCGACGAATGTATTTGGATGCCATCGACAGTCGCGGCCGACAGGAGGCCATTAAAGACAACCGCAATCAGAAAGCACACCCACATGCCATTCATTGATTTGCTCAATTTCACCACATGCCTCCTTCTCGTATGTTTGATGATGTATATGCGCCCCCTAAGTTGGGCGGCTCCGATTCAGCTTCAATCTTGCTCATTCTATTCAAATTTTCAATACACCGCTTATCACCTGTCGCTCAACTTTTTGTCACCCGCTAACTATTTGCATTTTGTCAGTTTGTGGCGCATAGGATGTTTGCGCAGTGCTTGGCTTGTCTTCGGGATGATGGTAAACTCCGCAAAATCAAGGAGACGCCTGTGCGCAATGTTGACGGGCCATCGCTGGTATCCCGCTTCGGAGTGTTCGAGTTTGATGCTCGCACCGGCGAGTTGAGAAAGCGCGGGACACTGGTCAGGATCCAGGATAAACCTTTACAAATTTTGGTTCTCCTTCTGGAAAGACCCGGCGACATGGTCACGCGTGATGTGTTGCGGCAGAACCTCTGGCAGGCGGACACGTTTGTAGATTTCGATCACGGCCTCAACACCGCGATCAACAAACTTCGTGAGGCGATCGGCGACTCTGCGGAAAATCCAAAATATATTCAAACGGTTCCACGCCGCGGATACCGCTTCATTGCGCCGGTACAGCAGCTTCGCAGCGTACCTTCTGTCGATGCCGCTCCGGCCATGAGAAAGCTGATGCTGGCAGTCCTGCCCCTGATAAATCTGACTGGCATTGCCGAAGAAGAATTCTTCGTGGATGGCATGACGGAAGAGCTGATAACTCAGCTCGCCGGCTTGAATCCGGCGCGCCTGGGCGTTATTGCCCGCACCTCCATGATGAGATACAAGGCGACAAGCAAGAGCATTAAGGAAATCGGGCGAGATCTGGGCGTCGAATATATTGTTGAGGGGAGCATGCGGCGCGCCGACGGTAGGGTACGGATCACCGCCCAACTCATCCAGGCCAGCGATCAAACCCATATCTGGGCACAAAGCTATGAACGTGAAATGAGCAGCATCCTCGCCCTCCAGCGCGAGGTGGCACAGATGATCGCTATGCGCGTTCACGTCCAACTCACCCCTGCGCGGGCAGCCGCAACACGCACGGTTGCGCCGCAAGCTTACGAGCTTTATCTCAAGGGTCGCTACTACCTGAATCGGGCAAACCCGTACGATCATGAGAAGGCCCTTGCGCATTTCCAACAAGCCGCGGAAGAGGACCCGCTTTACGCACCAGCTTACGCCGGCATTGCCGACACTTTTGTTTTTCAAGCTTTCTACCAGGGTTTACCGAGGAAGTTAGCCCTCCAGGCAAGAGAAGCTGCACATCGCGCTATTGAACTGGACCCCGACCTCGCCAACGCTCACACTTCCCTGGCAATCATTAAAGCCTTAAACGATTGGGACTGGGCAGGCGCCGACGCGGGCTTCCTCCGCGCCATCAATTTGGAGCCCGGATCGAGCAATGTGCACCGCGCATATTCAGAATTCCTATCGCTCATGGGGCGATGCGAGCAAGCCCTTGTGGAGGCTCGGCATGCACGGGAGTTGGACCCGTTTTCGGGCAATGCCAATTATGACCTGGCTTTCGCCATGTTTAATGCACGCCAATACGATGAAGCCATTAGGCAATTGCATAAGGTGCTCGAGCTTGATCCGAATTGCTTTCCGGCTCATGTTGGTCTCGCTCACATATACGCTCTTCAGTCGAGATACGAAGAAGCTCTCGCAGAGTTTGCTCAAGTTGGCATGAGGCCGGAGCTCGTGGCCTGGATCCACGCGCTTGCCGGAAGGAATGAACAGGCGCGGAAAACTTTGCGTGAAGCTCTCGAGGTCAAAGAAGGACCTGGTGTGAGTCCGCTCATTTTGTCGCTTGTTTATTATCTCCTCGGAGAAAGAGATGAAGCGTTTCGATACCTGGAGCAAGGCTACGAACAGCGCGATTGGTTAATGATCGGTTTGCAGGCATTTCCGCCGTTCGATCCCATGCGCTCAGACCCACGCGTTGCCCATTTCTGTCGCCGCATTGGCCTGCCGGCATAACACAATGACAGAGACAAACTTTGAAAGACGAACAACGGCATGGACTCGTTGGCCAAAGCCTCATCCAAACTGGACTTTCCGTCATAGATCCAAGAACGCGGCTACCATTTGGATGGGCGCAGATAGAGCATGGTCAATCAGGTAAGATTGATCAATCGTTTCAAATGGCATCGTAAAGGCATTGCCGGCACGGTATCCAATAGAAAGCTGCGACCCACAAATACCGCCTTTTTGGAGTTAATAAACCTATCCTAGAACAATGGGCGTTGAGACCACGCCGCTGACGATTGCATTCGACGGACGCTGCCTGATCATCGCCCGAGTTTCCAGCAACCGCCGTCGGAAAATGGTTCGTTCTGATATTGACGAGATTCACCATGAGTTCGGAAATGCTCTGAAAAAAAACCGCAGAGTGAGGCCTTATGGAAATTGCCTTTCTCACCCTGGAGGACGTTCTGGCACTGCACAAGGAACTAATTCAACGATATGGAGGTACGCGGGGGTTATGAGATGCGGGTCTGTTGGAAGCAGCGCTGGCAATGCCGCAAGCGGGTTTCGGCAGCCAATATTTCCACGAATTCCCTCCTGAAATAGCAGCCGCCTACCTGTTTCACCTTGTCCGCAACCGTGCATTTATTGATGGAAACAAACGAGTCGTTCTGGCGTGCGCCATTCTGTTCCTTAAAATCAACCGGGTATTTGAAAATCTGTCGCTTCCCCATTTGTACGCGGATGATAGCGGAGATCCGCGAGCCCGGGTTTTACTGCATCATCGCAGGAAAGTAAGAATTCTTCTCTGAGAATTTATCGGTAGAGGATCACTCAGATTGTGGTAAAAAGGCTGGGAACAGCGGCAATATATAATATTGCCGGAGGAATTCCAAAGGATTTAATCAACGACTCAGTGGTCATGAGCTACACCTTCGGCTTGAATCTGGAGCACGATTGCGAACGGCCTTGATCCACGATGGCGGGCTTGCTTCAAGCACATTGGATGAAGCGTATCCATGGGGCAAAGTTGCGAAAGATGCGACTCATGTAATGGCCGGGATCGAGCCTGGTGTTTCCAATAAATGGCAAAATGGAGCATTAAAGCAGTTGCGAGCCCAATGATCTGCACACAGTAGCGAGAAGATGTGGGCTTAATAACCAAGATAAAATCACACTGATGAGGAGAATGCCCAATGGCTGAATCAGAAAAGGCCGACAGCAAAAAGAGAGTGCACAGGCGTGAGTTTCTAGTCGGTAGTGGCGCAGCTCTGGCTGGAGGAGCGCTTGCAGTTGGCGTTCCGGGAGTTTCAGCAACGACGGCATTCCCTGCTGATACGAAAGCAACGTATCCTGCATCCACCGGCTACATCGTTTATGACAGTCGTCTATGCTGGGGTTGCCAAAGCTGTATGTTTGCATGTTCCATGACGCATCAAGGAGAAGCGAATCCTGCCCTGTCCCGAATTCAGATTGTCCGGGATGCTCCATCGTTCACCAAGTACCCACTCGACGTCGTTATGGCAGCCTGCCGTCAATGCATATCACCGCTCTGCGTCCAGAATTGTCCGACCGGCGCCGCTCATGTTGATACCGAACACGGTAATGTCCGGGTCATCGATCAGGCCAAGTGCATCGGCTGCAAGCGGTGCATCCAGTTCTGCCCTCAACGGCCTCATCGGACGGTCTGGAATCCCTACAAGAACAAATCTTCCAAGTGCGACCTATGCATCGACGCGCCTTTCTGGAGCAAAAAGGGGGGCCCCGATGGGGAACCCGCATGTGTTACGTGCTGTCCAGCCAAGGCGCTCAAAATTGTCCATGAAGCTCCTCCGCAGGAGGATGTATCCGGGTACGACGTCAATCTGGCTCCTCCGATGCCGAAGACGCCGTCTCGTAAGCCGGGAACCCCAACCGCCAAAGAACCACCGGCGTCAAAGTCCTAAGGAAGGAGAATAGATATGGCCAATGGATTCACAGGTAAAATTGCACGAGTCAATCTGACAACAAAAGAAATCAGCACAATCGACACCGCAAAATACGAGGAATACGGCGGCGGCTATGGTATGGGCGCAGCCATCTTCTGGGATCTCGCGGTCGCCCCGGGCGAATGGGATTTGAAGGATCCCTACGATCCGCGCCATGTCCTTCCTATCATGGCGGGTCGATTGGCGGCTACGGGCGTTCCCGGAGCCGGCAGAACCAGTGTCTGCGGCATCTGTCCGGAAACCTTTCCAACTCGGGAATTCCACCGCGGCAATTTTGGCGGCCGTTTTGCCACCATGTTGAAGTTGGCGGGGTGGGATGGCGTGGTAGTGGAAGGCCGGGCGGAAAGGCCGGTATGGATCAATATCATCAACGACCAAGTCAAAATCGAGGAAGCGAAGGAGCTCTGGGGCTTGGATACCTGGACAACTCAGAACCGGATTGAATCCATGGTTGCCGGAAGGACTCGCTTCGGTGATGAATGGCAGCAGATTGGGAACGCCTATACAACGGCCAGACCTCAGATCGTTTGCATCGGCCCAATTGGAGAGACCAAGTCCAGTTTGGCAGCCTTGATTCACGGCAGCGGCTGCAGCAGCCTCGTTAGCGGCTACGGCGCGATCTTTGGGGCGAAGAATTTGAAGGCCATCAGCGTGACGGGGACCGGCAATGTGAAGATGGCGGATCCCAAGGGCGTCCTGGACGCCAGATTGGCCGATATGCAGACTCCGATAACGACAGGACAATTTGGTGCCGCAGTACCCGGGGATGGTTCCTGTAATTCCTGCCTCCGTGCCGACCGTCGACGCAACACCTTATATGGCGGCGAAACCATGTGCACCAGTCAGTTGTGGCTGGGCGATCGTGGAACGGAGGCTGCAGACCGTGCTGCAGGAGCATTGATGAAATACGGAGCCAGTTCCTGGGCGGCTCATTTTTTAGGAGCGTTCGTGTCGGACGTTCCCAATGCGCCGGAGTTCTTCCACAAAAAAGTGCCGATGGAAACAGGAATCGGCTGGTATCTGCGTTACCTCTATGAGCAGGGCGTGCTGGGTCCGGGAAAGCAGATCGAATCGGCTCCGCTGCCCATGGACCAATGGGGAGAATTGGTCTTCCGCGAAGCGTTCCTTGATGCCATAGCCCGGCGAGAAGGAATCGGCGACGCCATAGCCGAAGGCGTCTGCGAAGCGGCCAAGAAATGGGGGCGGCTGGAACAGGACATGGAGTCCGGCGCCTTGCGGTTCCCGGCCTGGGGAGCCACAGGGCATTGGACCATGCCGTACGTTGAATGGGCTTATAACTACCTGCTCGGAGCAGGAGATCCCAGTTGGCATGGGTTCAGCTCGGCCGTCGGGACTTCCCGGGATGGCACTCCCATTGAGAAGGTTTTGGAACGGCTTTCCGCAAGGGTCATTCCTTATAATGATATCTTCATGTTCAACTACGCCTGGAAAGGAGACGAAGCCAGAAAAACGGGCATCTATTCCGAGCATAAAGCCAAGGAGGTGGCTTGGACCAGGCATTATGCAAGTTTCTGGAACGAATCCATGGCTTTCTGTGAATTTTTCCTGCCGCGACTGAACACGGTCACTCCCGACATGGAGATGCGCTATTATCGGGCTGTTACCGGCAGCAAAATTTCTTTTGCGGATACCATGGAAACTGGCAGGAAGATCTGGACCCTGGAGCGGGCAATTCGAACTATGGCGGGCCTAAGCCGGGAGCAAGAAGTGTTCTTCCCGTACATGTACAGGCCCGGAGCCGCTGGGATGGCCGCTTTTGGTGGAGTCCCGGTGTACGAAGATGGCAAATGGCATTGGGACAACCTGCCGGATATATATCTGGACAAGGGTGGCGTAGAGGAATTTAAGACCCACTTCTACAAATTGGAGGGCTGGGATACTGTCCACGGTTGGCCGACCAGAAAGACCTTGGAAGATTTCGGCATGAAAAAGATGGCAGATACCATGGCTGCCAGAGGCAAGCTGGGAATATGATATTTGATAGCTTTGTCCGTCGCCAATATTCCGCGCAGTGAAATTTGAGTCGTAATTGATGTGAACATGTGAGGAATTGCAAAGTAGAATTGTTGACATGCAGGCCAGGCGGGATCCCACTGTTGAGAAACTCCATGGCCGCTATAACCTCTCGATAGTTGCGAAGAAAAGTGGCACAAAGTCTGCGAGCCTGGCCGGAAGGAGATGTGCGGCGAAGATAGCGGGACTACGCTCCGGTAGATCAAAGCCCCACTTGAGAAGCTCCGCGTGAATTCCTGGAGCACCTCAACTCGCGCCTTCCTCGGCCATTTTCCGATCGGATTTCGAATCTCCGTCGTAATTTTTGACCTACCCGGATTTTTTTTCGGAGACCGCAATCGCCAGAACAAGCGAAAACCAGCTCGGTACCAACCGACAATGGTACCTGGTTTTACGAGTCATGAAGACGCAGTCTGGGTCTGCATCCCTTACCACATCTCGAAATCCAGGAACTGAAGCTGTCCGTCTCTTTCTATCTGTAAGGCAACTGGGGAGCCTGTTTTGATACGGTTCAGTGCATCACGCAACCCGGTAACATTTTGGATTGGAGAACCATTGATCGAGTGAATAACATCGCCGGCCTCAAGTTCAATTTCGTGCGCCTCGGCAGACTCAGCCAAAGCTGCAATAAGGACGCCGCTTTCAATGCGAAGATCTTCCTTAACCTTGGCGATTTTCTCATCTATCGTTACGCCCACTATCCCGAGTTGCGGAACCAGGTTCTTCTGATTAACAAGATCTTTCAACTGATCTTCTTCGTTCCGCCTTTCAATGACGGGGATCTCGAATAAAACCTGTTTGCCCTCCCGAAGGACCTTCATTTTCATTTTTGGCGAATCATACAGCAGGAGAAATGTCTCAAACTCTGCCATCGACTCCATGGGCTTGTCATCCGCCGATACGATAATGTCCTGGATTTTCAGTCCCGCAGTCTCGGCAGGCCCATCGGGCAGGACATCAGCGACCATGATTCCATGGTCCTGCTGTAAGTTCAGGGCCATGGCCAACGTGGGAGTAATCGGCTGGACGGAAACTCCCGCTACCTTCCGATTGACGTGACCAAATTTTCTGATTTGTTGATACGCATGATCGACGATTGAACTCGGGATTGCGAATCCGATGCCTTCACTCCCGCCACTCTGGCTGAAAATGAAGGTGTTCAATCCCACAACGTTGCCGTCGACATCGACCAGCGGTCCGCCACTGTTGCCGGGATTGATCGGGGCATCCGTCTGGATGTAGACAAGGGGATTGCTGCCGAGGGGTTGCCGGGCGACAGAACTGATGACTCCCATTGTAATTGTGTTTTCCAGTCCTTGAGGACTGCCCAGCGCAAGAACCAGCTGGCCTTGCCGGATCTGATCATATTTTGCAAATGATAGCGTCGAGAGGCCGGTAGCTTCGGCTTTGAGAAGAGCAATGTCGATTTGTTTATCCATGCCGATAATAGTCGCATTTATGGCTTGGGCTCTGGATTTCATTACTGAGGCAGGAGATCCGCTATCATCCTTCGCAGGCAACCGGACTTGGATTCTCTGTGCATTCGCTACCACATGCGCATTCGTAATGATGTACCCTTCCGAATCTATGACAACTCCCGATCCGGTAACCTGCTGCCGACCTAATACTGCCGAGGCACTCCGCCCTTCATTTTCAACCACCGCATAGCGTGTTACATTTACCTGAACAACTGCCGGAGAAATTTTTCGTGTAACAGTTTCAAGGGAACTACTGAGTTGATGGAGAACATCCGGATTCCTGCCGGTTTGGCCTTGCGATTTCATCGGATTCAGAAGGATGATCAGCAAAAGCAGAAAAAGAAGCGAATAAAACGGATTCTTTGTGCGGCGATTCTTACGGTATTCCATATGCCTCCTTTTGCGAAGGGCTCCTCTTCATCATTTTGTCAGTAATTTAAGATAGAAATTTTGCCATATGAGGGCATGAATTTCTCCACCATGCTTGCGAAGATTACCGCTTCCCTCAGCCTGAAAATCGACAGCTCGCAAGCAATGCTGTGCATACTCAGATTCATCTCGGATCAGGGGCCAGAATCACTAAGAACATTTAACTTTTTTCTGGAAACACTTTTCGTGAATCGGGGCAAAGCAGCTCTTTTCATCGTCCTGGCTGAGCTAGGTCGAGGCCTTGCCGGCCGAGTTCGCTGAGTTCGCTGAGGCGAAGATCCCGCATCCGCGAGGAGAAGAGGAAAATGCCTATTGTCATGAAAAGAGCGGAGATGCTGAACGCTATGCCCACGGCGAGTGCCCCGAAATGATCCGCAAGTGCCCCGGCAGCGAAAATTCCAATCGGATTGATCAACAGAACTAATTGCAAGACGCTCGTCAGCCGTCCACGGAGGTGATCGGGGGCGAGGAGCTGAAGTACGGTTTGATTCGTTGTGAGGTGAAGGCTTTCCATGGTGCCGGCCAGGACGAGGAAGGGGAGCGCGAGCCAAAGCTGATGCGTCCAATATGCCACCACGCAAAATAGTGCATGAGCCAGGCTATGCACGAGCAGTGAAATTATTTGGACGAGGCCACGCCGGTCGACGCTGCCCAGCGATGCCGTCAATATGCCGCCGATAAGTCCTCCCGCTCCGAGTGAACCCATCAACCAGCCCAGCGTCCCGGCATTGCCGGCCAACACCTTGGTTGCAAAAATGGGCAGCAGCGCCATATGCAGAGGGACCAGAAGCATGGGGTTGATAATCATCATGAGCATGAGCAACCGTGCATTCGGATTCCGGATCCCGTACCGGAAACCCTCGGCCATTTCCTTAAAGAAGTGACGGCGATGCGTGGCCTGCGGGCGTCGCTTGGTCCTTATCGATAAGACAGTAGTCATAATTGCCAGATACATACAAGCCTGGATGAGGAAGTTGTTGCCGGGCCCAAAAGCAACAATCAGCGCGCCTGCTCCAAGCGAAGCTATTGTCCGTGACGAGCTCATCGCGATATTGTCCAAAGCAATTGCGTTCGGAACGATATGCGCCGGGACGAGGTCGAACACGAAAGTCTGCCGTGCCGGCATGTTGAAAGAATTGGCAATACCGGAGATCAGAGCAAAGACAAACAAATGGGAGACATGAAGATGGCCGAGGTAAATGTCGACGGCCATGAGAAACGTAAATAAAAATAGGGAGAATTGGCTGACCGCAATGATTCTGTTTCTATTGAAGCGGTCTACGGTAACCCCAGCGATCGGCGTGACGAAAAGATTGGGGATTATGCGAATCCCGTTCACCAAACCGAGGGTGCCGCCCGAGCCCGTCAGATCATAGGCAAGCCAACTCATGGTGGTCATTTGAATCCAGATGGCAATGGTCTGGCAAAGATTCCCTATCCAGAGCAACCGGTAATCGCGATATCGGAAGGCTTCGAAGGCGTTATGTTTCATTTTACCCGACAGCGGGGATGATCCTGCATCCCGGCTCGCCGCGGCGGACTCCCGGTTCCCAGGCAGCATGACTTTTTCCAATCTCAAGCTTTCGACACAGCTCCGGCAATGACAACAGTCGTCTCCTGCAGACTAGCATCTGCCGACTGTTCGAACCGGCTGGCATCGATGGCGGATTTTACTGTATGCGCGGCGAAGGAGCCAGCTATTTGGCGCACGCAACCACCGAATAATGGAACCCGTTGCCGGGGAGCCGAACAGAAGGCTGTAAAATAGGCTATCTTACCCTGGAACGTCCGTGAGGAACCGAGGGACCAAATGTTCCAGATCGCTTCTGGAGATTATGTTCTGTTGTTCCAGCATCATTGGTATCAAAATACCTATTGAAATGAGCCCTTCCCACTCACAATCGGCGGAGGGTCTTAAAAAACATATAGCCTTCTTAAGGAGCAATACATGCTGTTGGATCTTGTTACGAAAAACCGTAGTTACAGGAGGTTCAAACAAGAAGTGCCGGTTTCGTTGGAAATCTTGAAAGATCTGGTGAACCTGGCCCGGCTTTCCGCCTCCGCGGCCAACCGCCAGTCACTAAAATACTTCCTGTCTACTGCGGCGGAGAAAAACAGTGCGATCTTCCCTTGTCTGGGCTGGGCCGGATACCTTAAAGATTGGGGCGGACCCAGCGAGGGGGAGCGGCCTGCCGCCTACATAATCATACTGGGCGACAAGAGCATCGCCGATAATTTCTTCTGCGACCATGGCATAGCCGGTCAGAGTATTCTGCTGGGTGCTGCCGAAAGGGGACTGGGAGGATGTTTCATAGGCAATGTGCAGCGGGACAGGTTACGCACTGAACTGAAAATCCCGGAAACCATGGACATCCTTTTGGTGATTGCTCTGGGCGTGCCTGCGGAAAAAGTGGTGCTGGAGGACATAGGCCCTTCCGGAGACATCAAGTACTACAGGGATGCGCAGTCCATACATCACGTGCCTAAGCGGAAACTGCAGGATTTGATAATCGGGGCGGAGTAACCCGCACCAAGCTTGCCAGGCTCTAATTCTTTCCATAACCGGATAGTAGCGTATCTTTTTTGACGGGCATGGCGCCCAGGAACCTCCTGTTCATCCTCACAGACTCCGCGCTTAGGCCTCCATCGGTCAATAGAAATGCGCACGTCTACCTGGAAGCTGCGAGCCCAGCCTTGATAGGCTGGGCTATTTTGGCGCAAGTGAGCAGGGGCTCCCGATTAAACCCCAGGCAGTACTTATGCCTTACCGAGTTTGTTTTTGGACTGCAGGAAATCGGCGACTTGTTTGATGTCGAGATCCTCGAGAGTTTTGCGTTTGGGATAGCCTGAATCCGGATCCCAGCCCTCGACATTATAGAAATGGGTCTTGAACTGATCGACTCCTTCTCTTGTGAAGTATAGTTCCCTGCAGCTTTGAATTTCCCATTTGTCGCCTTTGAGTAGGGGCTGATCCGTGTAATAGCCGCAATAGGAGGCGCCGGGCATGTAATAATATGGAGTGAAATTCTCCATTTTCTTGTGCCTGCCCTGCATTACAAAAATCGCCCGTTTTACATTCCAGGCGCGCCGGCCGATTTCCAAACCGTCATTGAAAGAGTGATTTCTTCCGGTGATTGCATTGAGATAGGTTGGTTCGGCGGTAGGAGTGCGCCCGTTGGCACTAAGGTTGCAATAACCCCAGTCGCAGAAGCCGACCGATTCTTTGTAATAATTCCAGTAATGCATGTGCCAGGCAACCCATTCGGCTTTGTATCTGGAATAGACTCCGGTTTTATAAGCCTGATCCCCCTGCCAGGTGTAATCGAACCAAAGCGGTTCGTTCCTGAGAGTTCCGGCCGCATAGCTTTTGACCGCCTGTTCCGCATCGCCCCGCCCCCAGGAAATATCATGGCTGTTGATATCCCTGGAATCGAACAGATTGCCGTAAGCCCATTCGACATTAGGCATGGACCAGTGATCCATAAATCCCCACATCGTTTGCCGGGCCAGTGTACTAAAGTCTTCCTTTCTACCTAGTGCTTCAACAAGGCGGGCGGTTCCTTCCCCCAGGAGCTTGCCAAAACCTTCGCGGTTTGCGATCGCGCGTCCATACATTTCCATGAATTCCTGACTTGGGAACTTATCCATTGGGAGAGGCGCGGTATCGAACTTGGTGCCGGGACCAATGACTTTCATTTCATACATCTTCATCATGTACCAGCCCAGTGCTGAATAGGCAGGGATACTCGGCTGGATAGGGAAGTCCTTGTTGTGAGAAGTCGGAAATGACGTGTGACCCTGGAAACAGGTTTCCATTCCGTTGATTCCGAACTGCTGAATGATATCTGTCCCTTTCTGATTGATATCTTTCGGGAGCTCTACTCCCTTGGACTGTTCTTTGGAGATGGTGAACCAGGTCGATTCCGCGCAATCGTCGGAATCCGCGCTGAAAGACCGGTTTCGGTTGTGGCACATTCTGCTACCCATGCCGCATCCCGCGCAACATGAGGCAACATCATTCGCGCCGCCGAAAAGATTGACGCTAAAACCGCCACCGCCCTTATGATATTTTTCCTTGGCATCGACCAACGCTTTGGGATTGGCTATTTTGATGCTGCCGGAGCCCACGACCGACACTGCTTTCAGGTTCTTAGATCCAAAAACACCGCCAAATCCGCCTTGCCCCGCGCCGCTCCCGCCGCCATGTACGAGCGACGCAACTCGCGTCATGTTCTCACCGGCGGCTCCGATGGTGACAATTGCGGGCCGTTGCAGCGTATAGCCTCCATCCAACAGCTGCCAGTCCATTCCGTAGCGCACGCCGGATCTCTTCCAGATCTCCTCCTGGCACTTCCAGGTCGTCATGCCCCACAAATCTCTGGCGTCTTCGAGCGTGACTTTGTCATCAACAATATTGATATATACCGGAGACTCTGCTCTTCCGATGACTGCCACGCCATCCCAGCCCGCTAATTTAAGCATCATGGCAAATGTGCCGCCAAAGTTGCTGTGACACCACCACTGGATTGGATAGCACTGCGGAGACATGCCCGAGACGCTTGTCCTGGAGGCAAAAGGAATTCCAGTTCCCGATACGGCGCCGGTCATCAAAAAAACCATATTCAGGGGATTGAATGCGTCATCAAGGTTCCATTTCCCCGGAACTACGCTGTATTCCCAGAACAGGGCGGTGGAGGTGCCGTGCCCACCTCCGTACATTGCATATTGATCCGTTTCCAGCCTTTTGATTTCTTTGGTTGTAAGATCGACTAATAAAATCTTTCCACCGAATCCTGGTGTCGCCATACTCTCCTCCTCCTCTAATGTTTGGGCTCTGTCGGTACCTGTTGTGGGGTTGCAGATTTAGCTCCAGGGCCACCGGCTCGAGGAGCACCGAAGCCGCCCATCTTAGGTTTGGGAGCGGGCGCCAGATTCACTTCGTAGCCACCAGTTTCCAACGGAAGCTTGTCTACTACTTTTAGAACTTGTTTGGGGCAGGCCTCGATGCAAGCCTGAGTTCCCGTAACACCACCCTTCTTGTTGAAATATGGTGTATTGGTGCATAGATCGCACTTCGTCGATTTGTTTGTCTTGGGATTCCAAACGGTGCGATGAGGAGTCTGCGGGCACATTCTGATGCAAGTCTGGCAGCCAACGCATTTTTCGGCATCGATCATTCGGATGTCGCCGTTTTCGGCGCTGACGTGACAGGCGCCTGTCGGGCAATATTTCACGCAGGATGGATCGGGACATTGCTTGCACACGTGCATGGTAATGTCCGTAGGATATTCATTCAGAACTGCCCGGTGCATCTGAAGTCGGGCCAGCGATAAACTGACTTCTCCATCATGGGACATAGAGCAGGCGATCATGCAGCCGTAACAGCCGGCACAGTGTTTCGAATCATAAACCAGATATTTGGTTGAAAGCGCGACGGTTCCCTTGTCTTCCGTAGCCGCAGCAGCCGGAGTTGCGGTTGCCAGAACTGCAATGGCTCCGCCGGCAATGGCCGTGCCGCCGCCTACCACGAAATGACGTCGTGAAAATTTCTTCTTCTCGTTATTGTCTTTTGGAGTACTCCTCTCTCCAGCCATGGGCACCTCTTTCGATGTATTTCTGAGTAATTACAAAAGCTCTCATATCACCATAATGGGAAGGAACGGATTGGGCAGCGTTCATCCAACCTGACCGTCAGCCGAAAACTCCGCAGCGACTTTGGGAGGTCTCGCCAGCAGGTTCAGCGCCGAAAACGCGCATTCCCTTTTTCGAAGTTTATTTGTTAAGCGTCCAACTATAGGCTCACTTCACTTCTGGTTATGATTTCATTTTGCAGATCTTCGTACAGCTCAACAAAATATGCTGAAAAACCCGCGACCCTGACTACTAAATCCCGATGCTCATCCGGATTTTCCTTGGCATGTCTCAATGTATCCGCATCAACAATGTTGTATTGCAGCTGCATACCACCCTGCTGAAAAAAGCTCCAGATAAACTGTTTCATCTTTTCAGTACCTTCCTGACTCTGGAAAGATGATGGGTGGAATTTCATATTGAATTGCAGACCATTGCTGAAATTAGAAGGATGCAGAGCCAATATCGACCTCGCAACGCCCGTTGGCCCGTTTCTAACGACTCCCTGTGAAGGCGACGCAGAATCCGAAATGGGCTGCCCGTTGCGGCGGCCGTCCGGAGTTGCCCATGTCTGATAGCCATATAACAGGTGGGCTCCTGCAGAATAAATACCAGCTCGGTACCCGCCTCTGGGACCTTTATAGGAATCTACGCGGTGTGTGTATAGATCAGCCATCCAGGTCGCAAGTTCGTCTGCATACTCGTCTCCGTTTCCGTAATGGGGAGCTTCATTGATTATGCGGGAACGAAGATGTTCATGACCTTCCCAGTTTGCCATCACCGCGTCGTAGAGTTCCCTTGCGGTGCACAGCTTTTTGTCATAAATCATGTATTTGATAGCAGCAAGGGAGTCAACAATGGTGCCGATTCCAAGGATGGCAACGCCTGTTGAATTGTATTTTGCTCCCCCGAGCAACATATCCCGTCCATTTTGCATGCAACCATCCATTGTGGCCGAAGCGATGGGAACGGGCATCATCCTAAACCCGACATGTTCCATTAGGTTGTTTAGGGAAAACTGCCAATCCATGAAATATTCCAGTTGGGTTTTAAAGGCTTGTTGCACCTGTTCAAAACTGTCCATTGCATACAGATAGCCGGTCTGCAATCCCCCGCGTTGCCCATTCTGGGGATTGATCCCGTTATTGATGGCCTGCATCAGAACATTAACGATATTCAGAAACCCTTTGGAAAAGGGAGAACTCACATTGGACCATTCACAGCCTGATCCCGACAACTCGATGCAGCCCACAACACAGTAATTGCGGGCATCCTCAATGGCGAGTCCTCGTTTGTGGAGCATGTCAATGATCAAATCCGTGTTTTCAATGCAGGGGATTCCATACACAATCTTGGATGTTTCAATCCCTGCCTCCAGGAGCTCATTGGGTGAATCCTTGTGGAATCCCAATGAGAGGTTTGGGTCATGAAGCTTCAGACGAGCCGCTGATTGCAGGCATAGAAACGTCGCTTCATTCGTTGCATCGCTACCGTCAGGTTTTCGCCCTCCGATTGTTATTCTGAGGTTATTGGAATAGGCGCCGGCAATACGGGAAATCATTAACGGGCCGCTGAAAAAAAGATCAGCCGTTTTAATAAAAAAGCAGTCCATCAGCTCCTGGGCATAATCCGTGCTGATGCGGTTTGCCTGAAGGTCGGCCCGTAAGTAATCCCCCACATGCTGATCAAGCCGGCCTATTGTTATGCCTAGAAAGTTGCCCTCGATTAATAATATGTATTGATACAGCAGGCACACCTGTAATGCTTCATGGTATGTTCGAGCGGGATTCTCCATGATCCAATCCAGAGAATCCGTCATCTTGAGCAGCTCCGCTCGCCGCGACGCGCCCATGATGCCTTCTGCTAAGGCACGGCACTTTTCTGCATAGCGCTTTGCATAAAGAATGGCGGAATCGCAGCTGATTACTATCGCTTTATAAAAGAAATATTGTTCAGCATCCTGACCGCCAATTTTTCCACGCATTCCATCGAGTTTTTCAACCGCTTCCCGCTTTATAGCTCCAAAGCCCTTTTCAATGGCTTTTCGGTAATTTGCATTGAAATGTCCGCTGGGAATGGCACCGTTTGAAAAAGCATCGAGACCCACACCGGCATTTCCAAGGGTGACCAGTTCCTGGGGTAGTACCGAAGACAGCTTTGTCGCAAGGCAATTCTCTCTCCAGAAATCCTGAACGGAATGCACATATTCCCTGTCTTCCTCCTCCAGGTACATCTTCCCGTCTCTGGTTCCCTTTTTGTCAAATACCCCACTATCCAGCTCTTCTATAAGCCAACCCAATCCGCCATATTCCGGCCAAAGGCAGCAACCACGAAAAGTTTTTGCCATGTTGCCGATGAGCAGCTCACCGGGTTCAACCCTTATGGTCATTTTGGACAGTATTTCGTAGAGCGCTTTAGCACGTCCAATAATCGGCACTTCATTCCGAATTGTGGGGAGACATTCGGTGAGTATCTTGACCCGTTCTGCGTCCAGAGTTGGAATGGTGTCTCGATAAATGTTTCGAAGCTTCTGCACTCGCGGCGAGATTGGCTTTAGTTCAAACATGACAAAACCTCATTTTCTTGCGGATTGTCTTTTTCGAGTATGCACATAGTTGTGCGAATTATTCATATCGCCCACAAAAGAGGCATGCTGTTTCCCAAATTACCACGTTTGAGGATTCAATGGGCACTTGTTTTGAAAAGACCATAAGAAGTGCCAGAACGCCTGCACTTTCCTTTCTGAACAAAATGCCGACAGGCATCTCGCACACACTTATATCTGCTAAGTATTAGGTATGCCAACTGTAACAAAAATATGTTAAATGTGTCAACCGTATGAATCCTCTGTGTGAATCCTCTGCTCAAGATCCATCGTATTCAGCATGAAGCCAAGACGCGCTCCAGCGAGCGCGAAAGATTTAATGATGAGTTGCACCTGGGAGAAGAATGTCCCTTGAGACATCTTATGCAAGAACTCCGAATGGGCGGGAACCGTTTTGCTGATCAGCTGAGGCTCTCTACGTGGTGAGACAGGCCGGTAAACTTTAGCGCAGACCGGGTCGCTTTTGGGAACCTCTCTTTTTTATGATATTTCCATTGTTAGCTTCGCCAACCTTGGGCTGAAAAGTTTCCTGGAGTATCTTAAACGCGACCTTGAGTTCGTCTCGTTTTGCTGGCGGCAGATGTTCGAACTGGGTAGTGAAGAGCAGTTCGACTCGCTTACGAATATCTACCAGCGCCTTCAAGCCCTTATCCGTTAATTCAACTTTGATATAGCGGCGGTCATCCGCAGACTGTGTGCGCTTGACCCAGCCACGCTCAACAAACGTGGTCACCGAATTAGACATTGTTGGCAGACTTACTGCCATGACCTCAGAAAGTCCGCTCAGAGAGGAGGGCCCTTGAACCAGTGCCGTCAACAACTGAAGGTGAGACGGCGTTACATATTGGCTGCCGCGCCGCAGCTCGGATGAAACCGTACGTTCGATCACGGGCATGAGATCGCAGAACTGGCTTGCAATTGCACGAGCTGAAGATGACATTGGGAGAACTCCACAATAGTTAGAAGGGCTAAATATATCAGGCATTTGGAATCTGTCAAGCATTGAGTATCGTGAAAACTCCGGTAGACAAGTATTAGTAGTACTAACCATTAGGCACTCACAGTTCTTTACAGGAGGTTCGGTCTATCGGTGGCAGTGTCGAGTGCAAGCAAAGGTCTGAAGCCAACTACCCCAAGACCCTGAAGCAGTGGCTTGCTCAAGCTCAGCGGAATGCAGTTCCGGGGAAGATCCCGATATTAGCTATGCGTCTAAGGGCGGACAGGCGGGCGGAGAATCTGGTAATTATGCGTAGAGGGGACTTTGAGTATCTTTATTGGACTTAGTCAGGATTGAAGCCTTTTCGTATCTAACAACCCTCTCCCGTAAAAAATTACTATGGTCAATATCCCCACCAGCCAAACCCATGGAATCGGCACTTCCAAACGATATGCACCCCGGATTCCGTAGTAGGTCTTGTAGAAATACGATGCAAGCCAACCGTCCAACAATCCAATCGCGAAGAAACTGGCAACCAGCTTCCAAAGCCCCGTAATCAAAGCTGGAACATCATGAGTAGCCCTAAACCGTATTTCCCGCAGAAATCTCAGCCACTTCAGGGTGAAATGGATTAATAAGCAAGACGAAAGGACTGTAGCAAATAAGATCGGGGGACTATTCAGTGAACCCATTAGCTGCACCTTGGTTGTGATTAACTTAGCCCTCTATTTCTTCCATTGTGCAGAATGGCTTCACTGAAATGCAAGCAGTATCCATGGGAGTCCCACCTCCATCACTCAACCGTCATCTGCTTCACGTTTTTCAAGTCTATCTCTTGAATAGATCCATCCTGCATCTCAATCTTCAGCTTCCCCGAAGCGGGGAGTGCCTGATACAAACACTTCGCGGTCCCGTCCGTTGCCATAATCGGCCCTATGCAAAGTGTCACGGGGGCTTTCACGCCAGGGACTCTCACGCCATTCCCCGTGACATAAATACCAAGCGGGTTAACCGTCAAATGGGGTTTGTAAAACAGATTACTTTTGGGAAGGGCTGTTTCCGACAGTTGACCCGGTTGGCCACTACTTCCCCTGCGTCTCTTTCCTATTTTGTATCGGAAAGGAAGGCATCACAGGCGGCCTCAATCTTCTTTTCTTCTGCTGTGACGCAGATGGGTTTGTTTCCCGTGATGGTCCGCAGGATCACATAGGCCGCGATATTTGAGGTAAGCATGGAAGCGTGCTCACCGTCATTGGCATACATCATCTCGCCCGGATACAATGCCCTGTACTTTTCGAACACGTCCCCGACATTGGCAACAACCGCATTGTATTGCTTTGCCAGTTGCGCATATGTTGCAGACATAAGCGGGTACTCGCCGGGCGCGGTTGATTTCCTGGGCCACGGCTTGTAAAAGACCACCTTGGATCTTGTCTGCTTTATCATTTCGAAGAGCTGTCTGCTGCCATTTTCCATACTCTTGGCATAAGCCTCGGTGAACGGATGAGCCCAGTGCTGAAGCACAATCCAGTCATACTTGCCCTGCAGAATGTGCTCCTTTACGACCTCGGTTCCGGCATGATATTCGAGTGTTTTACCTCCTTCAGCTATCATTTGTTTCTCGACCTGAATGCCGGACTGCTTTGCAAGCCGGGCAAACAGTTCGGGCACATCGTTGACCATAGTGTGACTGTTGCCGATAAACAGGACCCTGAGTGGAGATGAATCCGCGGCCCGAAGCGTGGTCGCTACAGCCATGAGGAATATTGCGGGGATCAAAAATGTGAACATGGAGATTTTTAACATTGAAAAGTACCTCATAAGAAATTTTCCAAAGATTTTATACACTACCACGGTTATCCCCATAACCGATTGCTTGCGCCAAGGGCTGTTCCCGATAGTGATCCGGGCTAAGACCTCTTACCTGTTGAAGCGATTCGTTTAACGGGCACCCGCCTCCTCGGTTTTTACACGTCTTGAACCAACCCCACAACAAAAAAGATAAAATGCCTTCGCCACTAACCAAAGCCGGAATGAGTTCAAAAAACTGGCACACCATGAAAATTCCGTTCGGCAGTCGCTCACACAGGACCTTCGCTTCGGAAGAGTTCCCGATACTGCCTCCTCGGGTAAGGCGTTGATTGTTCATTAGAAGTAAGACTGATTAGTGCGAACAGGGCAATAATCAGTCAGCGGAGGCGGCGCATGTTCGATAACAAAGAACCAGTACAAGACTCGGAACGCGAGGGTTGGCACGGTGAAGAAGTCCATGGCCGCGATGACTTCCCGGTGATTTTGAAAAAAGGTAGCCCAGAGTTTACAACGGGCAATTCAGGAACCCTCGTTAACTGTCTGATTTTGCTGTCTCACGGAGTTTTGGCTACACACAACCCGTGGCCGGGACAGCTCTCGTGCTATTTCCTGCCACCGAACAACGACAGGTCGATGAAATCGCCGACCGCCTTTAGCCCGGCATCGCTGCCGTGCAGATGGTCACCCATGTGATAGCCCTCGCGCATCTGCAGTGGATTGGATGGATCGGCGAAAGCCGTGTCGAGCCGCACCGTGCCGTCGAATGCCCCGCCCTTCAGGATCCAGTCGTTGATCTTCTGGCGCGCAGCCTCGCCTTCCTCGGACCAGTAGGACGCGCCCTTGTATGGCCCGATAGGCGAGCCGATCACCTTAATGCCCTTGTCATGCGCACGGGCGATGAGTTGCCGGTACCCAGCGATCATTTGCTCAACGGTGATCTCGGGCTGGTCGAGTCCGGGGATGTTGGGCTGATTGGGACCGCGCTGTCCGAAGCGGTTGCCTATATCATTGACGCCTTCGAAGACGATGATGTACTTCACGTTGGGAAGGCTCAGCACGTCTTCGTCGAAGCGAGCCAGCGCGGATTCGCCCATGCCGGGACTGAGTATCCGGTTGCCGCTAATCGCCGCATTGGCCACCGCCCAGTGCCGGCCGGCGGCCTGCAGACGGTTGGCGAGGATGTCCGGCCAGCGGCGGTTGGCGCCAGCCGTAGATCCCACCCCATCGGTAATCGAATCGCCGAAGGCCACGATAGTGCCCAGCGCCCGGGGCGAATCGATCTCAACCACACTGAGGAATGCGCGGAACTGCGCCTTCGAAGCAGGCGTGAATGCCTTGCCGACATAGTTGCCCGGCGGCGAAACCGCGAGTTCATCGACGCCCGTGAGATGGCAGGTACACGGGCCGGTGGGCTTGGGCAGATAGAACTCCACCTTCAGGCGCGACAGGTCCGGCACCGCAAGCTGCACGGTGTCGCTGGCAAACGGCGCACCACGCGGGATCACGGCGGCGGCATCGCCGCCGAAGGTCAGCCCGCGCGAAGTGCGGGGGATTTCCTCGCCCGCATCGTCGATGCGCACCACGCGTGCCGCGCCGATGATCAGCGGCGCAGGACCGTAGCGGTTCGTAAAGCGCACACGCAATCGTTCGCCACCTTCGCTGACGCGCAGGATCTGGCTGAGCGTGACGTTGTCGTAGGAAGCTGCCCCGAAGGCACCCTCGGTGCTCAGCGGTGCATGCGGTGAAGCGGTCCAAGTCGCGACCCATTCGGCACTGGCCGTCATGCTGGCCCCCAGCATAACAATCGCCGCCAGCGTCGCCAACCTTAGTGTGCAATTGCGCGTCATCTATCCCCCTTTATATTTATTCAAGGCGCAAGTTGCTGCGCCGCTGTCCCTATACTGCCGCAGATCAGACTGCATTGAGCCGTTTACCTCGCCGCTCGAATTTTCCGCAGGCAGCTAATCTGCGTTGCACTATAGGGGTATTCAGAATTCCTATCTCCCATCTCCAAACCAATGTACAGGTAGTTCCTTCCATCCCGAAAGCAGACACCCATTTTGCCCCAATACATGTCACCATGTACAGGGTATCGGGATGAAGAGACACGCAATTCCGTTTGGACAGGGGGCGTCAGTCCAAACAAAAGTCGCATGTTGGGATCCCTCTCCACCCTTAGGCGGCCGCAACTATTAAGCAGTATGGATAAGCCGCGAAGAAGCTCTCACGCAAACCTGAGAAACAGGCCATCATCCTAACTGTCTGACTGTTTGAGGATGCCGGCAGTGTTTGAGGAAAGAACATCAGCCTTAGAGGTGAATACAACAAGGCTGCTTAACGCGTGCCTGAGTTTTCAAAAAAATAGCGTTGAGCTGCGACCACATTTGCCGGAGTTTTTATTGCGGTTGTTACCTTTGTGTTACCTTTTCTAAAGCAGAGAGTTCGTCTGAATCCAGAGTCGCCATCGGAACTGTTAGGATTGCAGGACAAAGCAGGTTTCTGTTTTTCTTGATACTGAGCTATGTTTTGCACGGTTATGTTTTCGTCCTGGAGGTAATTTCCAAGTCACCGGAATCAGAACCGGAGCAACACAACATTATTACTGCCGATGAAAGAACCGGCAAGCTTTCCGATTCAAATACTGTCAATACTTCGGACGCGTCTGAAAAAATCAGATTGTACGTGACTCTTTTCAAAGGTCGGGACGATGTATATGCAAAACGGTGGGAGAACAGAAAGAAAGCTATATCTGGATACACTCCCGTATGCCTTAACGAATGGGTTGCTGGTATCTGCGCAAAACCACAAATTTCCTGTTCTCGGTGCGGGCATAAAGCTTATGCCGCCCTGAATGAAGTGGCCATAGAGAACCATCTAAGGGGTAACAAAGCAAATTCCGCATTACGGAACGCTAGCCAGCATGGCTGCCGCGATATATGCCTGTACGTCCATTTCCAGCAGCAGTCGCTCGGCTTGGAGTTCATGCGCGGCCTAGGTATCAAGGGAAACGTAGGCAGCATGGTCTAGATAGCGTTCTTGAAGCGACAAGGGTGTCGTCAGCCGCGAGGAGGTACAAGGTTGACTGGCGGGAGCGTGCCGTGCCTAATCCAATCATCCAGATCGACAATGCAGGGATTAGTAATGCCGGATTCGATCGCGGAATACACAGTTCATCTCTGCGGGATATGGGTCTCTGCGCTTAGCGGCTCAGTAAAGAACAATCGGAAACCTAGTGCAGCTCCGCTAATTCCGTGGTGGCCTGGATGTAAAATGGAAGATCTTTGTCGGCGTCTTTCCACAGGACGAGGAAGTCCTCGTAGGCGCGCTTGGCTTTGACGGTGTCGCCCGCCATTGTTTGGGCACGAGCCAAGCCCAGATAGGCAGGCGAGTAGTACGGTCCCCAGTTCCGGCCCTTATGATCAACAATCTTCTGGAACTCGACCGCCGCCGCCGTTGCATTGCCTGTCGTCAGGGCTGCGAAGCCTCGATCGTAGAGCAATTCCGACGTTTCTGGATTCTGGGGTGGATTCTTTGCCGCCTTTTCCTGAGCAATCCGCAAAGCCATCGCATCCGGACACGGACCCAAGTTTGGCCACCCTTTGCGGGCCGCTTTGCAGTCGCCAACGAGTGCATCGATTGATGCGAAGTTCGATGCGAGGGTCGACTGGGGAATGGGGATACCTTGCCGCCGTAACAGCTCTACTCCATGCTGGGAGATTTCCTTCGCCTGGCGCCGCTGCCCGTGCACTATTGCGTTGAGGAGTCGCGCAGTGAGAGCCTGAGATTCCTCCGGACGGCCCACAAACCATTGAATCTCTTTTTCCTGCGCTCTAGGGTCGTCCTGCATGTACGCGATGCGCAGCAGAGCTAGGTGAACAGCAGGATTGTCCTGCTTTTGTGCAACCACTCGCTCCGACACAGCCTTCGCTTCGTCGAAGCGGCCGAGGGCCAAATAATCGTTTATCAGAAGGAGCCGGAACAACAAAACATGAGGTTCCAGGCGGACTTCCTCCAGGCGTTGCTCCAGCGCCTTATCAGACTCGCCACGCTTCGAATAAATAGTAGCCAACAAGTGGTGCCCAGCTGAAAAGCGTGGGTAGGCGCGCACGAGCACCTGGGCGGAGTCAAGAGCCTTATTCAATTCACCGGTCACAAATTGGTAGTACTCCCCCGAGATCACGAAGCGTTCGCGCTCGCTGACGCGGTCGATCAAGGCGAATGCCTTGGTGAAGGATTCTTTACTCCGGGCTGCTTGGTTGATGTCACTGTACACGATACCCAAGAAAAGGTGTGCAGAGGCGAAGTTGGGATCCAACTCGGTTGCGCGCTGCAGATGCGGAATTGCCTCACGGGGCGAATTCTGGCCAACGAGATCCATTCCGAGTTGGTATGCCTTGAGCGCTTCCAGGGACTGGGTAGAGACTTCATCATTACCCCTGAACCGGTCGGTCTTCTGGATGGAGCTTAGAGACTCACCGAGCTTCGCTCGCATCCCCCTGGCTGCCTGCGCCACTGCTTTGATTACGTGATCCTTGTCTTCCGCTTCGACTTGCTCCCGGGCCAGCGTCGCGCCGGTCTGGCAGTTGACGGCTTGCAGCGCAATCTGATAGGTCTTGGTAAAAAGAGTGATTGACCCTCCGATGGTTGCTTTCTCCCCCTCCCGCACACACACCTCGTGCGCGATATCGTTGGTGATCCGCTGACCGACGGGACGGCCCATCAGTTGGAGCGTCTGGTTCACCTGCTGGTCGTCCATGATCTTCAGAAATGGCGATTGTTCCAGCTCGAATGCCAGCGCCTGGCGGAGCGCTCCATCGAACACCGGGTCACTGGTAGTGTTGGTGAAATCGGCCAGCACCAGCACATCCTGATCGGTGAGCGGCTTGGGCTGCGCCCGTTTCCACACGAACACACCCCCTGCAATCAGCAGCAGTAATACAGCCGCGATTCCCACCGCATGCCTGGCTTGAATGCGAAACTGCTGTTTAGGGTCGATGGATTCTTCTCTGGCCCGCGCAAGTTCGGCAGACACCTCCTTTGCCGATTGCCATCGCTCATCCGGTTCGGTTGCCAGGCACCGCTCGATTACCCGCATGAGTCTGTCCGGCAGTTGTTCCTTCTTCAACATCACTCCCGGCGCCATTTGCCTGCCCGTAGCCATCTCGTAAAGCAGTAACCCCAGCGCGAACAGATCCGTGCGCGCGCTGCATTCCCTACCGTCGCGCTGCTCCGGCGACATATAGGCCGGCGTCCCCATCACAATGTTGGACGTGGTCAGAGATTCATCCGATGTCGACTTCGCAAGACCAAAATCCAAAACCTTTGCACCATTCTTCGTCAGCATCACATTCCCAGGCTTCAGATCCCTGTGGATCACTCCCTTCTCATGCGCCTCCGCCAGCGCCTCCGCAATCTGCGCCCCGCATTTGAGCGTTTCCTCAATCGATAGTTTACCCTTCTTCAGCCGCTCTCTCAGCGTGTCCCCTTCCAGCAACTCCATCACCAGGTAATTGGGTCCAACATCATAGAGAGCGCAAATGTGCGGATGATTCAGTGCCGCGATAGCGTGTGCTTCCCGTTCGAAGCGATCCGAGAAGTGTGCGTGCGATGTCTTGATCGCCACATCGCGCCGCAAACGCGTATCGCTGGCTCTCCATACCTCCCCCATGCCCCCCTGACCAATCCGCTCTTCTATCTTGTACGGCCCCAGCATCTCCCCAGGCGCTACTTGCCCCGGAAGCATCCTTGCATTCCCGGTGAACTCCGAAGGCTGAGTAAGATCATGGCCCTCGTTTGCCATAATCCTAGCCGCCACCTGCAGTGGCGGGCGTTCCAGCAGGCCTTCGCCCTTGCTTTCATGTGCCAGAAGAGAGGCAACTTCCCGCCGCACCTCTTCATCTTCCCCACACCCATCAAGAAAGGCCGCACGCTCACACTCCGGCCGTCCCAGCGCAGCATGATACAGTTCCGATATATCCTTCCAACGATCTGTCATTATGGGTTTGTCCTGGGAGTGCTTCTCATTTGTCGCGCTAGCCAGGTTTTGGCCAGCTTCCAGCCGCGCATCACAGTTTCCGGCGATACTCCGAGCACCTCGGCCGTCTCTTCCACGCTCAGCCCGCCAAAGTAGCCCAGTTCCATAACCTGCTCTTTCCGTTCATCCACGGCAGCAAGAGCTTTGAGCGCATCGTCCAGTTCAAGCAGATCGGGATTACGCTCGCCTGTGGCGATGCAATTTTCATCCAGCGAGATCTTTTCGGCTCCGCCCGCCGCGCTTCAGGAATCGCCGCGAGCGAGCATAGTCAACGAGGATGTGCCGCATCATCTGGGCTTAGATTGCAAAAAATGCGCCCGGTTCTGCCATCCCATTCTTCTATGGTCCAGTAGCCACAGATATGCCTCGTTGATCAAGGCCGTGATTTGCAGCGTATGATCTTTGCGCTCTCCTCGCATGTAGGCATGCGCGAGTCGCCGGAGTTCCTGGTGTACCACTGGAGCCAGTTTTTCAAGCGCTGCCTGTTCTCCGTCGCGCCAAGCCAATAAAAGACAAGTCAATTCCTGCGACGAAGGCTTCGAAATTGATCCCCTCTTAGCTAGCACCGATTGTTTGCTTTCAAGGACATCACTATTCCTATGACATTAACCTAATGTGCCAGTTTATTTCCACCAATTTCCCCGGGAGCGTAATCTAGATGCTCACTGAAGAATGGGGACTATGGTATCTCGTCTGAATTCACAAGCAAGTAGAGAACTGAATGAGGAAAGGCCGAGAAACTGGTCAACTTTTCATGCGCAAACCAACTAAATTGCTGAGACCACTTTAGCGTGATTTCTTTGCGGTAGGGTCGAGGACTGGCGCGGTACCCCGTAGGTTCAGTCTATCCGTTGCTCCCCGTTTCCTCTGGGAGTGCCTCACTAACCGAACCGTAGATCCGGTTCCAATCCCCGCCGCATCAAACCCACCGTGCGGATTTCCCGCAGTAGGCTTTCCTGTTTGCTTCGCCGCAAGGTTTATGTGACGGGTTGGGTTGGAGCAGCTTTCGGGTACCACGGCCGCCTCACTCGGTAACCATCAAACAGTCCCAAGGTGGTATATAGCCATTCCCTACTCCACCGTTTCCAGCCCATTCCCTTTCGTCCCCGGGCACGCATCAGATGCCGCCGAACCTTCTTATTTACCCATTGCTTGACCATTGAGAAACACCGACTTGAATCGCCAATCCGAAAGTAATTCACCCAGCCTCGCAGAATCGGATTGATCATCTCAATCACTTTTCCTACGGGCTGGCTGACCTTGCGTCGGAAGATCTCCCGAAGTTTCTCAAACAGCGCGGTCCGCTTCTTCAGCTTCGGCGCATAGTACGGTCGCCACACCCCATTACGGCTCCGAATGCGACGAAATTCAAAACCCAGGAATGAAAAACTCTCCCCCTTCGCCAGATCGACCATCCTGCTTTTGTCCTCATTGATCTCCACTTGTAGTTTCGCCAACTCCTCCCGCAATCGCTTTTCTACCGCCTTGACCAGCCAGTCATGCCGCGGATGAGCGTCAATCAAGATCACCAGATCGTCCGCGAATCGTGCATATTGGACGTTGGTGTATTGTCCACGCCGCGTGGTGGCGATCGCCTTTCCCAGCATCCGATCTACCTCTGTGAGGTAGAGGTTACTGAGCAACGGCGATATCACCCCGCCTTGCGGAACGCCCTTTCCCCCAGTCGCCTGCAGCATCATCTTGAGCAAATGCATGACCTCATCATCCTGTACCCGCCGAGCCACCTTCTCTAACAGCAGATAGTGCTGAACGTTATCGAAGTAGGCCCGCAGGTCAATGTCAATGATTTGCGTCTTGCCCTCCACAATCGCTTGTGCCACTCGGTTCACCGCTTGATGCGCTGTCCGTTTCGGACGATATCCATACGACCCCGATTGAAAATCAGCTTCGAAGATTGGCTCCAGGATGAGCTTTAGCGCTCCCTGAACCACACGATCACGAATAGCCGGAATTGACAGAACGCGGACTTTCTTGCCCCCGTCCTTAGGAATTTCCTTCTTCCGTGCCCGCAGGGGCTGATATGTGTTTGAGACCAGTTCATCCCGTATCTGCTCCAGGTACCTCGCCACTCCGCTTTCCTCGATGGCTTCGAACGTAACCCCGTCTATCCCCGGTGCCCCGTCGTTTTCTTTCGCCATCCGGTAGGCTTCGTTAAGCGTATCCCTCTTGCAAACATGGACGTAGAGTTGGGGTTGACCCGAAACTGTTGACACGAAGTTAAGCGGCTTTGGCAGATTCCTCATAGGCTTCAGGGCTCCGATAGCCCAGAGCCGAGTGAAGCCGCTGTCGATTATAAAACACTTCGATATACTCAAAAATATCTGATTGCGCCTCCTTTCTCGTTTCGTAATTTCGATGATAAATAAGTTCTGTTTTCAGCGTGGCAAAGAAACTTTCCATAACAGCATTATCCCAGCAATTGCCTTTGCGGCTCATGCTGCAAAGAACTCCGCTAGATTTCAATAACTTCTGGTAATCCCCGCTGGCGTATTGGCTGCCTCGATCTGAATGATGGAGCAGACCTGGTGATGGGTTACGTTTGAAAAAAGCCATGCACAGAGCTCTTTCAACCAGATGTCGACAAATCCGGCTACCCATGGCCCAGCCAACGATCCTTCTTGAGTACAGATCCATCACCGCGGCCAGATACAACCAGCCTTCTTTTGTTGGGATGTATGTGATATCCGCCACCCAAGCTTTGTTTGGCATTTTCACCGCAAATTCCCGGTTCAACACATTTGGAGATATCGGGAAATTATGTTTTGAATCTGTCGTAACTCTAAATTTCCGTTTCTGTTTGCCTTGGATCCTATTCTCGCGCATTAGCCTGGCAATACGATTCCTGCTGTGTAATTTGGACACTGCCCGCAATTGCGCATGAATTCTGGGACTTCCGTACGCGCCCCGGCTTGCCCGATGAATTGCCCGAATTGCTAGTAATAATCGGCTGTTCTCTGCATTCCTCGGGCTCTCGGGCCGCTTGAGCCAAAGGTAGAATCCGGCTCTGGATACTTCAAGCACTCGACACATCAGCGATATCGTAAATTCATGCCGATGCGCTTGAATGAAGCCATACCTCATTTGGATTCTTTGGCAAAGAACGCCGTCGCTTTTTTTAATATATCGCGCTCCTGACGCAGTAAGGCATTCTCGCGCCGTAGGCGACGGAGTTCTTCCTCCTCTGGTTTCAAATGCCCAGATCCCGGAAATGCTTGAGAGGTGTTTGCGAATTCCTTTTTCCAACGTGTCAGCATGTTTGCGTTTATTCCCAAATCTCTGCTGGCCTGTGCAATGGTGATATTTGACTCGGTGAGCATACGAACTGCTTCGATTTTGAATTCCTTCGTGTACTTCCTTCGCTGTTTTTCCATGACACACCCTCTGGTGGACTAGAATGTTCCACCCTTTTCAGTGTGTCAACGGAATCGGGTCATGGTTAAGTCCCCAGAAACGCCAGGTTGGTTCCGCCTTCGCCTTCACGTATAGGCTCCGCCTCAGGTCCTGCAAACTGCTGGGTGCCTTTGTCATCTCACCCTTGCCTCCCATATTGTTGGTGCCAGTACAAACAGCAGGGCCCCTTCGCTCCACGGACATTACTCCGCTTCTTCGCTACTGCGGACCCTTCCGTCACCCTCTCATCCTTCCCCCGACTTCCCGGTTTAGCCGGTTATACGGGTTCTCGCTCCGTCGATTTCGCGACGGGATGAGGAGGGCTTCTCCAGTTGCTCGGTGCATCCTTGTCATCGTGCTGCCGCTACCGCCCCGCCAGAGTGTCCCGCCGCATCGGTCAGTTGGCGGCGTTCCATGCTGCCTTCGCCCTAACAACGGGAGCTCGGCCTCTGAGGTATAAAGTATCGGGGGCACCTGTGCGTTCACTTTCGTTACGGCCCAATGACTCGCTCACCATCCCAAGGATGGCTTTGTCGATAGACTTCCAGGGTTCAGTTTCCTTCCCGCCCGGCTATCCAAGCTACAGAGCTCTGACTTTTGCTCTGGTGGGGTAGACTCCCACTGAATACCCCAGCCTTAGCTGGACATACGCTGCTACCTTTTTGTTACCTTTGGGGATTTGTGGATTCGTCGTAAGTTATTGATTTTATTGGTGGAGCTGACGAAGATCGAACTCGTGACCTCCTGACTGCCAGAGTGCGTTTTGGACTGCTTCAGGTTTGTATTCGCATTAAATCAGCCTGTAATGAAGCCCCTTCCCAGAGGATCACTCAATCCTCACGCTTACTGCCACCAAAACTGCCACCATAATCGGGCAGTACCGTGAGCCATCCTGCAAGGCTCAGGTCTAAGGTTAATTGCCTTTTCTGTTTGCTTTGCCGTAAGCATCCTTTTCCTAGCCCCCGGTGGAACCACCCCCCCCCATGCTGAAGTCAGTGCAAGGCTGTAGGGTGGATAGGAAATAATTTTTTAAAACTCCTGCCATGGCTCACCTTATGTGCCGGAGGCATGGTAGAAGAGTACAAAGCAATCAACCATCAATGCCCATAGCCAAATGAAAACACCAGCACAGCGAAGAAAGAGAGGATACCAAGGTTTCAGCACAATTCTTGATTGCGGGGCTATCTTGAGTAATACCCCACTTTTTTCGTATCTACGCCTTGCCTTTTCGACAAAATATTTTGTTCTAAAAAGGAGCAACGCTCCTGAGACATAGAAGAAGGCACTAAACAGGATTAGTGGAATCAGGTCGGAGGGTTTCATAATCTGAGTATAAGGCAGTAAGTTAAATCAACCTAAGATTTCAAAACG
Source organism: Acidobacteriota bacterium (assembly GCA_963664705.1). Classification (GTDB taxonomy): domain Bacteria; phylum Acidobacteriota; class UBA6911; order UBA6911; family UBA6911; genus UBA6911. The sequence goes on along the minus strand of OY761556.1, from coordinate 5,752,871 downwards.
CCCCTGCATGGGAGTGGGGTAAGATAGCCCTAATGACCAACCGGAAGAGAATCACAATAGCATCCATGCTTTTAATGCTAGTGGTTATTGGCTTGAGTAGCCTTTATTGGCTTTATTCACCGTCCAGAAAAGGTGTGGAACCGATACCCAAGGGACATCAAGCAGCCTATGAATCACAGCTTCAGTACTACTCCAAGATCCTCAAACCACCGATGACCCGCAATAAAGTTGAAGATTACCTTGATTCAAAGGGTATCAGATTTACAAAGAACTATTGTTGCATGGACGAGCAATCAACAGCCATTTTGATCGAACTTGGGAAGGAAAAATCTCCTTGGTACTGTAGCGAGTACACTGTGTATTTGGTTTTTCATTTTTCAGCACCCTATCCACGCCAACCCATGAGCAAAGAAGGCGGCCAAGACTTGCTGAAAGAGATAACCCTGAACAAGGAACTATCGGGATGCCTATGAGTTTGAAATGCATCATGCCCAAACCCTTCCCGCATCTGCTTCTTATAACCCTGATGCTTTTTATCCTGCCTAGCGTGGCAGTGGCACAGGATTCAGGTTCCCTCAAAAGGTTTCTTCAGGGTTATGTGAAAATGCGGGCTGGAAGAGTCGTTGATTATACAACTTACCTAGAGGCATGGATTAACCTAAATGGAGATGGCAACGAAGAAGCTATCGTTTATCTGACTGGAGGGGGTTGGTGTGGGAGTGGAGGTTGTTCAACGCTGATTCTTCAACCTGAGGGTTCGTCTTATAGAATCATCACAGAACTACCATACGTGAATCTTCCCATTCGCGTCCTCAACACGTCATCGAATGGTTGGCGTAACCTGACGGTTTGGGTACGTAGCGGAGGGGTTGGAACGCGATACGAAACGGAACTAAGGTTCAATGGCAAAACCTATCCAACCGACCCCCTGGTTCCTCCTGCTAAACCTCTGCGGAAGAAAGCTGAAGGTAACGTCCTCATATCCGATAATGGCCCTGAAAAGTGGCTCTTCCGATGAAGCACGGATAACTATGCGAATATGCTTCCCGCATCTGCTTGTGCTTGGGGTGGTGCTTGCCATTATCCCGTACGCGATTGGACAGGATCAGCCTACTTCAGCGCAGGACGTTTCGTACCGTTTACTCAAAATCGACCGTAGTGAAGAGGGGGACAAAGTCTTCTGTGCAATTAGCTTACCAGAAGGGGTTGCTGTGGAAAAACTCAAGAATGCCCTTTGTAAGGTGATTTGTACTGAAAAACTATATGCCTACAAGAAGGTCTTCATAGAGGTTTTGTTGAGATACGATAGGTACGTTATATTTATCGGAGCAAATAGTAGCATCATAGCCTATTATGACTACGATTTGAAATATGGACCGGAAGGCAAGTTGCTTGTTCTACTGAGCGAGACAGAAGCACCTAGAAACCGTACCCTTCTTCTTCAGTTCAACCACAAGACTTGCGGTTGTCAAACCAATAGCGAATCTAAACCCGAGCAATAGCCCCACTCAAACCTGAACAACCCCTCGCAGTTTCACTTATCAAATCGGAATACCGGAGGGTCTGCAAGTATTTCTGGGGGTTTCTTACGAACCTCAAGAGCAATGACCTTTTGAAGCACAAGTTCTTTTAGGCTATTAGATCCTTTAGGGGGAATATCGAATCGTCCTCGGAGAGTCAATATAAGTTCCGTGTTTCTTCCCCCAAGTTGTTCCATCACCAAACGCTCATAGTCCCAATACAAACTGTCCTTCTCCACTTCAAAATTAGGCTTGGGGTAGATACTATCTGGGGTATTTGTAATATAGACACAAGGTCTCACTTTCTTATCACATAAAGCCTTTCCATGATAATCAGGAATTAGCTCGCCCCGGACAACGACTATCTTAGAAGCATATTTCGATGGATTGTTGATTAAATCACCTACAGTTAGTGCTTGTTCCTGTCCCTGAGCGTTCACATACACTGCACCCCAACCCAGCACCAACGCTAAGCCCAAGACAATGGCCAGTGTTTTGGAGGGCATCTGGCTTAACCTCTTGATGACGATGATCGTTAAACCATTAGGAGTGAGCCTACTACCACCAGAGAAAGATTGGCAATGTAAGGGCAAGACCTTGTATCCCATCTGTCCATCATAGCGAACTTCACTGCTTATCAAACACAAGCATCTCCTCAATTCCATATAGGTCAATCGATGTTCTTGCAATTAGCATCTGGCTATCATCGGATAGGGTAATCCTACGAATCCATTTGGGATTTTTGGGGATTGCAAAATGCTCTTCCTCAATAGTGAAACCCCTTTTGCTCCAATAGGCCCGCATCCATGCACGGGATTCCGGAGTTGAAGTTAAATAGGCTTTGCCATCCACATTGTACTTGGCCGTTGATATTTGGCCACCCCATCGTAAAGTGAGTTCTAAAAAATCGCCTGACTGCTGAATCTCATAGACTGGAGGATGAGCAATTATTTCCTCTTTGGTGGCTGATCGTAATCGTATGTGTTTGCTTTTGCCAATATTCAGTTTCCAAGTACCACTCAAATCAGGCGACCCATTTGTTGATTGTGCAACTGCCCCAAGGGGGAAACATAAGAAAAGCAGGAACAATAGCTCGCGTATCTTATTACGCCCTATGCTGACTGGGTTGTAGCACCAACCTGGCGCGTATTTTTCTGTTTCCTGCCCTGAGGATGAATAGCAAGTACATGCTGTGGTTACTATTCTTCTATCCATAAACTTGCAGATTCCCGTTCCAGTTAAACAAACATCCGAAAATCGTGAACAGAGTATCAATAACCGGATATTGTCCTGCACAAGAGCATACGGGTTTGTGCCTACCCCTCCCCAACGGGCATGAGCAAGGCGAGAAGGAGTAGGGGGAGCATGGTTCTAGTCTCCGTGACGGATTTTACGACTTTTTTTCCACTTGATGATCTGATTTGTAACAAGCCAAGCAATCACCATAGCCAGAAACAACCCGGCATCTAATTCGTCCAGATCGGTTAATGCAATCCAAATTGTTCCTTTAAATGTGAGGTCTACATCTGACCATCGGTAGGTAATCCATGCCTTTCCGATGAAAATGCCGCTAGCCCCAGCAAAGCATAAAACTATGAGATTACGAATCCAGAGCCTAGAAACTGAACTAGCACAAAGAGTGAAAAGTATCCCTGTCCCGTACATGGCTCTAAAATGCCAACCCGTGGGATAGATCGTAGTCATGGCTAGAATCCATATCAGCGCAAAATAGATCATGCCTGATAAGAGACTGGCAACGATTTTAGGTTTACAGAAAGCATCGATTTTCATTTTCCCCGAGCCTACCACCACCCCCATGCTATGGCAATCATCACACCCTACCATCAAGAACGTAAAATGCGGGGGAACGTCTACCGGATGCGAGAATATTATGGAGACTGGCAGGGCTTATGCTCTGCCTCCCTCCTTGGGTGCTTCTTGGCCCTCTGCCGTGCCTGCTGGGGTGGATCATCACAAATAATGCTGGCCCGTTGGGAGCCTCTCCGTTCCGAGGCAAATCCAGGGATTTGTTTTAGCCCTATTTGTGTTAAACAATATGGTTAAACGACTTATGCTGCGGATTGGAGACAACAATGCAATATATTCACCATATGTACACCACAACATGTAGTAATTTGCATTGCATTAATGCCACATATAGTGTATGATTGCCCCTTGTGGAGTGGACAAGGACAAACACTCCCCACCCCGTATAGATAATCGAATCAATCAAGATAGTATAGTTAGAATTGCAGACTACTTAGAAGAGAATGACAGATAAACCTCTGAAGACAAGCCTCTTAGAAAAACCGCATATTAGACAACAATAGTTAAAGCCTGGTTAGAGCTACAACTTTACAATTGCCGTAAACCTTTTGGGGCCAATGGTTAGACGCATAGCCATCCCCTAAGGAAACATCCGCTTAGTCAACCTAGCAAGGTCTATGGTCTGGCTAAGCCATCCAAACATAACCACTAACAGGAGTAGAACGTGGAATACAGGACTGAAAACCTACATTTTTCCTGCTTCCTCCGGGCTACGGGGAGGTTGAACTTCATCCGTGGCGAGAGGACAGGAAACCGGGTTGTGTTTGTCTTTGCCGATCCAATGGGGCAAGGGCCACAGCTTTTAACTGAGTTTGAATCCGGGGCGAGTTGCTCCGCCTCTTCACTGTTTGACAGCCTTCGTCATTTGCGGAGAGTTGTCAGCTTAACCCTTAACGAGAATATGGAGAATACACTGAATGGAAACATCCGCTACAACCGAATCCGCTAGTACCTACCCTGCATCAAGTCTCAGGTTGGTTGAGTCAGTAGCAACAACACCTAAAGAAAAAACCCAACACCCTGAAAATGGAACCTATACCCTCTCTGAGCTAATGGCTTTGGAGATCCCCGATCCAGAATTTATTGTGGATAGGCTCCTGTCAGAAGGTCAGAACGCTATTCTAGCTGGAAGGCCAGGGATAGGAAAAACCCTCTTGGCAATACAGCTTGCAATTCACATTGCAGCGGGTAAGGACATCTTAGGACGTAAAGTCAAGAGGCCATACAAGGTGCTATTTGTTGATTGTGAAAATGGTATAGCTGTAATCAAATCAAGGCTAGGAAAACAGCTTACTGGAAGCCAATTGTCTAATTCAGAACAACAATTAGTGAACGATAATTTCATATACACTGCCACCGACAATGGAGACTTAAAGTTCCTCAGTCTAAGTGATGATAAAGGATTTACCACCCTGAACAACTACATTGATAAATACAAGCCAGAGGTTGTTATTTTGGACTGCCTTGGACGGGTGTTTACAAAAAAGGAAACAGATGAGGAGCAGATAAAATTCTTTGTCAATGAATTAGAGAAGTGTTGCAAAAAAAACACTAGCATAAAATCTATCCTGCTGCTTCATCATGTTACAAAGATGAATTGGGATGATATGCCTAGTTTGCTGCACGAACCTCAGAGTTACATAAACCATATCCGTGGAAATGGAAGATTATTGGATTTCATCCCACAGCGTATGGCGATTGCTGAGGAACGCTCCAAGGTGGGTCAAGAGGATATAGACAAACACTTCTATGTTGTTAATGGGATTTGTCGCAATGGTGTGTCCCCATTAATTTTAAGGCACGATGATGAGAGTCTTAATTTTGAGGTTCATGATGATGGAGATCTTATTGCCGATAATCTGTACGGAGGGTGCAGTCAGCAAAGGGCTGTTTATGATTATGTAAAAATGTATTTCCCTGCTGGATTCCGCTTCGGTCAGGTTGATGAATTAAAGAAAAGCAACGGCAAAAAAATGTTTCAAAAGGCTACAATAACTGCTGCCCTACAGAAGGCTAAGGGAGCAAAACTCCTAATCCAACACCCTGATAAATTCTACGACTGGCCTAAGTAGTCTTTTCAATAGACTAAATAGTATACCATTTATTTTCAATGATTTAGCAATAGACCGCTGAATAGACCTTGAGTAGACCACTAATCCGGTCTATTCGGTCTATTGGTAGTCTATTCTTTCTCTTCTTTAAGTCTATTATTAAGTTATTGATAATAAAGAAGATACTACTTAGTCTACTAAATACACCTAAAACCAATACAACCCCCTACAGCGGGGAGACAGGAACAGTAGCAAATATGACCGATTACCCTACGCAACTAACCAAGGATGGACGGAAGGGGTACAAAAGACTCCAAATAGCAGATAAGAAAGCCGTTATAGCCGATTACTGTGGGGGGATGACGCAAGAGGCAATTGCAGCAAAATATAACGTCCACAGGGCAACTATTGCCCGTGTTGTACGGGACTTTAAGGAGGAATGCCCTCAGGCTGAGATAACACAGGGAACAGCAGGGTATAAGGACAGACTGAAGGGAAAAGCCGTGGTAGCGGTTACTGCGGGGTTAGATGACCCTACCGACAATTACAAGCGGGGAAATCTGGGGGTGCAGGTGCTAAAGGGAATCGGGGAGTTTAGCGGGGATAGCCCCAAGGGGGATTCCTTGAATATCCTGATAGCCAACATGCCCTCCAGCCTCTATCGGGAAGCTATGAAAGCAGGGTGCTTTGAGATGATCCCTGACGCGGAGGAGGAGGGTAGGGCTGGGATGGGTACGCAGCTACCCGAGGAAGCCACGGGGGAGAATGCCTAGTGCCAACCTCCACATGGAAAAAGAACGAACTCTCATGGGCATCCATCGGGGCTAAGCGGAATCACTTTGAAGCAGAGGATTGCAGGCATCCGATATTTTCTATCGAGTGCAAGCAAAGGTCTGAAGCCAACTACCCCAAGACCCTAAAGAACTGGTTTGCCCAAGCTCAACGGAACGCTGCACCGGGGAAGATCCCGATATTATCCATTCACCTCACCGGAGACAGACGTACTGAGGATCTGGTCATCATGCGGAGGGGGGACTTTGAGGATCTTTATGGGACCCTGCAAGCATCCCCGGAAACGATCATCTAAAAACGTACTTTTCTGGACACTTGCCGACAACGCTTGCCGGGATAAAAGGGAACCACCGTGATAATGCAAAGGAACCCACCCCGTTCATTGCACCGTCATCCCCTTGACCTTTGCCAGATCAATCTCCTGCACAGTCCCGTCCTGCATGACTATACGGAGTGTTCCAGAAACCGTTGGGACCGCTTGGCACTTTGGGATTCCACCCTCTGCTTTGATTGGACCTGTGCAAAGGGTCACGGTGGTCACGGGGGCTCTTACGCCATTCCCCACCACATAGGGGTTGTCACCGCTCTGATATTTGGCTAACAGCCTTTCATAGGCTTCCCGAGCTTTTTGATATTCCTTGGTCGTTGTGTCAGGTTGTTGAGCGGATACATAGACTGCACAGGCAACGATCATCAGGACGAACACCGCAATGGTTGCTATACCCTTCATTGAACACCCCCAGAGATAAGGTTCTATGTTCTTACGTCAAGAATCCCGATGGGGTTGATGTTTATTGCACCTTCTATCCCTCCCAGAAGCCCCTAGAGGCACGATCATCTACTAGCCTATAGGCATATCGGCCTTGTGTCACAAAATCCCCTCTCCGCCCCTTTAGGGGCGATTATCCCTACCTGCTTATCTCTTCCTTAGTGCCATTATCAGGCATATAGGAACCATTCCCCCATTCCATCTACCGTTAGCCTAGGCTAGATTCTACTCCCTTCGTACGATTTTACTTGAGTATACAATGTATACATAGTAATCTATCCCGCATGACCCCAGAACAAATGAAATCCATGCGTATGAGACTTGGGCTTAATCAGCGGGAACTGGCATCCACTCTGGGCATAACCCGTTTAGCAGTGGTTATGTGGGAGAACGGAACCCGTAAACCGTCCCAAATGGCAGTGAACTTCATCAAGCACCTGATAGCGGAGAAGGAACGGGGGGTAGCGGATCTAGCCCTGTCTCTTCCCGCCATGGCAGAAGCCTACATCGACTCCACCCCTATGGATCACGCTGAGCTTCGTAAACTCCGTGACCTTGCAGGATGGACACAGGCTGAGTTTGCTCAACGTCTGGGTATCACCATAAACCACTACGCACGGATTGAAAGGGGTGATCCAAGAGAAGGACAGATGAGACCAATTACGCTGACGATAGCGATTTTGGCTAGGTTGGTGGTCAGGATGCACAATCAGAAAAGGAGCTGAGCTAATGATAGAAGGAGGGGAACACAGATGGCAACCGTGACAATCGGGAAGACCAGAGCCAGAAAGGACAGAAGAACCTATGAGGCGGTCTATTATGTCAACGGCAAACGAAGGAGGGTATCAGCGGAAAGCAAGGAGCTAGTATCTGAGAAGCTCGCTGAGTGCGTTGAGGAAGCCAAGAAAGAGCCTGAAACCACGGGCGTCTGGAACATCAACGTTGCACTTGGTGAGTACGCGGATGCTTGGATCAAAGCAATGGAGAAGCAGCTAGAACCTCAAACACACTCCAGCTACAAGCACCTACTCGAAACCCACATCCTCCCATTCGAGATACAGCGGAAGAAGCTCAGTGCTTTCAAGGTGCGGGAACTGAAGCGAAGGCATATCAAGTTCCTTATTTCCAAGAAGGGTGACATCTACGCCAAGGACACAGTACGTCTAATCCGCTCCGTCCTCTCATCCCTGCTAACCGACGCTCAGGATGATGAGATTATCGAGAATAACCCTGCCTTGATGTTATTCAGGAAAAAGCGACACAAAACCAAGCAGCGGGAACGTGACATAACCCCCATGAACGAAGCGGAGTTTACCAAGTTCCTAATTGTGGCAAAGGACGAGAAGCCCTATGGGGCTTTCCTGACCATGCTGGGCAAAGCTGGATTGCGTCCCAGCGAAGCTATTGCCCTGACGCCTCAAGATATTCACTTCGATATAAAAACTGTCCAAATCGAAAAGGTCTTCATCTCCGGTAAGATCAGGCCATACACCAAGACCGGATTCAAACGCGACGTTGATCTATCCCCTGAAATGATTGCCCTGCTTAGATCACATATCGCACAGATACGGGCAACGTACCTCAAGGAGGGCAAGCCTCAACCTGAGATGCTATTCCCTACCCTCTCAGGAACCTACATCGACAAGAACAACGCCAAACGAGCCTTCCACCGCATCTGCAAGAAAGCAAAGATAGGCCATTTCCGTATGTATGACCTAAGGCATTCGTTTGCATCTCTCCTGCTTGCCTCAGGTACTCCCATTACCTACGTAGCAGCACAGCTAGGGCATACAAAACCCACAACAACCCTACGCTATTATGCCAAGTGGATACCCAAAGAAGGGCTTCATTACGTTGACGTACTCGATACCAAATCGGATACCGCTGAAGCGGTTTTGGGCTAGGCAATGACACTTACCGCATCTTTTTGCCACCAAACGTTGCCACCAAGGGATTCTAGGCTTATGGGTAGGATTCGTAAGTCTAATAAAATGAATGGTGGAGCTGACGAGGATCGAACTCGTGACCTCCTGACTGCCAGTCCGTGTGAGGGGGTTTTTCGTAAATCATGAAAACACAATGATTTTGAGAAAACCCTTGTGGATATTGGCGGTCGTTGGGATATTGGATATGTCCCATAGTCCATGAAAATCCGTTTTTACCTCCCATTTGCCCCCAAATAACCCCCAAGGTTTTTTCGGCTATTTTCTGTTCGCAACGCAATTTATGGACATCCCACCCTGCGAGAAAAGCGAGATAAGTAGCCGGCAATGAGATCAACCAACAAGGTGGGACATAATTCTAGGCCGCGGATCCCCCGCATGAGGTAAAATTCCATTTGTTATCCATAGAGCCATTGATATCAACAAATAACAAATATAGACAATCGAAATATGAACACCCTGAAAATTTTCGATGCAGGACTGGCTTCAATCCCAGCGGCGACGGCATGGTACCTGGCCGATCTTGGAGAGTCACGCGGCAAACAGGATTTGTATGTACGGCAGTCTCCACAAAAACTGCAAGCATTGCGGGAACATGCGTTGATTGAAAGTGCAGTCTCCTCAAACCGTATCGAGGGAATAGAAATTGACCGTCGGCGAGTCGGCACAATCATTTTCGGGAAGCCACCTCTTCAAGATCGCAATGAGGAGGAAGTCCGTGGCTATCGGGACGCTCTCAGGCTGATTCACGAAAGTGCCGCCGATTTGCCCGTTTCAATGAAAAGCATCCTTGATCTGCATCGATTATGTAGGAGTGGAACCGGTGATGCAGGGAAACTAAAACAAAAAGAAGGGGATATTATCGAGAAATACCCGGATGGCCGGGTTAGAGTCCGCTTCAAGACCGTTTCTCCACAACAGACAATGCCCTTTATGAAGGAGTTGATCTCACTTTACGCCCGGTTCCTGGAGGAGAAATCCATCCATCCTCTGATCTCCCTAGCCGCATTCAATTTGGATTTTCTCTGTATCCATCCATTCCGTGACGGAAACGGCCGCGTTTCTCGTCTTTTACTTCTCCTTCAGTGCTACCACCTTGGATACGATGTGGCTCGTTACATCAGCATGGAGCGGCTGATAGAAGAAAACAAGGAACGATACTACGAAACCCTCGAACAAAGCTCTAATGGCTGGCATGAGGGGAAGCATGATCCCTGGCCATACATCAATTACCTTCTCTTCATCATCAAATCGGCATACAAGGAATTTGAGAATCGTCTCGAACAAATCAGGAGTCCGCGAGGAGCCAAAACACAGATGATCGAAGCGGCCATTGGCAAGTTCCGCGGATCATTCTCGCTAAGCCAACTTGAAGACGCCTGTCCCGGAGTGAGCCGGGACATGGTTCGCACAACTCTTCGCAACCTCAAGGAAAAGGGGGTTGTTGAATGTCTTGGACGTGGGCCCGGAGCCGAGTGGCGCAAAAAGAGGTAATACCTTATAAAGAGGGTATTAAAGAGGGTATTGTCCTATTACTCCAGAATAAAATTCTCAGACAGGTATTGCTATTCTAGCAATGGATGCTGCTTGGCGCTGAGTGAAGACCCATTTGCGAGAAAAAGGGAAGAACAAAGGTACCGGGAAAGGAACTGCCGGAAAGGATTACTTCTATTTGAGGGCATGCCTGATTCACATCAGTTGCCGAATTGGATTTGTGATCCGGTTCCGTCATAGTAAGTCAGCGTGGCTGTCGCCGCACTGATCGTTCCTATAAAAATGAACTGTGTCGAATACCCGCCTCCATCGGCAATCTGCGGAAACACCACAGGTGAGGGGGCTGCCTGACTCAGATCTGCGACTGGAAAGGTCGTCATCAATAATGCATCCCTCTCATTTGTAAGCGACCGCACAGTCAATGCCGCAAATGGCTGCATGGAACTGATATCCAATACTCCCCTGAACCCTTCCGGCAAACCGTCGACTAGTTGGTCTGCAAAAGCCGCTCTGTATCCATGGGCTGATAATGACAAAGGCTCCCGGCTCGTCCCAGCCTCCGTGACCCCGTCATCCAAATAAGCCTTTATGGCGACAGTGGAACCAACACTTGAAATGTTGGCAATCGCGATCCCGGTATTGTGATGTCCTGAAAGATCCACATACACCCTTGCGTGCGTCGTTGCGTTGGCCGATGGAATCCCTGATTCCGATTCCATTACCTCCTGTGGATTATAGCTGAACACTCCCGATCCGATTGGAGACTGTGTCCCTTCGGTTGGGGCGAGACTTATCCATCCGGTTTTCATGGTCTCCGAGGATCCATCGCTTTGAAATCGGTACAGCCCTCCAGACGGTATCGTATAGCTGAATGCAGAGCCGGCGGCACCTCCCGCCTGTTTCACTATTACCGGATTCCCATCTCTGTCCCTGATCTGCAGTATTCCTGCCTCAACCTGATTCGAAGTATTCAACAGAATTATTGAAGTTGTGTATCCCTCACCATCCGCAAATTGCGGAAAATATATCGGGCCGGCCGGCACGATGCGGTTCAGGTCAGCGATAGGCGTAGTGGTGATCAAGGATTCGTTTCTCTGGTTCACTGTCTCCCGTACGGCAAGCACCGATATCTGTTGATCCGATCGTATTTCCAGAGAACCTACCTCAAAATTGGATGGAAGACTAAAGTCCGGAGCCGCCACATCCCTCAGCTGATCAATGAAACACGTGAATCTATGCCTGGATCCTAGCGGGCCATGCCCTTCCGCGACAACGATCCCATTTGAATCCCGTAGTGTGTACAGGATGCTTGCGGACGCAGGACCATAGTTGATAACGGCTATGCCAGTGTTGATATTCACCGAACCCACACTGGGATTCGATGGAACGGCATTCACACCGGATCGGTAATCCACGAAAATACGGGCTGCGGTAGTAGGAGGTGATGCAGGAACACCCGCTTCGCTGACGGTGATTCCATTTTGCTGCATCCGGAAGACAGCCGTCCCATACGGTACACTCCCTGAATCCACCGAAACAAGCGCATATCCGCTACTCGTCGTCGAACTCGTCCCGGGAGTGGCTGAAATACCTGATCCCCCAGCGGCAACTGTCAGCCTCCCGGACGGATTCAGCACTGCAAAATTCGCCTTCACACTCAAAGGCGAAGACACCGTCAGCGCCAGCGGATTCGCACTCTGGATAAGGTCGCCCCTCCACCCCGCAAAAAGGTAGCCGCTGTTCGCTGTCGCAGTCATACGCACCAGCGCCAGTGCATCGTAATACCCATCGGCAGAGGCAGGGCTTATGCTCACGATCCCGGCTGCGGCTGGCAAGACTTCCATCATAAGTAGATACTGTGTCCCAAAATTTGCTGTGTAGGCCGTCGAAACCGAGGGAACGATTAACGCGTGATCAAGACTTTTCCCATCACTCCAATCGCCAAATACGTAGCGCGTCCCGCCCGTTCCCTGCAGAGATGTTGTCCGCAGTAAATGAGTGCTGCCCACCTCCCAGGAGAAAGTCTGGGCGGTGGTATACGTTATACCGTCAACCGTAAAACTCAGCCCTGGAGGATTTGTATTTATCTTAATTTCAGCTTTAAGCGGGGAAAATTTTGCGCTGATCGTTTTCGGCGCCGACATCGTAACCCACTGTGGATTGGTCGATCCCGTAAGATCACCGCTCCATCCATCAAAGACATAGCCGGCCATAGGAACCGCAGTCAACAGCACCTGAGTTCCGGGAGCATAATAGGAGGACCCATCTGCGGGCGTCGGGCTCTTGGTTATGAAACCGAAAGACCCGGCGAGAAGCGTCAGCCAATATTCGGCTGTAAAGTTTGCGGTGTAGGTTTTTGCGCTCGCTCCCGTGATCAATGTGTGCGTTATAGCGCCCCCGTCACTCCATCCCGAGAACTGATATCGCCTCCCGTTCAGGGTTTGCGGCGAGTCGGTTCCAATAAAATGCCCTGTTCCAATAACAGAGGAAAGAACCTGGCTGCTCATAAACCCGACCCCGTCCAAGGTAAAACGGATACCCTCCGGTTTCGTCGCGATCGTGACCTCCGATGATGGGAGCGATGCAGTGGTAAATCTAAATAATCCTGTGTCGGAGGTACCGACAAACATGCTTTCAGTCCCTACCGGACCGATTGCCAGAGAAGCCACGTATCGCGGAAGCATGTTGGGATTCCCTAGAAAACTCTTCGTATCCGCGTTTACTACTCCCCAGTCCGTGCCGGCATAAACGGTTGAAGGAGATGTCAGGTCTCTCGCCAGCGAATAGGCCGTCAAATTGCTGCCGGGGTAAGAAATTATGGGAACGCCATTCCATGTACTGCCCGCGTCTGTGCTCTTGTACACTCCCCGTGATCCAAAGGCGGCATAGATGGTTTGGGGCGAGGCCGGGTCGATGGACAAGGCCATCGCATCGTATCCCGCGGTCGAAGATAGGAAACTCCAATGCCCTCCTCCATCAATGCTCTTGTAAACGCCTGAGTAGGTGCCTGCATACAAAATCTTCGGATCCGCCGGGTTGATTGCCAGTACTCTCACCGAGGGATAAAGGTTGAGTGAAATCCAGGTTTCGCCAGCATCCGAACTCTTGTACACCCCCCACGCATAGGCATATACAGTGCGATGGTCGGTCGGATCAATCGCCAAGCATTCCGCTGTGGAGTTGGGCAGCGATCCGACGGCAAGGGCACGCCAGCTGTCGCCGCCATCCATACTCTTGAACAGTCCTTTGTCGGTGCCAGCATAGATCGTCAGCGGGACAACCGGATCAATTGCCAGTGAACCCGTGATCGCATCTCCTGAACCGACGCTTTTGGAGCTCCAGTTGGTTCCGCCGTCGGTGGTCTTGAAAAGACCGCGGGTGGTGCCCACATAGACAGTCTGCGCATCCATCGGATCTACGGCAACAACCCGCACTGAGTCACTGGTAAGTCCCACACTGATCCAATTACCGGTCCATGAATGGCCAAAGCGCGACGCAATCAAAATAAAAAATAACGCACCGAATCTCCTGACTGTGTGATGCATTCGTCAACTCCCGCGAATTGCCGCACCAATTCTTATTGTCCTTCCATACTCCAAGTACGCAAACGCAGCGGAATCGTCTACCTGAATGATAAATATTTCGGTAAAAATCGGGGCGTTCACCACGTTCACGCGAACGCCAAACTGGAGAGGGTTACCTTCCACACGCTGAGGCACACGGCCGCGTCTTATCTCGTAATGGCAGGAGTGAATCTTGCCACTGTCAAAGAGATCCTCCGACACAAGAGCATCTCAATGACTCTCAGATACACGCACCTATCACCGGATCACAAACAAACGGCTGTCGAGGCGCTTGGGAAAGCGCTGGCGGCAGAACCGGAAAAGGCTGACAAAACAGCCTGATTACCCCCAAATAACCCCCAAGCACGGACTGGCTAATGAACGGGATTTTCTCGAAGGCTCTAAGTTGTAGTGGAATCAAGGAGTTGATGGTGGAGCTGACGAGGATCGAACTCGTGACCTCCTGACTGCCAGTTTTCAATCAAGTATTGGCATCATTGAATTTAAAGGACTTCTACCCGGCACAACCCGGCACAGAGCGGCAAAATTCTGCAACTTCCGCACCCCAGGCGCACCCCCCCCAGTAGGGTCTGACCCTTGGGGCCCCTTCCCGTTTAGGGGGACCCAACCACGATCGGGACAACTGCAAATTTTTTTCGCTACAAGGGAAATGTTTCAAAAAGTCTATTTTCCGAACAGCCCTGCACTGCTGAGTTTTGCTCCGTTCCGCTTTAATATCGCAAAATTTGAGTGATAAAATAACGCAAAACTTGCAGTTGGATACCTCTCCAAGCCTGAATAAAACAGATAATCTCGAACTACATGCACTGAGAGGCATGCTGTCAGGAATATTCCAAACCATCGAGACCGGGCACGAAACTTACCTTATCTGGCGACTTTGTCTGGAAGCGATTTCCGTCCTTCAAATATATTTGTCCGCTTTCCATGCCGACCATGAGCCCGATATCGGCGGGTAATATCGTTAAACGATCGTAGCCCATGTCTTTTAGAGCGTTCCGCAGCACTGATATCGTCGCAACAATAGCGCTTGAATCATCGAAGCCGCTGACAGCCGGGCAGATCGCTTTTATTTGCTGGGCCGTGGCATGTTCCAAGCCCCATTCTGAAATGAGTACAACAAGCTTATTTTTCCTATCGTGATCTCGATCGTCAAGGCCCTGTGCAAGAGCAACGAGTAGCCGCAATAATCCCGTGAGATACAGGTGTCCTCCAACTCGCCGCTTTAGCTGGGAACTACCAATGTGAAGGACAGCAATTTTGGTATTATCGTCTCCGTAGAAAAATGCAGGGATGTTTCTCGATGGACTGACGGGGACGAATGCAGTGTCACCCAAGATTACCGCCCGACAAGAATGATCCCACCCGAGTGCACCGTCACCATCCCCTGAATTTGCTGTGAGAATCAAACCTCGGGCATCATCATCCCAACCGATCTCATGGTGATCCGTTGCAAAAGCTCCAACTTCAAGGGACCGATATCTCCCCATGAAATCGAGGTAAGAATCCAACAATATGTCCTTCTTCCCTTGGTCAGGCAATTCCCTTGCTATAAGGTTCCTGTTCGCCAATTCGCCAAGTATCCGTCTCGTTGAAGGATTACATGAAAACGCCGTTGGGAGACCGGCTTGGTTGCGGCAGGCGATGTATTCAAATACCCCTCCCAGGTGATCAGGATGGTTGTGAGTGACTACGCATGTTTCCATATCCTGAACCGACAGCCCGATCCCGGAAAGGATCTCCAGCGACCGAAATCCTGGGTCGATAAGGACAACACGATTTCTGGGATCCATTGCATTATATTTTGGAAATACAATAGCGTATGCTCCACCGGCCACGTTAAAGAAACTCGGATACCAAGAATTCCATCGTCTGGCCACAACAAGAAGCGGCTCTTCTATCTGGTGGAAAGCCATGCTGCATTCACTGCTCTTCGTCTCAAAGTATTCCTCAATAAGATCCTCATGTTGGCGCACTACCTTGTCGATCGCATGCACTGACATGGCATGCTCGACCTCTTGCGCTTGTTGAGCCTTGGTTCTTGAGGAAGTAATAGCATTAGCGGCGGCCTCCATAAGATCCCAAGGCTGCGGCTTCCCAAACACAAAAGCAACGCCACCCTCCTCGAAGCTTGCTTTGTCGGCGTCCTTTTCAACATATGCACTCAGAACGATAACTGGTATACGAGGATTTCGAGCTTCTTCTCGTCGCAGTGTTTCCAGAAAGGTCAGCCCGTCCATTTTGGGCATCCTTTTGTCGAGCACAATGCAATCGCATATCCAATTTCTTGTACGCAATAACTGAAGAGCGGCTTCCCCGTCCGCTGCTCCATTGGCACTCCAACCAAGCCTGGAAAAATACTCGCAAAAGCTATCTCGAATAACCTCATCATCATCGACAATTAGGATTGTGGGAGCCGATTCACTCATCGCTTACCTCCAGGATTTGCGTGGTCGTTTGCCCCGCAGTGTTTGGGAAGTGTGACTCGAATCGTCGCCCCTCCGAATTGATTATTCGCAACAGGATCAATCTCACCCCTATTTCGCTCCACGATTCGGTAGATCCAGAATAACCCCATTCCCGTCCCACCGGCAGCACTCTTGGTTGTATAATAAGGAGCACCGAGATATTGCATCTTGTCACGGTCAAATCCTGTACCGGTATCAGCCACTTCGATTATGAATCGGCCCTCTCCACTCTCCCTGACAGCCAAATATACTTTGCCCGGACGCTTCGTTTCGACAATAGCGTCGTGCGCATTGCGCAATAGGTTGATGAGTATGGTCTGAAATTCGCTTGAATTCATCGTGACTTCGAAGTGATTTTTCTGATATTCCAGCTCAATCTGGTTGTTTCGAAAACGTTCATCAACGATCTTGACAATCTCGTCTACACGTTGGTCGATAGGAAAAGTTTCCACCTCTTGCTTGCGATCTCGAATCATACGAAAATTATCAATCGTCTTCGCCGCTAATTTGATCTGCCGCGATAATTTGTTGACTTGCCGACGGATATTCCCCTCGGCATCCAACCCAATCACGTCTGAGATACCTTGAATACTTTGCAAATATGTGTTGAATTCGTGGGCAATTCCGGAGGCAAGGAATCCCATTTCGGCCGCCCGCAGCATAAGTCCTAGATAAGCCTCGTTATCATATTTGACGCCGATCGCAATGAGCCGTCCGATCAAATCAAATAGGCGCTCATCGCTCTCTGTGAAGTAAAAGGGCGCAACGTTCTTGTTCTCAACTTTCAATACACCAACATCCTCCTCGCCAATCCGGAGTGGAATAGAATAAAGCGATTTGAACATCACGGCTGCATTTCCATCATAGACGATGTCGTCCCACTTGCCCGGGCCTTTGCGTTCTGCACGATCAGCTAGATCTTTATAAGATCGCATATTAAATGACTTGTGTTGTCTGAGGACCAAGCACGTAAGTCCATCGGAAGTCCGGTAGTTTTCATACCGGAAGTCAAGGAGGCGTGCCTCTTTGTCTTTGTCCAACCCCACAATGGCGCGCAAAACAAGATCGCCACCGCTTGTGACGAACAGCGAGCAGAGATCGGCGTGTAGCCGGCTGCGGCATTCACTCAAAAGGCTTTTGAACAATTGGGATTGACCGAAATCCCTCAGAAGGATTTCAGATATGGCTGGTAAGGCTCTGTCGTAGCGCCTGCGTTCAATGCGTTGAGATACAACAAGGTTCACAAGAACGCCCGCCAAACTATTGATTTGGCGCTCATCTGTCTGATCGAAAAATGGATAGGGCGCCTCAAGCGTGCGATTCTCGCACTTAAGGACGCCAATAGCCTTAGCGCCAGCAAGGAGTGGTGTCATATAGACACACTTGAAGTCGTTTCTCGCCTTGTCTTTGCCGCCATAAATGAGATCATCCCAATTTCCTTTATGATGGCCTTCGGAATTGCTTATCAACTCTTCATAGCTACGCGCATTGAATGGCTCCTTACGGTAGAGAACCCAAGGAGTCACTCCTTGTCCTCGCTTTTCTGAACTGTAATTCACAAGATCATATGAAGGTATATGCGGTATCTCCTCGTAATGGAGCTTGTTTTCGCTATCAGTTTGCTCGGAAATGCGTTCCAAAGTAAGACTATTCTCTCGCTCATCCACCAGAAACAGCGCACACCTTTGCGCTTTCATCGTAGTACGCGTGTAATCAAGGAATTCCTGGAGGACGTCATCACTTCTTGGCTCGCGGCTGCTGCCAAATTCGAGTGAAGATGTATCGCTGCAGTTTCTGAAGAGTTGCCCAGCAATTGCCGAAAGGGAATTGCAAAGCTGTTCATTTTCCGCATAAGCGCTGGATGTCCTTTCAAAAGCCAGCCTAACTGAACGTTTAAGGATCTCTGTATCCTCTGTCAACAGAACGTTGGAAGCACCTTTCGGGACAAGCAGGAATCCAATGGTATATCCTTGTTCGTCGATTCGTATTCCCTGCACTTCGTCTGTGAGATCGGCCGCTGGCGCACATGCCATATACAATTGCTGCTTGAGAAAGGGGTCCTCGTCGAGCCTCATTCCCACTAATTGCACACTATCAAGTCGACTTAGAAGATGACTTTGGGTCAATGCGATTTCCACAATCGCACTGGGCCTATTCCCGTGATAGCGTTCAAGTATTTCACCGCCTGCGTATACCCAGAAACTCAGTTCATTCCTTCGCCACCCCGAGTAAAAACGACGGACCAATAGGAAAACCTGATGTAACTTCCAATACCGCCCCATTTCCCGAGCGATTGTGTGGTAACCTGGGTGCGGATCCTGAGTCCTAGACAAGCCGCAGACAATGTCCATAAGTTGGCACGCCAACCAAGTGCTTTTATACACTTTATAGCTCCTTGAAGTGGGTAAACAAAAGCTGCATCTTGTTAGTCGAGCGGTTCGGTTTATATTGTACTGAGCAAAATTTCATCGCAATTAGTTCGTGCAAACAATGCGAACTTTGTATCATCCATTAGAGCTCAAAATTCTCAAATTTGCATCCTATATCTCAATTTACTACTGGATATCTGAGAGTCTCGTCTTGCCGAACGTACCCAGACCGTGTGCCAATCGATTCTGGTTAGATATTTCTTATCGCCCGTAACAGCAAGCCGCAGCGCGACCTAATGCATTCTCAATGCAACCATTGGTATCTATTTTTTATCCATTTAGGACTTGCTACCGGAATGACAACAGAGCATACTCGGGCATCCGAAAATCGTATTTTCTACACGTATTACCATCGTGATTGAGTGCGCAGGGGGTGTGCCGACATCTAACCCTCAACGCAGTCTCTCCTGCGCCAAATCACACAGAAACACTTAACGGACTTTGGGAAGGTTTGGCGCTAGAACGAACACGGAGCGAATCTATATGAACGTTTATTCTTTCTGGGCAGTTAACGGCAATGATCTCGATGAGCTTCATTTGGGGCATGTTGCGCTACTTCTGCAGATCAAAAAGCTTCTTTTGGGGAAACCTGGATCTTTAACGATTGTTTTTAATGAGCGACAGCAATACGGGACTAGAAGCGGATTGTCTCCCAAGAATACACGGGTGTATAAACTATTCTTTGAACAATTCTTTGCATCGCAACTCGGAATAACGCTTGAGGTAAAAGACGGAGCAGAACTCGCTACAGACACAGCCTGTCTTCCATTTCTCACAGAACTTGAATTACTTTATGATCGCCTTGCTCGCGTTGTTCCATCAGGTCAAATAACACCATCAGGTACAAAGGCATTAGTCAGTGAATTATCCGCAGCCCTAGACTGCGGTCCTGAGCGCGTCGCTTTAATAGTTGAAGCCCTATTACCCTTTCTCGCCAAAGAGGGGAAGAGAGCCAAAATTTTTGAAGAGATGGCCATGCATAACACTGCAATAATTGCGATGCTAGGAACGTCACAGGGAAAGGACCATATCATTATATCTGGGGAGCGCCACGATTACAGATACAAGCTATCCAATGCCCTTGTGGCTTTTATCAATCGTCACCCGCCGAAATACAAATTTGTTTCAAATGTGCCCAACACTTATGGCCAAGAGTACATGACTAACGACAGTGCAGGAGCAATCCTTATTACGGCAACGGCAAAAGACATTCAAGAGGCTTTGGCAAAGTCTCAGCGTCACAGCGGTCCCACATTGTGTAAAGCACTCATAGACATCATACTGAGTTCCTATCCTATACTCAAAATTGGTGCCCATGATATAAGAGAATCACATCAACTTACTCCTGATGACATTGATCACCCGTCTTTTACATATGCTATTGCAGAGGCAGTTCATGGAGCCCTTGAACCCTTTCGCCTTGCTCGAACCCATGCGAATAATAAATCCCGTGGATCGTACATCGAGTTCAGTTCTGCCAGATGCATGGAGTTTCTGCGGAGTCATTACCAGATGCCGCAGAGGGCTATTCCCGACGATGTGGGCTCTGAACCTCTCAAATATCGAGATCTCTATTTTGAATTGCAGGACGCAGCGCTCAATGAAACCAAAAAGCACATCCCCACTTCAAAAAATGACGTTTTTACGAAGGCAGCCGATTTAACCCATGAGTCTCGAGATATCGATGTACTTAGCTATTTCACATCGAAGCGTTACAGAGATCATCATATCCATGTCGTTAATGTGCTCTATGCGGGTCTAGTCCTTCTCCAACTTAATATGAGAGATGGCGTACCACTTTCGAAACATGTAGCTAATACCTTACATTGGCCAGATATGAACGGTGCGGTACACGCTGCTTGGACCTATACCGCGTTATTACATGATCACTGCTATCCAGTATCGTTTGCGCTAAACCATGCGCCACGGCTAAATGCAATCTCGACTCATTTCGGGACTTCAGCCACTAGTATCTTTGACGCCGTTGAGAATGCCATCGGAAAAATTTTGGGATTGAGGCTACGCAAGATTGTAACTCCTCCTCTCGGGCCTAATGACAATCCTGTCAACAATAACGAAATATGGGTTCTCTTACAGCGCTATTTTCCTGCTGAGTTGGCCAACAAAGGATTTGGACATACATCGCTTGAGTTGTTATACGATCACGGTGCACTTAGTGCTCTCAACCTCCTCGATACAGCCTCAATATTATATCCGCCTACCGGAAAGGCAGTAACTCAAGAGAAGATTCTCTTTGAAGCCGCCCGCGCAATCTTGCTTCACAACCTAGAATCTGCCACTGATACAATATCTGGAAATCGTTCAGCGATTCCTCTTCGATTCACTGAGAATCCACTTGGTGCGTTACTGATATTATGCGACGAGATGCAGGAATGGGGCAGAACATGTCTCGGCCCAAAGGGTTACGAGACAATGATTAGCGACATGCTTTTTGGTCCCGTAGAAGGGAATGTCCTCGATGATGAATCTATCAGATGCAAGTTTGAATATATTCACAGCGCGGACAAAAGTTTTTATGATTGGAACTTTGACGTATTTTCCCACGGTAAAGCCCAGAATTTGAAGCGACTATCGTTTTCGGGTATTCCATTTCCAAAGCGTTTCGAATTTTCTGTTGGCATCCAAGGCATGAGTGTTTCATTAGAGTAGTGGAGGCCGTATGGGCTGCCTTAACCTTCCGCGTAACATAATTGGAACCGATGCATTTGTTCCATTTTTGCCGACTGTGGAGCCTTCCAGAATGTATGATGATTCGGAAATCCTAAAGATTCTGGAGGCGAGCATTCAAGCCGGCTTCGAGGCCGTCGATTTCTCATTCCATCCTCCATTGGTCACTGCAATTCGCACATTGCGTGCATCTTACGGCAAAAGCCTCGTTGTGCTGGCAAATCCGAGTTGGGGTTGTGGGGTTGAAATCGAAGGGCGCGAAGCTATACACAGTAGGGACCGTTTGTATTCAGCAATTATGGAACGCAAGATGCACATGGTTGATCGTATTTGCCAGAGTCCGCTTGCGCCGGAAAGACGGCATTGCTGGACAGGAAGCCACTCATTACAATGTTCATTAACCCAACGAGAAATTTCTTCTATATGCTTGAACAAAGAGCGCTTTACAAAACGCTTGTTTGAAATGGCGCCGTTAGCTGATGCATTCATGATTGGAGCAGATTACGCCGATTTGCTTGTCCTACTCGGCCGCTTTGAGATTCTAAATGAGATGTTTGAATATGCATCAGCAATTTTACCAGTAATCTGCATTTCTCATTTCACCGAGGAGGTACTACCCGCATTAGGCGTGTTACCTATTATTGGTCACTTTATCCCTTTTGGAAAATACACAGCCTTCTTCAGCCATGATCGAGTGTTGCAGGTTGCGAGTACACAACGCATATTGGGCGTCTTCAACATACTCCGTGGTGCTGGACCCAATGATTCCATCAAGGATTTAATTGCATTTGCCAAAACTGCTTTCCCGGAGGCATCCTTATTATTCGGTATTGGAGAAACCTGGCATGCGAAGCAGATCCAAGACGCCATGATGCGCGCCTGACCGTTTCCTGCAATCATCCGCAATCAGGTATGTCATCAGGATCGAATTCATATACGCTGACTACTGACGATATTTTACAATCTATCCTTTTGTTGAATTTCAAAACTGCCGACTTTTGGCAAAAACTAGGCTTGAATACCCGGTGTAATGGACATCATTTTAGCGCCGCTTTTGTGGACAAATTTCAAATTTGAACCTGGGGTTATGAACTCACCTTGATAATGACCTGTCCTTCTCTCTCAATGATTTACAAGCGCTTACGTGCATGATATCGCACCCGGCCAGCCGATCTCGTCAAGACTCCGCTTACATCTCTAACTCTTCAGTCGCATCCAGCATGCCGGCATTGGCAATCTCCCCGCTGGTTGCAAGCAATGCCCAGCGCACCACGACGCCTCCGCTGGACTTCACCTTTGCTTTGGTGCGCCAGAGACTGCGGGCTACTTGAAATCCCCCGCCGGAAGACGCCACTGTCGCATGCAAATAAATAGGGTTTCGCTCCCGAATCGCTTCAGCTCTCATCCAGCGTGCGAACAATGAAATTCCCGTTTTCTCGTCTACGGACATAGCTTTCTTTTCCAGGTCGCTCAAGCGTGAATCCAGCCGCGACATGGGATCGGCGAGCGGCTGCACTTCGCGTCGCAGTTGCGCCAAATCTCCGGTCAGCCGGTTCACCTCATCCTGCTTCTTTGCGCGGCTTGCTTGGTCGAGTTCCACTTCGAACTTCGCCACGGTGGTGACAAGCGGTGCAACGGCCGTCCACGCCTTGGCACGCGCCGTGTGTACAGCATGCAGCCGGCCGCGTAATGATTGTGCAGAATTGCTCGCTGCCGCGACTTCGAAATCCACGGCAACAACACGCTTCGCGCCCTTGTCGATCAAGGCGCCCGCGAGCGCCAGTTCAAACGTCAAGGGATCGACGGTCGTCTGGCGTCCGCCGAATTCGACATCTTGCCGGAACAGGCTTACTAGTCCGAGCGCCGTGCTAACGCCGGTCGACAACGCGGCTAAGGCGGGCGTCGCCTCCGTTACCGCTACTAAAGGCGCGAATGTCTCCAGGCTAACGACCGCTCCTTTTGTGGGCGGCGTCGCCGCTCTACGCCGCTGAACTGCCGCATCGGCGAGATCGGCAAGTGCGGTGAAGTCATTTGCCATTTCGTCCAGCTCAACATACAGAGCCTCCAAATTAGCAAAGTCGACGAGCACCGCCATATCTGCGATGACGACCTCGTGCCCGACAACCTTGTCTTTCACTTTGTTCGCCAGCGCTGCAGCCAAAGCTGCAGCGCTACGATAGCTCAGCAGGTCCGGCTCGAAGCGCCGTTGCACATCCGCCGTCGCTTTTCCCTCCAACGGACGGGCTGCCAATTCATTCGTATCAGCCATGTCACTTCCTCACGGTTTGGTGGTGCAAGGGAGCCCGTACTTGGTTTGCAGAGTGCAGATCTTGTCTTGCTGATCAAGGATGTCAGCCTGCTTCTTCAGTTGGTTCAGCTCACTCTGCGCTTCTTCGTCTTTTTGGCGCTGTTCCTTGGAGGCTTTCTCGGCCTTATTACGTGCATCTAGCAGATCATTGGATGCTCCTGCGAACGCGTCTATGGTGGCGCTGTCGATTCCGCCGGTCACACCGAGCTTGAAGCTCTTCAGCGCGCCCGTCGCTTCCACCATCCCCAAGTCATAGCTTAAGGTTTTGCTGTTGCGTTTCGCCGGCAGGGAAGCGATCTCGCCGTACTGCGCTACCGTTAATACAGCCTTGCCATAAGAGACTTCCACGGGCAAGGCGTTCTCTGTGGCACCTTTCTTTTCGAGCGCCTGCATGTAGAAGACTTCTCCCGTCACTTGCGCCGGGATGCGGTAATAGAAGCTCCGCTCATCAGTGGGGACGGTTGTGCGGGTTTTCATCACGTTAAAGAGTTGCTGGGCGGCGGCGGGATAGTATGCCAGCTTAAGCGTGACCGGTTTCCCATTGACGCATTGCGCATTCGTCAGTGTCGGGAACTTTTCCGGCGCAGTATCAGACATAGGTGCTAGGCTCGTGTTGTCAACGCAAACGCCCTTCTCGGGATCGATCTTGAGCAACTCCACCATTCCTGGCGCTCCGGCAGGCGGTTCCACGTCAATCGTGATATTCCACGGCGTGGTTTTTTCCGAGCCCAGGAACAGACCCTTCAACCGCGTTAGGATCATCGCGTCCAGCTTACCCACGAGTTCTACCGGCTCGAATACCTGCCTTGTTCCTGACAGGATGTTATTCCGCGCATCTACCAGATCCTTGACTTGCTGAAGATATTCACGGACGGCGCCTCTCAACCGATTGAGGTCATCTTCGGTATTTGGAAGCTTCTCGCGGTCATCTTTCGGGATCGCACAGTAACTCGCTGCCAATTCGGGCACAGCATTCGGAGCCGGCGGCTGATCCGGCTTTGAGAGCATCGACGGAACGTACAAGATCGGCAGATAGACTGGATCCCTGGAAGAGGACTCTCCACATGCGGTCGCTGTACCGGGTATGGCAACTGCTTTCGCCGCACCAAATGCAGCTCTCGAAGCTACTCCCGCACTCAGCTTCGCCAGAGAGACCGCAATGTCCGTCGTCCTGTTTGTCACCGAAGTACTCACCGATGATAGAATTCCTGTGTCGGTCCACGCCAGGCTCAGCGATTGGTCTTGCACGCCGCCCCCCACGAAATTCACCATGTAGACCTGCTCCGGGTCTGGTGTGCCAAACGTCGTTAGCGTCACGCCCTTTTTCAACGCAAATATCTTCATCTTCTCGCTCGCGCAGTTTGGCGTCTCACATGCGACATCGGCGCCGGGAACGAAGATCGGCGCAAAATCAATGAATGGCGCACCTGTGCGCTTCGTCTGTTCGACCGTCAGAGCCACGCGCATGATCGTCTTCGGCAACGCATAAAACAGACCATTCGCGCTCGGCGGCTTCGGCAATCCTGGTGTCAGCTTCACAACCTTGATCTTGGCGCAGCCCCCAAGCGCCACCACTGCCAGCAATAGCAGCAATCCTTTCTTCCTCATCACCGCTCCTTTCAACGCGTGAGATACACAGCAGCCTGCACAAATGCGCTGTCCAGAACCCGATATCCCATCCACCAGCACCCGCCGTCTGCGAACTGCATGCCGCGGCTGTCCTGCACTCGGACGGCGCCGGATCCGCCGCCCTGTAGGTCATCGTACCCAACGAGCAACACACAGTGCCCGATGGAGGAAGCCGTAAATCCCTCCGGATCCATCCATCGCTTCTCGGTGTCAATCTTTGCGGGATATTCCATCGGCAACGTAAATCCGACCACCACTGGATAATCCGCGCGCAACCGCTCCTTGATTACAACGCTGCGCGATATCGCGTTGATCTCCTGCACGCGCGAAAAGCCGAACGACGACAGCTTTCGCGCTTCCGCATCGTCGAACGCAGCTTGCGGCGGTCGGTCGGTAGTCGATGGCAAACGGTTTGTCTCCAGATACAGGGACTGCTTACAGACACCAACACCCTGGATGGTTGAAATGCCGCTATCGAGAAACAGGAATCCGTCGGCATTAGCCCCGCCTGCCTGTTCGTAACGTGTGACGAAGTAGTGGAACATCGGCGCCAATACTGGGCAATCGAAATTGAGCGCTTCCAGAGCCGCCGTCAGCGCACACGAAACGCAGCACGGTAAGTCGCCCTGGTTGATTACGCGCCGCGGCTTGATATTCAGTTCATACGCGCCAATCCCGCCCGCGACGCTGGCGAGCCGTGCCGCTGCCGCTGCTTCCAAAGTGGGCGGCAACGATTCCATCGATACGAGATCCATTGCCGATGGCTGCTGCAATTCAGTCACGATGAGGTCACTCCTTCGTCCCGCGGCCTTATAATGTCAACTAGCACTAGCTAGTCTAGTCGAGGTAAAATGTGAAGAACTTCACTGCTAGAAAAGTTGTGCTATCGGGAGACTGAATCTATAACTTGGATTGGTATGATGATCAGCCAATCCGCAATAGAAAGCAAGATTATTTTGGCACAGAAACCGAGTTTAGAAAGACCCGGCTGACCTTTAAGTCAATTTAACAATCCATCATTTAGTGGAATTTTGGCCTTAACCCGCTAACCTGCTTAACATTCTTCTTGGCGAATTCTGCATTATCGGACATTTGATCATCTAACGTTGAATCAGAGAGGCACCAACAGGTATTCATGCCCGACAAAGCGTGCAACGCGAACCTTTCGCAAACTTTTCGGCATTATGCGATGTTATCCAACCATGGGATAGGGGAAAAAGGTTAAATATGTCGAATATGCGACAGCCCTATAAAGTTGGGCATGACGACTACGATCTAGAAATTCACGAAGATACGAAACGAATTACAGAAGCCGGTAGGCAACTTGAAATAGACGTACGTTTGGATAAGTTGAGTCGAGCCTTGGATTCCTTTCTCTAAGGAGGCTCAGATCTTATTAAGTTAAAGCTGGAGCAATGGGATCAGGCGAAATAAGCCATTCATTGAAATGGTATTCAAATCGTCAGCCGCTCATACGGTATCATTCTAGTTCGACCAAGACCGCGACTCGAATATATGTCTTCGAAATAGGTTTGCCGATATATCAAATAACTGTCTATTTTATAAATCCAAAGTCCTAAACCAATTCGTAGGCAAGCTGCGATCAAGTTTCCGATATAATTTTGGGGATTTCTGTCGAAATCTGTCTCGTCCCCGGACAAAGCGAGCTCTGTGACTCGCGGTCAAGTTTCTCTGAATTATTTAAACACCAAAAATGTAGATCTCATAGCTGGTTTGAATTAGAATTATGCAATATTTTGAATACGATTCCGCAATCTGCGCCCCCCCAAGTTTAAGGAGAGTAGCAATGACAGATACGAATGATCTTTCGTTTTTGCAGCCCGTAACCGAATGGAATACAGAATCGGTTGCCGAAGGCATTGTAATGATGGCATTCCAATTTGTGGATCATCCGCAACAATATAGGCCTAGGTACCAGATCAGGCTTTCCCTGACGCCCAACAACGGTGTTTGGAATTGGCTGATGAATTGAAGCGAGCAG
Source organism: Acidobacteriota bacterium (assembly GCA_963664705.1). Classification (GTDB taxonomy): domain Bacteria; phylum Acidobacteriota; class UBA6911; order UBA6911; family UBA6911; genus UBA6911. Next base: position 5,725,370 of record OY761556.1, on the reverse strand, counting down.
CACTAAGTCATCCAAACAGGTTCTCCGCGGCTGCCATATAACAGTTATAAGCTCTCCAGGTTTTCAATTCTGGCGCCTGGGGGGTACGACCAAACCTCCGCCCCAAGGGTAGTGGAGCCTCTACGGATTGAAATTATTGCTACTTCGCGGCAGGGCTATTCTAGGCGCTCTGGGGGATAAGAGGGCTTTAGCATTGGGAAACCCTGTGAAATTCAACCAAAAGTTTCAGGTTTATTATCTTATAACCGATTAGAATAACGTAATCCCAGTAACTACGTTGCATTTATGAATTGGTATTATCAATCTCCTATTGGCTCGACGTGAAATGGCACAGGCGACAGTCACAAAACAAACGGCAACGGACGCTTTTGTACGGCAGGTAATCCAGCAATACCGGACCAAACTGCTGGATCTTACTAGCCGTAATCCCTTGATAAGCTTTAAACATTCGGAGAGGTCCCGCAACCATATCCGGGTGATTGATGAGATTCCCGAATTTCTGTTCAATAAACTTGTTATAGGGAAGCAATTGTCCTTCGAGCCGCTTCCAGATCCCGAGCTGACACCCCAAGACGAAAGTGCCCCCTTTTTTGTGAACGACCTCCGGCGAGCAAAAGGAGAGGATTCAAAATACAAGGAATCCTTGTCAGAACTGGGGCCCAATGCTTCGGCAAGGCAAAAACAAAAAATTGAACGGGAACTCCGCAACCGAGTGCGCGCAAAGTTTGGCTGGGACACATTCCAGCCAACTTGGGATCCTACCAAACGGGCGCGGGAACTTGGACTCAATCCCGATTATGAACTCCCCAAAATGAACGGTCAGACCGCCCGGCGACATACGGATTCGAAGATCCAGACTATGTTTTTTTCAGATGATCTCGAACGCAAGCTCAGCGGTTTGCGCGATGCCGCCCGTGTGTTGGAAAAGGATGCCGGGTTTAACGCCCTCTACTGCGCATTCGGTTTCTTGGAGTATTACGAATCTGAGCAGGCGGAAGGAAAGCGCCTTGCCCCACTCGTATTTATCCCCGTGTCGTTGGACCGAGTGCTTGTTGAACAGCAATACCAGTATTTCATCAAAACACGCAATGAGGATGTTACGGTTAATGTCGCCGTGGCAGAGCTGTTGAAGGCAATGTCCGTTGATATTCCGGCGTGGATAGAGAATGAAGACAATGAGAATCCACTTGGAACTTACCTTGGCCTGATCGAAAGAGCTATTTCGGGCAAGCGCGACTGGAAATTGAGGCGTTATGTCACGATCGGCTTGTTCACTTTTTCAACCCTGGCAATGTATAAGGATCTCGATCCGCAGCGCTGGCCTGCAGAAGCAGCTCTTGAGCAACAGCCCGTGTTACGAACCCTGATTGCCGGGGCCGAGAGCAGCAATATCCAATACGCGGAAGATTATGAAATCGATTCTCTTGATGGCCCTGAGCCCCTGCTAATTACAGATGCAGATTCCTCCCAGCACAGTGCGGTCGTGGATGTGCTCCGGGGTAAGTCTTCACAGGTGATCCAAGGACCGCCAGGAACAGGCAAATCACAGACCATTACTAACATCGTCTCCGCGGCTCTGAATGAAGGGTTATCAGTCCTATTTGTCGCGGAGAAGATGGCCGCACTGGAAGTCGTGAAGAAGCGGCTTGACTCCGCAGGGCTTGAAGCCTTCTGCCTTGAACTGCATTCGAGCAAAATATCAAAAACAGCGGTTACTCAATCACTGGCCCACCGTCTCACCTACCAGCCTCCAGCATTAGGGCTAAGTCTGATTCAAAGCAATGCCAAAGCATTGAATGCTGCCAAAGAAGAGCTTCTCTATTACGTCCAGCGGGTAAATGATGCGGCCGGGGAGACAGGACTGAAAATCTATGATGTTTTATTGGGCAGCGCTATTCGAGAAAGCCTCCGAGCTGACTTGCCGCCTACAATTGCTGATGCCCGGCTTACCGACTCTCTTAAGATTTCACCTCATACATACCGTCAGATGATTGATGCCGCCGCAACGCTCGAAAATCAAATGGAGCCGTTGGCTGTTTTCGGAAAACTGGCAAATCATCCATGGCGAGGCATCCAGAATATTGAGATCACAGAATTGGATGAGTCGCGGCTAATGGCAGTGCTTTCAGAATGGAATGATTCAATAAGGTACCTGCTGGATACTGCGACAAAAATATCGGAAGTTACCGAAACTATTATGCCCGACACAAGAGTCGGGCTCGAGGAATTCTGTTCTAGAATGGGTGCAAGCAAGCTCCCACCACTGAATTTGAATCTCGAGACTTATAAAGAATGCGCTCATACAAAGAAACGAAACCTCCTGCGTCAAATGCTAAAAGAGCATGAAGCACTCCTCGAGCACGAGGCGAAGGTCGGCATGTCCGCCCAAAAACTGGCTAAAGCGCGTGCCGTCGGAAGTCATGCGTGCCGGGATGCCCTAAGGGTATTGGCCGACCTCGGTGTCGACCAGTTTACTGTTTCGTCCATAATGGAGCTAAAGGGGCAGCAACTGCAACTAGCCACTCAGATGGCCGGCCTTGATTCGTTTTGTTCTGAATTACAGAGAGCAGCCGCTCTCCCCGACTCAACCATCGGCTCAATGAGGGCTGCTATTAGCGCAATTGAACTGCTCGGCAAATTGCCCCGACTGCGGTGGGCAAACCGGTCCAATTCAGTTCTCGACCAAGGGAACCGAAGGATTCTGGAGAAAGCGGTGGAGCAGTGTGATGCACTTCGGCGACGGCGCACGGAAGTTCAATCTGTATTTGATTTACAGCTGCTACCACCAGTTGGCGAGCTCCGCCGAAGTGCCATTTCGCTGAAGACCAGCAATAGCTTCAGTATGCTCTTCAGTTCGGCATGCCGGGATGCAAAACGCATGTATCGCAGCATCGCTCAAAATAAAGGGAAAATGGGGCGACCCGAGATGGCCGCTGGACTCCTTCGGTGTGCCCAATATCTAACCGATTCTGAGGCTTTCATCCAAAACTCAGAGTTGAAGATGACTTGCGGCGTCCAGTTTGCTGGTCTGGAAACTCAATTTGATGAACTGCTGAATGTAGCAGAGTGGGCCGATGAGGTTCGGAAGGCAATGGCAATCTTCAGTACGCCCGGCATTCGGCTTCGGGATTTCCTCTTCAATGCGGAACCAGATCAACTCGAAAAATTGGCAGCTATAGGTAGACAATCCTCATTCAGTTCGCTAACGGGCCTCCTTGAGGCGATAATCGATGATGACTACGCCTCCTGGAGCGATCTGGTTCAAAAACAACGTATCCGTGCCGATAAACTGAGTGCGGTAGCCGACGTTTTGGAAAAAGCGGGGCTGGAGAACAGCTGCAGCCAGAGCGGCATAAAGTCAATTGCAAATGAACTCGAATCCATAGAACAAATAAGTGCCGAGATAGCGTTAAATAAGGATGGTCTTGAACTCGTTGGGGGCACTCCGAATAGTTTGCGGGCAGACTATGAGCCCTTGGATGCGACCTTGAGCTTTGCAGACGCGGTATCATCATGGAACCTACCTACCTACGTTATCGAATACTTCTTTGCTGATCCGTCGCACATTGCTGAACTCCAGTCGATGGTAATCAATTTGAAGGGCGCCTGCTCGGCTCTGAATGGCTGTCAAGAAAAGGCAAAGGCATTGGCACACTTCGATCCAGTGCTATGGTGCGGGGCTGCTGATCTGGAACGGGTGCCAGTACAAGAAATAAGTAAGCGAAACCAGAGAGCATTGGATAACTTTTCTGCGTTGCGGGATTACCTGAATTTTCTTCTTGCAGAGAATGCAGCTTCGAATCAGGGTCTTGGCCCTGTCCTGTCTGCGTATTCAGGTAACAATCTTGACTATTATCAATTGTCTCGAGCAGTAGAGTTCGTATTTTACCGTTCGGCCGCGGAAATGCTGCTAAAAGCTGATCCTCGGCTGCGAACCCATTCCGGTGCAACTCACCAACAATTGCGTAAACAATTCCAGTCGCTCGATCGCGAATATATCGAACTTCGCCGTAAACAGTTGGCCACTAGTTTGACCCATCGTCCCTGTCCTTCGGGCAATTCATTCGGACCGGTAGCCGAATTGACCGAATATGCCCTGGTAGCCCGCGTTGCCGGTCAAACTAGACCCCGAATTACGGTCCGGGACCTTATCTCCCGAGCCGGCAAAGCGATGCAGGCGCTTAAGCCCTGCTGGATGATGAGTCCGATGTCCGTGGCTCAATACTTGGATCCGGGTAATCTTCAATTTGACCTGGTCATCATGGACGAAGCATCTCAGATTCGGCCGGAAGAAGCACTTGGAGGGATTGCTCGGGGAAAGAAGGCCGTGGTTGTGGGAGACCAGATGCAGCTACCGCCCACTCCATTTTTCCAGAAACTGTCGGCGGGTAGTGCAACCGATGACGATGAATTCGACGAAGAAACGAAGCAGGACTCTGTTCTTGAGGCAGCTGCGGGCCGCTTCCACCCATCCAGGCGCTTAAAGTGGCACTACCGTTCAGAGCACGGCTCCTTAATCAGTTTCTCAAATGCAGAGTTTTACGATAACCAGTTGACTGTATTTCCGTCACCATATTACGACCACCCAGAGTTCGGCGTCTCGCTGGTACAGACTGGCGGTGTTTATGAGGCCGGACTTAATGAAAACGAAGGCAATGCTGTGGTCGAGGCAGCCATCGATTTCATGAAAAAGTGTCCCAAGCAATCGCTCGGCATCGTAGCTATAAACGCCAAACAGACTGAGTTTATACGTGAACAATTGGATCGAGCAGTGGCAACGGACACGCAGGCTGCCGCATACGTGCAGAGTTGGGATCCCACATTGGAATCGCTTTTCGTCAAGAATCTTGAGAACGTTCAGGGAGATGAGCGAGACGTGATTTTTATCTCCACTGTGTATGGCAAGGATAAGAACGGGAGCTTCTACCAGCGCTTTGGGCCGATTAACGGCATCTATGGCCATCGTCGTCTAAATGTATTATTTACTCGTGCAAAGAAGCGAGTCGCGGTGTTCACATCTATGTGCCCAGAGGACATTCAGGAAGAGGGCAAGCACTGGGGAGTAAAAGCGTTGAAGGGATATCTTAAATTCGCCCGTGATGGCCTAGTATCTCTTCCTACTGGCCAGAATGGGGATGGGGAGGAGTGTGAGAGCGAGTTTGAACAGTGGGTTCTGGAAGTTTTGCGCACTCATGGATACCAAGGCGTTCCACAGGTCGGTGTTTGTGGCTATCGAATAGATATCGGAGTAAGACATCCATCGAAACCCGGTGTTTTTCTCTGCGGAGTTGAGTGCGATGGTGCGACTTATCACAGCGCTCGCTCTGTCCGGGAAAGAGATAGATTACGACAGGAGATTCTTGAGAAATATGGATGGAAGCTCTATAGGATCTGGTCTACTGACTGGTTCCGCAATCCGAAACTTCAAACCAGCCAATTATTGTCATTCCTGAAAGGGCTACATTTGCAAGGGCGCGGTTGAACCGAGTTGCATCGATCCTTACAATCAGGCAAGATCGGTGGTTACTCATGGCCGAGCTATTCCGCAATATTTTCGGCCCAGGCTGACAGACGTTTAATAAGGCAGTTTGGCGGCCGGTCTACTATTCTGATTCGACATAGTTCGGCCGACTCAGCGGGGGTGTTTTGATACCAAGTCATGGTCTCCTGGTGCTTTCGTCAAGAGCCCTAAATCTGATTCGATTGCGCGTGTTCTAAAGAAATGCTGCTCGTCCTCCGAGCTGTAAGTGGTTATTTGAACTGAGCTTTTAACTTGGATTTTGCGCATATGGTACGTTGGGGACTCCCAGATTGGATCGAGGAGTACATATGACCGAAGCATACGCTGGAATCGATCTCGCTTTCGATAAGAAAAAACGGCTTCCCGTGGTGGTTTCTTGCCGAGAGGGCTCGCGGCTTGTGCCGCCGCCACTTCGAACAGCAAAAGCAAAGCCACCTCAAGGTTCCGGCAATGCGGGGATTCTCAATACCAGCCTCGTTGAAGCGTTTGCTGCCGCCTCGGTAGCTTACATTCGGGACGTTGAATCCGAATATGCCGTACTGATCCGCCGTATAGCAATCGATGCTCCAAGTTCCCCCTGCGCGCCCGGAACACCAAGACGGAAAGCAGAATTCGAACTGGACAGGCGTCACATAGGATGTATCACTACGCCCGACTCAACCCGATTTGACATTATACGCAACCGCGCCCGCAAACACTTGGAACAAGGCGGACCAGAGTCACGCCTTCCTGGAGCCAACCAGCTGTGGATGCTTGTGGGTTTCGCCCTCTTCCGCGTTTTGCGGCAATACTGGGAATGCCTGGAAGTCTTTCCACAGGCGATTGCGGTCCTACTCAATGCAAACCGAATCCACAAATCTCAGCCCGACGGGATTCGGGCGCAACCCAGTTCAGCCGCTATGCACACCGGATGGCCCATTGCTCCATATTTTCTTGTCTTGATTAATCGGGTTAGCAAGCGCTTCATTGGGCCGTGTGAACGCTGTCCGCGCCCCTTACCATTACAATTACCAAGCCAATGAAAACTCATAAGATTGGTCGAATGGGAAAAACCCAAAAAAAACCAAGGATTTTTATTTTGACTAATTAGAAGGTGTTAAAATAGAACCTTTCAATCAAAACAGCCGACCAAGAGGCATTCCGCTATGAAAATATCAAAGTATCAGTTCCGAGATCTTGAAAAAACCGGATGGAACTATAGTCCGGTAGAGTTCAAGAACATCAATCTTTTGGTTGGCGGTTCGAGTTCAGGCAAAAGCAGTCTGCTTTACACAATATTCAATCTCGGCAGGATCGTAGCACGAGCGGAAAACGTTGTAAGCGGATCATGGGATGTCAGCTTTAGTCATGAAGAATCAGAGTATCGTTGGATATTAGAGGCAGACTCAAAGAATGCAACCCCTCATATTCAGCGGGAACAGGTGTCGATAATTAAAGATGGAGTCGAACAAATAATTGTTGATCGCACCCCAGAAGCGTTCATATTCAATGAGAAGCAAACTCCAAAACTGCCGATTTCTCAAACAAGTATTTCTCTGCTTAGGAATGAAGAGCGTGTACGCCCGATCTTTGATGGATTTTGTAAAATCCTAAGACGTCTATTCGATAAAAATGCATTAGAACACGCTGTTGAGCTTAGCGGCTTTCCAAATGCTCTTGAAGAGGACCTTACAAATACAAAGGACACTCAAATTATACTTAACAGTGATATATCTCTGAGTGCAGCCCTATATCTGCTTTCAAAACATTTTCCCGATAAATTCGAGAAAATCTGCGATACTTTTCAGAAGATATTTCCCTTCATTACAAATATAGCCTTGAAGCAGTTTTCCGATCTTGAACCGAGAGTGGGACTTCCTGGATTAATACCAGTCTTTTGTATTCGGGAAAAACATGTTGCCGAGTGGATTAAGGTTCAAAGTTTGTCCTCTGGGATGATAAAGGTCTTATTGATTCTCACGGATATTGAGCTACTGACGAATGGAACTATTTACCTAATTGATGAGTATGAAAATTCTCTTGGAATCAATGCGATAGAGTTTCTGCCAGAGTATTTACTTGAAACCGAAAAAGATATGCAGTTTTTCATCACAAGCCATCATCCATACATCATAAATAAATTCCCCCTTCAGAATTGGTATGTATTTCACCGACGAGGCTCCGAAGTGCAGATCGATTATGGAGAACAGCTTATCGACCGCTATGGCAAATCCAAGCAACAAGCCTTTACGAAACTGATCAATGATCCGATTTATCGTGAAGGCGTTGAATGAATATATACTTAGTAGTTGAAGGCAAAGCCGAACGTATCGTTTATCCTGCGTGGATTTCAATCGTAAATAGCAGCTTGTCACAAGTGCAAATTATTTCTGATGTTGTCAGTAATAATTATTATCTGATATCGGGGATGGGATATCCCTACTACTTTGATGTTATTAGGGATGCTATTAGTGACATAAATGACTTGCAGATTTTTGATCGGCTTGTGGTGGCCGTTGATTCTGAGGATATGAGCTACGCTGAAAAGGCAAGTGAGATAAAAGCGTTTCTCGATTCTCATCCGTGCAAGGTTCCAATTCACACAATTATTCAGCATTTTTGTTTCGAAACATGGGCATTGGGCAATAGAAAATTAGTTCGCAGACATGCTCACGATATCCGCTTAAGGGAGTACATTAATATTCACGATGTTATAACTCTTGATCCTGCACTTCTACCAGAATTGCCCCAATATGATTGGAACCGTGCACAGTTCGCATATAAATATCTTAAAGCTGCAATCAATGAACGCAATTGCAACATCGGTTATTCAAAAGGATCTCCTCGGTTTGTGACACACCATAAATTCTTTAACGAGATCCAGAAACGGGTTCAATCAAGCGAACACATATCAAGTTTTAAGGATTTCATCGCTGCTTTTGTGTAGGCATATGTCGGAAGATTTCATTGTACTGGGCATACGGAGGCAAAGTCGATGGCACTCACTGAAGTACAAAAATACCTCCAAGGAGACAATCATTATTCTTTGCCCTTCATCCGATCACAATTGAGCAGACCTTCTGGGATTGCGTACAGGATCTTACAAGGGAGATCGTTTTGCCCGGAGGTATGTTCTTGCCGCTAACCACATTGAGCGACCGCGTAATTGTCGGTTATAAGTGAAAGGCAAGACATGGCTCGGCGAAGGAAGCAATTTTATGTCAACCTATCACGACCTGCACTGACAAGTGGTCGGTTAACCACTTTGCGGAAGTATAATGCAAAGTACTTGAATCCATTCAACCTGTAGTTGGATTCGGCAAAAATTGTTATACTCCAGACCTCCTTTTGGACGATAAGCGCAGTTACTTCATATAAGTAAAATAGCAAACAGCAGAGGGCCTAATCATGAAAGCAGAAGCGATGTCATTCACATTTCTAGGAAATGAGGGAGTTGTCAAAATTCCATTCTTCCAAAGGGGCTACGTATGGAAAAAAAACAATTGGGAAGATCTGCTTATCGACCTTCTCGATGACAGAAAAAACCATTTCCTCGGCTCTCTCATCCTAAAACAACAAGAAAAGCAGACTGGTAAGCCAAAAGAGGTTGTTGTCATTGACGGGCAACAACGACTGACAACGCTAAGCGTGCTGATTAAAGCACTTTATGACCTATTCCCAGAAGACACCAAAAACAACTGTGAAAATTCCATCAAAACCTATTTATTCTATAAACAGCAGCAAACTGATAAAAAGTTTCATGTCAAAATTCAACATTCCAAGTTAGATTCGCAATACTATCATCAGGTTATTGATCCCGGCATCGATCCACAGGAATTGTCCGTTATAACCGATAGCAGCAGCAAAATTCTCCAATGCTATAAATACTTTTATGAAGAGTTGCAGAAACACCCTCAAGCTGAGTTGGAAAGTCTTTTCAATCGGATTTTCGACACAGAAAACAAAATACTTGTAATTATCGACCTCGGAGAAAAGGAGGATGAACAAGCCATTTTTGATACCATCAACAGCGCCGGGGTACGGTTAAGTGCGGCAGATATTATCAAAAATTCGCTATTTCAACGAGCCCTCGATGTATTCGAAAGCCAAGATGATGTCCATATGATGTACCAAAACGATTGGGAAGCAGTGTTTGCGTCAGATGACGATGCAACCGCATTCTGGGATTCTCAAAGATCGACTGGCCGTCTGATGCGCGATAACATCGAAATTCTTCTGCATAGCATTGCCGTAATAAAGGGTTTTTTTGATCCTGATAAGGACACGTTATCTGGCCTCTCCTCCTTATATAAAGCTGAGATTGCAAAGAAAACAAAATACGAGTTGCAGTCATTTATCTCTGACATAAAAGAATATGCACAATTATACAGGAATAAAATCTCGTCATTTAACCGAACTACTCTCTTCTCCTTTAGCGATGACCTACAGAGGCTGCTTCACATTTTATATGTTCTAGAGATTACTACTTTTCACCCCTTCATTCTTTGTGCGCTAAAAAAGCACAAGGCGGATGGACCCCTCTTGAATGAGACATTGAAAAAGTTAGAAAAGTTTATTATGAGAAGAATGATCGCTAAAAGCGAAACTAAAAGTTATAACAAGTTCTGTAAAGAGTTAATCGTAGACGAAACATTGCTTGACACAAAACTATCTGAAGTCGATGACAATGCAGTGATAGGCGGTCTCCAGAATATTGCGAATAAATATGCTGCGCTTATTTTATTCTGGATTGAGTTATATCGGAGGGATAACGACAAAAAATTCCCTATTAAAGACCTAAAATTCTGCTACTCATTGGAGCATGTCATGCCTCAGAAATGGGAAGAGCATTGGAGCATTGTTCCTGTTAGGAATGACGATGGAACGACAATCATAGATACAGAACAGGCCAAAAGGATACGCGTATCAAAAATATATTCTATCGGAAATATGACATTGCTTACTAGTTCTCTCAATTCTGCACTTAGGAATTACCCATTTGAAAAAAAGGTCTTGGGAGAAGGCAAAAAAAAGGGAATAAAGTCTTATGCGGATCTGTCCGTTACAAAAGACGATATCGTTGATGTGTTTGATGGTGGTGATCGGATTTGGGACGAAATCAAAATACAGAATCGAACGATTGCATTGACAAAGGAGATTTTGGCGCTTTGGTCGTTTCCCAATTCATTTTCTGCAAAAACATAGCAAGGCTTTAGCACTACGCGTTTGTTGCTTGGCCTACAAGGGTGGGGTGGCCCTGATCCTATAGAAAAGGAATGTGGGCTTCCAGGCCACTTCCATAAAAATAGTGAGCTGGCTTCTACTCCACGGCATGGAGCGGAGGCAGTCGGGCCGAGCTAAGTTTGATTTAGGTAAGGCTTTGTTGATGAATATTGGATGTAAGAGGTGATCAGGTCAAGCACCTGCATTCAATCTCCATTTTTCTAAAGAAGCGTCTCTCTCATTCATCAATTGTGATCAATATGCCCATTCTTCATGTCGAACCGGCAGCCGGTTAAGTTGCTCCCGGCGTAAATGCCAGTCCGGCATCAGCCGGTCCATTATCGCAACAAAACGGTCGTTATGAGTCGATGCAAGCAGGTGAGCCAACTCATGCACGACAATATATTCCAGGCAATCCTGCGGCTTTTTTGCCAGGTCAGTATTGAGCCGAATGCTCTTGGTATTTGGATTACAGCTGCCCCATTTGGTCTTCATTTTTTGTATGAAAACCCGTTCCACCTTTACCTTCATTCTCGGAGCCCATTTGGCGATTAGCTGAGGAATGGCAGCCCTTATTTGTTCTCTATACCAGTGGGCTACAATTTCCTGTTTCTCATCTGTCGTTGACCCGGGACGAACATTAAGGATCATCGTGCCATGCTTAATTTCAAGTCTTGGCGGCACATTTTCCTCTACTACATTCAGAAGGTAACGCTTTCCCCAAAGATAATGGCTCTCCCGATCAGTGTACTCCCGAGGAGTTTCACGTTCCTGTTCTCGCAGTTTCCTCTGCTGCTGCTTAATCCAGGCAAGTTTCGAAATTGCAAACAGGCGTATTGTGTCGAGGCTCATGCGTTTCGGAGCTGAAATCTTCACTTTGCCGGTTGGGGGATAGACACTGAGATGGACATTTTTGATGTCCTTCAAAAACACTTCTATTGTGATGTCACCTAACTTGATCTGCCTTGGCATCAGTATTCACTCTGTGCTTTGATGATTAGGAAAATACGCTCCACTTCGGCAGGATCCTGTAAGATGCCATAAAGAGCAGCCTTGATCACCTGCTCCCTGGATTGCACTCCACGCCATTCGTCTGGCCTGGTGCTTTTCACGGCATCATCAATTCTGAGGACTAATTCGAGCAGATCGTTGTCATTCTCAGGGGAATAGCTTGCACCAGCCTCCGCAACAGCAGCCCCGGCTTCCTTTTTGAGGTTGTTGTACAGAGCACGTTTGCCTGGCGTATCGAGCTGTTCCGGCAGCTCATCTGAGTGTCCGGCCTGCACTTTCTTAGCCAATTCCGCAATGCGTCTCAGGTATTCTTCGTATTCAATTGCCTTGGCCTTCCTGGCTGCAATGATTTCGTCCAATAATGCGGACATTTTGTTATAGAAAGCCGGATCGTTCAGATGCTCTCTAATAATTTTGCTGCGGACATTATTTGCAATCACTTCCGCAATTGCGTCCTTATTACCTTTAAGGCTGCTGAGCTGATTCGCAATGGCATTGGCAATTCCGGTTTTTACGATAAGGTCTAATAACCCGATATTCTCGAAAGGCGAGATCTTTCTCGGCTCGTCAGCCTCAATATACGTATCGATGAGGTGCCGCATATCAGCTTCGTACGCCTTCAGATCTAAGCTCTCGCCGCTGGCTTTGCGAATGATTTCCCGAAGATTCAAATACTCTTCAACCTGCTTCTTGATTCGATTTATTTCAGCGCCGCTGTATCCGGCTGCATCCAGCTCATCCGAGATGTTGGCATATGCTCTTACGAGGGTTACCACAGCTTTATATAGTGCAGAGCGTCGTGGCTCTCGTTCCTTCAGGTCTGCCGGAATTTCAGTATTTCCGCAGAAGGAATGAATGTGCTCCAACTCGCCTTTCGGCTTTTCGACGGGCTCACAAAGGAGGAAAAGAGCTTCAAGCGCATCATCCAGCCGTTCCCTCCCTTTCTTCAGACGATCTTGCAGCAGCACCTCCGGAGCAGCGCCTCCAGAGCTGTGATCTAATTCTGACGAGTAAACAGCAATGGCGTTTTCGACTTTCTTGAACAGATCCTTGTAATCGACGATATAGCCGAAATCTTTGTCGTCCCCATCCAGCCGGTTAACACGGCATATGGCCTGGAACAGCCCGTGATCCTGCATTGATTTATCGATATAGAGGTAGGTGCAGGGCGGTGCGTCAAAACCAGTCAGCAACTTGTCCACAACGACGAGGAGCTTCATATTCGCAGGCTCCTTCGTGAACAGCGTTTTGGCAGTCTCCTCGTAAGTCTCAGTCTTTGTCATGCCCGGTTTGGGCGCAACATCCGTCAACAGTTCAGTGTAGGTGTTGAAGATGAACTGTTTGTCGGTCTCAGTATGGGCTCCGATCTCCTCCTTGGTCACGTCCTGTGCTTGCGGGTTGTAGGAGGTAACCACCGCGCACCTGCCCTTAAACGGTGTTTTCTGGAATAGTGAGAAATACTTACAAGCCTCATAAATGCTGGAGGCAACCAGGATGGCGTTTCCGCGTTGGCTCGAAAGGCGTGGCTTAGTACCGAAATCGAAGATGATGTCGCTCACCACCCGATCCATGCGGGATTTTGAGCTGAGCACATGCTGCATCGTGCCCCACTGCTTTTTCAGCTCATCCTTCTGCCAATCGTTCAGGCCTTTGGTCTTGGCCTCGAACCAGGCATCGATTTTGTCTACCGACCCGAGATGCTGGTCAATATCCCTCGCCTCATAAATCAAATCGAGTATGACATTGTCTTCAACGCCTTCGCTGAACTTATAGGTGTGGATGTAGCCGCCAAAAACCTCCAGGCTCGTCTGCTTATCCTTTTTCAATAGAGGTGTGCCAGTAAAGCCGATGAAGATCGCGTTGGGCATCATCGCCTTCATCACCCGGTGCAGTCGTCCACTCTGGGTCCGGTGACATTCGTCCACGAAAACAAAAACCTCTCCCACAGTCTGGCTCGGTTGAGCTTCCAGTTCCTTGATGAACGCGTCGAGGTCATCTACGTCTCTCCTGCCGAACTTGTGGATCAGAGAGCATAAGAGGCGTGGGGCAGCCTGGCTGAGCTGGTTCATCAGGTCACGACCGCTGCCGGTGCGCTTTATGGCTTCTCCCGCTTCTGTGAAGACCCGCTCAATCTGCTTGTCCAATTCATCCCGGTCTGTGATGATGGCAACTCGGGCGTTGGGATTATTCTCCAGAATCCACTTCGCCAGAAGCACCATGACAATGCTCTTACCGCTGCCCTGTGTATGCCAAATGATGCCGCCCTTGCTTTCATTTACATGTCGCTGCGCAGCCTTGATCCCAAAATACTGGTGTGCCCGTGGCAGCTTCTTCACGCCTCCATCGAATAGCACGAAGTCGTACATCAGCTCGATCAGGCGCTCTTTGACGCAGATCTTCAGCAGGTATTTGTCGAGCTTAAAACGGCTGTTATCTTCCTCCTCTTCTTTCCATTTCAGGAAATACTTCTCCGGTGTACCAATTGTCCCGTACTGCAGCCCTTCTGAATCATTGCCAGCAAAGATGAACTGAACCGTACTGAAGAACCATTCATTGAATTCTGGCTGCTGATTGGAAAGGTTTTGACGGATGCCATCGCCGATGGAGATTCGGCTGTTCTTCAGTTCGAGCACTCCGATAGCAATGCCGTTCACGGAAAGGACTATGTCCGGTCGCCGTTCGTTATTCCCGTGAAGAGTAACCTCTTCAGCAATAGCGAAATCATTCTTCTTTGGTTCTTTCCAGTCGATGAGGTGAACGGTTTCTGTGACTTTGCCTGCTTCTATCTTAACCGGCACGCCATACCGCAGCAGGTTATATACAGCCTTATTGTTGCCATAAAGACCACGATTGTGGTTATCGGCTTCGGTATGAAGGAGGTAAATGGCCCTACTGATCTGTGCTTGACCGTAACCGCATTTAGTCAGGTAATCGGTAAGGAGCCCCTCCTCGATATTGCTATTGCCGTCTCGGTCTGTCCAATCGCCGAGATATTTGTATTTCAGTTCGTTCCGAAATAGAGCAATGACGCGGTCCTGTGTAGCGCGTTCTGCCTGGCCTATTGGAGTCATCTTATGCTTTCACTAATTTGAAGCTGATTTGATATCGATAGAATTGGATATTCTTTACCATCGCCAATGCTCGACGGATCCTCTGATCATCTTCCAGGGCGATTACTAATCCATGTACACTCTGATCTTTTTCCGCAAGCATTTCCTGAACAAACCCCATGTAGCGAAGGATCTGGCCCACTACCGCGTCACTGGCACGACCCTTTTTCAACTCAATAACCAGCAGCTTCTTTCTATCTTTACTGACGGCAAGAATATCGAGTGGACCAGTATCGGTTTGGTACTGTTGTGCTTTTTCTCCATCCTCCTCGTAAATGTCATAGTCTTTGCCAAGCTCAGTGTGAGCCCAGTTTTTTACGAGAAAATCCTCCAGATGCTCCTCTAATGCGAATGCAGAAGGGTCCTCTACTATTTCGTCATCGGCCTTTTGTTTTGAATTTCCGCTGATCAGCTTTTCGATTTCATCGCTATGCCGAGTAATCGTGCTTACGGTTCCAATTGAACCTGCGGAGTGTCTCAAAGGCTCACTCATCGTAGATTTATCGATCGTGACGTTTGACCAGGAAACTGGCCGTCTATGACAAAGGATTTCTCCTTGTTCGTAGCTGTATTCTCCGCTTACCTCACCAACACGGTAGCCACCCTCTCCGTCGGGACAAAGCACTATGTCACCTTTCCTGATTCCTTTGCAGACAGTCCACAGTGCGCCGCATGCCAATCCAGCGCTGATCTTTGTCTTACCGGGAAAGAGATTGAGATATACAGGAATGAATTCCTCATTAAAGGCACGCCATTCCTCCGGCAGCTTATGTGACAGGTCCTGCTTGATACCGAAATTAGCACCAATGAAGTTGCCTGCAAAACATTCCGCCGCATGAGCGCTTTTTTTTCCAAGCATGACTCGGTAGTAGTTTTTCATACGAGACGTATCCTTCCGGTTAGGAGTTCCTGCATCATGCCTTGTTTGATTTGGCGGGCTTTATTTAACTTTGATCCCAATGTAGTAATCTCATCATCCATATCGCCAATAATGGCTGCAATAGCTTCTTGTTCGGCTTTTTGGGGAGGGATTTGGAATAATGTTTTCATAAAAACATCCATTCCAACGAGGTTTTGCATTGCCCCACCATGAGTATTCTCTTTGATACGCGCCTGAAACTGTTTGGATCCGAAAACAGCAAGAAAGAATCCATGATTTACTTTCTCCTCGTTCAAGGAGATTTTGAGGAGAGCCTGATTTATTATTCCTTCTGGTGCTTCCTGGGGAATCCTGTAAATGCACCCAATTGTTCCCGAGCAACTTACTATTAAATCCCCAGGACGGACGCGAAAGCGTTCCAACTCTTTAAACTTGGTTCTAGAGATAAAGTAATCGCCCTTATCAACTGTCCCGTAAATAGCGTTTCTTTGTTCATAGACCTTGTAGCCGTCTCTTACGAAAAATTGTTTTTTTAAGGTTCCGCCAAACGGACCCCTAACGAGGCCCCCAGGAACGGCAGCGTATTCCAATGTTACTGTATTCCAATCCTCCGGAATCATCCCCACTTCGGTCTGTTTATAACCCGATTTGGATGTAAAACCCGGCAAACGCCTATTGCCCGTTAGCAATTCCTGCATGGCCCCTTGTTTGATCTGGCTTTTCTTGGCAATGAGTTGCTCCAGGGATTCGATGAGGGCATCTGCATCGCTCAATGCGTCGGCAATGGCTTCTTGTTCGGCTCTAGTGGGCGGGAGTGCCATCGTATATTCAGCTAATTCAGCTCTGTTGATCTTCGGCATCCCGCTTCGAACCGACACCGACTCAGCATATTTGGAAAAATGATGTCCAAGCAGTGCAGAAAATACAAACCCGGCTGAGACCTCGGCTGCGGGCTTCAGTGGATACATATCCGCGCTGCAGAGCCCTTCAAAATCAGCCAGAATTGCTTTCCTCAGATACGGACGAATTTTGCTGTAAACAACGTCACCAGGTGCGAAGAGGTATTTACCGCTAATTGCTCGTTGTTCACCTGCTGTCTGCTTTAATAGCAAGCGTCCGCTGCTGCTCTCTATATGGTCGGGTGCGACGAGAGTCATCGAATGGTAGGGCTCAATCCTTGGGTCAACCTGACCACTTGCCACACGAACTACGGTCAACAGTGGCCGAAGATGCCAATCCTCCGGAATTACTCCTACCTCTGTCTGTTTGTATCCGCGCTTCACTTCCATGTAAAACCCATCTCTTCCAGGTGCCGGTTCACTTTCGACTCCAGCTCGGCCACCCGGCTAACCATTCCCGGTATCGGTGTTTCGTAGCGTTCGTCAAGTTCCTTCACTCGCTGGGTTAGCCCTTGGCTGATGCTGTCCATCTCGCCGTGGATTGCGGCATCCAGAGCTGCAAGCCATTTATCATCCACTACGAGCGCCTTGGTGTCATTTTCTGTGAGCTTGGGGTAATGGGCATAGGCTTTGGCATCCAATGCCACCTCGGCGTCCCTGACGCGTTTCTTGAGGTCAGCTTCCTCGTTGCTGAGCTTCATCCATTCGTTGAGAACGGCGGATTCGTCTTTGGCCTCCTTATCCCCTTTAATCTCCTTTAGCCGGGCAGTAACGTTGGCCTTGTTCACCTTTTCGAGCTCGGAGAAAGCTCCCTCCTCCCCACCGTGTTCTTCCTCCATCTCCGTCAGCCGGGCCGTAACGGCTTCCAACTCGGCTTCCAGTTGGGTTAGTGCCGCCTGTTCCTTGGCGAAGTAGCGGGCAACGATGAGGGACTTGGGCACGAGATCGCACGTCCAGCCCTTGTCCTTTTCATTGCCTTTCTTGTCCTTCTCAACGATGCGGGTCGTCTCTGCTCTCCAGCCGTCAGCGGCGATGATGTAGCAATCGTCCTGCATAGTCTCGGCCCAGTAGTCCATGAGATGCTGATAAACGTCGTAGTTGTCGATCAACGGCTTGCCGGAGTAATAGGCCAGTAGATCCTCGGAGAGCTTGACGATGATTTCCTTTGGATGACATCCGGACTTCAATTGCCGCAGGGACTTGCCATTTTCCTGAGACCAAGCGGCAAAATGAGAGTTCATGCCCGTGATGAAGGCGGCAAATTCTGGGTGCTCGTAGATCGTGGACTTAATAGCCGCCTTGTCCACAGCGAGATCCACATAACCAGCGCGATTTTTCTTGAACAGAGTCTGCCGCAGTTTTGGACAGACTTCCCAATAACGATGAAGGGCTTCAACGTCAGCAATGGGAATGCCGCCCTTGAGATGTCCCTCGATATCCTGGATGTCCTCAGGTTCCTGGCTGTCGATATAGCGCGGAATGTTGAGGTTAAACTCATTTTTCTCGATCTCCTCTAAGGAGATCATGCGGGCATACCCGGGGACTTCGAGCTGCCGGTTGAATATATCGACAATCTTGTGAATATCTTGAACCCGCAGCCTGTTCTTGGGGCCGTCTTTCATAAAACCCGCACTGGCATCGATTAGAAAAATGCCCTTTCTTGCGTGGGAATTCTTCTTGTCGACCACAACGATGCAGGCAGGAATTCCCGTGCCGTAAAAGAGATTCGTCGGCAGGCCAATGATCCCTTTGATATAGCCCTTTCGGAGGAGATTCCGGCGGATATCCGCCTCAGCATTACCTCTGAACAGGACACCGTGCGGCAATATGCAAGCACCTGTGCCGGTGCTCTTGAGAGAGGCGACAATGTGCAGAAGATAGGCATAATCGCCCTGTTTATTGGGCGGCGTGCCAAAGAGCTGGAAGCGCTGATAGGGGTCGTTCAGCGGATCGAGACCGGTACTCCACCGCTTATCGGAAAACGGCGGATTTGCAACGACATAGTCGAAGGTTTTGAGCATCTCGCCGTTTTTGAACTGAGGATTGGTCAGCGTGTTTTCCTGCTTTATGAGTGCCGTAGGATTGTTGTGCAGGATCATGTTCATACGGGCAAGACCGCTGGTAGCCGCATCCTTTTCCTGCCCATACAGGGTGACCCTCACCCCGGCCTCATCGCTAACCTTCAATAAGAGCGAACCTGAACCGCAGGTAGGATCATAAACGGTGGTAGCACTGGTGATCTTCGCATCTCGGATACCGAGGATCTGCGCCATAATGCGGCTGACCTCAGCTGGGGTGTAAAACTGACCTTTGCTTTTGCCGCTTTCGGATGCGAAGTGCCGCATCAAATACTCGTAGGCATCGCCAAGGATGTCATCACCATCAGCGCGGTTTTTTGAGAAATCTAGCGCCTTGTTCTCGAAAATGGCGATTAGATTGGTGAGCCGTTCCACCAAGTCCTTGCCGCTGCCGAGCTTGGTTGCGTCATTGAAATCCGGCATGTCAGACAGCTGATTAGCCTTTGCCAGCGGGGCGAGGATCTTTTTATTGATCTGGTCGCCTATGTCCGATTTCCCTTTGAGGGCAACCATATCTTTGAAGCTGGCGCCGGGTGGGATGGTGATCGGCGCATACGGTACCCCTGCATATTTGTCACTGATGTATTTGATAAACAGTAGAACGAGAACGTAGTCTTTGTATTGGCTGGCATCCATACCGCCGCGTAGCTCGTCGCAGCTCTGCCACAAAGACGTATATATTTCCGATTTTTTGATAGCCACGATCAACTCCGAATTGGTGCGCCATGTCGAAAGGCAGAGGCCTGATCAGGCAGCACTAAACTTCGATACAGAGAAAGTCCAAAGAATGAGAGTTTTACAATGAAATGACGAATATAATACAGCACGGTCCTGATTGCGACAGCTTTGCAGCCGTAGAGGTGATAATTCATTTACGAAAACACTGTCGTTTCGAATCAGAGTATTTACTGAAGCTGATTAAAAAAATAGAGCTCTGCGAGGAAGAGACTTGGTAAAACCGACACGAAGTACAAATAGGCTTCATTTCTCCGATTTGGACCCTTCAAGATTTGAGGACTTATGTCTGGGGCTAATTTTCTCCATGCGTCCGTGGATAGATATTAGACATTATGGTCGCCTTGGAAGCGATGGTGGTGTAGATATCTTTGCAATCGAACGTGTTGAGGAAAACACAAATCGTGCTTGGTATATCCAGTGTCGTCGTTATTTAGCAGCGCACCAGAGCACTTTGAAACAAGCGGTTGATGATTCGCTGGAAAAGGCAGAAGTCATACCAGAAGTACTTTTGGTTGTTGTTGCCTGCGATGTAACGAGAGCCGCACATGAGGCTTTCGATAAATATGCGAAAGGAAAAGGCATTGCCACTCCATTTTTGTGGACTGCCTCGGTATTGGAGGCACGGCTTTACGCCGAGCGTAAAGATCTTCTATTCTCGTATTTCGATATATCTGCCGTTAGAGAAGCCAGGCAACGCGAGGCATCCATCACCAGAAACTTAGCCATAAAGAGACGGTTGAAGACTGAGTTGCTGAAAATTCCCAAAGAAGTTGATTGGAAAAAGGTAACGGGTCACCCTTATGAGAAGTTTGCTCATTCTGAGGCCATAATCCACTCTATTGATGACAACTCGTATCCCGATGTCGACTCCCAAAAACCAGGAATAGGCGGGTGGTTTAAACTGGAGGTATGGGATTTTTACTTCAATGGAATTGCTTTTATCCTTCGGGTCGAGGAAGGCATACAAAATTGTGAAGGTCAGTGGTCGATAATTGATTACGGACAGGAATTTGATAATAAAAAATATCGTAAAATTAAACTATATAGACTTGGAAGGATTCCATTCCGCAATATCGTGGAAGTTGATTCAACAGGCGACGAATGCTATCCACAGCCGCACATCTATTGCAGATTCGCTGACGGTGGCCAACCATACGAGGATTTCCAGTATGTGTATGCCGAGGGATACCCCTATCCCCTAGAACCAAATCTACAATTCACACTCGAACCCAAAGGGCAGAAAAGTCCCCGAAATCATAAATAATGGAAAGTTGTTTCATGCATGAAACTGAATCAGGTAATAGTCACAAATGAGAATAGCGGCATCGTACGGAGGGCGAGTTCCTCATGATTCAAATCTCCGACGTACATCTTCGATCTTTCGTAGAGCTTCAGTTAACTCCGTTGCCGCTATATCGGCCTCGGTTGCTGCAATTTCAAACCGGCTCCGGGCTTCTTCTTCGGATAGCTTTGCCTTTTGGTAACGTTCTTCCGCGTCAGCCTTCGCCTTTTCTGCCGCATTGACCTCAGCCGCTGCCTTTTCTCGGGCAGCGTTTAACGACTGCACCTTCTTTCGAATTGCCTGCACCTTTTTTTCTGCATCGAGCAATGCTGTCTTTGCTATTGCGGATGATTGACCCGCTCTCTCCTGTTTTGTTTCTTTCTCAATCGGTGGCTTAAGGGGGATAACTTTCTTCGTTTTGACCTGTGGCTTATCCAACCCTTTGATCGGGATCATGGCCGAGATTGTCTCAAAGCCCAGCGGTTCCACATCTGCCGTTAGCCTTCCCGGGGTTGGAGCGTCAGCACCTTCAGGATATATGGACAGGGCATCAAGAGTCCTGCTCATGCGGCGAGTCATTTGGGGAGTCTCGTTATGACCGCTCTCCCGAACCAGCTCAGCAGACAAGTTCAACAAAACAGAAATAGCTGCAATTTGCTCAGAATGTGCCTTATCCATTTCCGCAGGCTTTCCAGTGAGCTGGGATAGTTGCGCTTGGAGCAAATTCTGGCCGGTTGTAATTAGATTCTCGAAAGCCTCCTTGTGCTTCCAATAGAGCTGGTTTGCGGCCCAGGCTGCCAAAGATGGCTTTATGAGACTCTTCACC
This sequence comes from Acidobacteriota bacterium, assembly GCA_963664705.1. Classification (GTDB taxonomy): domain Bacteria; phylum Acidobacteriota; class UBA6911; order UBA6911; family UBA6911; genus UBA6911. Next base: position 5,703,823 of record OY761556.1, on the reverse strand, counting down.
TTGGCCCATTTGCTGCCTTGCCCGGCTTTCTTCAAACGGACTGCAAGTGCATTTCTGGCATTGGTGAATTCATTCAAAGGGAGCTGATACAAAGCATCAACCTCCTCATCACTTCCGGCTTCTTGTGTTTTCTTTTTCATAGGCGTAAACAGGGAGCATTACCTATTCTAAGAATCTGGTTCCATTGTGCGTGCGAGGCGGGCAGCACTTCGTGCTTGCCTCAGCGGTTCAGGGGTTCGCCAGCGACCAGTAACCGCCATTACAACCATCGTGGCGGTTTCAGGCGTTGTACGCCACCCGGCATGAATTGCGAGTGGCGGCACGCCGCGTTTCGTTCGCAACCAGCAGCCAACGGTCTGATCACCGATTCGCAGAGGGGAGTTTGCCCCACGCTCATCTGAAGGCAAGGCTCCCTCAGCAATTAACGGATTTCGGGTGATGCCGACTGTTGGTATCGATAACGCCGCGCCAAGGTGCACCGTTAACCCAGCTCTGCGTGGATGGTCGCGCCCCGTTGCATTTACCAGAAGAACATCGGGCATTTCTGGAAGGAGTTGCACGACTCTCTTAAGGAAAGGGCCTTCACGTAATGCGAGTAAGCCGGGCTCATATGGGGCAGAAACAGCTCCCCTGATAACTTCAACTGCTGTAAGCAGGCCATTCTTTATCATCGCCACGGCAGCCCAGCAGAGATCACCGGTTGATCCCTTTCCTTCATGTCCTTTTGGAAAACAAATAAAGCACCCGGCAACAGAGTTCATTCCATCTTCTAATTGCCAGGGAGTAGGATGGGCATTGCCCAGCTGCTCTTGAATTTCTATCAATTCTTGCCTGCTGATATGCAGCAACTCTTGGGCAAAATCAGGGTGGTCCGGCATGGAAGTTTAAATCCGTATCAGGCGGAGTATTCAGGGGCATTAGGAATCACAATCCATAACACAATGTAGATCACAAACTGCGGCCCCGGCAGTAGGCACGAGAGGAGTGCTAATAGCCGTACCGTTGTGGGTGACATATTGTACTTCTCTGCAATGCCGCCACACACACCCGCTATGATTCGATGCTTTCGTGAACGATACAATTTTATGCTGGCATTCAAACAATCGACCTCTATAAAGAGTACCTCGATGATCGGGAAACGTGAAACGGTTGTACCGCTTTGGAATTCATAGCTGGACACCCCGGAAATAATCAAGCGCCTTAAATTGCACCCGACGCGCAAATCAATTTCCGAAAGACAAAGTTGTTGATCCTATTAGGCTATAGGTTAGAATTCTCTTATTTATTTCTACTGCTCCGAGATATGTCGGGTATGGCTTCCATTTAACGAGGATTTGGCGTATGCCAGAGATTACGTCGGAACTGTTAGCTGGCTTGGCGGAGGAAAGCGGATTTTCCATTGCTGAACGAAGTTCAATACCGCACCGAGAGGCAAGTTATGAGCCGATTCCTTCAGGTCTGGACTCACGTTTGAAAAACTTGGTTCAGGCAAGATATCCAAAGGGCTTGTATGCACATCAGAGTCAAGCCATATCTAGTGCTCTCGCAGGCGAGGATGTTTGCCTGGCGACTTCTACGGCATCTGGCAAAAGCCTTGTTTTCATGGTGGCGGCTCTAAATAAATTGCTGGCAGATCCTGGTTCCACCGTAATTGCCCTCTACCCTGTAAAGGCATTGATTCAGGACCAACTCGAAAAATGGGAAGAGATTCTAAAGCCCTTTGGAATTCAGCATAGATTCATCGATGGAGGAGTACCGGTCCTTAGTCGAAACCAGATTATATCCAAGGCTCGTGTGCTCCTAATGACACCAGATGTCGCCCATGCATGGATGATGAGCAGTGTATCCGAAGGGCCAGTTAAGCGGTTTCTGGATTCAATCCGATTGGTGATCCTGGACGAAGCCCATGTTTATGACGGAGTATTTGGAACCAATATGGCCTATTTCATCCGTCGTTTTCAGTCTATGACAAACAGGACTCAGTTCATCTGTAGCACAGCAACAATAGGTGAGCCGAAAAACCTGATGAACATACTGACTGGACGTACAATGCGCGTTTTCGATGAATCTGATGATACGAGTGCTCGTCCGGAGAAAACGCTTTTGTTGTGCAGGAGTGTTGGCGGCGACACCTTCGATAAGACCGTCCAGCTTCTGGTTCAGCTGGCGGAACTGGGCGAAGGCAGATTTTTGGCTTTTGGAGACTCTCGCAGGATGGTGGAGCGAATGGTTGCTGCCGCTCTTCGAAAGCGGGATGACTCCGGAATCGATCCGGAAATAGGTGAAGAAGAAGACGGTGATGATAAGGAAGAGGAAATTACCGATTTGGGTCCACCAGAAATCATGTCCCGAATTCTTCCGTACAGGGCAGGGTACGAGGTTGAAGACAGGAAAGAAATTCAGAATTCCTTATCGCACGGTGGCCTCTCGGGCGTTGTTTCCACAAGTGCTCTGGAGCTTGGTTTGGATATTGGTGAAATCCGGATCGTTGTCCTAATGAGCACACCTCCATCCGTTAAGTCATTTTATCAACGATTAGGAAGAGCTGGTCGAACGCATCCCGCCGTCTGCTTGATCCTGGATGATCAGGGGGCAATAACCTCTCTGAATGAATACTGCAGGCGTAAAATGGAGCCCAGCTGGTTGTACCTTGATAATCGTTACATTCAGTACGCGAACGCGCTATGCGCAGCACGAGAACACGGTTCGATTGGGAGAAGTTCCCCTTTGCCTGGAGTTTTCGATAACTTGCCCGCAGATTTTGTCCGTCTACTTCTGAATGAACTTGACCCAACTGAAGATGTGCCATCTGATTTATACCCATTGAAGCAAAGAGCTGCAGCGGGAAGTCCGCATCACGAGTTTCCAATCCGCAGTCAAATGGAACAGGAGTTTAAGGTCACTGACTATCCAGGTAGGCCTTTTGGTAATCTTTCATTTCCGCAGGCGCTTCGAGAAGCGTACCCGGGCGCGATCTATTACTACATGGCTCGTCCGCTGAGGGTTAAACGATTCAATTACCGAACCGGTGAGATAAAAGTGGTCCGCTCAAAATACTGGACTACCAAACCGCTGGCCCAATCGATGGTATTTCCCAAATTCCCTGGAGGAATACTATGTCTGGCAAAGTCGGACAAAGGCTTTCTGGCGGAAGCTGAACTGCAAGTGAGTGAGCGAGTACTTGGATTCGATGAAATGAGAGGTAGAAACAAGACGAGATACGAATATGGGCCTAATTCCGACTTTTGTCGTGCGCCTATTACGAGGTTTTTTCTCACCACTGGAGTGTGTTGGTATTTCCCCGAACCCACATTAGTCTCAGAACCGATGGCTTCTGCACTGCGTGAAGCATTTTGCATTCTGTGCGGTGTTCAGGAACGTGAACTAGGCGTTGGAGTATTTCATTCTCGACAGAATCCAATCGGACTACAGCAATGCAAAGGAATCTGCGTCTATGATTCAACTAATGGCAGTCTGAGATTAACTCAACAGCTTGCATCCAGATTTGTGGAGGTCATTGATAAAGCATGCGACTTACAGCTGGAATACCAAAATACTGCATTTGATCGTAATCTCATGCTTTTAAAGAGAAACATTTTAAGTTTGGCTGTAGCTGAGCCGTCGGGAAGCGCTGTAATTTCCGGGGAAGGAGATTGGGTCGTGACAATCGCGCCGGGAGAAAAGGCAATGTACCGGAGCGAAGACGGCTATAACGAGGTGACAGTGATAGGAACACGATTTACGCCACGCGGGTTAATGATTGAGCTGGAACCACAAAGAGATCGAGCAAACGGCATGTCTTGGATGGTAGCGGCAAAGTGCATAGAACCCATAAACGGCGTGAGTCGCCAGATCCGTTTAAATCTGATGACCGGTCAGACCGAAAGCATTTCGGAAGTGGTTACCGTTTCCACCGCAACGTCTGGAGGAACATGATCTCAGCTTGAAATATCAAAAGTATTCGGTAAAACGGTGTATGGTCCAGGTGCACGTTGGTCTATCTTCTAAAACCCTCAATGGCCCATGCAGCCACTGAAATGCAGCCTTGGATTGTCAATGTTACGCAACCTAAAGACCCGAGAATCAGCACTGCGAATTTAAGATAATTGACCCTCTTGCCAATAGTAAATACCCAGTTAAGGTTGATTGGTTCTCCGGGCAGGGGCGGCGGATGAAGACCCGCCTTGTCAAACTTTTGCATAAGAAGATCATTCTTGTCCTTGCTGGTATGTTTTGCCAAAAAATCTCCTGCAACTTTCTGGGCTACATTCTTGGGCACGTCTTGATTGAAATATGCACGATCATTTCCCATTCCAATAATTTGTGTATTGATCGACGTCTCTTTTATTTCGCGGTCATCCATTAGCTCAGGTTGGTAATTGGATGGAGAGTATTCCGTGATTTGATCGTACCAAGTTAAAACAATCAGTGCCGTTATTGGAAATGAAATGACAAGTCCGATTCTGCGAAATCCACAAATCCAATTGGCCGACATAGAACCTCCCGGCAAACAAGTATCCTGTTTCATCATTGTCGTCTATAGCCGATTTATCGACTAAAGCCTACAAAGCATTATATGTAGCGTGTCGAACGATATTTGTATCAGATTTGGAAAACGGCTACGCCAACTACGGAAAAGCCGTGGCTGGACCCAGGTCTACATGGCCGAGCACGTTGGCATTGACCGCAGCTTCATCTCTGATCTGGAAAACGGGAAAAAAGAAATCTGCCTCCGCAATCTGGAAGTCCTCGCTATTGCATTCGATATGACCATTTCACAACTGATGTCGCGTGTGTGAGCAGGGAGCAGTGCGTGGCGACTTTATGGGGTGTTACATCACGATCACGTCCCCGGTTCTGAGGTTTTCACAATCAGTCCGCTATTCAGCATCCCCTGAGTAAGATCACCGGCCATTCTGTGCTCCACTGCCAGCGCATTCCCGAACCTTTGCCAGTCCTCGACATGCACATTGCCCTTTATCCAACTTCTGGCTTTGTCTGACAACAACCAGAACAAATCGATGCTATCGTAATTTTCAAGCTCGACATCGATTGTTTCGATCTTACCGTTCTTAACGATTACGACCATCACCAACACTCCAATGAGGACATACAGTGCTATTTGTGAACCACAACTTCTCCGTTCACATACAGTAGGATATCGGGGCCGCAAGGACACCGTGACGACGGGTGATGCCCATCCTGCATCGATATGTTCACTACCAAAAAATCAATGCTCTTTGGTAAAACTGCACACTGATCGTCACAAAAAGCAATTTGATCAGATAACTTCTTTATTTCCGCCTCAACCTGGAGATATTTTTCTAACTCATCCATTTTTGGAGCACGGAGTAATTGCTCCAATAGTTTCCTTTCGGCCCTCTTTAAACTCCCAAATCCGTATATGTCCATCAGCTCTTTCCGGCGCAGCAGGACCTGCTGGATATATTCAATGCTGGTTTCGCTGGGTTCCTGATTTTCCCTGGTCTTGCGTTTCCGTTTGGGTTGACCATCGGCACACATATCTATTCTCCCGCATGAAAATGAACAATTCGGCATCAGGAGGAACAGCCGCCGGTGAGGTAAAACAAAAATGCCGCCCATCAGATTGCGGCGGCGTATTTCGGAGACTCGTTTCGGCCTTATATCCGCGCATCGAACCCGTATGGGGTTCAAGGCACCGTGCGTCTCCTTGCCGGTTGCCGGGTCCCTCGGGACCACTCCTGATGCACTTTTATTATCCAATTTCCTTGACCAGCAGTCAAACTCAAACTTTTTACAATTATAAAAGCACGTATTTAGCAGAATTTGACTAGGAGCATTGCCGATATTTTCAGACCTCTGGGAGAACACTCAATTCCATGTAAACTTGAATCTCGTTGAGACAGATACAACGAAGGTTTATGATCGCCGTTATATTCGTAGAAACTAAATTATGGAGACGGCATTGTCATCAAATTACATGGACGAACTGAACAAGCTCGCTGATGAAGAGGAAGATATTAGGAAAAGGCTACACGAGTTAAAAAAAGTTCCCGGTGCTCAAGACCTACGTGCGAGACTTAAAGATAAGCTGGATTCCATAGTAGAAACGGCTTGGAACCTCAAAGCACTGATTCTGCCTATGCGCACGGTCGACGAAAAAACCAGAAAACCACGACAAAAGACAAGGAAAATGCTCAAAGCCGGACGACCCAAAGAGGGGAATGTCACTTTGATTGTTCAAACCCTTCACTCAGCGGGAATAAAGGAGCCCATCGAACTTCGCGATTCAGCTAAATTGCGGAATGTCTTTGCTCAACTGGAAAGAGAAAATAAAGCAGAAATTCCCGGCGTTGGCGGTAAGGATTGGCTTGCCTTGTTCGACAATCCAGAAAAATCAGAAGAGCTGAAATCTGTGCGCGAATCTCTACGAAAACAGCTTACTCGTAGGAGAACCAAATAATTCTGTCCAATTATGTCCAGTTCCCCTTTTTAACTTATTCCTACTCGTAAATCACACAATAAAAAGCACTTTCAATTTTCTTCACTAATTTAGAAATAAAGAAACTGTACACGAATTTTGTCCCTGAGGATACTGCGCTTGTTTGAACCTAGCACGGTCACCCGGCACCGGATCAAAGCCGAGTTTGCTCAGCAGGAGGTTAGAGGTATGTCCAGAATAATAGAAATTATGAACCCGATTGAGGGTGGGAAAAGATATACAACCAACAAGCGAGCACTTGATTTTGTTCGCCGTGGCATTGCCCGGATTGAAAAGGGAAAGCTACTTTTTTCTGAAGAGAATCAAATTCAGAGACAAGCGGAATTTGAATTTCGAAAGAATCGTGGAAACGTGCTTTGGTGGAATGGCAACAGTCGAGACCCAAGGGCAACCTATGCTCCGGGACAAAAAAGAAGCTAACCTAGAGGAATTCTGAATACCCGGGTCTATACGAGTCCACATAGCCAATTCCCTATCATCGGCAAAGAGGCTGCTTCTCTTGTTCCGACTTCCAGGCTTCAAAAGCATGACACATTGCTCTGGATGGTCCAGAGAGATAATTTCACAAACACAATTCTGAGGTTTTCCGTATGAAAAATAAACAGACAAACGATATTTACAGCCGTAGCAGTGATCGTAAAGACAATCATACTAAAAGCAGAAGAACGGAAAATTCGATTGATACAAAATCATTTTTTAGGGCGCGCAGAAATGACATTGAAGGGATTTGCCAGGCACGCCGGATAATGGCAGGATTAAAAGCTCTGCACCAAAATCTTGATATCGTCGGGATTCCCCAAAGAGATAATTTTCGATCAGAAGACCAATACCGCTCAGCCCTAAAAGAGTATCTCCGAACATTTCCTGCACCGAAAACGGAATATTCAACCTTCATTGGGCTGGACGGAGAAATGATTTTTTACCCGGATTGGCTGCTTGCGCTAATTTGGCGGTATCGCTTAGCTACCGGGCCCGATAAGCCCAAAATTCTTGAGCGCGACAAGGAGACCGGATTGTGGCGCATTCTGCCGGCCGTTGTGTCGTTACTTAATCCAATTCTGGATATACCTATAGACTGGGCGGAGGAGAATAGATTTGAAAATAATAGCGCTGAATACCCGTTGTTGAGGGATCTTCTCGTCTATGGTTGTGACGTTTACATCTACTACATCATAGGTGTTGCCCCCAGGCCGGTAGACCCGACGTAAAAATGACAACAAATCCAAGCTAATTGGGTTTAGGTTGTTATTCTACAGTAAAGCTCGGCAAACGCACCGGCGACATCAGAAGCTCTCCCATCCATCCATTAACCACTAAAACAAACTGTGGAGTATTGAATGAATTCTCTCGAACATCCTTGTTCCACGTCGGAACAACTAGAGACAAAGATGAAATGTATTTCCCTTAATCCAGATAACTTTGGTCTGCCAAGAATTTATGCCGGCAACAAAGATTTAGCGTCTGCAGTCCGAGAGACATTAGATGCCCTCCATCTGGCTAATTCGCCTGTACGAATTTTTTCTCGAGGTAGCTCCATTGTCCGTATTGGGTACGACGAGACAGGAGCCCCCCAGATATCAAAATTAGGGATTGACGGAATGAGAGGGGAAGCGGCACGCGCTGCCGAGTATTATACCTTCAAAGGGGATGATGAAATTCCTGCCTTCCCTCCATTGGAAGTAATTAGGGATATTATGTCCCTTCCATGGATCGAGTTTCCGCCGCTCAAAAGGATTACTAGATCCCCTATCTTTGCCGCTGATGGAATCCAACAGACTTGTCCTGGATATAATCCGGCGGCAAACATCTACTATTATCAAATGCCAGGGTTCGTATTACCTTCCGTATCTCAAAATCCATCCGCATTGGAGGTGACGGAGGCACGTCGGCTATTAATTGAGGAATTGCTTTTCGATTTTCCGTTTACAAATCGTTCCGATCTTGCAAATGCCATCGCGCTTATCCTGCAACAGCCTGCCCGAGAAATGATATCAGGGCCAACTCCTTTATATGGGATTGATAAGCCAACCCCAGGAACCGGAGCAAGCCTGCTTTGTGATACGTTGGCTTATGTCATCTCTGGAGAAAGGCCTTCTAATATGTCAGCTCCTCCCGATGAAAGCGAAATGCGCCGAACATTATTCTCAATGCTTTTAAGCAGTCCGGAAATGCTGATCATTGATAATGTTGGTCGTGTGCTTGATTCTGCGGCTCTTTCTGCCATTACAACCTCCGAATACTATGTTGACCGCCGTGTAGGCAGCTCCGATGTACAAAGAGTTCCAAATAGATGTGCATGCGTTATAACCGGGAATAACCTACAGTTTTCAAAAGAGCTATCACGAAGGACGATTCAGATTCGAATGGATGCCAAGATGGAGCGTCCTTATGAGAGATCCGAAAAAGACTTTAAGCACCCCGACCTGCGTGGCTGGGTCTCTGAAAATCGCCCACAACTCGTATGGGCGGTACTCACTCTAATCCAAAACTGGGTTGCTCGAGGTCGTCCTAAATTTAATGGGCATCGGCTCGGCAGTTTCGAAAGCTGGAGCGATATTATTGGCGGCATACTTGAGTGCGCCGAAATCCCGGGATTTTTGGAAAATCGTGAAAACTTTTATGATCAAACCGACTCCGAAACTGCTCTCTGGACAAAATTCCTACTGAGTTGGTGGGATAAATACAGGGATTGCCCAGTTAAGGCCGGGGAGCTTGTTGTATGTGCGGACGGTTTCGGTTTAGGCGATGGTTCTGATCATTCAGCTGCCACGCGTCTCGGGACTCTTTTGCAAAAGAAACGTGACTGTATCATTGGTGGCTTACAAATCACAGAAGCTACCGTTCGGAAAGGGTACCCACAATGGAAGCTGATGAAAGCCGATCGGGGCATTGAATCACCCGAAAAGCAATGACCTATGCCTCGAACCTGCGAACCTATGCGAACCTTCATCACCAGAGGTTCGCATGCGCTAAATCATTCTATTTTCACTATTAATACTATTTGTGCGAACCTGCGAACTTCTTTCTACTGGTGAGAGAAGTATTCTCTGGGCTTTCATTTATTAGTAATTATTGGTGGAAATCGAATTTTGGCTCGCACGTTCGCAAACAATCTATATGCAATTAGGAAATAAAGATTTACGGCTTGCGAACCAGCGAGGGATAACGTTCGCGGGGGATAGCAAGGTTCGCATCCGAAAGTAAAAAGATAGCGTACTGAAGTTCAGGTCTGCAGACAAGCCTTCATGAATACAGTCACAATACTTGTCCAGTAGTCAAATCCAACCAGACTAACTTCAACAAAACAAAGAGCATACGCTTGCCACCGAAACCACCAATCAGGAGGAGGGAGTATCAAATGACTAATGCCATAAGCCTCGTAAAATATGAAGCAGCCCAATCGGTCGAGCCACTAGGAGAAGAATGGGTTCAACCAAAGGAAAACCAGCTCTTCAGCTATATTCCACATCCTAAAAAAAGGGCTTTCCTGGTAGCCTTCTCAACAACCGGCATGTTGACCAGGGCTGCCCAGATTGCCGGGGTCGACCGTTCGAGCCACTACCATTGGCTGAAGGATCCCGAATACAGAAAAGCCTTCGAGTATGCGCAGGAAATAGCCGGCGATAATCTTGAGTCACTCGCCTTTGAGCGAGCGCAGGACAAGCGCGACCCGGGGTCGACAACTCTTCTTATCTTTCTTCTCAAAGCCGTCAAACCCGAGAAGTACCGTGAAAGAGTATCGACAGAAATCTCCGGCAGTCTCCAACGAGAACTCAAAGTGCAGGATCCAGGCCGGGATGTCCTTTCGGATGAAAGGCTGAAGAACCTTTTGGAATTAGCGCAAAGAATTGAACAAATAAAGAAACACGAACGGCTGTCCTAACAATCATCAAATCAAAAAGTCAAAAGATCGGGTCTCTCGTTTAGGAGTCTGTCGGGCATGGACCAAGTTCTGCAGGGTTTGGTATCGGTCAAAGAAGTCATTGCGTATTTGAACCAGGATCGATATCTGTCCCTTTCCGAGGCGATTGAATACCTCAATTTATCCGAAAGAACTATCAGAAAGCTCCTGCCCGAGATCAAGCATCATCGTGTCGGATCTAAGCTGCTGTTTAAGAAATCAGACCTAGAGAAATGGATGGAGAAACACATAGAGAAAAACGACTGGCCCGATCTCGATCTCATGGTAGACGAAGTAATGGAAGGGCTTTTGGATTGAAAATAATACGTAGTCAGGGGGTCACTATCACAGCCGGAAATGCTAACCACCTGATTTAGCAAAAGTTGCCCAACAACAGCCTAGTCAAACAAACTTGCAACCACCCGCCGGGTGCGCGGGGGGTGCGGAAATCCAAATTCAAAATGAAAGCCAGACAGTTTACGCGTAGGAAATTATCTTTCATTATCTGATTGACAAAGTGGTAATCATAATGGTAAACATAATTGATGGCTCCTCGCAAAGGACTTCGATTGATTCCGGACGTCGACAGAAAGAAGCACCAAATCGGCGTCCGGTTAACCGAATCGGAATTGAAACAGCTGGAAAAGATTTCAGAAAGGGAGGGTTTGCCGGTGTCCTATTTCGTGCGCGAGGGGATCACAATGGCAATCAAGAAGCATTCCAAATAATCCGCTGGAAAGCGGGACCGGAGGATGTAGCGAGCATCCATCGGCCCCTAACCAGTCTTCCTACTAAGGAGGAAGAGATGGCTGAGTCCATTCTACCCGTATTGCATCTGCAATTCACTCATCTGTTATGCCTATCCGGCATGGAAGGGCGGTGACGGATGGGAGTTCAAATCAGGGAAAAGGTTAAAGGTTCCGGTACTTGGTGGGTATTTATAAACCACCACGGTAAGCGCAAATCCAAACGAGTTGGCTCGGAAAAGGCAGCGCTGAAGGTAAAGGAACACATCGAAGCTCGGCTCAAACTAGGCCAGACAATAGAAGATGAAAAGAAAAAGGATTCTCCCCCAGCCCCGACTCTGGATGCATATTTTGAGCGGTTCAAGAAAACGCTGGATGGTTCCGTTCGCGAATCAACCCGGAACTGTTACGAGGGACGCTACAATGTTGACCTCAGGGAGGAATTAGGAGCGCTGCGCCTTGATGAAATAACCCGGGAGCGTGTGGAGGAATTTGTCTCCTCTCTTGTAAGCAAGGGACTTGCTAAGGATACAATCAGGCTCACACTGGCAACACTTCGAAAAATGCTGAATAAAGCGCTGCGGGCGCGACTGATTGCAGACAACCCGGCAACCCGCTTGGGTGAATTTTACAGGCAGGCACCAATACGACACAGAGAGATCCAGCCACTTACAAATGATGAAGTTATAAAATTCCTTGAGGCTGTCAATAAGCATTCACCAAAACATTTTGCTCTTTTCCTCTGCGCCATTCACACGGGTTTGCGCTCTGGAGAACTGGCCGGACTTCAATGGGGCGACTTCGATAAAAATGGCAAATTCCTGATTATTCGGAGAGGAATTGTCCGCGGAAAAATCAACCTCACAAAATCAGGTAAGATCAGGAAGGTTGATGTTTCAGATGCGCTGCTATCAGCGCTTTTGGACTTGCGACGTAAGCGAAAGGAATTGTTTCTAGCCCAAGGCAAAAACGAATTACCAGAAACAGACTGGATCTTTCCCAACCAAAATGGTGGCTTCCGGGACATGAAAAATTTAAAGAAGCGGCATTTTCAGAAATGTCTGGAGAAAGCCGGCCTGCGCAGCATCAGATTTCACGATCTAAGGCACACATTCGCCTCATTGCTTCTTCAGAATGGGGAATCCCTGACCTATGTTAAAGAGCAGCTTGGGCATTCCAGCATCAAAATCACCGTGGATATTTACGGCCATTTGGTGCCTGGCGCAAACCGGCAAGCAGTGAACCGTCTGCCCCACCTCAATATCGTGCAGACCGCGGTAGATCAGCCGACCATTGCCACGATGCAAATTCAGAAGCTCACAAGCGCACGATCACATGGTTTCGAAGGTACTGCCGTTTCTAAACTGACCGGAACAGGCATTCCGCAATTGTTGGTGACAAGCGCACCAATTGTATTTAGCAACACACCAGGAAGACTTTGATCACATCCGACGACGTGGCTCCCCAAAAACTAAATTGGAGGGAGCCAGTTGCCTCCAGCTTCCCTTCAGCAAATCTGAAATGCAATCTCAATAGGTGCCCGTCACCACTGGGGGGTATACCTTGAAAATAATGAAAGCCCTGCCCGGCATCGGAATCGGGGTCTATATAAATTCTGATTTTATAAAGCAAAACCCAGAATTCTCAAGAGTCCCCAAGTGTCGGAAACATCCGAGCTACCGCGAATCCTTTTCCCGCGACCTACGCTAAACATTTGCATGAACCACTGACTTACGTTAAAGAACAGCTTGGGCATTCAGCATCAAAATCACCATTCGACGTTTAAGGGCATTTTGTATTGGGGGTCTAATACTAACCCTTGCCTGGTGCGGGTTTCAGCATGGTCGCTCTGGAGCGTGAAAACGCATCAAACCCGCTGTTTATGCGGGTTTGATATATATTTATGACACAGTAATACTAAAAGGCATGCTGTAAATCCTCAGTGGCATCAGTAACTCCAAAGTCCATGGAATATGATGAGTATGCCGATAAGTTAGTCGTACCATAACAAAAATATGGTATCTTGGGAGTTATGGGTAACCGCGATCTGGTTTTGGCAGCAATGGCCGTTTCAAAAGGAGCATTGCATTCGCCGGTGCAGATGCAAAAACTCCTCTTTCTACTCGATCGTAAGTTATCGAAGGAACTAGACGGCCCGCATTTCAACTTCGAACCATATGATTATGGGCCATTTGACCGGGATGTTTATGACATTCTGGATGTACTAGCAGATTCCGGGTTGGTTGAAATAATAAAATCACCTAGTATGCGATTGAGAAAATACCGCACTACTTCCGCTGGACAGGTAGTCGGAGAAAGTGTGCTTTCTTCTCTGGACCCAGAGGTGGTTCAGACTATTACAAGATTATCAAACATAGTTCGTAGCCTTTCTTTCGCAGACCTGGTTTCGGCAATTTACAAAGCCTACCCAGAAATGAAAGCCAACAGCGTTTTCCAGGGCTAGTGTATATGACCGTCCTACTTGGTTTGATGTGCCAGGATGGAGTTGTCATTGGTTCAGATAGTTCTGCAACATTTGGCGCCGGTACCGTTTCTACAATTGAGCAGCCCGTAAAAAAAATATCAATAATTGAAAATTCCATAATAGTCGCTGGAACGGGACAAGTGGGACTCGGCCAACGTTTTAGGACAGTTGTTCAGGATTTGTGGGATCGACACATCTTTTCTAAAGAAAAATCGTACATAGATATTGGAAAGCAGTTATGCGCCAGCGGCATTTCGGATTTCTCATTCACCCGAGCCAATCAGGGTGCTTATGGCGCATTGGTAGCATTTCCCTATAGAGACAAGCCCTATTTGTGTGAGTTATCAATTACTGATTTTCAGCCCGAATTTAAGGATACGAATATGTGGTATGTATCAATGGGCAGTGGACAACCTATCACTGATCCATTCTTAGGGCTAATGAGAAGGGTTTTTTGGAAAAACACTATTCCTCGGCTGAACGAGGGTGTTTTCGCGGTATCTTGGGCATTAGAGCATGCAATCGATGTAAATCCAGGAGGAATTAAGGGACCCCAGCAGATAGCTGTTTTGGCTAATTCCTCCGGCAACAAATTGGCTGCCAGGCTTTTGGATGATTCTGAGATTGCAGAGCACCTTGATAGTGTTCAAGGGGCAGAAGCTCATTTGTCAAAGTATTCCGAAATTATTTCGGGAAAGAACACTAAAGACGCCCCGGATCTCAGCTGACGAAAACCTGTCATCCAGCTAAGAAAAAAAAATAGCCACTCGATGACAATCAACTTAAATCCTGTCGTGCCTTTTGTTGCAATTTGCATGGTTAATGGGGCATTTGGTTGCTGGGGCTGACCGGAAAGCAGGAGCGCAGCGAATTAAAGAGACGACGAAGGCTTAAGCCCAAATTGTTTATTCTCACCTCTCCGGAGTATGTACTCAGAGACGGCCTCATACCCAAATTTGTTAAAGGCTGCAACAAGTAGTCCATATCTGGCGAAATCTGCCAATGGAGCTTTCGAATTAACCACACCAAATTTTTCGTACGTTCCTCTGCATATCAGATCCACGATTGATTCCACATTAAGCGGAAACCAATCCCACATTACGTGCTCGCCCTTTTTCGGCAGGAAATTATTGCAGCGCTCTTCAGACATGTACTCGGCCAGCGATACCACCGCGAAAAGGTTGGTCATTAAATAATTCCATTCTGTTGCTGCGGCGACAAACCTAACTGTGACGTTGGGGTCGTTTGCCCACTTGCCCGGAAATCCCGTCTCATCGGGTTCATGCAATGCCCTTCTAACAGTTTTTTCAGGCATTGGAATCCCAGCAGGGTCAGCATCAACGAGCATGCCATTCTTTTCTTCTAAGATCATTTGCTCACCCGGCAATGCCCATACACCTACCTCAGATTCCAGACATTCGGAATCGCGGCTGCGAAGCCCCATAAGAATTTTATCTTGAGATGCACTCAAGATGCCCAATACTACATCCAGGCGATTAGGGAAAGAGTCCAGCCCATTTTTAGCCACATCTCGCTTTATATCATTCGTGAATTGCTTCATTGCAAGCCATGTGAACCAATCATTTCGGCACAGGTGAATGTGGGCATTCCCCGAATCTAGAATGAATCCTCCTAATCCATGTGGTGGTTTTAAATGCAGCTTTGTTTCGCATTGATCCCTCTCAAATACTGCTTGTTTTTCGCGGGACTCCTTCGCCGCCTTTTTCCCAATACTGACCAAATTAGCGCGGCTTTCACTAACCAAATCACGAACAGTAGGCGAAAGGTATTGGATGGCTTTACCCTCAATACTGACTAAGATCTCCGCCCCAGTAATTCCTTTGTACTTATGATAACTTGCAATCTCGATCACGTGTCCAATTACGATTGTCTTCTCTAAATCAAGTGACCTTAGCAGAAGCGGGTCGGTTCTGAAATCATTAGTCAAGGGAATATTAAGCGCCTCGACGAGAGGATGAACCTTGTTCTCACAATTAACAGAAACAGCATCCGTCCGTGTTGAATATGGTGAGATATCAACGAGACCCTCTTCTTGTTGCAAAATAGCCTGATCGAATTTTGATGTATTCTCGAAATCATTACTGATCTCCGTTTCCGACCAGGGCATCCAATATGGAAATTCGAGAAATGGTCTGTCTGGAAATTTCCTCTTCCATTCATCTCTCAGGATTTCTTCAGCGCTCGTACGCAAGGATCCAATTAAGCTTTGTCCGCTGATGGCTCTTTTAACCCAGCCAGTGCTTAGGTCCACATGTAAAGCCGTTTGTTCTATCGTCCACGCAAGTTCTTTGCGAATTTTGTTAAAATGGTCCCCCCATTCCCGATGTGAAACCACCTCTTTTTTACAAGTCCTCATCGTTTTTCTGCCATTTGAAGGAGACCTCGCACTATGTCTTTTTCTTGCCATTTTTTAACCTCGTGTAAACGATGTGCAAGTTGTCCTTTTTATGACCTTTCCATGCCTTGAGAACGCGGGCGGAAGCAAGCTATACCTTTTCACGTCGGATGTCATTTCGGGGCAAGATAACGGAAGGGTCCGATTAAAGCAACATAGAAGCGTTACCACCACTCGTTAAATGGAGGACGACACCATGATCCATTTTTCCGCGGACGACGAGTCCGTTTCTTCTGATGATTACAGTGAGGACAGCAACGCTGATAGTCCTGAAGTAGACAATTAACCACAGAAGTGATCGCCGAAGCTCCTCACTTTTGAGGAGCTTCGGTTTTAACCACTAGCCAATCGGATCGACAGGCACATTATCGATTCAAATTGGTTTGAAAGCGGCCGGGGAAACACAAGGCGATTCTGAGAATCGGTTGTTTGTTCCTGGTAATCAATCCATCCAGAGAGAAGAGCAGAGGAGAATAGTATAACAAGCTCCGATCTCTCTTAGGTTTTATTGGAGTATAAACTATGGCAGAAAAATATAAGCACCTCGGCGAAGATCCCGACGCAAGCCAATCGTTGGCAAATGCACTATCTTTCCCGTTCTCGCTACTATACGGCACAACAGAGCTTATAGAGAATACGGATACAGGCGAAGTCCTAAAGCTGCAGGTGAACAGTGGCCAATCTGTTGGAGACGCAATTGCAAACGGCCAGTGGAAAGAAGAGGAGTAATAGGAGGTTAGAAATAAGTGGGCACCTCAGGCTCACCAACCCAACCAAGAGGCTCTGCCTTAAATGGAGCCCTCTTGGTTGGGTTTGCAGTATGTCCCATTTTACTAATCAGGTCTTATCTATTCACATCGGCGTTAAAAGTAATCCGCACCCCAGGCGCACCCAACGAAAGATGCATTATCTGATTCTTTTTCTCCGATTGTAAATGATTGTATTTTAAGAGGTTATTGGTGGAGCTGACGAGGATCGAACTCGTGACCTCCTGACTGCCAGTAATTCGGTTTCTCTCCTGTCAACACTTACAGAAACGTCCTGAACAACAGTGAAACAACCTATTCCCGCACTATCACCGCATAGATACTGATTATAATCACATTTTGTTGTTTCACTACGGTTCACTACGTTTCACTACAGTCATGGATATTTTGTTACCTTTGTGTTACCTTTTTGAAAATCAAGGGAGATAATCCATGCCCTCCATCAAATTCACAGCCGCCAAAATTAAGTTCCTGGAAGGTGTTCCTGGGAAGCAGGTCGACTACTTCGACAAAGCACTTTCAGGCTTCTTCCTGCGTGTCTCACAAGACGGGAAAAAGAGCTTTGGAGTTATGTATCGCCACGGCGATCGCCTGCGTCGTATGAAACTGGGCACTTACCCATTACTGAGTCTAGCCAAGGCACGAAACGAAGCTACAAAAGCCCTCAGAAATGCAGAACTCGGACAGGATCCAGCTACCGAGAAACAGGAAGAACGGCATGCACTAACCTTTAGACAGGTTGCCCTGGAATATATTGAGCGCCATGCCAAAACCCAAAAGAAAAGCTGGCAGGAGGATGAACGGGTCATTAAAAAGGACCTCATCCCGGAATTCGGCAGGCAGTATGCCAAGGATATCACCCGGAAAGACGTTCGTGCCTTGTTGGAACGTAAAAGCTTAACTGCGCCAATAATGGCCAATCGTATCCGGGCTCTTCTGCGAAAAATCTTCAACTGGGCCATCACCACCGACATTGTCGAAAGTAATCCAGTCTACTTGATACCTGCACCCGGAAAAGAGCACCAGCGGGACAGAGTTTTGTCAGAAGATGAAATCAAGATCATTTGGGATGCCATAGAAGCCGACAGGAAAGATACAAACGAATCACATCTAAAGATAAAGGCTATTACTGCCGGGACCATGAAATTGAGACTCCTGACCGCTCAGCGAGGAGCTGAGGTCATGGGCATAGAATGGGATGAAATTGACACTGACTCCGGGTGGTGGACAATCCCCGGAGCAAAAACGAAGAACGGCTTATCTCATCGGGTTCCCCTCAGTGAGCCAGCGCTATCCATTATTAAAGAAATGAGATCAATTGCAGGAAAGGACGAGTACTCGCGGTTTGTTTTTCCTAGTCCTAAAGGCGACACGCACATAAGCAATCCACAGAAAGCACTGGAGCGGATCCAAAGAGCCACAAAGATCAAATTTGTTGGTCATGACTTCCGGCGCACCGCCGCCAGTCTGATGACGGGAATGGGAATTCCACGCCTTACAGTCAAAAAAATCCTGAATCATGTCGAGAGGGATATTACCGCCGTCTATGACCGGCACAGTTACGATGCGGAGAAGAAAGAGGCCTTGGAGGCTTGGGCCAAACGCTTAACCGCAATAATTTCGGGAAAGCAGGCTGTAGCATCTTAGGGTGCCATAGGGGGGACCTTCCGCACCCCTGGAAAGATCCGCTACACCGCTACAAGCCGCATCTGACTTGGATGCGATCGCTTTTCACATCTGCTACAAAAAACTATTTGTAGCAGATTGAGCAGCCCGAACCATGGAGGTACGAAGCGCATGTTACTCAAAGTAGTCATTCGAGTCGTTCAACTGCAGTTTCTCGCGCTATGCCTTTACCTCTTTTGCGAATGGATTGCCGGTCCAAAGGAGGCCGTTTTGTGGTTTGTAACTATTTCCTTAGTCCTGCTGATTTGGACGATTTTAGCAAGGGTGAATCGATACCGGCATCGGTGACGGAAGCGCCCGATATAAAAGCCATCACCTATTTTGACCAAACTGCGATGAACCCGCAATTTGGACGCTGTTCGATATTGACCATACTGCGGACACATCGTAGTATGGTCACATGTTGCATCGGTATATCGAAAACGCACTTACAAATCTTTCCTTTGCACATCGGAAAATGTCATTCGTTTCCGGGCCGCGCCAATGCGGCAAGACAACGCTTGGAAAAATGCTGCTGAAGGACCGGAGAATCGGAGCATATTTTAATTGGGACGAGACAGAATTCCGTCGTCTCTGGACAAAGTCACCAAAATCGATCTTCTTATCCGACCGCATCGAAAAATCCGGCCAGCAGGTTCCTCTCTTGGTGCTCGATGAAATTCACAAAGCCAAGAAGTGGAAACAGACGCTGAAAGGCGTTTACGACACTATGGATCTACACGCGGACATTCTCGTAACCGGCAGCGCCAGATTGAGCATCTACCGGAAGGGGAGTGACAGCCTGATGGGCCGTTATTATCATTTCAGACTGCACCCCCTAACCTTGGCGGAGGTTGGCAGTTATCCCCTATTGCCGCCGGACCAGGTTCGCAGACGGATACTGGAGGATAGCAGCCACCATAGGAAGGGGGATCAGGCCCTGTTGGAGGATCTCATTCGATTGGGAGGCTTCCCCGAGCCTTTTCTAGCCGGCGAAGAAAGGCGATTGACTTTGTGGCGCCGGGGCCGCATAGAGAAAGTCATCCGAGAAGATCTGCGGGATTTATCGCGCATTCCCGAACTGAGCCAGATTGAGGCATTGGTCTCCCTTTTGCCGGAAAGAGTCGGATCACTTTTCAGTCGCGCTTCGCTTCGAGAAGACCTCGAGGTCAGTTTCGATACTATTCGCCGCTGGATGCAGTATTTATTTGAACTCTATTATGCATTTGAGATCAAACCCTTCACCTCCAAAATTTCACGTTCATTGAAAAGAGAAGGCAAACTCTATCTCTGGGATTATTCGGAGATCACCAATCCTGCTGCGAAATTCGAAAACCTGGTTGCGGCCCATCTTCTTAAGGCATGCCACTATTGGACGGATACAGGAGAAGGCCTGTTTGAATTGTTTTATTTGAGGACAAAAGAAAAACAGGAAATTGACTTCCTGATTGTGAAAGATAAGAAGCCCTGGCTGCCGGTGGAGGTTAAGGAGAACGACACGCAACCTTCTCCACATTTCAAACGTTTTCTGCCGCACCTAAATTGCCCGCTTGCTCTGCAAGTAATCAAACAGCCCAATTATCAAGCCCGGTACCGGGTTGGTGATGCAACATTGGTTGTCTCCAGCGCATCATCCATACTTCCGTTCTTTGTTTAGTGTAGCTTTGTGTGTCGCCATAATGCCATCGACGGGAATTAGGAAGGCTTGAATAAAATTCTATAAAGACGCCAAATCCCTGAATCTGGAGAAATTTGTAAGTCTTTGATTTTTGCATATAATGCGGAGGATAAGAGCGGTTCCGTTTCCAGGAATTTGGGCGTCTCTGCAATTGATTGCTACGCTGTTTGCTGCCAATCATAGCGGTGATGCAGCCCTGTCCTTTGCCAGAATTCCGCCCGCATTGAAAATATTGACATTAGCGTCACCAGCAAGCAGGCTTCTGAATCTTCTGAATCATGATTGAGGCACTGTCTTTGTTGTTTTCATTCTTAAAATCCGGGTTTAGAAATCGAACTGAGCTGGCCCTCGAAAATCTGGCGCTGCGGCAACAGCTGGCAATCCTGAAACGCGAGCGTTCCCATGCACGTTTAAGACGGAGAGATCGGCTTTTCTGGGGATTCCTTTCCTCGGTCTGGCAGAGATGGCAAGATTCCCTCATCGTAGTCAAACCCGAAACGGTCGTCCGGTGGCATCGGAAAGGATTTGCATTATATTGGACCCGCCTCTCAAAACATTGCGGAGCCGGTCGGCCGGGAACAGACAACGAAATCCGCAAGTTGGTCTGCAAAATGGCCAATGCAAACTCAACCTGGGGAAGTCCGAGAATCCACGGGGAATTACTTAAACTCGGAATAAAAATATCGGAACCGACTGTCGCTCG
Source organism: Acidobacteriota bacterium (assembly GCA_963664705.1). Taxonomy (GTDB): domain Bacteria; phylum Acidobacteriota; class UBA6911; order UBA6911; family UBA6911; genus UBA6911. Next base: position 5,682,978 of record OY761556.1, on the reverse strand, counting down.
ATTGATGCCGAAAAGGAGAAAACCTCCTTCCCAGACATGGCATACTTTTCTGAACAATCACGTCAAGGACTTGGTCTCCATCGACTTTTTCGTGGTTCCCACGGCCACCTTTCGAACCCTGTTTGTCCTCGTCGTTCTTGCCCATGATCGTCGGCGCATTGTGCATTTCAATGTGACGGAGCATCCGACAGCGCGCTGGACTGGGGAGCAGCTGATTCAGGCATTTCCCGATGGGACGGAACCGAAGTATCTGCTGCGCGATCGAGATAGCATTTATGGAGAGGAGTTTCGAGAACGGATTCAGGCGATTGGCATCGAGCAAATCATGACGGCACCGCGGAGCCCTTGGCAAAATCCTTTCTGCGAACGCTTAATCGGATCCGTACGTCGGGACTGCCTGAATCACGTAATTATTCTCGGGGAATCGCATTTGCGAAAAATCCTGGCACGGTATTTTTATTATTATCATAAATATCGTACCCATCTCTCACTCGATAAGGATGCGCCAGAACGACGGCCAATTCAGGATGCAAAACTTGCTGAAGTGATAGAGATTCCTGAGGTCGGCGGCCTTCATCATCATTACGGACGCCGTGCTGCATAGGTACGAAATTCATCTTGTTCCCTGCAAAAAGAACCGGATCGACCGGTCTCTTTTCGCTCGTGCCCGCAATTCAACCGTTGCAAACACCAATAGGCGCTTATCCAAATCACCATGCCATTGCGATATCCAAACTTATCGGTAGACCGCCGGGCGCCATTTCGCCGAAGTTTGGAATTTTGGCAAGGCACAGGCAATCAGCCAAGAACAAGCTCCATTTTGTCCGCAAGTTCTTCCGCTGAAAACGGTTTCTGAAGGAAGCTAACATCTTCATCCAGTATGCCCTGCTTTGCCACAACATCAGCCGTGTATCCGGACATAAAAAGACACTTGATGTGTGGATATCTGGCTCGCAGATTATCGGCCAGGACACGCCCGTTCATCTCAGGCATGATGACATCGGTTAAGAGCAGATGAATATCTCCTTCATGCTCTGCAGCCAAACGCAAGGCATCCGTCGGGCTTTTAGTGGCCAATACTCCGTAGCCTTGCTTTCGAAGCAACCTTGCTGCCAGATTCAATATAGCCGGCTCATCCTCCACCAGCAGAACGGTCTCCTTGCCTTGCCGGGCGGGCCTTTTCGCCGCCGCCGGTTGCCTTGGAGAGGCCTCCTGCCTGGGTAGGTAGATAGAGAAAGTTGTTCCGTATCCCAGTTCGCTAGCAACATAGATAAAGCCGCTGTTCTGCCTTACCGCTCCGTAAACCATCGCAAGCCCAAGTCCGGTACCTTTCCCCATTTGCTTGGTTGTGAAAAAGGGCTCAAATATATGCTCAAGAACTTCCTTTTCCATGCCGCCGCCGGTGTCTCTTATTTCAAGCCGCACATATTCTCCGGGAGTCAACCCTTCTCTTGTCGAGCAATAGTGATCATCAACCATGCAATTCCCTGCAGTGAGGACAATTTCGCCGACATCTTGTATTGCATCGCGCGCGTTTACGCATAAATTTGTCAAAATCTGCTCAATCTGCGAGGGGTCTGCCTTGACCGGCCACAGATCCGCGGTCGGACTCCATTTCAGCTGAATATTTTCGCCGATCAAGCGTTGGAGCATGTTGAGAGCGCCGGTGATGGTTTCACTAAGGTCCAGGATTTGAAGCGCGATGGTCTGCTTGCGGGCGAAGGCCAGTAGTTGCCGAGTCAAATCGGCAGATCTTCTGGCTGCCATTTGAATTCCCCGAAGGTCCTCATTAATCGGATCCTCCGGATCAACCTGTTCCAGAGCCAGGTCCGTGTGCCCGAGGATCACGCCGAGCATATTGTTGAAATCATGCGCCACTCCACCTGCAAGCCTGCCCACCGATTCCATTTTTTGAGCCTGTTGCAATTGAGCGGCAAGCCTTGCGTTTTTCTCCGATTCCCGTCTGCGGTCGGTAACGTCCCGGACAATCGACAACATCAGCGTACTTCCCGGATCACCAATCCGGCTCAAAGTGATCTCGACATCGAAAAGAGTCCCATCGGGGCGCCGAGATACCCAATCAAACTTCTGTGTGGTTCCTTTCAGGGCCGCGGATATTTTTTCCAGAGCCACTTCTGTTGATGGACGGCCATCAGGCTGATTTTCCGGACAGAAGTCTGTGGGCGCTTTCCCGATCACTTCCCATTTGGAAATCCCGTACATGCGCGCACCGGCATCATTGCAATCTACGAAGCCTGTCGAATCCAGCAATATAATTCCGTCCTCGGCAGCCTCGAACAGCGAACGATATTTGAGTTCACTGGTTCGGAGCGCATCCTCCGATCGCGTTCGTTCAGTGATATCCTGTACCGTCCCTATGGAGCGGATCGGCTTTCCTTCCGGGTTGTAGAAGGATTGGGAATGTCCCTGCACATGCTTAATCCGCCCGCCCGGCAAAAGGATTCGATAACCGATCTCGTAAGGTTCATGCGTCTTCAGAGACCGCGCGTAAGCAGCCGTTATCCTATCGCGATCATCCGGGTGAATAGCATCGACATATGTTTCGTAGGAAATCCTTGTTTTCGGATCGGTTTCGAAAATCCGGTACGTCTCATCAGACCAGGTTACCTCATTGGTACATATATCCAGTTCCCAATTTCCCAGGTGCGCGATCCTCTGTGATTCCGATAGCAGCCGACCATTTTCCCTCAGTGATTCCTCGGTTCTCTTTCGTTCAGTAATATTGCGGGCCAGAACAATATATCGTGAACTCTGCAACTTTTCTCCCGGCGTTGCCGATATGGACAGTTCAAACCAGTATTGTCCACCCGGCAAAGCCAATGAGTATGTAGCTCCTCGATGTCTGCCCTTTTCCACAGCCTGGGCAAGAGCTGTCATTATGATTCTGGCGGGTTCTGCGGGTAGTACATCCTGTACTGTTTTCCCAAGAAAAACCTCTGGAGGGGCATACAAGGTGTCACCCGAAAGCATATGGTAGCTATAAAATCGTCCATCCGCGTCAACCTCAAACATCAGATCGGGAATGGCATCAATCGTCATCCTTAATAGACGATTTGCTTCTGCAAGCTCTCCCTGCGTCTTTTTGCGCGCGGTAATGTCCCTGACTATACTGATGAGTATGCGCTCGCTTTCAATTTCAGTTCCTACTGAGCTGACCTCCACCGGGAACAGAGTGCCATCTTTACGTCTGTGGATTGTCTCGAATAGAATTCCTGATTGATCGGCTTGATTCAACTGCGCTGGAGTCAGTGAAATTGTTTGCGGGGCCCGCAAATCGCCAATGTTCAGAGACAATAGTTCATCTCGCGAATAGCCGTAGGCTTTAAGGGCTGCGCTGTTGAAGTCAACAATCCGAGTATCACTGCGCCGGATGAACAGGATAACGTCGCGGCTCAACTGCAATAGCATCTCATAACGATTCCGGCCGAGTGTATCGTCGGATGCAAGTTGATTGTAAATATCAATTTTAGTCCGATCAGACCCGTTCTGAGTTTCTATTTGGTCAATCCTCTCAGGCAATGCAGTCTTATTGCGATCTTTGTCGGCCATGGAGTCAGTCCGTTTCACAAAAGAAGCCTGTTCACATTATTCATACTTTGCAAAAGCAGACAAACGCTATTTTATCGAAGGTGAAGCGTCAATCTCTTCTATGTTATCGTTCAAGCCATGAAACTGATACTTGAGCTCGCTGTTGTGTTGATGTTGGCCTCGAGGATTGCCGTACCCCAGGCTACCGCGCCGAATCCTCAACCCAGTCAAAAACAGATTATTCCTGATGATATAGCCATACGACAGATCCCGGAAGAATGGGTCAGGTTATACAACAATGGAAATGCGTCCGCGGTTGCTGAATTGTATACGGAAGACGGCTACTATCTATCAGCACACATCTTGGCCAATGGGAGACAGGCGATTCAATCTTATTGGGAGCGCGGCATCCGGGCTGGAGGCCATATCGATTTTATAAGACCTCTGACGGTCTATCATAGCGGGGATCTTGCCTATTGTGCAGGCATCTACGAGGCAACCAATGCCGGCGTAACAGTCGACGGTCGCATTTTAATCGTGCTGAAAAAGATCAATGGAGAATGGAAGATAGCCGCACATGAGACAGTTGTGCGTGATCAACCACTCTGAAATTGTTAGACACTGAATAGATCCAGTCGTGTCAGTCTGAATAAAATGTCAAAAAGTCCATTCGGCCTTTTGTGATATCTAACTTTTTGCCGCAAACGCTTTTTGAGAGCGACCAACTACTGCTCTAATTGCGCTAATCAGTTCCTCCGCTGGCCCGCTCTTAGTCAAGTAATTCACCGCTCCGGCATCGCGCATCGCCTGAGCTTTTTCCGCTTCTTCGAACATGGATAAACCGATGATGCAAATGTTGGAGTAATCTCTGTGGATAATGCGCGTTGCTTCAACTCCATTCAATCTCGGCATATTCATATCCATCAGGATCACATCGGGCACTAACTTGGCAGCCAGGTTAACCGCATCTTGGCCGTCTATCGCTGCGCCGACAACCTCCAAGTCCTCTTCATCGCTAAGCAGGTTTGCAATTCCTTGCCGAACCACTCCATGATCATCGGCTAGCAGGACTCGAATTTTCTTCTCTGACTGGCGTATAGGCATAAGCTTGGGAGGGATTTCTCCCGGCAACTCCGCCAACCCGGATGGTTTTGATTCGACCTTAGTTATTGGTACTGCGATCATAAATCGGCTGCCTCGTCCTGGAGCACTGTCGATCATCAGTTTCCCTCCGAACAACTCCAACCGCTCTCGGAGGCTGAAAAGTCCAAAGCCACTTCCCGTGCCGCCTGCCGGCGGTATATCATTCGGGTCAAAGCCTACGCCTTGGTCAGTGATAGCGATCTCCAGGAAGTTGTCAATCTGACGCAATATGACTGCAGCTGAATTTGTGTCGGCATGTTTTGTCACATTGAATAATAGTTCGCGTACTGCCTCAAAAAGAACGATGGTCAAATCTTCTGGCAGCGGTCCGATTTGTTCTGCTTTCAGATACACGAATAGTCCATGCGTATCAGCCACTCGCCTGCCAAGCCATTCAAGCCCGGCAGTCAAGCCCGCATCATGCAGAATTGGAGGGCTCAATTCCGCCGTAAGAGATCGTGAAGACCTGATGGCTTCATCAATCAGAGCTTCAATTTCCTTTGCAGCGAGTTTTGTCCCATCATCCGCAACTCTATTGCTTAGCACCGTCAGGCGATACTTGGCCCCCACGAGCAATTGTTGAAGGTGATCATGGAGAAGATTTGCCAGGCGCTTTCGTTCGCGTTGTTCTGAGATGGTCAGTTCACCCGCCAGTGCGCGGAGTTGATTAGCGCGAACAGCGAGTTCGCTTGTTCTCTCCTGCACTCGTGCTTCGAGTTCCTCATTAGCTCGGCGGATAATATCTTCTGCCTGCTTTCGCTCGGTGATATCCATGCTCACGGCAACGGCACCTATGATATTTCCACCCTGGTCTCTTATAGGTACGCCGGAGGCAATAGTTGAAATACGGCGGCCGCTCGGCAATTCGATATCCAGTTCCATTCGCGGGATGTCGCGATTTTCTGCAATGGCCCGCTGCATCGGCAACTCGCCGCCTGTGAGTTCGCGTCCATTTTTAAAGTATCGTATGGAGGATCCTGCCTCGGCAGGATCTGTAGCTGATGCGGATATATTGGCACCCGGTGCGACCTCAAACTGCGCAAGCATCGCCGGATTGCCTGTTATTTTATTGCAGGTTGTATCTGCAGAGATTGCAATGCCTACCGGAATTGCGTTCATCAGTGTTTGCAGATACTGGCGGGAATTGAATAGCTCTTCTTCTTTCTGCTTGCGCTCAGTGATATTGACCACTGAACCGACGTATCCCAGAAATGTTTTCTGAGCATCGAACCGTGGTGCGGCAGTGTCGATTACCCAGCCATAGAGTCCGTTCTTGCGTTTTAGCCGATATTCAATCTGGTAATGGCCGTGTGCGTCGTTGCCGCGCCGGAAAGCCAATTCGACATTCGGACGGTCTTCCGGATGTACTGCTTGAACCCAGCCGAAACCCAATCCTTCGGAGAGCGTCTGCCCGGTAAATTCCTCCCAGGATTTGCTCAGGAAGGAGCACTCGCCTTCCGGTTCCGTCACCCAGATCATCACAGGCGAGCTGTCGGCCATGTTGCGGAAACGTTCTTCGCTTTCGCGGAGAGCATGTTCAGCGATCTTCCGCTCGGTAATATCCAAACCATAAATTCGGATTCTTTGAGAATCCCGAAGAAAGTGAATTGTCTGATTATACCAGCGGTCAGTCACCATAACATCCCGCGCAACAGCTCGTCCGTCCTTGGCATTAATGTTTTGCAGGTTCGTCCAGCCCATCAGATACGGATGCTTTTGACCAAGCACCTGAAGTTTCGGAAATAGCCTTTGGGCACAAGGGTTTGCATATAGCACGTTACCTTCCAAATCCGCTTCTATGATCGGATTTGGATTCAGGATCGGAAAGGAGGCTAATCGCGCCGTTTCCTCATCGATCCGTTTGCGTTCTGTCATGTCGATATTTACGCCAACCATCCGGATCGGCTTTCCCGATTCGTCTTTGAGGACCTGCCAACGGCCGGCAATCCAGTGGATACTCTGGTCCGGCCAGATCACCCGCCATTCACCCTCTGTTGGATGACCAGTCTCAAATGCGCTATTAACCCTTTTTACAGCCTGCTCACGGTCTTCCGGATGCACAAGGTTTTCCCAGGCAGGCTGCGTTTGAGCAAAACTGCCAGGCTGCAATCCATACATTGCCTCCAGCTCTGATGTCCAAGTATTTACCCCCGTGATTAGGTCCCAATTGAACGTACCGACATGTGCAACTGTCTGTGCCAGGCTCAACCGCTCCTCATTTAAACGAAGCGTCTCCTCTGCAACCTTGCGTTCCGTGATGTCACGAACAATTCCTTCGCTGCCGGAAACTTTGCCAGAGCTGTCGCAGTAAATCTGGACGCTCATGGAGACCCAGAATTTTGAGCCATCCTTTCTTTTCGCTACACTCACCCAGTCATTTACGCGCTTACACCTACGCACCTCCTCGAGCAGCGATTTTCGGTCCTCCTGCCGGGCATATAATGTTTTGGCAGCCAGACCAATCATTTCCTCGACCGATTCATAGCGGAACATCTGCACTGCAGACGGACTAACTACGGTGAGATGCCCGGATAGATCCGCCCGGAAATATGCATCCTGAAGATTATCGATGATCCCGCGGAGTTGTGCTTCGTTTTCTCTGAGAGCCTGCTCAGCTGTCTTGCGGCCGGTGATATCTTTTAGCAAAGCAATGAAATAGCTGACGGCTCCGGTTTCCGAGCGCACACAATGCACGGACAGGTCAACCCAGATAATTGTCTGATCCTTGCGGATAAAGCGCTTTTCAAGGCTGTAACTGTCGATTTCGCCTGTCAGCACTCTTTCAAACCGGAGAACGTCTGCTTCCAGATCCTCTGGATACGTCAGCTCACTCCAGGTCCGGCAACTCAATTCCTCCTGTGTGTATCCAAGCATCTCACAAAGGGCCGAATTCACGTCCACCCATCCTTTGTCAGGAGAGGTGATCGCAATCCCTGCTGTCGGGAGATTAAAATAGGCACGATACCGATTCTTGCTATCTTTTAACGCTTTGCTGGTCTTTTTTCTGGCTGGCATATTTAGCAACTAAAAACAGGAACATAGAGCCCAGGAAATTACGCTCTTCTGCTCGAAATATGGTTGTTCTGAACGGCGCCTTTACCAAAGCGCATATATAAAAGGTAGGGGTGCGGCTACCTTAGTTCAATGGGAGAAATAATGCAAAGCAATATAGGCTATTTTGCCATTTCTCTATTATTACTGAAAACATGGAGACTGCCCAATTAAGCCTGATCCTCTGCACTATGCATGTTTTCCATCCAACCGACAATCGCAGGATTCAGATGCCGCTATTAATAGGATCACCCCGCAAGTGTCCTGCAGCGGATAGTTAGTGGTCCGACTAACCCGTGCGTCGGCCAGCCTCATTTGCCCAGTCATGCAGTAGGATTCCGGTTTTCCCTTCTCCGTCCCGTTCACATCCTAAAGGCGGGATGCAAAAGGACTGAATTTTCCGAGGACAGTTTTCCAGCAGTATCCCTCTCCGTTCATTGAGCTTTCCGCTTCCGGCCTGATGCCACGGAAGAATTGACCTACGAAATAGGTCGGGAAGACAAAATCCGTCGAGGTTATACTTAGTCTGAGGATGAGCCCAATTCTGCAATATGCGCGATATGATAGGATGGTTATCGAGACCCTTATCCTCTATTGAACAAAGCAATCCGAGGAAGGATATGAAGATTGGATATAACCTGCTTTGGATGGTCCTGGTCTGCTCAATGCTGCCCACATCAGTTTTCGCCGCCACGGTAGACGGAATACCAATCCACTTCACTGTCACCGGAAATGGATACAAAACGGTTTTACTGGTACACGGCTGGACCTGCGATGCGACATCATGGCAATCTCAGGTGCCCGAGCTATCCAAGCGTTATCAAGTTGTCACGATGGATTTACCAGGCCACGGGCCAACCCCGTTGCCCAAGAGCGGCAGATTATCCATGGATTTATTTGCTCGCGCCGTGGAAGCAGTCCGATCCGACGTCAGAGCAAACCGGATGATCCTGATTGGGCACAGCATGGGCACGGCGGTAATTCTTCAATATGCATGCCTGTATCCGCAACATGTGGCGGCCCTGGTATTTGTCGAAGGCTTAACAACATCCCCCTGGAATCAAAAGGCGCCTACCTACACAGTCCGACAATTCTCCAGCCCAGCGGGATTGCGGATCCGCGAAGGTATGATTCGGGATATGTTTTCGTCAGCTACAACTGATGTAATGCGACAGAATATTTTGTCGAGGATGTTGGGAACGTCGCCAATCGCTGCGGTCGAAGCGATGAATGCAGTCAGGAATCCCGGCATTTGGAAACAGGCCATTATTAAAATGCCCGTTTTAGGCATCTATGCCGACAATCCGCTAATGTCGGTCAATCCTGATGAAATGAAGCAGCGTTTCCCCAATTTGACCTATGCACGCATTCCCGGAACCGGCCATTTCCTGATGATGGAAAAACCATCGGAGTTCAATCATCTGCTTGAATCATTCCTCGAGAAACAAAATTACTAGTCGGGCTTCCGCTGGAGCACCTTTGTGACGAGATGCGATACATTATCAACAAATCCTACGGAGCCCAGGATCCTGCAGAAAGCTCCCGGAGCACATAAAGCCTCTTCCGCCGAACCATATGCCGAAAAAGAAGGCTACAAGCACCTCGACGAGCCTAAAGCCCTGGACTAGAAATTCTGTGCGCCTTGCGATGTGAGGATAGAGCAACCGAAGCTACTAGCGTCATTCCTTTGCATTCGGTATGACGCAATTTTCAGTCTGAATTCCTGAGGAGGCAGGAAACAAAGGAGGCCGGTGATAGTTGCACGATTGCCTGACTTTGCAGAGGCTATCCAAGAGAAAGCTGTGACCTCCTTAGGTGAATTATTGTTGCAGCTGTTACCTTTTTGTTACCTTTGGAATTTGCGGAAAGGATGTAAGTTGTTGATTCTATTGGTGGAGCTGACGAGGATCGAACTCGTGACCTCCTGACTGCCAGTAATTCGGTTTCTCTCCTGTCAACACTTACAGAAACGTCCTGAACAACAGTGAAACAACCTATTCCCGCACTATCACCGCATAGATACTGATTATAATCACATTTTGTTGTTTCACTACGGTTCACTACGTTTCACTACAGTCATGGATATTTTGTTACCTTTGTGTTACCTTTTTGAAAATCAAGGGAGATAATCCATGCCCTCCATCAAATTCACAGCCGCCAAAATTAAGTTCCTGGAAGGTGTTCCTGGGAAGCAGGTCGACTACTTCGACAAAGCACTTTCAGGCTTCTTCCTGCGTGTCTCACAAGACGGGAAAAAGAGCTTTGGAGTTATGTATCGCCACGGCGATCGCCTGCGTCGTATGAAACTGGGCACTTACCCATTACTGAGTCTAGCCAAGGCACGAAACGAAGCTACAAAAGCCCTCAGAAATGCAGAACTCGGACAGGATCCAGCTACCGAGAAACAGGAAGAACGGCATGCACTAACCTTTAGACAGGTTGCCCTGGAATATATTGAGCGCCATGCCAAAACCCAAAAGAAAAGCTGGCAGGAGGATGAACGGGTCATTAAAAAGGACCTCATCCCGGAATTCGGCAGGCAGTATGCCAAGGATATCACCCGGAAAGACGTTCGTGCCTTGTTGGAACGTAAAAGCTTAACTGCGCCAATAATGGCCAATCGTATCCGGGCTCTTCTGCGAAAAATCTTCAACTGGGCCATCACCACCGACATTGTCGAAAGTAATCCAGTCTACTTGATACCTGCACCCGGAAAAGAGCACCAGCGGGACAGAGTTTTGTCAGAAGATGAAATCAAGATCATTTGGGATGCCATAGAAGCCGACAGGAAAGATACAAACGAATCACATCTAAAGATAAAGGCTATTACTGCCGGGACCATGAAATTGAGACTCCTGACCGCTCAGCGAGGAGCTGAGGTCATGGGCATAGAATGGGATGAAATTGACACTGACTCCGGGTGGTGGACAATCCCCGGAGCAAAAACGAAGAACGGCTTATCTCATCGGGTTCCCCTCAGTGAGCCAGCGCTATCCATTATTAAAGAAATGAGATCAATTGCAGGAAAGGACGAGTACTCGCGGTTTGTTTTTCCTAGTCCTAAAGGCGACACGCACATAAGCAATCCACAGAAAGCACTGGAGCGGATCCAAAGAGCCACAAAGATCAAATTTGTTGGTCATGACTTCCGGCGCACCGCCGCCAGTCTGATGACGGGAATGGGAATTCCACGCCTTACAGTCAAAAAAATCCTGAATCATGTCGAGAGGGATATTACCGCCGTCTATGACCGGCACAGTTACGATGCGGAGAAGAAAGAGGCCTTGGAGGCTTGGGCCAAACGCTTAACCGCAATAATTTCGGGAAAGCAGGCTGTAGCATCTTAGGGTGCCATAGGGGGGACCTTCCGCACCCCTGGAAAGATCCGCTACACCGCTACAAGCCGCATCTGACTTGGATGCGATCGCTTTTCACATCTGCTACAAAAAACTATTTGTAGCAGATTGAGCAGCCCGAACCATGGAGGTACGAAGCGCATGTTACTCAAAGTAGTCATTCGAGTCGTTCAACTGCAGTTTCTCGCGCTATGCCTTTACCTCTTTTGCGAATGGATTGCCGGTCCAAAGGATGCTGTTTTATGTTTCGTAACCATTTCTCTTACCCTTCTGGCGCTATCGATATGCAAGATGGCGGCTCGATATAGGCACCGGTGAACAAGGATCGAAATTTCAATTACGATATGCTCTTTACAACGGATATGGCAGCCGCCCAATCGTTTCTTGGATTCTATTGGGATATGTTGCGAAGGAAATATGAGCCAAGATTCGCCTGGATGTGCCACTCGGGATTTTGAGCTTCCATATCTCATATTAGTTATGCGATGTCACCTATCTTGGTATCTCTTCTCCTAATCATAGCAAATTGGATTTTCGATAATCCGGTGAGTTATTCCAAAAACTCGTGTCAATCTAGCAACGCTATCCTAAAATTAAACCCCCTGCTGTCAAACAATCTCGACAGCAGCACCAAAACGAGCCGGGTACTGTCATTCGCTCGCCGCGGCTTTATCTTCCGCTCTTCATAGAGTGCCAGTTGCTTTCGAAGAAAGAGATTTTCAGCTCTTAAGCTTGCGCCTGATCGGGCGGACAAAGCCCAAAAACGGAGGATGTCCACAAGCAGAAGAACCGATACCGTAAGAAAGTGTGTCAGCGTTGTGAGCAGGTCCATGGGCCCCGTAGGATGTCACATAATTCCTTTGCGCGCTAATACATACTAGCGTCGCCTACCCGTTCCGGGAACGGCAGGATGTATTTATTGCGGAGCACAGGAATCTCTATGAATGTATTTTGGAAGAGCATGATTCCAGGGAAGGTTATGTCGATTGGGCTAACCGCAGCTATTAATATTGAAATCTATATCTTCGGCCATCGCCATATGCAGTCTGGTGGCCTCCGTCATGCTGCTTAATCGAAATCACCTGATCCCCGGGTTCCTTGTAGCCGGAGTTTGCGGGGCATGCGTCAGTGTGCTTCTGAAGTTCCCACACGTAATGGATTATGGGGAAAATGTGACAACGATGCTTGGTATCTTTGGGAGAGTTGTCACGGGAGCGCTCGCATCGATGATCGGCTTCGGCTTTCTGGCCTCAGGTACCATCAGTTTCAATTTCACATTCGATGGGCAGCCGAAGTCTATCGGAGCCATTATAAAGAACTTCAACACGCCCGATGGTTCTTCGACTCTTTATCTGCTGGTGATTTTGAGTCTCGCGCTGCTTTTCGGTTTCTCTGAACGGCTTTTCTCCTCATTTGAAAGCACCTTGCTGGGAAAACTATTTTCGCGCGAGAACCACTCATCGGACAAGGTCAACAGAAAGGGTAAATCACGACAGAACGAAAAGTGCCTTATTTCAAGCGAAGGCTCGCAGTCAAATTGAACAGGCCTGCAGCAGTATCGCTCTTTTCTACCATAGCCAAGACCATTTGAGAGATCGGTCGATTTCTCAAATGGTCTGCTGACCCGTGCAAATTACGTCGCGAATACCAACTCTCGGGAATATGTAATTTGATATTTTACCCCCATATCTTGAAGCAGAAATCGAACCGGTACAATGCAAAATGAAAACCTTCTGCATTCAGACCTTGAAACATTGATTGATGGTCCCAAGCAATACTTGAATCGGGCATGGCTTTGGAAGCAAGACTATCGTCCTCTCAAGCGATTTATCCAATTTGATCAGTGTGGCATCATAGCCTGTAGTAATTATCGCTTTGAGACGCGGATTCTCTGCCAAAAGATATTGTACAACCTGGAGGCCGGTGAGTTCTCCCGGCATCATCATGTCCGTATATATAAGCTCAATTTCCAAACTGTTGGCCTTCCAAACAGCCAAGGCTTCTTCACCCGTGGCGGCCTCAAGAACTCTATAACCCTGCTTGACCAGACATTTTCGTGTTAACTCTCTCAACATTGGCTCATCTTCCACTAAAAGGATAGCGCCCGAGCGATTCGCCGGTTTGTCCATTGTGGCGATCGCGGAAGATTTTGGAGATGGTTTCAGTATCGGAAGAAAAACGCGGAACGTTGTCCCCACGCCAATCTTGCTCTCAACTTCAACCCATCCGTTATGCTGATGTACAATCCCTTGAACTACAGGCAGACCCAACCCATGTCCCTCGCCCACATTCCTGGTGGTAAAAAACGGGTCAAAGATGTTTTGCAGGGTATGACAATCCATGCCGCAACCAGTATCAGCTACAGAAAGGCGGATGTATTGCCCTGATCGAACATTAGATTGACCTTTGGCCTGATCCAATCCAATCTCGACTTCCACCAAATCAAGCGTCAGCAATCCGCCATTCTTCATCGCATTCTGCGCGTTTTCGCACAGGCATTCCAATACCCTGTGGATCAATGCCGGATCGGCTTTTACATCGGAGATGGCTTTGGCGCAGGTTAACTTCAAGGAAATGCGCTCGCCAACTAATTCCCTCAGGTTCTCCAGGTGATTTGAGATGCAGGATAACAAATTAAGCGGCTGCGGTTGCATTAGAGATTGACCGCTTAATGCCATAATCTGCTTTACTAGACCCGCGGCTCGCTGGCAGCCATCCTTCATGCACTGTATGAGTTCATGTTCCTCTGATCCTTCACCGCCGGAAGGCCGCATCAATTCCAAGCTCATAATCTGGCCTGCCAGGATGTTGTTAAATTCATGCGCTATCCCTGCCGCCAGATGCTGGATGCCTTGCATTCTCAAAGCCTGCCGGATCTGGTCCTCTGATCGCTTTCGCTCGGTAAGATCTTTAATCGTAAAGCAATAACTGGGCTGACTTTCATCCCGGGCCTTCACAGGGGCAAGCGCCACTTCTGCAGGAAATAAAGTGCCGTCCTTGCGCATGAATGTAAAATCCATATCCGCTGCCTCGCCCTTCATTGCCCTCTTCATTTCCTGCTCGATCAGAGCACTCTTTGATTGCGGCCAATACGGGTATGGCATGCCAATTCCAAACAGCTCATCTTTCGAAAACCCGGTCATTCGGCAAAAGGCATCGTTAATCGTGCGGTGAGTTCCAGCATTGTCGATAACAATAAAACCATCCTGCATGGATGAGATCACGCCTTCCGCAAATTGCTTAGCCTCGTTCAAAGATTGGTTCATACGCTGCATAGCGCTCCAATCCTCAAAGCGCGCGCGCGCAATTTCCATTGTCCTAGAAAGTTCCGATGCTCGAGGCGGCTTCAGTAGGTAGGAGGAGGCTCCGAGTTCACCAGCTTTCCCAATGAGATCAACGCAGTCGTGCGCCGTCAGCAATACGACAGGTCGCGGGCAATACTGTTGAATTCTTCGCGTGGCTTCTAATCCATCAACTTCAGGCATAGCTATGTCCATCAAAACCAAATCAGGATTAAGGGACATTGCCATTTCTACAGCCTGGTTGCCATCCGATGCCCGGCCGATCACCGTATGACCAACCGATTCAAGTTCGCTTTGAATAACATCGCTTACCAGCGAATCGTCGTCGACAATCAAAACATTGAGTGGTTTCATAGTGTTTTTGACTCCGTTCGGTCTGCGTAATGCTACGTTCGCGCAGCCTCTTCATTTTTGATACGCAGATTTGCAATCGCCCCGCTCTCATTCGTCAGAATGAGCTCGCCTCGCAATGATTCGGTCACCAACTGCTTGACCAAACCAAGACCGACAGCCTTCTGTCCACTGCAAAGCACGCTCCCGGGATATCCGGGGCCATCATCGCGATACACTATTCTTGAAAATCCATCATCCTGGTCCACATGTATTCGAATGGTTGTCAACGGTCGCTGAGCAGACATATGTTTGATCGAGTTAGTCGCCAACTCGTTAAAGACCAATGCCAGGTTGCCGGCTTGGCGAGGGGATACGTGCATGGGAGATTTTTCAATTACCAGGGCAATTGGGTTCAAACCCGGAGCTGCTGCAATTACTCCCTGAATAATGTGTTCTGCGAGGTCAGTCACTCTGACGGGTCCCCATTGGGATTCCGCCAGCATCTGGTGAACATCAAGCAAACTGCGAACGCGATTGGACAATCGGTCCAGAGCTTCATTAACAAAAGGCTGATCTCCTTCAGGTTTTCTTTTACGTTCACTCACGAGCAGACCCAGGATTGAGGTCAGATTATTCTTAACGCGATGGTTGATCTCCTTAACTAACTCCGCCTTGATTTGAGCATCGCGCGCGGCAGATGTATGCAGTTCTCTTAACGCTTCTTCCGACTGCCTACGTTCCGTTATATCCGACATCAGTGCCAGTACGGGTATTGAGTTGCCGTCGGGTTCCAATGCAGTCGTCGAGATGCTTATTGTGCGCATCTGGCCGTCTGCCCGTCGGATCTCCCACTCCTCAGCAACCAGATCCTGCCCATTGCGCATTTGTTCCATTCGCATCTCAGCCCGATGTTGGACATCTAAATCAGGATAAAGCGTCTGATACCAGCCGCGCTGATTAATTTCATCGAGAGAATACCCCGTGATTTGCCTCATGCGCTCGTTCCATATGGTGAATCGAAGATATGGATACTCCGGCACGGGATGGCAAACGCACAAACCCTCTGTTGCTCGATGGATGATTGAACGCCGGAAGGTTGCCTCTCTTCTCAGTGCCTCCTCAGCCTGCAGTACCTCCGTGATATCGCGCAGAACGACAAGGATGTAGGTTTTGCCTTCCAGGTTAAAGGAAGTAATTTTCACATCCAAGTCAAATTCTGTTCCATCAGCGCGCAGCCCTCTTGTGATATATGCAGATGGCGCACCACTTTCCTGCGCTCGATTCTTTGCATAAGCTCTAATGCGCGTTCGCTCCTCCGGAGCAATGACATTGAGGATTGAGGATCCAATCAAATCCTGTGAACACGCGACTCCAAAGAGCTTCACCGCAGCAGGATTACACATTTCCCAAATGCCATCGATGTGGACGCCTATAGCATCCACCGAGCTTTCCAGCACCGCACGAAGTCTGGCCTCACTGGCAAGAAGAGCCTCTTCTACTTGCTTGCGCTCGGCTATGTTTTTAAACTCCCACAGCGTATACCGTTTGTTCTGCAGCTCAATGACTTCGGCGGACGCCAGATAAGGCACTTTTCGCGAATTCACCAGCAGTTCACATTCATGGTCCCTAAAACGTCCCTCGTGCTCCAGCTCCGCAAGACGTAAATTCAGATTCATCCAGTCTACGCATATACCCAACTCTATTGCATTTTTCCCGATTGCCACCTCACGCTCAATTCCTGTTTCCTGAATCCACGTGCTGTTGACATCGAGTATCTTTCCGGATTCATATTCGGCAAATACCATTCCATTACTGGAACTGTTGAAAATCTTGGCAAGCTTTGCCTCGCTATCAAGCAACGCCCGTCCTGCCTGCTTGCGCGAAGTGATATCGATCATTACCGTCAGGAAATAACTCTTGCCTTGACTGGAAATCAGATCGCCAGAGAATAAGCCATCCAGGATCCGACCATCCTTGCAGCGCACCTGTAATTCAACATCGCAGACATGCCCGGATTCCCTCAAATCCTTTGAAACAACTTCATGCCGCGACGGCATTATAAAAAGCCCCAGTTCCTCCGCTGTTTTCCCGATCACTTCATCCCGACTGTAACCAAGTGTCTTGAGGAATATCTCATTGACATCTGAAAAACGTCTTTCTGGTAGATTGGTCATTGCCATCAGAGCCGGATTATGCTGGAAGAGGCGTTCAAATCGCTGATGGGCTTCTTGCTCAACCGTCAAGTCCTTGCATAGACCCAAAATGCACTTCAACCCATTCCATTCGCCAAACCAGGCTCGCGTCTCTACCGGCAGCAAATCGCCGTTTTTGGTTCGAAGAGGCAGGGGGCATGTGGATCGCTCCCCGCGGAACATTGCCGCAAAAATGCTCTCCGCTTCCTGTCTCAGCTCAGCCGGATGCAATTGCAGCAAATGCATTGCTCCAAGCTCTTCGGGAGTGTATCCGAGTTTTTCTTTTAGAGCCTTATTGGCAAACAGGATTTGTCCATCAAGAGTTGCCGCCACCGCCAAATCATCGACTGTATTAAAAAATGCGCTGAGATTATTTTCGCTTGCACGCAGAGCCTCTTCGGCCCGTTTGCGCGCACTCACATCAGCCAGGGAGGTTAGAAGGCAGGTTGTGCCGTTCATCTCGGCCCATTCCGAGGCGATCATGACATCACGGATTTCGCCTGATTTTCTGCGAACCTGCGCGTCAAATTGCTTCCTGCCGGCTTCCCGCTGAAGTTCGGATGGGAAGTCGGCCTGCTCCCCGGGATTCGCTGCAATGTCCAGTTCTCTGAAGCTGCGCCCGACAAGTTCATCGCGTGTGTATCCCAGGATCTCGCAGGCCGCCTCATTTACTTCGAAGATAGGCCCATTGACCTGGTTAAGAATCATGCCCATCGCACTGGAATGAAACGTAGCGAAATATTGTGCCTGGCTTTCACTCAGCAGCTTTGTGGCTGATTCCTGTTCCGAACGGCTGGCTGCGAGTAGCATGCCCGACGCACCAACCACACCCAGATAGATTTGTACCATCAGCAATCTTTGCGTCGCAACGGCACCGCCCAGCGGGAAGTTCCCGCTTTTCACCAGAGTCAAGTGGAGAGCAATCGCTGCGACAATGGCCATGATCATCGAAGCGCCCCGCAACCGGAATCGAAGCGCCGCCCAGGCTACTATTCCAAGTAGCATGTATGGAGTGATGGTTATCCCAAAATGGACATTGACCGGACCAAATGTGAGGTTAGCAAACAAGCCTGCGGAAGCAGTCAAAATGGTTGCTTCAACCAGTCGGAACCAGCTAATGCGATGCAACTGCAGTTGTTGGGGTTGCCAGCAGACGATCAGCGGGGCGATCAGCAAAATCCCAAGTCCATCTGCTACAAACCACGTTCCGTAAAAATGCCAGAAGGCCGAGTGTGAAGTTATCGCGGCAACGGCTGCGCCGACAAAAGCGGTGCAGGCATTTCCAGCTGTTGCAGCCAGAAGCAAAGCTAAGATTTCCTTTACGCGGGCAAAAGTAATTGAAGTTTTGCACCAATGTAGAATCAGGTGGGCGCAAATCAGTGATTCAAGAACATTGGCAACCATATATCCAATGGCTGCAATAACGGGCCGTCCCTCAAATAGGCTGGCTGTTGTTCCCGAAAAGAAAAGGACCAATGAAATGACCGGCCACTCCCGTTTTGGAGTAAGTAATAGAGCAGCCAAGCCGATGCCGCCGGCGGGCCAGATAGCCATAAGACTCCCGGCATCATCTGGAAACAAAAAGGATATTTTGTTTGAAAAATAGTATGCCAATCCTATAACGATAAGACGGATCAGAATACGGATGCTGCCTTTGGGCTTTGAGCCCGAATCTTCATTTGAGGGCATCGATATTCCCCTAGCTTTGGACAAGCAAATAGAGTGGTCGGCCCTATGGCTTTCAGGTACTCCAAAACGCCAGCGCTGAATCGATGCGTCAGTTTAAGCCAGCCTGTGATCGATAGCAAACCTAATTGTCCGATGGCTACTCGCCGTAACAGATTACAGTTGTGGTGCAACCCATGATTTTCTTAGGCTAATGAAAGCGACAGGATTTCCATTTGAAATCAATGGCCGGGGGCCGAACCTTTGGCGTTTTTATTTGAACATTGGTCTTTGCCCCGTAATGTCTGGCCGGCATGGATAAATGCTCTACTCATTGTTAAACCGGAAACAGTCGTTTCCTGGCAGCAAAGCTCAAGTCTAGGAATAGTGCGCGTTTGGCGATGTGAGGATAAATCATCGTAGTTTCTAGCGCCGTTTGTTTGCACTCTTTGTGACTGCAATTCGCGAGAGGGGAAAGAACCTAACAAGGGAGGAAAAGCCGCGAAATTTACTGATTTTTTATAGTATTTTGGAAGAGCATGATTCCAGGGAAGGTTATGTCGATTGGGCCAACCGCAGCTATTTGATATTGAACTCTGTATCTTCGGTTATTGCCATATACAGTCTGGTGGCCTCCATCATGCTGCTCAATCGAAGTCAGCTGATCCCCGGGTTCCTAGTGGCTGGAGTTTGCGGGGCATGTGTCAATGTGCTTCTGAAGTTCCCTCGCATTATGGATTATGGGGAAAATGTGACAACGATGCTAGATATCTTTGGGAGAGCTGCCACAGGAGCGCTCGCATCGATGATTGGCTTCGGCTTTCTGGCTTCAGGTATCCTCAGCCTCAGTTTCACCTTCGATGGATAGCCACAGTCCATTGCAGGCGTTATAAAGAACTTCAACACAGCCGATAGTTCTTCGACTCTTTATCTGCCGATGATTTTGAGTCTCGCGCTGCTCGTTGGATTCTCCGAATGGCTTTTTTCATCATTTGAAAGCACCTTGCTGGGAAAACTATTTTCGCGTGAGAACAACTCATTGAACAAGGCCAACAGAAAGAGTAAATCACGGCAGAACGAAAAGAGTCATGTTCCAAGCGAAAGCTCACAGCCAAATTGAGTAAGACTGGCACAGCATCGCTCTTTTCTACCGCAGTCAGGAGATTCGGGAAATCCCACGATTTCCCAATGGCCTTTTGACCCGTTCAGTTGGCGGCATTTCTATCCGACCGCGCAGATGATCTGGATCCGTTGGCATGTATTGTCTATAGGCACACTATCCTGTGCTGTCAGCGCTGTGATTTCTCTCAGCTACAATTCTATTTCGATATTGTGGCCATGCTGGGTAGTTATTGGGGATACCGACCTGCCATCCGGGCAGTCCGGAATTGTATTCATAGCTTCTGGAACCCCGATAATATTTGCCAATGCCTGATCCAGCGATTTATGGAGCTCGAGGGCAATCAAAAGATCAGCAGCCCTGTGAGCATCACGGGCAGCTCGGAAAATCTCGTTCTTATCTTCCCGCAAAGCCTTAAGCCAGGAACCAAGATAAGCCGCGTGGCTATCCGGATTGTGGGGAATTCCTCGTTCGGCCATCAGAAAAACACTGGTCAGCTCTGCCCGGAGTTCTTCCTTGGCATACGCCAAATCTCCAAATCGATAGCTTTCGTTCAAGGTTTCTCTGTTCAGCCTTATCGGGTGCCCGGTCCAATGCCCAAGCTCATGCAGTGCCGTGCCGTAAAAATCGCCGGCGCTTTTGAAGGCAACACGAACAGGAAGATGGATGCTGTCGCTCGATCGACTATAGAAAGCCTGGTCCGGCTGATCGTAATAGATTCGCGCTCCGCTATTCCGGAGGATAGTTTCTGCATCCTGCATAACCTGCCATTCTTGACGTATCCGGGGTTCGTGGGCAGGCATACCCTCAATCTGGCTCGCATTAAAAACCGTATACACCCGATATATGAACCGTTCTCGATCTGAATCACCTCGAAACTCACGGCGGTCATCAGCAGTTTTGGGGAATTGCCAGAATTCTATTTGTGTTCCCTTTTCGCCCTTCCGAACCTGCCATTCATTCTCATGTGCCTGCCGATAGGTAATCCACCTCGGGTCCTCAAAACCCTTTCGCACTGAGGTCAGCATAAGATGGATTGCGTTGCCTCCTCGGTATGGTTTCCCTGAAGTAGGATTCAGCGGCATTTCAAAAGCACCTGCTTGCCAGGGCTTCTGCCAGGGTGCGACGCCCTTTTCCAGAGCGGCAATAATGTCATCAGTAATTTCCTGCCGAAGGTCCCTTTTCATCTCGGGCTCCTCCATTCTGACTCCGGTTCGGGAATCTCATGTTCAAATCCAGATCCATCGAGGCACTCACCCCCGAATTCATCAAGAATCCTGGCACTACCTTCGATATTTTCCTTGTCCATTTGTGGATCTCCCTAAGCAGACTTTTCCGGAAACATGTCCTTCAGTCCGAAATTGCGAGGTTCAAAATCCTTGTTGGGCGAAGGCAGGAATTTTCGCGGAGTTTTCATCTTGGTAAGCCCGTAATTGGCAATTTTCAAATAGGCCTGGAAATCCGGGAGGCTTTGAAACTCCGTTGCAAGGATGATCTTCTCAAGTTTCTCCTGTTCACTCATGCTGAAGCGATCCCCATAATCGCTTGGGCTGAACTGGCTGCTTTGGAACTTTTTGATTACTTCCCGCTCTCCAAATGCCTTCGAAAGAAAATCGGCTGTCGTAGGATCGTTCAGCCGAAAAACCATGTGCACGTTGAAGTTATTGAAGAAGGTTTCTTTCTGATCGGACCCATATACATTGGATACAGAACCGAGGTCCTGATTGGCCAAAACCAGAAATCCTCCCTTTGATCTGCCCATTGTCAAAAAATCAAAAATGCAGGGCATCTTTGACAGCGACCCAAATTCATCAACAACAAAAGTGATGCGGCGGTCAAAGCTATCGGTCAGCGAAAGGACCTCCCTGATCATGATGTCGATGATGAAGGTCATCAGCGGCCGGAAGATAGCATCGTATTGCCGGATATTCATCAGAAACAGATTTCGTTTCTCTTCTTTATCCTGGATAAATTTGCGAAATGAAAAGGGGCCATCATGGTCTGTGAGATATCGAAAGAATGTCAGCCGTTCCTGAAGGATTGAAATGATTGAGGCCGCCTGGTTTGAATCTGCCTTATCGATATGCTTCAGGGCACCCAGTTCCCGGACTGGCAGTGTATAGAGAGCATTCCGGATTTGCTGTAAGGGCTGGGAGAAGAATTCCCAGATAGCCCGGTTCGTTTTACGTCCTTCCCTGTACAAATAAAACAACCCCGTTCGAAATACATCGCGGGCGGCGTTATACCAATAGGCATCCTTTGAGTCCTTCGGCGGTTCATAAAGCGACGTACATAAAACATCCAGGTCGGGATAATCGATAACCTCATTAAAAAAGCTCCAGGGGACAGATCTGTTATCGAATGGATAAAAGATGATGTCATCATCTTCACAGTGCTTGCCGCAGAACTCGCCTTTAACATCATAGATAACGCATTTGCTGACCTGCTTCTCCGACTGACGTCGGGCCTTTACGGAAGCCAGATAATTATTCAGGCAGACGGATTTTCCCGTCCCCGATGTCCCCAGAATCAAAATGTGCCGGCGTGAAACGGAATCGGGCAACTCAGCCGCACCCAGGCAAAGTGGCACAAACGATGGATCCGGTCCATTCTCCTTCGCTATAGCCTGGCTCAACTCCGCCTTCATTTTTTCAAACGGCATCAAGTCCGCGCCCCGGACAAACCGGGTCTTTTCCGTGCGTCTGTTTACCCAGCTGAAAGTGAGAAAATAGAAAACACCAAACACAGGAAAGAAAAGCAGGCTTGAAGGGAAAATCCAGCGAAGTTGTTCAACCCTGCCCTCGGTAATCCAAAAGACTGCCTTCCGATAGGCTTCTCTTGGCACTTCAGTCGCACTAAGGAATGTTCGCAATTCCGGTTCCACGGTTTCCCACTTCTCCAACCTGGTTACTCGACTGAAACTGAGCTGCGGAGTCAGGTAGTTTTTGGGATTCAGGGAAATAAAGTATTTTACTAAGCAACAGAATGGGAGGCGCAGGTTTTCAGGGGCAGCAACCAGTCTGGGAATTCCATCAATGTCTTTCAATTCTGGTATCGGAGCGGAAACATGGTGCGCAATAACCGCGCTCATTGCCCCCACATAAACGATGGCCGACAGCAAAAACCCGATGACGCCCATCTGGATATACATCCTGGCTGTGGTAACAACCCTGTCATGCGCTACATAGGCCCGCGCCATTAGTTGCCTCCGCTGAATTCGATCACTCCCAGGTTCCCAGGCGCCTGCCACCCTGAGGCATCTTTCATGACAACAAGCTTCCGCTTTGGATTGTTCGAATCTTTAATCAGATCAAGAGTTCTATGGAATCTGGCAAGCTCGAGCAGTACCGCCCGGTTCCTGTCAACCTGACCGATACAGGCAGCTCGCTCCTGCTCCAATTGTTCCCGGTACCAGTAGTGCAAATAAAGCCAGGAGCTTAAGGCCAATGCAAGAACGACGACGATTCCACATAGCCCATACATCCATAAATAAACCCGGCGAATTACCGCTACGTTTTCCCGCAGCAGGCCAACCGCCTGCCGGCTTTGAACCAATGCCTTGCCGAATGCTTCATTCGCTCCAGTCAATTCCTTAAGCGGCGGGACAAGTGTCTTCTCTATTTCCAGCTTTAGTAATTCAGAAGTCTGGGTTGCCAGGCTTGCAGACCACTGGTTGACGCCCTTTTCCATCTGTTCATGGACTTGTCCCAAATCCTTGCGGATTCGATCGGTTTCCTGGAGGAGCCGGCCGGTAAGCTGAGCGCTGTTTTCTGCGCTCAGGCGTGCATCCCGGCTGCACTCCGCTGCGTCCTTTTTCAACCGGTCGATTTCAGCGGCAATATTCTGGACAGCCGCAGGGATGGTTTCGTAGTAAGCCTTGTAAAGCTGAAGGGCGCGCAACAGCTTGGCAAGCTCCACATCCTTCGAGCTTATCCCCGCTTCGTGCAGAGTCTTAAAGAACTCAGTCTGCTGCTGCTCCGATAGGCCGGAGGCTAGCGCTTTAAATTGAGATTCCTTCTGTTCCTCGGGCATGCAGCCACCTACGGATTTGAAGGCTTTGACATTTTGAGCAAATCAAGAATGGGACCCAGCTGATCGTAGAGGTTCTGCTGGAAGCGGCGAAGACGCGCCCTTACCATCAGTTGACAGAGAATGGGGCCAATGTCCTTTCCGCGATCCGATTTGCCCTTGGAAGAATTGAGCACTTCCGCAATGGTCAAATCCAGTCGCTCCAGTTCGGTCATATACTCCTCGTCCAGCCGGGGCACGATAACCTGGTATGGCTTGAACCGTTCCCTAAAGGCCAACGCTTCACCGCTTGAATCGTAGTCGGGCAGATACTCTCCATCTTTATGGTTCTTGAAGATTACATATCGAACCTGACTTTGAAGGGCAGAGACCCAATTGAAGAATGACTGGACGCTGTCGGGGGAACTGGTGATTGAAGCAAGGCATACCATGGAAACCTGTAACGCTCGGAGCTCATCAAATGGCACATCAAGCCACCAATCCAGCACTTCCCTTCCAGTCCCCGCCTTTAAATCCGCAACCATGACCTGGTTGCCTTCAATAGCCCGCTCTATGAGGACGTCATGGGACGATCTCTTCTTGATTTCAACTTTTAGCGCCTCGGGAAAGAATCGAGAGAGTGTCCTGTTCTCGTCATCAAAATCCATCAGCACCGGATTGATGCCGTTATCCCTGAGGAATGTGATCAGAAATCGGACAGCTGTGGATTTGCCCGTTCCACCTTTGGCACCTGCTGTGAATAGAATTGAAGTCATTAGTGCCCCTCCTCTTCGAGTTTTTTCCGTCGCGCCGCAGCTTCCTCCGGCGGCAGGCGGTGTAGGTTGTAGCGCTCGCTATATGGAAAATCGAATACAGGCTTGTCTTGTGAACTGGTTTTGTTATTTGCAGGCTGCGGTATCGGTATCGACACTGCCGGCGAAGCATTCTCTGTGACTAAATTTTTCTCGTAATAATAAATTCTGCGGCCACGAGACCTGGTTTTCACGAATTTGAATATGGCTGGCGCCTGAATAGCCAGGTTGTACTTTTGCTGCAGAAGGTCAGCGATTTTTGAATAGGAAACCGGAGGCCTGCGCCGTCTCAGGCTCACAATCTCATTTTCATAGGGAATCAGAACTGATTGATGTGGTTTCCCGGGCATTGTAAGCCTTTGATTTTGATGGTTATCTGCATTCATGAAGTGGAAACGCGAGTGGAAATATATTTCCGCTAAATTTCCACTTGGCCGGCATAAGCCGGGGGAAGTGGAAATTAAGTGGAAACGAAGAGGAAATGAGGCGGAAACGCATTTCCACTATATTTCCTCTTCGCGATGGCTCGAAGAAATTCTTCGAGGTATTGCGTCTAGGATTGGAAGGCACCAATCCTAGAATTTCCACCACTCCCCTGGTGGGTAACCGGCAAGGACTAGCCATCGAAGCGCTCCTCTCCGGATACCGGAAAAAGTGATTGGGGAAGGGGTAATGTAACGATGCTCGATACCCAAGGCTCAATACCGGGCGCCATGTCACGTGGAGCGGTTTGAATCTCACCAAGTTTGCCTATGGAGACATCCTCGAAAATCGGGCCAAGCCCTCGACCTGCAACCTCGACTATGCAGGAGGAATAATTGAGACGAAGCAGGCGGGATCCATTCAGAAGCTCAGCCTGGTTCAGGCAGTAATCCGGTATGATGCACCTGTTGCCGTCGCTTGAAATAAACAATCCGCCAACCGGTGTTGATCCAAGTGAAGCACGTGGCGTGTAGCATTGAAAAGTCATGGCGCCTCCTTATTGCCCAATCTCAATTCCAGTGTTTTGTCGTCGATTGGGAACCATATCTGAAGGGTAATGACGCATCGTTGCTCGCCGCCAGGCGGCCTGATCCTGCCGCCAGAAGGCGTTACGAGATGATCCGATTACGTCGGTGACGGCAACGCGGTCCGAAGGGCGATCAAGCTGCTCAAACAGATGTGATTTTTCTGGCGTGAACACCCGGACTTCATGACGACCTCTGGAGCAGGCAACGTATGCAGATTTGGAATCGAGTTTCTCGGCGGCAATGACGACCTCGTCATGCGTCCGGCCCTGGGATTTGTGACTTGTTACAACATACCCGTGGCAGAAATGGCGGAAGCCGGGAGATATACACTTCCCTTCCTCCGTTTCAATGGATCCATCCCTGTTCAGGTGCTTTACGGTAAGAACCTGACCGTTAACAAGACCAGCCTTGCGATTATTGGAGCGGATAAGGATCTTGTCGCCGGAGCAAATCTCAATGGTTCGCGGCAATGAAACTGCTATCTTCTTTGCCAATTTTCGAACGTCGATCGATCGATCAAATCCCCTCAGCCACAGTTCACCCGAATTGATACGATCGATTTCAACTGTCTGGCCACGTTCAATGGCACGAACCCGGGCATTAAACGTTATGAGCATTCCCGGCCGGTAGTTGGCAGCGTTACTTTTCTGCTCCTCCGTCCAATCCAGCTGGTCATGGACAACTATTCTGGAACCGTCGCCCAGAATCTTTCTGCTTTTGAGCTCATTTCTGATTGCATCAGTAAATCGATAGTTTTCTTCCCATGTCGGTGAAATGGCAATACATCGAGCCAGATCTTTGCCACCATTTGTCGCATCAAAGTAAGCGTCCGCGGCTTTCTGAACATACTCCCCTTTGGATTCGTGCACCCAACCCAATGCATCCAGTTGTCTTAGTCCTCCCGGAGCATCTCCCTGGGACATGGTGCGCACGGCTGCGTTATATTCCCGGGTCTTCTGCCGCCGGATATCATTGAGTTCGGAACGATTCAGGCTGGAATGCTGTTCCAATACCCGTAAAAAGTCCCCCGCCTCAACCGAAACATGCTGACGGACATCCCCAACGAACAAAACCCGCGTATCGTGAATCTGGGCAACCCGGAGTAATCGGGATCCCATTTCACTGGATTGAAGGCTGGATTCATCAATGATGATTACGGATCCACGCAGATCTGCGGTCTTTTGGACATTGACCAGAAAATCATCAACCGTTTTAGCATCGGTAAATCCATCCCGACGAAGCACCTCAACAGCCGATGCCGTGGGTGCCAGATAAAACGCTCTTTTGCCTGCAGCCTTCAGCCCTTTGTTGATTTCTGTGAGGCAGGTTGTCTTCCCTGCACCGGCGCACCCTCGTATGGCATATACCCGATCTGTGTTTTGCAATGTTTCAAGGATAGCTTCACGTTGCTCATCTGACCTGAAATCAAACGGCACTCCTCGAGTATTTCCCAGTGCCAGACAGGTATCCTGCGTCTGGTTCACGAACTCGGTAGCCCAGCGTTCGAGGTGCAGGCTTCGGAGGGAGGACCATTGACAGGACAGAAGCGGATTGCGTGCGTGCTCGGTTAACCGGACAAGGCCGTTATAAGCACTCTTTGCATATCGCTTAAGGCTTTCGAGGTTTAAAAAACCAAGCTGGCGGTTAAGGGATTCGGCAAAGAGCTGGTGACCGCGCACAACCGACTGCCGTTCGAAGATATGGTCTCGCGCCTGCAGCAGCACTTTCCAGGCAGATTGCATCGGAGTAATTCCAGTCTCTCCCCCTGCCCTGTTCCGGATTTCTTCAAGTGCTGCAAACTCGGACTGAGATAGCTGCGAGCGCTGAAGCTCGCGAACCTGCGGAGTGGTAATTTCCCTCAGTTTGACATTCCGCGTCTCCCGGGTAATTACATGAATCTCTCGAACAGTAGGCGCCCGGCCTTTCTCATTCTTAAACCTCTCGATCCCGGCCTCAACCTCCGCGCGTCTTTTGCTGAATCTCTCCTGGATCTCCCTGGAAACGCCCTTGATCTCAAACCCCTCAACAATGCCCTTTTCGTTTCGGGCAGCTTCAATCTGGTATCCCAGCTTCCGGCATTCGAGTGCCAGCTCGTTCTGATACACCTTACCTGCGTAGCGGATGGCTTTGAACATTTCGCAGGTATCCAAAGCCACCCAGCGTTTCCGCTCCGGATCCCAGGTGGCATTGGCAACTACGAAATGGGTGTGGATCTGAGGATCCAGGGCACGGGAAGCGTCATGCCTGAATGCTGCCGCACAAAGGTTCCCGGTGATCTGAGCCTGCCGTGATGCTCCGGCGCGGAATGCTGCAAAGCGTTCAAGCTCTGCAAAGGCTTTGGAAGCGGCTGCCTCATGAGCCGCGTACAGCCGGCGGTCGTCCATCGTGACTGCCATAATTGAAACACTTTTCTGGGCAGAGCACTGGAAATCAAAAAAACGGACTCCCTGTTCGGCTGTACGCGGCGTTAATCGGCCGGATCCGTCCGGCTTGAGGTTGCGCCGGATGGACTCGAAGGCTTCATCATCCTTATTAATAGCATTCCCGGCCAGCCCAAGTTTCTCAGCGGCCTGACCCATCCAGGCACCAGCGACATGCTCATTTTCGCAGTAATAGTCGTTGGCCGTCAGATGCTTGCCCAAGTATGTACTGCCTTCCCGGATCTTTGCGCAGGTAAACATCGTTACATACCGTGTTCTACTTCAGCTGTAAGTGCGGGCTGGATCGATTCATGCCCCTGGAGCCCTTCCCTGGTCTCCTGAGCCAGGCGGTTGGCTTCTTTCCCGACCTCGGGATCAGTGTGGTACCAGCAACGGGCATCAGCATCCCAACGGCATCCCATCTCTTTAAGACGCTCGTTCAGGTTGTAAGGGACTTCGGGTATGTAGTGCCTTTCGGCACCATTATTGACTAAAGCCTGCGCCCTGGTTGCCACATCTTTATCGAAGTGATACCAGACCCTGGCTTCCGGATCCCATCGGCAATCCATCTCCTTGAGTTGTTCGGAAACTGGAAAGCCATTGCCCTGAATAAAATGTTTCTCGGCCCCATGCTCGATTACGGCCTGAGCTTTGACAGCAATCTCCTTATCCATATGGAACCACTGTTTTGTCTCAGAATCCCATTGGCAGCCAAGATCCTTCAGTTGGCTTTTGACATCGTGCGCATTGCCCGACAGGTAATGGCGCGGGCCGGCATCCGCAATCAGCTGCTGGGCGCGCAGTGCCATGTCCTTGTCCATGTGAAACCAATGGCCCGCCTCCTGGTCCCATTTGGCACCGAGCTGTTTCAGTTGCTCTCTCATCTCATAGGGAGCCTGCCCGATGATGTGTCGCTCCATTCCCGGCGGAACCAGGACTTGAGCCTTATCCGCCATATCCTTATCCAGGTGATACCACTGAGCCGAATCAAGGTCCCACTTGCATCCCAGATCCTTGAGCTGATCCTTGACTGCAAAAGTGTTTCCTGTGATGAAGTACTTTCTGTCTTCTTTATCCATAGCTCCTCCTATTGGGTAAAATCGGTCTCATTCAACTTCCTGTTTTCATGCTCCTGACGTGTTCTTTCTACCGTGCCTGCCGGGTAATACCTGGAGTCTGGCTCGCCCTGTGTCAGCTCAGTCTCTTTCAGACTGGCCGGCCACTTCCTTTAGTGGTTCTCGAACCTGGTATTTGGGGTTTGGGAACCACATAAAGATGCGACTCAACTGAAAAATTCGACGGGCAATAAATGGGATTGGATACCCGCACCGCACACACCAGATGCGGCGGAGTGTATTTCCAGTTGTAGAAACCAGGGATTCGTAACAAGCTGGTCACATCCGTTGCTGCGCAATCCGTATCATGTTTGAGAGACAGAGCCCTTTGCAGATGTTCGGCATCAGGAATTCCAAAACCCTCAACTCTCCAGACAACCTGAAACCTGCCAATTGAGGTCCTCAACACATAAGAAGGCGCCGGCAGTTGTGTGTCAGCAAGGATGCGAAGGAGTGTGCTGGTCCCACCCTGATCAAGATCAAGACAGATATGCCGGACAACTGCAACGTCCTGCCTGGTTCGTCCACGAGCGCCCGGTT
Organism: Acidobacteriota bacterium; assembly: GCA_963664705.1. Classification (GTDB taxonomy): domain Bacteria; phylum Acidobacteriota; class UBA6911; order UBA6911; family UBA6911; genus UBA6911. The sequence continues at coordinate 5,653,362 of OY761556.1, read as the reverse complement.
TTAGCGGGTTCATGCTTATGTAAATATTGCCGCCGTGATCATTCTCATGGCGGAGCCATACATGAAAACTTCGGCTAGCCAACTGCTCAGCCGTAACAACCTGCTCTATTACCCAATCACTATTTCTGATCACTACTGCCAGGCAGTCCTCAGCCCGGAAATTTTCGATGATGTAATCCCACGAGGTAACAATCATCACTGCTCCTCGATAAGCCACATGAAGTCCGGATCTTCTCCGATCGCCAGATCGCGATTGGGTCCCAGGGTTGCTTCCACGGCGAAAAAGTAGGCAATAGCTGCCGGCGGCTGACCGCCACAATCCGGATCCGGATCAGCATAGGCAAGGTAAACGGGATCGGCTCCAGCGGTACACACGACAACCTTACCGAATGTAATCGAAAGCAGTGTTTCAGACTCTGCTTCATTGTCCGATAGTTGAGCCTGAAGACTCCCGTCAGCCAGCAAGCCGGCAACATTCGCGGGGTTATCTGTGGAAATGAAAATCCTAAGGCCCCCATCTGCTGGGGAAACGCCGGTTATCGAAAATGGCCTTATAGAAGTTGGTTCTTCGGCACTCAGCTCCTCAATTGAAAATTCCTGAGCCATGACCGGCGAAGCCATCAGAATCAACAGCAAAAGGGAAAGTGTTCGGTAATTCATCGCAAAGCTCCTTATAGTTCGTGGTCCAGTACTTTCAGGGTTTGGTAAACAGCGACACCCACAGCGAGCTTATTCGTTCGGTTTTGATTTGGGCTGCGGTCGTCTGTTCCCGTCTTTTCGAGTTCAGGTTCCTGCGATCTGGTCAATGCATCGTAGTTTCGTTCTGCCGCCTGCATCTCCCGCTGGTAACCCCGGTAAGCCAATACGGCATTACTGGCTTCGTACTCAGCATTCCGGATGGCCCTTTCCCTCTGGTGGATGGTTTCGGTCAACTGCTCTTTTTCTGCGTGGGTGGGAGGGCGGTCAGCTAATTGGGTTTGAAGCGTTTTGATGGTTTCTTCGATCTTGGATACCTGAAGAGTGTGTTCTTCAAAGGCATTGCGATCGCCACGGTAGCTTTCCAGATATTGTTCCGCATGATTGAGATCGCCCTTGGCCTCAAAGGGGCTGACTTCCCACGGCATCTTCTTTTCGTAAACCGTCAGCACGCTCTGAAACCCTCTTGCGGTGGCTCCTTCGAGTCGTGCCTGGTCTCCGTAGGTAACTGCCAGATTGCTCATCCCAAGTTCCCGGTACCGGTCGCTAAGGAGATGAAAGGACTCCGATCTTTTCTGATGTTCCTGATGCTCGTCAAAAGCCCTGTCTCTACACTTTTCGACCAGGCGCTCTTCCCGACTTGGTGTGCTATCCCGTCGTGGCGCCACAGAAATCTCTTGTGGCGGGATATTGTTCAATCCTTCGAAAAGAGTTTTAAGGGTTCGTAGTTTGACAACTCCATCCGAGTAAAGCGGATCATTTCGATCCATGGCCTCCTCCATTACGACATCCAGAATTCAGGCAATTGGTAATTGGGAATCAGCTGTAGTTCGCGAAGCCAGGAGGGCTTCTCCCTGACAAAAAACTGTCCGCACGCCTGGCCGTCAGTTTCATAGTGGTCAAACTCAAACTGATAAAGTGTCCGAAGCTTGTAGGGAGGAAACGAGGTGGAGCGATCGTAATCAAGGCCCTGGATTTCAGAGATCTCCATCAGTCTGCGGGAGTGATCCGGAAGCTCACCCATCTGGATCACAATCTGGATGGCACGCGAGACCATCTCCTTAACTGCGCGTGCCGGGACATCAAGCCCGGACTGCAATATCAGGGCTTCAAGGGCCAGGAGCGCGTCATATGGAGAATTGGCATGAATCGTTCCAGCTCCACAGTGGCCGGTATTGAATGCCCGGACAAGATCCAGTGCTTCAGGACCGCGCACTTCGCCTACCAGGATCCAGCGGGGATTCATCCTGAGACTTGCGCGGATCAGATCCCGGAGTGTCACCTCGCGATCATCGCTACCGAGTGAGTGCTTTGTCTCAAGCGCGACCCAGAGCTCATTTGAAATGGAAATCTCCCGGGCATCTTCCACCGTCACGACAACGTGGTTAGCAGGGATGAAAGAGCACAGGCAATTAAGCAGAGTGGTCTTGCCGCTCCCCGTTCCGCCCGATACCAGGAGGTTTTTTCCGAGCCTTACGATTGCTTCCAGGATGGCGATGCCTGCTCTATCGATAGATCCATACCCACAGAGTTGGTCCAGCGTTAGCTGGTGTTCCGGGAATTTGCGAATCACGATGCAGGCGCCACGATGGTAGCAGGGATCAATAATGATATTGACCCGGCTCTTATCCGGCAGCCTGGCATCAAGGATAGGCTCCCTCGAATCAAGGCGGCGGGCCATCTGCCTGCCGATGGTTTTGGCGGCCGTCATCAGATCCGCATCTGAAAACCAGGATGCATCCACCCCCTCGAATGCGCTTCCGCGACGGCGGACATACACATGTCTGCTTCCATAGACCAGGATGTCCGTTACCTCCGGATCATCCACCCATGGAGCAATCGGGCTGAGCGAGAGTTTGAGTAACTCCTTATCGAGTGCCTGTGAGTTCATGGCCTTTCCATCGTGCCTGCAGTTCCGCAACCAGCATTTCAGCCGATAGCCTGATGGCTGCCGCAAGGCTGCGAGGGCTGCCGGCACCGTACCTAATGAAAAACGATTTTTTGTGATTGGCGTTTCTGAGGTAGGATTCGACCATTACACCAGGAAGAGTGTTTTCAGTTTCGCGCGCCTCAATTCCGACAACGCAGATTCCGATCTGATATGCAGCTAACGGCTTTATCTGGATGCCTGCGGCCTCAAGAGCTTTTTCAAGAGCCAGACGATAGGCGGCGGAGCATCCTCTATCTGGCGTCAGATCTCTGATGATCTCGATCTGGATATCGTTTCCTTCAAATACAAAACCTTCGTCATAGCGATATCCAAAATAGGCATTCCCTTCGAGTCGTTTGTAGATCGGGTCAGTAAAGAACTGACCGAGGCTTGCCCGTTCGAGATATACATCTGGTGAGTCCTTAATAAATGGTTTGCGGGCGCCCAGGCGGGCTAGCTCGGCGAGGTACGCCCGCGCGTCTGTTTTCCTTGTCATGTCCTGACAGAAAGATCCGATTGGCAGGAGCATTGCAAGCGCGACAGGCAGGACCTTAATGGCTCGCATAGTAGCTCCTGTCAGAGATCCTTGCGTATGGGGAGATCACAATGTCATCAGCGAGGTAAATCCTCATCGTCTTACCCTGATCCACGCGGATCGTGGGCACGATTGTCGAGTACTGCGACATGATGGAATCCAGAATGCGGCCAAAATTCTCTGACGTGCGGCCAAGGACTATCGCGCGGCTTGAATTTGCCTCCTGATTGCGTTGAGCTAATCCTGAAATACCATCCAGCACACCAAAAAGGATTGATGTTCCAAATTGCAGGAACCAATGACGTTCAACCTTGGAAACAATGCCGAGTGCTCCGGTTTCATCCAGAGCTTTCAAGGCCTTCTGGCTCGAAGGAAGATCGATCGATGGGCCGTTCGGCAGGATGATCCGGCTGAAACTCACAAAGAGCCTGTGCGCACCTTTGTAATTCACTACCTGGGAGGATCCGATAATCCTGGAGTTTGCTGGAAGCACCACATATTTTGCGCTCTGGTCATAGAGGTCCCGGGACAAGTGACAGATCACAGGCGAGCTTTCAGTATCCGCGATGAGACGGTTCACCAGCACCGCATCAAGCATCTCTCCCTCATACAGGGTGACTGGCGGATAATTTGTATAAATTAGCTGAGTCTTTTCAGTCTTGGGGTCTTCAGGCTTGGGCTTATCAATAGCCGCCTTAGCAGTTTTTGCTGAATCGCTGGCAGGCATAGCCGCTTGTTGCACAGTCTGCTTCTGAGGGGCATCCACATATTTTGCTCCGCCAAAGTCACGTGAGTAGATGAACATGGGTCCCATGCTGCCGGCATCCGGCGCGGCCGCATTCTGAGTTTTCGGAGTGGTTCTTCGCGGCGCCTCGTAGGAAGGGGTTGCCGCGGCAGAGCGAGGGGGCGGAGCATTCCTTAATACATGGGAAATTGCCTCTTCCTCGGATTTGGCCTTGGCCTCATCCAGCGGTTTTGTGATTTTTTCGCTTTCCTTCTTCGGGTTCAAATCCCTGAGGAAGCCGCTGATCCGAGCCTGCGTGTCATCATTATTTCGGACAAGGAATGGCTGATCCCGAAGTTGAGCTGCCTTTTGTTTTTCCCGGTCCTTCCGTTCAGAGTCGTATTTCAGCTGCTGGAGTTCTTCTGCCGTTGGCTGATGCGAAGAACCGCCTGACTTCGATAGAGCTCGATACAGCCCTCCCGCTACGATAAGAAGCAAAACAGCTGCGCTGACAGGAAGCCACCATCGGGGCCTTTTGCGTTTTGGCGGCGCCGCGGTTTCTTCCACCGCAATATCCGTATTTACCGGCTCTCCCAGTTTGCTCATCGGGATCTCCTTATCTCGCTGACCTGGTTGCCAAGCTTCAGGACAAAAGTTTTGTCTCCCGACGGCAATGTGCGGTGAATGACGTAGTATTCGCCTTCATCGGTGTATTTGACCGGCTCGAGCTTTTTGAGATCCTTGGATTCAGCGAGGTAAACAACCGGGCGTTCCTGGGATTTGGCCAGTTGGACATATGTGAAGATGCCATCATCGGCCACTCGGGTGATGGAGAAGGAGTGGTCCGTAAACTCATAGTTACTGCTGATGGCAAAAAGCAGCTGTTCCCGGAGCTGACGGCTCCTTTGTTCAAGAGAGGCATTGAAGCGTGCTTCAGCCGCTTCGTTTTGATCTTTTGCTATCTTCTGCGCTTCGTTCCGGACCCGCTGGCGGAAAAACTGGGTATTGTCCGATTGCACGATAACCAGCTGATCCACATATCCGCCGGGATCCGGTTCGGCCGAGAGATTAAAGACAAAAAGCTTGTCATTATCCGTATGGATGCTGACCGAAGTGCTCTTATTCGGAATAAGAGGCGTGACGATCCCGATCGTACCGTTTGATTCGCCATGAAAGCTCTTCGGATCGGCGACCACAAAATCCGTTATCTTCCATCCCTCCGGAAGCCGGAATGTGGTCCCCACCCCGGGAGTGGTGACAATCCTGTAAACCTTCGAAGCGTTTTCACCGTCAAAATCACAAACCTGTGTTCGCGGTAAGGTGCCGGCAAATACCGAGGCTGCATATAAAGACACTGCGGTTACTACTGACAAAAGTTTCATGGTTCCTCCGGGTTGTTCTGAAATTGACTCTGGCGGTATTCGATAACGACAAGACCGTGGGGGCTACGGGCGGAACGTCTGATCGGCTTAATCACAAGTACAGCCAGATAGGTTCCTTCTTCGATAACATCATCCGAGCCTGCGATGGCCTTGGCATGAAAATAAGCCTGCGCTTTAAGAAGTGGTTTTGTCTCGGTAATCAGAAAGCTTGTGATTTCCGAAAGCCCCTGAGCGTTTTTGCTGATCAGCTCTGCCCGGTGCGCCAGGTTGATTGCTTCGCGGACCTGAGCCAGAGATTCCGGCGCCGTCCAGCGGGCAATAGATTCGAGGTTGGTTTTGACGGTAAAGCGATTAAATGTGTATGCCTCTGCCAGGAAATCTTCGCAGAATTTACGCACCTCAAATGGAGACCGGTCTTCGCCGGCAGCATCGATGACACGGTAATCGACAGCCAGAGCATCCCCGGTGGCCTGATTAATAACAATCGGTACAACATGTTCTGCCCGGCCATCAATGATCTTGATGATCAGCGCAGCGCCGAGTGCCAGCGAAATAAGCACCAGAACAAAAGCAATCAACTTGAGCCACGTATTGACGTACGCCAGGTTGCCGCTTGACCGGATGAAATCGTCTGTTGCTGTCGACACCAGCCCCTCCCTATTTCCCCATCGCTGCTCTTGCCGTTGAACTGATCTTTGCGCTCACAGCCCTACCCGCACTTGCGGCGGCACTTGCCGCCGACCGGCCTGCTGCCGCAGTGGAGCGAATCATCGCACCTCCCGGGACCATACTGACTCCAACTCCCGCAACACCCAATGCCATGGATCCCAATCCAGCTCCCGCTGCTCCGCCAACGAGCGCGTTCACTATCTTGTTTGTTGAAAAGACAACCCCGACCGCCATCAGGGGACCCAATACTTGTGCAGCCACCTGGGCGCTTGAAGGGAGGCCAAATACATTAGTGGGAACAGCAACAGCAGCAATTGTTGCGGCGACTGTCAGGGCTGCCCCATAAAGCGGAATCAACAGGAAATAGGACAATACGGCAGCAAACCAGTGTTGTGCATGCGTCCTGAAGTCCCGGTCGAAGGCGAGGGCGAAGAAAACCGGACCGAGGACAAGATTCATTGCAAGGATCGTCAGGGACCCGGCCATATTGATCAGGATCAGGGCATAACAAAGGAAGAGAACAATCATCCCGATCAGTTCAAAAAGGCCACCCAAAGTAAAATTGTAGACAGTACCCAGGACGGTGGAGACCAGGCCCTGTGAGTTTGCCGTAGCCTGCTGATTCGACTGCATGAACGCCATTGTGTTGGCCAAGGCATCGAAGAGTCCGTTCATGCTTGGATAGAAGGTCGTGGCAAGTGTTTTGACGGCCGAAAAAATGCTATTGGAGGCCGTCGGCCAGACAGCGAACATTGCAGCAACGAATAGGTACTTCACCAGGATCTTCAGCAACTCCGACCGGTGGCCGGATGCCACCTGCAAACCCTCCTGCAGGAACACCTTAAAAAGGAGAAAAGCCCACAGGATTGCTCCAAGAGATGTGTAGACCAGGACAAAATCGTGTCCGGTCCCAATCTTTCCGCGAAGCGCTGACCACAAGGTTGTAAGCAGGTCGAAAAGATTCACGAGATCCTCACTTTGTCTTTGCTAACCCCTGGAGGTAATCGAGATTTTTGAGGTCTCCGGATTGAGCGTCGATTTCGAGCTGCTTCATGCGTGTTATGAGGTTCCGCTGTTCCTTCTGATCCGTAAGCAGACGCTGTTCAACCACCTTGATTTCGGTTTGGATGGAAGCAAGTTCAATCAGGATTGCATTGGTCAGGGCTATCTGCTGACTGAGGGCTATCTCTTTTCCAACTTCATCTTCGCCAATTGCCAGTTCTGCATTCCGGAGTTTGAATTTCTCGAGATCATCGTGGTGGGCAAGGTCCTGTTTCTCGAGTTCAATCAGATGGGCCTCTTCCCTTTTCAGTTGATCCACCTGTCCATCCGAGAGGGCGATCAGACTTTCGGCATATGCCCTGTATTCAGGATTGGCGGCGTATAGCGGTGTAGTCCTGAGCGCCAGCACCTGGCTTTGCCAGGCAGGTTCATCGAAGGTCTTCCACATTGTGACAAAGTGGTTTTTAAGAAGAAGCCAGTTGTTTGGAACAAAATCTTTCCAGTCGGCGGAAGAGAGCCGTCGATAGATGATGTGGAAGCTTTTGAAATAATCATCGAAAACGGTTTTGTATTTGTCGAACTCACCACGGTAAGTGTTGATCTGCTGGATATATTGAGATGCCTGACCCATCATGAGGATTCGTTGTGCATGTGCCACAACGTCCGTGAATATGAAGGCATGGGCCCGGTTTTCCATAACGAAGCACAACAGGATTCCAATCAGAATAATCCTCTTCATCATTACCTCACTTGTTGCTCAAAAAATGGTTCCAGGATGCTTAGCCGTTCTTCGGTTGTCCGGCATTTGCCGGTCAGAAAAACAAGCTCCTCAATTGCCTGGCGGACATTGCCTCCATGGCGCTGTTTCATCAGCCGCTTCATCGAGCGTTCCCGGGCATCGGTTGTGGCAAGCCAGTAGGTATATGGGTCGGCAACGGAACGCAGCATCCTCCGCAATCCACCATCGGACCAGTAGAGGACTTCGTATCGTGAGGGGTCGAGTTTCTTGTACTGTTCGATGTGATAGTCGGTCAGCTGCAACTTGCGAAACGAAGTCTCCACATCCTTTTGTCCCGGGAAGAAGAAAGCCTGTTTTAGATTGGTTATGATGGCCTTGGACCAGGGCTGGTCCGGACTGTCAAGATCGGCCAGTGACTGGGTAATCAGATCCAGCATGATGTTCCAGTGCCGGCCGGTGCGGGCTAACAGGGAAATCCAATAGGAAAATGCGGGATCCGTGATGTACCGGTGTGCTTCATCCAGAACAAAACGCTTCTGGACGGAACGCAGCCGTTCATCCGCAATATCGCGATATACCTTTGAAAAGATCACATAGATGATTGCCGTCATCAGTTCCGGCTCGCCATCAAGGTCTCGCAAATCGAAGTAACAGTACCGAGCACTTTGCAGCGTATCCCGGCCTGTATTGAAAAGCTCTCCGCGGCGCCCGACCGTCCAGAGCGCAAAAGCGCTTGCGAGTTCCGGATGCTGGATTTCCATCTCGAGAATGCTTGCCAACAGCGTCATCGGTGGAATCGGGGTTTTGTATTGCTGGTTCCGCAGCAGAATCCGGTATGCGTTGAAAAACTCGGTCAGACCTTTACGCATGGCCATTTCACTGGCAGGATTCGTGAGATTGGGGCCTGCCATTAGTTTCAGTAAGCCCATACAGAACTCAAACTGCTCCTCCGGTACCAGTGCTTGCGGATCTCGCATCAAAAACGGATTGAACTCGAAATTACTCTCCTGGCGGGACACCCGCATGATGGCCGTCTCGGAGGGCATCTCTTCGCGAAGCAGTTCGAAAAGATCCAGGTACGAGGCGGACAGATCCACAACCCAGATCATTGGATTGACCACAAGATGGGAGAGCAGGTCTTTTATGACAAAAAAGCTTTTGCCGCCAACCGTGGGGCCGCATATGGCGCGGTGGTGCGCTCTTTCCCGGCTGGTAAATGGATTGTAGGCAAAGACTCCCTGCAACCGGTCTTGAAGGTAATCAACCGGGTCCCTGTCGCCCTGGTACAGAACATAGGCACTCAATAGGTCACCGATGTTCGCGGTACCAAGCAATGCCTTCCGGAGATAAAACCGGTCGTGGCCGGGCAGCATCGAGAAAAAGCCGGTCTTTAGGTTGCGTTTTTCTGCAATCCCAAAAGATCCGATTTCCTTGAGCAGAGTAATGACTTCCGCACGCCTTGCCCGCAGAGTCTCCCTATCTTGCGCTCGCACCAGCACCGAAAAGTGCCACCAGACCGGCAACTCCTTATCATTCTCAATGCGACTCCTGAAATCCTTGACCTCTTCGACATATGCGAGGTTTTTGGGATCCACCGTGGAAAGTGCCAAAGCAATGGGTGTATTAAAATCCTGCTGCTTGAAAAGTCGTTCTTTCTGAGCAAATCCGATCGATTGCCGAAGAACCAGCGGGAAGCCGAGTTCATAAAACCGGCGCAAATACATCGCCAGGGTTGTCGGGGGTGGATACTTCATCCCGATGAGCGATACATACTCCCGGCCGTTTATCACCAGGTACTCCTCTGCCGGCCGGAAGACATAGCGGCTTTGCGCCAGTTGGGTATTCAGCGATAGGTCTGGCCGGTAGGCCGGCGGAATCGTGAAGTTGATGAGCTCATATAGGGCCGCGAACGATTGCGCCCGATCAAGCGGCCGGAATCCGAAACGATTAAACCCGCTTGCGATCGCAAGATACCCTTGTTCCAGCTTATCCACTGCTGTTCGGATCTGTTCCAGGTAAAACCGGAACAGTTTTGATTCCTGTATAAACAGGCCCCACGGCGGATCCTTTTTCTTCGGCGGGTGATAGCGCAGGCCGCATACGATCCGGTTTCCGAAACTCTGTGCAATCAGTTGATCCCAGAATGCCTGTTTCCTGCCTTGCACAAACTGAATCAGAGGAGGAGCACTCTCGTTCCTGCGGAGCGGCAACGGTCTGGGTGTGTCACGGATCAGCAGGTTCGAAAGCATGAACCCCGCGCCTTCGTCAGGCATTTGCTCGAATGCAGCCCGGGCATAATGACTGAACTGTTCCTTCTGGTCCTCGGAAAGCCCTTCGTAGTCGAGTCCTGGAATCTGGAAAAGAACCAGTAGCGAACCGTCCTTGAGCAGAATGATTGGCAGTTCATGCTTCAGGAAATCAACATACAGCAGGATGTTCTCTAACTTCTGTTCGTACCGGTTCACGTCCCGCAATAGATCGCGAATCCGCATGGATCGCCTCTCCGTGTAACAATTGAAGCCTTTGCAACGACAGGGACTGGGAGTTCATTTCGTTACGAAGAAAACCGGCCGAATCCCGATCCAGTTGATCGGTGTTATCGATCCAGAAAGAGATTCCATAAAGGATGGCCGTAACAACTACTCCCAGCCCGATCACCATTACCTTCACTAGTGCCGTAGCCCCGGAGCTCAAAAAGAATCCGAGGGTGGTCGCCAGAAGTCCGGATCCCAGGGTTGCGAAGAGTTTCAGGTAGGTAACTCCCCAGACCTTGGGAACGTGCTGGATATTCCGGAAGATTTGTCTTTCGTTCATCGTTAGGTAATAAAGGTATTGGCCAGGAATCCGAGCACGATGCCGACAATTGCAAAAATAAGTGAAGTCATCGAATCGTTATCTCCCTGGCTTAGCTTGTAAGCAGTGCGCCCCAGGCCCACCAGGCCAACCATTCCGGCAACCAGAGTGCCGGCGGCAATTGCGATTGTCCGGATATCATCAACCGCACCCTGAAATGTGGGAGCTACTGAGGTCTGTGCCTGAAGAAGAACCGGCCAGATCAGGTACAACAATGTAGCCAGGATCAGATATTTTTTGCGTATGCAGCTCATTGGTCACTCTCCTTCTTTTTTCTGTAGAACCAGACGCCGATGCAAACTGCGCCGATCACCAGAACCCCATAGAACACATTCATAGCCTGGTGAAATATTTCCATACCACCTCCCCTTGATTTGCAATGTGACACATAGATCTGCGGGGCAACCCAACATGGTTCACGGAAAGCGACCTCCGGTAAAGGCTCGCGGGCTTAACGCTCATTGCAGTGTTTCTCGAGCCTTTCCGGGTTTCCTTCCCTTGACGATTCGCCTAAAGCAAGTGATAGATCGGAATAGAAGCAAAACTCTCTGACGAGTGCCCCTACATTAGTTAAGAGTGAAAAAAGCGGGCGTTATTCGACAAATTATTTTGGGTTTTTGAAGATTTTTTCGAAGTGACGATTCATTGTGTTTCAGGACTGTTCATTCTGTTTCGAAATAAAGCAGCATCCATCTGTTGGGGAATTGATTTCCGAAAGGTCGGTCGAGCTATTGGCCGCAGTAATCTTTCTCTTTGTAACTTAATCCGCAAAGATGAGCTTCATTTGCATAGCCGGGAGCAGAACAGCGCCGATATTTTGAAAAATGTTTTGTCCTATTTCCGACATTTCTTCTGGCAGCCACGGGCTGTGCCGCATTCATCTTTGTTTTGTTTCAGATTAGCAGGGAGCAACCTAAGCCTTTCCTTTTATAGCCCATTAGCCACTTCTGTCACTCCGAATCCCTTACTTACCCATGCGCGATTCACCCGAATCTGTCGAGTGGCCCTGATTTTGCAACGGATGCTTAGCAAATTTGTTTCCCAAGGCCACAAGTCGAATCAAATGCGGCATTCATCGAAAGGGTTTTTCCTTTTCTGACAATTACCTGGAAAGGAGGATTCTTATGTCTGATTCAGGGGCGAGCAAATTGTCCACGCCTGAAGATCAAATAGTATTTCAAAACACTTTGGCAAAAAGGATTCAGCTTTTGCTGAAGACTCATAAGGAAGGAAAGTCAGGGCTAACCGCTACCATCAAGGAAGCGTATCGGGAATTGAGGCCGGATTGGATTGATAACTCATCACAAGATATGCAATCTGACTTGCTGCAGGTAACGCTGGCAAACCTATTCGCCAAGAAGGAAGCTCTTTGGATCCACCCCAGAACCGAATGCGGCAATGATGTGCCTGCTGAGATTTTGATTGAGGCATATGGCCTGTGGGGAACATCCCGAAGAGTTGCGAGGCAGCGGGGAGTTGATCCTGCCGCCGCGGCTGACGCCATGGCAAAAGCCACACATGCAGTAGTGGATAAACTCATCGGTAATAAAGACCATCCTGAACAAATTCGTGACATACGAAAATATATTTTTGCGGCATTCAGGCATGAAACCTCGGCGGTGGCACTTGCTCAGGGATTTGACAAAACAGTTCGCATTGGTTCTTTTCATCCGGCCAGGACTCGGAATTTCTCGGATTCGGGAAAGCACGCGCGAATCATGTATTACTCAATTCTCTATCGGGAATTGCTGGATTCGCTTGATCATGGCTGCAAAAGCATCGCGCACTCGCGGCTTTCTTTGGAGCATGGATGGGCTGAGACATCGGAGTGCATGAAAATGCAGGCAAAAACTGCACAAAAGAAACTGAGCAGAGCACTTCGAAAAGGGCTTGGCATAGGTATGCGCAAGCTGCAATTTAGGGGATATAGAAAGTCTTCTATTGCCCGGACAGCGTGAAAAACTGTGCCAGGCATCGGCGAACCCACAAATACTGCCTGTCATGGCAATCTGCCGCTATCGCGAAAGCTGAAGGTCCCGTTCTCGCCGATGATGATGTGATCAAGAAGCTTGATGCCAAGGATTTCACCTGCCTGCCGAATTCGCTCCGTTAGCTGAATATCCTCGCGGCTCGGCGTCGGATCACCTGATGGATGTCCATGGCTGAGGATAATGCATGCTGCATTCTTCAGAATGGCTGATTTGAATATTTCCCTTGGATGCGCAACCGACATGGTCAACGTTCCAATCGAAACAATATCCATGCCAACGATAACGTTTTTGGCGTTCAGCATGAGGCAAACAAGCTTTTCCCGGTCAGACGAAAGGAGTTCTTCCTGAAGGATTGCAACGACATCATCGGAATTGTGAATCGACGGCCTCGGTGCCGCCTTAATGGAGCGATCGCGAACAAGTTCAACATGATAAACAGGGATATATCTGGCCGTTGCGGTGGTTTCAGGGTTCATCATGGCGAAGAGGCTTTGATTTTGGGTGGCTCGCTTTCTGTTCATTTTGTTTCTCCTTTTCTGCCCCTTTCTCCCGGGGCACGCCAACGCGAGCGCAGCCGCTCCCAAGTAGCCGGAGTGCTTTCTTGGGGGTACCGGTCAAGATTCTGCGGACACGAAGTGCAGAATCTTGTCTGGGGGTGCCGGGAAAGCAGAACGGAGGCGAGCGCAGGGCGCGGCTAGGCCCTTGGCCGTCAAGCGAAGCAGTGCCCGGGAGAAAGGGAAAGAAAGGAGACTCGGAACTGTACGCCACCCGGCTCAAAGGCAATGCCAGGTGAACATACAGCAGCACGGCATCCCTTAAACACTGTTCAACGGAATGGCCAGAAGATGGACGGCATCCAGCCAACAGGGATAATTAGAGGAGAGAATTATGGCAAACCTTCTGCGGCTTTCGGGAGTTCAGGCAAAAACGGGGGGACTGTCTCGAACAACCATCTGGAGACTAGAGCGTGACGGGCTCTTTCCCAAGCGTCGGCTTGTAACGGGCAAGATGGTAGCTTGGGATGAATCTGAAGTTGATGAGTGGATAAAGTCGCGCAACAAGGAATGCGGTCCGATGCCTTCGCGCAGTTTGAAAGTTGCCGAGGGGAAATTGATCAAAAGGGATGCTTTGCTTAAAAATGTAGGGTAACCACCAATGGATGGAAGGCAGAGGAATGATTCCAAAGAAAAAAGATTGCATGGCTCGAAATGCCCTGACGCAACAGGATTACTTGATGCTCGAGCGATCCTGGATTTCCCGCGAGCTTGCCAACGCTGCCGGCATCAGGCGCGTGACATCACAGGATGGATCTCAGGTCGTCGGCCGAAATGGTACGGGCGACTACGCAGGCCTGATATTCCCTTACAAATGGCCTGGTGAAGACACGCCACGAGATTATCGCCTGCGGCGCGATCACCCGGAATTGGAACACAAACCCGATGGAACTGTAAAAGAGAAGCGGAAATATCTCTCTGCACCTGGTCGAAGTAATCTTTTGTATATCCCATGCGGAGTGGATCCCGAACTTCTCAGTGATACGACGGTGCCGGTAATAGTCGTTGAGGGAGAGAAAAAGGCTTTGTCTTTCCGGAGGCTTGCGGGTCAGGACTCATCTGAGATGAGATTTGTACCAATTGGATTGAGCGGAGTATGGAATTGGCGCGGAACCATTGGTAAGGAACCCGGTCCAGACGGCGGCATTCGTCCGGTAAAAGGTCCCATTCCGGACCTGGATAGGATCCCCTGGAAGCAGAGAAAAGTTATCGTCATTTTTGATAGCGATGCGATACGCAATCATTCAGTTGAGCAAGCCAGGAAGGCGCTTGTGTGTGAACTTGAACGTCGAGGTTCCGATGTGCTGCAGGTGGATCTACCCGATTTGCCCGGTCTGGATAAGGCCGGTGCCGATGATTTTCTGGCGCATCCCGATGGTGGTCCAAAACGAATGCTGTCATTGATTGAAAGCGCAGCCCGAAGGCAGCCAGATGCAGCAAGCAGGCTCCTGGAAAGGGCCGGCATTGGAGCATTGACAGACCAAAGCACAATAGATGACGTCGAATCTGCTCTTCGGCAGCTCCGCCGCGAGGTTGCCGGAGTAGATATGCTTCGCGAAGCAGCCGTTCGCGCTGACGCGGTAAAACATCTTTCCGATATAGGGATCCAGGCACCCGCTCAGCTTGTCAGCGCAGCATTGGCACGTCCGGATCAGGAGGAGGATAAGAACAAAATTGCCTTTTCCACGCCGGATCCATGGGCCCACCCTGTCGACGGGGCTTTGCTGTTGGATGAAATCGCCAATTCCCTGTGTCGATTCATCATCATGCCTTCCGACGAAATAAAGGCCGTTGCCCTTTGGATTCTGCACACCTACGCTATCGAGGCAACCTCCATCTGTCCAATTCTGGTAATCAAAAGCCCCGAAAAAAGATGCGGCAAAACCTTACTCCTGGAACTGCTGCTGAACCTGGTTTTCCGTCCATTGCCAGCATCAAATATCACAGCTTCCTCACTGTTTCGGGCGATTGAAAAATACAAACCGACATTGCTGCTGGACGAAGCAGATACATTCCTCCACAACAACGACGAATTGAAAGGAATTATCAATAGCGGCTATCGAAGCTCAAGCTCCTATGTTGTCAGAACCGTGGGCGATGATTATGAGCCAAGGATTTTCAATACCTTTGGACCCAAGGCCATCGCCCAGATTGACAAACCGCAGGAGACGATCATGGATCGCGGCATCATCATAGAAATGCGAAGAAAAAGACCGGGCGAGAAATCCGAGCGGCTGCGCTCAGACCGCATCTTCGAGGAACTTCAACACTTGCGTCAAAAAGCGATCCGATGGGCGAAGGATAATCTTGCCGGTCTGACCGATTGGGAACCACAGATTCCAGCAACCCTGAACGATCGTGCCCAGGATTCATGGCGCCCTTTATTGGCAATCGCTGAACTCACAGGTAAAAGATGGGCAGAATACGGCCGTGAATGCGCTATCAGGCTATCGCGTGAAAACAGCGATGCATCAAAACGGGCTTTGTTACTTGCCGACATTTTGACCATATTTAAAAAGGCAGAGGTTGGTCGGTTAGCCAGCGCGGAAATCTGTTCCAAACTTGGCGACATAGAAGAACACCCCTGGCCCGAATGGCGCAATGGACAGCCAATTACGGTACGACAGCTGGCGCGCTTGCTGGAACCACTAGGTATCCGCCCTAAGCAGTTGAGGATGGAAGAAGCAAATATCCGGGGTTATGAGCTTGAGGATTTTGCGGACGGGTTTTCCCGGTACCTCTCCGGTTTTTCATCCGCTACACCGCTACAACCCGCTTCTGGTGCGGCTCCCGGAGGATTCTGATTGCCCTCATTGGGCAAATCTGTAGCGGATCCTCAACCCATCAAACCCGCGCCAATTGTCACTTGTAGCGGTGTAGCGGATGTAATGAGAATAGCCTTGCTGTGGGGGGTGCTTAGTTCTGAAATAGGAGTGGCGTCCGAAGCAAAACCGATGCGACTCCCGTCTTCATCAATATGGCCGGAATAGCCTTAGCTTTTCCTTCTTGCGAGTGCAATCATCTGGTTCAACTGTTCGTCCGTCGGGTGCCAGGCCCTTTCTCTTCGAATCTGGTCCGCTCTTTTTGCGACGAAAGACCTGGGATCTTTTTCAGTAGTCAGTGACAATTCGATAACAGTCTGCCCGCTAATCTCATCTGACTTTCCCTGTTTATCGAAGACAAGGTAGCCACCCTGCCAGTAGCGCAGGTCTTTTAGTTTGTCGCCCACGCGTTCAAACATCAGGGTTGCATACGGAATCTTCTGCCCGGCATATTCAGGCACCACGCCATGGTATAGTTGCGCAAGACGTTCAATCCCGATTTCCTGGATCTTCCCTTCAGCAAGAACAAAGTACTTCGTTCCATATTCCATCCGGAGTATCTACCTGAAACGCACGATCCTGGTTATTGCGGGTTGAGGCTTCCGATTCCGGGAACGCGCCTGTCACCGCTTTATTCGAGCTTCTTTGAGTTAGTATCCCAGTTCGGATTGGTGCACAGCCCGCAATTCTTACCTACGAACATTTTGCCCGCGTCTTTATCTCCCTTGAACAAATACCGTAGCCAGTTTGCCGCCACATTGGCATACTCACCGCCGCCCGGGTGGAAGACGGTTGCCGTGTGTCCTGCATTATGGCGAGCGCCGTAAAACACCGGTACGTGATTGATTAGTGCAAAGTTTGCCGCCGAGGTTTTCATCATGAAATCCCGTTCATGTCCGTTAATCAACAACACCGGCCCGTGCAGAAGCGGAAGCGCATTGGGGTTCCCAGGCTGAACGCCGGCATTGAAGACTCCGATTGTGTCGACACGAGGATCTGCGCCGAGTCTTACCGACAACATTCCGCCGCAGGATTGGCCCATGACCGCAACGCGGCTCGTATCAATTTTGCCGTTGAGCGGCGACCCTTCGCGTTTGTTTTCGGCTTCTGCCCAGTCAATGGCAGACAGGAGGTCTTGGGCCGTAGCCTGTCGCTGCTTTTCGCCTTCCACGCCAGCCGTAGCCAACACGAGGAAACCGTGTGATGCGATAGTGCTTAGGAATCCTTCGTAACGTGTGCTGTCGATGGCGCAGCCCCCATTGCCCCAAACCAGCACTGGCAAGATATCTTTCTTAGGGAATCCGCGAAGATCGGCGGGGCGGAATAGGACATGGCCGGGGGAGCCGAATGTAATCTCCGATGTAACTTTGTAGGAACCCGGCACAGCGGGAGGAGCTCCTTCCAGGGGCAGGGTTGTATTTATCATATCCATTGTAATGCCCTGCGGTTGGGCGTTGCCGAGGCGGCAGAACAGGAGCAATGGAATTCCGATAAGGACAAAAAGAAACTTATGCATGATTGGAACCCTCAGATGGATGGCAGGATAACGGAACCAAGCGTTCTAAGACAATGTTGATTTTGCGATTATCCGTCCACATCATCGATCGTACCTTGGATTATTGGCAAACCAATTGAGGAATAAAGTAAGGGATTTATATACCGGTTGCTTTATGCCATGAGGTTTGTGGCCAGCCCGCCCAAATTTGCGATGAATAAAACTTTCGTGCAGGCTGGCGGGCTTGTTTGCAAAAGTCAGATCCGATACTTCATCCGGCGGCTTATAAATTGAAAAGCATTGCTAAGAGCAAGAGAGGCTATATTTGTTTCTATGGGATTCTATTGCTCCCTGCAACCGTCAGGTTATAGGCTCTCTAATAAGTCGGAGTAATGAGTTTGGGTGGGAGACTCCATGGAATGATTACGGAAACCCGGGCTATAGGAATTCCCATGAATTTCAGGCGACAAATCGACAAGCGATGAAAGTTGGCCAGGATCAGTGGCGTGAAATATAAAATGCGGTCACCGAAATTATGACGCAGCACCGGCAAACAGAATCAGAGAAAGAGTCTTTGGCAGGGTTGGTTGAAAGGGTTACCTTTCACAGTCCGGAAACCGGGTTTTGTGTCCTCCAGGTCAAAACACGCGGCAACCGGGATTTGGTGACGCTCGTGGGTTCAGCCGCGTCAATTCAGCCTGGTGAATTCGTCCACGCAAGCGGTCGATGGGACAATCACCGTGATCACGGCCTTCAATTCAAAGCCGACTTTCTCAAAG
The DNA here is from genome assembly GCA_963664705.1 of Acidobacteriota bacterium. GTDB lineage: Bacteria > Acidobacteriota > UBA6911 > UBA6911 > UBA6911 > UBA6911. Next base: position 5,635,191 of record OY761556.1, on the reverse strand, counting down.
TAACCCCGCCGACAACGACCGAGGGCATTGAACGCTATCTGGGTTCCGGCATGATCAAGGGCATCGGCCCGGTTTATGCAAAGAAACTAGTTGACGCTTTTCGAGAAGCAGTGTTCGAAGTGATCGAGCAAACCCCCGACAAGTTGAAGGAGATTGACGGCATCGGTCCCGTGCGGGCGAAGAGAATCGCCGCTGGATGGGCAGACCAGAAGGCCATTCGGGAAATCATGCTTTTCCTCCAATCTCATGGCGTTGGCACAGCGAGGGCAGTCCGGATATATAAAACGTATGGAGTTGAAGCGATACCGTTGATGATGGAAAACCCATACCGGCTGGCACGCGATATTCGAGGTATCGGGTTCAAGACCGCTGACGAAATTGCCGAGCGCCTGGGCATAGAAAAGACATCGATGGTTCGGGTCCGGGCGGGCATATCCCACACACTAATGGAAGCCATCGGTGAGGGCCACTGCGCCCTTCCCAAAGACGGCCTGCTTGAACTTGCCGCCCAGATCCTGGAGGTCCCAAAGGCTTCTCTTCCCGATGCTCTGGCACTGGAACTTCAGGAAGGCAACGTGATCGCCGACAATATCGGGGATAAGGACTGCATCTTTCTGCCCCATTTATGGCATGCCGAAAAAACCGTTGCGGAAAAACTGGGCAGGCTGTCTTCGGGAGCCATGCCATGGCTAACCATTGATCCCGCCAAGGCAATACCGTGGGTCGAGAACAAGTTGGGAGTCTCGCTGGCCGAAAGCCAAAAGGAGGCAGTAGCCATCGCATTAAAGGCTAAGGCTTTGGCGATAACGGGTGGCCCGGGAGTCGGCAAAACTACAATCGTCAACTCCATCCTCAAGATAGTCATGGCTAAAGGCATCAAGGTTGCGCTGGGCGCTCCCACCGGGAGAGCTGCAAAGCGTTTATCGGAGAGTACCGGGCTTGAAGCGAAAACTATCCACCGTATGTTGGAGTTCGATCCCATCAATGGTGGATTCAAGCGATCCGCCGATTTCCCGCTTGAATCAGATCTGCTCGTTATTGACGAAACTTCCATGGTGGACGTGCCCCTGATGGCTCAGCTTTTACGGGCGGTGCCCGACCATGCTGCAGTCATTATAGTCGGCGATGCGGATCAATTGCCGTCAGTCGGTCCCGGGCAGGTGCTGGCAGATATCATTGCCTCCGGGATCGTGCCAGTGACTCGCCTGACCGAAATCTTCCGGCAAGCTGCCAAGAGCAGGATTATCACCAATGCCCATCGTGTTAATAAGGGGCACATGCCGGAACTGACGCTATCCAAGGACGATGAGACCGATTTTTATTTCATCGATGCCTCAGAACCTGAGGATGCGATGTCCAAGATCGTTGAATTGGTAAAGACTCGCATTCCGCGTCGATTTGGTCTCGATCCGATCCGCGACATCCAGGTTCTATGCCCAATGCAACGTGGCGGCGTCGGAGCTCGATCGCTGAATGTCGAGCTTCAAAAGGCGCTCAATTCCGGCAGCGCCGGCCAACCCTCGGTTGAACGCTTCGGGTATACCTATCGGGTCGGCGACAAGGTGATGCAAACGGAGAACGACTACGAAAAGGAAGCCTTTAATGGAGATATTGGGTTTGTCACTGCCATCGACACCGACGCCAATGAGGTCATGATTAACTTCGATGGGCGTACCGTGACCTATGGTTTCGGCGAACTCGATGAAATAATGCTCTGCTACGCCACCACGATTCATAAAAGCCAAGGTTCTGAGTACCCCGCCATTGTCATCCCAATCATGATGCAGCACTACATGATGCTGGAACGAAATCTCGTCTATACCGGCATCACACGCGGTCAGAAGCTGGTAGTACTCGTAGGTCAAAGGAAGGCCGTAGGGTTAGCCGTGCGCGGAAATAAGGACCGCGGACGATGGTCAAAACTCCGGGAGAGGCTGACAAGCCTTGCAAAAATGGCTTAGCGCCATTCCGACGTCGCGCAAATGGTCCGCAGCCGTTTTGCAGTATCCCATATGGTTGTCTCGTTCCTTTCAGCGATTGCAATTTACATTATAAATAACCATCTCAGCCGGTTAGCATCGCGGCCGGGCAAAAACAACAGCCTGTTTGCGGAAAGTGAGGGGGCTATTGGCGGATAGCCCTTATGCCACAGGCCTTAAAGAACGTGTAGCAGAACACCCCATCAGATTCCGTCGTCCTATGGAGATCCCTTATTCCGGCATCAAAAAGCTGTGGATTGATCATGCCGGCCAATATCGCGGGCTCGCGCACTCCTTCTATCATTGCAGTAAAGGTTTTCCGCGTGAAGCCATCGACAAGCTTGGGTTTGCTTGAATCAACATAAACCATCCGAGGAGAGATACTAACCTCTTGAAAACCGGCTGCATACAGCAGCGGGTAGAGCTCTCTCCCAATTAAAGCGTTGCCGCCGCCACGTTTCTGCAGCTCAACCTGGCATCGTATTGCAGCTTGCGCCGCTTCACTCTGCGGGTAGAAGAAGGCTGATCCGTGATCACCTTCAATTGACACGATCGTGCCCCCCGGCTTTAGAACTCCTTTCAGAGCCTTGAGTGCCGCAATTGGCCGGGACAAATGTTCCAGCACAAAACAGACGAACACATGATCAAAAGACTCGGGCGGAAATTCCAGGTTGAAGAGATCAGCCTGCTGAAAATGCACGTTCGAAATATCCGTATCCATGATCCTTTGTCTTGCAGCCGCCAATGAAGCTTGCGAAATATCGATTGACGTAAAGATCGCACCAGGACTGTTTTTCGCCAGAGTGATGGTCTGTGCGCCCACACCGCAGCCAGCCTCAAGCACACGGCTTCCTGCAGAATAGGCAGTGTCAGAGTGCAGGAGTTCAATCAATGTGGATGCCTGATCTTGCAGGCGTATGCCTTCCCTGAAATCATATCCATGGACATAAGAATTATTCATCGGATCTCCCAATAATAGCGGCTTCACTCAAATACCCTTTACCAGTTTGCCACGGCACGGGATAGTTTCCTACAAGCCCGTTTCTTAGGATTTATGGTCTTTTATGGTTTTTATTCATGATATGTCATACAATGTAGACATGGTTCCATATGCGTCCCTGGGAGAGTTTGAACAAATCGTTTTGTTGGCAATATTACGGCTGGAAGATAATGCGTACGGAGTATCGATCAACTCGGAAATAGCACTTTGTACTGGCAGAAGACCTGCTCCCGGCGCTCTATATACCACTCTAGACCGACTTGAGGAAAAAGGCCTAGTCGAATCCCGAACAGGAGATCCAACACCTCAGAGAGGCGGACGCTCGAAACGGTATTTTATGGTTACCCCGACAGGCTTAAAGGCCGTTACCGCCGCACAGCGCAGTTTTCAGCGATTACTGAAAGGATTGAAATTACCGGGAGTTTCACATGCTTAAGCTAACCATAGCCGAGCGAATCTTAGAAACGATCACTACGTCCAGTCGCGCAGCCTCAATCATAGGCGATTTGCTGGAGGAAACCTCGAACAGAAGCCCTTTTTGGTTTTGGTGCGGATTGTTGCGGATCTTTGTATCCCTGATATGCCGCGATTTGCAGGTTCATTGGCTTAGGATGATATGGCTTGGCCTCTCAGGATTCTTGGAATTGTTCGTCATGGCATGCCTATTTGCGTATTGTAATAAACTGTATTTTGCAGAGCATACTCATTTAGGAAATATTTTGTTTCATATTTTGGGCTATATTCTCCCCGCTTTTATCGGCTGGCATGTGGCAACCCGTTCTCACGATCATGAATTTCCTTCAGCAATTGCCTTGGTTTTTGTATTCTGCATTTGGGTGGTTGGGGGTCTGTCGCTGAGGCAGGCCATGCACACAACACTTATCAGCATTCCTTTTTGCACGCTATTTATTGTCGGCGCATTCCTTTTTCGTTTTCGTGTGAATGCACGCAATCGGAAAATGCTGCTGACTAAGAATTAGTTGGGTTTTTCAGGATCAATCCCACCCACAATACTACATTCTACGTCGATCTCAATTTCCAGGTGTTAGCGAACACCCAAAAGCGGCCACGACCGAACGTTTGAAAACCGGCCACTCCAGGTAGCGGCTTTCCGCTATTCTCTGTCGTTTCGACGACGGAGGATATAGGTGCCGAACTACTTGAAAACGCCAAAGCTGCAACAAGTTACTGCTCTTCTTGAACTCGGTTGGACATACCGGCGCATAGAAGCTGAAACGGGAGTCCGGCGAGAAACCATCTCCCGATACGATCGCCTGCAGAAAGCAAAAGCGGCCAAAGTGTTCCCCGGCTCTGGGGAGCCTGCAGTCACTGAAACCAACGAGTTTGAGGGATCCGATCCGCCAAAACCGGCCAAAGTGACCGCCGGCTCGGATTCAAATCCGGCCAAAGTGTTCGCCGGGTCCGATCCCCCACCACGATCTTCGGCAGCCCGCTATCGCGATGTGATCGTCTCCAAGCTGGACGCCGGTTTGTCTGTTCAGCGCATCTGGCAGGATCTGGGCGAGGACTACGGATTCGGATACAGCTACGAAGCTGTCAAACGTTTCATCCGGAAACTGCCCCGGGCTCGTCGCGCAGTCGGGGTATTTCATAGCGCGCCTGGTGAAGAAGGCCAGGTTGATTTTTTCCAGGGAGTTCCCACGCTTGATGAGACAAGCGGTCAATGGAAACGTCCATGGGTGTTCCGTTTGACTTTGTGTCACTCCCGGCACGGTTATGAAGAAGCTGTCTGGGATCAAAGCCTCGAGACCTTTCTTCGCCTGCACGAAAACGCCTTTACCGATCTGGGCGGCGTTCCGAAGGTTATTAGGCATGACAATCTGAAGGCAGCAGTTGTCCGGGCATGCCTCTATGATCCGGACGTTAACGTGATCTATGCAGCCTTTGCCACGCACTGGGGCTTCACGCCTTTGCCTACCCGTCCGCGCAATCCCCAGGAGAACGGCAAGCAGGAACGCAGCGGTGGTTATGTCAAAGATAACGCTCTCAAAGGTCGCCGCTTCAATAGCCTCGCCGAGCAGAACGAGCATCTCCGGCGCTGGAATAGAACCATCGCTCGCTTGCGGATTCACGGCACCACCCGCCGTCAGGTCTTTACCCATTTTCTTGAGGCGGAGAAAGCAGCATTGCAACCGCTCGCTACAGAGCCGTTTGCTTTCTTCCGCACCGGGCAACGCACCATTCACCCCGATGGGCATGTCGAAGTCGACGGAGCTTTTTATCCGGCACCGTTACATCTTCTGGGACAAAAGATCCGGGTGCGTTGGGATCGCAACCTCGTGCGCCTGTATCACGACGAAACCCAAGTCGCCGTCTATACACGCTTGCGACCGGGCCAGTTTGCTCCCCGTTCCGGTGAACCGGGGGTGGCACCTTCCTCGCAGAAGGCTTTTGCAGCCCAGTTGCTCGCCCGTTGCGAACGTGTCGGAACGGCACTGCGCGAATGGGCCGAAGCAGCCATCGAAGAACGAGGCGTGCGGGCTCTACGGCTGATTCAGGGCGTCCTCGGTTTGACGCGTCAGCATCCCCGCGAACGTGTGTTGGCGGCTGCCCGGACGGCCACCGTCAACCGATTGTTTCGCTATAAGGATCTGCAGCGGCTAACTGAACAACAGGCGGCAAAATCGCCAGTCCAAACTCTTCTTTCCGAACATCCCATCATTCGTCCCTTAACCGATTATCGCCTGGAGGATTTTTTATGAACCCGCAACTGCTGTCACAGCTCCGGCATCTCCGTCTTTCCGGCATTGTTCAAGCGCTGCCTGGTCGCCTTGAACAAGCCCGTAGCGCCCCTCTGGATTACATGGAGTTTCTCGAACTCCTCGTCTCGGACGAGCTTGCTCGGCGCTCGGACCGCCTCTTCGCTCGCCGTCTCAAACAGGCCGGCATTGTCCAGATCAAGGAGCTTTCTGATTTTGATTTCTCTTTTAACTCCAAGATTCCTCGCGCAAAGCTCGTTGATTTGGCCACAGCTCGCTTCATTGCCTCACATCAGGGCGTCCTGCTGATTGGACCGCCCGGCATCGGCAAAACCCATATCGCAATCGCTATCGCCGTCGGGGCCATTCGTGCGGGGCATAGAGCCCTTGTTCGGAGCGTCTTCGACCTGGCTCAGGATTTTGCGGAAGCGGAAGCCACCGGCGAACGGCGCTTGCTTGTCGATCAACTCACGCGAGTCGATCTTCTGATCCTCGAAGACTTCGGCATGAAGAAGCTCGGTCCCAGTGGCGCGGAGGATTTATTGGAGATTTTCGTGCGCCGTCACGAAAGAACATCGACGCTGATTACAACAAATCGGCCCACTCAGGATTGGGGCCAGTTCCTCGGCGACATCCCGGCGGCCACAGCCATTCTCGACCGCTTCCTGGCTCATGCTGAAGTCATTCAGATGCAGGGAAAGAGTTTTCGTCTTCACCAACGCGCTGGTCGCGCTGCCGGGGAGGACGCATGAAAGTCCAGTCGACATCACGTTGTGGCCTATGGAAAATGCCGTCTCCATGGAAATCCGCTGGAAAGCGCGGATTCCCACGGAGACTTGGAAAAGCCTGCGGCTTTCCCACATTTCCCACAGGCCCTGCTGGCTTAATTTTCGATTGTCTTGATTCTTTGAGGGGATCTATTCGATACTGACTCTCCGCTATCGGAGTGGCCGGTTTTCAAGTGTTCTTTCCTGGCCGCTTTTCAGTGTTCGGTGACATTCCAGGATGGCCGTATCTTGGGACTTGGGGGCTATATCCACGAAATTCTGATACAAACAGCATCAAATAATTCGGGAGTTAGTATGCTCAATGATCAGAGTATAATTACCAGGAGCATATATCCAATAGCCTACAACTGAAGGTGCCCGATGATACGCAGATTAATATTTGCCATTCCTTGTCTGTCCGCAATTCCAATCGCATTGACAATCCTCAGTTCTGGATTTATAAGCGGTCAAGATGAAAGTGGTCAGCCGATTTTATATCTTATAACCGATTCTAAACTCTATCGGACTACTGATGAAATCGGATTCGGTGGTTTGATTATTAACAGACATGAAGAAGATGTGGAGCTGGCAAATTCGAATGTTAAAGTGGAAGACCCCAAAGGACATGTTATCTTTTCTCAGGACAACGCATTCTACATTTCAGAATCGCGACCCGTCCAGGTCAAGAGTCGAATGGGTACTTACTCTGCATTCACATTTTTTTCAAAAAAGCTCAAAAAAGGGAATTACCGAGCCGAATGGATAGTTAATGGCAGTATCAAATCCAACATTGTATATTTTCAGGTCCAGGCTCCTCAAGGCCGATTGGTAAGTTCTCCATTCGAAATCGAGAGTATCCCTCTCAAAACCATATCAGCCAAAGACATAAAAATTGCTGGCCACTTTAGAAATGACAATAAAGAAGTCGTTAGCATGCCAGATCTATTGTTCACCTCCGTTTTCTATCTGGACGGCCAGCGGTATAAGAGAAATGGAGTTTCATGGGACGGGGTTCCAGGCCTTAGGCCAGGAAAATCCTGGGCATTCTTTCTTTCTCCGTTTGATTACACTGAAAATATCTCATCAGGAGAACACAAATGTCAGTTCGAATTCGGCGGTTTGCAGTCCAATGTCATTAAAATATCTTGGCCAGAGAAATGAGGCATTGTTTCAGCACAATCACTCTGCCGCAAATCGTTGTTTTCCTGTAGTCTCATTGTAGGAAATAGCGCCTTATATACAATGGGCACCAAAGCGAGATATCAGTTTTGTTTCGGGAAGCTTCTAAAGCAGATAATGTTCCCATCTGGATCTCTGAAATGCACGGACCTGGCACCCCAAGGCCAAGTTGTAGGGATCGTTACAAAATCGATCTTTAGCGATTTCAGGCGCTCATACTCTTGATCTACATCACCTACGTTGTATCCGAGTGTGTAATTACCTGACCCCCAAAATTGTGAGAAATCAAAACACATATCGGTCTCAGCCGCCTTCTTTGAATAGAAAGCGATGCTTGCTCCCTCAGTTAATAGGGATGAATGAATGGCGTCTCCCTCAGCCTTTGTCTGGAAAACGGATTCATAGAACCGAGCAAGTCTTGAGACGTCTTCGGTAATGATGCAGATATCTGAAAATTTCATTTCTTATCTCCCTATTTGGTAGCCCAAGGCAACTGATTTCTGTTCCTGAAGGGAACAATCAACAGAGCTCAGCTGGAATAGAGGATACTCCGATACTCCTTTGATGTCGGCTTCGCGGAGATAACGCCATAATGCAAAGTGCCGCCACCCCGTAGGGTAAGTGGATATCCCGATCTGGAACGTATCATAGGATCGAAAGTTGATCTACTACCTAGGATTAAGCAAAAATTCCTGCGCAATTTTTAGTGAAATACCCGCGTCATTGGCTCTAGGGTGATTTGGCCATTTCAATATAAATTTCTTAAGCACTTCTACTGCCTCAGAAGCTGCTGCAATCCTGTATCCAAGAGTAGAAGCAGAATGCATTAGCTTAATGTCAATAACGGCAATATCAATTTGAGCTGCTTGAACCAAATCTTCAGGACCATTTGCAAAAATTACGAGGAAATCCTCAAAAATATTTTTGCCTTTTTTCTCGTTTTCGACCCCTCCTTCACTATAAAAGCTGTAGCCGAGGGCCCACAATTCGGACGCCCCTTGTTCTTCTGTCTGTCGGTCTGCTGGGTTAGCCATAAACTCAAGCTCACGCGAGATCCTGCCTCGGCCATTTTCGTAAACCCAATTTTCGAACTGGACCTGATCCTTTCCAGTGAGCGTAATTTCCTTTCGCATGGATACACGATCTGGCTTACCGTACCTGAGATAATTGCTACCGCGAGGCGTAGCCATGATTCTCGTCAGGAGCAAATCTCGGGCCTTTTTGTAATCACCCTCTTCAATCATCTGAAGGGCAACACGAACTGTTCTTTCCGCAGCAGTGGCATTAGACAGATCTCCCGAATTTGGATTTGAACGTCCAAAGGGGATTGTCGCTGATAACGATTTTCTTTCTTGTGGTAATTGATCTACACCCGAATGCACCGTGGGGAAATTGGGGGAATTGCGAACAACTGGTTCGAGATGGATCGAAGTGCTGATCGAGTTGTCCTCACGAGTGTAATGGCGGATACAGAGGTATGACACGGAAAGAAGGACGACTCCCAAAATCCCGAGAGTGATTCGGGCTGGCCAGTTCATGATTCACCAAAGTGCTGAATTATACTTTTATACTACAGCTTCATGATCCCACACCTTCCAATTTATAAATGGAGTAAATCCCAATATGTCCAAAATAACCGGCCAATGTTTAAAATTGGTCTATAAAGTCTTTCGGTAATTCTTCAAGTTGTGAAGCAGTATAAATATAGCTTTTCCCTTATACTTCTGCTTTTTTTCACGGTGCTTCGCAACAACAACTACTCGGCAAATCGAATTTGATTTTCGAGTAATCTCGCCGGTTTTATTTCCGATCCTAATCTAAGAGCAGGGTTAAGGATATTGCATCCAATTGTGCTCAGTGTGCCCCGAAGGGGAATGGGTCCCCCTCGAGGCTTGAGCTTCTGGGAGAGGCAACTCCCATGGGCCCTCGTGAACATCCGATAATTCTCCTTCAAAATCAAGCAAAAGGAACAAGACCCCATACCAGGCGAAAAGCTAGATGGCCGCGCGCCCGTGCGTGTTTGCTGAAAGACTGCGGTCGCATATTCCGGCCGGAACACCCCCGAGCACGCTATTGTAGCGAGCATTGCCGCAATGAGGCGGGAAAATGGAGAGAGTGGAAAGCCCGGCAAAAGTACCGCAAAACTGATGGTGGAAAGCAGGTTCGCCGCGTTCAAAGCCACAGATACAGAGTGCGGCAAAAGGAGCGCACGCAACAAAACAAGGGCCCGGCCCCCGAAGCGAGGGTCATTATAAGAAACTTATTTTCGTGTTCCTGCGATCGCCCTGGTTGATACCAAGAATTCCACCGCAGCCGGCGGTCGCCCCTGCAACGCTTCTGTTCCTATGCATGTCGCCGCGCTCTCGAACGAGTTTGGGAGCGAGAGAGGCGTTGGTCGGAGCGTCACCGCAGCCGCCGATGAGCTTGTTAGATTTAGTCCCGACATATTGATTCATCCCATATAGCTTCGTTAATTTCGGCATGTACAAAATGGGGAAAGCATGATGAACAAACGACCTCAACCGCTACAGCCGGACCGACTCCGCGCCATCAGCGGTTCTTTCAGTTGGATTGACCATCGCTTTTTTCGGCAGGGTTTCGATCAGGGACTAACCCGCTTGGAAAAGCTTCTCTACTTGGTCTTGGTCTCAGTTGCTAATCGAGATGGTGTGAGTTTTTACTCCGACGAACGTATGGAGGAACTCCTCGAGATTCATCACCGCCACGAACTTACCGGCGCCCGTAATGAACTCCTGGCGCGAGATCTGATCGCATTCAAAGATGGAGTCTACCAGGTACTTGAACTTCCTGCTGCCTGACTCTGATACACATTCTTTTCTGGAGCTTGGCTCTGCTATGAAATTTTGTGTGATTCGCCCGCAGATTCGCAACACCGCACAAAGCCCGGTTCGTGTGGTCGAGCAAGAAACTGGTCAGGAGATTGGCTGGGTCAATCGCTACCTCGATCACGAGTATGTCCGCCGGTTGGCGGATACTACTCTGCGAGCATGGGCTTACTACCTGCTACATTTTGTTCGCTGGTGGGAGAGTCTTCATCACACCGCCGATGTTTGCACAGCCGACCTGACCGAATCGACTCTCCCGGATTATCTGAAGTTTCAGTGTAACCACCAACCCCCGATTTCCAGTTATACAATCAATCACCGTGTTGGCGTTGCCGATCGCGCTCTTCGCAATCAGTTTCCTGACTCCCCCTCGTCCATGGCACAGGGCTTCCAGCATGTTTATTTGCGGCGTGGACCGCTGGGCCTGGGCCGTCGACGGCTGGCCATGAGCCGGCTGCGAGTGAAGGTGCCCAAACGCCAACTTGTTCCGCTCTCGGTGGACGAGGTGGCACGTTTTTGGTCCAGTTTCCGCATGGCTCGCGATTTGGCTCTTGTTGGAGTGATGCTTTTTCAAGGACTGCGCTCGGCCGAAGTGTTGGGTCTAAATCAGGACGACTTGTTGCTCTCCGAAGCACAGCTGCGCGTACGCGGCAAAGGCAACAAATTACGCTTACTGCCACTGGCGCCGGAAACCGTGCAGCTCCTCGACCACTATCGGCGGATGGAACGGCCCCAGGTTGCCACCGCTGCGCTTTTCGTCTCGCTAAAGGGGCAGGCCCGCGGAACCCGTATGACTCTGGCCGGACTGAGGTCATTGTTCCGTTACCACCGCAAGCGTACTGGTATTAAGCTTGCTCACCCGCATCGGTTCCGCCACACTTTCGCCTCCGATATGATACGCGCCGGAATCAGCCTGCCGGCACTTATGCAGTTGATGGGGCATTCCGATATTCAGACGACCCTGCATTATGTGCAGGTCACCCCACAAGACGTTTACCAGCAATATACGCGCGCAGTAGCGCTGCAAGTCCGCCCCCTTCCGAGGCTCCCTTCATGAAACGCTCCTGGCGTCCTCCCCTCTCACATCCACTGGTTGATGTCTTTGATCGCGCGGTCGATTCGCTCTGTATTGCGCTCGGCTCAGCAAGCCAGGTCCAGTATCGCGGGACCGTACGCAACTTCCTTACTTATCTGGGCGCCCATTTCCCCGAGGTGAATTCTCTCGAACAACTGCGGCGGGAGCCACACCTCCTCGGCTGGATGTCCCACTTGCGCGCCCAGACGCCTCCGCTCGCCACATCCACCTATATCGGTAAGCTCATCGCTTTACGCCCTCTGTTCATAGAACTGGCGTGGACCAAACAGCTTCCTCAAGTCGCCCGCTTGATTCGTCGTGAAGATATCCCTCGCCGCCCGCACAGACTTGCACGTCCGCTCACCGCCGAACAGGATCAGCTTCTGCAGAAGGAGTTCCTCAAGCGCAACGATCTGGGATCGAATGTCTTTCTGCTCCTCCGCCATACCGGCATGCGCATTGGCGAGTGCGCCGATTTGCCCGTCGATTGCCTCCGCTCGACCGGTCTCCGCCAGTGGGCCATTCACGTACCACTTGGTAAACTCAAAACAGAACGGATGGTCCCGGTGGATTCGTCGATAGTCGCGATTATCCAACGCTTGCGATTCTTTCGTTTTCTAGATCCGTGTCCTCCTGACGGTCGACTGCTTGCACGGCCTAGCACCAAGTATGCTCTCGTTCGTCAACTTCGCGATTATCTGCATGAAGTTTGTTACTCTCTCGAAATCTCCACTCGCATTGTTCCACACCAGTTTCGCCACACCTATGCCACAGAGATGCTTCGCTCCGGCGTCAGTTTTCCTGTACTGATGAAATTACTCGGCCACACTTCTCCGGACATGACAATGCTCTATATCGAAGTGGCGTTGAAAGACCTTCAGAGAGAGTTTCAACTGGCTCATTCAAAACCCCGACACCTGGTTCCTCAACCGAGACCGTCAGATCCCATTCGAACTGGTTTAGATGGGGTAATCGATTCATTGCACGCCACTCAACGTGCAATGGAGATGTTTCGGCGCGGACTGCCGATTGGTGTTGAACGCAAATGCCTCAACCGACTCTCCAATCGCCTTACCAAGATAATCAAAGAGGCGGGCAAACTCCGCAGAGCCTAAAAACGGGCAGCGATTGGCCGGTTATGTCCGATTGTGGGAGATAACGCCAAAAAGTAAATTTCCTCAAAATCAGTTACTTCTCATCGGTCCAACCTATCCGGAATTTTTCCCATGCATGCGCATCCTTTGACATCCAAAACACTGGCAGAAATTTGCCTTCCGCTGGGAAGCAATACTTGATAATCACCCACGGGCTTTCCGGTAAATACGAAATCGCCATCCGAATTGGTCTTAGTTTTCCAACTTTTTTGACCCAGCAAGAGCGATATCTGGATGCCACTTATGGGTTTTTGAGTTATGGGCGAAAAAACTGTTCCAAATATTTGGGCTCCGGTTGCTGTGCTCGTAGCCAAAGATCGAGCATAGGCCAAATCTTCTGCCGCATTTTGGATCAAGCGAGTCCGTGCGCATCCTGAGGTATAAAGGTCAGGTCGTGATGTTAGCCGGGATGCATAGACGATATATTCCTGCCCGACTCTAAAATCAAAGGCCTCCGAAGACCATACCTTAGGACCTCGACTGCCTGTTAGGACTTCAATCTTGGATTCGCTTACCCCTCGAAATGGTTCGCTGACATCAAACACCACATGCACGGCTGTTGATGGATCAAGCTTATTCAGTTCCTGATAGCTCAGATTAGACGGCCATTTCGCTGTGTCGTCGGTGACAGATATAACACGCCCAGCAAATACCGCGTTTGCACGCCAAAACTCCTGGCATGGAGGACCGGGAGTTATGCAAGAACCCGAAATATATCGAACATTAATGAGCACAAAAACAACTAGCCCTGCGAAAATTATAAGAATAGATGCCTTTCTCATTGCGCAATACCCTCCCTATAAGTCCTCCACTGTTCCTAATAACAAGAACGTAATAGGTATAAGAATGCCTACCTAATTTGTGAAAGTTTTCCAAGGTCCCAGGAAGTCCAAAATAACCGGCCAATGTTTAAAATTGGTCTATAAAGTCTTTCGGTAATTCTTCAAGTTGTGAAGCAGTATAAATATAGCTTTTCCCTTATACTTCTGCTTTTTTTCACGGTGCTTCGCAACAACAACTACTCGGCAAATCGAATTTGATTTTCGAGTAATCTCGCCGGTTTTATTTCCGATCCTAATCTAAGAGCAGGGTTAAGGATATTGCATCCAATTGTGCTCAGTGTGCCCCGAAGGGGAATGGGTCCCCCTCGAGGCTTGAGCTTCTGGGAGAGGCAACTCCCATGGGCCCTCGTGAACATCCGATAATTCTCCTTCAAAATCAAGCAAAAGGAACAAGACCCCATACCAGGCGAAAAGCTAGATGGCCGCGCGCCCGTGCGTGTTTGCTGAAAGACTGCGGTCGCATATTCCGGCCGGAACACCCCCGAGCACGCTATTGTAGCGAGCATTGCCGCAATGAGGCGGGAAAATGGAGAGAGTGGAAAGCCCGGCAAAAGTACCGCAAAACTGATGGTGGAAAGCAGGTTCGCCGCGTTCAAAGCCACAGATACAGAGTGCGGCAAAAGGAGCGCACGCAACAAAACAAGGGCCCGGCCCCCGAAGCGAGGGTCATTATAAGAAACTTATTTTCGTGTTCCTGCGATCGCCCTGGTTGATACCAAGAATTCCACCGCAGCCGGCGGTCGCCCCTGCAACGCTTCTGTTCCTATGCATGTCGCCGCGCTCTCGAACGAGTTTGGGAGCGAGAGAGGCGTTGGTCGGAGCGTCACCGCAGCCGCCGATGAGCTTGTTAGATTTAGTCCCGACATATTGATTCATCCCATATAGCTTCGTTAATTTCGGCATGTACAAAATGGGGAAAGCATGATGAACAAACGACCTCAACCGCTACAGCCGGACCGACTCCGCGCCATCAGCGGTTCTTTCAGTTGGATTGACCATCGCTTTTTTCGGCAGGGTTTCGATCAGGGACTAACCCGCTTGGAAAAGCTTCTCTACTTGGTCTTGGTCTCAGTTGCTAATCGAGATGGTGTGAGTTTTTACTCCGACGAACGTATGGAGGAACTCCTCGAGATTCATCACCGCCACGAACTTACCGGCGCCCGTAATGAACTCCTGGCGCGAGATCTGATCGCATTCAAAGATGGAGTCTACCAGGTACTTGAACTTCCTGCTGCCTGACTCTGATACACATTCTTTTCTGGAGCTTGGCTCTGCTATGAAATTTTGTGTGATTCGCCCGCAGATTCGCAACACCGCACAAAGCCCGGTTCGTGTGGTCGAGCAAGAAACTGGTCAGGAGATTGGCTGGGTCAATCGCTACCTCGATCACGAGTATGTCCGCCGGTTGGCGGATACTACTCTGCGAGCATGGGCTTACTACCTGCTACATTTTGTTCGCTGGTGGGAGAGTCTTCATCACACCGCCGATGTTTGCACAGCCGACCTGACCGAATCGACTCTCCCGGATTATCTGAAGTTTCAGTGTAACCACCAACCCCCGATTTCCAGTTATACAATCAATCACCGTGTTGGCGTTGCCGATCGCGCTCTTCGCAATCAGTTTCCTGACTCCCCCTCGTCCATGGCACAGGGCTTCCAGCATGTTTATTTGCGGCGTGGACCGCTGGGCCTGGGCCGTCGACGGCTGGCCATGAGCCGGCTGCGAGTGAAGGTGCCCAAACGCCAACTTGTTCCGCTCTCGGTGGACGAGGTGGCACGTTTTTGGTCCAGTTTCCGCATGGCTCGCGATTTGGCTCTTGTTGGAGTGATGCTTTTTCAAGGACTGCGCTCGGCCGAAGTGTTGGGTCTAAATCAGGACGACTTGTTGCTCTCCGAAGCACAGCTGCGCGTACGCGGCAAAGGCAACAAATTACGCTTACTGCCACTGGCGCCGGAAACCGTGCAGCTCCTCGACCACTATCGGCGGATGGAACGGCCCCAGGTTGCCACCGCTGCGCTTTTCGTCTCGCTAAAGGGGCAGGCCCGCGGAACCCGTATGACTCTGGCCGGACTGAGGTCATTGTTCCGTTACCACCGCAAGCGTACTGGTATTAAGCTTGCTCACCCGCATCGGTTCCGCCACACTTTCGCCTCCGATATGATACGCGCCGGAATCAGCCTGCCGGCACTTATGCAGTTGATGGGGCATTCCGATATTCAGACGACCCTGCATTATGTGCAGGTCACCCCACAAGACGTTTACCAGCAATATACGCGCGCAGTAGCGCTGCAAGTCCGCCCCCTTCCGAGGCTCCCTTCATGAAACGCTCCTGGCGTCCTCCCCTCTCACATCCACTGGTTGATGTCTTTGATCGCGCGGTCGATTCGCTCTGTATTGCGCTCGGCTCAGCAAGCCAGGTCCAGTATCGCGGGACCGTACGCAACTTCCTTACTTATCTGGGCGCCCATTTCCCCGAGGTGAATTCTCTCGAACAACTGCGGCGGGAGCCACACCTCCTCGGCTGGATGTCCCACTTGCGCGCCCAGACGCCTCCGCTCGCCACATCCACCTATATCGGTAAGCTCATCGCTTTACGCCCTCTGTTCATAGAACTGGCGTGGACCAAACAGCTTCCTCAAGTCGCCCGCTTGATTCGTCGTGAAGATATCCCTCGCCGCCCGCACAGACTTGCACGTCCGCTCACCGCCGAACAGGATCAGCTTCTGCAGAAGGAGTTCCTCAAGCGCAACGATCTGGGATCGAATGTCTTTCTGCTCCTCCGCCATACCGGCATGCGCATTGGCGAGTGCGCCGATTTGCCCGTCGATTGCCTCCGCTCGACCGGTCTCCGCCAGTGGGCCATTCACGTACCACTTGGTAAACTCAAAACAGAACGGATGGTCCCGGTGGATTCGTCGATAGTCGCGATTATCCAACGCTTGCGATTCTTTCGTTTTCTAGATCCGTGTCCTCCTGACGGTCGACTGCTTGCACGGCCTAGCACCAAGTATGCTCTCGTTCGTCAACTTCGCGATTATCTGCATGAAGTTTGTTACTCTCTCGAAATCTCCACTCGCATTGTTCCACACCAGTTTCGCCACACCTATGCCACAGAGATGCTTCGCTCCGGCGTCAGTTTTCCTGTACTGATGAAATTACTCGGCCACACTTCTCCGGACATGACAATGCTCTATATCGAAGTGGCGTTGAAAGACCTTCAGAGAGAGTTTCAACTGGCTCATTCAAAACCCCGACACCTGGTTCCTCAACCGAGACCGTCAGATCCCATTCGAACTGGTTTAGATGGGGTAATCGATTCATTGCACGCCACTCAACGTGCAATGGAGATGTTTCGGCGCGGACTGCCGATTGGTGTTGAACGCAAATGCCTCAACCGACTCTCCAATCGCCTTACCAAGATAATCAAAGAGGCGGGCAAACTCCGCAGAGCCTAAAAACGGGCAGCGATTGGCCGGTTATGTCGCGTTCGCGGAGATAACGCCAAAATGGTAATTACTGCCGCCGATGACGATTTTGATCCAAAATGGAAGTTTCCCTTGTCGCCGTCCTCAGCGGATCTCCTTGAACACAATTTATCCGGGAACTTTAATTTAGAATAGCTATTTCCTTTGTTTGGCTTGTGCGATCATTTGACTCAGTTGGTCGCCGCTGGCATACCATGTATTTTCCCGCCGGACCTGTTCCGCTCTCCTGGCGGCAAATGATTTGGGATCGTTTTCGCCAGCCTGAACCAACCGGAGATGATTTAGCCCCTTGCTCTCATCCAACTTTCCCTCATTGTCAAAGACAAGGTACCCGCATTCGTGGTAACGCAGATCTCCAAGTTTTCCTTCTTCACGTTCGAACACAAGAATCGCATATGGAATTTTCAGCCCAGCATATTCAGGCATGAGATCGTTGTGAATCCGAGACAAGCGGCTTACTCCGAATCGCTTGATCTTGCCATCCAGAAGGATGAAAGCTCTTAACGCAAATTCCATTAAGAAATCCCTTTCATTTCGGCTGTCCATTACGCATTTAAAGGATCCCATATTACAGCAATGTTTTCGTGAGTTCCTAAAAAGTTTGTTGGATGTGACTTCGTTGCAGTTCGAGAGTGTTTAAATGAAATAAAGGGGGTAATCCGTCACGGGTTCGAGAAACGCAATCAGAGGAGCATCCAACCGGTGAGAAGACCCCAAACGGCAATTACCATTCTGGAGTTATCTTCGCACGCGATTTTTCATGAACAATCCAGGACCGATGATACTCTGTTGATAAAAATAGGAAACTGTAGGATAGAGTATTCTGGGAGCCAAAGCGGCAGGAGTAGAAACAATGAGAGAGATTGTCCTCGCCCTCGTTCTGTGCTGCGTATCTGTTCCGGCCTGGCCGCAGGCACCGGCGGCATTTGAAGTAGCGTCGGTAAAGCTTGCCCAACCGCAAACGGGAACCGCGGCTTTCTTCGCCATGGATTCCGATCCGGCCATGGTGCGGTATTCGAACGTCACTCTCAAGAACCTGATTAGTGTCGCATACGGCTTCGACAGCCCCCTGGTTACGGGTGGCCCCGAGTGGCTGGATGAGCAATTCTATGGATTGTCCGCAAAATTGCCTCCAGGCACTCCGAAGGATCGAGTTCCGGCCATGTTGCGGGCACTGTTGTCGGAACGATTCAATCTGTCGGTCCACCGAGAGATGAAAGTGCAGCGAGTGTACTTTCTGGTGCTGGGAAAAAATGGGCCGAAGCTCAAGGAAGTGCCAAAGACGGATAGCGGCCAAGAGGCTGAACAGGTGCGCGGGGAAAGCCCGGCGGTTAGGGTCTTTCGCGGCGGAATATTTGGAAAGTCCATGCTCATCGGAACACTTGCCGGTAGTTTGTCGTTCGTTGCTGGATGCCAGGTGGTGGATCGCACGGGATTGGCAGGGACATTCGACATCAGCCTGAAATGGACTCCAGAAGACGGAGAGGACAGCAATCAACCTGGTCCGAGCCTTTTTACCGCAATTCAGGAGCAGCTTGGGTTGAAACTGGAGCCTGGAAGAGCGCCGGTTGAAATGCTAGTCGTCGATCATGCGAAGCGGATTCCAACTGAAAATTGAGCCGCCAACCTATAGGCTTCAGATAAGTTGAAAACAGTTCTGAAACAGGTCAATTACCATTTTGGCGCTATCTCGGCAAAGCTGATTTCAGGACAACGGCAATTCCATCCTGTGACACCCAAGCGTATCAGACCGGCGGCTTAACTTATATTTGCCGGTAAGATTCCCCAAGGCTCGACCTCAGAAGCGAAGGACTCCGCCAATGCATAACCGTAGATTATTTTGCCCCGTTGGAACAAAGTCGCTTCTCACGTAATCAGCCTGAATTGCGCGAACTGAAAAGTGCCTGGCAACGCTGATATCGACGCCTCCCCCGAGTGCAATACCCGCTGCGGATCTCCCATTTCCAGTGTACGGTCCACGTCCTAACGCCATACCGCCGAATAAGGAATGGACAAATGGAGTAAATCGATTCACGCGATAAAACACGCGGGGACCAAACAAATATGAGGTGATTGAAGCGTCTTGGCTGCTGATTCGACCGGTCTTTACAAACATTGAATTGACCTTGCCATCATAATGCCCGAAATCGGCATCTGCACCAAGCCATCGGTTTATGTTCCATGTAATAGTGATATCGAATCCACTTAACCTTGCTTCTTCTGTGGTTGGATAAAGCTCGTCAAGATCAAATCCACTTGGCATCCGGAAATGCGAATAACCGAGGAATGCCTCAAACTTGGGTGCCTCTTGGGCGGCTAGAATTGCCGGCAAAGATGAGAACAAAAAGAATATAAAAAATAATTTCTTCATTGAACTCCTCATGCGGGATGTGGGACCGCGCAACTATAACATCCTCCTCACATCATGGACGACTGCAAATTAGCATTTTGGCACAATTTCCCCGATCGCGACATCATGGGAGCGTCACGATGAAAATTGCGCAGTTTTCCCCCTTCGATAAGGTTCTCGCCTTTTGTAGCATCGCAATATTCGTTGGCCGAAGAAAGGGCGGCCAGTACGGCAGTACTTAGCGTTCTTTGAAAAGAATTTCGTTCCATTCAGGTTCATTTTCAAGGACATGTGATTCAAGAAATAACCAGGCCTCTTTGTTCACGCGATCTGCGATGCCGTAGTAATTGTGGGCGTGATTCAACAATACTGAAAACTGCCCCGGAAATCCGTTGATCTGTAGAAAATTCACAGTGGGTTTCATGGCGGACATGGGGAAGAACGGATCGCGATCTCCCACCCAAATTGAAATTGGGACCCTTCGAGATGCCGGTAAGAAGGAAGCCAATTGTTCTGGGACCGGCAAAGCCCCAGCATGGACTGCGGCGGCTGCAAAATAGTTTGGTTCTAAAATCGAATTAATGATTGCAAAACCGCCTCCGCCGGAATGGCCGAAGAGGTACACGCGTTTTGAATCGATACTGAAGCGGGCCTTCACTGCATCGACAACATCCCGCAGGAAGACGGGCCCGTCCGTGGGTGTAATCCAGGCACCAGAACTCAATGCGTTTGGACCCGCAAGAATAATTCCCTTCTCTCTCGCCAGCTTCTTCCAAGGATCCACCAGGCTCGAGCCATCGCGGCCGGAACCGTGCAAAGTAATCAGTAAAGGTGCAGGTTTGTTTGGATCTATTGATTCTGGAACGAAAAGTACATAGCTCCGCTCCCGATCGCCAGAGTTAATCTTTTCCTTCAGTATTTTGTCTTTTGTAATTCCGTGTTGAAGAGCGATCGTGAGAGCAGCAAGAAGCAGCAGGTACCGGATGCGCATTCTATGCTCCTTTTTGATAGATTGTATGTCAGCCACGAGCTATGACGAACAACTTCTCCGGGTCCACCTACCAGCGCTAAGAAGATGATTTCATACTTAATGATACGGTCGATTATCTAGCCCAGTTCCCATTAAAAGGCGATCCTAGAAGGGTAGATTGGCGTAGAATGTAGCATTAATGGTGGCAGATATACAATTTGGCGTTATCTCCGCGAATGCGACTTCAGGAAAGTAACGATCGTTTCGTGTTAAAATTTCAAACTGAATCGATCAGAGTCGGTCACACAGTGAGCTTAGCGCTTTTGAGGGATCTTTTATGCTGCCACGACTGCGAGAACGCATTATTGCCTCTAAAGATAATCCCAAAGAGGCCCTTGAAGCATTTTTCGGCTGGTATGAGACAATATTATTCAGCAAGGAATCGCTTTTGGACGGTCTTGCTGAGTTCGAATCGCCTCTGAAAGAAATCATCGCAGCACATCAAGCATGGGGAATGATTGGCAGCGACGGATTCAAGAATTATTTGTCAAATCTAGATGAGCGATTTGATGAGCAGGTAAGGCTGGGATTGACCCTATTCGGGAAGGTTAATTGCTATCTTGGGCTGTCGGAAGCCAGAGAATTATTCAAACAAAACAAAGGCGAGATTCCGGACGATGATGACGATCGGTTATGGAAAATGTTTTACACGCCAATGGAAGACCTCGATACAGCTATCGGCAAATATCTAGTTGAGCATTTTGTTTAAATAGATTGCAACCTCATATCCTTCCGAACAGGGTTCTTTCTCATATCCGGACTTAGGGAAAATAAGGAGGATATTCTTCTACTTTCTGACAATTTCTACAAAGAAGCATATGCCAGTATTGACATCAAAGGTGCTCCAGCAATAATCTCCAGCTATTACATTGCTCAAAATAGGACGGTCTTGGAATGGAAGATTTAGGACAATCGGAACTTCGCGGATTTGGCGGCTGGTTGATTTTTCCTGTTCTATGGATTGCCATTTCCGCCTTTTACCAAATTTATACAATTTTCCATATTCTCTCGAATAGCGGCATAGGCGAAACTTTCAGCTTGGGCTCCAATGGATTTCAAAACTCACTGGCGTTCATTGTCTCGTCTGAGCTTTTGCTCAACGCAGTGCCACTGATTCTTGAGGGGGTAATCGTTTTTTGCTTGGTAAAAAAGAAACAACTTTTTCCCAAAATCATGATCGCATGGCTGGTTGTGATGGTTGCAGCTGCCGGTCTTCATCCACTCCTATCAAACGCTGCCAAGTTAGTCCTGAATCAATCCGACAATGTGGCCGTTGTTACCGCCCATCCCGGCAGCGGTTACGATTCCTCCCCTCTGGTACGAACCGCGATTCACTGTGCTATATGGACATTCTACTTCCTGCGGTCGCAAAGGGTAAAACTTACGTTCGTCAACTGATTCAGGCGCATGGCAACGAGTGCAGTGCTCCCGGAGGCTCGCTACTGCTGCTCGCATGAGTTCCTGATTCTTTCCCCGAATCGGACTTCGGGACAATCGCGCGCGCCAGTGTTTAACCTTAAAAGAAATAGGATTACAGTTTTTGCGAGGGATTAGCCGTTTGACGCCTTAACTTAATAATCGAAATAATCAAAAAGACAAGCGCAACCAATATGCTTATGTTTAAAACCAGCGGCAGCCATGAAATTAGAATGATGGGCCAGCCCGAAATATCCGAGGATTTTACAAATTTGACGGTTGCGCCATGGTCCTTCAACTTCTCAACTATTTCATAGCCGTTATCGGGAGGGATCGTGGTTTGGAACTTGTTCCCGGAAAGGTCATCCCATTCCAGGTATTCGCCAGTGATTTTAGCTGATCTAACATTCCTGGCAGTGATGTGCTGATACAAGATCGTAAGTTGTTTATCTGAATAGCTAGCACGGTGAAGCTTGCCAACCAGCGAAGGCAGGATTAGCAGCAGGATAACAATTGCTGACCAAATCAGAATCTTCTTCATATTAAAGACCTCCTCACACTAAACTCAGCTCTAAACCGAGCTTTTTGCAATGGTCTGCAATCGCATCAATAATGGGTTGCGAAGGCATTTCTATTGGCCCCGCATCAACAAGAGATTGAACTCGGGCCAGTTTACTAATCCAAAGAATATGCTCATTTCTGGGAAGCCGGTTGAGCTGCGATTTGATGGCCTCAATGCCTTGACCGCTCAGTTTTACATAGTTTTCGCTTACCGTATCTGGCGACACCGTGATTTGCTCCACGGATTTTAGAATGTTCGTGGCAGATAGCAGTGCAAAATTCCATCGTCCTTGCGTCTGCCAAGAATAAAATTCATATCCCCCTTTTCCTTTTATAGGCCCAATCAAGGTTGGTGAGGATGATGATTGAGCAGAATATGTAATTCCAATACCAGAATTCACAATAGCGAGCAGCATAATTAGAGAGACGAAAATGTTTAGTTTCATATTGCTCTTTTGGTACATCAATTTTCTCATACGATGCCCTCCGACTCCAAATAAGCGCAACTGGACAAAACGAATGGATAAGAAGTTAACAAATATTTGTT
Organism: Acidobacteriota bacterium; assembly: GCA_963664705.1. GTDB lineage: Bacteria > Acidobacteriota > UBA6911 > UBA6911 > UBA6911 > UBA6911. The sequence continues at coordinate 5,612,239 of OY761556.1, read as the reverse complement.
ACCAACGTGTTACCTGTTGAGAAAACCAAAGCCCATCTGCGTTTCCAGGGCAGCTATTAGCATATATATGCGAATAGCCTGTTTCTTGTAACTCGAGCAGCTTAAGGTTGGTTCAAATGAGTTATTGTCTTAAAACGGGCTTCGAGGAGATAACGCCAAAATGTCAATTTCGCATTTCTCCCATCAGCAAAGGTGGCATTAAGGCTGACATGTTTTATTTGGTCCTCAGCTTGGCCAATGAGATTTCAAGCTGTCGATACCAACCAGCCACTACTCCGCCTACAAACAAAAAACCATGTGAGAAGCATTCCATGTACTATTATAATACCATATAGTATTATTCTATATAGGAGGAGGCGCTTGGTTTGAAAAGAAAAACGAACGGCGGCTTTTTGATTAGCAAGATAAAGCAAATCCAAGGCCGGGTCTTTGAAAAACTCCTTGCCGCCCACGGCATCGACCAATTCAACGGGGCGCAGGGAAGGATTCTCTTTGTGCTTTGGGAGGAGGACGGCATCCCTATCTGCAGCCTCTCGGACCGGACGGGCCTTGCCACCACGACCTTGACCAGCATGCTGGACCGCCTGGAGGCCTCGGGCCACATCGAGCGGATCCTGGATCCGACCGACCGCCGCAAGGTCCGGATCCGGCTGACCCAAGACGCGCGGGGGCTGAGGGACGATTACCAAGCCGTATCCCGGCAAATGAACAACATCTTTTACGAGGGCTTCACGGATTCGGAGATCATGGTCTTTGAGGGCGCGCTCCGCCGGATTCTTGAAAACCTCACAGGGAAGGTAAAAACGCAATGAATGAAGCGATTGCATCCGAAGTCCGCGCGTTGCGCGAAAGCAGCGCCGTGGCCTACGTAGCATCCATTAACGAGCAAGGTTTCCCCCAGATCAAAGCCATGCTGGTGTTGGAACATGAAAGCTCACGCACGCAGCTTTTTTCCACAACTCTCAGTTCCAAGCGGGCGCAGCAGTTTCTAAAAAACCGAAAAGCCTCGGTCTATTACTGCGACGGGCCGCAGTTCAAGGGAGCGCTGTTCACAGGGACCATGGAGGTCCGCACGGACCGGGAGACCAAGGCCCTGCTCTGGCGCGAGGGATTTGAGGTTTATTATCCCAAAGGGGTGGACGACCCAGACTACTGCGTGTTGGCCTTTACAGCCGAGATGGTCAATTATTACCACGGTCTGAGCAATACAACCGTGCCTGTGGAGGAATTGTAAGATGAAGCCCATTATGCCGGAAACGGCCTGCTTCCTCACCCGCCAGGTCTTTCTGATCGGCACCCGCGACGAAGACGGGAGCGCCCTTTTCGCGCACATCTCTTGGATCTCCTTCACCTGGGGGCCTCCCTGCGGTTCCTTCTAGGAAATAACCCCTGTTTACTAATGCAGTTCGGGATCTGTTTGCTTTGGCTAATCAAAAGTAGCTATCGCTTGCCTAAAGTTATGTGCCATGAATTCAACAGTCCCTTTGCTCAAACGATCCTTTCTGCAACAAAGAGATATAGCATTTATCTAAGAGGGTTCCAGAATTGCGAAAAGGTATTGCATTGATATAGGCAATGGCGATACATTTACGCAATGCTTATTGGCTATGCTCGTGTTTCATCCAATGACCAGGAAACTAACCTGCAGGTTGCTGCCCTGAAAAGTGCCGGCTGCGAGCGAATTTTTCGTGAAAAGGCTTCAGGCGGTCGCTGGGACCGACCGGAGCTTCATCGCCTTTTGGAACAACTGCGCAAAGGAGATGTGCTTGTAGTTTGGAAACTCGATCGATTGTCTCGCTCCCTTCGCGATGTTCTTACAATCATGGAGAAATTAAGTGAGGCCAAAACCGGATTCCGTAGCCTAACCGAAGCTATCGATACTACGACTCCGGCTGGGCGCATGATGATGCAGATGGTTGGAGCATTTGCGGAATTTGAAAGGGCGATATTGCGGGAACGAACAAAAGCCGGTTTGGACGCTGCCCGACGAGAAGGACGCATTGGCGGACGGAGACCTAAGCTGACCCCCCAACAACAGACTGAGATTATCAGAATGGTTACAAAAGGAGATAAAACTGCCGCTGATGCGGCACGCCTTTTTAAAGTCCACCCTGCCACGGTTGGGCGACTGCTTGCTAGAACTCATGCCAAATAGCGTCGATGAGCTGGATCAGGAACAAGCGCCCGCGATTCAGGTGAACAGATTTCTGTAATAGCGGCGGATAAAATCCGAGACCTCCAGCTTGGGAAAACGCATAGACATCGTTTATCCAGGATTCTACGGCTACCGAAGCACACCAAAGCGCACCGTGTTAACCCAGTTTTCGCAATTTGGCTGCCAATGGAGTCACAATCGAGTCACGGCTTCGCAAAGCGACGGCTTAGTTGAGCAAATACAATTATTGAATCATGTCATTTGAACGTGTAATTTCTCACCATAGATTTGCAGGATTGCTCCAGCGAAATGTGACAAATACGTCTGAATGCATCTAAAGGTGGATGCCCCTGTCCATTGATGGAGAATGGTGATGCCTAACCAAAAAGATACGAATATCCACAAACCCGATGGAACCATTTTCAAAGGCGACACGATAGGTCACGCTGATAAGGAATCTCACATTCGCAAGCCTGACGGCGTGATTTTCAAGGGAGATGAGATTGGATATGTTGACCGTCAGAAGAAGATCCGCAAACCTGACGGGATTATTTTTAAGGGTGAGATTGTCGGGCAGGTCAAGGGAACAACTGCCTACGCTGAGGACGGAATCATATTCTCGGGCGAAGAATGGGGCTACGTCGACAAGGACGGAAACATACGACAACGCGACGGCATTATCTTCCGAGGGCGAATTATCGGGAAAATGCGCGGTCACAACAAAGAAGCAGCACTCGGATTCTACGCTTTGCGTTTCAAAGGACTCCTCGAACGGTTTGAGCAACTCGACAAGGAAGCGCGACAAGCCGATCACAAGGGAAAATACCTCGGGAAAGTGCGTCACATGCTCAGTTACGTCCCGGAATTCGACGGTCTAGGGGATTTCGACACCCTGATACGACGATTGAAGCGGCTTGAAGAAGACCTGGCAAACGAGATCGACACCAAACGACGCGCAACGATTGCAGCAAAAACAGCGTTACTAGCAGAAGCTGACCGCCTAAGTTATTCATCAGACTGGAAAAACACCGCCACTGAGATCAAGTCCCTACAAGCACGCTGGAAGGATGCAGGCAACGCCGGCAGCGATGAAGACAACCTCTGGCAGCGGTTCCGCGTGAACTGCGATCGCTTTTTCAAACGCCGGACAGAACACTTTGCGATGCTCGATCGCCAGCGAGCACAAAATGCTGCGCAAAAGGAACGACTCTGCACAACCGCCGAATCCCTGCGGCATTCGGACGACCTGAAGGCCGCCGTAGCAAGCGTGAAGGAACTTCAAGCCGATTGGAAAACCATCGGTCCCGCACCACGAGAGCAGGATGAACTGCTCTGGAACCGGTTTCGACACGCTTGCGATATGGTGTTCGCCGCAGCACAGCGCGACTGGGAGCAACGCCAAGCGGAATACAAAGCAAGAAAGGAAGAGCGAGAACGCAAACACGAGGAATGGGAACGCAAGCAACAAGAATGGCGCGACAAAATGCATGACACCCTGCAAGCCAAGCGGGAACAAGCCACCCGCCTCCGCGAATCAATTGACCACGACGAAGGCAACATTACACGATGGCGCGAGACGATCGACAACCTACGAGACGGTGGTCGCGCGGATGAAATACGCGACAGCCTCGAAGAGAAAATTTCCGACGTGGAAGACCGCATACAATCAAAAGAGGAAAAGCTGCAAAAAGTTGAAAACGACATCGCCGACATCGAAGCAAAGCTGCGAAGCTAAGCACACTCTCGCAAAAGATACTCCCTGTTCGACTATACCGGCTTTCGTTTGATAGCGATAATGGTGGTGTCGTCACCGAGATAGGCCTTGGGGTGTGCTTCGCCGAGGAGGAATAATCGTGGCGCGCATGATTCATTGGGGCAGTAGCGATAGATCAACCCCTTTGGGGTGCGCGGCAGTGGCACGGCAAGTTGCATGCGATCCTTCATTCCGCCAGTCTGATAACGCTCCAGTGTCTTGAACCGCAAGTCCATCGCGTTCCACCTCCCATAGGGGTTGGGGTAGTATCATTCATAAACCTTCTCCAGCATTCGGCTCATTTCGTAATCGAGGCAATCTCAAAGGCTATGATCCTGTATAAGGCGATGAGCGTAATAATGAGAACGGTGAGCTCAATTGCAACAACTTTAATCTTGTAGAGAAAATCGCTTTGTCGGGTTCCCTTCATAGATATGGTCTCCTTCAATATTTCCGTTGCCATCTATCAAGGGACAAAAAATCCTCACATGCCGAGCAAGCCCTTGTCAAGGTTTACAAGGTCTACCTTGATATACCTTGTTTACAATGAAATCCTTGACAAGCACGCTGCACAAGGAAATGCAACTTCCAAAGAAATATCTTTGTCCTCTGCTGCCAGGATAGGAGCTATCCCTTCCTGCTTACCTTGAGGGAACGGCGTAGATCGGCGACGGGATCGTGGGGTATGCGTAGAACACGTGCTGGAAGACGCCCTCTGCTTTCGCTTTGATCTCGTCGTCCGTATAGGACTCGGGGAGTCCGGTGTTGTCGCTATATAAGAGGTCGAAGATCGTCGATCGCACAGCGTCTCGTGTTGCTTCTTTGTCGCACCATTGGTTGACGCGCAGTTGTTCGGCTTTGAGTTTCGTGAGTAGTTCAACAGCAACCTGCTTGATACGCCCGATCTCTTTTGAATTGAGGTTCTCCTTTTTGATAAGGTCGTAGATCGCGATGCTTTCCGGGTCCAGTCCCTCGCGGATCCCACGTTTTCTCCATGCCTTATCTTCCTTCTCCTTGGATCTGGCACTGCTCCGCCTCCAGTACTTTCAGAAAGATCGACGGCACCGGATGGCTCCCCGTGAACTTCTCCCAGATGCCCGGAGGTTCTCCTCTCAGCCAGCTCCCCATCGATGCCGTCCAGCAGTCTTCCACGGGCCAGTACTACGCCTATGTCACGAACGGCTCCCAGTATGAGGTGACTTCCATTATGGACTCAACGAAGTACGGTCTCGGAGGCTCAAACGACCTCGTCTCCACGGACGGAGGAAAGTTCATCAATCTCCTTGAAAAGGGCTCGAACCTCTCCCTGGCTCCCATCGACTTTGCGGGGCAGTTTCTTTTGATACCCGCTACCGGTAACAATGTAACGAAATTCAACATAAACAACCGCGCCTATGTCTCCAACTTCGGTGCTGGTCAGCTTTCAATGACCTACGCGGGATTTCGGTCGATTCCATGGGGAATGTTTATGTTGTGGATTTGCTTAATTATAGCGTCAAAAAGTTCGGTCCCAACGGCAACTACCTCCTGTCGATTGGAACGACAGTTCAATTTACTTCGCCGCAGGGTGTCGCTGTGGATTCAAAAGGAAACATTTACGTTACGGATTGGAGCGGTGCACGTCAGAACGTCCAAGAGTTCGGTCCGGATGGTACATATATTGCGGCTTTTGTCAGCGGTCATCCTTGGGGCATCGCCATCGATGCTGTTGGGAACGTCTATGTATCGGATTTCAACAATAATAATGTCACGAAATACAGTCCCGCCGGCGTCGCCCTCCTCACGATCGGCAGTGGACAACTCTCAAGTCCTACTTATGTGGCCCTTGACTCAGCTGGAAACGTCTATGTGGTTGATCTGGGAAATAATCGGGTGGCCAAATTCGATCCCACCGGGGCATACCTTTCCCGGATTGGCGTTGTCAATTCAAGAGGTGTCGCTCTTGATGCCGTCGGAGATATTTTCGTAGCAAGCACAAGCACCGTCGTCGAATACAACGCGAGCGGCACTCTCCTCGCGACGTTCAGCCTTTCAGGGGTTCAAGCGATAGCGATCCAATAGGACGAGATCGATTGACGAGCTTATTCGGCCCCGGTTCCGAATAGCCTATAATCAAACCATGACCTCTTCCGTCATCCGCGCTTCGATATTCGGCATTGCCGCATTTATCGCGCTTATCTTCATTCCTGCCGGCACCCTTCATTATTGGCAGGGATGGACCTATCTCGTGACCTGGATCATCGTCGGCACTGCATATACCGTGTACGTTGCCAGGCATGATCCGGCGCTCCTCAAACGACGTACGGAAGCCGGAGTCTCGCACGAAAAGGAACCCGCGCAAAAGATAGTCATCTCCTTCCTGTACGTCGCATTCATCGCCCTCATGATCCTGCCTCCTCTCGATTTCCGGTTCGGCTGGTCGCATGTGCAATGGTACGTCTCGGCGTTCGGGGATGCCCTGGTCGCGATCTCCTTCTATATCTTCTATCTCGTATCGAAGGTGAACACCTATGCGGCAGCGAACGTACGCGTCGAGGAAGGGCAAAAGGTGATCTCGACCGGGGTGTACGGCATCGTCCGGCATCCCATGTATTCCGGCGCGCTCATTCTCTTCGTCGGTACGGCGCTTGGGCTCGGTTCGTGGTGGGCGCTGCTTCTCGTTCCGCTTTTCCTGCCGATCCTGTATTTCCGCATGGCGAACGAGGAGAAGGTCCTTGCCCGGGACCTGCAGGGATATTCCGAATATATGCGCGAGGTGCGCTACCGCCTCATACCGTTCGTGTGGTGATCTGAAATGCGGGCCAAATAGGCTCGCTGCGCGCGGTAGAGAATGGCGTTTCGTCTAATCAGGTTTCATCCGACGATTTACTACCATTTCCGCCAGGTGGTGCTTTGGCGCGAATTCTACCAATCCGGGCCGGCCGTATTTCGATTTCACGTAATCGAGAACGGTCTTGGAATCGGAGCGGCTGCAGGTGCAATCGGCTATATAACTGTTACCCACGGCTTCTCCTTCCGCGGGATCGCAGATTGCCGGAAAAACCTCGCAGAGCTTCGATTGCTTCAATGATCCGTGTCGTGGAGACATTGTGTTGAGGATCAGTTGGCCTTTTTCATCCGTGGAGACGAATGCCCCGTCCAGGACATTCCGGTGCCGGAAGAATGCCGACTCCCTGAAGTAATAGCAGGGACGCGCCTCGACCGATCCGTCGATCTCGGCTGTGTCGATAAGATCAACGACCCCGATGAGAGTTGCCCTGAATTGTTCCAGTTGGTCATCGGGGTATCGGCCTTTTGCATGAAGCCAGAGCAGTCGGAGATGGGCCGCTTCCGGCTCGAATGCAGCCAGCTGATCGCAGGCTTCCCGTATGACCGAGGATACGGAGTTCCGGAACCCAAGGGAGATTTCCTCTTCCCAGATGCCGGTTTGATCCAGCGACTCGCACCGTTGCTGCTCGATTTCCGGATCAGGGAATTTGTCTTTCACCTCGATAAGGTAGGTCGCGGCGGAGTCCGAAACCAGGAAGTCGGGAGTTTTTTGTAAACCGACTGGGATTCGTTTCACCGCAAGGTGGAGTGAAGTAAGGAAGCTCTCGACAGAATCTTCAGTGGTCATCCGTTCCCTTTCCGGCAGATCCAATTGCCTAAACGATTTTGCTTTCGGTAAACCCGCAGAAACTGCATTTATATATGCGGCGAGATCCACCGACAATTCCAAACTCCTCATCCGGCTTGCTCGACTCGACGTGCCATCCTTTTCGCAGGCAATGAGGACAAGGTTCCGCCTCGACCGTTTCGGCGAGCTTGGCTTTCAGACCGCTGATCTCCTCTCTTAGAGCCATATTCTCGCTCTGCAAAGAAAGGGTTTGTTGCTGCACGTCGATCAGTTTTCCTTGAATGTTGCTGACCTCGTTCCGGATCTCAACGGCAAGTTGCGCGTCTTTTGCGTTCTTCAAAAGCTCAAAGATCGTTTTGGCGCTCGCGAGCGCAGCACCAATGCTGGCCAGATCAATCATTGTTGCTAACTCCTCCAAGGGATCGGTTCTTTAATTACCTTGCGGGATTCGTTTGTTCTTTAAGTAGCCCACCCATGATTCGTCCATTCCGGTATTCCCTATCTCTTTCGAAATGCCGAAATTCGATTGCAGGTCTTGAAGCAGCCACGCATTTATGTTTTCTTCAAGCATCTTGCCGCTGCCCATTATTCTCTTCCTATATATGATGGACAAGGCCCCGTCCTCTATCGGCAGCACTTTGCTGATAAAAACATCGGCATGATCTTTTTGGGGATCGAAGGACCATATAAAGTGGGCTGGTTTTCGGGTGATGTTGTCGGGAGCTATGAAGGGGAACCCGATAAGCCTGTCTTTGTCTCTTGTCATTTGGCCTGCGATCTGGCCGGCCATACAATCCGGGGATTCTCCGCTTGCCCATACGCCGGTTAGATAAAAGTTGATCATGACCTCCTCTTCAGCCTTGTCGGGCCGTTCGCCGTTGAGGGGGAAGAGGACATTCCATACCTTTGTATAAGGATCGAGAAAGATGGCCGGAGGTCCGAAATTCTTGTTGTTAAAGTGCAGGATCTCTTCATGGGGTTTTATATTTTTCTTTAGCTCATTTTCGAGCTTGGAAATCATGTCCAGGAAGTGTTCTTTCTGATAGCTGTGCCCGTTCAGGGTGTCCTTGTAGAGTTTTTCGATCTCCGGTGTGAAATCGCGCATTTCCGGATATCTCGAATAAATCCAAAGATCATACACAACGAATGCAGGAATCTTCTGCTGGGTCACCTTATAGAAGAGATTCACAGCATCCCATAGCACCAACTCGGTGTATTCGGGGTTCAGTTTTGTTATTCCGTCGGGGTCTCTGTCGGCATGTTTGAATGCATTCTTGGCATCATTCATTGCATTTATGAACTGGCCCCTTCTGCTTTCGTCGGCCTGGTTCACGACCTGTTGTTTCAGGCTTGTTATACCCTGCCTTTTGCCCAGGGATTCGAGGATTTCTTGCGCGGCCGAGGCCAACGTATGAGTAGAAATTGGGTCTTCGTTTTTGAAAAATAAAACAATGGCTCTCTTCAATTGCTCTTCTGCAGCCCGAATTTTCGACACGCCGTTGTAGATCATGCCTTATAGCTTCTTTCGCTGAATTAATTAAGTGAATCCGCGGCCTCTTTCCCTTTTTGGGTTAAGGCCCATACTCCGCGGGGAGTGTCCTCAACAGGTTTCAGCAGTCCTGTCTCTCGCATCACCCTCACTTCCCATTCGGCAGTCTTTTGCCATCGGATAGAACCCGATTTGATATCCGACTTGTCGCGAGCAGTGAATTTATCCTTCATCACCGATTCGAGCTCCTTGAGGACATTCAGTCGGTCGGCCTGCCCGCCCCGCTTTCTGAGGATCCTCAGAATGGGATTCCGATAGGCGGGCTGAGGAGTCTTCCTGGAAGATGAGAGCTCCACGGTCTGTACCGGTATAGCTTTGGCCTCGACCTTCGTGGCCCTATCAAATCCCGCTATGCGGCGCAGGACCGAGTTGGGAGTGTCCTGGAAAGGACGTGCCTGCTTTTGGAGCCAGGCATACACTTCACCATCGATAGTTATTGTCGGCATATCTTCACCTGTTGCCCTCTGGCATGGTTCAGATCCTAGTATGTTTTGCTATACGTTTTCCTCGATGAGTGAGCGGATTTTTTCCGGTAAGGTTTCCCGATATTCTCCGTATAGGTGCATTGAGGGTGTGCTGAGAATCCTGAACATCCAAGAAATTTGCCGAATTTGCCTGTCTTGTAGATCAGTGGTCTTGAGCACACGGGGCAGACCTTGGTGGAGTAATTCCCGACCGCGTCGTCCCCATCGAGCTCCAGGTTTTTGACAATGTCGCTGATTGTGGCCTGGCCCTCCAAACGGCGCATCTGCTCACCGGTGTCACGGTGACTCAGGATGTTAAGGCTCCCTTCCCAGGCGATCCGGTCGTCCATAATAGCCACCTTTTGATGCATGTCCTTCCGCTCGATCACCTTGGCCCCGATAGCCAACAAATGCTCTATGACGACCTCGGCCTGATGGACCATTTCGCCGGTCTGCTGGCCCTTGGGGCGGGTATAGACAAATATCTTGACCCCTTTGGCCAGGAGCGCCTGGAACCGGTTCATGAAACGGTCGCTGCGGCGAATGGACAGGAACGGGCTCAAAATGATCAGGCGTTCCTGGACCGTGTTCAGGTCCTGATCGAAATGCATCCAAAAGTTCTTTTCCGTATAGAAGTTCCCGTCGTTCTGCATGAAAGGGGGTACCGGCGGCGCCTGGGTGTATTTCTCAAAATCGGTGACGAGATAGCTGTCGACGAACTCGTCGGAATCCCTTTTCTCGCCGTTTTTCTCCATGTACTTGAGCAGTTTGGCGAGGGTGGAATTATAGCTGAGTCCGCCTTGCAGATGGCCCGTGTGCGCGACGAGATAGAATTTCGATTCAGCCCGGGTGATCGCCACGTTGAGCAGCAGATCGGTCTCCGATCCCACGCCTCCGCCGGAGAGCATCGGGGCTATGTACGTGCCGGTGGCTTCGACCGTGTCGAAGATGATGATGGGCTCTTCCCCTCCCTGAAATCTGTGGATCGTGCTGATGTGCACGTTCTCAAGGCCCCAGTCCTTCGCGATATGGTTGATGAGCCGCGCCTGCGCGACATAGGGCGTGGCGATCCCGATATTGCCGGTATAGCCGCGTTCGAGTATTCTCCTGGCCAATGTGGCACAGACCAGAGCGTTATACAGATTGAACCTGCCGCCGGTCGAGAGTCGGCTGCACCACGGGTTCATCCGTTCGGTCTTCACGAGGACGAGCGGCTTTTCGGTTATGCCGTCGCTTTTGTTCTTGGCCTTCGCGCTCTCGCCGGTCTTCAGTTTTTCCTGATAGAAGAAAGTCCTCGGTATTTCGGCAATTTCGGGAACCATCCGGTATTGAGTGTCGAGGAGGTTGACCAGCGGACTTTTGTCCGCCTTTTCCACGGTATTGATGTCCAGTACGCCGAAGATGCTTCTCGCCAGCCATTTCTTCGACATTGCACCGTCCGAGATCGCAATCGGGGGAAGCTGCAGGAAATCGCCTACGATCGTGATGAACTGCGTGCATTTGCTGGCAGCCCAATAGACGTAGGGGAGGGGTGCCATACTGGCTTCGTCCACGAATAAAACATCGAAACCTCCCAGGTTTTCGAGGTTCTTGTCGCAGAACGTCTTGGTGAGCGTCGTAGCCACCAGTTTCGCCTTGCCCAGCACGCCTTTCTGGAGTTCGTCCAAGAGCCCATCAATTTCAGATATTCGTTTCTGGATTGTTTTGATTTCGGCTCCGAGGTCGAGGCTGATCTTCGTGAACAGTTCCGGAGAGCTGATCGAAAAGCGTTTGAGCGCCTGATCCCTTTCTGCTGTCACCTTTCTGACCTCTCCCAAGGTCTCCGACTGCTCTTTCTTTGAGGCTTCCAGCCTCTCCTTGAGCGCAGCAATCTGCCGCTGCTGGGAATCGATTGCGATTGTCGTCTTATTTATTTCCGTCTGGATTTTTTGAGGGTTCAAGCTCTTGAAGAACCGTTTCAGCGCACCTGACGACATGGCTTCCTGGAGTCTGGCCTGGTCGGCCGTCCGTAGCTGCTCCAGTTGCCGGAGGCTTTGCTCTATCTGGATCAGCTCCGTGCCGTACCCTTGAACGGCTTGAACGCTGCTTTCGAGTTTGCCGAGAAGAGAATCCACCTGCGTTATCAGGTTTGTTGCGGTTTTCAGCTCCTCCACCCTCTGGTCGACATCTGCCTTTTTCTTCTGTAATTGGTCCCTTTCCGATACCAGCGAGGCACCGAGCGTGCGCCCGATCCGGTCCATCAGGACCATCTCATACTTGTCTTCCATCTCTTTGTAGATTGCCGGATCCGTCGGGGTTCCTAACCTGACCAGTTCGCCGTTCTGGTAATAGGAGGTGGCTTTCATCTGCTGGGCGACGTCCATCAGTGCCTGGTCGACGGCGTTGTTGGCATGGGAGACCAGCAGGACCTTTCGGCCGGCGTTCAGATGGGCCTCTATGGCTTTGGCGATTGTGGTCGTCTTGCCCGTGCCCGGCGGCCCCCAAATGATGGTCAAAGGCTTTTTGAAAGAAGCTTCGATAGCTCGCTGCTGCGCCGGATTGGGCGGGCTCGCTGGAGTGGGCGAGTATCGGGTATCGCCTGCATAGGTGTTCGGCGGAAATTGTGATGTATCTCCCGAAAAGAGAGCGTTGCTGAGCTTGAATTTCGCGGTGTCACTGGCCGATTCCGAGAACTTCTTCTTCAGCATTTCAAGCAGATACCAGAGGTTATTATGGAGCTTTGCCTCAGCGACGAATTCGCCGCAATAGTCTTCGATGCAGATCTCCACTTCCAGACCGCGGGTAAGCAGAACGTTGGCCTTGTGTATCTGATGATTGATCTCGATTTCCGCAGGAGCGTCATCGAGGGTGGCCAGAAAATTCTCCAGATGGAAGATATAAACGAAACCGTTCGGTACCTTGCGGATCAATTTACCGTTGAAGACCTTGGTGATGCTGCCACCACGGCCTTGCTTCAAAGTTGTGATTTCTTCGTCGAGCGCAGATATGAATTCGGTAATGATGTTTTCCACGGCTAGAAATTCCCCTCACTGTGACAGCCGGCCCCATGGGATCGGGCGACTCCGCTTGCAGCCTTCCTTTGTTCGATAGCGGATGATCCGGTGTCTCGATGATCGGGAAAGCTGTCTACTGAAGCAGAAATCGCCATAAAAGCCCCTCTTCCGGGCTTTTGACTCATGATTTTTTAATATGTTCTAATAATACAGATTTGAAGATGGGGTAGCAAACGACTTGGCGAGAATGTTTGTCTCCGCGGTTTGTTTACCCCATTCACCCTGCGGCAGGTATGTGGATCAGGAGGCTGAAGACAATCTTCCTGAAGAATCAGCGTGTGCCGAACTTATTTATGTCATCGGTCCTGATTGGATTCCACCAGGAACCCCCATCCCACATTCGGCGCAGTCGCTGAACTCGTTGCAACAGTCGGGCGCGGAACAAATCAATACTGGTAATATGGAATATCTTTATCATCTGCTCCGCACTTCTCTTGTACTCAGCATTACGCAGGAAGAGGGGAACCTGCTTGAAGCTGCCTTGGAGAACGCCGCCGCCTCGATCCGGGCCGACAAATCAGTCGAGGTGGAGCCGGTCGTTGACCGCGATTAAATAAAGCTTCTATTGCATGAGTTCGGTAGATCAGACTGCCATGAATAAAAGACGATTTGTTTCATCGAACTTAAGGTTCCTATAAACTCAAGCTGTTTACGCACGCATTCGCCGCCGCCTGATTTGCATGTTGACCGCCGTTACCTGGAGCCGATATTCCAACATGTCTTTACTCACTCCGTAAGTTTTCGCCGCCGTGCGGTGCTCCATCGATTGAGAGCATATGGCCAATAAGGCTTCTCGAGGCAGCAGAAGGCAGCCTGAAAACCAAGCCGCCTCCTCTTCCTGCTGTTTGTTGAAGGTGTTCAGCATAAGAAGGCCATCTTCCGTGACGTCGATTCGCGCAGGCGTATGGCCGAGGTAGATGTGGGCCAGTTCGTGCATGAGGTCACTCGCCTGGCGCGCCAATGAGTGGGACGAGTTCAGAATGACGAGATCGGTAGTCTCGACGTGCAGTGTCACTGCAGACCAGCTATCTGGATCTTTTCGCAGCAGGATGTCCAGCGTTTCCGCGTCCACTCCTGGGACGTCGCCGGCTTTCCAAACCTTCACCTCAAGGCTTTCTGCCAAAATATGAGGGTCAAGGGGTGCTGTAGCGCCCAGACCGATTTCCTTCCGTAATTGGACAGAAACATTCTCGCACCAGCTCTTGAAGCCACGTTGGAACATGTTCTTCAATAATCCTTTTTAAACTACTCGGAAGCCAGGATCGCCCTCTGGGCGGCAAGGATCATGCTCGCAAGGGCCTGGGCCGTTTTGGGATCAAGGGCCTGATCCTTCCGGAACTGGACTGCAATGGTCGGCCTTTCCGTGGGGGATTGCGTAACACCCAATACATGCCCCGGATCGATTTTGAGCCATTTGCAGATTTTCCCGAACGTCTCCAGGTCTGGGAGGTTGCCTCTCTCTACCCGCGACAGGGTTGCCGGGCTTATTCCAATTTCTTTTGCAGCTTCCCTGATGCCCCGGGTTCCCCTGGCTTCAACAAGCTTGCGTCCGAGTGTTTGAATGGTGATTTTAGCCATAGTGTTTCATACCTAAGACAAAGCTTGACATGTGATACGGATCCGCCTATACTGTTTCACATATAAGACAGTTTTGCATAAAGTAGCCGGATAGTCAAGGCCGGCAAGGTTGAATGAAAGGTCGAGCTCAAAAATTGGGAGAAAATGCAAATGGAACACACTAAAGTTGAGATTTTCATCGACAAGAAGAAGCACGATTCGCCGAATCCGACCACGGGTGCGGCATTATACGTGCTCGGCACGATTGATCCGAACATGTATGACCTGTACCAAGAAGTCCACGGGAAAGTGGATGATACGCTGGTGCCTAATGACGGCACGCCCCTTACGCTGAAGAATGGGGAGCACTTCTTCTCGGTCCAAAAGAAACTCAATCCTGGAAGCCTATGCCGCTAATACCGGAAGACGATATCGAATTTCTGAAGGAGAAGGAGTTCGACTACGAGCTCCTGCAATCGGACAAAGAAATCCACCTGATCATCCATCGCTTTCCCTTCGGTCCATACGCACCGAAAGAAGCCGACATACTGATTCGGCTTCTTTCGGGATATCCGCAGACTGCGGTGGATATGTTTTACACGATCCCGGATGTCAAGCTTCCCTCCGGTAGCTTTCCGCAGAATTGTAACCAGCATGTCACCGTCGGCAACAAGTTATGGCAGCAGTGGTCGCGGCATCTGACGTGGCGCTCGGGTGTCGACAGTCTGCGGAACTTCATTGCCGCCGTAAGCGCCGAAATCTCCAAAGGGATATAACCATGCGCTTCACGTTGACCTTCACAGAAGAGGATTACGAGCGGCTCACTAACCATCTTTTCCACTCGTCTCGCGAAGAGGCAGCCTATCTCCTTTGCGGCATTTCGGCGAGCGCGGACGAGAATCGGCTGCTGGTGCGGGAAGTGATTCCGGTATCGGCAACCGAAATCGACCATTCCTCAAATGTTCACATGCAGATCCAGCAGTCGTCCTTCCTGCACGCGATAAAAGCTGCGGCCGACCGGCAACTCTGCTTTGTGTTTGCGCACTCTCATCCCCCGACGGTTCCCGGGCACTCCGAACAAGATGATTGGACCGAAGCTCCGCTGTTTCGGACGGCATACAATCGAATACACAACGAGGCGGCCATCCACGGCAGCATCGTATTCTCCTCTCCAGAAAAGCCCGTCGGTAGGATCTGGCGGCAGGACGGCACGATCGTGTCCATGGAGAGGATTCGCGTTATCGGCAATCGATTCCGATTTGTGTTGGACCGCGAGTCGGAGATCGATCTGGATTTCTTTTCCCGGCAGGTTCTGGCCTTCGGTGAAGACCTTCAGAAACTGCTGGGCCGATTGGTCGTTGGAATCGTCGGGATGGGCGGAACCGGGTCCGCAGTTGCGGAACAATTGATCCGGCTCGGAGTCGGAAAACTCATCATCGCAGACGCCCAGGGTCTTGAAAAATCCAACGTGACTCGCTGTCACGGTTCGCGTGTCCACGATGTCGGCAACCCGAAGGTGGAAGTGTTTAGGCACCATTCTGAGGATGTTGGAATGGGAACAGCGATCGAGATCATTCCTGAAAATATAACCAATGTAGCGGTGATAAAGCGGTTTCGGGAATGCGATCTGATCTTTGGATGTACGGACCGCGAGCGGGGGCGTTCTATACTGACGCGGTTCGCGATTTGGTATCTGATTCCGGTATTCGATTTGGGCGCAAAGATTGATTCGGATAATGGCACAATCAAGGCAATTGAGGGCCGTGTTACAACGTTGCTGCCGGGTGCTGCGTGCCTGTTTTGCCGCAAACGGATATCCGGAGACGTGGTTGCCGCAGAGGTATTGGAGGAATCGGATCCAGCAGAATATGAGCGCCGCCGACGCCAGCAATATGTGCCGGAGCTACATACCGATGCGCCAGCTGTCATTCCTTTCACGACCTCCGTAGCATCTTTCGCCATCAATGAGCTTCTTCACAGGCTTAGCGGTTATATGGGAACGGACCGCGTCAGTTCCGAGTTGCTTGTTCTTTTCGATGATTCAAAGATCATCAAAAATTCAACGCCGGCGGAAGCGAACTGCTTTTGTGCAAATCGCACTAATTGGGGGAGAGGAGATGTGGACCTGTTTTTGGATATGACCTGGGGAAGCTGATGAAAAAAAGATTCACCGATCTCTTGGTACGTATTGCTCCGCGTCTGATGCGCCGGCGGCGCTTTACCGGCGTGCGTTTCGTCGAGCGGGTCAGTGATGTTCCGGATGATACGGTGTCCCTTATCTTTGTGGTCGAACGGCATGGACACCCTCTCTGGGCGATTTTTGACTGTCCCTGTCGTAGGGGACATCGATTATCAGTGAATCTGCGTCCAACTGATCATCCCCACTGGACCGTGAAATACGGAAGAGGCTCGGTGACAATTAGCCCTTCCCTCTGGTATCGAGATCAATGTCATAGCCATTTTTGGATAGTGCAGAATCGCGTGAAATGGATTTGACTAGGAAGCTGTTTTCGGTAATTCACTTTTCTCGAACCAAAGGGCTGAAATACTCTTTCATCTCACGAGAATAATCAATATTCCACGGTGTGGGCATCTTCGGTTCGCCTTAACCTATTTTGCGAATCGACGATCTGATCCCGCAGTGAACTTACGGCCTCCGATAGTGCATGCGCCGGATCCGATTGATCATATCTTTTATATGTGCAGTTGGTGCCATGATAAATGTCCGGTAGTGCAAGGTCGTTCTCGATTAAGAGAACCTCTCGCATGCGTCGCTTTCGGCACAATTCGATTTCCTTTTCGACTCCTTCACCCCATTCGGTCCTGCGCCCCCATACCACGAACATTGAATGAGACTGCTTAATCAGCTTTTCAATTGATCTCCACTGGTCGGTGCCAACGGCCGGATTGCGCATGAAAAGGTGTGGCGTGAATCCAGCTCTCTTTGCATAGCGCTCTAAAATGTTTGCTAATCGCTGGTCTTCGGGCTGCTTAAAACTCACGAAAACATCCCCCAAATCAGCAGGAGGGGTGTTGACGATTATATAAAAACCACCGTGCTGTTCAGTCGATAACTTACCCAATCGCCCCTGAACTTCGGGACGGTATTTTATTAGGACGTCAAATTGATTTGTGAACTCTTTGTATAGAGGAACCGGTCGAACGACAACTGAAATGCGTCCTTGCTCACTCGGGGCCAATCTCAAACCAGGAGACCAGTCGACGTAGTTTGGAATTGCTCCGGTATCTGCCTCAAATTTCAACGAGGATGATTCAATGAACAACATATCGCTCGAATCATTCGTTACCGCAAAGTCAACCGCAATCGGCTCAAAATACCGGGTTGCCAAAGGGGAGGCTCGAAGAGTTAATGTGAATTTCGGCGGATGGGATGGAGTCGCGCTCATAATAGGCTCTACCTAATCGTAAGCTGAAACTATTTGGACATCTCCAAGTGCTTTTATTCCCTCTGTATCGTCACAAATATCACATCCTTTTTCGTGTCGTGGGTTTATCGGAAATACGGACCCAGATCGGGCATCATAAATCTGATCAAGAGGCTGGATGCCTCCTGTTAGCGAAACAAAAAGGTTTAGTGCAGCCGTGACACCCAAGCCAGCGACAACGGTATTCATCGAAACCACCGCCGGAGCTGGTTCGTCGATGCCCATGATGTAGCCCTCCTTTTGTAGGGCAATCCTTTCATCACGAGGCATGGATTCCGCCCGAATACGTTCGGCACTGATATGATTTGAGCATCGTAAACATGTAAAACTGTTCCCTAGTATGCTTACACGGCCGGCAGCGGCCGTGATATGGCCCTGTCGCCCATCGAGCCGTGTCCCAAGGTCAATGACAGGTATCAAATACTGGTGAGCGAAACGATTAAGCAAGGCCCGTGTCCGGTCATTATCAACACAGCTGAATACCAAATCGCAATCTCGCATCCTTGCCAGCACCGTCTGTTTTATGGCCGATCGGTTGTCCTTCGATACTGCAGAGTCGCTTATCTTCTCCAAATATTCCGCAAGCACATCAACTTTGTATCGATTTAGATCCTGATGGGTTGCTCCAAAAATTCGACTGAGATTACTCTCTTCAATAAGATCGTGATCAACGAGAAGAAGATTGCGAATTCCAGCTCGCGCCATTTGCTCGGCGACGAGAGAGCCGGTACCCCCAACGCCAACCACCCCAATTTTCAACGATTCGATTGTCTGCTGCCCATCTCTTCCAAATGCCCGGATCTGGCGATTGAACTTCTCTGAGAATTCCTCATTATCCCGACTATCGCCGATAAACCGAGATCTAACCATGGGAGTGCCCATTACTGTCATGCCTGCCAACGGAATAAAGGCACCATCTACAAAGACGCGGCCGGTCGCTTCCTTTGGAGTCACAACAAGGCTTGTAGGCAAGGTGCCCGGTAGCAGCGTAGCCAAGACAGGCAGAAGTCGCTTTTCGCCATAGTCATCTGATTCGGAGTACCAGGCCTTATGATGTCCGGGATGTGAATGGACTATAACCGGGGATAATTTAGAGTTAAGACATTCGGTTACGATTTGGTTATAAAAAGAAGATGCGACTTCCAAATGATAGGGAAGGCGCTCGACATACATGTCGGAGGGCACATTCCGTATCCGACGAACCAATAGACGGCGTTGAGTATCAGTATCGGATGATCCACAAAGTAAAACAGCGGCATTCTCGTGGCCGTCTTCAGTAAAGAGGCCTTGTCTTAGCAGTTCCCAATCGTTCGAATTGATTGTAATAAATACGGGTTTCATCTTTTTTCTCGGAGCCTGCGACGGATAAATTCAAGATGAGCATCGATGTTGTCGATGGACGGCCGCCATCCTTGGCGATGCCATGAGAATCTACGCCATCTGCGCCCGGAAAATGGTCCCTCGATTGCTTCAGCTGCTTGAGGTATTTGGCCGTTTGCAAGGGTCAGCGCTTCTTCAAGCCAGAACATATCTGGACCTGCATCGGGATAGGACCGGGGTATTCGAAGAAGTAGGTCGGAAGTGGGGATATTAAACCCGTCCTCCAAACTAAACCCAGTAAAGGTGAGATTGATCCAATCTCCCTCTTCCACCACCACAATACTATGCTCTTGACGGAGCTCTTCGAGCTCTTTTTGTAGTTTAGGCGGTAAGGTCACGTTTACCAAATGTACCCGAAGGGATCGCGCGAAAGTGCTCGTTATTGTGAATATGTATCTTGTCGCTATCACTTACCGGAGACGTTTGATTCCCGTTGACCAAGAACAATTCATAGTCAGCCGGAACGCCAGCCAAAGCTTTGGTTTCTGCGCCGGTAAGTTCATGAGCAGGGGTCTCAAACGACTGATTATTGACGAATATCGTAAATTCGTGTTTCGTGTGTTCATCCATATAGCTATTTTCCTGTTTTTTATAGAAAGCAATCGTCACAATTGCCTCCCGGCCTTTAGCGACATTCCAAGGACAGTTGGACGAGGAACACCATAATGTTCGGCTTTTATTTTTTCTCTGTCAAGAATTGCGAATGTTCCCAAAATGCTTTACCCGCCGCGCTCAGGAAATTGGAATTAACCCTTAGATTTGTTTGCGCAAAACCTGTAAACGCCATAGAATCAAGGCATCCGCCCCTTAGTTTTCGGCTGAAATCCCCAGTGTTTCTGTTATTATAAGCATTTACTCGCGCTTGCGGGATTACCATCAATATCATTTCGTAAAATTGCAGATGGGCGTAACCAAAACAACGAAAACTCATGCTCACCGAAGCCGATACCTGCCGCCAGTACGTTGTCCCGAAGCTCTATGCCGCGGGCTGGACCGACGACCAGATTAGCGAACAGAAGAGTTTTACCGACGGCCGGATTGTGGTCGCCGGATCGAAGCCCACGCGCCGCCCGCAGAAGCGGGCCGATTATCTCCTGAAGTACCGTCGCGACTTCACGCTCGCCGTCGTTGAGGCGAAGTCCGTATACAAAAATCCCGGAGACGGCCTCCAGCAAGCCAAAGAATACGCCCAAATCCTGGGCCTCAAGTTCGCGTATGCCACGAACGGCCACGGGATCGTCGAACACGATTTCTTCACGGGAAAGGACAACGACTTGGAGTCCTTCCCCACACCCGAAGAGCTTTGGACTCGCCTGAAGGCTGCCGAAAATATACCACCGGAAGTGGCTGAGCGCGTGCTGGCTCCGTATTACCACCTTTCTGGGAAGACTCCCCGCTATTATCAGGAAATTGCAATCAACGGCGCCGTGAAGTCCATCCTGCAGGGGAAGAAGCGCGTGCTTCTGACGCTGGCCACGGGAACCGGCAAGACTGTTGTCGCTTTCCAGATCTGCTGGAAGCTTTGGAACTCGCGCTGGAACCGGACGGGCGAGTATCGCCGCCCGAGGATCCTGTACCTGGCCGACCGGAATGTGCTTGTGGATGATCCGAAGGACAAGATCTTCACGCCCTTCGGCGACGCCCGGTACAAGATCGAGGGCGAAGCGATAAAAAGCCGGGAGATGTATTTCGCCACGTACCAGTCGATCGCAAAGGATTCCCGCCGGCCCGGCCTCTATCGCGAATATCCCAAAGATTTCTTCGATCTCGTGATCGTGGATGAGTGCCATCGAGGTAGCGCTCGCGACGAGTCTAACTGGCGCGACATTCTGGAATACTTTGAACCTGCATTCCAGCTTGGGATGACTGCGACCCCGATGCGGGAGGATAACCGCGATACGTACCGCTATTTCGGCAATCCGATCTATATGTACAGCCTCCGCCAGGGGATCGATGATGGTTTCCTTGCTCCCTACAAGGTCCACCGCATCGTGACGACGGCCGATGCCGCAGGCTGGCGGCCGAACAAGGGCGAGCTCGACCGCTTCGGACGCGAGATCCCGGACGGGGAGTACAGCACCAAGGACTTCGAACGGATCGTGGCGTTGAAGGCCCGCACCGAGGCGATTGCCCGGAACCTAACGGACTTTCTCAAGAAGACCGACCGGTACGCGAAGACCATTGTTTTCTGCGTTGACCAGGAACATGCAGAGGAAATGCGGAAGGTGTTGAACAATCTCAATGCGGATCTGGTGCAGAAGAACCCTGATTACACGGCCCGTATCGTCTCCGACGAGGGAAAGATCGGCCGCGGTCATCTCGACCGATTTATGGAACTTGAAACATTGGTCCCGACGATCGTCACAACCTCCCAGATGCTCACGACCGGCGTCGACGTGCAGACCTGCAAAAACATCGTGCTTGCCCGCGTGATCAACTCCATGACCGAGTTCAAGCAAATCATCGGGCGGGGGACAAGGGTCCGGGACGACTACGGCAAGCTTTACTTCAATATCCTCGACTATACCGGCAGCGCTACAAGGCTGTTTGCTGATCCGGACTTCGACGGTGAACCCGCGCTCGTGACCGAAGAAGAGATGAACAACAAGGGCGAGACGGTTAGGGAACCCGAGGTGGTCGAGGAAGAAAAACCGGGAGAGGGCGTGGAAGAAGAGGAACGAGCATACACAACCCCGCCTGAACGGCCCGAAGGCCCGTCGCGCAAATACTATGTGGACGAAGGTTCCATCGAGATCGCAGCCCATCTCGTCTACGAACTCGATCCCGACGGCAAGCAGCTCCGCGTCGTCAAATTCACCGATTACACTGCAGACAAGGTAAGGAATATGTATCCTTCCGCCGCAGCTCTCCGTTCGAAATGGAGCAACGCGGAGGAACGGGCTTCCATCATTCAGGCATTGGAGGAGCGCGGCATATCTTTCGGTGAGCTTGTAGAGGCGGCAAAACAGCCGGATGCCGATCCCTTCGACCTTCTTTGCCATGTGGCCTTCAATGCTCCGCTCCGGACCCGAAGGGAGCGCGCAGAGATGGTCCGCAAGGAAAAGACCGATTTCTTTGACAAGTATTCGCCTGAAGCAAACACAGTGCTAAACGAGATGCTCGACAAATACATCGAGTTCGGCACTGCTGAATTCACAATTCCAGATATTCTGCGGGTCCCGCCGATCTCGGAACGGGGGACCATACCGCAGATCACGGCCCTTTTCGGCGGAGCCGAAAACCTGCGGGCCGCAGTCACCGAATTACAAACCATTCTCTATGCAGCCTGATTTGAACCATGCCTAAAACGAAATCCAAAGCAATCATTCCTCTATCCACGGCCCAGCAACTAGGGAACCTTATAAAATCCTGCCGCGATATCATGCGGAAGGACAAAGGTCTGAACGGCGACCTCGACCGGCTTCCGATGCTCACCTGGATCATGTTCCTGAAGTTCCTCGACGACATGGAAGAGATCCGGAAGGAAGAGGCGACTCTCGCCGGCAAGAAATTCCGGCCTGCGGTCGAAGCACCGTACCGCTGGCGCGATTGGGCCGCCAAAGCGGACGGCATCACCGGACCGGAACTCATCGCCTTCATCAACCAGGACGAAGCCACGCGGCCGGACGGCAAACGCGGTCCGGGACTCTTCGCGTATTTGCGGTCGCTCCAGAGCACAAACGGCGATCGTCGCGATGTCATCGCCCGCGTCTTTGACGGAACCGTCAACAGGATGGTCAACGGATACCTTCTCCGGGATGTGCTCAACAAGGTCAACGAGATTCATTTCCTGTCAAAGGACGAGATTCATACGCTAGGTGCCCTCTATGAAACGATGCTCAGGGAGATGCGGGACGCCGCCGGGGATTCCGGCGAGTTCTATACGCCCCGCGCCGTGATCAAGTTCATCGTGAGCGTCATCGATCCAAAGCTCGGAGAGGCCGTGCTCGATCCGGCCGCGGGAACTGGTGGATTCCTGGTCGAAGCCTTCGAACACATGAGAAAACAGTGTAAGAAAGCGGATGACTATGCACGCTTGCAGCGGGGTACGATCCATGGAATCGAAGCCAAGTCCCTCCCCTATCTGCTTTGCCAAATGAACCTCTTGCTCCATGGGCTTGAGTATCCGGATATCGACCCGGGGAACGCGTTGCGTTTCCCGCTTAGGGAAATCGGGGACAGAGACCGGGTTGATGTGATAATCACCAATCCACCTTTCGGAGGTGAAGAGGAGCGTGGTATTCTCTCAAACTTTCCCGAGGACAAGCAGAACGCGGAAACGGCGCTTCTTTTCCTGCAGCTCATTATGCGCAAACTGCGGCGACCGGTTGGAGGTCTAAAAGGTGGCCGCTGCGGAATGGTTGTGCCGAACGGTGTCCTATTTGGTGATGGCGTTTGTGCACGAATAAAGGAGGAGCTGCTAAAAGAATTCAACCTTCATACAATCGTGCGACTTCCGAACGGTGTTTTTGCGCCTTATACGCCAATTCCTACAAACCTTCTTTTCTTTGATCGATCAGGCCCGACTAGGGATATCTGGTATTACGAACAACCAACCCCAGAGGGCAGAAAGAACTACAGCAAAACCCAACCGATGCAATTCGAGGAGTTTGCTCCCTGTTTGGAATGGTCGAGAAAGCGCAAAGAAAACGGACTGGCCTGGAAGGTGAAGGCAAAGGATATTTTGAAATACGATGACAAGGGAATCTTAGTCTCAGTAAATCTCGATATAAAGAATCCAAATGCCAAGCAGGACCTCGAGCATTCCCCTCCCGAACAACTTGTCGCGGGCATTCTGCAAAAAGAAGAGCGCATTACGCAGATCATGAACGAAATTAGAAAAATCCTGGCGGAATCGTCACATGACTTTTAAATATTTTCAAATTGGGGATATTTGTACTCTGATAAAAGGGGAGTCTCCAGCCATGAAAACAGAGCCAGGCAGCTACCCTCTTGTGGTTACGGCTGCGTATAGGCGAACGTCCAAAAACTATCAGCTAGAAGGTCCTGCTGTTTGCATACCGTTAGTTTCTTCGACTGGGCATGGGGATGCGGCTCTTCATAGGGTTCATTTTCAGGAAGGAAAATTTGCGCTTTCAAATCTATTGGTGGCTCTGCTCCCGAAGGAACTAAATATCTGTAATCCGAAATACCTGTATTTCCTTCTTATGGCCAAGAAAGATGAATATTTTGTACCGTTGATGCTGGGCACCGCAAACGTATCGCTAAAGGTCCAGGATATTTCTGGGGTCCAAATCCCCCTCCCTCCCGTTATTGAGCAGCTTCGAATTGTCGCTAAGATTGAGGAACTGTCCAAAAAGGTCGACGAGGCACGCGATTTGCGGAAACAGAGCATCAAAGAATTGAACAGTCTATTGATAACGATGGCCCATCGAGATGACCTCGACGATCGCTCCAAATGCAAAATGGGATGGAGTTCTGTTGTTTTGGAAGAGGTAATCCGCCAAACATTCGATCCTCATCCCGTAAGGCTTGATGCCAAGTATCCCAATGCGGGAATCTATAGCTTCGGTCGCGGACTATTCGACAAATCACCTATTGATGGCATGATGACAAGCGCATCGTCGCTTAATCGAATCCACTCCGGCCAATTCATTTATAGTCGGTTGTTCGCGTTTGAAGGAGCATATGGGATTGTATCCAAACAATTTGATGGATGCTTCGTTTCCAACGAATATCCAACCTTTGATTGTTCTGATCGCATAAAGGCGGAATTCCTATTCAGTTATTTTAAATCACCAGGGATTTGGGCTGAAGTTGCGGCGGGCAGTAAGGGATTAGGCAATCGAAGACAGCGGGTGCAGCCTGATCGAATCCTTTCCCATCGTCTGATGCTTCCGCCGGTTGAATGGCAGGAAAAGATTTGTGCAGTCTTTGCGAAAGTCGAATTGCTGAACAAAACGCAACATGAAACCGAAGAAGCACTCTCCGTTCTTATGCCTTCGGTACTGTCCAAGGTGTTCGTCAGACAAATGTGAATCTACGCTAGTCGTTAACCTAACTATCTCCACTTGCAGGGAAAAAGAAGCGCTGAGGGATCTTAAAAAAGACGGCTGGAAGACCGAAGGTCCGTTCAGGATGCGGCCTAGACAGCCCGATTTGCCGAAGGTGACGTTCATCGGATACGGGCTGTCCAGGTCGATCCAGTGATGAAGAGCAGAAGCCACCATCTCTTTTTCCCTCATCACCAACAAGGGCGCCGTTTGTTGTCCGAGAATCGCCGAAGTGATTTTTTCATAAATTTCCATTTCAGCGCAGCGATTTAGGTTTACAATTCGGCCGAACCAATGACATCGGAAAACGCAGAAAGTCCGGCGAATATGCCCGAGGTGCAAAAAAGCAATCCATCAAAGGCGGAACCAGCATCGGAGCTCGTCATCGGATTAGTCGGTGCGGTCGGGACCGAATTGGACCGCCTGTCGGGCGCAATAGAGAATGCTCTCCTTACGTTTGAATATGACTCATCGAGACAACGACTTGCCGCACTGCTTCACGCCTTGAAGCCGTACAACTCCCTCCCTACGAAATTTCTCGACGAGTACACAGAAACTCACATGGAAGCTGGCGACGATTTTCGGCTACGGACGAAACTGAACCAAGCTGTCGCTCTCCTTGGAGTGGCGAAAATCAAGAACGAGCGGGCAGAATACGGCAAATCTGCCGCTGGGAAGGTCTATCGACGCGGTCACATCCTTCGTTCCTTGAAAAACCCAGCGGAGGTGCACGCACTCAGGCAGATATACGGGGCATCTTTCTACCTAGTGGCGGCATATTCGCCATCAAAGGACCGGCGGGTTCATCTTGCAAAGCGGATCGCAGAATCGCGGACCGAATTTCCATTCGAGAAGTTTTTGCCGAAAGCAGATGAACTGATGTTGCGCGATCAGGAGGAAGTGGGGACTGCCTACGGCCAGAACACGCGTGACACGTTCCATAGAGCCGACCTTTTTGTCGATATGAGCGATCAGCAAAACCTCGGTCCCTCGATCCAGCGCTTTATGGATTTGCTTTTCGGCAATACATTTAACACTCCAAGAAAAGCCGAATACGCAATGTTTCATGCCCAGGCCGCAGCACTACGATCCGCCGAGTTGGGTCGGCAGGTTGGAGCCGCGATCGCGACAGAGGCAGGGGACATTGTTGCTGTGGGCTGTAACGAAGTACCCAAAGCCGGGGGTGGCCTCTATTGGACAGGTGACGAGCCCGACAAAAGGGATTTTCAGCAGGGGGTTGACGCCAGCGAAGAACAGAAACGAAATCTGATCGCTGAGACCCTTTCTCTTCTGAAGGGCGCTAAGTGGCTCGCTCCAGCCCAAACCGATCTCGACATCAGGGAATTAGTCAGGCAAGCCCTCGACCCTGATAAACCGGTACTGCCAAAGGATTGCAAAATACGCAACGTGATTGAATATGGCCGAGCCGTTCACGCCGAGATGGCGGCGCTCACAAATGCGGCGCGAAGAGGTGTGCCCGTCGAAGGTTGTACCATGTATGTGACTACGTTCCCTTGTCATTTGTGTGCCCGTCACATCGTAGCAGCAGGAATCGGCAGAGTTGTTTATGTTGAGCCATACGCCAAGAGCCTGACAGCGGAATTGTATCCGGATTCGATAGCTGTTGACGGGGAGCGTCATAATAACACTCAGATTGCATTCGAGCCGTTCGTCGGCATTGCGCCCCGGCAATATATGAATCTTTTCACAATGAGCAGGCGTAAAAAGGAGGACGGATCAGTGCTGCCATTTTCTCCCAAGGACGCCAAGCTTCGCTATTATGAAGATCCTGCCGTGTACCTTGAAAAAGAACTCAGAGAGCTTAGGATTCTTAGCGAACGTATCAACGAATGTGGCATTATTGAATAGAGAGGATATCATGGCGGAATGGTTAAAAGAGGTGATCGAGACAGTCAATCGGGAATTTGATGAACTGCCCGATTGGAAAAAAACCTCAAATGAGGAGACGAATAGGTTCTCATCAGATGAGGACGAGAGGCCTGCTACCACTATACAGGAACCTCGATCAGATTGACCCCCCCATCGCCAGAAAAAGTGGCCGGGAGCGCTCTCCTAACGCGAGGTCGCTCCCGGCGCATTAAAAAGATCCGTCAGTTTCCCCAAATAGCCGTCTCGCAAAGTTTCTCAACCTAATGCAATATCCTATAAGGTACTCGTTGCCCCGTTGTTGCCCCTTTTTCGCTCAAACAGATGCAAAGGAGCAATCAGGAGCTTGTTTCTTTTGTATCAGTTTGGACGATAAGCGATAGAGCGGGCGAGAGATAATTGATGTTCTTCGGTCGCCTGAACGGGTTGGGAAAACTTGCCTCCCTGACTTTTAAGTCCTGTGTTTCTGGGCCATTTCTTCTCCTGCTTTCGGCCGTTACCTTTATGCTACCTTTTAGGAGTTATATCTTTGGAATAATTCCGATAGGCAAGCTACGACGGAACTTAAATCCGAAGGTTTCAGCATTCCGATAAACAACACTCCATTGTAATCACTGCACGATGTGGTCCTGGTAAGCAGATGGCGACTAGAGCGCGATGAAAACGAATTATACGGCGCAGTCCCGCGGCAATAGAGGGCAACGTCCGTTACATTTTGTCTTCGGCTGTTACCTTTATGTTACCTTTTTGGGTTTTTGCTTTGGGATGGAATCCGCAAGTCTTTTGTTTTCAAGTGCGCCCGGCAAGACTCGAACTTGCGACCTTTTGACTCGTAGACGACAATCCACAAGGAGCGGTCTTCACAACCTTCAGGCAAATTTTCTGAAGAAGTTAGCCCTCATGATCCCGATTTTGGACCAGAACTGGTTGGGATTTGTCGTAACGAATGCTTTTTCGCCAAATAAGGCAAAGAGATTGAATGAAAAATTTTTTGCGGTTGTTACCTTTGTGTTACCTTTTTTGATTTTGAGATTTTTGTTGCGGCTGTAAGTTATTGATTTTATTGGTGGAGCTGACGAGGATCGAACTCGTGACCTCCTGACTGCCAGTCAGGCACTCTCCCAGCTGAGCTACAGCCCCACAGGCCGTTAACTCTACACGGCCCCGTCCTTCTAGTCAAGACAGCTTTATCCCACGGCCCCTATTTCTTTTGGATCGGAATCCAGACCTCGATCTCCGAGTTCGGATCCTGATTCCCGTGGAACCGCTCGCCATAAAATTCAAAATCAAACCCAAACGGATTCTCGAAGCCCGACCGCGGCAGCCAGGTGCCGTACGCATACCCGTACGTATCCCGAATCGTCTTCGATTCCCCCACCAGCGCGCCACTGTGCGTGAAAACCGCATAATCGGAAGCCGGGAGCGTCTTCCCCACCATCTCCATCGGAATATTCTCCAGGCTCAGAACCGGCAGCGCCGCCAGGTAGTAAAACAGACCCGTCTTTGAAAAATTCCCGGAATAAAAACAGACGCCATATGCCTCACCACCCGGCAGCGCATTCGGGATCTTCCCCATCGACGGGATGAACTCTTCCCATAGCTTCGGTATTTCCCAGTTTTTGTTGTCCCCATAATAGACCAACCCGACCAGATTCACCGGCCCCTTCGTCTCCATCCTCGGTTCCATTGTCACTCCCTCCTGATAGTGAATGAGAGCCGCCGCGTCAATCCGCCGCGCGGCCTCCAGAGAATGCAGCCCCCCTCGCCGCCTAAATGCCAGCGGCGTCAATCCAAAACATTCCCGGAACGCTCTGCTAAAGGCTTCCTGCGACCCGAACTGATATTCCAGCGCTATCTCGATGATCCGCCTGCGGCTGCGCACAAGCTCATTTGCCGCCTCGGCCAGTCTCCGCCTTCGCAAATAACTCCCCGGCGTTTCTCCGGTCAGAATCTTGAAGAGTCGAAGAAAATGAAAAGTGGAATACGCACCCGCTGACGCAATCGCCGCAACCGACACGGGAGCGTTCAGGTTCCGCTCCATGAAATCCACCGCGCGAAGTATGTTTTGCAGATAGTTCATCTCAGTCATAGCAAACACTATAGCGGGATCCTTTCCCTCAATTTTGATCCTTTTTGCTTTTCTTCAGGAAAATTTTTGAAATTGCTGGATACGCTGGCGGATCAATACTATCCTTCAGCTCCGCATGACTGACTTTCAGAACATGGAATTTTTCCGAGACGGCTACGGCCTGCTCGCCGACCTCCGGGACCAGGATCCGGGCGCGCCCATCTGTTTCCCCCGCACCGCCGGCGGCAATGTAATGACCGGCTATTGCAACTGCCGGGAAAGTCGAAAAGTAAAAAGCTGCAAGCATTTTTCCCTGCTGATTGAACTCACAGCCAGGCTCAAATCGCTCAACAGCGACCAGAGCCCGGCCGAGATTCTCTCAAAGTTCATATGGTCTCGCCTCACTGCCCTCCTCAGCGAAGGGGATCCGGTTCTTTGCGACAAAATCCAGGTCGCGGAAACCCAGGGACCCGCCGGCATCATTTATATATTCACGCGCACCAGCAACGCGGTGCTGGCCCGGCTCCTGGATCCATCGCCCGCATCGCTTCGCTTTATCGAGCGCATCGGTAAAATCCCAAGGAAGCCGGACTCGCCCTCGCGCGAGGAACTGATTCAGCGGCTCGCCTCCTTCCAGAGCACCGAAGAAGAACAGGCGATGAACAAGGTCGGAATGCTCACGCGTCGGCAGGCTGCCGAACAAAGCTTCTGGGGACGCCTCGCGTATCATGCGTTCCGGGAATACGGGCAGACATGGTCTTTCCGCCCGACCATCGATCCGGATTCCGGTGATTTCCTGCTCGCCGGAATCCCTCAAAATGCACCCGGACCCGTGATCGAAATTTCCATCCCACGGATGCGCGTGCGCAGGATTCTCAGTTTTCTCGCCGCAGAATTTCCGGATCAGCCCGGCATGGCCATCCACCCGGTGCCGCTGAAATCCATCTTTCGCGTGACCCAGACAACACAACTCGACCTGGAAGTCCGCCCGATGATCCAGGCGCTGCAGGCCTCCGGCGAGGCCAGTTTTTACGAACGCGAAGACTTTGCCAAATTCCGTTATGGTGATCTTGTCTATATCAAGGAAATGAACCTGCTCGCGGAACTGGAGCGTGCCGACGCAACCCGAAAATTCGCAAGCCCGGTTTCAATGCACCTCAAAAAGAGCCAGCTGCCATCGTTCCTGGATGAAAATATGCAGCAGATCGCAGCCGGCAGCGTCGTCCTCGATGCCCCGCTGCGCGAGCTGTCGGTCTTCCGGGATTTCGACCGGATGGAGATATCGATGGAGGCCCTCCAGCGAAGCTGGTTCTGGCTCTCCGTCCGTTACCGCTTCGGCGACAGCACCATCAGCCTCGCGGAAATTCTGAAAGCGCGGCAGGAAGGGAAAACATACCTCGAGACCGGAAATGGCTGGATCGATCTGTACTGCGACGCGCTGAAGCCGCTGGAGAGCATTGAAAACCAGATGTCGGGAAAACAAGCCAACGGCAACAAGGGAGTCGCCGTCTCGGCGGCCAATCTCCTGCGCATTTTCAGCACCTGCGCCAAACCGGTCCAGGTCACCGGAGAGGAACAGCAGTCCCAAATCCTCAATCGCCTGCTGGCACTCTCCCCTTCAAAACCGTGGGAGACCACAAAAGGACTTGCCACGCAACTACGCCCCTACCAGGTCAAAGGAGTGGACTGGCTCCGTTTCCTTACAGAGAATGAACTCGGCGGCCTGCTCTGTGATGACATGGGATTGGGCAAGACTCACCAGGCCATGGCTTTGATGGCCTGGCTCAAGGAAACTCAAAAGACAACGGAACCGTTTCTCGTCGTATGCCCCACCACAGTGATCAGTCACTGGCGCAACAAGCTGCGCGACCACGCCCCCGGCCTGTCTCCCATCGCCTACCACGGAGACAAGCGGGATTTGGGAAAGAAGCGACGCAAGGGGGAAGTTGTTCTCACCTCCTATGGAGTGCTCCGCAACGATATATCGCGGCTCAAGGAGATTCCCTTCTCCCTGGCCATATTCGACGAAATTCAGAACCTGAAAAACAGCGATACCCAGGGATACCAAGCAGCCTCTTTGATCCAGGCGAAGACGCGCATCGGCTTGACCGGGACCCCAATCGAAAACTCCCTGACGGAGCTGAAATCGCTGCTGGACATGGTTCTTCCAGGCTATCTCGGAACTGACGAAGCCTTCATCTCACGCTATGCCGTCACGGATTCAAATCCCGAAGCCTCGTCAGCCCTGCCTCAGTTGAAGCGGATGATTTCCCCCTTCACGCTCCGCCGGCTGAAGAAGGACGTGCTCGAAGAACTCCCGGAAAAAATTGAGGATTTGCGAACCTGCGCGCTGAGCGAGATGCAGGTGAAGCTCTATCGAGAGGCCCTGGCCACCAAGGGAGCGCCGCTGCTCTCGCATCTCGAGTCCAATCCCCGCCAGCTGCCGTACATTCATGTTTTCGCTCTGCTCAACCTGCTCAAACGAATCTGCGACCACCCGGCCCTGGCGCTGAACCAGATTGAAAATTACGAAAGCTATGAATCGGGCAAATGGGATCTGTTCAAGGAACTGCTTATTGAAACGCTCGACACCGGGCAAAAGATCGTTGTCTTCACCCAGTACCTCGGAATGATCGAAATGATGCAACGGCTGCTCGGCACGCTCGGGATAGAATCGGTCACCCTGACCGGGGCCAGCCAGAATCGCGGCGACCTCATCCGGCGTTTCAACGAGGACGCAAACTGCCGGGTGTTCCTGGGAAGCCTCAAGGCGGGCGGAATCGGCATTGATCTCGTCGGCGGTTCTACGGTTCTGCATTACGATCGGTGGTGGAATGCCGCGAGAGAAGACCAGGCAACCGATCGCGTCCATAGAATCGGTCAGAAACGAGCTGTCCAGGTCTTCAAGCTGGTAACCGAGGGGACACTGGAAGAAAAAATCTCAGCCATCATCGAACGGAAGCGGCGCCTGATGAATGCCGTCGTCGAGGCCGACAATCCGGAGCTGAGCAAAATATTCACACGGGAAGAGTTGATCGAACTTTTGAAGCCGCTATAGCGCCCGCGGGTTCATTTCCGCCCGCCGCTCCATTCCAGGTAGGACGTGAATACGGATTGCCCTGGCAGCCGCATTTCGAACTTCCCGGACAACTCCTTGTCTTTTAATTCATAGCTCAACCGGTATGCAGGCCCCGGTTGCACCGCGTCCGAAGAAAAAACCACGTTGTTCGGACGCGGCACCGACACATTGTAGTAAATGACGTGTCCCTCATTATCGAAGAATATCGCCTTCCATCGCTCTCCCGGCGCTTTGATATACGTATACAGAACGTCATTGTGTTCGCAGTTGAAATCCGCGGGACCCTTGCATTGGCCTCCGAACGTCCGGCGGACCATCACATGATTTTTCAGCTCCATTTGAAATGCATAGGTTCCGGAACTGACCGCTCCTGCTGAACCGCCAGCGGTTTTTGCCTCCCATGTGCCAACGAGAAATTGCAGCGGTTTCCAGGGATCAGCGGCTACCCCCTTTTGGGGGTCCGATACCTGTCCAAACAGGTGCACGGTACAGATCAGAACTGCAATCACTATGTTTCTCATGACCGGTCCTTGTCGGTTAGCCTCGTGAATCGGTTACTGAGCGCGGCCATTTCCGCGGCGCGATGACGCCGGGACGGCTCTCCCGGTATTGTGATAGCATAGAATCATGATATTTGATACACACTGCCACGCATACATGAAGGGGCTCGGAAACAGGACTCCGGACGTACGACGCAACATGTTGGCCGAAGGAGTAGCACGCTCCGTGCAAATCGGCGTAGGACTCGAAAAAAGCCGGATAGCCCTGGACCTGGCACGCGAATGGGGAGACAACACCTGGTGCACTGCCGGCATTCATCCCACCGGCTGCCAGGACCTGCCGCAAAGCGCCGCAGCCGAACTGATGACTCAGTTTGAGGCTCTCATCCAGGCCAACCGCGACAAGATGGTCGGCATTGGAGAGACCGGATTCGATTACTTTCACGTGACCCGGGGCAAAGAAAAAGAACAAAAGGAAACCCAGCGCGTCTTTTTTTCCGCGCAGGCCGAACTATCGCTCCGGCTCAGCCTGCCGCTGATCATACACACGCGGGATGCCGCCAACGATACCTTCGCGCTCCTCAAGGAATGCGAAATCCGGCGCGCGGTCATCCATTGTTACAGTGAGAATATGGCTTTTGCTGAAAAACTGATGGGTTGGTCGGATGGTATCTATTTTTCGTTTTCGGGCATTCTGACGTACGCGCGATCAACAGCCGTCCAGGAAACAGCGCGCAGATTGCCGCTGAACCGGATCCTGGTGGAAACGGATGCGCCCTTCCTGGTACCTCAAGCTGTCCGCGATAAATTCAGTACCAATGAACCGGCGTTTACGCGGCACGTCCTGGATTTTCTAAAAACTCTGCGGTCCGAGCCGGCAGAAGCGGTCGAGCAGGCGGTCTGGGAGAATTCCAACAATTTTTACGAAATTTAGAGCAGCCACGCATTGCGGGAATACATGACTGCTCTTATCCCTCGTGGCGGAGAGCTTCCACGGGGTCGAGGCGCGCGGCTTTCGCCGCAGGATAGATTCCGAAAATCAGCCCGACCGAGACCGAGACGATAAAGGCCAGCAATATAGAGTTCACGGTAATAATCGTCGACCACCCGGCCATTACGGCGACCAGGCGCGAGAGGCCAAACCCGCAGGCGATCCCGAGCAAACCTCCCACAAAAGAAATCAGTATGGCTTCCACCAGAAACTGGTGCAGCACATCGCGCTTGCGTCCGCCCACTGCCCTGCGCACGCCGATTTCGTGCGTACGTTCGAGAATGCTGGCAAGCATGATGTTCATGATCCCGATGCCGCCTACCAGAAGAGAAATGGACGCGATCGCCACCATGACCATTTCGAAAATCCGCTGCGCGCGTTTTTTTTCGGCAAGCAGTTCG
Organism: Acidobacteriota bacterium; assembly: GCA_963664705.1. Taxonomy (GTDB): domain Bacteria; phylum Acidobacteriota; class UBA6911; order UBA6911; family UBA6911; genus UBA6911. Next base: position 5,578,326 of record OY761556.1, on the reverse strand, counting down.
GCGGGAACGATCAGGCTGAAATCACTCGCGTTCCGATGCGCTGTATTCAATATGCCCCGCAACATGTCCGCAGTAACCGGAACATCCGCATCCTTATCCAGCCGCAGATATATGCCGTCTATCTCATCTTTCAGATAACTGCGATTCCCTTCCATCCGGTAAATCATGCTGTTGATCGGCATGTAGATGAGGTTGTTCAAGTCCTGCGTCTTCACTCCGGAAACCTCTCCCTGGGAGACCAGTTGGCCTCCCAACACGCCGATGACGTGATACCACTGGTCCTGGATCTTTATGTTTTCGCCCACTGCCTCCCGCTGCGGAAACAGGTTGGCTTTCGCGCCTTCTCCCAGAACGCAGACCGGCCGTCTCTGGTCATTCTCCTCCACGGTAAAGAACCGCCCCGCAACCATGCGCAGCCCCGCGATGAGCTGGAATTGCGGCTCCACGCCGTAGACAGTCGGCATGTCGAGCTTGGACTTGGGAAACAGATTTGTGGGAGTGAGAGTCTTCCTCGGCGTCGAGGCATTGACCCCGGCGATATTGGTTCGGATTACGCGCAGGTCCTTGAAGGAAAGGCCGGGGGACGTTTTCCGAAGTTTGACCAGTTCCTCCGTGTCGTTAATGTCCTTCGCTTCAACGATCAGATTTCGGACGCCCAACTGTTCAATAAAGGCGAGCACCTGCTGCTGCGCCCCGGCACCGATGGACAGCATGGAAACAACCGCGCCCACTCCGAAAATCATGCCAAGCATGGTCAGCAGCGATCGAAGCTTGCGCGAGGCGAGATTGCGCAATGCCAGGCCCCAATCCGGGAGCAACTTCCTTCTTCGATACCGGACTTTTTGTCCCTCCGCTCCCAGAGCCTTCATTGGGCTGATCCTCCCAGGAATGATGCCAGCGCACCCTTTTGAGACTTCACTTTGTCCTTCTGCAGATCAGGATTCACCAGGGCCACCTCCGCATTCTCGGCAATGCCATCAATCACCGCGCGGCTCTCGGTAAGATATTTGATCCTGATTTCATTCGATTCCCATTGCTCGCCGCGCCGCACATAAACGGCCGGCTTGGAGTCCTTCTGGAATACGGCCTGGCGCGGAATCGACAGGACATCCTGCATGCTGTTTCCCTTGATGATGAAACGGACGCTGGAGCCCATATATAATGGCTCCCCTTTGCCATCGACTTCAAACACCGCATCAAAGCTGCGCGTCGACAACGCTTCCAGGTAGTCCGAGGTGGTGTCGGCGGAAGACGCATCCGAAGCGGAGGTGGCCAAGGATTTGATCTTGCCCGAAAACGATTTAGACGGCATCGAATCCATCCACATTTCAATGGGCTGTCCGGGGCTGAGGTTGCCACGGTCTGTTTCAAGCACCTTGGAAAGGACTTCCAGCTCGCTTGTTCCCTGTATCTGCGCGACCAGGCGACCAGGATAGACCTGGTCCCCTTCTTTGAATTCGGGAATTTCCATCCCGCTGTATACACGGATGGATCCGCTGCCCGACACAAGCGCCTCCAGGTTCTGTCCCAACACCACCACTCCGTCCGCTGGTGCTTTCCAGATCATGTTGTCGATATTCTGCTGGGCCATCTTCATTCCCATCTGGGCCCGCATCCGGGAGGCGCTCTGCATCGCCAGGTCCGCGACATCCGCGCTCGCCCGCGACTGGGTGTCGCGCTGCAGCTGCTCGTATTTGCGCTTCGCGTCCTCCAGGTCTATCAGGTTCTTCTTCGCCTCAATGGCGCCCAGCAGCTCGTTCCCCTGGACTTTGTATTCGGCGCGGCGCACGCTGTACTGCGCCTTCAGCAGCGCGACTTTATCCTGCGCCGCTTTGACGGCCTGATCGGCCTTCATCTTTGCAATCTGCTGATCCGCTTCCTCAAGCTGCGATTGGCTTTGCTCCAGGTTGTACTCCTGCTCGCTCGGATCGAACTCGACCACCACATCCCCTTTTTTGACCCGTGTGCCGGTCTTGACCAAATGGATGATCTGCAGCAATCCCCCGGACATGGGCGGCGCTACGATGGTTGATGTTTGACCGGGACGCAATTCGCCGAGTCCGTGGACCCTTACTTCGATCGGGCCTCGAGCAACTTTCGCCGATGGAATTCGAATCTGTGCCTGCTGCAGGCCTGTGACATCGCCAAGGTATGAACAGGAGGCACTGAAAAGCGGGATGGCAACCAGGACCAAATTTCGGATGGATTTTATAAACATAACCGATCTTTTGTCACATTACGGAATAGGACTATTTTCCGGAGGCTGGCTCCGGATCTTTCAGGGCAATGCGCTCACCGGCGCTCAAACCGCGCGATACCATAACATTCCCGACACCCCGTCTTGCCAGGGTCACGGAGCGCGCATGATAGAGCCCGTCTCGAAGCACATAGACAACGGCCTGACCATTCTTCATAAACACGGAGTCTGCCGGAATCACAAGTGCATTCGGTACACGCTCCGCCTCGATGCGCAGCGTGGCCGTCATGCCGGGCCGAAGTCTCGGGTCGGGGTTTTCGAGTTCCACCGATAAATCAAAGTTCTTTTTTATCGGAAGACTCGAATAGTCCACCTTTGCGAGCGGGCTGATATTATTGATACGGCCTTTGTGTTCTTTATCCGGCACCGCCTCGATATTCAACAGGACGGTCTGTCCCGTCTGCACGCGTCCGCGATCTGTCTCCGATACAGGCGCTTTCGCCTGGATCGTGGAGAGATCCGGGATCTCCGCAATTGCAGCGCCCGCATAGGCGCGGTCTCCTTCCTTGAAGACCGGCGTCGAACCGCCTCCCAGGAGGTTTGTGCGGGCCCTGGAGTTTGGAAGCATGGTGATGATCCCGGCGGTCGGAGAAGTCAGAGTCAGCGCCGACATGTTCTTCTCGGTCTGCTCCAGATCCGCCTTGGCTTTATCCCGCCGCCGGTTGATCCCCGCCAGGTCGGCTTCCAGCCCGACCTTCCTGGATGCCATCCGGCTGTCCAGCTCGCGCAGCTTATGTTCGGCCTTGGCGAGAGCAAGCGCGTTTTTTTCATTTTCGATTTTCGGCACTACCTCACCGGTGCTTGCATCCAGCTGCGCTCGTTCCCTCTGAAACCGGGCCGTCATCATCTCGGTCTTGATCTGCTCTTCCGCCAGGCGTTGCTGGGCATTCGCCCGTGCAATCTCGGCTTCAACCTGCCGCAGCTGGGCGCGGGACTGATCTGCGGTGCGCTGTAAGGTGGAAGGGTCAAATTCGACAACAACATCCCCCTTCTGGATTTGGCTGCCATTGCGCGCAAGCTTCAGAATCTGGAGATCGCCGGTGTTATACGGAGCGGCGATGACCGTGGAGGCGCGAACGGCAATTTCTCCGCGCAATTCGATATAGTCGACGAAGTCTCCCAGTTTGACCTCCGCGGAAGGAACGGGCGGGGTTTTAGCAGTGCTTCGCCTGGCATTGAGCAGGTATCCGCCCAAGGCGATTCCGGCCAGGAGAATGCACCAAAGGCTGACCTTCATCCATTTCCGTTTTCTTGTGACGGGACTCATAAATTCAGTTTCTCATTTTCGAATTCATTCACACCGGGTGCGCCGCCGTTTCGAAGCCCTTTGGAGTGCGATGGCTTGCACTCGCCTTCGGCTTTGATGGTTTCCAATGGCGGCAGCAAGCTGCCTCACGCCACGGTTCCCATTCGGGCACGTCTTTTTTGCAAATAATATCGACATGCTGTTCAGTTTGACCTGCTAACCGCGGATGCTTCCAGCAGGACAGCGGCGCCTTCATCCAACCCGGATTCCACCACAACCTCACTGTCATTCGCCGGCCCTGTTTTGATTGTCCGCCGTTCCGTTTTTCCATTGGCTGCAATCGCCACCGATGCCTGGCCGTTCTCTATTGTCACGGCCTCCCGCGGAAGCAGCAACGCATTCCCTCGGTCCTGCAACCGGATATCCACCGCAGCCGTCAGATCCGGAAGAAGCTTGGGATTTCGTCCCTGGATCGAAATGGCTATGGAAAAATAGCGAATGCGTTTCGAATTGGAGCTGGTGGTGCTCATGGCGCTGATGCGCTCCACTTTTCCAGGAAAGACCAGGTCCGGATACGCCTCCAGGCGGACCTCCGCAGCCTGCCCGACGCGCACCTCCCATACATCGACCTGGTTGACTCGCGCTGAAACCTGCATCGAGGATGGATTCACTACGAGCATGATGCCCGAACCGGGCCTTACCTCATCCCCTTCCTGCGGATCCATCGTGCGAGTTCCCTTGACGGTGGGAGTCAATACAGCCAGGCCATCCATAGGAGATCGGATGGTCATTCTTTCCACATTGCCCTTTGCGTATTCCAGCGCTTTCAGTGCGCGGTCCCGCTGAATTTCCAGAATTCTTATATCTGCGGCTTCCGCTTTGCGCTTCAAAGCAAAGGTTTCCTTCAACTGCTTCAACCCGGCTTCGGCTTCCGCCAGATTTGCCTTGTTGATCTCGGCCTGGTATCGCGGGATGACATCATTTTTGCGCATTTCCACGAGCGCAATCTGGACATCGACTTCCCCGGATTTGATGTCGGTCTCATCCGAAAGCCGCGCAGAAACCTGGTCGGCCTGCTTTTTCCGGATCTGCTGATTCAGTCCATCGCACTCCGCCTGGCGATCCAGTATGTTCTTGAGCTGGGCCTGGCGATCGAATTCGACGAGGACATCGCCTTTGTGGACAGTCATGCCATTACGCACAATCCCGGTTATGACCATCATTCCCGAACCCATCATCTGTCCGGAGAGACGCGGCGCGAGCACGGAAAAGGATTCCGTCGCACTGACACTCCCGCTCAGGCGCGCGACGCGTCGGAAGTTGCCGCGTTTCACCGTAATGGTTTCAGATGCATGGGCTGCGGAAAAGCCCTGTTGCGGCGATGGCCGCGTGCAGCCCCCGGACGCAAAAAGAAGCATCGCCAAAAACGCAAAGCGCTGTCGGACGCAAACAAACATCAGGCCTCCGAAGAAGCAAAAAAGGTATTCTGGAAAGCAACAGTTCCTTTATTAGACGTCCGTCCCCATAAAAAGGTTTTAATATTTTTTACTAAATTGGATATTCTCTGATTGTATCAGTTCCGGTTTTGTTTCAGATTCCTATTCCATGAAGTCTGACCCCAGGGAGGTACGTATGCGATGCATTCGACTCATCGCCGTTTTTCTCCAGTCTGTGATTGTTTTAGGAATTATGTCTATGCCCGGATGGGCGGGAGATCAGAAAGCTGTCGCGCCTGAATCCGTGGGGCTGTCGACAGACAGGCTTGCGCGGCTGACCCAGGTTATGCAGGAGAATATCGACAAGAAGAAAACCGCGGGGATCGTTCTTCTCGTCGCGCGTCATGGAGCGGTGGTATACCACAAAGCATTTGGAATGGCTGACATCGAATCCGGGAAAAAAATGCAGACCGACTCTCTTTTCCGTTTGTACTCGATGACCAAGCCGGTGACCAGCGCTGCTCTTCTGATGTTGTACGAAGAGGGGAAATTTCAGCTTTCAGATCCACTCGAAAAATACCTGCCTGCCTTCAAGAATGTGAAGGTGTTCAGCCGCCTCGATGACAAAGGGGCCATGGTCCTGGAAGAACCGAAACGCAAAATTACGATCCAGGATGTTTTCCGACATACCGCGGGATTTGGGTACGGCATGACCGACACAAATCCGGTGGACAAGGCTTACCGGGCGGCCGGAATCGATTTCGCCAGGTTGGATTCTCTGAAGGAGCTCGTAGACAAGCTGGCAACGGTTCCGCTTCTCTATCAGCCGGGAGAACGCTGGGTCTATAGCGTTTCGCATGATGTCCAGGCTTACCTGGTCGAGTATTTCTCCGGGATGCGTTTTGACAAATATGTCCAAAGCAAAATTATTCAGCCGCTGGGGATGAAAGATGCGGTGTTCGGCATACCCAAGGAATACATCGGCCGATATACAACCAACTATGGTCCGCCGAAAGATGGCAAGCTCGAGCCGATCGATAAGCCGGAAAGCAGCAGTTATGCCCGCTATACCGAGCGGCCATTCGGAGGTCTGAGTCTGTCCTCCACGGCAATGGACTACTACCGCTTTGCCCAGATGCTTTTGAGTCGCGGCAAGCTCGGCAACGTCCGCCTGCTCGGAAGGAAGACGGTGGAATTGATGACCTCGAACAATCTACCGCCGGCTATCCCCGACCTCGGCATGATCGGCGGTACAGCCTACGGACTGGGAGTGTCCGTTCTGCTCAGTCCTGCCGGCGCTGGGAATCTTGGCTCCCAGGGTCAATTCGGATGGGGCGGCGCAGCCACAACCCATGTCATTATCGATCCCAAAGAAGACATGGTCTCGATCTATTTCACACAACAAATGCCGAGCGATATGACCAATATCAGCCAGTTCCAGACGCTTGTGTATCAGTCCATCGTGGATTAAGAAAAACTGAAATCCAAGGCTCGCAGAGTCGCGGGGAATCTGGCACAATCTCGACATGACGATTGAATTGCCCGAATTTGCACTTGTTGTTCGCACGTTGAGCGCCGGCACGCATCCATATAGAAACCTCCTGCCGCGGGCCGAGGAAAGTCCCGCGGTTCGGAGGATTGAAACAGCGGCGCTTCCTATCAAGACTCTGCTGGAAAGCGCTCTTGTCCGGATCAAGCCTGGAGAAGGCTATTGCTGGGTGGACATCAAAATACCTGCCATCACGCTGATCGAAGAGTATTACCGGCAGGCAAATCCGCTCGATTTGTACCTGGATCTCATGCATGAATTGACACACCTTCGACAGTTTGCGGAAGGCAAGGATATCTGGGACCACAGCCTTCACTATGTCGATCGCCCGACTGAAATTGAAGGGTATGCGGTGGCCGTGGAGGAAGGGATGCGCCTTGGCATGGACGAAGATGAGGTCCTTCGCCATCTGTCGAATCCGTGGATGAGCGACGCCGAAGTCGCCCGGCTTCGGAAGAATATCGATAATTTCCTGGGAAGATAATCGCGGACATCCTGAGATCTGTGGTGCCTGGCCTTACATGCATATTGCGCTGATCAATACGAACCGAATGCAGCCTCCGATCGCTCCCATCGGTCTGGACTATGTTGCCGAGGCACTGGGCGCGGCCGGTCATTCGATCGAACTGCTGGATCTTGCCTGGGAAGAGAATCCTCAGGCATCTATCGAAAGCTTCTTTGCTAAAGCCAGCTATCAACTCGTCGGCATGACTCTCCGCAATACCGATGACTGCTCCTTCATCGATTGTCAGACCTTCATTCCGGGATTTGTTGAGCTGGCCAAGTGTGTGCGAAAAAGTACAGACGCGCCCATCGTGATTGGCGGCGTGGGATTCTCGGTAATGCCCGAGCAGATTCTCTCCATGACGGAATCCGCCCTGGGCATTTGGGGCGAAGGTGAATTCACTATCGTCGACCTGGCAAACCGATTGGAGACAGGGCGCGAATGGAGAGATCTGCCCAGCCTGGTCTGGCCGGATGGCCGGCAGTGGAGGCGCAATCCTCCGCAGTGGAGATCGCTGGCAGAGCTTCCCGCCATGACCCGCGGCTGGATTGATAATCGGCGGTATTTTCGGGAAGGCGGCCAGGCCGGGTTTGAGACCAAGCGTGGTTGTTCGGCCGATTGCATCTATTGCGCCGATCCCGCAGCAAAAGGGAAAACCGTGCGTCTCCGTCCTCCTGCGGCGGTAGCAGCCGAGCTGAAATGCCTGGTTGATTTGGGTATTACTGCTCTGCATACCTGCGACGGCGAATTCAATGTTCCAGCCTGGCACGCACTGGAAGTCTGCCGGGAAATCATCCGCCGCGGACTGGGATCCAAGATGCGCTGGTATGCCTATTGTTCCCCGGCCGGTTTCTCGAAGGAACTGGCAGCGGCGATGCGTCACGCCGGTTGCGTCGGAATAGATTTCGGAGCGGACAACGGCAGTGAGGCGATGCTGAAAAGCCTTGGCCGGAATTTCTCTCCGGAAGATATCCTGAATTGCACTCGCTGGACGAAGCAGGAAGGAATGGCGGTTATGCTTGATCTGCTTTTGGGGGGGCCGGGCGAAACCAGAGGAAGCCTCGAACAGACCGTCGCCTTGATGAAGAATGCGGACCCGGAGCGTGTCGGAGTGACGCTGGGCGTGAGAATTTACCCCGGAACGGTTCTTGCTGCCAGGATGGGAGAGGGTGATCCGCTGAAGCCTTCCTTTTTTCTCGAGCCCGCTATCGCTTCCTGCATATTTGAACTCTTGGGCGAGCGGATCGGAGACGACCGACGATTTCTCTTTCTGGATCCTTCAAAGCCTGATCAAAACTACAATTACAATTCCAACCAACGGCTGGTGGATGCCATTCAAAAAGGTCATCGCGGTGCATTCTGGGATATCCTGCGAACCTATAACCCACCCGCCTAGACCTCCAGGATTTCAATTTCGGGATCCGACTCCGGAATCGAAATCCTGCAGGGGAGACGTCCCTGGTTTTTAGCCGCGAGCCAGAATTTCCTTCAATTTACCGGCGTATTCCTTGCTTTGCGCATCGCCGGTGACGATCTCGATCTGATCCGGCGATTTTACGCCCAGGCCAAGCTCCGCGGCGCGCGCGATCTGTTCCTGCGCAAAGATCTTCGTGTCCATGATGGCCGGGTTGCTGCCGTGATTTTTGAGAACGGCCAGGCCGACGGCGTCAATGGCAATCCGATCCGTTCCGGCAATGATCACTCCGGCGTTGACCAGTTTTCCGGTCATCGGGCCGCCGTCGACAAATATGTCCAATCCATCCATAACGACAAGCTGCGGCGTGAATGCCTGGTGAAGTTCGGCGATCATCTTGCGGATATCCGGAGACTGGTGCATCTGCATCCGGATGTTTTTATTGGTTACGCCCACGGCCAGCTTCAGCGACATGCTGTGTACTCCGCCGAAGCCGTGTGTCTTCAGGCAGCAGGTCCAAAGCAGAAACTCGGCATCGGTGACCGGTTTGGCTATGCTGAAACCGTCCTTCCAATGGCATCCCGCCGGATTGCACTGTTTCCAGCCATCCGCAGGAAGCTCCTCGAAATTGACCACATCGATACCGAGTTCGCTGGCCAGCGCGGGAATTCCCTTCTTCTCCATGACCTGTTTTGTATTGCCCGGGCCACAACTGTCCCCGATGGTCAGGTGGGAGGCACCGCGGGCTTTCATTTCCAGGGCGAGTTGCCGAAGCGTATCGTTATGGGTCGATCCCGGCGTGGGGTCGGCAGTATTGAAGTTGGGTTTGATCAGGACTTTCTTGCCTTTGGGCGAAGCGAATGAGATCAGTTTCAGGGCATCCGCAATGCCTTGCGCCCGATCGTTTGTTTTGACCAAAGCCACCTTCGCTATCGGATCCGCGGCAACCGCAGACGATGCTGCACGGCCAAACATGGATATTGCAGCCCCGGCTGCAGAGTGTTTCAGAAAGTCACGACGTCTCATGAGTGTTTCTCCTTTGCAGCGCTATTGTAACAGCGGTGGGGGGTACAGGCTCAAAGGATTCTTTGGGCCATTCGCCAAGGACCTGGACCGCCGGCCCTCTAGATCGCGACCTTCGTTTGCTTTGAAGTCCCGGCTGCCCTATCATTGGACCATGACATGGACAACACTGCTCCCGGCTTCAGAACTGCATCTTCACTTAAACGACCCCGATTGGGCTATCGTCGACTGCCGCTTTTCGCTGGATAACGTGGAACGCGGACGCAACGATTATCTGGCTTCGCACATCCCCGGTGCCGTGTACGCGCACCTGGATAATGATCTGTCGGCGCCCAAAGTTCCAGGCAAAACGGGGCGCCATCCTCTGCCGCAAATCCCTGTGATGACGGAAACGCTGTCCTCGTGGGGAATCGATGCTCGGACGCAGGTGGTTATCTATGATGATGCCACTGGAACCATGGGAGTTCGTCTCTGGTGGCTTCTCAACTGGCTGGGACACACAAGCGTGGCATTGCTCGACGGCGGATGGAGCGAGTGGCAACGATCCGGATTGCCCAAACGCACCGGCATGGAAAGCCGCCCGCGCAGACAATTCGAACCGCATGAAGTCCCAGGCATCTGGGTAACGGCAGAACAGGTGGAGGAATATCGAAAAGACGCCCGCTATATCCTTCTCGATGCTAGGAGCACTCCTCGGTTCCGTGGGGAGCTGGAGCCGATCGATCCGGTTGCCGGGCACATCCCGGGTGCCGTGTCCGCGCCTTGCGAAAACAACGTCACTTCAGAAGGCAAGTTTCTTTCCCGAGACGCCCTGTGTCAGCGCTTTGAAAACCTGGTAAAATCTGTTCCCACGGAAAATGTGATCTGCTATTGTGGTTCCGGTGTTACGGCCGCGCACAATCTATTTTCTATAGCCTATGCGGGATTGGGATTGGGCCGATTATATGCGGGCTCGTGGAGTGAGTGGATCACGAATCCTTCGAGACCGATCGCTTCGGGAGACAGCCAGGCACGGTAATCAAGTATGGATTTTTCCAGACGACAACCATTCAAAAACAGAGACAGAAACCGGGACCACGACGGTAACAGGGCGCCCCATTTCAGTCCTCACCACAATCGAAACCGGCATCAAGAGAGTTACTTTGAAGAGGAAGACCGCGAGCCGGGGATGCATAATCAGATCGATCTCGAAAACACCGGTTCCGAATCGGAATATCTGAAATCCCTGGTAGACTCGCGAGCCAAGGTAACGGTTGTATTGAAAACCGGCGAGCGATTGGAAGGGCGCGTTCGCTACTACGATCGGCATTGCTTCAGCCTTGGGCTTTCCGCCCACGGCCCACGCCTCTTTCTCCGGAAAGACAGCGTTTCCTACATCGCGGAAGAATAATCACCGGGAGGGTCGTAAGTGCTTTCTTTCGCCCCGCTGGGGCTCGTTCAATCTGCAATCGAGTTCCAGGGGTTCGTTGCGCTCATCCCTGGCTATTTGCTATCGGGCCTCCGGCCCTTACAGATCGGGAACCGCGCATTGACGCAAACCGGGCAACTAAAATGCGCCTCTGCGGGCTACCGCAGATGTCTCTCCAGAAATTCGTAAATCATCGTATAGAGGTGAATGTTTTCGGACGTCCCGGTGATCCCGTGTGTCTTGTTGGGATATTCCATCAGATCGAACTGTTTCCTGGCCCGGATGAGGGCGTTGGCAAGCTGAACGGTGTTCTGCGGATGTACATTGTCGTCCAGCGTTCCATAGATCAACAACAGCCTTCCCCTTAATTCCGCAGCAGCCGCTACCGTGGACGTCCGGCTGTAATCATCGGGAACTTCGGACGGCAGTCCCATGTAGCGCTCGGTATATACCGAATCATAGAGACGCCAGTCGGTAACGGGAGCACCGGCAACGCCGGCTTTGAAAAGGTCCGTGTGGGTCATATCGTACGCGGTTGTAAAACCGCCACCGCTCCATCCCCAGATGCCAAGGGCCGATCCATCGATGTATGGCAAAGACTTGAGATATTGTACGGCAAAAGCATGATCCGCGGCGGCCACCGGGCCGACGCGGTGATGTCCCGCAACCGCATATTTGTGTCCCGGAATCGATGAGGTCCGGTCATCAATCTGGGCAACAACAAATCCCTGCTGAACAAGAAACTGGTGGAAAAGCCCCCGATTCCCCGGCCATGCATCCTGGATGGTCGGAGTACCCGGCATGCCATACACATAGACCAGCGCGGGATACTTCCTGCCGGCAGTCATGTTTTTCGGCTTATACAGCAGCAGCCGGACGGTAGCGCCATCCGGCGTAATCCGTTCGGAAATCTCCGGGGGAACGAGATCGAATGCATCCAGCGGTTTCGGAAGAAACAGTTCCTTCTCACGATGCGCAACCAGATCGCATACGTGGATTTCCTGCTTTCTCACCAGGGAGGAAAAGGAATCAACATAGGCAGTGCCCTGTGGATTCATGTTGACCTGGTGCGTTCCGGGCAGCTTCGACACGCGCTCGCCGCCGGAACCATCCAGGCGAATGCGGTAGAGATCCCGCCCGATCGTTTCCGCCTGATTTGAGACATAATAGATCCAGCCGCCGGCCTCATCCACTTCCGCTATTTCGTATGCAACCCAATCCCCCCTGGTAATCGGGCGTAGGAGGGTGCCATTCCTCTCATACAGGTAAAGGTGCTGGTAACCGGTGCGGCTGGACAACCACAGGAATCTTTTTCCTCCAGCCAAAAATTTCGGAGTGTCTCCAATATCCAGCCAATTGGGATCCTGCTCGATCAGGATCGTCTGCCCGCGTCCGTTTTCAGCATCGACTTCCATCAACTCCAGGCGGTTCTGTGCGCGATTCAGCAGCTGCAGGACCAGGCCCCGGCTGTCTGCCCAGCGAAGGCGCGGGATATACTCGGCTCCGCCCTCGCTCCAGACGGTGCGTGCCGTATCCACAGCCACGATGCCTACCCTTGCCTTCGGACTCGGGTCACCGGCTTTGGGATACCGCTGCATTTCGACTGTCGCCTGCAGGCTCAGCTGTTCGACAAGCGGATATGCCGGAACAGGAGTTTCATCGAGCTCCAGGAATCCGATGTGCCGGGAATCGGGCGCCCACTCATAAGCCGAATGGAGATCGAACTCTTCCTCATAAACCCAATCCGGGACACCGTGCAAAAGAAGATCGCTGCCGCCAAAGGTCAACTGCTTCCCTTCGCCGCCGGAACCGGGAGCCACCCAGATGTCATGATTGCAGATAAAGGAGACCCACTTCCCGTCGGGAGAAAACTTCGCGTCGAGAGCATCGGATTTTGACGGGGCCAGTTGTACAACGGAACCGGCATCGAGATTGTAGACAAACAATCGTCCGGAGCCGGCCAGAAGAAGTCTTGCCCCATCCGGAGCCCAGGAATAAGAGGGAGTTCCATACCGGTTACGGGCCGCGCGTGCGCGCTCGCTGAGAGAGGTTTCGTCCGGAAGAAATTTCTGAATCTGTTCGGATGAAAGCGCCCTGGATTTTTCTCCGGTGCGAACATCCAGGATCCAGAGCGATCGTTCCTCACCACTATCGGTAAGAAAATAGGCAACCCGGTATCCATCGGGAGACCAGCGCAATTCGGCGGGAACTGGCTCATAAAGACCTCCGCCAAAAATTGTCTCCAGAGTCAGCGGAGACCGAGGCTGTTCCGTCCCACGCACCGAAATCCCAAACAAAATGACGCACCCGGCAAGCAATATCAATATTCTCATTTTTGCCAATAAGCCCCCCGACAGATTTGCTGGGAACGCCAGCGTTCCCGGGTAGACATTTTAGTGTAAAAGCTCTGTAAAAGGGAACCCAGCGAGGTTGAATGCGCGCTCTGCAGGTTCTAACATCCTCCACGATCAAGTTAGTTTTTTGTTTGAGGATGTAAACTACCGTGAGAGCACATTCTGCAGTACCTTCTTCAAGGCGGAAGCAGGTTCAGGTTGTTCTGATCAAACCCTCCAAATATGACGACGATGGCTATGTGCTGCGCCATTTTCGAGGAGTGCTTCCAAGCAACACACTTGCCTGCCTGTCCAGCCTGACGCGGGATCTCGCTGAACGTGAGTTTCTCGGGCCGGACATTCAGCTTCGAGTGGCACTGTTCGACGATACGGTCGAAAAAATTCCGGTCAGAAAAATCATACGATCACACCGGTTGCCGAAGCAGCGGACGATTATAGCCCTGGCCGGCGTGCAGTCGAATCAATTTCCCCGCGCCGCTGATCTGGCAAAGCGGTTTCGAGACGGGGGATTGCAGGTTCTGATCGGCGGGTTTCACGTCAGCGGCACCCTGGCGCTTGCACAGGGGATCACTCCGGAAATACAGGCATTGATCGATATCGGGGTAACGGTTGTGAAGGGCGAGGTCGAGGAAACCTGGGGAGAGATTCTCCGCGATGCCTGCAACGATCGCCTTCAGCCCGTCTATGACTTCCTCGACCGCAAGCCGGATTTGTACATGAAGCCGATTCCGATTGTCGACAAGGCATACCTGCATCGATTCATCACCACGAATTTCGGCACGATCGACTGCAGCCGCGGCTGCCCATTCAACTGCAGCTTCTGCACGATCATCAATGTCCAGGGACGGGAGATGCGCGTCCGGTCACCACAGATGCTGGTGGATACGCTCCGCGAGAATTACCGCGTTCACCGCATCAACTTTTACTTCTTCACCGATGATAATTTTGCGCGCAACCGATGCTGGCCGGAGATTTTTGAAATGCTTGTAAAGCTCCGGGAAGAAGAGCATATCCCGATTCAGTTCATGATACAGGTGGACACGCAATCACACAGGATACCCGACTTCATCAGCACGGCGGCACGCGCCGGCTGTACGCAGGTATTCATCGGGATGGAAAGCATCAATCCACAGAACCTGAAGGCCGCCGGCAAAATGCAGAACCACGTGCAGGATTACAAAGATCTGGTTGCCGCGTGGCACAACGCAAAAATTGCAACCCATGTGGCCTATATTTTCGGCTTTCCGTTCGATACGCCCGAATCGATACGGGCGGACGTAAAGCGGCTTCAGGATGAACTGGGCGTGGAACAGGCGTCCTTCTTTATGCTGACGCCTTTGCCGGGATCGCACGACCATGTGCGCATGGTAGAGAGCGGCAAACCCATGCATGCGGACCTGAATGACTACGATTCCTTTCATGAAACCATCCGCCATCCGAATTTTGCTCCCGGAGAACTGGCCGCGTCCTACCGGGAGGCATGGCGGAATTTTTACTCATTCGCCTACATGAGGGATGTTCTGCTGCGATCCAATCCGGAAAACTACTGGAATATCTTCCTCAACTTCATCTGGTACAAAAACTCTGCGCTCATTGAGGACGGACACCCCATGCTGCACGGCTTCTTCCGGCTAAAGGATCGAACGGACAGGAGATCGGGATTCATCGCGGAATCGAGGCTGAAACACGCCATTCGGCGTTATCGCGAAGTCCGGAGCCTGCTGCGCAATTGGGTTGCGCTCCTGATGGAAATGGAAGAACTCTGGCTGCAGACGCGCAAACGAAGTGATGGCGAAATCAGGCTCGTGGCGGAGATAAAGAGACTGCGAAAGGAATTGAATCGAAATCTTCATGCGGCGGAATTGCAGATGGCGCATATTCGCGCCCATATCTATTCGCCGGAACTGCGCGTCCCCTCCAAGATTTCACTCGCGTTCAGCGACTTCAATTTTCGAATGGCCAAGCGTCTCACCTATACCCGCGCCGATCTGCAGGTGTTCTGGAGACGGACGCGGCGCCCGCGATCGTTCCTTTTCCGGCCCGGCAAAGTAGCGCTGAATTTGTTCAAGGATGTGCAGTTGTTTCTGATGTTCATGCGCGATATGGCGAAAGCTTGAGGTCAGACTCGGAGGCCGGATTGCAGATCAGGATTCATGATCTCCGATCAAGGCGAGGTCGCGAGTTTTGAATCTGCAATCAGATAAATTGCGATCGGGCGCCGATGCACCCATGAGTAAAAGGATTGGGTCTGCCGGATCTCATACCCGTCCATCGGAATCATAGTAATAATGTAGTCCCGCCGATCATACCACCAGTGGCTGACCTGGGCGGTGCGCCCCCTGGCCACATAGGTATCATAGTTGTTCCAGGCGTTGAATTCGAATCCGCCTACAATGGAAAGCGGATCAATGCCCTGGCGGAGGAGCTGCCGCCCCATCTGCCAGCGGATGCGGTTCCATTGCATATAATCGTGCGTTGCCGCTACAGAGAATACACCCAGCAATACAATCGCGGCCCATGTTCCGGCATATATCTTCCTGCTGCGGTCTTCCGTGGTTGCCTCCGCAGCGGAGACTAGACCTGCGATCAGCATCAGCGGAAATGCGACAATGAGGATGTGCCGGTCGAAGAGTCCTCCCTCCTGGAGATGACTGAATACAATTTCAAAGGGCATCAGAAGAAGAAAGGATATTCCGGCAAACACGAAGAGCGGCCACCCCTGCCGGGAAGATCTTCTTGCGCGCATTTTGAAAATGGCGAAAAAAGCGAACATCAAAAACGCGATGGCTCCTGCGGCAACCAATCCGGTGATCCCGTACCACAACCAGGGATAAGAGGGCATGGGCGGAGAAGCAAAATAGTCAGGATCCAGGGTGAGTGGTCCCAATCCGGTGTCGTACAACACGTTCAGCAGAAATGGCATTCTTGCGTGATAGCTTGTTGCCGGAATGTATTCGGCCGGTTTATAGCTTGCGTGGAACCACCAGAGCCCGGTGGCGACAATCACGCAGCTGACGGCAGGAATTGCCATTCTTTGTATGCGGGCAAGACCACCCATCATGTGTCGGAGATGCGGAACCAGTAAAATCCAGATCGGGAGCAGCATAAAGGCAAGATAAAACAGCATGCCATAGCTGTTGCCCAGAAATTGCCGGATCCGAAGATGCCCCAGAAGATCAAATTTCCTTTGTACTGCCACGGTCGCTCCGACACTGGAGTGGGACCCAACGGCATAACCCAGGATGAATATTCCGGCGGTAAGGACAAGCGGCACAGCCTGGCGCACCCGGACCCAGATCGTCTTATTCCGGTCCAGCAGCAGACTGCAGAACAGCCCCAGTATAAAAAACAGCGCGGTCTGCCGGATCAGAAACGCATAGCCCAACGCAGCAGTGCTCAGCAGAAGCCAGTAGGGATTCCCGGTATCCAGATGGATCGTGTACAGATACAGCGCAAGGGCAATAAAGAATAGAAACGGGATCTCCGTCATGTAGGTAAAGGACAGGCTGAACTGGAATGGATTAAAAATCCAGCAAAGGAGAAAGAGCGAGGCGAATCTCCGTCCGAATCCGGCCCTCCGGAAAATCGCCCACAAGAGAAGAGCCGTGCAGCAGGAAAGCGCGAGCGTTGATGCGCGCAATACAAGGAAGCGCTGCGAGAAGAGCTTTGTGAGCAATCCCCCATAAAGAACCTGTCCCACCAGGCTTGGAGCCGACCATGGATCTATCTTGAGCCCCTGCCCGGCACCGAGAGCAAATGCGGATCGCGTATAACTCCAATCATCATTTAACGGGAATTCGCCGGACGGGTTGGCGACAAAAATACACAACAGGTACGCGGCGAGGATGACGAAGCCGGCGAAGTTTCTTCGAATCATTTTCAGTCGCGCCTCGACTCTCAGAGAGTCTTTCGAGCTTTTTGACCGGAGTGCATCCCTAAAAGAGCCAGGCCTGCAAACATCAGGATCCACAAGAGTCCGTTTTGAAGAATCAGATGGAGGTTCCCGCGGTTCAGGCTCGTGAGAGAAATCATCGCAAGCGAAACAGCTGCTGCGCATGCCGGGTACGCCAGGCAATTGCCTCGGAGGAAGACGGCGGCCATGAAACAGGTAATCGTCACAAGCAGCAGTGAGGGAATTGCCTGGGCGGCCGCCTCCTGGAATCCGCGGGCGGATGTCGGAACCAGGCTAACGATCATCGCGACCAGCAAGATCGATCTCCAGAACAGGTGTCCTCTGAGCCGTGTCCACACACTGATGGCAAATGCCACGACCGTACTGAAAAACAGTGCGCTCAGTGCAACCGTCCGCAATGCGGATATTGCAGGAACATAGGCCCCTAATCCTGCGGGAATCGATATAGACGGCGCAGCCATAAAGGGATAGAGGTGATACTGCATCCAGGATACCAGCCATTGCAGAGAGAAATATCCGCCCAGAGTCGCTGCAACGCAAATGGCAACATCCCGGCCCCAGGCAACCCTTCCAGCCTTCTGCAATGTGATTGGGGCCGCGGGATAGCAGGCCATCACAAGCGCTGAAGCGATGGCTGCCGCCAGGCCAATGCCAATCAACAACAAGGCTTCCTGCGCCAGCGCGGTGGCAAAATACACGATCGCATCCATCTGGGTATCATATTGAAATCGGAGTGCGGGCCATTCATTCAGAGTATTGAGGAGTTCCAGCGCCATCGCGGCAGCGGCTATTCTGCCGGCGATTCGCCAGCGCACCCATCCGGTGCGCACCCCTTTCACGAGGCAGCCGGTCGCCAGTATGACCATGGAAAAAATAAAAACGATACGAACGGCCAATACAACCGTGCTGAGTGTGGTCTTGCCCTGCCGCGCTCGTCTCCATTCCTCGGGTATTTTGAGAAACTGATTCCAGGAACCGGGCTTATCGCCATAGACGGCGGCCTCGAGCCGAACTCTTGCATCCGCAACCGCGCCGGACGTCTGGTCGCGCGCTTCCCAGACAAACGCCGTATCTCTTCGGTGGGGGTGATAGTCCGAAGCCGTTTCTTTCAGCCGATAGCGGGAAAGGTCGTACCCCTGGGCCGAAAGGAACGACCCGGCAATCTGCTGTGCCTTATTCACGGGGAGATTCGCTCCCGGATCTTCCTCTGAAATAAAGTGATCAAAAGCCGCGACCTCTCCATCCGCGGGATTAATCATGACCCGGTATTCTTCGCGCTGGAGGGGCCTATAAAAGCGCGTCTGCCACACCATCGGCACGATCTGTGTATTGTAAATGGAGTTGAGTCCCATGATTCCGCGCTGCGAATACAAATACTGGGATTGAGCGGAATCCATGCGCGTTGTCGGCAGTGCAGCCGTCTCATAGCCCTCGATTTTGAAGCCGGTTTTGGAAAGAAAGGATCTGGCTGAATGCACGGCCTGGGACGCGGGAATCCGGAAGCAGACGCCGTTTGCAAAACGGGGGGCGCGGAATGCAATCAGGATTACGCCTACCACCAGGAGCGCTATTGCCGGAATAATGCGTGCGCGGCTCAGATGATGGTAGAACGGAACAGGCGTCGTTTCCTCCCTCTTCTCCGAGGACATGGGGAGAGCTTCTTGATCCGACCCATTCAAGACGGCAGCCTCGTCGCGGAATTTCCGGGTCCACGCATAGGCTCCGACAGCAATCAGAAGGGGCAGCAGGTTGATGCCGGCCGTTATCGCACCGGATGTAACCAGATAGGCATTCCCGGATCGCAGCAGCAGAAAGGCAGCATAAAAGGCATCAATGCTGTAATGGGCAATCAGGGGAGCCAGTATCCCGAATCGGAACATCGCCCAACTCAATATCAGCCCAACGATGCCAACTTCGATGCCGCGGATGAAAAAAGGCTGATTCGGGTAGTTGGCATGACCGAATCCCCAAACAAATGAAGCCAGGAGCACAGCAAGCCAGCGGCGGCGCAGCAGATTTTGCAGGAATGGAACGGAGAATACGCGGAACATCCACTCCTCGGAAACTGCCGGGAAAAAGCCCCCGAGCAGAACGAAAACCCAGGGAAACCGAGTATTCAGAAGATCGGAATACGGCACATCCGCAGGTGCCCATGCTCCGAACCTATTGGCGAGCAGGTAAAAGCCGATCTCATAGGCGAAAAAGAAAAACGTCAAAGTTATTCCGGCAAGCGAGCCGCGCAGGAAGCTTCGTGTGCGAATAGCCTGCCAGGAAAACATCCTCGAGATAGACAATTGACCGGGAAAAAATCTGCGATAAACCGGCTCCGCCCCGGCGGTCAATCCGAAAATGGCAGCCGCGTAAACGAGAGCATTCAGGAATGCGACCAAAACCTGTCGGCTGACAAAGGAGCTGTAGGTAGAAGCCGTATCGAATCCATATTGCGCAACCGGAAACTCATTCAATGATGAGAGGAACTGCAGAACCAGGCAAATGAGACCAAACCCGAGCGCGGTCTTCCAACGGATATTTCCGATCTGCACCTGCTTCCCGAAAGTAATGACCAGGCCTACGGCCAGGAGCGCCATGAAGGTGAGATCGAACTGGCTGGCAGACTCATTCAATGATCGCAGGCGCGCATAACTGCGAGCCCATTCCTCCGGAATTTTGACATATTCCCGGTAGGCGCCGATTTGATCTCCTTGAACGGTGACGCTGACGCGGTAGCTTCCCTGTTTCAAAGCTATGCCCGCAATCTTCCAGGTAAGGATGTGATCCGTGCGGCGAGCCAACTTTTCGGAATGGACATCGAGATATTCAAGCTCGTCGGCGGGAATTCCTATTTCGAGGACCAGGAAGGACTCGGCAAGAGAGCGGGCCGCATCGGGCGTCAACTCCAGGCCGGAAGCATCCTCAGGAAGGATATGTGCAAAGGAGGCAATCTGGCCGGAGGTGGTGATTTCGGCACGAAACTCCTCCTTCTGTTTCGGCTTGAACCAGCGATGGCCCCAGCGCCAGAGTTTCACATCCTTTCCCATCAGGAGGTTGGCCTGCTTCAGCCCCAGCTCGCGTTCGAGGAAAACCTTCGACGCATTGTCATACTGGAACGAGGAGGCATGGAGATATCCGGCCGTATCCATTCCCTGGGAAGCCAGAAACTTCTCGGCGAGCGGTTGGGAGGAAAGCCTGTCGACCTTGAAATCAATCGAAGCTTCCGGAAAGGCGCGGTAAAACCAGGAGGCTCCGATGAAAAGGCTGACAGCACAAATCAGCAGACAGATCAGGACAAATCGGGCGTCTTTGCTCATGTGTACTTTTGGAGCATCATGCATAACAAAAAACGCCACGAATTTCACGAAATTAGTGAAATCCGTGGCGCTTTCATTTCAAATTGCGAAAATCTTTATCCTACTTGCCCGAGCGTTCGGCCGAAAGGGCTTTGTCTTTAGGAATGCTGAGATATCCCCCGGCTTTATTCTTCTGGACCCAGTTAATGACAACTTCATATCGGATACGATGCTGTCCCACCAGGAACTGGATTGGCTCGTTGATGCTGCGATCTTTCTTCTCAAGAGCGCTGTCATCCACCAGAATCTTGATGCTGACCTTTCCCTTCTTCTGATCCGCGTTCGTCAGGACCAGGCGGATATCCTCAACCTTGGTAGGCTCATTCTTTTTGGGAAGCGTGAACTCGAAATAATCACGTTCACCCTTCAACCGCAGTTGGGAAAGCTCTGATGAATTCTTGGCAACGGCGGCACTCAATGTGTCGCGCACGTCGACCAACTGGCGCTGTGTTCCTTCCAGGTCTCGACGAGTGCTTTCCAAGTCTGTTTTGACCTGGGTAACCTGGGTTTTAACTCCGCCTACCTCGGTATTGACCTGGCCGATTTTATTTTCGGCTTCAGTTTTTGCGGCTTGAACCTTGGCATCTACCTGGGAGGTATCCGCCTTGGTGGCTATGGCCTGAGATAGTTCGCTTTTGGTCTTTTGTCCCTCTGCCGTGATGCGAGCAGCGGTCTTCGATATTTCTGCCTTGGTAGTTCCCACTGCCTCCTGCGTGCCGGCAATGTCTGTCTTCAAATTAGTAATCTGGCTTGTAAGAGACGCTTCCCCCATCTTGCGCGTGCTCTCGAGAGTCTGAATCTGGTCACTGATCTTCGCCAGCTGAGCCTGGGTGGCTTTCTTCTGCTGGGACGCATCATAGAAAAGGTATACAACTGCCAGAAGCAGAACAACAATAAGGACAAGCTTGACTGCCTCAGGGATAAGGGGCTTTTCCTGAACAGCAGGCTTTTGCTGGTTTGGGTTAAATGTGCTCATTGCACCTCCTGAAATTTGGGGGGCCGTCTTCCTGGCGGTCCCTCAGGCTCTATATGATAGGCCAAGGGCGGGGAAAGTTCAAACAAATGGATCGAGAGGACTTCCGCCCGCCCACCCACGGATTTCTTTCCAAGTCAAACAGAGAGCACCAAGGTTCCGATCCTACGGCGCTGCTTCCTCCTGGACGGGAGTGCGCCCATTGCGAATCTCCACACGTTTCTTCGTGATGAAGTATCCGATGAGAGCCATCAGAATGCTTGCCCCGACCCAAAGGTTCAGATCGGGTGATTGCTTAAAACCAAAATAAAGCATCACGCCGGAAAGCAGCAGATAAAACAGTCCTGCTATCAGGGAAGCGGCTCTCGGACGCGGAAGGTCTTTTCTCTTTAAGCGAATCCAGAAAAGGGAGAACACCGTCAAAGCGGAAAAAAGTGTAAGAATTGCACCGACATTATTGAGAATTTGCTGCAATTGGTAAGCAAAGACCAGGAACATGGCGATAGCACCCTGAAGGATGACAGCGCCAATAGGAGGCTTCCCTTCCTTGCCCTGAAGAACTTTCGGCAGAAATCCGTCTCTTGCCATCGCCGAGTAAACGCGCGGGCCAAGGAATGTCATGGCACTAACAGCGGAGATGAATGCGATGATGGCCAGTATCGACATGCAAGCGGCCCCGACATTCCCCACAATCGTCTTCATGATCAGATGCCCCAAGGTAACGCGGGCGGTTTCATAGGTAAAAACGACGGTGCACTGCTCCGGCGTCAGGTTCGCAACGAAAACCCAATTCACGAACAGGTAGAGAATTCCTACCAGTCCGCAACCCAGGAGCATTGCCCGTGGAACATCGCGTTGGGGATTCTTGAATTCGGATGCGGCATAGACGGCGGCGTTCCATCCGCTGAATGCGAACGCAATGTAAAAGAGATTCTGCATGAATGGGCCTAAGGGAAATCCGGATGGCTGGTTTGGCGGCTGCCATGCAGGCCATACATTGTGACCGCCCCAAATCCCGGCGCCAACAAACCCAACAACCAGAAGGATCTTGATGATAACCAGCAGATTTTGCGCAGCAACGGAGAACCGCAGCCCGATGGCGTGCATCGCCGTCACCAGTATAATAATGAGGGCGGCAAAAAATTTGGGATTAAGAGAATGGTTGATGGTGTTGGCAAACGCGCCCGCCGCAAAAGCATCGATGGCGATTGGCGCCGAAAAGCCCAGCAAAAGCGACGCCCAGCCCGCAAGATATCCAAGCGCGGGATGAATCAGCGTGGACAGATAGCGATACTCTCCTCCTGACTGCGGAACCGTTTGTGCAATCTCGGCATACGCTCTTGCTCCTGCAAGGGCGAGGAATGCTCCAATAGCCCATGCCAGTAGGATCAGCTTTGGGGTAAGATCCTGGGCCATAAAGCCTGTGCTCAGAAACACCCCTGCGCCAATCATGTTGGCAATGACCATGCCCATTCCTGAAAACAATCCCAGTCGATGATCTTTCATCATCCGAACCTTTCAATCAGAATTTCCGCATCGGGAGAAGACAACGTACACAGGGTACCTGCAAATCGGAAGCGATGGTAGAAAAAAGGCGCACCACCAATGACCGGTTTCCCGCTTGCCCGCAAAATCTTCATAGCCCTTTACGAACAGGAATGCCGTACGTTTCCGGTTTCCTGCTGGAATAATGAAACTGCCGCTGCCAAACCCCAACCTGCTTGTATCCCGCCCTCATCCTGCGCTACCCTCCTCTATATGACGAAGATACTTGGTATAACGGCTCATCCGGATGACGAAGTAGGCGCCTTTGGCGGAACGCTGCTCCTGTACCACGAACGGGGTGTTGAGACTTTTGTAATCTGTCTGACCCCGGGCCAAGCGGCAACCAATAGAGGCACGGCCCAAACAGACGAGGAATTGGCGGAGCTTCGCCGTGCGGAATTTTTTGCATCCTGCAAAGTACTCCAGGTCACACAGGCACAGGTACTGAACTACCCTGACGGCGCTCTCAAGCACGCCGATTTTTACACGGTGGCAGGAGATCTGACGCGTCGCATTCGCGAAATCAAACCGGACATCATCCTGACGATGGGCCCGGAGGGCGCGATCACGGGACATGCGGATCACTCCATGGCTTCCATCTTTGCGACCATGGCCTTTCATTGGTCGGCACGCTCCAACTGCTTTCCGGAGCAGTTAAATGATGGCCTTGCGCCTCACCGTGTTCGTAAACTGTACTATTGCACAGCATCCTTTGTACTCCCGAATCGTCCCCCGGTATCGCCTCCGCCGTGCACGGCAACAATTGATGTCTCACCCTATATTGAGCAGAAGATAGCGGCGTCCAGGGAGCATGTGACCCAGAAACCGCTGATGGAGCTGTTTGCCAAAACGCTGCGGAAATTCGGAAACAAGGAACTGTTCCACCTTGCAGCGACCAATGATCCTTCCGTTCTCTCCCAGGAGACGGATCTTTTGGATTGAATGTTTGATATCGTCGATTGCGTGGCCTCCGTATAATCAACATTATCATTGACATCCAAACTTCTAACTCAGTAGTATACAAAACGTCCGGATCGGGTGAAGGCCGCCAGAATCTTGGCGGCCTTTTCATTTCCTGCTCGCCCGCAACTCGACCGGAACGTTCGATTCGAGGCAAAAGAGGAAGAATTCACATGGAAAAAGAGACTGGGAAAGTAAAGTGGTTTAATAATGCCAAAGGCTATGGCTTCATCGAAAGAGGAAGCGGTGGAGACGTTTTCGTTCATCACACGGCAATTCAGATGAACGGTTTCAGGACTTTGGCTGAAGGCGAAACCGTATCGTTTTCGGTAACCAGAGGTCCAAAAGGA
This sequence comes from Acidobacteriota bacterium, assembly GCA_963664705.1. Classification (GTDB taxonomy): domain Bacteria; phylum Acidobacteriota; class UBA6911; order UBA6911; family UBA6911; genus UBA6911. The sequence continues at coordinate 5,554,046 of OY761556.1, read as the reverse complement.
TTGCAGGCAGAAAACGTTACCAAAGCAGAAAACGAATAAGGCCTCTACCCTTCCAGGCTTTGAGCCTGGAAGGTCTTCGTCGTTCTCGCGCGCCTGATTGCCGAACAACTGAATATCCTGAGATCTCCCTAAAAATCTCGCGGGATTTTTATTGAAGCTCCTGGCGGATGTATCTGCACATGGCATAGCCGAGGACTATGCTGAAAGGGAAAACTCCGGAAGTATAGTGTCCGCAGCGCAATGCAAAAGTTGCGTGCGGCAGACGGAGGTCCCTGAACTCCTGCAGCACCTCCTGCGAGAGGTCCGCGGGAAATGTGTAGTCGTACAGGGCGTGGACCAGCATGGTCTTTTTGCCGGTCCCCGCTAGTTTTTTGAAGTACGCCTTCGGGCTGATCGGCATAAAGATTTCGCGAAGATCCTCCAGTGGAATGCTGCCCTCCAGGCCTTGGCGAACATGCCGGGTGGATATCCCTCTCCACACAACATCCGCAAAGTAGGGAGAAATATGGTTCTGCACGCTCAACTTGAGCCTCGGATCCACGGCGTTGGCAATCAGCGCCACACAGGAACCGATGCTGGTTCCGAGAATCGCCAGCCTGGTATATCCCTGTGATTCAAGCCAATCGAGCGCGGCCCTTGCATCAATGACCGCCTGCCGCACGGCCTGCAGCGTCCGTCCAATATTTGCGGACAGCATATAATCTGCCCGAACCAGCTCTTCCGGCATTCTTAAATCATGGTATGGCAAGCTGAGCCGCAAGGCAGAGAGACCAAAATGATTCAGCAGGCGGCATAGCGACATGTGCCCTTGCGCGTCGGCGTTCCACTGGGGCAAAACCAGAACCGCGCGCCTATCTGAATCCACCGGAAAAAAATGGGCGTGAACCGTATTGTTCCTGGGATAAACAGAAGGCACGGGAGTGGAGAAGGTCAGATGGTTCCCTTCCAGCGAATAGTCCTCTACGCGGTCGTAGGCATGATACGAATAGCACTCCTCGACGGCCTTCTTTGCATAGTTTTTAAGAAAGGTTTTCGGATCAGTCCCGGACAGTCCGTTTTGCTGCAGAAATTCCAGTCCCCACTCAAAAGGACGCACTATTCGATTGGTATCCCGCCTGGACAGGCGCAACTCCCACTGATAAAAGAGCCGGGACAGCACGACGATCCCCCTTTGAAAAAGGGATACTGTAGCAAACAGCCGCACGAAAAACAAAAACTGAGCGCAAGACTGGGGATATCCGATTCACTGGGATCGCCGGCGTTCCTGGAATCCGAAATCTGGAATCTGGAATTCTCTTATCACGGCAGCGGTTTGCGAACCGGCCGTGGCAGATAATAGTACCCCTGGCGATAGATGACTTTGCTTAAGGGCTCGAGGTACTCGACGGTGATGTGGTGGTAGGAATTGGGAAGCATTTTCTGGTTGGAGACATAGGTAATAAAGTGCTGGCTCTTCAATTCACGGGCTACTTCCGAATACACTCCCTTGATCTGGTCGTAGTCCACAGGGAAAAAGCATCTGCCTCCGGTCCGCTCGGCCAGACTGGTCATCTCGGATTCTCTTTTTTGGAAAAACTCCTCGATATAGTCGCCGTCGGATCCAAACAGGCGCTTGTATATGTCGGTGAGCATCACCACCCGTCGATCATGCCTGGCCTGCTCCCGTACCATAATTGTTTTTGAAACCACGTAAAGAGAAGCCTGGGATTGCATGACGGTCAGCGCCGCGTCATCGAAATCAATGCTGCTTTGGTTGTTGAGGCAGTCGGTCAGAAGAATGATGGCTTTCCTTCCGTCCACTCCCGCAAGCTGTTCTTTTGCGGCAACATACATCGCATCGTAAAGCGCAGTCCGGAGTCCAGGTTTCATCCGGCCCAATGCTCTCCGTGCTTTCTTCAGGTCGTCTGTCCAATCCTGCAGCAGCTTGATTTCATCGTCAAAAGTTATCAAGGAAACGCGATCCCCACGCGAGAGCGCCTTGATGAAGTCTTCCGCCGCCTCGCGGATCTTCTTGAGCTCCGACTTTTCGCTCTCCGAGGTATCCAGGAGCAGAACAACCGAAACCGGATTGGTATCCATGCCAAAGCTGCGTATTTCCTGAGGCGCCCGATCTTCCCATATGCGAAAATTCTCCCGCTGAAGAGGCGAGATGATATTTCCCGCACTATCAAATACGCTGATGGGGACCTTGATCAGGTTGACTGAGACGGAAAAATCGGAGCTTCCCTGGCCCCCAGACCGGCCGGAGGCGGTTATCAAGAGGGTTAACGCTGTGAAGGCAAGCCATTTGCGCCACATCGCTAAGATTGTATCATGATAAATTAATGAAATACGCGGCGAAGAGCGGTCTGCGGATCCGCCGCCGATTTCGGGAATGCGTGAGGGACGATTACCCGGTCAGGGTGGTAATTTATTGAAACATTCACGGATGGTTTGTGTCTTTGCATATGGAGCTGTGTGGTGAAAATGATGCATTGGAAGCTTTTTATAACGCTGTTGCTATTTGCAGGAATTGCGTGGGCTCAGACGCAGCCCCCCGGCCAAACGCAGACCGCGACGAATGTCCCGTCCAAGGATCTGCCCCAGGAGGAAATCATCAAGAAATTCTCGGCCAAGGAAACCGAGGCCTACGAGGCCTGGATGCAGTACACCTATCACCAGGTGGCCGAGGTTAAAATCAATGACGTGAACGGCGTACCCAAGCGCGAAAGCATGACGACGATTTCCGATATTGTCTTTAAGGATGATGGCTCGCGCGAGGTGCAGGTCAAGCGCCGGGCGGGAAACCTGCACAGCGTTGTCTACACAATGAACGACGAAGAGGTCATCAATGACCTGCAGCCATTCGCGCTGACGGAAAAGGAGTTGCCTTTGTACGATTTGCAGTATGAAGGCAGGGAGAAAGTGGATGAATTGAACTGCTATGTCTTTTCCGTAAAACCCAAGAGTATCAAGGGCAAGCGATTGTATTTCCAGGGACGGATATACGTGGACGATCGAGACCTGCAGATTGTGCGTACCCTGGGAAAGCCGGTACCCCAGAAAAAGGGGGGCGAGCAGTTCCCCGAGTTTGAAACCATCCGCCAGATGGTGGACAAGCAATTCTGGTTTCCTGTCTGGACGCACGCGGAAAGCAGACTGCACTTTGATTCAGATACCGTTCATATTGAAGAAACCATCACATATTCCGAGTACAAGCGGTTTGCCGCAAAAACAAGCATTCAGTTTGAGCCGCTTCCACAGTAGCCGGGAATCCTCTAGATAGCCTTCTTCGTAAATTTGAGTGAAGCGGAGTTGACACAATAGCGCAGGCCCGTCGGCTTGGGTCCGTCCGGAAACACATGCCCAAGGTGTGCATCACAATGAGAGCAAAGCGCCTCTATTCTCTCCATCCCGTGGCTGTGATCCTCTTCCTGACGAATCGCCGCTTCGGATACCGGCGCAAAAAAGCTCGGCCAACCTGAACCTGAGTCATACTTGCTGTTCGAATCAAACAGTTCAGTGCCACAACAGGCGCAGCGATAGAGGCCCTGTTCATGGTTGTCCCAGTATTCGCCGGTGAAGGCCCGCTCCGTTCCCTTCTCGCGGGTAATCCGGTACTGTTCCGGATTCAGTTCATTCTTCCATTCTTCGTTTGTTTTGATTTTTTTCTCTGTCATATATGCATTATAGGATCCAAAGCGGGACCGGCAAACACGTCACTCCAAGTTAACCAATAACAGCGTTTCGACGATACGTGGTATGATAGCCGTTACACCCCTGTGCATTAGCCGGTGTGGACGAAGGAGGATGTTCAATGACTCTGCCTCATTTTGCATTTTTCAAAGGGCGGATTGTTCCATATAGCGAAGCTAAAATTGGTGTTCTGACCCATACTCTTAACTATGGAACGGGTGTATTCGGCGGTTTGCGTGGATACTGGAATGAAGCGGAAAACCAGCTATTCCTTTTCAGGCCGCAGGACCATTTCCGTCGTTTCCTGGAATCTGCAAAGCTGTTGTTAATGCAGTTCCCCTATTCGGAAGCTCAGCTCACGGGTTATCTCGCGGATCTGATCAAGGCAGAAAACTACCGCACCGACTGCTACATCCGGCCAATCGCTTACTTCTCGGATGAAATCATTGGAGTCCGTCTCCACGATCTCCATCCGGAAATATCGATGATAGCGATCCCCTTTGGATCCTACGTGGAAAATGAAGAAGGGAGCCACGTCACGATATCCTCCTGGAGGCGCATCGATGACAATATGATCCCCGCACGCGGCAAGATCGCCGGATCCTATGTAAACTCGGCCTTTGTCAAAACCGATGCGCAGCGATCAGGGTATGACGAAGCCATCGTTTTGAATCAGGACGGGCATGTAGCCGAGGGGTCCGCGGAGAATTTCTTCATGGTCCGCAAGGGAGTTGTGTGCACACCACCCGTTACAGACAACATTCTTGAAGGGATCACCCGACGAACGGTTATGATGCTCCTTCGCGATGAACTGGGTGTTGAGGTGGTGGAGCGGCCTATCGATCGAACCGAAATCTACCTGGCGGATGAGATCTTCTTCTGTGGAACCGGCGTCCAGATAGCGGCGATTACGAAGGTCGATCATCGACCGATCGGATCCGGACAGATGGGGCCGATCACAGGCAAGCTGCGCACTCTATACTTCGATGTAGTCAAGGGTCGTGTCCCGAAATATCGAGAGTTGTGTTTCCCGGTGTATTAGCAGCGCGAGGCACCTGACTTGACCGAATTAGTAATCCCATTAACCGCCAAGACCTCGAAGACCGCGAAGGAAAATATTTTTTCAGGTTTTACGGTTATCGTTCTCGCCAGATCAGGCACCGCTGAGAAACGGCCTCCAGCAATCTGGCGCTGTATGGATTGCCACCGCTGAATCGACAATATGATGCGCAACTTCTTTCCCACCGCAAAATGAGCCAAAAGATCTTTGCGGTCTTCGAGGTCTTCGAGGTCTTCGCGGTTCAAACATAAAAACTAATCAACACCATTTATTTATGGGACCTGATTTGATCCCGAAATATCGAGAGTTGTGTTTCCCGGTGTATTAGCAGCGCAAGGCACCTGACTTGACCGAATTAGTAATCCCATTAACCGCCAAGACCTCGAAGACCGCGAAGGAAAATATTTTTTCAGGTTTTACGGTTATCGTTCTCGCCAGATCAGGCACCGCTGAGAAACGGCCTCCAGCAATCTGGCGCTGTATGGATTGCCACCGCTGAATCGACAATATGATGCGCAACTTCTTTCCCACCGCAAAATGAGCCAAAAGATCTTTGCGGTCTTCGAGGTCTTCGAGGTCTTCGCGGTTCAAACATAAAAACTAATCAACACCATTTATTTATGGGACCTGATTTGATCCCGAAATATCGAGAGTTGTGTTTCCCGGTGTATTAGCAGCGCAAGGCACCTGACTTGACCGAATTAGTAATCCCATTAACCGCCAAGACCTCGAAGACCGCGAAGGAAAATATTTTTTCAGGTTTTACGGTTATCGTTCTCGCCAGATCAGGCACCGCCGAGAAACGGCCTCCAGCAATCTGGCGCTGTATGGATTGCCACCGCTGAATCGACAATATGATGCGCAACTTCTTTCCCACCGCAAAATGAGCCAAAAGATCTTTGCGGTCTTCGAGGTCTTCGCGGTTCAAACATAAAAACTAATCAACACCATTTATTTATGGGACCTGATTTGATCCCGAAATATCGAGAGTTGTGTTTCCCGGTGTATTAGCAGCGCAAGGCACGAAGGAAAATATTTTTTCTGACTTGACCGAATTAGTAATCCCATTAACCGCCAAGACCTCGAAGACCGCGAAGGAAAATATTTTTTCAGGTTTTACGGTTATCGTTCTCGCCAGATCAGGCACCGCCGAGAAACGGCCTCCAGCAATCTGGCGCTGTATGGATTGCCACCGCTGAATCGACAATATGATGCGCAACTTCTTTCCCACCGCAAAATGAGCCAATAAATCTTTGCGGTCTTCGAGGTCTTCGCGGTTCAAACATAAAAACTAATCAACACCATTTATTTATGGGACCTGATTTGATCCCGAAATATCGAGAGTTGTGTTTCCCGGTGTATTAGTAGCAGGAGACAGAAGTCAGGAGCGGCCGTAGGTGCGGTTTAGCTCTCGCAGTCTGGCTGCGAGATCGGGACGCAGTTGATCTTCGCGCATGCGCCAATTCCAGTTGTTTCCTGTTGTCGCCGGCACATTCATGCGCGCTTCCGTACCCAGCCCCAGGTAATCCTGCATCGGGACAATCACGGTATCGGCAACCGACGCCATGAGTAGCCGGATCAAATCCGACACCGGGTCTCTGCCGTCGCTTCCCATGTATCTCAACGCGTTTTCCTGTTCGTAGCGCAACTGGCTGCTTTGGGAGGCAAACCATCCGCCGGTGGTATCGTTATCATGCGTGCCGGTATAGGCGACACAATTCTGAACATAATTATAGGGCTTGTGCGGATTATCCCGCGATTCGTCACCGAACGCGAACTGCAGGACCCGCATACCGGGAAAGCCCCAGCGATCCCGCAATTGATGCACCTCCGGAGTGATATACCCCAGATCCTCCGCAATGAAGGGCAGCGTTCCCAGCGCTTCGGAGAGGGCCTTGAACAGGCGATCGCCGGGACCCTCCACCCAGTGGCCGCCCACGGCCGTTTCTGATTCAGCCGGAATTTCCCAGAATTTTTCAAATCCGCGGAAGTGATCCAGGCGAATTACATCCACCATATTCAGCATGGATTCGATACGGCCGATCCACCAGCGGAAGCCGGTTTTTTCCATCGCTTCCCAGCGGTATAGAGGATTGCCCCAACGCTGACCGGTTTTACTAAAATAGTCCGGGGGAACACCGGCGACATTTCTCGGATTGTACTCTTCATCCAGATCGAACAATCCAGGGTTGGCTCGCACATCGGAACTGTCATGCGCAATGAAGATGGGAATGTCTCCGATTATGGCAATGCCCCGATCGTTGCAGTACCTCTTCAGCGAAGTCCACTGCCGGAAAAACAGGAACTGGATAAACTTCTCATCCAGTTCGTCCTGAGGATCGGATTTTATTGCGGAATCCCATTGTGTCCAGGCAACTCCGAAATTGGCCCGCTTCAAAGCGGAAAATTCCGCATAGGGATCCAACCATGAACAGGCTTGCGCGCAGAATTCGGCAAACTCGCGTTGCCAGGCAATGCCTTTCCCTGAGAAAAAATTGCGGGCAGCCTGCTTTAGAATCTTCTCTTTGAAGGGAATAACGGCATCAAAATCGACTTTGGAGTCGGGTCGCGGCGGAAGGTTCTGTAACACTTCCGGTGGCAGCAGATCCTGCTCTATCAGGGGCGGAATACTGATCAACAACGGGTTACCGGCATGGCTGGAATAGGCCTGGTAAGGGGAGTATCCCATGCCCGGCGGGCCAAGCGGCAGAATCTGCCAGAGTTTCTGTCCACTGTCCGCCAGGAAGTCGACAAAACGGTAAGCCCATTTCCCCAGATCACCGACACCCAATTCGCCGGGCAGCGAAGTGGGGTGCAGCAAAATTCCGCTTTTTCTCATAAAGGCAGAAGTCAGAAATCAGGAGTCAGAGTCAGAAGCAACCGATCAACGCCGCCTCCAGCATTCAGACTACATTCATAATACCAATACAGATAATCGGGAACACTGAGTAAAAAGGTTAGGCTCAACTTTTCCCGACTCCTGACTTCTGGCTCCCACCTTTATGAGCAACCGCTGGTTTCGCCGCAGTTCATGCACTTATAGCAGGAACCATTACGAACCATGATGCTCCCGCATCCGGCACAAGTCGGAGCATCATCTAAAGCATACATCGATTTGAAATCATTTAAGGGAGCCGGGCTTGCATCGGGCTCCTTCGCCTCCACATTTTCAACATGGACACCGGCCTGGAACTGTTCATCGATCGGGAGGAACTTGGAGGCCAGCCACCGGAATATATAGTCGACGATCGATTTTGCAAAAGGCACCGCTGCGTTGCCGGTATGTCCGGAAGGCTCAAATCGGACATGCGAGAACTTATCGATCAGCACGCGCAAAGGCACGCCGTACTGCAACGCCAGTGAAATGGCGGTGGCAAACGAATCCATCAATCCCGAAATCGCACTTCCCTCTTTAGCCATGACCAGGAAAATTTCGCCGGGCTGACCATCATCGTACATACCCACGGTGATGTAACCTTCATGCCCCGCAATGCTGAACTTGTGCGTCATAGCCCTTCGTTCGGCCGGGAGTTTTCGACGTACGGGTTTGAAGCCCGGAGTCTTCTCCTGTTTTTTGGCGTCTTTGGCTTTTGTATCCTGCACCAGGTTTAAAGGCTGCGTCTTTTTCGAATTGTCGCGATAAATGGCAATTGCTTTGACGCCCATTCTCCAGGCCTGCATGTACAGGTCGGTAATCTCTTCAACCGAGATGTTTTCGGGTACGTTTACAGTTTTGGATATGGCGCCGGAAATGAACGGTTGCACGGCGCTCATCATCTTGATATGGCCCATGTAGTGGATGGACCGTGTCCCACGCTGCGGTTTGAAAGCACAGTCAAACGCGGGCAGATGCTCGGCCTTTACCCAGGGCGCTCCTTCAATGGTGCCGTTTTCATCGATGAACTTCATGATCGCAGGAACTTCCTGGTCGTTGTATCCCAGCTTTGCGAGGGCTGACGGAACGGTGTTATTGACGATTTTCATCATGCCGCCGCCGACCAGCTTCTTGAACTTCACGAGCGCAAGATCCGGCTCAACCCCTGTAGTGTCGCAATCCATCATGAACCCGATCGTGCCAGTGGGCGCAAGCACCGTGGTCTGCGCGTTGCGGAAACCATGGACGGTCCCTTCAAGCACAACGAGGTCCCAGCATTCCTGGGCGGCCCGCATCAGATCCGACGGGACGTTGTTTCCGTTGATGTTCTGCAGCGCCGACCGGTGCATCCGCATGACTTCCAGGAACGGCTCGCGGTTCGAGGCATATCCCACGAAGGCGCCCTGCTTGGCCGCAATGCGCGCCGACTGCAGATACGCTTCACCAGTCATGACGGCGGTAATCGCGGCGGCGAAATCCCTGCCCGGATCACTGTCGTAGGGCAATCCGTTGTACATCAACAAGGCACCCAGGTTGGCGTATCCAAGGCCCAGCGTGCGGTAATCGCGGCTGTTCTGCCCGATCTTTTCGGTCGGATAGCTCGCATTGTCGATGATGATTTCCTGGGCGGTAATCATGATGTCCACGGCCTTCCGGAAAGCAGCAACATCAAAATTCCCCTGGACATCCGCAAATTTCAGGAGGTTGAAGGAAGCCAGGTTGCAGGCCGAATCATCAAGGAACATGTATTCGGAGCAGGGATTCGACGCATTGATCCGCGCCGTGTTCTTGCATGTATGCCAGCGGTTGATCGTCGAATCATACTGCATCCCGGGGTCGCCGCACGTATGGCACGATTCGGCGATCTTCCGCATCAGCTCTTTGGCTTGATAAGTCCCAGTGATTTCATAGTTCGGCCGTTCCTTGATGGCCCAGATTCCATCCTGCTCGACCGCCTTCATGAATTCATCGTTAACGCGTACGCTGTTGTTTGCATTCTGGAAGAAGATGCTCCCATAAGCTTCGCCATCAACGGAGCCATCGTAGCCCGCCTCCATCAGCGTCCAGGCCTTTTTCTCTTCTTTGGCCTTGCATTCGATAAACTCAACAATATCCGGGTGGTCGATATTCAGAATCACCATCTTGGCCGCGCGCCGCGTCTTGCCACCACTCTTGATCACTCCGGCAAAGGCATCAAAGCCCTTCATAAAGCTGACCGGACCGGAAGCAATGCCCCCACCGGAGAGCTTCGCACGGGAAGATCGAAGAGAGGAAAAATTGGTGCCGGTGCCCGAGCCGTACTTGAATAGCCGCCCCTCGGTGGCCGCAAGGCTCAGAATGGAATCCATCGTATCTTCAACGGAGTTGATGAAGCACGCAGAGCACTGCGGATTCGCCTCAATTCCGCAGTTGAACCATACCGGCGAGTTAAACGAGGCATATTGATTCAGCAGCAGAAATGCCAGCTCGTCATGAAACGTTGCGGCATCCGCAGCCGTGGCGAAATAGCCGCCTCGAAGGCCCCACTCCGTCATGGTACGAACCACGCGTTCCACCAGCTGCCGTACACTCCGTTCTCTCTGCGGAGTGCCAACCTGCCCATGAAAGTATTTTGAAACCACGATGTTCGCCGCGGTCTGCGACCAGGCCTTGGGAATCTCTACCCCATCCTGCCGAAAGATAGATTCCCCTTTTTCATTGGTGATGGAAGCCGAACGGATTTCCCACTCAATCTCTTCGTAGGGACTGCAACCTTCCCTCGTAAACTGGCGTGCAAATTCCAACCCGCCACCGCCATTGGGCCGTTCTGCTGCTAAAGCCACCGAAGCAACACTTTCCATTGGCAACGATTTATTACTGCTCATGAGAGAATGCCTCCTACTGCTAACCGAGAAACTATTGTGATAAAAGATCTCAATAGGGCTAAGTTGTCCTAAAATGCGGATGTCGGGTTTTTACACGAACCGCGCAGGACTGTCAAGTAAATATAACTACATATTGTAGTCCCGAATGCCCATTACCACAATATCTAGCGCAAAAACCCCATAAATATTAGGGTCTTAGGGGTTTAGGGGAATATAGAATAATAGGAAAGAAAAGCGCTGTTTGACATTGGCGGGAAACCTCGGTCAAAATGGATTTCCAAAAAGCGCGCGCAGCGGGAAGAACTGATGACCAACTACCTGGTGTTTGACATCGAAACCATCGTCGACAAGGAATTGGTAAAGCAAGTTTACGATCCTGAAGACAATCAGACGCTGGATCAGGCTTACGACGCAGCCCGGGACCAGATCTTGGAGCGAAGCGGGCAGCAGAGTGACTTCTTCCCGATCCCGTTCCATATTCCAATTGCGATTTCCACACTGCATGCCGACGACAAATACCGGATCAAGTCGCTGGGATGTTTCGGGGCTGACCGGTTTTCCGAAGCGGAGATGGTTTCGAAATTCTGGGAAACATTCGAGCACTGCCGCACGCTGGTGACTTTTAACGGACGCACATTTGATTTGCCGGTTCTCGAAAGCCGGGCTTTGAAGCATGGCATGTCCCTGCCGCACTACTTTGCTGCCGGCGAAAGCCGGAGCACGTATCGTGGCAACCGGTACAATGATACCTTTCACATTGACCTGTGCGATTACCTGTCAAATTTCGGAGCGTACGCCAGAAATTCCCTGAATCTCTGGGCAAAGCTGACCGGCCTGCCGGGCAAATATTCCATCGCCGGAGACGATGTAGAATATCTTTTCCGCCAGGGACGCCAGAAAGAAGTCAATCAATACTGCATGACGGATGTGCTGCAGACATTTCTGCTGTTCCTGCGGGTTGAACTGTTGCGTGGCAAGATGGACAAAACCGCCTATGAAGCGGCTGTTGCCGCAACAAGGGAGGATCTGGGGCAGCGGGCTTCCGGGGCGGGCTCGGAGAACTTCCTCCTGGACTTCATTCAGCGATGGGACAAATCATCCGCAAAATGACACGAGCGATCAACCCCGTGTGTTTCTCAAACACGGCTGCATTATTTCTTCGCGCGTGAAGCATTTTTGACCTTGCAGCTGTCCAGGAAACTTCTCAGGACCTTGACGGCGCGCGGCAGCTCGGCCTTCGGAACGATGATGTGATCATGTTTGAAGGAAGAGATCGGCAAGGCGCTGATCTTCGACTCTCTGAGAACGGATCCGATGGCGGCCATGTAGCCGCTGGCCACAAGCGAGAGCTTCACGTCGAAGCTGATGACCTTATAGGGGCCGTTCAGATCGAACTTTTCAAACATGTTCTGCATTCTCATCCACTTCTGCCTGGGAACCACCATGGTGATCAGTTTGGGTTCTTGAATAACCGCAGCGAAGCGTGTCGTCGAGGGACGAAACCATTCTCCTGGAATTGCCTTAACTCCAATGGGCAAATAAACAATTACGTAATCTTCGGGAAGAACAGTCATGTTCGTGCGGGCCAGCAATTGCTTCAGTTCTGCAGAAATCGTCGCCATATTTCCTCTTTTTACCTTGCCATCGAAGTGAGGAAAAATAATATCCTAAAAAGAAAGCAGCCTCCAGTGTCCCTTTATGGAGACAGTTAGCCGATCGCTGCCTTTCTTAAAGGAACCGGTGGTACCGGGGACTCCCCATAGAGTTGTTCCGTGCCTAATGGTATCTCTTTTCCCCCGCCCGGATCGGCACCGGAAGCGTATTTTCGGGAGGAGGGACGGGGCAGCTGTACTTGGTGTTATAGGCACAGAATGGATTATAAGCCCGGTTGAAATCCAGCGTGTATGTACCGGAGGTATTTTCCTTCAAATCGATGTATCGTCCGGCCGCATAGGTTTCTTTGCCCGATGTTGCGTCCCTGAATGGGATGAACAGTTGTGCGCCGCCGTCATCGGGATTGTCTTCCAGCCTGTATACCTGCAATCGGCAGACGCGGCCTTCGACCTGAAATTCGAAATACCCGTATCGCAATCCGCTTCGGATTTCTCCCGTATTTGTCCCCAGCCGAACACTGGCCGGTGCCGGATAGCGATTCAACCGCACGGAAAACTTCAATGCCGGATCGACCGGATAATAGGAAAGGCCACGAAATCCCGCTCTTTCCTGTTCAACCAGCGGAGAGTTTTCCGCCCGGAACTGAGCGTCCTTTTGCACGCGTTCCTGAACAACAGGGTCCGCAGGTTGTGGTTGGACGTGGCCGGAGGGCTGGGGTTCCGAGCACCCAGAAATGAAAAGGAGAAGTAACGTGAGTGCGGTACAGGCAAAGCCGGAAAACTTTGGATACATTCGTTCTTCTTTCGTGATCGTGTCTTGGCCAAGGCAGGTATCTTCATCGCAACCGGTCGAAGTTCCGGCTGCCTATCCCTGCATCCATCGATTTTATCAGGAGTAGACTCCGTTTGCTAAAATTAGTGTGCCAAAGACGTTACCAGGAGTCCGGCATGCCCTGCCGCAACATTGTGATGACCGACACAATCAAATTCTCCTGAAAGGCCGAGATAAGTTATGCATTGATAGTGTTTGTTGGGATGCGGTCGCGTTTTGTCGCGCTCCAGTGCGCTTGGGCGCCGGAGCACCAAACGTGCCCTCAAATTAGTTCTTTAAAAAAAGGCAACTTTTTCAAGTCAGGTTCCGTCTGTATAGATAGCCATTACCCTGACAGACAACACCTCCTTCGAGGACGGTTGGAATGGTAGCGGACACTACCCTTCCAACCGTCCAAAACAGGACCCCGGCCTGCCTTGACTCGTTTACGAAACAATTGATTTTTCAGGTGCAACGCATCATTACCGGAAGCAAATTGGAATTGACACCCCCAGGAGCTTTCGGTAGTCTTCAATCACAAATTTTTGGTGATTAGGAGCATCCATGCCCTCCGCGCAAGATTGTGCCGAAAGGCTTCGCGAACAAGCTTACCGGACGCTCTTACCGCAGATCCGGGATCTCGAAAAGGAACTGCAGAACGTCAGTAACTCCCTTTCAACAGGCATGCAAAAGATCGGGCAGAAGCTCGATACTTTGAGCCATATCGAGCTGCCGACTACCGAGGTAGTTTTAACCGAGATTCTCGGCGATGTGACCCGGGAAACAGATCTCAACACCAACGCACTGGCACTGTTTGCCCAAAGTGTACGGCGGAAGGAAACCCAGGAGGAAATCCTGGCACTCCTGCTGGATTCGGTGCAGCAGTTTTTCCCTGTCGCAGCGCTTTTCGCGGTTAGAGGCAGCCGGTATATCGGCTGGTCTTCTCGCGGTTATTCAGAGTCGCTGGCCCAGTCCATCAGTTCATGCGAATTCCAGCGATCCGATTGCCCGAAATTTGAAGAAATACTCGAGGGAAATACCCCGGCTGCCTGCTCTGATTTGGCGGAGGCTTGTGGCCCGCTGCAGTTTATGCAGAATGGAACGCCGGGAAATTACAGACTGGTCCCTTTGCAGGTTTTGGACCGGCCGGTTGCCCTCCTGATAGCCGGAGGAGCCGCGGAAACTGCGGGCAGATATGATAGATCGGATGCTGTCTCGGTTCTAGCGGAGCTTGCGGTTCTGCGCCTGGAAAACGTTTCGCTCAGAATTCTATATGAATTGACCGCCGCAAGAAGAGAGACCGGCCTGTCTGATGATGCGGAGCCGGCGCTTGCGGAGGTCTCTGCGCCAGCCGCTATGTCGGCAGCAGCACAGCCGGCGGACGCCCCGGTGGAGCCGATTGAACAAGCGGAGCCACCCGTGTTTGATCTTGAGGCATTCCAGAAGTTGGCGCGCGCGGCGGAAGCCGCGATGCCGACGCCGGAGGACATTTCATTCGCTCCCCCGGTCGATCAAGCAGAACCCGCACCACCCATTCTGGAACCGGCCCCTCCGAAAATCCCGTCACAGGAGACCAGGCCGCTTCCTGAAGAAGAAAAGCTGCATAGCGAAGCCAAGCGTTTCGCAAGGCTGCTCGTCTCTGAAATCAAGCTGTATAACGAGCATCACGTTGTCGAGGGCCGGGAAAACCGGGACCTCTACCTCAGGTTGAAGAGGGACATCGATCGCAGTCGTGAAATGTACGAAAAGAGAGTCTCACCGAATGTCTCTCGGAAAATCGATTATTTCCACGACGAGATCATCCGAATCCTGGGGGACAATGATCCTTCCACTCTCGGGAGTGACTATCCGGGTCCCCGGGTAGAAAGCTGAGAAGTAATCGAAAGCTGAAAATAGAAGTGCAAGATAGATTGAGAGTACCTGGACGCCCCCGCCTTCAAAGGCTGTATGTCCTGTTGCGGATAGCTATAGCCTGCGTTTGCCTGGTTGCTGTTTGCATCCCATCCCTTACAATCGATACCTTTGCCGGAGGTTCCGGAGGAAGTCAGGCACGGCTTCCCTTCTCGCTGCAGGAATGGGAGCGGGTGGATTCGTTTGTGCCGACGGAGCCGCTGAAATCGCTAAAAAAGGGATTGGATGCATATTTCGCGGAGCGATATGCGGCCGCCTTGGAATTGTTCAGCGAAGACCAGGCGGCAAAAACTGCCCTGGGCGACTACATGCTTTTTTATCGAGCAAAATCGAACCTGATGCTGGATAAAAAGAGCGAGGCGCTTGCCGACTTCCAGAGACTCGAAACCCGTTACCCCGACTCACCCCTGATTCGGGATGGCTTGCTGGCGCAGTGTCAGATTCATCTGGCCTTGAATCAGCCAAAGGCGGTGCTGACAATTCTCGGAAATGCCAAGGTCGGTTCCACCCCGGAAACAACCTATTACGAAGCAAAGGCTTCGGACATGGCCGGAGAAAAAGATCGGGCCGCCGATCTTTTCCTCAAGATTTATTCAAAATACCCCACTTCCAAATATTCTCCGTTTGCCGAACAGTATTTTGCGGCCACATCCCCGGGCGCGCTCAAAGGCTCGCGCAACTATGCCGCTCGTCTTCAGAGGGCGGAAAGTCTTATCGGTACAGCGGATTATCGTACGGCCCGCCTTGTGCTTCTTGCACTGGGCAAGATCTCCGCACCGACGGCGGTGCTTTCCGAAAAGCGCAGCCTGTTATTTGGGCAGGTGGAATATCATCTGGGAAAAGCTTCCGCAGCTGTGCCCTATTTTCGCAAGGTGACACCCGCGGATTCAGCGCTGCATGCAAAGGCACTCTATCTTGAAGGGGTTTGTCTGCGTAAGACGGAGCGCGAACAGGAGTTTATCGCTCTTCGAGACAGAATCCTCAAGCTGTATCCGCGATCCGCGGAGGCGGAGGAGCTTTGTTACTCCGTAGCAACCCATTATGACGTTAGTTATGATCCGGCAAGCGCGCGCGAAGCTTATTCGCTTCTGTATGCCTCTTTCCCAAAAGGCAAGTACGCCGAGCGTGCCCTCTGGAAACTGGCGCTATATCCCTATTTTGAGAAAAAATACGACGAAGCTGCGCTGGGATTCTGGAAATATCTTCTGGCTTATTCCAATCCCTCTTCGAGCGGCGCCGCTATGTATTGGCTGGGACGCTGCTACCAGAAAATGGGAGACGTGGAGAGCGCAAAGTATCTGTATCAGCGGACGCGCGCACTAGTCAATGAAGGCTATTATGGGCAGCGCGCACGCGAAGCAGCGATCTCGCTGGAAAAGACTGCAGACAAAGGACCTATGGCCATTCCTGGCATTGATGCCAATCAGATGGCTGCCCGATGTGACGCGATTCGGCTTCCTTCCATGGGATTCGGAGACCCGGATGCCGCAACGTTGCGCGTTATTACCCGCGCCCGCCAGCTGGTATCAGCGGGTTATGTGGATCTGGCTCTGGCGGAACTGCGTTGGGGAAGGAACCAGCATCCCGGGTCCGATGATGCTCTAAGTTACGCGATGGCAAGAATTTATGTAAGCAAGCGCGACTACGATTCATCCATAGCGTCTTTAAAAAGAGCTTTCCCTGATTACAACAACTATCCCATCGATACCCTCCCCTCGGAGGTATGGGATGTGCTCTTCCCGGTGCGCCACTGGGGGACCATCTCGGAGCAGGCTTCCAGGCTGAAAATTGACCCGAACCTGGTACTGGGGCTGATTCGCCAGGAATCGGCATTCGAAGAAAACGCCAAGTCCAAAGCGAACGCACGCGGGCTGATGCAGGTACTCCCTTCAACGGGCAAAAAATTAGCCAGGCAGGCGAAAATCACTCGGTATAATGCTAAAAAGTTGTACCAGGCGGAAACAAACATTATCCTTGGAACTCGTTTCTTTGCTTCAATCCTGCAGCAATATGGAAAAGCAGAGCTTGCACTTGCGGCATATAATGCGGGAGACTCTCGTGTGGTACGCTGGCTTCAGGAATTTGGGAACATCGACATGGCGGAATTCGTCGAACAAATTCCTTTTGCCGAAACGAGAGGATATGTAAAGCAGGTTTTGAGCAACAAGGTTCACTACGATCTTCTGACCTCGTCCTCTGCACCTGCGGCGCGTTGAGAGACACCATGACGAAACCTGCACTTTCGCATAAAGCGGAACGCTTTACTGAATCTGTAATCCGTGAAATGACGCGCCTTGCCCTGATCAATGGAGCGGTCAACCTGGCCCAGGGGTTTCCTGACTTTGAAGCTCCCAGAGAAATCAAAGAAGCCGCATGTCAGGCAATCATGGCGGACATCAACCAGTACGCCATTACCTGGGGCGCAAAATCGTTCCGCAACGCTATTGCGGCCAAAGCCCACGATCTCATGGGACTGGAGGTAGATCCGGAGCGGGAAATTACGGTTACCTGCGGCTCAACAGAAGCCATGATCGCCACTCTCCTGGCGGTAGTAAACCCGGGAGATGAGGTAGTCATCTTTGAACCGTTTTATGAAAACTATGGGCCGGACACGACGCTTTCAGGCGCAATTCCCCGTTTTGTACCGCTGCGCCCCCCGGACTGGACGTTTGATCTAGAAGAACTTGAACGCGCCTTCAATTCCCGCACACGTGCCATCATCATCAACACGCCGAACAACCCCACGGGAAAGGTTTTCACTCGCCAGGAGTTGCAGGACATTGCCAGCCTTTGTCATAAGTGGGATGTCCTCGCCATAACGGACGAGATCTACGAACATATCGTTTATGACGGCCGCATCCATACGCCTATGGTAACCATTGACGGAATGCGCGACCGTACAATTACCATCAATGCTTTGAGCAAAACCTATAGCGTTACCGGATGGCGAGTCGGTTACGTGATTGCTTCGCCGCTGCTCACCCAGGGGATTCGCAAGGTACACGATTTCCTAACGGTAGGCGCTCCGGCCCCACTTCAGGAAGCGGGAGCGAAGGCGCTGTCTCTACCGCTGGAATACTACACTGCATTGGCGGCAGGATATCAAAGCAAGCGAGACCTCATGATGAGCGCACTGACGGCTGCGGGATTTAGCTGTTCCACTCCATATGGCGCTTATTACATAATGGCAGATTTTAGTGCGCTGAGTCCGTTGAGCGACACAGATTTTGCCCGATATCTTGTCAAAGATATCGGAGTAGCTGTTGTCCCGGGAAGCAGCTTTTTCCATGAGCCCGAACGCGGATCCGGGTATGTCCGCTTTTGCTTCTGCAAAAAGGATTCGACTCTGAAATCCGCGAGCGAGAGATTGCACAAGATATCCCTTAACCCATAGGATCCGTCTGTGTGGCAGGAACCATACCCGGATGACGATCGCAAGCTGGTAGAGCAATGCCAACAAGGGGATGCGCTTGCATTCGAAGAATTGGTGCGCAAATACCAGCAGACCGTCTTTAATCTGGCTTACCACTACATCGGCTATCGAAGTGAAGTCGAAGATGTAGCTCAGAAAATTTTTACCAAAATCTATTTTTCATTGCCAAAATTTGATGTGCGCCGCCCATTCTTTCCATGGCTGTATCGCATCGCCATCAATCAATGCTATGACGAACTCCGGCGCATCCGGCGCCAGAAAACCCATACCTTTACCGAGCTGAGCCTGGACGACACCGGCAGTATCGAAAAACTGATCAATCAGAACGAGACTCCGCCCGATTCAGGAGACGACCGGCAGGAATTGCAGGCCCTTCTTCGGAAAATGCTGGACCAACTGCCCGACCAGCAGCGCATGGCCGTCGTCCTCCGGGACCTCGAGGTTGTTCCCTACTCCAAGATCGCAGAAACACTCAAGTGTACTGAGCAGGCAGCGCGACTGAAGGTATTTAGAGCTCGCGCCCGCCTCAAAACCCTCATTGAGCGCGCACTGAAGAAATAACCGGGATTCATCCGCATATTTGAATCTATTTGAATCAGCAATTTACTTCGGTCCGACCCCGGAAAGAGCATGCCAGAAACCGGGGAAGCTGACGTCGGCAGACTCGGCATCGTGAATGCGTGTAGTCCCATCTGCTGCAAGCGCCGCAATGGCAAATGCCATGGCAATCCGGTGATCACTTCGTGTGATGATGTCCGCACCTTTCAAACGCCGCCCACCTGAAATCAGCAGGCCATCCGGCTTTTCCTCGACGAGCGCATCCATCGCACGCAGGTTTTCGGCAATTGCGGTGATACGATCACTTTCCTTCACTCGCAGTTCCTTGGCATCGGAAATTTCCAGACCGCCATCCGCCTGGGAACCCAGCACGGAGAGGATGGGAATTTCGTCAATCAAGGCTGCGGTTTCATTGCCTTGAATTGGTGGGAGCGCCTTTCTCAAAGCCTTTTCGTTATAGCGCACGCGCAAATCTCCGCGCGGCTCACCCCCTTCTTCAGTCTCATTCTCGACGGAAATATCCAGGCCTGCTCGCAAAAGATAGTTCAGAAGCTCCCGTCTTCTTTTATTCAGGCCAATGGCGGGGATCCGCAGATCTGAACCGGGGACAAGCGCGGCCGCAACAAGAAAAAAGGCGGCGCCGGAAAGATCTCCTGGAACGCTCAGGCATCGCGCCTGCAGTCGAGGTTCAGGATCTACCTCGATCCAATTCCCCGAAATGCGTACAGTTCCTCCAAACTCAACAAGCGCAGCTTCCGTGTGATCGCGCGTGGGAACGATTTCCTCGACTGCGGTCGACCCATCTGCATACAAACCGGCAAGAAGAACGCAGGACTTCACCTGTGCGCTTGCCACTGGAAGCTTGTAGCGGATTGCCTGGAGTCTGCCGCCTCGAATGCTCAACGGCGGACGTTCTCCTTCGCGTGACTCGATCGCCGCACCCATTTCCCGCAGGGGCCGCATGATTCTTCCCATCGGACGGCTCGAAAGGGAATCATCCCCCGAAATGGAGGACTGGAACGAATGCCCGGCCAGAATGCCGGAGAGAAGCCGAATGGTGGTTCCGGAATTCCCTGCGTCGAGAAGACCTCTAGGCGCTTTCAGTCCGCGCAGCCCGGCTCCGCGGATTGTTACTCTCTTGCCCGATTCGGACAATTCGACCCCTAATGCGCTCAGGCAGCCGAGCGTGCTGTGGCAATCGCGGCTGGCGGCAAAATGCTCAATTACGGACGTGCCTTCGGCGATGGCCGCAATCATGGCGTATCGATGGGAAATGGACTTGTCGCCCGGTACAAGAACGCTACCGGCCAGTGATGTACAGGAATTCAGTGAATGGATCATGGGGAGGACTCTGGTTGGGAAATAAACTCCATTGCTGTTTTCTTCAGTTTTTTAACCTGGTCGCGCAAAGCGGCCGCCTTCTCAAATTCGTATTCCTTTGCGGCTTTTCGCATCTCCTCTTCAAGGCGCTGAATTTCGAGATTCAGTTCCTCGAGTGTGCGATATTCTTTTCCTTCTTCGGCGACGGCAGGCACTTCGTAGTAATCGCCTTCATAAATTCGCATCAATTCCGGATCAAGCGGCTTGATGACCGACTGAGGTGTAATGTCGTTCTCTTCATTGTATTGCTGTTGAATGGCGCGCCGACGGCTGGTTTCGTCCATAGCCGCCTTCATGGAGCCGGTAATCACATCCGCATAAAGGATGGCTTTGCCGTTAATATGCCTTGCCGCGCGTCCTATGGTCTGAACGAGAGAGGTAGTGGAGCGCAAAAATCCTTCCTTGTCCGCATCCAGTATCGCAACCAGGGAAACCTCGGGAAGATCCAGCCCTTCGCGCAGAAGGTTGATTCCAATCAGGGCATCAAATTCCCCGGCGCGCAAAGAACGGAGAATTTTGATCCTGTCCAGCGTTTCGATTTCAGAGTGGAGGTAACGGACTCTCAATCCGAGCTCGGTATAATATTCCGCAAGATCTTCAGACATTCGCTTTGTCAGCGTAGTGACCAGCACTCTTTCATTGCATTCCGCGCGAAGCCGGATTTCTTCCATCAGATTGTCGACCTGACCAGCCACGGGTCGGATCTCTATCTGCGGATCGGTCAGCCCTGTCGGCCGAACAACTTGTTCAACGACGACGCCGGCTGATTTTGTAAGTTCGTAGGGACCGGGAGTGGCCGACACATATATAACCTGATTCACTCGGTTTTCAAACTCAGCGAAATTCAACGGACGATTGTCCAGGGCGGATGGCAGCCGGAATCCGTATTTCACAAGGATTTCCTTGCGGGACCGATCCCCGAAATACATCCCACGGACCTGCGGAACCGTAGCATGACTCTCATCGATAAACAAAACCCACTCGCGTGGAAGGTAGTCCAGCAGCGTCGGCGGAGGGTCCCCCGGTTTTCGCCCGGTCAGGTGGCGGGAATAGTTCTCGATCCCGCGGCAATACCCGAGTTCTTTCATCATCTCGAGATCAAACATCGTCCGCTGGTGCAGGCGGCGTGCCTCCAAAAGCTTGTCCTCCTGCTCCAGCTTCGTTCTCCACTCTTCGAGTTCCTCCCGTATGCTGCCCATCGCCCTCAGCAATTGATCCCGCGGCTGCACATAATGCGACTTCGGATAGACGGGCATCCGTTCGTGCTTTTTCAGCACGCGCCCGGTTATCGGATCAATCTGGGCAATGGATTCGATTTCATCCCCGAACAGATCGATGCGGACGGCATAATCCTCGTAGGTTGGAAAGACCTCCACAATGTCGCCGCGCGCGCGGAAACATCCGCGCTCCAGGCCATAGTCCTGCCGCGAATACTGCATCTCGACGAGGCGCCGCAGTATTTCATCCCGTTTGATCTGTTGCCCCTTTTCCAGAAACAGGAGCATCCCATAATAGGCTTCCGGAGAACCGAGTCCATAGATGCAGGAAACGCTGGCAACGACGATGCAATCTCTCCGCTCGAAGAGCGAACGCGTTGCCGAGTGACGCAACCGGTCAATCTCATCGTTGATCAAGGCATCCTTTTCAATGTAGGTATCGGTGGATGCGATATATGCTTCCGGTTGGTAGTAGTCGTAGTAGGAAACAAAATATTCGACGGCATTATTGGGGAAAAAGTTTTTGAATTCGCGGTATAACTGAGCGGCCAGCGTTTTGTTGTGCGCCAGAACAACGGCCGGTCGCTGCAGCGCTTCGATCGTTTTGGCCATGGTAAACGTCTTCCCCGAGCCGGTGACGCCGAGAAGTACCTGGTGCTTTTCGCCATTGGATACACCGTTCACAAGCTGAGCAATAGCTTCGGCCTGGTTGCCGCAAGGCTGGAACGGAGTGCTGATTTCAAATCGGGAAGAGTGGATAAGCGCCTTCCCATAAGAAATATCGGAATACGTCAGATCTGTGTCGGTTGCAGGTTTTCTGGCCATGTATCCAAAAATGAATATTATACCCCCTGAACCTCGCAGACTCGAAGACTCAAAGGAATTCTTCGAGCCTTCGGGTCTTCGAGGTATAGTTAATAGCTCGCAAGTGCGAATCTAAGGGAATTGAGGAACATAAATTTTGAGTGATAAGAGCCATATCCGTAATTTTTCGATTATTGCCCATATCGATCACGGCAAATCTACGCTGGCCGACAGGCTTCTCGAGCGCACCGGCGCTCTGACCAAGCGGGAAATGTCTGACCAGGTCCTGGATGCCATGGACCTGGAGCGGGAACGGGGCATCACGATCAAAGCGCATTCGGTCCGCCTCAACTACCGGGCTCAAAATGGAGAGGACTATGTTCTCAATCTGATCGACACACCGGGTCATGTCGACTTCTCTTACGAGGTTTCCAGAAGTCTTTCCGCGTGCGAAGGCGCCCTTCTGATTGTCGATGCCGCGCAGGGTGTGGAGGCACAAACGCTCGCCAATACATACCTTGCCTTGGATCATCATCTGGAAATAGTTCCTGTCATCAATAAGATCGATCTGCCCAGTGCGGAAATCCCGCGCATCCAGGATCAGTTGGAGAACATCATCGGCCTGGATCCCAAAGATGCAATCCTGGCCAGCGCCAAGCAGGGAATCGGAACGGAGGAAATTCTCGAAGCCATTGTCCATCGGCTGCCTCCGCCCAAAGGAGACTATGAAGCTCCGCTCAAAGCTTTGATTTTCGACTCCTGGTTTGACGCCTACAGAGGTGTCATTGTCCTCGTACGAGTGATCGATGGGACGCTTAGAAAAGGGCAGAAAATCCGGATGGTGGCAACCCAGCAGAGCTTCAACGTGGAGCAGGTGGGTGTCCTCACTCCAAAACTGGTGGAAGTCGAGGAGCTTTCGGTCGGAGAGGTAGGCTTTGTCATTGCCAATATCAAACGGGTAGCCGATACCAAGATTGGCGACACCATTACCGAAGATGCACGCCAGACGCCGGAACCATTCCCTGGATTTCAGGAAGTCAAGCCGATGGTGTTTGCGGGGCTCTACCCTACAAATAGTGAGGCCTACGAGGATCTCCGGGATGCGCTCGGTAAATTGCAGCTTAACGATTCCGCTTTCTTTTACGAACCGGATACTTCCGGAGCCCTCGGATTCGGGTTCCGATGCGGATTCCTCGGTCTGCTCCACATGGAAATCGTTCAGGAACGGCTTGAGCGCGAGTTCAATCTGGATTTGATCACAACAGCCCCCGGCGTGCGCTATCGCATCACGACAACCAAAGGGGAAGTCCTGGAAATCCACAACCCTTCCAAGCTTCCCGATGTGCAGGAAATCGCCAAATTCGAAGAGCCGCTGATCAAAGCCATGATTCTCACCAATGATGAGTTTGTCGGCCCCATCCTGAAACTCGCGGAAGAGAAGCGGGGAGTGCAGAAGGGCTTTGAATACATCACTCAAAACCGTGTACTCATCACCTATGAGCTTCCTCTGAATGAGATTGTGCTCGATTTTTATGATCGGATGAAGTCTGCTTCCCGCGGGTACGCCTCGCTGGATTATCACTTCAGTGGATACCAGGAATCGAAGCTGGTCCGGTTGGACATCATGGTGGCCGGGGAACCGGTGGATGCGCTTTCGCTTATCGTTCATCAGGATTTCGCAATAACGCGCGGCCGGGCGCTGGCAGTAAAAATGAAGGAACTTATCCCACGGCAGATGTTCGAAGTGCCTATTCAGGCTGCCATCGGAAGCAAGATCATCGCAAGGGAAGTCGTTCGCGCCATGCGGAAAAACGTTCTGGCAAAATGCTACGGCGGCGATATCACGCGGAAAAGAAAGCTCCTGGAAAAACAGAAAGAAGGGAAGAAGCGGATGAAAAAATTGGGGAAAGTCGAGATCCCACAGGACGCTTTCCTCGCCATTCTGAAAGTCGAACAGTAAAAGGCTGGAATCCGACTTCTAAAACCTCGATTTTTATAGTAGGTTGGATGGCCGTTCAGCATTTCTTTCGACACAGATTTAATGAGTTTTCCAATACTGCCGATGAATTGAACATCCCCCAGGAGAAGTGTAGAAAATGAGATCCGATTACTTCCGACGTCTGAATGAAACAGAAGGGAAAGGAATAGTTGGATGCATGCTCCTGATCGTCATTGTCGGAGTAGCCATCTATCTGGGCATAGTCCTTGCTCCGATTCTTTATGCCGATTTCAATCTGGAATCGGGTGTAAAGACAGAGGTCAGCCGGGCCGGTGCTCACTTCCTTGACGACGAGACCATCGCCAAAGACATCATAGACATCGGCAGGCGAAACGAAATTCGCCTTACGCGCCAGAATATTTCGGTAGAACGATTCGCAGGCCAGGTGCACATCCGGGTCCAGTACAGCGTACGGGTCGACTTTATACTCTTTGAGCGGGATCTCACTTTCAAAACCGAGGGATCCACTTTCGTAGGAACGCTCTAGGAGCGTGTCCTCACTTGCATAGCAAGCACCTCAAGTCTAAAATATAGCCAGGATGATCGCGCACAGGATGGGAGTCTGATGTGCGGAAAAAGAACTGGTACTCGCGCCTGAAGTTCCCGATAGTTGTATTTGTGTTTGCCTGCGGTTTGTTGGCCGGCTGCCACAAGGTGGTGCAGGTTCGCGTAACGGATGAAGATATTCTGAAGGCAAACTCCGCGGCACAGGAGGGAGATCTGGCCTTCAACCGGAAGGATTTCTACTCCGCGCTGATCAAATATCTTGAATCGTCGCGCTACAACCCCAACAACGCTTTTGTTTTTAACAAACTCGGAATCGCCTATCTGCAATTGAAGTACTACCAGGAGGCGGTCACGTCCTTCACGCGCTCCATCAATCTGAATCCGAAATATCCTTCTGCCTACAATAATCTCGGATCCGCTTACTTCGCCCAGAAGGATCTCAAAAAGGCTGAAAAGTATTATAAAAAAGCCCTCAACATGAAGAATGACGAAGCCTCCTTTCATATGAATATGGGCTCTCTTTATTTCGAGCGGAAAAAATACGAAAAGGGAATGGAAGAGTGGCGCAAAGGGCTGGCGCTCGATCGAAATGTGTTGCGAAACAGCGCGGTGAGCCTTGTTGGCAACAGCGCATCTTCCGCAGAACGCCGCTACTTCATGGCGCGTCTGATGGCGACTTCGGGAGAGGTGGATCTGACCATCGAGTATCTTAAACAGGCAATCACGGATGGATTTACCGATATCGATGCGATCCGGAAGCAACCGGATTTTGATCATGTCCGGCAGGACAAGCGCTTTATCGATTTTATGGAAAATGCTGAAGTTCTTATCAAGCTCCGGGAAAAGGTCGGCCTGCCGGAGCGGTAACCTTCATCCGTTTCCGCCGTTCAATCCAAAATCAATCGCTACTCATCATTCCTTGTATCTGGGGAAAGCTCGACAAGCCAGGCCGCCAGCAGCGGAATGGTGATCTCATGGTGGCCGGTGATAGCAATGCCTCTTCCACCATTTTTGACCGGCCTCCGGATGACGTTCTCGGTCGGTCGGTAGTGCTGGATAAAGTCAAGGTTGGCTGTGGTGAAATCCTTTAACGGCTGCCCGCTGTTTCTAATGAGCGTAACGCACTTGAGAAAGACCTCGGGCAACGTCACCGCTGATCCGCAGTTGAGATAAACACCTCCCCCATTCATATCCGCGATAAGGCCGGCCAGAAGCAGAAAATCCCGGTGGCTTCCGGTTCCGATCGCGGCCGGGGAAACATCCGGATGATTGTGAATGATATCCGCGCCGACCGTTACATGAACCGTGACCGGAATATTTCTCAGGTATGCCTGCAGCAGGAGGCTGTACCGTCCGAAGGGCGGATTCAGCTTTGCCAGATGCCGCCCGAGGGACTCACCAATCCCAAGTCCTTCTTCCACGCCCTCCCGGATTGCCTGGTTGATGCCTTTTCCGGTTTCCTCAGCCATCCCAAAAGCTCCGGTCTGAAGCTGCTCATCCACATCCTCACTCGTGGAACCAATTAAAGCGATTTCATAATCATGAACCAGGCAGGAGCCGTTGAATGCCAGGGACGTCACAAGCCCTCTGTCCATAAGATCAATCAGAACAGGGGATAATCCCGTTTTGATGACATGCCCGCCCATACCCCAGATCGTCGGTTTTCCGTTGCCTCGAGCATTGACAATCGCGCACGCCAGATCTTTGAGGTTCTTTGCCGCCAGAATGGATGGAAGCCCTTGCAGAAACTCAGAAACAGTCCCGCCTTTCTCGTGAGCCTGGGCAAATAGGTCGACGGCCACTTTGCTTGTTCGACTTTTCAACGGATAGGTTTGGATACCGCCCAGGCCGAAAGGCCGAACCCGGTACTTGGACATGGAATCATAGCCCTTTCATGTTGTCGTCGGCGAGTTCGCACAGGATATGCCCCACCATGATATGGACTTCCTGGATTCTTGCCGAAAGGCTGTGCGGAACATTGAGATGGTATTGAACTTTCGGCCCCAATCTCCCGCCGTCCCTGCCGGTCAGACCGATGGTAACCATCCCCAGTTCGCTCGCAGCCTCCGCCGCAAGGAGGACGTTCGGGGAATTGCCGCTCGTGGAGATGGCAATGGCGATATCTCCTTCCCGGCCCAATGCTTGCAGCTGTCGTACAAACACCTGATCATAGCCGTAATCATTCCCGATCGCAGTCAGGATGGAAGTGTCGGTGGTCAAAGCAACGGCCGGGAGCGGCCTCCGCTCACGCTGAAATCTTCCAACCCATTCTGCTGCAATATGTTGAGCGTCAGCCGCACTTCCGCCATTACCGAAGATCAGCACCTTGCGCCCCTGCTCGAGAGCGGAACAGATTTCGCGAGCGACGTTAGCGATGAGCTGCTCATTTTTTTGGAAAAAGGTCTTTTTGAGTTCGAGGCTTTCGGCTATAGCTTTTCGGATGGCGTCGATCATTGCTCAAAGATCTGCCAGCCCCTAGAGTAAGTCAAGTCCTGATTTCGCATCACCATGGGCAGAAGATAAGCCGGAAAGATTCCAGGACTCAAAGAATCTCAAAGCTTTAGCGTGGATTGACTCAGGCTCTTCTATCTGTTAGATTACCGCATTTATACCCATCCGGAGATATTCTCCAATGTTCAGCACGATTCTCACCAAAATAGTAGGCAGCAAAAACGATAGAGATTTGAAGCAGATTGCCCCTATCGTTCGGCGCATTAATGAGCTCGAATCGGAAATGGCTCGTCGTTCTGATCAGCAGTTGGCAGACCTGACTCCGAAGTTCAAGGAGAGACTAGCCAATGGCGAACCCATAGACGATATCTTGCCCGAAGCTTTTGCGGCAGTGCGCGAAGCCGGGAAACGGATCCTGAACATGCGCCATTTCGATGTGCAGCTCATTGGCGGAATTTTTCTGCACAAAGGGCGCATCGCCGAAATGAAGACCGGTGAAGGAAAAACGCTCGTCGCCACGCTCCCGGCCTACTTGAACGCGCTGGAAGGAAAGGGCGTTCATATCGTGACTGTGAACGACTACCTGGCTGGCCGCGATTCTGAATGGATGGGTAAGATCTACAAGGGGCTGGGCCTCTCGGTGGATTGCATTCAACACCCTCTGACGGATGAGGAAAGACAGGCCGCCTACGGCTGCGACATCACCTACGGCACGAATAACGAACTGGGATTTGATTATCTGCGCGACAACATGAAATATGATATCCGCGACTGCGTACAGCGCGGATTCCATTTCGCCATTGTCGATGAAGTCGACTCCATCCTGATCGATGAAGCGCGAACGCCGCTGATCATTTCGGGACCCGCAGAAGAATCCACCGACAAATACTATCGCGTAGACCGAATCGTGCCAAAACTGCGGCGCGATATTGATTTCCAGATCGATGAAAAGGCCCGGACGGTAAATCTCACAGAAGAAGGCGTGGAGAAGGCTGAAAAACTGCTCGGCGTCGGCAATCTCTTTGAGCCGCAAAACATGGACTGGGTGCATCACACCTACCAGGCTTTGAAGGCGCACCTTCTCTTTAAGAGAGATGTCGATTACATGGTGAAGGAAGGCGAGGTTGTCATCGTCGATGAATTCACCGGCCGGCTCATGCCGGGACGCCGCTATAGCGACGGTCTCCACCAGGCCCTGGAAGCCAAAGAGAACGTCAAAATCGAAAGAGAAAACCAGACGCTGGCCACCATCACCTTCCAAAACTACTTCCGCATGTATAAAAAGCTGGGCGGCATGACCGGTACGGCCGAGACGGAAGCGGAAGAGTTCTACAAGATCTACAAGCTCGAAGTGAACGTCATCCCGACCAACCGGTCGCTGATCCGCACGGAGCACGCCGACATCATCTACCGGACGGAGCGCGAAAAGTACACCGCCGTTGTGGACGAAATCAAAGACCTGTATGAAAAAGGCCGGCCGGTTCTCGTCGGTACCATCTCGATTGAGAAATCGGAAAAGCTGAGCACGCTTCTCAAGAGACAGGGTATTCCACACGTTGTCCTGAACGCCAAATACCATGCGAAGGAAGCGGAGATCGTCGCACAGGCCGGCCGAAAAAAAGCCGTAACCATCGCGACCAACATGGCCGGACGCGGAACCGATATTCTGCTTGGCGGCAACCCCGAATTCCTGACCATGCAGACCCTGCGGGAAAAGGGGCTCGACCCGCAGACCATGCCGAAGGAGGATTACGAGAAGATCCGGACCCACTGGATGGAAGTTTGTCCCAAAGATCACGACGACGTTGTAAATATGGGCGGGCTGCATATCCTTGGAACCGAACGGCACGAAGCGCGGCGCATCGACAATCAGCTGCGCGGACGCGCGGGACGCCAGGGCGACCCGGGATCTTCCAGATTCTATCTGTCCCTTGAAGATGACTTGATGCGCATTTTTGCGAGTGACCGTATCTCCGGAATCATGCAGTCGCTGGGCATGGAAGAAGGAGTGCCGATTGAGAGCAAGCTCATAACGCGGCAGATCGAGCGCGCGCAGAGACAGGTAGAAGCCCGCAACTTTGAAATCCGCAAGCATCTGCTCGAATATGACGACGTCATGAATAAGCAGCGGGAAGCCATCTATTCCTTGCGGCGGGAGCTTCTCGAGGGAGCGGATCAGCGGGAGTACATCCTGGAGCTCGCCAACGACATCATCACAGACATGATGGATCGCTATACGCCGCGCGGAAAGCCCATGGACACGTGGGACATCGAAGGACTCAGAGTCAGCGTCGGCAATCAGTTCGGCACGGATATCGCCCAACTCGGGCTCGATCTCAAGAATGCTACATTTGAGCAGCTTGCCGACAAGATTCCCGACAGCATCCGCAAGCTATATGAGGAAAAAGAACAGCGCCTGGGGACAGAATACATACGATTCCAGGAACGCATGATCATGCTGCAGATCCTGGATAATCAGTGGAAAGATCATCTTTATGCCCTGGACCATTTGAAAGAGGGTATCGGTCTCCGCGGCTACGGGCAAAGAGATCCTCTGATTGAGTATAAAAAAGAAAGCTTCAATATGTTTGAGGAGCTTCAATCGAGAATAGAGGAGGAAACCATCCGGTTCCTCTACCTGTTTGAACCGATCAACAGCAGGGATGAACAGGATGCCCGGGAAAAGGAACATGAAGAAGCACGCAGGAAAGCGCCACGAGAGCAGAATCTGCAGTACAGCGGCGGTGATGGCGCAGCTCCCGCTCCGTCAAAACGCGAAGTCGCAAAGGTAGGAAGAAATGACCTCTGCCCCTGCGGCAGCGGCAAGAAATTCAAAAAGTGTCACGGTTCGTAATAAATCGGGGACGTCCCGCTCATTCACCTGCTTTTTACGGGGTGCATAGGCGGGACTCCATTCGATACACCGCTCAAAAAACCGGCGAATGGGTGGGACGTCCCCGATGTTAACTTCCAAATAAATCTGAATCCGGGGAGTATATGGTTAGAGAAGTCAGTATTAGAGAAGCCCTCACATTTGACGATGTTCTGTTGGAACCGGCCAAGAGCGATCTGCTTCCATCAGAGGTTGAGATTTCGACTCGTCTGACAAGGAATATCCCGCTGAATATTCCATTGCTGAGCGCCGCCATGGATACCGTCACCGATTCCCGGATGGCTATTGCTATGGCACAGCAGGGTGGAATGGGCATCATTCACAAGAACATGACCATCGAAGGACAGGCGGACGAGGTTGACAGGGTCAAACGATCTGAAAGCGGAATGATTGTCAATCCCATAACCATGTCGCCTGACCAGAAGATCCATGAAGCCATGGAAGTCATGAAGCGGTACAAGATTTCCGGCCTGCCCATCACATCGAACGGCAAGCTGGTCGGAATTCTAACCAACCGAGACCTCCGATTTGAAACCCGGCTCAATATAAAAATCTCGGAACTGATGACCAAGGAAAACCTTATCACGGTGCCGGTGGGGACTACACTGGAAGAGGCGGAAAGCATTCTCCACAAACACCGGGTCGAGAAGCTTCCGGTTGTGGACAGCAAATACCGGTTAAAAGGGTTGATCACGGTCAAGGACATCCAGAAGAAGATCGCCTATCCCATTGCCTGCAAAGACAACCTGGGCCGGCTTCGCGTCGGAGCCGGGATCGGAGCAACGGGTGATTTCCTGGAAAGAGCCGCCGCTCTTCAGAAAGCCGGAGCAGACGTCCTGGTCATTGACACGGCCCATGGGCATTCCTCTCGCGTCATTGAAGCGGTAAAGCAGGTCAAGCATCGCTTCCCGGAAATGGAACTGATTGCCGGAAACGTCGCGACAGAGGAAGGTACGCTTGCCCTGGTAAAGGCAGGAGTCGATGGCGTGAAGGTGGGGATGGGCCCAGGCTCCATTTGTACGACGCGCGTCGTCAGCGGCGCCGGTGTTCCGCAGATTACCGCCATCATGGATTGTGCCCGAGTGGCTCACAAATCGGGAGTTCCCATTATTGCGGATGGCGGCATCAAGTTTTCGGGAGACATTTCCAAAGCTTTGGCGGCCGGCGGGGACTCTGTCATGATCGGATCGCTATTTGCCGGAACGGATGAAAGCCCGGGCGAGACAGTACTGTACCAGAACCGCAGCTACAAGGTTTATCGAGGGATGGGCTCGCTGGAAGCCATGAAGGCCGGAAGTCGGGATCGATATGGCCAGGAAGGCGCCTTTTTTGAAGGGAAGCTTGTCCCGGAAGGAATCGAGGGGATGGTTCCCTACAAGGGAAGCATCGAGGTCATGATCCCTCAATTGGCCGGTGGCTTGCGGGCGGGCATGGGCTATTGTGGCTGCCGAAACATCGAGGAACTGCAGACGCGAGCCAAATTCTTGCGCATTACCTCCTTCGGATTGAAGGAAAGCCATGTTCACGACGTGCTCGTCACAAAAGAAGCGCCTAACTATAGAACCGAACTATAGCCTTATTCATAATTGGCGCATTTCAAGTTACAGGTCGCAGGTTGAAGTCCTGCGACCTGTAGCTTTGAATCAAGAATGACGACTTGCCAAATAAAACCACAAAATGCTCAGTGCTCAGATCCAAAGGCATCATTCTTTAGCCGTCATTCGTCATTTTCTTTAGACTTTCCTGCCATTATCGTTATCCATAGCTGTGGCTGCCTTCATCAAGGGATCTATGCATGATAGAAACCGAGGAGGCGGTCCGAAGATTTCTCGCGGGAGAAGAAGAGGCCTTCAGCAGGATTGTCCATTGCTGGGAGCGGAAGATATATAACCTCGCCTGGCGCATGGTTGGCAATCGAGAAGATGCCCAGGATATCGTGCAGGAAACGTTTCTCTCGGTTTTCAGGTCCCTCAGGGGGTTGCGGGATCCCGGCAGTTTTTCCACCTGGCTATACCAGATTGCGCTGAATCATTGCCGGGCACGCAGGAGATCCAGAGTGTCCCATCTATCGCTGAGCAGCCCGGTACAGGACAAAGGAGATGCCGAGAGCACCGTTGTCTTCGGGCTTGCTGCCGAAGATCGCGGGGACAGACTGGAAACCATTGACATTATTCAGAAAGCGCTGTCAGGACTCAGTGACGATCACCGGTCCGCGATTGTGTTGAAGGAATACATGGGATTGAGCCTGGAAGAACTGGCGGATGTAATGGAATGCCCGCTCTCCACCGCAAAATCCCGCCTCTACCACGGACTCAAAGATGTGCAGCGGAATCTGAGACGTTTAGGAATAAAAGGACGATAAGTGCTAATAGATATCCAATTTCAAATTCTTGATTTTAAATTTCAGAACTCATTTGAAATCTGAAATTTGGGATATGGATCTTTGCGGGAGTTCAGCCATGCATTGCGATGAGATTCGGGAGAGCTTTGCGGATCTGTTGTATGACGATCCCTCGGAGGCAAGTCCCGAGGTGAAAGCCCATCTCCAGACCTGTGCGGAATGTCGGCAGGAACTCGATGATTTGAAGCAAACGCAGAAGTATCTCCAGGGATGGAAGGATGAATCCCCGCTTCGAAGCGTATCCATGGCGAGGCAGGAATTGAAGGAAAAGCGGATAAACTATTGGAAGCTTGCGCGTTATGGCGCGATTGCTGCCATGGTTCTTCTCTGTTTCCTGGCGCTCGCCAATACCGAACTAACCTGGACGAAGGATGGTTTTTCGTTTCGTACGAGTCTCTTCCGACGGGCGCCGGATGACGTCTCTTACAGCAAGAGTGAAGTCCGGGACCTGGTGAAGCGGGCCCTGGACGATAGCGAAATGCGTACCAACGAGCAAAATTATCTGATGATCCAGAAAATGCTGGATACCGTGGAGCAGAATCATTGGTTGTATTCGCGTACGGCACGCGTCAGTGCCGCTCGCAGTGGAAACCGGAATTGATCGCTAGAGGCGCACAGAGGCATATGGAAGACCCGAATGCCATAGAACTGCCTGCAGTTAAAGGCTATGCTGTTGTTCTAATTGTCGTCTGGATTCTCACGTTTTCCCTGGCAGCGATGCCTGCGGGGTCGGGCCAGGAATCCGCCGACGACACAAGACTCGATTATGCACAAACACAACGGGATATTCTCAAGTTCGAAGATGTGGTAAATGATGTAATTAGCAGCAGTTTCAGCAGCAGCCCGTTTGCACTGGTTCAAAAGGCAAAGGGTGCGTATTTGCCGGACTATGGAATAAGTGTGTCTTTTATGATTAATATTCACCGAGCGGTGGTCAACACTCCGTTCGGCCAGATCCGTTCCAAGGTGGACGCCGGGCCGGAAGCCAAAAAAAGGCGCATTGAAGAACTCAAAGAAAAGTTGATCCGGGTACTGATGGAAAAAGGGGATAGTTTCCGTCAGCTTCGGAAGAGCGACAGCATCACCATTGTCGGTTTCTTTGAGGACCGGGTTTTCCCGGATGAACCGAATGCAAACAAGACAATTGTGATGACCGCCTCCAAAAAAGACCTTGATGAGTTTGGGCGCAAAACAGACCGGTATAAAGAATTCAGACAGAGGGTGAAAATCCTTGAGTATTAAAGTCGAGAACCTCAAATCAAAAAAGCTTATCGGGCAGGTCTTCCTCGAACGCGGCCTTATCGACGAGGAGGAACTGCGCACAGCGCTCAACCTTCAGGCTGAATCGCGGGAAAAACTGGGCAAGCTTCTGGTAGATCTCGGATATGTTTCCGAGAAGGATTGTCTCGCGGTTGTCTCCGAGCATCTCAATATCCCGGCTTTATCCGTTACGGATTATCCGCCCGGCCCTGTGCTTGAAAATGTCCTCACGTTCAGGTTTATGAAGCAGTGCAAGTTTATCCCCGTCTCTCTTGAAAACAGCGTGTTAACGCTTGCCATGACGGATCCGCTGGACAGCGCCACGCTGGACTCGGTCCGGCAGGCGACCGGATATCAGCTGCGGCCGCTGCTCGGGGCCGAAAGCGAAATCATGGATATGCTGGAGAAATTCTACGGCTCAGCGGCCAGCACGCTGGGTAGGATTATTGAAGGAATCGATGATGGCAACATCGAGAGCCTGGATGAGATCGAGGATATCGAGCAGCTCAAGGATCTTGCATCGGAAGCCCCTGTCATCCGCCTGGTAAACCTTCTCATCTCCAAAGCAATTGAAAGCCGCGCCAGTGACATTCACATCGAGCCTTTTGAAAAGGATCTGAAGGTGCGGTACCGGATTGACGGCCTCCTGCATGACGTCGAGTCCCCGCCCAAAAAGCTGAAGGCCGCGCTGATCAGCCGCGTCAAAATCATGTCCAAACTGAACATTGCGGAGCGGCGGCTGCCGCAGGATGGACGAATTAAGTTGAAGGTACTCGGGAAAGATATCGACTTGCGTGTTTCGACGCTGCCGACGCTATACGGGGAAAGCGTGGTCATGCGTATCCTGGACAAGAGCAACACGAGCCTCTACGACATCCGCAACCTGGGATTCCCCGAAGATTCTCTGCGCGAATTCGAATCTCTGATACGGCGTCCGCACGGTATTTTCATGGTTACGGGCCCCACCGGAAGCGGCAAAACCACGACGCTGTACAGTGGATTGAGTACCATTAACCTGCCGGACAAAAAGATCATCACGATTGAAGACCCGATCGAATACCAGATCGACGGCGTCAACCAGATCCACGTCAATCCGCAGATCGGGTTGACCTTTGCGGCCGGTCTTAGACACATCGTCAGGCAGGATCCGGACGTGATCATGGTCGGCGAAATCCGCGACCTGGAAACGGCGGAGATCGCCATCCGCGCAGCCTTGACCGGACATCTTGTTTTTTCCACGCTGCACACCAACGATGCTCCGAGCGCCATCACGCGTCTGATCGATATGGGAGCCCAGGACTATCTGATCGCATCCTCGCTTTTGGGCGTTCTTGCGCAGCGCCTTGTCCGGGTGATTTGCCCGGCCTGCAAAACCGAGGTATTCCCTGTACCGGAAATGTTGGACGAAATCGGATTCCGGCGCGGCGACCGCAAAGAAGGCCCGGCTCGTTTTTATGAAGGAGCCGGCTGCGAAAAATGCGGCAACACCGGTTTCACCGGCCGGCTTGGCATCTATGAACTGATGGTGATTAACGATGACATTCGCAAGCTTACGGTAGGAAAAGCAGACTCCAACCAGATTCGGAAAAAAGCCAATGAGAACGGTATGCGTTCTCTGCGGGATGACGGGTGGTTGAAGGTCCGGCAGGGGATAACGACGATCGCGGAAGTCCTCCGGGTTACGCAGGAAACCTAGTTATGAATTCTATTTACGAATCACGGATTTCGAATTTCGAATTGTGGACTGAAGAAAAGGCATTCCATTCCGCAAATTGTACTCCGCAATCCGAAATTGTGGGACCATACGATGCCGTCCTATAGCTATAAGGCAAGCACCTTTGAAGGCAAGATCGTCGAGGGGACCATGGAAGCCTCGGATAACGGAACTGTGTCCTTAAAGCTGCAGGAAATGGGGCTGCTTCCCATCAATATCGGGTCCCAAACCAAGCAAGCGATCTTCAGGCGCGAGATCGAGTGGCCCTGGAAACGGAAAAAGGTGCGCCGCAAGGATCTTTTGATCTTTACGCAGGAGCTTCACACCCTTGTGCGTGCCGGATTCCCGCTGGATCGCAGCCTGGCAGTTCTGGGGCAGCTTGCAGAAAGCCCCGCGATGTCGGAAGTCATCCAGGATGTGCTGAAGGAAGTGAAGGGGGGCAAGTCCTTCTCCGAAGCTCTGGCAAAATATCCGGCGGTTTTCCCCAAAGTGTACATAAGCATGGTCAAGGCGGGAGAAGCGGGCGGAGTGCTGGAAGAAATCCTGACCCGGCTCGCCACTTACCTTGAAACCAGCGAAAACCTGAGATCGTATATCGTCGGAGCCATGGTTTATCCGATCCTGCTTTCGGTCGTCGGCTTGGCAAGCGTCATCATTCTTACGCTTTTCGTTGTCCCGAAATTCACATCGATTTTCCAGGACATGGGAGTGCCGCTCCCGCTGCCCATGGCTTTCCTCAAAGGTCTCAGCACTTTTCTTACCTACTATTGGTGGGCCGCCATCCTGGCCATCGGCCTGGCATTCATTTATTTCAAGCGCTTCCGCGAAAGCAGCGAAGGCAGGCTGAAATGGGATCGATGGATGCTGCGCGTTCCACTCGTCGGCACTGTTCTTCAAAAGGTCGAGGTCGCACGCTTTTCCCGTTCGCTGGGGACACTATTGCATGGCGGCGTCCCGCTTCTTCAATCGATGACCATCGTGCGCGAGATCATCGCAAATCAGAGCATCGCGAACACCATCGAGCCTATACGGAACGGAATAAAAAAAGGGGAAGGGATAACGCAGCCAATGAAACAGAGCGGCGTGTTTCCGCCCCTGGCCATGCACCTGATCGAAGTGGGAGAGGAATCCGGAAAACTCGACGCCATGCTTATTCAGGTTGCCGAGGTGTACGACGTTGAGGTGCGCAACAGCATCAAGAACCTGATCTCGTTTTTTGAACCGGCTCTCATCCTGGTAATGGGAGTCGTGATTGGAACCATTGTCGTGTCCATGTTAATGGCCATATTCAGCATCAATGACATACCACTGTGATGAATGACGAATGAACGACGACATTTTTCGAGCAATGAAAAACCGGGCAAAAGATGAGGCCGGGAGGAAAGATATGTTCGCAAATGACGAACGCAGGTCGGAAAAGGGATTTACGCTGATCGAACTCATTGTTGTCCTGGTAATCCTGGGCCTCCTTGCAGCGGTTGTCGCCCCCAGGGTCTACGATAAGCTTGCCAAGGGAAAAGACCAGATCACAAAAATCCAGATAAAGGAACTCGAAGGTGCGCTGCAAATGTATTCCTTCGATGTGGGGCGATTCCCGACGACAGCGGAGGGCCTGGATTCGCTTGTTCGGAACCCGGCCAATGCCGATACCTGGAAAGGCCCTTACCTTTCCAAAGAGGTTCCGAAGGATAGTTGGGGGAAGCCGTTTTTATACCGGTGTCCCGGAATGCATGGAGACTTCGATCTGTATTCCGCCGGTGCGGATGGCACGGAAGGCAACGACGACGACATCTGCAGCTGGAAATAGGGGATTATGCATCGACATAGCGACCAGGGGTTCACACTCATAGAGCTGATCGTGGTGGTGCTCGTCATCTCACTGGCGGTAGGGTTGGCCTATCCATCCCTTTCGCGTGGGACGTCGTCCCTGCACCTGAGAACCTCGGCGCGGGACGTTCTGAATACATTTCGATATGCCCGGGAAAAGGCGGTCACCGAGCAGTCCGGTATGTGCGTTGCAGTTTATAAGGACAAACAGCAATTTGTGCTCACGGACAATTTCGGCGAGGGAAATCGCAGCTACATCCTGCCCAGGGATGTGAAGATCCAGCGCATGACTCTGGCAGGAAATGAAGTAAGGGAAGACCCGATGACGGTTCGGTTTCTGCCCAACGGGAGTTCGGACGATGCGGAGGTGCTGCTGAAGTCCGATACCGGATCTTTTTTCAGAGTTTTTACCGACCCGATTACGGGCGGCGCCCGCATCGAGCAGGGGTCGGGGGAGAATTTGCAGTGAATCCGCTTCGCAAACTTCATCCGGGGCATTTTTTCAAGGCCGCTGCGGTGAGCAGTCGCAGGAAGGCGGATTCCGGATTCACTTTGCTGGAAGTACTGGTTGCGCTCACGGTGCTGGCCCTTGGGGCGGCATTGACGCTGTCTTTGATTTCAGGATCGTTGGGCAACATACGAAAGGTTCAGTTAAGAACACGCACAGTAGAACATGCGGAAGCAGTGATGGAATTGGCGCTTCTTGATGATGCCATTCTGGAGCCTACGAGCTTTAACGGAGATTTCGAGGATGGCACGCGCTGGACGGTACGCGTGGACAACTACTCGCTCCCGAATTCCGAACGGCTTCCCGACAGGAATTCTCAACTGAACATTCCGGTGAAACTGCTCTGCTACACCGTGGAGATGTTCAGCCCGGATTCCAGGGGATCGGATTATCGGTTGCAGACACTGAAGCTGGTAAAAACAACGCCTCAGGATCAGAAAATGGGGACGCGGTAATGATCAGTGCAGCCAAAACCCAGGAATCTGTCATTCGAACCGGGCGGATCCACAGATCCGACTCGCGGGGAATGGCCGGATTCACGCTGCTCGAGATGCTGGTGGCGGTAACGCTTGTGGCCATCATGGCGGTCGCCTTGTGGGCGGTGTTTCGAGTCAGCATCCGGTCCTGGTCAAGAGGTACGGAATTCATGGATGCCAATCAGCGGCACCGAAGCATTCTGAACCTGGTCAGAAAACAGATGGCTTCAGCCTATGCGCTGCTTGAGATGGATTCCCAGCAACCGGGCGGAACCGGGGCACTGCTATTTAGCGGGAAAAAGGACGGCGTTCAGTTTATCAGTTTGAACTCCCTACAGTTCCAGGTAAGCCCGGGGCTCACGATGGTGTCGTATGACGTCGACCAGGACCACAACGGCGAGTATGCACTGGTGGAAAGGGAAGCCCGGTATCTGGGAGATACGCCTGAAGAGGGAATATCCGTATCCGGTTCCCGCGCTGTTCCGATTTTTGAGAATCTCTCCAGTTGCCTTTTGGAGTATTTCGATCCGGGAGACAACAATAACGGATCGCAATGGGTACAGGAATGGGACGGCCAGAAGATCGGCCGGTTGCCGCTGGCGGTATCGTTTACCATGATATCGCGTGACCCGCGTGGAAACAATTTGAACCGTCATATGGTCGTGCCTCTCAAAGCGGAACCTTATGATTGGCGGACTACTTTTATTAATCCGTTTGGGATCAATCAGTTGAACAATCCCTTGGGGATCAGAGGAAGAGGCAATGAAGTTCGTTAGGCGTCAGTCATTCATTGTCGGTGAAAAGGCGGTCGGCGGTGGCATCCCGCGGGCGACTGCTATCCGGCATCCGAAGACTGAACATGGAGTCATCCTGATCGCTCTGCTATGGATCCTGACGGCGCTAACCGTTATTGCCTTTAGTTTTTCGAGAGAGACTTTTGTGGAAGTGGCAGCGGCCCGGAATGCTCAGTCCCTGGAGGACTCTTATTTTGTGGCAAGGGCTGGAATCGCCGCCACCGTATATCAGCTGATGGTGCGAAAGAGCACCGCCGGTTTGCGGCAGGTGGAATTGCAGGATACGCCCGATCCTTTGGATCAGGGGGTGATTACAGGCACATTGGGCGGTGGGGAATATCGGGTGGAGTTGCAGGACGAATCCGGAAAACTCCCGGTAAACAGTGTCAACGAGGAACAGTTGCGAAGCCTGGTCGAGGCGTGCGGAATCAAAAAGCCCGATTCGGACATCATTGCGGATTCCATTCTCGATTGGCGCGACGCGGATTCCGCACATCGAATCAATGGGGCTGAGAACGATTACTATCAGTCCCTGAACCCTCCCTACAAAGCCAAGAATGGACGGATTGACACGATTGAAGAACTGCTGCTTATCCGCGGCATTACGCCGGAGTACTTTTACGGGCATCCGGAAAAGGATTTAAACGGTGCAATAACCTATCGCTATGGGCTATCGCGATACCTGACGGTTTATTCAACCAACCCTCAGGTGAACGTCAATTATGCACCGTTGGCCGTATTGCAGTCTGTTCCGATGATGACAGCGGACGCGGCAAGGGCTATCTATGACCGACGTCATGTCAAACCTTTTAAAACGATACTGGACATATCCCGCGACCTCGGGATCAGTCTGGATGCCAAGACTCAGCCCTATCTGACCACAAACCAATCCGGCTTTTATACGCTCACGGCTTCGGCGCACGCCCTGAATTCGAAAGTGCGCCGTGTTATTCGATGTATCATCAATATTGATCCTGTTCCGAACAGGCAGTATCGAACCCTGTACTGGAACGAAAACGTTCCGGATTATGAAGGCATGACGCCATGATTTATTTAAAAACCAGTGTCGGAGTCGAACTGCGCGGGGAAGACTTGCTGATTGCCTCGCTGCAAAGCAACTATTCGGATAGTGTGTTTACACATTTCGTGCGTTTTGCTGGCTACCGGCAACGGAATCCTGAGGATCTCAAGCGCGAGATTCATGCCTTCTTCAAGTCGAAGGGGCTCAACCGCGAAAATATTGTTCTCGGAATTCCACGCAAGGACATCGTGCTGCGCTATCTCGATTTACCCGCTGAGGTTGCGGATAATCTGAAGCAGGTTGTTCAGTACCAGGTCCAATCCTTCGAGCCGACCGATGAAGACAAGTTTTATCACGACTATACGCTGATCTCCGGCAACGGAGCCGGCAAACGCCTGACAGTCATGCTGGCCATGGTTCGCAAAACGATGCTGGATGAAATCCTGGGTTTTCTGCTTTCCGTCGGGATCCGGCCGGGAACCGTCATCTGTGGCTCCATGGGGTTGGCGAACCTGCTTTTGCAAAACGACAAAAACCGGCTGGATAAGACTTTTATTCTTGGCGATCTGAATACTTCATCGCTCGAGATCGCAGCGCTGCGGCAGGGCGCGCTGGTCTACTCCAAAGAAGTTCCGCGAGCAGACCAGGTGGCATGGCAAGACATCGTCCTGCGTGAAACGGATGAGGCCGCTTCGAAGATTCGTCTTGGCCCGGAAGGAACCATAGAAAAAATTGTTCTCACAGGGGAATCCTCCGAAAGTGCCTGCGCGGAGATTCAGGAAGTCCTCCCGGATTGCGACCTGATGCGAAACTGCATCGCGGCTCTGAATGTCCCGAACGAAAACAGGCCCAAAATGCAGGAGGCAGCTTCAGCGCTTGGGCTTGCATATACAGGACTGAACCGGCGCCCCGCGATCAAGATCAATCTTCTGCCGCAGGATCGCAGGATCCAGCAAAGCCGCTGGGGGTATATACCGGCAGCCATCCTCGGCCTGGTCATCATTGGGCTGCTCTGCGCATTGGCGTATCGGGGAACCGTGCAGAATCGGGCGCTGGCCAGTGAACTCGACCGGCAAATCCAAATTCTTAAAAAACCGGTGGAACGCGTTCAAGCTTACCGGACTCAATCGGACGTGCTCAATAAGAAGATTAAGTCCATGGAAGAGCTCCTGGGCGGCCGGGATATGAACCTGGAGATTCTGAGAGAATTAACCACAATCCTTCCAAACGATACGTATCTGCAGAGCTACAGATGTGTGGACGGACTGCTTACGATATCCGGCTTCAGTTCCTCCGCATCGGATCTGATCCCAAAGCTGGAAAAATCGCCGTTATTGAAGGATGTGGTGGCCAAGGGCGTCATTTACAAAGATGCTTCAGTAGGCAAAGAGCGTTTCACGTTTGAAGCAAGATTGGAGAAATAGCCCGTGAAGGTGACTCCGAGAGAAAAAATGTCCATTCTGATTGCCATTGGAGCTTTGCTGGTGGTGGGGATCTACTATGCAGCTACGGAGCTGATCCCGGACAGTCAGAATCTATCCCAGGAAGTGGAACTGAAAAAGAGAATGCTGCGGAGTCAGAGGGATACGTTGAGCCGTGAGGACGTTTACAAGACCCGCCTGGATCAGTATCAGAAGCAGCTGCAAAAGGACCTCTCCTATTTCCTGCCCGGCGAGAATGCAAGTATGGCCGGAGCGGAGCTGCAGCGAGTGGTCAAAGAACTGGCGGACCAGAGCGGAGTCGAAATTCCTCAGCGCAATATTCAGCCCGACAGGAAGATCCCTGACATCGCCACGAAAATATCGATCAGGATAGAGGCCAATTGCACGCCTGAACAATTGGTGCAATTCCTTGCCGCCATTGAAAGCTATGAGAAGCTGCTGAAAGTGGATGAACTGGTTGTCAGCAGCCTCCGAATCCAGAAGCGGTACGAGATTCGGCCCAGCATGGTTATATCGGGATTTATTCGCACCCAGGAAGAAAAGCCAAAAGAGAAGCCTGCTGCCCAGGCAAGTTTGGCAGCGCTTCGTATTGACGGATGATTCAGTTTTTTGATGCAGCGCCCGCGGAAACATTGGTGCGGGAGCGAAGAAGGTCAGGATGACGAAAAAATGGATTGCAATTAACTTACTCCTGCTTGCGATTACGGCTGAGCTCGGATGGCAGCTTCGCGTGGCGATCCGACACTTCAAGGCTCAAAACAGCGTGGCAAAAATCCAGCCGGCGCCGGATCTCAAAAAGATGATGCTTCCGGAGAAGCAGGCGCCCAAAGCCTTTTCGCCCGCCAAGTACAATGCCGCCGAGTTCGCGGTCATCCCGGAAAAGAACGTATTCGCCGACATTAGAAGCAAAGAGGAGGTCGTGGTCAATCTCGCTCCGCCGGAACCTCCGCCGTTAACGGTCAAACCCATACTCGTGGGCATAACGATTGCGGATAATGAGCGGAAAGCTTCCATTATTGAGCCGGGAGCGGCGATGGTACCGAATGACCGGGGAGGACGCCGGGCGCAGTTCAAGAAGATCGGCGATGTGTATCAGGGCTATACGATTACCGAAATCCAGCAGGATCACATTGTTCTTACCAGTGGCACGCGTCGGGAAGTCATCCCTCTGCGCGAAGGTGCCAAGAAAGCGACTGGCGGCAAAACTCCGATTCTGTCGACTCGTGTAGTACCGATCGGTCAGGGCAGCATCGTGGGCGGCACGCCTATCAGCGTAGGAGGCACGGGAGTGGTTGCGCCTCCAAGAACGTCGGTAACAGCAGTCGGATCGTCAAGTCAGCCATCGGCGAGTCAACCGGGCGCCCAGGCCGGAGCTTCACGAGGCGCTGCGGCTCAGCCTGCGGCAGCCCCATCGGCACCGGCAGCAGAACCCGGAGCTTCGCGTGTGATAAGAACGCCGTTTGGCGATGTCGTTCGTCCCTTGCGTTAGTTGTTTGTACGGTAGCGACAGGATCATCGGCACTACCGATGAGGCCATTCCGCCTCGCCTGAAGGTTGTTGATCGCACCTTGGGCTAATGGAAACAAAAGTTTTATCTGGACGCAATCAGATCGTCCGTTGCGGTTCCGCAGTGTTTATTCAGTTTTGCGGAAACTCTCGAGGAGAGGAAGCCACATGGCCATGAGTACTAAGATTTTAAGGAAAGCCATCATCGTAATTCTAGCCGCGCTGTTCTTAAGCGGCTTGTCTTCGATAGCATGGACATCCCAGGATCCAGCGCGTCTTCCCAGTACAGACGAAACCAGGCGGCGCGCACTGGAAATCCTCTCGAAGCAACTGCTGCAAGTGCAGCCTATTGCCAAACCGAACCCGGAGGTCCCGCCGGCCCAGCAGCCACGCCCGGTTGCAACTCCCGTGCCTTCGCAGCCGGTGCCTCCACAGCCGGCACCGCCTCAGCCGCAATCGGCTCAGCCTCAGCCGCCGCAGCCGCAACCCACAGCCCCTCCGGTAGCGCCTGCCGTTCCGGCTTCCACTTCACAGGCTGGAAAAGTAAAGCTGAATTTCGAGAACGCGGATCTGTATGATTTCGTCAACCAGATTACCAGCATGCTGGGTTTGACTCCCGTGATCGTGGATCCGGAAGTGAAGGGGACCGTGAATCTTCTCACTTCGGAAGCCCTTTCTAAGGATGACGTCCTGCCTCTGTTCAATATCATACTCAAGAACAACAATGCCGCCCTGGTACGACAGGGGGGTATCTACCAGATCATTCCGATTTCTTCGGCCTTAAAGAGAGGCGTCGATATCATCGAGTACTTGCCCGGCTCAACGGGCGTTAAGGAATCGCCATCTTCACCGGCCAAATTACCGGCAAACATGCCTCCTTCGATGGGACCGGCGGGAGCAAATCCGGGCACCCTTTCCACGTTTCAAACTCTGGCCAAGCAGGAAGCCGCAAGAAAAGGCGAAAAACTGACCGCCCCTGCTCCTGCGGCCAAAGAGGAAAGCCCAAAATCGACGCGGCTGACCACGAATATCATCCGTGTTGAATATGTGCCGGTAAAGGATCTGATTGAACCTATAAAACTGTTCATGACCGAGGGAGGAGCCATCATGCCATTCGAGCGGCTGAATATGCTTATCCTGACCGATTACACGGACAGTATTTCCAGGATTCTTCAGATCGTCCGGATGCTCGACAACAACTATCTCGACCCGGATTTGGTTGAGCTGGTCAAGGTCCAAAACAATTCTTCATCAGACGTGGTCGATGATCTCAAAAAGCTTTATGGATCCGGATCAAAAGATTCGGCCACTGGCGTTTCTTTTGTTTCCCTTGATCGCATCAATGCAA
Organism: Acidobacteriota bacterium; assembly: GCA_963664705.1. GTDB lineage: Bacteria > Acidobacteriota > UBA6911 > UBA6911 > UBA6911 > UBA6911. The sequence continues at coordinate 5,509,698 of OY761556.1, read as the reverse complement.
TTTTCGTGATGACCAGCTCCAAGAGAGCGCTTGAGGAAGTAAAGGGCTGGATTAGGGAGCTCGACTCGTCTTCCGCAAAAAACATTCAAACCTACGTATACATTGTTGAAAATTCAACAGCCTCCAATATTGCCATGATGCTTTCGGCTTTGTATGGCGGCGAGGGATCCACGGGCAGCAATGCGGGAGGATCTGGCGGGGGAAGCACAAGTCCGACAGGAACCGCCGGAATAAACAGAAGCGGCCAGAGCACCTTTGGTTCCGGAACCAGTCTCGCAACTGGCGGAGGTTCGGTTGCGGGCCAGTCCGGATCAGGGCTTTTTGGTGGCGGTTCCAGCATGGGATCATCGAGCGGATATGGGGGGGGATATAGCGGAGGATACGGAGGATTTGGCGGAGGCGCTTTCAGCGCCGGCCGGCAACTCGGGCCTCAACTCAATAATCAGAGGACCATCAGCTCCCAGGTTTTGCGCGGCGGCCAGCTCACGGGATTGCAGGATACCGTCCGCATGGTGGTGGATGACATCAACAATTCGCTCATTATCCAGGCTACTTCGGCGGACTACGCCTATATCTCTGAAACCATCAAGAAAATGGATGTCATGCCTCGGCAGGCATTGATCGATGCACGAATTTTTGAAGTGGACTTGACCGACAGCCTGAATTTTGGCGTGGCGGCCGCACTCCAGGCTAAGGGAGATACCAAATTAACCACCGGAGATCTCACTTCGGATGGCTTGTTGACTGCAAAGACTTTTGTTCCTGTCGGCAACGCCCGGGAAATCATGGCCTCCATTGAAGCGCTTCGACTGAAAACAAAAGTAAAGGTGCTGGAATCGCCCTCCGTTCTTGCGCTTGATGGGCAGCAGGCTCAAATCATGGTCGGCTCTGAAATACCCTATCCGGGCACGAGTTTTACTCCTTCCGTTGGTGGCAGCACGACCAGTGTGGAATACCGCGACACCGGGATTACGCTGATCGTGGTTCCCCGCATCTCTGCTTCAGGTTCCGTTACCATGGACCTGGTGCAGGAAATCAGCGCCCCGGGAGCCAGCACTCCTATCGGAGAAACCAGTGCTCCCAGTTTTTCCAAAACAAGCGTATCCACAACGCTATCCGTAAAAGATGGCGAAACAGTCGCGATCGCGGGGTTGATTCGTGACAGCAGTAATGAATCGCGGAGCGGGATCCCATTCCTTTCCCAGATTCCGATCCTGGGAGCCCTATTCGGGCAAACAACCCGAAATGCCGCCAGAACCGAACTGATCATTCTGATTACTCCGCACGTGATCCGCACGCCGGAAAAACTTCATGACATGTCTCAGGAGTTGAAGGATTCCCTGAAGCACGTCCGCAAATTCCAGAACGAGAAGGATAAGGAGAGGGCGGAAGAGATCCAGGACGCCAGGAAAGAAAGAGCGAACCAGGAAAAGAAGGTGGAGAAAAACACCAGTAAGGAAAAAACTCCGAAGACGGAAGCACCGGGAAATAAGCAGACTCCCACGCCGGATCCAAAATCGAATTGATGGCTGAAACAACAACGCCACGGGTTACGCAGAGTTCGCAAAGAGCATCTGCGTAATTCGTGGCGTTTTATCACCCGCAGGTAAAACCTAGTTCCACGTTTTGTTCTGCAGCTTCACTCTATAACTTTTTTAAGTTATCAGTTTTTTCTTTGAACCGCGAAGACCTCGAAGACCGCAAAGATCTATTGGCTCATTTTGCTGCCGGGCAATGAGATGGCGTGATGGATAGGAAAGAAGTTGCGCATCCTATTGTCGATTCAGCGGTGCCTGATGTATGAGGCTTCAAGGATGGAATCCAGCGTATGATCTGGCGAGAACGATAACCGCAAGAATATTTTCTTTGCGGTCTTCGAGGTCTTCGCGGTTAATGGGGTTACTATTTCGGTCAAGTCAGGTTTTATCACCCGCAGGTAAAGCCTAGTTCCACGTTTTATTCTGCAGCTTCTCCCTATAATCCGCAAAACTACCTTTAGATGCGCCTGGAATTAGGTCATAGGCACGCTTCGCAAAATCGGTGCCTGCATTGTAATCTCCTGCGAGGAAATACCAGGACGCGACGTTTGCCAGCAGCATGGAATCATTGGGGGCCTTTTTTAGCGCTTCCAGAGTTATGCGAATGGCCTCGCCCGGCCGGCCCAGAAGAACGAGCAGGACGCCGGCGTTTTTCGGGCAGTCCAGGTCATTTGGATTTAGTCCCGCTGCCTTGTTGAAACTTTGAAGCGCAGCCTCAAAATTTCTTTGCCGATACTGCATCTCACCCCTGTATTTGTAAGTGAGCCAGTAATCCGGATGCATCTGCATCGATCTTTGAAAAACATTCTCCGCCTGTTCATAGCTGCCCAGGAGTGAAAGGCATCGTCCTTTTTCATCGTACGCATTGGGATAGCCGGGAGCCAGTTTCTGCGCCTTTTCAAAATATCCTATCGCCTGGGTAATTTCCGTATTCCGAGTCTGCGGATCAGAGGAATGTTCCCCCACATACAGATGGTATGTGCCAAAAGTCCGGTAGACAACAGGATCCAAAGCATTCAGAGCTTGGGCTTCTTGCAGGGTTGCCCGCGCCTGGTCCAACCGTATACGATCGAAACCCGCAGCTTTAATCTGTGCCAGTCCGAGATAGAAATGGTATTGGATCACTTGGGGCGACAGCCCTACGGCTCTTTCGTACAAAAGGGAGGCAGAGCGAGCATCTCCAGTGGATTCATAGATGCGCGCGGTGCGTGCCGCAATATCTGCCCATGCCGGGCGAAGTGTCAATCGCCAGGTCCCTATCCCGGCCCCAATGATCAGGAGAATTCCGGCGATTACAGCGAAACTCCGAACGGAATTATCCTTTGATCCGGGCAGCCCGGCAGCGCGCAGAATAAGAGTTACTGCTGCGATCAGAAACAAACAGCCAAATACGAACAGGGTCATCCGCGCTTCGGCATGTTGGGAGTAATCAAGGGGCGTTGGGTTATCCAACCCTGCCCAAAAGTAGGCCGACATCAGGCCCGCAATGAGCCACACCCCCGCCAGCAAGGCGGAAAAGCCGATGATGGATTTCCAAGCGGATGTCTTGGAAGCCTCGGCATACGTAAGGGCCGCACCGGCAAAAATCGTCAGCAGCATCAACAATACTGCCGTGTGGACCCGGGTCTGACCTCCATCGAAAGTGCCGAACCAGCATTTGGAGAAAAGCTCGATCGCGCTCGTTTCATTTCCGGGGCTAAAGGTAAAACACCAGGTTTGCACGAACACGATAACGGAGGCGATCGCGGCAAAGGCTACCCATGGATTCGCTTCTGCATTCAAGGATTTGGCTTTGGCGCGCTTTGCGGGCTGTTCCTGCGCGACCCAATCTCCGGAACAACAGACGGCAATCAGCGCCAGGTACAGATAGAAATAGACACGGGTAGACGTGACGGAAACCGCTACTGAAATCTCAATAAAGTGAGCGGTGAGCGCGCCAAGGATTCCAAGAACCAGCAGTTGACGCGCGCTAATTTCCACTCCACCTTGCGATCGAATCCCGCTCCAGAGAATCGATGCAAAAATACCGGCCAACAGCCCCACCGTAATCCCAAGGCCTATGAACTGCGGGATGCCGGCCATCCACGGAATCAATAAGCCGGCAAGGACCCCGATAATGGCAAGCACGACGAAACCAATCCTGGCGCGCCGCTCAAAGGAAAATCCGACAAACTGAAGAGAGTAGTAAAAAGCACTGGCCACAAGGATCAGATATGCCACTGTCCCGGCATAGCCGGTTGTGATGAGATCGTCAAATATCTCATTGTGCATCCGATTCTCAGATTCCTGGAAGCGGTAGCGAATCAATGAAGGAGTCGCGAGTGTATTGGTAACGAACCACGTACATTCCGGGCCATAGCCCAGAACGGAACGCAAAACGTGATAGCTATCGGGAGTTCCATCCGGCAGATCTGCTTTGGGGCCATCCTTCAGAAAACGCGCCCCGGTCTCCCAAAGACCCTCTCTGTATTTAACTCCCGGATCCGAGAGCTGCGTAATGCGGCCGAAAGGTGCGATCGGCCCCTGACTTCTGAATGCAATGTTCGCCGGAATAACCGCAACCGCAAGAGATAGAACCAGGGGTTGGACGAGAAATGTCAGCCAAAGCCAGGACCGGCCCCACGCGGTTTTCCAGATGCTCCAAAACAAAATCGCGATGATGGCAACCACAACCTCAAGACATGCAAAAACATGTCCCGGGAAAAAGCGTGAAGCCAGGAGGACCGCCGCCAGCGCAAGAACAGGAATAAAAACTCCCAACAAAACAGGGGTAACAGAAATCGCGGCGCCGGATTGTCGAGGCGATTTGCTCAAAATCAGATAAATCGAAAGGCAAAAATAGCCGGCGACAGCCAAGCCCAGCAGGGGCCCGCGACTTTCGGTATAAAGAAGAGCCAGAACCTGTAGCACCAAAGCCAGGCCGCAAAAACAAGCGCGCACTAAAACAGGCCGTCGGTCAGAGACACTTCGGAACACTTTTAGCCCATCAATGAGCCGGCAAAAAGTCAGGGGAATTACCATAATCAGATAGCCGCCCAGAAAAATGGGATTTCCCATGCTCCCACCGGAACGGCCATCAAATGCATCTTCCCACCGAAAGGGGTCTCCTCCAAAACGCTGCGTCACCGCATAGCCTGCGACAGGAATGCTGGTCAACACAATGGTGTATTGCAATCTGTTCACCTGGTCGGGGCTGCGCAATTCGGTCAGGACAATAAGGAAAAAAACTGCATAGCACAGGAATGTCGCTGTCCCCTGGGCTTCATAGTACGCACCCCACCAGCTAAGATGAGGCGCCACCGAAAGCGCGGAACTCACCAGATAAACTCCCGCGAGAATGAAGACAGGAAATACCAACGGCTTCCGCATGAGAGACTTAAATTGTTGCCCGATTTGCAGGCCGCCTTCGTCTATTCGCCTTAGCAGCCAGGCTGCCCCGGAAATCAGCGCCAGACTTTTGAGCACAAATGACTTGCCCGGCTCAAATGTCTGAATGGAAGAGGCGTTAAAGAACAGCGGAATGATCGCCACGGCCGCTAGCCAGCCGGCCTCCATGAGCGTTTTACAAAAAGCCTGCAATCTGGAATTCATATTAAACCTAAGCCGGCGCCGCGCCAGGGAGTGGTCTTTTCCCCGCTGCCAATTGCCGCTCCGTTGTGAACTTGAGTTGTCCGTGGTGGTTAAAGTTCGCGGCTCTTCCCGCCAACAGCATCAGACACCATTGTCAGGATATCGAAAATAGTTATTAATTCAGTGAAAGGCAATATAAAAGTGCCGGGGGCATTTTGGATTGGGGGAATCGATCGGGCAGGCAGGATCGCATGGGACCAATCCTGCATTGTTTTCGATTCAGGAGCTAAGGGCTCTCAAATCCAGCGGTAAACCCATGGATAAAGCAATGCTTCACAGCGGCGGGGAGACCGTCGTAAAATACCCTGTTTCTCATATACCGATAGCGGACACCTCAGACGAAATCGGACCTATGGGTCAAGGCTGTCTTTCGCCGGGTTGATCCCTGCCGGCAATCAGAACCCGATCTAGAGGGCTACGGGAAAGTGTGAGGATGCCGGGATCAACGGGCGTGCTCTTTTTCTTCTCAGGTAAATAAATGTGCGGCATTGTCGGCTGGCTCTCTTTGCATAGTTCTGAACCGGTAGATGGCGAGATTCTCGCGCGTATGCGCGATTCGATGGTCCACCGGGGACCGGATGGACACGGCTTGTGGCTGTCTCCGGAAAGACGTCTCGGTCTGGGCTTTCGTCGTCTGGCCATCGTGGATCTGTCCGCAAACGCCAACCAGCCGATGCAAAATGAAGATGGAACCGTCCACATCGTTTTCAACGGCGAGATATATAACCATAAATCTCTTCGGCGGGAGCTTTTGGAGAAGGGGCATCAGTTTAGAACCGACCATTCGGACACCGAAGTTATTGTTCACGGATACGAGCAATGGGGCGAAAGGGTCGTCGAGCGTCTCGAAGGAATGTTTGCCATCGGAATATGGGACGAGAAAAAGCAGCGCCTGCTTCTCGCCCGTGATCGCGTCGGCATTAAGCCCCTATATTTCGCCTGGAACAAGTCTGCTTTCATATTCGCTTCCGAGATAAAGGCTATTCTGAACCTTCCTTCGTTCACCGCGGATATTGAACCGACTTCCGTCTATCACTATCTCAGTTTTCTAACGACTCCTGCGCCGCTCACAATGTTTCGCGGCATTTATAAAATGCCTGCAGGACACAGGGCGTTCATTGCAGCGTCCGGCGATATGTCCGCAGAGCGCTACTGGGATGCATTACCCGGATCGGGAGAGGATGTACTGGAACTCCGCGGCCTCTCGGGTAAGGCGCTCGAGGACTATGCGATCCGACGAACCCGGGATCTCCTCGATTCGGCTATCGAAAAACGAATGATGTCGGACGTTCCTTTCGGCGTCTTTCTCTCCGGCGGCATTGACTCATCCACAAACGTGGCTCTTATGTCGAAACATCTCGACTCCCCGGTACGGACTTTCACGGTTGGGTTTTCCGATCATGATTACCTGAATGAGCTGAGCTATGCGCGAAAGATCGCAAGCGTATTTAAAACCGAACACCATGAAATCCTGGTGGACGAAAAAACGATGCGAGACTATCTGCCAAGGCTGATTTTTTCACAGGACGAGCCGATTGCGGATTGGGTCTGCATTCCACTTTATTTTGTTTCCAAACTGGTCCGCGACAGCGGCACGATTGTCGTGCAGGTGGGCGAAGGCAGCGACGAGCAGTTTTGCGGCTATCGCAATTACATGATGCATCTGCAAATGTACCGCAACTTCTGGAGGGCTTTCGCGCATCTGCCTCGCTTTGTCAAACACTCGGCAGGGCGCATTGCCCATGGCATAACCGCGATCCACGATCGTCACGACCCTTATCTGGATGTAATCTACCGGGCGGGCTTTGACCGTGAAGCCTTTTGGAGCGGGGCCATGGTATTGAGCGAGTCCCGCAAATCAAGGCTCATCGATCGGGAGCGCATTGAATCACTTGGTATTCCTGAAGCAATGTGGAATTCCAAACTGCTTCCTCGCACATACGATACAACCGATACCTATGCCGTCATTCAATCCTTTTTCGAGCGACTCGACCGGCTCGCGCCCGGAAACGATTTTCTGACGCGAATGATCTACACCGAATTCAAACTGAGGCTTCCGGAGCTTCTATTAATGCGCGTCGATAAAATAGGGATGTCCGTTTCCATTGAGCCTCGCGTCCCGTTTCTTGACCATAAGCTGGTCGAGTTCACAATGAACCTGCCGATGGGCCTGAAAGTGAAAAATGGCACAACCAAATGGGTGCTGAAGGAAGCGGTCCGGAACCTGATCCCCAACGATATCATTGACCGACCCAAAATGGGGTTTGGAGCTCCCATGGTGGAGTGGCTCCGTGGCGATTTCGGCAAAGCTGTGGAAGCCCAGTTCCGTGCTACGCGATTTTTCGACTATTTCCCGGCTAAATGCGATTCCGTTCTAAATATGCTGCAGCGCCACCGCGCCGGGCGGGCGGATTTTGCGCTGTATGTTTGGACTTTTTATAATGCAGTTGCCTGGTTCGACACATGGATTGATGGAGCACACCGGGAGACAGCCGCATGAGAGCCATTGCACTCCTAAAGCGCGCTGCCCGGAATCCAGGATATCTGGCGCGACGCGCGACGCAGGAAGTGACCCGGCTGATTCGCTCGCGGTGGTTGCTGCGGAGGCTGCGTCGCCTCAACGCTGGAGCACTTGCCTCTGAAACCGGGTATCCATCGCTCGGCTCCTTCTGGCAAAACCTGGTATCGACCGGATTCATTTACAGTGAATCGGAAAGAGAACAGTTGCGCGGTCTGTACGCGCATTCGATGGCTCCAGCCCGGATCAGCCTTCAGGAGAGAATCGGGAAAATACTCGATCACGAATTTAGTCTTCTTGGATCCGGTCCAAAGCGGCTCGGCACCGAAATCGACTGGCACCTTGACTTTAAGTCCGGGCTGCGCTGGACTCTTGGGCGCTCGACCCAAATGGATTATGCCGAACTGCACCTGCCGAATGATGTCAAGGTTCCCTGGGAATTATCCCGAGGCTATCATTTGGTCACTTTAGGTCAAGCGTGGCTCATTGACCGCGACCCGCGCGTCTTATCTGAATTTCAGGCACAAATCCGATCGTGGATCCGGTCAAACCCAGCCGGTTTCGGAGTCAATTGGGCATGCACAATGGAGGTTGCCATTCGTGCCACGAACTGGATTTGGGCCTTGGCTCTGTTTGCCGATGCTCCTTTTGACGACGGCTTCCTCGACGAAATCCTCACTGACTTGTATAGACACGGATTGTGGATCCCGGATCATCTGGAGATGGCGCACATCAATGGCAATCATTACATCGCCGATGCTCTCGGAATGGTTGCCTGCGGTGCGCTCTTTCGGGATTTTGCCGAGGGTAAAGAATGGTTCCGACGCGGATCGGCTATCCTTGAGGAGGAAATCCGGCTTCAGGTGACGGATGACGGCGTGGATATAGAAGGTTCGGTTCCCTATCACCGCCTGACGCTGGAAATCTTTCTGACCGGTGCACGCCTGATGCAGTTGTCGGGACAGGCTCCCTCGGATGTCTACTGGAATAAACTCGAACGCATGATCCGGTTTGTTCAAGCCTACGTCACTCCCGGCGGGGCATCTCCGGTAATCGGCGATGCCGATGACGGGCGAGTCGTCATTTTTGACAACACCGCTATTCGGGATCATCGATACCTGCTGGAGGCAGGGCATGCGCTTTTCGGGAGCGGCGAGGATATCTCTGATGCCTTCGCTCCCCGCGAATACTCTCTTTGGCTGCTCGGTCCATCTGCCCTTAAGGAGAACTCCCGGCCGGCTTCTTTCAGTCCGACTGCCGGATGGAGTCAATTCAAGGACGCCGGTTTCTACCTCTTTCACTCGCCACAACACTATTTGTTCATCGATGCCGGACCGGTTGGATTCAAAGGTCTCGGCGGACACGGACATAACGATTGCCTCTCCTTCGAGTGGCACGTATGCGGCCGCCCCGTGCTCACCGATTCGGGTCTGTTTGTCTACACGGCTTCGCCGGAATGGCGCAATCGCTTCCGATCAACGGAATTTCACAACACGATTCGTGTGGATGGAGAGGAAATCAATCACTTCCTTTCGCCGCCGACGCTTTGGTTCCTCGGCAACGATGCGCAACCCATCGATGTTATGTGCGGTTGTGATGATGGAAAATATACTTTTGGTGCCGGCCACACGGGATATCGGCGGTTATCTGACCCCGTAACAGTATTTAGGAAATTTGAACTGGATTCGAATGAACCGCATATGCGACTGTATGACCGGCTTGAAGGAGAATCCGAACATCTGATCGAGTTCTTTTTCCACGCTGCGCCCGGGACCACCTTGCAGTTCAAGTCGGGAAAAGTGATTGAGATCTGCTGGCCGGATTGCTTTACTGTAACCATCCAGCAGGAATCCGGGCCGCAAATGCGATTTGAAGAGCGGGAAGGCTGGTTTGCCCCGTCCTATGGCATCAAGCAGGCACGACCTGTTTGTGTCGCTTCCATTCGCGCGAAACTCCCGTTTGAGCTCACCTGGGCTTTAACGGCAAGCAACCAGGAAGGAGAAAAACCGAGTGCTTCAAGTTGCAGTCATGCGAGGTGAGATCCGTGTGGTCGACGTTCCGGAACCGGCGTTGCAACCGGGCGGAATCCTGATCCGGACAAGTCACTCCCTGATCAGCGCCGGTACGGAATCGGCGGGAATCGGCAGTGGAAAACAGGAGAGCCTTGTCATGAAGGCAATCCGCAACCCCCAATTGGTACGCAAAGTCATTGATCGAATCTCCAGCCATGGTCTACAGAACACGGTCGATCTTGTCAAAGGCAGACTTTCGAGTGAACAGGTGACAGGCTATTCCTGCGCAGGTGTCGTCCTGGATGTCGCTCCCGACGTAATGCGCTTTCGGCCGGGCGATCGCGTAGCCTGCTGCGGGGTTGGATTTGCCAATCATGCAGCCATCAACTTTGTCCCGCAGAACCTGGCAGCCAGGATTCCCGATGCCGTGTCATTCGAAGAGGCAGCGTTCGGCACACTGGGAGCCATTGCGTTGCAAGGAGTCAGGCGGTGTGCCCCATCCATCGGTGATCGCGTGGTTGTGGTCGGGCTCGGACTGTTGGGTCAACTCACCGTTCAAATGCTGCGAGCAAGCGGTTGCGTAACCATTGGAGTGGATGTGAAGGACGACCGGATCCAGCTCGCAACACGGCTGGGAATGCATTCGGGATTCAACGTTTCCCAACGGGATTTTGCCACCGGCGTGATGGAGAGAACCGAACAACGTGGTGCCGATGCCGTGATCGTGACGGCGGGCGGAGGCGATCCCGCGCTTTTGAATAAAGCTTTTGAGGCATGTCGCAGGAAGGGGCGTGTGGTTCTCGTGGGTGATGTCCCAATTCGTATCCAGCGAGACAAAATATACAAAAAGGAGCTCGATTTCTTTATCTCTACGTCCTACGGCCCGGGCCGCTACGATTCCGAATATGAGGAAAAAGGCCATGACTATCCCTTCGGCTACGTCCGCTGGACAGAGGGAAGAAATCTTGAAGAAGTCCTGCGTCAGATCTCAGCAGGCTTGCTTCCTGTTCGCGAGTTGATTGACGCAGTGTATCCGGTCGAAAAGGCGCCGGAAGCCTATGCTTCGCTTGCATCCGACAAGAGACCGATCGGCGTGATCCTCGATTATAAGCTTGCGGCGGAGACTACCCCTCGCATTACAACCTATGCCCCCGCCCGGGCAGCCTCTCCCCGAAGCAAATCCGATGCAATCCATGTCGGAGTGGTTGGATATGGCGGCTATTTTCGCGCAATGCTTTTCCCATTGATCAAGGCTCATGCCGGGTTTTCTTTAACATCGGTATGCGGCAGGACGGGGCTTACCGTTCGCGGCGCGGTGGAGAAAGATGGATTCCTCCGGGGATGCACAGACTATAGGGAAATGCTGTCAGACCCTGCGATTGAGGTTGTCTATATTGCAACGCGCCATGATCTGCATTACCCCATTGCGCGCGCCGCCATCGAAGCGGGCAAATCGGTGTTTGTTGAAAAGCCCATGACCATGACGGCACAGCAGGGCGAAGAACTGGCAAAAATGGTCGAGCAAAAGAAAGCCCTGCTGACCGTCGGTTTCAACCGGCGCTTCTCGCCACATGCGGCACTATTGAAGCGCCTTCTGACACGGATTGCCGGCCCCAAAAATATTATCTATCGCGTAAACGCCGGATCTCTCCCGCCAGAGCACTGGCTGCTCGATCCCGTGCAAGGCGGAGGGCGCATTTTGGGTGAGGGAGTACATTTCTTCGATTTCATGTCCTTCCTGGCCGCAGCAGAGCCAACGGCCGTGCATTCCACATCTCCCGCAGGAAAGAAGCGCGATGAGGCGGTGGCGGTTGTCGAATTCGGGGATGGCTCAATCGGCACCTTGATCTACACTGGAGATGGCGCAGGCGGTGCGGGCAAGGAGCGGGTTGAGGTATTTGCCGGCGGAGCGTCCTTTATTCTCGACGACTTTCGTTCTCTTGATGTCTGGGGAATTGACTCAAAGGGTTTAAAAACGCCAAAGATCGAGAAAGGCCAGAAAGAGCAACTCCAAAACTTTTACGATGCTCTGCGCGGACAAGGCGAATTGGGGGTCACTGCCTGGGATGGTTACCGCGCCACATTATGCGCGGAGTGGGCGATCGCGCAAAGAACCAATGCTATCCAAGGGCTGAAATGAACCGGATGCAGTCTGCCCACACCCAACTCATCCTCTCACCGGTTCCGCTCCGAAAGGAACTGCGTGAGGCCTATTCCGCCAGCACTGCCATCTATATGGATTTGGCCTCCCTGCGAAGGGGAGGCCTTGCCAAGGCATTCCAAACCATCCGCGCCTTTGACGTTTCCACAGTCACGGTAACCGGCGAAGATGCCGATCTGGTCATCTTCAAAGACATCCTTTCCCTGATTGCAATGGCCATTCCACGCGCCAAACGCTGGTTTGCTCCGCAGGGGAAAGCGCCGGTCCCGATCCATCGATATCTTTTCCCCGTCTCAGTGGGAAGGATCGTTGCTGGAATTGCCTGTGGTTTTGGAGCTCTGGCAGCAAACGTCTCCCGTCGTAGCCGGATTTGTCGGCAACCTAAAAGCATCCGCTATTCCGGGCGGATCGGAGACAAATGTCTCTATCTGAAACCCGCATTGAATTTTGGAGTGCCGGTGGGAGGCTCCATCGGTCACGTTGCCGGCGTTGTCAACGCCTTATGTGCGCTCGGCAAAAAAGTACGGCTCGTGGCCGTAACACGGCAACCCCTGATAAATTCCGAAGTTGCCCAGGCATCCGTTACCCCTCATTCCATGGCTGCCTTCCCTCATGAATTGAATTGTTTTCGCTATCATCGGAAGTTTGTCCGGGCCGTGCTGAAAGAGATCAGTGAATTCCAGCCGGACTTTATCTACCAGCGGTACAGTCTGCACGATATGACCGGCATTTATTTGCGTCATAGGCTGGGGATACCGCTGATCCTCGAGTTCAATGGATTTGAGACCTGGATCCAGCGCAACTGGGGCGATCCCCTTCATTTCCAATCCATAGGCGAACAGATCGAGATTGCCAATCTTATGATGTCGGATCTCGTGGTGGTCGTGTCGGAGGAGATCCGAAAACAGGTATGCGCCGCAGGAATTCCTGAGGACAGGGTCCTTTTCTATCCCAATTGCGTGGATCTTTCTACCTTTGACCCGGCGCGGTTTGGTTCATCATCGGTGCGGGAAATACGGCGGAATCTCGGCATCCCTGCAGACGCAGACCTTTTCACCTTTGTCGGAACTTTCGGGCAATGGCATGGCACCGAAATCCTGGCAAAAGCCATTCGACACCTGGAGGCTCATGATCGTCCGTTGCTGGAGCGCCATAAGGTACATTTCCTCCTGGTAGGAGATGGACAGTATGGAGAAAAGGTCCGCTCGATTCTGAAAGATGTTCCTTTTGTTTCGCTTCCCGGGTATCGCGCACAACATGAGACGCCTGGCATATTGGCTGCGTCCGATGTCTGCCTTTCTCCTCATGTCCCGAACCCCGATGGGACTCCCTTTTTTGGCAGCCCGACAAAGCTGTTCGAATATATGGCGATGGCAAAGCCCATCGTGGCTTCCGACCTGGACCAGATTGGATTGGTTCTCCGGGGATGGAAGCCGGGAGAACCCCAACAAAAGAGGCGCGATCAGGATAGTGCCGCTGCTCTCCTTGTTAAACCTGGAGATCTGGATTCGCTGGTGGAAGGCATTCGTAACGCCATTCGCATGAGTCCTCTCGATCGCCAGACCTTGGGGAATCATGCCCGGGACATGGTTCTCGGTGCGTTTACCTGGAGACAGAATGTAGAAGCGGTTTTGAAGCATTTCGAGAGGATCCTGGCATCGCGCTCGCGTTTGGAATCCACGGGCAGCGGCCCTCTGTGATAAACATCCACTCCAACCGTTCACATCCTCTCCACCATCAAAGCCAAAATCTGGAATCTTGGCTCTTGGTAGAAAACCCTGGTGAGCTATGGGGCAATCTGGGGTATCGTGTGTATCATTTTTAGTTACTGGTGTAGCCTTCTATTCCATGCACGAACGGGCATCTTAGAATGAACATGGAGTCGATGCATCGGGCCAGGTTGTTCCTAAGCACGGCGCGGCATTTGCGAGCAGAACAGATATTTTGCCGCGGCCGTCGATATTTGCGCCACGCCTGGTGGAAGGTCATCGACAAACAGGTTCCGAGTATTTCCGCAACGGATTTAAATCCGCCGAGAATTCTCCATTGGGATGCAGCAGTGCTCGCGGGAAGCGGTCCCTGGAAGGAACATGTGACCGCATCCGCAGAGAATGCTGAACGGTTGCTCAGTAAACGCTTTTGTTTTTTGAAGTACACCGTCCCATTCGATGCGGGGATTCGATGGCAGGACTCGAGTCTTAGTCAACTATGGCTTTACCATCTTCATTATTTCGATTATCTGCAGGATTTGCTGGTCTATTCCGTGTGTCGTGATTCTGAAGCGGCATACCAGACATTCCGATCCATCGCTTCATCGTGGATCGACTACAACGATCGCATTCGCGGCAACGGATGGCACCCATACACCATTTCCATTCGGATGATCAACTGGCTGCAGGCCTTATCAGGTTTTGCAGACCGACTGGCGGCCGATCCATCCTTTGATGTGCGGTTTCGGGCCAGCCTTTCGGCGCAGGCATACATCCTGGCTCATGATCTGGAGACCGATGTACGGGGAAATCACCTGATCGCAAATCTCCGCGGACTGATTTTCTGGGAATTAGCAAGCCCGGGTGGAACTGCCTCGCAATCACTGGGGACGCTTATGCAGCGGCTGCAGCGCGAACTTGCAGAACAGGTCCTACGCGATGGCGGACATTTTGAGCGTAGTCCCGGCTATCATTGCCAGGTATTGAAGCATTGCCTGGAAATAGCGCTTTGTCTTCGTCAGCAGAAAGAAAGCGTGCCGGATTGGCTGGAAGACGCGGTACGGCGGATGCTCGGCTATTTGATTGATATCGCCCCAGTCGATGGGGCATTGCCGCTTCTCAAAGACACGACATGGGAAGGCACTTCATTTTTTGATCTTCTGGCGGCGGGCGCTGTCTATTTCAATGATCCGCAATTCAAGCGGAGCGAGAGTTTCGGTCTTTATCCGCTGCTCCTTTTTGGATCTGAGGGATGGAATCGCTTTGCGGGGTATCCTTTGAATACGGACTTGGTGCCGAGCCGGGAGCTCCCAGACAGCCGGTATTACATAATGCGGGACGACTCTCTTCGCGACCACCTCATTTTTGATGCAGGAAAACCCTGCCCGGATTATCTGCCCGCTCATGCGCATGCGGACTTGCTCTCCTTTGAACTGCGCGTATCCGGAGAGCGGATCTTTGTCGATTCGGGAGTCCATGGATACGCCGCGGGAAAGTGGCGTGATTACTTTCGTTCGACAAGAGCCCACAATACGGTGGAACTGGACGGAGCCAACCAGTCGGAGGTTTGGAGCAGTTTTCGAGTAGCCCGGCGTGCCCGGCCGGGAAAGGTATTTTGGCTGGAGACACCGGAGTATCTGGTGGTGCAGGGCAGCCATGATGGCTATATGCGCCTTGCCACGCAAGCAATACATCGTCGCACCTTGTATTGGAAGCCTGGACAATTCTGGCTGATCTTGGATGAGATTCATGGAACGGCACCTGCAAAAACGGTCAGTTATCTGCATCTCCATCCCAAACTCGGGCTGGAGGAGATTCAGGATGGGCTTTGGCATATAGAGGGAACCGCTGTGGAACTGTTTGTTTCCACTTTTGGTGCCAGCAGCAATCAACTGCAGCGCGGCGCGATGACTCCTCAACCACAGGGTTGGTATTCGGAGTTTTTCGGTGAAAGAGAACCCAACACGGTGCTTTCAATGCAGCCAAACGCGGATTTGCCTGTTTGCTTTGGATATTTGATATCGAAGGGCTCTGCCGGCCAGGCGATATTGCAGAGAGAAGCGGGCCAGGTGCAAGTTAGGATCGACTATGCCGGACGCGAATCCTTGTTGAGCCTATCCCAAAATGGAACACCTGAATGCAAATGAAAATTGCATATTACTCCCACTACTTTACGCCTGAGATCGGAGCTCCTTCCGCTCGTATTCATGATTTCGCACGGCAATGGCTGTCATTGGGGAATGATGTTTCTGTAGTGACCTGCTTTCCCAATCATCCTGCCGGCAAACTGTATCCCGGCTATAGGCCCGCGCTTCGAATGCATGAGGACCTCGACGGAATTCGGGTGTATCGCAACTGGACCTATGTCACGCCCAACAAAGGTATCCTGAAGAAAACTATAGGTCATCTCTCCTTTTGGCCGTCCGCGCGTATTCTTACCAATCATCGAATCGTAAAGCAGGACATCGCAATTGGCACTTCCCCTACCTTTTTTGCGGCAATGTCGGCAGCCGCATTATCGAATCGCCTCGGCATTCCGTTTGTAATGGAGGTTCGTGATTTATGGCCTGCAATCTTCGTAGAACTGGGAGTGCTCCAAAATCCTTTTCTGATTCGATGGCTCGAAAAATGGGAACTCGCGCTATATCGACGCGCGGACCATATCATCACAGTTACCGAATCCTTTCGAAGTAATCTTGTGTCACGAGGGATCCCGGGAAAAAAGGTTTCGACAATTTTAAACGGCGCGGATATTGATTTCTGGCGTCCCGACCAGGCAAATCCCGGATTGCGGTTGCAGCTGGGACTGGAGGGCAAGTTTGTCGTTCTATACATCGGCGCCCACGGAATCTCGCAAGCTCTCACAAAAATACTCGAATCCGCAGAACTATTATCCAACGAATCGCAAATCCGCTTTCTTTTCGTTGGAGAGGGTGCTGAAAAGGACCGCCTCGTTCGCGCGGCTGCGGAGAAGCGGCTGTCGAACGTCCAATTCCTTGATCCGGTTGGAAAGGAGGAGGTCCGCAACTATTATGCGCTTTCCGACGTTTGCCTTGTTCCGTTGAGAGCAATCCCTCTGTTCGACACTTTTATACCATCGAAAATGTTTGAAATTCTGGCAATGGAGCGACCGATTGTCGCCAGCGTCCGAGGCGAGGCTGCGGACATATTGAACCGGTCTGGAGCGGCCCTGGTGGTTGAACCCGAGAATGCGGCAGCGATTGCCACCGGGATTCGCCGGATGCACGCCCATGCCGAAGAATCACGAACCATGGGGCAACGCGGGCGGCATTTCGTCGTCGAAAACTACTCGCGCCAGGCACTTGCAAAACGTTATCTGGAGATTCTCGAGCATACCAGAGCCGAATTTGCCGGGAGAGGGAGATGATGAAGGTACTGGTAACCGGAGCGACTGGCTTTACTGGAAGCCGACTCGTGCCCCGTTTGCTGGATCAGGGAGCTGAAGTGACATGTCTGGTACGCCCACAGAGCGATGCCGCCAGGCTTCCGTCGCAGGTCCGCATTATACGCGGGGACCTTGGCAATACGGATTCCCTTCATCAGGCGATGGCAGGCATGGATGTGCTGGCCAACATTGCGTCGATTGGATTCGGTCATGCGCCGGCAATTGTAAAAGCGGCGGAGCGGGCCGGCGTACAACGGGCAATTTTCATCAGCACAACTTCCATTTTCACCAGGTTGAATGCGCCCAGCAAAGCGGTCCGGCTGGCCGCCGAAAAAACCATTCAAAACAGCAGCCTCAACTACACGGTGTTGCGCCCCACCATGATCTACGGCAGCTCCCGCGATCGGAATATGTGCCGTCTGATCCGCCTCATCCGTCGATGGCATTGCGTGCCTGTTTTTGGCGGCGGTAACGCGCTGCAGCAACCGGTATACGTTGATGATATCGCCAATGCCGTCATTCAGTGCCTCCAGTCAAAGGAATCGATCAAAAACTCTTACAACCTATCCGGCGGCACGGCTCTGTCCTTCAGTGAAGTCATCACCACCATTGGGAATCTGTTGCATCGGCCTGTCCTAAAGCTGCCTTTCCCGACGGCTCCGTTTGTGTGGATATTGCGCGCCTGCGAGCATCTTCCGTTCCGTTTACCCATCAAATCCGAGCAGATCCTGAGGCTCATCGAGGACAAATGTTTTGACCACTCGCCCGCAACCATGGATTTCGGGTATAAGCCCCGCTCCTTTTTCGAGGGGATTCGTATGGAACTGATTGATCTCGGACTGGTATAATCGCGCGTCTTTTCAACCGAAAACCGATTGGTGTTCCGATGCACTTATTGTTTGCCATTGCATTCATGGCATTCCTAATTTCCTATTTCTTGGTGCGAGTCTACGGCGACTGGGCTCGAAAGCGTCAAATCCTGGACATTCCGAATGAACGCAGTTCACACGTCCGACCGACGCCGCGCGGGGGAGGTCTGGCGATCGTTCTCATCACGCTTCTTGGCGGCATCGGCTGGAGGGTATTGCAGCCATCTCAACTCTGGCCGGGATTTCCATATTATGTCATTGGCGCGTTGCTGATAGCGATTGTCAGTTGGCTGGATGATCTGCATCCTCTTCCCAGTTGGATCCGCTTCCTGATGCACAGCATTGCAGCCGCGATAGCCATCATGGGATGTGGGTATTGGACGAAGATCTCCTTACCTTTTCACACTCCGGTGGATTTGGGATACGTCGGCCTTTTTCTTACTTTCCTCTGGATTGTGGGGCTCACCAACGCCTACAACTTCATGGATGGCAGCGACGGTATTGCGGGGCTGCAAGCAGTTATCGCCGGCGCAGGTTGGTGCTACGTTGGAATCATCAGCGGCCAAACCATGCTTTCTGTTCCCGGAATTCTAATTGTCGCCAGCAGTATGGGGTTCCTGCGGCACAATTGGACGCCGGCAAGAATCTTCATGGGCGATGTGGGAAGCGCCTTTCTGGGGTACAGTTTCGCGGTTTTCCCGCTGATTTGTACCAGGCTGAACCCCGGAATGCCTGGAGCCTTTTTTGTCGGCCTGATGCTTGTCTGGCCTTTTGTTTTCGATACCGTCCTCACTTTTTTTCGCAGGCTTATCAATCACGAAAATGTGTTTCTCGCGCACCGCTCTCACCTGTATCAGCGCCTGATGATCGCGGGGCAGGGACCCGGTTCCGTTGCTCTTCTTTATGGTTCGCTTTCGCTCGCCGGCGCCGCGCTGGCATTCTCATGGTCACAGGGACAAATCGGATTGGCCATTGACGGCGTTGTTGTTCTCCCGGTTCTGGCTCTTGGCCTCTGGCTCTTCGTCTCCGGGTGCGAACGAAACGCTGCAGCATCGCTGAAACCGCACGTTCGGGCTTATGCTTTGCGCTATCGCAAGCTGGTGATTGTTTTTTCTCACTTATGCCTGATTTCGCTCAGCTATTACTTGAGCTTCATGTTGAGGCTGGACATCAGCCTCCCGGACCCATATCGCGCGGTTTTTTTCAGCACACTGCTTCTTGTCCTGCTGATCAAGCTGATCGTATTTTCCATTTTTCGTTTGTTCAGCGGCTGGTGGCGGTACGTCGGGATGAGCGACCTGTTGGATATCATTAAGGCGGCGGCGGTTTCCGCGCCACTCATCTATGCAGGCATTGGCCTCACCTATGGCTTAAGCAATTATCCCCGATCCCTTTTCGTCATCGATCCAATCCTGACCATTCTGATGGTGGGCGGCGCTCGCTTTGCGGTCAGGGCCTATTATGAAAGCGCCCGGATTTACCTGACCCAGACAAACACTCTCATTATCGGCGCGGGACGGGCAGGAAGCGTTATTGCCCGCGAACTGCGGGACAATGAACAGTTGGATTACAACGCCGTGGGGTTTGTGGACGACGATCCGAGCAAGAAAGGAATAAAGATTCAGGGGGTCAAAGTCCTCGGAAATGTTGATGCACTCCCCGACCTCATAAAAGGAAATGATGTCGGCCACATTTTTATAGCGATTCCGTCGGCATCCGGCCGGCAGATCCAGCGCATCATTGATAAATGCCGTGAGTGCAAGGTGGAGTTCAAAACGCTTCCCGCAATAGGCGACATTATCAAAGGAGCGTTATCGGTAGGCAACCTGCGCAACGTTCGAGTCGAAGATCTTCTGGGTCGAAAGCCTGTAAAGCTGGATTTGGCGAATATCCGGACCAAGCTGCAGGGCAAAGTGGTCCTGATCACGGGCGCTGCCGGATCGATCGGATCCGAATTGTGCCGTCAGATAGCCGCGTTCGATCCGGCCAAAATCGTTTTGTTTGAACGATCGGAAAGCGACCTTTTCCAGATCGGGAACGAGCTTAGAGAAAACTATCCCGCGGTGAACTGCATTTCGGTGATCGGCGACATTCTGGACATGCACCAATTGCAGGAAACCTTTGGCAGCCATCGGCCTAACTCGGTCTTTCATGCCGCGGCTTATAAGCACGTACCCATGATGGAGCTGAACTGCTTTCAGGCAATCAGGAACAATGTCTTTGGAACACGCAATGTGGCATTGGTCTCAAAGCAATTCAAGGTTGAGGATTTTGTGATGATCTCCTCCGACAAGGCGGTCAATCCCACCAACATCATGGGGGCGACAAAACGTATTGCGGAATTGCTGATCCTGAGCCTGCAACATCATTCCACGCGCTTTGTATCGGTACGATTCGGGAATGTCCTTGGAAGCCGCGGCAGTGTTGTGCCTATCTTTGAACAACAGATTGCAGCCCGAAAACCGATCACGGTCACCCATCCAGAGGTCCAACGATATTTCATGACCATTCCGGAAGCCGTGCAACTGGTCCTTCAGGCTTCAACAATGGGCGATGGTGGCGAAATTTTCGTATTGGAGATGGGTGAACCGGTGAAGATTGTTGAACTGGCGCGTGCGCTAATACGTCTTTCAGGGCTTGATCCCGAAATCGATATCCCAATCGTCTATACCGGGCTCCGTCCAGGCGAGAAGTTGTTTGAGGAAGTCCGATTGGAAGGTGAGGGCATTAAACCGACCTCTCACGAGAAAATCAGAGTTTTAGACGGTGGCTATGTCAGCCCGGAAAAAGTGAGAGAGTGGTTGAAGGATTTAGGTTCCATGGTCGATTCCAAAAACCTCCCCGACCTGGTCGACAAAATGAAAGAGATCGTCCCGGAATATACTCCAAGCGATAAAATTATGGCACTCGCGCGAATGGATCAATACAAAGCACCCATGGACAAGAATCTCTCCCACACCGATTTATTCTACGAATAACCTCTGATTCTGCCGAAATGTCTACCGGGGTCTCCGGAAATACCTGCGTGAACAGCAATTGCCGTTTGTCCCCGCTTTCGGGCGCGCCCGGAAAAGCGGCAAGCCGGCGGATTGCTGGCAGGCGGATTCTTTCCGGACCGGCATCAGGCTTGCGGAGATGTCTGGACGCTGGTAACTCTTTAATAATTAATATATTAGGCCATCTGGTCATTAGGTTTTCCATATTATAAGCTTTATGGTGGGGGTATTTGGAAACACCAAGGGCGCGCTGTATGGAGCCTACTGATGTTCTATCTTGCGGAGGTATAACGTATGCAGGTCAAACCGGTTCATATTCTCACAGTGCTGGTTTCGCTCTTCCTATTATGCCCGTCAATATTCGCCCAGGCTTCTTTCGTTGTGGCCAGCGGGCCGGTGACTGCCGCCGACATAGGACGTGCGGAACAGGCGGGTAGCATTTCATTCACTGTGCTTACCGGAACAACTGTAGCGGTTCCTTTCATCCTCACCTATTCCTGCCCGATTGTTAACAATGACGCTTCAGAAATCGAGGTAAGTGGAACGGGGGGGCTGGCCGGCGTTGAATCAACTCCAATTATCTCCGGCAATTCGCTTATCGTTGACGTACCGGCCGACGGCACCACGGGAGATATGATACTCATTTCGGGAGTTCGGGTCGCGATTGCGGGGAACGACGTAGACTCTGTAAAAGTGGTTATCTCGAACGCAAGTGTCGGCGGAAATCTGATTGATGCATGGCAGGGAAATCCGGTGGTGATCGACGCGGTCAAGGGACCGATCTCGGTCCAACAAGGCAGTCCATTGCTCTCTTGGATCAATGGTGAAGCCAATAGCAGCAGTTATGTCGATGTTTCCGAGCAGTACCCAAATGCCTTTTCGGACTCTGTGGGGATCGGCGGACAGACAACACCGACCCAGATCCGCATCACTCCATATCCGCCACTTCCCAGTGGGGCCCAGATCACATTTGATGCGATGGGTGTGGCCAATACGGGTGCAACGTTTATAACGCTTTCGGGCGAACCCGAAACGATCCCTCGAGCCGATGGCTCCACTGATGTGGTCTACCAGTTTATCGCCGCGCAGGGCAGTTCGGCGGCAATTGAGACTTTTCGATTCAACGTCAACTTGACGCAGATACCGGAAACCGCCCAGGGCGTAATTCAGTTTCAGGCGGCGATAGGGCCAATCGGAACAGATACCACAAAAGTCCCACGTTATGTCGAGCGGCTTGTCCCTGACACATCCGAGCTCTCTACCGGTTCGACGATACTTGTCTTCCCATTTCTGGCTGCGCACGAAGCGACAAACACGGGCATCGCCCTGACAAACCCCGAGGATTTTCTTGTTATGGCGACTCTGACTGCCTATGACAGCGACGGTAAAATCCTTGAAGGAAAAGATATTACCAATCCCGTGAATGTCATGCTGCCCCCAAACGGTCAGTATGCAAAAATGGCGTTGGAAATATTCGGGGCTTCCTTTAACGCTTCTTCCGCCGGCACAATCCGGGTTAGCGCTCATTCAAACATCAAGGGCTTCTATATACTCGGTGACGTTGCGGGACCGAGACTTGACGGCAGCAACGGAGAAATTACGAGTTCGCTTAATTTGCTCATGCCGGTTCTCTTTCGGGAAGGGCTTGGCTACTACAATCTCCTGGAAACGTATAATCCCTCAGCCTCAAGCGCCACTGTCAATTTCGACTTGCTTGATGCCGGGGGGACGGTGCTTGCAAGCAAAAGCGAAACTCTGCCTGCCGGCGGCATACTCCTGAAAGATGTCCGTGATATTTTTGGGATCAACCTGAGTGCCTTTGACGGCGGGTATATCAAAGCGCGCTCCGACGAAGGATTCATGCTGCGCAACAATTTTGGCAACTCCCTTGAATCGAATGTGCTTCCGGCTCAGTTCCCATCAACCATTCAGAAGTCCTATGTACCCCATTTTGCAACGGGAGGGCTGTATTCCACGGAACTGGATTTGGTAAACAGCAGCAGTCAAATCACCGCGGCGATCACATTGACCCTTTTGGACGATTCCGGCCAGCAGATTCCGGTGCAGGGAAATCCCGTAGGAATATCCATTGCTCCAGGAGCACAGGTCAGTCGCTCATTTGCGAGTCTCTTTCCCAGCCTTGGATCAAACCTTGTGACGGGATCCTTCAGTATTGAGGTCGGACCCAGCATTAGTCCTTTCCAGATAAGTCCGGCTATCGCGGGAGCAATCCGATACTCAGGATCGGATGGATCCGCTTCCGCAACGCTTCCACTGGTTCTCACGCCTGCAACCGATTGCATCTACTCCCAGGTAGCGGAAGGCGGCGGGTACTACACAGGGATTGCCCTGCAGAATCCGAATGATCAGCCAACAGGATTTACGCTGGATGTATATCAAAAAGACGGAAGCCTGGTAGGATCCTATCAGTCCTCGCTTCCAGCACATGCAAAAATTGCGAGAATGATCAGCCAGCTTGTGCCGGCAGCGGCGGGACAGGTCGGCGGCTATTTTCGAATCCGAAGCGATTTCCCGCTGATGAGCGTGGCTTTGTTTGGAACTCAGGACATCCGTTCGTTAAGTGCAATTACTCCTCAGATCCTGCAATAGCGGCATAGGACCTGACTTGACGGGCTTTAGTCTCTGAAAAGATAAAGCGCCACGAATTGCGCAAATTCCACGAGGGGCATTCGTGAACTTTGTGCAATTCGTGGCGCTTTTGTTTTTGACGAAAACCCGAGGTACCAACCCCGGAAATAATGATGCCAGTGGAAGGTTATCGAAGGCGGGCAATAGCGATATCGATCACACCATCCTGATCGAAATCGCCCACAGCATAGTAGATTGAGGAATCAAAAATCGTATTGGCCAGGCTGGTGAATGTGCCATCCAGGCCGTTTTGGTATACGATTGAAACACGGTTTCCCACGCGCTGTGCCAGTATCAAATCCTCAATTCCATCTCCGTTGATATCCGATTTGACCTGTAGCAACGGAATCGTTTGCAGTGCAAAAACATCGGCGGCGGCAAAAAATCCTTGGCCAACGTTCCGGTATAGAGTTGTGCTTGAGTTCCGGTAATCCGCCAACAGGAGATCCTGCAGCCCGTCGCCATCGAAGTCATAAGGCAGCATGGAAGAATATCCATCGGTAGCAATATCGGATGCCGGCAGAAACACGAACTTTCTCAACCCTTTTCCATCGGCAACAATCCGTCGGTCCGCTTGAAGCATGATCGCGACATCCGGCGATTTATCTTCGCTGAATTCGCCAATCGCCGCCATCGCGGGGCCGTTGCCGCCAAATATGCCCGTGCAAAGGGTGTAATTCCCCTGTCCATCATTGAGGTAAACAAGCGTCTGGTTCACCAGCTTGTTGGTTACGACAGCGTCAAGCGCTCCATCGCCATTGAGGTCGCCGAAGGCAACAGATTCCTGACTATCCTGGCTGCGCAGTATCACATTGAGATCGAAATATTGTCTTGCATCGGCAATATCAAATCCAAAGGCTTTGGTACTTGATTCGTTATGCAGGAAGCCCTGATCCGAACTTGCAGGAATAAGGCTGAGAAGCTGATCCGCAAAACTGCCAATCAAAACAAAATTGCGCCGCTGAACAGAAGTCCCGCCGCTGGCCTCCGGACTTCGCTTGGTTTCCTCTTTTGTTGTCTGGACATCGGCGGCTTTGGTCGTTCTTTCCGTCGAAGCCGTCTGTTTTTCGGAGGATTCCTTCAAGGCTGCTTCTTCAAAAGGATTGGCAATGACCTCGCCTTTGTTTGCTTGACGCTTGAGTTCCCGCTCCTTCAAGGCTTCCAGAAGATCCGTTACTGCCAGATTGACAGCATCGCCCGCGCTTGAGCGCCGATTGAAGTTGATCGATCGACGGACCGGGAAGAAACTGCGCAGGCTGCGCCCGCTGGCGGCAACCGATGAAGCGGATGCTGCGCTTGAGGACTCCGGCACGCTTAAATCCGCAGTGACGCCCACTGCCCACCATACGCCTTCAGAAGACGGAGGCTGCACATCCCCGCCGTAAATCACATGCGCGCCAGCCGGGAATTGCGGCATTCGGGAACGGCTCGGCATCAGAGGGCTGAAAACCGGATTGTCCAACGCCAGGCTGATTCTCTCCGAGGTCGATGTGGGAGCCGAATGCTTTCTTGACTGCAGGAGTGTCTGGCCGAGAGACGTTACGATGCAGACGGAAATCAGCACAATCAGGGTCCAAAACGCCCATAGGGGACGGCGCTTCTTACTCATGGTGATATCTGCTAACCTGAACCGTATCGCCATAATCCTTCCGGGCTTTGGTTTAAGACTGTTCTGATCTAATGAACTACCTCAGGCAATGGACTAGCCTTGCAAGATAGATACTGAGATTATTGGCAAATTATAGAAAATGTAAAGAGAAATATTGCCTTATCCTGTGCGCCAGCTCACAATTTTCCATCTTTGGACATTATCGGTATCTAATAGAAAACTCTTCAGTTATTGGCTAAAATAGAAAAGATAAAAATATTATGAAATATTTGTGACTTTACAATCACCAATGGATCATTATCATTGCTTAGCGCAGAAGTCTGGGTTTTCAGCCCAGACACTCTTCAGATAAGAAGTAGGCAGAGAGGAATCTGCCAGGGTTCGCATCTGAAGAATCTGGAATTTTCGTTAATTCGTTAGCGCTAAACAACCGATCAACACAATTTTCACAATGCAGAACCCAACAATCAAATCCTATAGGAGATTGAGATAGATGAAATCAGTGAAAATTCTGTCTTTGGCCTTCGGGCTGATCTTGCTCGTCTCGGCTGCTTCTTTTGCCCAGACAAGCATGACCACGACGTATGCAACTATCGCAGTCGCTCCAAATGCCCAGACAGGGCTTGTTGGCGAGGTTGACTTTGTACCTCTCGTCACTGGAACGATTCCGGTAGGTGAAAGCATCACAATCACGTACAGCGCTCCGATATCGGCAATCACCGATATGCAGATCTACGTGCTGGGTTGCAACAGCAACAATCCGATCACCAGCACCAGCTTCGGCACGCCGGTGGCTTGTACAGCCGGTAACGTGACCGTGAGCACGACTGCTCCTG
Source organism: Acidobacteriota bacterium (assembly GCA_963664705.1). Classification (GTDB taxonomy): domain Bacteria; phylum Acidobacteriota; class UBA6911; order UBA6911; family UBA6911; genus UBA6911. The sequence goes on along the minus strand of OY761556.1, from coordinate 5,483,765 downwards.
GCAGCGCCATCCTGCTGTCATTCGCAGGCGCCCCTGTGGCCACCCCGATTTCTCAGCAGTTCGTGAGAATCACGGGTGTCCGTGTTAATGTGGCCGCGACCAGCGCAGCCATTAATACAGTTGTTAACGCCACCGTAACGAACAGCGTTGGAGTCGGCACGATCACCAACAATTTCGTTCCTGTTGCGCAGGTAACCGAAGTAATCGCTTTCACGGCTACCTCCTACACCTTCCCGCAGGTTGCCCAGACTGGCGGCACCTCCAGCGGTAACGTGATCATTACTGAATTGTTCGCGAACGCCTTTGAAACCAAGGGCGCCACCAACCCGACCCAGTTGGCCCTGACCGTGGCTCCGCCGTCCGGATTCACGTTCGTCACCACCGGGTACACTTCCGGCCAGGTTCTGACCACTAGCACTCCTTCTTTTGATGCTAGATTGGTTTCGGCCAGCGCCACTGGTCTTACCATCAACATTTACAGCCAGAATCCGCAGCTTCTGGATACGATCACCGTTCCTATGTCCTTCTCGGCTGTTGGACCGGTACCTCTGACCCCCGGCACCGCCGCCATCACGGCGACACTTGCTCCTCCGCTTTCGGCTACCGCAGTTCTGCCTATCGCAGTGGGAACACAGGCCGGCCAGAGCCCGATTCGCTATGCTGCCAGAACGGTTAACACAGCCATTTCCTTCGCTGTTGGACAGGCAATGACGCTGCTGTATACCCCGTTCAGTGCATGGGTACCTGGATTCAACACCGGTTTCGCAATTGGCAACCCGACTGGCGTCAACAGAATCGCCGCCGTTGGTTTGACTCCGGCGACACCGTTCTTTGCTGCCGCTCAGCCCGGAACCGTCAAAGCTTGGTTGGTTCCTGCTGATGGCACCACGCCTCTGGTCATCCAGACCAGCGCAACTGTAAAGCCCGGTCTCGGCTTGGATACAGCTGGTCAGATCCCGGCTGGTGGCGAATGGTCAGTTCTGCTGTCTGACCTCGGCGCTGCCGCTGGCGTGACAAGCTTCCAGGGTCAGGTCTTCTTCCAGACCAACTTCAGCGATGCCCATGGCGTCAGCTTCATTGCTGATCCGAGCTTCAGCGTTATGGCTCAGGGCTATCCTCTGCTCGTACTCTACGGGACAGGCCTGAACAACTAGACTTCTGCCTAGTTTGCCTTTCAGGGCGGCGCCTCAAAGCGCCGCCCTTTTTCTTTTTGTGGGACCTTTTTTAAAAGCTGTTAGTTATATATATAAAAATAGTTGTGACCTTTTCCTATCTTGCAGATCGATATAAATGCAGGTCCGCGCAAGCAGCTGGATCCGCGAACCGGAGTTGCCAATGTTTCCAGTTACGTGCACAATAGAGCCCGGCAATTTCTCAACCGGACACCTTTTGCATGGGAACAATGGAGAGGCTAAACAACACGGTTTCGCCGGACGGCGCAAAAGCGGAGGCATCGAATTCTCCTCTGGAGAGTTTGCTGCAGAAAGCTGCGACCGGGGATTCCCAGGCCTTTTCAGATATTTACGACCTGTTCGCTGCGAAGATTTTTAACTTCGCATCCCATATGGTTGGGGTCAAGGAAGACGCGGAAGATGTTACTCAAAACACGTTCTTCCTGGCCTATCGAAACCTAAAAGGCCTTCGCGAGCTGGAGCATTTTGAACAGTGGCTGTATAAGATAGCCCGAAATGAAGTTTATAAAAGGCACCGGAAGATAAAATTAAGGCCCGATTCACTGGACGATGATGAAAACGGGTTGATACTCGTTCTGAAGAGCCCGGATCTGGATGGCAACCCGGAACACAAACTGATTTCGGCCGAACTGGGACAGAAGATACGAACAGTGTTCAAAAAGCTTCCGATACAGTATAGAGAGACACTGATACTGGCCACATTGCAGGGACTGAGTTACCAGGAAATATCGGGAATTGTCGGGCGCAGTATTTCATCGGTCAAGATGGATGTACATCGAGCCCGAATGATCATTGCAGAAAAGATGCGGAAGTAAAAAAGGGTTAAAATGAGCCATTGCAGGCTGGAAAATTTATTATCGGCATACGTCGACGGAGAGCTCTCCGGACATGCCGCACAGGATTTAGAGCGGCACCTTGAATCCTGCCAGCACTGCGCCTCCGTCCTGGAGCTTGTTCAATTTGGCGAGAAGGCGCTACGGCAGGCTCTGCCCGAAATGCAGCCTCCGGCGCACATCAAAGCCCAGCTTTTCAGAAGAATTGATTCCGAACCTGAGAACCGTCGTTTATCGGATTTTCTGGCCCTGTTTCGACTGTCTTTCAAACCCAGAGCGTGGGCGTACGCCTGTGCTCCCATCCTTCTGTTTGCGGTTATTATTTCGGCTATTCACGTGCGGCAGGGGGTTGAAAACGGCAGAATCCTCGCCGAAATCGATCGTTCGCGGGCGGCATTGGCAACGAGACCCAATACCGGCAATCCATTCAGCATCGATGTCAACGGAGCTCCGCTCCGTTTTGCAGGGAAAAACCCGTTTGAAGCATATTTGAACGGGCGTTGAGCGCAGTAGCGGGAGAACAACATGTTTACTCATATCAAAAAGATAATTGTGAAGAAAAACTATAGAGCGCTGTTGTTCTTCTTCCTTTTTATCTCATCAGTCGGGTTCATCCAGACCAATATTGCCGTCGCTGTTCAGCCGCTCAACGCTGTCCCTGATGAAACAGGCGCCGACGTTCAAAGAAAACTCAAGACAGCCGCCGTTCAGCATGAACTCATCCTGCTTCTCATCGAAAACAAAACTTATGACCAGGTTGAGCCGGAGTGGAAAAAGGTGCTCGATCTCAGACTGGGTGCCAAATTCGAAGGACCCATTGCCCAAAGCCTGCTGACGATCGGTTATAAGCTTTTCGAGGCAAAGCAATTCATTCTTGCCCAGAGGATAATGGATTCCAGCCTGGCCGCCCCAATACCGTTTTCCAACGCCAACAAAGCAGATATCTACACCTTTAAAGCGGCCCTCTGCAAAGAACTGGGCGATGTCGATAACGCCATCCGCTTCTACCGGCTTGCCAAAGAACTCACGGACAAATAGCGGTCAGATTCGGTAGAGAAGATCCCGTTTCATCGGAGTAAAACCACTTTCCCGAATAAACTCCCGCGCCTGTTCCTCCGTATTCAGTCCATGGCTCGTCAGAACGTTTTCTTCAATCACCACCGAGGAGATATCGTCAGCCCCGGCCTGAAGCGCAATCGCCCCCGTGCCACGACCCAATACCAGGATAGACGCCTCGATATGAGCGATATTGTCGAGAAATAGCCGGCATATTCCAAGAAGCTTCAAGTATTCGGGCGCCGGGACATTACGAATCTGAAATCGGTTTGTCTGTCTTTGAAAGGTCCACGGGATGAATGCAAGAAAGCCCCGGGTTTGATCCTGAAGCTCCCGGACAATGCGAAGGTGTTCGATGATTTCCTCACGAGTTTCACACGATCCGATCACAATATTCGCGCTGCCGGGCAAACCTTCCTCGTGGCAGGTGCGCATAGCCCGTACCCAATCCGCGACCGAGCCTTTGTTCGGAGAGAGGAGGGACCGCATTCTATCGCTGAGTATTTCCGCGCCAGCCCCCGGTACAGAATCCATGCCGGCCGCTTTCAGCCGACGGATGACCTCGCGCAGCGGCATGCCCGTGGATCGTTCCATGAAGAGGAGCTCAACCGGGGAAAAGGCGCGGATATGGATATCCTGGCCAAACCTCTTTTTGATGCTGCCAATGACCTGCACATAATAATCAAACGGGATGTCCGGATTGACTCCGCCTTGAAGGAAAAGCTGGTTGGCGCCAAGCGCAACGGCTTCCTGCATTTTCTCGCCGACGGCTTCAATGGACAAAACCACGCCTGCTGGAGATCCCGGAGGCTGATGATAGCTGCAGAACAGACAATTCACGTTGCAGATCGTCGTGTAATTCACGATCCGAAACATCGTATAGGTCACAACAGCGGGGTCCTGTTTGCGATTGCGCATTTCGCGCGCGGCGGCAATCACTTTGAGGAAGTCGGCCTCATGATAGAGATCCAGGGCTTCCTGCGCCGAAAGCCGGTCACCTGCCAGCGCTTTGGCGAGTATGTAGTCAGTTTTTTCCGTTCGGAAATATTCGGGCATACTTTGAGTCTTCGAGATTTTGAGTTTACCTCGAAGACTCGAAGACTCAAAGGCCCATGTGGTACTGTTTTAGTAGAGAGGTGCCGATCATGCGATCTATCTGGAAAGGTCACATTCGTTTTTCGCTTGTTACCATACCCGTCCGCCTGTACAGCGCAATCGATCCGGCGGAGAGCATCAAATTCAACCAGGTACACCGGTCATGCAATGGACCGGTCGGCTATGACAAACGCTGCAAGAAATGCAACCAGGTGCTCTCGACTCAGGATATTGTCAAAGGATTCCAGTACGAACCGGAACAATACGTGATCATCGAGCCGGAGGATTTTGCAAAAGTGCGTCTCGAAAGCACGAAGATTGTCGACATTGAGGGATTCATCAGCGCGGCCGACATGGACCCGATGTTATACGAATCCCCGTATTTCGTCGGTCCGGACGGGGCTGTGGCAGCAAACACCTACTCTCTCTTTTATGAAGCGCTTCGGGACAGCGGTAAAGTCGGCGTGGGAAGAGTTGTGCTCCGCGATCGCGAGGACATGGTCTCCATCTCTCCACACGATGGCGGGCTGGTGCTCTATAAACTGAGATATCCCGGCGAAATCCGATCGATGAGAGATGTTCCCGAGATGAAGACTCAATCGGTCGACACCGAGCAATTGAAGCTTGCGCGCAATCTCCTGGATACCATGACCAAACCCCTTGTGGAGATTGAGCTGCGCGACCGGTACGACGATGCGCTTCGGGAGATTATTGACGCAAAAATTCGCGGGAAGGAAGTCATTACCGTCGGGGAAGAGCCACAGCCCATTGTCGATATTATGAAGGCGCTGAAACAAAGCATTGAGCAGGCAAAAACTCAACGGCACCGGATGATCAAAGCAACGGGCAAAGAGCCGGCAGAAGCGAAAGCCTCAAAAGGAAGAAAACGCGCTTGAGGAAAACTGCCGCTGTGTTATAAAGAGGAGTCGGTAGCCTGAATCACAGCAGAAGAATGGCAGCCAGCGATTCGTGAGATCGGAATTCCGCATGTCAGAGGAATCTTGAACCACTATGAGCGTCGTCCTTGAGTTTCCGAAAGCAGCTCAATCCCAGGGGCTTCAGAGAGTTCAGGCGACCTACACCGTCCGTGAAATAAGCCGTCAATTCGGATTGAGCGAACACTCGATCCGTAAATGGACGCGCGAGGGCATCATTCAATCCTGCGCCGCGAGCCCGGAGGGCGAACTTCGATATGATTTCCACGCCTTAACTCAGTTCCGCCGCGCCCGTGAGCTTCGCAACCAGGGAATGTCCACGCGCCAGATTGAAGCGGAATTGAATGGGCAGCTGAACCTCTTCCCGGAAAAGGGAGGCCGGCTCCTGCAGCTTCCCATCCGCCTCAGCCCATTTGAAGAGGCGCTGATCCTGCACGAGCAGGGGGATCGACGGGCAGTAGACATGTATACAAAGGCCATACAAGGCGGCGAGTGCATTTCCGATGCATACTGCAACCTGGGAATTCTCGATTATGAAGCAAACAATACAACGGGAGCCTTCGATCAATTTACCAAGGCTCTACGCCATGACCCTCGCCATTTTGAGGCACATTTCAACCTGGCACATCTCTATTTCGAAGCAGGGGAGTTCCGGCTGGCTCGTCTTCATTACGATATTTCCGCCGTCATTGAGCCCAGTTCCGCCAGCGTCCATTTCAATCTAGGCCTTATCCACGCAATCAATGGAGACCTCATACTCGCCATTGCCGCCCTCCATCGGGCCAGAGAGCTTGCGGCAGAGGACGAGATCGCCCAGATAGAAGAACTGCTGCGCAGCCTTCAAAATGCGGTAAAGACTCCTGAAGCCAAGAACAGAAAGCTGGAAGAATAGCCTGAAAGCAAAGGAAAGCAACGGTCAGTAGACTCACCTCCCATCGCAACGGGCTCGCTCCAGGTCGACAGAGAGCGCGCACAATTTTGCTTCATCCACCCAACCAACAATTATAGAATGACTCGCTTTGTGAGGAGACACAGCATTGGGAAAGGCAAGCAGCAGAAAGAAACAAAGCGCCGTCCATGATTCCGTTCACAGTTCAGTTATCCGGGAATCTGCTTTCAGAGCTTTCCCCTGGTGGATACTGTGCACTTTGTGCCTGGTTGCATTCTTCTCCTTCGCACAGACCCTTGCCTTTGATTTTGTATACGACGATGACATACAGGTTTTGAGAAACCCCTGGATACGCGACTGGTCCCAGGTCGGCAAATTTTTCTTTGTAGATGTGTGGAGCTACCGGAATGGGAATCAGCCGGGAAATTATTACCGCCCTCTGCATATGCTCGCGCACGCGGTCGGCTACGCAATCTCCGGCCTAAAGCCCCAGGGCTACCATCTCATCAACGTCCTGCTTCATTGCCTCAGCACCCTGTTGGTGGCGCTCCTGGGATATCGGTTGACACGAAATAGAACGGCGAGCGCGGCCGGAGGATTCCTTTTTGCGTTGCACCCCGTGCACGCAGAATCTATCGCCTGGATTGCAGGAATCACCGACCCGTTGTGTGCCGTCTTTTACTTCGGGGCTCTCTCTATTTATTTTGATTCGGACCATTCAACGACATGGAAAACGGTGGTGATGGGTGCCCTGCTTTTTCTGGGCGCACTTTTCTCAAAAGAAATGGCCTTTATGCTTCCACTGGTCGTCCTGTGGCTGGACGTTTGTCTTGGCAGGAAGCTGCACTGGAATCGATATGCGGCACTGGTGGCCTCTTTTGGAATCTATGCGGGGTTCCGCATTCACGCCTTATCCCACTTTCAAAACGATCAGGTACCGATCGATCTTGATTTTGGAAGCCGCGTCCTGAGCTCGATAGTCCTGCTGGGAGAATACATCGCCAAGGCGTTCGTCCCTTTCAACATCAATGCTTTTCACGTCTTTCATCCGACGACATCTATCGGAGACTTGCGCAGCATCTCAGCCATTCTGATGATTCTGGTATATGCTGGGGCAGCATGGCTTTTGCGCAATGATAGAAAGGTATTGTTTCTTTTCGGCTTTATCTTTATCTCGCTGATCCCAGTCTTGAACATCTCAGGCATTGGCGAAAATGTTTTTGCGGACCGTTACCTCTATATTCCTTCCTTTGCTTCCTGTCTTTTGATCCCGCTATTGGTTCAAAAGGTCGTGAAGAGGAAGCCATCGATCTCCGGCATTTCGGAAGAGAGAATTGTTCTCGGCTTTTCAGCGGCGGTGTGTGTTATTTTCGCATTTCTGCTTTACGGCACTGCAGGCATGTGGCGTAACAACAGGATTTTATATACGGAAACTATAAAGCGTTCCCCAGACTCCGTGATTATTGCAAACAACCTCTCGGATAACTACTTCCAGGCAGGCCAGATGAAAGAAGCGGAGTTCTGGTCCCTCCGCGCCGAGGAAAGCTGGAACCGATCCTACATCAAACCGCCGCAGCGGCTTGTCGAACTCTATGTGCGGCTCTCTTCAATTTCTGTTTACAAAGGGAATCTTCAGGAGGCATTGACCTTCCTGAAAAAGGCTGAACAGATTGATCCCGATTCCGATTCCGTCTTACAGAATCTGGCCGGCATCCTGATAATGAAGGGAGACTACGCAGCCGCCCGAACAGCCTGCGAGAGGGCTATTGCCATCAATCCCCAAACCGAAGTCGCTCACAACAATATGGCGTACATCCTGCTGCGCAGTAATGAAATCGACCAGGCGATTGAGCACGCCCGCAAGGCGATCGAGATCTTTCCCAAATATGCGGATGCCTATCTGAACCTGGCTCGTGGCTATGCGGCCAAGGGCCTGAGCGCCCAGTCTGCCGACGCCTACCGCAAGGCAAAGCTCATTAATCCTGCATTGCAGCCTGTCGTCGACAAAGAGATGAGCCTGGTCAAATAGGCATCCACTATCACTGCCTCCGATGCAACGGCTACCTTTGCGCCATGCGCGCCAGGCGTTCGCGCGTCAGATGCGGCACAACACCCATCAAGCGCTGAATCAGCATAAGTTGCCCGCGGTGATGCATTTCGTGCTCTTTCACTGAAAGCACCATTTCCAGGCGGCTTTTCTGCGAGGGCATGGAGCCTGCGGGCATCTGCACCGGTTCCGCAAGGAATGCATCGGACAAGCCCTCCACCCAGCCGGCCCACTTTTCTCCTTCTTTTTGCAGCAGATCAATGGCCTGGGATTTTGTCCGGGTTATGTTTTCCTCTTCGAGGAGTACCTTCATCAGGGCAGGAAAATCAAATCCTTCCAGCGTGTTTCTTTTCTCGATCGCGTGAACCTGGTATTGAAAACGATAAGACAGGGCGATATGCGCGAGCATCTGAGCCACGCTGCGATAGTCCGGCACAGGTTTGAACTGGTAATTGTCTTCCGAAATATCCTGGGCAATTAGAATTGTATTGCCTCGAACAACGCGGGCACTCGCTGCAAGCTCTTTGGCTCCATAATAGATCATTTTCCTGTCTCCTCTCCTGTTTTAAAATGCTGCATGTGCGGGGAAGCGCCGATGCTTCCCGCCTCCCCCCAAAACGTGTCTCCATTGTATCATCAACATCGAGGTGAATCATGCGATTGCCGGCAACTATGAAGGCCATGGTATTGCATACTCCGGGGCAGGCCCTGGTTTACGCCGATGTTCCCATGCCCAAACCGGGCCCCGGGCAGGTTCTTGTCAAAGTGATCGCATGCGGTGTATGTCGGACGGATTTGCATGTGGTCGACGGCGAACTGCCAGATGCGAAGCTTCCGATCATACCCGGGCATGAGATCGTCGGAACGGTTGTACAACAGGGCCCCGGAGTGCACAGCTTCCGGCTGGGAGACCGGATTGGCATTCCATGGGTGGGATACACCTGTGGAGAATGCCAGTATTGCCGGATCAACAAAGAGAATTTGTGCGATCGCCCCAAGTTCACCGGCTACACCCTCGATGGCGGATATGCCGAATATGCAGTTGCCGATACGCGGTACTGCTTCGCCATTCCCGATTCGTACACCGATGCGGAAGCGGCGCCGCTGCTATGCGCGGGCCTGATCGGCTATCGCTCCTATCGCATGGCCGGTGAAGAAGCGAAGCGCATCGGGATTTATGGATTTGGCGGAGCGGCACACATTGTCGCCCAGGTAGCGGTGTTCCAGGGAAGGCAAGTGTTTGCCTTTACACGCCCGGGAGACAGCCACGCAAAAACATTTGCCCTGGGTTTGGGAGCCGTCTGGGCCGGCGATTCAACGGAAATGCCGCCGGAACCGCTGGATGCCGCGTTGATTTTTGCACCGGTCGGAGCGCTTGTTCCGGCAGCGCTTCGAGCCACGGTTAAAGGAGGCGTTGTGGTTTGCGGCGGGATTCATATGAGTGACATCCCCCAGTTCCCCTATCAGATCCTCTGGGAAGAGCGGATTTTGCGTTCCGTTGCGAATCTATCGCGCCGTGACGGCGAAGAGCTTCTTGCCCTGGCGCCAAAGGTACCGGTCAGAACCGAGGTAGAGGTTTTTCCTCTGACAAGTGCCAACGAAGCGTTGTCTCGTCTGCGTGAAGGGAGGATTCAGGGAGCAGCCGTTCTATTGACGAATTACGAGTGACGAGTGACGAATGACGAGTGACGAATGACGAATTGAAAGACAAAGTAGAGAGCGATTTGTCCAAATGAGCTGGGCCATAAATGCAAATGACGAATTGAACCGCCACCGCGGCGCGGCTTCAATTCGTCATTCGTCATTCGTACTTCGTAATTCCTATCTACTCTTCCCAGGGCAGGCCGGGTTTGCCGAAATGGCCGTAATTCGTGGTCATGCGATAGATCGGCCGCAGCAACTTGAATTGATCGATGATTGCGGCGGGACGAAAATCCATGCTCTTGACGTATTCGGCTGCAGCATCCGCATCGCCGGTCCCAAAGGTATCCACTCGAACGGATAGCGGACGAGCCTCTCCGATCGCATAGGAAATCTGAATTTCGGCACGGCGGGCGAGTTTTTTCGAGATGAGCTGACGCGCGATAAATCTGCAGAAATACGCACCGCTGCGATCCACCTTGGAAGGATCCTTGCCGCTGAATGCACCGCCACCATGCCGGCCGGCGCCGCCATAGGTATCCACGATAATTTTTCTGCCTGTCACGCCCGCATCTGCGGACGGGCCGCCCAGTACGAAGCTGCCGGTCGGGTTCACGTGGAACTGGATTTCTTTTGTGAACCAGTCACCGAGCACGCGCGGAGCCAGCAATTCGACGACATATTCGATAATCTTTTCGCGCGGGACGGAAGCAGTATGCTGCGGGGAGACGATAATGTCGGTGACGGCAACTGGCGTGTAATCATTGTATTGAACTGAGACCTGGGTCTTGCCATCAGGACGGAGCCATGGCGCGGTTCCATTGCGCCGATCATCCGCGAGACCTTTAGCCAGGCGATGTGCCAACAGGATCGGCAACGGCATAAGCTCAGCGGTCTCATCCGTGGCATAGCCGAACATGATGCCCTGGTCTCCGGCGCCCTGTTCATTTTCAACATTCTGCTCAACATTGACGCCCTGGGCAATTTCGGCAGACTGTTTGGTGACAAACTGCTTGACCGTGACGCCGTCTGCGTTGAACGGCTCGGATGAATCGACATAGCCGATTTCGCGAATTGCCTGGCGCGCAACCGCTTCATGATCCACCTGTCCACCGGAAGTCATTTCGCCGGCGATGACCACGATGTTTTCTTTGCAGAGAACCTCACAGGCAACCCGGCTTTTTGCATCCTGTTGCAGATACGAATCCAGAATCGAATCGGCAATAAAGTCGCAAACCTTGTCCGGATGTCCTTCCGTAACAGATTCCGACGTAAAAATGTATTGTCCTGCACAAGTACAATCAACAGCCCGGGTCTTAGCCATCTATATGCTCCTTTTCTTAAACGGTACATATTCTCTATACTTCCATGGTCATGTCAAGGTCAGTCGTATGGAATATCTCCACCAAAGATGATTTTAAATTGCATATTTCGTCAGGAGGTCCACTGGGAGCGCCGTTGTCCCGGCTCCAACGGCTGGGGTGGAACCAGATTTACTCTTGCCGGCGAAATGGGACGTTGAAGCACCCGGCAAACAGTGGGAGGTCTCAATGCTCGGACTGAAAGCGCGGCGACGACGGGGATTAATGGAGAATCCTTTTCCGGAGGAATGGGAAGCCATTCTGCGGCAGAGAATGCCTTACGACCACTGCCTCCTTCCCGAGGATCGGGACAGGCTGCGTGGGCTCATACAGGTATTTCTGGATGAAAAGGCATTTGAAGGCTGCGGCGGTCAGGAGATTTCCGATGAGATCCGAGTTACCATTGCCGGACATGCCTGTATTTTGCTGCTTGGCGGCCAAAGCGACATGTACGCGAAATTGCGCACCATTCTTGTTTATCCCCGATCTTACGTGGCGCCTCATTCGTCCAGACAGCCGGATGGAACAATCCGGGAGGGGATGCAGGGACGCAGCGGCGAATCCTGGTCCTTTGGAAATATTGTTCTGTCCTGGAAGGATATACAGAGAGATGTGGCGGATCCACACCAGGGGAGAAATGTTGTCTTTCACGAGTTTGCCCATCAACTCGATTTCGAGTCAGGTTCGGCGCAGGGAGCGCCGATTTTGCCAAGGGGCGCGAGCTATTCCAATTGGGCGAGAATTCTCGGCAGCGTGTATGAATCATTGGTGGATGCCCTGGAGCAGGACAAACCCAGTGTGCTCGACAAATATGGCGCCTCCAGTCCCGCGGAGTTTTTTGCGGTGGCGACCGAGGCCTTCTTCCTGAGGCCGGCAGAACTACAGGCAGTCCATCCGGAATTGTATTCTCAGCTCAAACTCTATTATCGGCAGGACCCGGCGACTTTTTCCTTCACAATTTGAGCACCATCGGCGGGAAGAAACGGCGCCCTGCCGGGCGCACCAAAAAAAAGGGGGAAGCCTTGGAAGGCTTCCCCCTTTGACCTTCTAGATTGCGTAATCCCTAGAACGTGAACTTGATACCAAAGCGACCGGAGAATCCGGTGTTCCAGAGGTCTGCCTTCTTATAGGTGGGGTTGACCGCAAAATTCTTCATAGGATCCAAAGAATTCTTATCCGTCGTGACTGACGGATCCTGTGCATAGGCTGTTTGTGAAAACAACTGCTGCCAGTTGAATCCCTTCAGAAGATTTACATCCGACAGATCTATTTCGGATGATTCTTCACGGAAACGATTCAACAGATTGTCGGTATGGCGAACTGTCTTCTGGTTGAAAAGATTCATGAAGTTGAACTCGAAACGCAAAGTTTTTCCTTCTTTGATCTTGAATTCATGAGCCACCAGGAGATCGGTCTGTGTCAATGCAGGCGTACGGCCGGCATCGCCACGTCCATTCACCATAATAGGATCCCAATAGATGTCTTCCAGGGTGGTTGTAAGCGGCGTGCCGCTGCCGGCATAGTAATTCAGGCTGAGCGCCGTTCCCCACTTAAACTGGTAAGACCCATAGGCTTTGAACACATGCGGCCGGTCTGTCGCCAGACGACCTTCCAGGTAACGACCCTTTGCATCCAGAAGGTAAGCTTCGGAATCGTAGTAGGTCGTCGTGTTGGTTCCCGGACGAGCAACGTTTCCTGTTGCGCTCTGATAGGTTGTCCAACCACTGACAGCAATTTCATCCGTATCGGAAATACCGGAGTAATTTCCCCACAGACGGCTGTACGTGTAGTTCGCACCCAAGAACCAAGACTTGGCAAAGCGGCGGTTGAAAGAAACTTCCAACGCATCATACTGCCGTTTGGGTTTGGGCATCGGGAAATCAGGAGTCAAACTGATATGGTTCGTCTCCAAGGCGAAAACCCCTTCTCCCGGGTTGCCCAACGGATAAACAGTATCGCCATTGGCAAGAATCTGGCCAATGTCTTCAATCGTCCGATTCAGGATGGAATGGACATAATGGACAGACAATACGGATGATGGATTGAACTGATACTCACCACCAATGACCGTCGTGTTCTGGCGCATGGGCTTGATATCAGGATCGATGGACGTAGCTCCGAAACTTGGAAGTCGGAAGTCGCGGTAGGATCCAGGTGTGGTGCTCCAGAGGTTGGCACCCGGCATATTGGTCATGCTGAGGGAATAGATGTCGGTCGTATCCAGTGCATGGTACCACTCTCTCCAGATGTCGCCACCGAAAGAACCACGTACCAGCTCATACTTGCTCCAGTCATAGAAACGGCCCCAGCTTCCGAAAATCTTCAGTTTGCCGTTTCCGAAAACATCAAAGCTCGCGCCTAAACGAGGAGCCAGCTTATCTCCCCAACCGAATTGCATCGCATATTCCTGGATGTCACGTCGGAAGGATGGGATGTTTTCTTTCTCGGTACGGAGGCCTAAGCTCAAAGTTAGACGAGGATGAATTCTCCACTGATCCTGAATGTAGAGATTATCAATCGTCGAACCAGCGGAACCTGCCGTTCCAATCTGCCGGACACGGTAGTAACCATAGGTTCCACGACCGCTTCCGAGGGTTGGGCTGGTATAGCTGCCGTTCCAGTAAATCGCAACGTTATAGCCGCCGCCCTGGTATCCAAGGTTCACCTTGTTGACATTCTTCTGGAAGCCCGCGCCACCCTTCAGGTTGTGCGTTCCAAGCAGACGGAACGATTTGGAATAATCCGCCTGGAAATAGCCTCTCGAGGTGATGTCAAAATAGGAGACGTTGGTAAGGGGCACATTGAACCAACCCGTGGGTTGAATCAAATTAGACGGGATGGTGAAAGGCAAATTCGTCGCGCTCAGGTTATACCGGAGTTGAGGAGTACTTGGAGCACCGGTATCCTTGTAGTTATCCCAGAAATATCCGCCCTTTAAACTCAATAACGAAGTATTGGACAAGGTCATGTCGAGCGTAGCCGTATAGCTATTCTTCGGCATGTACCATCCCTGGGTGCGGTTGGAATCATAGGTACTGCTCGCGTTGGTGTTTGTGTTCGGCAACAATGCATTGTAGCCAGGAAGCAAGCCGGTCCGTTTGGTCGGCGTGTACAACCAGGCAAAATTGGCTCGAATGCGTTTCGTTGCATCCCACGAAACCTTGTTGAACAGATCGTACGCTTTTCTTGTGCTGGTAAAGGTACTGGTCCCATTGCTAAACGCAATTGCAGATTCCTGATTTCGGAATGTCGGAGCGAACGAAGTAAAGAAGAACAGCTTGTCTTTGACGATATATCCGCCTAACGATCCTCCAACTTCGTTGACATGGTCGGTAACCTTCTGATCCTGGAGATATTTGATCGTTCGGTCATCGTTAGGATCCACCGTCAGACGAAGGTTGGGAACTGCATTGAATGGAGAACCGCTATTGTACCAGTGGAATTCACCATGAAAGGCATTTCCGCCTGATTTGGTTACGGCACTGATAACGCCGCCAAGGGCACCGCCGTATTCAGCTTCAAGACCGGAGGTCTTTACCTGAACTTCCTGCAAGTACTCATAGGCCGCATTCTGGCGGGAGGTCCCATCGATCAAACTGGTCGTTGAAATTCCATCGACCGTGTATTGATTCTCTGCACCGCTGGCGCCGTTAACTTGAATGCCACCCTCGATATCGCCTGAGTTTACAGAAGGTGAGGTCAGAGCAACGCTCTGGAATGTCCGGGTCTTCGGCATGAGGTCGAATTCCTCGGATGTGACGTTGTGAGTTACCGCCGTCGTTTCCGTATCAATCATGGCTACAGTGCCGGAAACAACGACCTCTTCATTCACGCCACCCACCTTTAACGTGAAATCCATGTTAGTGGTTCTTCCCAACAATAAGATAACGTCGGGATATTCGGCTTTTGAGAATCCCGTCTTTTTAGCTGAGACGGAATAACGACCAGGATCTACATCCTTGGCGTAATAAGCGCCGTTAGATCCGGTTGTCGTGGTATACGATCTCTTAGTCTCCAAATTCGTCAGTGTTACTTCGGCACCAGGCAAAACTGCCTTGGATGAATCGTAAACAACACCGACGACAGAGCTAAACCTCTCTTGCGCAAACACAGCCATATTCGCCAGCACCAAAATTACTAACAGGCCTGGCAAATAAGTTCTGAGAAACTTACCGGACAGTCCGCTTCTCATATTCCTCCTTCTGAAATTTTTACCTACGGGAACCTCGGCCAATCGCCACTCCCGCGACACATTACGAAGATAAAAAGCCCATACCTCTGCGAACAAAACACCACTCGCTTAAGCAACAACAACGCCCAATCCATTTACAGAATCGGCATTATGGCGATTTTATCCATTATTTACATGAATTTAAAGGAAAATTAATGTCTACTGATGTTTATTCATCAGAGCAAAATAATCCAGTTTTTTGAACATAAAGGTACAAATTTTTGAAGGCCTAGGCTCAGAATATGGATTTGGAGTAGAGATGTGTTATAAGCATTTGCGCTGATGCCATGAAAAAGACCTTATTATTTCTCTTCATCTTAGCCTTACTCCAAGCACCCTTTACTTGCGCTCAGAACCTCCGCGATCCTCGTTTCGTTGTGCGTGCCGAAGCTGGCTTTGACTTTATCTTCAACATGGACTATGACAAGGCCGCTGACGTTTTCAACGCTCTTGGACAGGACTATCCTACACATCCCGCACCGCCGCTGTATCTCGCCAGCATCCTCTGGATGAAGGAGATGGAGCGCCGGCAGGACCTCTCCCTGAATCGCTTTATTGCTCCGACCTATTTCAACGACAAAACAACGCTCGTGATGCCGCCGCAGGAAAAGGCGGTCTTCTTCGCAAAATTGCAGGAATCGGAGACTCTTTGCAGGGCAATCCTTCAAAGAAACCGCGGAGACAAAGACGGACGCTATTTCATGGCAACTGTTTATGGCCTCCGTGCCTCCTTCGCCATCACCATTGACCATAGTCTCCGGGATGCGTTCAGCTATGGGAATAAATGCTACTCGATCGCGAAGCAGCTTACCCAGGAGGATCCCTCATATTACGATGCGTATTTGACTTTAGGAGTCTATGAGTACACCGTCGGTGTCATTCCGTGGTACATGCGATGGATGATTTATGTAATCGGTGGTCATGGGAGCAAAGAGGCCGGGCTTGCCCACCTGGCGCTGGCGGAGAAGGGGCAATACGTTAAAGACCAGGCGGAGCTCGTCTCCATGGTGCTCAATGTCCGGGAAAATCATCTCCCGGAGGCGCTCAGAATTGCGCGCAATCTCGCATCCCGTTTCCCGCGCAGCTATCTCTTCCCCATTAATCTCGCGCAGATTTTAAATCTGGCAGGGCGCAAAGAAGAGGCGGTTCCTCTGCTGCTGCAGGTGGAAAAGCATGCGGAAAATGGGGATCCGAATTTCAACCGGATCCCTCTCGCCGGCTTTCGCTTTAATGCCGCACTCCAGTTTCTGTACATGGGCAAGCTCGACCTGGCACGAGAGCGCTTCACAAAAGCAACACAAGATCCGCAATCCACTCCGCGGGAAAAGACGTTATCGCATCTTTATCTTGCACGCATACTGGACTGGCAATGGAACGCTGCCGAGGCGATCAGGGAATGCCAAATTGTGCTATCGCTCCCCGTTGTGGAAGACTCGCACTCTCAGGCTAAAAAACTCCTCGCCAAACTCAATGGCAGGTAGTCCGGCACAACATCCTTTATTCCCCTGACTGAAATTGCGTAGCCAGCCTCCCTCTTTTGCTTTATGCTCGCCCTATGAAAAAAACAGCCATTATTCTCATGTTTTGTTGCTGCATTGCCCTGGCTGCAGCGGAAAAGATCAACCCGGAAGTCAACTGGAAGATTCGTCAGGAAGAAACCGATCACTCGCAGGTAATGCGCCTGATTCATCAACTGACGGATGTCCACGGGCCTCGTCTGACCGGATCTCCCAACTTGAAAGCAGCCTGCGACTGGGCTCTGGAACAGATGAAACAATGGGGCTTGCAGGATCCGCATCTGGAAACATGGGATTTTGGACATATGGGGTGGGGCAACGACAGGTATTCTGTGCGCGTTCTTACCCCCTATCGGTCCTTATTGGATGCCCGTGTTGTCGCATGGACTCCCGGCACCAAAGGCATAGTCAAAGCAAAGGTTGTGCAGATCACGCCACCGGATCGCCCAACGGAGGAAACCCTGGCTGCATACCTGGACAGCGTCAAAGACAAAGTTGCCGAACGCATTGTCCTCGCCGGGGCTCATACGGAGGTATCGGTAACCTTCAACGCGGCAAGCAAGCGGCGTGAAGATGCGGAGCTGCGATCGCAATATGACCCGCAAAGTCCCGCGCAGCCGCGTCCGTCGGAACTACCGGCCAACGGGCCCAAGCTGTTGGATTCCAGGGCAGTGGATGAGCGGCTGGACGCCTTTCTTGTTGCCCACCATGCC
This sequence comes from Acidobacteriota bacterium, assembly GCA_963664705.1. Lineage (GTDB taxonomy): Bacteria > Acidobacteriota > UBA6911 > UBA6911 > UBA6911 > UBA6911. The sequence continues at coordinate 5,466,254 of OY761556.1, read as the reverse complement.
CTTGTAAAAATATCCGATTCCGGAAGAGAGCACGGTCAGATCCGCGCGTTCGCAAATCGAACGTACAATGCGGCAAAAGCCGTTCCGAGCCTTGTCATCCGCAATGAAGACTACGGCCGAATGTCGAGAATTCTCGCGGATGGAAATGCGATCGAAATGGAAATAGAGATCCTCAATACGATCTATCCGGATCAGAATTCACTGAATGCGCTGGCGGAAATCCCGGGAAGCGATAAAAAGGATCAGGTGGTGCTGCTGGGCGGTCATATCGATTCCTGGCATGCCGGGCTGGGCGCAACGGACAATGCCACGGGCGTATCCGTCATGATGGAAGCCGTTCGCGTCCTGAAAGCTATCGGCGTAAAGCCGCGGCGAACCATTCGCGCCGCTTTTTGGAGCGGGGAAGAACAGGGCTTGCTGGGATCCAAAGCTTACGTACGGGATCACTTCGGCACCTATGAATCGCCCAAACCTGAATACTCCGGTCTGGTCGCTTATATCAATCTTGATTCAGGCACCGGACGCGTGCGCGGGGCATCGGTTTTCGGGCCTGCGGAAACAGCCGATGCAGTCCGGCAACTGCTTCAGCCCTTCACGGACCTGGGAGTCATGGGGGCTACCGCCGTGCAAAGTCGGAATTACGGGGGAACGGACAGCACCTCGTTCAACTGGGCTGGGCTGCCGGGAGTCAATCTGTCGCAGGATCCGATTGAATACTCGACCCACACCTGGCACACAAACCTGGATACTTATGAACGCGTTTTGGAAGGAGACCTCCGGCAATGCGTCATTGTCGTCGCATCTCTCGCCTATCACCTGGCAATGCGGGAGGAGATGCTGCCCCGATTTGGGCCGGATTCCATGCCCGGTCCCGTGAAATAGTTTTCGCTATTTCCTTGAAGATTCCAGGACTTGCAGGGCCTTTGAAACAACGTTATCCACGGTAAAACCGAACTTTTCAAAAATTACCTTCGCGGGGGCGGAGGCGCCAAAGTGATCGATAGTGATGGTGGCCCCTTTGTCCCCGATATACCTGCACCAGCCCTGCGATATGCCGGCTTCCACGGCAAGCCGCGCTGGGATATCGGGCGGCAAAACCTGGTTTTTATAGTCCTGCGGCTGAGCCTCAAATAGTTCCCAACTGGGCATCGACACGGTGCGAACCGCGACGCCCTTCTGCGCCAGCTCTTTTTGAGCCGCTACAATGAGCGCCACTTCGGATCCGGTCCCGATCAAAACAAGTTCCGGTTTCCTGCCGGGCGTATCCGCAAGCACATAAGCACCCTGCCGAACACCTTCCGGGGATCCATACTGTGTGCGATCCAGAATCGGCAGATCTTGCCGGGTCAGCACGAGTGCAACAGGCTTGTTACGATTTTCAATGGCAAGGCTCCATGCTACGGCCGTTTCATTGGCATCACACGGCCGGATCGCGATCAGGCCCGGTATTGCCCGCAAAGCCGCCAATTGCTCAATCGGCTGATGCGTCGGCCCATCTTCGCCGACGCCTATGCTGTCATGGGTGTAGATATAGATAACACCTAGGTCCATGAGCGAAGCCAACCGCATGGGAGGCCGCATATAGTCGGAGAATACGAAAAAGGTCGATGCATAGGGAATAATTCCGCCATGGGCTGCCATACCGTTTGCAATCGACCCCATGGCATGTTCGCGAACGCCGAAGTGAACATTCCGGCCGTCATACGCCCACGCACCGCCGCTTTTCCCCTGAATATTCTGGGAATCAGAGGCGGGATTCTGAAAATCGCCCGCACCCTTGATGACGGTCTGAGTCGATGGATTCAGATCCGCAGATCCTCCTATGAGATTGGAAATCCTGGTTCCAACGGCATTGATAATCTTGCCGGAAGCCGCGCGCGTAGCCATCCCTTTGGCATCTGCAGGGAACGACGGAATGGCCGCAGCCCAATCAGCCGGCAATTCTCCCTTCACTATTCGCTGCAACTCCTGTGCAAGTTCCGGATATTGCCTGGAGTATTCCGACAGCATCGCGCTCCAATCCGATTCGGCTTTACTCCCGATGTCCTGAGCGCGCCGGAAGCCGGCCAGCGCTTCTTCCGGAACATAGAAGGTCGGATCCAGCGGCCAACCGAGGTTCTGCTTGGTTGCCTTCACCTCGTCGGCTCCCAGCGGCGATCCATGGGATTCAAATGAATCCTGCTTATGGGGCGAGCCAAAGCCAATATGCGTCCGGACAAGGATGAGTGAGGGACGTGCCGTCTCGGCTTGTGCTTCCGCTATTGCGCGATCAATCAAATCGATATTATTTCCATCTTCCACAATGACCGTATGCCATCCGTAGGACTCAAAGCGTTTTGCCCGGTCTTCGCTGAACGAAATGTCTGTCGATCCGGCCAGGCAGATGCGATTATCGTCATACAGGTAAATCAGCTTCCCAAGCTTCAGATGCCCCGCAAGGGATGCTGCTTCGGCAGAGATCCCCTCCATCAAATCGCCATCGCCAACAAGAGCATAGGTGTGATGGTTTACGATTTCGTGACCGGGCCGATTGAATCGGGCAGCCAGATGCGCTTCCGCAATAGCCATTCCAACTCCATTCGCGAAGCCTTGACCCAACGGTCCCGTTGTCGTTTCCACTCCTGGCGTAAAACCGCGCTCCGGGTGCCCCGGCGTGCGGCTGCCCCATTGCCGAAACTGCTGGAGCTGGGAAAGAGGCAGATCATAGCCGGTCAAGTGCAGCAGGCTGTATAGCAGCATGGATCCATGTCCGGCGGAGAGCAGGAACCGGTCGCGGTTCCACCAGGCGGGATTGGCTGGATTGTGCTTGAGATACCGCATCCAAAGCACATAAGCCATCGGAGCAGCGCCCATCGGCATCCCGGGATGTCCGCTGTTCGCCTTCTGCACGGCGTCGATAGACAGGAACCGGATGGTGTTTATGCAAAGCTGATCCAAGACTGGTGTCTGGCTGGTGTTCGGCGATTTCTCGTTCATGCTGCAGCTCCACTTATAAAAGATGTTCCCAATTGACAGAGATGGTCCCGGAAATGATCAAGGCCGACCTGGTTGAAACGCAAAATGTAGCATACTGAGAACACGGAAATACATCCGTCGCAAAAAAAATTGAGATCCGCGGAAGCACAGGGGCTTGTTCCGGCAGCAGATCTGGCTAAAAAAGGGGAAATATCACAGCGCGCAAACTTCGGAGTTCGAGATTCCGGGGAGAAATCATTATAATGAGGCGGAGGAGAGATGATATGCGCGTAGCATTTGGTTCCGATCACGCCGGTTTTGATTTGAAGCAGGAAATATGCAAATACGTCGAGGGTTTGGGACATGAAATAATCGACGTCGGAACCCACAGCACCGCACCATCCGATTACCCGGACTATGCGGAAGCACTGGCGCTTGCCGTTCTGAATAAGCAGGCTGAAAGAGGAATTATGATCTGTGGCAGCGGGGTAGGAGCGTCTATTGCCATAAATAAAATTCCGGGAATCCGAGCCGGAGTCTGCCACGACTGCTATTCAGCACATCAGGGTGTCGAACACGATGACATGAATGTCCTGGTTCTTGGAGCCAGGGTGATCGGCTCAGAACTGGCACGCGATCTCAGCGCGGTTTTCCTCAAAGCAACATTCTCCGGTGAGGAACGACACCTCCGGCGCCTGGGCAAAGTCCAGCAACTGGAAAAGAAATACCGCTAACGAAGCTTGGCCGCGACCGGGAACACCGCCATCCCGGCAATGCTGCATATTTTTTGCGCTGGGCCCCGCGACGCGAGTGAAGCAACAGGCCCGGAGGGCCGAAAGATCGCAGCCGGGAGTGAAGCGCAGCGAACCCCCGGTAGCGATAAGCGGGAGAGAGAGCCCCGGCTAGGGGCGAAAGTCAGCATTCTGCCGCCCCGTCAGGGCTTGTTACATGACTAATCCAATCCGGGGGTTCGCAAAAAGCGCTCACCTCCGGCTATGTTCTGGCCGCCCCCCTGGGGCTGGGAAGCATCGTGCTTCCCGCTTCCTCGAGCAAATACTGGGGCTGAGATGCATCGCGCCTCCAGCTTCCTCGGGCAAATAACATGCGGCATTGGGCATCCCTTCCAATGTCACCTGCCATTGGTTCTAGGCCCCGCGACGCGAGTGAAGCAACTGGCCCGGAGGGCCAAAAGATCGTAGCCGGGGGTGAAGCGCAGCGAACCCCCGGTAGCGATAGGCGGGAGAGAGAGCCCCGGCTAGGGGCGAAAGTCAGCATTCTGCCGCCCCGTCAGGGCTTGTTACATGACTAATCCAATCCGGGGGTTCGCAAAAAGCGCTCACCTCCGGCTATGTTCTGGCCGCCCCCCTGGGGCTGGGAAGCATCGTGCTTCCCGCTTCCTCGAGCAAATACTGGGGCTGAGATGCATCGCGCCTCCAGCTTCCTCGGGCAAATAACATGCGGCATTGGGCATCCCTTCCAATGTCACCTGCCATTGGTTCTAGGCCCCGCGACGCGAGTGAAGCAACTGGCCCGGAGGGCCGAAAGATCGTAGCCGGGGGTGAAGCGCAGCGAACCCCCGGTAGCGATAGGCGGGAGAGAGAGCCCCGGCTAGGGGCGAAAGTCAGCATTCTGCCGCCCCGTCAGGGCTTGTTACATGACTAATCCAATCCGGGGGTTCGCTGCGCTTCACCCCCGGCTACGTTCTGGCCGCCCCGCTGGGGCTGAGATGCATCGCGCCTCCAGCTTCCTCGGGCAAATGATATGCGGCATTAGCCGCCCCGGCGGCGCTGCCATGCTAGCCGAGGCTTTAGCGAAGGCTGGGACTTCCAGCAGGAATTCTGTTCAGGGAATGAGCAAGTTGTTTAAGGTAATTGATGCGATCAGCGCCCAGTCGACGGATAGCAAACGCCGTCTTGTTGTGGGAAAGAGGCTCCGATAAATCCGCCCATGGTCGGCATTTCTCGCCATCCACGGTTCCAGGCACAGGGGAAAATTCGGACAGAAGGACTTTTGTCCCGCATTGGTGTGCAAAGCGAATAGAGGATTCCAAATCCTGTCCTTCCGAATCAGAATGGCCCACCAGGATATAGGTCCCAATCGATTGTGCGCCTGATTCCCTCAGGTATGTCGCCGCTGCTGCAAATTCCGAGGAATCCACCTTCCCCCCGGTCGAATGCTGCCATGATTCCACACGGCTCTCCAACCCGAGAAAGAAACTTGCGAATCCCGCCCGAACCATCCTGCGCGCTAATTCCGAAGTGATAAAGCGTGCGTTCAAGGCATTGGGCGTGTGGAAAGCAGCAATAATGCCGGATTGTTCCAAGCCTTCGAGAAATGGTTCAAGCACCTGCTCTGAGCGAAACAGCAATGCATCATCATAGAATGCAATATTCCTTACGCCCCTTTTTATCAGTTGATCCACTTCTTCATGACAATCGCGAGTTGGCCGTGGAAGGAATTCCAGCCAGAAGAGCGGAGCTGAACAGTAGGTACAACGAAATGGGCACCCTTCAGAGATTTTCATAACTCCCACGCCGCTGGAATCGTCCGGCCAGTACGGTATTCTCCCGGCCGGTTCGATGGAGAGAAGATCCCAAAGGGGCTTCAGGTTTGCACCTTCAATCACACAATCGGGGCCCAGCGATTGAGCATGTTGGGGACAGAGAGTGGCATAGACTCCACCGATGATTATCCTGGCCTGCGGGTGCAGCTCACGCACATCCTCGATAACTTCCTGAACTCCAAGATACCAGTACGTCATCCCGGTCTGGATCAAAACTGCATCCAAAGTGCACGCCTTCAGGAAGGCGCGAAACTCCTCGCGAGGCCTCCCGAACCTGTGAAATTTCCTTGGTATATCGTTGAAACAATGCGGCCTTGGGATATCCGTGCATTCAAAACGGCCGCGCCCCCATTGATCCCTTTTCCTTGAAGTCAGAAAGTCGAAAAACAAAAGCTCGCAGGAATGCTGCATCCGACCGGCAACGCGAAGCATACCGTAGGGACGCAGCCAGAAATCGTATGCGGTAAAATCGAAAATGGGCGGGTTGACCAGTAGCACGCGTAAAAACTGCATCTAGTGAAAATACCACATTTGTGCGAGAATCGGGGACGTCCCGCTCGTTAACCTGCTTTGCGGGGGGAATCGTTCATTTTGAGATCAGATGACAACCGATCATTCCCGAACAAGGAGCCCAATCATGAAAAAGGAATTGGATAGGCGCGATTTTATCAAAGTCTCGGCGCAGGGCGCGGCAATTGCGGGCTTGGCTGGAATTGCCGGTCAAATGGACCTGCGAGCCCTGACGGTAGACGCTTCCCCAAAGGGTGATCCTGTCGCGTGGATTACGTCGTTGATTAGCGATTACGTTGCGAAATCCCCGTCAAATTCCATCCGAAATCAGGAAAATGAGAAAGCCTGGGCCGAGCCGCTGGTTGGCTTCTCGCGAGGGGATGACTCCATATTCCAGCTCTACAAAGACAAAGATAACATCGGTCCTTTCCACCATTCGCCGCTGGAGGCCTTTAGCCAGTCCTTTCCGGATATTGCGGCAAAACCCGAAGAGCTATCGGTGATAGCGTGGGTTTTGCCACACACGGAATCAATCAAGGCAGATCTCCGGAAGCAAACGACTACTCCTTCCGAAAAGTGGATCCGCGCCCGAATCTATGGGGAGGAGTTCAACGAAGAACTGCGCAAATATGTCGCGGACACGCTGACAAAAGCAGGTTATGCAGCCGTGGCTCCGGTTCTCTCCAAGAGCTACAAAATGGGGAATTCCGAAAAATACGGGATGGCATCGTCCTGGTCTGAACGTCATGCAGCCTATGCCGCGGGACTTGGCACATTCGGACTCTGCGATGGATTAATAACGCCAAAAGGCAAGGCAATCCGCGTCGGCTCTGTTGTGGCAAAAATAAAAGTGACGGCGACACCGCGTCCCTATCAGGATCATCATGCCTATTGCCTTCATTTTGCCAAGGGGACTTGCGGCATGTGCACGAGTCGTTGTCCGGCTGGCGCTGTCACCAAGACATCCGGTCACAATAAAATGGCATGCTCCAAACAATGCAATGCAACTGCGGAATATGCGGCAAAGGAATTGGGCCTGAAGGGGTATGGCTGCGGATTCTGTCAAACGGGAGTCCCCTGTGAATCCCGCATTCCCGTTTGAAAGCTTTATCAACTGCGCCAGTCGTCAGTGGAAACTCTCTTCACTGACGACTGGCGCTTGCCTGCTATTTCACAACCTGCATATCCCATTCGAAGACTTCGAGGTACCTGGCCCCAAATTTGACAAGGGGATCATTCTCGGCCAGTTTCACTGCTTCCTCACGTGAATCGGCAATGTATATAACCAGGCCACCCTCGCCGCCCATAAACTTCCCGCGGGCAAAGATTTTTCCTGCTTTTTCATTCTGGGTCAGGAAATCAATATGCTGGGGACGGTACTCGGTATTTTTTTCAACATCCTTCATTCTCAACAATGCGGCAAAATACTTCATCCTTACTCTCCTTTAGCAATCGCGACACTCGCGGAAGTCCCGAGCCGGGTTGCGCCGGCTTCAATCATGGCCAAAGCTGCTTTGAAATCGCGAATGCCTCCCGAAGCTTTAACCCCGATATCGGGCCCAACGGTTTTTCTCATCAGGCGAACATCTTCAACGGTTGCGCCTCCGCCGCCGAATCCGGTCGACGTTTTGACAAAGTGTGCACCGGCATCCGCCGCAATCCGGCAGGCCAGTATTTTTTCCTTTCTGCTCAACAGAGAGGTCTCGATTATGACCTTAACGGGTCTTGCATGGGCGGCGACAATTTCATTTTTGATTTCCTTCCGAACATACCGAGTATCGCCCTGTTTTAAACGGCCGATGTTGAGAACGAAATCTATTTCGTCTGCCCCATCACTGACGGCAATCTCCGTCTCAGTCCATTTGGACTCCTGGGACATTGCGCCCAGGGGGAATCCCACAACGGCCGCAACTTTGACACCGGATCCTTTCAGGATCTTACAGGCGGTTGAAACCCAGGATCCATTAACGCAGACGCTATAGAAGTGATACCGGCGCGCTTCCGCGCAAAGCTTCTTGATATCACTCAACGTTGCATCCGGCCTCAATAATGTATGATCAATCCGGGAGCACAAATCTTTTAAATTATTCATTCGCTTATTCTACTAAAAAATCCTGGATGGGCACTACATTTAGGTGCTTTGGTGCAGCGTCAATCGAGTCATGCGATGGCTTCAACATGGATTCCCACAAGCGCCTCCAGCAAGGTCCGTTCTTCCTGGGAAAGCTTCATCAGCACGCCAATGTCCTTTGTTTTGCGGTAGGAGACTGCCGCCTGAAGCAGGCGCAGGGGAAGACGGAATTCCGCATATTCGCAGGCCATCACTGTCCACGAGTCCAGCCAGATGGAAGCTTCGGCATTGTCGATGACATTGGACGCGGCAATGTCGGGAATACACACAATCAAACCCTGGGCCAGGGCACCCAGCATATTGTACTTGCGATAAGTCAGCAGCAGGACCTTGATAAGCAGGGGCAGAATGCTGTCATCGGACAGGCTCGGCAGGAGGGAGCGAATCAGAGTTTTGGTATCACCGGCAATCGGGCTCTCGGAACGGGCAAATCGCAAAAGAGCCTGATCAAGGCGCACGGCAGCTTCTCTCCATCGGTCCAGGGCAAACAGCAGTTCAACCACCTTGAACTGGACAAAAGCCGAATCCTCTCCCATCGAGGCCGCCTTCGTAAATGCGGTCAAAGCGTCTTCCTTTTTGCTCATGCCCACCAGAACCGTACCGATCAGCACCCACGGCTCCGGTTCATCCGGATCAGCTTCAAGAACGTATTTTGCCTCCTCAAAAGCTTCATCCCATCGATTCATCTCAATGAGGGCGGCACAGAGGTGCATTCTCGCCTTCGAGTTGTGCGGTTCCAGTTCGACGACCTTTGAAAACGCTCGGAACGATTCATCGAACAGGCCCGAGTCCGCGAGTGCCGTCCCAAGCGTCGTCCAGGCGCTCGAATTGTTCTCGTTGAGTTTCAAGGCAGCTTCGCAGGAATATAGTGCCTCCTCGTTTCGATCAAGGTTCAGGAGGATCAAGGCTTCACAATTCCACGTTTCGCTCGCGTCCCTATCGAGATCCAGAGATTTTCTGCAGGAGTCCAGTGCCTCTTCATATCGACCCGTGGCATTGAGTGTGGAAGCGCGCAGTCTCCAGACCAAGGCATCTTCCTTCCCTGAAGCTATCACTTGGTCATAGACGGCAATGGCATGATCGTAGCGACCCAGGCGGACCAGGCATGAGGCGAATGCCATTCTGTCCTGCAAAAATCCGCGGATAGCCACAAGGTCCTCGGCAGATTTCAACGCCCGTTCGTATTCGCTCGCACGAATCGCTGAAGCATAATCGCGGCAGCACTCCGCGATCCTGGGATCGTGCCACTTCTGTTCAACCGATGCGAGATCAGGAATATATGGCTGCTCCGGCACCGCATTTGCCGGATTGGACAGTTTCTGTTTCAGCTCTTCCGGGGAATACCAGAGACGCAGGAAGTCCGACAGCAGTCCCAATGGCTTGCCGCGGTGTTTTTTTACCTCGAAGGACAAACGCAGCAGCGGTTCACGCAGCTCGTAATAGGCATCATCCCCTACTTTCAGGGTATGCAGATACCCCATTGTGCAGAGCGCATCCAGTTGCACAGAAGCGGCCGCTCGCGGGAGGAAGCAGGTTCTCGTGACATCCCCGGTACGGACCGGGCGGCGAGCTTCACAGATATACTCGAGGATCTGACGCTGCTCCCACGGAAGGGCTGCAATCCGCGAATTGTAATAGGGTGTCAGATCATCAATCGTCTGCATCAAAGGTCGGATGATCTGGCCAATGGATTCGTATGCGAGAAGCGGGGCAAAAATGACATAGGCTCGATGGTTTCCACCCGCCAGGTATCGCAAGGCGCGAACCCGTGCGCGTCCGCGCGGGGTATTGATGAGGAACTTCAGGTTTTCATTACCCTGGTATTCCGCAATTTTCGAAATCAGCTGCACGGCAGTCTCAAAATCCAGTTCCTTCAAAGGCTGTATATGAAAAAAGTCCCGTCGAAAAGGAGAGCCCGGTGAGAATACGCGCGCAACCGGCCCTGGAGACGTTGCCACCATGCAGCAGAACCCGCTCTGCTTGAGGAAATTGTAGAACTGCATTTCCCCGGGCCCACCGAGCTTTCGCACAAGATCGTCAAGGTTTTCAACGAGGATTACGAGGGTCCGGCCTTCAACGCATTCCCGGATCAACTTGAGGGCGGCAGCTTCCGTTTCAGACGGCGGGGCGGAATAAACCGAATTAAGTTTCGTCTCATCCTCGGCAACCAGCGTCCTCAATAAGCGAAGCAGCAGATCCCGGAAGCAGGCGATTCCCCATTCCTCCTCGCGCATCCAGGCGATCACGATGCGGTCCTGCATTTCAACCATGGAACGGAGTCGATAATAGGTAAGCGAAATCAGATGGGTTTTCCCGATTCCTCTTGGCCCCACCAGCAAAGTATTCTTCTTTTCGGAGCCACGCGCGCTGGTCCTTACGCGTTCAAGGATTTCGCGCAACAACACTTCTCGCTGAACAAAAATGGCTTCCAGCGCATCCGGCGGCATCAAGCTTGGGGTAAATCGCGAGAGGAATCGATCTTCCATATTTAGCCTTCAGGAGCCAACATCAAAACAAGCCTATCTCCAGGGCCCCGATTTTTGACGGCCGACGCGCAGGCCTAATTGTGTTTCTCTACATCCAGACCATAGTCCTTCATTTCGATCACACTCTTGACGCCCAGCAGTGTGCAGGCATTGTCATAAATCTGTTTCACAACTCTCTTTGCCTTCTGGAGTTCTTCGATTCTCTGCTTGGCGCGGATCACCTCTTCGCTCAGCTCTCGATCCAGATGGTCCAACTCTTCCTTGGCCATCTGTTTCATTGTCTCATACCTGCTTTTCTGATCGTTCGTCATAGATTTTTCCACGTCATTACGCATTGAAACCGAAATAATAAAAACACGTCCCGGCAAGAATGATAAGCAGCGCTATAACCCAGACAACAGGCCGGCGATAGACCGGTTTATGCGCCACAATGCTGTTCCTGAAGAGTTCAATCCGCTTCCAGGCCTGCTCTTCAACATCGGGCTGAATGGTTACCGGCTGATTCCGAAGCGATCTCCGATCCGGCGGCCTGACAACGGGCGGCGCGGGAGCCGGGAGTTCCGGAGCGACCTCTGGTGGCGGAACCTCTTTAGGCAGGTTAAAGGTAGGTCTAAGGGTCTCCAGTTGGACCAGGGATGCTTCGATCTCTTGATTGATCTTCTCGAGGTCCACCTGGGCCTTGGATTCACTATTGCTATGCAAACCGAGGACTTGGCCTCCGGGCTTGCCGGCCACAGCGGCATCATGCGTCGAACTCCCGGAGTGCCCCATCTCTGCGGAGAGATCGTTAAGCTCTGCCAAAAAACGGGCGACAAGAACATCCACGTTCTCGGATTTGCCGCTCCTCGCATTCTGCGGACCGGTTCGTTCTCTTAACTCGTTTGCTTGTTTTTCTGATCCAAAATCGTGCTTTACTGCCATACTTTCCTCAAGCAGGCCAAACCTGAACTGCCAGCATAGGTCATTAGAAAGAACCGGGGGCAATTAACAATGCGAGAGCGAGTCGTAGCGTAGTCCGGGTGTTTCCGCATTGTCAATAGCCTTGAACCGGCGCGCGAAGTGAATGTAAAGTTCAAATGTGAAAGCTCTAAGGCTTACCTTCGATCAAACTTGAGTTTACATCAGCCAGGGGGATTTATGCCTACCTCCGGAAAAGTTCGAATTCTGAAATGGTTCGCGATTTTGGTTGTCTTGGTGGTTTTGGCGGCAGCGGCGCTTCCATTCATTCTGGATGCCAACCAGTTTCGTCCTCAGATTGAGTCCAAGCTGTCATCTGCACTTGGCCGCGATGTCAAACTTGGCAACCTGAAACTATCCATCATTTCCGGCAGCGTTCGAGTAGAGGATATCCGCATCGCCGACAATCCAGCGTTCAGCAAATCTCCATTCGTTAGTGCCCAATCGCTCCACTTTTCCGTGGAGCTGAAACCGCTGATATTTGACAAGGCCGTCCGTATCCAGGGAATCACTTTGGATCGCCCGTCTATAACATTGATTGGTTCCAAATCGGGACAATGGAATTTCTCCGATCTGGGAAGCGGCAATACGGGACAGAAGCCTTCGAGCCCGGGCGCGTCTTCGGATTTTACCCGAGCCGGCGTGTCCATCAAGCAGCTGGAAATTTTAGACGGTCAGATCACGCTCGTTCACCTGGACTCAAGCCGCAAACCATCCACCATCAACAATGTAAGCGTAAAGATCAATGACTTATCCTATACCTCCGAATTCCCATTCAAACTGGCCGCAGCCCTTCCCGGCGAAGGCAGTTTGAGACTCGAAGGAAAAGCCGGCCCATTCAACAAGCAGGATATGACGCTGACTCCTCTCACGGCGGAATTGGATGTGAAGCACTTCGATTTGCTTGCTTCCGGCTTTTCGGAACCCGGATCCGGGCTTGCCGGAACATTTGATTTCAGCGGCAGCCTTCACTCCAACGGTGCCGAAGTTCAAAGCAATGGGAAAGCCTCCGCGGACAAATTACGCATCACAAGCAACGGCGCACCCGCCGGCAGAATGATTGGCCTGCAATATTCCGTAGACTACAATCTGCTCCGTCGGGCCGGAAGACTCGATGACACCAAAGTTGAAATCGGCAAGGCGGTGGCTCGTCTGGGCGGAACCTATGAACTGGTCGAGAACAGCCTGAACCTTAAAATGATTCTCCGTGGCACAGGCATGCCAGTGGAAGACCTGACTGCATTATTCCCCGCCTTCGGCATCACTCTTCCGAAAGGCGCTGCGTTAAAGGGCGGCACGCTGAATGCAAACCTGTCCACTGAGGGCCCGGCTGAAAAGCTGCGGACTTCCGGAAATGTCGAAATCGTCAAAACCCGGCTGACCGGCTTCGATCTCTCCGGAAAAATGGCATTGGTTGCGGCTCAAGCCGGTTTGAAGTCAAACCTGGATACCGACATAGAACAGTTCACCTCCACATTGCAGTTGTCGCCCGAAGGCATTCAGGTATCCAGCCTGGACCTCCTCGTGCCCTCCATAGGCAAATTGCAAGGCAGCGGCCTCGTTGCTGCCGACCAATCGCTGGATTTCAAAATGAATGCGACGCTGACCCCTGCCGGTGGAATCGGAGCGGAAGTGGCGCGCCTGATTAAGCGAAGCAGTCTGGAGGTGCCCTTCTTCATCCGTGGCACCGCTTCCAATCCCAAATTCGTTCCCGATGTAAAGAAGGCCGTGGGGGGAATGCTGGAATCGGTTTTAGGTGGGAACACCAAGGACGGCCAGTCGAAAACGGGAGATTCTCTTCAAAATGCCATCCGTGGACTTTTCAAGAAAAAGTAACGAAGGGGATTCCCGACTTCACTAGTTCAGAAGCGCAGCAGTCCGCATGCTTTTGATGGAGTCTGCTATCATTGAAGATGTGTTGAACCTTCGCTTCTTCAAAAATTTGGCGCTGCGGATTCCGGCCGGGATCTTGTTGTTTTGGCTTTGCACCCAATCGATTTTTCCTGCTCAGTCCGGCGAGTTTTATCAGCTTCCGAATCAGGTCATTGATGGCCGGCTCAGGCAGTACACACAAGCCAACCCGGCGCGTGAAGCCGCCTTGAAGAAACTGTTTTCAGACGCCGGCTGCACCGACTTGCAGGAAAAGGCGGTACCAAGATCCTCATCGCCAAACGTTGCCTGTACACTGCGCGGAACAGGAGAAGAGATCATTGTGGTTGGAGCCCACTTCGACCATGTGCACAAGGGAGACGGAGTCGTGGACAACTGGAGCGGGGCATCCCTGCTCCCCAGCCTCTATCAGAGCCTGCGATCAAAACCTCGTCGCCATACTTTTGTTTTCATTGGCTTTACTGATGAAGAAAAGGGAATGATCGGCTCACTTGCGTATGTGCATGGTCTATCGGACGCCGAAATTGCACACATGCGGGCTATGATCGACATCGACACATTGGGCCTGGGCCCCACGGAAGTCTGGGTTCATAACAGCGACCCGCGATTGGTTAGGGAATTGTTTTCGACAGCGGAGGCGCTGAATCTCCCTGCCAGGGAAATGAATGTCGATGGAGTCGGGGATAGTGACGGTCACTCCTTCAAAGAACGCGGTATTCCGATCATAACGCTCCACTCGGTTACCAGCGAGACGCTCCATCTCCTTCACACGAATCAGGACAATATTTCCGCCATACTATCCAGTGATTATTACGGCAGCTATCAGCTCATCGCGGCATTCCTCGCCGGCCTGGATTCGATGTCGTTCCGGAAATAGGACGGAAAGACGGTATTCTCCAGCGGCGCTAATATTCGGGCGGAAGGGATTTAAGCTGTGCGTAGCTGAAGACGGGGCCGTCCTTGCACACGTACATCGGACCGACATTGCAGCGCCCGCATTTCCCGATGCCACATTTCATGCGGTTTTGAAGCGTCGTGTACAGGGCATCGGAAGAAAAGCCCAGTCGTTCCAGCAACTGCAACGTGAGGGATACAACAACCGGGGGGCCGCATACCACCGCGCAAGCATTCTCCGGCGAGGGAGACACCTTCGCGGCCAGCGTAGGCACGAAGCTGACATCTCCCTTCCAATCATGGGACTCGCCACCCGGATCCACGCATTGATGCAGGCTCAGATCGGGCCTTTCGGACCATTGCTGGAGTTCGCTTCTGTATATGCGCTCAGGAACGCTTCGCGCGCCGTAAATAATACACAGGTTTTTGAACATGTCGCGCGCATCCAGCACCTGCCGGATCAGGCTGCGCGCAGGGGCCAAAGCCATACCGCTTGCGATGACAACCAGATTCTTGCCCTGCATTTTCTCCATGGGAAAACCGTTCCCGTAGGGGCCACGAAACCCTATTGTGTCGCCGGCATTCAAACGTCGGATGGCGCCGGTTACTTTGCCCGATGTCTGAAACGTTGCTTCTATCGCATCCTTGCGCAGCGGGGAAGACGTAAAGCTGAGTGCGCACTCCCCGGCTCCAAAAACGGAATACTGTCCAAACTGCCCGGCCTTGAAATCGAAACTCTCGGCCACAACAGCATCCTGGAAGGACAATCGCAGAGTTCGGATATCCGGAGTTTCATCGGTAATTTCCTCGATGCTCATCAGGTGCGGTTGATAGAGGTTCATCGCGCGCCTCCGGATTTGCCCGCACGACCATCAATGTCTCGCAGAATGGAAATAAGATCTACTCCGGCCGCACAAGATCGAATGCAGCGGCCACAACCGGTACACAAAACCTCGCCGAAGCGGAGTGGATATGTGGAAAATTTATGCGTGATGCGCTGGCGGAACCGTGCCGTCTGATCTCTGCGCGGGTTATGCCCGGAGGCCTGCAGGGTGAACCTCCCCGTTTGGCATGTATCCCAATTGCGCCTGCGGCTACCTTGATCCGTTCCTTCCGGTTCATCCGCAATATCGAAACAATGGCAGGTCGGGCACACATAGGTGCATGTGCCGCACCCATGACATCGCAATGCCATTTCCTTCCATATGGAGTCTTTGAAACTTCTTTCAAGCCAATGCTGAATTTTCTCAAGCTCAATGGTGAGGTTCTCTTGCACTTTGGAGCACCTGTCAGAATTGCTTTCGCTATCAGCCATGGGTTCCGTAAGTCTCGATTCCTGCCGCTGCAGAAGCTGTATCCCTTTAGTGGTAAGAACCTCAATATTGAAGCCCCCTGACGTCGGGGTGAGGAACCAATCGGCCCCGCGTGTACTCTCTGGTGAAAGCCCCATTGCCGCGCAGAAGCAGGCATCATCACATTGAGTGCATGCCACCGCAAGGATGGTAGTAGCCGCTCTGCGCCCGAACCACAATTCATCGCGGCAGCCCCATCCCATGACATGATCTACGATTTCCAGAGACGCCGCATCACATGGACTGGCGCCAATGACTACTGTTTCCTCGAAAAACTCAGGACGTTCCTGGATGGAGACCAGAGATTTGGAAATTTTCCAACCAAACAAGGCTTCTGTCGGAGGAAATATCGCTTCCTTCAATGACTGGGCTGGAATCAATCCTTCAAGAATGATCTCATCCGAATTATGCACACGCCGGTAGGAAAGAAATTCGCGCCCCTCCTCCTTTATTCGCACCGGCGCAATCACACGGATGCCGCTATTCAGCAAATCGAGCACAAACGGGTCCAGGTCAGCTTTGCAGAGAAACCTTCTCGTCTTCACGCAATGAACTCCCCACCATCATCGAGCCGGAAGGATCCCATCGGAGTCTGCTGCAGGGGATCATCCGTGACGGTGTACCCATATCGGTCCTGAACAATCCTTGCTACCTTTCTGTTCAGAAAACCCAGTGGGATTTGTGATGGGCAGGCTCGCTCGCATTCACCGCAGTCGACACATCGGCCTGCCAGATGCATGGCGCGGGTTATATGCCATGCGTAATTGCCTCGAGGATGCGCCGAGCTTTCTATCCACGCGGGCTCTGTCTTGTCGGTGATGCACCGTTCGCAATAGCACATGGGGCACACCTGTCGGCAAGCGTAGCACCGGGTGCACCGGGAAAGCAGATCGGTCCATAGAGTCAGTCGATCGGCGACGCTCATGGATTCCATTTCGGCAAGTCTCGCATCCCGGCTATTCACAGCTTTGGGCGCAGGGCCGATTTCGCCCACCAGATAATCCGCTATGCCCGGCTCACGGCAATTGCAGCGGACGCACCGCTGGGCCAGGTTCCGCGAATTCAGGTCCCCTGGGTTGCAGGGATCCGTTACGACACCGCCGCAGCGCACCCCGATCAACACAACGTCTTCACGCTTCAACTGGTTTTCTCGAATCAACCCGGCTATCGAGCGCGCATCGCATCCCTTGATGACAACCGCCAGCCGGCCCAAGGAAACAACATGGGTGCGCCCGGGAGAAAGGTAAACAGCGAGATTGTGTACACACCTGTGATCAAACACCAGGCTATCGCACTGGCGAAGGTCGGTTACAAAAGCAGGACGCACGCCTCGGCGATAAGCTTCGTATCCCACGATGGCACGGACCTGGTTTTCCTCCAGGAGCTTTCTCGCTAGAATTCTCAATTCCTGCATAACTTCAAACCCGTGTTCCGGTGACTCCCGGATAGTTGCGAAAAGGACCGAGCTGACGCACCTGTTCGGTTGTTTTGTTCACCAATTCCGCCCACTTTCCCGCTTCCGTAGCGGAAACCCAGGAAAATGTGATGCGTTCCGGATCGATGCCGACAAATTCCATAAATTCACGAAATACCGCAATCCGGCGCCGCGCATGGTAATTGCCTGAAGTATAGTGGCAGTCCGCCGGATGGCAGCCACCGACAATGATTCCGTCTGCACCGCGTTCGAATGCTTTCAGAATGAACAGCGTGTCGAGGCGGCCGACGCATGGCAGCCGGATTATCCGGACGTTGTGTGCCATTGCAATCCGGCCGGTTCCGGCCAGATCCGCACCGACATACGTGCACCAGTTGCACACAAACGCCACTATCTTCGGCTCAAACGCCATGTCTGAATCCTCGCGAATGGATTCGTGCTCATTCATGCAAAGCGCCGCGGGTGCTATCGTTTCAGATGCCGTTTACCGCTGCGTAAATCTGTTCATCGGTGCAGCCATCCAGGTCAATGCAATTGCAAGGGCATATCGCCTGACATGTCCCACAGCCCTGGCATACTCCCGCATTGACCTCTGCCACCATTCTCACCATGCGCCCTCGCGCATCCCTGCGTTCCTTTCTTTCGATCGCCCCATAGGGACACACACGCTCGCATTCAAAACAGCCGGTGCAGGCAACCCGATCCACGCGTGCAATCAACGGTTCCCGCTCCAGAAGTTCCTTGCCGAACAAACCCAGCACCTTGGCTGCGGCGGCACTGGCCATGGACACGGAATCCGGTATGTCCCGGGGCGCCTGGCATGATCCGGCAATAAAGACACCGGCGGTATTGGTCTCAACCGGACGCAGCTTCGGATGGGCTTCGTTGAGAAATCCATGCTGGTCATATGCAATGGAGAGCTTTTGAGCCAAAGATATGTTTTCCTGATGCGGGCGTATAGCCGACGCCAATACAACCATGTCGGCTTCCAGGGAAATAGCTTCGCCGGAAAGCGTGTCCGATCCCTGAACGCGGATCATGTCCCCATCCCGTCTCATGCTGGACACGCGGCCGCGCAGATACAGGGCTCGGCCTTCTTCAACGGCCCTGCGCACGAATTCGTCATACCCTTTGCCGCCCGCATTGATATCCGTGTAAAACACGACCGCCTTGCCATCGGGGACTTTGCTGCGATACATCAGCGTGTGTTTGGCCACGTACATGCAGCATACCTTGGAACAATACGCGATCCCCTTGGAAGGGTCGCGCGACCCGATGCACTGGAGGAAGACAATGTTCCTGGGCACCTTCCCATCCGAAGGCCGCAGAATCTTTCCGCCGGTCGGGCCAGACGGCGAGGCCAGCCGTTCAAACTGAAGTCCGTTGATGACGTCGGGGATTGTGCCGTATCCATACTCGCCATAGCCGCGCAGGAAATCCAGATCCTGCTCGCGATCAATGGAATACAGCCGGTATCCTGTGGCCACAATGATGGCGCCGACTTTCTCTGTGAGAATCGAATCCTGCTGGCCAAAATCAACCGCATTTCTGCCGCACACTGCCGCACATTTTCTGCATGCCGGCTCGCGGCCGTCCTGGTCCGGCGTTTTGAAATAGGTACAGTTGGCACGATCAATTACCGGCACCCCGGGCACGGCTTGCGGGAACGAAACATAGATGGCATTTCGCGAAGAGAGATTTCCCTCAAATTCATTCGGTATGCTTCCTGCGGGACAGGCCGCCAGACACTCTCCGCAGCCATTGCATATCGCCTCGTCAATGCTTCGCGCCTTTTTCCGAATTTTGACGGTAAAATTCCCAATGTATCCGTCAAGGGATTCCACTTCACTACAGGTAAGCAGCTTGATGCGCGGATGCTGGGCAACTTCCACCATTTTGGGCATCAGGATGCACTGAGAGCCGTCGAGAGTCGGGTATGTCTCCGAAAGCTGGCTCATATGCCCACCAATGGACGGTTGCTTTTCAACGAGGATGACGTCCCGCCCGGCATCGGCAATATCCAGCGCCGCCTGAATCCCGGAAATCCCACCGCCAATCACGAGCGCGCGCCTTTCCACCGGAATGTAAATGGTGGATAGGGGACGGTTGTATCGGACCTTTTCCACGATGGAGCGGGCAATCCCGATAGCCTTCTCCGTCGCCTGATCCCGATCATCATGAATCCAGGCGCACTGCTCGCGCAGATTTGCCATTTCACAAAGATAGGGATTCAACCCCGCCGCTGTCGCGGCTTTTCTAAACGTCCGTTCATGCATGTGGGGAGAGCAGGCGCCGACGACAACTCTATCCAGTTTTCTTTCGCGTATCGCCTTTCTGAGCTGGGCCTGACCCGAATCCGAACACATGTAGACATAGTCGGTCGAATACACAACGCCAGGCATTTCCCCCAAAACCTGCGCCACGCGAGCGCAATCCACCGTGCGCCGGATATTCTCACCGCAATGGCAGATAAAGACGCCGATTCGAGTCATGGGTGATGACCCTCGTGTTTCAAGCCGGACTGGGCCGCACCAATAGAACCCAGGAGAGGTTCGGGGCTGATGAAATGACTTCCAAGCCCCAGCAGCAATGGGTCCATACCCATGCTCAACCCCAGAAGCTGGCTGATATATAGGATCGGCATCGATGATTCCTGATCTCGTGCATTCATAGCCTGCTGCCTGTAATCGAGATTCGAGTGGCACATCGGGCAGGCAACGACGATGGCCTGGGCCCCGGCAGTCCGTGCGGATTTGAGTATCGAGCGCCCCAAACGCACGACCGATGTCGGTCGGGATTGCGAGAACGCGCCGCCACAGCACTCTACTGCCTTGTCCCATGGAACAGCAGTTGCCCCGGTTGCACTCACTATCTTTTCCAGTGACGTCGGAACTTCCGGATCATCCAACCGGCAGATCTGTGCCGGACGAAGCAGCAGGCACCCGTAATAGCAGGCTACCTTCACCTTCCGGAGCGGAACCGTAACGGCGGCATGAATTTCTTCAACTTTTTCGAGCAAAAGGTGGGGAACACCCAAAATCCGGACAGATTTCTCCCGCGGATCTGCGGCAAACATCGATCGAACTTCCGATGCTATGGATGCATCATGCTCGATTGCATATTGCGCGGAAGCCAACCGGTTATAGCAGGTTGCACAGGGAGCAAAGATTGCGCCCAGGTCCTGCTTTTGAGCAAGCATCAGCGTGCGGGCCGGCAGAGCAATGCTGAGCCTATGATTGGTCACGTGGGCGGAACTTGCTCCGCAACAGGCCCAATCCTGCAATTCCTCCAGTTGAATGCCCAATTCCGGAGCAATCGCCTTCAAACTCTGGTCATACTCCCGGGCTGTGGATTGCAGAGAGCATCCTGGAAAGTAGCCTACCTTCATCGTGGCTTCTCCACCGAGCATTTTTCGAAAAGCCTGCGCAATTCCCGCAGTCCTTTGATCCGGTTGGGTGTTCTCGGAAGTTTCCCGCGCGCCATCATTCCGGGAACAGAACCGACGTCCGCCAATAATGCTCCGCTGCGCAATTTATAGGAAATGAGAAGTCCCGGCTCGAATATACGGCCGTGCTTCCAGATCTGCTGCAAAAAAGCCGAGTGAAATGCTCTGATTTCACGAGGGACATGATCCGGGTTTTCCTTCAAGGCGATTTCGCGCAGGGCATCAATGATTGCTGCGGGATCAAACAGGCTTGGACAACGCGTTGTGCACATTTCGCACGACACGCATAGCCAAAGCGACTCTGAGCCCAGTAGTTTATCGCCTGCATCCAGCTGCAGCAACCGCATGATCCCGTGAGGCTTGAGGGTCATTTCGAAAGCCATGGGGCATCCGGCCGTGCACTTGCCGCATTGAGAACAGCGGGCCGGATCAAGATTCGTCAGGGTGCGGACTTGACCGAGAACGGACTGCCGCGACGCAGGTTTATTCATTCCTGAACCTTTACGGCAGATTCCGTTTTCAATAGTAACCGAACAGTCTCGATAAACCGTTTTACATCGAGCGGCTTGGTAAAATAGACATCCGGTCCGACCATGGCCGGATCGCCGGATCTTGAGAAGACCTCCGCGGGATGCTCTTCAATCGACGAAACCATCACAATGGGAACGTGTGCAACGCCTTCGTATCCGCTTTGGAATTTTAAGGTCTGACTGACTTCATACCCTGCCCACGTGTTCTCCATCATCACATCCAGCACAACCAGATCCGGTTTGATGGAAACCGCCATTTCCAGCCCCTGAGCGCCGGACGTCGCGCAAAAAACTTCATGCCCTTCATTCACCAATAATGCCTGCACCGACCGACGATAGTCCTTGTCATCATCGATGATAAGGATTCTTTTCTTTTGCGAATGCGCGGCAAGCTTCAATCTCTGTGCATAGCTGAAGGCTTCTTCCAGCACCGCACACACCTTCCCGGCATCCAGGGGATGAGGCACCAGGCAAAAAGCATGAAGGTTCCTCAAACGCTGCGCGAGTTCCATGGATGGCTCGGCCACGACTGGAATCAGGGGAACGGTAGCCGAATATCCGTAACAGGCTTCCATAACTGCCGGGCCGCGATCAATATCTCTCGAGAGATCAATGACGATGACTCCCCCTTCAAGCTCAGCCCGCTTGACGATTTCCCGGAGGTCGGCACCGAGATCGAGCATTTGCACTTCTATCGCGTTCTTACGCAGATGGAGCAAAGTGGCCAGCCATGAATCGAAAGCTCCTCCAATGATCCACGCACACCTATGGCGCGCAGGCTCAGAATGGCCATTATCCCCATCGCAGTCACGATAGAACTCGCCCGAATCCATGGCGATCTATCCTTTCCCGGACCGAATCCGGTTTCACAAAACAGGACACCCGAACTACCAATGTCTTTGGAACTGGTTGGTGAAGTAATACCACTATGTGGCAAACAAAGCTACCCACATTTGACAATGACAATCGCAATTATTGTGATTGCTATTGTTTATGGAGATAAGTCAAAACGGGCTGAGCCAAAATCACCAAAGCGTGGCCGGCGCAAAGAGTTCTTTGAGCCTTGCTCATTGAACAAGGGAACGGAATACGTTATTACTTCCCGGTTGAATATCTCTCAGGAGGAAGCGCGTGGGCTATCAATATATCTATGTTATGAAGGACCTTCGCAAGGTCTATCCGCCAAACCGGGAAGTGTTGAAGGGAATCTGGCTCTCGTTTTTCCCGGGAGCCAAGATCGGCCTGATCGGCGCCAACGGTGCCGGAAAAAGCACTCTGCTGAAAATCATGGCTGGTGTTGTAAAGGACTTTCTGGGTGAAGCTTGGCCGGCAGAGGGCGTTCGAGTCGGTTATCTGCCGCAGGAGCCGCAGCTTGACCCGGGAAAGAACGTGCTGGCCAATGTTGAGGAAGGGGTCCGGGCTACCCGAAGCCTTCTGGAAGAATTTGACCGAATCAATGCAAAATTCGCGGAAGAGCTTTCCCCCGACGAGATGGATAAGCTTCTTTCGGACCAGGCGCGAGTCCAGGATGCAATCGACGCCTGCAATGGGTGGGAGATCGACCGGACGCTCGAGATTGCAATGGATGCTTTACGTCTTCCCGCTGCCGATGCGGATGTGACAAGACTCTCGGGAGGAGAGCGAAGACGCGTCGCCCTTTGCCGCCTGCTTCTGGAAAAACCGGATCTTCTGCTGCTGGATGAACCGACAAACCACCTCGATGCGGAATCGGTTGCCTGGCTTGAGCGTTTTTTAAAGGATTACGCTGGGACTGTAGTGGCGATTACACATGACCGGTACTTCCTTGACAACGTTGCGGGCTGGATTCTGGAGCTGGATCGTGGAGAAGGTATTCCATGGGAAGGCAACTACTCATCGTGGCTGGATCAGAAGCAAGCCCGGCTGGAAGCCGAAGAAAGGCAGGAATCCGCTCGCCGACGTACGTTGCGGCGCGAACTGGAATGGGTTCACATGTCGCCGCGTGCGCGCCAGGCCAAAGGCAAAGCCCGCTTGAATGCCTATGAAAAGCTCCTGGCAGAAGAGGCCGAAGCGGAAAAGCGTGTCCAGGCCACCGATCTGCATATCCCGCCCGGGCCGAGACTGGGGGACCTGGTTGTTGAGGCAGCCAATGTAAAAAAAGGGTATGGCGACCAAATGCTGATGGAGGACTTGTCGTTCAAGCTCCCTCCCGGAGGCATTGTTGGGGTTATCGGCGCCAACGGCGCGGGAAAGACGACTCTCTTCCGGATGATTGTGGGGGAAGAGAAGCCGGACAGCGGTTCATTAAAAATAGGCGAGACGGTTCAGATTGCCTATGTAGATCAGAGCCGTGATCTTCTTAACGGCGAAAGACAGGTTTGGGAAGAAATCAGCGATGGCCTTGATACGGTGACTCTTGGGAAACGGGAAGTGCCGGCCAGATCGTATGCAGCCGCCTTCAATTTCAAAGGCTCCGATCAACAAAAGCGGGTGAAGGAGCTTTCGGGAGGTGAGCGTAACCGGGTTCACCTGGCCAAGGTTCTGAAGAGCGGTGGGAATTTGCTCCTCCTGGATGAACCGACCAATGATTTGGACGTCGACACGCTGCGATCGCTGGAAGACGCGCTTCTGTCTTTTGCGGGATGTGCGGTTGTCATCAGTCACGATCGCTGGTTCCTGGACCGCATCGCAACGCATATCCTGGCATTCGAAGGAGATTCCAAGGTCGTTTGGTTCGAGGGCAACTACCAGGATTACGAGACAGACCGGAAAAAACGGCTGGGTGCGGCGGCCGACCAGCCCCACAGAATAAAGTACAAACCTCTCGTTCGTTCCTGACAATCAGGGGCGTTCCGCTCGTGCACCCCAAGGTTCAATGCCAGGGTCAGACTCCGGCATTGAATTTTGGGGTAAAAGTTTCTCAATATCGTGCCATCAGTTCTTTTTCTTGAGAAGTGAGTCGAGACCAGCAAAGGGATTGTAGGTTGAGACGCTGCCTTGTCCCATACCCGGAGCCGGGCCTTCCGACCAATCTGCTACCGAATGGCGTGAATGCTCATTTTCGTGGCAATACACGCACAGCAATTCCCAATTGCTGCCGTCCGGGGGATTGTTGTCGTGGTCATGATCTTTATGGTGAACCGTGAGTTCGCGCAACCTTTTTCCTTCAAACTCACGCCCACAGCGCCCGCAAATGGGGGGAAACAATCTCAGCGCCTGTTCACGATATCCCCGCATTCGGATGTCCTGCTCACGTCGGATTTCGGCAATAAACTGCCGATCTGTTTCTGGCTTGTTTTTATCTTGGGGCATAAATCGCTTCTCCAGATTGGTGGCAACACAGGGTATATTAATTTCCGGCGACAGGTTACGCAATTGTTGAACGCTCCCGTCTGTAATTGGACAGTCTCAATTGAGCAGCGTGTCCCCCCTGAATATTGCACGCAATGGTCTATAATCGAGACACCGAGGTGACTATGAAACCGATCAATGTGGGGCTTCTTGGACTGGGAACGGTAGGCGCGGGAGTAGCGAAGGTTCTGCTATCGCATCGGGACGAATTGGAGGAAAAAATCGGCGCACCCATCGTGTTACGGGCAATTGCCGATCGGGATCTGACAAATCCCCGCAAAGGGCTTACGCTCAGTGAATTGCCGCTCACAACAGATGTTTCAAAAGTTCTGGATGATCCGGAGATCGACATTGTAGTGGAACTGATCGGCGGACTGGAGCCGGCCAGCCGCTTTATTCAGAGGGCGCTTGCCAATGGAAAGCATGTCGTCACCGCCAACAAGGCACTCCTGGCGACACACGGGGAAGAGCTTTATGAGGAAGCCCGCAAACGGGGACTGATGCTGTCTTTCGAAGCCGCCGTGGCCGGCGGAATCCCTCTGATCCGTTCTGTAAAGGAAGGCCTCGTTGCCAACCGGATCACATCGCTATATGGAATCGTTAACGGCACTTCGAATTACATTCTCTCAAAGATGACCGATGAAGGGCAGGAGTTCGGACGCGTCTTGGCGGAAGCCCAGGCACAGGGATATGCCGAGGCGGACCCGACCTATGATATAGAAGGGATTGATTCGGCACACAAACTCCAGATTCTGGCAACGCTTGCATTCCGCACCTCCGTAAAGCTGAAGGAAATCTATGTAGAAGGGATCACAAAGATCACGCCTCAAGATATCACGCTGGCGCGGGAGATGGGGTTCCGAATCAAGCTGCTCGCCATTGCCAAAGCGACCGACGGCATACTGGAACTGCGTGTTCATCCCACCATGATTCCGGATGCCTCCCCCATGTCCGCGGTTTCGGGAGTATTTAATGCGGTCTTCCTGAATGGGGATGTCGTCAACGATCTGATGTTCTATGGCAGAGGGGCCGGACAGATGCCAACGGCGTCCTCCGTCTGGGCCGATATTGTAGAGGTGGCGCGCAGGCTGGCAGCGGGACAGGCTGCTGTTCCGCAGGATCTTCCCGTGCTGGGACGCAACCCGCTCGTACTGAAACCCATGGATGAAGTCAGCTCTGCTTATTATCTTTATGTTTCGGCGCTGGATCAGCCATCGGTATTGGCACAGGTAACCGGCATCCTGGGAAAACACGAAATCAGCATTGCCAGCGTCATCCAAAAGGTCCGGCATCAGGCGAAAGCGGTACCCGTGGTTCTGATGACGCATGCAGCCACCGAGGGATCCATGCAAAAAGCGCTGCTCGAAATTGATGCGCTGCGCGTCATTGTGGCGCCGACGCGCATGATCCGCGTCGAGGAATCGTAGGAAAGAGGCCAGGAAATCCGGAGAGTATTCCAGCTCCTGATTTTCGGCTCCTGTTTTTAGTGGAGGTTGCACATGGAAATACGGAACGCTGCCCCGAATGCTCGGGTGGCCAATACGGACCCGCTTCCCGGCTCAAGAAAGGTTTACGTCAGCGGTCCGCGTGGAATTCGCGTGCCCATGCGGGAGATCCAGCTGCAACCCACGGCAGGACTGAATGGCAAACTCGAGGTCAATCCACCGGTCAGATTGTACGATACCTCCGGCCCCTACACCGATCCCGCTGCCAAAATAGATTTGCGCCGAGGTCTTCCGGAATTGCGAAAAGCGTGGATTCTGGATAGAGCAGAATACGAATCGACCGATCCGAGTTATAAGCCCGTTCCCGGGCACAGCGATCCCGACACCCCCCTTCCAACATTCAAGAAAGTTCTGCGGGGAAAAGGCATCGTCACCCAGATGCATTACGCAAGGAAGGGAATCGTTACGCCCGAAATGGAATTCGTGGCATTGCGGGAAGGCCTCAAGCCGGATTTTGTTCGTGACGAGGTTGCACGCGGTCGAGCCGTCATCCCGGCCAACATCAATCACGCCGAGGTGGAACCGGCAGCAATCGGTCGGAACTTCCTAGTAAAAATTAACGCAAACATCGGCAACTCGGCCGTCACCTCCTCCATTGAGGAAGAGGTTGAAAAGATGACCTGGGCGATCCGCTGGGGCGCGGACACTGTAATGGATCTCTCGACCGGGAAAAACATCCACGAAACGAGGGAATGGATCATCCGCAATTCTCCGGTCCCGATCGGCACAGTCCCGATTTACCAGGCCCTGGAAAAGGTGGGAGGGAAAGCCGAAGATTTATCCTGGGAAATTTTTCGGGACACGCTGATTGAGCAGGCCGAACAGGGCGTCGACTATTTCACGATTCATGCAGGTGTGCTGCTGAGATACATCCCGTTAACGGCCCGGCGATTGGCCGGTATCGTGAGCCGCGGAGGTTCGATATTGGCCAAGTGGTGTCTCGCGCATCACAAGGAAAACTTCCTGTTCACAAGATTCAACGAGATTTGCGAAATTATGCGGGCCTATGATGTCACCTTCTCGCTCGGAGACGGACTTCGACCGGGATCGCTGGCGGATGCCAATGACGAAGCCCAATTCGCTGAGCTGGATACTTTGGGGCAGTTGACTCTGAAGGCCTGGGAAAATGACTGCCAGGTGATGATTGAAGGCCCGGGGCATGTCCCCATTCATAAAATCAAAGAGAATATGGACCGCGAGCTGGCGGTCTGTCATGAAGCTCCATTTTATACGTTGGGCCCGCTGGTCACAGACGTTGCTCCTGGATACGATCATATTACAAGCGCCATCGGTGCGGCTCTGATCGGATGGTACGGAACGGCCATGCTTTGCTATGTCACTCCAAAGGAGCATCTGGGCCTTCCCAATAAAAAGGATGTTAAAGACGGCGTCATTGCCTACAAAATTGCCGCCCATGCGGCAGATCTTGCGAAAGCGCACCCGGGCGCACGGCTACAGGATGATGCACTTTCAAAAGCTCGCTTTGAATTCCGCTGGGAAGATCAGTTCAACCTGTCCCTGGATCCGGAGACAGCTCGCGAATACCATGACGAAACCCTTCCGCAGGAAGTCGCCAAGGTCGCTCATTTCTGCAGCATGTGCGGTCCGCATTTCTGCGCGATGAAAATAACCCAGGATGTGCGCGATTATGCCGCCAGTCAGGGGCTCGAAGATGAGCAGGCACTAAAGCAAGGCCTGCAGGAAAAAGGGCGGGAGTTCGTGGAAAATGGTTTGGAGATTTATAAAAAGGTGTAACTCAGGAAACAGGAGTCAGGAGTTAAGTGACTCCAGCTTCTGTCTCCTGTCTCCTGACTCCTGTCTCCTTTATCATTAATGCGACCTAGAATTGCTTGATGAAAAAGGCCGCTTATTTCTGCAGCATGTGCGGTCCGCATTTCTGCGCGATGAAAATAACCCAGGATGTGCGCGATTATGCCGCCAGTCAGGGGCTCGAGGATGAGCAGGCACTAAAGCAAGGCCTTCAGGAAAAAGGGCGGGAGTTCGTGGAAAATGGTTTGGAGATTTATAAAAAGGTATAACTCAGGAAACAGGAGACAGGAGTCAGGAGTTAAGTGACTCCAGCTTCTGTCTCCTGTCTCCTGACTCCTGTCTCCTTTATCATTAATCCGACCTAGAATTGCCTGATGAAGGCAGGGCCGCCCAATTGTCCCATCTGCTGCATAATCCAGCCGCTTCGTTCCCTGACATAGGCGGACGGTTTGCCGGCCTTCATTCGCAGGGGATTAGGCAGGACCGCAGCCAGGATGGCAGCTTCCTCAGAAGAAAGGGACGCTGCGGATTTTCGGAAATAGCGCTGGCTGGCTGCTTCCACGCCAAAAACACCGTCACCCAATTCAACAATGTTCAAATAAACTTCCAGGATTCGTCGTTTTGGCCATACAAGCTCAATCAAAACAGTGAAGTAGGCCTCAAGCGCTTTGCGGACAAAACTTCGGCCGGACCACAGGAAGACATTCTTGGCCACCTGCTGGGAGAGTGTGGAGGCCCCTCGCAGTCGACGCCCACGATCGTGGGCATCAATGGCTTTCTGGATCGACTTAAAGTCAAACCCGTGATGCCTGGGGAAGTTTTGATCTTCAGATGCAATGACTGCAAGGGCAGCATTAGGCGAGATCTGCTTCCAGGGCACCCAGCGATAATCGGTGCTATAGGAATGGTGCTTGATCAACGATACCGCGCGGCGCTGCATCATGACTCCGGTGGTCAGGGGAGGCATCCACCGCAGTGCGAGCACGGGCAAAATCGAAAAAGAGAGCAGAATGCAACCGGTCTGGAGAGTGCGCTTCAAAATCCAACGGCCAATCTTGTTAGGCATAGCGCGCGAGATTCTACCACAACGTTTTCAGTCCTTGGAGCATAGCCGATCAACTATGTCATCCAGCGGGCGTGGACCCATCCCAGGTGAGCATGCGAATTGAAAAGCCGCAGCAACGGATGAGGCCCCCATTCCACGATGGTGATGGACGCCGGATCCAGAAACATACGGCGCGTGGACTGGAGCGGTATATCCAGGACCGCCGCAAGCAGCGCTTTAATAGGCCCGACATGGCTGACAAGGACGATCGAGCTGCCCGCACAGTTAGAAGACAGCTCATCAACAAGACTCAAAACCCTCCGCTGCACATGTTCAATGGACTCTCCGCCCGGTGGGGAACAGGAGGCGTCCGATTCCCAACGAACCAGCAATTCCGCATCCTCGCTGCCAAGACCTAAAACCTCGTCCCTGGTGTGGCCTTCCCATCGCCCAAACGATCCTTCCGCAAGCCTTTGGTCGGTTCGCATTTCAATGCGGCAGGCATCGCGGATCCGGGCGGCTGTATCGGCTGCCCGTCGGAAGGGACTGGAGACAATAGCTTTGAGCGGAAGCGGGGAGAGTGCTTCTGCCACATTGCCCGCCTGCCGGTTTCCATTCTCTGTTAGAGGGACATCCCGGATCCCAAGATATGTCATCTTCAGGTTCTCAGCCGTCTCGCCATGCCTCACCACATAAAACCTGGTCATCTGTTTGGAATCCATAGGTTCGCCTCTCCAAGGGGCACCAAATTCTGCTCCGACACCTGACGCGGCCATCCGCACCTATAGTATTATAGGTGGCTCAGTCAGCAGTATTGAACCATTTCACACATTGCATGGATGATCACGTGCGGAAGCTTGCAGAAAGCAATACGAACACGGCATTTTCGGCTTTTCATTCGACAGATCGGCTATTGATTTCCTTCTGGCTTTTTCTTTCGGCCCTCAGTGTTTTGTTGCATGCGCGGCTCCCGCAATGGTGGTGGATGCCCGTTGCCAACGCTGTGATCTTCTTTGTATTGTGGGGAATTGCCCGTGCCGACCAATCCAGCAATTCCAGGATCCTGCGATGCGTGCACGACTGGTCGGCTTTCCCCCTCGTGATTTTCACGTTTAAGCAGATCTATTACCTTGTGCGTCCAATGCACCCTGGAAGAGACTACGACCAGCTATTGATCTGGCTTGATCGAGCGCTATTTGGCGTAGATCCAACCCGATGGATGGCTTCCTTTGCGCAGCCATTTTTGACGGAACTGCTGCAGATCGCATACTCGCTGTTTTACGCAATCTTTCTGATCATCGGCATTGAGTTATACAGAAACCGGGATGCCTCCGGGTTCAGATTCTTTCGGTTCTCGATTGTCTATGGGTTCCTTTTGTCTTATGTCGGATATTTCGCTCTTCCGTCGGTCGGTCCGCGCTTTACGTTGCACGATTTCGCAAACATTGATAACGACCTGCCCGGACTATTGGTAACACCCGCTTTACGATGGTTCGTCAATATTTTC
Source organism: Acidobacteriota bacterium (assembly GCA_963664705.1). GTDB lineage: Bacteria > Acidobacteriota > UBA6911 > UBA6911 > UBA6911 > UBA6911. The sequence goes on along the minus strand of OY761556.1, from coordinate 5,435,949 downwards.
GAGTCCATTCACGGGGGAATGTCAAGCAGTGCAGCGCTGGCGGTCGCACAGAGAGATGTGTTCCCGAGCGGGCACACCATGCTGACAATTGTTGCTGTAGCTTTGGCTTACCGCTACAGACTCCATGTGCGCCGATACATGCTGGGTATAGGGATCCTTCTGATCATCGGTACCGTTTATTTGCGTTATCACTATGTCGTAGACTTAATTGCGGGAGCGTCGTTGGGCGTGTTCTGCCTGCTTACCTCCAGTCGCGTGTACCTCCTGTTCGGCCGAGATGCATCGCCAAGGCAGAGGACATCCCGATAAATGTTCAATCCCGGGGTCAGATCCCAGTTACCCCGATTTCAATTTTTCGATATTAGGGCCTGACCCCGAGACTGAATTTTGAGGCAAGAACTATCGCCATCGTCCTGAACGGGACCGGCCATTCGACCGTCCTTCACGATTCCAACGGTTTCCATTATCACGATCACGATCGCGTCGATAAGAGCGGGAATCGTTGTACCGCGGGCCATAATAATAGCGGGGCGCCGCGTACGTTCTGTAGGATGGATAGTAATAGTAGTTGTACGGGTAGGAGTAATAGCCCGAGTAATAGTCTGGAGGATAGGCAGGATACGGGTATGCCGGGTAAGGATAGTAGCCGAAAGGCACAGCCGGACCAACGCCCACACTGAAGCCAAAGGAATAATGCGTGCCTGCCTCGGCTGTCATGACAGCTCCGAGGAACAGCACAACAAATAAACCTGCAAAAACAGCTCCTTTCTTCATAACCACCTCTCTCTTTATCTGTCTAACTATCAGAGATGACTCGGTGGCGAAAATGGTTCAGGAGCTCTTTTGCGGATTTTGCATCAACTCGATAAACTTCTTTGCCGCCGGAGTCAGCGGCTGTTTGCTCCGGACAATAGCGCCCAACGGTCGGTAGAAGTTCTTGTCAGTAAAGTGGATCTGTACCAAAGAGCCGCTTTGCACTTCTTTCTGAACGCTCAACAGGGGAACGATCGAAACGCCGGCGCCAATTTCCACGCTGCGTTTGATGGTCTCGATGTTGTCGAATTCCATCACGATATTCACCTGAATCCCGTGCTCCTGGAAAATGCGATCCAAAGCCCGCCGGCTCGCGATCCCTTTCTCAAAAGCTATGTAATTCAATCCATTGAGTTTATGGATGTCAACATGATGTCTTTTGGCAAGTGCATGATCCGGGGCGCAAATAAGGACGAGTTTGTCGGCCGGCAGGGAGATAATCCTGAGTCCCTTTCTTGCTTCCGGATAGGTGACAATCCCGAGATCCAGCGCGCCTCGCAGGCAATCCTCATAGACGCGTGCTCCGCTGCTGTACTCGACATGCAGATTCACTTTGGGATAGATTCGCAGGAAGGTCTTCACAACGATAGATATCTCGTAAAGCCCTACGCTATAGATGGTCGCGACGCGCACGCTTCCGCCCATATCCTGGCCAATGGACTTCATCTCCAACTGCATATGTTCGAAGCTGTCCAGGATGCTGCGTGAGCGTTCATAAAAAACACGCCCCGCCGGTGTTGGGCTTACAGACTTGCCATCTCTGCGCAATAACTGTGTTTCAAATCGCGTTTCCAGGTTCTTCACTTGCTGGCTGACCGCCGATTGAGTGATGAAATTGCGGACTGCGGCGCGAGAGAAGCTTCTGCTTTCTACCAGATCACAAAAAACCTTAAGAGTTTCGATTTGCATAAAATCCTCCAGCAAGGCGGGACCATCCGCAAATCATGGATAGACCTATGATTTGCCTAGCATAAGTTAGTCTGATCCGGATATCAAAGTTTTTCATTTCCCTTATCGCAAGGGCGGATCCTATATTGGCGCTGCTCAAAGAACATTAGAGCCTCATAATTACGTTCATACGCGACACGAATAAGCCCGGCCGGCTCCAGGTCGGGCTTAGCTCTACCACTTCCAATCCCCGTTCCCGGCACATTCCGGCAGGTGTAAAAACCCTTTTGGATTCCGGACTTCGGTCACCCGCGCAAAAAACCTTCAATGAAACAGAGGCTGCAGCACAAACTCGAGCTTTACCGGGCTTTCCCGAAGGTTGGATGAGACTCGGGAATCGCCTGGGACTGATTCACATATCGGGCGAGAACAAAGCACAGGTCCGAGAGGCGGTTAAGATACTGAAAGATTTTGGGACTGATCTTCTCAATCCTGGACAGTGCCACGATGCAACGCTCAGCCCTGCGGGCAACGGATCGCGCGAGATGAAGGTGGGCACCCGCAATCGAGCCGCCGGGAAGAATGAACTGCTTTAGCGGCTCGAGCTTGCTTTCGATGCCGTCAATCTCACGTTCTAATCTCCGAATATCTCGATCGTCTATTTCCTGGCTCCTGGACTCCGTCCCCTCTGGTGTTGCCAGCTGGGCTCCAACCAGAAAAAGATCATCCTGCAAGCTCTGCAGCAATGTCCGGACATCCGCCGGTGCTTCCATGCTGCATACGATTCCAATCAGAGCATTCAGTTCGTCAAGCGCCCCAACAGCCTCGGGGTACGGGGAATCTTTGGGAACGCGATCTCCACCAATCCTGCCCGTGGTTCCATCATCTCCCGTTTTTGTATAGATTCTGGCCACCGGATCTCCTTTTTACGGGAATAAATTCCAATTTACACGATAACACACTTAGACCCTATTTTTTTGGCTACTAAATGGTTGAGTTGATTGCGTTGTGTCGGGCGCCGTCCCGAGTGAGATAGCGGACATGGCTTCCCTCGGAACAGACACTTCCTGGCTGGGGGGGAAAAGGCGGGATGGATTCGGGATTAGGCCGTCTTTTTCTCTTTACATGCGATACAAACGGAAGTCCACGGGACGGCATTCAGCCGCGCGATGCTTATTTCCTCTTCGCAGATCGTGCACGTGCCATAATTGCCGTTGTCAATTCTCTCAATGGCGGCTTCAATCGCGCGAAGCAGTTTTGCGTCAATCTGAAGGAGTCGCAGATTTACATGGACCTCGTTATCATCGCTGGCCTGATCCACGAAATCTCCGTGCCGCGTATCCTCCATATTTTCCCAGTGGGCTTTCTTACCCGTCGCGTTGACGATGGAGTCGCGTTTTTGCTCAAGCGCGGCTTTGAATTTCTTGAGATCCTTCTTGTTCATTGCTAAGCCTCTTCTATCTCAATGAAAAAGTGAAACTATAGATCATAATTGCCGGCATGTAAACTGCCAGATTAAAGACGAAAACACCCTACGCAAGGTTCAGGATTTCGGAGTACAAGTTTGCATGTGTGGGCAAGGAGGGTCGCTATGATCCAGCTTTATAGGTCAGTTCGTAGGCGGGGACGATCTCAATAGGATGGTACGACATCTTCGCATCACGCAGCCCCGGGTCTCCGAGGTCTTCTTCCCGATTGATAAACTGAAAACCCTCGGCAGCGATCACCCTGGCGGTTTCGAGGTTTACTACCTGATAGAGTCCCTTATAGCTGCGCAGCGCCCTTTCGAAGTGGATGGCCACGGTTGTGGGACTGATTGCTTCATAGATAGAAAACGCAACGGGACGGCCTTCCACGGATACAACGAGGCCTTTTTGGTTAAAATCATTGACGTTCCGGAGCGTGCAATTGAGGGCAGCAAGTTCCCGTTTCAACATACCCTCAACCTCGGGATGCTCCTCATTGGTGATCGAATCCAGGACCGAAAAGCACTTATCGATAATCCCGGCGTGCAGAGGTTCGCATACCCAGCGATACAGCCCTGTCGCCTGGGACAGAAGATTGCGCTTTTTGGAATATTTGCGCCCGGAGAGTTGTGCCAGCGCTTCCGCGCTGTACAGGTAATTCGCGACCGCCCGATCCTCGGCGACAGAGAACGATCCGGAAAGAAGTGTGTTCATTCTCAGGAAGCTGTCGGTTACGCCGATGATTTTCAACGGATAAGCAAGGTCGGCAGCACTGCGCGTAATTCCTTGGAGTAGAGAATCGGAAGCAGGTCCTACGGGTTGCAGCAAATGCCGATGGGCATGGGGTTCAAGGGTGCAGGAAATAAGCAAAAGCTCCGGTTCCGCAAAGGTCCATTCGTAGTGAAAATACGAGTCCCAGGCGGCCAGCATTGCAAAGGTATACCCGGATAGCCGCTGCGGATACCGCTTGAGAAATTCGCTAAGAGTGTTGCGATCCTCGGACTTAACAGGCGCGAACTCAAAACCCAGAAACGAAGACTCACTCATTATCGTTTGCCAAACAACATCGGCTGATATCCAACAAGGGGGCCAAACCCGAGATCCTCGTACAAACTCTGGGTTCCTGGTTCAGCAACCAAACCAATCCAGGCAATTTTACGGGAAACGCAGAATTGCGTGAGCCGGCGGACAAGTTCTTTTCCAACACCTCGGCCCCTGTAATTTGCCAAAACGACAACATCCTGGATATATGCGTCGCTAAAGCCATCTGAAATAACGCGCGCCATGCCAACAATCCGCCCTTCGATGGAGCGGGCCACCATAAAGCAGAAGCTGCCCTTGATCATTGGCGGTATGGCGGCACGTGCTTCCGGGCTTTCCTGCCACCAGCCGGCTGCTTTATACAACTCAACAATTTCTTCAACGGGCGCGGAAGTCACTGCCTCGTAATCCACAGCTTCTCTCATATGGGTTCCTTTCGAATGACTGGAAAGGGGGCCTGGTTTAAAAGCCGCAGCAAAGCTGCATCAGCAGTGCAGAACTTATGAACGCGCTAGAAGGGTAACCGCTCTCCCATGCCGGCTTTCACCGCTTGGTCATAGATGCGCAGGGCAAGAGCCACATCCTCGAGAGCAATGCCTTGGGATTCAAATAAGGTGATTTCGCCGGCGTCTTCTCTGCCGGGAAATTCGCCGGTTACGACCAAACCTAATTCCCTTGCATCTTCCCAATAAAAGGCCTCGGCTTCAGCGGCACGCGCGAGATCTCCCGCTTCCAGCTTCGCCTGTTCCACCGAATCCACAACCACACAGGCGCTTTTTCCAACAGCATCTACATCCAGCTCCTGACGAGACAGCGCATTCGCTCCAATTGCATTGACGTGAAGCCCTTTGGACAGCCATTCACCCTTGATCACGGGATCTTTCGAATTCGTAGCGGTAACAACGATGTCTACCTCTCGAACCGCTTCCTCGGCAGAGCCGGCCGGATAGACGCCAATTCCGACCAATTCGGTCATATCTTTGCAGAACTGTTCCCGCTTCTTGGCATCCCTCGAATATGCAAGAACCGTCTTGATCGAGCGAACAGCGCAGATCGCCTGAACTTGGGTGCGTGCCTGAAATCCGGTCCCGATAATGCCAAGCCTCGAAGCCTCCGAGCGCGCCATATACTTGGTTGCCACGGCGCTTGCCGCGCCTGTCCGCAGTTGACCAAGTTTATCCGCTTCGATCACGGCCGCCAGCTGCCCATCGGCTTTGTAAAGCAGAACAAGAAACTGGGTTTTGCCGGCTACGCTGGTGTAGCTTTTCAAGCCCGCATATCCGAGAGTGGGGAGGGACGCACTCATCACGTGAAGCATCCCGTGTTCCACACGGCATCGGCGCCTAGGGGCAACATCCGCTTTTTGCTCTGCCTGAAGTTTGAAAGCCTGTTCGACCGCCTCGATGGCCATTTTCATTGTGGCCAACTTCTCTACGTCCGATTCTCTAAGTAAAATTGCCATATTCGCCCCCCCCGCTTCTGACCGTATTAAAGCCTATCCGCAGTCCTCAATATACTGGAGCATAATGGCAGCTCCAAGCCCGAAAAACAAAATTCTAATTATGGCGGCAGCTCGCTGATTCTACAATTTGCAAATTGGAGACAGATAAGCGGTCGTTCCTTCGCCCGCAAATCAAATTATGGACCTTAAGAGGTTATCCGCTTAATATGATTCCCGGAATAACTATGCTCAAAGCCGTACACAGGGCCAGGTATGTACTGGCCGAACCGGATCTCCTGCTGCAAAACGCTGCGGTCCATATCTCCAGCCCGGGCCGTATTTCGCGCGTGGAGCCCTGGCAGGATGCGCCATCCATACCGGGAATCGAGGTTATGGATTGGGGAGACGCGGTGATTCTGCCCGGGCTGATTAACGCGCACACACATTTGGAGCTTTCCGCCCTTCACGGCCAGATCACGCGATTTCATTCCTTCACGGATTGGGTGTCTCAGCTCATCGATAGGCGCCGGCTCTGGACCAAAGAACAGTATCTTCAATCTGCAAGGATGGGGGCAGACGCAGCGCTGGCCACGGGCACGACCATGGTTGGAGACATTACAACCAGCGGTTTTGCCTGGGAAGCAGGCCTGAATCAAAAACTCCGTCGTATTGTCTTTCAGGAAGTGCTGGGATTATCGCCCGGCGCAGTGGACCCAGCACTCGAGTCGCTGAAACGGCAGCTGGATGAATCGCCTGAAACTGACCTGCTGTTCCACGGCGTCTCGCCTCACGCTCCCTACTCGGTGGCTCCGGCACTATACAGCCAAATCGCGGAGTTGTCCCGGCAAAGGAAACTCCCGCTTGCTACCCATGTTGCGGAAACCAAACCGGAAGTCGATTTTTTGAAAGAGGGGAAAGGGGAGTTCATCGAGTTCCTCAATCGACTGGGCGCTCTTCCGGAAGGATGGAATCCTCCGCATCAGGCACCCATCGCTTTTCTGGATTCACTTGGAGTCCTGGGACCGCTATCTCTTCTCGTACACTGCAACTACCTGGATCAGGAATCGATAAGCCGGATCATGAATACCGGAAGCAGTGTGGTGCATTGTCCGCGAAGCCACGGCTTCTTTGGTCATGACGAATATCCGCTGCGGCCACTCCTGGATTCCGGAGTCAACATGGCCCTTGGCACCGATTCACTCGCCAGCAATGACTCCCTGAGCATGCTGGATGAGATGAGATATCTCTACAAGAAGCGCAAGGATATTCGCTGCGAGGAGATATTCCGTGCGGCTACTTTGAACGGAGCTTCGGCTCTCGGCTTTGGGGGCGTCCTGGGAAGGCTAAGGCGCGGCTACTGGGCAGACATGACGGTACTGGAAATCCCATCAAACCTGGGACAGCGACAACTATTGCCCGGCATTCTTGAAGGCGCCGGGGAGTGCATCGCCACAATCGTGCAGGGGAAACTTGCATGGAGCAAAGCAGCTTCGACGCTCCGCATTCCGGAACCGAAACTATGATCAGAAAATCTCTGTTTTGGGGACTTACACTGGTGCTCGTGGCTGCGCTTGTGAGCTTGATCATTCGCGGGAGGCGACTGGAAAAGCAGCAGGCTGAAATATCGATGGAAGTCATTGAACAGTCGCAGGCATCTCCCATAAGGGTGCTGCAACCAGACGATCTGCGGATTGAAAGCTCCACAATGCAGCGTGAAGGTGCCCACACGGCCTTGCATGAAATTCAGATCCGAAACACAGGAACCGTTCCGTACGGCGGAATCCACCTCGCGTTTGTCTATCTGGATTCATCCGGGAAAGTGCTATTCACAAGAACTCACCCCCTGGGAAGCGCAAAAATTTTGCCGGGACAAACCTATGCAGCTCCCGGCATCCGCGTTGAAGAGGTCCCTGCGGCCGCAACCAAGTTTCAGATTTCTATCCTCTCGGCGGATATGCTGTCTCAAGAGGTGGCCGGTCAAAAAACCGGTTCGTAAGGCCATAACCATAGCGTGGACGTAGACCTGCCCTGATTGACAGCCATTGTAGGCTGTGGTAAGGTTCTGTCACGTCGGGTGCCTCCAATGGGCATTTATTGTGCTGAGGACGTAGCAGCATGAAACGCTTCTCTCGAACATATCTACTGTTCGGACTGTTCCTTTTCTCCCTTCCGGCCGTCACGGCGCGGGCCGGGAGCAATGGACGCATCACGGGACTCATCAAAAGTGTCTCTGGAAGTCCTCTCAGTGACGCAGTAATCACAATCGTCAGAGAAGTTAGAAACGGGGAGGCCCTGGCTATTGCACGGACCGACAGCCGAGGCTTTTTCAAGTCCATCAGCCTTACGCCGGGGACTTATTACCTGCAGGTTTCGCGTCAAGGCTATCAGACGGTAACCACCACAAAATTCTCCTTGGATTCCGGCCGGACAACCTCTCTCGATATTGTTCTTCAGAATTTCGTCGGCTTCATTTCCAACAATGAGGATCCCAGGAATTGGGATTTGAAAACGGTAATGCGAAGCACTTCGGACCGGCGTCTTATTTTCCGGAATGCCCCCGATGGATCCTTGCCGGATACGGAGAGCAGCACTAATTCTTTCTATCGTAGCGGCGCGATGAAGATCGCTTCCAACACGGCACTGGGCAGCGAAAATTACCTGGCGCGTCCTCAATCCAGTCAGTCCGGCATGTCTTCCAATTTTGCAATTGCCGAGCCGCTAAGCCAGCACAGCCGGATGATTTTATCGGGCCAGCTCGACTTCGGGCATGGCACTTTCTGGCGACTTCGCAATACATACAATTACCGCCCCGACAACGACCATGACTACAAGGTATCAGTCGGATACGGTCAAATGAATGTCAACTACCCGGGCTCCACTTCCATTGCACGGCAAATGCTCTCTCAGGAAACGGGGCTAAGCGAATCCGCAGTCCGCACGCTGGCTGTCGGCGTCGAGGGGAACACAAATTTTCTGGATCTTCTGGCCTTAAAATACGGCTTCGATTATTCGCACCTCCAGTATGGAAACTCCAGGAGCTTTTTCTACCCATCCATCCAAATCCTGGTTCACCCGGCCAGCGGATGGAGTATTCAGAGTTCGTTCGCTTCGCGGCGAATCAGCGACACCAATACGGTCCAATTGCCCGACGGAGAGCTTCTCAACCTGTCCGAACCGACTCTGATTACCATGGTAGGAAACCATGTCAGCATGAGCCAGATTCGACATTCCGAGGTTGCCGCTCAAAGAGATCTCGGTCAGAACACAGCACTTGCGCTCGCCGTATATCAGGATCGGATTCAGGGCCCTGGCCTTCCCGTAATGATCACAACTGTCGGGCCCTTAACGCGCCAATCGCAAGTCGTGGAAATGGAGGAAAACCAATCCGGCCAGAGAGGCGTGCGCATGACGCTCAAACAGCGCATCTCCGAGGCACTTAAAGCTTCTGTTGATTATGTTTATGGTGACGCTCTCAGCCTGTCCGGCGTAGATGGAAATGCGCTGCAGGGGAACCTGGATGGGAAGCTCGGCGGCTATCTGCAGCAGCGAAACCAGCACTCGATCACGGGCCGCGTGGATGCCACCATTCCGCGTACGAAAACCAACATTCTCGCAACCACCCGCTGGTATCCCGGAAATCCTGTAACACCGGTGGACTGGTTCTCCGATCGAATGGACATTGGAACCAAATCAACCAACTTTGAAATACGACAGGTGATTCCTCTTCCGGATTTCATGGCAATCAACGGCCGCTGGGAAGTCCTGATCGATTTGCGAAATGTTCTCAACCAGGGCAAAGAAGTTCTCCAGACAAACGATGGCGAACTGATCCTTAACCGCAATCCTCGATCCCTGCGTTTCGGCATCAACCTCAGCTTCAGATAATTGCGATCCCTATCTTTGCATTCGTCCCGGACCAGGCAGGACCTCCGGCTTGCCACCTCAGCCTATTCACCGGAATCCTCTCGCCCTGCAAACGATGCCATGTCTTATTCCACGCTAAGCCCTTGTTTTGGTCCTTGCAGGACATATCTAGATAGTCCAAAATATTGGATGTCATAATTCAAGGAGTTGGAGAGGCCCGGACCTATGGCGGCCCAAGCTGGAGGGATTCCGTATAAACCAATAAGCGACAATAGTTTATACAAATTCAGATCAATCATCTATTCGTTAACTATGGCATATAAATTGCTTAATTCTACTCTGTATATATCCAGTAGGGATGCGAGCAGCTTAATGAATGCCTTTCCGGTGCCTTTTAGATTCGTTGCCATCGCGCTTCTGAGCAGCATTCTTGTTGCGGTCGGGATACTGAATCTGCGGGATCGGACTGTCTGGACGGACCCATCGGATGGAGTGTTTTGGGCGGAAGTCAATGGGACGGTAACGGCATCGAGTGTTGAACCGGGAGGTCCGGGAAGCCACGCAGGTATCAAACCGGGAGATCGGCTGATTTCAGTCAACGGGACTGCAATTGCGAATCTCGGACAGTATTCGGATTTGTTGTATGGAAACAAATCCGGTGCTTCCATCAGCTACGAGGTCGCAAATGGGAATGGAACTCGTACCGTCGCCTTTCTGCTGGGATCGAAGGTTCTGTTAACGACAAAAGATGGTCTTCGAACGCTTCTTGCATTTCTTTATCTCGGGATAGGCGTCTTCGTGCTTTTCCGAGGAGATCGATCCTCCAGGACATTTCACTTTTATATCCTTTGTCTTGCAGCATTTGTCGTATTTCTTTTCAGCTACACGCCGAACCTGAGTCCCCTGGATTGGTGGGTTTACGGAATTCTGATCCTGGCTTTTTTGCTTCTTCCGGCTCTTTTTCTGCACTTTTGCCTGCGTTTCCCGGTTGACACGATGGCGGACAGCAGCCGTCCGTTCTTGCTTTATGTACCCGTTCTGGCGTTGATCGCGCTTCGATTGTTGTGGTTTACCGGAAACCTGGCGTCCCTGGGGTTGCCGCGAACGGCCAGATCCCTCGGCATTATCGACCGGCTGGAGCTGGTCTATTTCTGCATCGGATTTATTGCCGGAGCGGGTCTTTTGCTGAAGAGGCAGATTCAGACAAAAGACGTTGTCGTACGACAGCAGTTGAAGTGGATCGGCTATGGCACCTTGGCAGGCGTCGTACCATTTTGCCTGATTTATGTCATTCCGGTCCTGCTGGGTGTGCGGTCCACGTTTGCCATGGACTCCTCCATACTTTTTCTTGGCCTCTTACCGCTTTCGATGGGATATGCGCTGATCCGATACCGTTTGATGGATGTGGACACGATCGCGCGCCGAAGTGCCGCTTACTTTATATCCAGCTCTCTTCTGCTGACCGCATACCTTCTGTTCGTATTGATTCTGGGGCGGGCATTGCAGTGGGTGGCGCCGCAGGCCGACTTCATGGCGATCTGCATTGCGGTCCTTGTCATTGCGCTTTTGTTTGCCCCCTTGAGAAACGCCATTCAATCGCGCCTGGACCGGCTGTTTTACAAAGAACAGTTTGAAGATCGATCCACGCTCCTTGATTTTGCAAGAACGCTGAGCTCGGAAATAAGCCTGGTCCCTCTTTCCCGCAGCATCGTGGAGAGAATCTCCAAAACATTCGGGGTCGACTCCTCCGCGGTATTTCTGTCAGACCCGATTCATAGCGGTTTCTTCTACGATGCCTATTCGCTCAACGCCAAGTTGATATCCAGGCTGTACCGGGAGGAAGAGCTTGTCGATCGGGATCGCCCGATTGCGCTTCCAGGCTCCTCCGGCAAGACGCATTCGCTGTATCATGCAAGTTCAACTGCGGAAAAGATAGGATTCCGGTATGTACAGGATCTGGTTCATCACGGCAGGCATATCGGGATGCTCATCCTGGGGCAGCTGCCTAAAGGAGCCTATTTTTCCAGCGAAGATCTCGACTTGCTCTCAGCCTTGGCCGGTTATGCCGCCATGGCACTCGAAAATGCGAATTTGTATCGCTCGGTAGAGACCAAGGCTCTCGAGCTGGAACGCCTCAAGTCGTATACGGAAAACATTCTGGAAAGCATTAATGTCGCAGTACTCGCCATGGATGAATCGGGCCGAATCACTTCCTGCAACCGCGCATTTGAGGATCTCTTCCAGACCACGCGCAGCGGAATCGCCGGGTCCCAGATAGAGGGGTTGTTTTCGCCCGATGTCATTGCATCCATCCAGGGAGCCACGGAAATCAAAGGCTGGAAGCTGCAGTCCTCCGCCAATATTTTTAAATTGTATATGGAGAACAAGCTGGGAAAGCGGTTGATTGTCAACCTCAGCCTCATCCCGCTTCAGGGCGCTTTGGCGGCGAATAGCGGCTCGCTCATCGTGATGGATGACATCACGGAGAAAGTCGAGTTGGAAGGCCAGTTGATGCAGGCGGAAAAGCTGTCTTCCATCGGATTGCTTGCGGCCGGAATCGCCCATGAGGTAAATACGCCGATTGCCGGCATTTCCAGTTATACACAGATGCTGCTGAAAGACACGCCGGAATCGGACAAGCGGAAGACGCTACTTGAAAAGATCGAAAAGCAGACATTCCGCGCAGCGGAGATTGTCAATGGGCTACTGAACTTTTCACGGATGAACGGGAGTGAGTTCAAGGATATCGATATCAACAAGCTGATTGAAGACAGCCTGGCCCTGTTGAACCATCAACTGCGGGCAAACCATATTGCCGTGGATTCAAGCTATGCCGGCGCCCTGCCGCAGGTATATGGCAATGCGGGCAAACTCCAGCAGGTCTTCATCAATCTCTTCCTGAATGCCCGCGATGCCATGCCGTCGGGAGGCTCGCTCACAATATGTACGGCCATGAATGAAACCATGGTTATTGTAGATATCTCCGACACCGGAACGGGCATCCCGGAGCAAAACATCAAAAAGATCTTTGATCCTTTCTACACGACCAAGGATATTGGGAAGGGAACCGGACTTGGGTTGGCCGTAACCTATGGAATTATCCAGGAGCATGGCGGCCGGATTTTTGTAGACAGCGATGCCGGAAAAGGAACGCATTTCAGAGTCAAACTGCCGACTCGTATTCACTGACATGAGCACAAACGGACGCATTCTTATTGCAGATGACGAAGAGGTTATGCGTGACGTTCTGTCTACGCTCTTGTCTTCTGAATCCTATCGGGTAGACCTTGCAGAAACCGGCACCCAGGCGCTGGAAATGATCCGGGACAAGGATTACAGCGTCATCCTTTTGGACCTTATGATGCCGGGGCTGGACGGGCTTCAGGTTTTGGAGGAAATGAAAAAGGCCGAGAACAGCCCGGTGGCGGTCATTCTCACCGCATTCGCATCGATTGATAAAGCGGTCAAAGCCACCAAGCTGGGCGCATTTGATTTTATCACCAAACCATTCAAGAACGACGAGCTGTTGCTGGCTGTAAAAAATGCCATGGAACACAGGCATCTGGTTGACGAAAACCAGCGGCTGAAAAAATCTTTGCGCGAACGGTTCAGTTTTCAAAATATCATCGGCAAAAGCTCTTCGATGCAGCAGGTCTTTGACCTGATTACCCAGGTAGCACCGCGCCGCAGCACGGTGCTGATCCAGGGTGAAAGCGGTACGGGAAAAGAACTGGTTGCGAAAGCAATTCATGCTTCGAGCGGACGCGCGGACGCGCCCTTTGTGGCGATCAACTGTGGAAACATACCTTCGGATCTGCTGGAGAGTGAGCTTTTCGGACATGTCCGGGGCGCCTATACAGGCGCAACAAACGCTAAAAAGGGACTCTTTGAAGCGGCGGATAGCGGCACTCTTTTTCTGGATGAAGTAGCGACCATCTCCATGGAAATGCAGTCAAAGCTGCTGCGCGTCATCCAGGAGCGGGAATTCCGCAGGCTGGGCGGCCTCGAAAACATAAAAGTTGATGTCCGCATTATTGCGGCTACCAACGTGGATCTCCAGACAGCGGTGCGCCAGGGCGCCTTTCGCGACGATCTCTATTATAGGCTGAATGTGATCGTGATCAAGATTCCGCCTTTGCGCGAGCGCACGGAGGATATTCCGCTGCTGTCGGAGCATTTCATAAGAAAATATGCGGAGGAAAGCCAGCGAACTGATCTCTACCTGGATCCTTCTGCCTTGCGCATCCTTATGGATTACGACTGGCCCGGCAACGTGCGGGAACTTGAAAACGTTATTGAGCGCGCCGTCGTTTTATCTTCGGGAAGCAGCATCTCCGCCGATCTTTTTCCCAAGAACATCACAATCCCTCTTCCGGACACTCCGGTTCGCTTCGCTCCCGACAGCACCTCATTGAAGGAGCGGGTTAGTAATTTCGAAAAGGCGATCATACTGGCCGCCCTTGAGAAAACCGCATGGAACCAGAAGAAGGCCGCACAGCTTCTTTCCGTCAATGCCACAACCCTGAGCGAAAAACTCAAACGCTTCAAGATCAAGGAGCAGTAAGGAAAAGGAGACAGGAGTCCTAGGAGTCATCGGTCTCACAGGGCTTCAAAACATTCGGCGGGTCTTCTTGACGTTCCTGCCCATTGTCGCTAAGTTTAGTAAGACAACTACTTCGGGGGATTCCATGAAGAAATCTTCATTCATCCTTGTTCTCGGTCTCGCGATAGCGGCGTTGTACCTCGCCCAGCCTGCAAGGGCTGATTACAAGCAGGCGGTGGCCTACTACAACCAGGGCCGTTTTGATAAAGCCATCCAGGAGCTTAAACCGGACATGGACCAGAATCCGGATTGGGAGCCGGGGCACCGACTCCTGGGGCTCAGCTATTTGAGTTTGAAAAACAATGCGCTGGCGGTTTCATCGCTCTCTCGGGCTGTACAGTTGAAGTCCCGCACTTTTTCAACCTATTACGGACTGGCGTTGGCGTATTTCAACATGCAGAAATATGACAATTGCGTGTCCGCGTTGAACCAGGGGGATGATTTTGCATCGGCGGCGGAAAAAGCCAAATTGAGCAAACTGCGCGGCGCCGCCTATTTTCGGGAAAACAAGTTCAACGAAGCTGCCAATGATCTGACCAGCGCCCTTCGCGTCAATCAATCGGATTGGGCGGATTTCTCAATGCTGGGAATCTCGTATTTCAATCTCGGAAGAACGGATGAAGCGATTCAGACGCTGGAAAAGGCTCTCTCGATGAAGCCCGGGCAGACCACGATCACCGATACGCTCGGAAAAGCATATCTGAAAAAGGGCGCTGCGGCTCTGTCGGCCAAGCAGTATGGGCCGGCAGCCCAGGCTTTGTTGAAAGCCCGGGACTACGACCCGAGAGATGGTTATGTTTATTACAACCTTGCCGAGGCATATCTCTTCGAGAAGCAGTACTCTGAAGCCGAGAAGGCGCTGATACAGACCACGGAACTCATGCCCAATAGCCTGGAAGCCTATTCACGATTGGGGCTGGTGTATGAGAAGCAGAAAAAGTGGGATCCCGCCTTAAATGCGTACAAAAAGGCGGATGCCATCAGTCCATCCAAGGCAACCAAAGATGCGATTGCCCGTGTAACCGAAAACAAGAAGAAATAATCGGGAGTACTTAGCTGCTGATCTTATAGACGCCGGTCCAGGTGCGCAGATTTCCTGATTCATCGATGGCAGCCACCTGGTATTTATAGTCCCCGGGTGGGCAGTCCGGATCCACCGGGAGCTTAAGCGCGATATATCCCGCCATTTTGTCCGCCGGCGCCGCTGGCTGAATCACGCGTCCGGTGCGCTGATCACGGAGGAAGATGCCCTCTGGCAATAGGTTGCCTTTAAGACTCTTAAAGTACAGCTGCAGTTCCAGGGTGGTGCCCGGTTTTGCATTGCCCGGTACAAGTGCGGTTTGAAGCAGCTGGGGTGCCTCTTCACCGGAAGCCGTGATCTCGTCCGCCACCGGGTATTCGCGGACTTTCTTGAGCCAGGTGTTTTCGACTTCGGTGATGGATGTTTTAAAAGCCGCGGCCAGGCTGGCGGTCAGGCTGCTTTTTTTCAGGGCTTCGAACAACTTCAGCGGGGCATCTCTTCCCTGAAGTTCTCGGAGTGTCGTCAGCAGAGTGATTCCGGGTGCTGCGTTGCGGAAGCATCGCTTGCCCGAAGAAAACGTTGTCCAGGCCCGCTGCGTTGCCATTCCAAGCTGCTTCATTTCATCAAGATACTTCGAAATAACCCACGCGCCCTCGAGTACTCTCGAGCTATGCTCATATTCGCGAACAAAGATTTCCTCCATCCCTTCAAACAGGAATTCGGTATCTTCGCGTAGAGCTCCGTTGGAAAGCTCCAGCAATCCCAGGCGAGCCAATTCCTGGGCAGCCTCGTGCAGAAGGAACCTTCTGGGATCGGTTGAAGCCCCGGGCTGGCGCATCCCGATAGTGATAAAAGCGCCCTGTCTGTCGCAAGCGCTGCTGGACTGGTCCCAATTGGCAACAATGACCACCTTACGGGGCAGGCTGTTTGCGGTTGACCGGTTCATGAACAGATAGCTGCGTTCGAGTTCCGCCGCCAAATCCCTCCCCAACGCGCTTCTATCCGCGGGCATACGCAGGAGAAGGTGCTCTGATCCTATTGCCTCCATCTGAGCGGAGAGCGGTCCGGGTGAAACGAGCACACCAATCAGAAGTAAAGTCAGGGTAAGAACAAGAATCGGGCGAAACATGTTCACTCTTCAGTCTCCGCTGGCAAAGGATCTGTCAGGAAAAGCTTGCGATGGCAGTAGCTTCATTATCGTATGTATCAAAAACATCCAGGAGCTTGGTGATTGTCATCAGGTCGATGATGCGTTGATTGGGCGCAAGAAGCTTAAAGCTTCCGCCGTTCTTCCTCAGCGCGGTGAAGCAACGGATGATTTCTCCAAGACCGGCACTATCCAGGTAAGGAACCTTTGTCATATTCAAAAGGATCTTCTTTCCGCCGCGGCCAAGGAGGTTGTCCACAATCTGCTTTATTTCCACATCTCCATCACCCAGGACAATTTTACCGTCAACATCAACAATCGTTACATCTCCAACTTTTCTGGTCGAGAGCTTCATGGGGCCTCCAATGCAAGGAGAAGCTAACATAGCCCGCAAATGCTGTCAATTTTAGCCCAATCGCATAGTTTTAGGGACAAGTTCCTTATTTCCCGAATCCGCCCAAAGACAATCCGGAGTTTGGCATAGCCTGACTAAGAATGAAACAGACCGCTATCAAAATTCAAGGTTTCTTGATCCATTATGAGAGCCTGTGCTATACAACTGGGTTACAGCTTTGATCATCAGCGATCGTATAAGGGGGATTTGACATGAAAGGTACTATTCGTTCCGTTGCAGCTAGAGAAATCCTTGACTCCAGGGGCAACCCGACCATTGAGACAGAGCTGACGCTGGAATGCGGCGCGCGGGGAAGGGCAGCGGTCCCTTCGGGCGCGTCTACAGGAACGCATGAAGCCGTCGAACTCCGCGATGGAGACGCCTCCCGGTACTTGGGAAAGGGTGTACTGCGGGCAGTTGAAAACGTCAACACAATCATAGCCCCGGCAATCCAGGGTGAGAATGCCCTGGATCAAAGGAACCTGGATCAGATCCTTATAAATATGGATGGATCGCCCAACAAAGGGCACCTGGGAGCCAATGCCATTCTCTCGGTTTCGATGGCGGCTGCCCGCGCTGCAGCCGCAGCCCTGGATCTCCCGTTATATCGATATTTGGGCGGCACGAACGCCTGCATTCTTCCAGTCCCGATGATGAACATTATCAATGGCGGCGCTCATGCAGACAACAACCTCGATCTGCAGGAGTTCATGATTGTGCCGGCTGGAGCGGAATCATTTGCCAAGAGTCTTCGGATGGGCGTAGAGACATTCCACTCTTTGAAATCCGTTTTGAAGAAAAAAGGTTACTCAACGGCGGTTGGTGATGAAGGCGGCTTTGCCCCGAATATCAAATCCAACGAGGAAGCGCTGGATCTAATCCTCGAAGCCATTCAGAAAGCTGGCTACAAGCCGGGACAGCAGATATATCTTGCACTGGATGTTGCCGCGAGTGAGTTCTACGAGGATAAAAAGTACCATTTCAAGAAGTCATCGGGCGCCAGGCTGGATCCGGACC
The DNA here is from genome assembly GCA_963664705.1 of Acidobacteriota bacterium. Lineage (GTDB taxonomy): Bacteria > Acidobacteriota > UBA6911 > UBA6911 > UBA6911 > UBA6911. The sequence goes on along the minus strand of OY761556.1, from coordinate 5,418,254 downwards.
AGGTTATTCAAATGTACGAAGCCTGGGCCAAGCAATATCCGATTGTTTCCATCGAAGACGGAATGGCCGAAGATGACTGGCAGGGCTGGATTTCCTTGACGGCAGCGCTGGGCGAGAAAATTCAGTTGGTGGGAGATGATTTATTCGTCACCAATGCAAAGCGCCTTCAGGATGGAATCGCGGAAGGCGTTGGCAACAGTATCCTGATCAAGCTGAACCAGGTTGGGACTCTCAGCGAAACGATGGACACCATCGAGCTGGCAAAGGTAGACGGGTACACAACCGTGATTTCGCACCGATCCGGCGAGACAGAGGATGCCTTCATCGCCGATCTTGCCGTAGCCACCAATGCGGGCCAAATCAAAACGGGATCAGCCAGCCGTACGGACCGCGTATGCAAATACAACCAGTTGTTGCGCATTGAAGAAGAGCTCAAGACCCAGGCTCGTTTTCTCGGAAACCAACTATTCTAGGAATGCATGACAAAAATATCGACCGAGGGAGAAGAACGCAGCACTACACCCCGCGTTCTTGAAGTACGCAATCTCTCGGTCGCTTACCCAACTCCATCCGCCCCTATCCATGCCGTGCGCGGCGTATCGTTGCAGATCTGCGAAGGGGAGACACTTTCGCTGGTAGGAGAAACGGGGAGCGGCAAGTCGACGCTTGCCCTCGCCGTATTGGGACTGCTCGACCACCCGGTGCAGTCCGGAGAGATCCTTTTCCAGGGCAGAGCGATTCATTCCCTTACCCGGGGCGAATGGAAACGGCTCCGAAGCCGTGAAATCGGCATGGTCTTCCAGGACTCCCGAAGTGCTCTGAACCCGGTGATCACCATCCTGGATCACATGATCGAGACGATCCGGGCTCATCAGAAGCTTTCGCGCAGAGACGCCCGGGATAGGGGAATCGATATTCTGCGAGAAGTCGGCATTCCCGAGGCACAGGGCAATCTTTATCCATTCGAGCTTTCGGGCGGGACATGCCAGCGTGCGGGCATTGCGCTTGCGGTTTGTAACAAACCCAGGCTCCTGATTGCCGATGAGCCGACAAGCGCGATAGACGTGGCCATCCAGGCGCAGATCCTGGATCTGCTGCAAAGCATGAAGGAGCGGCATGGGCTATCCCTGTTGCTGGTCAGCCACGATTTACCTTTGATAGCACAGGTTTCCGACCGGATCTGTGTCATGTACTGCGGACGCATTGTTGAATCTGGCGACATGGGCGTGATCCTGGGGGCGCCGGCACATCCCTACACGAGGAACCTGGTCCGATGTCAGCCGTCGCTGAATCATCATCATGAAATCAATCGTCTATCGCCAGTCCCGGGAGCATTGCCTGGAGCCGGCCAGGAGTTCACGGGATGCGCCTTCGCGCCCAGGTGCTCTCTGGCGGATCCACGCTGCCGGGAGTCCACGCCGTCGGCATGTACCATCACCGCTACCCATGCGGCCGCGTGTTTTAACGCGACAGCCGGCGGACAATGAGGGGTGGCAACCGCTTCTTTGGCTAAATAACATATTTCTAATTTCCTATGAATATTCCTCTGCTGCAGATTCAAGGCTTGTGCAAGGACCTCGGGGGGCGGCGTATTGTTGATTGTGTCGATATGACGGTGGCCCGGGGCGAAATTCGGGGCGTGGTCGGGGAATCCGGGTCCGGGAAGACCACGCTTGCCCGTTGCGCTTTGCGGCTTCTGCAGCCATCGGCCGGCACCTGCATCTTTGACGGGCAGAATCTGGCCGATTTATCGGCTGCCGAGTTGAGACGGAAGCGGAGTGAATTCCAGATGGTTTTCCAGGACTCCTATGCGGCGCTGGATCCCCGGATGACCATTGAAGAGATCCTGCTGGAGCCTTTGCAGATTCACGCCATCGGCGTGCTGGCAGAGCGGCGGCGGCTGCTGGAACTGATCGATTCGGTTTCACTCGATAGCGCCTGGATGAATCGAAGGCCGGGCGAACTCAGCGGAGGGCAGCAGCAGCGGGTAGGGATTGCCCGCGCCCTGGCTTTGAAGCCGCGGCTGCTGGTTGCGGATGAGCCGGTATCGGCGCTCGATGTCTCGGTACAGGCACAGATATTGAATCTTCTTTCCGATCTGAAAAGGCAGTATGACCTGACCCTGGTCCTGATTTCACATTCGCTTTATGCAATTCACTATCTGTGCACCCAGGTATCGGTCATGTACGGCGGGCGCATTGTGGAGGAAGCGCCGGCACAGAGCTTTTTTGCAGGGGCGAAACACCCCTACAGCCGCATTCTCCTGGAATCGATGCCGGTTTTGGATGCGCCTGGTTCGGCCGCATCCTGCAGAATCGTGCAGAATCCGGCTAGGATGGACGACGCGGGCGGCATCGGGTGTGTCTTTTATTCCAATTGTCCACGGAGAATGGATATCTGCAGGAACCGGATCCCGCTGCTGAAGGAGTTGGAACCGGAGTGGCTGGTGGCTTGTTTTCTATACGAGAATGGGGATAGGCGGGTAGCGGCCGCCGATTGATATCGCTCGGCGGCCGTATAGTCCTTATTTTTTGGTCACTTCATCGATGTTGATCTTGCCGTCAAGAAGACGGATGACTCGATGGGCGTGTGTGGCGATATCGGGCTCATGCGTCACCAGGATGATCGTGTTCCCGCGCGTATGCAACTCGTCAAACAACGTCATGATTTCATTGCTGGTTTGCGAGTCCAGGTTTCCGGTCGGCTCGTCCGCCAGGATCAGCGAGGGATTGTTCACCAGCGCGCGTGCAATGGCGACTCTCTGCCGTTGACCACCCGACAGTTCGTTGGGACGGTGGTAAAGGCGCTCTCCCAATTCAACCGCCTGGAGAGCCTTGACGGCGCGCTCTTTTCTTTCGGACGCCGGCGTCCCATTGTAGATGAGCGGAAGCTCCACGTTGTGCAGAGCTGTTGCTCTCGGCAACAGGTTGAATGTCTGAAACACAAATCCTATTTCCTTGTTTCGGATATGCGCTAATTCATCGTCATCCATTTCCGAAACCAGCCGTGTATTCAGATAATATTTCCCTTTGGAGGGGGTATCAAGGCAACCAATCAGGTTCATGAGTGTGGATTTACCGGATCCGGAGGGACCCATGATGGCCACATACGATCCACGCATGATTTGAAAGGATACGCCCCGCAACGCATGAATTTCCTCGGTCCCCATCTGGTAGGTTTTCCAGAGGTCCTCGATTTCCATCAGAACATTGTTATCGGCACTTGCACTATTTCCGTTGGTTCCGCTCATGATACTCTCCCAAAAGCCTGCTAGCTTTTCTTCTCGGACTTATTGGCCGCCTCGATTTTTACGGTCGCTCCATCTTTGATCGTCCGCAGTGTCTGGAAACTGCCCGAGATTATTTCTTCGTTTTCCTTCAGATTATCCAAGATTTCAATCTCAGATTCCCCCGAGATCCCTGTTTTGACCGCCCTGAAGCGGGCGACCTTATTCTCATTGATTACGAATACCCCTTCAAGCTCCTTCTTCTGGGCTTTGTCTTTGGTGGTATCCGCCCGGGCAACCGAACCTTTGCTTTTATTTTCCAGATCCGGCTGATGATAGACCCCATTTTTATCTACTTCAACATCACGAACTGTCAACGCCTGGATCGGTATTGTCAACACATCTTTTTTGGTATCGGTCGTAATGTCTCCGGTACAGGACATACCGGGCCTGAGTTTCGAAGAAGGATTTTTCAGGGTAATGATGACCTTGAAATCCTTCGCCTCCTGAGAGGTTGTTGATGCGTTGATCGGGCTGTTCCCAATTTCGGTTACTTCGCCTTCGAAGACGGTATCCGGAATGGCATCTACTTTCACCTCGGTTATATCGCCCAGTGACAGATTGACGACATCGGTTTCGTCCACTTTGAGTTCGGCCTGAATGACACTCAGGTCGGCAATCGTCATAATGGTCGCTTCAGGGCTTGTCATCATGCCGGGAACGGCTCGTTCACCGGTTTCTTTTTTCAGCTGTGTGATGACACCATCCAGTGGCGATACGATCCTGGATTTGCCGGATTGATCCTTCTGCTTGGCAAGATTCGCAGCGCTCGATTTGGCGGACGCCTGACTCGATGTCAGCTGATTTTTCATCTTGGCAATATTGTTCCTGGCGACACGGAGCTGCTCTTCTGCCTGGGATACGCTGCTCTGCTGCATGGTCAGGGCGGCTTTCGCCGATTTCAGCTTGTTCTGGGCTTCTTCGTAGTCATCGTGCGAAATCAAGCCATCCTCATGCAGCTGTTGCTGGCGCTTAAAATTGCTTTGAACCCGCTGCAAATTGTCCTGATCCCTCTGGAGCTGCGCCTGGGCTGATTTCAGGGAAGCCTCTTCACGCATGAGCTGGACTTCCGAATTGGAGATTTCAAACTCCTGTGCGCGTGCCTGTGCCGAGGCCTGCTCATATTGAGCGTTGGCCACTTCCAGATCGGCATTGGTCTGTTTTGGATCGATATGGAGGAGAACCTGCCCCTTTTTCACGGAGTCCCCTTCATGGACGGGAAGCTCAGTGATGATTCCCTGGACCTCTGACTGGAGATCGATCGATTTTTTGGCACGAATCTGACCACTGGCCGAGACCTTTGAAGTCAACAGCGCTTTGCGCTGCACTTTTGCGGCCTGAACGCTAACGACATTTTTTCGACTGGAATTGATGCTGACACCAATAATACCCACAAGCAGCACAACACCGCCGACAATCATCCAAACTTTTTTCCCCTTGCTCATCCACACCTCCATTGGGGCAATGACGAATACTACGAGTTCTCCGGACGAAAGGTTTCATATTTCAGCGCAAAAGATTTGAGGAATCAAGGATCACGGGCTCAAGCTGGCAGCGAATTATCGGAATGCAACCTATGTAGACAGGCAGATTCCATGTTGCCCCCGGGAACGACTCCGTCTTGCTCTGTTTTTCGCCGTTGATGCGGAATTCGCCCGTGGAATTGCATCCGTTTGGACGGCAGGGTACAATTGAATTGACGTACAGGAAAGCTTGGAGAAGATAAATGCCGGAAGCTGAAATCAAGCGTCTCATGAAGCATCTTGGAGAAACCATCAATGAGACATTGGCGGATTCGCCGAAGATCAATGAGCGCATCCAGGAAATCAAAGATGCGGGCTATGAAGTATTCCTGGTTATTGAGGCCAAGATCGGGTTTAGTCGCAAGGACGGGGAAGAGGAAGCTGCCCCTGCGGCGAATCCTGGGGAACCTGTGCGGCTACGCATCACGCACGAAGACGCTAAATTCTTGAAATCATTAAAGATATCAGCAGAAGACTCCCATTAGCCGCTGGGTTTTGGCTTCGGTCAGAGTTCCTTCGGAGCATTTTCCTGGCTTTTGGCCGGGGCTGTATTCTGCCTGTTTTTTGTCTGCTCCAGCATGTTGCAGCGCCCTTCAAACAACGCGCCGGCTTCAATAATGAGGCAAGGGGAGTAGATATCTCCGAAGACCTTGCCGTCTTTCAGTATCTCCACGCGATCGAAGGCATGGATAGCGCCGCGAAATTCTCCACGGATCAGGATCTTTCTAACCTCTATTTCCGCATCAACCTTGCCGGAGGGTCCGATCTCCAGAATAGCTTCCGATTTGACTTTTCCTTTGACGACTCCGTCAACTCGCAACCCGTGAGTAAAGGTCAGTTCTCCATTCAATTCTGTTCCTTCACCCAGATGGCTAACGATTTCGTCTTCCGCTTTTCCTTTCTTAAATTGCATGACTTGACTCCGTTGGATTAGCCTTTCTGGTTTCCGGTTAAAACGCCGAAGAGCCGCATCAGCTCTTCCTGCCCGTAGTAGTGAATACGTATCTCTCCTGAATTCTTTGGTTTAGAGATAATTTCCACTTTTGTTCCCAGGGCAAGTCGCAATTGATCGGAGGCGGCCGCCTCGTTGGGATCCGGTGGTTTGGGCAAGCTTGGGAGTCGGGACTGATTTTTTGCCCAGCGTTCAGCTTCGCGTACCGACCAGCCTTTCTCAATGATGAGGTTGGCAACCTTTGCCATTTCACTGGGCGTTGCATTGGAGGCCAGGAGTGCGCGCGCATGTCCGGGAGAGAGCTTCCCATCGGCAACCAGAAGCTTGACGGCGGGGGGGAGTTTCAGGAGTCGCAAGGAATTGGCAATGGTGCTGCGATCTTTGCCAAGGCGCTCGGAAACCTGTTCCTGGGTTTCCTGGGTCAAATCGATGAGGTGCTGATAAGCCTGGGCTTCTTCCATCGGATTCAGGGGTTCTCTTTGGATATTTTCCACCAAGGCAAGCTCGAGAATGCGGTCATCCGGGACATCGCGAATAACCGCCGGGACTTTCAGCAGTCCTGCCCGCTGGGCAGCTGAAAGACGCCGTTCACCTGCGATGAGCTGATACCCGCTGCCAAACGGGCGCACAAGAACGGGTTGCAAAATGCCGTTTTCCTTGATGGATACCGCCAATTCGTTGAGATGGCCCTCATCGAATCTCAGCCGGGGCTGACTTGGATTTGGGGAAATCTGATCAATATCGATCTCGCTGGTCGACGGCTCCGGTTTCATTACCTCCGGTTCCGGAATCAGCGCCTCGAGTCCTCTACCCAACGCCTTTTTTTTCATAACTCAGAATTTCCTTTGCCAGCCGAATATAGCTTTCGGCGCCTTTGGACCGGATATCATAAAGGAGGGCAGGCTTGCCGTAACTGGGAGCTTCTGCCAGCCGTACGTTGCGGGGAATCACGGTCTGAAGCACTTTATTTGAGAAGTGCCGAATCAGGTCATCTCGCACCTGGCTGCTCAGGTTTGTCCTCTCATCAAACATGGTCAGGAGAATCCCCGAAACGCCGAGGTTGGGATTAAACGCCCGGCGGACCCGCGCCAGGGTATCGAATAGATCGGTGAGCCCTTCCAGTGCAAAATATTCACATTGGATGGGGACAAGGACGGAATCGGCAGCAACCAGCCCGTTCAGGGTCAAAATATTCAGGGATGGCGGGCTGTCGATAAGGACAAAATCAAATCGCTCCAATACCGGTTCGAGAAGCCGCTTCAGAAGATACTCACGGTTCTCCATATCCAGCATCTCAACGACGGCTCCCGTGAGACTTTTATCCGCGGGAATCAGCTTCAGGTTATCGAGCTCCGTATCCCGCATAACCTCCATCAGCGGTTCATCTTGAATAAGGGAATCGTAGAGGGTTTTCTTTAAAGACCCCTTTACAACACCCAATCCGCTGCTGCAATTGGCCTGCGCATCCGTATCGATGACCAGCACCCGCATTTCCGCGATCGCGAGTGCAGCCGCAAGATTGATTGCCGTCGTCGTTTTGCCGACGCCACCCTTTTGATTTGTGACTGCAATGATTTTTGCCATGTGAATTGCGCGAGAGTACCACAGAATCGCGCCAATAGTTAGTAGTTAGTGGACCACCGACATAAAAAGTACAGTAACGGAACACACAGAATTCTCTTCCCCTGGGCGTAAAGTTCCGATCGGCCATTGTTTCACGTGAAACATCGGATTTTTAGCTCCACGGAGAATGTTTCACGTGAAACACTTCTTATGGAACCAAAGAAACCGCGCGATACATCGACAGATAGGATTCCTTCATGCCGGGAATCCGCTCTTTCCGCTCAAGACGAAACATCTGCAGCGCCTCTGCACTCTCCAACGCCGGCTCTTTCCCATGAAACATCCAGAATTGCGTCCCGGCCAGCCTTCGATCATGCAGTTGCCGGAGGTCCTCCGCAGCCAGCTTCAATGCCTTCCAGCTGATGCAGTCCCATCTCCTGTCGACGGGACACTGGTGCAAATAGTCGGACAGCCTTGCCTGCCGAACCTTTACATTGTCCAACCCAAGGTGGCTTGCCGCAGTCTCCAGAAACTGGCTTTTCCGTTCCCGGCTTTCAACCAGCTCGAGTTGCAGACGCGGAATCAACATTTTTAGCAGCAGAGCAGGGAATCCGGCACCGCTGCCTATATCCAGATGGGCGATAGATTCACGCGGATATACTTGCGCGGCCCAGATGGCCTCCCGAAACATCGGTCCAAGCACATGCCATTCCGTGCTGGCGGTAAGATTGATGCGTGCGTTCCATTTGGTGAGAAGCGCAAGGTACAGTTCAAGTTTCAAGGCACATGCGCTATCCCCGGGGATTTCCCATTCCTCCAGTAGCTGTCTCAGGCCTACCTTTGATTCCATGTCTATTCTTCCCTTGGAATCAACTGTTTACGGGCAGACTGCATGATTTCAAGTTGAACATTTAAAATAGAAACAGCGGCTGGAGTGATACCCGGTATGCGGCCGGCCATCCCCAGATCTCTAGGACGCACCCGGCTGAGCTTTTCCTTCATTTCTCTGTTCAGCCCGTCAATTCTGGAATAATCAAAATCCTCCGGGATCCGGCGCGCGCTCATACGCCGAAGCTTTTCAGCATCCTTCAACTGCTGCTGGATATATCCCTCGTAACGAACCTCGATTTCGACGGAACGCTTCACCTCCGGCGCTTCCGGATTCGCGGCATGCATACGCAAAACCGGATCGAAATCAGCCAGGTCGATGCCAGGACGCCGGAGCAACTCCTCCAGGGTGCATCCTTTTACCGATTCCACATCGAGCTTTCCCGGAAGCCCGGGGCAGGGCACCTCCGCGGGGTGCCATCGATGATTCCGCAGGAATTTCCGCAGCTTTTCCACATTCTCGTACTTTTGGACAAATTCGGCGTATTCTGCTTCGGAAACCAGGCCCAAGCGATACCCCAAAGGTCTTAGCCGCCGGTCCGCATTATCAATCCGCAACAAAAGCCGCAGTTCGGATCGGGAGGTAAACATGCGGTAGGGCTCATCGATGCCCCTGGTAACCAGGTCGTCGACCATGATCCCTATATAGCTTTCCTCTCTTGGGAAAAAAACCGGATCCTTCCCTTGGGCCTTTAATGCCGCATTGATGCCCGCTACCAAACCCTGGGCAGCGGCTTCTTCGTATCCAGTGGTCCCATTGATTTGCCCCGCGTGAAATAATCCCGATACTTTTCGAGTTTCCAGCGAGCCACTCAACTCGGTGGGATCGACAAAATCATATTCAATGGCATAACCAGGTCTGAGTATGCGCGCATTTTCGAGCCCGCGCAGCGATCGCACCATCTCCTGCTGAACCTCGAGCGGCATGCTTGTGGACATGCCGTTGACGTAGATCTCTTCTGAATCGAGCCCTTCCGGCTCCAGGAATATCTGGTGACGGTCCCGATTGGGGAACTTTACAATCTTATCCTCGACGCTGGGACAGTAGCGAGGGCCAATACCCGTAATATATCCGCCGTATAGTGCTGATTTATTTATATTTGACCGGATGATAGCATGGAGCTTCTCATCGGTGTATGCCAGAAAGCAGGAAATCTGCGGCAGTGAGTATGTTCTTGTGCGCAAAGAGAAAAATGTCGGAGACGAATCTCCCTTCTGCTCTTCAAACGGCCCATAATCAATGCTATTACGGTCGAGACGCGGAGGAGTCCCGGTTTTGAGCCGACCGACCTTAAATCCCAGTGACTTCAAACAATTGGATAGCGGGATCGCCGGAAGCTCTCCGATCCTTCCTGCGGCATGATGCTGGCTCCCAATATGGATCAACCCATTTAAAAAAGTTCCCGTTGTCAAAATGACCGCAACCGCCCGAATCCTGCTACCATCCTGAAGCACAACCCCATTTATACAATTCTTCTCAACAATCAGCTCAACCACTTCGCATTGTCGCAGCGTCAAGTTCGACTGTTCGTCAACTATTTTTCGTATCTCATTGCGATATCTACTCTTATCGGATTGGCATCTGGGTGCCTGAACTGCAGGTCCGCGGCTCGCGTTTAAAAGTCGGAATTGAATTCCTGTTTTATCCGCTGCTTCGCCCATGATTCCGCCCAGCGCATCAATTTCACGAACCAGATGCCCTTTGGCGATGCCGCCAATAGCCGGGTTACAGGACATCTGTGCCAGCAGAGCGGAATCCATGGAGCAAAGCAAAGTGTTTGCCCCCATGCGGGCGCTGGCAACCGCGGCCTCACAGCCGGCGTGTCCCCCTCCGACTACAATGACGTCGAATCTTTCTGCAAAATCAGACAATGCCGTATTCCTCTCTCCAACCGGTCCCATCAACCTTCAATTCGGGCTTTACCAGCCCCGGCCTTTCTATTTCCCAATACAGAATTGAGAAAAGATAGCGCCTAATAAATCCTCAACACCGGTCTCCCCGGTAATTTCCCCAAGATGGCCCAGAGCACGATGCAGATTTGAAAGTGCGAATTCCTCGGATAATCCTTCACGCAGCGCAAGAACCGCGTGACCTATCTCCGCTCGCGCCGCCTCAAGCGCGCGGCAGTGGCGGATATTCGTGATCATCATTCCATCACTTTCAATCCCTTTTGGGCCCATAATTTCTTCAAAGACTAAATCCCGCAAGGCCTGGATTCCCAGTCCACTTTTGCAGGACACCTCAATCGACTTGCCATAACCTCCAAACGCCCGCTTATCTGTTTCCGTCCATTTCGTCTCAAGATCGCATTTGTTTAAAACCACGATATATCGCAGCCCATCCAATTGCTCCCCTATTTCCAGATCCTTGCGCGACAACGGCCGGCTGACATCCCCAACCACGATCAAAGCATCCGAATCGACCATTGCCTGACGGCTGCGCTCAATTCCGATTTGCTCGACAGGGTTTACGGACTCGCGTATCCCAGCGGTGTCCTGAAGCCTCACAGGAATTCCATTCATATTCAAGCTTTCGGATATGAGATCACGCGTGGTTCCTGGAATATCCGTCACAATCGCTCTCTGCTGTGCAAGCAGCGCATTAAACAGACTGCTTTTCCCTACGTTTGGACCTCCTACGATTGCCAGGCTTATCCCCTCACGGATAAGTCGACCTCGCCGGAAAGATTCGATCCAATTCATCAACGTTTCCCGTATGCCCTCAAGCTTTCGATCAATCTCCACTCTCCCTTGGAGTTCAATATCTTCCTCACCAAATTCAATGGCGGATTCGAGCTGAACCAGTATATTGACAAGCTGCTCTTTGACAGGCCGAATCCCTTGGCCGACGATTCCAGCCCGCTGCCTTCCCGCTACCTGCGCCTGATAAAGCGTTGTCGAATCGATAACGTCGCGTACAGCCTCTGCCTGCGCCAGATCGATCTTGCCGTGAAGAAAAGCACGCATGGTAAATTCGCCCGGCTCCGCAAGCCTTGCCCCAAGGGAGCAAATACTCTCAATCAAAGCCGCTACCAGCACAAGATTCCCGTGCAAGGAAATCTCCCCCATATCCTCGCCAGTGTAGGATCGCGGGGAACGAAAACGCGTAACCATCGCCTCATCGATTTCGCAATTATTCTGCGGATTAAGAATTTTTCCGAGGACCGCTGTTCCAGGAACAGAATTGGCAACTTTTATAGAGGGAGTAAATATGCCTTCCAAAATTGCAAAAGCATTCGGACCGCTTAAACGAACGACCGCAATTCCGGAACGTCCGGCCGGCGTTGCAAGCGCACATATTGTGTCCGTGATATCTTTCATGCCAATCGCAGGGGCGCCGGCACTAGATCCATTCTTGAGCCGCCGGGAGGCGGCATTCCCGGCGCATTAGCTTATGAGGGATATATCGTAATGCTGCGGTTATCGCCCTCACCTTCGCTTTGTGAGCGTACGCCCTCAATGCTCGAAAGCGCAAGATGTACGATTCTTCGCTCCCTGGGGACCATAGCCTGAAGATTTAAAGGCCTTCGCGAAGAAAGAACCTTTTGGGAAGCCATTTGCGCAAGCAAAACAAGCTCAGCTTCCCGATGCTGGCGATATTTATCCGAATCTACAATAATACCGGGCGCCTCCTCCTTTCCCATATGAAATACCTTATTTAAAAGGTATTCGGTGGCATTGAGAAGCGAGGCTGAGCTGGAGAGCAAAAATGGGCGATCCTCACCGCGCAGATTAACGCAAACCGCGTCTCCCTCTTTAACAACATCAACGTCAAGAGTGAGTCCGAGATGCTCGACCATTTCTTCACAAAATGCCGCAATATCTTCGAGTGAGTACTCAGGAACATCAGGATTATGTGGCATCGGCGGTTCTCCCATTTCCCATAAATTTTTCTGCGATTTTCTGGAAACCGACCTGGAAGATATTACTGCACAGAAAATATAGGTTCAAGCCGCTCGAAACGTTGAGAAACATGAACGTAAAGATCACCGGCATGATCATCATCATCTTCGCCTGCGCCGGGTCGCTGCCTGGCGCCATCGGGGTCATCTTTTGCGAGATGAACATGGTAATCCCCATAACGATGGGCAGAACATAATAGGGATCCTTTCCCGAAAGGTCGTGGAGCCACCAGATAAAAGGGGCCTGCCGAAGCTCGATTGAGTTGGCCAGTAGCGAATAAAAGGCAAGCAGAAGCGGGAACTGTAGCAGCAAAGGGAGACAACCGCCAAGCGGATTGACGTTATGCTCCTTGTACAGCGCCATGATTTCCTGGTTCATCTCCGCACGCTTGGGATCCGTCTTCTTGTATCTCTTATACTTTTCCTGAATGACTTTGACCTTGGGTTGCACAACCTGCATCTTCTTCATCGAGAGCATCTGCTTCAGCCTGAAAGGGAAGAGCAGGATCGACAGGAGCAGTGTCAGGATGATGATTGCATATCCATAGTTATTGGCGAATTGGTAGATCCATCGGAGTGAAGACAGCAACGGAAGCACAAGAATCGTAAACATTCCGTAGTTGATAACACCCGTTATATCCGCCGCCTTTACCGCCTTGAGATCAGATTGCTTTTTCGGACCAAGGTATATCTGAGCCTCAAGTGTTCCAGCTATTGGCAGACCCACGCGCAGCAGGTCTCGATCCACCTTTTTGCCATCAAGCCCCTCGGCTTGAACAGATCTCTTCTTGATGCTGAAGCTTTCGAGCGGTCGTGCAGGGATGGCGATCATCGAAAAATAGTGCATGTCGAGACCAACCCAGCGCACATCCTGTCCGATGCTCCTTTCGCCCTCGTCCTTAGGAGCACTTTCGCGCTTGACCTTATCCCCGGAGTAGTAAACAGCCTCCAATTTAATGGAGCTATCCAGATGCTCGAGCTCAGGACCCAGATCTTGTCCAAGAATGAATTGGCCGTTTAAAGCCTTGCCGCCCTTTTCGGCGCTTGCGCTGATATCGAGGAGGTAATTATCCTTTTCGAAGCGATATCTCTTCTCGACGGTTACATCACCCCTACGCAGCTTGAACACAACCGATGCCGGAGGCACGATCTTCGTGCTCGAACCGCTATTATGCTCAACAGAAACCTCGTAGTATTCATTGTTAGCCAGCGCAGAAATGCTTTGATCCGGGAAAAGAAGCGTGCTGGGAAATGATCGCATACCCGCATCGTGCGCGGTCGCAATCATCTGGAAAACGCTTCCTTGCGCCGACTTATATTTTTTTAATTCCCATCCGCTGAGAACAGCGCCCCTATTGTCGATGGTGGCGCGGTATAGATCACTTTCGATCACAACTGATTGAGCCGTCGCGCTGGTATCCAATGACCCGGGAGCAGCCAATTTAACCGGCGCAGCCTCCACCGCGCTTGCGGGGGTTGGATTTGCAGCCGATGTCTTCTTTTCACCTGCCGATGCCGCACCCTGCGTACTCCTCGTGCCCGGCTCCGGTGTCATATATTTTTGCTGGTACCACTGAAAACCAATGAAAACCAAAACCGATAGCGCTACAGCAAGTATTGTATTTTTTTCCATAATAATGACTTAAGGGACCGGATCAATCCCCCCCTGGCAAAATGGGTGACATCTAAGCAGTCGTTTCAGTCCTAGCAAAAACCCCTTCCACAACCCCCATTTCCGGATCGCTTCATACATATAGACCGAACAGGTCGGCTCAAAACGACAGGCATGGGGGAGGCAAGGTGATATGTAACGCTTATAGCACTGCAGTAAGAACAGAGCAAAAGCTCTGCATTTCTCGCACACCGGGCTGACAAGAGCAGAAATCATCTCTCTTTACCCAGAGACGCTTAACCTGAAAACCGGCGCGCCGTGCTAATGAATTCTTCACACAACTCAACATAGCTGGCTCCGGCGCAGCCAGATCTTGCGTTTACTACAATGTCGTACTGGCTCGGGATTTCGTGGGCAGATTTTCGAAAAATCTCCCGGAAAAGACGCTTGATTCTATTCCGGACCACCGCCCCGCCTACTTTTCTCGATACTGTCAGTCCAAGTCTATGATGACCGACTTTGTTCCTGAGGCCGAACAGAACGAATCTTGCGGATTGGATCCGCCGGCCTTCCCGATATAGCATGCGATAGTCCGCCGATCGTACAATTCGGACTCTGTGAGGAAACTGCTCGGAGGTCGTATTAACCACTCACCGTCAGCCTTTTACGCCCTTTGGCGCGCCTTCTTTTAAGAACCAGACGGCCGCCCTTGGTAGCCATCCGCTCTCTGAAGCCGTGTACCTTCTTGCGCTTATCGTTGTTGGGTTGAAACGTTCTTTTGCCTTTCATTATGCGAATCTCTCCACTATCTTCTTCAGACTGAATAACAAAAGCATAAATCATAGAAACTGCTAGCGAAAAAAGCAAGAGTTATCACCACGCTCACTTCTGTAAGCCAGGTCGAATGCCCTCATTGACAACTAGCCGATGCAGTATTATTTTGATTTTGGACCATTTTGGTACTGTTTACGGCACTTCATCCCTGAAAGGATACGATGCTTCGAGTAACGAAACTTGCAGATTATGGGATTGTTATGCTGACGCATTTTGCAGCCAACCCGGAGAACACATATACAGCCAAAGGAATAGCCGGAGTAGCACGATTACCATTACCCATAGCAAGTAAAGTACTTAAACTACTGAGTCGATCGGGCTTGCTGATTTCACAAAGGGGAATTAAGGGCGGGTATGGATTGGCTCGCCGCCCTGAGCAGATAACCGTAGCCTCGATAATTCGTGCACTGGAAGGACCGATTGCCATTACCCAATGTTCGGATACGAAAAGGGACTGTGGACTGCAGGGAGATTGCCCGATTCAGACCAATTGGCATCTCATCAATCAGGCAATTCACTCCGCACTAGAAAAAATTACGCTGGCACAAATGACGCATCCCCTCCCCCCATCGCTCGTCGAGCTAAATATTCCAGATATGCGCGCAGGCACGCAGTCATGAAATTTGCTTCTTTAAGGGCTGAAATACTATGAGCACGGCAAACCATATCGAAGAACTCACTCGCCAGGAGTACAAGTACGGTTTTGTCACGGATATCGAATCCGACACCGTTCCCCCGGGCTTGAGTGAAGACATCATTCGTCAAATCTCCGCGAAGAAAAATGAACCGGAGTTTTTGCTTAAATGGCGCCTAAAGGCTTTTACCCATTGGCAGACAATGACGGAGCCCACATGGGCTAACGTTCATTACCCGAAGATTGATTATCAGGCGATCCGCTATTATTCAGCTCCGAAAATGAAGTCGAAACCCAAAAGCTTGGATGAAGTAGATCCGGAGCTTCTTGCGACCTATGAAAAACTTGGAATTCCCCTGCGTGAACGCGAACTTCTCGCCGGCGTAGCGGTGGATGCGGTCTTTGACAGCATCTCTGTGGCGACAACCTTTAAAGAAAAACTTGCAGAACTTGGCATCATTTTTTGCTCCTTTTCAGACGCCGTTCAAAACCATCCAGATCTCGTACGCCAATATCTCGGCGATGTTGTTCCTTACACCGACAATTTCTTTTCCGCCCTGAATGCCGCTGTTTTTACAGATGGTTCCTTTTGCTATATACCCAAAGGTGTTCGCTGCCCCATGGAGCTCTCGACCTATTTCAGAATCAACGCAGCCTCCACCGGACAGTTTGAACGTACCCTCATAATTGCAGAGGAGGGGAGCTATGTAAGTTACCTTGAGGGGTGCACTGCCCCCAGGCGCGATGAGAATCAGCTTCACGCTGCCGTCGTTGAGCTCATAGCCATGGACCATGCTCAAATCAAGTATTCCACCGTTCAAAACTGGTACCCAGGAGATAAGGAAGGACGTGGTGGCATCTATAACTTTGTGACCAAGCGCGGAAAGTGTAAAGGTGCATACTCCAAGATATCCTGGACTCAGGTCGAAACCGGTTCCGCCATAACCTGGAAATATCCGAGCTGCATTCTCATGGGTGACCATTCGATAGGTGAGTTCTATTCGGTAGCGCTGACGAACAACTATCAGCAGGCCGATACCGGCACCAAGATGATTCACATGGGTAAAAACACACGAAGCACTATAGTATCGAAAGGAATTTCCGCCGGACACGGACAAAATACTTATCGTGGAATGGTCAAGATCATGAAGAAAGCCGATGGCGCCCGCAATTATTCGCGCTGCGATTCTCTCCTCATCGGAGATAAATGTGGCGCCCATACCTTCCCCTATATCGAAGTAAAGAATTCAACTGCGCAGATGGAGCATGAGGCCTCAACCTCAAAAATCGGAGAGGATCAGCTGTTTTATTGCCAGCAGCGAGGTATTCCCTCGGAGGCCGCCGTATCCATGATAGTGAACGGTTTCTGCAAAGAGGTATTTCGTGAGCTTCCAATGGAATTTGCCGTCGAAGCGCAAAAGCTGCTGGGAGTGAGTCTGGAGGGAAGCGTCGGCTGATTCATACCAAATAGGCCCGACGCGGACAAACCGGTTTTCACCTGTTTTGTCGTCAGGAGAAAGAATGCTAGAAATCAAAGATTTGCACGCTGGTATTGATGGCAGGGAAATTCTTCATGGCATTGACATGCAGGTCAATCCCGGGGAAGTACACGCAATCATGGGTCCGAACGGCTCAGGAAAAAGCACCTTGGCAAAAGTTCTCGCCGGCAGGGAAGGCTACCTGGTGGCAAAAGGAACCGCCACCTATCTTTCTGAAGATCTTCTATCCATGCTCCCCGAAGATCGCGCCCGCAAAGGCATTTTTCTTGGTTTCCAGTATCCGGTTGAAATTCCCGGCGTCAGCAATATGTATTTTCTTAAAACCGCATTGAATTCCATCCGCAAGTATTCCGGTCTTGAGGAAATGGATGCGATGGACTTTCTCGTGTATGCAAAAGAGAAGATGAAGCTGGTTGAAATGGATGAGAGCCTGATGAATCGGGCAGTGAATGAGGGCTTCTCCGGCGGTGAAAAGAAGCGAAACGAAATTTTCCAGATGGCCGTCCTGGAACCCAAGCTGGCAATTCTTGATGAAACCGATTCAGGACTGGATATCGATGCCCTGCGTATTGTTGCGAAAGGGGTAAATGCGCTCCGCCGCCAGGATCGCGCCATGATTCTGGTCACTCACTACCAGCGCCTTCTGAATTACATCGTTCCCGACTATGTCCATGTTCTTCTCGATGGACGCATCGTCAAATCGGGAGGAAAAGATTTGGCTCTCCAGCTGGAAGAAAAGGGCTACTCGTGGGTAGAAGAAGAGCTTTCAAAAAATGAGGCAGTAAACTCCTGAGGATTTAATGAACGACTTACTGCAGGATACAAACGGATATGTCACCGCCTTTGATCAGCTTATGCAACGCCTGCATCCTGAAAATGATTGCTGGCTGCATTCCCTTCGCCAGGACGCTCTCTCCAGCTTCCTGCGGCAGGGGTTCCCGACCACACGCCAGGAAGCCTGGCGGTTCACAAATGTAGCTCCAATTTCCAAAATACCATTTAAGCCGGCCAATCCCTCACTGAACCGCCTAACCATATCCGACATTTCTCCCTATACCGTATGCGAAGCACGCTGCACCCAGATCGTCTTTCTCAATGGTTTCTACTCTGAAAGCCTCTCAACCGTGAAGTATCTGCCTAAAGGTGTTCAGATGTGCAGCCTTGCGGAGGCCCTGACCCATACGTCCGATCTCGTGAAACCGACCTTAGACAATTCTGCCGGCTATCAAAACAACGCCTTTATTGCCCTCAATACGGCGTTTATGTCCGACGGCGCTTTTGTCTATATCCCCTCGGGCACCTGCATTAAGGACCCAATCCACTTGCTCTTTTTATCGACAAGCCATCCGGACCCCGCATTTGCGACTCCCCGCAATCTCGTATTAGTAGAAAATAACAGCCAGGTCAGCATTGTCGAGAGCTATGCCGGCCTTGGAGCTTCTCAGTACTTTACCAACAGTGTTACCGATATATCTGTCGGTACAAATTCGAGTGTCGACCACTATCGTCTTCAGAGAGAAAGCGATATCGCCTTTCACATATCCAGCACACGCGTGACCCAGGCAAAGGATAGTAACTACATTTCACATTCCCTGTCACTGGGCGGGTCACTCGTGCGATCCAGCCTTGATGTCACCCTTGACGGAAACGGGGCCTCCTGCGATCTGAACGGTCTTTATGTCGCAAAAGGCGAACAGCACGTGGATCATCACACTTCGATTGATCACACAAAGCCCAACTGCACAAGCCGCGAGCTATATAAGGGCATTCTTGACGACTCCTCCAGCGCAGTTTTCAATGGGAGGATCATTGTGCGAAAGGACGCCCAAAAAACCAATGCCCGCCAGGCGAATAAAAATCTTCTTCTCTCCAAAAACTCGACTATCAATACAGCTCCCCAGCTCGAGATTCTGGCCGACGATGTCAAATGCACGCACGGTGCGACCATCGGCCAACTCAATGAAGATGAGCTTTTCTATCTCCGATCGCGCGGAATTGAACGCAATGCCGCGAGGACACTTTTGACCTATGCTTTTGCAACCGAGCTGCTTTCGACGGTAAAAATAAAGCCGATTCAATGCCAGATTGATCTTGTGCTTCTAAACCGCCTGGCGAGATCGCAATAGTTGCCGGATATAACGCTTTGCTTTTTGAAGTCTTTATATGGAATGACCACGATGACAGTTAATCAAATGGAAACGCTTCCGAGCACTTTCGATGTCCACAAGATACGCTCTGATTTCCCAATTTTTCGCGAACCCATTTATGGCAAATCGCTTGTCTATCTTGATAATGCCGCAACGACACAAAAACCTCAGATAGTGCTCGATGCCCTGATGCGTTTTTATACTATGGAGTGTGCCAACATCCACCGCGGTGTGCACTTTCTCAGCGAACGCGCAACGGAATCTTATGAGGCCAGCCGAGATAAATTGCGCAATTTCGTCAATGCCCGCTCCTCCCATGAAATTATTTTTGTTCGCGGAACTACAGAAGCGATCAACCTGGTAGCTCAAACATACGGCCGAACACACGTTGCCCCGGGAGATCACATTCTCATCACCGGCATGGAGCATCATTCCAACATCGTCCCCTGGCAACTCCTTTGCGAGGAAAAGGGAGCCAGCCTTTCGGTGGTTCCCATAAACGCAGCGGGCGAGCTTGTATTTCAAGAATTCGAACGCCTTCTCTTGCCCAGTACACGCCTGGTTGCAGTGACGGCTGTATCTAATGCTCTTGGCACGGTCAATCCAGTTCCTGAGATAATTCGCCTGGCTCATGAACGCAATATTCCCGTGCTGGTGGATGCTGCCCAGGCTATTCAGCATATGCGGATGGATGTCCAGGCCCTGGACTGCGATTTTCTTGTCTTTTCCGGACACAAAATGTATGGTCCAACCGGCGTCGGGGTTCTTTATGCAAAAGAGCGAATATTGGAATCCATGCCACCCTACCAGGGTGGAGGGGATATGATCAGTTCCGTAACCTTTGCGAAAACCCTATTTAACAAGCTGCCCTACAAATTTGAGGCTGGAACGCCAAATGTAGCCGGCGGTATCGGCCTTGGCGCAGCCGTGGATTATCTGCAATCTATCGGCCTGTCGAATATATCCCGGCACGAACAGGATCTCCTTCACTTCGGCACGGTAGCCCTCGAATCCATCGATGCCCTTCGCCTTATTGGTACCGCAGCTGAAAAAGCGAGCGTTCTTTCATTTGTGCTCGAGGGAATTCACCCGCACGATATCGGAACCATTTTAGATAAAGAGGGAATTGCGATCCGAACCGGCCATCATTGCGCTCAACCGGTGATGGATTTCTATGGGATTCCGGCCACCGCCCGGGCTTCTTTGGGCATATACAATACGCGAGAGGATATTGAGGCACTTGTCAATGGTCTCAGAAAGGTACAAGAGGTATTCCGCTAATGGCCGATTTGCGTGATTTATACCAGGAAGTTATCCTGGATCATCATAAAAAGCCCCGCAATTTTCACAAGCTCGAGCATGCGAACCGGCAGGCCGATGGTTATAACCCCCTCTGCGGCGACAAGCTTAGCGTCTATATGCATGTAGAAAATGGAATCGTAAAGGATATTGCATTTGTAGGCGCCGGCTGTGCTATTTCCACGGCCTCTGCATCAATGATGACTGAAAGCCTTAAAGGCAAATCCGAGGTCGAAGTCAAAGCCATATTCGAACGATTCCATCAGCTTGTGACCAATCACTCCGAATCGCCGGTGGATCCCGCAACCATGGGAAAACTAGCGGTATTTTCTGGGGTTCGTGAATATCCGGTGCGAGTGAAGTGTGCGACGCTTGCCTGGCACACCATGCGCGCTGCTCTCGAAGAAATCCAAGAAACGGTCGCCACGGAGTAGTCCATGATCTTCAAGAAGAAAAAGGAAAATCACGCGCCAAAAGCTCCTTCTTCCCTGAGCCTGGAAGAGCAGGTAATCGACGCTCTGCGGGACATCTACGATCCCGAAATTCCTGTGAATATCTATGAACTGGGCTTGATTTACGATATCGATGCAAATCCGGATAAGGTGATTATTCAGATGACGCTCACGAGCCCCGGTTGTCCTGTTGCCGGCTCGCTGCCGATTGAAGTTCAAAACAGAGTAAAGGAAATCGATGGAGTGAAATCGGCAAAGGTAGTTCTTGTCTGGGATCCGCCCTGGAATCCCGAGATGATCTCTGAAGCCGGCAAGCTGCAACTGGGAATCTTCTAGGCTCTGTCCTGACTCTCAGCTTTACCGGTCCGCGTCACCGCCCCACCATGTGTCTCCCCGTATTACCAGTTGATCCAGTGCTCGTTGAATCTCCTTTTCTGCGTCACTGATTCTCTCTGAAGAAGCATCGGCATTGACATAAATTGGGTCTGCAGAAAGCAAAACAGCCCTGGAAAAGGGTTTTGGTATTTGAAAATGATCCCAACTTCGCATGATCCATTTTTTTTCAAGGGAAACGCTGAAGGGATAGACAGGGTTGCCGCTTTTCCTGGCCATGTATGCGGCTCCCGGTTTGGCCACATATCTTGGACCGCGTGGACCGTCAATAGTAAGACCAACATCCTTTCCATTTCGCATTTCACGCAGGCACTCTATGGTGGCAGCATGACTTCCTCGCGAGCTGGAACCGCGGGCAGCCTGGTATCCGAACTTTTGAATTACGCGGGCAATATACTCGCCATCACGATTTCGGCTTGTCATAACGACGATTCCCTGATTTCGGAAGTAATACGTCGCGGGAATGATCCTTCCGTGCCAAAAGGTCAGAATCAGTCGTATGCCGTTTTGGTGAAGTGCCTTGATATTTTGAATTTCGACAGCCTGCCAACGCAGGGTGGAACAGATCAGACGAATAACCCAGTATCCCAAACAGGAAATAATACTAAATTTAACCCGATCCAAAACGCTCACTCTTCCGACGCTTTCCCCTAACCGGCTTTTTGCTATTTTTGGACAACGCGCCTTTTGCGGATATTTTCCGGAGTCAGAGGAAGCCTGTTCATCCGGATTCCGGTCGCATCAAAAAAACCATTGGCCAGGAGCGCACCCATCCCGACTATCGGCGGTTCTCCTCCGCCCGAAGGGGCAATATCAAGGTTTTCCACGAGTACCGTCTCAATTTTGGGTACCCACGAAAAACGCGGGATCGCATAAGCGCTGAAATCCAAATCAAGGACTTCGCCGCCTCTGAAGTGAATTTCCTCGCTCAGGCAATATCCGAGTCCCATGGTAATGGCACCTTCTATTTGCATACGAGCTCCTTCGGGATTGATAACGGGTCCCATATCCTGTGCGTGAACGATTCTTTCCACTCGAATCCTGTCGTCCCTCTCCGCATAGAGTTCGACAAAGGCGGCAACATAGGTGCCCAGGTAATCGAGACAGACCATCCCCTGGCCATGCCCCCCCTGCCCCTTGCCGGTTCTCCAGCCGAACTTTTCCGCTCCCGCCTTGATAACGCGGGCCATTCTCTCATCGGCAAGATTCCTGAGCCGGAATTCCAAAGGATCGGCGCCCACTTTTGCCGCCATGACATCCATATGCGATTCACGAGCAAAGATATTGCTATTGCTTCCCGGCCCGCGCCAGGCACCCGTCGGGAAGGGATGGGGTCCGCCGCCTCCAAAGCCCTGTCCGCGCGCAAGCGTTCTCAGGTTAGGAACTTTGTAAATATTTTGCGAACTCCGATCGCCCGCAAAGAACACACGATAATCCCAAAAGGTGATTCGGTTGTATTGATCCAGGCCCGAGCCAATCTGAACTACCGCCGCCGGCTGAAAGCTATCGTAGAAAAATTCCTCCTCCCGGGACCAGACGACTTGAACCGGATGTCCGCACATCTTCGAAAGCCGCGCGGCCTGGACTGCCTGTCCGACCTGACTTTTCCCTCCAAATCCTCCACCCACATAGGGCGTGATCACACGCACCCTATTTGAAGGCAGCCCGATTGCCCTTCCGATTTCTTCGTTCGCGCCAAACGGCCTTTGCGTCCCGACGTAAATAAGCGCTTCATCTCTTTTCACATCCGCGACCGCGCTATGCGTTTCCGTAGGGGCATGCGCAACATAAGGCGTAAGATATGTTTCTTCAAAGGTCACAACGGCAGTTTTAAGGCCTTGGGCAATATCTCCCTTCTGTTCCACGGCGTTGTCTTTTGCTGTCGTGTTCAGAATCAGCTCGTGGATATTTCCGTCGTTGCTTTTGGCTTCCGGCAATTCATACTCAGCCTTGATGAGCGCAATCACCTTTTCGGCAACGTCAGGAAGCGGATGAACCACTCCAATAAAATCATTGTCCTGAAAAACCATCGCGTCCTTAACGCTCTTTGTTGCCGACAAATCCGCCTTTCTTAGTTTGGCACCATGGGCCGGAGGTCGCAGAACCTTTCCATACAGCATATTGGGTAATCGGATGTCCCCGGAGAATTGAGCTTTACCCGTAACCTTCTCGATAAAATCGGCACGCGGCTTTGATTTCCCACACACTGCAAAAGCAGAGGCCGGCTTCAGACCCGGCTTTTTTTCCAAATGACGCTCGATCGTCTTTCCCTTGGCCAGGGAACCATACGAAACTCTTCGGGAAGGATTTTCCTTATCAAATATTATCCCTTCCTTGGCGACAAGCTTGTCACGCGAAATATTCATCTGCTCGGATGCGATCTGAAGCAAAACTTCTCGAGCTTCCGCGCCCGCTGCACGTAGTGGAGGACCAAGGTACTTAATACTCCGCGATCCGTTTGTTCCGCCATCCCATGGGCAGAGAAATGTGTCGCCAAATACGACACTGATCGATTCAAAAGAAACCTCGAGCTCTTCCGCCAGCATTTGCGCAAGGGAGGTGATCATTCCTTGTCCAAGCTCGACTTTGCCGACAAAGCATGTGATGTGCCCGTCTTCGGCAATTCTCAAATAGGCATTGAAGTCATCGGGATATCTCCCGGCCGGGCCACCGGATTGCGCAGCTATCAGAAGGTTATCTATCGAGAACAAAAGGTAAAGGCCGGGCCCCAGGAGTTTGACGAATTCTCGTCGATTAAAGGAATTTTGATCCCCGGTCATAGCACCTTCCCTCCATTCAATTCCGCAGAGGCGGTCTGAATAGCCGCTACAACGCGAGAGTATGTCCCGCAACGACATAGCTGTCCTTCCATATGTGCGAGGATTTGCTCTTGCGTTGGCTTGGGATTTTTCAGAAGAAGCTCATAGCTCTTGAGCAGCATTCCCGGCGTGCAGAAGCCGCATTGAACAGCACCGTTTTGAATAAATGCCCTCTGCAGGGGATGCAGTTTTCCATTACGCGAAAGCCCTTCTACCGTAATTACCTTTTTGCCGGCCACGTTCTTTATGGGGAAATGACAGGAGCGAATGGCCGCTTTTCCGATGACAACCGTGCAGGTGCCACATTGACCCAGTCCGCATCCATATTTGGTGCCGGTCAAGCCAAGATCGGTGCGAAGCACCCAGAGGAGAGACCGGTCACCATCAGTCTTGATCGTGACCGGACGACCGTTGAGCGTGAAACGGATGGTCTGTTCCATTACCTTCCCCTTTCTGCTATTGCTAATCGGCTTATCGCCCAGCACAAGATTGCTCTTGTCTGGCCAAACGACCCTGTGCGGCCCCGAGGTAGTGCAGGGGATTCTTTTTTGGAAGTGCGACTGGGAGCGACCACACTGGGAGCGCCGCCCTCATTCTACGATGGGAAAGGCTCAAATGCAGTGGAAATTCCGGAGAACAACAGGATGGTTAACCTCCAAAGCGCCTGTGGAGTCGAGGGCTTTCCTCGACTCCCGGCGTCTTTGAGGAAAACCTGATCAAGCAGTTTGTTTGAGGTATTCCGCATTGCTCGTTCTATCCGGATACTCAACCCGGTTTGTGGGAGGCTGTCGAAGCACTGTGCCTCCCCTTTTAATGCGGAAATTTTCTCTGATTGCAAACAGGCGTACGGTAAGGGACTGCAATCGCTCAGTAATGGTCATCGGCCCAAAGGCCTTTTTGTACAGTGCCATAACCCTGCGAACCTTTTCCGCGGAGGCGGCATTAGGCGCATATCGAAGACTGCTGCTGAGGGCAGGGCGGAACCGGAGGGCATTTCTTTTCATTGAGTCGAGACGCAGTTCCATAAAATGATCCCGCGCGGCGCCCTTACCGGGAACGTACCGGAGCGAATCCGGATCCCAGACCAACCCCTGCTTTTGTCTTTCGGCAATTTCATCCTTAACGCGAAGGTAACCCTTGATAGCCGTTTGCGCCAGGTTTACAACACCCGGTCCATGCGTGTGGAATTTCTTAATAAAGGCTTCGCGAAGATATTCAGCTGTTTCCTTGAAAGAGAAGTGCGGATGGTGAAACCAAATCTCATCTTGCCCATGCTTTTTCGGGTAGGGAATCCCCTGCGCCAGTTTTCCTTCAGCTTCATACTCCCGGTAGAGCTTGGTTCCCGGGTTGGGTCCCAGTTCCATAAACTGGAGAAGATCGGATTCCAATCCAATCGCCCAATCGATTTCCTCGTGGATCGTTTCCTTATCGTGATGCTCAAGAAACAGAATTGCCGAAGCCAAAACCGATATGCCATGATCCTGCAGGTCTGCAATCATCTTGTGCAAATCGATTCCCTGCGTTTTTTCAAAGAGATTTGCCTTGGATTCCACTCCGATCCAGAGGAAGTTGACACCCATACGCAGGAGAAAATCGGTTCCGAGTAGATTAATCGCTTCCGCGGATGAAAATGTACTGAAGGTGTATGCCTTCTTATTCTGCTCCATCAAATGTAGTAGCCGTCTTGCACGCAGCGGATTTTTGCAGAAGTTTTCGTCCATCAAACCATAGTCATCGACGCCAAGTTTGTCTTCGGTATTGCGGCAGGCGGCAAATATCTCATCGCCAGTACTTAAAAAGGCAGTGTATTGATGCTCGAACTTGTGCGACGTGCAACAAAACCGGCATGAATTCTGACATCCGACTCCAGGAATAATGATTCCAGCTTTGCCCAAGATGGGAGCGCCGTAAATATACGAATTGATCGCGGACGGCAGCGCGGGGTGAATGATTGGCCTATCGACCCTCTCACCGAAATATCGCCGCAACCAGGCAACGCCCTCTCCACGGCAAATCTCATCGCATTCAACCAGTTCCTTAATCTCCGGAATGGAAGTGCCATGTCCGCCGATCAGAATTTTGATATCAGGGTTGCTCTTACGGATGAACTGAGCCATTTGCTTGGCTTTGAGGACATTGGGCAGGATAAAGGATATCCCCACATGCGTGTAATTGCCCGTTTCGATTTCCTGTGTAAACTCTTCCCAAGAGGGAAAATCCAGGACTGTAGTTGGAACTTCCAGGTTCTCCGCCATCAGATAGAGCCCAAAGCTCGGGTTGCTGGATCTTGGCGAGTGTACGCCCTGTTCCCGCGTAACCTGGTTGTTCAGAAGTTCCATGGTGCAGAGCGGCTCAGCAGTCTCATCTTTAATACCGAAGGGCTTGCACACACCGCACAGCAAGAGACGTGTCATTTCTATTCCTTTTGTTTTGACTTTTGACAGGCGGGAAAACTTCAACTAAATCGAAAATTTCCAGACTGCGAAGCCAATTTATCGAGCCGAAGAACGTTACTTGAATATCCCGCTCAAGTAAAGGACAGAAAATAGCCGGTCGACCGGCGTTGAACTCCGGTATCCGGGAGTAGCTCAATCAAAATTGGCGCAATCTTGAAATTTTCGGCCAGTTTGCCTCTCCCTATGGCGGCGGATTTTGAAATTCGCCTGCATATCCGCGCCTATAGCAATACGTCGATTCCCTGGCCGCGCAGAAATTCCTTAACCTGCCGAATGCTTAATACCCTGAAATGGAAGACCGAGGCAGCCAATAGAACGGCGGCCTTCCCTTGGGTAACCGCCGCGGAAAAGTCCTCGAGCTTTCCGGCCCCGCCGGATGCAATCACCGGAACTTTGACGGCCTCTGCAATCGCGCGCGTAAATTCCAGATCATACCCGGCCTGCGTTCCATCCCCGTCCATGCTTGTTGGGAGGATGACACTGGCGCCCAGGCTCTCGCACTGCTTTGCCCACTCCACAGCATCCTTACCGACAGGTTCGGTCCCACCCGACACGACAAGTTCAAACCCTGAAGGCATCTCTCTATTGCGCCTGCCATCGATTGCAACTGTAATACACTCTGGACCGAATTGCCGGACCGCTTCTTCAATCAAAGCAGGGCGCTTGACCGCAGCACTATTTATGGAAACCTTTTCGGCTCCAGCCTCGAGGATCTCCTCGATGTCGTTCAGTTGCGCAATGCCTCCGCCTACAGTTAAAGGGATATGGATAACCGAGGACACATTCCGAACCCATTCCACCCGCGTCCTGCGATTTTCCACGGTCGCCGCTATATCCAGCATAGCGAGCTCATCCGCACCTTCCTGCTGATAGAAGGCAGCATTTCCCACTGGATCCCCAGCATCTCTCAAATCAGTGAAGTGGATTCCTTTGACAACACGGCCATTTTTAATGTCCAGGCACGGCATGATTTTAACCGGTCCCATATGCTCTCCTTGCAAGTAGTGTCGATTACCTGGGCCTAGGAAGCTTAGAGTTTAACTCTAATGGATAAAGACTCAAACAAACAAAACAAGCTGCTATTCGTAGCGGAGAGCCACAATCGGGTCGAGCTGGGCCGCCTTTCGCGCGGGCCAGACCCCGAAAATCAACCCTATGGCCACCGAGACGGTCAGTCCCGTGAATACCGCCCATAGTGGGATTGTAGCTGGTAATGAGGGTAATAATGCAATAACAATAAAGCTGATCGCAACCGCGAGGATGATTCCAAAGATTCCGCCAATGGCGGTAAGAGTCATTGCTTCATAAAGGAATTGCAGAACGATATCGCTTTTTGTGGCTCCGATCGCTTTGCGCACGCCGATTTCCCGAGTACGTTCCGTTACCGATACAAGCATGATGTTCATGACGCCGATTCCCCCGACCAGCAGACCAACGCTGGAGATAGCAATGGCGATCATTCCAATCATGGCAGTAACCTGATCGAGTTGCTTTACGAGGGTGTCTGCAGTGGTCAGGCTGAAGTTGTTTGGATCAGCGTGCTTTACATCTCGGCGGCGGCGTAGAAGGCTTTCTGCCTCATCCATTGCCTGCGGACGCAGACCAGACTTTGCCTGGATAAGCAGTTGGTGGAATTTTTCCCAAGGCATCATCTTGTGAAAGGTGCCGTAAGGAATGTAAATGTAATTATCAGCCTCTCCAATCATCGAGCCAAGCTTGCTCTTTTCCGTAACGCCCAGAACGGTAAACGGGTGCCCCTGGATCAAGATCTGTTTTCCGATAGGATCGGAATATGCAAACAATGCTTCGGCTGTATCCGGACCAATAACCGCGACTGAAGCCTTATGGTCATCCTCCGATTCAGTAAAGAATCGTCCATTGGCAATTTTCAGGTTGTACACTGTGGAAAGGTTCTGGCTTACTCCATCAAATTCCCCGCCTCGCAGCGTCTTATCCCGGTACTTGACCGCAATGCGCGTGCTCCAGGGAATCCCGATATAGGCGACATCCTGAACGGAAGGGCACTGTTCCTTTATCGCCTTTGCGTCATCTACCGTGAGCGGCTTTCGCATTCTCTCTTCTCTGGAGGCTCGCCCACCTACGGAAACGCCGAGATTACGGTGGAATGCAAGTATGTTGTTGGCTCCCAAATCCTCAATGGATGCCACGAGACTGGCCTTTACGCCCGAAAGCAACGATGCAATGACAATTACCACCGAGACCCCGACGACAATCCCGAGCACAGTCAGAAAGCTTCGGAACTTATGGGCAAGAAGCGTCTCAAATGCCATCGTTATATTTTCGCGGTGATCAATCATGGAGGTCTCGCTTATTCTCGTGCCAATGCAACAATAGGACTGAGTTTCGATGCTCTATATGCAGGGTAAATACCCGAAATCATCCCCACACCACCAGAGGTAAGGATCGCGAGGAGAACGTAACCAAGGGTAATTCGCATGGGAAATCCGACCGTGCTCTCAATGATGTTGCAGAAAACATAGGATAACCCAAGCCCGAGCAGTCCACCGATCGTGGCCAGAAGTGCGGATTCAATAAGAAACTGGAGCAGGATATCGCTTTGCCTGGCTCCGACAGCCTTCCGCGTGCCCACCTCGACCGTTCTTTCGGTGACCGTAACGAGCATAATGTTCATGACGACAATGCCACCCACGACGAGTCCAATCAGCGTAATCGGGATAATAACCGCAGCAATCATCCCCGTGATCTGGCCAATGGTTTCCTGGATAGCGCTGCTCGTCAGAATATCAAAATCATCTTCCTTGCTTGGCTTAAGCTTATGCCTGGATCTTAAAATCTGACGTACTTCGTCCTGAGTGCCTTGAAGCGTTGTCTCCGACGGGGCTCGAACCTGAAAGGAGATGGATCTGCGCGTGCCATATTTTTTCAGGTATGCCGTATAGGGGATATAGATATTTTTGTCGAGTGATTGCCCCTGCATGTTGCCTTTGGCGACCTCGACGCCAATAACGGTGAAGCTATCCTCACCGATCTTGATTTCCTTTCCCATGGCAGCAACCGGTCCAAACAACTCCTCGCGGATCTGCGCCCCGATAACGGCCGTGTTATGCGCATGCGCAATTTCGGAAGAGGTGACGAAGCGACCTTCGGCGAGATCGACCGACTGAATCTTCGGCATATCCGCACTTACGCCAGAAATATTGGCGTCATAAACAACCTTGTTGCCTCTTTTGATCGTGTCTGTGCCGCGCATCATGGGCGAGATCGCCTCACATCCCTCGCACGCGCCCTCGACCGCCCTCAAATCGGCCGCGTAAAGGTTCTTATTGCGCTTGATCCGCTTTTCGTATTCTTCTTCGGACATGTTGGCACCGGCAATCCGGGCAACGACAAATGTATTGCTGGCAAATGTAGAAGAGAGCTGTTTCCATATATATGCACCCAGCCCTTCTATGGCACCACCCACGGTAACCACCGACGCGATGGCAATGATGATACCGAGAAGCGTCAGCATGGACCTTAATTTGTGGTTCCAAATAGAGTCGGTTGCAATGCGGAAAGCTTCCCATACCGCGGCACTGGATCGCCTTTTTGGCTGGTTCGTATCCAGAGCCGCCGGCGCTGGCAAATCAAGAGCAGATAAATTCATCCCCATAAGCTTTGCAGTCCTGCGGCACCAAAAGATGGGTGCGACTCATCTTAATACGATGAACCTTGAAGAAATGTTCTGATCTTTCCCGTTTTTGATCATTCCGCGTGGAATTAGGTTGGTTCGTATTCAGGGTCTACTTGGAGGCTACTTGCTTTTTTGAGAGCCGGGAGTCCAGCTGCCTTTTCAGGGAAACTACCTGGGCATTGGGCCGAACCTTTGTCGTTGCATGCTTTACAGCAACACTCTTCCTGGCCTTCTTCCCTATTATCTTTTCAGAAGCGGCTATCGATCTTGCGGACTTGGCCTTTCCCTTAGCACTTTTGGCAGACTGCGCTCGTTTTGGTTCCGAAGAAGCAGACTGAACATTATGCGACGGAATCTGAATCCAGGTTCCGGCCTTCAGGTTCTTTTTAGAGGACAACTTGTTGACCCGTTCAAGCTCCGAAACGGTTACGTGGTACTTAGCGGCAATTCGATTCAATGAATCGCCGGATTTGACTTTATACCTGACACTTGCACTCTCGCGGACGATGATCTTTGCCGTTGGAAGAGAGGCAAGCTGCTCATGGCTCATCGGGTCGCTGTCTGCCGGTACCTTAAGCTGAAAATTGGGATAATTGGCCGGCGTAGTTAAACCACGCAAAGACGGGTTCAATTTCTTGAGTTCATCAATTGAGGTGCTCAAAACCTTTGCGGCAGCCCTCAAATCGATCGGCTTTGACACGGAAACTTCCGCATATTCCAACGGTGAAGCCAATTCCGTAGGCAGCCCGAACTTTTCGGGGTTTCGACCAAGGATCACGCTTGCCTGGATGAGCGGAACATGGTTTTTGGTTTCCTCGGGCAATCTGCGTCTCAGATCGACCAGCTTCCAGAAATCAGTGAGTCCGGTACTGTTGATCAGCCGCTGAACCTTCCCCTCACCCCAGTTATAAGCTGCCAGCGCAAGATTCCAGTCTTTGAACATGGCAAAAAGGTCATTCAGATAGCGGGCAGCCGCACGCGTGGATTTTTCCGGATCGGATCTTTCATCGACGTCCTTGGTAACCTTCAATCCATACCGGATCGCGGTGCCTTTTTCAAACTGCCATATCCCCTTTGCCTGAGCCCTGGACACTGCATGCGTTTTAAAAAGGCTTTCAACTTGAGCGAGGTACATCAGATCAAGGGGAATGGATTCCTCGCGGAACACCTTTTCAATCATGGGGCGGTATTGTCCGGATCGAACAAGCCCATCCACAAAGTACTTGCGTCCACTTTTTAGCCAATAATCCAACGACTTGGCGACCATCTCATTGACGTTAATAGGAATTTCATATTTTGTTCCGGCTATTTCATTCTCCAAGGCTTGAATCGCCGGATCAATGATGGCGGGGGACAGATCGAGCTGGTCCAACTCATCGACAACCGCAGTCTCAATTTCCTCCGGAGTCTCTCCGGGTGCGGTCAGGTAACGGGATTCATCCTCCTGAATCTTTTGTACCAGTTCCTGGAAATAATGGCTTAACGCCGGTGTAGAGGGAATGTCCCAATCCGATTGGAGTAACAGATCGACAGCCTTATTAAAAGACTCGCGCGCTTTGTCCGACTCTCCCGCCTTGATCAGGCCCGATCCCTCGAGGTACTTCAGGCGCGAGGCTTGCATGAGATCCTGGACGGGTCTCGGCAGCGCAGGACTTTCAGAACTATACGTGGATTCGTAAGCATCATTCACAGCGAGTTCGGTCGGATAGGCCTTTGGCACAACACCGATGGCGAGGCTGCACGAAATGCACGACAATGCAACTCTGCGGACAAACCCAAGTCTGATCATGATTACCAAGTATATGCAAATATGAAAAACAGGAGAACCTTATCGCGAACTTTCTTCCTGTTAAAGAAAAATCGACCTTCCAGGATTCCGGCGCTTTGCTCGACTAGTGAGCCGGGTTCTGCGCGGTTGACGACGTCTTCCCGGAGGTCATCAGCAATTTGGCTTCAGGCATAACTTCCAGAGCCTTCAAAACCTGCGTATCCCCTTGAATAGCGATTCTGAAGCCTTCCTGGAGCCCAAAGTTGGATGTAAAAATTTCCTGCCGGATTCTTCTTTTTATGAAGTCGACATTTTTCTGAATATCGTCTTCTGTAAAATCAACCTGCTTCTCGCGCAGGAAGTTCTTGAAATCCGCGAGGATAGCATCTGTGATTTCAAGGGATGCAATGGATTTCGAGCTTTTTTCCTGGCTATTCAGCTGGAAGTTGGCTGCCCCGGGCACCTGACCCGAAGTAAGCCGTCGCGCATATTGGAAGAAAACATCTTTAGAAGCGAGGCGTCCTTCAAACCGGTTCGGCTCGCGTGTGGGTTCCATGAAATCAGGAGTAATCCCCCCTCCTCCATAGACTTTTCGTCCACTGTCCGTGGAGCGGATTTCCCGTTCTCTGTGATTTTCCGGAACTGCGGCATCTCCACCATTGAGGAAGAAATATTCGAATGTAGAGCCGGAATAATCCCGCTGGATCAGTCTTCCGCTCGGCGTGTAATACTTGGCTGTAGTTAGTGCCATCCCGGTATCATTTTCAAGTGGGTAGACTGATTGAACCAGGCCTTTGCCGAAACTTGTTTCGCCCACGATCAACGCCCGGTCATGATCCTGAAGAGCGCCGGCAACAATCTCAGAGGCGCTGGCGCTGTGCCGGTTAATGAGCACAACAAGCGGCACCTTCACCTTTTCGAGACTCGGAGCGCGATAGGACCGCGAGGAATTATCGGCCCGGCCTTTCGTGGAGACGACCAGATCCTTCTGCGGCAGGAAACAATCCGCTACATCAATAGCCTGGTTCAGCAATCCGCCTGGATTATCTCTTAAATCCAGAATAAGGCCAGCGAGGTTGGCAGAATTCAGTTCCTTCAATTTGTTCCGCAATTCATCTGCAGTAGATTCCGAGAATCGATCAATTTTGACATAGCCGATCCCAGGCTTCACTTCAAAGGCGTATGGAACCGTGATCAGAGGAATCTCGTCCCGCTCGACGCTCACTTGAATCGGGTCCCGAACTCCGGGCCTTTCAATTGTAATGTTAACCGTGGTCCCCTTCGGGCCACGAAGGTGGTTTACCACCTCGTCCGAGGTCCAATCGTCAATCGATGCTCCCTCAATTTTTGTGATCACGTCTCCTGCGCGCAGTCCCTTTTTCTCCGCAGGAGAACCAATTTGAGGCGGTTCGACAATCGCAACCTTGCCTCTGTCGCGCAGCAGCGTTCTCACTCGGATGCCAAGCCCGAAGTACTTGCTGTGCTGCTCTTCGCGAAGACGGGAAAACTCCTTAGGATCAAAGAAGCTCGAATGCGGGTCAAGCACGCGGAGCATGCCTTTAATAGCGCTATAGACCAGCTTGTCGGGGCCAACCTTATCCACATACGTCTGCTGAATCACATCCAGTGCTTCTGTAAAATTGGTCAGAAACTCCGTAGACGATGTCTGAGCAGACTGTCCGGCTTTAGCGGTGGTATTGCCGCCCAGCAACCCTCCTGTTACGGAGGATAAAAGAACGATCAGTGTTAGGGTAACTGCAAAACGATGTTTCATAAAGGGTTGGCTCCACGTGGTACATCTAAGCGGACAGAGTATATCATGCAGCGTTAAAGGGTTACAAGATCGAGCTTCCCGGCCACAATGCGATCGTCTGCCCATCCATTGAATATGGTAGTCGCCCGGATAACGGTTCAAAAGGGCAAAAAGAGCTGTCCGAAACATTGATCACCGGCACGAAGGATCCCGCATTGACTTCCGGATGACCCTAAATTAGACTTGAACCACGTTATCAGAGGCAGGGAAGAAGCCGAGAAAGTAGGTGATGCTATGGGCTCCTTGGGAATGCAAGAAATTATCATCATCTTTGTTCTTGCACTGATCATCTTCGGCCCTCGAAAATTGCCGGAACTTGGAAAGACCCTGGGCAAGGGCTTGGCCGAGTTCAAGAGGGCATCCAATGAGCTGAAGCAGACCTGGGAAGATGAAGTCCGGATCGATAAAGAAAAAGAGCAGGTGTCCGAGATCCTCAAGGACAGCACGATTAAAAAATCAGATATCCTCGGGGATGACGCCAGCAACTCCGCAGAGTCGGCAGGGTCAAAAGAGAATCAATGAGTGATGTACGAACGGAGTTGGAGGCTGAAACCGGATCTTCCGCACCGGAAGAACACGAATCCGGAAAGATGTCCTTTCTGGAACACCTTGACGAACTGCGCAAGCGCCTTGTCCACATCGCCGCCTATGTCGGTGTAGGCTTCCTCGTCAGTTGGTTCTTTCACCAGAAAATCTATAATTTCCTGGCAGCCCCAATGACCAAGACGCTTCCTCCCGGGAAGCATCTCGTCTATACATCCATAACCGATCCGTTCACGGTATACATGAAGGTCGCCTTTGTGGCGGGAATCTTCGTTACCATTCCCTTTATTCTATACGAGATCTGGAAGTTTATCGCGCCGGGACTCTACCAGAAGGAAAAGCGCTATGTAGTCCCTTTTCTTGTCTCTTCAATCCTGCTGTTTCTCCTGGGCGCAGCCTTCTGCTACTTCATTATTCTTCCGACAACATTCAAATTCCTGAATGAGATGGGGGCCGCCTTCGACCCCATGATCAAGATTGACGAGTATCTTGATTTTACGAACATGATGATCCTGGGTTTGGGCCTGATTTTCGAAATGCCGGTGATCGTCGCATTCCTGTCGATCTTTGGTCTGGTTTCCGCGAAATTCCTGTGGGACAAATTCAGATATGCCATGATCGGCATCGTCATCCTTGCGGCTGTGATATCCCCGACCGGAGATGCTTTCAACCTGATGGTCTGGTCCGCTCCCATGATACTGCTTTACATCATCAGTATTGGAGTCGCCGCCATCTTCGGCTGGAGACGCAAGCGCAAAGGCCTGGCATAATCAACTCTCTGTTGTCGCTCTTTATTGCAAATGACGGAAGTATTCCGCCAATACTTCAAAAAACTCTGCGGTTGTACTTGAGCCATGAAGGTGGGCGCGAAGGTGTGTGCTGCCGGGGAATCCTTTGGAGAGGTACCCTCCTATCTTCTTCATCTTGCCCAGAGCTACGGGAGCCGGCGCCTCCCGATGGACTTTTTGCAGGAATTGCACCATGAATTCTGCCTTTTCTGCAAAACTTGTCTGCCGGACCTCCTTGCCGCTTAAATAGTCCCAGCATTGCCGGATCAGCCATGGGTTGCTGAGAACTCCCCGTCCCAGCATGACTCCATCGACGCCTGTGGACTGGAACATTCTTTCCGCATCTGATGGAGAAAAGACATCCCCATTTCCGATTACGGGTATACCGGCATTTTTTTTGACCTCCGCGATCACGTTCCAGTCAGCCTGTCCGGCAAACATGTCGCACCGCGTCCGGCCGTGAATAGCGATCCCTTCAATTCCACAGCCTTCCGCAAGTTTGACAACTTCGGTGGCATTGATAGAATTGCGGTCCCAACCGGTTCGGATTTTGGCCGTAAGCGGCGCTTTGATAGCCTGCCGCACAGCCTTGAATATCCTTTCAAGCAAGGGAAGATCACGGAGCAGGTTGCTTCCACCACCCTGCCGGACAACCTTCTTCACCGGGCAGCCAAGGTTGATGTCTACAATATCTGCGCCCATCGCCTCGACCATGACTGCCGATTCGGCCATGCGCACGGGGTCGCTGCCAAAAATCTGTATGGAAACAGGCCTTTCGCAATCCTCAAAACGGGTCAAATGCTCAC
Source organism: Acidobacteriota bacterium (assembly GCA_963664705.1). Classification (GTDB taxonomy): domain Bacteria; phylum Acidobacteriota; class UBA6911; order UBA6911; family UBA6911; genus UBA6911. Next base: position 5,382,622 of record OY761556.1, on the reverse strand, counting down.
TACGCGCCTGGTGACGTGTCATTCCCTCCGTGCTGACCAGCTCCGAGACAACGAGACCGCAGCCTCCCAGGCTCTTGACTGCCTGTCTGAACAACGAGTCTGTATGCCCGGCAACAGGGGCCAAAATCAACGGCGGATCTATCACTACATCCCTGATCTTAAACATGGGATTGATATTATATCCTAGGAGGGTGTCAGGGAATTATGATATGCCGTGAACTCGGCATTCAGGAGTCGTCACAGTTAAAAGGGAGTCCTTTATGATCTATCCACCCGGGCAGGGAAAATCGGGTCCGTTCTTGATGCAACTCTGGCGAGATTACCTTGAGCAATATGCAGATAAGGAAGGAGATGCGGAAGGTCAGACTGTGGCGGCCGCTTACCAGTCGGTCGAGGTTTTGATGGCACTGTCAAAGACCATCGATAGGGATGAGCGGTATAACTCATTGATCGATCAACGCCTATCAATTTTTCGCGAGGGAGCCGCCCGGGCAACGGAATTCCGGGACCATCTCATCAACGCCTCATTCTCCATATACAACAGCCTGAATACTCTGAGCCATCAATTGACCGAGGGAAATCCGGAGGCATCAGCCCTCATTGGCAAAGTAGATGATCAGGTTCATCTAAGCACAGAATCGGCCGGTCCCGTGGAGCGTTCCGCCGCCGCATTGCGCGCCTGTTTCCCGCTGCTCGGCCTTATCACCATTGCGCTCGACCAGGATCAGATAATGACTCCTGCTATCCGCCAGATTGAACAGCGCTTTGCCGCGGGCGCAAAAGCAGCGACTTCCGACTGGGAGCACCTAATCAACGCTCTGTATCGAATTGTGGAGATGTTTCAGGCGTTTGCCTTGCTGACAGACTCGGATCTAAAAGACCAGGTAAACCAGATTGCCACGAGCTTTAAAGAAGAGGATCGGACCAAGGAAGTAGTTCTGAAGCTGCGAAATGGGTTCTGCCGATTATTTGAGTTGGGTCATGTGCTTGTCACGCACATTGACGATATGCTCTGACATCCTGCGAAATTCGTGGCGGGCTATTATGCCGCCACGAATTTCACAAAATTTCCTGTTTGTGGCCTCTTGCTATCCTTCACATCTCTTCTGGGCAACCGACCAATCAATTGCTTTGAAGAATGCTTCGATGTAGTCAGCACGCTTCAACCCATAATCAATCATGAACGCATGCTCGAAAACATCCATGATAAGGATTGGTGTGGCCGTCGCAAGGTGACCGGTGTCGTGCTCGCCAATCCAGGTATTCAGGAGCTTGTTGCCGACCGCATCATAATAGAGGACGACCCAACCGATACCGCGCATTGCTCCGGTGGCTTTAAAGGCTTTTTCCCAATTCTCGTAGGAACCAAAATCCTCATTGATTTTGGCTGCCAGCTTCGATGCCTTGTCGAGCGCAACGCCGCCCTTGGCCATATTGGCAAAATAGAGCTCATGAAGCCTCATCCCGTCAAATTCCCAACCGAACCGCCGCTTCAGCTCCGCATATTGAGGAGTTCCAGCCTTTCCCTGTTTTTCAAGCTCCGATAATTCATCGATCAGCTTGTTTGTGTTCGTCACATAGCCGCCGTAAAGGGTGAAGTGGTTCGTCAACAGCTGATTGCTCAACCCCTCGGTTCCCAACAGTTTTTCATAATTTACAGCCTGGTACGCCATTCTCTCCTCCTTTTACCTGCATTCAGCTTGACCCAAAAAATCAAAAGCCGTTCCTTTGGCGTTCCCTATAGACCGGCTTTCAACCAATTCAAGAAGTTTAAGACAAATCCAAGACTTCGACCAGATAGGAAATTTAACTTACCACCGAATCCAAACCCGGGAGTCTCCTGCACGTGCAGGCCCCCCGTGCGTTTAAACATCTACTTTTTTACCAATTCAACGCGGCGGTTTTTGCCCCGACCCTCCTCCGTGCGGTTGTCGGCAATGGGTTGAGTCTGTCCGAAACCCTTTGCGGTGAGACGATCGGCCGCAATTCCCCGCTGAACGAGAGCCGCAGCGACGGCCTTTGCCCGTTCATCGGAAAGCTTCAGGTTCGCCTCAGGCGCCCCAACATTGTCCGTATGCCCGCCCACGATGATAGATAAGGTGGCGGCTGCCTTAAGAACATTCGCCGCATCGTCCAGTGTTTTGCCGGATTCCGGCTTAATAACCGCTTTGTTTGTGTCAAAATTGACGTATAGCGTAATAAACCCATCTTTGTTCAACTTATCTACAAGCTCGTTGACTGATATATCCTGGGTCATCGCCTGGCGTTCGACAATGAGGATACTATAATCGTTGTAAGCAGCGCTGGCGGCCACCGTGACGAAGGTCTCCTTGTCCCCCTTGGTAAATTTCAGGTTGGTAAGGCGTTCATAGGAGGTTCCACCGGGTGATTCGACCATGTATTTGGCTGCGGTGTCCCGAAGAGTATTGGCATTGGGAAAATCACCGGTGACTACACCGCCTGCGGCCTTTGCGGCATTTTGGAAATTTCGAATAACCTGCAAGGCACTGGGAGGCGTAGCACCTTCCTTCAATCCGTAGCTGACAAAGAAAACAGAACCTTCCACCGTTTCAAAGTCCTCTTGACTCTCATATTGCTTCCGGCCGGGTTTTGCAAAATCCACCGCTTCAAACTGAACTGTGGTGCAGCTATAAATCTCATAGTTGGGCATACGGCTGAACATGGGATGGTCTTTGCAGCCTTCCTTGTCTTCAGCAATTCCCTGAGAAGCGAATAAAACAGCAAGTAGCGCGCAAGCAAGCGTAACGGATCGAACCATGCAAACCCTCCATTGATGGTGCATTTATACCATTTCCAGGCCAATGCACAAAAAGAAATGACGGTGAAAGAAAATTGCATACCCGCGAGCGCAAAAAACAGAATGATTCGTCGCGTACAGCCACTTTCCAGGATCCTTATCGTCACCGGAAGCCCATAAAATCGGGTAAACCGGTTGGACGTTTCCGATTTTCTAATTTTTAGATTGGGGTTGCACGATAATGTTAAAGCTGGAGGAAATCAGGTGGCAAAGACTCCCTTCCCGATTTTCCATATTGATCGCGGGGCCAGAAAGGTTTAGTCTTCCAATTCCCCGATCACATCTGGTGGCGGAGAACGACTATGATGTCTATAAAACTATCAAACCGCGCGCATAACACTCCACCATCCCCTATTCGAAAGCTGGCGCATCTGGCTACGGATGCCAAGAAATCCGGAATTCATGTCTATCACCTGAATATCGGACAGCCGGACATCGAATCTCCCGATGAGTTCTTTGATGGGCTTAAAGCCTTTAAAAATAAGGTCGTAGCCTATGAACAGTCCCAGGGACACGAGGGGCTTTGTGCCGCCTGGTCGCGGTATATCAATAAGACCCTTCAACTCGACACTACGCCGGAGCAGTTTCTGATCACAGTGGGAGCCAGTGAGGCTTTGGTCTTCCTCTTTATGACCTGCTGCGATCCCGGGGATGAAGTCATCATCTTTGATCCGACCTATGCCAATTACCTGGGGTTTGCAGCGATTTCCGGAGTGACTCTCGTCCCGGTTCTCAGCAATATGGAAGACAATTTTGCTCTTCCCGCCCGAGATCAGATTGAAAAGTGCATAACCAATCGCACCCGCGCCATTCTTCTTTGCAATCCGAACAACCCGACCGGAACGGTTTACAGCAGGGAAGAACTCCGCTTTCTCCTCGAAATCTGTGAAGAACACAATATCTTCCTTATTTTGGATGAAACTTACCGGGAATTCGTATACGACGATCTCAAGCCTATTTCCATCCTCCACCTGGCTCCGTCGAACAAGCGCGTGGTAGTTGTAGACAGCCTGTCAAAAAGATTCAGCCTATGCGGGGCCCGGATAGGGTGTCTTCTCACCAGCAACGAGGAATTGCTGGCAAAGTCGCTGAATATTGCGCAGGCCCGCCTGGCCGCCCCGACGATTGATCAATTCGCCGCGGCATATATGCTGGACCGCATAAAAGACGATTACCTTGAACAGGCCCGGAATGAATTCCGGCTGCGACGGGATGCCCTGTACAATGCTTTGAAAAATGTGCCCGATGTTGCGGTGCAAAAGCCGAAGGGAGCTTTCTACACAGTCGCGCAGCTTCCTGTCGCCAACGCGGAGCATTTTGCCTCCTATCTTCTGGCACAGTTCTCTCATAAGCAGCGCACCACCTTCATTGCACCTGCAGCCGGCTTTTATATGCAGAACTCCCAGGGGATTCAAAAGGCACGATTCGCATTTGTATTGAAGAAAAGTGAAATTGAGGAAGCCGTTGAAGCATTTGCCGCCGGTTTGACGCAGTACCTGCAACAGAAAGGTTGAAACCACGAGCACAAGCAGAATACAGGTTAACGTAGTCGGCAGCAGAATTCTGTTTTAGTCTCTGGCGTTCGACTTCCACGGTCCAATTCCCAAACGAAAGGCAGCACTTGGATCACGACTACACGAAGGGGGTCACACGGCAGGGTGTGCAAGTTTTGGCGGTTTACGCATCAACGACATAGGACTTAGATTCAGAATTACATCGGCTTTTATTTTATTTTCAAGCAACGGATTCCGATGGAATCATGCACGTCGCCTTCCGTGAGCTTGAGTTTCTTCGCAAGTAGGAAAGGAGGCTTCGCATGGGCGATGTTTTCACTCATGATCTCATAATTCTCGGAGCGGGCCTGGCTGGTTTACGGGCAGCGATTGAAGCATCCCGTGTAGCACACGGAAAAATCGACATTGCCGTTATATCCAAAAATCAGCTGATGCGCGCCCATTCAGTCGCGGCAGAAGGTGGAACGGCCGCTGTTTTGCGTCCCGAAGATGGGGACAGCATCGAATTGCATGCATGGGATACAGTCAAAGGATCCGATTTCCTGGCCGATCAGGATGTCGTGGACCTTTTTGTCCGCACGATACCATCAGAAATTCTCCAGTTGGACCATTGGGGAATCCCGTGGACTCGTCGACCGGACGGTCACATTGCGCAGCGCCCGTTTGGCGGACATAGCTACCCGCGTGCCGTTCTGGCGCAGGACAAAACGGGCTTCTTCGAAATGCAGACGCTCTACGACACACTGCTCCAGTACAATAACGCCAAGCATTACAACGAGCACTTCGTTACTTCGATTCTTATCGAGAACAATCAGTTCTGCGGCATCACCACCTTTGATATGACCACCGGTCAGTTCAAGGTGATTCGCGGCAAGGCCTTGATCATCGCCACCGGCGGGGCAGGAACTCTTTTCGGATTCACAACCTATTCCCAGACAGTAACGGGCGACGGGATGGCATTGGCTTATCAGGCCGGCCTTCCACTGGAGGACATGGAATTTTTGCAATTCCATCCTACCGGTCTGGTTCCATCCGGAATTCTTATCACCGAAGCATGCCGTGGTGAAGGCGGCTATCTTGTCAACAGCAAGGGCGACCGCTTCATGAACAAGTATGCGCCCTCCAAACTCGAGCTGGCGCCCCGTGATCTCATTTCCAGATCCGAAATGATCGAAATCGAGGAAGGCCGCGGCTACAAAGGACCGGATGGCCTGGATTATATCTATCTTGATTTACGCCATCTCGGAGCCAAGCAAATCAATGAACAGCTGCCTCTGATTCGTGAGGTTTGCATTGAATTCAATGATCTGGATCCTATCAAGGAACCGATCCCCTGCCGGCCCGTTGCCCACTATTCCATGGGCGGGATTGAAACCAACATCAAAGCTGAGACCCGCGTTAAAGGGATTTACGCCGCAGGCGAGGCTGCCTGCGTCAGTCTCCACGGAGCAAATCGGCTCGGGTCCAACTCCACGGCCGAGTGCCTGGTTTGGGGCAAGATCTCCGGAGCCGAAGCAGCCAAGTACTGCGATGCAACAGCCCAGGTCGCGGCTGTTCCAGAATTGCGCGTAACCGGCGAATACAACCGGATTGTCAATGACCTCATGAAACGCAATGGAACAGAGAACCCTTACGATCTCAAACGTGAGCTTCGCAAGTGCATGGATGTAAATGTCGGCGTATTCCGCACCGGCCAGGAACTGAGTGTCGCTCTCGATAAGGTGAAATCGCTGAGAAAGCGTTATGCCAACATCGGCATTGGCGACAAGGGGACCATCTATAACACCAATCTTTATCATGCATTGGAACTCGGTAACCTGTTGGATCTGGCGGAAGCCATGGTACTCGGCGCGCTGGAAAGAACTGAATCCCGTGGCGGCCATGCTCGCAGAGATTATCCAGACCGCGATGATGCCAAATGGTTGAAGCACACACTGGCATTCCGCACAGACCAGGGGCCGAAACTGGAATATAAGTCGGTCACTATTAATACCTGGACACCGGTGGAAAGGAAATATTAAGGGCAGAAGCCAGGAGTCATGAGCCAGAAGCCGGAGGAAAGGCAAATCGGTTCTTTCTTCTGACTCCCGATTCCTGACTTCTGACTCCTCCTTCAAAGGAGCACCTATGCAAAACAGACTGAAAAACAATCTCGGAATCTGGGGCTGGCTCAGTGGCGGCCGCTATGGCTTCGACCGGTATGCCTATTCGCTTCACCGGCTTTCCGGTCTCGGAATTCTAGCCTATTTCCTGATGCATATTTTTGTCACCGGAGCTCGCCTCGGTGGCCCGGCGGCCTGGGATAGCCGAATGTCATTTTTCGGCACGCCCTTTTTCAAGTTTGGTGAATTCACCGTCTTCCTTGCTTTTGCCTATCACGCCGTGAATGGGATCCGCCTGGTTCTCGTTGAACTTGGATATATGCTTGGCAAGCAGGGATTACCGTCATATCCGTACAGTTATTCCACAATGCGCCAAAAACCACTATTGGTGGTGGTGATGATCATCGCAGCAGTTGTCATGCTCATCGGTGGCGCTGATTTCTATTTGAAATTGAGATAGGAGGACATCATGCGCGAATCAAGACTGTGGTTCTGGCATATCCTCTCTGCAGTTGTAATCCTTGTTCTGCTAGGTGTGCACATGGGCACCATGCACCTGGGCGCTATTCTGCAATTCGTCGGAATCGGATCGGGCGATCCTGTTCATTCCGCCGAAGTCTTTCATCGCAGCCAGCAGTTCATTTACATGGTCACGTACATTCTTCTGCTGGGAGCGGCACTGTTTCACGGACTTTATGGCCTTCGCAGCCTGCTCATTGAGCTTTCACTGTCGAAAGGGATGGAAAAAGCGATTGGAAGCGTTTGCGCCCTTGCTGGAATCGTTTTGTTTGCTTATGGAAGTTATGTCGCCATTATGCTGTATCAGATGAGGGAGGTGCGACCGTGAGCCATTCAGATGCACAGGAGGGCACTGTCCTCAAATCCGTTATTTTTGAAGTATTGCGCTACAATCCCGCGACTGGGAAATCTCCGTACATGCAGGCGTTCACGGTTCCAGTCACAAAGGGGATGACCGTGCTGGACGGGCTGACCTGGATAAAGGAGCATGAAGACCCTTCGCTATCCTGGCGATCCTCATGCCGGATGGGGATTTGCGGATCCTGCGGCATGTTTATCAATGGATTGCCCCGTCTGGCCTGTAACAATCAGATTGTCCATCTGCACTCGGACAAAGTCATCGTGAAACCGCTGCCGAACTATGAAATGATTCGCGACCTGGTCCCGGATCTTGAGAAGCTGTTCGGCAAACATCGGTCCGTGAAGCCGTATTTGATCCGACAGGATCTCAAAGAACAGAATCTTCCGACCGGCGAATATTTCCAGTCCTCGGAAGAACTGCTCAACTATATTCAGTTCGCCTATTGCATCAAATGCGGACTCTGCCTTTCGGCCTGCCCGACCGTCGCTACTTCAGAACAGTACACCGGCCCGCAGGCACTGACTCAGGGCTGGCGCTATACGCTCGACTCCCGCGACGGCGGCGCTGAGGAGAGAGCCAAAGAGCTTTATTCCAATCACGGCGTCTATCGCTGCCATTTTGCCGGCGCCTGTTCACAGGTTTGTCCGAAAGGCGTCGATCCGGCATTGGCAATCCAGCTGGCTAAAAAAGATGCTTTCATGAAGTCCTTTGGGCTGCGCAAGCAGCGCCAGCCTGCTCCGGTGGCTTCGCCTGTAAAGAACTGGAAAGCGCGAACGGATGTTCCACCCGCTCCCGCGCCTACCATCAAGTAGAAGCGTTGGATCTTTAGTGATGCAGGTTGCAGGAGTTAGACTCCTGCAACCTGCAATCCGCAAGTCGCACCTTTTCCTTCCTTGCTCCCCATCCCTCGAAAAATTTATCGTTTTCCTCTCCAGGAAACAGAACGCGGGTTAAAATAGTTATCCTGATGAAAAACATAATGATGTATACCGATGGCGGCTGCATGAATAATCCCGGCCCTGGCGGCTACGGGGTTGTCCTTGTATATGACTCCCACCGCAGAGAGCTTTCAGGCGGTTTTCAAAGAACCACCAACAACCGCATGGAGATCTTTGCGGCTATTGCCGGCCTCGAGGCACTCAAAGAACCATGCCGCGTTACTCTTACCAGTGATTCCCAGTACCTGGTTTATGCGATCGAAAAAGGATGGGCGCGGAAATGGAAAGCAAATGGCTGGAAACGCAACAGCAAAGAAAAAGCTATTAATCCGGACCTTTGGGAAAGGCTATTGAAGCTTTGCGACATTCATGATGTGCATTTTGAGTGGGTCCGAGGCCATGCCGGCCATCCGGAAAATGAGCGCTGCGATCAGCTTGCCAAAGCTGCCGCACTGGGGCCGGATAAAGCCGTCGATGCCGGCTATCAATAGTTTGCCCACCAGTTTTTCAATGTCGAGGTCAGACTCCATTTTTGAGTTTTCGTGCGTACGCTGTCTCCGATTTCGTTAACCATAGAGCCGGTGCGTGTTTTCGATCACGGCTTCTCTTACCGCCTCCTCGCGAATTCCTTTAATCTCAGCAATTACCTTCACGGCAATCAAAACATTGCAGGGCTCATTCCGCTCCTGAGGAACTGGACCCAGAACCGGGCTATCCGTCTCAACCAGCAGGCAGGACAATGGCAACATCCTGATCAGCTTTTTCTTTTGATCCGATCGAACGATCGATGGAGGAATGGAGAAAAAGTACCCTGCTTCGACCGCCGGCAAGGCCGTGCCATACTTTCCATCAAACGCATGCATCTGCACTTTCGATGCCCCCGAGTCCAAAAGCGCAGCAACCGTTTGTCGGCCGGCGGATCTTGAGTGAACATTGAGCGGCAAGCCAAGCTCTTTGCCTAATGCTATGAAGCCGTTAAAGATATCGAGCTGCAGTTCCCATTCTGACTCGCTTTTTACGACCCAATGGTCCAATCCTATTTCCCCAATAGCAGCCAGATCTCTTTGATGCTCCCGAATGAAATCCCGCATCCCGGCGGCAAGGCTCTGATCAAGAACCGTAGGAAACAAACCGGCTGCAGGGCGAATCATTGGATATCGAGAGGCAAGGTGAAGGGTTTTTTTCGCATCCTCGATATTTTCCCCGACAGCAATGACACCCGAAACACCGACAGCTTTTCCTCTTTGGAGAACTTGCGGCAGATCGTTGTCAAAAACCGGATCGCATAAATGCGCGTGTGTATCAAGCAGACCATTCATGCGTTCATCATAATTCAAGAATTGAGTTGACTCAAAGCTTCGCTGGAGCAGGAGCTTTATGTCTTTGCATTTGTGCAGTACACTCGCACCGAAATGGCTACGAACTATTGCTGGATTCTGGATTCTGGAGGAGCCGGTCGCGGCGCTTGGCAGGGAGGCGTGATTCACGAATTCATGCAGTGGAGTCGGGAACACGGTACCTTCCCCTCCATTATGATGGGAGCCTCCGCCGGGGGCTACGCCGCTGCCGACATCGCAACCGGTACGGAGCGGACCGTGATGAAAGGCTGGAATTATTGGGGTACGCCCGAATGCCATGCTCTCGGCGCACGCACCCACAGCCGTTTCCGTGCCCACCTGCGATCCTCTATCTCTTATGTGATGGAAGAAGAGGAAATGGCGGGTGTTTTCGATGGAGATCCCCGGAAAAAACTGCTGCTTTTTACCACGCGGGTGCGCCGGACCGATGCTAAACCGTTTCGCTCCTTCGACAGCTATCGCCTCTTTATGAAATCCGCGACTCGCAAGTTTCCCAAGGGACTAAAATACATACCGGGAAAATACCGGGAAGAGCCTGTCGCGTTTGTATTGAATCTCCCCGATCAGTTCCATTCCGAATACATACGCCCCCTGACGCGCAAAAATTACCATGCCGTTATTGAAGCTTCCTGCCTTGTGCCGGTTGCCATGGGAGACCCTCTTGGTCCGGAAGATCTCGGCACTCCACTCGAGAGTGATTTCAATTCCGTATTCATCGACGGAGGCTACTCCCTCAAAATGCCGATGCGGCTATTTGAACAGGACAGCCGTTTCACCGCACTGAATCAATGGCTTCATCCAGACAAAACCATCGTTTTCTGCTGCGACCCTGGGGGCAATTTGTGGGAAACCAGCTCGCGGCTTCTTCGGCTAAATGCTTTGCCGAGTATCCTCGAAGCGGAAAAAGAAAACCGCTTTCTTGCGATTCACCCGGATCATACTGTTGAGGCCGGATTTCTTTGCATGGACAATGACACCACCATGCGGACATTCTATCGCGGACAGGAGCAGGCTCATCGCTTGCTTCGTTCTGAAAAGGTGCTTCGATTTTTCGGCTGCTGACACCGGCATCTTCCAAATTCGGGAAATTCGCGGCCGATGTATAACTTCGGCCGCGAATTTCCCGCAATAAGCGAGTCCTATCTGGATCGGTTAAACTTCGCCATTAGATCCTGGATGGATGCGGTTCTCTTCTCCGGCGGAGGTGGCGCTGCGGTCTTTTTCGCCGGCGCCGCTGACTTTTGCGGCCGCCCGGGCGATTTCATCGAAAGGGATATTCTTTTGAGCGCTTCATTCACCTCAAGCACTCTCACCTTCACAATCTGCCCCACCTTGACGACCTTTTTCGGATCATCGACAAAACGGTCGGCAAGCTGGGAGACATGAACGAGCCCATCCTGATGAACACCGATATCGACAAAGGCCCCGAAGTTGGCAACGTTGGTCACAATTCCTTCCAGCTCCATGCCTACCAATAGATCTTTGATTTCCTTCACTTCTTCTCTGAAGGATGCATAACGGAACTCTGCGCGCGGGTCCCTTCCGGGCTTTTCCAATTCGGACAGGATATCTCGAAGCGTTGGCTCCCCAATCGTATCGGTAACATATTCTTTCAGGTTAATGGATCCGAATTTGGAGGGGTCCTCCGTGATGCGATCCAGCGCAATACTGAGGTTCTGCGCCATCTTTTCCACGATATGGTAGCTTTCCGGATGAACGGCCGTATTGTCGAGAGGGTTGTCTCCACCACGAATGCGCAGGAAACCGGCCGCCTGTTCAAATGTTTTAGGACCAAATTTGGATACGCCCAACAAATCCTTTCGGCTGCGGAAAGCACCGTTCGAATTGCGATGCACGACGATATTTTTTGCGACGGAGGAGGAAATGCCGGCTACAAAACTGAGCAGTTCCTTGGATGCAAGGTTCAGATCCACGCCAACATAGTTCACGCAGCTTTCAACCGTATCATCCAGCTTTTCCTTCAGCAGCTTCTGATCGACATCATGCTGGTACTGCCCAACACCGATCGATTTGGGATCGATCTTCACCAGCTCGGCCAACGGGTCCTGGAGCCGACGGGCAATACTGACGGCACCGCGGACCGTAAGGTCGAGATCCGGGAACTCTTCAATAGCAACTTCGCTTGCGGAGTAAACCGAAGCCCCCGCCTCGCTCACCATCACCTTGGTTGGCTTTTGATCGAGTTGTGCAAGAACTTCCCCCACAAAAGCTTCTGTTTCGCGCCCTGCAGTTCCGTTGCCGATAGCGACAAGCCCTATATTGTGTTTCCCGATCAGCGCCTTTATGCTCGCCGCGGCCTGAACCCGTTCGCCGTCCGATTTGTGGGGCTGAACGGTTACATATTCAAGGAGCTTGCCGGTGCTATCGACTGCCGCAACCTTGCACCCGGTTCGAAACCCTGGATCGACACCCAATGTCGGCTTCATTCCCGCCGGGCTGGACAACAGCAATTCGCGAAGATTTGTTTCGAATGTGCGGATGGATTCGCGATCCGCACCGACCTTTTTCTCGAGTCGAACCTCACCGATCAGAGTTGTCTTCATGAGACGGTCGAAAGCATCCGCAAGCATCGTTTTGTAAAAGCCCTGGATGTTGGCGGCCGTGGCATGGATTTCCTGGCTTTCCAGGTACGCGGCTACAACAGCAAGATCAAACTCAATGGTAAAAGTAAGAACACCCTCGGTCTCGCCTCGTCGAAGAGCGAGCATATTATGAGGCTGGATGTCTTTGACTTTGACTTTATAGTCCCGATACATCTCAAATTTCGTCGTGCCTTCAGCGTGTTCTTCTTTAACCTTCGAAATGAAGTAACCCTCGCTCATCAGGTAATCGCGAATGTGCTGCCTTAATTCAGCTTTTTCAGAAACTTCCTCCGCCAGGATGTCTGATGCACCCTGGAGTGCCTCCGCCACGCTCTTGACTCCCAATTCCTCAGAAATATAGCGGCCGGCCTCGACCTCAAGGTCAGAAGCGGGACTCCCAGGCTCATTCAGTGATTTGACAAGCAATGCAAGCGGTTCGAGCCCTTTTTCCCTGGCAATCGTTGCTCGTGTTCGCTTCTTCGGCTTGAACGGAAGATACAGGTCTTCCAATTCGGTCTTCTGAAGACACGCTTCAATCTTTACCTTCAGCTCGTCTGTCAGCTTCCCCTGTTCCTCAATGGATTTGAGAATAGCCGCTTTTCGCTCTTCCAGCTCAACAAGATATGTATGCCTTTCAAGCAACGCCCGCAACTGCACTTCATTCATCTCTCCCGTCATCTCCTTGCGATACCGGGCAATGAATGGCACCGTTCCGCCCTCAGCAAAAAGGGCCAATGCATTTTCGACCTGGTTGATACCTAGAGAAAGCTCCTGCGCCACTAGTTGAGGAATATTCATATCGTATTATTTCCAAATCAAGGTAAGTCGCGGATAGCCTGATGAGCCACCGCACAAGTGAATAAAACGGATTCGTTATGCAGAATTGGGTAGCCGCACTACCGTTAGCCAGAATCCTTCAATGGATTTCACAATATTCATGAACTGCTGAAAGTCCACTGGTTTAATGATGTAACAATTGGCATGGCAAGTATACGCCCGAACGACATCCCTTTCATCACTTGAAGTAGTGAGAATAACAACGGGAATACTGGCCAGCAGAGGATCAGCCTTAATTTCCTCAAGGACCGACCGCCCATCCTTTCTGGGCAGATTCAGGTCCAGAAGGATCATGTCCGGCCGAGGCACGCCGATAAATTTTCCCTGCTTCCGCAGGAATTCGAGCGCTTCAACCCCATCTGCCACAACGTACAATGAATTGGATATCTTGGCTTCTTTAAAAGCTTCCTGGGTCAACACAACATCCGGTTCGTTATCTTCCACCAGAAGAATGTTGATCGGCTTGCCCAACTCCATATTCATCATAACGCTCCAATGGCTCTAAGCGTGAAGAGGAAGGTCGATCCTTCACCGGGTCTGGAATCCACCCAGATGCGACCTCCATGCCTCTCGACTATTTTCTTACAGATTGCCAGTCCAATGCCAGTCCCAGGGTAATCTTTTCTCGTGTGCAGGCGCTTAAACATGGTAAAAATCTGCGCCCAATATTGCGGCTCGATTCCAATCCCATTGTCCTGAACAGCAAAAAGCCAAAAATCCCCCTCACGACTTGCCGAAATGTGGAGCGCGGGGGGCACTATCCGCCTGAATTTGATGCCGTTGTGGATAAGATTCTGAAAAAGCTGTATCAGTTGTTGCCCGTCCGCCTGTACTACCGGAAGATCCGCCACCGTCACGGTCGCTTTTGTTTCTTCCATGATCTGATGCATATTCTGAATAGCAGCCTGCACGGCTTTGGTGGCATCTGTGGATACCAGCCGGGGCTCAGCCCGGCCCAATCGCGAGTAGGTCAACAAATCGCGAATAAGCTCCTGTTGCCGCTGAACGGCCTCAGTAATGAAAGTAATGTATCGGTCTGCTTCACTGTCAAGTCGCCCCTTGTATTTTCTTTCAATCAGCTGCACGAATCCTGAGATTACGCGCAGCGGTTCCTGAAGATCATGCGAAGCGACATAGGCGAACTGCTCAAGCTCCTGGTTGGAACGCGTCAGTTCGCTGACCGCCTGCTTCAGCGAGTTCTGGCGGGACTCAATCTCCTCTGCCATTGCATTGAATGATTTTTCGAGCTCCGCGAGCTCGACCGGGTTGCCAACATCATTCCTGGTAGAAAAATCACCGCCTGCGATGAAACGCGCCTGTTCCCGTAACCGGTTCAGTTTCCGGATGAAAAAACCCCTTAAAACCAGTGCGCTGCCAATTGAGATCATCAGCAGCAAACCGTTCAGAATCGCAACCCAGATAGCATTGCGATAGATCGGCGCCATAACGGTATCCAGCGATCTGCTGGCGCCGGCGGTCCAGCCAATCTGATTGATCGGCACCCGGGCTACAACATGTTTTCTGTTGTCGAGTGGATACAGAATTGTACCCATGGCTTCTTTGCCGTGCATAGCCAGACTCAGGATTTCATCGCGCCTCGCCCAACTGGCATGGGACCAGGTCATTTCTCCGCTGAAGAAAGCAAGGCTTCCGGATCGATCGAAAATCGTGAACTCCCCGCCAGCCGGGCGCTCCTGCAAATGAACAAGCACGCCCAGCATTTTGGGATCGATAACCGCAACAATGAGATAGTTGTGCTCACCCTTGATGCGAAGTTTCTGCGCAATGTTGAATTGAATCCTGTTGGCCATGGGACCGAGATTCAGATCGTTGATGACCCATTCCTGACCCGATTGTATTTTGCGGTAATAATCTCTATCCGCAACAAACATACCAATGAAAACAGGATCGCTGGATGCAAGAATGACGCCGTGATCGTCGACAATGCTGAATCGGATAACGGTGGCGTATTGGCTTTTCAGTATGGACAGGAGGGTTCCGGCCTTTTCTATCGAAAATGCAGGATCTGATTCAATGGCTTTCCCAAGTACGAGCAGCTGGCGGCGGATGTCTTGAACATGCGATTCAAAGGACCAGGCTACAGAGCGCGCAAATTCCAGGTTTGCGATCATCTCGGTTTGAATTCTTGTCTGATACCAGAAAACATAAATAGCGCTCTGAAGAAGAAGAATCGGGATCAGTGCGGCCAGCATGATGCCGGCTAAAATGCCTCCCGTTGTTTTGGGCATGACCTTTTTCCACCCCGCGTTCGATTGTTGGGAAACCACGATCCTCCTTTCAAACCCTCCCATTGAAACAAACCATCACAAGAAATTATTAAATAGGGAGTTGTCGGTTCCAAGGTGGAAACCAACCGAGAATGGACAGCGATCGCTAGATCAGGATTCGCAACAAAAACACCGTGAACCGCATCGCGAATCCCGCGGGTTATATTTTGGGTTTGGCAAGGGCCCAGGCGGCAAGCGTCATCCCGTCCCAGAGGCTCCCGTTACAGATATGCCTTTCGAGCTCCTCTTTTGTAAAACGCAGCAGTTCGAAGCTCTCGGTTTCGTCCGGCTCACCGCCGATATAGGTTAAGTCTCTGGCAATATACACATTGCAGATCTCATCGAGCAGCCCGTTGCAGGGATTGAACGCGCCTGCCGCAACCAGCTCTCCTGCACTGAAGCCAGTCTCCTCGCGGAGCTCACTTCTTGCCGCCTCCTCGTATGAAACACCGTCTTTCAGTCCGCCGCAGGGGAATTCGAGACTATCCTTTTTTCCCGTATATCTGTATTGCCGAACCAGGAGAATCTTCTCATCCGCGTCCACTGGAACAACCATGGATGAGCCATTTGTCAGCACGAAATGGTATTCGCCAGGTTTGCCGGATGGCAGTTCGATTTTGTCAAGGCAATAGCGCCACCAGGGATTCTGGAAAAGAACGCTGGATGAAATCTTTTTATAGGGCTTCATCGGAGTCTCAGGCCCTTCTGGCCGCATCTACTGTGTTTGTCGGATCCGCCCCCACCCAGGTCGCATCCGCGGTGGGTCCATAAACCGACGGCACTGATTTATTCAACAATCGCAAACAAACCGTAAGTTGTGCCCGGTGATGCGCCGTGTGCAGCAACCTGCGCCAGAAAATCCATATCCGCTCGCGTTGAACATCGAAAAAACTGGCCGGCTGCAACCACCAGCTTTCATCCTTGGGGGACAACTGCTCGAGCCTTTGCATAGCAAGATCCGTCAGGTTTTTGATAAAGGCTTCCGGACTTGCCTCGGAAGGAATAATCGTGGAAGGATCGGGTTCGCGCGTTCCCAGAAACTCGCAAAAAAACCGCCGCTCGGAAAGCAGCTGATGACGCATCTGTTCCTGGACTGAAGTGGACCTCGGATGCGGCCGGAAGCTCATGTCTTCCGTCCCAAATTCGCGCCAGACGGATGCAGTCTTATTCGTTTCGCTTACATACGTTGCGAGCAGATGCTGAAAAATCGGGCTTGCAGCCTTCGGAATCAAAGACTCCGGGATTGCGGGATTTCGATACATCATCGGCATGGGATCACCTCTACCTGATTGTGCCATATCAAGTGCAAAATCCCACAAAGCTATTCCTACCCGGGGACAAGGCCGGGAATCTTCCTGATAGAGTGGATTTTGCAGACCTGTGGCATCATTCTTGTGTACAATCCCGCCCATCATGATGCAAGCCCGGATCGAAACTCAAAATCTGTTGAAGCAGGTGTCCCGCTCGTTTTATCTGACGCTCCGGGTATTGCCGCGCTCTGTCCGTCATCCCATCAGCCTCGCGTACCTTCTGGCGCGAGCTTCCGATACTGTGGCGGATACGCGCCTGATTGCCATATCCCGAAGGCGTGAAGGGCTGCAACAACTCAAGGAAGCTATCTTGTCTGCATGCAAAGAGGGTCCGATCTTTGGCCCCAACCTTGGAGACCTGGCAGAGGCTCAGGAGCAAATCACCGGCGAAGGCACTCAGGGTGAGCGTGACCTCCTTGTCCATCTGGATGATCTGCTCCAGGCGGTTCGAACCACCGATCACGCGGACCGACTTCGAATCGCGAAGCTGCTGTCCACCATTATCCAGGGACAGGAAACAGACCTTGTACAATTCGATACGACACCGGGCCGAGTAACGGCCCTGGACACCGACCGGGAGTTGGATGCCTATACCTACGCGGTTGCAGGATGTGTAGGGGAGTTCTGGACCGATATGTGCCGGGCCCATGTTTTCCCATCGGACCCGCTTGATGACACAGCGCTTCGTACGAATGGCATCCGCTTCGGCAAAGGCCTTCAGCTCGTAAACATCCTGCGCGATCTTCCCAATGATCTGCGCCGTGGCCGCTGTTACATACCAAAGGAGCGCCTTTCTCCTCTTGGCCTGGATCCAGCCGATTTGCTGGATCCGGCCGCCATGGAGCAATTTCGCCCCCTTTACCAGGACTGCCTGGACCTCGCGGCGGATCACCTGTCTGCAGGCTGGCAATACACGGTATCGCTGCCATTCCGCTGCCTGCGGATCAGGCTGGCATGCGCCTGGCCGGCCTTGATCGGTATTCGGACACTTGCAGGGCTCCACACCGGAAACGTGCTGGATAGCAGCTTGCGCATCAAAATAGGCCGCGCCGAGATACGAAGCATCATGATTCGATCCATCCTTCTTTACTCGGTCCCGGCCGCCTGGAACCGTCAGTTCACACGTGCGCGTAACTCCGGATAATGCCAATGTCCTGATAGCCGATAAAGAGAACCTTGGGGAGTGATTTGGCTTCAGGACTCTTTTTTATTTTAAGCTCCTCGGCTAAGCCGTAATTGCCGCCTTGAGGCGTCGAATTATAGAAACCTTCCTCTTTGGCTTTGAGCATCCGAGACAATATGGTGTAGCATGCTCACCTGTATGACCTTACCGAACATCGATGCTGCCGTTCGCCTTCACCAGGCGGGAAAGCTGGATGAAGCCGAGACCATTTACCGTCAGATTCTCCGTGTCGCCCCGGGCAACGCGGATGCTCTTCACCTGCTGGGAGTCATCGCCTATCAGCGCAGTCAGTGTGACCAGGCCGAGGAGCTGATTTTGCAGGCCATCGCCATCAACAAGCGTGTTCCAGAATATCGCAATAATCTTGGAAACGTTTACAGGGCGCAGAAACTCACCGACAAGGCCGAAGAATGCTACCTCCGGGCATTAAAGCTCAATCCCAAATACACCGATGCGCGAAACAACCTGGCCAATGTGCTTCGAGACAAAGCAAAGCTCCGGGAGTCGTTGGAAGAATATCGAAAAGCGCTGAAGCTTGATCCTACAAGGGCAGAAATTCATAACAACGTTGGGATGGTGTTGCAGACACTTGGCAGGGATCTCGAAGCGGTAGACGCCTACTTGACTGCCATCAAACTGAAGCCGGACTTCCTGGATGCTCACAGCAATCTGGCTTCCGCGTACAAAAGTCTTGGCAAACCGCTTGAAGCAATGGCCAGCTGTTCAAAGGCCCTCGCCATCGATCCCTCACATCCCAAAACGCTCCTGAACCTGGGCAATGCCTATTCAGACGCAGGCGACATTGAAAAAGGAGCGGTTTGCTTTCGGCAGGCTTTAGCTGCCTCTCCCGATTTTTGTGAAGCACATCTTAACCTGGCACACATCCTTCGCGAGCAGGGGAATAAGGAGGAATCCGCCGAGCATTTTCGGAAAGCGGTATCGCTGAACCCGAATGCCTCTATAGTCCGCATCGGGGACTGTATGGGCCAGATCCCTTTGCTTCACGACTCGGTCGAAGAAATTGCCGTGGTTCGTGAACGCTATGCAACACGGCTTGCGGGCCTTAGCAGGGAAATTGACCTTTCAACGCCCCAGGCCATTGTCCAAGCTTCGGGACTTGTGGGCAGCTTCCAACCCTTTTTCCTCGCCTACCAGGGGGAAAACGATCGCGAGCTCCAAGCGATGTATGGCAGCCTGATGACCCGTATTCAATCCACCTGCCACCCTCGATGGGCGAAAAAACCTCCCATGCCGTCCATCCGCCCCGGGGAACCCCTGAGAATTGGTATCGCTTCCGGCTTCTTCTTTCTTCATTCCAACTGGAAGATTCCTATCAAAGGCTGGGTGGATAACCTGAATCGGCAGAACTTCGAATTGTATGGGTATTACACGGGCCGCAAGGTCGACGACCAGACAGAACTAGCTCGGCACAGTTTTCACAGCTTTGCCGAAAACATCCCATCGCTTGAACAGTGGTGCGAACGTATAGTCAGCGATCGGTTGCATCTGCTCATCTTTCCGGAAATTGGCATGGATCCAATGACCGTAAAGCTGGCCTCATTGCATCTCGCTCCCATCCAATGCACGTCCTGGGGACATCCGGATACTTCAGGCCTCCCAACACTGGACTACTATCTGAGCAGCGATCTGATGGAGCCGGCCGACGCCGACGATCATTATACGGAGAAACTGGTTCGGCTCCCCAATCTCTCCATTTGCTATGAACCCCCTCCCATCGAAGCAGCCCCGGTGGATCGCAGCTATTTTGGCTTGAAAGAAGATGCCGTCGTGTTTTTGTGTACCCAATCCCTGTTCAAGTATCTTCCTCAGTTTGATGAAATCTTTGCGCGGATTGCATCCGAAGTCCCCGGTTGTCAGCTCGCCTTTCTGAATTTCTCCAAATCGCCACAGCTGGGTATGCGCTTTTTGCACCGACTTGAAGCCTCGTTTTCCCGCCTTGGGCTGAAGTGCGATCAGTTTGTCCGCATGATTCCGCACCTGACTCCCGCGCATTACCGCGCCCTGAATCAACTCGCGGATGTATTTTTGGATAGTATGGGCTGGTCCGGCTGCAATTCCACTCTCGAAGCTCTGGCCTGTGATCTTCCAGTTGTGACCATGCCAGGCAAGCTGATGCGCGGCCGACATACCCATGCCATTATGAAAATGATGGGCTTCAGCGAGACAGAAGCTCAAAACGTGGACGAATATGTGGCTATTGCCAAAAGGCTTGGTACGGACGCTGAATACAGGAAATTCATTTCGATAAAAATGTCGCAGCTGAAACGTTCAGCCTACAACGATCGGCACTGCATTCAGGGACTCGAGGAATTCCTGAAAAATGCAGTCACCACCTTTTAGTTCCTGTTGCCGCCGCGAATAGCAGGCCAATCGATCAAGCGGCACTTCCCTCGGGAAATCACAGCAACTGCCATAGCGGATGGGTCAGCAGTGAAGACGCAAACTCCTCAGGACGCAAGTACAGCCCGTCAGCCCATTCGTCAGAGCGCTGTACACTCTGCAATAGCTCTCCCAACCCTGTTGTAGATGCTGAATCAAAATTTGCCTTGCGGTATTTTCTGCAGAAACAATCCGCAACGAAGGATGGTTCCAGCGGGCATTGACCTCCCAAGGCAAACCAATGGCCAGCGCTGGTAAGCCAATCAAGCCGGCGACATGCATGGGCGCCGAATTTATTCCAATCCATGCTTTTGAACTTGCCATCATCTGGATCAATTCAAATATTGATTCCGATCGCCCGGCAGCCTCAATTCTCAACCCCTCCCGGGCGGCATATTTCAAAAATTCCGAGTGCCATCGCTGGTACAGCAAGCCGGATGGCGGTTGCAGGAGAATGCGCTTTCCGGCCAAAGGAGACAGCGCTTTAGCCCACGCATCCGGAGGCCATAAACGTTCGTCCGCACCCGGAAATGGAGAAAACCAGATTGAATTGTCAGTCCCGGGTTGAGGGTACGGAATGGGTATCTCGGGTTTCAATTCATCAAAAACCAGGCTCAACAAATCACGCATCTCCAGGACACTGCGTCCGGGAGAGAATTGGCAACGTGTGCAGTCATCAGGATATGCGCTGGCGGCAAGACCTTCACGCTGAGAAAGGATTCTGTTTCCCGCAACCCGAAGCATGCCCGGCATTAAGTTCATCCATGCCGAAGCGTCTCGATCGCCTTGCGGCATCGACGCCATCATGGAATCCCAATACGTGATATCAACACCGCAGATTTGATCGATCCAGTTCAACCTGCGCAGCCATGACACATATTCCTTGCGAACTACAAGCCCGATGCGACGCCTGGGGTATCGTCGTTTGAAAGGGTATAGATAACTGAGCGTCAACAGTACATCGCCGATAGCGTCGAGCCGCAATATCCAGGTGAATCGATTATCCCTATCCACTTCCTCCCAGAAATCTTTAAAAGGTAAATGCGTGCTGTAATCCGGCTCTCCCGAAGGCCTGATCTCGGCTACCAGAAGCCCTTCTTTCAAGGGTCTTGCTGACAACCCGCTTTCCTGCCAGGTCAGCCAGTCCGCGGTCCCCTTGACCTGGGCGGCACGCAGGCAATTAGCATACAAAGACGGATCTCCAGGCAATAGGACGGAGACGTCGCATGGTTCCCTAAAGCCGGTCAGCGTGTTCTCGTTGGCCCACCCTCCCGGTATCGGTTGAAAGCTGCCGAATTCCTCCCATCCCATTGCCTTCGCCATGGGAATTTGTTCGCTCGCGAGGAAAATCGCGTCATACTTCTTTCTCCCAGGATTAGAGCGCCACGCACGAGCCAATGCCGAGTGTGCCCGCGGCAGGTATGCAGTAGGCAGGAATCCTTTGGCAACGGTCATTTTTCCTTCTATTCCTTTGCGCGAGAAACTAAATTCGAAATCCTCTGATCAACGGTCCTATACCATTCATCGCCCACAAATCCATAGGTATCCGGTTGTTCCCTGATTGCACGCTCAAAGTCTTCTTCGCTTGGTTCATCACGCCACCACGGAGTTGCAGGCCG
Organism: Acidobacteriota bacterium; assembly: GCA_963664705.1. Classification (GTDB taxonomy): domain Bacteria; phylum Acidobacteriota; class UBA6911; order UBA6911; family UBA6911; genus UBA6911. The sequence goes on along the minus strand of OY761556.1, from coordinate 5,360,772 downwards.
CACATATTCGATATAAGGCACGGGAGCACGATACATTCCCGGGACAGTTGTGGGATGCTCCACAACCAGCGCTGCCGTGCCGCAAAGCGCGGCAAGATGCGTCAGCGCCGTTGAAACACCCGCCACAATGCCCGCCTCCGCTATCAGCCCTATAAGAAAAGACGGCTCGCGATAGCCCTTCACCCATCTAACCTCTGGAATTTCAGGCCATTTTTCATGCGCTATTTGCTTATCAGGATCAATGCCAATCCACGATTCAATATTCAGGACTTCTGAAAGATGTCGCAGCGCATGCCTCCAGTAGGCCGCCGGGAGCATCCGTTCCAGGCTCGAACCACTGGGAATAAAAACTCCATAACCACTTTTCCGACAACCCTGTTCCGGCCACACGACCTGGAGGCCGATGGAGAGAGCTACCATTTCGCTAAGCCCCCTGCCCGGCACAGTCCTTATATGCTCTCTTGCGGGGATTGCCCTTGCAATTGCCGGCGTAAGCGGAGACGCCCAATCCGGCGGGCTGAGATCAACCACAGTTTTTGCTGGCTCCCAGCACGGATTGCTCCAGGGCACAAGCTGCAGGCCGGAAATGTCGCAATGCGGCAATAATTCATGCATCCAAGGCATCCATTCCTGACGAATGATGAGACGAGTGGAACCCAGGCGGCTTATTGCGCGGATAGCCGGAATCGTAAGCAGGAGATCACCAAGCAGATCAGCGCGCACACATGAATAGTCGGTGTGTGGCGCGGATTGGGTAATGGCTGTTTCAGCCCCTGCCTCAAGCGACCAGGTGAAAGCATCCGTTGGAGGAATATCTTGAATGAGAGCGATGCGTCCGTGTCCGGCCGCAAATACCGGCATACTCATTGACGCGATATGCCGTATTATCGGCCATCTCGTTGGCAGCGGTTGCCCGAGCGACGGCACGACAATTCCCTTCCCAAATTTTCGAATCCAGGCCGGCAGTTCCGAACCATGAAAGGGCTTGGGCAGGGTTTCATCGACTACTTCTACACCCAATTCCGAAAAGCCTGCATGAACATTCCGCGGAAGCTTGCCCCAAACGACCCACTTTTGGGGTTCCTGCCTGACAAGCGATAGCAAGGTTGGCCAGGGAGCAAGGTTGAGAAGTAAAAGCTTATCCGACATATTCGCCTATGCGGCACAATCGATAAGGCTCATGCGGCTTCTCCGGTATCGATCGCGGATGCATGCAACAAAGCCTCTTCCCTGTTTTGGAAGATAGTAATTGATGCAGTCTTTCTCTGGGCGTTTTCCAGTAAAATAAGTATGCCTTCCGGCTTCAACACCCTCGCTGCTTCGCATTTAACAGCTGAAATCTTTGCGGCATCCCACGATTGGTGCGCCTGGAACAGTATCGCATCAAAACTACCCGATTCCACTGGCATATTAACGGGCGAGCCAAACTCAATCGACACTCCCTCCTGCTGGAAAACTCCAAACTTCTTGAGCGCCTCTTCCGGCCTGACAGTGAAAAACGTCGTTGAGAAACCATTCTGAATTGCATTCGGGATAATGCCGATGAAGTTGTTCCCAAAGATTGCGAGCCGTTTTACCGATTTACCACCTGCACCCAAAACAACCGCCAGGCGCTTTTCCAAATCCCTATAGCTTCCTGTACTGGTCTCCCTTTCATGCAGGCAATTCTTTGACAATGAGAGGATAACAGGCGCAATTTGGCCCATAACCATCTCCGGGCTTATGGAGTCCATGCATTTTGGTGGGTCTTGCTCCAGAGCACAGTGCTCAGGATAATCCGAAAGAAGCCAGATGCACTCCGGACATACTTTGGCACTGATATTGATGTTTTGGTCGTACCCTATAAACTCGATGAACGATGAGCCGAATAAAACGGCACTTCTTCGTCCCATAGCATAATTGAAGTGAATCGACCCGGTATCATAATCGATAAGAAAGGCCGCATTTTTTAAAACGACCTTCATTTCCTCAAGAGAAGTCTTTCCTGCGATATCAATATCGACGCCCTGTATATGCTTGACAGTCTGCCCGGAACCAATTTGAACAATAGCAAGGGAAGGGTATTTAGCCTTAACCAGCCTGACAAGTTGATCCCATTTATCAGCAGGCCATGACCGCACGGGAGCCTTTTTAAAATTAAAGGTAGCGTTGCAACCCGATCCAATCACAATATAAGGACGCTTGTCTAATCCATATTGCTTGACGCACGCCAGCGCCGAGTCGGAAATCGGGAGAAATGGCCTCGAGTTCTTGTCAAATGGGAAGATACCGGCACCTCCGAGCAACTTCCAACGGTCTATGCCCCTATATACGCAAAGCCGCATCAACATATGCAGGTTTTCAAAACGGAGATATCGGTCGTTTTCATTCCAAAACTCTTTGAGTTTCGCGACGAAATCGACAATTCGTCGATCAAATTGTGCGGCTCTCTTTTCATTAAAGTGGCCTACCAGAACTGACCAGGTAGCGATAATGGCAAGATCGTAGTTCTCCTGCCGTTTCATGTAGCTTCGTTCTGCAAATACCCTATGGACAAATCCACAGTTTTCAAAGATGGCCCGACCTTCCGCTTTGGATCTGCAAAACACGTCAATCCGTATCGGGCAAATGAATAGCTTTCTGAATTGCTTCAACCACGCATTGACATTGATAACATCGCCCATTCCGCCATCACATCGGACTGCAATATTCAACGATTCTCGAGAAAGTTGACCGGTCAGAGCCGCCGGCTTTTTTGAGATCAATTTGCGCGCTTCACGGTTTACCGACAGGATATCCAGGACCCTGATATCCTGCCCAAACACGGCGGCAATATCCCTCTTCATCGAGTCTTGCCAGACTTCTGTGGCGAGCATGATCGTGGAAATTCCATTCAAGTTTTCTTTGAGCGGCTTCATCAGCGCAATGCCATGAAGCTCCTTCGCTGCAGGATTTCGATCAAAAATGACTCTCGGCAAAGGAAGACCATTTTCCTCGAAAAAATTCAATATCTCCGAGGCGCAGGCACCGCCACCATATAAGGCATAGGGAAGCGCAGCCCCCGACAATATATTGCCGAGCAATGCCGCATAATTGAGCTTGTCCCGAAATTTCTTTGGCGTATTCCGTCGAGTCATTAGTTTTTCATCCGTTGATTGATTCCTATATCAGTCCAGCGGCCCTGCCAATTGCGATATTCCGATCCCCATGTTCTGATAGCGTTTTAACGAATCGTAAATCGCAGCCCCGTGCAGCGCTGAATAAATAAAAATTACGTCTGGATGCAATGCCTCGATGGCATCGTATGGTTTTACAGGAATTCCCTCCATCGATGTGCCATGCAGCCTCGGATTGGCATCACAAAAGGCAACAATATTCGATTCCCTTAGCCGCGTCGTTTTTAGCAGGCTGGCCATTCGCGGGCTTCCTGGGGCAATGACCACCTTTGAACCTGCCCTTTTCCAGGTATCGACCCACGAATTGATTGTCTCGGTATAGGCAAAATCATAATCGGTCACCGGCCCCGGACAATTCTTGCATACCGGCAACTCATCAAATCTGGCTTCTGCGAGCCTTTTCTGAAAGGCACGATGCTTAGTACCTTGCCAAATCTGGCAGAGCGCTTCTTGTGAAATGTTTCCTATGGATTGCTCTCCATCCGAATCCCAGCAGCAAGGGACACAATCACCATTCCACAGGATGCATAGCTGGTCCCGAGACATATGGCATTGCAGCTTGGCAGAATAGTCCGCCGGATTGGAGAACATACGGAGGTCCGCTCCATTTGGATGCTTATCAAGGCGCTTTTCGATATATCGAACCTTAGGATGAATTCCAAACAAATTAACGAGACCAGTAACATCCTCTTCCTGGTTATGCTTTGTGCGCAAAAACTGGATCACGATCTCGCAGTCGGCATTCCTTTTGTTTCGCTCGGCAATGAACCTGGCAACGTTGTCACAAACCCGATCATGATGCGTGTTGCCTCTAATCTGAGCATAGGCGTCCGGGAGAGAACTATCGACGCAGCACAGGACGTAGCTGCAGTTTTCGAGAAGGATGTCAATTTTGTCATCGTTCAATAAAACAGCATTCGTGCTGATGCTGCCACGCCCCAGCCCCTTCTGACGAAAGTATGTCATCGCTTCCCGGAAGTGCTTATACATCAGCGGCTCACCAAAATGATGAAACCAGTGAATTGGCATGTTCTGCGATACCGACTGATCCACAATCTCGCGAAAGAGATTAATGTCCATATGCCCAAGCGGCCGCTTCATACCCGACGAACGAGCGCACATTGCGCAATTAAGGTTGCAGTAATTTGTGAGCTCAACTTGGAACAAGCCCGGTGGAGCCATGTTACTCATCTCTCTTGTCCTTTCGCTTATCGCTTAAAAGAAACAGCCGGTTCGCGGATCAGGGCGATGCCCACACGATTGCCGGAATCCCTCCATCAGGTAATATCGCGGCGGATGGTAATAGGTTGCTGGATCTGCGCTCTCGATAAAGCGCCCTTTGACGAGATCTTTCCGTACAAAAAATGCATTCGTTCCGTTGATATTGCATCCCACCAGCTGGTAGTTCTTCCTGCATCCAAGATCGGCTATAGCTGCCAGGCTTGCCCCCATATAGTCGCTACCATCCCAAACATGCTCAGGGTCGTAGGTTATGCTCCATTTTATTGGCGGTGGGAATTTCGCATTATATTCAATAGCAACAATTCGAGGTGAAATGACGCTAATACTTTCCCATATATAGTAATCGTTGCCGTCAACATCGACACTCAGGAACCCGATTTCTCCTTGATATCGGGAACCGATAAGCTCGTTAATATTTTCCCGGGTTATCATCTTCTCGAGAAAGGTAAGCGTTCCGCTTTGAATGGAACCCTCAAAGCGATTTCGTATCGAAAAAGCATTTTCAGCACCAGCGTCGATCCACAACCCGCTCCAGCCCTGCTTCAACAAAAGAAGTGTATTGTTTTCCATTCCATCGCCGGCACCAAATTCAACAAAAGTTTTTGGCCCGCCTTCTGTTCGCCGGATAATTTCCTGGATTATCCCATCCTCGTCATGCTGCGAATAACAGCTGTAACCGAATTTCTCCAGTCGCAAAGGATTGTCATACTCCGGATTCGACAGAATCCGATCAATATGCTCTCTGCATTGAATCGTATACATCTTGTCCAGTCGGCTGAGCTGATGATGGAGTAGGGCGTCAGGCGCGGCCGGCAAGTCGCACAAGTCTAAAATCTGGAAACCGAATCGATCTGCCAACGGCCGCAGCTGAGCAATGATCTCATCACGAAAGCTGATCGTTGCAACCATAACAAAACTCGGCCGAGTCTTTTCCATCCCAGATAGCGGAATAACCGGCACTCCTCCAATCAACGTGCCATGCTTTGTTTCATTATTGTCAAGCAGTGCGATAATTTCCTCTCCAGGCACAAGCATCTCTTTCAGCAGCGAGGCAGCCAGTCCTCCAGCGGGACATAGCATCCCTTTTTGCTTGGATTGCCGGATTCCCGGCAAAAGCAACCGCACTTTGGCACGAATGTGGTCTGGAATTGGCGTTATCATGGCAGCATTCATCCTATTCTCCTATCGAACGGGGAAAGCACCGGTAGATTGCAGCGGCGGCATCATTCCGGCGTTGCCCGGCAACCAATTTTGAGAAGCGATCGGCAATTGCCTGGCATTGACAAGCATCTCTATCGATTTCTCGAATTGCAGCATGGATCCCTCATCCCCTAAACAGATGCGTCGATGATTCCAGTCGGAATAGTTCAGATGCCAATCATAAGCATCGCCAGGGGTCCAGATAACTGAAGGAACGCAATAAGCGGCTGCAACATGACTGATGCCGGCTCGCGATGTCAAAACAGCAGCGGCATTCTCGATCAGCGTCAGCATTTCCAAAACGGATGCGGGGCTAAAATAATCAACACCGTTGATTGCCCGTCCCTTCTTTCCATCGCCTATACACAAAACGCGATACGGTGCGTTTCTAACGATAGCCTCGATTAGCCCTATCGAAGGATTTGGCGCGGTTGCCTCAACTCCGGTTTGCAGCACGATATACGATCGCGGCAGTAGACCCTCGATAGGAGAAGCGTGGGGAAGCTCCGGATGCGGAAGCATGTCAAAATTCATTCCGAGCCCCAGATAGTAACATCCCTGGTAGTTGCCCGCGGTTGAACTCCATCGATCTGAAATAAAGTGGCCCGCCTGATCGGGAATAACATATCCGCCCCGTCCAGGCATTACCAGCCCATCGCCATAGGCCTCCAGAATCTCAGGATATTGTTGGAATCGAACCTCATGATTCGGATTGCGTCGAGCAAATTCCCGAGCCGCTGAAATAGCACAAAGGGAATCGCACAGACCGCCATTTGGGACTCGAATTTCCACTTTGCTCGATGAGCGGTTATTCATCTGGTCGGATAGGATTTTTCCGCCAATGGCATCAGCGAATTGCGATCTTGCCTTGTCTATGGTCATTCCCTCGCATAGATCTATGATCTCCAGCCCCTGGGACGTTGCGATCGCACAGACATTTTTCACGCTTTCGCTCCGTCGCAGCGGGTCAATCATAACGATGGTATCGGCATTGATGTTTTTCGCCTGGTCCCTGCTGATAATACGGAGACCCTGGCACTCTCCTCCGGCATACTGATGATCACCATCGATAAGCCCGACGATCTGCAAGTCGACCAACATCCCGCGCATCGATAGATTGAGAGCCAGTGAATCGGTGGCATAAAGAACTACTCTTTTCCTTCCTGACACAAGCCGCGGGAAATATTTCCTTGCGTTAAGTAATACCTCGTCAGGAATAGGTGCCAAAGTCGTGTTTAGATAGGTAAAAGAAGTCGGTGCTTCACCACGGCAAATGTCCAGCAGCCTGATTCGATGTCGACGGCTGAAGGGCGCAAGCTGCGCCAGTATCTCCCTGCTGTAAGACATGGAGGCAACGATGATGAAATCCGGTCGATCTGTTTCGATCGAAGAAATGGCTCTCACGGGTATACCGGAAACCATTGTTTCGTGCTTCGACGGATCGTTATCGAGAAGCCCTACAATCTCAACCGCACCAAACAAGTCTTCTCCAAGAAGTGTTTCCGTAAATCCCCCGGCAGGACAGATCATTCCCTTCAGCTTTCGATCCTTGACCCGCGGCAGCATAAAACGGAGATTTGCGCGGACATGCTCAGGGACTGATGTGTACACGGGCGTTGTCATTGCGCTATCCCTCCATGGAAATTCGAAAGCTCCCTGCCCATAAATGATTTTGACGATTGGAGGGCAATACCGCAGTGTTGTGTGGATTGGACGGCCAGATTATTTTTGCTCTCAATTCGATCCTGCAGCGCGATCATTTCTCGCACCAGACGATCAACAAGGTTTATGCTTTTGATTCGGACCGTCCTGTAATCCCAACCTGGGTATGCGAGCTGCCAGTTGGCTCCATCATCAGGGACCCAGAGAAGTGTTGAGACATCATAGGCGGCGCCGATATTTGCACTTGCCGATCGCGGCGTCATCAGGAATGCCGCATGCTGGATGATCCGAAGCATTTCAATTGGAGTACCGAGATGGCCGAAATCCGCGCTTGGCATGTCACGCGGGGTATCCGGCCGGCCCACAACCACGACGGGTAGAGGCGCTTTCTGAACAACTGCTTCCAGCTGTTCACTCGTAATATTGGGGTTTGCCCACACAGAGCGTGGCTGAAGCGCAATATAGGAGCCTGGCTTGAGATCCGGACAGGGAGGCAATTGCGGGAGTTCCAGCGTAGGCGGTGTATCGAAATCCAATCCAATATTCAGATAAAAACAACCAAGGTAGTTTTCGGCAACCGAATTATCCGGATCGCGATAAAAGTTAGGATATTGGGAAGGAATGACATAGCCACCGCTTCCAGCCATAATTAGATCATCGCCATAGGCTTCAATAATTTCAGGCAGGTATTGAAACCGAACTCTTCGCTCCGGGTTCCTGCGTGCAAACTCACGCGCCGCAGAAAGCGCGCAAAGCCTATCTCCCAATCCCCAGGTCGGCGGAATCCAGATCTCGACTTGACGGGCAGGCCACCCTTCAACCTCATTAGAAAAGATCTGACGGGTCATTTCCTCCGCCCATTCTCTACGGAAGGCCTTGGCATCAAATTCCTGGCATATATCTACAATGCTGAAACCATATTTTTGCGACAGGGGCAACAGCCCTTCCGAAATTCTCTGGTGAAATCTATAGTCGGAGACAATGATTGCATCTGCTTTCAAATGCGCCATTTCACCAAAAGAATAAATGGGAAGCCCACGCACATTGATCTTAAAATTACTCGTGTGTTTTGTAACTGCCCCCAAAACATTTACATCAGCAAACGTTCCCCTTGCCCAAAGATTCAGGGTCAAGAGAGGATCAAGGTACAGCAGCACACGAGCCCCACTGGCTTTAAGTTGTGCAACCTGGGATTTCAAATTTTCCTGAACTATCCTTGGAACCTTGGCAAGATGATGGTTCAAATATGGAGGCAATACTTTCATTTTTCTTCCCATTCCTCGAACAAACCGTCGCTATAGCGAAAGCTCATCAATTACTGTCTCTCATACACGCGGATTCGATTACCCTCGTAATCAGCAACCAGTAGCCTGTTATCTATGGCGAGCATCTGATCGGGAACAAAATCGATTGGAATTCGACCCAGTTCCTCTCCCCGCTCAGATACAAGCATCAGACAACGAATGAAATGCCACATGCCAATCGCTATGGCGCCATCCTGAAATACAGCGGCACCCAGAGGGAAGGCCATATTCCCCTTCCTGAGACCACAGCCTCCAATTACTCCGAGGACATCTCCAGATGGGCTCAGTTTTTGAAGACGATGGTTACGATGGTCGACAACCCAGACAGCAAAGTCATCCTGCGATCCAGGCTCAGAAGCCCTCACCAGTCCACAGGGATGAACAAACTTTCCGCGATCTCGACCTCTGCTTCCAGCAAGGTATTTGCTTTCTCCCTCATAAGTAATTCCGTTGATTTTGTGGCCGGTACAATCGCAAACGATCATCTCGCCAGCCCGCCCTTTGCAGATGGCAAATGGATCCCCAAACCCGTTCGCGTCGTTTACCCGCCCTTGAATAGTCTGAATTGTGTTCTTAGATGCATCCCAGACCACAACACTTTTTGAGGATCGATACGTCATCCACAAACGACCATCGTCGTCCCACTCGATGCCGTCTGGCCCGCTGATCTCAGCACCAGGCAAAGGCGGCATCGAGTGCCCAAGCGTATTTCCATTTCGGTCCACCTCCAAAATGGAACTGCTGCTACTAAATGCAACTTGAATAGTCCCTTTGTGTGACAGCACAAGGTGTCGAGGTGACTTATGCAAACCCCCATTCAATCCGATTTCCCAGCGACCAATCTCCTTGAACCCCTTTGTTTTTGTTACCCCGGGAACAAAAAGCAGTCCGCAAATATCAGATGCCTGGCAGGAATCGGCCTTTTCCGGCAGGAGACGATCGGAGGCTTCAAAGCCCAAAAACCAACGGCAACGCGCACAGAAATCCGAAGTATCGCTGAGAAATTTGCCGATCGGCCACAGCTCTTGATCGATCCTGAATCTGAGATTCATCAGGTTTTGGGCGGATTCGCCCTGCTTCCCGATGCTGGATCCGAAGTCAACGCCGGCAAGAACAATACGATCCAAGTGTGTGGTCAAAGCAACGAACGCAGAATCCAACGATGCCTGCACCTGCATGAGAAAAGAGCCAAATCGCAACAGATCCGTATTTGAGATCTTTTCGGATGCTCCCAGGCTACTAATGCACCAACTTAAAACCGGCATGCACAGAGCACGAAGCTTGCCTTCAATTCTGTCCTTTTGGGGTGTCAGTCTGTTTAGTGCTTCCTCAAGAGCGGCTTCACACAATGGCGGATTGGCTTCGGTCAGATCTGAGCCTTCCATTCTCAAGCAAACAACGGCTGCAAATCGCAGCAGATCATGCAGGCATTCGGAATACCCATTAACCGCCGCTTCAATTTCGGTCAGATCAACGGATGCAATTCCCATCGTCGCTAATTGGCTTGCAACACTCACTTCTATTTCGGCATTTCTACTTTCATTGGCGGACGTTGCCGCGGGAGGAACAAAGACGTGACGGGTGATACGGCAACCCTGCTGCTCCCACCACTCACTTTTCTCAAGATCAGCGCAGATCGGAACACCCATTGTCTGTATCCGCTCTATCTCATTTCCACGCAGATCCTGCAAAACCAAAACATGGTGAATCTTATCCCATCCAAGAAATCCGCATTCAGCAAAGCCAAGCCAGAAGAATAGCCGGCAATTCAGTGGCAGAGTGACAAGAAAACCATGGTGAATAAGCTTGAGGGCGTTATTGAAGGGCTCAATAACAGCCATAGTCTGCCCGGTTCCTCCAACCAGGCGACTTGGATAATACATGAAGTTAAAGGGAGCTACCGGTTTGGGTTTGGGAGAATCCAGTTCCTTCACCAATTCTTCGGTAATCGAAAGACTAAAGTGATTCCGCACCCAGGGAATGCATTCTTTCCCAACCTGTTCCAATAGCCGTCCATCTTCACCAAGCCAGCACAATCTATGATTACCACGGTCGACAAGAAGCCAACAGTTTTCCTCATCCTCCGTTTCCTTCTTCCATCCGTTTCGAAGATACCGAATGTCTGAAACTTCTTTGAGCGGCAGATCTCCGGCAGACCCCCATTCACCGATTTGATCTCCTTCCGGGCTGACAAAAACAACCCGGTCATTCCAGGAGTCGCATACCGCCAGGCAATCAACGGATTCCGAATTTCCCGTATGCATCCGGCCCAACGCAATGCCTTGGGGATATCGGAAGGGAATGGGATCGGAAGATGTGCGGCCTCGCCACCAAAGCGGCGTTCCTTTTTGCGTCAGGCAAACGATCCGGTGATTGATCTCATCGGAGAGAAATATACGGCCGGAATGGTCATGGACCAGGGAGTGGATTGGACCGAGCGGTGTGTCTGCCAGAAGCGGGACTTCAATGTCTACGAGAGATCCGTTCATTGCCTGATTATGTTGACTCTCGACACAAACCACGCCTTCACTCATTGAGTGATTTAATGGTTGGCAGTGATTCCTTTTCATAAGAGCCCTGACGAGTGCATCGTCGGAAATATTTGCTGTCTTAAGGGATTGCCTTCTATTACCGCTCTGACCTCGTTTGGAGGCGCTTCCACATTCATACGATGATTGATGAATTCATAGACTTGCATCCGCGGGACATCCCCTGGAAGTCTATCCGCGGTACGGAAAAACGGGAATCGATGTCTTGTCGGTTCCCATTTCCCTTGACAGGGAGCTACAGGAATCGTTCTCAACCATGGCGGTCTGGCTGTATGCCGGCGTATCCAGTCGGATCAGTTCAATGCCCCGATCGAGAATAAACTCAAGATCTCGGCAGATTTCCTCTGTTCGGACCGAGTCGGCAACGACAACTGCATCCGGAGAAAGAAAACGAATTTGCGCGGGATTCAGCACTTCTCTCCCGCAAAAATCCTTTCCAATCACTTCCTGGTTATCATCACAGACGCCAATAATGCTGGTCCCCGCAAGTTCAAGCGCGTGAAAGGCAAGCTGTGCAAGATGCCCGCTGCCATAAAGAACCACACGCTGAAGATTTGACTTTGTGCGGCTTGCGATACGCTCCCGGATCTGATCCTTGGCGGCCACAAACATGCCGACCATTTCCTTGATCAGCTTGCATTGAAGCATCTCCAAATGTGATTTTCCCTCGGCGGTCAGATGGTAGGTTACGCTCTTGATGGTACGTCGATGGTATTCAAGGTATCCGGAACCACACAGTTCCTTCATATAATTATTCACCATCGCTACCGAGAGTGAACACAATCTCGCCAGTTCTGCCTGCGTAATGCGAGCATTGGCGGCAATCTCCCGGAGCATGTTCAACTGATTCAATTGAGGCGACTGGAGGTAAAGGCCCTGCAGATCATTCATCGGCATATTGTTCACTCAATTAGTTTTTTACGTATCGCTCTTTATTAAGCGATTGAACATCCACAGGAGTTCTCATCGTCGAAGTGTATGAAATGTTTAGAGTTTCTTTGATTTGGCGGAAGAATGTCGTTTGCGGCAAAGAGACGAATTCATTCAGTGGCTGTAAGAATCGCGCCTATTTTCGGCCTTCAGGCTCCACGCCTATTTCTCGCCACAGGCCAGGATGGTCTGAAAATGCGGGGGATCGTCCTCCCGGGCTACCACGCTGATATCGATCTTCTTGAATCCGGCATCCTCCAGCCATCGATGCAGCTCGCTCTCCTGGAAACCAAGCCATCGATCTCCATAAGACTCTCGCGCTTTTTCAAACCCATGCTGAAGCAAATCAAGGATCAGGATATGCCCGTCTGCCCGGAGTAACCGAAAACCAGCGGCAATAGCAGCCGCAGGGAATTCCGCATGGTGCAGCGCCTGGCTGAGGATGACAAGATCCACACTGGAAGGCTCAATCGGCGGATTCTGGAGGTCGCCCAATCGGAATTCGAGGTTCTTCAAGCCGTTCTTCTTGGCGCGCGCAGCCCCATAGGCAACGATCTTCTCGGAGTTGTCCACCGCTATGACCTTCTTGCACCGTCGCGCCAGCAGCTCGCTGATCAACCCTTCACCGGAACCAAGATCAGCGACAATCAGCGGAGGCACGATCTGAAGAAGAAGGTGGCCAAACCCCTGCCAGGAACGTCCAGGTCCGTATACACGATCGAACCGCCCAGCCACCTGGTTGAAATAAACGCGCGCCTGCTCCCGCCGACGATTGAGGATTCGTTTCAGATTTATCCGATCGGCAGCATATTCCGGCAGCTCCCTGGCCCCTTGGATCGCAAGATTCACCAATGCACTCCGCGGTTCCCCGGGGTCTTGATTCAGCCGGTAAAAAGCCCGCTTGCCTTCCCGCCGGGATTGCAGCAACCCCGAATCCTGCATCAACCCAAGATGCGTCGATATCCGGGATTGGCCCAAACGCGTTATTTCCTGAAGCTCATGAACCGACAGTTCTTCCTTTTCCAGCAGTGAAATGATGCGTAATCGTGTCGCATCGGACAAAGCCCTCAGCGATTTAAGAACCTGTGCCATCGGAAGCTCCCATCTAACGGCTTTCCTGCCTTAAGAATCTCATTGACCCACCACGCTTTTATTTTATATCATCTTATCCGGATTTGTCGATATGTTGAATTCAGAACCATAGGAAATTCCTTGGTTCATGAATTGTTATTTTGTATTCCCTGTCTTTTTTGGAAGGAATCCGGCGTATGTCAACAAAGACGGAAGTAGATTACGTGGTTCACGACATTACCCTTGCAGAATGGGGTCGCAAGGAAATAACCGTAGCCGAACAGGAAATGCCCGGCTTGATGGCGCTGCGTTTGAAATACGGCACCACAAAACCGCTGGCGGGCGTGCGTGTTTCCGGCTCGCTACACATGACAATTGAAACCGCGGTGCTCATTGAAACGCTCGTCCAGTTGGGAGCTTCGGTACGCTGGGCAAGCTGCAACATTTTCAGTACGCAGGACCAGGCGGCAGCGGCCATTGCGGCCGTCGGCATCCCTGTTTTTGCCTTCAAAGGAGAATCGCTCGAAGAGTACTGGGATTACACTCTTTTGGCTCTGACTCACCCTGGCGAAAAGGGTCCGGAGCTCATCGTGGATGACGGAGGGGATGCCACTCTTCTTATTCACAAAGGCTATGAGATGGAACATGGCAGCGATTGGGTAAATACGCCAAGTTCCAGCCACGAAGAACAGGTCATCAAGAATCTGCTTAAAAAATGTGCCCAACAGCGCCCCGGCTGGTTTACCAAAGCCGTGCGTGACTGGAAAGGTGTCAGCGAAGAAACCACCACCGGCGTTCACCGCCTCTACCAGATGCTGGAAGCGGGAAAGCTCCTGGTTCCTGCGATCAATGTGAATGATTCGGTAACCAAATCCAAGTTTGACAATCTTTATGGTTGTCGCGAATCGCTGGCCGATGGACTCAAGCGCGCACTCGGCGTCATGATCGCCGGCAAGACTGCGGTTGTCTGCGGGTATGGCGATGTGGGGAAAGGAAGCGCCCATTCCTTGCGCGGATTCGGCGCTCGCGTCATTGTTACCGAAATCGATCCCATCAATGCACTTCAGGCTGCCATGGAAGGCTTTGAGGTAACCCAGGTCGAGCAGACGCTGGGAGAAGGGGATATATACGTTACCTGCACAGGCAACTGCGATGTCATCACGCTTGAACATATGCTCAAAATGAAAGATCAGGCCATAGTGTGCAACATCGGCCACTTTGATAATGAGATTCAGGTGGAAAAGCTGAACACCGCTCCTGGCGTGAGCAGAATCAACATCAAGCCCCAGGTAGATCGCTATGATCTGCCGGCAGGTCAGAGCATTTATCTCCTGGCCGAGGGCCGCCTTGTAAACCTCGGCTGTGCGGAAGGACATCCCAGTTTTGTCATGTCCAATTCCTTTACCAATCAGTGCCTGGCCCAGATAGATCTCTGGTCGCATCGAAACGAGTATAAGGCCGCTGTGTATCGGCTTCCCAAGAAACTAGATGAAGAGGTCGCGCGGCTGCATTTGGATAAAATCGGCGTCAAGCTTACTAAACTTACCCAGAAGCAGGCCGATTATATCGGTGTCCCGACGGAAGGACCCTATAAACCGGATCATTACCGATACTGATATCACCCCAATCCAGGGACGCAACTGCTTGTTTGCAATTTTCTTTTGCACGAAATTTTCCAAACGAGCGGGACGTCCCTGTTTTTTTATGGTTTAATGGACCGCATGGAAAAAGAGATTCTATCGATACTTGCTCAAAAGGGGCCGCTGACAGGCGCTCAATTACTCGAAGCCACGCAAATGGAAGTTCTGGCTCTATGGCAAGCCTGCCGCAGGGAGCCATCCATTTGCTTTGAACGAACCGGAAGGCGATTTCTCCGCCTGGACCGCAACGTTCAGGGTTATGCTCGCCTTTCTCCATCGATACGCAGGGAATTCCTTACCTATACCCTGGTCGGGCTCGACTCCCAGATGGATGCGCTGAAGACTCAAGCCGATACCATGCGAAGACAGACGCAGCATATCAGTCAAACCAAGCGCGAGTTGGCAAAGGAGGCCGTCCTTTCAGCCGTAGCGCCCATCGCCGATAAGGAAAGCATTCTGGAAAAGGCCTGCTTCCTTATTGCCGGAGATGTCGTTTATGACATGTCTCACATGGTGCCGCGCCCCGAAAAAAGCACAGGCGAGATGGTACAGGGATCGGATCTCGACATTATCGTCGTGGTTGAAAATGATCTGAGTCCCGAACTGACCGACAGCCTGGATCGCGCTATTCATAAGCGAAAACACCTGCTTCTCGTCAACGACCGGGAGGAAATCGACTACCTCATCAAAACCATTTCCCGTGTCAAAGATCAGCTTAAGTTCGATATTTTCTCTTCCATGGTTGCCTGCAAGATATTGGATGAGGCGCAGTTCCTCCACGGCAATCCCGCGGTTTTCGATCACGTGAAACAGCTTGTCTCCGAGTATGGCATTCCAGAGCGCCTGCGCAGTCTTGAGAAACAGGCCGCACTGGAAAGAGAATCGGCGGAAAACCAGCTCCTTCAGCCTGAGGTGGAAACCACTCGCAGCGATTACCTCAACCTCTTTTATACTCATGCGGAAGAGGACGAGATCTACTGATAGCTACCGGGGCAATAGGGCACAGGCTGAATGAGGCAGTACCGCTGCATGAGATTTTAATACCATGAAGAATGCCATTCTCCTCGCCAGCCTGGCGGTATTTGCAGTTCTTGCTGCTGCTTCCCCCGAGCTTTCGCCCGAAGAGTCCCAGCACATTACTGTTTCGGCAAAGCCGATCACTGCATTTTCCCGCGAGGATAGTTCGCGCAATCGTTTTGGTGCCCTTACCTTTCGCGGCGGCCTGGTTCTATCCTCCCATCATCCTCGTTTCGGAGGAATTTCCGCGCTACGGCTTCAACCCGATTGCTCGCATTTTATTGCTTTGACCGACCGTGCCTACTGGCTGATTGGACGAATTTCTTACAAAGAGAATCGGCCCGTCGGCATCATGGACGCCATTCTGTCGCCGGTCCTCAACCTTAAGGGCAAACGCCCTGCCAGATGGGATACCGAATCCCTGGCGGATGACGGCAGGTCCCTGTTTGTCGGGCTTGAAGGACTAAACACGATCATGCGTTTTGACCATGGTTCAAACAGCATCCCCGCCCGTGCCCAATCCGTTCCTGTTCCCCCCGACCTGAAAAGTCTCCCAGGCAACAAGGGACTCGAGGCACTTGTCTATGTACCAAAACCGCTGCGTCTCGCTGGAACCCTTGTAGCCTTTTCGGAACGAGGCCTGGACCGAGACCGAAATTTGAGGGCTTTTCTCATTGGCGGACCCACCCCGGGATCCTTCAGTGTGAAACGAACGGAAGAATTCGACATCAGCGATGCCGCCATTCTGCCGGATGGAGATATTCTCATCCTGGAACGTAAGTTTTTCCTGTTCCAAGGAATCACCATTCGCATTCGGCGCATCCGCCTTGCAGACTTGAAACCCGGGGCAGTTGTAGATGGAACTATTCTCCTGGAAGCCGATAACCACTTTGAGATAGACAACCTGGAAGCACTCTCTGCCAACCCTTTGCGGGACGGTGGAATCCTTCTGACCCTGATGTCTGACGACAACTTTTCGCCCCTCCAGCAAACACTCCTGTTGCAGTTTGTCCTTGCCGAAAAATAAAATATCAGTTTGAATCAGCGCAGCCCTGTTAGGCTTGGCTTGTTTGCTGACATCTGCGCATTCTGTGGAGGTATTATGAAAAAACGCTTATCGCTCGCATGGATTATTATCTTTGCGGTTCTTTTTGGGACCGTCTCGCTCTCCGCACAGCAGGTTTCACTGACCATCCTCCACACCAATGACACGCACGGCCATTTGTTGCCCTTCAGCTATCCCACCAATGTTCCCCCCGGCTCTGAGCTTTCCGGAATGACCGTCAGGCGGAATATTGGCGGTATCGCCCGCCGCGCGACCCTTGTAAAACGTCTGCGGGACGAGCTTCGCCCCAAAGGCACCGAGGTTTGGCTTGTCGATGCAGGTGATTTTAGTGACGGGACCCCCTTTTCTACGGAGTACCACGGCGAAGCCGATATCGCGGCCATGAATGCAGCCGGTTATAATTTCGCCACACTCGGCAATCACGAATTCAACAATCCGCTCGCGCGATTGAAAAGTCTCCTGGCCCAGATCAAGTATCCGGTGCTTTGCGCAAATGCCATCGAATCGTCCACGAACAAACCTCTGACTCAAACGTACGCCATTCGCGAGTTGCCGCTCCTGAAAATTGGCATCTTCGGCCTTATTACGCACGAGGCCGCAACCTATCCTGCCGGAAAAGAGGGAGTCACCATTGTAGATGAGATTAAGGCCGCAAAGGAAATGGTACAGACGCTCCGCCCGAAGGTAGACATCATCATCGCAATTTCCCATGCGGGCGAAACACTGGATGAGAAAATTGCGGCCAACGTTCCCGGCCTCGATGTCATTGTTGGCGGACATTCTCACTCTCGCCTTCCCATTGGTGATTTTGTTTGGCACTCCGATCAGCTCAAAGAAAAAGAGGTCAACGGCACCGTTATCGTTCAAGCTCATCAATGGGCCGGCGAACTCGGCCGACTCGATCTGCTCTTTGATAAAGATGATCAAGGCGCCTGGCACGTTGATCGCTATCGCGCCCGGCTGATCCCGGTTACTACGGATATTCCTGAGGACCCCGAAGTTGCCTCGGTTGTGGACCGCTTCTGGAAACCGATCTCCTCAAAATTCGGGGAAGTAATTGGAGAAGCCGCCGCAGACTTTATCTCCCGCGGGGATGACCTTGCACATTACAATCTCTTCAGCGATTCCATCCGCGAGGCATTCAAAACTCAATTTGATCTCGAAAATCTCGGTGGCATCCGATCTGATCTCGTTGCGGGAAAAATTACAAAAGCCGACCTTGTAAATATGGATCCCTTCGACAATACAGTTATCACATTCCAGGTTAAAGGCCGCGAACTGAAAGAGATCCTGCAAAAGAACAAACCCGCCGTTTCCGGCCTTCAATATCGCATTGAGGGAAACAAGCTGGTACAGGCCACTATTGGTGGAAAACCCATTCAGGATAATCGCGTCTACCTGGGGAGCACCAATTCCTACTTTGCCGGATTTGCCCTGAAGGGAATTCAGGTAAAGAACACTGGCAAGCCGCGTCTGGATAGCGTTATTTCGGTAATTCGAAAAAAGGGAACCGTTACGCCGGCGTACGATGGCCGCCGTGTAGTAATAGAATAAATACTTTTATACCGGACCCACTGGGAGCGCCGCCGGCGCGCTCCCAGCAGGCGGCGGCTCAAAGTAGATCGTCCTATTTTGACAGGATTGCGATCGAATCCTCTATAAGGCTGGTTGTCGGATTTTCGATAATCCGTCCTATCTCCGTATCTCCCCTGTAAAAGATAAATGTAGGCACCCTTTCGATCTGGTATTTATCCGAGAAGAACTTGATTGTCTTGACCGGCTTCCGCTGCACGTTGAAGAATTTTACCGGAACCGAAACACCGGCAGCGTCCAGTATCTTGATAAATGGCGGGACGTTATTCCTGGAATCTGAACACCACAGCCCGAGGTAAATGTCGATATGCACATCCCCAAGCTTTGCCTTCATAGCCTCAATCCCGGCGGCATCCACCTGATAGGAGTCATACCTCGTCTGCCATTCCTCCTGTGAAAGTACTTTTTGCCTGGTGATTTCATTCACAGGCACATCGCCCAAGCAATACAGTGAAGTCAGACCCAATATGCACGCCACAAGCACTATTATTTTTTTCATTTTAGGCTCCCAGTGCATATTGTAATGAAAAACAGAAACGACACGAAGGCCTAAGCGATCTTTATTCAGAGCGCAACGCTTCAACCGGATCCAGTTTGGAAGCTTTGACTGCGGGCCAGGTTCCGGATAGCAGCCCGATAATGGCGAAGGTAATAAATGAGGTAATAAACACCCGCGAGTTGACCACGAGGTGAATGTCTCCCTGACCGCTGGCATCTTCAAATATCGGGCCCAGAAAAGGGATAACACCGATCCAATGCGCGATCCCGATCGACAATACATATCCGATAATGCCACCCAGGATCGACAGCGCAAACGCTTCACCCAGAAATTGCATGCGAATATGTCGCTTCCGCGCTCCCAGGGCCCGCAGTACGCCGATTTCGTGCGTCCGTTCTTTGACGCAAAACAACATGATGTTCATGATGCCGACTCCGGCAACGGCCAAGGTGAAGATTCCAATCACGCCCAGCAGCCCTCTGATGGCCAATCCCAGGCCATTAACAATGTTGAAGCCCTCGCTGGAAGAATTCATATTCAAAGCTTTCATGTCCGCAGGGTTGAACTTGTGAATCTCACTCAGGACCTGGCGGACCTGGCGCGTTGCCGCCGGTTCCATGGAACCGCTGACCGGCTGGAAGACCAGAACGCTGTTATATCGGATATCCCGCATGATCCCCATGACATTGATCGGGATGATGGCATTGCTGTCATCCTGCGAAAAATAGTTGGAGAGGGAAATCTTCTTTCGGACAACGCCAACCACAGAAAATCGCAGCCCATTGATAAATACATCCTGGTCAATCGCAGGCGCCTGGCTGAATAGTTTCCTTTTCAGATCGTGTCCCAACACGACAACACGCCGCATACTCGAAACATCTTCGGCACTGAGAAACCGCCCTTCCTCCATGAACATGCCGCGCATAGCTCCATACTCATCATTGACGGCACGGATGCCCGCGCTCGTCAGCCGATCGCCCCAACGCAACTGAAACTCGTCATAAACCTCCGGGCTGACCCTTTTTACCAGCGTACATCTCTGGCGGATGGCATCCACATCGCCAGGCTCCGTTCTAACAACCCTGCCCGCGCGGGACCCTCCTGCCTGCATGGATGTCTGTCCGTTCCAGACCACGACAATATTGTCGCCGAAGTACCGCATCCCCAGGAGCAGCGCGCGATGGAAATCATCGCCGTAGGCAATGAGGAGGATATAGGATGCAATTCCCCACGCTACGCCCACAATGGTCATGAGAGACCGCTTCCTGTACGCCACAATATTCTCGAGCACGCGTTTTATTATTTCAGCGATCATACCGGTAATCCGATTTGTGATGGACGATGGGCGACGGAAGGACTTCGCTGCAGCATATCAACCGTCCATCATTCATGTCTGAGTGCCTCGATAGGATCAACTACCGCCGCCATAAATGCCGGATAAATGCTGGACAAGACTCCGACCAGGATAAGGAAGCCAAAAGCTGTGATTCCAACTTCCGGCGTTACAATCATTCCGGCAAAGAAATCAATTTTGGGGAAAAGATTGATGAGAGCGCACAGCCCCCACCCGAAAAAGATTCCTGTCACGCCGGCCGTAAAGGTCAGGATCATTGATTCGAGGAAAAATTGGGTCAAAATTCTGCGGGTTGTGGCTCCAACCGCTTTGCAAATCCCAATTTCACGTGTCCGTTCTCCAACCGCCAGCAGCATGATATTCATCACCCCCACGCCACCGAGAATGAGTGTGATGATAGCAACCACACCGAGGAAGATCCGGAGTGAATCAAATATCCTCTTCACGAATTTGGCATCCTTAACCGTGTTCCAGGTTTGCACCGCATCCCTGTCCAGGGAGTCGAAGCCTTTAGCTGCGCCAAGTATCTTCCTCACCTGTATTTCCGCTACCTCGCCCATTTCCTCGCTGCGCGGCTGAAGGATCAAATCGGAAAGCTGCTCCTTTCCATCCACCGCCTTGGGCAAAGGGAAATCCCGGATCATCGAATAAAATGGGATAAAAATCTTCGTCTTATCCGGACCGCTGTAATTCGAGTTCTGATCCTTGTGCAGTAATTCGCCGATGATGAGGTAGGGAAAGCCCCCGATCATGATGGTTTGTCCGAGCGCTCGCTCCCGGTTAAAGAGCTGGGATTTTACTTCGTCTCCGATAATACAGACGCGCAGGGCGTTCCGATTGTCCCCATCATTGATATGCCGCCCACCGGGCGCCAGGTCAATGGTTCGCATCTGCATATAGTCAGGGAATACGCCGTGCGTTCGGAATGTCCCGTTATTGATGAGAGACGTTGCCGTCAAACCGCGTTCCACTTCAGGACTCAATCTTTGCAGATAGGTGGCTTTGTTCTTCAGCAGGAAATAATCGTCAAGGGTAAGCCGGATTTCCTTTCCAGGCCGAATTCCTGCCACGCCCTTGCTGGTCATCCCACCCCAGAAAATGATGATGTTCTGTCCAAGCGCTCGTGTTTTCTGCTTTTGTGCAATCCACATCCCCTCGCCCATGGAGGTCATGAGAATCAAGCAGATCAGGCCCCAGGCAATACCGAACATAGTCAGAAATGACCGTGTTTTGTTTGCCTTCAGGTTCATGAAAGTCTGAATCAGCAGCGTCATGACGATTTACAATTTTCCTGGGAAACAGACGTTTTGAAAATCTCAACCGGGCTTTTCATTGGCAATACCTGCGGCGTCACTGCAGGACGACCTGCTGGCCAAGAGTCAAGCCGGAGAGAACCTCCGCACGGGCCCCATTGCCCAGTCCCATTTTGACTGGACTTTGTTTACGCCCTGTTTTTGTGGAAACATCCGGCAACTCCACAAACGTCTCTTTCTTTTCGTTATAAATCAGGGCGCTTTCCGGGATGAGCAGCACGTTATGATGCTCCTCAAGAATGATCTCGGCATTAGCGCTCATATTGACCTTCAGAAGATCAAGATCATTGAGAATGGAAACGCGGACTTCGAAGCGGGTAACGTTGTCCTTTTCAACGCCCATGGGTGCAATCCTAAAAACCTTTCCCTGGAAGCTGCGGTTTTTATAGGCATCCACGGTCACCCGAACCGGCTGGTCGAGTTTGACAAGTCCGATATCGGTTTCATCCACCTTTCCTTTGATATAAAGCTCTTTCACGTCTCCAAGGGTCATGATCAATGTGGCATTTGAACCCAGTTGAAGGATGGACGATACGGCATCGCCGACTTCAACCTCACGACTCAGGACCACTCCGCTGATGGGAGAACGGATGGATGCATACCGGAGATTCTCTTCGGCTCTTTCGTATTGCGCCTGTCCCTGGACAACAGCCGCCCGTGCCTTTTCAATGGAACGACCGTTCTGCTCGATTTCCGCTTCTTTCACCCCTACTGCCGCGTGCAAAGCCTTTTTCCCGACTTCCGCCGACTGCATTTTTTGTTCGAAGCTGTCGAAATCGGATTTTGAAATGAGTCCCTGCTGGAAAAGCTCCTTCTGTCGTTTGTATTCGGCAACAGAGAATTCATAATCCCGGTTCTCGGCTTCAAGCTGTGCTTTGTGCAGATTCGCGTTCAGCGTTTTCCCCTGAGATTGCATCTCCTTGAGACTGCTCTCGGCGGAATTCAGAACAGCTTTGGCTTCCTTCAACTGAGCTTCAAGGATCTCCTTGTCGAGCTCGACCAGAAGCTGACCTTCCCGGACCCGATCCCCAGCGTTGACGTAGAGATATTTTATAAGTCCGCTGGCCTTCGACTTGATTTCAACTTTGGACAAGGGTTCCACCTTGCCGGTGGCAACAACGGACTTTGCAATCGAGCCGCTATCAACCTTGGCCAGTTTTTCGGCCGGGATGGTTTTATCTACCGAGAACAGGGCGCCAAAAACCCAGTAGCCGCCAAGTATGAGCAGAAGACCGATGATGGAAAGGAATGATATCGTAAAAACTCGCTTTTTGGCCATGACTCCTCCCTCAATGATCTTTCAATACGGGAATCATGCGAAAAAAGTTCGGAAAAGGCTGAGAATATAAAAAAAGCCGGAGAACACGGAATTCGTGCCCTCCGGCTCTTATAATCGCAGGCTATTTTAAGGCTACGCCTGTTTTTTGATTCGGACGTCAACGGCTTTGACGCCCTGTCCTTGCGGATAAACAAAAACCGGGTTCAGATCCATTTCGGCAATCTCGGGTAGATCCATTGCCATCTGCGAAACCGCGATAAGCAGACGCTCGATGGCCGCCACATCGGCCGCAGGGGTATCACGAACACCGGTAAGCAGCTGGAAGGACCGGATTTCACGAACCATCCGTGCCGCGCCTGCTTCGGAGACGGGAGCAAGTCTGAAAGCGACATCCTTCAGTACTTCGACATAAATTCCGCCCAGACCGAACATCAGGACCGGGCCGACTCCGGCTTCGCGCTTAAGGCCTATGATAAGTTCTGTCCCGGGCGCGCATTGCTCCTGAACGATGAGATTGGCACCCGGAAACCGGCTGTCCATCTGGGCAACGGCTTCCTTGAGCGCTTTTTCATCTTTTATGTTCAGCATGACTCCGCCGGCATCACTTTTGTGAACGACCTTATCGCTGTCAACCTTCAGAACAGCAGGGAACTGAACACCGGCAGGAATCTTGCCACCAATGATTTGCGATGTCGCAGGTGCAGGAATGCCGTAGGCCTTGAGAATTTCAAAGGCTTCAGCCTGCGAGATGAATCCATCGGCCGCATTGGCCAAAATTTCCCGCGCTTTCGCTTTGTTGCCGGAAGCGACCGCTGGCTTTTCCGAAAGCTGTTTTTGCATATTGCTATAGCGAACCATGGATGCCAATACCCGTGAACCGGTTTCCGGGAAATCGAATACAGGGATGCCGGAATCCTTGATCGTTTTGACAACGCCCGCCCAATTTTCATTGGTCATAATCACATCGACAATCGGCTTGGTCAGGGTTTTGGCCGTTTCGGCAATGCGTGCCGCGATGGCGTCGCAGTCGACAAAGAAAGGCGTGACCATTGTTATCAGGATGCAATCCACACCCGGATCTTCATCCAGGGCTTTGAGGGTAAGTCCGAAGTGGTCCGCGTTGGCGGTGGCTGCGATGTCTACCGGATTTTCGATACTGGCTTCAGGGATTAATCCCGCGCGCAATTTCTTCTTGGTTTCATCGGTCAGCTTAGCGAGCTGCAAGCCGTTGGCCACGCATTCGTCAATCGCCATGATCGCCGGACCGCCCGCGTTCGCCACTATCGCCACTCTTGGCCCCTTGGGCACAGGCTGGGTGGCAAAGCCATAGGCGGCGGATATCATTTCCTCGGTAGAGTCAAAGCGCATAACACCGGCATGTTCGAATACCGCATCGGTGAGCGAATCCTGCTGCATCAGCGATCCGGTGTGCGAACTGACAGCTTTGGCCGCAACGGCTGTGCGCCCGGTGCGGATTGCGAGCAGGGCTTTTTTCTGGGCAATCTCGCGGCAAAGCTCTATAAAGCGCGGCGTGTCCTTCATGCTCTCGATATGCATGACGATTGTGCGCGTTTCCGGGTCATTGCCGAGATATTCCAACAATTCATTGGTGCTGACATCGGTAGCGTTGCCGTGCGAAGCATACATCCGGAAGCCGGAGCCCATTTCGCGAAGGTTCAGATTCAGCATCTCGGCGACACCGCCGCTTTGAGCCAGAATCGAAGCCTTGCCGGGACGCATTGGAGTAAACGTAAAATTTGCATATACGGAAACATCCGGATCAGAATTCATGATTCCCTGAGAATTCGGTCCATAGACGCGCACACCATATTTGGCAGCGGCGGCAAGCAGGGCATCCTGCAACTTCGAACCATCGGCCCCCATTTCGCTAAATCCCGCGGTATGGATGATGACGAATTTGACTCCCTTTTTCCCGCAATCTTCCACAACCTGCGGAACCATGGTGTTTTTGACAACGATCGATGCGATGTCCACGGGCCCCGGCACGTCCAGAATGCTGGGATAGGCTTTCAGACCAAGAATCTCAACCTCTTTGGGATGAACAGGATAAATGCCGCCTTTGAAGTTATGAGTGATGAGGTTTTTTACGACACGATTGCCGATAGAAAAAGTATTATTGGAAGCCCCGATCACGGCAACGCCACGGGGGCGAAAGAGGGAATCAAGCATGATGTTCTCCTTTAATTCAGCTGCAAATCTGTAGATTCATTTCATTGAGTCGTCACTATATCACATCCATGGAGCCGCCGGAATGTATCGGAACCGGCTCTCCCGCAACGCTGGCGCCGCAGTTCAAGACATAATCCTGTACGAAATGGAAAGTCTATTTTAGCTGCGCGTATTCCATTGTAGAATCGGATAGCGATACCAGCATTTTAGTGGCATGCTTATGTCTATCGTTCGTCCGAACGCAGGCTCAGGAGTCACCGATGAATAAGACAATAAAGATGAAGCTTGGAACGGGCTATGTGGATGTTTCCGTTCCGGAAGAAAACCTGCTGGGAATTATCTCCAAGGATGTCCCTCCATCGGCACCCGAAGAGGAGGTCATCCGGGAAGCGCTGGCAAATCCAATCGGAACGCCTCGGCTGAGAGATATCGTAAAGCCTGGCGAGACCGTATGTATCGTCGTTTCCGACATCACTCGTGCCTGGCAGCGGATGTGGGTTTTTCTCCCCTTTATTGTGAAGGAATTGAATGACGCAGGCATCAAGGACGCGGACATACGGTTTCTGAGTGCCATTGGCTATCATCGTGCTCATACACCGGAAGAGCACGAAAAAATGATGGGGCCGGATTTGTTCCGGCGGTTTAAGATGATTGATCACGATTGCCTCGATAAGCAAAGCATGGTCAACCTTGGAGTCACCAGCCGGGGCACGCCGATCACGATTAACAAAGCAGCGGCTACCGCCGATCGACTCATTTTGACCGGATGCTGCACCTATCACCCCTGGGTTGGGTGGGGAGGCGGGAAGAAGTCTCTCCTGCCCGGCATTGCAGCCTTCGAATCCATACAGCGAAACCATCCTTTGACCATGGACGAAACCGGCAAGCAGCACCATGCCGTCAGAAGCGGAAATATCAAGGACAACCCGATCCACCAGGATATGCTGGAATTCGGGCTCAAAGTAAATCCGGCCTTTATCTTGAATGTTATCATGGGGTATGACGGCAAGATCGCCCGCGCGGTGGCCGGGGATCTGGTTGCGGCCCATGAAGCCGGGTGCAGAATAGTAGACGATCTTTACGCAGTACCGATCGATCAATTGGCCGACATAACGATTTCCTCCCAGGGCGGTTATCCGAAAGACATCGATGTTTGTCAGACCGGGAAGGCTATCTACCATACGCAGGAAGCCACAAAACCCGGAGGCACCATGATTATCCTGAGCGATTGCAGCGAAGGCCTTGGTCCCCCGGATGCAAATTCCATTTTCCTGAGCTGTTCGACAAATGCCGAAAGGGAGAAGGAAGTTCGCAACCTTTTCACGGTTCCCAAATTCGTCAGCTATTACATGTGTACCGCTGCGGAAAAGTGGAACATCATCATTGTGGGAAAAGGCGATCCGGCGCTTCTCGCAAAAACAGCTTTCAAAACGGCAACAACTGTTGAAGAAGCCCTTGAGATGGCCTTCAACAAAGGGGGACGAGATCAGAAAATCTATCTGATGCCACAGGGGTCCAGCGCCCTTCCGAAACTCGGTAAGCGCTGAAACCCCGAAAGGAAAGCATGAAAAGAGGCTTTGTACCCTACGACGTGCTTTTTAACTACACCGTCAAAGTTCTTCAGAAGCTGAGCTACTCTCAGGAGCAGGCGCAAGCAACCGCCGGAATTCTAGTGGAGGCCGACGCCCGGGGCGTCGCCTCCCACGGAGTCGCGCGACTTCTTTTCTACGAATCCAACATTCGCGATCACTTCACCTTTCCTGCAGCCTCCATCGAAATTATTCACGAAACTCCCTTATCTCTGGCCATCGATGGTCACCATGGGATCGGGCCCTGCATTTCAAAATTTGTCATGGCTCGAATTCTGGAGAAGGCAAAAAACATCGGCGCCGGGTTTGCCGCGGTCCGCAACTCCAATCATTTTGGAATGGCAGGGCTCTGGGCAGAAATGGCTGCGGCTGAGGGATGTATCGGGATGGCATTCTGCAACACACGCATTTGTGCCATTCCTACCTTTGGGCGGGAACGGATTCTCGGTACAAATCCGGTTTGTTTTGCCATCCCATCCTCGGGAAAGACCCCTTTTCTGTTGGATATGGCGACCACCACGGTTGCGCATGGAAAAATCGAGGTGTACGAGCGGCGCGATAAACGCTTACCCGTGGGATGGGTCGTCGATGAAACCGGTGCGGACACAACCGATACGGAGCACTTTCAGAGGGTATTTCGCGGCGATTCGGCAGAAGGGGGCCACCTTTTTCTCGGTGGGGCCGGGGAAGAACTGGGTGGCCACAAGGGCTATGGACTTGGACTTTTCGTCGATCTCCTGTGTGCGGGCATGTCGATGGGTACCTGGAGTCGTGAAACCTTTAACCGGGAAGGCGGCGGTATCTGTCAGTTCTTTGGGGCGGTTCGAGTAGACCTGTTCGGCAACCAGGCTGAAATTGAGTCGCATGTCGAATCGATTCTGCAGCAGGTGCGCCACAGCAATAAAGCCGCCGGATATGACCGCATCTACATCCACGGAGAAAAGGAAGCGGAGAAGCGCGAGGAATCCCTGGCAAAGGGAATCATGCTGGATGAGGCAACCTGGAAAATGTTCGACGACTACGCAGCCAAGTTCGACCTTCCGCTCCTCGGCTAAAAAAAGCGAAAAAACAGAAAAACGGGGTTAGACCCCGTTTTTCGCTGTTTTTTCAGTCCATGGCGAACAGGGCCGCTCCAAAGGCGCCGGCAACCTGTGCATTCGGAAGGATACTCACCGGATGCCCAATATGCTTTGCCAGCATTTCGGCAAGAATCGGGTTGTGAGCCACAACGCCGCCGCTGACCACAACCTCTCCCGTAAGCGGATCCATCTCAACGATGCGCTTGACGACGGATTCGATAAGCCCCGCTACAATTTCCGGAACCTTTTCGCCCGCCCGTAAATGAGCAAGGATCTCCGTCTTGGTAAAGACTGTGCAATAGCTTCCCATATGAACGATATGGGAAGCCTGTCTTGCGACAGAATCCAGCTCATCCATCGGCAGATCGATGCGCTGTGCCACTTCTTCAAGGAAAGCGCCTGTGCCTGCGGCACATTTGCGATTCATCTTAAAATTGTCCCGCCGCCCATTGGGATCGATGTGGATAATTTTGTTGTCCTGTCCGCCAACATCCACGACAGTGATGCGACGGGGAAAATGATGGTAGGCTGCCCGCGCATGGCAGGCAATTTCCGTACGGGTGTCCTTGGCAAAATCGACGTTGTGCCGACCGTATCCTGTTGAGAAAACAGATTTAAAATCCTGATACGTCAATCCGCACGAGGCTAATGCGGCTTCCATGGATTCGTGGGCGCTGGCTTCAAAGCTCACGCCCGTCTTCCGCACATCGGTTGCAAGGAGTTTGCGCTGGGCATCGACAATCGCTGATTTGGTCGCCGATGCCCCGATATCTATTCCGCCAAAAACTGGACTTTCGCTCACTAGCCCTTTCTCTCCGCTAATTGCTCGATGTACGCCTCGATATTGGTGCGCGCCTGCTCTTCCGAATAGCACCGCAGATCATTCAGATCTCCATGAATGGTAAGCGTCGGCATGTTGTATTTCTTGGTCAGCCGTTCCGGCAATCCATACCGGTTATTGGAATTGTTCGGACAGGTCTTCGCATCGTGGAAAATCATGCCATCGATCTTGTAGAGCTCGATCTGCTTCTCGAAATAGCGCTCTTTGTAATTTTCATCGCGGACAATGAACAGCTCGATGTAAGCACGCGCCATACTGTCGAACGGATCATCGGGATCCAGGGCAGGGAATACCCAGCTGCTGCAATAGGTGGACGCCAGTACGCAGGCATTCAGGTCGGCAAACTGTGTCGACAACTCGCGCAATTTACCCCAAACTGGCATGCCTTCCCAATAGATGCGGAATTTTTCGCCATCAATGGCAGCGACTCCGTCCTGAACCCGCTTCTTCAACTCCGCAAGCAATACTTTGTAGTAATCAACCGCGCGCTGTTCGCCGCGGAGAATGACAGCCGGACCCATCTGGATAGTGCCATCGAAAAACGTCAGCGGGGAGGGGACATTCGACGCAATCTGCAGGACTTCCTTCCAGAGGTCTGTGCATTGACGGGACAATCCGACCACGCGCTTGAACTCGTCCATATCAAGTTTCTTGCCGGCAACTTCTTCGAGTGTCGGAATAAGCGCCTTAATCTGGCTGGCAATCGAATCAACATGGCCCTTGGTAATATCGCCCACGCCGCGATGCGTTACTACCCCAATGACCGGGACATTGAATTCTCTTCCATAGAAATTGAACCAGTCATGGACGTCACGGCACTGATTGGTATTGTATACGAGAACATCCGGCCTCGGCGGTCCGCTGGTCCCAGGATAGGCGGTGCTTATCGGGCTCACACCCTTCAAGTACGCCCCGACATCGCTAGTCAGATAGGAACAGATGTCCGGAGAATAGCCAATAGCGTTGGCAACCGGGATAAGATCCGTCGCCATCCGGGTAGCCCCAAGCATGGCGCCGTGGTTTTCCGGAAAATAGACCTGGAAGCCCAATGCTTTAAGCAGCTCAGCGGGACCCACGCTGGTGCACCACGCGATTTTGTGGCTTATGGTCTTGGCAGCGGCATCCAACTCACGGAAATGGGCTTCCATGATGTCTTTCATCTGCTTTGACGCGTTGATCTTCTTAAATGTCTGCGGGGTTCGTTGTTCCGTTTTCACTCCCTGACTCCTGTCTGAAAAGTGTTAAAAACTAAACCGAAAATCGTAGCATATGCCGCTCGTTGGCTGGTCTTGAAACTCCAGCCGCAACCTGGCTTTGCCAAAAGCCAGGCAAGCGAGCGGGATGTTCCCGATTTTCATTACTGATCCTGTCCAGCCTGCTGTAAGCGACGCAGCTCAAGGCCACGCATCTCCAGGGCATCGATGATATTCGCCATCGAACGATGCACTGGGGCCGCCATTCCTTTCAACTCGGCATATTCTGCAATCCGCCGAACAAGAAAAGCATTCTCCGTCTTACGCCGGTTTTCAAGATCCACCAGCATTGAAGGTTTGTGCGGCCCGGCATGCTGGTTAAAATGCCTCACCATTTCGACAAATCCTGGCCCATATTCAAACCCATATGCAGCCGCCACCGCAATCGATTCCTGAAGCAAAAGCTCTACCAGCTGAGCTGTGGGAGGAAATTGCACCATTTCCTCGATATTCAGTCCGGTTACAGCCCCAATTGCCATCGTACAAGTATTCAGAATCGTCTTCCGCCACTCATAGCGGCTGATTTCGCCCGTGGCTTCAGTCGCCAGCCCGCTTTCCGACAGCATTGCGGCGATTTCCCTACAAGACTCTTCCCCCTTGTCATCAAGCCAGCCCAGATAATTCGGTGGTGTAAAAAAACTCTCCCGGATCTCGCCGGGGCCCGTTAGAACACCGGCATAACTAAGCACAGCCCGCAGGACCCGCCCGCGTTCAATGTGCCGAACAACCACTTGCTCGGTATCAATGCCGTTCTGGAAACAAAGGAACACAGCCGATCGCTTGAGCGCATCGCTCACTTGGCTTATCACAGTATCAAGATCGCAACCTTTCGTACAGATGAAAACGAATTCCGGTGCGATATCAGAAAGGGCTTCAATAGAATCAAATAGATACGCGGGCCTTGCCTGCAGCTCTTCTTTCCCGGTGATTCGCAGCCCGTGAGTACGAATGCTCGCAATATGCTCCTTCCAGGCATCCACAAGGCAAACTCTGTGGCCTAGAGCGCAAAGATGGGCCGTGAGGATTCCACCAATGGGTCCGGCGCCGATCACTGCGAGCTGTTTCGGTTTTGTGCTCAACAAGTTACACCTCACGAGAAACGCAAACCATATTAAGCTCCGCAAGGGGCTGTCAAGGGAAAATAAGCTCCCTGCGCAAAGCGGCCGCCTTTGTGACCGACTGCGAGTTGCGGCATTTCAGGATAAATCCGGTATATAATTAGGCGCTTTGCAGAAAGGCGGGGATGCTATGGAATACTACCTGAATCAAGATGGAAGCAAAATTCATTTTTCTGTTCCTTCAGAGTGGAATGTAATCAGTGCCGCGGATTGCGCAAAGGCGCCGGTGGTTGAGGACATCTCCGGCGAGATTGAGCGCGCCCTGGACAATCCGATCGGAACCGCTCCGCTGGAAAAGCTTGCGCGTCCCGGAATGAAGGTAACGATCCTGTTCGACGATATGCAGCGACCCACTCCGGCGGCTCTGGCCATTCCGGCCGTCCTGAATCGTCTGAATAAAGCTGGAGTCCTGGACGAGCGCATCACGGCGATTTGCGCCAGAGGAACGCATCCCGCGCCAACCCCCGAGCAGCTGGAAAAGAAGGTTGGCAAAGAGGTGCTGGCCCGACTTGCCGGCCGTGTTCTAATCCACGATGCCCAATCCTCGGAAAATGTGTTTGTAGGAAGAACCAGCCGCGGGACGGTTGTGGAAATAAACAGGAATGTCGCTGAAGCAGACCTGGTGATCGGCATCGGAACCTGTATGCCTCACCCCTATTCCGGCTTCAGCGGCGGATGCAAAATCCTTCTTCCCGGAGTTTCATCGTACCGGACCATCGGGGAGCATCATTACTCCTGGCTTCGGAACAAGACCTGCAAGCTCAGCATCCTGGACGGAAATATGTGGTACGAAGAGGAGGTCGAGATCGCGCGACTTGGAGGATTGTCCTTCAAGGTGGATTTCCTGATGAACGAACTCGATCAGGTCATTCGCACTTTTGCGGGGGATCCCGTCGAGGAACACAAGGAAGCGGCCAGGCACTCCCTTTCGCTTTACCAGGTTTTCCTTCCAAAACCGGCCGACGTCGTCATCACATCCGCCTCTCCCCTGGAGCCGGGCGTTCAGGCAAGCAAATCGCTCCTCAATGCCAGACTTGCCGCGAAAACCGGAGGCACCATTATCTGGTTGGCCAAGGAAAACCAGCCTGGCCCTCTCATGTTCCTGATCGAGCAGATGGCGCAGGCCAAGAGTGCCAATGACTATCACCGTCGATTGCTGCGCGGAGATATTCCGGACGCTCTCAAGCCGTTCGGCATTTCCTTTTTTATGCTGGGTGTTCCGTTTAAGGAAATCGCGGAGCAATACAACGTCATTCATGCGACGGAAGGATTGACTCGCGAGCAGGTGGAGTTGATGAATTTCGGTTACGCGCGAAATGTGCAGGAGGCGATTGAGCAGGTCAGGAAGAAGCTTCCACGCGCCGATGTCACGATTCTTCCTTCGGGCGGAATGATCATTCCTGTCGTTCGTGAATAATTCTGACGCGATTGATAATTGCCAGCCGTCAGCAAAACCTTGGCAATGCTGACGGCTGACAACCGATACCTACATGTTTTCCTTCAGCTTGGCAGCCTCTTCTTTCGAGTATCCCAATTCGTCCAGAATCTCATCGGTGTGCTGACCTAGTCCCGGAGCTGGCTTGCGCCATGAAGCCGGCGTTTCGCTGAAATCCCAAGGGAACCCGACCATTCTCGTCTTACCCATGGATGGATGATCGACTTCAATAAAGTAGTTGTTCGCAAAAGCCTGCGGATCCCGACTTACTTCCAGCGGGGTCTGGACCGGCGTGCAGATACAGCCGCCATCCTTCAACTGTTTGATCCATTCTTCCCGAGTCTTGGAGGCAAACTTTTCATCCAGAATACGAACCAGCTCTGTGGAGTTCTTTCCTCGGGCCTCCAAGGTGTTGAACCGCGGGTCCTGTTCCAAATCAGCGATTTCCATGGCTTTGCAGAATGGCGGCCAATAACGGTCCGGCTGCAGGTGCGCCACGGCAATCCACTTTTCATCTCGGCACCGATAATGGTTGTACATGGGGTTACCGGCATCTGCACGGGAATCCCGGGGAAATTCCTGGCCAAGCATAGCCGGCGCATCCATAATCAGACCGGCAAGTGCAATGATGCTTCCCATCAGGGATGTATCCACTACCTGGCCTTTCCCGGTTTTCTCTCTTGCATACAGAGCCGCCGTAACTCCCCAAGCCAGCATCAGACCACCCATCTCATCACCCATCCCTGGCAGCATGGAGGAGGGCGGACTGTTGCGCTCACCAGCACACATCATGAATCCGGAGCGGGCAATCCCGGTATAGTCAAAAGAAAGCTCACTGGCGTCGGGGCCTTTTCTGCCCCACCCTGAAGAGTGCGCATAGATGAGGCGCGGATTCCTTTTCAATAGGACTTCCGGCCCAATTCCCATTTTGATCGGCGCGTCGATACTCATGTTTGTGACGAATACATCCGCATTGTCAATCAGCTTCAGGAAAACTTCCATCCCCTGTTTTGACTTGAGGTTCATGGCGATGCTTCGCTTGTTTCGGTTGTGGCTTTCAAAATAATAATTCGGGCCTTTGAGACCAGCGGTGGCGCCAATCAGGCGCATAAAACCGCGCGCCGGATCGCCCTCTTTAGGTTCAACCTTGATGACATCGGCACCAAGATCACCCAGGCGCGCTCCAGCTTTCGGCCCCTGCTGAAACATTGTAATTTCTACAACCCGAACACCGGTTAAAGGTCCAGACATGGTTTTCCTCCGGAAAAAGAAAGACCGCCACTATAGACCTTGGCCTAAACCATAGTCAAGGGACCAGAATCAGCTCGAAATCGGAGAACCCGGGCAACAAGCACAACCTCCCCGATTTTCGTGGCGGGATATCCGAACTTGTCTTATTGTCACTGAATGGAAACTCAACCATCGCAGGCACAACTGAAACGAGCGGACACACAAAAGATTGCGGCCATTTCCCTGTCTCAGGCAACAAGGTTCCGTCAGGCCTTCGTGGAATCGGGCTATCTTCCGCCCTCGCCCGAGAAAACTTCTGAAGTGATTGAGCTGCGCGCGCGCGGCGGCCAGAATCTTCCCCGCCTGCTTCGATTGACTTCTGAGAAAACTAAGCTGAATACGCTGGCTCGCCTGTTTCTCCTGGGCGTTCCTGTTTCGCTGACCGCCGCTCGAGAGACGCTCCAACCAATCCCGATAGAAGAATGGTGCGATGCCGGATTGCTTTGTATCGATGGGGATCAGGTGGAAGCGCTTGTTGCCATCAGCGTCATTGAGGGCCTGTTGCTTGCATCCGAAAAACCCGAGCTCCTGGATTGCGGCGCCGATTCCGATTATGTCAACAGCGCAACCAACAGCTCGGCCACGCTCGCCCGTTTTATGGTGCCCCGACGGTTCGCTCGCGTGCTTGATCTCTGCACGGGATGCGGAATCCTGGGATTCCTTGCCGCCCAATCCAGCGAACAGATTGTCGCAACAGACCTCAATCCGAGAGCCATTCAACTGGCCACGTTCAATGCCCGCCTCAATGGAATATCCAACATTCAGTTTGCTACCGGAAGCCTCTTTGAGCCGGTTGCCGGATGCTCTTTTGATCTTATTACCGCCAATCCGCCTTGCATCATTGGTCCGGCATCCCATTACTCTTTCCGCGACAGTGGCATCGAACTCGACGGCTTTTGCCGGCAAATCATCGCCGAAGCGCCCGCCTACCTAAATGAGGGCGGCATTTTTCAGTGCACCCTGGAATGGCCCAATATAGCCGGGGCAGAATGGAAAGAACGCATTCTGGATGCCGTGCAGAACCTCTCGTGCGACGTCCTTCTGCTCCACATGCGAATCAAGGACATCCACGAACATTCCGAAGAAACCATGCACGATACCGAGATGCTCGATCCGGCAATACAGCAAGCAGGTTACGATAACTACATTGATTATTTTACAGGAAGGAATGTTGTATCAATCTCGGAAGGACTCCTGGCCCTGCGCAAGAGAACGGCAAGTTCCAATTGGGTACACCTGGAATCTCTTCCGCCTCGCACGCCAACCCAATTTGGAGAAGCCGTGGCGCGATATTTCGAAGCGACAGATATCGTAGACAGCCTTGGCGCCGACCTGCTGAATTGCAGAGTGGGTATCGCTCCTTCCGTTGCCATAGAAACTTCGCGAACCTGGAATGGATCCGCGTGGGAAGCCGGCCAATACCAGCTTCGTCAAATCGGAGGTTTTCAGTTCTCGGCGGTAATGGACCTCCGTATTGCCAACCTGATCCGTACCTGCGATGGCACGACGCCCTTGCGCGACCTGATCTCAGCCCTGGCCAAGGATGCAAATGTACCTTTCGAAACTGTTTCAGGCGGTTGCCTGAGCATTGTTCAGGCGCTGATCCGGAGAGGCTTCCTTACCCCGCAACTATAAGCAGAATCTCTGTATACTCTGTTGCTTTTATAGATATCTTTTCCTACACTGCCGCTAACCAGCATTGATTTGTTCTACTAAGTTTATTGCATTACCAGACAGGCGAGAGAGGGCATTGTATGGGACAATGGATCACAGATCCCCACTGGGGAGTAGATTCCGTTACACCGGCCACCTGGCAATCAACCTCCAACTTGACGCTTTTTGACCAGGTTCGGAAAAAGAAGAAACCCGCATATTGGGGACGTTATATCCGAACACCCAATGCTTCCGGAGACAAGAGTACTCTAACCACCGCCGAAGTGAATTACCTCTTTCAAAATGGATGCGCTATCCTGCCCATTTATAACCGCACGGTTTACCAGCGCAGAGGAATTGCCTGGAGGGGCACCTTTATGGATGGCATTCAGGATGGACTTGATGCCATCAATGCGGCTTCCACTCTGGGGATTCCTCCCGGTGTGTATATATGGGCGGACATTGAACCTTCCTGGCCCAATGTAACTCCAGCCTGGATTCTTGGGTGGTGGTCCTCCGTGTTTGGTATGAGCGCATACCAGGCAGGTCTGTACTGCACGCTGAAACAGACCTATGTCAATGCGCTTGTGCTGATGACGTACCCGGAACTGCTGGTCGAGCGTTTCGGTGCCATTGAAGCGGCCATCATTCAAACAAACTGGGTCCGAGTCCCCAATATCAGCCAGAGAGCATGGATCTGGTCTTTCAGCCCGCATCGCGGCAATTTTACAGACCCCGGTCCCTGGGTACCGGATGCTCCCGATGCAGGCCATTTTGGGATGGTAAAAGTCTGGCAGTATCGTGGCGACAATTGGATTGGTGGGGCAAAAGTGGATTCCGATTATGCGACCCAGGATGCCGTATCAGTCATGTGGCAGCCGCCGCCGGTTCCCTGGGAGTCCTGAAAAAGCGCTCGTTCCATGCGCGAAATCCACAGCTGATCCGGTTGCTGTGGATTTCGCGCATTGCAGAATATTGCCTTCCTATTTGTGTAGAAAATTTTCGAGCTTGGAAACTTCGCGTTCCGCGGAATCCAGGTTTTTCTTTGCTGCATCCGCGTCCCGCCGCTTGAGCGCACTTTGCGTCTGACTCATAAACATTTCCATCCGCTGGGCGGCATTGGCCATATCGGCTCTCAACCCAAGTCCGGACATTGCCTGTTGCTTACGCAACGCCTCAAGGCTGCCCCGGACCGTGCCTGCCCTTACTCCCAACATGTCTAACTGCTCGTTCACTTCCTTCAGTCGCTCCGCGATTGCCGGATCCTCCGCAGGAGCGGGCGGATTAGACGGAGTCTGCTGATAGGTTTGTTGCGGAGGTTCCTGTCTGGCCGAGCTGGAGACTGCCGGCGGCTCGGCAAAAGAAGTGACCGCCGGTGGGTTCGATCGGACCGCCACAGATTCCTGAATTGCACGGCCTGTTCTCACGGGCTGTACCGTCGCGACGCGAGCCGCGGCCGGCGGCTTGGCTACCTTCACTGACTCGGCGGTCTGGCTGGCCGCGGTGGAAAGCTGAGCCGGAGGAGCGGACGGCGGAGTTTGTGTCGTTGCCGGTGTGGCGGTGTTTTCTGTCGTCAAAGGCTGCGTTTCGGCGGCTGTGGTCGTTGTTGTTTGCACAACCGGCGGATCCGCAGCCTGGCTTGCTATCGGAGGCTGAGCCTGCCCAGTTTCCGCCGCCGTGCGCCGGAACTTTGGGATCTGCATTGCGGCCACAACAATCACGGCAATCGCAAGAACAGCGCCAACCGCGATCCATAGCCCGCGATGAGAACGGCCGGATGGCGCGACAGGAGCAGGGGGAACTTGCGGTTTGGCCGGAGGAACGGGGTCCGCCTTTTTGGCCGGTTGCGGCGGAGCCACTGGCGACGGCGCAACGGCCGCTCCCTGCCCGCCTTTGCAGACATACAGCAAAGCGTTTCTGAATGCGTCCGCTGTCTGAAATCGCCGGGCCGGATCCTTTTCGAGAGCCTGAAGGATAATCTCATTCAGCCCTGCCGGAAGTTTCGGTGAAATCTGAATCGGGGGAGGCGGATTGCTTTGAAGGTGCGCGGCCATGATCGAATATTCGCTGTCACCCTGGAAAGGCCTGGCTCCCGTGACAATTTCATACAGTGAGACACCCAGCGAATAAAGATCTGAGCGCGGATCCAGATCGACAGCTCCCTGAATCTGCTCGGGAGACATGTAATACAGCGATCCGACCGTGCTCCCGGTTTGGGTGAGTTTTCTGTCCGCCGTCATTTTGGCTATTCCAAAATCCATCAGCTTGACCAGGCCGCTCCCGGTCACCATCATGTTGGCAGGTTTGAGATCGCGATGAACCACACCCCGTGCATGCGCATAGGCAAGCGCCGATAGCACCTGCGCGATATAGTCCGCCGCCTTGTCGATAGCAATGGGTCCCGATTCCATCAGTTTGTCGAGCGTAGTTCCTTCGACAAACTCCATTAACATAATGAGCTGATTTTCTATTCGCTGTGCGGTGTACAGCGCGGCAATGTTCGGGTGATCCAAACTTGCCTGCACTTTGATCTCGCGCATGAAACGGTCCGCGAGACCCGGATTCCCCTCCAGATCCGGCAGCAGAACCTTCATGGCCTCAACGCGGTCCGAAATTACATTTCGGACTCTATACACGCGGCCCATGCCTCCAGCGCCCAGAATCTCCAGTATTTCGTAATCACCGACTCGAGAACCGATTTCGTAGCCCATACGCCCTCGTATCAATTATGAACTCGATCGCCTACCTTTGCGGGATTGGCTCCCGTGTATTTGCCGACGGAGGAAAGGTCATCGACCTCCGTAATCACGACATCTCCCAGCGCTTCCTCAACCCGCCGAATTACCTTGCCGGTGGCCGGATCGCGCACCTCACGTCCCGTGCGCACAACCGATAACTTGTCCCCTACCTTCACTCCAGCCCGACTGCCTACATTCAGGATCAGAACCCCGCCCGTTGCATCCGCAACCAGGCCGTCGATCTTTACCACACGTGCGGGAAGCCGGCTCGCATTCCCCTGGAGCTGCGTTGCCACAGAAGCGACTGCCTGCCCGACCGCTTCTCCCAGGATTGTATTGGCAAAATTGCTGCTGCGCATATCGACAATGCCGCCAGCCGCAGTATCGGAACTGCCGCCAGCGCCAAGCAGGGTGGCTCCGGAGCGCTTTGATTCACCTTTCCCGGTCGCAACACTCAGAATTTCAGCGGTATCCGTGTTGATAATGCGCGCGGTGATTCCGACAGCTGCCTTTGATTCCTTTTTCCCGACGCCCCCTACTCCGAACCGGCGCGTAATGCCTCCGACTGCGCCGCCACCGATATTGGTGTTCTTATCATCGCGGCCGAATTGAGTGATGCTGCCGGTGATAATCGCATCCACTCCGAGCAATCGGCCGATCTTGGCCGCCGATGTGCTGTCGAATCGATCGCTGTTCGATAGGTTCTGCTCTGTCATAATCTTGTCGAGCGCCTTTCGTTCGATGACGGAGAACGAACCGCCATTCACCAGCTTTTCGACCAGCAAATCGGTAATGCCCTTTCCAATATCAACATTGGTCCCAAAAATGGAAGCGCTGACATCTTGCACGGTGGCGTAATCAAAATCCATGACCGCCACGCGCGGTTTGGTTTGAGCATTCGCCAAGGTTAACGAAATGCACAGAATGACAGTGAAGGCATACAAGCGACGCATAACCGACCTCTCTTCTTTTTGAGAAAATTATACTCTGGCCGAACATCCCTCACATCAGAAATCCAATATCATTTATCGAACTATTCCGGCCAGGGAATTAGCACAGTCCCTCCCATGCAGGCATTTGGCCTTTCACCGCAATTCCGTTCTTGGATCAGCGGGTAAGCAGACAACACCGGTGAAGTTCAATGAGAGCATTTTCCAGCATTTGAGCGATTTCCGCGCGATCCGCCCCAAAGGACCCAAGCTCATCCAGCAGCGCGGTACGATCACGCGTTCCATCCAGAAGGGCGATCAGCTTCCGACTCCGGTCGTCGCCCAATTCGACATTCTGATGCCGTTGATTGGTTACCATGGGGTAACCCTGTGCCACTTGAATTCTCGCGAGCGCACTTGCCTGCGGACGTTCGCCTACCCAGTCGGCAATTTGGGGAGGAGTGGCCCTTATATCCAATGCCTTATTCCTGACCAGTTGCATCAGAAGCTCAGCGATCGCCTTGGGATCCTGGTCATGGAGTGGAAATTCCGAAACAGGCATCGATGCCGGCCAGATACTGCAGAGCCGCAACAAAATTTCCCGGATGATAGGATTATTCGTACTCAGCGTGCCCGCCTTGGGAAACGAGAATGTCTGCACATCGCCGTCTTCCAGCTTGCCCGGTGTCAAACGGGATGCAATATACATCTCCTTCAGCGATTCCATCCTGAGATAACGGTCCAGTGAGATCTCCCGCCTGCATAACAGCGTCTCCCTGAATCTTCGCCTGGTCATGAAATCCATGTATTGCCTGGCTTCCAGCCAGTTTTCAGCAAATGGCGCGTGCCCTTGCAGATCATCACGGATTGGATCGGCATCTCCCAGATACTGGAGGCCATACTCCGCAGCCAGCCCGACAAAATCCATTAGATAAAAGGGATCATTTACCTCGGCCAGGTCGTCATGGTAGAGAGCCGTCTCATCCCGTTCCAGCAGCGTATTGAATTCATACCGCAGGGCATTTTGAAGCGGTTCGTCGCCGTGCATTTCCGTCATGAACCGGGCAAAATCCCGAGCTTTGCCGATTCGGAACACCGGGTCACTATCGCGGCGCACATGAAATCGAAGCAAATCCCGGACATAGCGACGAAAATGGCAGCCGGGAAGGGCATTGTAGCTGATAAAAGCAATACCCGCAGGCTTCAGACTCTCACTGCAAAGCTGCAGGATCTTCCGCCGGACTTCCTGCGGAACCCATGAAAACACACCATGCGCAACGATATAATCGAATTCGCTTCCCGGCTTCCAATCCATCAGATCGGCGCAGATCAAGTCGAGGTTTGAAAGCTTGAGATCGAGGGCAAGTGTTTGGCCGACATTCAGCGGCTGCGCCGCTCGATCCACTCCAACAAACTGCCCGTTCGGATACTCCACGGCCAGTGGCAGGATATTGGACGCATCGCCGCACCCGATTTCGAGAACGCGCCACTGCCCTACAGGAGGCGTTTTCAGCCCTGCGACAGCCGCCAGTGCTGCAATGTATGCTGGATGGCTTTGATCCCTCGGGAAACTGGGATATCTGACTACATCATATTTATCCGGCAATGGCCTGGCTCCTGGCTCCTCGCTTCATCTTTTCTATTTCACAGCCTGAGAGGTGCACCTCATTCCGCTGAGAAATTCCTTCTGGAATACCGGCGCGGCGCCTCCGGTTTCTACCACGAACCGGTAGGTGAGTTCTTTTCCGCCAACCATTACCGGCCGCCCTTCTCGTCCCTGGCGAACAACCCATTCAAGCAGGTATCCATTGCCATTGGGGTTCCATCGATCAGCATCCGCAAAGAAATGGAACAACGACCATATTCCCGTGCGATCCTGGAAATCGAAATCCGATCCACCCTGGAGTTTTGCGCTGATCCGGACACTGTGGTTCGCATTTCCTGTCCAGACATACTGCTTTTGACCCTTGGTTGTCTGACCATCAATCGAAACGCTCATTTCCTTGATCTGGTCCGATTTCTGTGGATTCAAAATGTAGCGGAAGTTCGGCTCGCTGGCGCCGCCGGGATAAACAGCATCTGAAAATCGCGCGGCTGCATTAAAAAATGCAATAAAGCCCGGCGTCAGCTGAATGTTGCCCGATGGGTTTGCCACATATAGAGCCCCTTGTTTCTGAAGATAGCGCTGAAGCGTATCGTTGAAGAACGTCCAAAGCTGCCCATCCCGTGGCCGGAAGATCGCACCCAGTTCCTGAAGCGTCACTTCCGTCTTGGCTGTCGGATTAAATGGGAATTTGGAGGAGACCTTCGCAAAATCAGAGCAGAACCTGCCTGCCTTGAGGTTGATTTCCCCGGCGCCCATGCCTTTTGTCAACGCATCGACGTAATCAATTGGAGCTTCCAAAAGCTTGCTGGTAACGGTCTCTATATGCGCATCCGGATCTATCCTGAAGGTATAGCCCATCTTCTTGACGATATTGTGTGCGCTGTCGGCGCTCTGTTTCACCGGCAAAGCGATATTGGGATCCGGAGGACCGGAAACATCCGCCACCTGGTTGATTGCGCTCTGCAGCGACGCCAGGGACCCCATATATTCCTGGTTCGTTGGCCACACATATTGGACCGTCGTGGCCGGCGGAGGAACGACCTTCTGAACCGAATCAAAGGCTTCCGTCAATTTTGGTGAACCGACCGACGTATTCTGCGAGGCTACCCAGAAGAGAGCCATCAAAGGAGTCTGCGCCCCCGAAAGCACATTCAGTTTTTTTACGGCGTCCTTCAACCCGTTATACCGAACCACGCGGCTGATGCGCATGAACTCGCGCCATTTTTCGAGATATTCGGCAGTATAACGTCCACGCAGTTCCTCCTGCATCTTTGCAAGATCGGGCTGTGCGGCGGCATAGTCTCCCAGTACCCATCGCTCGCCGCCAAAGAATTTGTCCGCTTTAGCCAGGTTTTCCTGCATTGCCGTCCACCCGGCTTTTGTATAGGCACCGGGAATATCCAGGTTGTTGATGACGGTCTCTGCGGAGCCGGGAAACTGTTCGTTGAAATTGACCTTCTTGGACCGACGCGAAGCATCCGCAAGCATGAACTGGTAAATCTGTTCCGTGCCCGAAAACCTGGATAGGTGTTGCCGCGCCCGATCGATAGCTGCGGCATCGTTTTTGTCCGTAAACGGATTTGCCCGTGCGAGATCTTCCGAATAGAAATCGAACTGCTTGACGACAAGCGGCAGAATAGCGGGATCGATGGTTCTTCCTTCAGACCAGCGGCTTAATAGTACGGGAGAAAGCCACTTTGAACTGCGCTTGCTTTCCGATGTGGTGATGAGGTACGCCTTTAGCGTGTCATAGTTTTTGGCGTAATCATCCGTGGGCGCCGGCGGAATGGCTAACATCCTAAGGCTACCGAGCATTTGCCCCTGTGTCTGAATGAAAAGCAGCTGGTTGAACCGGGTATAATACAGCCGACGTGCCTCGGGATAGAGATCCCCGCCTGTATACAGAAACCAGCGAAGCCCGAGCGGCGCGCCCTCTTCCTCGTACCGGGTCAGCTTGACCAGACTCATCCTCAAGTCCTCAAGTTTCTGCAACGCGGCCTTGCTTGGGAGATTCATCCCGCTGGCCTCTCCCGCTGGAATCCCGGCGACTGCGTCCGCAATTTCCTTTACGAGCGCCTTATTGCCGAAGAAAGAAACCGTGAACCCAACGGCGAGGATCAGAAATAGCGCAGCGGCAGCTGCCAGAAGCACACGCTGCAGGGTGCTGGTTCTCGTACTGCTTCCGCTTGCACTCAAGGCCGTTCTGTCTCTAAGGATGATGCCGGTGAAAAGCTGGTTCAGGAATATCCATTGCGGGACTTTGCGCGTACCTGTCCCGGATTGAACCAAGGGTGTCTGGATCTGTTTAGGTAAATCTCCCGCCTTGAAAAACCCCGTGGCTGTTCCGGCCGCTTCAAAGGGATTGCGCTGTGCAGCCGCTGAGGGTCTTGGCGCTTCGACAGGCGTGTCCTGAACAATGATCGGACGAACTCCCGAGAAATAGAAACCTCTCAGGAACGGGCTGACATTCAGTTGGCTGGGTCGGCACAAATCCACAAGGAATTGCACAATGCCATTCCGCATCTTGCGGAATTCACGTGGAAATTCGTACGCGCCGGGAAGCTTCTGCGCATCGTTTTCACGCGGCAGCAAGCTGATCCGGTGATCAGCGAGCGAATAAAAAACGTCATCGAAATATGTGCCGATCCGCTTCGACTGCTCATCGGCATAGGTGCCGCTGATCGCCTGCGTCTGCATCGGCAGCGTTGCTCCAAGCACCTGCTGCGCTTCTTCATTATTAAAGTTGCGAACGAACTCCTCAAAGAAAGCGACCCGGTTCATTTTTGTAAAAAGAACATAGACCGGATAGCTGATCCCCAAATACTGTGAGATCTCGCCGAGCCTTTTCTGTAGATTTCTGGACGCGGCATTCGCGGCTTCCGTCGATCCCGGTCTGACAAACGTTTCCGCATCAAAACACAACAGAGCGGCACGCGGCGCTTGTTCATTGCGTACGGCAGAACTCAGCCGACCCGGACGCAAACGCTGCAGCAGCCGGCTCCATCTTTGAGGATCGGTCAGCAGTTTCCCCCCTGCTTCGACAAAAATCATGCCCCGCGTAAACCAGATGTTTGCAAGCCGCGTTGAAACAATAGTGGTGTCCTGGTAGACGTTGCCGGCAAGCAGTTCCGGATCCAGCCCAGAGTTTACAATGGTGCTGGTTTTTGTGGCGCCCGGGTCTCCCATGACAAAGATGACCGGCAGGTTAGCCATCTTGGAGCCTTTTGCAAGATTGGATGCGGCAAGCCGGTTTTCCGCTTCGCGAATCAATCCGTCAATTTCATCATCGCGGTCCATGGTTCCGGACCCTTGGCCGGAGGAACCTTCCTTCTTGTTCCACAGCCAGAGAAAAACAGCGGTTACTCCGATTCCAAGAGCCGCAAGTATTGCGAATACGATGTAGAAACGCGTCGTGTCGAGATGTAGAACGCTTTCGGTTACCCATGCCAGGAGCAGATATCCAACAAGTGCAGCGCCCGCCGTCCAGTAGATTTTCATGATGGTCTCTCCCTCAGAACCTTCCAGCAAGGCTGCTCAAGCCGGATATGCCCGAGCCGAGCATGGTTTTGTAGGCTATGAACAGAATCAGAGCAAAAACAAAACACGCTGCCGCGACAATGCCGATTTTCCGAACCCAAGGATCGGCGCCCGAAACCTGCAGCGTTTCTGCCGGCAATTCCCATGCAGGCGAAATAGGGCCTACGCTGCCGCGAATTCGCCTGATCTTCTCGGCGGTTGCCTCGGTAATCGCCCGGAGAGCTCCACGATCTCCCAGGCTATAGCGCCCCGCGAATCCGAGGAGAAGACACAGGAGGTAGACTTCGAGAAGATCCGCCAGATCATTCG
Organism: Acidobacteriota bacterium; assembly: GCA_963664705.1. Taxonomy (GTDB): domain Bacteria; phylum Acidobacteriota; class UBA6911; order UBA6911; family UBA6911; genus UBA6911. The sequence continues at coordinate 5,316,331 of OY761556.1, read as the reverse complement.
AGTCGTTCTTCCCCAGAAGCTCCTGCAGGTTTTTAAAAAAGATCTCCCCGGCAATGTGATGGCCGAAAAGCTCTTCCTGCAGCGGTCGTCTCGGCCAGTCGGCAAAGACGGGCAACCGAAGATTCAGCACGGATTCATCCACAAAGGCTACAACTGCAAAGATAGCAAATTTGATATCCTCGGCACCGTATCCCTGGCTGCGCGCCTGCTGGTCCGCAGCCTTCAAGGCTTCGATGATCTGCTGGCGAAAAAGGGCAGGGTCGGTAACAGTCAGGCGGCCGGAACGAAGTCGTTCGCTGCCGACCAGGATCTCCTGAAAAACCAGTGCGAGGTTCTCATGCCGCCGGATCGAGGCGGGAGAACCGGAGTTGGGTGTCATGGCGGAGTCTCCTTATCAGGATTCGAGGATAACCAACAATTGGAGTTCCGGATCGGGCAGTTCGCCCGGGATATAAACTCCAACCTCCCGTGTCTGGACAATATGCTCCCAGCAAGGGCCGGAACGGTTGATACTGAAATATTGCGCGTCGACCTGAGTGGAAATAGCGGAGGGCGGTGTGGGGAGATGCGTCAGCGCCATCCCGGGTAAAGCTCTTTCAACCAGCTTGGGAACAAAAAGCTTCGAACAGATTTTTACCAGCTGGGGCGTTTTAGAAATTATCTCCACCTCGCCGGTGGCGCTGCGAATGGAAAAAATCCATCGCGCCCGGTCGAGGCAGCGCTGATCTGTGATTTTCGCCTCGTAGAAATAATTCGCGGTTTTCTGTAAAGGGATCGAAAGCACATTCGTGGGAACAACGGTTTCCAGATGCGCGCGGATATAATGATCCAAGGCGCCAAAACATCCTGTCAAATCCAGGTGATCGTACACCGGTAATTCACGCGGATGGGCTTCTATGGCAAAGGTACACAATGCTCCGGCCAGCCGCAGCATTTGTACAAATAACTGTTCCGGGTGGATATGCCGCCCCGTATACATTTCGCGCAGCGGCGCCAGTCCGGAGTTCACGGTATGAAGCAGCCAGAACTGCGCGACGTCGCGCGTGGAATACTCAGCCCAGGTCCTTGCCGTGGCGGCGCTGCCGGTCGAAAGGCTGGCGCTTTTTTCATCAAGTATTTCAACCAGCCTTTTCAGCAGATTCATCAGGCAGTCGCTGGCGGCTATCGTTACCAGCGGCGGAATAAAGTCGGGATCAAAAATAAAATGGCCGGTTCCGTCCCTCGTGATGCGCGCCACTGGCATGCCGAGGATTCCTTCGCGCTCTTCCGAATCCAACAGGAGTGTGAAGTTCTTCTGCCCAACCAGGACCGGCTTCTCATCGCGTCCGGTTGTCTCATCCGAAACAGCTTTCGTTTCCGCTTTATAACGGGCTTGCGTATCGGGGGCTTGCGGCTGATCACAGTTGCCGCCACCCGGCTTTCGCTCGGGGAGCGCCAGCAGAACCAACACTTTGTCTCGCGTCGGGGGAAACAAATCCGCTATGTTTCTTGCGGGCGGCAGCGGGTCGCTGTCCGGCATCTGGAACGGCGTTCCATCCGGAAGAATCCCTCGGGCATGCAGGAGGGAAAGAGTGCCGTTGCGCAACGCCTCGGCATCCAGTCCGCAGCCAATGAATCCATAGGGCTCGTAGCAGAGAGCGGAAATAGCAAAGTGAATAGAATCTTCGAAATATCTGCTTTGCACCTGGAAATGGTGTGGAGCCAGGTACATCCCCTCTGACCAGACAACTCTCGATAGGTGCTTCGTCATTTTTTCCCGCCGGGCATAATTCTGGACGCCAGCCGCGCAATCCACTTATCGACAGTACTCGTAAGGAATTAGAGATTACTCCACAATTCTTCCGCGATGCTAGTCTATTTTGTAAGGCCTCAAAATCACAAAATCAATGAATGAATGTGTTGATCTTATCCCGGTAGCGCAACCAGGGATTGGATAGGCTGCGCAAAAGGTGGGGCGGGTCGAGATCAGGGCGCGCGGGCATTTGCTTCCTTGGCCTAACCGGGCTGGATTCAGCCAATTTTCTTTCCCATAATCCCCTATAATTAAAAGGTTTTTTGCTGCTATCATGGTCAAAAATGGAGCAAACAATGCGCTTTGACGAGAAATACCAGCTTGTATCCCTTAAGGAAGACACCGAAGCGAAGTTATTCTCTGCCCGCGAGCTGTCCACCGGGCGAGAGGTCACGGTTTTTCTTTTCGTCGGGGACCAGGCCCGAGCGCAAGCTGAACTGCTGGACAGGCTGGGGAAAATTGATCGCACTCTCTTTCCCGAATTGGTTGAAACCGGCAATAACCAGGGCACACCTTTCGTGGTCACCCTGCCCTTGAATGGGTTCGCGGATCTAAAGGAAAAAACGTCGGAAACAAGATCTCCGGCTCCACCGCAACCCTCCCCGCGGCGGGATGTCTTTGCAAAAGCCGGGGTCTGGCACATTCCGCAGCGACAGCCGGATTCTGCAGCTAAACCGGCAGACATAGCAAAGAGCCCAGCCAAAACCGAGGAAGATATTCTCCGACCGGCAGCCCCGCCGGCTCCGGGCAGCTTTACGCAGATGTTTCAGACTCCGGCGCCTCCCATGGGAGAACCTTCCGCAAAGATTGAGGAGACGCCGGTTCCAACACCGCCGCGACCTTCCCGGATAGAGCAACCGGATCCTCCCATGGACGCAGCAGCGATCAACCCTGAACCGGTTCCGGCTTATGAACCATCGCAGCCCAATGTGGCTTTGGAGGAACCTGCGGTCGGCATATCTACCGGCTTATTCCAGGTTGCCGCGACTCCTGCGGTTGACCCCCCGGTCGACACCAACGTTGCTCCGCCAATTCCGCCGCCTGCTCCCGAGCCGCCCAAGCCTGTGGCGCCTTCTTCCGAACCGGCGCTCGGTGAATTCACTCGTTTATTCCAGGCTCCGGCAGCTCCCTCGGTTGAGCCCGCGGTCAAAGCGGCTCCTGAACCACCAAAGCCTGTGGTTTCTTCCGCTGAACCTGCGCCTGGCGAATTCACTCGTTTGTTCCAGGCTCCGGCGGCTCCTTCGGTTGAGCCCGCGGTCAAAGCGGCTCCTCCCGCTGCTCCCCCGCCTGCTCCTGAACCGCCAAAACCTGTGGTTTCTTCCACTGAATCTGCGCCTGGCGAATTCACTCGTTTGTTCCAGGCTCCGGCGGCTCCCTTGGTTGAGCCTGCGGCCAAAGCGGCTCCTCCCGCAGCTCCCCCGCCTGCACCTGAACCGCCAAAACCTGTGGTTTCTTCCACTGAATCTGCGCCTGGCGAATTCACTCGTTTGTTCCGGGCTCCGGCGGCTCCTTCGGTTGAGCCCGCGGTCAAGGTGGCTCCTCCCATGGTTCGACCGCCCGCTCCTGAGCCTCCAAAGCCTGTGGCTCCATCTCCTGAATCTGCACCCGGTGAATTCACTCGTTTGTTCCAGGCTCCGGCAGCTCCCTTGGTTGAGCCTGCGGCCAAAGCGGCTCCTCCCGCTGCGCCCCCGCCTGCTCCTGAACCACCAAAACCTGTGGTTTCTTCCACTGAATCTGCGCCCGGCGAATTCACTCGTTTGTTCCGGGCTCCGGCGCCATCCGGAGCTATTCCGACTTCGGGCGGCACCGGGCAAGGTCAATTTACCAAAGTGTTTGGAGGTGGCCCTACAACTCCTCCGCCGCCGGCAAAAGAATCGGTGGGGCAATATACGAGCATGTTTCAGACGCCTGCCGCGCCGGGCGCCCCCCAACCGGGAGGCAGTACGACTCCTCCGCCGGCATTTGCGGCTCCCGCCGGGGAATTTACACGTCTCTTTGGAACGACAAGCATCGAATCCGCCGGCGAAGCACCGTCCGCCTCGCAGCCTCCCGCCGGACCCGGCGAATATACGCGCATGTTCAGCGCTCAAGCCATACTACCCGCCGATGAGCCGGCACCTGTGCCGGCAGCAGCGCCTCCTCCCACGCCTGCGGCCGATCTGGTACCCGCTCCTGCCGGGAATTCCAAGCTTCCCCTGATTTTGGGCGGGATCATAGTGATTCTGGTCCTACTGATCGTTGTGATGGTATTGATGAGGAAGTAATGGATTTCGATCTAAATGACTTTGGTCGATCCGCCCGTTTTGATGAAGTCCTCCAACTTCTCCGCTCTGCTGATTACAGTGACAGCTACATCTGCAGGCGGCACCATCTTGAACACGCGGAGGATTTTGCGCTTGACCGAAAGTCTCGCGCTCCGCTTCCCGGCCTCGAATCGGCCGCCGACGTCCTGCTGCAGCTCTTTCTTGCCGGTGAACCGTCTGACGCGGAATCCCTGTTCGGACTGCTCGGCGCCGACATCGTTCAGCTTCTGGAAAGCATGGGCTTGCTAAAGCAGACAGCTGCGGGAGATTATTTCAGTCCTGTATCACTCTACCCGGTTGCCGATCTCTATATCGCGTCAGACCGTTGGAGCAACCCGGATGCCTCCGAATTCAGCGAACCGGCCGACATCGTATACCCGGCTTTTATTCCAAACACGCGTCTATTTTTAAAGCATTTGCCGGAAAGGCAGGGAGCCAGGTTTCTGGACTTGTGCGCCGGAACCGGAGTCGCTGCTTTGGCGGCAGCCCGAAAGGGAGCGGCATACGCATGGTCGGGCGATATCGCGGACCGGTCAACGCGATTTGCCGAGTTTAACCGTAAGCTTAATGGAATTAATAATTTTCAGGCCGTGACAAGCGACATATATCAGAATTTCGCGGAGCTTCGCTTTGATCTCATCTGTGCCCATCCTCCCTATGTCCCATCGCTGCAGCCTCGATGGGTGTTTTTCAGCGGCGGGACGGACGGAGAGGAAATCACTCAGCGCATCGTCCAGGGTCTCCCCAATCACCTGGAGGACGGCGGGATGTTCTACGCACTCACGATGGGGAGCGACCGGGCAGATGCGCCCCTGGAGCAGCGAATTCGCGAGTGGCTGGGGGACCGGCAGAGCGAGTTCGATATTGCCTTTTTGGTTCGGAAAGAACTTGATCCGCTGGACTTTGCCTTAAAAGCCCACCGGGACACCATCCGCACTCGAGAGGAATCAGAACGCTGGAAAGAGTTGTTTTCCCGCCTGCGGATTACATCGCTGAATTATGGCTTTCTGTGCATTCAGCGAAGATCGTCCGCGGCCAGAACGTTTACGATACGCCGCAGGGCATCCCGCCTCATCGCACGCACTCCATGGGAGTGGCTGCTTCGTTGGGAGACAGAGGCTTCAGGAGACCATCTGGCAGATCTATTAATGAAAACACCGCTTCATGCCTCCAGGCGCACAAGCTTTGAAGTTCTGCATCGGCTGGCGCAGGGTTCCTGGAATCCTGTGAGCTATCAGCTGAAATTGCAGTATCCGTTCGACGTGGAATGCACGGCGCAGCCATGGATGGCGCACCTACTCTCCCTTTGCAATGGCATCTCTACCGGCAGGGATGTGCTTCGGATTCTTGTGCAAAACGGTGTATTTCCGGAATCGATAGAGGAAAAAGCGTTTGCTGAAGCCATCTCGGCTCTCATCTCCGGAGGCTTTATCGAGGTTGACGGGTACCGGCCCCCCGCCGAGGCCGAATAAGCTATCCCGGCGGGAACGCGTCATACCGCATATTATTTGCCGCCTGCGCGGCGAGCAATGCTTACAAAAGCCCGGCTGGGAGCCCCGCGACGCGAGTGAGGTACCGGGCTCAGAGGGGCTGATATGCATCGCATTCCAAGTTCCTTGGGCAAATAGGATGCAGCATTAGGCGGGACTGCCGCGTGCCCACCAAGGACTTTGTTTTGCGCCGGGGAATCTAACCGGCTTCAGGAAGCAGGATAATCAGTTCCATTTCGGGGTTGGGAAAATCGCCCGGCACATAAACGGCAAGATTCCTGGCTCGAACCACTGCTTCCCAGACCACCCCGGATTGGCTGATGCTGAAATACTGATGTTTCAGCTTTACCGGAATCGAACCCGGAGGTTTGGGGACGTGCGTCAGGGACACCCCCGGCAATGCCTGCCGCACCAGATGCTCGATATGGTTCGCAGAGCACACTTTAATCAGGTATGGCGTCTTGGAGATCAGATCGGCCTGATTCATCTCCGCGGAGATTGCCAGGTACAGGCGAGTTCCATTCAAATACTTGTCGTCGGCAAGAGCGGTTGCATAGATGGAAGGTTGAACCAGCTTCAACGGCAGCGACACGAAATTGCTCGGAACCACGGTTTCAAGCAAGGTCCGTACAATTTCGTCAAGCGTTCCAAAGCAGCCGGCCAGATCGTCATGCCGGTAGGGCGGCAAGTCGCGCGGATGAATTTTGGGTGAGAACGTAGTCAGGCAGCCGGCCAGCGACAGCATCGCCTGATAGAGCCGCTCGGGATGTCCGTGTCGTGTCTCGGATAGATGATTGAATTCCGGAAAATGGCTGTTGATGGTATAGAGGAGCCAGAAGCTCGCGATATCCGCAGTCCCAAAATCGGCCAGGGTCAGATTTTTCTGCTTGCGCACACCGGCAAGAATGCTGCTTTTGGCGGCAAGGATCTCAACCAGCCTCCTGGCAACCGCTCGAAGGAAATCGTTGGCAGCAAAATCGAGCAAGGGAGGGACAAACTGCGGATCCAGCTGCATCACTCCGGCTTCACTCCGACGTACCCTCGCAACACAAATCGAGGAGCATTCCTGACGGGAATCGCTTCCTGTCAGCAGGCGATAATTCTTGCGTGCCACTTGAACCGGCTTTTCGGCCAGGCCGGAATTCTCATCTCGTACCGAGATTACATCCGACAGATACCGCGTATCCGCTTTCTGCCGAGCAATCGATACATTCAATCCCGCCTGGCGATAGTTCGGGATTGCCAGGTATATGTCGACGAATTCCTGATCGGGTCCAAAGGCTCCGTTCAGCGGGATGGACGGCGGAGATGGCTCCGAACCGGGAAAATCAAACAGCAATCCATCGGGAAATATGCCAGCGGCTTCCGACAAGCCAAATTCTCCCGCTGCGAGCGCCTCCTGGTTTACCTGCAGCTTCAGGAATCCCCAGGGATTGGATAGCAGGGATTCAACGCGGAACCTCAAAGAGGTTTCGATAAACCTGTCCTGAGTTTGCAGATGCTGCGGCGCCAGAAATGTGCCTTTGGTCCAGATAACCGGTTGCAGCTGATTCATCGTTTTTCAACCTAACAGAAGTGAATAGCTTTGGTAAAGAGAAATGAAAACTTGTACCCAAACGAAAACAATTCCAACACAAAGGCATACGGCCCTGATACGCAATAATCCCGCCTGCGGCCTGCTTCTATCTTCGGCGCAGGGGAGGCGGAAATGGCGGAGGCCCCGGTCGCCTCACGACGGGTCCTTGCGGCTGGAGGGGAGGCGGTGGCGCCTTCGTAAAAGTGGCCCGGTAGCAGTGCTTCTGAAGCTCGGGATCGGAGCCGCAGTTTACCCCATGCCACTCCAACGGTTTGCCCATCGTTTCCGAAACCTTTTTATTCATATCGGTCCAGTGAATCGCCCAATCCTTTTCGAAATGGGCGCACAGGTCAAGGTACGATTTTGACATAGACTGCAGCGCCTGGGCGTAAGCCTTTACTTTCGACATGTGATAATCCATATCGACGAAGTGCTGATACAGCTCTTCCGCGTGGCAGCATGACAAAATCTGAATCGGGACTCCAACGGGAATATCGCTCTGCGCCACTTCCGCCATCTGGTGGTGTTCCTTCAGGCTCTTGACCAGATCCTCCTCTTTCATAAATCCCTGTGTCCCGGATCGTCCCGGAGCTATCTGTGCCAGTGTTTTTCCATGCTGAAGAATACTGGGTATCTTGGAGCGGTCGACCGGCCCATCCGAGGCGGGTATCAATTCCTTGGCGCCGGCCATGAGATCCGGCAGTTTCGGGAGAATAAAGGTAAAACACTCCTTCGCAATTTTGCTCCCTTCATGCGCCAGCGCTCCCACACCCATAGTCGCCGCAGAAAGAACCATCTTGGCAGCCTGCCAATAAAGTTTCTTCCGGGTCCTCTCGGTGCTGCTGATTTTGTCATGGCATATCTTTTTCAGTGCAGCAAAAGCTTGATCTCCACTCATGAAGGGTCCCGGCATATATCAACCTCCTTTCGAGGTCCGCAGGATGAAACTCGGGTGATAATTTGAAATTGCCAGATAGGACCATTCTACTACAGGACTAGGGCAATAACCCTAATTCTTATCTATACCTATCGAACTTCCTAATTGCGAGGCCAGGATATTTTGGAACTGCGGGTGTCACTTGCGAAGTTTCTAGGAAAACCTGCCGATAAGGGCACGGAATGTCTCTGCCTGACGGTGATTTTGATCCATATGGATGATGTTTTTGAGGGGGGGGATAATTCTTGACTGCTATTTGGTAACACAATTATACTCAGATCTCTGATCTTGCGTATAAATTTCGTTATTCTGGAGGGGTTCGGACGCCGGTTACTGCCATGACTTCGGCTGTCCGATTGTCGTAACGGGCCATGGCGCGCAGGTGAGTAGATGTGCTATGTACGCGCACAAATTTTTCCTTGCCGCAGCCTTGCAACCTTCCGGATAGGTATCCTTCAATTCAGCTCTCATTTACCGTCAGCATCATTATTGGCTCTTGCGCTTCAGGCGCCTGGGACTCCATTTTGCGGCTGTTGTTAGTTCAATAAGGGAAAGGGGATGGCAATGGCAAAAAGCACGCAGCACAAACTCGATAGGGTGCGTCCGCCCCGTGTCCATGTCACTTACGATGTGGAAACCGGCGATACCATCGAGATGAAAGAACTTCCGTTCGTCATGGGTGTTCTCGGCGACTTCACCGGTCAGCCGGAAGCTCCGCTGCCCAAATTGAAGGAACGTAAGTTTGTGGAAGTGACCCCGGATAATTTCGATAGCGTTTTGGAAGGAATGAAGCCTCATCTGGCGTTTTCCGTTGAAAACAAGCTGAGTGAGGATCCGAATGCCGGCCAGCTTAAAGTCGACCTGAATTTCAAAAGCATGGAGGATTTCGAGCCTGAACAGGTTGCCAAGCAGGTCAAACCTCTGAAGGAGATGTTGGATCTCCGCACCAAGCTTTCCGATCTGCGCGGCTCGCTCCAGGGCAATGACAAGCTGGAAGAACTCCTGCTTGAAGCCGTGAACAACAGCGAGAAGCTCGATAAGCTGAAATCTGAACTCGGCAAGGAGGGAGGCGACAAATGAGCGAGACCCAGAAAGCAAATGCACCCGCTCCGGCAGAACAGGTGCTTGAAAAGAGCCTGCTGGACCAGATTGTGGAGGAAGGCAGATACGGCAAAGATGTCGCGGCTCGCGAACGAGGGAAAAATCTCGTTTCGGAATTTGTAGCCCAGGTTCTTGATGGGGCCATGACGGTTTCAAAAGACGCTGAAGCCATGATCAATGCCCGCATTGCCCAGTTGGATCACCTCATCTCCATTCAGCTCAATGAAATCCTGCACAACGAGCAATTCCAGAAGCTCGAAGCAACCTGGCGAGGGCTCAAGTATCTGTTGGATCAGAGCGAAACCAGCAGCAACTTGAAGATCAAGATTCTGAATGCCTCCAAAAAAGAAATGCTGCGCGATTTGCAGAGAGCCCCCGAATTTGATCAGAGTGCTTTATTCAAGAAGGTGTACGAGGAGGAGTTCGGAATCTTTGGCGGCGCGCCTTTTGCGGGCATCGTTGGCGATTACGAATTCGGCCGTGGGGCGGAGGATATTGAGCTGTTGGAAAAAATATCCCAGGTAGCCGCAGCGGCCCACGCACCCTTTATCTCCGCTGCCTCTCCGGAGATGTTCAATCTGGACAGCTATACGCAATTGGATGCGCCGCGCGATATGGGTAAGGTTTTCGACACTACCGAATATGCCAAATGGAAATCTTTCCGGGCATCCGAAGATTCGCGCTATGTCGCTCTGACCTGCCCGCGCGTGCTGATGCGCCTTCCATATGGCAAAGAGACCACGCCTGTTGAAGCCTTTTCCTACGAAGAGCGCGTCGATGGGACCGATCACTCCAAGTACCTTTGGGGCAATGCCGCCTACGCTCTTGCCGCACGAATGACAAACGCTTTCGCGCAGTATGGCTGGTGCGCCGCCATTCGTGGAGTTGAAGGTGGCGGATTGGTTCAAGGCCTGCCCGTGCACAATTTTTATACGGATTCGGGCGATGTAGCGATGAAGTGCCCGACGGAATCCCCGATCACAGACCGCAGGGAAAAAGAACTTGCAGACCTCGGCTTTGCCCCCCTGGTCCACTGCAAGGGAACAGATTACGCCGCTTTCTTCAGCGTTCAGTCCTGCAACAAGCCAAAGCTGTTCGACAGCGACGCGGCAAATGCCAATGCGCGTCTTTCCGCTCAGCTTCCCTATATCATGGCAGTCTCCCGCTTCGCCCACTACATGAAGGCGATGATGCGAGACAAGATCGGCAGCTTCACTTCGCGTTCGGATTGCGAACGATGGCTGAACAAGTGGATTACCAACTATGTAACACCCGACGATAACGCCTCCCCTGCGACCAAGGCTCAGTACCCGTTGCGGGATGCGAAAATCGAGGTCATGGAAGTCCCGGGAAAAGCCGGCGCTTATCGCGCGGTCGCTTTCCTCCGGCCGCACTTCCAATTGGATGAATTGTCCGTGTCGCTTCGTCTTGTTGCGGAACTGCCTGCCTCAGCCCGGAAGTAATCACAGGCTCGATCAGGCTCTATATAAGGAGAGTGAAACATGGCGGTTGATTATTTTCTCAAGATCGACGGTATCGACGGCGAAAGCCAGGATAAGACCCATAAGAATGAAATCCAGCTCGATAACTTCTCGTTCGGTGCTACCCAGGCAGGTACATTCTCCATGGGCGGCGGCGGCGGAGCAGGAAGGGTTCAGTTCCAGGATTTCCATTTTATTATGAACGTGAACAAGGCATCTCCAAAACTTTTCCTGGCCTGTTCCAATGGCGAGCACATCAAAAAAGCGGTTCTAACCTGCCGGAAGGCGGGAAAAGAACAGCAGGAGTATCTGAAATATACCTTCTCGGACCTGCTTGTCTCTTCTTTTTCCACATCCTCGGGTGGAGATATGCCCGCTGAACAGATTTCCATAAATTTTTCAAAGATGGAAATGGAGTACAAGGAACAGAAGGCCGATGGTACGCTTGGCGGAGCCATTAAAGCGCATTACGACCAGAAAGTTCAGACCGGCGGCTAACCCATTTACCTTTGGAAATTGCAGGGCGCACGGTCTATCCCCCGTGCGCCTTGCCGCAATTTCCGGAAGCAGCTATCTGTGAAAGGCGGTGGAGAGATGAATGCCAATGAACTGTTCAAGGCCGGGCAACTCGAAGAGGCTGTTAAATCACTAGCATCCGAATTGAGAAATGATCCCACCAACGTGCGAAACCGGACTTTCCTTTTTGAGTTGTTCTGTTTCACGGGTGAATTGGATCGGGCTGAAAAGCAGTTGGACATCCTCTCCGACCTCAGCAAGGAAGCCGGGATGGGTACGCTTGTGTATCGCTCCGCCATCCAGGCGGAACGGCTTCGGCGCGAAATGTTCGAAAAAAAGACTTTTCCTCAAAGCACGGCGGATCCGGTCGGGTCCTTCACAATGAACGGCGCATCCTATGCCGCTATTGAAGACGCTGATCCGCGCATTGGCGCCCGCCTTGAGGTATTTGCCGCAGGTTCCTACCTTTGGCTTCCGTTTGCTCATATCACGTCCATCCGGATGGAAGCCCCCAAGCGGTTGCGGGATCTTCTCTGGATCCCTGCCGTTCTCAAAACCTCGCCCAAATGCGGAGGCCTGGACTTGGGCGAAGTCATGATTCCGGCACTGACTCCACTTTCATTCCGCCATGCCGACAATTCCGTTCGTCTTGGCCGGCAGACACTTTGGGAAGAGGTTGATGAGGCTGCGGTGCCGATGGGACAGAAGGTCCTGCTTATCGATGGCGAAGAGTTTCCTATCCTGGAGGTACGGACGCTGGAATTCCCGACTGCCGCAGCAGCGGAATAGAAGCGTTCCATACGGCAATGCCACTGAGAGATGATCTGCTGAATCCGATTCCCGGCGAGAACCCTGGCGGAGAGAATCTGCGCTATGCCCCGATTTATGACAAGATCAAAGAGGCACGGCGCGAAGATGACGATGCTCCTCAAGGCGACTGGCAGCATGAACGAAAGACTGCCGATTTCGCTCTGGTCCTGAAGCTGGCAGGGGAAGCGCTGGCAACAAAAAGTAAAGACCTCCAACTTGCGGCCTGGTTGACCGAGGCCCTGATCAAAACGGAATCGTTCGGCGGCCTGCGCGCTGGCCTTGATCTGATCCGCGGGCTGATCGAAAACTTCTGGGAAAATCTATACCCGGAAATTGAAGAGGGCGATTTCGAGCTGCGCGCAGCTCCGCTTGATTGGCTGGGCGCCCGACAGGACGCTCTATTGCGCAGCCTTTCCCTGACGCGCACCAAAGGAACAAGCTGGTACAAATTCAAGGAGGCGCGTTCCGTCGGCTATGAAACCGATGCCGACGACTCTGAAAAGCAGGAAGCGCGGGCCGCGCTGATTGCCGAAGGAAAAATGCCGATGGAGGAATGGGACCAGGCTTTCAAAGCCTCGCCCAAGTCCTTCTACACCGAACTCGAATCCACTCTGGACGGCATCCTGGAGTGCCTGGATGCACTCGGAAGCCTGTGCGAGGAAAAATTTACCAGCGACGCCCCCTCCTTCGGCCCATTGAAAACTACCGTCGAGGAGATCCGCCACACTGTCCATGGCTTGCTCCAGAAAAAACGTGAGACGGACCCGGATAAGACAGCGGAGGAAGCTGACGCAACGCCCGCGGAAGAAGCCGCTCCGGAGGACTCCTGGACGGAGCCTGAAGCGGCAGCGCCGGCTCCGCGCAAAGCTCGTGCTAAAGGCGGCCCGCTTGCTCCGGAACCGGTGGACAAAGAGGACGCGTTTGCGCGCATCACGAGCGTGGCAGCCTTTCTGCGCCGTGAAGATCCCTACAGTGCCACTCCCTATCTCCTGCTGCGAGGGATGCGCTTTGGCGAGCTTCGCAGCGCAGGGGCGGATCTTGATCCCAACTTATTGGAAGCGCCTTCAACCGAAATCCGCCAGTCTCTGAAAAAGGCGGCAAATGACAGCGACTGGCAGCAGGTCATAGAGCTGGCGGAGTCAGCCATGGCTTTGCCCTGCGGGCGAGGTTGGCTGGATCTGCAGCGGTATGTCTACAGAGCCTCCTACGAACTCAGCTATTACCAGATTCAGGCCTCGATCCGCGCGGAAGTGAATGGACTGCTTTCCGATTATCCCGGGCTGCGCCAGGCAACGCTGCTGGACGATACGCCAACCGCCAATCCTGAAACTCAGGCGTGGCTGGATGAGATTGCCCCTGTTTTACCCGCACCCGCAGAAGCCGAACCCGTCTACACGCCGCCGGTTTATGTCCCCGAAGAGCCACGCGCTGCGGCGGACGGCGAGCTTTTGCCTCCCGATGCAAATCAGCTCGCGATGCAGGCTGCATCCGAGGGGAGATACCAGGAAGCGATCGAAATCCTGATGCGCGAAGCGGCCATGGAAAAAAGCGGACGCGGAAAGTTTCAAAGACGGCTGCAGCTGGCTCAATTGTGCATCTCCATCGGATATGATCAGATTGCGCATCCAATCCTGGATCAAATTACGGCCGAAATCGACACGCGAGGACTGGAAGGGTGGGAAACCCCGGAACTGGTGGCACAACCCTTCGCGCTTTTATACCAATGCCTGGCGAAATCCGAAGCCAACCCTGAATTGAAACAGAAGATCTATGACCGCATTTGCCGGCTGGATCCTTTGCAGGCGCTGGCCTGCGGGAGATAGGGCATGGCGCGACCGGATCCCGATCTTGCGGTAACGATCTCGGTGTTGGATCGCTTGATCGATACGAATCCGGATGTCAGCAGTGATCCCCCTGCAAACCGCTCTCAATCTGTTCGCCAGTTGAAGGCCTCGCTGCGCCGGGACCTGGAATGGCTGCTCAATTCCAGGAGAAATCCCGATGAGGTGCCGGAAACCTATGAAGAGCTGTTTCGCTCACTTTATAACTACGGGTTGCCCGACGTAACCTCCATGGGGTTGAATTCGTCGCGAGACCGGCAGCGTTTGCTGCGAGTGATCGAGCAGACTATTGAAATTTTCGAACCTCGCTTGACACAGGTTCAAGTGCGAGCCATCGATAACGCCGGTTCAGGGCCTCGTATCCTGCGATTTCAAATCGAGGGCTTGCTCAAAATGGATCCGGCGCCGGAACAGATACTGTTTGATACCGTGTTGCAGCTGAATTCCGGCGAATACCAGATAAAGGGTGATTAGGTGCGCGACGATCTTCTTTTGTACTACGAACGCGAACTCAGTTTTCTCCGGCGTATGGGGGCACAGTTCGCCGAACAGTACCCGAAAATCGCATCTCGCCTGAACCTCGAACCCGACAAATGCGAAGATCCTCATGTCGAACGTCTTCTTGAAGCCTTTGCTTTCCTGGCTGCGCGCGTTCATCTGAAAATTGATGACGAATTCCCCGAAATTACGGAAGCGCTGTTGAGCATCATCTACCCGCATTTCATTCGCCCGGTTCCTTCCGCCACTGTCGTGGATTTCCGTGTAAATCCCGGGCAGGCCCCCATTGGAACCGGATTGAAGATCGACCGCGGCACTGTTCTTTCTTCGCGACCGGTTGCAGGTGTGGCGTGCAAGTTTCGCACCTGCTACGATGCCTATCTGTGGCCCTTGAGTATCGTTGCGGCGGAATGGAAAACCCCTGACCGCCTGCAACCCGCCGTCAAGTCCACGGAAGCCGTGGCGGCGCTGCGAGTGGAGCTTGCCTGCTGGCGCGACGTGTCTTTCGAGAGTACAAAGCCCTATCCGCTGCGTTTTTTTCTCAATGGCGAAAGCAGCCTCGTTCACACGCTGTACGAACTTCTATGCAGCCGTGTCCTGCAGATCCTTGTCCGGGACCCCAGTCCCAATTCCAAGGTTCCGCCTGTAGCCCTGCCGCCCGACGCGCTGCGTCCCCTCGGCTTCGCCGAGGATGAGAGCCTGCTCCCATACCCGCGCCGATCCTTTTCCGGCTACCAGCTGCTTCATGAATATTTCGCTTTTCCGGAAAAGTACTTTTTCCTGGATTTGCTTGGACTGGATAAGGCGTTGAGCGGATTCAAGGACAGGGCAGAGCTTGTTTTTCTGATTTCCCCGTTCGAAATTTCGGAGCGCCGGCAGATGCTGGAGTTGGGTGTTTCGCCAAAAACATTTCAACTGACGTGTGCTCCCGCGGTGAACCTGTTCACTCAAACGGCGGAACCTATTCTTCTGACTCAACGCCGCTTTGAATATCCCATCATCCCGGATATCCGTAGACCGAATGCCACGGAAATCTTTTCTGTGGATGATGTTGTCAGCGTCCGCCCCGATACGCAGGAACCCGTGCACTTCGAGCCATTCTATTCCTACCGGCATGGAAACGCATCTTCCGGCGGACAGGCTTTCTGGCTGGCTACGCGACGGCCATCCGGACGCCGCGATGATGAAGGAACAGAAATGGCCATTGCCCTGGTCGATCTCGATCAACGGCCCCTTGCACCCGATGTCGACAGCCTCACGGTCCGTCTGACCTGTACCAATAGAGACATCCCGGCCCGGCTTCCCTTTGGAATGGAATCCGGCGACTTTGAAATGGACGGCGCCATGCCGGTTCAATCTATTGTCGCAATACGAAAACCGACACTTTCTCTTCGTCCGCCGCAAGGCCGATCCTCTTTATGGCGCTTGATCTCGCATTTATCGCTGAACTATCTGTCGCTCGTGAGCGAAGGGAAGGAAGCCTTTCAGGAGATTCTCAAACTCTACAATTTCAGCGATTCCTTACATTCCACCAAACAGATTGAGGGGATTCTGGAGATTAAGAGCAGCCCGAGTTTCGCCCGCATTCTTTCTGAGAACGGCATAAGTTTCGTTCGCGGCACGCGGGTCGAGATGAATCTGGATGAAGACAATTTTGTTGGTGGCGGCGTTTACCTGTTCGCCAGTGTCCTCGAAAATTTTCTGGGCCAATACGTCACGCTGAACAGCTTCAGCCGGCTGAGCTTTACAACGCGCCAGAGAAAGGAGGTCGTGAGGCAATGGCCCCCGAGAGCGGGAACGAAAATTCTCCTGTAGAAAATGCTATCGCTTCCCCGGAAATCGAAGAGCTGCTGCGCGGCAAGCCATCGGCTTTCGACTTCTTTCAGGCAGTACGGCTTCTCAGCCGATTGTTGCCGGACAGGAAATCCGTCGGCGGCTTCTCCGATCCAAAGTCGGAGGTTGTCCGCTTTGGAACCACGACAGAAATTGGCTTTCCTCCGGGGCCTATCGCTGATATGCACTGGACCGAAGATCGTCAACCCCGGATGAATGTCAGCTTTATGGGTTTGACCGGGCCCCAGGGCCTTCTTCCGCTCGTATATTCCGCGCTGATTCGCGAACGCCTTCGCTCTCGCGATGTGGCCTTGCATGAGTTTCTCGATCTTTTCAATCACCGCGCCATTTCGCTTTTTTATCGTGCATGGGAAAAACACCATTTCACCGTCGGCTATGAACGGAGTGAACCCGATCCCCTGTCCCCGCACGTGATGGATCTTTTGGGCTTGGGCACGCCTCACCTGAGCGCCCGGCAACCGTTCCCGGACGAAGCGCTTCTTTTTCGTTCGGGCCTCCTGGCGAGCCATGCTCGTTCAGCCGCTGCCCTGCGCGCCCTGCTTATCGACTATTTTGATGTCCCGGTTGAAATCGAGCAGTTTGTCGGTAAATGGTACCCGATCGACGACGCCACTCGCTTTACGGGCACCGATTCCGATTCGGAAAAGCTGGGATTCGGCACGGTAGTCGGAGATGAGATATGGGACCAGCAATCCGGCGTCCGAATAAAGCTGGGGCCCCTGACGCTGAAGCAATACCTTGATTTCCTTCCCGAGGGAAGTGCACATCAGCCATTACGAGCTCTTGTACGTCTTTTCAGCGGTCCTGAGCTTGATATAGAGGCGCAGTTGATTTTGCAGAAGGAAGAAACACCGCCTTGCGAACTTGGCGCGGAAGGTCCCGCGGCTCCGCGACTTGGCTGGCTTACCTGGGCCCGGACCACAACCCCGGCGCAAAACCCGGATGAGAGCATCCTCGCGCTGTAGTTCAGCAAGCAATAAAGGAAATTGCATTATTCCGAAGATTCGCAAATCGCCTTTTATGCCAGGCCCGCAAGGTGCCGGGCCGCTTTTCACCGTCCTGTTGGACGATAACCATGCGGCATTACCCAAGGAGTCCTGAATGAGCGTAAACCTGAAGTCACTAATTGGAAAACTGAATGCTCCAACGCGCAGCGCTCTCGAAGGCGCCGCCGGACTATGCCTGTCCCGCACGCATTACAATGTGGAGATCGAGCATTACCTGATGAAATTGATGGAGGCGACAGACAATGACGTCGCGCGCATCTTCTATCGTTTCGAGGTAAATCAATCAAGACTGACCGCCGATCTTACCCGCAGCCTCGACAAGCTCAAATCCGGGAATGCGCGCACGCCGGCAATCAGTCCCTCCATTCTGAAAATGCTGACCCAGGCATGGACGCTGGGATCCATTGACTATGGTGCCGCCCAGGTGCGAAGCGGCTTTACGATCCTGGCCATGATATCCGACGACGAACTCGGCAGGATCGCGCGAGAGATCAGCAAAGAGCTGGCAAAGCTTGAAGTTGATACTCTGAAGAAGGAGCTGGCGTCCATTATTCGCGGCTCCAATGAGGATGACGTAACCGCCGTTGCAGGGGAGCCCTCCGCTGGGGATGGTACTCCCCGTCCGGCGGGAAGCGGCAAATCCCCCAATCTCGATCAGTTCACCGTGAATCTGTCGGAAAAGGCAAAAAACGGCCAGATTGATCCCGTTCTCGGCCGCGATGTTGAGGTGCGCCAGATCATCGATATTCTGATGCGCCGCCGCCAGAACAACCCGATCCTGACCGGTGAAGCCGGCGTCGGAAAGACCTCGGTGGTGGAAGGACTGGCTCTGCGTGTAGCGGCCGACGATGTTCCCCCAGCGCTCAAGAATGTCACGATTCGTACTTTGGACCTTGCCTTGCTGCAGGCGGGAGCTGGAATCAAAGGCGAGTTCGAGAACAGACTCAAAGGCTTGATTGAGGAGGTGAAGGCTTCTCCTTCACCCATCATCCTATTTATTGATGAAGCTCACACCATGATTGGCGCCGGCGGACAGGCGGGCCAGAACGATGCCGCGAACCTGCTGAAACCAGCGCTGGCACGCGGTGAGCTACGCACCATCGCCGCAACCACATGGTCTGAATTCAAAAAGTACTTCGAGAAAGACCCGGCCCTCGCACGCCGCTTCCAGGTCGTGAAGGTGGAAGAACCAACAGAGCAGCAGTGCCTTGTGATGTTGAGGGGAATTGTCGGTTCGCTGGAAAAGCATCACAAGGTCCGCATCCTTGACGAAGGGGTAGCGGCCGCGGTTCGCCTGTCCCACCGTTTCCTGGCCGGACGGCAGCTTCCGGACAAGGCTGTAAGCGTCCTGGACACCGCCTGCGCGCGCCTTGCGCTGGGACAGAATTCCACTCCGGCCCCCATCGAGGATGCCAGGCGGCAGATCGATGACTTCGACCTCCAGGAGCGGGTATTGCTGCGTGAAGCGGCTGCAGGCGGGGATCACGAAGAGCGCCTCCAACAGATTCGCACCCGGCGCGAAGATGTAAAGAAGCAGCTTTCCTTGCTGGAGGAACGATTTGCAAAAGAGACGGCCCTGGTGGGAAAAATCCGGGAGATTCGGGCAAAGCTGGAGGAAGGCACGGGAGATCAGGCTCCGCTGCGCGCCGAACTCGATCAGCTCACCGCGGAACTGGATGCGCTCCAAGGCGATAACCCGTTGATGCGCGTTTGCGTGGATGGACATATCGTCAGTGAAGTGATCTCTGCCTGGACAGGCATTCCCACCGGCAAGATGGTGAAGGACGAGATTCAGACCATCCTTTCGCTGGAAAAGCACCTGGCTGAAAGAGTCATCGGCCAGGATCATGCAATGGAAGCCCTCGCCCAGCGCATCCGTACCTCCCGGGCGGGCATGGAAGATCCGCAAAAACCGATCGGCGTCTTCCTCCTCGTGGGCCCCAGCGGCGTCGGGAAAACCGAAACCGCGCTTGCGCTGGCCGACATGATTTATGGGGGAGAGCGCAACGTCATCACTATTAATATGTCTGAATTCCAGGAAGCCCATACCGTGTCTACCTTGAAGGGCTCGCCTCCGGGCTATGTCGGCTATGGAGAAGGCGGTGTTCTTACCGAAGCCGTCCGACGCCGACCCTATTCCGTCGTGCTCCTGGACGAGGTGGAGAAAGCCCATCCGGATGTTCTCGAGCTTTTCTTCCAGGTCTTTGACAAGGGACGGATGGAAGATGGCGAAGGTCGCGAAATCGACTTTAAGAATACGATTATTCTGCTCACCTCCAATGCCGCGACCGATGCCATGATGAAACTCTGCGCCGACCCTGAAACCATGCCCTTGCCGGATGGAATCGTAAAGGCGATCAAGCCGGAGCTGAACAAAACCTTCAAGCCGGCGTTCCTCGGCCGTCTCGTGATTATTCCGTATTACCCGGTCCGTGATGAAGCGTTGAGAAAGATCATTCTGCTCAAGCTTGGGAAGATCCAGCGGCGCATCCGGGAGAACCACAAGATCGATTTGAACTGCAGCGAGCCATTGATCCAGGAAATCGGCCGCCGCTGCACCGAAGTGGAAAGCGGGGCACGCAACGTGGATAACATCATCACCAATACTCTGCTGCCCGAGATTTCACGCCAGCTTCTCACACGCATCGCGGAAGGGCAGAAGCTGGAATCGATCAACGTAACGGTTGGAGAAGACGGGAATTTCGTTTATTCATAGACTATCGGTGAATGCATTGTTGGACTCACATGGACCCCGCGCGGCCAAACCTGACTCCGGTCCGGGGGTCCATCGATGGTCTTCCCAAGAGGAGGGATCGCAAGATGCCAGCCGCAGCTAGAATTACAGACCCTGTAATCCATCCGCTTCCACCCATCTTATCGGGCGGCCCCGGCAGCCCCAATGTGCTCATAGGATTCCTTCCGGCCTGGCGCGGAATGCCTCTTGCAGCAGTAGCCGCGGTGCAGGCCGCAAAACAGGCCGCCGATACCGCAGTGCAGGCGGCCGAAATGGCAACAAAGGCGGCGGCCGGCTCACCCGGAGCGCCCGCAGCTTTTGCTGCGGAACAAGCGCTCAAAGCCTCCATGCTTGCCTCCATGGGGGCAGCGATCTCCTCGGCAGCCGCCGGAGCGGATCTTCATACATGTTCCACGCCATCGCCCGTACCGCCGCATGGGCCGGGCGTTGTGATTACCGGTTCTTCAACCGTCCTGATTAATAACCTTCCTGCTGCCAGGCAGGGAGACTCGATTTTGGAACCATTGGGTCCCCCCAACAAAATTGCCATGGGTTGTCCGACGGTTATGATCGGAGGCTGATCAAGGCTTTGGGGAAAGGGGCGCCATGCAGCAATTGGGCCGATATGAGATTATTCGGGAGCTGGGGCGAGGGGCCATGGGAGTCGTGTACGCTGCCATCGACCCCCTCATCGGCCGCCAGGTTGCAATCAAAACAATTCGCCTGGATGCCCTTGGTGATGAGAGCACGCGGGATGAGTTGACACGCCGTTTATTCAGGGAGGCCCAGTCCGCCGGGATTCTTTCTCACCCTGGAATCATTACGATCCACGATATCGGTGAGCGTCTGAGCAATGCCTATATTGTGATGGAATTTGTGACCGGCAAAACTCTGGAGGACATCCTGGCAAGCGGCGTTCCGCAGCCCTCCGCCACCTTCCTTTCCATTTTGAAACAAACGGCCGAAGCGCTGGATTATGCTCACAGCAAGGGCATAGTCCACCGGGACATCAAGCCGTCCAACATCATGATCTCCACGAATGGGGCGGTCAAAATTGCTGACTTTGGAGTGGCGAAGCTATCGGCATCGACTTCGTTGACGCAGGCCGGCTTCGTGTTGGGCACACCCAGTTATATGTCGCCCGAGCATGCGCAAGGGCATGAGACAGACGGGCGTGCGGATCAGTTTTCCCTGGCGGTGGTCGCCTATCGAATCCTGACGGGAAAGCTTCCTTTTGACGGCCCCACTCTGACGGCCGTATTATCAAAAATCCTATGGGAAGAACCGGAATATGAAAGTTCCGGTTTGCCTTCCTTCCTTCGACCCGCATTTGAGAAGGCTTTCTCCAAAACTCCACCAATGCGGTTTGAGAGTTGCGTCGATTTTGTGCGGGAGCTCGAGTCCTGCTACGCACGGCATCGAGAAGAACAGCAAAGCAAACTCCAGCCCGCTGCGGTTCCGATCGCCCCCACCGCCGTCCAACCAGCGCCGGACATGCCGGCAGAGGAGGAGCCGGAGGTTATAAAACAGGGCGGTACCTGGAAATGGATTGCGCTGGCAGCGGCCGTGATTCTCGCTGTCGCTGCTTTATTTTTCGTTAAACACGCGCCTCAACAGCCGCCACGAGCCGAATTACAGGTCCCGGTAACAGTCCCAACAAGCGTCGCCGAAGCGACTCAACCGGAAATATCAAACACGGTTCCGTCTTCGAGTCCGGCGATCGAACCGAAATCCGGGCCCGTGTCGAAACAGCCCGCAGCGGAGCCGCCCGTCAGGAAATTTGTCCCCTCGGCGGGTCAGGCGCCAGGTCCTGCCTCCGGCTTCATCAGCTGGACCGGCAATTTGCCCAAAAACTCGATTCTCGTTATCGACGGACCGAGAGCTTCCATTGGAACCATTGAGGGGAATATGCTGCCAGGCGATCCTGTGACAATCGATGTGGATCCCAAGGAAGTAGAAATCCGACAAACGCCCACCGAGGCAAATGCCTGGAAGCGCTTGATGCTCTATAGCGGGTCGGCCAAATATTCAGCCATTTCCATTCACTGGCAACTCCTAAAAAAATAGCCGGCCAAACCGCAGAAAGAGTCTTTGTGCGCGGAATATGCGCTACCGTCCCATTTGCTTTGCTTTTTCAAGTATCTGCGGGCGGGCGTCCTCCATCATCTCCTTCACCGATTCATAGCGGATGGTCCTCTGCTCGAATCCACGCTTTTGCAGAGCGCCGAGGAATCGCCCTTCGAATTCCCGAAAATAGGAACCATAAAGGTGGTAACTGTCGGCCATGTGACAGTACCGCCCGACTTTGACCTCTTTGCCCAAAATTTCCGTAATGCGCGCCGCCATATTTTTCTGCAGCTGAACCAGCGCAAACATATTCATGAATGCCGCCTTATAGGCATCGTTGGACCGGAAGCGCGCATTCAGACTCAACACCCATTCGGCATTTTCCTCTGTCATCCGCGCCCAGATGCTTTGAAGACAGGGCGGATCAAAGCAATCATTATCATCCCAGACTTTCCATGTAATAGCCTGCGCCCTTCGTGTATGGGGCACCTCCGCCAGCTTCTGGCACATGGTTTCAATCTGGTTGAAGGTTTGAATCCCGGGAATATCGTAGGAAGCCAATCTGCCGTGATACGTGTAGTCCCACCGGGTGTCGGTTGGATCCTCGCGATCACGGACAAGGTGGTCCTTGATGCCCTCGCATACTTCCATGACGTATTCCTGAAGCTCTTCCGGCCCACCCGGAAAATCCTTATGAATCATCGGCTCGCCAAGCGGGTCGTGAATTGTGAGGATCATGGTGCAATCTTTACTGGGAGGATCCTCCGGCTTATCGTACTGTGTGCGGACTTCGCAGCCGCTCCGGTGCAATTCGATCAAGGAGTTTTCCCAGCCCCGCGCAATGCAGTCGGCCTCCACATACAGTACCGGTATTCCGCTCATGTGAACCTCCTATTCCTAAACCAGAAGCCGTGTATATAACATGCCTGCGCGCCCATTCGCCACGCCCAAATCAATGGACAACGGAGGCTCCTTTTCCCCTATCTATTCCGGATTCGCCGGCTCCCTGTAACCATGAATATATGGAGCATTGAAAACGCCATCACGATTGGAAGCCATATAATGGAACAGTTTTTCATAAAGGTTCCGGCCCGGAAGCTGCGGATATGAACCCCTGTTCTCATTGGCACGCCCCAGCTTGGGTAGAATGGGTTCCATCGTGATAGCGGGCACAGGCCTGTCTTCCTTGTTTCACGCGGAAAGCGAATCTTGACAATAGTTGTAGATGGAGTTATACATAGACGCTTATATCTCTCGTGATAAAGGGATGTGGACATTTGGATTTGCCGCACACAATAAATCAAGCATACACAGGTAAGCCACTTCCTGTTCCATACCTCACAGCACTCATAGATTCGTAAAAAATACGGGTCCCTTCCCGCCTTCTGCGGGCTCGGATCTAATTCAGGAGGAAATGAATGTCATTTGACGTTAACGAAACGCATCCTGCAGCTGACGCTTCATCTCAGCCGGACGCGGCAGTACCAACCCAGGAAAACACCCCCGCCGGAGCAAAAGAAGACGAAAACAACTTCGAGGCGCTTCTGGCTGCATACGAAGGTAGAACTCAGAGTTTCTCTGAGGGAGAGGTTATCAAGGGCCGGGTCATTGCCATCTCTGGCGGTGGAGTTGTTGTTGATGTCGGTTTCAAGTCTGAAGGGATCATTCCCATTGAGCAGTTCATGAATGATCGCGGTCAGGTCACCGTAAAAGCGGGAGATGCGATAGATGTCTTCCTGGAACAGACCGAAGACTCCAGAGGCTACGTCGTCCTATCCAGGGAAAAAGCCGAGCGGATGAAGATTTGGGACGAAATCGAGCGCGCGTATCGTGAAGGAACCGTCGTCAAAGGCCGCGTCATTGAGCGGATCAAAGGCGGTCTGGCGGTCGACATCGGTGTCCGGGCTTTCCTGCCGGGATCCCAGATTGATGTGCGCCCGGTTCGCAACCTTGACAGCCTGCGCGGCGAAGAATTCGAAATGCGCGTCATCAAGGTGAATAAGAAACGCGGGAACATCGTGCTTTCGAGAAAAGCCGTTCTCGAGGAATCCATGAAGGAAGAGAAAGAAAAGACCATGGAAGTTCTCGAGGCGGGCAAAGTCATGGAAGGTGTCGTCAAGAACATCACCGATTACGGTGCATTTATTGATCTTGGCGGCGTCGATGGCCTGCTCCACATCACAGACATGTCCTGGGGCCGCGTGAATCATCCGTCCGAGCTCTTTGCCGTGGGTGATAAGCTGCAGGTGAAGGTCATCAAGTTCACCAAAGAAGACGGTCGGGTTTCCCTGGGATTCAAGCAGATGACCGAAGACCCCTGGCTGCACGCTGATATGCGTTACCCGAAAAACATGCGTGTTTCGGGCAAAGTGGTCAGCCTTACGGATTACGGTGCCTTTGTTGAGCTGGAACCGGGTGTTGAGGGACTGATTCATATCTCCGAAATGACCTGGAACAAGCGCGTCAAGCATCCGTCGAAGATCCTCAGCGTCGGAGACACGGTGGAAGCGGTCGTATTGGATATCGATGTGGAGTCCCGTAGAATCTCCCTGGGTCTGAAACAGACCGAGCCCAATCCATGGGATGTCATTGAAGCCCGGTACGCCCCCGGTACTGTCATCAGCGGCAAGGTCCGGAATATCACCGATTTTGGCGCTTTTGTGGAAGTAGAAGACGGGATCGACGGTTTGGTGCATGTATCGGATATATCCTGGACGAAGCGGATGAAGCACCCCTCTGAAGTGCTGAAGAAGGGGGACGAGGTTCAAGCCGTAGTTCTAAGTATCGATGCAGCCAACCAGAAACTCTCGTTAGGGATCAAGCAGCTTGAGCCGGATCGTTGGGAAGACTGGTTCAGCCGTCACCAGCTTGGAGAGGCGGTAAAGGGTAAAGTCGTTCGAATGACCAATTTCGGGGCTTTTGTTGAACTGGAAGAAGGCGTCGAGGGACTGTGCCACGTATCCGAGCTTGATGAAAAGCATGTCGAAAAACCGACAGAATTTCTCAACATCGGCCAGGAAGTCGAAATGCGGGTCATTAAGATGAACCTGCAGGAAAAGAAGATTGGTTTGAGCCTGAAGGCCATGAAGGAAGAAGAGCCCCGGTTCGAATTCACTTCGTACATGGCTTCCGCCGACTCGGGAAATGCCTCCATGGGCGAACGGCTGGGCGAACAGTTGCAGCGATTCAAAAAGCCTGAAAACGAATAGGTGAAAGGCCTTAGGCTCTAACTTGGAGACACAGCGGAAGCGATCGAATCTGTTGCTTTGGATTATCCTGGGCGGGGGAGCTTTCTTCTTCTTTATCCTGTGTCTCCTCGCCCTGGCGGTTTACTTTTCAGGTGAAAGCTCCCCCGGGATAAGCTTTTCCGGCAATCAGATTGCGGCCGTCGAGCTTGAAGGCGTCATTTCCGATTCAAAGGAATTCATCGAGCAGCTCAAGGATTATGGAAACCGTTCGGGTGTTCGCGCGGTAGTTTTGCGAATCAACAGCCCGGGCGGTGGTGTTGCGGCTTCGCAGGAAATTTACGAAGCTATAAAGAAATTCCGCGCGGAATCGAAAAAGAAAGTAGTGGTAAGTATGGGATCTGTCGCCGCGTCAGGCGGATATTACGCGGCTTGCGCGGCAGACAAGATCTATGCCAATCCCGGGACCATTACCGGGAGCATCGGCGTGATAGCCGAGTGGTATAATTATGGCGACCTGCTCAAATGGGCCAAGATGGAGAGCATTGTCATTAAGAGCGGTTCGTTGAAGGATGCGGGTTCCGGTACGCGCCCGCTTACGGAAGAAGAGAAGGTTTATTTTCAAAATCTGATCGGCAACATGTATGGCCAGTTTGTATCCGCCGTATCAAAGAGCCGGAAACTGAAAGAAGAAGATGTGCGGAAGCTGGCGGACGGTCGTGTCTACACCGGCGAGGAGGCGAAAGCCAACGGACTGATCGATGCGATTGGGACCTACCAGGAGGCTATTGAGGAAGCGGGACGAATTGCGGGAATTTCCGGAACGCCAAAGGTTCTAAGCCCCGCAAAAAAGACCTATTCCATTCTCGATCTTCTTCTCGGGGATTCCCGATCTGCTCTATCCCTGAGCCCGGACCGGTCCGAGTCCCACATACGGTTTGAATATCTCTGGAAATAGGGAGACAGAAATGACAAAAGCAGAACTTGTCGAAGAAGTTGCCAATGAGTCGGAACTGACCAAGAAGGATGCCGAAGTTATCGTCCAGACCGTCTTGGACAGCATTACCGAATCACTGCAGCGCGGCGAAAAAATCGAGCTTCGCGGGTTCGGCTCGTTCCGCATCCGTAACCGGTCTTCCCGCCAGGGACGAAATCCGAAAACCGGCACGGGCGTCAGCGTACCGGCCAAAAAGGTCCCTTATTTCAAGCCGGGTAAAGAAATCAAGGACCTTGTCAATCTGTAATGGACCGCCTCTGGACTCCGTGGCGATTCGAATATATCCGCACAGCTGAACAGGCGCCGGAGTGTGTCTTCTGCCGCCTTTTGCAGGAGACGCGCGACGCCGCCAACTATCTCTTGTATCGCGGCAAACACGCCTTCGTCATTCTGAATCTCTTTCCCTATACTTCCGGCCACCTGATGTGCGTCGCGAACCGCCATATCGCTTCACTCTCGGAAGCGCAACCGGAAGAACTCCACGAAATCATCGATCTTGGACGTGTCTGTGAAGACGCTCTGCGCCGGGAATACCATCCGAATGGATTCAATATGGGGTTCAATCTTGGACGCGCCGCCGGAGCCGGAGTTGAACATCACCTGCACATGCACATTCTGCCTCGCTGGGTGGGCGATTCGAACTTTGTTTCCGTAGTGGGTGAAACCCGCGTCCTTCCTGAAGAATTGCCTGCTACCTACAATCGATTGCTTCCCTATTTCTCCAATCTCTAAGCCTTTCATCCGCGAATTTACAGTGATTTCTATCACGCCGGAATCTGCCCGTTAGCTTATAACTATGCTTTTAGTATCGGGCCGGCCGTACCGATGGAACCCCGTATCGGCTAGGGACGCGTGTTTTGCAAAAGAGGACACGTCTTAATCAAAAAATATTATCTAATTTCCTATTTTTATTTCGGTAGGAATTTTCATATTCTCCAGTCCTATCCTGCCCCTTTATTTTTCAGTATTTTACATCGTCACCAACGCTGAAACCCGCGTCGTTACTGGCATTCATTGATTTGTGACAAAAAACCCAAATAGCGATTTTTTTGTTGAATGTGGAGAATCGCGTATGCTAACTTTCACGCCCGTTGTTGAGAAAAACAAACGCGAGGTTCCGCGAAATCCTGACATTTCGATTCGAAGTGAACAGCAGGATCAAATAAAGCCTGACTGTTTCGAATCTATTTGTGTTTTCCACAGCTGTGGAAAACTCTGTGGAAAAGTTCGAGTTCCGTTAGCTGGTATAGAAGCACCTGGTAAATCAAATATGGATTTCTGGCACCACGTCCTCTCTACCGTTCAGAAGCATACCAATCGTCAATGCTACGATACCTGGTTTAAACCGATATCGTATCAGGGACGTGAGAATGGTGTATTGCGGCTGACGGTTCCGACAGAGGTTTTCAAAAACTGCCTCCTCGAGAATTACTCGGAGCTGTTGCTGCGTGCTGCCACCGAAATTGCCAAAGCTCCGCTGACTCTGCAGGTTTCCATTGAGGGATCCTCTGCGACGGATGCGGTGGAACTGTCTTCCGCTTCCCCGGTCGCTTCGACCTCCGATTCTCAGCCTTTGTTGATCCCCAAGTATACGTTTGACTCTTTTGTTGTGGGAACAAGTAATCAGCTTGCCTGCGCTGCGTCCCTGGCTGTAGCCGAACGCCCTTCCAAAGCATACAACCCGCTTTACCTGTATGGCGGCGTCGGCCTCGGAAAAACGCACCTCATGCACGCTATCGGCAATCTCATTCAGAAGCGGAACCGGAATGTCCGGATGACCTACATGTCCTCCGAAAAATTCATGAATGAGCTGGTCAATGCAATTCGGTACGAACGCACCATTCAATTCCGTCAGAAATACCGAAACATTGACGTCCTGCTCATGGACGACATCCAGTTTATAGCGGGAAAGGAACGCACCCAGGAGGAGTTTTTCCATACCTTTAACGCACTGTATGACGCACAGAAGCAGATTGTCATTACCAGTGACTGCGCTCCAAAACAGATTCCAACGCTGGAAGAGAGACTGCATTCCCGGTTTGAATGGGGCTTGATTGCAGATATCCAGCCGCCTGACCTCGAAACCAAGCTGGCAATCCTCAGAAAGAAGGCCGAATCGGATTCCTTCAAACTCAGGGATGATGTTGCCATCTACATTGCAAGCGGTATCCGCTCCAATGTGCGCGAGCTCGAAGGCGCATTGAACCGGCTTAATGCTCGAGCCTCTCTTGACGGAATGGATGTATCGGAAATCGATCTGTTCTACGCCAAGGAGGTCTTGAAAGGATTCACCACGGATCAGAATCCATCGGTGTCCTCCGAAGCGGTTCTCCGGGCTGTCGCCTCTTTCTTTTCGCTGAAGCCGGCGCAGCTTAAAGCCAAGAACAATTCAAAACCCATTGCCGTACCGCGTCAAATCGCGATGTATATCTGCAAAGAGCTTACCAACCAATCCCTGCCTCAGATCGGCAAGGACTTTGGCGGAAAGCACCACACCACGGTTCTTCACTCCATTCGCAAGATCGATTCGCTGAAGAAGAAGGATTCAGAAATCTCCGCTGCAGTGAACTCGATCATGAAATCACTTCGGTAAAACCAGCCCTCTGTCTTTAGGTATCGGCAACAGAAGTCGGGTCGGGGGATCCTTGCGTCTTCGTTACGATCGTTCTGAAGACAATCGGCCTGTGACCGCCCATAAGTTTTTAACAGGGATTTACACAGTGTATATTATTGATTTTGTTTGTTTTATATCTTTTTCCACAAAACATCATTTTTAGAACCCTGTGGATTTTTCCTCATCCGTTTTTTTCCACAAAAACTGGCATATTTTCACAGGCGAGCCTGGAATGCTTGCACTTTCTATCCTGCTATCTCAAATAGCTTTAAGCCTGTTTTCCACATATCCACACGACCTTCTACTTCTACTAGTATCAATATCTGTCATAATTTTAGTAGAAGCAGAAAACAATCGCTGGAAGTGTGGTTTTTTCCTGAAGCATAAATTTACAGACGCGGTATAATCGGTCCTTCAAAAAGATCGTGGTCTTCCTTCTTTCCCCAAGGAGCGTCATTCATGAAATTCACGGTTACCAGGAACGAGCTGTTGAATGAACTCAATTTGGTACAGGGTGTCATTGAGAAGAAAAGTACCATTCCTATCCTTTCCAATATTTTGTTGGAAGCTTCGGGTGGTCACCTCGACATTGCCGCGACAGATTTGGATGTGACGATCCGCTGCGGCTGCCCTGCATCGGTGGAGAGTGAAGGGACGACGACCATTTCCGCAAGAAGGCTCTTCGATATCGTTCGGCTTCTTCCCGATGGAGCCGATATCGCTTTCTCGCTGATGGAAAATGACTGGGTACAGCTGCACTCCGGGAACTCCCAATACAAGATTGTGGCTTTGCCGAAAGAAAATTTCCCCTCAATCCCCGAGCCGGCGGCGACGACTGCACAGATCCCTGGTTTTCTGTTGCGGAACATGATTCAGCGGACGATGTTTGCCATAACGCAGGAGGAATCACGATACTCGCTGAATGGGGCGTTGCTGGTCCTCATGCCCAACGATATCCGCATGGTGGCCACGGACGGACATCGGCTGGCGTTGGTGAGCAAAGGTATGGAAATACCCGGAGTCGATTTGGAAGTTCGCGCCTTGATTCCGCGCAAGACTCTTGTCGAACTACAGAAGCTGATCGGCGAGCAGGACATGCTGGTAGAATTCGGCCGCGACGAAAATCACCTGTTTTTCTCCGTGGGAAGCAAACGGCTTGTTTCCCGGATTTTGGCCGGACAGTTTCCAAACTATGAACTTGTCGTGCCTCGCGATAACGACAAAAACATTACCTCATCCACCAGGGAGCTTGTGGATGGAATACGCCGGGCAGCCATCATGTCGGATGAAAAGCTGCGAGCCATCAAGCTGTCGTTCAAGGCCGGCACGCTGGAGCTGACCGCCAGCAGTGCTGAGGCTGGAGAAGCCAGGGAAGTGGTGCCGGTGGAATTCGATGGAGATGCTCTGGACATCGGATTCAATCCCCAATATCTTCTCGACTTTCTCGGAGTCTGCGCGGCGGAATCGATTATCATTTCGCTCAAAGACTCTGAAACCCAGGGCTTGCTCAAGCCCGTTACGGCATCCGATATGGAATACAGGTATGTCGTGATGCCAATGAAATTTTAGTGCATCTAACAAAGCTGCGTCTTTTCAACTATCGCAACATCGAGGAACTGGAATTATCTCCCGCAGAGGGAACAAATCTTCTGTCAGGGAGGAATGGCCAGGGAAAAACCAATCTACTGGAAGCGATGTATCTTCTCGGGTACGGAAGGAGTTTTCGTACATCGACTCCCAAGGACTGCATCCGGCACAACCAGAATCAATGCGTCATCGAAGGGACCGTCGAGCACGGGAGCCTGACGCGCAATCTCAAAATATCCATCGGCCGCGAAGAGAAAAAGCTTTTCCTGTTCGGCAAGCCGGCATCCATCGATCAGTTTGTAGGAAACCTGCATCTGCTGGCATTCACTCACGAACATCTGAAAGTTGTACGCGGCGCACCTGCGGACAGAAGGGCTTTCCTTGATCGGGCGATGGTTACCCTATACCCGGGGCACGTATCTCATTTGGCAGCCTACGAAAGGGCTCTGAAGCAAAGAAACAGGGTTTTGGCGACGGGTCGCGACGGGAATGTACGCGTAGATCCAAATCTCCTCGACAGCTGGGATGAATCCCTTGTAAAGCCGGGCGCGAGAATTCTCTGGCACCGCTGGCAATACACCGAGGAGATGAAACGCCAGGTGCCTTTGGGATTATTCGGAACTGAAGTTCTGAAAATGCACTATCTCTCCACTGTCACCACCGATAGTGATGCCGTGGCGCAGATCGAAGAACAGTTTCGGGCGCGACTCCTGCAGGCACGCCCGAATGATCTGAGAACGGGATATACTTCTGTCGGTCCACACCGGGACGACCTCAAGCTATTTGTTAACGGTAAGTCGCTCATTGACTTCGGGTCGGCAGGCCAACAGCGTTCCGGACTGCTGTCTCTCTATTTTTCTCAAATGGAAATCCACCATCGGTTTCACGGCTTTTATCCCGTATTCCTCGTAGATGATGCCGAAGCGGAATTGGATGAACAGCGGTTACGAACCTTCCTTCAGTACATTGCCGAACGGACTCAGCTTTTTCTTACCTCGGCCAAAGACTTTCTCCTCCCCTTCATGCCGGTGGATACGCGATGCTTTGGCGTAAAAGACGGGGTCGTCTCTCCGCTCTAAACCCGATCTCCGCCTCTGAAGTTGTTCCTCGCTGGTCCCGGGGTGGCAATTCTTAAACGCGTTTTTTTCAGTAAGCTTCTTTATTTTTCAATAACTTGCATCCGCTTTACCCTCAAATGTCCGAGCCGCGTAAATGGAAAAAGCGCAGAGGCAGAAATCTCCTAAAATCGCCTTTTTTGACCGGGAAAAACTCCGTTTCCGACGATGCGCCGGCCCAAGTATCGGGCGGCGGGAAATCACAATTGTAAATTATTGAAAATAAAAAATTTATTGTTCTATTTCCGAGAAGAATTTCGCTCTGAATCGCGGTTGGATTGTGGTATACTTTCACCGTTGGAATGGATCAAATAATTTGTTGGAAATAAATAGTTTGTAGCATTTCCAGATCCATTGAATCTCAACCCAAAAGTGAAGAAACTCCGGCATGAATGACAATACTCTTACACCAGGGGAACCGAACACGAGTCTGTCCGCGCAAGCGCCAGTAGAAGAAGACTATGGGGCAGACAAGATCAAGGTGCTCGAAGGGCTGGAAGCAGTCCGGCTGCGCCCGGCAATGTACATCGGCTCGACGGCGATTGAGGGACTGCACCATCTGGTGTACGAAATTGTCGATAATTCTGTTGATGAAGCGCTCAACGGATACTGCACGAAAGTCGAAGTGACGATCCACATCGATAACAGCGTTACGGTTATCGATAACGGCCGTGGTATTCCAACGGACTTTCATGAACAGAGCGGTAAGTCAGCGGCCGAAGTGGTGTTGACCGTGCTGCATGCGGGCGGAAAGTTTGATAACGACTCCTACAAGGTTTCGGGAGGTTTGCACGGAGTTGGTGTTTCCGTTGTAAACGCATTGAGCTCGCGCCTCGATTTGGAAATCTGGAGAGCGGGCAACGTCTATCAGCAAAGTTATGAGAGGGGAAAACCGGCCACTGATTTTCGCCAGACTGGAACGACAAAAAAGCGCGGAACAAAAATCACGTTTCGTCCGGACGGCGAGATCTTCGAGTCGCTTGAATTCAGCTATGACACCATTGCGGCGCGGTTGCGCGAGCTTTCATTCCTGAACAAAGGGCTCGAGATTGTTCTCGAGGATCTGCGGTCCGACCGGCGGGAGTCTTTCGTGTATGAGGGAGGAATTGCGTCCTTCATCGAGTATCTGAACAAGAATAAGAACGTTCTGCATCCCAAGCCGATTTACTTTGAAACAAAAAAAGAGGAAGTAATCGTCGAAGTGGCGATGCAGTACAACGATGGCTATAGCGAAACGATGTTTTCCTTCGCAAACAACATCAACACCCATGAAGGGGGAAGCCATCTCTCCGGATTCAAATCCGCGCTGACGCGCACGATTAATTCCTATGCGCAGGCGCAGGATCTTCTGAAAGATCTGAAAGAAAATCCGACGGGGGAGGACGTACGCGAAGGGTTGGTGGCCGTTGTCAGCGTCAAGATCCGGAATCCTCAGTTCGAAGGGCAAACCAAGACGAAACTGGGAAATAGCGAAGTCAAAGGATTTGTGGAAGCAGCCGTCAACGAAAGCCTGGGGGCGTTCCTCGAAGAAAATCCATCCGTTGCGCGCAGGGTTCTCACCAAGGCGATCGAAGCCGCCCGGGCGCGGGAAGCGGCTCGGAAAGCGCGGGATCTGACACGGCGCAAAGGAGCGCTCGATACGGCCTTGCTGCCCGGAAAGCTCGCGGACTGCCAGGAGAGAGATCCTCAGTTTTGCGAAATATTTATCGTTGAGGGAGACAGCGCCGGCGGCTCGGCCAAACAGGGGAGGGATCGTAAATTCCAGGCGATTCTGCCGCTCAGAGGCAAAATCCTGAATGTAGAGAAGGCGCGGTTCGACAAGATGCTCAGCAATGCCGAAATTGCCACAATGATATCCGCGTTTGGGACCGGGATTGGAAAAGAGGATTTCGCGCCGGATAAACTGCGCTATAACCGCATCATTCTGATGACCGATGCCGATGTCGACGGCTCCCACATTCGCACGCTGCTTCTCACCTTTTTCTACCGGCAGATGCCCGAACTGATGGAAGGCGGCCATATATATATTGCCCAGCCTCCACTGTATGGCGTGAAGCATGGCAAATCGATCCGGTATCTTAAAAACGAACGTGAGATGGAAGACTATCTCATGCAGAGGGCAACGGAAGGAGTCGTTGTAACCGCGGAAAAAACCGGCAAACAATATAGCGGCCCCCAACTGATCAAGCTCATGCGCGGGGTGCACGAATACACCACGGTATATGGAAAGCTCAACCGGTGGCTTCAGGACAAAAACCTGCTCAACCGCCTGCTCGAGTTTATTGCCGATGAAGGGGGACTATTCAGCAACGGGTTTTCCCTGAAACAGCTCTTTTCAGAAAAAGATCTGCTGCAGGAACTTGGCGGCGTGGTGGAAGAGTTTGGATACGAGCACAGCATTCAGACGGATGAAGAGCATAACCTCCACCTGCTCATCCTTGAAAATAGGGTCAGCGGCAACAGGGTATCGCTTACCTGGGAGTTTTTATCGTCAGCCGAATGGCAGAAGCTTTTTGAGCTTTACCGGGAACTGGCTCCCATGGCGAAGCCGCCTTTGACGGTAAAGGAAAACGGGAACTCCATGGGGCTGAGCACGCGGGAAGAGCTGCTGAATCATCTTCTGGCGCTGGGAAAGAAAGAACTGAGCATCCAGAGATACAAAGGGTTGGGCGAGATGAATCCCGAGCAGTTGTGGGAGACGACCATGAACCCTGAGTCCCGAACTTTGCTCAAGGTCTCGATCGATGATGCCGTTCAGACTGATGCCATTTTCACGATCCTCATGGGTGATGCGGTGGAGCCCCGCCGGAAATTCATTGAGGATAATGCCCTCAACGTTCGAAATTTAGATATCTAGGATTGAAGCGCCTCTCATGGATGAAGCTCTTGAACAGATCCCTGTAAATATTATCGACGAAATGCGGAAGTCCTATCTGGACTATGCAATGAGCGTCATCATCGGCAGAGCCCTGCCGGATGCGCGCGACGGGCTCAAGCCGGTCCATCGGCGCGTGCTCTATGCCATGTACGATTTGGGGAACACGCACAATAAGCCCTACAAAAAATCGGCGCGCATTGTCGGCGATGTCATCGGTAAGTATCATCCGCATGGCGACAGTGCCGTTTATGACACCATGGTCCGCCTGGTTCAGGATTTCTCTGTTCGTTACCCACTGATAGACGGCCAGGGCAACTTTGGCTCTATCGACGGCGACAATGCAGCGGCCATGCGGTACACCGAAGTAAGGATGGCGCGGCTTACCGACGAGCTGCTGACTGATCTGGACAAAGAAACCGTCGATTTCGGGCCGAACTACGACGACTCGCTCACGGAGCCGCTGGTCCTGCCGGCCAGGTTTCCAAACCTTCTCGTAAATGGATCGTCCGGCATTGCGGTCGGGATGGCCACCAATGTTCCACCCCACAACCTTTCCGAAATTATTGATGCGACGGTTCTTTTGATTGAAAACCCGGCGGCTACGCTGGATGAGATTATGGCCTTTGTGCCGGGTCCGGATTTTCCCACGGCAGGATTTATCTACGGGCGCAGCGGCATTCGGACCGCCTACGAAAACGGCCGCGGAATTATCGTTATGCGTGCGCGGGCGGCCATCGAGAAGGTCTCACGCGATCGAGAGGCGATTGTAGTTACCGAAATCCCATACCAGGTCAATAAAGCGAAACTCATAGAGCGCATTGCGGAGTTGGTCCGGGACAAAAAAATCGAAGGCATCTCGGATCTTCGTGACGAATCGGATCGCGAAGGGATGCGCATCTTCATCGAGCTTAAAAAAGACGAGCCGGCCCAGGTCGTTCTGAACAATCTCTACAAAATGACCCCCATGCAGAGCAGTTTCGGGATCATCCTGCTGGCTATTGTGCAGAATCAGCCCAAAATCCTGAATCTGCGAGAAGCGCTCAGCTGCTTCATCGAGCACCGGAAAGATGTTGTACGCCGCAGAACCATCTTTGAATTGCGAAAAGCGGAAACCAGGGCGCATATATTGGAAGGACTGAAGCGTGCCTTGGACCTGCTGGATCAGGTCATCGCGTTGATCCGTGCGTCCAAAGAACCGGCCGTGGCCAAGGACGGACTGATGACGCAGTTCCAGTTCAGCGCCGTGCAGGCCCAGGCGATTCTCGAAATGCGCCTGCAGCGCCTTACCGGGTTGGAACGCGAAAAGATAATCGCGGAATATGAAGAAATTCTGAAGCTCATTGCCAGGTTGAAGGAAATCCTGGCCAGCGAGAAAGTCCTGGAAGGCGTCGTCATCGAAGAGTTGAGGGAAGTGCAAAAAACCTATCGGGATGCCCGGCGGACGCAGATCGTCGACGAGGAAGTTGAAATCACCCTCGAAGACCTGATTGCCGACGAGGACGTGGTTATTACCGTTACGCACTCCGGGTATATCAAACGGACGGCAGCGTCCCTCTATCGACCTCAGGGGCGTGGCGGAAAGGGTCGTATCGGGATGACAACCCGAGACGAAGACTTTATCGATCACGTTTTTGTCGCTTCCACGCACAGCTACCTGCTGGTATTCACGAATCGCGGCCAGGTTTACTGGTTGAAGGTCTATGAGATTCCGGATGTAGGGACCGCCGGCAAGGGAAAAGCGATCGTAAACCTCGTGAATCTGGGCAAGGACGAAAAGATTGCCGACATCATTGCCGTGAAGAATTTTGACACCGACCAGTGCGTCCTGATGGCGACCCGCAACGGCATTGTGAAGAAATCGGCTTTGGCTGAATACGCCAACCCGCGAAGCTCCGGGATCATCGGGATCTTCGTGCCGGAAGATGATGAACTGATCGGCTGCCAGCTCACCGATGGTTCGTTTGATGTCCTTCTGGCCACACGCATGGGAAAAGCCATCCGGTTTTCCGAGAAGGATGTGCGCCAGATGGGGCGAACTGCCCGTGGAGTCATTGGCGTGCGCATGTCGGGAGACGATAAAGTTGTCGCCATGGCTGCCTTCAAAGGACCCGGGCAGTTTCTTACCGTGACCGAAAAGGGATTCGGGAAACGAACCGACGTGGAAGAATATCCGTGCCAGGGACGCGGCGGGTCCGGCGTGATCAACATCAAAGTCGGATCGAAAAACGGCACCGTCGTCAATACCTGCCATGTGCAGGATGAATCCTCCGTCATGCTGATCACGGCGCAAGGCAAGCTTATTCAGCTCTATACGGACGACATTCGCAATACTCAGACCCGAGCGGCGGTGGGGGTCAAGTGCATTGATATTGAAGAAGGGGACTATGTTGCCAGCGTCACTGTCGTCGCCGGCGAGGAAAGCGGCGGGCAGTAACTAGCCGGCAGTCGGCAGTGACTCACAGCAAAAATTGGGCTTTGCATTTGTAATTCCGCGCAAAAGCCCGATCTTCACAGCCGATTGCCCAGCACCGGCTGTTGCTAGTAAGCCTTGACAGGCGAACAAGCTAAGAGTACATTGTGCCGTCACGAAGGGAGGTGTTCTGGATTGGCGGAAGTCATTTTAAACGAAGGTGAATCCCTCGAAAGCGCACTTCGGCGCTTCAAACGCAAGGTTCAGCAGGAAGATATCATCAAGGACGTCAAGAAACACTCGTTCTACCTCAAACCTGGCGAAAAGAAACGCATCAAACAAGCTTTAGCCCGCAAACGCCTGCGGAAAAAGATGCGCAGCGTTCGTCCGTAACCGGACCTCAGGCTTTTCCAGATTTTCTGACTGGTATTTCCTATCGGTTCAGACCGGGTTCACCCCCCTTTAGGTCCGATAGATACAATTTTTTTGATGAACGCACGGTTGGCCGTGTATCAAAAACTAAAAGAGACGGTCGAATTCGTTCGCAGTCAAAGCCCGCACAGGCCGAGCCTTGGCATTGTTTTAGGCTCTGGCCTCGGGCTGTTTGCGGAATCCATCACCCAAAAGACCGTTATTCCCTTCAGCGCCATTCCCCATTTTCCGTCTTCTACAGTGGTCGGTCATTCCGGCAGCCTGGTTATTGGAACCGTGGCCGGTGTGCCCGTGATCGCGTTGCAGGGGCGAGTGCATCTGTATGAGGGGTATCCTGTTGCGGATGTTGTATATCCGGCCAGGGTGCTCGGCTCTCTCGGGATCCGTCAGCTCATCGTCACGAACGCGGCGGGTGGGATCAATACCGGCTTTAAGCCCGGCGACCTGATGGTGATTACCGACCACATCAACATGACGGGAACCAATCCCCTGGTTGGAAAGAACATCGATGAATTGGGTCCGCGATTTCCCGACATGAGCCATGCCTATGATCCGCAAATGCGGGAAATGACCCTGGAATTTGCCGGCGAAAAGGCGATCCAGCTTCGCCAGGGCGTCTACATCGGATTGCTCGGCCCAAGTTACGAAACGCCGGCCGAAATCCGCATGTGCCGTCTTTTGGGAGCCGATGCGGTGGGAATGTCTACCGTACCGGAAGTTATTGTTGCAAATCACATGGGAATCCGCGTGCTGGGAATATCGTGTATTACCAACATGGCGGCCGGAATTCTCCCGCAGAAACTGACGCACCAGGAAGTCCTGGATACCACGAAACAGGTGGAAGACACCTTCTGCTCGCTTCTTACGGGAATCATTCCCCGTCTGGCAACCATCACCTCATAAAGGCGGAGTCGTCCGCTCCTGTAACCATGAAACATATACTCACATTTGTTCTGCTTTTCTCCGCCGTTTCCGGGTTGAGCGCCAAAGAAAAAATCGATCTGCTTATCAGCGGCGGCATGATCGTTACCATGGATCCGGCCCGGCGCATCATCGACAACGGTTCGATTGCCGTTCGCGGGGAGCGCATTCTTGATATCGGACCGGCCGTCGAGATATCCAAGCGATATGAAGCGCGAACCATCCTTTCCGCCAAAGGGAAAGTGGTTCTTCCGGGGCTCATCAACACACACAATCATGCGCCCATGACGCTTTTCCGCGGAATCGCGGATGACCTTAAGCTGGATGTCTGGCTTGAAAAAAACATTTTTCCGCTGGAAGCGAAGAATGTGAATCGGGAATTTGTGCGATGGGGTACGGCACTGGCATGCCTCGAAATGATTCGGTCCGGGACCACCACCTATGCGGATATGTATTATTTCGAGGATCAGATTGCGGAAGTAACGGCGAGCGCAGGAATGCGCGGTGTCCTCGGGGAAACCGTGCTCCAGTTTCCCGCACCGGACAATAAGACAACCGCCGAGGCTCTGGCTTATGCCAAACGCTTTATCGAGCAATGGAAGTTTAATCCCCTGATCATTCCAGCCATTGCCCCCCATGCACCCTATACCAATACGGCTGAGTCCCTGAAGGAATGCAAACGGCTGGCGGACCAGTATTCGGTCCCCCTGATCATCCATGTCTCGGAAACAAAGGACGAAGAAAAGCAAATGCACGACAAGTACGGCGTGAGCGCGACACGGTGGCTGGAAAGCCTCGGCGTTCTTGCTCCCAACGTACTGTTCGCCCATGGCGTCTGGCTCAGCCAGGAAGACCTCGGCATTATCCAAAAGCATGGCGTGAGCGTGTCGCACAATCCGGAAAGCAATATGAAGCTCTCTTCCGGCACCGCACCCATACCACAGATGCTGGCGGCCGGCATTCCGGTAGGGCTTGGAACGGATGGCGCAGCGAGCAACAATAATCTGGACATGTTCGAAGCAATGGACTTTGCCGCAAAACTGCATAAGCTCTCATCCATGGACCCCACTGTCGTACCCGCTCTCCAGGTTTTGGAGATGGCGACAATCGGCGGAGCCAAAGCGCTACAGCTTGCCAAGGATATCGGATCCCTGGAAACAGGAAAGAAGGCCGATCTTATCCTCGTGGAAACCGGACGGGCGCATCTGCAGCCCCTGTACAACGTCTATTCCCAAATTGTCTATTCCGCCAAGGGCTCCGATGTGCAGACAACCATTATCAATGGAAAAGTTGTGATGCTGGACGGTAAGGTTCTGACAATGAACGAAACCCAGATTCTGCAAAAGGCCAGGGAATACCGGGATCGCATTGCCGTAAAGCCATAAGCAGTCGATAGCGGGCAGCCAAAGATCGAATCAGAGCGGAATGCCAACTGCCACTATCGCCCACCGACCACTGACGGAGTGAGAATGAGGCAATTCGGGCGCATGATATTGATGGTCATGGATAGCGTGGGGATCGGGGCGATGCCCGATGCTGCCGATTGGGGGGATGCGGGCGCCGACACCCTCGGCCACGTCATTGCTTCACAGAAGCCTGCTCTGCCAAATCTTCAGAAGCTTGGTTTGGGCAACATCCGCTCAATGCCGTCTCTCCCGCCGGTTGCCGCACCCCAGGGCGCCTATGGCAAAGCGGCAATATTTTCCAACGGAAAAGATACAACGGTCGGTCATTGGGAAATGGCGGGATTGGTGACGTCAACGCCATTTCCAACCTATCCGAGCGGATTTCCGGATTACCTTATAGCCGCTTTCCAGAATGCAGTCGGACGCGCAATCCTTGGAAATATGCCGGCCTCCGGAACAGAGATCATCAAAGAACTGGGCGAAGAACACGTCCGGACGGGCAAACCGATCGTCTATACATCGGCAGACTCTGTGTTTCAGATCGCGGCTCATGAAGAAGTCATTCCGTTGGATGAGCTGTATCGAATGTGTCGCATTGCCCGGGAGTTGTTGGATGGACCGGATCGGGTGGGCCGCGTGATTGCGCGCCCATTTATTGGAAAACCGGGAGCCTTTACGCGCACGGGCAACCGAAAGGATTTTGCTATCCCCCCTCCCGACAAAACGCTGTTGGATTATCTGAAAGCCTCCGGCCTGGCAAGCATTGGCGTCGGCAAGATACCTTCCATTTTTGATTTCAACGGTATCAGCGAACATCTGGAGGCCCACAATAACGTCGAATCAGTCAATCAAACCTTGGAAGCGTTGAAACGCGCGCCGGAGGGGCTGATATTTGCCAACCTGGTTGATTTTGACATGCTTTGGGGCCACCGGCGGGACCCGAAAGGCTATGCCGGGGCTATGGAGTATTTCGACAGCCGGATTCCGGATATCCTGGCGGCCATGAGGAAGGATGATTGCCTTATTATTACAGCAGACCATGGCTGCGATCCCACCTATCGCGGAAGCGATCATACCCGTGAATATGTTCCAATTCTCGCGTACAGCGGAAGTTTGTCGGCGACGGTAAATCTGGGGACGAGGTCCTCGCTGGCGGATATGGGGCAGACCATTGCGGAAAATTTTGGCCTGCATCTTCCCGTCGGCACCTCCTTTTTATTTTCAATTGGTTAGTTGGAGAATGCGTACGTCCTGCAGATGGCGATAGCGCTGGTTATAGTCCAGACCATAGCCGATCACGAATTCATCGGGAATATCGAAACCGATATAGTCCACATCCACATGAATTTCCCGACGCGAAGGTTTGTTCAACAAAGCCGCTATTTTGAGTGATTCCGGATTCCGGTTCTGCAGACTCTGCAGCAAATAGTGAAGTGTCAGGCCGGTATCGACAATGTCTTCCACAAGAAGGACATCTTTTCCCTCGAGGCTCTCGTCCAGATCCTTGAGAATGCGAACCTCTCCGCTGCTTTTGGTCAGAGCTCCATAGCTTCCGACCGCCATAAAATCAAACGACAGATCCAGATCAATGGTGCGTACAAGATCCGCATGGAAGATGCTGGCTCCCTTGAGTATCCCGACAACGTGCGGCTTTTTTCCGCGATAATCCCTGGTAATCTGAGCTCCCAGTTCTCTGACTCGCGCCTGAATTGTTTGCGCATCGAGAAGAACCGCACTGATCGTTTCGCCAGCCTGAGACATATCTTTCCTCCTGAGCGAATCAGGATACACCAACCGGTCCCATCCTCGAAACTTCAAAGAATCAAAGGCATTCTTCGAGCCTTCCCATCTTCGAGGTATAATTCCGGCTTCTGAAAAGGAGCAGGAATGATCTCGCGGAGAAAATCAACCGGAGTGAATGTCGGCGGCATCATGGTTGGCAGTGGAGCGCCGGTTGTGGTGCAATCCATGACCAACACAAATTCCGAAGATATTCAAAGCACGGCGGAGCAGATCGTTGCTCTTGCGGCCGCCGGTTCCGAACTGGTGCGCATTACCGTCAATACACCGGCGGCGGCCAAAGCTGTGCCCGAAATCGCAAAAATGGTCGAGGATCGCCATGGACAGGTACCGATCATCGGCGATTTTCATTACAACGGCCACCTGCTTCTGTCGCAAAATCCAGCGTGCGCTCGGGCTTTGGCGAAGTATCGGATTAATCCAGGCAATGTTGGCGTGGGGAAGAAGCACGACGATAATTTCCAGCAGATCATCCGGATTGCCATGGAGAATGACAAGCCCGTCCGGATTGGTGTGAACTGGGGATCGCTCGACCAGGGGGTTGTGGCGAGATTGATGGACGAAAACTCGCGGAGCCGTCAGCCGAAGGATGCGCGGGATGTCATGATGGAAGCGATGTGCCGGAGCGCGCTGGATTCCGCCCAAATGGCCGAGCAATACGGCCTTCCCCATGACCATATTATCCTCAGCGCAAAGCTATCCGGTGTTCAGGATCTGATCACCGTCTCCCGCACGCTGGCCGAGCGCTGCGATTATGCCCTGCACCTCGGCTTGACCGAAGCCGGCCTGGGGGCCAAGGGAATTGTGGCTTCGACCGCGGGCCTTGCCGTGCTGTTGCAGGAAGGGATTGGAGACACGATCCGCGTTTCCCTGACTCCCTCCCCTGGAGGGGATCGCACGGAGGAAGTGATCGTTGCGCAGCAGATCCTGCAGTCGCTCGAGATTCGGCGGTTTATGCCGCAGGTTTCGGCCTGTCCGGGTTGTGGCCGCACCAGTTCCACGCTATTTCAGAATATAGCCGACCAGGTCCAGACCTATATTCGAAACCGGATGCCGTCCTGGCGGAAGCAGCATGCCGGGGTAGAGGGATTGACGCTTGCCGTTATGGGCTGTGTGGTCAACGGCCCCGGCGAATCCAAACACGCAAATATCGGAATTTCGCTTCCAGGCAATGGCGAGGACACAAAGGCTCCGGTTTATATCGACGGTAAGCTGGCGACGGTTTTGCAGGGCGACACTCTCATCCAGGAGTTCACTGCCATCCTTGAGAACTATGTGAGATCGCGCTATCCAGGCAGCGGTACTGGGAATTCGGATTAATTCGAACCCAGGTTTGAGCGGTTTTGATGTATCTTAATATCTTTGTTCGAAAATCTATTGAAGAACGGAATACCAGATTATGTTGAAGATGCAAAACTGCGGTGAACTGCGATTGACGGATGTCGGTAAAACGGTAACGCTGGCAGGCTGGCTGCAGCGGAGAAGAGATCATGGTGGATTGATTTTTATTGATCTGCGGGATCGGTCCGGACTGGTTCAGGTTACGGCAGATCCAACCGTGGGTGAAGCTTTCAGTGCTGCGGATCAGGCTCGCACGGAATTTGTGCTCCAGGTAGTCGGAACTGTCCGACCGCGCCCTGATGGAACGGTCAACCCCAATCTGGCAAGCGGGGAAATTGAAGTATTGGCACAAACGATTACGATCCTGAATCCCGCAAAAACCCCGCCATTTCCGCTCGATGACGACGGATACAAAACCGACGAGACCACGCGGCTCCGATACCGATACATCGATCTGCGGCGTTCCCGGCTGCAGCGGAACTTCATTTTGCGCCACAAAGCAATCCTGTACATGCGCAATTACCTCGATAAGCTGGGCTTTGTTGAAATCGAAACGCCGATGCTGATCAAGTCGACTCCGGAAGGGGCGCGGGATTATGTCGTACCCTGTCGCGTGCAGCGAGGAAAATTCTATGCGCTGCCCCAGAGCCCGCAACAGTTGAAGCAGCTCCTCATGGTGGGCGGATACGAACGGTACTATCAGATCGCGCGCTGCATGCGCGACGAAGATTTGCGCGGCGATCGCCAGCCGGAGTTTACGCAGCTCGATCTTGAAATGTCTTTCGTCGAGCGCGATGACGTTCTCGCTGTGGTTGAAGGCCTCGTGACGGGGCTTGTTCCGGAAGTCGTGCCGCACAAGCGGATCTTCACGCCATTCCCCAAAATGAGCTATACCGATGCAATCAATCGCTACGGCACGGATAAGCCCGATTTGCGCTTCGGGATGGAAATCATGGATGTCTCCGATGCCGTTCGGAAAACCGATCTCCGTGTTTTTTCCGATACGCTGCAAGCCGGAGGCGTCATCAAATGCATCATTGCTCCGGGCTGCGGCGGCTACTCACGCAAGGATCTCGATGTGCTGACCGATTTCGTGCGCGCGGCGGGAGCCAAGGGACTTGCGACCTTGGCCTGGACCAAGGAAGGGTTGAAAGGGTCTGTGGCAAAATCGCTCAGCGCCGAGGAAGTGTCCGAAATCGCCCGCATGACCGGTGCGAAGGAAGGCGACCTTGCCTGCATGGTTGCCGACAAGCCGGTTACAGCCTGCAAAGCACTGGGTGCATTGCGACTCGAATTCCGCGACCGTCTCAAACTGGCGGACCCGAATCTGCTGGCATTCGGCTGGGTCGTCGACTTCCCGATGTTCGAATGGGACGAAGAAGATAAAAAATGGAGCTTTACGCATCACCCGTTCACGAGTCCCAAAGCAGAGCACCTGGACATTCTCGAAAGTGATCCCGCTTCAGTCATGAGCGATGCGTACGACCTGGTTTGCAATGGATACGAACTTGCAAGCGGCAGCATCCGTATTCATCGTCGCGATGTTCAGGCTCGCATCTTCCGTTGCCTTGGGTACGCTGATGAAGAAATCCAGAAGCGATTCGGGCATATGCTGGATGCATTTGAATTCGGCGCGCCGCCGCATGGCGGAATGGCACCCGGTATTGATCGGCTTGTGATGCTCCTGGCGGATGAACCGAATATCCGTGAAGTCATTGCGTTTCCAAAAACGGCAAGCGGCAGCGACATTATGTTTGATGCGCCGTCCGACCTTGGTCCCAAACAGCTCCGCGAGCTTCACATCAAGGTTGTGGAATAGGGACACAGCAAGAAAAAAAGCGGGGAATTCGAAGTCTTCCTTCGAATTCCCCGCTTTTTTTGCCTAATCAGAGATGCTGATCGCACGGTGGATCAGCCGTATGAATTCCTGCCGATAACCGTATTTATCGGAACCCTGGCTTTCTTTCGCCCACTCCAGGACTCGTTCCAGGTTGGCACTTCCTTTGTACTGCGAATCACGCAGCACCATTCCGAATGCGGCGACCGCTGC
Organism: Acidobacteriota bacterium; assembly: GCA_963664705.1. Classification (GTDB taxonomy): domain Bacteria; phylum Acidobacteriota; class UBA6911; order UBA6911; family UBA6911; genus UBA6911. The sequence continues at coordinate 5,271,588 of OY761556.1, read as the reverse complement.
TCCGAATCTAAAATCCTCGGAAGCTTCCGCAAATTTCTTCTTGGATTCATGGACCGTGAATTCCGACAGCACGCTCTGATCTTTCTCCGGATCCTTGCTTCGGATTTTGATCGTTGCCAGTTCGCTGCTGCCCGCGGACGCGGAAGCCTGTACCGGCTTTTGATATTTCAACGGGTCCACGGAAGGATTCGAGCCTTCCGTTCCGGCAGGTGCCAGTTCGTATAGCGCCGTGACCGCGTGCCCGGCGCCAATGACGCCGGCGTCCTTTGTGTCATCGTTAAAATCTTCCTTGGCCATGAGCCGGTCTTCATAGCCGATGAGGCGATAAGAGCCCACCAGTCGCGGATTGAATTCAACCTGGATTTTGACATCCTTGGCAATGGGAACCAAAGTAGAGTTCATTTGCTCCACCAGGACCTTCTTCGCCTCATTCAGAGTATCGATGTAGGCATAGTTGCCGTGGCCGTTTTTGGCCAGCAGCTCCAGCGTTGCGTCCTTATAGTTGCCCATCCCAAAACCAAGCGCGCTCAGGTAGATTCCGCTCTTGGATTTCTCCTCGATCAATCGAGTCAGATCTCCGCGGTTTGTGATACCAACGTTGAAATCCCCATCGGTAGCGAGGATCACGCGATTGATGCCGTTCCGAATGATATTGTCCTGAGCGGTTTGATAGGCCAGTTGAATGCCTGAGCCTCCATTGGTGCTCCCTCCGGCATGCAGCCCATCGATAGCCTGCATGATTTTCTCTTTCTGGTCGCCACTCGTTGATGGCAAAAGGATGTCGGTGGCACTGGCATAGACGACGATCGCAATCCGGTCGGATTCGTTTAACTGGTTCACGAAGAGCCGCATCGATTCCTTTACCAGTGGCAGCTTGTTTTCAGCGGCCATGGATCCGGATACATCCAGCAGAAACACGATATTGCCGGCCGGGCGTTTCCCGGCTTCGATCGGCCTCCCCTTAATGCCTATTCGCAGGAGTTTATGTTCCGGTTTCCAGGGTGCCTGGGTAAGCTCAACATTGGCGGCAAAAGGCTTATCGTCCTTGGGGCCTTTGTAATCATAGTCGAAGTAGTTAACCAGCTCCTCAATACGGATCGAGTCTTTTGGGGGGAGCTTCCCCATATCGAGAAACCGGCGCATATTCGAATAGGAAGCCGTATCGACGTCGATGGAAAATGTGGAAAGCGGATTCTGCACAACATCCAGAAACTTGTTATCGCTGATACGATCATAGGCTTCGGTGTTGAAGGGACGCCACTGCCGTTGAACCGGAAGCAGATCTTGGCCACGCGCTTTAAGAGCCGGCCGCGGGGAGGAGGGCATATAGCCACCGCTTAGCAGATTTCCGACAACTCCTCCGGCAACGCCTCCAGCAACGCCTCCAGGGATGGCGCCTGTCGTGGGAGGCATGAAACTATTGTGTGCCGAAGAGGTGCTTAAAAGCATGTTGTCCGAAGCGACGCTCACCTCCACGCTCTGTTGCAGCGACGCAACCTCCAGATGAATATCGAGCTTCGTTGGAAGGGCCGGGTCGATGGGCAGGTTTTTATAGATGCCCTTTTGAAAACCGGCCATTTGAGCAGTCAGCGTGTGTTTCCCCTGAGTCAGAGTAGGGAACACATACCTGCCGGCCGTGTTCGTGAAGGTCTTTGTTTGGGCTCCGGTGGCATCATCCACAATGCTCACCTGTACTCCGGGGATCCCGGCGCCCGTCATGTCCATGACGTTTCCGGCAAGAATTGCCTTATTGTCGGCTTGTGGTGGAACCGGCTGGAGAGAAGGTTTTTCGGGTTTGTCGGCCACAGCAACCGTGGCGGCGGCAGGGGGCACTTCCGGCTTATTGTGAGCTGCGGGGGTATGCAATGCCGGTTTGCCTGCCGTAGCGATAGCGGCAGGATGAACCTGTTCTTTGACGGGTGGAGGAGGTTGCGAAGGTTTCCCTTCATTTATATGCTGAACCGCCGTGACATTCTGCCGCGCTTTATTTTGCTGCAGTCGGAATTGCCGGATGGCGACAATCGAAATCAGGATGAGCCAGGCGGCCGCACAGGCCATCACCCATCTGGAATTGAAGCCAAACCAGGTTTTGGGCAAGGCGGTGCTGTTTTCGATAGAGTGCTTCTGTGCCGTCGTCAGCGATAGTTCCGGCTCTGCCTGCAGTTCCTGCTGAAGCAGTTCGCCGGTGCTGCGGATTTCATCCACAAGCTGACCTAAGTCGGGAGATTCGTTCAACAGTTGTTCCAACTCGGCTTTTTGCCGCGCGTCGGTGATTTCGCCGAGAGCGTAGGCTGTCCATTTGGGATCGTTCGCGTCGTATTTCATTTCACCCTCCTGATCGCCGGTTGCACGCGGATACGTTCGCGAATGGCGCGAAGCCCGGTGTGGATGAGAAAACCGACATTGCTTACCGAGAGACTGGTGATGCGGCTGATTTCCAGGTAACTCAAGTCGGACTGGAATTTCAGCCGGAGTACTTCCTGCTGGTTTTCGGGGAGAGTGTTCAAAATCCTGAGTACATCCGAGAGCTGTTCATCCTTTTCCAGGTCTGCGGAAAGCTCCGGCCCGGATCGAGCCTGCATTTGAAGCTGCGCATCGGTTAGTCCAGTCATGCGTCTCTCCTTTCGACGCACATCCAGCGCCTGGTTCCGGCAGACGGTATACAGCCACTGCGCCAGATGATCGCGAATTTGAGCCGGTTTCTGATAACAGAGCTTCAGAAAGGTGTCCTGGACAACCTCCCGGGCCCGCTCAATGTCGCCCGTGATGTGGGCGGCGTAGCGGGTCAGAGGCTTTTCGTAGTCGGTCATCACGGATGATACCCAGCTTGATTCGGGAGGTTTCATCAGGCCCTCATCGGCTTCCGGCTTCTTTACCTGGAATAACGATCTTCAGCAAATTTTCTTAGAAAAATTGAAGAGTTTTTTGAGACTTCGTGGCTTTGAGGTTACCGCTAAATCCCTAAGATTCAAAGAAGTAGATCAGCGAAGCGATTTTGGCGGATGAGTGCGCGCAAGGAGGCGAGATCCGGCGTAATTTCCCGGTCCTGTTCAAGCGGCGGGACATGCTGCCGCACGAGCGCATAGGCTTTGCGCGTCCCCTCGCCCGGTTCCAGCGGCTTCCGGAATTCCATCGCCTGGCAGGCTGCGAGGATTTCGCCCGCAAGCACGGTTTCCAGGTTTTCAATAATGGATCGAAGCTTCAATGCCGCCGTCATTCCCATGCTTACGTGATCCTCCTTATCTCCGGAGGTTGGAATGCTGTCGACAGAAGCCGGATGCGAAAGAATTTTGTTTTCGGAAACCAGCGAAGCCACCATGACCTGAAGCATCATATATCCCGAAGAAAGCCCCGGGTGAGGCGTAAGAAATGCCGGAAGCTCGCTGAGGTCGGGATTGACCAGGCGTTCCAGCCTGCGTTCCGAAAAACTGGCAAGGTCGGCCAGTGCAATGGCTGCATAGTCGCAGGCATAGCCGATGGGAGCGCCATGGAAATTGCCTCCCGCCAGGATGGCATCGTCTTCGGCAAAAACCAGAGGGTTGTCCGTTGCGCTGTTGATCTCCCGCGATAGAACCGCGCGAATGTGCATCAGCGCATCCCGGACAGCGCCATGCACCTGCGGAATACAGCGCAGGGAATAGGCGTCCTGAAGCTTGCCGCAGTTCTTGTGGGATTCCACAATAGCGCTGTTGCGAAGCATCCCGCTGATGTGGGCGGCTGTGATCCTTTGACCGGGATGAGGACGCACCTGGTGGATTCGCACGTCATCGGCGACAACGCTGCCCAGCAGTACCTCCAGGGAGAGGGAGGCGGCAACATCCGCGGTTTCCACCAGCTTCTCCGCGCGCAAGAGAGAGAGACCTCCCACCGCCGTCATAAACTGCGTTCCATTCAGAAGCGATAGCCCCTCTTTTGCATGCAGCTCCATAGGAAAAACGCCGGCACGTTGCAGTGCCATGGCGCCCGGAAGGCGTTCGCCCCGGTAAAATGCTTCCCCTTCGCCAATCAAGACCAGGGCCATATGCGCTGAAGGCGCAAGATCTCCACTTGCCCCAACGGATCCTTTGGATGGAACTACGGGGACCACTCCTCTATTCATCAGATTCAACAGCGCTTCGATGGTCTCGGGCCGGATTCCGGAAAAACCCTTGGCCAGAGAGTTTGCCCGAAGAAGCATGGCGGCCCGAACCTCCGGTTCGGTCAGGGGTTCGCCGACTCCACAGGCGTGGCTGCGCAGAAGATTGATCTGGAGTTGTTGAATTTCGTCGTGCGGAATGCGGATATCGCTGAGTTTACCGAAGCCTGTGGTCACTCCGTAAACAGGGATGTCGCTGTCCAGAGCGCGGTCGATGACGCGACGGCCGGCAAGAACCCGGTGGCGAGCTGCCTGGGCCAGTTCCACAAGCTCGCCGTCACAAGCTACCTGCCGCATCATTTCAAGCGTCAAGGTTTCGCCGTCAATGTAGACCATGAGGACTGAGTCCAGTCATGAAGGAATTACGCACAATTTCAGTCCGGGCGGGAGCCTCCGCTATTCCTTCTTTGATAACTTAATGTCTCCGGCAAAAGTAATCAGCTTGATGGGGGCTCCTCCATCACCTACAGCCGCTTTCAGCACTTGTGAAGTCTTTCGAATTTCGATTTCCGGGGGGACGAGTTCTCCTTCGACTTCCTGTGCCGGATAATCAACAGAAATCTTACCATTGCGGGTTTCCAATTGGAGGGAGGCAGAATACTTGGCCGGAAGGACCAGGCTTGCCGATCCGGATTGGGTCACCGCCGCAAACTCGAGTCCATTCCATCGTGGGCCGGTCATAGCCACCTCAATGTCGCCATGAGGCGTTGTGGCGGAAAAATAGCCGGACATCGATTTCGCCTCGACGCTGCCTTCTGTCAGCACACTCAATTCCACCCATCCATTGACACCTTCAATCGCAAAATCCCCGCGACTCATTTTTGCGTTAATATCCGTTTTATATCCCGGGACGTAAATAGTGAGGTTCACCTCCATCTTGGCGGATGGACTGGGCGTTGTCCGGATGGTAGAACTGGTCTGCCCATATCGGACGCGAACGGGAGATTTCTGAATTTCCGCTTTGGCCTCTTCGGGAGACAGGTAATAAACAATTTTCTCTGCTTCCATTTTGACCGATCCCCGACTCCATCCGACGATTTTCAGATTCCCCGGTGCTTCCGCCGCTATTTCAACCTTGCCGCCTGGAAAGAAACTGAACTCCTTTTCCTGCCGCTCCACATAGGGCGTCTGTGCCGCAGGCGGCGCAACCGCGGCGGGCTCCTGAGCCCGGAGATTGGGAAACATAAGAACGGCTAGAATTACCGGGAAAAAACGCATGCTCCATCCCCCTGTCGAGGATTAATACCGTACCGGTTCAAAATGCATTACTGTGCGCGAGTCCATCCCACGCATTATTATTATCGACACAATCCCCAAAGCTATCCACCATACGATATGGGCAATTCTTGAATTCATATGCCGTTCCATCGACCGGAGGAGATGGTATAGAACCCAGCATTCCAAGGCAAAAGGCGGAAATCCCAGGAATCCCAACACCGGCATTTCAAATAGACGCAGATGCCCAAAGAACGGAACGGTGTATGTCCAACGGGATCCGGCCCAGAAATTCCAGAATTCCCACAGGATCCCGCAAAAAAAACCTCCGAGCAGCAGACTGTACACCCTTGTCCTGTCTCCAAAATGGATGCCCAACGACAAGCTTTGAACTCCGGTTTTTTCCAGAATCGGATCGAGGAGTAGAATGGGTCCAATCCACACGGCCGGGAAAAAGTATCGCGGCAAAATCAGCGGGGCGATCGTGAGAATAAGCCCCAGGACAAAAAACAGGAGTGAAGGTTTTGTCGATGGCTGAGCGGGTATTTGCTCGCAACCGGAGGTTTGAACCGTAGGCGAGCGCCTGAACAGCATTTGCACGAGGTCGGCCGTGATAAAAATTCCGGGAAGCACCGTCGAAAAGGCAACCACATAACCGGCCCAGCGCTGCCAGATTTGCAGCGGGACGATGGTATAAGCCCAATTCCTGATAACGAAATTGTAGGCTTCGAAAAGAAGCCATATAAAGACGGAAATTGGGAGCATGGACCAGAATTCGCGTTGCCTGTCATGAAGAAGGGACCAGCCTCGGAGTTTCAGGACGAGATTGTCGGCAAGCAGAATATAGGACCACCAGGCAAAACAATAAAACCAGGTGACGAATGGCTCAATGCGGTGGAGAAGGCAATACTCGGAGATAATGAGGAGCAGTAAACCCAGCCAGCCATATAGTTTCATTGACGGTTTACGATTGTAGATTGACGATTGAAAAGCATATCAAGTCCTGATGCGCTCAACCATTCATTGTCAGCCCACAATCGTAATTCGTCAATTGCTAGAGCCAGGTGATTTTCAGTCCGCCGATACCCGTATCGATTCTGACCGAAACCCTGATTTGCGCGGAATTATAGTTCTTGCTGTAATAATAGGAATCGCGCTGGTCAAACTCTTCCAGGTGCAGTCCGCTTAGGAAGTGCTTTTCCGCTTCAACACGCACACCGATCTCGCGGGGCAGGCGCAGGTCTACGCCGCCCACGCCCACCTGGATCCGGATGTCGGCATTTTGCTTCCATTCCCCACTGAAATCCAGGTTCGCGCCACCCACTCCCCCTTCAAATTCGAACTCTCTGAAATTCAGATTCCCGAGACCGGTGGCCTCAAAACCGCCGACCCCGTTTTTCAGCCGGATGTATTCGCAGGGAACGGCATTGGGTTCATACGCGGAAATTTTGGCTCCGCCCACGCCGGATTCGAATTCAAAGCGGGATAGCTTGATGCCTGATAGCGAGAGACGTGCATCCCCAACTCCTGCATTCACCTTGAGGCTCAGGGGAATAGAATCGTTGAATGCAAGCCGCATCTTGTTATTCTTGCGTTCCCGGCGCACGCCGCTCTTGTGCATGCTGTGCAAATCGAAGGTAAACCGGCCTTCTCCCCCTCCCCCGGCGCTGTATTCCAGATTCGGCGTAAAGCTCGCCTTGTCGTAGTCTAAATCCAGGGAATAGAGTGAGGAGGTTTTCTCTTCTCCGGTAATCTCGAGAGAGCCGATATCAAAACGGATGGTCGAATCGAGCGATTTCTCGTTTCCGAGAGGCTGTGTCCGGGTCATCGAAGTCATCTCGATGGGGATTCGATCCTCGAATCGGCAGCCGGATAATATCAGCAGCGAACATAAGGCCCATGACAGTTTTTTCATTGCGAGACTCCTGGTCGGCCTCAGATCCCATTGCCCGAGGGATACGGAATGGGCGACATAAGTGCAATATTCGGGATGCCGCCGGGAAGCAAGGCATCGTCTTCCGCTTGATTGGAGGAATGCCCTTTATCTTCCCGTGTGCGATAGACGTGAATGTCGCTTGAATCGGTTTCCAGCGTAATCTTCGGATTGCCTGTTTTTACACGGGCTTTGAGTGAGCCGACATTTGCACTTGTTGTCGGAGCGAGCCCGGCGTAATCCGATTCGACTGAGCCGTTTCGGGCGATGGCATCGATGGAAAAAGAAGCTCCCTCCGGCAGATACAATTCCACATCGCCGTTATGGTTCTTAATGTTCAGGTCTCCTTTGCCGAGCTTCTGAGATGAGACGCTGATACCGGCGTATTCATTCCTCACCGTGCATTGGTCGCCGAAATCATTGACGACAACATCCTTCAGCGTGGTCTGAATATCCAGAGGACCGCGGACTCCGGCTGCCCGTATTCCGCTTCCGCGCGCCTTCATGACAAAGGAACCCCCGATATCATCGGCTTCAATACTGTCGGAATTCGAATTGATCGAGACGCTTCCCTTTACGTTTTTAAGATTCAAGGTGCTGTAGCGGCTTTCAATGGTAACGGCGGCGGCTACATCGGATATTTCGATGTCTCGATGGCTGCTTTTTATCCTGAGAGTGTCCTGAAGCCCGGAGACTTCCACTTTCGCGCCCTTGGCATCAATCACGACAGGCTTTGTCACCTTTTCTACTTTAAGGTTCCCCTCCGTGACGGAAACGTTGAGGATGCCATCAATGTTTGCGATATCCAGAGGCGAGTATTCATTGGTTACCGTGACATTGCCCCGGATGTCTTCAAGGTAGATTTTGCCGCGGCCATCGACGGTTACGTCGCCTTTCAGGTTGGTGAGGCGGCATTCCGCATAGCGGCTCATGATGTTGAATTGTCCGCTGCAGTCTCGAACCTCAAGAGAACGGTGCGTCGTGCTCAGATCCAGTTTCCCATTCAATCCGGTGGCACGAACCTCTCCATAGCTGTTGACGACCTGAACTTGCGCGTCCCTGGGAACCAGGAGTTCCATGTCCGTGTTGAACATTGTATCCCGGGAGGACAGGGAATCCCGATTAGTGCGCAAAACAAATACCGCCGACCCGGATTTTTTTCCGGGTTCCGCTTCCGGTTTAACTTCGGCAGAGGAAGAGCCCCGATTCTCCGTTGCACCCGTGAGGTGAATTTCGGCGGCGAAGCTCTTTGCGCGTGCTTCATCCGCATACACGACCTTTCGCAGTCGCACGCGGATTTCGCGATCGCTGCCTGGTGTGATCGTGACCTGGCCATAGGCATTTTCAACCCGGATTGGCAGGGAGGATTCAAGCGGATAGGCGACTTCCTCCGAATAGGTATGCGAATCGCCAAACCATTGACCCGGGCGCATGGGTGTCCCCCCGACCTCCACGGGTATCTCCTGCAGGAGTCGAGCAAAATTCCTGCTTTCCGATACCCTGGAAACAGCCGTTCCGATAAGGAGCAGGATTAGAATCCCGATGATTTCTCCCACCCGGATAGCCACCGAGTCTCTCTTCATGAAATATTCGATGATTTTTCCCAATCCAAGGAGGATAAGGAGGACTGGCCAGAAACGCCCGATAACAGACCATACATCCGGTCCGATCCCAAAATTTCGCAGAAGAAAAAGCAACCCGACGGTTGCCCAAAGCAGTCCTCCCAGTAGCGATGGTCGACGCTTGTATGCCATGGCTTACTCCTTCTTCTCAGCGGAATCCGGCGCGGGAGGAATCTCCGGCCAGGCAAAGTAGTCGTAAATTCTGCGTACACCAATGATTATAAGGACCACAGGCCAGTAACGAGCGATCAGCCTCCAGGCTGAAAAAGGGGCATAGAAGTTTTCAATCAGAAAAATGACGCCTAGAACTATCAGGATAAAGCCGGCAGTGAGTGCTCCACCCATCGGACGCGCAGACATGTTATGCACCCTCCTTTGGCAAGGACGGCGGAGTCGGGGCATTCCCCGACTGTTTGTTCCGGTTTTGAATAGCGCGGTAGACAAGGTAGGCGCCAAGCAGGACAAATACAAGCGGCCACAACCTGTTCACAAACAGGTAGTAGGGGATGATGTTCTGCAGAAGGAAGATCACGCCCAGGATGATCAGGAAAACACCCCATCCGATAATAGTCCTATCCTGTTGCGGAGGCGCATCCGTGAGTACTCCGGATTGCAACCGATGGCGAGCCAGGGCTTCGGCGGTCCGGTAGGCATCAAAAATTGTGAAAATTATGAAAACAAAGGCGCCAAATCCGAAAATCCCGTTGACCCTATCGCCCATTACCATCATGGCGGCCCAGACCGCAAAGAAGGTAATCGCTTTTGTGTATTCATTGTTGTAAACCGCCCCCATCCCTGGGATGACGGCACACCAGGCGGCACGCTTCGGGGCGTCGGACGGCAGCTTAAGCCCTTTCACCGTCGCGGCCCATTCTGCGCCCTCGGCGAGGCAGTCCTGGCAATAAGACTTTCCCTTGACCTTGTGAGTGCAATCCGGGCACATCAGCTTTTTGCATGCGTGGCATGTGTCCTGAGCTTCAACGGCAGGGTGGTAGGAGCATTTCATATCGATATCCTCACATCCGCTTCAAACCATCGGATTCGTATCAATCGTTCTTTCCCGTCGCAGCAGTCCGGCTCAAGCCGGAGACGAAGTGGACGTCAGCACGCCGCTGCTCTTTTCCTTGGGAGCATTTTCCTTTCGCGGGGCTTCGTCATTCTGTTTTTTTCGCCCTTCAACCGGGCCATCCATCTGTTCCATTACGGATCGCAAGCTATTCCAGGTATTGTTCTTGATGCGATTGAACTGCGCCTGCCATTCGTTCTTCGCTTCATAGGCCTTCAACCCTTCGCCATAGAGCCCGCTGACACCGCGGTCAAGCAGGCGCAGCATGGCTTGTGGAGATAAAGCCGAGAAGAACGCGGGAAGCCTGGGAACCATGAGCACCAGGAATAAGGTTGCGAGACTGGCTCCGACTGCAAACTTTGGAGTGAGAAGCGGTCGAACGAAATACTGCGTCAGCCTTTCCCGGAAAGACCGCGTCCGCGGGCGTCCGGAGGTTCTGAGAAGAATCCGTTCGACAAAATCAGGCTCCAGCTCCAGCACCGGATAGTTGTCGCAAAGAGACAGGACCGTTCGCATCTCGGTCAGAAGGGCGGAACAGGCAGAACAATTCTTCAGGTGATTCGTTACATGTTCCGTTTCTTCGGCAGGAAGGCTGGATTCAAGGTATTCGCTTAACCATAGCTCAATTCGTGAACATTCCATGAGCTCCCCCCTTTACGCCTTCATCCCAAGCTGGGAACGTCGCTTTACCAGAAGTTTGGCCAGCTCCAGCCGCCCGCGGTTGATTCGGCTTTTCACCGTACCTTCCGGAACATTCAGCATGTCGGCCATATCGCTGTACGCCATCCCTTCCAAATCTCTAAGTACAATTGCTTCTTTGAGTTCTGGAGACAGAGACTGGAGTCCGCTTTGCAGAAAGGCGGAAGCCTCCAGTTGTTCAGCAGCTCTTTGCGGATTTGGAGCCTTGTCATCCTGAATATTCATGGTTTCCAACTCCTCGCTGCCCCCTGCCTGTGGGAATCGACGAACCTGCCGGTAATGGTCGATCACCAGGTTCCGGGCCACGCGCAGAATCCAGTTTTGAAAACTCCCCGATTCTGCACGGTAACTCTTCAGATTCTGATACACACGGATCAGGATATCCTGAGTCAGGTCTTCCGCTTCGTCCCGCCGGTTTGTATACCTGTAGCCCAGGTTGTAAATGCGCTTCCCATAGGAGTTTACGAGCATTTCCCATGCGGAGTCATCTCCTTGAAGACAGCGCTCTACAAGTTTGTCGTCGCCTGAGAGCACCCGTGGCTCCTTGGTATCTATCCTGTTCCCAACCATACAAACGAAACCGCTTGGATGAAAGTTCAATGATAATGCGTTTGGGCTAGCATACGCACAGCGTGGGAAAGAAGCAAGAAGACAGGAGGCAAGAATAAGAAGCAAGGCGCAAGGAGCAAGGATCCTCCTTCCTCCTTGCTTCTTGCTTCTTTCCCACAAGTTGTGCCATTCTATGCACGGTTGAAATTAGACATTTCTGATGCTTCGGAGCATGAAACCGGCGCCATGAAGTGCCCATATTGCGGATTCCTCAAAGACCGCGTTGTTGATTCCCGCGAAAGCCGCGATGGAGATTCTATCCGGCGGCGGCGGCAATGCTTGAATTGTGGCCGTCGTTTCACCAGCTATGAGCGGAGTGATGAAATCCCCTACATGGTGGTGAAGAAGGATGGGGGAAGAGAGCGGTTCGATCGAAATAAGATCCTGAACGGTTTACTGAAGGCCTGCGAAAAAAGACCGGTCAGCCTGCTGCAACTTGAAAAGATCGTCGACAAAGTTGAGCAAACAGTGCAGGAAAGCCCTGAGAGAGAGCTGGAATCGGTAAACATCGGAAAGATACTGCTTTCTGAAATCAAACGAATCGACAAAGTCGCTTACCTGCGGTTTGCTTCCGTCTACCTTGAATTTGAAGATGTCAGCGAATTCATGACGGAAATCAACGAACTCTTCGCGAAGAAGTAACCATCCATTAAATTGTTTTGAAACTTTGTTGGCTGCCCGGAATCGGAATCAATAGTCTCGGACGGGTAGAAGGGTCTCAGACCACCAGGAATCCTTCGCAGCAGCCCGTGGCCCCCATTTGACAATCTGCCGATCCTCGATGATGCGGATGCATCCGTGAATCGTGAATGGTTCGACCATTTGTTGTTCAATGATCGAGTCGAAGGGAGGGCAATAATGTCAGCTGCGGAATTGAATCAGAAAGGGTTTCCGAAAGAAAAAGAAGATGTAATCCACGAGGAAACGATCGAAATACCGTTGCTCCTGCCCGTCTTGCCTCTTCCTGATGTTGTCACGTATCCCTATACAATTGTCCCGCTGCTGGTTTCGACGGAAAAGGGTATTCGCGCCCTGGATTATGCACTTACCAATAATCGGATTGTGCTTCTGGTAACTCAGCGGGACCAGGCCGGAGAAACCCCTGTTCCGCAGGATATGTATAATATCGGAACCGTAGGGTCGGTAATCCGAAAACTCAAAATGCCCGACGACAAGATCCGGATTCTGGTTCAGGGGATCGCTCGAGCGCAGATTCAGAGTTGGAATGACGATCTTCCCTATATGCAGGCGCGCATTCAGGTTCTCGATGAGCGCGATCGGGAAATATCCGGCGTCCGGCTGGAAGCACTGATGAGAAATGTCTCCACCTCTTTCGAGAAAGTGGCGGCTTTGGGCAAAGGCATTTCCCAGGAGGCCATAGTCATTGCCGGCAACCTGGATGATCCGGGACGACTTGCGGATCTTGTAGCAAACAATCTTTCGCTCAGAGTAGAAGAAGCCCAGGAGATCCTTTCGATCCTGGATCCTTCAAAGCGCCTGCGACGGATCCATGAGTTCCTGATGCGTGAGATCGAGCTGCTGACCGTCCAGCAGCAGATCAACACGCAGGCAAAGGATGAAATCGACAAAGGACAACGGGAATTTTTCCTTCGGCAGCAGCTCAAAGTCATTCAAAGCGAACTGGGAGAAGGGGGAGATTTATCCGAGGAGTTGCAGAACTATGTAGCACGAGCGGATAAAGCGAATCTGCCTTTAGAAGCCCGCGAGGAATTTGACAGACAGGTGCGGCGCCTGGAGCATATGTCGCCTGAAATGGCGGAAACGGCCATGATCCGCACGTACCTGGACTGGATGGTCGGATTGCCGTGGAGTGTTTCCACAGAAGACAACCTGAATCTCGGCAAGGCACGCAAAATCCTTAATGATGATCACTACGGACTGGAAAAGATCAAAGCCAGAATTATTGAATACCTGGCTGTTCGCAAACTAAAGAAAGACAGCAAGGGACCCATATTGTGTTTTGTGGGCCCGCCCGGTACGGGAAAGACTTCCCTGGGAAAATCTATTGCCCGATCACTGGGTCGATCTTTCGTGCGCGTTAGTTTGGGTGGTGTCCATGATGAAGCCGAAATACGGGGACATCGCCGCACTTATGTGGGGGCAATGCCCGGACGGATCATTCACGGGCTACACCAGGCAAAGACAAACAACCCCGTATTCATGATGGATGAGGTAGATAAGCTTGGATTCGATTTTCGCGGAGATCCATCATCCGCATTGCTTGAAGTGTTGGATCCGGAACAGAACCACACTTTCCGCGACAACTATCTCGGCGTTCCTTTTGATTTGTCGCATGTGCTTTTTATTACAACCGCAAATGTTCTGGACACGATTCATCCGGCTTTCCGCGACCGGCTGGAGATAATCCCTCTTACCGGATATACGGAGGATGAAAAAGTCCAGATTGCCAAGCGTCATATCATTCCCAAACAGTTGGAAGCGCATGGATTGACGAAAGAGGACATGGCCGTTCCCGACCGGGAGCTACGGTCCATTATTCAGGGCTACACCCGTGAAGCGGGATTGCGGAACCTGGAGAGGGAAGTGGCTTCCATTTGCCGAAAGATTGCAATGCGTGTTGCCACCGGAAAGAAGAATCCTGTTCAGATCAGCTCCAGGCAAGTTCGAAGTTATCTCGGGCCGTCGAGAAATATCCAGGAAGAGCGTCTGCATCACGATCAGATCGGCATCGCAACAGGACTGGCATGGACTCCGGTTGGAGGGGAAGTCCTGTTTGTGGAAGCGCAGGCTATGAATGGCAAGGGTAGCCTGATCCTGACCGGCCAGATGGGAGATGTCATGAAGGAATCCGCGTATGCCGCTTTGAGCTATGCAAGGGCTCATGCAGCGAAATACGGGATCTCCGATGAGTTCTTTGCCTGCCACGATTTCCATATCCATATGCCGGAAGGAGCCATTCCCAAAGACGGCCCGTCCGCGGGGATTACCCTCGTGTCTGCGCTGATATCGGCATGCACGGGAAGGGCGATTCACAGGGATATGGCGATGACAGGCGAAATCACTCTGCGGGGGGATGTTTTGCCGGTTGGAGGCATCAAAGAGAAAATCCTTGCCGCACATCGCGGGCAAGTCCACACCATTATGATTCCACGTTTTAACAGAAGGGATCTTCAGGAAATACCCAGGCAGCTAAGAAAGGAAATGGAGGTTATCCTGGTTGATAAGGTGACCGATGTACTGCGGCATGCCCTTGCGTGATAGAATCACGGTTTGCAAGCGAAATGACCGGGAGCGCCGGCGCTCCCTTAGGAAACGTTCCCCCTATGGCCACCAAAAAGGCGAGACCTGCCAGTGAAGACCGACTCGTCCGCCTGTTGCAGCAGCGCTATTCTGCGAAAAACCCGCTGATTAAAAAAGGGATTGGAGATGACGCGGCCGTAATTCTTCCGCGTGGTGCAACGGAATACTGGCTGATCACAACGGACATGCTGGTGGAAGAGATCGACTTTCGCCGCGACTGGACCAGCGCTCGATTGTTGGGCAGAAAGTCAATGGCGGTCAACCTGAGTGATCTTGCGGCCATGGGAGCCATCCCCAGGTTCTACACTGTTTCACTGGCCGTTACTCCCGATATCCCTGAGCGCTGGATCATGGATTTCCACGACGGACTGACGGAAAAAGCGAAGACGTATGGAGCAGATCTGATCGGCGGGGATCTATCGGGCGTGAAAGCGCACCTTGCGATATCCGTAACGGCCTTCGGGGAGTCACACAAGCGAAAGGTGGTGTATCGTTCCGGCGGAAAACCCGGGGATCTCGTCTATGTGACGGGCATTCTTGGCCGTTCTGCCGCAGGATTAGCGCTGCTTCAGAAAAGTCAGGGCAGGAATATACGGGGACGTCATCGTTTGGAAGCGCTGCGTGCCCACCGCGATCCGGACCCACGGTGCGAGGCCGGGCTTTGGCTTTCGCAGTCCGGGCTGGTAAGCAGCATGATGGATTTAAGCGACGGACTCTCTTCAGACCTCCCGCGCATCTGTGCGGCCAGCGGCGTCGGCGCTGAGATCGTCATGACGGACCTCCCGTTTTTCCGGGAATCCGCTTCATGGGGCTGTGATCCAGTGCAGCTTGCGCTGCATGGCGGAGAGGATTATGAATTGCTGTTCGTTGTGCCGGCTTCCAACAGATCCAGGCTCGAGAAAACGTATCCTGCAAAATTCTCCCCGATCACCTGCATAGGGCGGCTGATCGCTGAAAAGGAAAAGATATGGATGGCAGCGCCCAATGGAGAACGCCTGGGTCCACTTCCACGCTCCGGCTGGGACCATTTTAGAAAATTAAGGAATTAAAACGGCTCCCCGGTACTTCCGCCAAAGCCTTCCATTAAAGATTGTTCTGGAAATTATGGAGACGTATGCTTATGTTGATTCGGGCTTCCGGTGAGGTGTGGGTATGAATGAGAATCCTGCAGGAGATTCAGTTCCGCAGAAATCATTGCAGGAATTGGAAAGTCTTCTGGGATATAGATTTGGTAATCAGCAATTGCTTGCACAGGCTCTGACGCACCGCTCCTTTGTGAATGAGCACGAAGGGGAGAAGCTGCGCAATAACGAATCACTGGAATTCCTGGGAGATGCCGTTCTCGGCTTCATTGTAAGCTCGCGGATCTTTCAGCATTATCCGGAATTAACCGAAGGAGAACTCAGCAAAATCAAGGCTTACCTGGTCAGCGCCGCAAACCTTGTACTTTTTGCCGAAGGGATTCATCTCGGAGACTATATCCGCCTGAGCCGTGGCGAGGAAAAAACCGGCGGCCGAACGAAACGCGCCATTGTCGTCGATGCTTATGAAGCCATTATCGGCGCCATGTACCTGGATGGCGGCGTTCATGCGGTTTCGGACTTTGTCTACCGGCAGATTGAGGAATTCCTGAATGGACTGGATCTGAAGCAGTTGACCTACGGCGATTTCAAATCCGCGCTCCAGGAACATTTGCACAATATGGGCCGCCCGGAGCCGGAATACCGGGTAGTGGCCGAAATAGGACCAGACCACAGGAAGACGTTTGTTGTGCAGGTGTTAATTCACGGAGATATCATTGCAGAGTCTTCCGGCAAGACTAAAAAGGAAGCGCAGCAATCTGCCGCTCGTCTCGCTTTAGAGAGTCTGCCGGCTGCCAAAAGCCAGGAGTAAAGCGCTGGGGCGCCGGCGCGTCTTGTCTCCTGTCTCCTGTCTACTGCTTTTCAAACACATCATTGCTTCCGAGTAACTTGTAGGATCTGACCAGAGGAAGACGTTTGTTGTGCAGGTGTTAATTCACGGAGATATCATTACAGAGTCTTCCGGCAAGACCAAAAAGGAAGCGCAGCAATCTGCCGCTCGTCTCGCTTTAGAGAGTCTGCCGGCTGCCAAAGCCAGGAGCAAAGCGCCGGCGCGCCGGCGCGTCTTGTCTCCTGTCTCCTTACTCCTGTCTACTGCTTTTCAAACACATCATTGCTTCCGAGTAACTTGTAGGATCTGACCAGAGGAAGACGTTTGTTGTGCAGGTGTTAATTCACGGAGATATCATTGCAGAGTCTTCCGGCAAGACCAAAAAGGAAGCGCAGCAATCTGCCGCTCGTCTCGCTTTAGAGAGTCTGCCGGCTGCCAAAGCCAGGAGCAAAGCACTGGGGCGCCGGCGTCTTGTCTCCTGTCTCCTGTCTCCTTACTCCTGTCTACTGCTTTTCAAACACATCATTGCTTCCGATCAACTTGACGGATGGTAGAAGAACCTTTCTTTCCGGATCATTGACCGTGTGGCCGATGACAGAGCAGGAAGCGTTGTGTTTGCGGGCAATAGCCATGGCGGCGTCTGCGTCTTCCGGTGCGATGACAACGCAGAACCCGATACCCATGTTATATGTGAAATGCATATCTGCATCACTGATAGCGCCGTGCTGTTGCAGCAATCGGAAAATAGCCGGCGTTTCCGGCAACTTA
Organism: Acidobacteriota bacterium; assembly: GCA_963664705.1. Taxonomy (GTDB): domain Bacteria; phylum Acidobacteriota; class UBA6911; order UBA6911; family UBA6911; genus UBA6911. The sequence continues at coordinate 5,254,348 of OY761556.1, read as the reverse complement.
TCCAATACATAGCCGACGGGCGCCGTCGCGCGGCTGAGATTAAGGAACCCCGTGCTGGTGATGTGTGCCAGCGCCTTGACGCGCAATCCGGCGTCGATCATTTCGCGCACTTCGCGCACATAAATGCGTGTGGGTTCGAGAAGCTCTTCACCGAGGGTTCGTCCGAATTCAGGAACATAATGATCGGGAGCCCAACCGGCATCTTCGAAGAACACGCGCCGTGCCAGCGTCAAGCCGTTGCTGTGAATTCCGCTGGATGCCAATCCGATGATGGCATCGCCGGCCTTGATGTCGGCGCCAATCAGGATTCGGTCCAATGGAACCTTGCCGACGCAGGTGGCCACGAGGTCAAAGGCGTACCCTTCGCGTTTCCCCTGGATCATTTCCTTTATTTGAGCAATTTCGCCGCCGGGTATGGTGACGCGGGCCATCTCCGCTCCGCGATAAAGCCCTTTGGCAAGACTTTCCAGAAGATCGGGATGGGGAACCTGGACCGCAATATAATCCAGAATCGCCAGTGGCTCCGCTCCAACGCACAGAACGTCATTGACGTTCATGGCGATGCAATCGATCCCGACGGTATCATATTTATCGAGCATCTCTGCTACGAGAATCTTGGTTCCTACCCCATCGGTGGAAACGGCAATGCCCATTCCGTTACCGCCATCTATCACGTTGGCAAAGTAGCCAAGCGGAAGCTTGACCTCGCCGGGGCGCAATGTGAAGCTTCGTTCGACCCAATTGCCGAGGCGTTCCATAGCCTGATCTTTTTGTCCCGAGTCCACTCCGGCACTTTGATAGCTAAGTGGCTGTTTCTTTTCCATGCAATCACCTCGTACTGGAATTGTTCGCTTCGTTTGCGAGAGCGAATCTTAACATGGAAATGCAGGACAGGGTAGACTTAGACTAACGGAGCTTTTTCAGTTCAGCGGACAACATTTGGGCTTCGGCATGATTCGGTTCCCAAAGAAGCACCTTATCCAGCTGCAATTCCGCTTTTCTGGGAAGCCGGACATCAATATAGAGCCGCGCCAGGGCCAGGTGGGAATCCACCGAAGTGTCTTCCAGCTCGATGGCTTTGAGGAAATGTCTTTCTGCGCTTTTTCTGAACTTCGGGATGCGTGCTTCGGCCAAGCCCAGATAATAGTTGTAGGAAGCTTTTTCCGGGCAAAGCCAGACACTGCCGCGCAGACGTTCAACGGCGGTGTCCACATCTCCTTTTGCGAGAAGACTCCTTCCTTCGCGGAAGAGACCTTCCGCCGTTTCGGCATTCTGCGTGGCTGCAGCTTTCTGTTGGGTTACGGCGGGTTTTTTCTTAGGCAATTCCAGATCGTAGAGTTTTCGGGAGTTTACATTTTTAAGCGTGTGATAGGCTTCGTTGATCTTTGCGAATACCCGCTCGGCGGCCGCCCGAATCCGCGGCGAGAATTCATTGGTCTGGAACCTGTCGGGATGCAGTTGTTTAGCCTGTTCGTGATAGGCGGCTTGTATCTGGTTCTGCGTTGCGTCTGCACTGACGGCCAGAACTTCATAGAGATTGGCGGATTCAAACTGTGTTTGCAGTTCGTTGAGTCTTAGTACAAGCGGATTGGAGGCCGATGCTTCATCTGCCGCATCTTTCTTCTCATGGTATTCGATCAGTCCAAGATGATACAGGGCAAGCAAGGTGTGCTCTGGTTTCAATGAACCTTCAGGAATCAACGGGAGCAGTTCCGCCGCGGGTCGTTCGGACTTCAGCGCGGAATGGGCTTGCAGTTCTGCAGAATTTAGGGGGAATTCCCGACCGCGAGTATCCATGACTTCGAGCGTGCCGCTCAAAAAACCGGAAGGCATGGATAGGATTCGCTTGGAGACAGCCCTTCGCACCGCGAGTGTCGCCAGTTCCAGCATCGGCATATTCAGATTTGACGGCGGAGGGGCAAAATTGTCTCCACGATGCAGCCGGAAATCGCCGCCTTCCCAACCCAAAAGTGAGGCCGTAATCTGGATGGCCTGTTCCCGCCTTCCCATTTCAATGTTTCGCGGATCGGCTTCCGGAAGTGAGAGAAGAGCTTCCTCACTTGTTTTGCCTTCCTTCATAAAAGTGACGATGTCGTTCAGGCTGGCGCGCGGGATAAGGTCCATTGCAACCATGATATGGGCGAGATGCTCTTCCGGGACATTGCTTTCAGCAAAAGCCAGAAGGCCGTTATTCAGAACCAGCTGTTTCTTCTTGGTATCCCTTTGGCCACGGAGAATACCGCTGCGACTTTTGTGGTGCAATTCCAGCAGTATTTCCAGCATCTTGCTGCGGGTATTCATAGCGAACCTTGTCGGGCATCATTATCGGCGTAAAAAGCGGGGACCAATAGGATTACGTTCGGAGTGACGCTCCGGAAAACGAAACGCCGGGAAGCGATATCCGCCATTTAATGTGTCGGTAACAGCCAGTAGGCCAGGATCGCCAGTGCGTCGTAGGCACCGTGGGCAGCTATAGGTGCAACGAGGCTTCCGCTGAGAAGGTACATGATTCCAAAAAGGAATCCATAGAGCGATGCAATCACGACACCCTGAGCCCCTTGGACGTAATGGCCTGCTCCGAAGGCGAGGCTCCAAAGGACCAGCCCGACTCCCGCGCCTCCGAGATGGTTCCTAAATCTGTTCAAGATGAAGGCGCGCTGCATTTCCTCCTTAAATCCTCCGGCGATAAGAGCCGAAAAGATAAGGAGCGCCACTTGTTGGGGTGTGTGAACATTTTGAATGAGAGGATTATCCTCCATGTAATACTTTGGCAGGTAAAGCTTAAAGAGGATGGCGACCAGCCCATTGATCATGAACAGAAAGGGAACGAGGGCCAGGCCCGTAACCAAATTCCTTTTCCAGTTTGCCCAGCAGAATCCGATGCTGGCCATCGATTCCCGGTGCAGCTTTAGCATTCCTGCCAGCAACAGCAATGTGATCACCGATTCAGCCAGCAGGTAGAGCGAAAGGAGTCGAACATCCTGAAGAAGGCGCTCCATACTTCGGATATGAAAAAGCGCAAGGCCAAGAGAAGCAAGAAATGTTGATGCGAGCCCGGAGAGCAGGAGGACTTCGATAAAAGCCTGAAGGCGATCGCCCCATGATTTTCCGGGCACTTCTACAGGCGAAGACTCGTATTCCATGGCTGAAAACTATCAGCCTTACAGGGCACAGTCAAGAAAGAGAGAATAAATCTCTTTTATTTTCTTCTATTTAGTTGTATTTCTTTGGTGCCGGTCCACTTCTTTCCGAGTTTTCCCTGGGATGGCACCCAAGAAAAGCTGAACCCTTGGGGACAATGCATCATCCATTTTAGTGATTGGAAGTGAATATGTGGCCGTGTAAAAATGAAAAGATGAGAAAATACAGCAGCTTACAACTGATAGGTGTGCTGCTTTTCATTATGGCCCTGTCTCCCCAGCTAGGTTCGGCGGCGTCAGAGGTCGTCCTGCCCGAAGGTACACGGATCTACCTGCAACTGAACAATAATATCAGCACTAAAAACATTGAAGGGGATGTGTTCAAAGCGATCGTAACAGAACCCGTTACGATCGGAGATCGCATCGCAGTTCCGAAAGGGAGTCAGGTGACCGGGAGCATTGCGCGCATTCTTCGGCCGGGCCGTGTAAAGGGGAAGGCTGCAATGACGCTGCTCTTTCAGACCATTGAAATTCCGGGTCGAGGTCCCATGCCTATCGTTGCAACCCTGGCGGGAGTGGGTCGGGAAGGGAACAGCGGACTCAGCACGGAAGGGACCATTGAGGGCGAAGGTTCTACCGGGAAGGATTTCGGAAGGGTATTGACGCCCGGTCTTATCGGAGCCGGCATTGGAACTATTGCCGGTGGAAGAAGAGGCGCCGGGATTGGAGCCGGAATTGGAGCGGCAGTAGGATTGGCCACGGTATTCAGCTCACGGGGCAAAGAGATTGAGCTTCCGAGAGGCTCTTCATTGAATATCGTACTGGACAAGCCGTTGTATGTTCCGGCCGAGAACGAAAGTACCGTCGCCAAAACCCGCTAGAAATCTGTAATTAGAAAAGAAAAAGGCGGAAACCAAAACTCCTCCATGGTTTCCGCCTTTTTTTGCAGATCGCGTCAAACTATTTTGCTTTTTGAATTACTTCCATCCCCCCCATATAGGGTCTCAGCGCTTCGGGAATGACGACGGAGCCATCCTTTTGCTGATAGTTCTCGAGAATAGCAAGCCAGGTCCGACCGATAGCAATCCCTGAGCCATTCAGCGTGTGAATGAACTGACGTTTCCCATCCTCGTTCCGGACGCGTATTTTCGCGCGCCTGGCCTGGAATGCCTCGAAGTTGCTGCAGGACGAAATTTCCCTGAACCGGTTCTGGCTTGGAAGCCAGACCTCAATATCGTAGGTCTTTGCACTGGAAAAACCCATGTCCCCAGTGCTGAGGACAACAACGCGATAGTGCAGTCCCAGCCGCTGAAGGATGTCTTCCGCATCCCTTGTAAGAGACTCATGCTCTTCGTAGGATTTGGACGGCTCAACGAACTTGACCAGTTCGACCTTATTGAACTGATGTTGGCGGATAAGGCCTCGAACATCCTTCCCATGGGATCCGGCCTCGCTGCGGAAGCATGGCGTGTAGGCGACAAATTTCTTCGGCAGCTCGGAAGCGTCCAGTATTTCGTCCTGGTAAATATTAGTGACTGGAACCTCTGCCGTCGGTATCAGGTAGTAGGGCCACCCTTCAATCTTGAAGAGATCCTGTGCAAATTTGGGGAGATTCCCTGTGCCGAAGAGGCTGTTGGCATTTGCCATGAGAGGCGGCACAACTTCCTCGTAACCGTGAAACCTGGTGTGAACGTCCAACATAAAGTTTATCAAGGCGCGTTCCATCAAAGCGCCGGCTTTGAGCAACAGCGAGAACCTTGCGCCGGCGATTTTGGATGCTCGATCCATATCGAGGATGCCCAGGGATGTTCCGAGCTCTACATGATCCAGCGGCTGGAAGTCAAAAACGGGTGCATTGCCCCACCGGCGTACCTCGCAATTGGAGTTTTCGTCGCAACCGATCGGCACCGAGGAATGCGGGAGATTTGGAATTCCGTGAAGTATTGAATCCAGGCGCAGTTCGACACCGCCCGATCTTTCTTCTAGCGATTTGATCTCGGCCGAAATTTCTCTTACCTTGGCTTGTCGTTCTGAAGTATCGCTTCCAGCGCGCTTCAGTTTTCCGATTGCCTCCGACTCCTCATTGCGTCTGCGTTTGAGTTCCTCGACCTGGAGCAACATATTTTTCCGCTCCGCATTGGTAGCGATGAGCTCATCCAGTGGATAATTGCCGCCGCGAGCCGCAAGCCGCTCGCGGACAAAATCCAGGTTTTCCTGCACAAAATTCTTATCCAGCATGGTGGATTCCTTCCCCAGTAAAATGGTATCCGCGTCCGCGCTCCCTTACGGATAATGAGCCGGGCAACCGACACCAGTTTGCATTCTATCATTGACTTTGCGAGATGCCATTGTTTCAATCACATTTTCAGCAAACGGTTGCAGATAGGAACATAGACCCACAGAAACGGGGCGGCTCGAGAGAAACCACATGAAAAAAGTCAGAAGAGCAGTCTTCCCTGCAGCAGGATTGGGCACGCGCTTCCTTCCGGCGACCAAGGCCCAGCCGAAGGAAATGCTTCCGCTTGTGGATAAGCCCATTATTCAGTATGCGGTAGAGGAAGCAATGGCCTCCGGAATTGAAAACCTCGTCATTATTACCGGCAGAGGCAAAACCGCGATTGAGGATCATTTCGACGTTTCGTATGAGTTGGAGAAAATACTCGAAGAGCGGGGCAAATCGGATCTGCTGAACCGGGTGCGCACCGTATCGGAGATGGTGCACCTTGCTTATATTCGGCAGAAGGAGGCACTGGGTCTGGGGCATGCGATTCTGGTGGCACGGCCCCTGGTGAACGACGAGCCGTTTGCTGTTCTGCTGGGAGATGATGTAATTGTTTCAGAGGTCCCTTGTATCCGGCAGATGCTGGACATCTATGAGCGCTACCACACGAGCGTAGTGGCGTTGATGGAAGTTCCCGAGGAGGAAACCGGGCGCTATGGCATCATAAAAGGGCGCCAGATGCCGGAAGGGAACGGCGCATTGTACGAAGTCAGCGATATGGTGGAAAAACCCAAGCGAGGGGAAGCTCCTTCCAATCTCGCGATTATCGGAAGATACATACTGACGCCGGCGATTTTTGAAATGCTCGAGGAAACGGGTAAGGGAAGCGGTGGAGAAATCCAGTTGACGGATGGGCTGCGGCGACTGCTTGCGCGCGAGCGAGTCCTGGCATTTAAGTTTAATGGGAAGCGGCATGATGCCGGCGATAAGCTGGGCTTTTTGCAGGCAACCGTGGAGTTTGCCTTAAAGAATGAAGAGCTGGGTCCGGAGTTTCGGGCCTATTTGAAATCGCTCCACCTGAACGGTTGATCGCGAGCCTGCACTTGGGAGCGCCGGCGTCTCACTGTCAAGAGCGCGGCAACTTCCATGGCGCTCCCAGCAGGCTTGCCTGACGCGCATGCGCTATTGTAAATAATTTTTGAGGCCATATGAGAATACTTGTAATCGGATCCGGTGGAAGAGAACACACCCTCGTTTGGAAACTAAAGCAAAGCTCCCGTGTGCGCGTAATCTTCTGTGCGCCTGGGAATGCGGGCATTTCGCGGATAGCCAGATGTGTACCTATTCCACAGGAAGACGCTGCCGGCATTATCGATTTTGTGCGGAAGGAAAAAGTGGATTTCGTTGTCATTGGGCCTGAAGCGCCCCTGGCAGCGGGGCTGGCAGATGCCCTGACAGTGGCCGGCATTCCGGTCCTGGGCCCCTCGGCGGATGCGGCGCAGCTTGAATCCAGCAAAGTTTTTGCAAAAGACTTCATGGCCCGGCACAAGATTCCTACCGCTCAATATGCCATCTATACGGATCCTGACATGGCTCTCGCGTTTCTGAAATCCGGCGAAGCGCGTTATCCGCTTGTTGTTAAGGCGGATGGCTTGGCAGCCGGAAAGGGCGTTGTCGTGGCGCAGACGGAAGAGGAGGCCCGCTCCGCCATTCAGAGGATTATGGTGGATCGCGAATTCGGTGCATCCGGCGACCGGATTGTGCTCGAGGAATTCCTGGAAGGGATTGAAGCTTCATACATCGTGTTCACCGATGGTGAGACGATACTCCCCGCGGTGGCAGCGAGGGACCATAAAGCCGCCTATGACAACGATGCCGGTCCGAATACCGGAGGAATGGGAACCTATTCGACCGACGATATTCTTGGTCCCGATCTTGAGCGGACCGTTCTAAAAAAAGTGATACGTCCCGTAATTGAGGGGATGAAAAATGAAGGATTTCCGTTTAAAGGCATCCTGTATGCCGGACTGATGTTGACCAGCCGGGGACCGCAGGTAATGGAGTTCAACGTCCGGATGGGAGATCCGGAATGCCAGGTCATCCTGACACGGCTGACCAGCGATTTTGCCGAGCTGTGCGAAGCGCTTTGCCAGGGTCGTTTGAATTCCTACAAGGCAACCTGGAACAGCGGAGCCGCTGTTTGCGTGGTGCTGGCGTCCGGAGGCTATCCCGGCCCGTATGCAAAAGGTAAAATTATATCAGGACTTGAAATGGCGGAAGAAGATCGACGCGTCGCCGTGTTTCACGCCGGGACCCGCCTCGAAGGCGACCGGTTCGTTACTGACGGAGGCCGCGTTCTTGGCGTGACCGCCGTGGATCAGGACCTCTCGTCCGCGATAATGTCGGCGTATGAGGCCGTTAACAAGATAAATTTTGAGGGCATGCACTATCGCCGGGACATTGGGATGAAGGGTTTGAAAAAATAGGAGCATTCTTTCCCTTTGCGTGACGACGAAAAACCGATTTGGAAACCGTGGAAAGGGGCAGGGTTGCCCCTATTTCGGAGAGGATATTGTGAGCCAACCTAAAGTCGCCATTGTGCTGGGCAGCGATTCAGATTATCCCGTGATTGAAGATATGCTGAAAGTACTGAAGGATTTCGGCATTGAAAATGAACTGGTGATTTCCAGCGCGCATCGTTCTCCCGATCGCACGCAGAAATATGCCGTGGAGCTGGAAAATCGCGGAGTGCAGGTTGTTATTGCCTGTGCGGGAGCTGCGGCGCATCTGGCCGGCGTCATAGCCGCCCACACAATCCTTCCTGTGATCGGCGTTCCCATTGATTCCTCTCCTTTGAACGGGTTGGATGCGCTGCTTTCCACGTCCATGATGCCGGCCGGTGTTCCGGTAGCAACCATGGGGATCGGAAAGGCCGGCGCCAGCAATGCGGCGGTGCTGGCCGCCCAAATTCTTGCCCGTGGCGATGCAGCGCTTGCGGAGCGTCTGCACAAATATAAAAAGCAGTTGGCGGATAAGGTGGAGCAGCGGGACGCTGCATTAAGGAAAGCCAGGGATGTCTAAGTTTTCTGTCCGGACCTTCGGCTGTCGCTGCAATCAGGCTGACAGCGCGGCAATCCGTGAAGGTCTGTGCCGCCGTTCCATGTCGGAGGTGGAGAATGCCAATGACGCCGACTTCATTATCGTCAATACCTGCACGGTAACTCATCGATCGGATCAGCAGATTCGCCAGACACTTCGGCGGCTTCACCGCGAGAATCCCGATGCAAATGTCATCGTAACCGGATGTTATGCCGAGCGGGATCCTGAGACTTTAGCCGCGATTCCCGGAGTCCGGCTTGTCATTGGAAATGCCGAGCGAGACCGGCTGCCCGAAATATTGGATGACCTCGAACATCAAGCCCAGGGAAAGATCATTCATGCTCCCCTGTCCGCGGATGCGGACTGTCTGCTTTCACCCATGGCCTCTACCGGAGGAAAAACCCGGCCACTGGTCAAACTGCAGGATGGCTGTGATTGCCGCTGTTCCTATTGCATTGTTCCACATGTGCGCGGCCCGGGCAGAAGCGTGCGACCGGAAAATATTCTTGCCGAAATCCGGTCTCTCGTGGATGCGGGTTTCCAGGAGATAGTCTTAACGGGAATCAATCTGGGTACCTATGGGCGCAAAATCAAAGGGCATGGACATCTGATTGATCTGCTGCGCGATATCGTGCCGATCCCAGGCCTTGGCCGCGTGCGCTTGAGCAGCATTGAGCCGATGATGTTTGAACGCGCGATCATTCAACTGGTGGCAGAGAATTCCGTTTTTGCCCGCCACTTCCACGTTCCAATCCAAAGCGGAAGTGATCGCATTCTGAAAGCGATGAGGCGTCCATACAGAGCGGCCCGTATTCGGGAACTCTTTCGAGCCGTGCAGGAGGCCATTCCGGATGTCGGGCTCGGAACCGATATCCTTGTAGGATTCCCCGGTGAAACGGACGAGGATTTCGCCGAAACCTGTACGCTGGTGCAGGAATCCCCGCTGACCTACCTTCACGTATTTCCCTTTTCTCCAAGGGAAGGAACCGAAGCCTGCGCACTTCCCGGCCGGATACCTTCGGCGGTGATGAAGCAGCGTCTTCACAGACTGCTGGACATTTCCCGCGAAAAGAGCCTGGCGTTCCGTCGACGGTTTCTGGGACAGATTCTCCCCGCCATAACGCTCGCCAAAGAGGAAGACCTGGGAGAGTCGGTTGTTCTGACAAGCAACTATATCCATGTCCGAATTCCCGGACTCGCCATTCCTCCGAATCGCCTTCTGAACATCTGCATTGACGAAGTTGCACCTGCCGCAACCCGCGGCTCTGCCGTTTAATTGCATATATTTGCCATCCTATTGGTTGTAGAGAAACAGCTTGGTGATTCCGCTCACAAACCGGCCGGTGTGGAAAGCCGATCTGTCTGCCCGGGAGCATTTACAGCTATATGTTGTTGCCATCGATTTTAAGGATATTGGATCAAAGCGATCTACAGTGGAATGTAGCTGAGCAGAAAATGCGGATGCCCTCCCGGCCGCCGGAAGGGACCTCTGGACTTCAGAAAATCGAGGTTGAGATCGCCGCTGCCGCGGAGCTGGTAAAACCGTCCGAAGGGGCGGCGCAGCCGGCACCCGGGCGTGTAACCAGCCCATTCATGGAAGAACTGCTCCGCGCCATCACAAAGTTCGAGCAGCCCGAGGAATCCCGCGTTGTGGATGTTTTTGAGTGAGGGAAACCGCAGCCGAAACACAAATGCAATGCCTTACTCCAGGATAACCATCGCAATCGCCCACTGATCGGAGTGGGACAGGCTCAAGTGTATTTTGTGCGCCCCCATGGACTCGCTAAGTCTTAGCGCTTCACCCGACAGGCGCAGGATCGGGGCATCCTGTCTTTCCCGGCGCACCTCTACATCCAGCCAGGTCACTCCCCGCGCCCACCCGGTGCCAAGCGCTTTGAAGAGAGCTTCTTTGGCGGCAAAGCGGGCGGCGAAATGGGGAGCCGGATCCCGATGGGCGCTGCAATACTGTTGTTCCTGAGCTGTAAATACCCGATGCACAAAACGGTCTTTGAGTTTTTCGAGTACCTTGCGCAATCGCTCGATTTCAACCAGATCCACTCCAGTGCCGATGATCATTGCTAGCTCCGAATGCGAGTTGACAGAGAGGGTTGCAACACCCCAGAATTCGTGACATGAAGAAGGAAGGCTTTACCCTTCGTGAATCCCGGGGGATTAGTTTTTACAGTTGTACCGCATTTGAAACGATCCCGGACCTTCGCCACGGCTTTTCCACACGCAAAGGAGGATCCGGCGGCAACGGGCATTCTCTGAATCTCAATTACCTGCCCTGGGATTCCGATACCCGCGTTGACGAGAATCGTCAGCGATTCCTGTCCGCGCTCGGGCTGGAAGAATTGCCGCTTGCCACGCTGCACCAGGTCCATTCCAATCGTGTTCATATCATAGAGGATAAACTCTCGGAATGGAAACAATCGGAAGGAGACGCAATTGCCACCTCGGCAGCAAACATTGCTCTCGGAGTGAAGGTTGCCGATTGCCTGCCGGTGTTGATAGCCGACCCCGTAAATCATGCCATTGCGGCGGTGCATTCCGGCTGGCGCGGAACACTATCCGGCATTTTGCCGGGGACAATCTCCGAAATGAAGCGTGCTTTCGGAAGTTGTGCGGAAGATCTTCTCGTTGCCGTGGGACCGGGCATTCGGAGCTGCTGCTTTGAGGTGGGCGACGATGTCATCGAGCCTTTTGAAAGGGAATACAGGTGCACGCACCTGGTGAAGCCGCGAGAGGATCGTCCCGGCAAGTACCTGCTGGATTTATGCGGCGTGCTGGATATCCAGATGGATACTGCCGGCATTCCGCCGGGAAATCGGTATGATTCGTGTGCCTGTACAGTCTGCCGGCCCGATCTGTTTTTTTCTTACCGCGCGCAGGGGACGTTATCCGGTCGGATGATGGCTGTGATAGGGTGGAAGCTCACCGGGAGCGCCTCCGTCATTCCATAACAGGCAGCAGTAATTGTTCCGGCGGCCGCTGCGTCTTTACAAGCGAGCCGGTGCAAGCTCCCGTCCGGCCAGCATGCCGCAGGCGGCGGATACATCTTCTCCGCGTGGACGCCGCACGTTAACCGTGATTTGATGATCGATCAGGATCTGCTGGAATTCCTGAATCCGCTCCGGGCTTGGAGCCTTCAGGGGGATCCATGGGTCTGCATTAAGCGGGATCAGGTTTATTTTTTTCTGGAGACCCTGAAGCAGCCGCGCCAGCCGCCGGGCATCCTCCGGCGAATCATTCATTCCTCCGATCAGCACATATTCGAAAGTAATTCTCTGGCGATGTGCGAGTGGAAAATCCCGGCAGGCCTGCAGCAGTGCTGCAATATTCCACTTCTTGTTTATCGGGATAAGAAGGTCGCGAACAGCATCAGTGGTTGCGTTCAGTGATATGGCAAGGTTCGGAATGACAGGTTCCTCTGCCAGCCTCTGGATTCCCGGTACGACGCCCGACGTGGAGAGGGTGATTCGGCGGGGTGAAATGGACATTCCGCCATCGTCGGTCATCAATCGTATCGATTTCATAACGTTATCATAATTGTGAAACGGCTCACCCATGCCCATGATGACAATATTCAGACGCTTTACAGCGGTGCCTCGATCGGCCTGCATAGACAGGATCTGACCAACAATCTCGCCCGGCAGCAGATTGCGACGCATGGGGAGCTTTCCGGTGACGCAGAATAGACAGCCGACGGCACAGCCCACCTGGGTGGATATGCAGAAAGTATCTCTGCGCTCTTCCGGAATGAACACAGACTCGATCCGCTGTCCCGGACCGACCTCGAACAGATACCGGCGCGTTCCATCCCGGGAGACAAACACCTGTTGTACGGGAGGGTACTCAATAACGAACTGTTCTTTGAGCGTTTCCCGGAGTTGCTTCCCAAGATCCGAAAAACCATCCCAGGATTGCAGCAGGCGCCGGTAGATTCCCGCGTAGATTTGACGCGCACGATAGCGCGGCTGATCCAGCCCGCCAATGGCGGCCGCTATTTCCTCAAAGGAGGCGCCCACAAAGTTATGTTTTGTCCCATCCAGCATGGCTTCATTTTACACGTCTTTGCGTGGTCAAAGAAAGGAGACAGAAGCCTGAAGCTGCGGCCGTGACGATGTATTCCGGGCTTACGTCTTCTGACTGCTGGCTTCTCCTTACTCAATATGGTAATTAATACGTTCAAATTTTGATGAGCCGACAACCTATGGATGTACAGAAAAAAACACTGAAAAACGGCCTCGTGATTGCGTCTGAGGTCATGCCGCACCTTCGTTCCGTTTCACTGGGTGTATGGGTCAAATGCGGCTCGCGGTTTGAAACAGCCGATAAGACCGGCATATCCCATTTTATCGAGCATCTTTTGTTCAAGGGAACGCGGACCCGCTCCGCAGCCCGCATCGCGGAATCCATTGATTCGGTCGGAGGGCAGCTCAACGCGTTTACCGAAAAGGAATACGTCGGTTTTTACGCGAAAGTGCTGGATGAACATCTGCCCTTTGCCTTTGATCTCCTGGCGGATATTGTTCTGAATCCCGCCTTTCCGGCAAAGGAGGTTGAGCGGGAGCGGAATGTCATTTTCGAAGAAATCAACATGGTTGAGGATTCGCCCCAGGAACTGATACTCGACCTGTACCAGGAAAAGTTCTGGAAGAATCATCCGCTCGGATGGCCTATTTCCGGGACCAAGAAATCTGTAAATCAGATTACGCGCGCGGACGTGAAGGGATTTTTCCGACAACACTACAAAGCAAGCAACATGGTTGTTGCGGTGGCAGGAAACATCCGGCACCGCGACGTTCAGCGATTGGCCGAGAAGTATTTCTCCGGACTTGAAACCGGGACCGTAACCGATCCAGGGCATGCACCCGCAGTGAATGCCGGCCGTCTGATTCGCCGCAAAACTCACCTGGAGCAGACGCATATCTGCCTGGGTACTATTGCTCCTCCCGTTATGTCTACGGAAAGGTACTGCGCACACCTGCTATGCAATGTGCTGGGCGGAGGTTTGAGTTCGAGGCTATTTCAGAACATCCGGGAAAAACGCGGCCTGGTATACTCGATCTTTTCCATGCTGAACCTTTACCAGGATGCTGGATCCCTGGTGGTTTATGCCGGAAGTGCGCCTGAAAAGGCGCTGGAAGTAGTCGAGTTGACTCTGAAGGAATGCAGGAGCCTTCGGGAGAAGCTCATAAGCGGAGAAGAACTGAAGCGGGCGAAGGAGAACATAAAGGGCTCCGTCATGCTCGGGCTCGAGAGTTCAAGCAGCCGGATGACCTACCTGGCGCAGCAGTTGATTCATTACGGCCGGTTCCATACTCTCGAGGAGATCCTGAACGGCGTGGAACGCGTCACGGCGCAGGAAATCCGGGATATGGCAAACAGAATATTTGATACATCGTATTTCACTCTAACGGCGTTAACCAGCCGAAATAGCGAAGAGCTTAAATCGGTACCATTGGACGCATAACCATGGGGCTCAGCTTCACGATACTCGGCAGCGGAAGCTCGGGAAACACCACTCTTGTGAGTGATGGCGAAAGCCACATCCTGGTGGATGTCGGCCTGAGCGGACGCGAAACCGCCAGACGGCTGAGGGAGTGCAATATTGAGCCGGAAACCATCTCGGCGATCGTTGTGTCACACGAGCATGGAGACCATTGCCGCGGTGTGGCGCCGTTTGCCAAGGATCTCGACATCCCGGTGTTCATGACCGAGGAGGTATTCCGCAGCTCCGAGATGAAATTGGATCCTGCAAAGCATCGGCCTATCCGAGCCGGAGAACAATTCGATATACGTGGGATTTGCTTTACGTCCTTTTCGGTGCCTCACGATTCCGTCGAGCCTCTGGGCTTTGTCGTCGAGAAGGATGGGGTCAAGCTTGGCATCGTGTTGGATCTTGGATACCTGTCCAACCTCGTTTTGGAACGGTTGAAGGGCTGCGATGGAATTATCATGGAATCAAACCATGATGTTCAGATGCTCAAGGTCGGGCCATACCCATGGGCTTTGAAACAGCGCGTAATGAGCCGCCGCGGGCATCTTTCGAATGATTCCGTTGCACAGTACCTTGAAAATGATTTTGACGGAAAAGCCGGCTATGTGGTACTGGCCCACCTCAGCCAGAAAAATAATCTTCCCGAACTTGCACTGCTGACGGCTCAGCGAGGGCTGGAAGCGAGATCCGGCCCCATGATTTCGCAAACGCGAATCGAGTTAGCCCGTCCCGACCAGATCAGCAGGATCTATCGATTCTGAGCTGAGGAAAGTTCCGATCGATTCTTCGAAATTCAGAGAGGACACCCAATTATGATCGACCGTTACATGCCCAAAGATATGGAGGAAATCTGGTCGGAAGAAAATATGTTCCGAACCTGGCTCCGTGTTGAATTGGAAACCTGCCGCGTTTTGTGCGAGAAGGGATGGATCCCCAGGGAATCCATGGAAACGATCGAAAAGAAGGCGGATTTCTCGGTTCCGCGTATTAAGGAAATCGAAAATATCACGCATCACGACCTGATCGCCTTCACCACCAGCGTTGCCGAGTATGTCGGACCGGATTCACGGTACATACACTGGGGCCTGACGTCTACCGACGTCGTCGATACCGCCCGGGGTCTGCAGTTCAAGCAGGCGAGTGAAAAAATTCTGACCGCCATGCGCGAGCTCAGGGCTGCCATTGGAGTGCGCGCACAGGAGCATCGCCGAACACTCATGATGGGGCGCACCCACGGTGTGCATGCTGAACTGACCACATTCGGATTGAAGCTGGCCGTCTGGTACGATGAGATGCGCCGCAACCTGGAAAGAATGGAACATGCGGCAGAGGGAGTATCGGTCGGCAAACTGTCTGGCGCCGTCGGAACGTTCGCGCACCTGGGTCCCGAGGTGGAAGCCCTTGTCTGCGAGAGGATGGGACTGAAGGCTGCTCCAATTTCCACGCAGACGCTTCAGAGAGACCGGCATGCCGAATTCATTTGCTCCATCGCAATTGTTGGCGCCAGCCTGGATAAGTTCGCAACCGAAATCCGGCATCTCCAGAGGACAGAGGTGCGGGAAGCGGAAGAGCCGTTTGCTTCCGGACAAAAAGGCTCGTCCGCCATGCCGCATAAACGGAACCCGGTCAAATGCGAGCAAATATCCGGCCTGTCGCGCCTCCTTCGCGGCTATGCCGTGAGCGCGCTGGAGAATGTGGCCTTGTGGCACGAGCGGGATATCTCCCATTCTTCGGCGGAACGTGTGATCCTTCCGGATGCGACCGGCGTCCTGTGCTACATACTCCGCGCAATGACGAAAATTATCTCGAAGCTGGTGGTTTACCCGGATCGGATGCTTAAAAACATTGCCCTAACACGCGGGATGGCATTCTCGGGCCAGCTGCTTTTGGATCTCACCAAAAAGGGAGTCTTGCGAGAAGACGCATACCGCTGGATTCAGCGATGTTCGATGAAGGTGTGGGACGAAGATAAGGATTTTGTCCAGGTTCTGCTCGAAGATCCGGACATAACCAAAATCCTTACGAATGAGGAAATCAAGTCGGTGGCAAATCCGGAACTCCAGCTTCGCAATGTGGACGCCATTTTTGAGCGCGTTTTTGGAAAACAGTAAGAAGCCGGCAATCCGCGGTTTCAGGATACAAGCCAGGGGAGCTCGATGATGATTTCGTCTTCGGCCGCGAAGGGAGCTCCACAGACCGGGCAAAACTTGTAGGGATAGCGGGCGGGTTGTTCGTACTCCGCTCCGCATTCCCCGCATTGAATCTCAATCCGCCGTTCCAGCTCTTCGCTTTCAATAATCTTTCGTGATTCGTCCAGGCGGGGTTCCATGCCACCCTGCGACTTGGAGCACCACGGACAGAAATCGTAGGCATCGTATGCGCCTTCGGGCAGAGGCAGAAGGCAGCGTCGGCAGAAGTGCGTTTCATCCTCACGAGTCTGCAGATAAACAAGCATTTCTGCACGAAGCGCCAGCAAAATGCGACGTGCCTCTTTGCGCGAATAGATCATTTCAGTTTCGTGAGTCCTGTTTGAATTGGCTGATATAAAGCGAGAGGGCTCTCAGCCTGGAATTCTGATGCCTCGGATTCCGGCGAATTCCTGAGCCTCCTCATACCCCGCATCTGACTTGACCGAATAGTAACCCCATTAACCGCGAAGACCTCGAAGACCGCAAAGAAAATATTTTGCAGGTTTTACGGTTATCGTTCTCGCCAGATCATACGGTGGATTCCATCCATGATGCTCCACACATTAAGCACCGCTGATAAACGGACTCCAACAATCCTGGCGCTGTATGGATTGCCACCGCTGAATCGACGATATGATGAGCAACTTCTTTCCTATCCATCACACTAGCTCATTGCCCAGCAGCAAAATGAGCCAAAAAATCTTTGCGGTCTTCGAGGTCTTCGCGGTTCAAATATAAAAACTAATCACGCCATTTATTTATGGAACCTGATTTGATCAAATTAGCCCACATTTTTGCCGGATATTCAGATCTCCCCAAAAGCCGGGCAAGTCCGGTGCTATAAAGCGAGAGGGCTCTCAGCCTGGAATTCTGATGCCTCGGATTCTGGCGAATTCCTGAGCCTCCTCATACCCCGCATCCGCGTGGCGAGCGACACCGATCCCGGGATCATTCGTCATCACCCGTTCAATCCTGTCCCGCATGGCGTTTGTGCCATCGGCCACAGTGACCTGTCCTGCATGGAGAGAATACCCCATTCCAACTCCGCCGCCATGATGAAATGAAACCCAGGATGCGCCGCTTGCTGTGTTTAACAATGCATTCAGGATCGGCCAGTCGGCGACCGCGTCGGACGTATCCTTCATGCCTTCCGTCTCACGGTAAGGCGACGCCACGGAACCGCAATCCAGGTGATCGCGACCGATGACGATGGGCGCATGCAGTTTGCCGCCGGCAACCAGATCATTCATCCGGAGAGCCAGGGCAGCCCGCTCGCCGTAGCCCAGCCAGCAGATGCGTGCGGGCAAACCCTGAAAGCGAATCCTCGCCTTTGCCATCCGGATCCATCGGCACAGTTCTTCGTTTTCTGAGAACATCTCCAGAACCAGCGCATCGGTAAGAGCAATATCCTCCGGATCGCCCGAGAGCGCGACCCATCGAAAAGGACCGCGTCCTTCACAAAACAGCGGGCGAATATATGCCGGCACAAAGCCGGGAAAATCAAGGGCGTTTGCCACGCCCGCTTTCAAAGCCTGCCCGCGAAGGTTGTTTCCATAGTCGAAGGTAATGGCTCCCTTTGCCTGCAGCTCCAGCATGGCACGTACATGCGTGGCGATGGATGCCATGCTGCGTTGAAGGTATTCGCCGGGATTATCGCGTCGCAGGGCTTCCGCGTCGGTTAATGAGATCCCCGCGGGTATGTACCCGTTAAGTGGATCATGCGCACTGGTCTGATCGGTCAGGAGGTCCGGGACAAAACCGCGCCGCACAAGTTCGGGAAGTACTTCCGCGCAGTTTCCAACCAGTCCCACCGAGAGGGGCTTTTTTCCGGCGGCGGCCTGTTCTACAAGTGCGAGCGCTTCTTCGAGACTGAAGCTTATCCTGTCGCAGTATCCCGTTTGGATTCGTTTCTGAATTCGGGCCGGATCCACTTCTATGCCCAGAAAAGCAGCGCCGGCCATGGTGGCCGCTAGGGGCTGAGCTCCTCCCATGCCGCCCAATCCGCCGGATACCAGGATCCTGCCTTGCAGCGTTCCTGCAAAGTGACGGCGAGCCGCTGCAGCGAAAGTTTCATAGGTCCCCTGCACAATCCCCTGGCTGCCGATATAAATCCAGCTGCCTGCGGTCATCTGCCCATACATCATTAACCCCAGGGCTTCCAGGCGGCGGAACTCCTCCCAGTCTGCCCAGCGGCCTACCAGGTTTGAGTTGGCGATCAGCACTCGCGGGGAATACTCGTGTGTCCGGAATATGCCGACGGGTTTGCCGGATTGGACCAGAAGGGTCTCATCATTTTCCAGCTGCTGCAAAGAGCGAATGATGGATGAGTAACAGCTCCAGTTGCGCGCAGCTTTGCCGCTGCCACCATAGACTACAAGGTCCTGAGGACGCTCTGCCACCTCTTCGTCCAGATTGTTCATCAGCATCCGCATGGCAGCTTCCTGCTGCCATCCTTTGCATTGGAGTTGGTTGCCGCGAGGCGCTTTGATTCTGGGTGTGGAGTCCATAAGAAGCCTCCATTTGCTTAAGTATCCGGCAGGAAGATTACGAATATCAAGCGGTTAGAGGGTATTTCAGCACAGTGCAGAGAGAAATTCCGGTTCGATTATTCTGCATTAATCCATGGAATCCGTAGTCTGCCTCTCCGGTCTTTGTTATAATCAGCACGGTTGCTCGTAAAACGAGCAGGGGTACGCGGTTCAGAGTGGCCGCGCAAATCGCCGAAATCCCCGCCTTCGGTCCGATTCGATTCGAAAGAGTGCGATTACAGGCAGGCCTTATCCCCTGGCAGACCGAAGGGATTGAGGGTGGTGTTGCTTATTTTCACCCTTGGACATTAGGTTTTGCGGCGGCCTGGAGTGGCTGCCGCCAATAAAGGGTGCGGGCGCCATGGACGCCGCGCCAAAACGGAGGAATTTCGATCGTAGTGAAATCTCCGAGATAGCGGAGTACCGACACGAATAGTGGAGTTAAGGATGAGGGGAAAATGGGCCGAATGCCCCGCTTCATCCGGTGGAAAGCCCGGAAAGGGATACCGGATGCGCGTGCCCTCTCCATACTCGAGCTGTGACGAAAATCGGCAATATCAGACCGCCGGCAAATGGTGAAGCAGAGCACGGCAAGATCTGGTTGTACTAGATACCGCCCTGCGGCAGGTGTGCGGGGCGATTGAAACATTCTGCAGCTAGGCTCTTTTTTCGCACGGGATTTCCGCAGCTGTTCACTGCGATCTTGGCTCGATTCGTATTTTTACTTGTCGATATTCCTGAACAACTCTCGGGATTGATGCTGGAGAGATTATGACGACTTTGATTAAGAATGGGACCATCATAACGGCTAGCGACATGTACAAAGCCGACGTGCTGGTGAAAAACGGGATTGTTTCTGAAATCGGGAGAGAGATATCCAAGATTGCCAGCGAGATCATCGATGCAGCAGACAAATGGGTTTTGCCGGGTGCGGTGGATGTCCATACCCACATGGATGCGCAGTGCGATGGAATGACCACTGTCGACGATTTTGAGACAGGAACTGCTGCCGCGGCGGCCGGCGGCACCACCACGGTGGTGGATTACGCGGAACAGGTTCCGGGTACAACGCTTGCGCAAACGCTTGAGGACTGGAAGACCAAGGCTGCCACTCGAGCGATTGTGGACTATGGGCTCCACATCGCCGTGTGCGAGGTCAATGCCGGTATTCTCGGCGAGATTCCGGCGATGGTGGAAGCAGGGGTAACCAGCTTCCATGTCAGACTGGATGGGAACGGCGAACGGCACGTCAACGATTCTCAGTTGTTGGAGTTCCTTCAGTGCGTGACGAATGCCGGAGCACTGCCGTGCCTGCATGCTGAGAATGGTGAGATCATTGACCTGTTTTTGCGCCGGCTGGTGGCTGAAGGGAAGACGCTTCCGAGGTTTATCACAGGCGCAAGGCCGCCCGAGGTGGAGGCGCAGGCAACCGCCCGTGCGCTCAGCATTGCCGAAATGGCCAAAGCTCCCATTTATCTCACAAGCCTTTCCTCTGCCCATGCGATCGAAAAAATCAAAGCGGCTCGCGATCGTGGACAGGCGGTGTACGCGGAAACTTGCCCGCAATACCTGATGCTGACGAGCGATCGTTATGAAGAGTCTGAGGGCATTAAGTACTATTGCACGCCTCCATTACGTCCT
The DNA here is from genome assembly GCA_963664705.1 of Acidobacteriota bacterium. Taxonomy (GTDB): domain Bacteria; phylum Acidobacteriota; class UBA6911; order UBA6911; family UBA6911; genus UBA6911. The sequence goes on along the minus strand of OY761556.1, from coordinate 5,234,027 downwards.
GCCTGGCACGGGGATGTTCTCTGGAAGGCGATCTCGAGTGGAGACATTCATGCGGTTGGAAGCGATCATCGCGCTTTCAACTATGCCGGGCAGAAGAATCTAGGCAAAGAGAATTTTACCCAGGCTCCGCGTGGTATCCCGGGGATTCAGGACCGGCTTTCGCTTCTTTGCGCCGCCGGAGTTCATACGGGAAAAATTTCTCCGAACAAGCTTGTCGATCTGGCCTGCACAACTCCGGCCAGAATGTTCGGACTGTTTCCTCGCAAGGGAACGCTTGCAGTAGGCAGTGATGCCGACATGGTCATTTTTGATCCAAAGGCGGAGTTTGTAATATCGAAGTCCATGGCTCTGTCCCGATCGGACTATACTCCCTATGAAGGGATGAAGGTCCGGGGATCGACCTGGCTCGTCCTCCAGCGCGGTCGGGTGATTGCCCGCGAAGGCAAGGTCATGGGCCGTCCCGGAACAGGCGAATTTCTGTCCCGTTCCAAATTTAGCTTCTCCTAGATAGCGCAGAACTTACCCGGGAGCGCTTCGTTCCGCAGAGCGCTCCCGGCTGATATTTGTTGATCAGCGCACGATGTGTTATCGTGCTACTCCGATGAGAGAGTGTCCTGAATGCGGTAATTCCTATCCGGATTCGTTCGAGTTTTGCCCTGCAGATGGCACGGCCATGGGTGCAGGCAGACTTGTCGACCCGCCATCTCCGCAAAAACATGCCCAGATCAGGATAAGGACCCTGATGTTGGGGATCACTATCCTTGTGCTGTGTGCGGTCGTGGGCTTTGCCGCCGCCTTCCTGTATCAATACTGGAAACCAAAATACGGAAGCCTGACGATCAAGACGACTCCCCCGGGTGCATTTATATTTCTCGACGGCAAGTTGAAAGGGGCCTCCCCAATCACGATCACCGATCTTCGGAGCGGTGCACATCAGCTGAAAAGCACAAAGGAAGGCTTCAAGGATCTGATTCAGCCGGTCACCGTGATGCCGTATGCGGCGGAAACCATGCACTGGAGCATGGAGCCGATTGTGCCCCAACTGACCAATGAGCAACTTGCCGAAGTCGAAGCGTGGCGCAAAAAGCTGGATACCGCAGCAAAGGAAAACATACTTTTGCCTCCGCCGGACGACTATAACGTCCTGTATTTTGCGGAAAAGATTCTGGCTATTGATCCTGCAAACAGCTATGCCATCGAAGTCAAAACCAAGTTGAGTGAGACGGTACGGCGGCTGGCCGAGCTTGCCTATGCGCGCGAGGATTGGCTCGAATCCGAAAAGCAGTACAAGAATCTGCTCTTGCTGCTGCCAAACGACATCTCGATCGGGGAACGGCTTGCGGATGTCACGGCCAAGCTGGATGCAAGCGTGCAGGATCGAGAAAAGCAAATCCAGGATTGGAAAGCCCGGGCGGATGCTGCACTGAAAGCCGGCAGCCTCGTGCCGCCGGATAAAGATAATGCATTGGATGCTATCCGCAGTATCCAGCGCCTGGATAAGAATAACGGTTATGTGCGGGAAGCCTTTGCTCATTTGAAGGAACTGCTGCAGACGCGAGGCGATACCAAAATCGCCGCTTCCGACTGGCAGGGTGCCCGCAATGATTTCGGTCTGATGGTGCAGTATTTTCCCGAAGACACCTACAGCAAGGGCCGCCTTGCCATGGTCGAATCGAAGATCGCGGAACAGACGCAACAGGAGCAGCAGCGCGCACAGAAGAACAGTGAGCAGCAGGAACTGCGCAAGAAGATTACATCCCTGCGTCAGAATGCGCTTTCATCCTTCCGATCGGGTGCCTATCAGAACTCAATTGATGACTGGGCAGAGTACCTGAAATACGAGCCGAACAGCGACGAAGCCTATTTCTATATGGGCGCGAGCTATCAAAACCAGAAACAGCTGGATACCGCCATTCTTCAGTTTGAAAAATGCCTGTCCCTCAATCCAAATAATGCCCTGGCCCATCTGAATCTTGGATTGCTTTACGATTACCACCGCAACAATTTTGCCAAAGCACAGGAGCATCTCCGGAAAGCCAAGGAGCTGGGCGGGGCGGATAAATATAGCCCGGAAAAGCTCCAGGCCATGATCCAGGATCTTCAGGATCGAGCCCAGGCAAATTCAATCCTCAAAGTTCCATTCCCTGTGGAGCACAAACATACATTTTCGAGCTGCCGGGGAACGATTCAGTTTACGGAAGAAGGGATGGAGTTCAGAACATCGGAAACGGATCACAGCCTGTATGAATCCTACAAAGGGCTCCGGATGTTCGATCTCAAAGGGAGTGAATTGGCAATCAAGACGCGGAACAACAAGCGATACAACTTCCACTTTCTCAATCCACCGGATGCCGCACGCATCCGGGCCTGGAATTCCGCAACTCGGCTGATTCCAACCGGCAGCCAGCCCGATTAGCAGCCACAACACCACCAGTTTAAAGCTGTTTCTTATCCACGTAATCGGTGCGAAGGTTGTCTCGGGGCGGCTCAATATGCCTGCGGCGCGATCCACGCCGGAATACACCGACAATGCCGAAAAGAAGGAATCCGAGGATTGCTCCTACAATCACGGGTATCGGTTGAAGATACCCACGAACCTGTCGAACCATGTTGGAGGCGGCTACGAGGCTCTCCTGCTGGAAAAGCGGAATTTCCCGCGCATCCTTGTTGATCAATCGGGCCGTCAGCACGAGCCGCACATCCTTTGATCCCTGGTTGTCGATATTCCATTGCCATTTGGATTGATCTCGCTCCCCGGTTTCCTGGATCGGTTTGTTCGGACCCGGCGTCACCGTCATGGAATCCAAGGAGGAGACGAGGTCGAGGCGGATTTTCAGTTTCTCTCCCAGCGTTTTCAGAATATGCCGCTCCTCGGGATTCAGCCGCACGTAGTCAATCGAAGCCGCGGAAAAACTTGCATCGGTGGCTTTCGTTTCATTTCGATTCAGGTAGGCCGGAACGTTCCAGTATAGAGAGCCGATCAATACATCCTTCAGGTATACATTTACCTTGCTGGTATAAGCGCCGCCTTCAGAAGATTCCTCTTCAACCCGGGTGCGCAGCGACTTGACGGCTTGAGTTAAGTCGTCGAGTTTTTCCTTCTCGGTCTTCAGATCGAGATACTGCCTGCCCAGCGAATCTTTAGAAGAAGTCAGGGTTGCGAGGGTGCTCTTCAAACTGCGGGTTTCCGCCTTGAATTCTTCATTATCAGCAACCAGGCGCGCATTCGATGCCTGCTGCGCATCCAGGTTTGCCCGCAGCGAAGAGACCTGGTTCGCCAGAGAATCATTGTCCTTTTGCAGCTTCTTCAAAACCTGGCCGAGATCCGAGATTTGTGCCGTCAGGTCGCGATTGGAATCCACCCGCATATTAAGCGAACGTTGAATATTGGCCAGTTCTTTTTGGTATCCCTGCGCGTTTCCCTTGGCATCACGAACCTCATCCCCCAGCTTGGAAATCTGCGAGGTATAGCCTTCGAGTTTATCCTGCAAGGAAGCATTGGTGTTTCGAAGCCGCGTCAATTCCGCCTGCTGCGCCCGGGAATCAGATTCAAGCTTGCGATTCTCGGATTGTGATTGGGATAGCTGAGAAGAAATATCCTGGACCCTGTTTTTCAGGTTATCAATATCGCGCTGCGCTTCCAGATAGGCCGGTACGAATGGAGCAATGTTTTTGAGAACAGCCTCCCGGCTGATGGATGCGGATCCCGCCATTTCCTTCACCGCCCGGTCGAATTGATCCCTGACAAAACTGTCTTTGGCTTCGTCGATATCCGTATACTTCAATCCCTCGGTCAAAGTGGCCTGCAGCGCCCGATCGAAAACATCTCTATTGGCAAACCCTTCCTGCAGGCTGGAATCAAACTTGAATCCCAGCTCCACGCCTCCCGGAGCTCCGATAGTCCCCAGTTTGAACTTGATTTCGTCTCCTCCAAAATCAACAAGAAGCACGCGAAGCTGATCCCCGACTTTGAATCGTGGCGCTCCAGTGCCTTGTTCCACACGGAAGGTCTGCCCGCTGATGAGAACCATCTGCCGTTCCGAGTAGATCGGGATTTTCAGAAACATTGCCTTGTTTTCATAGGTCTTCTTGTATTGATCCTGGATGGCTCTGGACACGCCGGCATAGCCGAGAAGAGTACAAAGGAAGATGGCAAGCATCGAACAAAGGACCCGAGTGCGGAATTGCCAATGTCTCATGAATTTCCTCAAAATAGATTTAAGCGATATTCTACCATAACAGGCGTTTGACAGGGCGCGTGCCGCAATGAACTCAAATCGTGTGGATTCTTCGGTTTGTTGTGCATGGGTGCTCGGTTTAAAACGCTTTGAAAGTTGGTAGTTTAGTTCTAAAGTGAGAGTGACTAGTATGCAGGTTGAATCAGATAATCGGAGCGATATCCTTGCACATCGAATGTGGAGCAAAAAGCGATCAGGGAAGAATCAGGATTTCCAACGAAGATTACTTTATTACTGATGTTAGCAATGGAATATTCATTGTGGCCGATGGTATGGGCGGTCACGCTGCGGGTGAAATTGCCAGCCGCATGACGGCCGAAAAAGTGCAGGCCATCTTGTCCGCAAATCACGCCCTTCCGAGTATCGAAGAGCGCCTCCGGTTCGCCGTTCACGATGCGAACACAACCGTGTACGAAACTCAAAAAGCCAATGCCGAGTATCGCGGAATGGGGAGCACCTTGACGGCATTGACGTTTACGATCGACCGCTATCATGTGGCCCAGGTTGGAGACTCCCGCGCCTACCTTCTGCGCAACGGCGAGCTTGTGCAGTTGACCGAAGATCATTCGCTGGTCTGGCCTCTGTATAAAAGCGGCATGATCACCAAGGAAGGCATTTCGAGAAATCCACGCAAAAACCTGATTACACGCTCAATCGGGACGCAGCCTCAAGTGGAAGCGGATCTGTGGACCGGTCCGATCATGGAAAGAGACCTCTTCTTGCTTTGCTCGGATGGCCTGACAGATGTTCTGTCGGATGCAGAACTCTGCCGCATTCTTCTGAGCGGAGGAGGCGATGTCCGGCAGTTGAGCGATATTCTGGTGGCCGCAGCCAATTCCGGCGGTGGTCCGGATAACATCACCGCCGTCGTCGTGTCACTTGCTTCTGAACTATAACGTCGGCTTGGCCTGAAATGAAGCCAGGGGCCATGCAAGCCCTATGTCGGTCCGATCCCCGAGATGAAAGTGGAAAGAGAGAGACCTTTGATTTGAAGGGTTTTTTCTCTGGATTTCAGGCCGGAGATTATCCGGAGATTGGATTTTGGAATACCGAAGAGAGAAGAAAAGTACTCAATGACGGCCCGGTTTGCGGCATCGTCAACGGGTGGAGCGGTGATCTTCATTTTTAGCGCTCCGTTATGAGTGCCCGAGATTTCGCTGTGCTTCGCCCGCGGTTGGACGTGCAGCCGGACACAAAGCCCTTCAGCAGTTGCGCGGATATCCAACTCTGTGGAATTCATGCACGCATCCCGAAAATAGCAGTTCCTATCCGCAAAATAGTAGCGCCTTCCTCAATCGCCTGCTCAAAATCATGGCTCATGCCCATGGACAGGTGATTCAGTCCGAGACATCCCGGCTGTTCGGCGTCCAAAGCATCCCGAATCTCTCGAAGCTTTGCAAAGTAAGGGCGGACCCGATTCGGGTCCTCAAAAAACGGCGGAATTGTCATCAGTCCATCGAGGCGCAGACTCCTGCAGTCGGATACCGCCGACACGATTTCACGAATCCGTTCCGGATCTGCTCCAAATTTGGTCTCTTCCCCTCCAAGATCAACCTGGATTAGCACCGACAGTATCTTCCCGGCTTCCTGGCTGAACTGGTCGAGCCTGGCTGCAAGTTTAACGCTGTCCACCGAGTGAATAACGTCGAACAATTCCACCGCCCGCTTGGTCTTATTGGTCTGCAGATGCCCGATCAAATGCCATTGCAAGTCGGGCATATCGGAAAGCAGCGGAATCTTTGTTTCCGCTTCCTGCACTCGGTTCTCGCCGAACATACGAATGCCGGCTGCAGCGGCAGCGGCGACCAGTTCCTTCGGAAATGTCTTACTGACAGCTAATAGCGAGATCGTATCGATCCTGCGTCCGCACCGCGTGGCAGCGTTCGCCATTTGTTCTCGTATTTCTTCTATGTTGCGGGCAATGTAATCCATCAATGTATAATCTTCCGCATTATTCGAATTCGAAGCAGGACCGCGCGCCTGTTGAGTTGCGCATCGTGCTTTGTTACTCTGAAGGCGGCACCGCCATGGCGGAAGCTGCTCTCAGCGGAATTCTAAGAGATATTCACCAACAGTTGCAAGGATCCCTGTGTTTATCACATTTGAGGGAATTGAAGGTTCTGGAAAAAGCCTGCAAATAGCCCGCGCCAAGACTTTTCTCGAGGAAAAAAAGGGCATCGAATGCCTGATTACGAGGGAGCCGGGGGGAACAGAATTCGGTGTGGCACTCCGACGCGTTCTTCTGGGGCTGCACGGCTATCGCATTGATTCTCGCAGCGAGTTGCTGCTTTATCTGGCGGATCGATATCAACACATCAAGGAAGTCATTGAGCCGGCGGTGGGCAGGGGAGTTGTCGTCCTGTCGGATCGTTACCAGGATGCCACGCGAGCTTATCAGGGAGTGGCACGCGGCATCCCCGGGGCCGAAATAGAACAACTGAGCAAAATCCTCGGCATTATTGAACCGGATAAGACGATTCTGCTGGATCTTGACGCGGAGATCGGACTGGCACGAGCGCGGGCCCGAAACCTCGAGTCAGAAATAGCTTTAGCCGAAGGCCGTTTTGAAGCGGAAGCAATTGAGTTTCACGCAAAGGTGCGCGCGGCATACCTTGAGCTGGCGATAGGCGCACCGCAGCGCATCAGTGTTGTGCCGGCATCGGGGACTCCGGACGAAGTATCGGACCGGGTTTGCCGGCTGCTGGACGGCTGGTTCTCCTGAAAGAGGCATCATGACAGTTCCGGCGAACATGGATAGTTTTATTGGAAATGCGCATTCCGTCGAGATCCTGAAACGGGCGATCGCCCAGGATCGCCTACCGCATGCCATGATTTTTGCCGGGCCGCAAGGCGTCGGTAAAGCCACGCTGGCTCTGCTGGTTGCCCAGCAGTTGAATTGCCTGTCCCCGGTTTCGAACAGCGCTTGCGGCCATTGTTCGGCGTGCCGGCGGATCCTGGCCATTCTGGAAAGCCGTCATTTGCCATGCAAAACACTCAAGACCGGTTTCTGCGGAACCTGCGCCAACTGCCAGATCCGAGCCAGGCGGCATCCGGATGTTCGTTTGATTGAGCCCGATGAAAAAAGCATCATCACGATTGATCAGGTCCGGGACCTGATTGACGAGATTGCATTTCAGCCGGCAGAAGCTCGCTACCGCGTGGTCATTTTCGATCCTGCAGGCGAGATGCAGGCGGCCGCCCAGAATTCCCTGCTCAAAACATTGGAGGAACCGGCCAGCCGCACGATCCTGATCCTGATTACGGCAAACCCGTATTCGCTGCTACAGACGATCCGCTCGCGTTCGCGCATGCTTCAGTTCGGCGCGATTCCGCAGGAGGCGATTGAGCGATTTTTGGCCACGAATGCGCGGATGGCAGCGGAAGAGGCGCGCCTGGCTGCCGCTATTAGCGGGGGAAGCCTCGGCACGGCTCTCAGTGTCGATACCACGGAATACCGGGAGATTCGGACCCAGGCGCTTCAGTTTGTAAATCTGCTTCTCCGGCGCGGGAGATTCGTTGAAGTCAGCAACATCGCGGTTCAGGTTACAAAGGAAAAGGATAAAGAGCTGTTTTTGCTGTGGATCGAAACCGTATCGGCCTTGCTGCGGGATATCTATTTTTGCGACGTTGCGCCGGATCGCGTGGCTCAGCGAGATTTGCGGGAAACTCTGACGCAGCTGGCCCGATCCATTTCACGTGAAGTCTACGTGCGTGCGATTCATGCCGTCGAAAAACTCAAACGTGACCTGCAAAATAATGTTAATAAACAACTTGCAGTCGAGTCGATGTTCGTCGCCCTTGGAACGCATCATGGATAGATTTTAACCGGTGCTCTGACTGCCACCGTTTGGATTTAAAGGGGAGTCAGGCGCGGGGCGTCTATTTGGCGCTTTTTTCCAGCCTGGCAAGCTTCGTACGGAATTCGGCGATATTGGGCGAATCGGGGTTTTTCTCGATAAACTGCCTGTATACCGCGATCGCTTTGGCTGCCTGATCGTTCTTCTGATAGGCTCGGGCCAGCGCATCGTGCGCTCGAGCCGAATCAGCCTGATACTCGATGGCGTCAAGATATCTGCGAATTGCCGCAGCATAATTCTTCTGTTTGAAGTAAAAGTCGCCGATACTAATATTTTTCTCGCATAAAATCGGATCCGGCACTTTGGCCTCCGGTGCGGTCTCCACGGCGTCCGCCACGCCGGTATCCCGGATCAAACCGGGCTTTTGGGCGGCATAGGACAGACCTGGGAGAAGTGACAGCGGAAACAAAAATGCTAGAATGCGAAATTTTGGAACAGTTGCAAAAAGGGAACAAATCTTTCTTTGTAAGTCCATTGTATGGCCAAATTTAGCGGATTAATTTTCTCTTGTCAAAGATAGAATGCCGTTCTACAATTGCTTTTAATACGGCTTTTCGTGCGCTCGCTTTCGTACTTAAATGTACAGTATCGCTCGCGGAAAATTGATATCGCTCTATCTGTAACCTCCCCTGGAGGAAGTCTAATGGTGAACCGTAAACTTATTCGTCCGAGCTTGTCCGAAATCAAGGACCAGATGCCGCGGTATGGGCCAGTGCCTCGGAAACGCGTACCGCCCGATATAACGAACGCGGAAAATTATTATTATATCAAACAAATGGCTGCGAAGACTCCGATGGTCGTCAAACTGACTGACGGCGAGGAGATCAGAGGAGTCATTGAGTGGTACGACAAAAATTGCATCAAAGTACATCGAAGTGATGGACCCAATCTGTTGATACTGAAGCATGTCATCAAGTACATGTATAAGCAGAATGAAGATCAGGAACCCGATGAGGTGGATTTGGAGTAGAGTGCTGAACACAATCGCGCAGTGAATGCTTAATAGCAGGCATACTTCACAGCTTCACCCCTCGTGACCTGTGGCGGGCGGTGCCACTCTTGCCAGAATTAGCAAAATATCCTCAGCTCGGAATAACAACGGGAGACCCGGCCGGTGTAGGTCCGGAAATAGCATTGCTCTCGGCCAGGGAGCAGGCATTTCTGGGCACATGCCGCCTGGCGCTTTTCGGCTGCTGGGATCTGTTACGGTCGAGGTCTGCCCTCTTGAAGATTCCGTTCGAGTTCGAGCGGCTGACGGTCCACGATTTTGCGGAAACGCGGTCCGTGCCGGACCGCTGTATTGTCGATATTCCCTCCGGACCTGTCCAAATCGGCGTTGGATCCAAAGCAAGCGGTGATGCGGCAGCACGCAATATCCTTGAATGCGCCTCCATCTGTCGACGGGGATTGCTGGATGCCATGGTAACGGCGCCGCTGAATAAAAAATACTTCCAGTCGGCGGGGTATGACTTTCCCGGCCATACAGAGTTTCTCGCTCATCTCTCGGGTGCTCAGGAAATTGCGATGGCTTTTCTGACCGAGCGCCTCAAAGTGGTTCTTGCGACTATTCATCTTTCCCTGCGAGACGTTATCGAATCCGTAACCGCAGAGCTTGTATACCGCAAACTGCACATTCTGATCACGGAATTCCGGAAGCTGGGCTTGCCGTGTGCGCGCATAGCGGTCGCAGGACTCAACCCTCACGCGGGTGAATCCGGGATAATGGGCAGCGAAGACGAGGCTCACATTGTTCCTGCCGTGGAGCGAGCACAAAAAGACTTCCCCGAAGTTTCAATCCACGGGCCATTGCCGGCCGACACGCTGTTCTATAGGGCTTACAACGGGGAGTTTGATGCGGTACTAGCCATGTATCACGATCAAGGGCTGGCGCCCATCAAGCTGATAGGATTTGGCGATACGGTAAATGTAACCCTTGGTCTACCATTTATCCGCACATCCGTCGATCACGGTACGGCCTATGATATTGCCGGAAAAGGGATCGCAAAACACGCCAGCATGAATTCCGCTATTCACTGGGCTCTGCGCCTAGCTCATCCCCGATCCCAGACAGCTTAACTTCTACCGTAATCGCTTATTTGACTTCGTGGCCGGTTGGCGTTGCTCCGGAAGGCCGTGAATTACGCCAACAGTTCAATCAGCGTGCGGACGCCGAATGCGGTAGCACCCTTGCAGGCATAGGGACGACCGTCATGATCGATATCCATGGCCGCAATATCCAGATGGACCCAGGGAGCTTCTCCTACAAACTCCTGAAGAAATTTTGCTGCCGTAATGACGCCTGCTGAGCCGTCCCCGACATTTTTGATATCGGCAATGTCGCTTCGGATCAGCTTGCGATACTCGTCATCGATGGGGAGCTGCCAGAGCTTCTCGCCCGTAATCCTGGCGTTGGCACGCAGCCGGTCGATAGTTTTCTGGTCCGTACCCAGAACACCTGCGTTTACGCGACCCAGCGCAATGTTCACTGCGCCCGTGAGCGTGGCAATATCGATGAGATGCGTGGCGCCCAGCGTCCGGGCATAGTGCAGCGCGTCGGCGAGGATCAAGCGTCCTTCGGCATCGGTGTTGATGATCTCCACCGTTTTTCCCTGGTAGGACTTCACGACATCCCCAGGCTTCGTTGCCTTGCCGCTCGGAAGATTTTCGACTGCGGGGATAATGCCGATTACAGGAATTCGTGGGCGAAGCCGGCCCAGCGCAATCATGGCTCCCAGTACGGCAGCGCCGCCGGACATGTCCCCTTTCATGTCCTCCATTTTTGCTGAAGGCTTGATGGAGATGCCGCCGCTGTCAAACGTGACACCCTTCCCCACGAGCGCGAAAATCGGCCCTTTTCGCTTTTCCAGATTCTCATGCGTTTGAAGGATGATCAGTTTTGGAGGCTCATCGCTGCCCCGGCTGACAGCCAGGAGAGTGTTCATTCCCAGCTTCTGCATTTCCTCCTGTTCCATCACGCGCGCAAACAGGCCGGACTGCTCGGCCATAGCCAGGGCGCGTACGGCAAACTGCGAAGGAGTCAGAATATTGGCCGGTTCATTGGACAGCGTGCGTACAAAATTTGTTGCTTCTCCAATGATTACGCCTCGCCGGATTCCCTCGCAAACCGCTTCCTTCGGAGCCTTCCCGTTGAACAGGATCAGGAACTTTTCAACCTCTTTGTTTTCCTTGTCCCGGGTTTTATAGATGTCGGACTGATAATCAGCATACAGCGCACCTTCGGCCGCCAGCCTCGAGGCTATTTCCGGGGGATGATTGCCGATGCATAGAAATCCAACGGTTTTGCCGGAGCTTTGCTTGGCGCAGCGCACCGCTGTGCCCGCGAGGTCGCGAAGCCTTGCCGGTTCAAATTGAGATTTTTTCCCGGCCCCCAGCAGGAGCAGATATCGAGCTTTCAATCCTGCCGGCTTAAAAATTCTATAGGCGTTATGCAGATCCGGTTTGAACTCGCCGGAAGATAAAACCGATTTCACGGCACCTCGCGTAAGCGTATTCAGCGGCTCAAGAGACTTGCCGGCTTTGTCTTCCTCGAATATTGAGAATGCCAGTACATCACACGCGAGCTCTCGGTAGTCTCCAGGCTGATACTCGATCTGCATAATACCTCCATGGATGTCCCTCGATTCAGGACTGGATGATTGGGATTTATCACCGATGCTTCATTGCAGACTTTGCTTCCCGATCTGCTTCCTTGCGTTTCTCGGACTCTCGCTTATCGACCAGCTTCTTGCCGCGCGCCACGCCGAGCTCCACTTTCACCTTTCCCCGCTTGAGGTATACGCGCAAAGGAACAAGCGTCAGGCCTTTTTCCTGGGTTTTCCCGATGAGCTTCTGGATTTCCCTTTGATGCAACAGCAGTTTCCGCGTTCGCGTCGGATCATGGTTTTCCCTGTTTCCATGCGAATACGCACTGATGTGGCAGTTGAAAAGAAAGGTCTCGCCTCCCTGCACGTGCGCGTAGCTGTCCTTGAGATTCAATCGACCTTCACGAATGGCTTTGACTTCCGTGCCCAGCAGGACAATTCCCGCCTCCAGCTTTTCCAGGATGAAATATTCGTGGAAGGCCTTCCGATTGGCGGCAACTAATTTTTCTCCGACCTGCTTTTCTGCCATTTTTCGCTTCCGTCAAAACAGAATGCGGGCATCAGGCCCGCATAAGAATTATTAGATTATACATAGAATTGCCCCGAAGGCGCAAAGACTCGGAGCGTTCCTACGATTTATGTTTTAGATTCTGCTCGATGTATTCCCGTGCGGCTTCCTGCCAGGATCGCAATAATGGAAGCCCTTCCCTTTGCAGCCGCGCATTGGCGAGGACAGAGTTGGATGGCCGTCGCGCGGGCCTGGGGAACGCGGAGGTGGAGACGGGAACAATGGGAGTATTTTGAAGGCCCGCCCATTCCACAGCCCTGCCTGCCAGCTCGAACCAGGTGCATGCCTGGCTGTTCGTAACATGGTAGGTTCCGCGACAGTCCGCTTCAATCATGCGCAAGGTATGCGCCGCAAGGTCTTTCGAGTAGGTGGGGCTCCCCTGCTGATCATTGACTACCCGCAGTTGCTGTCCATTCGCCGCCGCCCCGACAATCGTCCGAATGAAATTCGGTCCATTTTTTCCAAAAAGCCAGGATGTCCGCAATATCAGGTGATTCGGCGAGCAGCCGCGAATCAGGTTTTCTCCGCTGAGTTTGGATTTTCCGTAAATGCTCTGCGGGTTGGGCGTATCCTCTTCCAGATAGGCTCCCTGCTTCAATCCGTCAAAGACATAGTCGGTGCTGTAATGGACCAGCAGAGCCTTCTGTGCTGCCGCCGCCTGTGCGAGATTGCTGGCTCCTTCGCCATTGACGAGAAAGGCCTGATCGGCATGCGTTTCACAGTCGTCTACGCGCGTGTATGCGGCTGAATTGATGATGACTTCCGGGCGGTATTTTGCCGCGGCCGAAAGGCATTCCTCCAGGCTCGTAATATCGATCTCCGGTATATCAAAATCCAGGACCTCATGAACGTCCCGGATCGTTTCCAGCAGATCCGTCCCAAGCATTCCTCGAGCACCCACTAGCAAAATTCTCATAGAGGTTTCTGTTACTATCGCTGAGAGAGCGTCTGCTCGCGCTGAAGGTACATCCGGTCGTAATAGGTGCGGTAAGCTCCGCTGCGCACGTGCTCCACCCACCCGGTGTTTCCGCAATACCAGTCGATCGTTTCCTTCAGCCCCGCGTCGAACAGGGTTGAAGCTTTCCAGCCCAACTCCTCTTCAATCCTGGAGCTGTCGATGGCATACCGCCGGTCATGTCCCGGCCTGTCTTCAACGTATCGAATCAGGGACTCGTCCTTGCCCAACAGTTTCAGGATCGAGCGGACCACATGAATATTGGTGAATTCCTGCCTCGCGCCGACATTATAGACCGCTCCGGGCTTTCCATGATGAAGCACTGCATCGATTGCCGAGCAGTGGTCGCGAACATGAATCCAATCCCGGATGTTCAGACCATCCCCGTAAATCGGCAGCGACTCTCCGGCCATGGCATTGCTGATCAGCAGCGGAATCAGCTTTTCAGGAAACTGATAGGGTCCGTAATTGTTGGAGCATCGCGTAATGATTCCGGGAAACCCATGCGTATGGAAATAGCTGCGCACCAGCAGGTCCGCGGAAGCCTTGCTCGCTGCATAGGGGCTGTTAGGGGCGATGGGGCTCAATTCGGTAAAAAATCCGTCAGGTCCCAGGCTCCCATAAACCTCATCTGTGGAGATCTGAATATAGCGGCCGATTTTGCCTTTCCGGCAAGCCTCCAGCAGATTCAGAGTGCCAACAATGTTGGTTCGAACGAATTCCTGCGAGTGCAGGATGCTGCGATCCACGTGAGATTCGGCCGCGAAATTAACGACGGAATCAATGCCGCGCTGCAAAATTCCGGCTACAACTTCCGCATCGCAGATGTCTCCCTGGACGAATTCATGCCGCGTATCCCGCTCTAAACCGGCCAGGTTCTCGAGATTGCCGGCATAGGTGAGTTTGTCCAGGTTAATGATGTGGTATTCGGGATATTTCGCGAGCATGTATCGGACGAAATTCGATCCGATAAAACCGGCTCCGCCTGTAACCAGTAGCTTCATCATAGGTACTCTCTCTACTCGTCGTCCGTTTTCAGGCCCCTATTTTGCAGCCTTGATGGATTTCTTCCTCTGATTTTCGGCGTTTTGGAAGGCCAGGTTGGATGCGCGAATCAGCGAGTCAAAAGTGCCGGCATCGGTCCACCACCCGTCCAAAATGTCGTATTGCATCTTTCCACGCTCAATATAGGCGTTATTTACATCTGTGATCTCCAACTCTCCTCTTCCGGAAGGCTTGAGCGTTTTGATAATTTTGAAAACGTCCGGGTCGTACATGTAAATGCCGGTAACGGCATACTGGGATGCAGGTTTTGACGGCTTCTCGTCGATGCGAACAATCTTGTCCCCTTTGATTTCGGGAACGCCGAAGCGCTGCGGGTCGGCAACCTCTTTCAGCAGGATTCTCGCGCCGCCACCCTGCTGATCAAAATTCCTGACGTACTGGGCTATCGAGCCTTCTACAATGTTATCCCCCAGGATGACACAGATGGGGTTCTGATCCGCGAAAAACTCAGCAAGAGACAATGCCGCTGCAATTCCACCTTCCCCTTCCTGGTAGGTGTAATTGATATGGTTGAGCCCAAACTCTCTGCCGTTTCCGAGGAGCTTCAGGAAATCCCCCGCGCTGTTGCCGCCTGTCACGATCAGGATATCGCGAATCCCAGCATCCACCATCCGTTCGATCGGATAGTAAATCATGGGTTTGTCATAAATGGGCAACAGGTGTTTGTTCGTCACCTTTGTCAAAGGATACAGCCGCGTTCCAAGCCCGCCTGCCAGTACTATTCCCTTCATGTGCAACCTCACATGGATGAAATTGGATTAATAAAGAAAGAAGTCAGGAGTCAGAAATCAGGTAAGATGCTCTGAACTTCATCCAAGTATCAGGGCGTACTATACTCCCGGGAACACCTATACGCAAAGACTTGGAGTTGCCTCCCCACCTAGCTTATCGGGCGGAGCCAGTCCTTTGCAGCTCATAAAGCTTGGCGTATTTGAAGAAAACAGAAACCGCGCCCATGACCGCCACCGCAAATCCCGGCGTCCCATCCATGAAACCGCGCTTCAGAATATAGGCCTTGATAAAAGTTGCGGCCGGGTGGCCCAACAGGCTAAGCCGAGTGGCGCGCTTTCCACGCTGGCGATAGTCGAAAGAAGCCAGGTTGGAATAGACTTCCAGCCGCCGCAGATAGTCTGACAGGCTTCGATAGGTGTAATGTTGTATTTCTCCCCGCAAAATATCCGGCTTTTCCGGCAAGCGCACCGATTCATGGACCCGGCCGCCCTCCCATCTGCCTTGTCTCCTGTCGAAGAGGCGCAGCTGGTAATCTGGGTACCAGTCTCCGTGACGGATCCAGCGTCCCATGAAGAATGCAACGCGAGGTATTCTGTAGCCAGGCTTAGAGAATCCGGATCCGACCAAATCCCGAATTTCGTTCCGGAGTTCCACGCTGACTCTCTCATCGGCATCCAGCGAGAAGATCCAGTCGTGGCTTGCTTTTTCCACCGCAAAGTTCTTCTGGTCTACATAGCCGGTCCAGCCGCGCTGGAATATCCTGTCTGTAAATTCGCGGCAGATATCCAAGGTAGCATCACTGCTCCCGCTGTCCACGACGATAATTTCATCCGCCCAGGACAACGACTGAAGCGCCTCCCGGATGTTGTGTGCCTCGTTAAATGTAATGATGGTGGCCGATATCGGCTGCATGGAGGATGATTCTATCATGGAACCGGTCAGTAAATCCTGATTGGGGCCGATCGGTAAAAATCCTCCAGCAGTCGAATCAACTCGCGATCGGATCGTACCGCGCTCCGTTTGTTTTCCATCCGCTTGCGCCGGATCACGCGGATGTTCCGTAAACCGGTTGCAATAGCCCAATAAAAAGACCAGTCCAGCACTATCCAGCTTGCCAGGAGGCGACCCACCATCGATGCAACGTGCTGGAGAAACATTTTTCTGTCATGAAGCAGAATCCAGTGCATCAGGATGCGGCTGCGCCTCGAGAGCATGTCCCGCGATTGACCACGGTAAAAGCGTTTAATGGTTTGGCTGGCATCATGATAGGCCACGCTGCCCGGCTCATATCGAATTGTCCATCCACGCTTCCAGGCTCGATAGGAAATTTCGATGTCTTCATACATCGCCGTGAGCGGGTCAAGACCGCCGATTTGCAGATACTTTTCCCTGTCGTAGGCCGCAAAAGCGGCTATCGCTGCAAATGACAGGTACGGTTTGCCATCGGACGCGCTGCCCGGCACATCATAGTTCTGATAGCTGCTCCACATCCCTCGCCGGAAACGACCGATCTTACCCCCGTTGCAAAACGTATCCCCTTTCTGATTGAACATTTTGCCGGTTACCGCAAAGACCGTTGGATCCTCGAAATGGGGAATGAAGGATGCGATGCAGTCCGGCTCGAGCCGCACATCGTTGTTCAGCAGCAGGACAACGGGGAATCGGGCCTGCTCAAAACCGGTCTGACATGCGGCGCAAAATCCCAGGTTCCTTTCATGCTCCAGTAACTGCACCTTATCGCCATAATTGGATCGCAGCCAGGCGGTTGTGTCATCTCCCCCCGCGTCCTCCACAACGATAATTTCAGTCCGGGAGTCCCGCGTCTTGCGATAGTGATCTGATGCGGCAATAACGGAAGGAAGATATGCCTCAAGAAGGTGTCGGCCTCGCCATGTGGGGATGACGATGGATACATCCATAGAATGAGAATCCTGCCTAAAACCAAAAAATGCCCCTAAAAAATTGCATTTAGCGCCTTCTTAGGGGCATGGTTCAGCTTAACTCTTTGAGAAAAAAGTGGTTGTCTCGATCACTCCCCTATTTGGTCTGGGAGACGGATTGGATCGATTCCTTCACTTTAAAATCTGCCATCGTGGCAACGGATCGGTTGGAGATATTGTCGACAACTTTGATCTCCAGCTTGTATTTCCCCGGGGCCAGTGCGGCGAGCGGTATCTTTCCAAGAAGCACAACACGCTGGCCGTAGAAGAACTGCTCGGAATTCACAGAGGAGGTTTTCAGTTCTTCGACGACCTTATCGCCGTTTTTCACGGTAAAGGTGACATCCAGCGATGGCTTCTGGCTGGTCTGGTCGATTTCCATGTTGTAGACCTGCATGTATGGAATCAGACTCTGACCTGACTGATACTCGCCTCGTACATTCGGGATGATCTTCATATCTCCGATCACGTATTGCTGCAGCTGATCGGAGCTGGTCGGCGCCGCCGAAACCGATTGCGCCAGGATAATGCTGCTGGATTGCAAAGCGGCATCATCATACTTGGGAACATTTAGAGCAAATTGCTGTGTCCCCATTGTCTTGCTGTTGACGTCCTTCAACACGAGATCCAGCTTATAGCGTTGACCCGGAGGCAGCCCGATGATCTTCTGGTATTCGGATTTTTTGTTTTTCCCCATCTGGAAATAGTCATTCGAATACTCGACGCTGATGACATCTTCCCATTCGTAGTAAATCCGGCCGGTCAGGCTGGTGACGCTTCCGTACACATTGACCGTTGCCCGGTTGAAATCGAGTTCCTTCTTAAACTCGAGATCCTTATTGCTGAGTTCAACCGTAACAGGAACGAGAATCTTATCCGACGAAAGCTTAATGAAATCCCATCGATAATCATAGGGCAGGGCGTTGTAGTTGATGTGAGCTGTGATGACAGCCTTGAGATCTTCAAACTTGACCTGCGGCGCCTTCTGAAGATTGAAATACTGCTCCATGCGGTTGAAAGGAGAGTCCTTGGCCCGCATGAACATGTTCTGAGGATTGCTGGCGTCGTTGGCAACGGACGGATTGAAATAGGCACGATCGGTTTTATCGGAAAGTCCCATTTCCTCAGCCAGTGTCAGCCCGGCATTCGGAACGTTGATCAAGGCATCCTTCTCATCCGGACTCATAGCCATCCGGTATTCGCCCGATCCCGATTGATCCACAAATTCGATCTCGATATCGTCACCAATCCCGTCAATATGCCGGTACCACCATTTTTCAAAGGGATAGGTAGTGGTCGTTCCGCCCCCCTCATTGAACGGACGATTATAGGAACCACCGGTTGGATGCGATTCGAGTTCGTCCGGTTTACCAAACATGACGTAAATCCGTCCGCGGTCGGTTCTCCACCCCGGTATGCCCGAAGCAAAGTGCTCGTTGGAGTAGGCAATCCGCCGATAGTGTTCTTCCTTGAATGCATTGTCGGCCAGGCGCGGATTCGGGTTTCTGCGCGCCCAGAATTGTTCAATGAAGCTGTCCTTCTCCTCGTCATTCTTCAGGTTTTTGAAAACGCTCCGCTCTTCCTCGGAAATAATCCAGCGGACATCTTCATCGAGCCATTTCTTATAGTACTGGACCTGGTCACTGTCGTTTTTCTTCTTCTGCGGTTTGGTCTTGGCCGGCGTTGATTCCGCCGCGGGCTTGTCCGCCGTCGGGCTCGAGAAGGAATAGGTCAAACCGAAACAGAGGAATGACACATAAAGCAATGATCGCAGATAACGCATAGCTGGGCCCTCCCGAGCGGATCTATTCAACCAGATTATAGAAATTCCGCCCCTTTGAGTCAACGGATGCGGTTTCGCGCCGAGGCACGCTCCAAATACCCAGGACTCAAAAGCGTGGAAATGGTATAAAAACTACATGGATGCGCTCTACTCAACAACTGCTGATATCAGGTTTTAGATTCGGCGGGCCGAAAATAGGTTCACCGCGGTTCTTGAGTCTTCGAGCTTTCGAAGTGAAGGGGATTTCTGCATGGGTAGTGAAACAGTGGATTTGGAAGGCGGCGCTTTGCCGCTGACGTTTCTTTCCGAAGAGGAACAGCTGTTTCGTTCCAGCGTTCATGATTTTGCGGAAGAACAGATAAGGCCGCTGGTATCGGAAATGGACCGAGCGGGGCAGATGAATCCGGCCCTCATCCGCCAGTTCTTTGATTTTGGCCTGATGGGGATTGATGTACCTGAATCCTACGGCGGCGCGGGTGGCACCTTTTTCATGGTTGTCCTGGCCGTAGAGGAAATCTCCCGAGTTGATGCGGCGGCTATCTCCATCGTCGATGTCCAGAATACGCTGGTGAACGGCGCAATCCTGCGCTGGGGCTCGGAGGACCTGAAACAGAGCTTTCTCCCGCGGTTGTGTAAAGACGCGGTAGGCGCCTATGCCCTATCAGAGGCAGGCTCCGGCAGTGATGCCTTCGGACTGGCAACCCGGGCCGCAAGGCGGAACGGCGGCTATGTTTTAAATGGCCGGAAGCTCTGGATCACCAATGCCGCGGAAGCCGAACTTTTTATTGTATTTGCAACAGTGGATCCGGCCCTGGGTCACCGTGGAATTACGGCCTTCATTGTCCCGAAAGATACTCCAGGGTTCTCGGTCGGCAAAAGAGAAGACAAAATGGGGATTCGGGCAAGCTCCACCTGTGAGTTGATCCTGGACGATTGTTTTGTTCCGGAGAGCCAGATCTTAGGCGAACTTGGGAAAGGATACAGAGTCGCGCTGGAAACCCTGAATGGCGGCCGCATTGGAATCGGAGCCCAGATGGTCGGGATTGCTCAGGGTGCTCTTGAATGCGCTATCCGCTATGTCCAGGAACGCAAGCAGTTCGGGAAAACGCTTTCAAGTTTTCAGGCCATCCAGTTTCAAATTGCTGAAATGGCCACGCGGCTGGAAGCCGCCCGGTTGATGGTCTATAACGCGGCCAAACTCAAGATGACGGGAAGGGCCTATCTCAAAGAAGCCGCGATGGCGAAATATATGGCTTCAGCCATGGCGGAGTATGTGACCAGTCAGGCACTGGAATTGCACGGAGGCTATGGATACACCAAAGAGTATCCCGTGGAGAAGTTCTATCGGGATGCCAAAATAGGAAAGATCTACGAAGGTACCTCCAACATGCAGCTACAGACGATCGCCAAACAGCTCCTTGAGTAATTGGCAGCATGTTTGTGCGGGCCGGCCTGGAGAGTTCTCCATTGCAAATCCCTTTGTGGAATGCCAGTATTTGCGGCTTGAACCCTAGTGAATCGCGAGTGAAGAGAAGGAGAAAATGACGAATACTCCCAAGACAACCACTATTCTTTCCGGCATCCAGCCGTCCGGCAATCTGCACCTGGGCAATTACTTCGGCGCCGTGCAGCAGTTTATCCAGTTTATCGAGGAAGGGAACCGGTGCTATTACTTCCTGGCCAACTACCATGCGCTGACTACTATCCGCGATCGGGAGCGGCTCCTGGAATTGACCCGGAACACTGCGGCGGATTACCTGGCCCTGGGACTGGATCCTGAACGCTGTGCCATTTACCTTCAAAGCGATATGCCGGAGGTGTGTGAACTGCAGTGGTTGCTTACAACCGTAACTCCCATGGGGCTGTTGGAGCGCTGCCATGCCTATAAGGACAAAGTAGCGCAGGGGATCCCTTCGGATCACGGCCTCTTTGCCTATCCTGTTTTGATGGCTGCCGATATTCTGATTGTCCGGGCCAACCGGGTTCCCGTCGGGCAGGATCAAAAGCAGCACGTGGAAGTAACGAGGGATATTGCCCAGTACTTCAACAATGCGTATGGGGAAATCCTGACAATTCCGGAGCCGCACATACCTGAAAGCGTCGCCGTTGTTCCGGGACGGGATGGCCGCAAAATGTCCAAGTCGTACAACAACATGATTGCGCTATTCGCAAAGGAAGAGGAGCTTCGCCAGCAGATCTTCTCGATTGTTACGGATTCGGCGTCTCTGGCCGAACCGAAAGACCCGGATCGCAGTGTCCTGTATGCAGTTCTCAAGCTCTTCTGCGATGCGGAAACGCAAGCCTACTGGGCAGACCGATTCCGTAGCGGAGGGTTGGGCTATCGGGAAGTGAAACAGGCTATCTTTGACAAATTCATGGAAAGATTCGGCAGTGCGCGCGCCCGCCGTGAGGAACTTGCCAGGCAGCCGGAATATGTCGATGAGATCCTGAAGCGCGGTGCCGAAAAAGCAAGAGAGCTGTCGCTGCCGCTGGTTCGCCAGGTCCGGGATGCGATGGGCATTCGGAATTATTAGTGACGCGCAGCCGCGAAGAACGTCGGAGGTCTTGGTTCTCCGCGGCTGGCTCTTAAATCAGATCCTCGAGCAATAACTTCTTCCCGCAGGCTTCTTCGACTTCAGGAATCGTCTTTGGAATTCCAGGTCCAAGGACATGAGCGCCTGTCGGCGTCACCAGGATATTGTCCTCGATTCGAATCCCGCCAAATCCGACATACATGCTCACCTTGTCATAATTGATGAACTCTTTGTGCAGGCGATCCTTCTGCCAGCGTTCAATCAAGGCCGGAATGAAATAAATCCCAGGTTCTACAGTCAAAACATACCCCGGATCCAAAGTGCGGCTAAGGCGCAAAAAATTCAGTCCGAACTGTGTGCTTCGCTTTTCCTTCCGTCCGTAGCCAACGATATCCCCGAGATCCTCCATGTCGTGGACATCCAAGCCAAGCATGTGGCCGACGCCGTGTGGGAAAAAGAGTGCATGAGCTCCGGCATCCACTGCATCTGAAGGATTCCCCTGCATCAAACCGATGCTGCGCATTCCCTCGGCCAGAATGCGGCAGGCAGCCAGGTGAACATCGCGATAGGTCACTCCCGGCTTGATCATGCCGATCGCTCCAAGCTGCATACGTAATACGAGCTGGTACACCTCAGCCTGTTGGGCGGTAAACCGTCCCGTGACGGGAAATGCCCGTGTGATATCCGAAGCATAGAACCTGGGCGATTCCGCCGCCGAGTCATTCAGGATCAGATCGCCTTCCGCAAGGACGTTGTCGTAAGAGTGGTTGTGCAGCACCTCTCCCCGCGTCGTTACGATAGGTGGATAGGCCTGCTCACGTCCTGCCGATAGAGCGATTCCCTGGATGATGCCGGCAAGTTCACTTTCCTGCATTCCCGGGCGTGCCGCGGCCATGCAGGCGCGATGCATTCTGTCCGAGATGATGAGCGCATCTTCGATCTCCGCAATCTCTTCATCGGATTTGATGCATCTTTGCCGGGCCACCGTTTCGATCAACACCGGAGAGGCATTGATGCTGACTTCGCCGGGATCCATGTTCAGAAGCTGCGCAAGCCTGAAAATGGACGAGTGCTGATAAGGGGGGAGGTAGTGGATCTTCTTTCCCTGGTTTTGCGCCTTTACCAGGTATTCCTCCAACCTGTCGATATCTTCTACGGTATCGATTCCAGCCTCGCGGGCCAGTTCCACCGGCGATGGCTGCGGTCCGCTCCAGACGATGTCATCCATGCTCGTTGGTCGCAAAAACAGGATGTCGTAATCGTACTCAGGGAACGACAGCATCGCCATGTCCGGTGACGAAAGGCCTGCGTAGTAAAGAAAATGGGAATTCTGACGGAAAGGGTAGGAATTGTCGGCGTAATTGCGGGGCTGCAATGTGTGTCCCAGCCAGAGGATCACTCCACCCCCGACATCCGCCCGGATTTTGTTGCGCCGCTGTCGATAGATCTCAGGCCAGTTTGGCTGAATTGAAGCTGCACTCACGGTTGCCTCCTTTTCCCACGGAACTTATAAGACATTATAGTTGATGGATTCCTGGGACAGGCTACTTAATTCCTAACCGGGATCATCTGTCGCGAACAGGAAATGGACAGAGCAGGATGGATGACTTGGATGGGCTGGGTGTTTTGCTTGACACCCGGACCGTCAGGCAATTATCGTTTACCACTTTGCCACTGCCATCCAATGGGAAGGGAAAAATGAAATATTGCAGGGGAGCGATCCAGAGAGGCTATACAAACAGGATCCTCAATATCGATCTGTCGACTGGAGCGATGACGACTCCGGACCTGGATGCCCGAGTTCGGGATTTCTTTCTTGGCGGCCGCAGCCTTGGCCTGTATCTGCTGCACAAAGCGATCAATTCCCATACGTTGCCGGGTGATCCGGCAAACCCGCTGATCATTGCCAACGGCCCGCTGGGAGGAATCCCCCAGTTTCCAGGCACTGCAAAAGCAATGGCGGTTTCCTTGTCTCCATTGACAGGAATCCCCGGCGTGTCCAATTTCGGCGGATACTTCGGTGCCTATCTGAAATACGCGGGATTTGATGCGCTCCAGGTGACGGGGGTTGCAGACCGGGATGTAATCATCGTAGTCAATGCGTACACCGGCGAGATAACCATCGAGGATAGCCCTGCCGATGACGAGGCCTTCGATCTGGAGCGCGATATTGCGGAACGGCTGACTGCTGCGGGATATGAAAAACGTCACATCGCCTTCCTCTCGACCGGTATTGGCGCGGCCAACACAAGCTATGGATGCATCAACAGCCATTACTTTGACGTGACAAAGCCCGTGGATGGACACCGTGGGCTCTTCCGCGTCAAGCAGGCCGGACGCACCGGGATCGGTTCGGTGATGAGCCGGAAGCGTGTCCGTTCCATTATCGTTCTCACCGACAACCCGCATGGCGATAATCCCTACGGAGCGGCAGACTGGGAACGAGTAAAGCGCGCCGGATCGAAACTGCAGAGAATCGTCAAAGAAGTGGATCCGCAATCGTTGCAGATGTATCGCAAAGGGAGTGCCGGGCTCATCACCTTCATGAGCAAGGATGAGTATCAATCGCTGCCGGTTCACAACTTCCAGGGAGGCTCCGATCCAAGAGCGCCGCAGATCTGCGGAAAGTTTTACGCAGAACATCTCTTCGATCATCGAGGCATGGATGGATGCTTTCCCGGATGCAACCTGCAATGCACCAAAGGCGGCTGGGTGACGTTGACAAGTGGAGCACATGCGGGACGCAAAGTCTGGGTAGATGGCCCCGAGTATGAGACGGCTGCCGGATTTGGTTCCAACCTGGGTGTGTGGAATCCCAAATTCATCATGGAAGCGAACTGGCATTGTGACAATTACGGAATCGACACGATTACAACTTCCTGTGTCATGGCTTTCCTCATGGAATGCTTCCAGCGCGGATATCTATCCCGGGAAGATGGCGAAGGAATCGCGCTGACCTGGGGTGACGAAACATCAGCGCTGGAGTTTATCCACCGCGTTGCGCATGGGCAGACGGAAATGGCGCGCGCTGCGGGCCAGGGAACCCACACGACTATGCGCTGGGTGGCCGAGCGGTATGCCGCGGCGAATAATGGACGTTCCATCCTGCCGGAGTTGACAGCGTTTGCCATGCAGGCCAAAGGATTGCCGTTCACGTTCTACCGGACGCACCGCTCACTCTCGATGCAGGCCTCGTATGCAGCGGCCAGCGACATTGGCGCACATCATGCGGCCGCCTGGCTCATCAAGGCGGATCTTCTCGGCGCCTTTCCGACTTTTGAAGCCAAGGCCCGTGCGCTCATCAGCTATCCCCGGGTGCGGCTCGGAAATGACAACATGGGGGTCTGCAAACTCCCGTGGGTGGATGTGTTCAATCCCGAATCCGCGGCGCGCACCGGAACCGACATCTATATAAACCCGGCCTCACAGGAAATATATGCCGATTTCTACAACGGCATGCTCGGGACCGAACTTGGTTGGGAAGAGATATTTGCTCAAACGGATCGCGATATCAACCTGCAAAGGATTCTGAACGTGCTTCACTACGGACAGAAAACCGGCGCGTTTGACTGGATTCCGGATAGGGCGATCGGGCCGACCGACGATGCGCTCTATGAGTCCGAATTGATATTCAATGATGGAGATCTTGCCCAGCGACTCGGTAAATCCCCTCAGGATCTGGGCGGAATGGGTACAGCCCGGAAGCGCGAGCTCCTGATGAAACTGCGGAAGGAACAACTTCGAAAGCTGATCGATGTGTACTACCAGGAACGCGGCTGGAGTGCTTCCGGCATACCCATGCCCGATACTCTGAAGCAGCTGGGTCTTTGGGATTTCCTGGAAGACGAGGCGCGTACGGTAATCCAGGAACTGACTCGGTAAGCGCTCCCAGTGGATAAAAAACGAAAGGCGGTGGGCATGCCACCGCCTTCCAAAACACGCTGAGGTTAGGTTACTGACGGTTACTTCTTTTCCGGCGCTTTTTCCTGGGCCGGCTTTGCCGCGGCTTCTTTTGTATAGGTGATCTTGTTTTTGCCGCCGTCGCAGGAGCCCACAACCTTCTGATCCTTGATCTGATCGGCAGGAACTATTTCCAGGGTATAGTCGGTTACACCCTTGTCCTTCAATTTTGTCTCGATCTCCGATTTTAACTCTTCACAGGGCTTTATCTGGGCGAACAGGGGAAAACTGAACAACAGTGCTGCACCAACGCTCAATACTCGCATCCACTTCATTTGCATACTCCTGTATTCAATGATTTTATCAGCTTGAATTGTATAGAATTATAGATCCCGGCGGTAGGGATATCCTTAGGAAATCCGAAATTTCGAAGTTCCTGGAGCTTCCTAGCGCGGGTTATCCGTGGGTGATTGACGGCGTTCCAGCAACTGTTTCAGGCGCTGAACCTCATCGCGGAGCTTCTTTTCTCTCGACCAGATTGAATAGAGGTAGACGGCCAGAATAATCCAGATTGCCAGGTACGCAGAAAACAGGTAGGGCATTGTATTCATAGAAATCCGTCCTTATCGTGCGGCATCCGCCTGACGCTCGAGCAACTCCAAATCACCCCGCAAGGATTGCAGATAAAAACGCCGGCGCAGTAGAAATACCATCAGGATAAAAAACACGGCCATACAGACAAAAAACGCAGGGCGCATGGATGGGGCGAGTCCCCCGGTTTCGAGCATGGGTGAAGGGTGGATATCGCGCCACCACCGGATGGAAAACCAGACCAGCGGAGTATCCGCGAAGGCAATGATTCCAAAAACGGCTGAGACCAGGGCCTTTTTCTCAGGATCTTCGATATAATTTCGTATCAGCAGATAAGAGATATACAGCAGGCACAAAACGAGCGACAGGGTCAGACGAGGGGACCACGTCCACCACACGAACCACGCCGGCTTGGCCCAGATGGGTCCCGTGACCAGGACGATCATCAGGAACATCACTCCAACCTCTGCAGCAGACAGTGCCAGATTGTCCCACCATCGATTCCGCCGCACTACATACGTAATCGAGCAGACGAAGTTGATGGCAAACGCCGTCATTCCGGCGATTGCGGCCGGAACATGAAAGTAGAAAATCCGCTGCAGGTCGCCCATGGTCGCTTCCCGTGGAGCCTGAATCAGAGCCATATATAAAGCGAGAATCATTCCGGGAAGCAGTATGGATGCAAGCGCAATATCAATGCCTGATCGCCTTTCGCCCATCTTCAATCCTCAAGAACATAATCAAAGAGAATATAGGATATTGTCCCGAATATGATGGTAAAAACGGACATTACGGTCAGCGGAAGACGCAGCGCGCCGTAATCATTCGAATTCAGGATAATATTCGTTGCCTCCACCGCATTTACCAGGATCGGAAGAATGACCGGGAACAGTATCAGGGGAAGAAGCACCTCCCTCAGCTTTGTGTTGACCGCGATTGCCGATAGCAGGGTTCCCACAGCCGTGAATCCCAGCGTTCCAATTAAGAATACCAGAATCAGGTAAGGAATTTCGCGCCAGACTGTCAGATTGAAGAATACCAGCGTGACGACAAACATGATGAGTTCGGAGATCAGCATGAAGACCGTTACTGCCAGCATTTTCCCGAAATAGACCGCCCCCCGATCGATGGGCAGCATGAGCAGTCCCTGCAGACAGCCGTTTTCTTTTTCGGAAGCAAACATGCGGTTCAATCCCAGCGTCCCGGAAAACGCAAACGCTACCCAGAGGATTCCCGGCACGGCCGGCCCAATAGATTCGCGCAGGGAGGCCAGGGCGAAGTTGAAGACAACCAGCACAACCACGCCGAAAAAAAGCATCGAATTGAGCGTGTCCTTCGTCCTCAATTCGATCAGCAGGTCTTTCCGAAATACCGCCCAGATTTTTGTCATAATCGAACAGACTCACTGCATTACCAGATCGTATTTTCCCTTGAACTCGGAAAAGCTCAGCGATGCTCTTTGCAGGTCCAGTGCGGCCACACCCTTATCAATCACAACAAGCCGGTCGGCCATATCATAGCCCAGCTGGGCATCATGAATCGCCATGAGACAGGTCTTCCCGTCGGCATGAGCCTGCAGGAGATACCGCTTTAAAAAGTCGGCTCCCGGCTGATCCAGACCCGTAAAAGGTTCATCCAGGAGAAGTATTTCCGGATCATGCAGGACGGCGCGCGCAAGAGCCAGCCGTTGTTGCATGCCGCGGGAGTAATTGCGCACAGGGTCCTGTTCGCGACCGGTCAACCCCACCTGGTCTATACGCTGAAGCAGAAAGTCATCATGCGCCGGCATACCCAGCAGCTGGGCGTAAAACCGGAGATTTTCCAGTGCCGTCAGGTCAACATACAGGGAAGTGTTGTGGGACAGATAGCCGATACACCCGCGCACATATCGCGGCTTAATGCCGCTGCGGGGCAAAATCGTCACTTTGCCGGCGGATGGATGCGAGAGGCCGGCAAGAATCCGAAGAAACGTTGTCTTGCCCGCTCCATTCCTGCCGAAAAGCGCGATAAACTGGCCGTTTTCAACCCGAAGATCCAGGCCGCGCAACGCCGTGAATTTGCCGAAATATTTAGCCAGACCCTGGACTTCAATCATAGGCACTTAATTTCAGATTCCAGATTTCGGATTCCAGATTTCGGATTTCAGATTTCAGATTCCAGGTTCGAGAATCCAGATTTCAAAGCGCTGCCCGTCTGGGAACTATTTTTTAAGCAATAGAGATATCCGACGCAGGCGGCGTTTGCTATCTTCGCGCTGTTTCGAATATTCCTGTTCGCTGATGCCGCCGCTTTCGTACTGGCGCTCCAGGCTCACAATGCTTTCCAGCAGCTGTTCCCGATTTTCCTTGATTTTCTGAATGTGGAAGTCAGAGGCGGAAGCCGTCTGGGACCGGTTGTATCCATACCAGAGAATGAGGATAAAACCCATCAGCAGCATCGGGCCGATAATCATCGCATGACGTCCGATGATATTCGGCATGGCCGTGACTTCCGCACCGCCGCCGGGCGCTGCGGACGATTCAGGCTCCGCCGCTTCCTGGACCGGTGTGCCTCCCGAAAAATCCCATATAACTTCACTTCCGGCCTTAACCGGAGCACTGGCATAGACTGTAAAATTCCGCTGCGTATCGGTCTGGATTTTTGTGAGTCCTTTTCCGGATAACGCCATGTCTTGCGGAATTACGCCAATATTCAGCGATTTTACATCCTGGTAAAACGTCTTCACATAGGTGTAGCTGTTGTTTGTGTATGGAAGCAACTGCTGAACTTCAAATCGTGTAACCCCGGGTCTCAGGGGATACTGGCTGTAATAGCTTTTCCCGTCTGGGCTCTCGAGTGCGGATTGAACCAGTGGCATCGACGATCCGGGAGATGTAACGCGCAACCTGGGCGGCTCCAGAATCCCTGGAGGTTTGGAAATCCTGAAGCTTCCTTCAGGATTTGAGTAAGTTCTGGGCGGATTCGTTTTATTGTTGATCGTCACCGTCTCAAGAACTTTCAGCTGATTGCCGATCAGCTGAAAGGCAATCGTGACGTCCCCAATCTCAATGTCCTTCATGGACGTGGTCGGCTCATACACGGCGATGTCCACATTCGCCCTGCCCCCGCTGAACTCTGCCTGCGAATGATAATTGGCGCCCTTATAATTTGCGCGAATCATCAGGCGCTGATCCTGCGGGAGTCCCTCTATGTGAAACTTGCCGGAGGCATCCGTCCTGGCGGATCTGATGACGCTCATGCCTCCACCCAGTTCGAGCACTTCAAGCTCCACATTCCGGGCAACAATGGCAGGGTCGGTTTTGTTGATCACCTTGCCTTCCAGAACCCCGTTCTGCTGCGCCTGGGCCGGTAGAAGTGCCACCAAAAACAACAGAATTGCGAAAGAAGTCTTTTTCATATCAGAGCCGTTGTCCGCAATCAGCACAGAATTTTTTACCCGAAACGATTTCCGATCCGCAGGAAGGGCAGCGTCCTGGAACCCGTTCTTTCTTTCCAGAGCCGGTCTGCTTGGATTTTCGCGCGGCAATATCTTTTTCTATACGCTCGTCCAGATCTTCCGACGCGTGCAGTTGATCGAGACGCTGCAGGATGGAGGAGGCTTCTCCCTTATACCCCGATGCCAGCTGCTGGAAGTCCAGATCGGTAAGCCGACCCATCTTGTGCTCGAATTCAAGATCCCGGAGATTCTTATAAACCACATTCTTCCGATCCAGCAGCCGGTCGAGTTCTGTCTCGGCCAGCAGGTCGATGTCCAGGTTTCCCTCAGACGCCCTGAACAAAGGCCGCAACGTATAGAGTGCGGCGATCACCACGATCCCTGCGCATGCTATCCACAGCATTGCTTTCTCCTAGGTTTCAAATTGCAGGTTACAGACTTCGCATTTCGGGTCGGAAACGCGAAAGCGGCAACCGCAAAGTCTACTAGCCCTGAATCGCCGGTTCTGCTGCGCGCCGACTGCTGCCGACAAGTGCCGGGCGTCCGGTTTTGTCCGGCAGGAGCGTTATGATCGCGCCCAGAAACATCACGGCTGAACCGAACCAGATCCAGAACACCAGGGGGTTGACATATGCTTTGATCTGGCAGATGACGCTATCTTCCGAAATTCCCGCCAGGACCACATAAAGGTCCTCTTTCGGCGAGCTGTGCAGCGCCACGTTTGTCAGGGTCTGTCTCTCGTTGGTGTTATAGAAGCGCTGCTCCGGCCTCAGCGTGTCGATCAGCTTTCCATCCTTATAGGCATCCAGGGTAACCTGGGCAAACCGGTAGCTCGAAGTTTCTCCATCGCGGAAACCGGCCATCCTTAATGTGTAATCGCCGATCTTCATTTCCTGACCGTTGGTCAATTGCTGCGTTTCTTCCCGATTAAAGGCGTTGCCGGAAAGCCCCACGAAGATCAAGACCACGGCGAAGTGAACGATATATCCGCCATAGCGCCGCTTGTTTTTGAGCGTCAGATTCACCAGCGCGGCGGCAAAGTTTTCCCCTTTGCCCGTGACGCGTATTCTCGTCCCCTTGTAGAATTCCTCCAGAATCGTGATAAAGACGAAAACACACAGAGTCAGGCAGATAACCGAGTAAAAATTCCGCATCCCTCCTGCAAGAAGAGCAATACAGGCAATCACGGCGAAAATCGTGGGCAGGAAGAAAGCTTTTTTCAGACTGTCGAACGAGGTTTTCCTCCAGGCAAACAGCGGACCGACGCCCGTTAAGAGCAACAGCAGAAGCCCGATCGGGATGTTGATGCTGTTGAAAAACGGCGGTCCCACCGTGATCTGTGTTTTCCGAACCAGTTGTGAAATCACCGGAAACATGGTGCCCCAGAGAATGGCAAAGCAGGCGATCACAAAAACAAGGTTGTTAAACAGGAAGGCGCTTTCCCGCGAGAGAATGGAATCAAGGCGCCGATCGCTTTTCAGATAGGCGCGCCTGTCGGCGATCAGCCAGAGGCCTGCAAACAGAACAAATGCCATGTAAAGCAGGAAGAAACTCCCCAGCTTGGAATCTGCAAATGCGTGTACAGAGGAAACCACTCCACTGCGCGTGATGAAGGTTCCAAAAATGCCGAGCAGGTAGGTGATCATAACCAGAATCACATTCCACACCTTCAGCATGCCTCTGCGTTCCTGGACAATAACCGAGTGAAGGAAAGCCGTGCTGACCAGCCATGGCATCAGTGAGGAATTTTCCACCGGATCCCAGCCCCAGTAGCCACCCCACCCCAAAACCACATAAGCCCACTTGCCTCCCAGGATCAGCCCAAGCCCAAGCAGCAGCCAGGTTAAGAGCGTCCAGCGTCGCGTTGTCCGAATCCAGGTGTCTCCGAGCTGCCTGGTCAGAAGCGCCGCGATGGCAAAGGCAAAAGGAATCAAAAACCCGATAAAGCCCACGTAGAGAATCGGCGGATGGATTACCATGGCCCAAAACTGGAGCAGCGGATTGAGCCCACGTCCATCGGCCGGCGCGAACGCCTGCATTGAGCCGTCGGGAGAAACCTGAACCAGTTGGGTAAACGGGTTGGACAGTGAGAGATTCAATGCCAGGAAGAAGCACAGATCAAACATGAGGACCGCGATGACATAAGGCATCATGTCGCGGTAGCGGAATCGGTTTTGAAAGACCACAATCGTACAGAGCAGCGCGGTAAAAAACACCCACAGCAGCATGGACCCGTCGTGGGCACCCCAAATGGCCGAAATTTTATAAAGAACCGGCAAATCGCGACTGCTGGCACTGGCGACATGAGATGTCGAGAAGTCGTTCGACAGCAGCAGGTAGATCAGGGAACCCAGCGAGAGCGTAACGCAGCCGCCGGCCGCATAGACCGCGTTCTCGGCACTGCGGACGATCTGGTGTTGCCGCTGCAGCCCACCGATCAGGGCTGCGAAAAGCGCATAAAGTGAAAGGCAAAGGGCAAAGAGGAGACAGAAATTGCCAAAATTAGCCATGGTCTCTCGATGTCGATATATGGGTCAGATCATCGTCATGCGACTACTGATTGCTGACTCCTGAATTCTGAGTTTTCTTATCGTATTCCGCTTCGTATTTCGACGCGCACTTCGCTTCGATGTGCGTTGCCTGGAAGGTGCCGTCTTGTGCCGGCTTGCCTTCCACAAGGGCTTTCGATCCATCTTTGAAGGTATCGGGGACGATAGACGACCCGATGTAACGGACCTTGATCTGATTGTCGTGGCTGCTGATGACAAATTCCATCTGCGGCTTGCTTCTATCCACAGATCCTGCCACCACATCGCCGGCGAGCTTAAATGTCTTTCCGCCCGTGTCACCCTTCATCGCGGCGAACTCATCCACCGTAATGTAATAGGCTTTGCTTTCCTGAAAACCGACGAAACCCAGCCATGCGAGCGCCGCGATAATCACGACTCCGCCAAGAATAAACTTCATTTTCGCAGGCATACCTGCTCCCTGAAAAATCAATTGCACCGAACGTGGGGAACTCTTTTCCCGATGGAGTATACCATTCCGACAAGGTGTATCGAATGGTGAATTCAAATCGACAAATTGGGGTACACTATTGTTTGATTACATCTGGAGGGATTCTGAAAATGGCCACACCAATCGAGGCGCCGGTTACCGTCGAGTATTATTATAAAATTAAGTGGGGCTGCCAGGAGGAGTTCATCGAGCTCTTCCGGAAAAACCACTACCCGGTCCTGGCGGAACAGATCAAATCGGGCCGACTCCTCAACATCCACGCCTTTGAGCCCCGCTTTCACGGGGACGGGCGAAGTGACTGGACATTCATGACGATCCTGGTATTTAAGAACTGGCAGGCTTTTGGAGACGGCAGCGGCACCGCTGCCATCGTTAAGAAGCTGTACCCGGATCAGGAAACGTTTAAGCGCGAAGAACAGCGACGCTTCGAGATTGTGGAGGCTCACTGGGATGTGCCCTTGAAACCGGTAGCAATGGAGGGATGACGGACATCGGCGAACCATCCGATTCCCGATGACCGGCAAGGGCTGTCGACGATTGCCTTACAGTGCGCGCATGTATTCCGGACGCAGCAGGTCCGGGTCATTTCGCTGCAGCACCTCCCGGATCAGCTCCAGCGCGCTTTCCTTTTCCTCGGGCATACGAATCCGCATTGGAAGGTAATTGGACGCGTGATTCGATGCGAAAAAGCAGTTGGTAAAATTGCAGTTGGCAATCATGGTTCCCAATTCGCGGATTAGCTCGAAAGGCGTTGGAAGGACCAATCTACCGGACTGAAGATCGTCTGCCATTGGGGTTCCCGGAACCACGATGAGTGATAACGCTCCGACAAATTCGGGATCCATCTGGGTAAGAACTTTTCCGGTGTCCTCAGCATGGGCCTGGCTCAGTTCAACGCCGCCGATTCCAAGGAGAACCGTGACCGAGAGCTGGATCCCCGCTTCCCGGACTCTTTTTCCGGCGCGCACCATCTGATCCGCCGTTGCATTCTTCTTGATTCTCTTGAGCACTTCCGCATTTCCCGTCTCGAGGCCAAGGTAGATAATGCCCAGCCCGAGGCCTTTCAGCTCGCGGAGCTCATCCGGAGTCTTCTTCAGGACGTCGACGGCATTGGCATATATCCCAACCCGTTCCAGTCCACGGATCTTCTTTTTTAAATAGCTCAGGATTCTGACCAACTCGTCCTGGGAAATAACCAGGGCGTCTCCATCGGCCAGAAAGACCCGCGGAATCCGTCCGTAAGTGGCGGCCTCATCGATATCTTCCTTTATCTCTTCAAACGATTTGACCCTGAACTCCTTCTGTTGAAAGGAATGACAGAACGTGCAGCGGTTGTAGGAGCAGCCGACTGCTACCTGCAGGATCAAGCTGTTTGCCTCACTTGGCGGCCTGTATATCGATCCTTCGTACTTCATTCCGATCTCCCCTGTTCCTGGTAAAAAAGCCAAATCCTCGAGGATGGCTGTTCAGATGCGCATCCACTTGCAAATTGTTGCCAATCACAAAAATATCACATGTGCCGCAAAGCCTGTCCACGGAATCTACAATTGCCCATCCTGGCCCCATCGAGGAATCAATGCTGTAAGTCGTTGAAAACATTGGCAAGATAATGGAAGAGTCTTTATTGTATTGTTTGCAAAACCATAAGGACCGCGCTTCCATGCCGTCATGCAAAGTTGCGTTAACCTTTTTGTTGTGATGTTTTACGGTCGGATTTGACTAAAGATTTGGCTCGCGCGTTACGATAACCTGAGAGCGACCTGTATATTTTTGATCTGTTCCGGCAGACGTGTCTGCCATTATGCCTGTTAGCGGGCGACTCCGGGATCAGTCTGTCGCTCTAGTGCTAAGAATATGGAAGAGAAGCCCCCAAAAAAGGATCTGGCGGAGGAACTGGAATCGCTGCGCGATGAAATTGCGCATCTCCAGGTATTGATTCAAAGCCATCCTCCGTCCGAGCCGTCCTCGCCCGCAGAAGAGGAGGAAATTCAGATCCCCCCTTCCATGCTGGAGAATGGCCCGATGGGAGTGGCGTTGATTGACTCCCAATTCAGGATTCTGAGGGCGAACCGATCGCTGTGCGTCATGTTGGGCTACACTCCGTCGGAAATGAAGTCCATCAGCGTCATCGATCTTGCCTTGGAAGCGGAGGAATTCGCCCGGGCGCTGCGCCAGGTATTCGATGGCGTCGTTTCCAGTACCCGGTTGGAAGAGCAGTTGCGAACCAGGAAGGGCGAAGCCTTCTGGGTACAGGTTACCGTTTCCAGCAACCCTGACGATCCGGCCAAATGTTGCCTGGTGATGTTTGAAGATATTGGTGCCCGGAAATGGGATGAAGTGACCTTCCAGCATGACAAGCAGCAGTTGGAAGGGCTGATCAACAGCAGCCTGGACGGGATTCTCGCGTTTGACCGCGAGTATTTCTTTACCGTCTGGAATCCGGCGATGGAGAGAATCTTCGGAGTCGGCGCAGGCGATACGCTGGGCAGGCCGGCATTCAAAGCATGTCCCTTTCTGAAAGACCTCGGCGAGGATACGAATTTTGCCGCCGCTCTCGCCGGAAACAAGGTCATCTCGGTGGACAAGCGGTACCAGATCCCAGGGACGAACAGACAGATCTTTTTTGAAGGCTATTATGGCCCCATGTACGATCCGCAGACGCGGGACGTGATCGGCGGGTTGGCCATCATTCGCGATGTGACCGAGCGCAAGCTGGCCGAAGAAGCCAAGCGGCTCAGCGAGGAGCGGTACCGGGAGCTGTTTGAAAACGCTTATGACATGGTCTACACCCACGATCTGTCCGGCCGGATCACTTCTATCAATAAAGCTGCGGAGCGGATCATTGGGTATTCCAGGGCAGAAGCCCTTCAGATGCGCTTCATTCAGTTCGTAGCTCCGGAATTCCAGCAGGCGGCGCGCAGAATGGTCGATCGGCAAATTGCCGACGAGGCGCCCATAACCCAGGAGCTCGAAATTGTCACCAAGGACAATACCCGCGCCATTCTCGAAGTCAGCAACCGGCTGATCTTCAGGGAAGGGAAGCCAGTCGGGATCCAGGGCATCGCCCGCGATATTACCGAGCGGAAAAAAACCGAAGAAGCTTTGCAGCAGGCAAACAAAAAACTCGAAGCCTGGGTCCAGGAACTCGAGCAGCGCACTAGAGAGATGACACTGCTCAGCGAGATGGGGGACATTCTTCGCGCCTGCTTCACCTCGGAAGAAGTCTTCGAGGTGATTGTCAGAGTAGCAAAGGAGATCTTTCCCCAGCAGGGTGGAGCGCTCTTCGTCATCGGTCCGACACGGAATATCGTCGAGGTCGTTGCAGACTGGGGCGATATCACCGGAATGGAGCTTACCTTTACGCCCGATGAATGCTGGGCGTTGCGCAGAGGCCGGATCCATTGGGTGGAAGACACGCGAATCGGCCTTCTGTGCAAACATCTGCATCCGCCCCTGCCGAGTGGATATCTGTGCGTTCCCATGATGGCACAGAGCGAAGCCGTGGGAGTTCTGCATCTCTCCATGCAGGAAGGCGAGCAGATGCCGGAAGCCAAGCAACGGCTTGCCGTGGCAATGGCGGAGCACGTCGCAATGGCGCTTTCAAATCTCCGTCTGCACGAAAAGCTGCGGAACCAGTCCATCCGCGATCAGCTTACGGGACTCTTCAACCGCAGTTTCATGGAGGAATCACTGGAACTCGAACTGCGCCGGGCAGCGCGCAGTCAGTTCGCCCTCAGCGTGATCATGCTGGAGCTCGATAACTTCCAGTATATTAATGACCAGTACGGGCTGGATATCGGAGACTCCATGCTGCGCCGGACCGGCATGCTTCTGCAGTCAAATGTGCGGAAAGGGGATATCGCCTGCCGGTACAGCAACCAGACATTCGTGATCTTGCTCCCTCAAAGCACCTATGAGGTTGGACATCAACGCGCGGACAATCTCTGCAACCTGGCTCATACGCTTGAAGTCAAATATCAGAGCACCCAGGTCGGTCATATTTCCGCTTCCGTAGGCCTTGCTGTTTTTCCCGGGCATGGGCAGACAGTTCAGAGTCTTCTGCGTTCAGCGGAATCGGCACTGAACCGCGCCAAAAGCAGCGGGGGCAATTGCATCGTAGTTGCAAGCTAATCCGCCCTTCTCACACCCCCCAGATCAGAACCCTTTTTGCAAATTCCAATGACGTGATACGGTCCCCGGATGAATCACTCAATGTATAAACATTAGGGCAAATGTATCAAAATAGTTGGTGCTATTGAACCATTCCATTCCGGTACATTGTGGGCTGCTTTTTCATCCTGAATTTAGGCTGCAGGCGATGCTTTTTCTCCTTGCGTTTTCTTGGATTTTGGTCAGAATGAGATTTCGGCTACTTCGCGTTCCCCTTGCCCCGCACCCCTTACTCGCGTTGTGCTGCCATGCAGGACCTTAGTGTGCGCATTCAGCAGCAATCTTATTGCGACGGAACCAGTCGAATATGGAATGGGTGGATCAAACAGGCAAAGAACTCGAATCGCTTTGGGAGAAGCTTGAGAACCTGAAGCGTCTCGAGTCTGATCTGGTCCCTGGCCAGGAACAAACAGTGGAGAAGCTCAAACGCGAGATAACGGAGCGGTTGGGTGTTCTTCCGCCGTTTTTCTTTCCCGCATTGGGATCGCCCGCATTGTTGGAGGCTCTCTGGCGGCAGCAGGTCTCCGCGTACCATGACAATCCGTTGCCGCCGCTGTTCAAGGAAAAGCTGGCTATCCGGCTGTCCCGGTATTGCGCCTCTCCCTATTTCATCATCACGCACGCCTGCACAATGCACCAGATGGGAATTCCGGCTGCGGCAATAAGGCAATTACTGGAAGTCCCCGCATTTTCCAACCATCGTGTGGAGAATGCGCGGGAGTTGCTGGCAAAGATTCCGCACCCGCTGGGAACCTGGCCTGACGACGAAGCATTTGAAGCCAATTTGATCACCTGCTGCACGGTGGTCTTCCTGGGGCATAATGGATTTGAACGTTGTGCCGCCGAGCTCCGGGAGCTCCTGGGATCGGATCAATACAGCTATCTGACGGCATTTCTTGCCACCATCAAGGCTTCGCACCTCTGGGTGGAAGCGCACCCCGAAATTTCCGCTGAAGATCACCCTTACGTGCGCCTTCACTTGGAGGCGTTGGCCAGGAGTGAGCCGCGGCTCGAGCATGTATTCCGTAAGCACCGGGAAGCCGAGCCGCAGGTTATGCAGAACGCCGCCCCGAGAGCGGTGGATAGCGACGGACAGTATCGTGAGCTGTTTGAGAACGCCAGCGACATCATCTTCACGCACGATTTCGAGGGAAGGGTTTTATCGATAAACCGCGCCGTGGAGAGAATCACCGGGTATACGAGAGCAGAAGCGCTGCAGATGCGCATAACCGATACCATGGCGCCGGAGTATCTGCATCTCGGCCAGAAGATGATGGACCCTCAGATCGGGGGAGAAGTCCCGCTCAACTACGAGCTGGAGTTCATAGCCAAAGATGGCAGCCGCATCACCTTGGGAATCAGTACGCGCCCGATCTTCCGCGGTGGAAAAGCCGTTGCCGTTCAAGGGATCGCGCGGGATATTACCAAGCGCAAGAAGACCGAGGCCGCACTTCAGGAAGCCAACCAGAAGCTGGAAGCCTGGGTCGGTGAGCTCGAGCAGCGCACGCGCGAAATGACTCTCCTGAATGAAATGGGAGACATTCTTCGTGCCTGCATGACAACCGAAGAGGCTTACCACGTAATCGTTCGTGTGGCGCAGCAGATTTTCCCGGTGAAAGTGGGAGCGCTGTACGTGATAGCTTCTTCGCGCAATTCAGTCGAAGCCGCCGCGATCTGGGGCGATTCGGCGCTGGTGGAACGTTCGTTTACACCGCAGGAATGCTGGGCGTTGCGCAGGGGCCGGACGCACTGGGTCGAAAATTTTCACGCCGGCATGGTCTGTCGGCATATTCATAAGCCTCCCGCCGACGGCTATATGTGCATTCCCATGATGGCTCAAAGCGAGGCCCTTGGTGTGCTGCACCTCATGCAGCCCGACAACGTCAAGATGACGGAAAGCAAGCAGAGGCTTGCCGTCACGATGTCCGAGCACATTGCCATGGCTTTGTCGAATTTAAGATTGCATGAAACGCTGAGAAGCCAGTCCATCCGCGATCCGCTGACCGGTCTCTTCAACCGCAGGTTTATGGAGGAGTCGCTGGAACTCGAGATCCGCCGCGCCACGCGCAACCAGCGCCCGCTGGGTATGATCATGATCGATCTTGACCATTTCAAGTATTTCAACGATACCTTCGGGCACGAAGCCGGTGATCTGCTGCTGAAGGAACTTGGAACGCTTTTGCGGAGCAATATACGCGGCGAGGATATTGCCTGCCGGTATGGTGGCGAGGAGTTCACGCTAATCCTGCCTGAGGGCACCGGAGCTGTAACCCGGCAGCGAGCGGAATTCTTCAAGGAGTCCATCCAGAGACTCGATGTCCATTTCCGCGGAAATCCATTGGGGAAGATCACGGCCTCCATGGGAGTCGCCGTGTTTCCGGATCATGGCCGGACCGCCAGCGCATTGATTGATGCCGCGGATAAGGCGCTGTATCGAAGCAAAGCCGCAGGGAGAGACCGCGTCACACTTGCCGGCTAAATTCCAGTGGGGCTATGCCCAGTTTCAGTGGGATCGTGCAGACACGATGAAAGAGCTTCCGATAACCGCGAAGACCGCAAAGACCGCGAAGAAAATATGTTTGTAGGCTTTGCGCGTATCATTCTCGCCGGAGCATACGCTGGACTCCATCTGCCACCGGCAGCAAAATGAGCCCAAAAAACTTACGTTGCGGTCTTCGAGGTCTTCGCGATTCAAATCCAAAAACTAACCAACGCCATTGATCGGTCAAGCCGGCCAAGTTGCAGGAATGGATACCGCTGGATCGAGTAGACACGATGAAAGAGCTTTCGATAACCGCGAAGACCGCAAAGACCGCGAAGAAAATATATTTGTAGGCTTTGCGCGTATCATTCTCGCGGGAGCATACGCTGGACTCCATCTGCCACCGGCAGCAAAATAAGCCCAAAAATCTTGCTTTGCGGTCTTCGAGGTCTTCGCGATTCAAATCCAAAAACTAACCAACGCCATTGATCGGTCAAGCCGGCCAAGTTGCAGGAATGGATACCGCTGGATCGTGCAGACACGATGAAAGAGCTTTCGATAACCGCGAAGACCGCAAAGACCGCGAAGAAAATATGTTTGTAGGCTTTGCGCGTATCATTCTCGCGGGAGCATACGCTGGACTCCATCTGCCACTGGCAGCAAAATAAGCCCAAAAATCTTGCTTTGCGGTCTTCGAGGTCTTCGCGATTCAAATCCAAAAACTAACCAACGCCATTGATCGGTCAAGCCGGCCAAGTTGCAGGAATGGATACCGCTGGATCGTGCAGACACGATGAAAGAGCTTTCGATAACCGCGAAGACCGCAAAGACCGCGAAGAAAATATATTTGTAGGCTTTGCGCGTATCATTCTCGCGGGAGCATACGCTGGACTCCATCTGCCACCGGCAGCACAATGAGCCCAAAAATCTTGCTTTGCGGTCTTCGAGGTCTTCGCGATTCAAATCCAAAAACTAACCAACGCCATTGATCGGTCAAGCCGGCCAAGTTGCAGGAATGGATACCGCTGGATCGTGCAGACACGATGAAAGAGCTTCCGATAACCGCAAAGACCGCAAAGACCGCGAAGAAAATATATTTGTAGGCTTTGCGCGTATCATTCTCGCCGGAGCATACGCTGGACCCCATCTGCCACCGGCAGCACAATGAGCCCAAAAATCTTGCTTTGCGGTCTTCGAGGTCTTCGCGGTTCAAATCCAAAAACTAACCAACGCCATTGATCGGTCAAGCCGGCCAAGTTGCAGGAATGGATACCGCTGGATCGTGCAGACACGATGAAAGAGCTTTCGATAACCGCGAAGACCGCAAAGACCGCGAAGAAAATATGTTTGTAGGCTTTGCGCGTATCATTCTCGCGGGAGCATACGCTGGACTCCATCTGCCACTGGCAGCAAAATAAGCCCAAAAATCTTGCTTTGCGGTCTTCGCGATTCAAATCCAAAAACTAACCAATGCCATTGATCGGTCAAGCCGGCCAAGTTGCAGGAATGGATACCGCTGGATCGTGCAGACACGATGAAAGAGCTTTCGATAACCGCGAAGACCGCAAAGACCGCAAAGACCGCAAAGACCGCGAAGACCGCGAAGAAAATATATTTGTAGGCTTTGCGCGTATCATTCTCGCGGGAGCATACGCTGGACTCCATCTGCCACCGGCAGCAAAATAAGCCCAAAAATCTTGCTTTGCGGTCTTCGAGGTCTTCGCGGTTCAAATCCAAAAACTAACCAACGCCATTGATCGGTCAAGCCGGAGGAGAGCTGTTGCTTCCGGTGCTACTCTTGAATCCTCGCCAGAAACTGCTCTTTATAGGAATTGGGAACTTCGAGGTATTTCATCGTGGTGTTTGAGCTCAATGAAACTGTGCCGGTTGCAGGATTGTATTCATACGGCGTGCCCGTTGGGTCCAGCAGTCGATAGGGCTTTGCTTTTCCCCGCACCAGTTCGCCCAGCGTCCGTGGATAGGATCCATGCTCGGCCCGATATTTTTCCAGCAGGAACTCAAACGTCCAGATATCCCGCATTGCCTCGAGGCTGAACAGATGGTTCCTGGCGTTCTCGCGAACATCGGCTCTTGTCGAATTCTGGTATTGTATCTGCCAAAGAGCCGCCGCAACATCCACGGCTCCTCCTTTTGAA
Organism: Acidobacteriota bacterium; assembly: GCA_963664705.1. Taxonomy (GTDB): domain Bacteria; phylum Acidobacteriota; class UBA6911; order UBA6911; family UBA6911; genus UBA6911. Next base: position 5,193,000 of record OY761556.1, on the reverse strand, counting down.
AGCGCCATGGCAGCGAGCGGTTCCAGCCAGTGCGGGGCATTCTGCAGACGACCGGCTTCCCGCCATGTATCGCCCGCATTCCGGTAATCCTTCAAATACCAGTAGTATACAAAGCCTTTGTCATAGCGCAGGCGCCAGTCCTGCGGATGCATGCGGATCCCTTTATCGAGCAGCTTCAATGACTCCAGCGGCTTGCCGGCTCCGAGCGGCTCTTCCTCGCCGAGGAAAACACTTCCGGACCGGTAGGCATCGATCAAATCCGGGTCCAGCGTCGTCGTGATATCGAGCAGGGCCGGCAGATTTTTATAGCGCACCAGCCTTCTATCCGCTTCTTCGCGACGACCGTAATATTGGATGGTGCGCAGCCAGTAAAAATCCGCGAGCAGGGGGCCATAGCTCAATGCCATCCGTTTCACCATCGATGGGGAGCTGAAGTAAAGCAGATCGGCGTCCGGGCCCGGGTCACCCCGTCGGGCTTCCAGTAGATCCTGTGCCGGCTTGATCAAAGCGGCGCAGACCAGGAATATTCCGAGGAATATCCATCCGCTTTTTGAGTTCCCAGCCTCTACCCGGTTCATTTGAAATCCCGGCGCATGAAAACAACGACGGACAGCGACAGGACGGCCGCGCAATACAGAATGGCATATGCGGTGGAACCCGCAATGGCCGGCGCATTGATAGCTATCGTGCTTCCGGCGCTCCCGAGGATGCCTCGGCTGTCAATGAGAGAGAAATTCTGAAGGTTGGGGAGCACGTAAGATAGAACCCTGCAAAGCCAGCTGGCCAGGGTCGATTTTGCCAGTGAGCCAAATTGCTGCAAGTCTTTCCCGAAATGGCCGATGATCCAGAGGAAAAACGTAAACAGGGCGGAAAGAGCCGGCGTTGAGAAAGTCGAAAACAGAAGTGCCAGTGCGGTTGTTAGAGCCAGCGATAGAAAGATAAGAAAAACAGCGGGCAACACGCGCAGGTATCCGCCCAGTCCGATCTTGCCGGTGTAGAGGAGCGCCAGTTCCAGTCCGGCTGTCATCACCGATACATTGACCAGCAACGTGAACAGAAGTCCGAGATATTTGCCCAGAATAAGCTCGTACCGGTGCACCGGTTTTGCCAGCAGGGCGTACACAGTCCGTTTTTCAAGTTCCTTATGGACCAGCCCGATGCCGATGAATATGGCGATGAGCATCCCGAAAATCGAGATGGACGAGAGCCCTAAATCCAGGATGATCTTTTCTTCGTTTCCCAGGGTAAGCTGGCCGAGGAGGATCGAGCTCAGAATCATAATCAGGGCAAACAGAATCAGGTTATATAGAATCTTGTCGCGCACTGTCTCCCGAAATGTATTGCTGGCGATGGCTACAATTCTATGCAACATGCTTCTCTCTTCACCTGTAATGAATGCCCCTACTGCTTACGGACCACAACGGACTGAAAGTGTTCTTCCAGGGATCGTCGAATCGGGTTGACGGAAACGAGTCCAAGGTGATGCCGGAATGCGAAGTCAATCAGCGTTTCCATGCGCTCCCTGCCGGCGACGCGGATGCGCAGGCGATCTTCCATCGGCATGATCTCATCGCAAAGATTGCGGATCGCCTCCAGCCTATCTTCCTTCAATCCGGACAGGATAATTTCATACCCCTCGATCCCCCGATTCAGGATCTCATCCAGCGTGCCGGTTTCCTGGAGTCTTCCCTTATTCAAAATGGCCACGCGGTCGCACAGCGCTTCCACATCCGGCAGCACGTGAGAGCTGAAGAAGACGGTCACGCCGCGGGACTTTAGCGTTGTGATGATCCTGCGCACGTCCATGCGGCCGAGAGGATCGAGGCCGGACATCGGCTCGTCGAGGAAGACGATTTCGGGGTCATTAATAATTGCCTGGGCAATCCCAATCCGCTGCACCATGCCTTTGGAAAACTTCCTCAGCTGAATATGGCGCGAATCCTGCAGGCCGACGCTTTCAAGAAGTGTATCCACTTTGCGCGATAAATCGGCGTGCCGGATTCCAAACAGCCGGCCCATATAGTTCAAAAGCTCTGCCGGGGTGAGATAGTCGTAAAAATAGGGGTTTTCCGGCAGATATCCGATCTTTTGATGCATGGGCACACGGTCAGAAGGTTCGCCCAATATTCTGGCTTTCCCCGAGGTCGCGTGCAGAAGATTCATGAGTATCTTGATGGTTGTGCTCTTCCCGGCACCGTTGGGGCCAAGAAAACCGAATATCTCTCCCTGTTGCACGTTCAGACAGAGATTATCCAGCGCACGGATCGGGCGTTTTTTCCAGAAGCCGACGGAAAACTCTTTGGTCAGATTTTCGATTTCAACAACTGGCATAAACTGGATTGACGGGTGATGATTGCAGGTTGACGATCAGGATCATACGCTCCAATATCCGGGGCTCGACTGAACGGGCGACATGATGCTGCAAACCGTCAAACCGAAATCCTCAATGCATTACTTGCGCTGTCGAAGGACCTCGTAAAGAGCGATTCCCGCGGCAACGCTCACATTGTATGAGCCCACATTCCCACGTATCGGCAAAGATACGAGAAAATCGCACTTTTGCTTTACCAGACGATGCAGTCCGGCTCCTTCATTTCCCATCACCAGCGCAATCGGAACGGTAAGGTCTACCTCCCAAATGGGCTGACTGGCCTCGGCGGCCAGCCCCGCCACCCAGAACCCCTTTTTCTTGATGAGGTCGAGCAGCTGCGCGAGATTGGGAATTCGCGCCAGCTTCACGTGGGAAGCGGCTCCGGCGCTCGATTTCACAACCGTGCCGCTCAAATTGGCGCTGCGGTGCAGCGGCAGAAAAACACCATCCGCCCCGGCTCCTTCCGCGGAACGCAGAATAGCGCCGAGATTGTGCGGGTCTTCAATCCCGTCCAATACCACGAGGAGGCCGGGCGATTTGGCCTGGTCGAGAATATCCTCGGGGGCGAGCGTCGCCATTTCTGCCGCGTAGCAGAGGACTCCCTGGTGCCGCAAACCTTGCGCCTTGCGGTCCAGCCAGGATTTATCTTCGAAGGCAATCCGGACGTGATTTTGCCGGGCCAGGTCGACAATTTCCTGGACCCTTGGATTTTTCTGGCCCCGTTCAACGCAGATGCGCTCAATTTTTTCGGGATTTGCCCGAAGCGCTTCCGCAACCGGATTGATTCCATACAATACAGACATATTGCCTTTCGACTGGAGTGCCCTGCCGGGAGGCGCCGCGGTCCCGGCTAATGCTGCACACGATTTGTTCTTAGCCCTTCGACGCGAGTGAAGCAACAGGCCCGGAGGGCCGAAAGAGAGTAGCCGGGGGTGAAGCGAAGCGAACCCCCGGATTGGATAAGACCAGTAATAAGCCCTGAAGGGGCGGCAGAATGCCCAATCTTTCGCCCCTTCAGGGCTCTTTCTCGCGCCCATTTCTACCGGGGGTTCGCTTCGCTTCACCCCCGGCTATTTTCTGATCGCCCCTCCGGGGCTGATATTCATTGCCCGACCAGGTTTCTTGACCAAATAATATGGCCCCGGTGTCATCCGCGCCATGGAAGCAGCCACGCTCCACGGCAGTTGCCTGGAAACCGACGGCTCAATAATCCCCGAAAACCCTTACTTTGATGCGTCCGAAATGCCGGCGGCTTGCAGAATGGCGCGCAACCGTTCGCGGCTGGACATCACTTTGCGGGGCAGGGCCAGACGGCTCCCATTTTCATACAAAGGAATCAGCTTTTCCATTTCCGGGCCGGAATCGCGTCCCGTCAATGCCGCACGGATCGGGTGGAACAGGTTGCGCCCTTTCTGACGCGTGGTTGATTTTACCTGCCCGACAATTTCCCGATATTTTTCCGTGGTGAGCTGTTCCTGCTCCTCTACAAGCCTGGCGAATTCCAATGCCACGGCCTTTCCTTCATCCTTCAGCAAAAGCTCGCGGACGGCCGGCTCGAGCTGGGATGGATCGAATGCATAGACGATCGGAGTCTCGTTTGGGAGCTGGTCGAGGTGATCCACATGGGTTTTGATGAGATCGATTACCTGGCAGAGCCAGGCGATGGTCTCGGCGTCGGGATTTTGCGGTACCTGCCCGGCTTCAATAAAAAAGCGCTTCGCATTTTCTACGAGAGCTTCACCCGGAGTTTTCGTGATGTACGTGCGATTCATCCAGTTCAGCTTGGCGTTGTCAAAAATAGCCGGATTCTTCTGGACTCGCGACAGGTCGAACTGTTGTGTGATTTCCTCCAGCGACATGACCTCCTGTCCTTCGTTCGGAGAAGACCAGCCCAGCAGCGAGAGATAGTTTGCCAGGGCTTCCGGCAGATAGCCCTGCTGATAAAACTCATTGACCGAAGTTGCGCCGTGGCGCTTGCTCAGCTTTTGTCCGTCGGGTCCGAGAATGGTGGACAAATGCGCGAACTCGGGAACAGGGGCTTGCAGCGCCTCGTACACCAGAATCTGCCGGTGCGTATTCGACAGGTGCCCATCCCCGCGGATTACGTGGGTGATCTTCATCAGGACATCGTCGATGACACAGCAGAAATTGTAGGTTGGACTGTTGTCGCTGCGCAGCAGCACCGGATCGCTGATCTGCGCGGTGTCTATTTCAATTTTTCCGAAAACCATGTCGGAAAATCCAACGGTTCCCGGCCGCACTCTCAGGCGCAAAGTAGAAGGGGCTTTCAGCTTATCGTAGGAACCGATTTCATCCGCCGTCAAATGCCGGCATTTGCCCGAATAGCGCGGTGTTTCATTTCTCGCGAGCTGTTCCTGCCGGACCTTTTCCAGTTCCTCTTCAGTGCAGAAACATCGGAAAGCCTTGTTCTCGTCCAGGAGTTGCTGCGCGAATTTCTGGTAGATCGGGTATCGCTCTGTCTGGCGATAGGGGCCGTATTCGCCCGCGCGATCGATGCCTTCATTCCAGTCAAGGCCGAGCCAGTGCAGGTCTTTCTTGAGCTGTTCTTCGTATTCCGGTTTGCTCCGCTCCGCGTCCGTATCCTCGATCCGGAGAATGAAGCTGCCGCCATAGCGTTTGGCGAAAAGCCAGTTGAACAGGGCTGTCCGCACGTTGCCGACGTGCAGATAGCCGGTGGGGCTTGGAGCAAAACGAACACGAACCGGTTTTTCAAAACTTGATGAAGTTGTCATATTTTAAAAATTCTCTGAGCTTATGCGCCCTGAAGATTATTCGCGCGAATACAATAATGCGATGGCTTGAGCGGAAATTCCCTCGCCGCGTCCTTCCGCGTTCAACCCTTCCGTGGTCGTCGCCTTGATGCTCACATCCGCCGGCGTCAACCCGAGCGATTCCGCGATGTTTATTTTCATTTGCGGTGCATGCGGCATGATGCGCGGCTTTTGCACCAGAAGCGTTGCGTCCACATTCCCGATACTCCAGCCCGCCGCTTCGATCTTCTCCCGAACCAGCCGCAGAAACTCGAGACTGGAGCGTCCACGATTGGAGGCGTCCGTATCCGGGAAATGCTGGCCGATGTCCCCGAGCGCGATGGCGCCAAGCAGTGCATCACAGATCGCGTGTGACAGGGCATCGGCATCGGAGTGTCCTTCCAGCCCTTTTTCGAAGGGGATTTCCACACCTCCGAGGATCAGTTTCCGCCCCTCAACCAGTCGATGATAATCGATTCCCTGTCCGATTCGAAGCTTCGATTGATCCATGACAGTTTGTGCCTCCGAGCCTATATTCGTGATTAGAATCCTGGCAATCTCCAGGTCCAGCGGCCGCGTAATCTTGATATTGTCTGGAGAGCCTGGAACGACCACCACGGAGTGGCCCGCCCAGCGCACAACCGACGATTCGTCCGTTCCCAGGAACCCCGCGGTCTGCGCCTTGTCCAATGCCGACCTCAGGATATCTGCGTGAAATGCCTGCGGTGTCTGGATCGCGTAGAGTTCCTCTCGTGGTGGTGTTGCCAGAACCCTCCCCTTTTTCGAAACGCGCTGGATGGTATCCGTCGCAGGGATGCCCGGGATGGCGCCTCCTTTTTCCCATGCCGCCTCGAGCACGCGCCGGATCAGGTCTTTGCTGCAAAGCGGCCTCGCTGCATCGTGCACCATGATAATGTCCGGATCGGAAATTACCTGGACAACTCCACAGTGAACGGACGCCTGCCGGCTGGCGCCTCCGGCAACGCAGCGCACTTCCGCCCGCATGGGGATCTGCCGGGCGATTGCCATGGCTTGCGGAATATGCTCGGGAGGGAGCGCGATGATAATCTCGGTGACCTCATCCAGCGAAGCGATGCGCTCGATGGTGTGGAACAAGACCGGCTTTCCCAGAATATCCAGGAACTGCTTCGGAACGCTCGACTGCATCCGCGTTCCTGTGCCTCCCGCCGCAATGACTGCCGCGGCGGTGATTTTCATTTTCGGTTCTTCCATAGTCATTCGGACAATACCATACACCTGAAAGACTCGAAGGCTCCAGGGACATCCTGGAGCCTTCGGTTTTCAAGATTGCGGATGCAGGAGCTTTCTATCGGCCTTTGACGCGCTCTTTGTCGTCAATTTCCGCGATGGGGGGACGATTCGCGATCGGCGGCTTTTCATACGGACGGCGATCCGGTCTGGCGGCTTGAGCATTGGCGGCAGCTTCCGCTTCCTCCGGGAACCGGCCAAAAATCATCTTGCCCGCGGTTGTCTGCAATACGGACGTGACCTGCGTCGCGATGGTCTTGCCAATCATGCGCCGGGCATTGTCGACCACAACCATGGTGCCGTCGTCAAGGTAAGCAACCCCCTGGTTGTATTCCTTTCCCTCTTTCAGGATGAATACCTTCATCGTCTCACCGGGCAGCACAACCGGTTTGAGGGCATTGGCGAGCTCATTGATGTTGAGGACTTCAACACCGCGAAGCTGCGAAACTTTGTTAAGGTTAAAGTCGTTGGTGACAATCTTGGCGGTCATCTCCTTGGCGAGTTCGATGAGCTTCAGATCCACCTCTTTGACATCGGGGTAGTCCTTCTCAACGATTTGAACTGCTACGCCGGGAACTCCCTTGATTTTTTCGAGAACATCCAGACCGCGCCTGCCTCGATTCCGCTTGGCGGAATCAGCGCTGTCCGCAATCTGCTGAAGCTCCCGAAGCACGAAATGCGGGACAACAAGCGTCCCCTCCAGGAAACCGGTCTTGCAGATGTCGGCTACGCGGCCATCGATAATGACACTGGTATCCAGGACCTTCGACGATTTCCGAATCGTGTTGTCGTTGAATAATCCTCCAAACGACGACAGATCCAGATACTCCCCTTTGTTGGCTCCCGACACCAATCCTACATAAGTCATGAGGATCAGAATGAGAAGCTGCACAAAAGTTTCAGTTTTGGGATCCAGAATCATTCTTCCGATCACGATGCTGATCAGGCTGGCGCCGATAATGCCCATGATCGATCCCAAAGCCGCTCCCAGCAAGGTCTTCAGGGAGAGCTTCCGAATCCGCATTTCCGCAAGAAGAATGATAAATCCTATCCCGGCGCTAAACGAAACCGTCAGCGGTAAACTGGAACCAAAGGGGCGGACGTAGTACCCGCTTACCAGGATTGCCACGAATAAGAGTGCACGTATAATCCATAGATCCATCGATGAACTCCTTCAGCATGATCCACTCAATATCAATGGAATTGATTATTATTAAAAGCCAGATAACAAGGAAGAACACCCACCCACTGCTCTCGATGCTCCAATCGACAGCTGAAAGTAGGTTGTACATTTTTTGTGTTCCTCCAATCAACGTCTGGAGGCTTTTGATGGGGACCGTCACCTGATACTTCGGGAAGTAGAAAAGCAAAGCTCCAGACCTTGAATGAATTTAGCATATTTCGAGGTCGGACCGAAGGAAAACAAATGCAATCAATAGTTATGGATAAATGGGTGCTGAAACAGGGCCTTCGCGGTGGTTTCCCGCTGCCATTCGCTGCCGTTTTTCCTGCAAACGCCGTGGACCGGCTTGCATCCAAACAAAATCAGATCAGGAACACCCTGAAGGAAAGCATAGAAAAGGCTGATGTTGCCTCGATTCGCCCCTAGAAAATAAGGTCGGAGAGGTCGGCGACGGTACGGGCCGGTATAAGCTCGATTCCCTCAATAGGATCTACCAGCGGCAGGTTGCCGGCTGGGAGGATGCATCGCTGAAAGCCCATGAGAGCCGCCTCCCGCGCTCTCACGTGCATCTGGCTGATCGGCCGGATGTCACCCGACAGGCTTAGTTCGCCCAGCAAAACGGTATGGTTGGACAGAGGCCGGTTCCGCAGGCTGCTCAAGATGGCCGCGAATATGCCCAAATCGGATCCAGGCTCGTCTATTTCCAGTCCTCCTGCGGTATTTACGTAGATGTCGCTTCCCGCCATCTGCACTCCCAGGCGCTTTTCAAGCATCGCCACCAGCACAGAAATGCGGTTGTAATCCACTCCCGTTGCCACGCGTCGGCCGGTACCGTATTGCGTCGCGACCACCAGAGCCTGGACTTCGACCAGCAGCGGGCGCGTTCCTTCCAGTGCGCAGACCACGGCGCTTCCCGACGAAACATTCTCTCTTTCCATGAGGAAAAGGCTGGATGGATTTGCCGTCGGGATCAGGCCCCGGGAGGTCATCTCAAAAATCCCCACTTCGTTGGCCGCTCCAAAACGGTTCTTCACCGCCCGGATAATGCGATGGTTCTGGCGGCGCTCCCCCTCGAAATATAGAACGACGTCCACCACATGCTCCAGCACCTTGGGCCCCGCGATATTGCCATCCTTGGTTACATGCCCAATCAGAAAGATGGGAATATTGCCATTTTTGGCAATATTCAGGAATTGCATCGCCACATGTCTTACCTGGCTTACGCTTCCCGGGGCTGACTCGAGAGTTTCGGAAAAAGTAGTTTGTATGGAGTCAACCACGATAGCCGATGGCTTGATATCCGCAATCGCTGCCTGGATGGCTTCAAGGTTGGATTCGGCCAGCAGATAAATATCCTTTGATACTTCCTGTGCAGGATTGTCCGTTTTTGAGTGATCCGCCAGCCGGTCTGCCCGAAGCTTGATCTGTTGGGCCGATTCCTCTCCTGAGATATATAGGACCCGCCGGCCTTCCTCCTCGAGGTTGCCGGCAATCTGAAGCAGAAGCGTCGATTTGCCGGCGCCCGGCTCTCCGCCAAGCAGGATCAGCGATCCGGGAACGATGCCTCCGCCAAGGACGCGGTTGAATTCAGGGTTCCGGGTGTCAATGCGCGGGACCTCTTCCGTAGAGACATCGCCCAGACGTACCGCCTGGGATCCTCCTTTGCGAGTGGCAGCCGTATCTCCTCCCTTAGGCCGCCTTTCTTCAACAAAAGAATTCCAACTGCTGCATTCAGGGCAGCGCCCAAGCCATTTTGCGGAATTGTAGCCGCAGCCCTGGCATTCAAAAATTGTGAGGTTCTTTGTCATCGTCAAGCCCTTTGTTTTGAGTCCCCGATGCGAATCAGGAGGGTCTGTCCTCCAGACTTGTATAATCCTCAGGCGTATCTATATCCACCAGAACCGCTCGATCGGCCGGAACGGAAACAATGGCATTCCCGTATTTTTCCAGCAGGACGCGTCCGCCGGCGTCTCCCGTCAATTCCCGCAGTTCGCCGAAAAGGCTCCTGTCAAAGAGGACGGGATTCCCGCGGCGCCCTTCAAATACCGGGACACAGGCGGGTGCAGCCGTTTGCCGGTGTGCCTGCACAAGATCTCTCAGGATTTCCGGAGTAATCAGCGGTTGGTCGGCCAGGAGAAAAAGCGCCGCTGCCGTTCGGGAAGGCATTGCTGCCAGCCCGCTGCGCACGGATGCGCTTTGTCCGGAGGCATACTCGGGATTCAAAACAACCTGCACCGGAAGACCGTCAACCGCCTGCTTCACATTTTCCGCATCCCACCCAACCACCAGGACCACCGGATCAAGTCCCGCATCCAGAGCCACCTGTGCTGCCCGCGCGGCAAAATTGGTATCCTTCCAGGGGCAAGTCTGCTTTGTCCTGCCGAAGCGCGTCGACATGCCGGCCGCCAGAATGATCCCCGCGGTCTTTCCGTGGATTTCGCGCACCGGCGGATCCTGAATCATGGCACTGATGATCACGCTGTCGACGGAAGTATTGGCGAGCATCCGGCCGGCAACATCCCGCCCATTGGAAAGATCGGTTTCGGAGTCCGCCTTGTTCAGAAGCGGTATCAGCCTGGCTCCGGCGGGAAGCTGCTTTGCTCCACCCTGTGGATGAGGTAGTACCGCCGCCAGCGTGGATGTGGTAATCGGGCTTCCAGGCGATTGTCCCGTGATCGATGCGATGATTTCGGAACGGTGCGCATGATCTTCATCCAAGGGCGTTTCGAGTGCATTGAGCCCCGCGATAGGCACCAGAATCGTCGTGGATTCCGGAACCACAGGCTCATGGCCGCCGGGCGCCTTGAATGGCCTCGACCGGCTGCCGTCGGCTTCGACCAGGATAACATCAATATCCGCCCGCTCGCGAAGCGATCCGATCCAGGAGGCTGGCGGCCCCAGGACGCGCCCCTTTCCATCCGGAGGTCCGATCAGCAGACAATGGCCAAACTGATCCAGCTTTGCTTGCATGGAGTCGAGTTCATCCAATCCGATCGATGCCGGAGCCATGCGGGATTGATCCACACTGATGTGAGTGGTTGTCGTGGTAAGCACACGCTTCCCCGCGGAGCACAGTTCTGACGCGAGCCGGAACATCGAGCTGGTCTTTCCGCCTCCCCCCACGAAGGAGACGATATCGCCACGGCAAACCCGCAAAGCCTTCGATAAAGGCAATCCGATCCTGTCATTCATACGTGCATGGATTATATCGATCCGCGCAGCCAAACCACCACGAATTACGCGAAATTTGCGCCTCCCGGCCGGGTGGGATCAGGACGTTCCTGGACACGCTCCTGGGTATTAGTACGAATTGACGCCGGGCTGGTCCCCAGGAATCATTTGTTCCAGTATTCTTGGGAGGCAACATGAAGAAGTTTCTTGTCGGGTGCGTTCTTTTCACAGGGCTGCTTTGCTGCGCGAGCCAGGCAAAAGCTGCTGGACAGTTTTCGCTTTTTGCAGGGTATCTGAACCCTGGAGATCTGACGGTTAACAATGTTCAGGAGAGTCTTAAATTCAGGGGTACGAGTCTTTTTGGGGCCCGGGCGGAATTCGACTTTCTGAAATTTCTTGGCTTTGAGCAGAATATTGCATTCAGTCCAAAGCTCCTCAGCTCCGATCTCTTTCCGATGCAGGCATCCGACATTCGGGGATTGCTCTATAGCAGCAACCTTGTTGTGAATATCCCGATAAGCCACTTTGTCCCCTATGTCACGGGAGGCGTCGGCTTGATCAAACCCTGGAATGCGGGAATCAACCCATTTGATGCCACATTCGCAGGGAATTACGGAGGAGGAATAAAGCTCAACCGCCTGGCGGGTCCGGTCGGTCTGCGTTTTGATGTCCGCGGATGGAGGACGGCAGATATTGCAGGGCAGGGCGGAGTCAATATATTCGAAGCAACCGGTGCGGTGACATTTACGTGGGGAGGGCACTAGGGCTAAAATTACGAATTACGACTTACGAATTACGAATGGCGAATGGCGAATGGCGAATTGGATCGGAGGGATGGCGATGAACGTGATCGTGGACTTTTGTGTAGTGCCCATCGGTGTAGGCGTCAGTCTTGGATCGTATATTGCGGTCTGCGAGAAAATCCTCATCAGAGCCGGTCTTAAAACCCACCTCCATGGCTATGGAACAAATGTGGAGGGTGAATGGGATGACGTGATGCGAGCCATAAAGGAGTGCCACGAAACCCTGCATCAAATGGGCGTTCCTCGAATCAGCACGACGGTTCGGCTGGGCACCAGGACAGATAGAGAGCAAACCATCGAAGATAAGATAAAGAGCGTCGAGGAAAAGCTCTAAGGCTTCACTCGCCATTCGTAAACGGGATCATTCTTTGGGTCTCGATGGGCGGCGCTGCAAATCGATATCCTTCAGCACCTGCAGCTCTTCATTGAGCTTCTTGATTTTTTCATCCCGCTCTTTAACATCCGTCCGCAGCCTTTCAATCTGGGCCTGCAGACCAAGGATCAACTCCGCCTGGTCTTTGTAGGCGCTTTTGGGAAATTCCGCAACCAGGCGGCGGAGCGTTATTTCAGCCAGGCGCCAGTCTCGGTTGCTATCTCCGGACAATGCGCGGGAAAGCGCCAGCTGATACAATATTCGATCGCGGTTCTTGGCATTGGGATTGTTTTTCAGTGCAGCCGAATACTCCCTCATCGCCAACTGGTAATTGCCGAGCTGAAAATTCATATCTCCCAACTCCAGATTGGAGGGTGGAGAGGTCAGAGTCTTCTCAATGGGAGCGGGCTCGAGCGGAATGGCAGGAGGCGGCGTCACCGCTTTGGGTACGGGCGGATTTACCTTGGCCGGCGCTGCGGGCGGAATAATGACCGCAGGCTTCTTGTGGCAACCCCAGGATGCCAGGGTCGCCAAGATCAGGAACAGGAAAACCCTCCGCATTAATCGCACCTCATATAGGACTGGATTATTTTGTTCCCGCCGGCGCGCAAATGCCAGTGCAAGATGGATTTCTCCGCCCTGAGATTAAAGCGGTTTGGATGAACTCGGCCCGGAGTTTTCGAATCCTGCACCGCCGCCCAGCAGAACCTTGAACCGGCAGCCCCCGCCCGGATTGTTTTCCACCCAAATAGCTCCCCGATGCGCTTGCACAATGGTCCGGCTGATGGACAGGCCCAAACCCACGCCTTGGCCTGCTATCTTCTTTCCCTGCTTTACCTGGTGAAACTTTTCAAATACCTTTTCCTTGTCCGGATCCGGAATCCCCGGACCGGAGTCCGTAATCGTCACCAGGCCGAAATACCCGCATTCGCTTTTGCCGCGGATCAGGCGGCGCCAGCGCTCCGGCGTTTGTTCCGGGATGTCCTGCACATTCTGTACGGTCACTTCGATCGCGGAATTCTTTGGGGAAAACTTCACGGCATTCCCGATCAGGTTCAGCAGCACCTGGACAATGCGGTCATTGTCACAATCAACCAGTAAGGGCATTTCCGGAAGCGATGCCTTGATCTGAATGTGCCTTTCCTGCGCCTGCACCTCCAGCTCCGCAATCGCGTTTCGGACCAGCGCAAGCAGGTCCTGGCGTTTCAACTCGTACTCCATTACCCCCGCTTCCGTTTTCGAGAGATCCAGGAGGTTGGTGATCATCGCGGTCAACCGTGTCCCGCTTTGAAGATTCAACTCGAGCAGACGCTTCTGCTTTTCTGTAAGCGGGCCGGGGATTTCCTCCAGCATGATCTGAATAGTCTCGCGCATGGATGCGAGCGGCGCTTTCAATTCATGCGAAACGTGCGAAACAAAATCCTTCTTTAATTCGTCCAGCTCGTTCAGGCGCAGCGTCATCTTATTAAAGTCGCGCGCGAGCTGAGCGAACTCGTCGTTACGCGTCGTGTCCAGGCGGTAAAAGAACTTTCCATCGGCGATGGCGCGAGTCCCTTCCGTCAAATGGGCCAGCGGCTTCCAGATAGAGCGGACAATCAGCAGTGTCACCAGAACGCTGACCGCCAGCGCGACAAAAGTTGCGATCCATAGCACCAGCACGGCGGTATCCGCGGCTTTCTTCGATTCCGCGACTTTGGTGGACATCACGCGCCGCGTGGTTTCATAGACCGTGTTGACCTGCAGCCGCAGGTTCTCCAGATCTTCCTGCAGGTTGACCGGGAGAATCGCGCTTTTCTCCGGCGGACTTTTCAGGAGCAGCGACATATCCACCAGGTAGGAATCCCACTGTTGAGACAGCTTTTTTACTTCCACCTTCTCGTCATCCGATGTCGCATGCGTCTGAAGCTCCATGAGGCTTCTTCGGAATGCATCCTGAAAGTCTTCCAGCTTGCTGGCAAAGCGGGGATCATCCGATCCAAATGATTTGCGCGTGAAGTCCAGGACAGACTCCAGATCGCTTCTGGCGGTCAGGCAGGAGAGTGCATTCCGGAAATTAACCTGTGAGAGCGTCGTGCTGATCGCCTGCATTTTTCTCACCGTGATCACCTGGTAAGTGACCAGTGCCGCGAGGACGGCGATCAGCAATCCATATCCGGATACGATTCGTGTCGTAATCTTCATGAAGGTTGGGCCGCGAAATAAACGAGCAGCGAAAAAGCACTATAAGTTAATGCCGTAGGCTTTGAGTTTATTCCGGATGGTTTTTACATCCAGTCCAAGCTGGCGGGCAGCTTCCGCCTTGTTGTTTCCCGTCTGCCGGAGTGTCCGGAGAATCAATTCCTTCTCCGCCTCTGCCGCCGTCACGCCCATCGGGAGCACAATCCTGGATCCGGATTCCGCGGCGGGTGAATTCAGCAAATAAGCCGGCAGATGCGAGGGCTCGATCCAGGGTCCCTTTGCCAGGATAACCGCCCGCTCCATCACATTGCGAAGCTCGCGCACATTGCCCGGCCAGGAGTAGGCCTTCAGAAGCTCAAGGGTTTCCGGCCGGCACGCTTCCACCGGAGCCGTGTGTTTGGCATTGAACTCCTGGATGAAAGCTTGAGTCAACAGGGAGATATCCGCCTTCCGATCGCGCAACGGCGGGAGCGAAACTGTAAATACATTCAGCCGATAAAACAGATCCTCTCGCAGCTTTCCATTTTCAACCGCGGCGCGCGGTTCTTTGTTCGTAGCCGCGAGCACACGCACATCCACCAGGAATTCCTGGCTGCCCCCGACTCGCCGGACACGCCGATCTTCCAGGACGCGCAGCAGTTTGGGCTGAAGCAGCATCGGCATCTCGGCAATCTCGTCCAGGAAAAGCGTTCCATGGTTGGCCAGTTCGAAACAGCCCGCCTGTACCCCCGTTGCCCCGGTGAAAGCGCCGCGCTCATGTCCGAACATCTCGCTTTCCATCAGGTTTTCCGGAATCGCCGCGGCATTGATGGCGATAAACGGCCCCTTCGATCGTGCGCTCAGATCGTGGATCGTTCGTGCCGCGAGCTCCTTGCCGGTTCCGCTTTCTCCCGTAATGATCACGGAGGCGTCGCTGGTCGCGATGCTCGAGATCAGCTCGTATACCTCCCGCATCGCTTTGCTGGTTCCGATGAAATCCCCGAAACCCGCGCCGCGCTCCAATTGGGATGCCAGCCGTCGCGACTCGCGCCGCATATCGATTTCCTGCTGGGCCGCCTGGAGGATCAGCCTTAATTTTGGATAATCGATGGGCTTTGTAACAAAATCCTGCGCCCCCTGCTTCATGGCATCGACCGCAAGGTCAATACTGGCCTGGGCGGTCACCAGTATGATGGGACGATCGGGATCTCCGGCTTTGAGCGCGCGCAGCAGCTCCATGCCGGATACCTGCGGCATGATGACATCCGATATAACGATGTCCGGATCATACGATTCCGCCATTACCTTGCCTTCCGCTCCATCCCCGGCCAGGCAAACCTCGAACCCCCATTCCTGAAGACGCATTTCAAGGACTTCCCTCATGGCGGCTTCGTCATCAACAACTAGAATTTTCGTGCTTCGGGTGCTCACGCCTGTATATTCTCCAATCTTATTTATAGGGTGCCCGAAGCGGGGGGGGATTCGGTCCCATACATTTACCAGTAAGTATAGCGGGAACCGGGGCAGGAGGGGAGATTTTCCCTACTTTTTTTCTCTGTTGCGATATAAATCGTTTTTCCACAATTGTTTACAAAACACCAGGCTTTTTCCCCAAGGAATAATTCCCGCTTTCCCGGATGGGCGGCCGTTTTGGCCGCTGTGAATAAATACTTTAAATGGTTACAGTTACAGTTTTCTATTTGATGGAACAACTCTTGCACGACGCAGTAGGCGGTCAGCCGGAAGCGGCAGGACTTGCCATAAGGACAGGAATGGAATCTATATGTTAAACCCCCTAAAGACCGTCCTATTGGTGGACGACGAAAACTCTGCGCGCGAAGTCATGAAGATGGCGCTCGAGTCCTGGGGCTACGGAGTCTGGGTTGCCGAAGATGGCGAAGAGGCATTATCGATAACCAAGATGAGAGAGCCGAGCGTGGTGTTATCGGATGTCATCATGCCGAAGCTGGATGGACTGACTCTATTGCGTCGGCTCAAAAGATCAAATCCGGAGATAGCCGTCATTCTATTTACGGCGCATCCGAGCGTGGAGGATGCGGTTTCGGCGATGAAGGAAGGCGCCGAAGACGTTTTGACCAAGCCGATCAATTTTGGACGCTTGCGCAGCGAACTGGAAAGGCTCATCGGACAGCCTCTGTGCCATTCGTGATATTGGTGGCCAAAAACAGGGGTGGTGAAGAATTCCGCAAAATCCCTCGGGGTACCGATTTATAATTGGGACCATGACAACCACGGTCGAGACTGAGCAGGCGATCAGCATCATCCGAAAATCCAATCGAATTGTTGCGCTTTCCGGAGCAGGAATCAGCACGGAGGCGGGGATTCCCGATTTCAGGAGTTCGGGCGGTCTGTGGGAGGATTCCGCTCTCATGGAGCAGTTGTCCCTCTCCGGCTTCAAACGGGATCCCGAAGGGTTTTACCGGAGCAGCATGAACCTCTTTTCCACGATCGGCCAGGCCCAGCCGACTCTGGCGCACAGGTTGCTGGTGCAGCTGGAAGAGATGGGGAAACTCCAGGCTGTCGTGACGCAGAATATCGACGGTCTGCACCAGGCTGCGGGCTCGAAAACGGTTTATGAGCTTCACGGAACCTATCATACGGGACACTGCCCGGAGTGCTTCGACCGGTTTCAGATGGCGGGTTTTTATTCGCAAATCCAGAGTGGGGAACTGAAGGTGCCGCTTTGCCCCAAATGCGTCACCTCCATCAAGCCCGATATTGTTCTTTTTGAAGATCTGTTGCCGGAGGACGCGTGGGACGGGGCCGCCGAAGCAGCCTCGGAATGCGATTGTATGCTGGTCTTCGGTTCTTCGCTGGTGGTATATCCGGCCGCCGAACTGCCGCTGATCGCGGCTTCGAACGGTGCGGCACTTGTCATTGTGAATCTCGAGAAGACTGCATACGACAGAATGGCCAAGGTCGTGGTGCACGAGAAGCTTGGCGACTTCGCCAAGTCCGCGTATGCAGCTTTTGTATCGTAGAGCGGGGGCAAATCCTAATTCACGGATACGCCTCTAGCTTTCCGGGACAATCTTCCGCATAGCCTTGATATAGAGCAGGACGGTGATCACGCCGGCCAGCAGCATGACTAATTCCGTGGTTGCCAGCGTGAGAGTCGATCCCCATGCGAGAGCGATAAACGCTGAGACGGCCGAATTGGCGGCCAGGCTGATGAATCCCTGGCAGGAAGCCGCGAGGCCTCGTTGCGAGGGGAAAAGATCCAGCGTCAGCAGGGTCAGGCTCGGCATCGCAATCGACATTCCGATCACGTACACGAGGATCGGGAGAAATGTCCACGGAAGCATCGGCCGGAAAAACGTGTTCAACAGCACATTGCCGACGGCCGCGATCGTCATCACGGAATATCCCAGGTAAATAGTCTGGTTGCCCGAAATTCTGCCGGCGCAGCGCCCCGAAATCCAGGCGCCGATCACCATTCCGATGGAGTTGGGGAGAAAGAGCCAGAGGAACTGGGTTTCGCGCAGCCCGAGGTGTTTCATCAGGAATACGGGAGCCGCGACTATATAAATGAAGAACCCGGCACTGGTGAAAGCCATCGATCCGCAGGCCATGAGAAAGGCCGGCTGTGTCAGAACGCTCCAGTAAGAGCGGATCAGATACATCACCTCCAGCGGGTGGCGGTTTTCCTGCGATAGGGTTTCCGGGAGGAACTTCCAGCAACACACCAGGATAATGGCCGCCAGGCTGGCCATGAAATAGAAGACCGACCTCCATCCGAACCACACTTGAAGCCATCCACCCAGGACCGGTGCAACGACCGGCGCAATGGTGAAGATAGTGGCCACGTGCGACATCAGCCTCTGAGCCGCGGGTCCTTCAAAAAGATCGCGTACCACGGCTCGGCCCACGACCATGCCGGTGCCGGCCGTTGCTCCCTGCAGTGCCCTGAAGAACATCAAAAAATGCACATTCATGGATAAGGCGCATCCCAGGGAAGCGAGAAAGAAAATGGAAAGCGATATGATTGTCAGCCGACGCCGTCCATAGGCGTCAGAAATGGCGCCATGCCATAGGGACATAACGGCAAAGAAAACCAGGAATGCCGTTACGGTTTGCTGCACCTGTCCTTGCGGCGCATTAAACGTGTGGCTGATAGACGGAAGCGAAGGGAGATAGGTATCGATCGAGAATGGACCGATCCATGAAAGTGCTGCAAGGACAAAGGTTACACCGGCCATGCTAAAACCGGCCGGTAGTTTGCGATCCTTTATTTCCTGAGATAAATCTGGTACTGCGATCGTAGACATATATTTTCTCAAATGAACAGCTGGGGAACTTTGAGGATTTGCGAGTGACGATTTGC
This sequence comes from Acidobacteriota bacterium, assembly GCA_963664705.1. Classification (GTDB taxonomy): domain Bacteria; phylum Acidobacteriota; class UBA6911; order UBA6911; family UBA6911; genus UBA6911. Next base: position 5,174,557 of record OY761556.1, on the reverse strand, counting down.
GATGGATGACTGGAAGGGTTCAATCGTCCATCGTAAATCGTCATTCGTAAATTTGCAGGTGCCTTAATCCAGCATTGCGATTTCCTTACTACCAGTACAATATTTCTCCAAATAAAAGCCGGATATCATAACACATTTGTGTGAATTCGGGGAATCTGTTGCCAAAATAGCCGTCGGCCAAATTCGCGAACCTGGGCGGGTGCAGGCGTGCTAGAATCGCCGCTACATTTATATATGCTATAGATGCATCCCAAAATTCCGACATTGGAGGAAATGACCGCATGTCATCAAGAAGAGCATTTCTGAAGCAGGCTTCCATTGCAGGAACGGCGCTGGCGGCGGGCCGCTGGGTTGGCGGGCTGGCAGCAGCTCCGGCCGGAGGGTCGTCGGCCCGGATTTATATCGATCCCGCGCAGAAAATTGCGCCTCTGGACCGGAAGGTATTCGGATCATTTATCGAGCACCTGGGTCGTTCTGTGTACGGTGGAGTTTATGAGCCGGGCTCGAAGCTTGCAGATGCCAACGGCTTCCGGAAGGATGTGCTGGAGGCAGTGAAGAAGCTGCAGGTTCCGGTCATCCGCTATCCCGGCGGCAACTTTGTATCGGGGTATAACTGGCTCGATGGCGTCGGACCGAAAGACAAGCGGCCGGTGGTTCTTGATAAAGCATGGAATACGATTGAGCCGAACCAGTTTGGGACCAATGAATTCATGGAATGGTGCCGGGCGGTCAACTCCGAGCCATTGATGGGGATGAATCTTGGAACCGGCACGGCCGAGATGGCGGCGGCGCTGGTTGAGTACTGCAACATGGAGAAGGGGACGCGCTGGAGCGATCTGCGACGCCAGCACGGAGTAGAGAAACCGCACAATGTGAAGTGGTGGTGTCTCGGAAACGAAATGGATGGCCCGTGGCAGATCGGCCACATGACTTCGCGCGAATACGGCCGGAAGGCGCGCGACTGTGCCAACCAGATGCGCATGGTCGATCCCTCGGTGCAGCTGATCGCCTGCGGCTCGAGCGGTCCCGGGATGGCGACCTATTTGGAGTGGGACCGGGAAATGCTCGAAGAGTGCTACGACCTTGTGGATGGCATCTCGCTCCACTGCTACTACCGCAATGACGCGGAGGAAACCGGCGCGGCCGGCGACACCTCCAGGTTTCTTTCGTTCAACCTGGAAATGGAAAACCAGATAGCGGAAGTCGTTGGCGTTTGCGATTACGTCAGGGCGCGCAAACGCTCCCGCAAGAAGCTGTGGCTTTCCTTCGATGAGTGGAACGTCTGGTACCGGGCGCGCGGAGGGGATGGGCAGCGTCAGCGGGCGCCGAAGCTGCTGGAGGAAGTGTACAACCTGGAAGATGCGTTGCTGGTAGGCGGTTTTCTCAATTCCCTGATGCGCTCGGCGGAGCGTGTGCACGTCGCCTGCCTGGCCCAATTGGTAAATGTGATCGCCCCGATCACGACGAATCCGGACGGGCTCTTCCTTCACAGCATCTACTATCCCTATGCATGGGCGCTGCAATGTGCGCGTGGCGAAGTGCTGGACCTCGCGGTGGAATCGCCGACCTACGCGGTTCGGGGAATCTCGCCCGTGCCCTACATCGATGCTTCGGCCACGATGGAAAAGGATGGATCGGTGAGTGTGTTTATCCTGAATCGGGACCTGGAAAAACCGCGCGATGTGGAACTGGTCTGGCGCGAAGGTGCGCCGCAAAGAGTTCAATTCTCGCAGGTATTGACGGGAACGGATTTGAAGGCTGTGAACAGTTTCGAAAGCCCGAAGAAGGTAGTGCCGCAGTCCTTCGAGCCGGGGAAGACAAGCGGCGGGAAAACCGTGTTGCAGCTTCCCGCCCGCTCGTACTCGGTCATTCAGTTTGGCGCCTGATCATTGTGCCACGAATTCCACTAATTCATGGAGCTAGGTGAGGTTAGTGGAATTCGTGGCGGCTTCCTAGTACTTGCCGTATTCCTTCGTAAAATCGATCCAGGCTTTCATATTCTCCGGATTCACTTCATCCAAAGCCGACGCGGGCGCCATAATGTAGCCGCCGTCTTTCGCGCAGGTATCGATCTGTTCTTTGGTGATCCGCTTCACATCGTCGATGGTTCCGACCTGCAGCGCGGAAACGGGCATATTGCCGGCGATGCAGACCTTGCCGCCGAGGATTTCCTTTGCGCGGGCCATGTCGCAAACGTCAAAGCGCGCGATCGCTTTTCCCTTCGGCAGTTCTGCAATGTACTCCAGGCGCGAAGTATAGTTGCCTTCGAAGAAGAGATCCGGCGTATATCCCCTCTCAATGAGAGCATGGCAGACGCGCTTCAGGAACGGCCAGTAGAAGATCTCGAACTGCTTCAGCGACATGAATCCGTAGGCTCCGCGGTGGAGAGGCATGAAGACCGGAAGAAATTCCTTTGCGGGAGGCGCCTGGGCGATCCGGTCGAGCTGGATTTTGGTCATCATTTCGCAGGCTTGCAGCAGCTTGTCGGGGCAGCGGTACATATCGAGCATGGCGCCGCGCATGCCGCGCAGGAAATCGGAAACGACATCGAAGGGAGCGCCTGCCATCAGGGTGACCGGGCAGAAGTGTCCGAGTTTTGTAAGTTCATCGATGATGGCAAACGTCTGCTTTTGCCACTGGACCGCTTCGCGCGCGGTCTTTGCGAGTTTTTCCATCATGTCCGCGAATTCTTCGGACCCGAGCGTGCCGAAGGGGAGCGTGTTGATCAGCATGTTCAGCGGGGGAAGTTTGCCGGTTGGTGTCAGGGCTCCATAGGTACGCGGCAGGTAGCAGCGGACGAGGAAATCGGAGGGGTCGGTCAGCAGGTGGTCGTACTCTTCCTGCTTCATGTATTCCCCTTCGACGAACTGGTGTGTGTGGTATTTGGAGACGCCGTGGCCGGGCCAGCGGAACTGTTTGCTGTCGAGCGCCTCGAGCACGTTCCCGGACTGGTTCAGGACAACGAGCAGTCTGTCGGGCTGGTAATACTGGGCGGCTTTGATATAGGCCTCTTTCCACGCGGGCCAGTCGTAAAATGCGGCCCATGTTGTGGTGCCGGCGAATTTGGCGGGGAAGTAATTGAGGCCGAGGGAAATGGGGACGCGGTCCGGCGTTTTCAGCGCGACGGCGTCCGCCATGCGTTTCTGCCTTTCAGACCGCAACTGCTCTGAGCTCTTTTCGGTGTCTGCGTTCATTCGTTCTCCTTTGAGTCTTCCAGTTCTTTCCGGGAGTTGGGCCGATTATACATGGGAGATTGGCGAAGCGCGAAGTGGTTTGGGCAGGAGGACCCTCTTGCACGAATTTTCCCCGAACCTGTTGAATAGGAAAGGGGAACAGTGTAGCTTTGATTACTGCACTTAAGCGTGTAAATGTGCCGGGGTGGCGAAACTGGCAGACGCACAGGACTTAAAATCCTGGGTTCCGCAAGGAACGTGTGGGTTCAATTCCCATCCCCGGCATTGCAGAATCAACAACTTGCCTCGATTCTCCATTTCAATTCTATAAACGTCGAAAAAATTTGGCCCTCATTTGGCCCCGAGTGGGAATGAATACGGCCTCGCGCACGTCACAAAACGGCACGTAAGTGCCATTAAAAACATATGAATAAAGTTATTCATCCTGTTCGGAAATTTCTTTGGAAACACTCGGATGAATCGCGATTTTTCGAGGGAGGTTAGTTTGCGAATTTATGTAGCTTCCTCCTGGAGATGCGAACATCAGCCGGAAGTTGTTCGTGCTCTCAGGAAGGAAGGTCACGAGGTTTACGACTTCAAAAATCCCGCACCAGGTAACAACGGTTTTCACTGGAGCGAAATCGATCCGGAATGGAAGTGCTGGGGTCCGGAGAAATTCAAAGACGCGCTGGAGCACCCGATTGCCCAGGAAGGATATTGGAACGATTACGTGAATCTTTATGGTGCGGACGCAACCATTCTTGTTATGCCCTGTGGCCGATCGGCTCACCTGGAACTCGGATACGCGATCGGTGACGGACAGATAACTGGAGTCCTGCTTAATGGGCCCTGCGAGCCTGAATTGATGTACAAGCTGGCTGATTTTGTCGCGCTGTCGATCGATGAACTGGTGGCTCAATTATCCGTCCGGTTTGACGCAAGAAAGTTTGGATCGCTGCCAAAACTGAACAGGGTTTTATGACAACTCTCATGTCCTGGGGAAACTCCGATGGAATCAAGGGCCGCTGCGACGACAAATGCCACAACGCAACAGGGTTGGATTGTGACTGCATGTGTGGCGGCCGATTCCATGGACGGGCTCGGGATGGATCGCTCGATAAGGCAGTTCGTCAGCATTGGAGTGAAATTGAAAAGAAAGCCAGGGCCAGGGCCGAGCGTGAAGGATACGACATAACCTTCACCAACGGCCTACCCTTGGAAAAGATGCCTTTATTCAAGCCGAAATAGATTCTTGCGGACGGTTTTATGGCTCAGCGCAGGTTGCTTAATAAATCACTCGGCACTTCCTCAAAGAAATACGCGAATCTGAATCACCGCGCAGGAGAACTCGCTGATTTCTGTCACGCTCTCTATCCTCTGATCATGGTTAACTGCGACGATCACGGCCGCCTGGCCGGCGATGCTTTTTCGATCAAGATGAATGTCTTTCCGATATCGAGGCATTCTGAAGAAGAATTCGAAGAAGCCCTCCAGGCTATGCACGACGTCCACCTGATCACGTTGTACAGCGTCGACGGCAACAGGTACCTCTGCCTGCACAATTTTCGCAAGGAACAGCCGGGAATTAAGTATGTGGCGAATCCGATTTATCCGGAACCACCCGCGCAAGTTGTTATAAATGAGCAATTCACCGGAACCCACCGGATTACCCCCAGTTTTTCGCAAGAAGAGAAGAAGAATAGAAAAGAAGAAGAAAAGAAAAAACAAAAGCATGCGGCTGACGCCGCTGCTGTGGATCCGCATCCCTCTGCCGAGTCTGTTCGACTGTCGGAGCTGCTTTGTACCGCGATCGCCAGGCGCGATCCGCACTCTAAAGCAGCAAAGCTACCCGATCAAACTCGTTGGGCGCGCGACATCGACAAGATTCTGACAATCGATGGACGCCGGGCAAAGGACGTCGAGGCGGTCATACAGTGGTGTCAGAGCGATGGCTGCTTCTGGGGTCCCAACATCCTCAGCGGTCGGAAGCTGCGCGAAAAGTTCGATACCCTGTTTGGGCAGATGCACAGATTACCCGTTGCGGCTAAAAACGGAAGTGCACGCCCAGCTGCCACGGATATTTATTTAGGGCAGCCGGAATCGAATGGAAATGGGCATGAAATGCGGGCGGAATACGCAAATTTCATCCGCAACAAGCCGTTGGCATCTCGCAATCCAGACGAAGCAAATTTCTTGGCAATGTTTGACAGCGGAGCGATGAATGACTGATTTGCCAGTGAAACGCTACTATCGCCCAGACGAGCTGGCCCGCGAAATGGGAGTGCATCCCGAAACCGTAAAACGATGGCTCAGAAAAGATTTGGTGGCCCACGTTCATTTCCCCAAGGGAATTTTTATTCCTCGCGAGGAATTTCAATGGATATTACAGCATGGTCCTAGACCTAGACCATTGTAGTGAAAAGTAGTCGATTGTTGTCGATCGTCGTCAATCGTCGTGTGAACGTGAGCGGGTATATTGACAAGTTCCTATGATCTGCTGCATTTTGCACACGTACAGTGAGAGCTCACGAAAAGCACTCCCGAGGACGCGTCACCTCGATAAAACACTCTCCCTAAGCGGATTCGATACCCAAACCATGTCAAAACAAATTGAAATTGCTAACCCTAGAATGGGTGAGCCAAGGCGGACGTCTGAAAGCAGAGCGCTTCATCTCTGCAGGCAGAACTCCGCTGTTATGGTGAATGGACAGCTATTGCTTTTGGATTGTGCCGCCGGCGTGAGAAGCCCAAGCGATGTGTACGTAGATCAGCGCGGAACCATCTACTGGAACGGCGCCAGGTCGCGGTACGTTGAAGGGCGCGATGTCGCAATGTTTCCTCCTTGCTGCAACGTAGTGTTTCCTAAAACGGGATCACTCGCAGCGGCACGGAGGTATGCGTGATTACCTCCTCGGACGTCGCTGCAGTGTATCGTGCTGATCAGCGACGTCCGTTCTATTCGCTGCAGGGAGGCAAGCGTCCCGAGCATTTGACCAGACGAGAATATCGGCGGCAGTGGATATGGGGACACTTTGCACTCGCTTTGAAACAGGCGCTGAAGGGTTCGAAGTGACACACATGAAAAAAGCTCGCGGCGAAAACTGCTGTATGGCGAACCCAGAGACGTATTGTATAGCACTCCGTGGTGCATGGGGTGGGGGCTTGGGTCCTTCCTGGGGAAAAACCAAAGCGGGTAATATGGTGGCGAATTTTGGATAGCCACCAGGGGAAAAAGGGCATTCCCGGGCTGCCGGGTTTCCGCCGGATACCCGGCAGGGTTCCCAGGTGGGTTACCACTCGGTGGTCGTCGGTGAGTTCAGAATGTTAGGATCGCTCAGGGCGTACGCCGCACACCGCAAATCACTCGGGTTACCAGGGGGTTCCCACCCCGCCGTACGCAAGGCAATTCAGAGCGGCCGTATCAAGGTTTCGGCCAACGGCCAGATTGAATTTGAGCAGGCCGATCACGACTGGGAACAAAACTCCGATCACCGGCAGCAACGGCATGTTCGAATGCCCGGTCAGGCGACCAGGCGGGCGAAGGATAAGCCGGCGGAAAATACGGAAATATCGGCAGCGCCTGGCAATCAGCTGCCCTTGCCTGATGAAAACTCGGAAAGTTTCTTTGAGGCGCAGCGCCGGCATGAATGGCTGAAGGTTCAGAAAGAAGAGCTGGCACTGAAGGTTCGCCGCGGCGAGCTCATCGACGTTGCAGAAGTTGAACAGAAATACGGAACCGCAATGAAGACCTTCAGAAACCGGATGCTTCTGCTCCCGGATATTCTTGGTCCCCGAGTGGCTGTCAGCAGTGATCCGAGGGAATGCGTCGATCTGATCAGCCGTGAAATTATCCAGTTGTTGACATCTTTTCAAGAATACAACCCGCATGCGGCATGAATGCTGTCGATCAGCTAATAAAGAAATTATGCAGAACGTGTCTGGCTCCTCCTCCGAGGCTTACCGTTTCGCAATGGGCCGATCAATACAGGTATTTGAGCTCAGAGTCGGCCGCGGAGGCCGGAAAGTGGACGACGAAGCCCTATCAGCGGGAGCCCCTGGACGCGGTATCGGACGCGAGGGTGGAATGTGTCGTCATCAAGGCCGCCACGCAGATGCTGAAAACCGTGACGATAGAAAACGGGATCGGATACTTCGTGCACCAGGATCCGGGACCGATCCTCGTGCTGCAGCCGCGCGACGCCGATGCCAAAGCCTTTTCGAAGGAACGCATCGCCCCGATGATCCGGGACACTCCCGTGCTGCAAGGTCTGTTCTCGGAATCGAAATCCCGCTCCTCGAACAACACAATCGAGGAGAAACTATTTCCCGGGGGAATGCTGGCAATCACCTCGGCCGGATCCCCGGGCAACCTGGCGCGCAGAGCCATCCGGTTTCTATTTTGCGACGAAGTGGACAAGTATCCGGCGACCGCAGGATCCGAGGGAAATCCTATCTCGTTGGCCCGGAAGCGCCTGGTCACGTTCCGGCACCGGAAGAAACAGATTCTAACCTGCTCACCGACGATTGCAGATTCGGAGATAGACCGGGCCTACGAGGCCTCAGACCGGAGGGAGTATTTTGTACCCTGCCCGGTCTGCGGGCATATGCAGAGCATGATGCTGCGCTTTCAGACCCAAGTTGTATGGGATTCCAGCCTGCCGACGCGCGAGGAGCAGGCCGCGACAGCCAGGTACCACTGTGAATCATGCGATGCGCCATGGAACGATGCCGACCGATGGAAAGCGGTAGAGCGGGGAGAATGGAGAGCGCAGGGCCGATTCCATGGGACGGCAGGATTCTGGATCAGCGAGCTCTATTCGCCATGGAAATCACTTTCGGACATTGTCCTGGATTTCCTGATGAAGAAAAACAACGCCGAGGACCTGAAGACCTTTACGAACACGTCACTCGCGGAAAACTGGGTGGAGAAGGGCGAGGCTCCCGAGTGGGAACTGCTGCTGGCGCGCCGGGAAGACTACCCAGTCGGTACCATACCGCACGGCGGGCTGTTTCTAACGGCGGGAGTCGATGTGCAGCGCGATCGCCTCGAGGTGGAGATTGTCACCTGGGGTCGCAACCGGGAGTCCTGGTCGGTTGCTTATCTGATTCTGGAGGGGAAGACATCGGAAGCTGCTGTCTGGGAAAAACTCGCCGCGATCCGCGCCCAGAGCTATCAGACGGAATCCGGTGCGGAAATTCCAATCTCGAGAATGTTCGTGGATTCTGGAGACAGCACCCAGGATGTCTACAACTGGGTGCGCTCGCAGCCGGCGACTCAGGTCATGGCGATCAAAGGATCGGACAAGGGGATCCTTCCGGTTGGCCAGCCCTCACCGGTGGATGTCACTCAGGGCGGGAAAAAGATCAAGGCGGGACTGAAGATCCGCATGATCAATGTCAATTTCTTCAAGTCGGATTTCTATGCAGCACTGAAATTGCGCAGGCCAACAGAGGAAGAACTACAGAAGGGCTTTGCGTTTCCCCAGGGCTTCTGCCATTTCCCCGCGGGAGACAATTTCGGTGACGAACACTTCAAGCAACTATGTGCCGAGCAGCTCGTCAGCCGGCCGAACCGAAGAACCGGACGGACGAAGACTGAGTGGCAGCAGACCAGGCCGCGCAATGAAGCGCTCGACTGCAGGATCTACGCCCGGGCCGCGGCCTATAGCCTCGGATACGACCGGATGCAGGACAAGCATTTCAAGGCATACGAGGCACAGCTGAGCGTCTGGCCGAAAGTGGACGAGCCTAGCTCCAAGGCTGAAGCGCCGAAGACGGAACCGAAGCCTCAGCCGACTACGGGAGTCGGATGGCTTGGAAACAGGGGAAGGAACTGGTTGCGGCGATGAGACAAAAGAATCAAATCGATCCCGGACTGGTTCGGGAAATAGACGGACTTCTTCCGGCGAGCATCGGAGTCCTGCAGCCGGTGAAATGGGAATACAAATCCCTCGTTCTGGAGCGCACCGTGGATTTAAATGATCTCGGCCTGGATGAATGGGAACTTGTCACCGTGATTCCTCAACCCGGAGACATGGCTGTCTTTTACCTCAGGCGGCAGAAGGCATAGACAATGGCAACCTCCTGGACACAAACGGATATTCAGGCGCTCGAATCCGCGATCAAAGGCGGTGTCTTGCGCGTGCGCTTCTCGGATCGAGAAGTGCAGTATCAGTCCATCTCCGAAATGCTCAAACTGCTGCAGACGATGAAGGACGCGGTTGAGACCGATACATCACCTACGTCGACCGGAACCGGACGGACGACATACGCGAGATTCCGCAAATGACCAGACAAAAAGATACCTGGCTCGATAAATCAATCTCATGGCTCAGCCCCAAATGGGGATTCCATCGGTCCCAGTACCGCGCAGCGCAGGCCATCACACTATCCTATGAGGGCGCCCGGATGGACCGAAGAATGTCCGACTGGATCACATCGGACACCAGCGCCAACGCGGAGATTGGGCCGTATCTGTCCAAGTTGCGCCAGCGGAGCCGTGAACTTGTCCGCAACAACGCCTATGCGAATAATGGCATAGACGAACTGGCCGGCAGCGCCGTCGGCACGGGAATCACGGCGCAACCGCGGACGAATGATCCGGAGTACACGAGAGTAATTAGCGAATCCTGGAAACGATGGGTGGATGAATGCGATGCCGATGGTCAGCTCGATCTCTACGGTTTGCAGGATTTGACGGTACGGACCGTCATTGAGAGCGGCGAGTGCCTGGTCCGGATGCGGCGACGGTACTACGATGACGGATTTCATGTGCCGCTTCAGATCCAGGTCATGGAGCCGGATTTTCTAGATCTTAACAAGACCGAGGATACCAAGACTGGCCGCATCATTCAGGGCGTGGAATTCGATCTGCTTGGAAGCCGGATCGCCTACTGGATGTTCCCGAGCCATCCCGGAGACGTGGCGAGCGGTTTCTCCCGGGCGAGCGTGATCTCCAGGCGGGTGCCGGCAGCGGATATCCTGCATATTTATCGAAAAAAACGGCAGCAGGTCCGCGGAACACCTTGGTTGGCTCCGGTCATCATCACCATGCGCGATGAAGATGAATACACCGAAGCGGCCATCGTGCAGAAAAAGATCCAGGCCTGCTTCGCTTCCTTCGTAACACAGACGGAGGCCCTCGATCCGATTCCGTCCGGTGAAACGGAAACAAATTCCAGGAATCAGACGGAAGAATCGCTCGAGCCGGGAATGATTCGCTATCTGCGGCCGGGAGAAGACGTGAAATTTGCCGCTCCTTCTGGCACAGGAGACGGGTATAGGGATTTCAAGCGCGACATCCAGACCAAGATGGCCGTCGGCATTGGTGTGACCTACGAGCAGCTGACCGGAGATCTTTCAAATGTGAATTATTCGAGTTATCGTGCCGGCATGATCTCCTTCCGGACCAAGATGGACCAGTTCCGGTGGCTGTGCTTTGTGCCTATGTTCTGTAACCCGATCAGCCGCTGGTTCCGGGAGTATGCCTTCGCCGCCGGAAAAATTCCGACTTTGGATTTCCGAATGGAATGGTCGATGCCGAAGTATGGATCGGTCGATCCGGAAAAAGATGCGAATGCAACACGCGCCTCGATCCGCATGGGCACAAAGACCTGGCCGCAGGCGGTGGGAGAAGAAGGATACGATCCGGACGAACAGATCGAGGAGATCGCCGAGGTGAACAGAAAATTGGATAAGGCCGGGATCGTACTCGATTGCGATCCAAGGAAACGCACGGGAACCGGCGGAGCGGTCACGGAATCCTCCGGCAATCCAGTCCAAGGAGGACAACAATGAAAATTCCAAGACACCTGCTTCAGGCCGAACTCGCTCCCGAAAAGTCTGAGAATGGCGCGCGCATTGCGAACCTCAAGTGGTACACCGGCGCGACGATACGGCGCCTGAGCTGGGACGGCAAGTATTACCTGACCCTCAGCATGAAACCAGAGCATGTGCGCATGGAACGGCTGACGAGCGGGAAGGCACCGCTTCTCAACTCGCACAGCGACTGGAGCCTGGCGGATGTAATCGGCGTGATTCAAACGGCAAACCTGAAGGGTGACGCCAGGGTACGGTTCAGCAACCGCGATGAGGTGACTCCGATCTGGCAGGACGTGCAGGACGAAATAATCCGCAATGCGTCCGTCGGCGCAGCTATTTACAAGCTTCAGGACATCACCGAAAAGGACGAGGAAGGAAATCCGAAAGGAACGCGATCATACCTGGCGATTGACTGGGAGCCCATGGAGGTATCGCTTGTACCAATTGGGGCGGATCCCAACGCCGGTCTGAAACTCAGCGACAAGATCCAGTTTACCGAGGTAGATATCATCTCATCGATGTCACGTATCAGTTTTGATCTCGAAAAAGCACGAATGGAATTTTTGAGCATCTAGTCAAACGGCGGGACGCAGCGTTCACGGGAGGAATGCCGAAACCGCCGGTTTACAACAAACACAGCGCCTTTGGCCCGCCTGGCAGCGGGCTTTTTTATTGGGTGCGCATCTATCTATGGAGTGTATCCACATGAGAATACATGCACGAGACCGGCGGAAGTGGTTTGCAGCCAATTTCGGCCGAAGCTATTTCACGTCTCAGCCTTTGATCAATCCTTTGGGAGTGATCGGATTTGCTCTACCCTGCGCGGTTGTGTTGCTGGTCTGTGCAGCCGTGCTTTTTTCTGATCACCATACTTTGTCCGGAGGGATGGCGATCGCCTTTGCGGGTCCGGTGATCAATCTCACTCAGTTGCGCCAGAACAAGGTGGACTGGACCAAGAAGGCCAAGCAGATGCTGGATGCGGCGGAAGCCTCCGGCGGGTTCACTGATGAATCTAAGGCCAACTACAATGAGCTGACGGAGCAGATCAAACGCAACAACGAACTGCTCGTGGCTGCGGAGGAGCTGGAGGGTCGCGAGCCCAATCCTGCTGGCCAGGTGGCCCAGGCGGATGCGGATCGTACGCGCCTGGTCGATTCCGGTATAGACAAGGAGCGGGCCCGTGTTCGCACCATCAATGAGGTTGCCGCTGCGCTCAAACTACGCCAATCGTTTGCTAACGAACACATTGATAAGGGAACGTCTATCGAGGTGTTCAGAAGACTAGCGATCGACAAGAAGGCATCCGACGAACGTGCGGAAATGCAGCGCCAGGGTATGTCCTCAATTACGGGTACGCCGGCCAGCGATCCGCGGCTGCAGGACGAGTCCGATCTGCGGCGGTTCTCGATGGTAGGAGCTTTACTGGAGCGGTTTGAACCGGGAGCCTGGATTACCGACGAGAAGGAAAGGAATTACAAATTCGATCAGGGCCGCAAACAGAAAGTATTTGAGGGTGCCCGCGAGTATGTCGGGATGAGTCTGCTTGATCACGCCAAGGAGTGCCTATCTAACGTGGGCATCCGTTGGCAGACGAAGAGCAAAACCGAGATTGTCCGGCTTGCCTTCCAGTCCACAAGTGATTTCCCTTACATCCTGGCTGATAGCGCCAACAAATCACTCCGGGCTGGCTATGAAATGATGGTTTCTCCGTGGCGCCTCATTGCCGCCAGGCGTTCCGCGGTTGATTTCAAAACCATGTATGAGCTGACCCTCGACCAGACTTCCCGCCTCGAGCAGGTGAAAGAATCGGGCGAGTTCACGCGCGGAGCGCTCATCGAAGGGCGTGAAGCGTATGCGGTGAAAACTTACGGCAAGATCGTGGGGATAACCAGGCAGGCTATCGTCAATGACGATCTGGGCGCCTTCACGCGCGCACCGATGCTCCTCGGACAAGAAGTCGGCGGCCTCGAAGGGGATACCGTTGTCGGGATCATCACAGCCAATGGCACCCTGTCTGACAGCGTTGCCCTATTCGACAAGAATACGCACAAGAACTATGACGATTCGGCCGGCGCGATCAGCGTGGATAATATCGGCGCTCTTCGCGTCAAGATGATGCTGCAGACCAGTTCGGGCGGTAAGGTGCTGGGGATCATTCCGAAATTCCTAGTGGTTCCGGCCACCAAGGAACAGTTGGCCCTGCAGTACACGTCAGGATCCTACCAGGCATCGGAATCCGCCAAGATCAATCCATGGGCAAACACGCTGCAGCCGGTCGTCCTACACCAACTCGACGCCAGCGATGTCAACGACTGGTATCTGTTTGCGGATCCCAACACGCCGAATGGCGTGGTTGTTGTGTATGCCTACCTTGAGGGACAGGAAGGGCCCTACACCGAAACCCGCCAGGGCTTCGATGTGGACGGTGTCGAGATCAAGATCAGGTTGGATTTTGGCGCGGGTGCCGTGGATTATCGGGGTGCCGTTCGGAAATCTGGCGCGTAGCCCGTATTGACGAACATTGTCCGGCTTTAACCGAAGGCCTGGAGTCCGTCCGGGCCTTTCTATTTGGGGGAATCGAAAATGGCAAAGAATTACGTGCAGGCCGGAAAATTCATCAATGCGGCCGCCGACGATCCGGCAACCCCCGCCTGCGGGGATCCGGTAGTGGTTGGAACGATTCCGGGCGTCGCCGTCACCAAGGAGGGTGAGGGCGGAAACGCGTCCGGAGAATGCACGATCGCCACCAAGGGCGTATTCAATTTAAACGTAACCGGCAGCGACGGTACGAACCCAGCCGCAGTGGCAAAGGGAGACAAGCTTTACTACGACAGTGGCATTCTCAACAAGAATTCATCGGGAACCGTTCTGTACGGAAAAGCGCTTGGAACCGTTGATCTGGGGGATCCTACCGCGCTTGAGGACATAATCCCCGTGATGCTCATTCAGGCATAGCAGCGCAGCGGCAAAACTCATTTCGGTCCACAACAGGAGCAGCAAATCATGGCAAAAAACTTTGTGCAGGAAGGAAAGTATATCAACGCTGCGGCGAGTGATCCTGCGACTCCGGCTTCGGGCGATCCAGTCCGGGTCGGAGAGATTGCCGGCGTTGCAGTAACAAAAGAGGGAGAAGGCGGAAACGCGTCCGCGGATACCACGATCGCGACGGAGGGAGTCTTCAACCTGTCCGTGAAAGGGGTCAACGGATCCGGGAATAGCGCGGTGGCAAAGGGAGATAAGATTTATTACGTCGATGCGGACACTCCCAAACTGTCTAAGAAGACAACCGGGCATTTGTTCGGGAAAGCTCTCGGTGCCGTCGAATCCGGAGCTACCACGACCATTCCGGTTATGCTCATTCAAGGATAGAGAACCGTGGACTTTTCATCGCTCAATGACTCCTGCCTAGTTGTTTTCGGGCAGGAGTTTCTTTTCACGCGTGTCACTTCCGCGCCTGAAGGGGCACCGGTGGATCCGGTTCCTATCACGGGTATTCCCGATCCGGGCGCCAGGCTGGAACAATCCGCGCCCGGTGAGGACAGCACCTACATGGAGCTGTGGATCCAGGAGGGAACCGTCGACCCGGCTCCGGCAAAGGGAGATGAAATCTCCACGGCCACGACCGTTTACAAGATCGTGGACAAGCCGGAGGACGCCGCCGGCGGCATTACATTGCTTCTGAGAAAAGACAGGGCGGTGGAGTAATGGCCGGCGGATCAGTGCGACTGTGGGTCAAAAAACAACTCTCGATTGACCATCTCTCCGTTCCCCAGTCGGAGATGGTGCAGATAGGATCCACGGGCCTATTGAGCGTTTTTAAGCGCCTGGCTGCAGCACAGGGCCCGGGAGACGGTCCAGCGAAACCGCTGACGAAGCGATATGCAATCTGGAAGACGCGCAAGGGACTTGGTAACCGGCGCAACCTGAGTGCATCACGGCAGATGCTTTCGAGTCTGAAGCTGCGCACTGTAGGTGAGAATCGAGCCTACGCAAGTGTCGGAGCGGATGCGCGACAGGAAAAATGGCGCACGGTTGAAATCAAAAAAAAGGGCGTGAGGACCGGGAAATTCCGGATGCTCACAAATAAGGACGTCGCCTGGGCCAATCAGAAGCGCGAGCCGTGGCTTGTCTTTTCTCCGATTAATAAACAAGACGTGATGGAAATAGCGAAGCGGATTTTGGGCGTGCGCCTCAAGCGGCTCGCCGTCACAAAGAGCACGGGGATAAATCTTGGTTGATACAAACGACATTATTGATGCCTTGATCCTTCTCCTCAGAGATATCCCGGACCTGGTGAAAGCCTTGGGTGATGATGAGACGCGCATATTTGCCTACAAGGATGAATACCCGCAATCAATCAGCCTGCAGCAGGCCATATACGACCAATCTACTCCGTCAGTGATGCTCGCGTTCCAGGCGCGCGCCCGAGCGTCTCGAGGCGATTTTGCAACCTACAGGCACGACATCCTCGTCATCATCCGACCAAGTTCTGTAGCCGACTACGCATCTATTGCCGCACTCATCAGTGAAGGCAAGCCGGAGAGCGTCGGCCTTGAGATCTGCAATATCGACGTTGTGGACGATTGCGATCCGTTCGGCGTCGATCTCCCGGAGCTCCGGCGCGAGAGCGACGAGAACGGGATCGATTACTACACCCTTCTGTTGAGCTTCAACGAAAAATAGGAGAACCAAAAAATGGCCAGGGAAAGAGAAATTCTTGTCGCGTTCGGCAAAAACAAACAGGCCGATATCGAGACAGCCAACACAGCAGCCGGCATGATCCGAATGAATAAATTGAACTCATCCGGCATGGAGCCGAAGCTCAACACGGAAAACGACGCTGAGGAGCTCGGCAAGGGACATCCTTTCGCAGAAAATTCTTTTAACGTCTCGTGGGATGTCCAAGGTCAGATGGAGAAATATCTGAGCGCGGAATGGGCAGCCTGGGTTTTGGCCTACGGTCTCGGCAAGGTTGTCAAATCCGGAACCACGCCCAACTGGATTTATACCATTAATCCGCTCGATCCTCCGGCCGATGGGGATGAACTCCCCTATTTCAGCCACGTTGAGCAGATGCGTCCGGGGGAGAACTCAATCGTCGACCGAATGGCTGTAGGCTGTGCGGTCAATGGATGGACTCTGGAATTTGGCAGCGGTCCGGGAAGGGCAAACAGCAAATTGTCGGCCGAAATCGTCGGGTCCGGCAGACACGTTGAACCTTCCCTGATTACGATTCCCGCCGCCGTAGCGGAAAAACTCCTGCCTTCATCATCGCTTGCCCTGACAATCAACGGTGTCGATTACGTGACATCCAAAGACATCGTCAAGGGGACCGCGTCCTGGAAGAACAACCTGATGCTTGACGGCGGATTTTATCCAGGATCCGGATTTCAGACAGCGGGTGACGCGACTTCCGGCGCCGTACGTGGCCGCATGGAAGTGGGAGACCAGGTGTGCGAACTCGATTTCACGGCCCGGCTCCAGCACGATTCCGCGGAATATACGAAAATGAAAGCGCAGACCGAAGGCACCGCGGTCATCTCCTTTACCTATAATGCCAATAACAGCCTGCAGCTTACATATCAGCGGATCCGATTTCAGCTTGTTGAGAGGGGCGGAGAGAACGGAATCGTTGTCGTGAATGTAAAGTGTCTACCTATGTGGCACTCCACAAACAAGCTTTTGACCGTAGTCGCAAAGTGCGGTCTGGACGGGATCACCGCAGCAGAAGCATAGCCCGACATTTTAGCGAACCATCGCGCGGCTAGGCTCCATGGGCCGAAGAGTCAGTCTCCCGCTGGCCTGCCGCGCATTACTCCTGGGAGCGCACAGGGAGGCGCGCAATGTCTGAAAAACTCTTCGATGTAAATCAGCAGATTTCTATCAAGGCACAACTGCCCGACGGGTCCATCAAGGCAATCACGGTTCGATTTCCCACGGATGAGGAACTGATTGAGCGCGGAAGACGCATCAAGGTCGTGACGCTGAACCTTGGGCGCGGGATCCAGGAGACGGTAGATCAGGACCCGGATCCGGCCGACGCTGAACTCATCAACAAAATTCTGAGGATGGGCGAAGGCCCGGACGTTGACGAGTACGAAGCCTACCGGATCATTGAGGAAATCACCTCCAGCTCGATGGGTGAAGCTGCGTTTGACGGCGAGAAGGTCTCTGTCCCGCTGACGGCGCCGGGCGGAATCAAAACTGCGCACGAACTGCGCTTGCCGACCGCAAAGGAAAAATTCACTTACGACAAACAGTTTGCATCCGTCAGGAGCCAGCAGAATAAACAGGTGATGTCCTTCAGCCTGTCGACGGCCGGCGATCTTTACGACAAGCTCAAGAGGACGGCCACTGGATACGCGGGCGATATTGTCCCGATTGTGCACAAGCAGGCTGTTGTTCTTGCTCTCCTCAGAGCGCGTGAAGCCGCCCTTGGAAGTGCGGAAGTAAATTTTTAGCGGAGAGATGGCCCGATGAACCTTCGGTGCGCTACCTGGTGTACTGGGGCTTCAGGCGGGACCAGCTCTGCGATCGTAAGATTGGCTGTCCGCATGAGGACGCCAGAGCTACCTGCCCGTTGGACAGCCTGGAGGCGGCGCAGGCAACGGAGCTCGGGCAACTGATAAAGAGAGCCGTCGAGATAAAAACGGCTCTCAAGTTCGGATTTCATATGGACCTCGACGATATCAGCAGCGACGAATTCGAAGCAATGAAAGTGATCGAGGAAGAAGTGAGTAAGTTCGAAAACGAGAAAAACGGGGCGGACGATGGCCGACAATAAGCTCGAGCTTGTTATCCAGATCGATCCGAAGCAGGCGAATGCTGCAACCTCTGGAATCAACAAAGGGCTTTCATCCATCGAGCAGCAGGCGGCCAAGGTTACTGTCAGCGCTTCCAAATCGTTCGATGGCATGACGGCTTCCATGACAAAGGGCGTGCTTGCCGGCAATGCTCTTTATGACATGGCGAAGCAGGCCTTCGGAATGCTCAAGCAATTCACGATGGGAGCCCTTGAACACGCGGACCAGATGGGGAAGATGTCCCAAAAGTATGGCGTCACCGTAAAGGAACTGACAGCCTATGGGTATGCGGCAAAGCTTGCCGACGTCGATACGGAAACGCTCGGGACCGCGCTCAAGAAATTGTCTGTTGGCATGCTGGACGCGGCCTCAGGATCCAAGGAACAGCGCAAGCACTTCGCCGCGCTCAAAGTTGAATACCAGAACGCGGATAAAAGTCTGCGCCCGGTCGGGTCCGTCCTCGAGGACCTGGCTGACCGATTTGAGAAGATGCCCGACGGAGCCACGAAGACAGCCCTCGCCATAAAAGTAATGGGTCGATCCGGACAGGAAATGATTCCGCTTTTGAATGCCGGCGGCTCTGCGATCCGGGAGATGGCCGAGGAGGGTAAGCAGCTCGGGATTGTGTTTGACCAGAAGCTGGCCAAAGATGCCGAAGTTGTCAACGACAACATCGAGCGTCTGAAAACGTCAGTTGAGGGCTTGGCGCTAAATGTCGCTCAGGAACTGCTTCCCAAGATGATCGAATTTTCCAATGCCGCCGTGCAATGGGTAAAAGACGGCGGATTGCAGAAGCTATCTTCTTACCTGAAGGATGTCGCTGAGTGGACAAAGAATCTTGGCATGTGGATTGTCGGCTATGCGCTTGTCAGCCAGGTTTTAAAGTTAGCTGCGGCCGCACGAGAGTTGGCCTTAGGCATCGGTCTCGTTAATGCGGCATCACTTGCTAATCCATGGGGCCTGGCTGCTGCAGGGCTGGCCGCTTTTGGCGTGATCCTGTGGAACGAGCACCAGAAAAATCTACAGTTCGTGAGGGGCCTCGAGGCGGCGAACAAGCAGGCTGCTATTCTGGCTCAATTCAAATCCGGCAAGACTCTCGACCAGGTGCTCAAATCCGGAGTCTCGGAATCCGAAGCTCGCTTTGCCGTGACGGGTGGGCAACAGATACCAGATTTCGGTTCCGATCGGTTCTCCCGCGTCAAAGGGCTGGGCCAGGATATCAAAACCGGAAGCAGTGGCCTCGATATCCCGATCCTCGACGAATCAGAAACAGACAAGATAAAAAAGTTCATTCTAGATTCCACTCGAGCAGCTCGTGATTTCCGCATCTCTGCCGAGGAGGCAATGTTCAGTGCTCCCGTTAAGGCCATCATGGATGTTGCAAAGGAGCACGAAAAGCTTACGACCTACATCGATGAGAATGGCGTCGGGAAAAAGGTGAAGTTGAGCAAGGAGGCCGAAGCGGATCTGGAGCGGGCGTTACAGCTGAGAATCCAGGCCTATCAGCGCGAAACGGCCGAGAAGCAGCGCAAGGAAATCAGCGACACAGCGCTGAAGGCGATGGAGGCGGCCGCGCAGAACTACCAGAAGCGCACGGACTACGAAAGAGACCTTGCCAGGCAGCAGTATGATAATTCCCGCCAGATGACCGAGTTCGAACTGGAACGCGTGCAGATGTCCAGGGACGCCGCTCTCCGCAAAGTCGATCTCCAGCAGAGCCAGGGATTCGAAATCAACCCGCAGCGCGAAGTTGCAAACAGGATCGCTCTCGAATCTCAGAAGGCAAGCATAGAGGTTCAGTACCTGCAGCAGGTCCACGAAATTAAGTCCAGGCTGTTCGATGCTGAAACGCAGCAGATCCTTCTGCAGCTGAATATGCAAAAGGAAGTTCTTGCGCAGGCTGGAATTGATACCACGCGAATCAGCGGCATGATTGCCGAGCTGCAAAAACAGCGCGAGCAGATAAAAGGACAGATCGGGGAACAAACCAAAGACGCGATCGATTCGACGAAGGAAAACGCGGCTATCCGTCAAATGGAAATCGTCAGGGACAAAAACCGCGAAATGTTCCAGTCGTTCAAGTCTCAGGCGGAAGGAGTCTTTGATGCACTCGTGACGAAATCGAAGTCGGTCTGGAGCGCAATCGGAGACGCGTTCAAGACCGCCATGCTCACGGCGATCAAGGAAGTGGTGACGTCGAATGTGGCTCGCATGATGATGCAGATGTTCGGCGGCTCCAGGATGCCGGGAGCCGCTGCAGCAGGAGCGGGTGGTGGTAGTTTGGTAATTGGTGGGATTCTCGGCGGCATGTTCCCGATGGGTGGCGGCGGAGGATTCGGCGGATCCGGTGGCGGTGGTTTTGGGATCCCGGGAATGGGACCCGGCGGAACTCCGCCATTCCTTCCGAGTTCTACTGGAGGATATGGCGGCGGTGGGCAATCATCGGGCTTGGGCAGCATGTTGAATAATGGCGGAGGACTCTCCGGTCTTAAGTCTTTCCTTGGAATGTCCGGTAAGTCCGGATTTATGGGGCCGCAGCTTCCATTCGGCCAATTGTCCCTCGGCGGCAAGCTCTCAGCTCTCGGCAAATCCAATGCAGCTTTGATGGGCGGCGTTACGCTCGCAATGATGGGACTGCAGCGAGGCGGCGCCTCCGGCCTTGCAATGACGACTGCCGGCGGCGCCATGATCGGCTTCAAGTATGGCGGTCCTCTTGGAGCGGCAATCGGCGGTGCGATTGGCCTCGGTGCCGGCCTGGTCCGCCTCTTCATGAAATCTGCAGAGGACAAAGTAAAGCAGAAGGTTAAAGCCACGTATGGAGTGGATATCGGCGACAAGAAGGTCTTGTCCCAGATTGTCCAAATGGCAAAGGAATCCTTCGGCGGAAATCTCGACATGGCCGTTCGCAGCCAGCAGGTTGCAGACCTGGTGCGCCTGTACGCTTTAAGCTATGGCCAGAGTACGGCGAAACTGCCACAAGTGAAGACGCCTTCAACACTCATTCAAAGCGGTGGAAATCTCAGGCAGGCCACATCCTACTATAACGGAACTGCGCAGCCTGGTCTTGGTGGAGCGATCCCGAGCTATGCGATCGGAACGGCATTTGTTCCTCGTGACATGCTGGCCTTTATTCACAAAGGCGAGCGAGTCACGCCGGCGCGGGAAAATGCCGGGTTCATCCAGGCTCAGGACTTCTTCGGGCGCCTGTTTGGCACGATGAAATCAGGTGGAGGCAGCAATCAGTCTGGCGGAGGCGGAAATACAACGCTAAAGCTCGACGCGGAGGCAACGGTAAAATTTCTGACAGGTCAGGCTGTAAGCGCGGTGAAAAAGAATCCGCGTGTGATACAAAGCGCTTCCCTGAATGCCTCCCGGTCTAATTTTAATAGGCGCGAGCTTGCAGCACTGCAGCTAAGTCCAGGCGTGCTGACATCTTAGGTTAAATATGCCAGGAAGTGTTTCAAGCGCATCCGTGACAGCCGGTACTGTTTTGCCGCTCAGTTTATCCAAGGCGTTTGTGCATACAAGGGAAATTCCCACGATCGTTGGACTGTATAAAGATGGATCATCGGATAGGAAATTTCTTGCCGAAGATAGCAGAAAACGGTGGAAACTCTCGAAAAGGCTTCCCATAGATGCCCTCGAGGCATTGCGCGATTTTTATGACGCAAGAAAAGGATCTCATCAGCCCTTCTACTTTTACGACCCATATGAATCAAATTTTACGTATGACCCGACAGGAGTCACGTTGACCGGGCGCTATACGGTAAGGTTCGAGGGGGGATGGGATCAGTCATCGGAGATAGCGAGAAGTGAAACGGGAATTGCCCTTGTACAGATAGCATAGGAGATAAAACGTGGATCTAGACGCAATAAAGATTGAACAGTCAGATTACCTTCAAATGATTGTTGACCGTGATGTATCGATTGCACTTTTGCAAAAACAGATGCGTGCTCTGATTGATCATTATAATGTCGTTGAATCAGAACGGGATGAGCTCAAAGCTAAATATGAGTCCGTTCAAAAGGAAGTTCCTGGAATAGTTGATCCTGTCAAGGAGTAGCGATGCCTATTTCCTACCCGAATAGCGTCCAGCCGAGCACCTTCGCCGCGAATCTTGTGGTGCAGAATACCGCGCCGTCACTGACTCTTCAGGACACGACTGCCAGCGCGAAGTCGCTGCTAATCAAAACCGATGGAGACAAATCCTACCTACAGGAACTGGCTGGAGCGGATGGATCACTGGTTACGCTGGATCTGGCGAATGGGCGCGTCGGCATAGGGACGACGCCCGTGCAAACGCTCGACGTTGCGGGAGTCGCGCAGGCGCAGAGTTTTGCCTTTTCCGGCAACGCCAATACGTGGCAACTTACCGGGAGGGGTACGGACGTTGCAACGTGGGGTGTTCCGTATTTCCGTTCCACCGTTCCAAATTCTCCCACCGCGCTCGACATCATGCCCAACGGTACTGGTGGCAATGAGGCTACCGGACTTGCATGGATTGATATTTGCAATGCGGATTTATCCCCCGCGAACTCGAATAATTTCCAAACCCTGCTTCTCGGGGCGCGCAGCGATTCCTTTATTATCGGCTCCCACGCGGGCGGGACGGGGACGGATCTTCCGCTGACGCTCGGAGGCTCGACGCTGACTCTGGCAAGTAAGGCGTTGGCGGGAACCACGCGGGCAACCATAAGCAATCTGGGATTTTATATTTCTCCGAGTGGCACCGATAGGGCATGGTTTACCGATGGCGATATTCGATTAGGATCAGGAATTGATTTCCGGTGGTACAGCGGGGCCGGGATAGGATCGGGGTCACTCGACACCGGACTGGCTCGCAATGCGGCCGGAGTAGTTGAAATCAATCTCGGCACCCAAAACGGCACCTTTGGCGATCTAAAACTGAGAACAATCGTTGCCACGGGCGTACCGATTTATGCCAACAACGCGGCGGCAGTCGCGGGCGGACTTGCAGCCGGTGCGGTATACAGAACCAACGGAGATCCGGATCAATTATGTATCGTGCATTAATTCTCCTATTGCTGGTGTTTGGGCATGTCGGGATCGGTACGACAAGCCCAGGTGGACGCCTCCACGCCAAAGGTTCCGACAGCGCTGCAATCGTGGGGATTCTCCAAGGTGCAGCAAGCCAGTCTGCCGATCTTTTGCAGGCTCAGAATTCGAGCGGGAACGTACTGGCCGGGATCACCGCCGCCGGCGCTCTCTATCGCAAGGGAGTCAACGCTCAGCAGACCAAGATCGATCAAGCCACGGTCCAATCAGGAGCAATGTCGGGAGCAACCCTGACGCTGACGAATCTGATCCCCGCAGGATCGCTGGTGTTTGGCGTGACCGTGCATCCAACAACGACCGTTGCGAGCGGTGATGGTGGCACTACTTACAGCGTGGGTGATGGGACCGATGTCGATCGATGGGGAGCGGCGATAGCCTTTGCCGCTGATGTGACGCTCGCCAACATCACGATTCAGTCACCGGTTTTCTATACGGCGGCCACGAGCGTGGTCCTTACCTGCGACGGCGGCAAGACGTTTAACGCGGGCGTGGTGAGGGTGACGGTGCACTATTTGACCCTGACCCCTGCAACATCATAAAGGAGCAATTATGGCTCAGCAGACAGACAATGTGGCGGTCACGGTGACCTGGGACGATACCAAGTTTGATGACCCCAAGGACAGCTTCGCGCGGATCTACAACCGCCCGGCCACCATCCCCGATCCATCCTGGGTACCGGGATCAGGCCAGACCGAATCTGACAGGCCGTTGATTGCCAACCCGGTGACCAAAAAGGTTTTCATGAAGTCCATTGTCTCGGGGTTCATTCTGGGCGTCATGCGTCAGGACAAGGCTGAGCGGCGGCATGCAGCGCTCAATGACACGATTTCAGCGGAGAATACAGGGGCGACGGTAACCTAAGTGGAAAGTCCCCGAGGGGAAGCAGGGACTGACCCGGCAGTGCAGTTTACTGACTAGCTGTAGTTCGGGGCGTAGCGTTCATACTCGTTTTTCATGCCGACACCGAGACAATGAATATAACCAAGCGAAGTGGCGATGTTGGAGTGGCGCAGCTGACGCTTCACCAGGAAGATATCTCCGCCGCGCAGCACCAGGTTTGTCCCGAGGCTATGACGCAAAAGGTAGGGGTAAACGCGCCTATCGATCCTGGCCCTGCGGCCGATCGTCTTCATCAGTTTGCGCTGGCAGTATCCGGTGAAGGGCTTATCGTAGATGGTCACAAACATGAGCTGCTCGGGCCGACGCGGATGAGCCGAGAGATACTGCATCAGGATCTGAACGCCAGCAGCGGGAAGGTAGATGATTCCGTCCTTGGCGCCTTTGCCGTTGATGACGCGCAAGGTGTTGGAGGAAAAGTCGACGTCCTGGACGTGGAGCTTCTCGAGCTCTTTCGGGCGCAGGCCAGCATAAGCCAAGGTTCCGATGATCGCCTTCTCCCGGATGTTCCTGCAGGAGAAAAGCATCCGCGTGACCTCGGATTCGGACAGCGTCTGTTTGATCATCGGTTTTGGCTTGCGCTGCCTAGCAAAGTGAATGGGCTGGCGGCGAAACTCAAACCAGTACTCGAGGGACTTGGCCTGATTGGATTTATGCGAGTAGCTGGCCGTCGACTGATACAACTTCAGAACGTAGTTTTCGGCCCGGCGCCGGCTAAATGCGCCTCCAAGCTCTGCCGCGATGCGCTTGATGGCTTTGGAATGGTTTGAAACGGTGACGGGCCCGAGACCCTTTTTGATGAAGAGATATTTTTCGAAAGCACTGGTCATGACAACCTCTATAGAAAGTTGTTTGCGTTGGCCTGGCCAAAGCGAACCGTCTATAGCGTTTCGCCTTACTTGCGTCCCCGTCGGGAACCAGGTCCGAGCATTATAAACCTCTGGAAGGGTAACTATGCCAGATAAATTGCAAGGCGGTATTCGAGTCGGGTCGACATCCGTGTCAATTCCAGTGCAGCTTTTTGCCAGCGCAACGGGCCTGCCTTTGACGGGAAAGGTTGCGGCGAATCTTTCCGGCTACTATTACCGGCAGGGAGCGGCTGCAGCGGTCGCCTTGTCTTTTTCCGATCTGGCTGCACTGAATAGCGCTTTTTCTGCTGGAGGGGTGAAGGAAGTCGCCAATGTAGCCGGGCATTACCGCTTCGATGCCCCGGATCTCGCCTTCGCCGCCGGCGCCGCCTGGGTGACGTTTCAGATCGGCACGAGTGACAGCCAGAAGTTTACGATTACATTTGAACTCTCCGCGACAGCTCTCACGAATGAGACCTGGACCGATGCCAAGGCCGCATTCGTCGATCAGTCTATCAGCGCAAAAAGCGCGGCAACATTAGCAGCTGCGGACGTGACTGGGAACCTCCCCGCGGATGCCAA
Organism: Acidobacteriota bacterium; assembly: GCA_963664705.1. Classification (GTDB taxonomy): domain Bacteria; phylum Acidobacteriota; class UBA6911; order UBA6911; family UBA6911; genus UBA6911. Next base: position 5,149,356 of record OY761556.1, on the reverse strand, counting down.
GGCCTGGAACGGAGGATCACTCCCAACGATTGGCGATGCAACCGCCGCAAATCAAACTTCTATCCTATCTGCTCTGGGAGCGATTGCCGGATATATTGACACTGAAATCTCAACGTTGCTGACTGAACTTGCCAAGGTGCCGAAATCAGATGCGACCGTGAGTTGGAATGCCACGGCAATTGCCTCCATAAAGACAGCTCTTGAGATTTCCGGATCACACCTAGCATTAATAAAACAGGTGACAGACCAAGTCCGATTCACCGTCCCCAACCAGGTTGATGCGAATGCGCTGACCGGAGGTGGTGGAGGAGGTACCGGAGAAGCCGATTGGACCGCTTACGAGAAGAAACAGATTCGCGATGCCCTTGGCGTCGATGGGGACAAAGAAATTGCCATTGATGGTCAGCTCCAGGGCATGGCAACGAAGTTTAACATTCTGACATCCACGATGGTTCCAATTACAACACTAATTTCTACCTCAATCGACTTGAGAATGGTTAGGGGTGATTCTCGAATTTTTACTTTTACGGATGATGTGTTTGAAGAAGCGGGCCTGTCCATATGGTTTACGGCCAAAAAATCCTACAAAGACTCAGATGAATTGTCCGTTTTCCAAAAGACGGAATTGGATGGAATAGAGGTCGATCCCGTCAATAAAGTTGCAACGGTCAATATTGATCCTGAAGACACAGAGGAGCTCGAGGATCGCGCAAGCGAACTCCACTGGGATCTTCAAATAGAAAAAGAGGGACTTGTTAGAACAGTTTCTCGTGGGATTTTGAGAGTATTCCCCGATGTTACTCTTTCAAGGCAGTTATCCACCTAAATGAGCGATTTCATAGGAAATATCGAAGTTCCGGAAATTGTTCCTTCCGGAGTGTTCCCCATCGTGTCCGACTGGGGATTTGGTTCCGCGCATGCTCCAAGCGTAGCAATTCATCAATTCGGGACTTCGGACGCAAAGACAGAACAGCGCTTTCTTTTAGGTAATGGGACACGAACATTTATCGTACGAAAGCAAGTCCTGACCAAGACGGACAGGCTTGCTCTCGTGTCTTTTTGGGAAGGCGTTTACGGTGCCTTTGGTGCATTTACCTATAATGCACCCTTTGAGGATGGATCGGATACCGAGGAGATTGTCTGTCGCTTTGCAGATGAACCAATATCCTTGGAATTTCTCACGGATGCCATATGTTCAACGGGCATCACGCTCATTGAGATTCCACAGTTATTCCCCACGTATGCGCTAAACTCCACCCAAACGCGATTCCCATCGGTTAGCCTGAAGAATGCTCTGCTCTCGCAGGTGCAGGAAATAATTCCACTCATAAAGATTCAACCCAAGGAATCGGGCTATCCCGCGATTTACGTATCAGACCGTAGATGCACAGTCGGTACCCAACTGTACCAGGCCCGACTCCTGGATTGGGATGGCATTGAGCAGGGGATTGGAAATGAATCGGATGAGGCCAGATTCACGCTAGGGAATGCTGACCGGGTAATGCGCAATCTTGCAAACGATACCGATCTCGTAAGGGCCTCGCTGGAATTCTCCCTCTTCCATGTTGGAACTGGAATCAAGCTCGACTTGTGGGCAGGGGAAATATCGGACTGGGAATTCGATGCAGGCCCGGAATTCACGATCACCGCGGTTGATGGATTGTACGAACTCACACTGCCTTATCCCTGCCGCCGCATCCTCCGCACCTGCTGGAAGTGTTTCGATGACGCACTCGGCTGCCCGTACACTGCCGAGAGTACCGGGCTTGATACGACGAACTTTCCATCGGTTGACGAGGGGACATGCGACAAGGGATACGATTCACTCAATGGCTGCCTTGCTCACGGGATGAAGCACTATTTTGGAGGCGTCCTTTCCGAGCCACAGGGAGTCCGAATCAAGGACAACTCCCAAGGCACATGGGGTATTGGCAGACCAACAGTGACGGCAGCCTCAATCGTGAACGATTCCGTTTACGACCAGGTTGTCCCTGAAATCTACACGAACAATGAAACGTATAAAGACGCCGATGGCAACGTGAAGACCGGGCGCCTGGTCAATTGCAAGATAGCTGCCGGTAGAGATGAATCTGATTTCTACGCCGCACTAGGTATCGTCGGAGAGGGGCCCATCACCTTTGGAACAGGGCACAAGCTTGACGGACAATTCCATCATGGTCAACCGGGGTCTGATGGTCTGAGAGAGATACTGGGGACTGATCCGGCTGGAGACCACGATTTCTTCAGTCTGTCGGAAAACGGGACGAGTACCGCCGACTGGAGAAAAGCAGTTTATGCCGGACAGATTTTTAAGGACAATTTCGCAGCCGGACTCGCAGCGCTAGAAATAAGGCGCCATGATGACAAAGGGATGCAGCTCTCATACTCCAGCTCCCACGAAATGCAGGCCGTGGTCGCAACTGGCCTGCATGGCTGGATATGGACCGGAGCAGGATCGCGCACCTGGTCCGTCCTGACAAACCCTGTATGGATCGTCGTTAACATCATGCTCAAGGCGCGCGGGTTGCGTTATGCCTCTGCTTCTGTCTGCGAACAGTACTTCAATGTCTCACTCGCTGTGGCTTCTGCGGCCACCTGTAATCTCTCCGTGCCTCCACTCATAGCACGCACTCTTTCGACGTGGAATTCGGAAGCGGAATCATGGGAAGAGGGCGCGGTCACTGCTGAAACTCAGTTCAAGTTCCAAGGCATATTGCAGGAAGAAAAGCCGCTTCGCGACTGGATTCAAGAAGTGCTGATGAACTGTATCGGATACTTCACGTTCGACTTCAAAAAGCTCGCGGTGGGGATCAGGTCAAATGCAATCGTGACCGAGCTATTCACCGAAGGCAATATCCTCTTTAAGTCACTGCAGATTGCCCCACTGCGTCCGTCATTTAATCATCTGACCGCAAACTTCGGCGACGCCGATTTTAACTATTCCGCGAACAGTGTTGTCATCTATGACATTGACCACGCAAAGCAGATCGGTGGCGCGACAGCTCCCCTATTTTTAAAATCGCAAATGAATCTATGCGGAGTCTCGGCAAAGTCTCAGGCTGCCAGAGTGATCACAACCAGGCTGAGAGAGGAGCTGGGAGGAACAAGCCAAAGTGAAAGAACATCTGCGCGGCGCCTGACTTTCGATACGACGGTTCTAGCGGTAAATGCAAAAGTGGGGTCCGTCTGCGGAATAATCCATGACGATATGCCGTCTATTCCCATTCCTCCAGGAGAACTGGATATCACCTTCTCGCTTCCGGAAGTAAAGTTTCAAAGTGCATTCCCGGACGCGGGATCGGATGAACCGAATTGGGGTTTAGCTGGGAAGATCGCCACCCAATCCAATAACGCGAAGCCAAGCATCCTCCTTGGTGCGGAGGAGTTTTCTGGTGCAGATGAAAACGAACTCTCCGGGTTCTTCATGGTTAACGATGCCGATGGCGACGATGATTATATCGGCTTCGCAATCAACTATCAGGACAGCAAACACTTCTATCTTTTCGACTGGAGAAGAGCGACTCAAAATGGCTGGGTTTTTGGCGTAGGCGATTATGGCACTGCCAATGTGGGGATGACCGTTAAAAAGGTTTCCGTCGCAACTGAAATCACAAACGAGTTGTGGCCTACAGCCGGCGGATCCGGAGTCACAATTCTAGCTTCAGACTCCACTCCTTGGGCGGGAGGAATAAAGTACAAATGGACGCTGAGTCTCCGTATAGATGGATTCACGGTAAAGATTGAAAACGGGGAAACCGTAGTTGCCACCCTGGTGATCAGCGACACAACTTGGACCTCGGGAAAGTTCGGGTTCTATAACTACTCTCAGGCTGGAGTCACATACGGAGTCGGGACGTCCACGATCAGCGGATTCAGAATCAGTTCGTGGAAACTCAATAAAGATTACTCAATCACGCTCTCGGGTCAGACGTGTGTAGATTCAATGTATGATCTGACGGCTGGATATACCCCCCCAGATGAAGCCCCGATCCCAGGGCCACCGGAAGTCGTCCCACTGGTTGGCGGACCTCCCCAGGAATTGAGTTGTGGTTTTTCGTCAACCGGCCTGGCAGTTACCATGACCTGCCGGGCGATGAAATATAACGACAACGTGACGCTCGCGCAGTTCAAATACAAATTTTATGCAAGCGGAGCAACGCTTCCTGATTATGTTGATCTCAGCGATGAATCCACTTATCCGACCGAAGAACTTGCTGCAACGTATGCTGGAGCGTTGAAGACGATAACGGCCGCCGAGGATGGAATAATATTTTACGCTTTTCGCCTGTTCAATGGCGCCTGGTCCCTTTGGTCTGATGGGAATTTATCCCCCACAAAGGTGACTCAGAAGGCAATGACTCAAGCGGTCTCGGTTGCGGTAACAAATTGCATTACAGTCACTCCTTCGGCCGGCCACGCAGCAATCGACTGCAGCCTAGGAAAATCATTCCATCTCGCAACCGGTGGTAGTTCTGTTGAGATCGACAATCCCACCAACCCAACGGACCATAAGCCTTTTCTCATACGAATTACCGGAACAGGGGATATTACCCTTGGAACGAAATTCAATTCGCGCGGAGCGACGCTCACCAGGTCCGCAAGCGGCCGGGATTACCTAGGCTGTATGTACGATTCCTCCGCGGACAAATTCGATTGCTGGTGGAGCAAGGACGCATGAACATCCTATGGTGCGGCGGAGAGGATATCAGCTTTCCCTACGGATCGTCTGTTAAGTCAGAGGCGGGACAGTTTCGCTCGGGATATGCCAGATGTGCTATTTGCTGCCCGAGTAACGGGACTGCGAGTTCCAAGTCATTTGTTGGCGGAGCTGTCACGAGCGTGTGGCTATCATTTTACAGTTATTTCAACTACTCGGATTATTGCCTCCTGGCTGGCCTGGGTAATCGTGCTCAGGCACAAGGAGCAGGAATATGGGTGCACTTTAACGACAGCACTCACATTTCAATCTCAAAGCATACTGGTTCAACCACGACCGTTTTGGCGTCAGCGTCTATCTCAATCACGAATGGAATTCACAAATTCGCACTCCAGGTCATCGATTACGGAGCTACCGCCACCGTAAACCTCTACTATGACAGTAATCCTGATCCTGTTTGCACTTACACGGGGGATATCCGCGTTGGCACAATGACGAACATGGACTGCGCAATGGTGAGTGGGGATGATGGGATCACGTTTACCAATCGATTGTCGGAATTCATTGTGGCCGACGGCGATCCGCGCGGAATAATTGGACTCCACACGCGGTATCCTGCCGGAGCTGGCGATGCAAATGAACTGACAGGGACCTATGCCGACGTCGATGAAATTACCCTGAGCGATTCCGACTACATTTATGCCACCGCTGCGGACAGCGAGGTGCAGTTTTCTGGGCCCGCGCTGCCCTCGGGCGACTATGTGATCGCAGCGAGAAAGGTGGAAGCCAGGGCACAGCGGTCGGCATCATCCACTGTCACGCGGCTGAAACTAGGGGATAAGATTTCGGGTGGCGCCTATGATATGGATGCCGGCCAGGTTCTTGGCACTTCCTGGGCAACACACGAAAGATTGATCACAACCCTGCAAAGCAAAGCCGATGCAGGCAATAGTCAGATATCCCTCGAGGCCGTTGCCTGATGGCAGAGCAGCAGGTTTCCAAAGTGGTCGAGTATCTCGTCATTGATACTTACCCTGTATCAGTTTCCAAAGTAATTGAGTATCTGGTAATTGATCACCGCGAACCCGATGACGACTTCTGGCCTTTCTTCTTACGATTCCTGAGTGAATCGTGATCTAACCTCAAACCCGCTTCGGCGGGTTTTTTGTTTTATGGAGTCAAACCAATGGAGCACACAAACACGCTCACAATCGTCGTAGCTGTATCTGGGGTATTCATTGGCATACTGCAAGGTTTGATCCTAATGATCCTGAACGGGATCAGAGGCGATATCAAAGATCTGTGGTCCAGGATTTATGACCACTATCACGAGATCACCTGTAGCAACGATCAGTGCCACATGCTTAAGACCGGAAATGTGGTGGTGCCGGGAGCGAAGGGGAAATGATCCTCCATCTCGTCCGCAAATGGTTTTCAGATCGATGCACTATCGGGGAGCTGTACGTTGACGACACTAGGGAATGTTTTGTCCTTGAAGACGTAATCCGCCCCGAGAAGATCGCCAACGAGACAGCCATACCTTATGGCACCTACCGAATAGATATCACCTACAGCCCCCGTTTTAAACGCGAAATGCCCCTGCTGTGCGACGTGCCAGGATTCACTGGAATCCGGATCCATTGCGGAAACACCGACAAGGATACGGCTGGGTGTCTGCTTGTGGGTCGGACTCGCGGGATCAACCGGATTGACGGCTCGCGGCAGGCATACGATTTACTATTTGCCAAATTGCAGGTAGCACACAAAGCAGAGATACCGATTTCGATAATAATCACAAAGGAGAAATCATGAAAGACTTTGGAACATGGCTTAAAGGTTTATTTGCGGCTGCTCTCGGCGGTGCGGCCGCAAACGCCACCGTACTGGCCGCAGATCCATCAATCTATTCCGGTCCCGCCGTAGGTAAGCGCATCGGGGCGGTATCGGGCATCGGGGCTGCAATCGCAGTTGCGGCATATCTCAAACAGTCGCCATTGCCAGCAAAGGCGGACCAGAATGTTAAACCCTGAATACCTATCGCAGTGCTTTTTCTACGCAGACGGCGACTTTACGAAGCAGGCTCTATTTGATCAGACCTTGCAAACAGCTCCTGTCGTCGGAGATACCATAAGCGTGAGGCAAACCCGCGACAGGGAATTCAAGTCCTACAAGGTCAAGGCCCGCTTCATCCAAACCACGCAATCGAGCGCGTTGGAAACCCGATACCGTTACATCGTCAAAGAGGTTAAGTGATGCTGCAGCCAATCAGCTATGAAACGGCGCGAATGATGATGCGTCCTGGCGGCGGTGTGTCTATGGGCGCCGGCGGATTCGTTTCGACGGTCATCAAGGCTTGGTCACGGCCGAACTTTCTGAAATTCTGGGAGTGGTCGAGGCTATCGCACTGGGCTCAGATCCTTACGGTCAGCGCCGAGCTGTCGGAGTGGCTTGTCACTCACATCAGCCCGCGGACAGAGAAACCCTATCTTTCAAAGCCTCGCAAGGACCGGCCGGGTGATCGCGTTGTGTTGATTGAGTCAACCATGATGACCGGCATGGATGGGGTGCAGTGCCATTGGATGAGTGAGCGCGTAGAGGACTATCATGGGTCCGTCTACTATCACCCTCTGGAGTACGCCAGGCAGGCCGCGCTGGACCTGCAGAAATATACCCAGTTCGGCCTGAAGTGCGTTGGAATACCTTACGACAAGGTTTTGATCGCGCATGATCTCTTTGACCCGCTCGGGCTTATTCCCTCGAGGGAGGACTGGGACGCTTTCATCTGCAGCGAATTCGGACCGGCTATGCTGAAGGCGGGTGGAGTGCTCCCGCTCAATTTCAACACAAGCGATCAGACGCCGCAGTCCATGGCAGAGCTTGGATTGTGGGGTCCCGACTACTATCAGCTGAAGGGAAAAACGAAAGAGATAGAAAAAATAAACACAAGGAGGATTGCATGAGAACTATCATCTTTGCCTTACTGCTTTTCCTTGTCACCTTACCCTGCATCGCGCAGACATCATCGGTGGTTTTGGAATGGGACGCCAAGCCTGTGGGAGAGGCATGGACAGCGGTCCGATGCTATGAAATATCAACGACTGGAGCATATGTCAAAGTCGGAGAAGTGTCCGGCGATATCACGCAAATGACGATCAGCGGGGTAACGGCGGGACGCCATGTTTACATTGTGAGATCAACGGACGGGAAGGCCGAGAGTGCTGATTCAAATTCAGTAGCTACAGCTCCGAAGAGTCCCGTCAATCTACGAATTGTAATAAACGTCGACGTGAGCGCAACCGTCAACCGCTGATGTGCCGTCGCGGTCATCCTGATAGGTTTATGAGAACCAGGCCACGGGGTGACCGCTACTGCCGTCTCTGTTGCACAATCAATGAGAATCTGCGCCTACACCATCTCCCGACCCTCCCGAAAATCCCAAGCCGCAGCAAAGCAATCGACCGCGCTGCACTCAAGCGGCTGAGTGGCAGTAAGGGCATCGTGCTGTCCCTGGAGTTATGCGGAATCAATCGAAACAGTCTTGGCCACATCTACAAGCACGGCGCCGGACCCGTAATCCGTAAGAGGTTGTGTGAGCATTTTGGAGTTAATGAGAGCGATCTATTCCCGCGGTGACAACAGTCCTTCCCTTGCCCTCTTGATCGCGTCCGCGATCGCGCTCAGATCCCGGACAGAGTCGCGCATTTTGTCTCGGAGCTGCCCGGCCGGCACCTGGTCCACCAGGCGCGAGAGTGTCGCGATCGCCTCCACCAGGTTCTCCTGCTGAGTCCGGATGCCCTCGAGGGCGGCAAGGGTATCCAATCCATTTGGATTCATGTTTACACCCCAAATATTTAGCTAGAATCGAAAGATAACTCCTCCAGAAAGCCTAACGTTATGAGCCCATTCTCCTTGCTTGTGCCATAGAAGATATTCAATTTGAGGCAAGCGAATTCCCACTCGCGATTTTGGCTTCCAATCTATTCCTGATCCAAAAGCCATTGAAAGCGCATTTACACTGCCAGAAAAATCCATTCCATAGGTGGTAACGGTGTTCCTTAGGTATTGAACGCCAAAGAGTGCGTGGCAATAGACTCCCACGGGAAGATTTCTGGTGGTAACAGTTGGTCCGGCCATGAATGAATAGCCGCGATATTTGAAATTGCTCAAAACCCTATCGCGTCCATACAGTCCTGCAACCTCTGCCTTTATTCCGATATTTGGATGAGGGTTACCGGTGAACGAAGCATTCCATCCGTCAATGTTTCCTCCTCCGTTTGTGAACTGAACGAAGCTATAGCCACCGAAAACTTCGAGTCGTCGGTATTCGGATGAACCGTAGAGCCGCTCAGATCCTGATTTCCGAACGGAAGAGCTGGTGCTCTTTTGCAATTGTTCAATCCTGTCTTCCAATTCTGTGATGCGCCTGTCTTGAAGGCCTGTCTCTTGCTGCATACGAACATATTTCGCGTCAACATAGGCGATTTTCTCACCTATTTGTATCCTGATATACCCTCGCTCGAGGCCGGATACGCTTACCATTTGGCCACACTTCAGTTGTTCAACCACGAAAGCCCTTCCTGGCGCGGTCCAGGCGGGAATACTGGTTTGGTCTGGATCGCATTGAATAGTTCCAGTTTCCGCCAGGGCTGGCAGCGAAAAACATAGCAGCAATAAGGCAAATGGATTTTTCATTATAGTCTCCTGGGTAAAAGGTTGCTTTATTACCCAAGAACGCAAAATAAGTCTGATCGCCTACTGGAAAAATGAAAATATTTTAGAAAATCCTAATGTGCGGTAGACGATTTTGGGCAAATTGCGTTCTTGAAAGACAGGAGCGTTCCCCTCGCTCGGCCAAATCCTGCTCATGGAGACCGCTTATGCACTGCATTCCAACCTGTGATAAGCAGGCGCTGCTATACGTCCGCAAAGGAGTCAGATTCTGTCCTTTATGCAATACGTACTATCTGCAGTCAGAAAAAAATGTTGTGCCTCACCCGGGAGGGCTATTTCTTGGTGTCCGGAAGGACAACAATGCCGGGCTTCGAGGACCCGGAAAGATTCTGAGGTTCGCCACCCACCACTAAAGAGAGGTCGGGTTTTACATTGAAGCAACTGCTGTGAAGACTGATGACATTTCCACTAATCAGTCTTGCCCATTCCGTTTTGCTTTCGAGTATCTGACCAAGCATTTCCTGCAATTTCCTATGCTTGTTATCTGAACACAGAACTCCGGCCGGGTCCGCTTCATTAGAGGGCTCGGCACCTTCTGACAGGATTAAATACACTTCTCGAATTTCACGGTGAAGAGCTCTGCAAATTTCCCTCAACACTCGCTGTCTGTAATCTCCGCCATTTTCAAATCTGCTGATGGTTCCTTTATCTATCTTGGAATGTGACGCGAGCTTTTGAATGCTCCATTTTTTGCGTTCTCTCCACAACTTTGTCACTTCTCCCGGATGTTCCATGCTCGAAGAATGCCATAGTGAAAAAATATTGTTAACTGCAAACATATGCATCTAAAAGACATCAAGCGCAATGTATAAGCGCATACGCGTTTATGCATTTATTATATTGACAGCGTATACGCGTATATGCATAATTACGCCATGCTCAAGGAAATTAGAAAACAGCACGGAATGACGCAAGAACAACTGGCCGAGAGAAGCGGCGTCGAACAAACAACAATCAGTCGGATCGAAAACGAGGACATAAAAAGACCTCGCTGGGAAATCGTCGCCCGACTGGCAAGAGCACTGAATGTACGGCCAGAAGATCTTTTCCCAATCGACAACACAGCAGCATAGCGCTTAAAACCCTCACCCCTCCATTGGAGGAAAGCAACTATGACGCGTAGACACGAAGAAAAGGGAACCGAGACGATGGCCTTCCGGGCACCGGACCACTGCGTGGCCTGGGTGAAGCAGAAGGCGATCGTCAAGACTGCCTGCGCACGGATGGAAGATCCGACTGCCAGCGAAATCACCGCCTCAGAAATCATGCGCCAGATTTTAGAAGCCCAGGTCATCGAGGATCAATCGCGCAAACCTTTGCACCTGTTTGCAAACGAATCCGGTGACGAGGTCGCGCGCTGCATCGAGTCGGCGAAATCGGCGATTGACAAGGCATTTGGAATGATCCGCGCCGGCCGGGAATTGCAGCAGAGCAGGAGGACGGCATGAAGGCGCGATTCCGTAACCGGTGTCCTCTCTGCAGAAAGGCGATCGCGATTGGAGCCGAGATCAGCTGCTCCGGGTTTCGGGCCGTCCACGCCGAATGCAGACCGAAGGTTCCACACAAGAAGATCAGCGAAAGAACGCGGAACCGTCTCGACCTGGCTGAAAGAGCCGGTTTCCGATAGGAGGCAATCATGAATCTGGAGCTCTGGATCGAACGCAGATCGGAAAGCGCTGAGCAACGGATGGTAAGGATCCTGCGCAGCCGGCTCCGCAGGAAGCGCCTGGACAAATATTTCAACCTCATCATCGGCGCTGCATTTATTGCCGGGGCCATTCTGGGAGCTTTGTGATGACAGAAGTCCGCGTTTACGAAGTGACGGTTTGCGGTCACGTCCAATATTTGGCCGGTATGAAACCTCCTGAATGCCCGTTGTGCAAGGACATCCTGCGCGAAGGCGAGTACACGGCCAGCCTGATCAGCGGGAATCCGCTTCTTACCATTCCGCAGGCGCGGGAGTTTGCGCGGCGGATCATCGATGCCGAACTCAGGGAAGATTACATCGCAATGCACGCAGTGATTCAGGAAGCACTCTACTTAAAAGGAGAACAGCATGCTGCATGACCGCGTTTGTGCATCAATGGCAAGGAACAGTCGTTACTCCCCAAACGCTCCGAGCTATTTCAGGCTTCCGCAGATGGAAGTACGGCGCCGGCCGGGGCTGTTCAGCCACATGGCCAGATTCCTTCAGGCCATCGGCGAATTATTTCTTATGACGCTGGTGCTCTGTCTTTTGCTTTTCATCGAGCAAAAATGCGGTCACGTCGCTTACATCGTGGCCGGGCTGGTGATCGTTTTGGCAATCATGTCTTTCGTCGGCTATCGGATTGCCAGGAAAACCGGGCATCTATGAAACTCGAATCAATCCGCGAATCCATCAATGAAGTTCAGGTGTATCTGAACGAGCTTGCGATCTCGAACCCGAAACTGCTTCAGAAAATCAGGGATGGCAGGATTTGCGCGGATATCGTGCTGGACGCTGTCTACGAACTGGAAAAGAAACTCGACAAGTTGAAATCCCTGAAAGCGAGTCTTTGAAATTCGTATCACAGAGTTCGTAAGAGGAACCCGCGGGTTTAATAAATCCTATAGGCGCGGGTCCCGGGAGCTTTTGCATGGAATTCACCCAGATACAGAAGACGCTCAAAGCCACGCATTACATGCTGCAGGCACGCGCAACGCTCAAAGAGATGCACCGGGATGGGTACTTGTCTGTTGTCAAAGGATGGATCGACGCCATCCGGGAGCACAGGACCAGGACAGGGCAGAGCCCGGTCGAAATTCTCTGCCGCATGATCGAAAACGAACGCAACGAATGGCTGCAGCTCGCCATGCTGGCGGCAACTTTGGAAATCATAGAGGAGGACGCCAGGATTTCAGGCGTCACTATAAAGGAGGCTTAATGGATTTTACCCCTACCATCAAGGCAATCGATCAGAGGATATTCGAATTGCGATTTGCGCGCAAGATAGTGGAGAGCCTGGCGCTCCAGAACGGAGACACCGATATAACCACCTTTATCTCGCCGCCAGCACTGCCCACAGTAGATAGCCAGGGACCCGTGGAGAAATCGAAAGTTCCTTCGGTATCAGAAAGGCCCGCTTTCAAAAAACTCAAGAAAAAACTCGGCCCCAGAAAAAAGGCGGCGATTTCTCCGAAAATTCAGGAGGCGATCGACTACGTCACGTCGCACCCGAACTGCACGCTTACCCAGGCGGCCGCGGATCTGAAATCCAACGTCGGGGCAGTCGGTTTCAGCTTCAGAAAAGCAAAAAAGCTTGGACACATTGTTCTGGCAGGAACCGGCCGTAACTGCACTTGGAGCGTCCCAGGCGCCAAACCCGTAACCTCGAAACCTGCTCAAAAGACTTCCGCTCCAAAAACAACCACGGATGATCCGGGCGAAGACAAATCCGGAGTTTGGGATTGCGAAGAATGCGGGAAACGTTTCGCGGAAGACGAGGACCTCCAGAAGCACATCGAGAGGAGGCACCTGTGATAGAGCTGCGGACTGTGCCCATCGAAGACCTGCGCGAATCGCCGACAAACCCGCGAAAGCGATACAAAGAGCAGAAGCTGGAGGAGCTTACCCAGAGTGTTCGTGAGTCCGGAATCCAGATCCCGCTCCTGGTGCGTCCCACTGGCGGAGATCTGCGCGACAGCGGGGCGATGTGGGAGATCGTCGCCGGATCGCGCCGGTACCGGGCCTCGAGGCGCGCGGGATTGATGGATGTTCCGGTCATGGTTCGGTCGATGACCGATGACCAAGTGCTCGAGGTCCAGCTCCTGGAGAACGAGCAGCGCGAGGACGTCCACCCGCTGGAGCAGGCGATTGGATATCAGCGCCTGGCCGAAAGAGGGAACACGGCGCCGGCGATCGCCGCGAAACTCGGATGCTCTGAAAGTCACGTCTACAAGCGGCTGAAGCTGCTCGACCTGGTTGATGACATCCAGCAGTCTTTTCTGGATGACAGGATTACGGCCGAACACGCGATTCTGATTGCCAGACTGCAGCCCAGGGACCAGGAGAAAGCCTTCAAGGAAGTATTCAAAAACTCCGACCAGGCGATCAGCGTGAAATCGCTGGCCTGGTGGATTGAATACAATGTCCACCTGGATTTGAAGAACGCTCCGTTCAGCCTGAAGGATGAGAATCTGCTTCCGGATGTCGGCGCTTGTGTGAACTGCCCGAAGCGTACCGGATTCAATATTGCGCTCTTTGCTGACATCCAGAAAGAAGATACCTGCACCGATGGCTCCTGCTTCCAGAAGAAGGTGAAGGCGCACATTGACTGGAAGCTTGCGGCCCAGGAAACGCAAGGTAAAGAGCTCCTGAAAATTTCCTCTGACTGGTCAACGAAGAAAAGCGGCCCGATCGCGAAAGACAAGTACACGGTTTTACAGGGGAAGAACGACCGCTGCGGCCTCGAGCAGAAAGCGATTGTCGTAACAGGAAAACAAGACAAAGGAAGTATCGTTACTGTCTGCGCGGATCCTGACTGCAAAGTCCACAAAAAACAAAACTCATCCGGACCGGGCATTGTGGACCATGAAAAGGCGCGTTTGGAAAAGCAGCAAAGCGCGGAGAGGGAGCAGTCAATTCGCGTCCGGATCTTTGATGGGATCCTATCCAAGTCCGCCAAGGCATCCTACAACAAACAGGACTGGCTGTTGATTGCGCAGACTGTGGCGGAGTCGGCCGACAGCGATGACCAGTTATTCATCGGGATACGCCATGGGTGGATCGCGGCAGATGCTACCTTCATCAAAGATGAAGAGATCAAAAGGCATCTTTCTGAACTTTCCATGGACGCGCTGCAAAACATTGTTTTCGAGATCTGTCTGAGCCAGTTTGTCCACGTCTTTGTGTGGGGAGATCAGAAACGGCCGAAACAGCTGATCGAGTATGCCGCGCGATTCAAGGTGGATATCAAGGCGATCGAGAAGGAACTCAAAAAAGCCGAGACGAAATCCACGAAACCCGAATCAAGACCCGCCAAAGGCAAGACAAAATCTGCCGGCAAGAAAACGAGACCAGCCACGGAAGAGACGGACGTCTGCGACAACAACTGCGACGACTGTCAGGAATCTGACTGTTTAAAGATGTAAGCGACTATGGGGACGGCCTGGCCAATCAACATCATTCGCCCTGCGCCTGACGAACGCGGGGAGACGAGTGGACAGATTGACGGATTAACGACAGACAAGCCGGCCGGCCGCATGGTGCGGTGGCCGTCCCCAGAATTGAAAAGAGTTCTCAGATGAAAGCACAAAGCAAGATTTATCTCGAAACGACACAGGTACCGGCAGAGCGGACAGTTGGAGAAATAAACGCGTGTTTGGTCCAATCCGGAGCCCGCGAAATCCTCACCGAATACGACAACGGTAAAATCAAGGGAATCAAATTCTCTCTTGAGACTCGCGGCGCCACGCAGATTTACAAGGTGCCGGCAAAGGTCGATCCTGTTTACAAAATCCTCCTTGAACGCAATCGGAGGAGTTTTCCCGATACAGTAAAACTGCGGGCGCAAGCTGAGCGAATCGCGTGGAGGCTTGTATTGCGATGGGTCCAAGCACAAATGGCATTTATTCAGCTCGGACAGGTCAAAGCCGATCAGGTGTTCCTGCCATATGCGCAGGATGAAGCGGGTAGGACGTTTTATGAGGCCCTGATGGAAACCGGAAGGCTTGCCCTTCCTCCAGCACCGGACAGCAACGTGACACCGTTTCCGGAGGTGAGGGCATGATCAATCAAATTAACCTTGACGACCTGATCCTAAAGGCGCTGGAAGAGGATTTTGACCACTGCCTTTTCCTTTCCTGTGAAATATGCGGCTGCACGGAAATAAATGCCTGCCCGGGCGGCTGCAGCTGGTCCCAGCACTTCATCAATCAGGGTCGCCTGGTCTGCAGCAACTGCGAGTCGATCGCAATCGTGTCCCAGATCCAGTCTTCGATTCTTACCTTGTTACAGTCTGGAAAAATCATCAAACCCGGAGGAATCAGTGAAAGCACAAATTGAAAACACGAGTTCCATTGTAGATCTACACATCGCAGGAACCCCGGTTAGAGCGCGTATCTGGAGGGGAGTGACTGAAAAGGGGATTGAATTCGAAATGGCCGTCGTCAGAGTGGCTGTTCCGGCAAAGGGAGACTGCAGCGAATTCGAAAAGGAGCTTTTGGAAACTCCGCCGCCGACTTATGCGACAAAGGCGTTTGATCCTCGGATGGTTTTTTGATGGGAAATATCACTGTTGTTGATCCTTTGGTAAAAATCGAGAACGACGGAGGGGACTGGTAATGGCCAAGAGATGCAGTTGCGGCCTGTGCAATCCTCAGCCAGGACATAGTTATCACCAGAAATATGGTTATGACTTGGAAGAAGCGAAGAATACGGAATGCTTGATATGCGGCGAGCCCATAGGGGTTGAACCCTACATAGAAGAGCCAGTTTGGTCTCGCTTCGGTCAAATGTTTCTATTACACACACGATGTGAGGTATTAAATGGCAGCCAATCTTACCCTTCCTGATGCCGGTGAATTCGCCTTTGAAGACATCCCGCCGGCGATCGCGCAGCTCGCAGGCCTCCAGACGGCTCTTTCAGCCAGGCTGATCATTGAAAGACAGGACCCGGTTCCGGAAGAAGAGGATGTTATCCTCGACGTTGAGGAAACCGCAGCCCTTCTGAAAATCAGCAAGCAATGGCTCTACATGAAGTCCAAAAACCTGCCTTTTACCCGCAGGATCGGCAATCGTCTCCGGTTTTCAAAGCGCGGCGCTCTGGCGTACAGGGACAAACGGCGTTAGGGTATTGGTCAGGAGGTAATAAATGGCCAAAAAGAAAATGGATGAGATCACTGAGGGCCGCGTGTACAAGCGCAAGCGCCGTGATCCCAAAGACCCTGCGAAGTGGATAGAATCAAAACACTGGTGGATTCAGTTCTACCATCACCGTCAGATCAGGAAACCGACCAAGACCGAAAACTTCCAGGAAGCGGTGCGCATGCTGAACCGCGAACTGGAGCTGGCGGCGGCCGGGAAGATCCTTCCCCTCGAGGCGGAACGGATGAAGTTCTCGGACCTGACAAAACTTGTTATCCGCGATTACAAACGGAACGAGCGGAAATCAACGGAACGCGCGGAAGCCGCGATCTGGCACCTGTCCTCCTATTTCGGAGAGACCAAGCCCGCGGAGATCGACTTCAGTGCGATTGATGCCTACGTGGATTACCGGAAGGAAATCGACAAGCACGCGAACGCCACCATCATTTATGAACTGAAGATTCTGAAGCGAGGATTCAACCTGGCAAGCACGATTCTTGGGAAAATTCCGAAATTCCCGGTATTGAGCACTGCCAATATCCGCAAAGGATTTTTCGAGGATGAGGATTTTGAAGTCTTCGTTAAGCACTTTCACGAGGACCTGCAGCCGGCGCTTCGATTTTCATACCTAACCGGGTGGAGGATCAAAAGCGAAGTCTTCCCGCTGCAGTGGAGCCAGGTGGACTTTAAGGCTGGCGAAGTCAGGCTCGATCCCGGGACAACAAAGAATGACGAGGGGCGGACGCTGCCCTTCGCCCTGCTTCCGGAGCTCCAGGAGCTGCTCGAGAACCAGAAGGCGAAGACGGATCTGATCCGCAGGGAGCAGCATCGCATCATCCCCTGGGTTTTCCATAGGAATGGACACAGGATCCTCTCTATAAAGGAAGCCTGGAAAATCGCGATCGACAAGTCGAAGATCGGCAAAAAGATCCCGCACGATTTCAGGAGAACGGCCGTTCGCAGGTTTGAGCGGGCCGGAGTCCCCAGGTCTGTGGCGATGAAGCTGGTCGGTCACAAGACCGAAGCCATCTATCGCAGGTATGCGATCGTGGCCCCGCAGGACCTGGCTGACGGCATGAAGCGTCTGGCAGACTACCAGGAAAAAACGAAGGGACCTGCAACGGTAGTCCCGATCAAAAAAGACGAGGCGGGAAGTGCTTAAACAGAGTTCTTTTTATCAAAGTTCGTATCACTGGTGATTTGTCCCCGATTTGGCCCTCATACCCAGTGAAAACGGGTATAAAAGGTCGAAACGGTGAAATGGCAGAAATCGTGGCAAGTTATTGCAAACTCTGCAGGATTCGTGAAAACGGCTCAACGGCTGTTATTCATGAATTGTACTTAAAATCCTGGGACCCGCAAGGGTCGTGTGGGTTCAATTCCCATCCCCGGCATTGATTCTGAAAGAGTTACAGCGGCATCCCCAATACTTCCGTGTTGGTCCCGGGACTACTTTGCCTATTTTTGCCCTATTCCGGATCCAACTTCCTTCAGGAATTTCCTTGCAAGCCGACCAAAATGATAGCGCTCATGTCCGCAGATATGAGTAGGAGTAGTCATTCAATCTTCATTCCCGCATTGAAAATAAAGTATTTGAAGATTGTAGGTTCACCGAACACCTATTTCCCATTGCCGGTTCAATTCTCGAGTGACCTTCCGATTTGCCTATTAAACTTTCTCAAGGAGAGGGTATCCAACTCCGCAATATCCTGTGCTCCGGCAGTGCCGGCGCGAAAGCAAAAAACGGGTTCATCGTTGAGGGGATTGTCGGCACAGGATTATTTGTCAGTGCTTTTCACTTCCAACGAATGCATGCGGCAAGGGCCTCTGAGAAAATCCTTTTACTTAATATTCGACTAGATTGGCAGACAGCTTCTCCCTCAATCAGATTTCATTTCTGATAACCTTTCGTTACATCGCTGGTTGCTCGATGCTATATCCAACCTTTCCTTGCTTGCCTTCATCCATCCTACTTATGAGCGTGATGAAACTTTGATTACAGACATTTTGTATTATACAACGTATAGTAATTGCTGTATGTTGTTAAGGCATCGTACCGGGCGTTTTTACGAACATCACCTGATCACATGAATGCCCAGCGTAAGGACGCTGAGCATTCCATTAATTCTGGATAAAAACGATAAATGGCAGAACTAGATAAAGACCGAATTGCTGCAGCCGCATTAGCCATCGCTGATAGGCAGGGCGCCGATGGCTTTACAATGCGCGCGGTCGCTCTTGCATTAGGCGTTACGCCCATGGCGCTGTATCACCATGTGCGGGATAAGGCAGCGCTTGTAACGCTCCTTGTCGAAACCAGCATCCGCAAACATCCGCTTCCCCCCACTACCGGTAATTGGCAAGACGATTTGCTGAGCATGGCTCAGTGGATGCGGCAGAGCATGCTGAATCATCCAGTGGTTGCACAATTGCGCCATGCATATAACGTTTGGACGCCGACGATGTTGCAGATGACTGAACGATGGCTGAGTTTATGGCAGCAAAGCGCTCTTGATTTCGCGGAGGCTGTGTTGGCTGCAAAGACGAGCAGTATGGCGATTACGGGGCTTGTGAAAGAGGAAATGATTTTTTACGCGATGCAGCACCCGGACAACGAAATACTGGCTTGGCTGCCAAACGTTCGAGTGATGTTTAACACTGTGCCCGATCGCGATGCGCAGTTCGAACTTACGGTGCGATCGCTCATCGATGGGCTGCATACCCGACTAATGTTCAATCAAAACACGTCTGAACAGACTAAACCAATCAAACAGGCAGAAAAGCTTAGTACTCGACAGAAGCAACAGGGCAATACCAATGCACAGTCTCGTGCTGCGCTAAAACTCAGGAAAAACAGAGAAAGCTAACTCCGCCGCGATGAGGTAACCCTAGAGCATCTTTCAAATCTTTAATGCAAAACCGAGAACTGCATTTTGCGAAAACATAAAAACAGTCCAACAGGGGAAGAAAACATGAAGAGCATTCGAACATGGTTGGTTGCGGCTAGCGATGGAATGGGGGTACGCGCGATGGTTTTATTTAATGTGGCATTGTGCATTGGACTGGGGTTGTGGGTGTTCGTGATGACAGCAGTCAATGTGCATGCGGAAGAGCCCAAGGTTGTAGCAGTGCCGGGCTCGCCGGCTCTTCTTCTCAGCAATTTCGATCTTGGTCCCCTTGGCTATACAACCAACGAGTTCTTCGTCTCGGGCACGGCATCCTCCTACAAGCTTCCAGGTGTGCAAACCTCAGATGGGCGGTGGGATGCAGTTCCGGCAGGGACGGCTCCGTATGCCACGCGAATTGTGGTAGCGCGGCCAACCGATCCCAATAAATTCAACGGCACTGTTATTGTCGAGTGGCTGAATGTAAGTGCCGGTGTCGATGGATCGCCTGACTGGAATGCAATGCACCGCGAGATACTGCGCGGCGGCTATGCCTACATAGGGATTTCAGCCCAGAGGGCAGGGATCGAACCCGGCTTCGGCCTGATGGCGATAGCCGACCCGAGAGCTGTGCCCTTGAAGAAGGCCGATCCGGAGCGATATGGAAAACTCAGTCATCCGGGGGATGCATTTGCCTATGATATTTTTTCCCAGGCGGGCAGACTTCTCCGGACAGCCGATGCAGGCACGATTCTCGGACGGCTTGTTCCCAAACGCATAATAGCAACCGGCGAGTCTCAATCTGCGGTTTTCCTGACCACGTATGTGAACGCCGTTGATCCGCGTGCCAAAGTCTACGATGGATTCGTGATTCATTCGCGGTTCGGCAGCGGCGCAGCGCTGGATAACTCCGGCATGGCTGTCGCGCCGGGACAGGCGGGCCCCGCCCGGCTTCGCGCAGATTTGCGAGTGCCGGTGATCACTGTGATCACCGAGACAGACCTGATCGGCAGCGGGATTCCCGGCTTTTACGGCGCTCGCCAGCCCGATAGTGAACGGCTCCGCGTGTGGGAAATTCCGGGAACGGCACACGCCGACAATTATACGTTCACGGTCGGACATATGGATTCGGGCTCAGTGCCTCTTGAGAAATTGGCTGCAGCGAATGAACCCACGGTCAACTCACTTGGGGGCAAGTCAGCGAAGCCGGTCAACAATGCCCTTCAGCACCATTATGTTATAGAAGCAGCGCTGTGGAACCTGGACCGCTGGATTAAAACGGGCCAGGCGCCTCAAAAAGCGGATCCAATTAAGGTAAAGGAAGACAAGCCCGGTGCGCCTCCAACTCTCATGCTCGACGCGAATGGTCTTGCGGAGGGCGGCATCCGCACTCCCTGGGTCGATGTGCCGACTGCGCGCCTTTCCGGGATTGGGAACTCTGGCGGTATGGCGGCAATGATGGCCGGAGTCTGCGAGCCGTTTGATGCAGCAACACTCGACCGTCTTTACCCAGGTGGCAAGAGCGAGTACCTGAAGAAATTCGAGACCTCGCTGACGGCTGCGATAAAAGCGGGCTTCATCCTTACTGCAGACAGAGAGGAAATCATGGGGCTTGCAGCGATAACTTATCGTGGATCGCACTAAGCTCTATTGCGATATGCCTTAATGAGGGCAAGCGTGCATTCAGCAAGCAAAGGAGGACGACGGGAATGGCGATGAAGAAACGACCGGCAGTCCAGTCGAAGTTGAGAGCAGGGATGCGTGTCGCACGATGGATGGGGATCGTTGCAGGCGTCATGTTAGGAGCTGTCGCGATATCGTCTGTAATGACCACACCGGCATTTGCTGCCGCACCGCCGCTGTGCAGTCCGCAAAAGGCTGGCGCTCCCATGTTTATTACAGCAGATTGTATTGACCCGGTGCTAAAGGAGGCCATTATCGACGTCGATGAATGGCGCGACACTCCCGTGCGCCACCGCTATGTCAACGGCCACTTTGCAGGCACGGGCTCGCGCTTCTCGTTCTATTTCCCGCCGCCCGACAAGTTTCAAGGGCGCTTCTTTCAGACAACGCACCAGCTGTTGACGAGTGAGAATGCAGACCCAGGCAGCATTGCCTTCGCCATTGCGAGCGGCGGATACGCCGTGCAGTCGCTTCCCGGCCCTGCCGAGCGCATCAGTTCCGTGGCAGAAGCGTTTGCCGGCCGCGATCCCTCTCTCGGCGGCTATCGGGTCAATGCCGCAGCAGCAAAGTTCTCACGCGTGCTTGCAGCCAAAATGTACGGCGAGCGCCGCCTGTACGGTTATATCTCCGGCGGCAGCGGCGGCTCATTTCAGGTTATTGCTTCACTGCAAAACAGCATCGGCGTATGGGACGGCGGCGTCCCCTATGTGATGGGGACGCCGGAAGCCATTCCCAATGTCTTCACGATCCGTATTCATGCGCTACGCGTACTGAAGAGTAAGTTTCCGCAGATTATGGATGCCATCGATCCCGGCGGTAGCGGCGACATGTATGCAGGGTTGAACGAAGAGGAGCAAGGAGCACTGAAGGAAGCAACCTTGATGGGGTTTCCACCGCGAGGATGGTTTGACTATCCAACGTTGAATGGCGGCCCGCTTGCGCTCGTTGCGGGATATGTGCCAAAGGTTGATCCGACCTATGCCGACGACTTCTGGACTAGGCCGGGCTATCTCGGGACAGATCCCAAATCCTCTATTGGAAAAGCGCGCATCCGTCACGATGCGACTATTCTCAGCGTGACCACGACCGGGCCGCTGACCCAGATCAAGCTGTCAAGCAAGCCGGATGGCGACCTGACGGGCGCCGACCTGGTTATCACCAACGGCGCTGCTGCCGGCAAGAGCATTTCGCTGCTCGATTTGGCCGGCATGGGCTTGAACCTCGGCGCGCGGCCCAGCCAAAGCGTGCCGCTCGCCGACAAGGACAGCGTTTCCGCCAGCGGCATGTTTGGCGCCGATCCCGCAGCCATCGCAAACCTCAAGCCTGGCGACCAAGTGCGTGTCGACAACTCGTGGTATCTCGCCCTGCAGACCTATCACCGCCACCAGGTCCCGCCGCCGGACTATTATGCCTGGAACGAGTTCCGAGGCGCCGATGGCAAGCCCATCTATCCGCAGCGCAAAGACCTCATAGGTCCGATCAGCGCGTTCAACGGCGCAGGGTCGCTTCAAGAAGGTCCGTTCAATGGCAAGATGATCGCGATCGAGAACCTGATGGACATCGATGCAATTCCGTGGCAGGCCGACTGGTACCGCAAGAAGGTGAACAAGGCGGGCCGCGCCAGGGATTTTCGACTTTACTATATTGACCATGCCAACCATGTCGGAAGACCAAGCGGAACGCGCGCGGCTAGGCTCATCGATTACAGCGGCGCGCTGCAGCAGGCGCTCCGGGATCTAAGTGCATGGGTCGAGAAGGGTGTGCAGCCTCCGGATGAAACAAGCTACAAAGTGGTCGACAGCCAGGTCAAGGTTCCAGCAACAGCTGCAGAGCGTAAGGGGATCCAGCCAGTGGTTGAGTTAAAGGCCAACGGCGGCCAACGCGCTGAGGTTACAGTTGGCCAGCCTGTTACATTCACAGCAATAATTGAGGCGCCTCCGCGGACGGGTAAGATAGTTGCTGCCGAGTGGGATTTTGAAGGTGTCGGCATCTATCCCGATATTGAAAAGCTCACCGACTTCCAACCGACGCTTACTCTGAAAGTCACGCATACTTTCTCGAAGCCGGGAACCTATTTCCCAGTACTTCGAGTGACGTCACAACGAGAAGGCGATTCCCAGACTCCCTATGCCAGGGTTCAGAACCTGGCACGTGTGCGCGTCGTAGTGAAATAGGGGCTCGCTGAATAGCGAACAGGTAAAGACCCGGGAGATTTCAAATAGGAAATTGAATAATTCACATTTAGCCATTTGCCTATTTTTGCTCTATTTCCCTCCAAAAACCTGCAAAACCATGCATCCTGATACCGGGTCTGTTTGTATTTGTTTAGATTGGAAGTGTAAGTGGCACAAATACTTGAACTGCTAACTGCAGCTCCCTGAAGAAGTTACAAAAAGCCGGTACTTTGACCTTAAAATCCTGGGACCCGCAAGGATCGTGTGGGTTCAATTCCCATCCCCGGCATTGCAAATAAACAACTTACAGCCAACCCAACTTCCTGTGGGTGGCGAATTGCTAAATTAAGCCAGAATTCGTCGTTTTGTCCGCATTTTGCTACGATCTGGGGATGCGCGAAATCTTCATTCTCCTGGTTCATTTGCTCGTCACGCTGGCCCGGCTCACACGCCCGGGTGGCATCCGTTCTGTCGTTGCCGAATCCGTCCTGGTCAAACACCAACTCCTGATCCTGAATCGCTCCCGGCAACGGTCACCAAACCTGCGTGTCTCGGATCGCATCGTCGCCAGCTTGTGTGCTCTTTTCATTCGCCCCGGTCGGCTGATCCGTTCAGCAATCGTCTTGAAACCATCAACTCTCTTGCGCCTCCATCGGGCACTGAAAGACCGGAAGTACCGCCTGCTGTTCTCGCCCCAGTCACGGAAGAAGTCAGGTCCCAAAGGGCCAGGCCATGAAGTCATCGCTGCGGTTGTCGAGATGAAGCAACGCAATCCAACGTGGGGTTGCCCGCGAATCGCTCAGCAGATTGCGTTGGCATTCGATATTCCAATCAACAAGGATGTGGTTCGGCGGATTCTCGCCGCTCATTACCAGCCAGAACCGGGTTCGTCTGGCCCATCCTGGCTCACTTTTCTTGGTCACATGAAGGACAGTTTGTGGAGCGCTGACCTTTTTCGCTGTGAATCCCTCACCCTGTGAACGCATTGGGTGCTGGTTGTGATGGACCAATTTACGCGCCGAATTATCGGATTTGGGGTTCATCGCGGAAGCGTCGATGGATCGGAATTGGGTCGGATGTTCAGACAAGAGATTCAACGGCAGCCATTGCCGAAGTATCTCAGCACAGACAATGATCCCCTATATCGGTTCCATCAATGGGAGGCCAACCTGCGAGTTCTGGAAGTGGCGGAAATCAAAACGGTACTCTATGCGCCTCTATCGCATCCGTTTGTGGAACGGCTAATTGGTACAATCCGGCGAGAATGCCTGGACCGAACGCTATTCTGGACGACGACCGATCTGGAGGCGAAGTTACTCGACTTTCAGCATTTTTATAATGGCTATCGAACGCATGTCGGGTTGGAAGGGCGGCTGCCTGAACCGATTGGTGATGGGCCTGCTTCACCGATAAATCTCGCTGCTGCTTCGTATGGGTGGCGGAGGCACTGTCGGGGTATGTATCAGACGCCGATCGCAACATGAATTATGAATTCGCCACCAACCGGTTTGAGAAACTAAAACCGCTGTGTTATCTTTTCCCCTAATCATATGTTTCTCCCTACAACAATCCATGAGATAAAGACCCTTGGCTGGGATGTGCTCGATATCATCCTGGTCACCGGAGACGCCTACATCGATAGCCCGCATATCGGTGTTGCGGTGATAGGCAAAGCACTGCTCAAGGCAGGGTATCGCGTGGGCATCATTTCCCAGCCGAACACCACATCTTCGACTGACATCATGAGGCTCGGGGAACCGGCATTGTTCTGGGGTATTACCGGAGGCAGCATCGACTCCATGGTGGCCAATTACACGCCATTAAAGAAGAGACGGAAATCCGATGACTACACACCGGGAGGTCTGAACACAAAAAGGCCTGACAGAGCTGTTATCGTGTATGCAAATCTCATCAGGCAATGCTCTAAAACAAAGAAACCCCTCGTGCTCGGTGGCATCGAGGCAAGCCTGCGACGCATTGCACACTATGATTTCTGGTCGGACCGTATCAGGCGTTCCATCCTCTTCGACGCAAAGGCCGATATCCTGGTCTATGGCATGGGAGAATACCCGGTCATAGAACTGGCCCGCAGGTTGAGCGCGGATGGTGACTACAGGGATATGCGAGGTATTTGCTCCATCAGCAAAGAAAAGCCTCAGGACTCCATCGAACTGCCTTCATATGAAGTTGTCTCGAAAGACGTGAATACCTTCATCGAAATGTTCCATGCCTTCTATCGGAATAGCGACCCTATCACAGGGGGCAGCCTTTGCCAGCGGCATGGCGACCGCTACCTGGTACACAATAGGCCGTGGCCTCCCCTTACTGAGCATGAACTGGACGCCACCTATAAGCTCGATTTTGAGCGGAAGGCACACCCCCACGAACAGGCCCTCGGCGAGGTTAAGGCTGTCGAAACCATACAATTCTCCATCACCACTCACCGGGGCTGTGTAGGGCAATGCAATTTCTGCGCTATCGCCATGCATGAAGGCGCACGCGTGATCTCCCGAAGCGAAGGATCCATCATTGCCGAGGCAAAAAAACTTACATCACACCCCAAGTTCAAGGGTTACATCCAGGATGTGGGGGGGCCGACTGCGAACATGTACGGACTTTCATGCACAGCGAATAATCAAAAAAGAATATGCAAACACCGGAGATGCATGTACCCGGATATCTGCACTCATCTGGACATAAATCATCGGCGGCAGCAGCATCTATTAGAAAAACTCCGGGCGATCCCGGGCATCAAAAAGGCATTTGTGAGCTCAGGCATCCGTCATGACCTTGTATGCGCAGACAAGCACTGCGGGGAAAGCTATCTAAAAGAGCTCGCAGAACACCATGTGTCGGGGCAAATGAAACTGGCCCCTGAACATACCGATCAGGGTGTGCTTAGCAAGATGGGCAAGGCAGGCATCGCTTCTCTGCCTGAGTTCCGTGATCGTTTCTTGAAGATTTCAAGGGAGAAAGGCAAGAAGCAGTTCCTCACCTATTACTTCCTTGCGGCACATCCGGGTTGCACTGAGATGGATATGAAAAGGCTCAAGTCTTTTGTCAATAAGAACCTCAAGCTGAGTCCGGAACAGGTGCAGATTTTCACTCCCACGCCATCCACCTACTCCACCCTCATGTATTACACAGGGCTGGACCCATTCACCGGGGCGAAAATATTTGTAGAAAAAGATCCGGTACGCAAGAAGAGGCAGAAGGATATTCTGACCGGATAACAGAGGCAACAATTACCATGAAACGGGAATACGATGCCATTCACCAACAGCTGCTACCTGAGCTGGAAGAGCGAAAAAGCAGGACCAGGGTAAAAAAGGAGATGATCGAGTTGCAGAGGCTTGGAGAGCGGCTCGTAACACTGCCTACTGCCTATTTACAGAAGGCCGGCATCCCACATGAACTCTTAGAGGCAGTCATCTCAATTAAGAAAATGAGTTCCCATGGGGCTAGGCGAAGACAGATGCAGCATATCGGCGCGATTATGCGTGGAGTGGACTCGGTCCAGATCAAAAGGGATCTCGATGAATTCGAACAGGCCACGCAGAGACCTGAACCTTTGAAAACAGCTCTAGATGATTTTGCTTATGCGCTCATCTGCGGTCGAGATGAACACATTGAAGCCCTCCTGAAGCGTTACCCCACGGCAGACCGTACAAGACTCCGCCAGTTGGTCCGAAACGCAAAGGGCGAGAAGTCTCAACCAGGTCAAACACGAGCCCTTAATGCACTAAAAGCCTATCTAATAGAAATGGGGAAATGACGATCCGGCAAGTTGCTCCCTCAATTAGGAACCCTATTATGTCTTTTGAAGACATTCGAATCCCAAAGCTGCATAGCATTAAACAGACAGGCCAAAATAGAATCAATCGGCAGCTGATGCTTGCGGGTTCCAAAGCTCAGCGGGAAGCAGCTATTGAGGCATTGAAACAATGGCGATTTAGCCCGGTCATATTGAACGGAGAGCCATGCTGGATGGGATCCAGCCTGGAAGTCATTATTGATTGATAGCCCTGGAAAGCCGTGGCAGTCTCTTTCTGCGAAGTGTAACGATGGTATAGAATATTGCAGTACGCGTATAACACAAGTAGCCCATATTCTACGAGCACAGTGAGCGCAGCCGTCAGTCCGCTTGATGCTTTGTTCCCAAATAAAATAACCAATCCGAGCGAGTAAAATGGACCGGCCGCCGATCGAGGTGGCCGATATTGTCCGCGCCATTGGAAAAAGCTTCATCGAAAATAGTCGCGATTGGATCACAGGACAGCATCTGAAAGTTCTGAGAGCGATCGAACGCTGCCGCACGGCTGATCTCGGTTATCACTTGGATGAATGCACAAATCCAGAATGCGGATATTCTGGCTACTCATACAATTCGTGTCTTAATAGACACTGCCCAAAATGCCAGGCCAACGCTCGCCGTCGTTGGATGAATGGACGGAAGAAAGAACTTCTTCCCGTTCCTTATGCGCATGTTGTCTTCACAGTGCCCCCTCTTTTGGCGCAACTCGCATTACAGAACAAGAAGCTCATCTACACACTGCTGCTCAGACTCAGCGCTGAAACGCTCATCGAGTGGCCATTTCCAACCATCGCCTGATTTCTTTCGAGAATGGAGAAGTTACATTCACCTGGAGAGACCGTGCGCATGGAAGCGTTCTTTGAAGAGCTATAGCATGTTTTGCTAACGCCGCATGAGATGCCACGCTGGCATGTAGTGCCATAGCACCACATGCCATAGCAAGATAAGTTGAAATCTGATTTATTATAGTTGAGAACAAACGCTGGACTAGGAATTAGGTTAGACGGCAATCGGGTTGACGAGGTCGGAACTTACCGCGAACTATAGCGAATTGCTGCGAAAATAGCGGAAATGGAGGAGGGAAAAAGTCACTCTAAGTCGCAGATAGTACGCAGTTATTGGGAATATTCTCGATTTTCAGGACATCTGAAAAGGACTAAAAATCCTGGGGGCCGCAAGGAACGTGTGGGTTCAATTCCCATCCCCGGCATTGATTGTAAAGCACTTGTGCCTTTTCAATTTCACCATACATAAGCCACTTTGCCTATTTTTGCTCTATTTTGGATCCAATTTCCTTCCGGAATTACCTCCAAAAACAGCTACACTCTCAGGACGCATGTTCTCTAATGCCCGGCTGGCCGACCGGCATGCGGATCCAATTCTCATCCTTGTCGTTGAAAGTAAGTAAATTGCGGTTAGTCAATTTTCAAAACACCTGATTCCCATCGCCCGTTCAATTTCCAAGTGATTTTCCGGTTTGCTTCTATAAACCTTACGAGAAGCAGGTATCCCAGTCCGCAATATCCTGTGCCTCGCCCCCTCGGCGCTAGACAAAAAAAGTGCAACATGCCGTCAACGATCGCCGCTTCCTTGCGGCGCACGTATCTTTCTTTTCGGATTCTTACTCTCTTGACAATCACTAATCCCCTGCTTAAAGTTGCATATACAACGACCATGGATAAAAAGGCTGAAGAAAGCGCACAAATTGCCGAGGAAATGGCCGCTCAATGTATTGCGGTTCGCGCACGATTCGTCGGGCGGGTCATCACCAACCTCTATGATCGGGTTCTACGGAAATTTGATATCAAGGTCAATCAGGCATCCATGCTTGTGTTCCTGACGATTCATAATGGGTCTGGTCCGGGCGACATCGGCATGGCACTCCAAATGGAAAAATCCACGGTAAGTCGGAATCTCGATCGGATGCGGAAGAAAGGTTGGGTTGAAGTTGGACCTCGGGACGACGGGGCATCCCAAGTTATTCGGGTCACGGAGGATGGGCATAAGCTTCTTCTTGCCGTACATTGCGAATGGCAGAAAGCGCAAACATCGGCACGAGAGCTCTTAGGAGTCAAAGGAGTCCAATCAATAAATGTGCTCTTTAGTACCCTGAGTAAACAGCGCCTCTCCAGGTGAAGCTTTTGTGCATTCTTTTGTTTCATTGAATATGATTCCCAGGAACGCAGAATGGCGAACAGCATACCAGTTTGCTGGACGGAAAAGGATTCCCCTTTTTTTGCAGAGATGGTTGTATATACACCATGAATTAAGTAAAAACATTGACCGAATGAGGTCGTTACGGTGGAAGCAATAGAACGAATAGTTATTCAGAACCGTGATCGTCTCAAGATACACGAGTATGCCTTTTTAGAATCGCGTCACTTGATGTTCTCCAACGAGGTGAGAGCCCTGTGCGAAAAGAATACTTGCGGGATGTATGGCAAATCATGGGCATGTCCTCCTGGTGTAGGGAGCATTGATCAATGCAAAGATCGATGCAGCGCATTTCAGGGCATATTCGTTTTCACTTCGTTGGGCCAACTTCGGAAGAAGCATGACGTAAATGGATGGCACGAAGCGAGGACAGTCCACGAAACCATAACGGAAGAGGTGGTAAGAACGTTTCGTTCCCAGTTCGACCGCATCATGGCTCTTTCTACCGAAGGATGTATGGTTTGCAAAACATGTGCCTATCCAAACCAACCATGTCATTTTCCTGAGCGCATGTTTCCGGCCATCGAGGGTTTTGGGATAAATGTAATGCAGTTAGCGAAGACCGCCGGGATCAGATATTACAATGGGCCCAATACCGTTACATATTTCAGCTGCATAGTATTTTAGAGCCATTAGCGCCTCAACGAAGAGCTCATAAAAACAGACACGGGTCAGATTGCATGAACATAGTGACAGAAAGAAAAGGAGCCACATTATGAAGGACGGACTTGATCGAAGAGATTTCTTGAAAGTGACTACTCATGGAACCGCAATTGCGGGAATTATTGGCGTCGTCGGGAAATTGCAAATTCCCGCTGTTCTCGCCGCGCAAGCCGCGAGGATTGACAATCCATCCACGTGGGTCTCTTCAGTGATCAAGGATTTCACCGCAACGTCACCACTCAATTCATTGAAGAACCCGGCAAATGAAAAAGCCTGGGATGAGCCGCTGGTAGGATTCTCGAGAGGCGATGACCCGCTCTACATGCTTTACAAGGAGAAGGTCGGCCCTTTCCATTGGACTCCGCTGGAAATATTTCAGCAAACCTTTCCCGGAACACCAGCCAAACCCGAAGAACTGAC
This sequence comes from Acidobacteriota bacterium, assembly GCA_963664705.1. Lineage (GTDB taxonomy): Bacteria > Acidobacteriota > UBA6911 > UBA6911 > UBA6911 > UBA6911. The sequence continues at coordinate 5,119,289 of OY761556.1, read as the reverse complement.
CGTGATTTCCTGGATTCTGCCCCAAACGGAATTGGTCAAAGCGGATTTGAGGAAGGAAACCAAAAATCCGGCAGAACGCTGGGTTCGCGCGCGAATGTACGGTGAACTATTCAATGAGGAGCTGAGAAGATATGTTGCCGACACACTGACGAAGGCAGGATATTCAGCCGTTGCCCCTACCCTTTCTCCTGCTTATAAAATGCAGAAATCCGATCGTTATGTTCTCGCATCGACCTTTTCTGAGCGGCATGCAGCCTATGCTGCGGGCTTAGGGACTTTCGGACTCTGCGACGGTTTGATCACGCCTAAAGGCAAGGCGATGCGCTGCGGTTCCGTTGTCGCGAGAATACAAATTCCACCAACGCCCCGGCCCTACGAAGATCATCACGCTTATTGCCTCTTCTATGCCAAAGGCACCTGCGGCATGTGCATTACACGGTGTCCCGGGGGGGCTATCTCGAAATCAGGCCACGACAAGAATGCGTGCTTAAAGCAACTAGCTGTTACAACCCAGTACTCCGAAAAGCAATTTGGTATTACTGGATATGGCTGCGGATTCTGCCAAACGGGGACTCCGTGTGAGTCGAAAATTCCCGTCTAGACAAAAACGAACACCGAGAATTCCATATTTACTGCCATGGAAGATTGCGGGATCGAATGCGCAGTCGACATTTGCAGATACCAGATGCTCTGGAGAAACCGTCGTAGGAGACCCTATTGGCTGCGTTTGAGCCCCAGGCAAATGAAGGAGTATTGAAATGAAAAACAGAGAGGCTGTTCGCGATTTCATTTTGGGCCTGGGGGTAGATGATGTGGGATTCGCGTCGGTAGATGACTACCAAAGTCCCAGGACCCCATCAATAGAATCGCTTTTTCCCGGAGTCAGATCCATGGTTGTCATGGCTTTCCGAGAGTTGTCGGCCTGCGAAAGTCAGAGCCCACAACTGGCAATGAACGCCAGGCTCGACCTGATGGCATTCACCCGATCTGCGTGTTATCGGGTGGGCCGATATGTTGAAACCCAGCTCGGCAGTCCTGCGGTGACGATCCCCGTCTCCTATCCGATGGATTATACTAATCACCAAAAGATCGGAGTTGGCGAAGTATCGCTTCGTCATGCGGCGGTGTCAGCAGGCCTGGGTTCCTTCGGTCTCCACAACCTGGTGGTCCATCCTAAATTTGGAACTCGGGTGATCTTTACGGCGGTACTGACGAAACTGGAGCTTACTTCAGACCCGGCCCTGGAAACCAATCCCTGCACCCGTTGCGGTCTTTGTGTTCAAGCGTGCCCTGCTGGAGCTTTGGATGATGAAGGAAAAACAGATATGCTGAAGTGCCTGGGGAACAGCCAGCCCTACGGGATGAGAGCAAATATAGGCTTTTGGTGCCGTTTTTGTGACGGAACCCCCGAGGAGCAGAAAGCGATGCTCCAAAGCACTGAGTATTTAAGCTTGTACCAAGCAAACAGTATAAGTAACCAGTACTTTTGCTTTCGCTGCCTTGCGGCATGCCCAATTGGCCAGAGTTGTTCGTGAGAATAGAGATTGCATGCATAGCACCGATGCCTTGTCCAGTTTAGTCTGCGAGGCACTCTCTGGGTCTTTTGCGCAGAAAGGACAATATGCGAATCGGTAATCTGCTCTTCGCGAGCTATCTTCTCCTGACTGTCGTCTCACCCACCCGAATCCTGGCGCAGCAATCTTGCGAGAACTTGATTGCCGTACAACTGGGTCACGCCTCCATTGTATCGGCGCGAACTGTGGAGGCAGGCCCGATGAAGCTGCCGCCCAATCCGCCCACGCCTCGCACATCGGTCGAAGTCCCCCGGCATTGTGAGGTGAAAGGCATCGCGCGCCCGACCTCTGACTCTGAGATCAACTTCGAGCTATGGATGCCCGACCCCGGATCATGGAATGGCAAATACATGCAGCGCGGAAATGGCGGCTGGGCCGGATCCATTCCAGTAGCTGACCTCATCGGCCCGCTTAACCGTGGCTACGCCGTTGCGGCCACCGACGACGGGCATACCGGAGGTCAGATGCCGGATGCGGCGTGGGCCATTGGGCACCCGGAGAAACTTATCGATTTCGGCTACCGCGCGGTGCATGAAACCGCCATCCATTCCAAAGTTCTACTGCACGCGTTCTACGGCACGAATCACACTCAGGCGTATTTCGTCGGCTGTTCCGACGGGGGGCGCGAAGCATTGATGGAAGCACAGCGGTATCCGGAAGACTTCAACGGAATCGTCGCGGGTGCGCCCGCAAACAACTGGACGCATCATTTTACAGGCTTTGTGTGGAATGAGAAGGCGCTGCATGACAACCCGGCGGGCACGCTTCCGGTTACGAAACTGCCGGTTATTCAAAAGGCGGCGCTCGCGGTATGCGATGCGCTGGACGGCGTGAAAGATTTTCTGATCGATGATCCACGCGAATGCAAGTTTGATCCTTCCGTGTTGAAGTGCGCAGGCGAAGACCGGGCGGATTGTCTGACCGCTCCGCAGATTGAGATGCTGAAAAAGATCTACTCGGGTCCCGTGAATCCGAAAACAGGCGAGCAGATTTATCCGGGGTACGAACCGGGCACAGAGGCCGATGCGACCAGCTGGGGAATCTGGATTCTTGGCCCAGTGCAGGCGATGTTCGGCAATTCCTTTTTTGGGCAAGCAGTATATGAAAACCCGAAATGGGACTGGCGCACCATGGACTACGATCGCGACCTGAAGCTGGCAGATCAAAAGACCGGGCCGATTCTGAACTCCTACAACCCCGACTTGAGAAGCTATCGTGCCAATGGCGGTAAGCTAATCCAGTACCACGGCTGGGGAGATGCCGCTATTGCACCGCGGGACTCGATTGCCTATTACGAAAAGGTGCGTTCCTTCATGGCACAGTATCCGGACCCGCGCAATAAGGGATCGAATGCGGTCGACGATTTCTACCGGCTCTTCATGGTTCCGGGAATGGGACACTGCTCTGGTGGGCCGGGACCGGTCAGTTTCGGCAATGTGGCTCTTGATGATAACCAACAGCCGCAGGACGCCGAGCACGACATCGTGACGGCGCTCGACAAGTGGGTCACTCAGGGGGTTGCGCCCGAGAGGCTGATCGGTACCGGAAAAATCGGAACTGGCCCGGGGGAACAATCAAACGGCACGAGACTCACCAGACCGCTGTGCCCTTATCCCCAGGTTGCGAAATATAAGGGCAACGGCGGCGCCGATGACGCGGCCAATTTCGCCTGCAAGGTGCCATAATTGTCGTTGTCAAAGCGTCCACATGTCGAGAAGAGCGCAAATCGCTGCCACTCACGCTTGCGTTTTGCTGCATCTGGAGGTTGCACAGATTGGAATAAGTTGGGCCGCAAGGCTCGTGTGGGTTCAATTCCCATCCCCGGCATTGAAAAAACAACTTACCGGGTTCAAACTCCTGAGCCTCTTAAAAAGGCTTGGATTCGTTTCTAAATCCCAAAATGTCTTTTAAAGAGAGATTCGGATAATTCGACAGCTTCTTTGGACAACGCAACGGATTTTGCCTTTGATTTGGGATCGGAAATCAGACCTTTCCTGTAAAGACGATCCATTGTATCCCAATCAATACTCTTCCAGGCTCGAACTTCACTGTCGTCACCATGCATAACCAACGACATTAGCGCCAGTACCATCTCATCAACTTTTTCCTTGTCGTAATCCATTGATTCTCCCATTAGAGCTTCTTTGGCGAAGCTGTTTAATTGGCTCTCTTTCTAGCTCCATGTTCGTGCCGACCATTTCCCGGGCAAGGGTGACCCGCCATTTAGCGCTTGTATAATCGGAATCAAAAACGCAGATAATTCCTCACACACAAGCTGCAAAGATAAAGCGGCAACATAGCCGCGATTTCTTCGACAAAAGGCGGTCCATTGCTTCTTTTTGTCCGTGTCGTCGAAAAACTCTGCTGTAAGGGCGAGCGGTATTCCTAAGGGTAATTGAGTGCCGCGTGCTGCAAACGTTCTCCTCATGGCCTCTGACAAGAGGGTAGCTTCGAATGAGAATTCCCGGCTAAGGCTTTGAAGATCGTGAAAATCCTTCATGCGACTTCTGCCTGGGGTCAAAATAATTCCGGTTGACTTTTGAGCCTTCGCTACCGATATTCCTATCAATTCCATAGCAAGGAGTAACACAAATGGAAAACGGTCAAAAGTTTTTCTTTGATTTCATCATGGAACGCACGCAAGAAGGTAAGAAGGAAGCAATGGCAGCGGCCTTGGAGGAGAACTTCAAGCCACCCCAAGAGGGCAACTTTGACCCGGATGCTTTTAAGAGAGGCATTGAGGTCATCACATCCATGCTGAAACCGGAAGCCGTTTCAGAGTTTCAAAAAATGATGGACCCTTTCGGCGACATAGAAGAAAGCGGCGAACCGCAAGAACTAAAGAACGTGCTGGAGCAGCCAAACAAGTACAAATGGAGAGATAACACTCCCAAAGTATCAAAAGATGAGATGCGCGCGGCATTCGCGTGCTCTAAAAAAGCACACGAGATGAAATGCGACTGTTGGAATACTCACTGCGTAATCTTTGGTGATTGCAGGAAATGCATTGTATTTCATTTGTGCTTGAGGCAGTTCCCAACCTGCCAAAGGGCTCTGTTGGGGAACTTGGAGGAACACTATATTTTGTTTAGCCGCGATAAATAGTGCATTCGCGAATCATCTCACTATCGGCGCAGTGAGCATCTGCAGTGTGGAGCAAAAGGAATATAGAGGGCAAGCATAGACATTACTGATTATTAATATGGGAAGAGGCTTCAAAATGGAAGACGAGAAAAACATACTGGCACAGTCGAACAAGTTCAAATGGAGAGATAATCCTCCAAAAGTTACACCCGGAGAAATGCGTGCGGCAATGGTGAGTGCCCGTGCAGCGGACAAGTTTAAATGCGATTGTTGGAATACCAAATGTCCTAACTTCGGCGATTGCCGGAAGTGCCTTGTGTACGAAATGTGTTTGAAACAGTTACCGACTTGTCAAAGAGATCTGTTGGAGGAATTGCAGCAACACTATAATGCTTATAGCGGCGATAAATAGTTGCTTGTCTCCAAACAAAATTAGGCAGACTCCCAGGAGTAGTAATCCTGTGTGTTCCGTTCAAAATCACGCTTAGGGCATGGGGATACGGAAAACAATCTATACTCGAGAAACAAGATGAATATTGTTCGATAGCGCTATCGTAAAGCGACTTCCCTGGTTTTTCCCAGCGCTGTAGGCGGTAATGGTTCCTCCATGTGCTTCCACAATGGCTTTAGCAATTGACAGGCCCAAACCAGTACCTCCAGTTTCGCGGCTTCGGGATTTATCGACCCGGTAGAAGCGATTGAATAAATTTGTCAATTCATCCCGTTCCAGACCTTCGCCCGAGTCTTCGACGGTTAGGGTTACCCCTGATGGTTTTTGCGCGCCGAATACATTGATTATTCCCCCTGCAGATGTATGACGCAGGGCGTTCGAGAGCAGGTTAAAAAGCACTTGACGTATGCGCATGGGATCTACCTCCACTGGCGGCAACTCCTTAACCTCAGCGCGCAGTTGTACGTTCCTTTCACTCGCGAGAGGTTCCAGTGCCTGCAGGGTTTCATTTATCAGCAGACGCAAATCGGTAGGCACCATTTCAAGATTTAATTGTCCGGTTTCGGCGAGCGCCAATTCCCGAAGGTCATTCACAAGCCTGATGAGGTGACGGGTCTGAGTGTAGAGATTGGCTATCCCGGCTTCATCGAGATTCTGAACATGGTCGAGCGCTGCGCGAAGATTTCCCTCCAGAACTGTCAGGGGCGTTCGCAATTCGTGAGAAATATCGGCCATCAGATTGTTGCGAAGAGTCTCTCCCTGTTCCAGGGCAGAAGCCATCCTATTGAATGCTTCTGCTAAATCCTGAAATTCGCGGCTGCCCTTGACCGGTACGCGCACGTGCAATTTGCCGCGACCCACTTCGCGCGCCGCACGGGCGAGCGCTGTGATGGGTGCGCTTATCAGATGACCGACTGCAAAACCACCTGCCAATCCGGCTAACAGTGAATAGCCCATAAACCTGTATAGGCGGTGCTGAATTTGTGCATTGGAAGGGGCATGAAACTGCTCCTCCGGTTTTCCCCGGGTTAGTTTGATCTCAATGAATTGAAGAAAAAACACAAGGAACAGCACTGTGCTGAGCATCAGGCCTATCCGTACCCACAATCGATTCATAAGTGTTCCCCTGTGAAGCGATAGCCGACTCCGTGAACTGTTTGAATATAGGTGGGATTATCGGGATCAGGTTCGATTTTACGGCGCAAATTGCGGATGTGCGTGTCGAGCGCACGCCCGAGACCCTCATACGCATATCCGAGCGCTTTCTCCAGCAACTCATCACGCGTAATGGTGTATCCGGGATTCGCAAGCAGCACTTCCAGAAGGTTCAATTCCGTGCGCGTCAGTTCCACCCTCTGCCCGTTGATGGTAAGAGTATGATGATCTGCATCCAGGCGAAGCCCGCCGCTTGTAAATATCTTTGGAGTGGCGGTCGGCATCTTATCCAGTTGTTGTCGCCGAAGTAGAGCTTTAACGCGAGTAACGACTTCGCGCGCATTGAAGGGCTTTGTCACATAGTCATCTGCGCCGAGTTCCAGTCCGGAAATTTTGTCAGTGTCTTCAAACCGCGCGGTCAACATGATGATTGGAGTAGACACGAGATCTTTATCGGCTCGTATGATCCGGGTGACTTCCCACCCGTCTCTTTTGGGCATCATCAGATCAAGAATCACCAAATCCGGCCGTTCGCGACGCAGGATGTGCAGTGCCGTTTCGCCATCATAAGCTGAGAGAACCAGGAATCCGGCTTGCTCTAGATAGCCGGCTAGCACCTTCACGATGGACTTGTCGTCGTCGACAACCAGAATTCGTTGAGACATCATCGACCTCCGCTCAGCATCCTATGGCGATTTAGATGGATTCTCAATGGTTGCACATAAACTTCAGAAATTATTCAGAAAATCTTGACAAGTTCTTGAGATCTTCAGGAGAGAATCAAACAGCGTAAAACGGCACCACTGCCGCGAATGACCTTGCCACAAGGAGACAACCATGGATAGCAGTCGGAAGGATTACCGTTCAAAACTCGCATGTTTTGCTGCGCTGTGTCTTGCGTGCCTGATGAGTTTAACAGGCATTTCTCTGCAGGCTCAGACAGTCTACGGTTCGCTGACCGGAACCATCACGGATTCGACGGGAGGAGTGATCCCGGGAGCCTCTGTTACAATCACAAATGTTGGAACTACAGAGAAACGAAACGTTGTTTCGGATACAGCGGGTAGCTACCGGTTCGTCAATCTGGTGCCGGGTCGCTATAAGATAGAAGTCGAAATGAACGGTTTCAAGCACTACACCCGCGACAATCTTTTGGTTGAAGTGCAATCGGCTCTTCGTATTGATATCTCCATGCAAGTCGGTCAACTGAGTGAGGTGGTTGAAGTTTCTTCCGCGTCTCCATTGCTTCAAACAGAAAGCGGTACTCTCAGTCAGATTGTTGAATCGCGCACCGTAACGGAGATGCCTCTGAACGGTCGAAATGTGATGAACCTGATCGCCTTGACTCCTGGGGTCATTCCGCAAGGCTCATCAAGTGGCAGCGCACTCGGCAACCAGCACGGATCCACGTACAGCAACCCAGCGGGTTGGGGAAATTACCAGATAGGGGGCGGAGCGGCGGGTCAAAGTGCTCAATTCCTTGATGGCGTGCCGATGAACGTCAGCTTGAACAATGGAATCGTTCTGGTGCCGACGCAGGATGCAGTCCAGGAATTCCGGGTTTCGACCAGCAACGTCAGTCCGGAGTTTGGCCGATTCGCCGGCGGTGTTGTCAGCATGGCAACGAAATCGGGCGAAAATAGATTTCACGGGACTGCGTACGAGTTTCTGCGCAATAAAGTATTCAACGCCAACAACTTTTTCGATAACAAGAACGGGACTGCGCGCCCTCAGTGGAACCAAAATCAGTACGGAGCATCGTTGGGCGGACCGGTCAAAAAAGACAAAACCTTTTTCTACGCCAGCTGGGAAGGATTCAAGCTTCGGTTGGGAGATCCGGTTTATGCCCGCGTCCCCACTTTGGAAATGCGAGCTCTATGCGACAAAAATTGCAGCCAGACAGCAAAAGCATTCTACAGCATGTACGCGTTGCCCAACATTCCTGCAGATCCCGTGACCGGGTTCAACTTCTCGGCTAATGGCCCCTCAGGATCCAACGGCAATCAGGCAAGCGCTCGCCTGGACCAGAATATCAGCGAGAAACAACACCTGTTTGTGCGTTACACCTGGTGGAGCGGGGACACGATGTCCACGGATTACTTTCAAAACGGATATGGCAAGCCGGGTGAAAACCACACCACGCAGCAGGCTGTCATTGGCGACACGTATACATTGAACCCCACTACGATCCTTGACGGTCGAATATATTTCACCTATTTCCGATTTGATTCCATGTCCCCACGAACCGGTAAGGAGGATTTGTCGAAATATGGCTCTGCATGGGCGGCGTTAGGCTCTCAAATGTCTGTGGTCTACAACCCCACGCCGATCGTTCCTCCTCCTTTTGGAGGACCCATCTTCTTTCTGTTCCAGAATGTTTCCAGCACGACCTGGGAAGACCACATTGGCGGCTCTGGAGGCTTAACAAAAACTCTGCGTAGCCACACGCTGAAGTTCGGAGGAGAACTGCGCCAGGCTTACCGTCGCAGTTTTGCCGATAATAATGCTTCCGGGCAATTCACTTATGTTCCAAGCCCGCCAACTTTTGATCCATATACCAACATTATCTTTGGCCAGCCGGTTGCCGGTGCCATTCAAACCGCTCTGACCACGGGTGCCCGTTCCTGGTATTACGCAATGTATGCCGCAGATACCTGGCAGGTGAGCAAGAAGTTGACGCTGAACTTGGGCCTGCGTTGGGAGCAGCCCGGCTCTTTCACGGAAATGCACGATCGAAATACGGTCTTGGACCCCAATGCCGCCGACAGCCTTACCAGGTTTGCATCCAATGCATACTTTACCTCTCTAAAAGGTCAGCTTCTGTTGACGAATTCGACCGCATACCCGGACCGACAACAGAACAAGCTTCACTGGGCGCTGTTTTCTCCGAGGATCGGCCTTGCATACCGCCTGACAGACAAAACTGTCATCCGGATGGGCGCGGGAATCTCTTATCTTCCGAGCGATCTGCAGGGAATCGATTCGCCTGTTATGCATGCGACCACGAACCAATGGTCCGGTGACGTTACCAACCCCTGGCCAAACGGAATTCTCCAGCCGGCAGGACACAACGACAATTTCATGGCCGGGCTTGCGGGAACAAGCATCAATGGAGTTATGCCGGACCAGAAATATCCGGTTGCACAGCAGTGGAACTTCACTATCGGACACGAGTTTGGCAATGGTTTGATGCTGGAAGCCAGTTATGCCGGATCCAAGGGGACGCATCTGCCTGTGCAAAGCGGCAGTATCAATGCTCTGTCCGCCTCGCAAGGCTTAGCCCTCAACCAACTCTCTCCCGATATCGTTAAAGCAGATTTGACTGCCTATCCGGGAGAGGGTCCGATGCACATGGTGGCTAATCCATTCTTCGGGCAAGCAAACACAGGGGTGCTGGGGTTATCCAAGACAATTATGATCGGTCAGCTTCAGCGCCCATATCCGCAATGGGGTTTCGGAGGCCTGGATTTCACTGGTGCGCCTCTTCAGGGAAATGCAGGCGTGTCCATGAACGCACCCTACATGGGCAGCTCCAGCTACAATTCAATGCAGATCAAGCTGGAGAAACGATTCAAGTCCGGCGGGACGATCATGGGCTCGTACACCTGGGCCAAGCTGATTTCGGATACCGATACCTTGAACGGGTTCCTCGAAGACAACGGTGGAGTTGGCAGCGGCGGGCAGAATGCTTATGATCGAAGGGCGGATCGTTCTCTTGCGAGTTTCAATGTTCCACACCGCCTCCAGGTAAGCTATATCTATGACCTTCCGTTTGGCCATGGGAAAAAATTCCTTGGCGGAGCTAAAGGTGCAGCGGACAAGTTGATATCAGGGTGGGGCTTCAATGGTCAAACGACGTTCCAATCCGGTTTCCCTCTGAATTTCAGTCAATCTGTCAATTCCGGCGCCGATGGCGCCGTTGCTTACTATTTCGGCGGAGGCGCAAAACGCCCCAATGTCATTGCCAATTGCAATGCGGAGCTTTCAGGGTCAGCACAATCAAGGCTGAACGGCTGGTTTAACACAAAATGCTTCGCAACCTCAGGACAATGGGAATTCGGGAATGAAGCCCGAGTTGATCCAAAGCTGAAAGCAGCTGGAATTAACAATTGGGACCTGGCGATCTTCAAGAAGACTCACATCAAGGAAGATGTAAACGTCGAGTTCCGCATGGAAGCCTTCAATTTGTTCAACAGAGTGCAATTCGCAGCTCCATCAACGGATAGAAACGGGACAACGTTTGGAATCATCACGAGTCAGGCCAATCGGCCGCGAATTCTGCAATTCGCATTGCGGTTGCATTACTAGCTTAAGCCTGGAACAAAACGCGCCGGGACGAACCGGCGCGTTTTTCCAAAAGGAAATAATATGAAAATCCCTATTTTGTTTTTTGCCGCAGGCTTGAGCCTTGCATTGGCTTTATCAGGATCTACGGTGTATGCTCAGTCGTCCGCCAGTGGATCCTGCGAAAATTTAAAGACTCTCAAAATTCCAGAGACAACCATCACCTCTGCTCATTGGACCGGGACAGGTGAGTTTGCTCCCCCGGGCAGGGGAGGGATCGCTTTGGGTGGTGGACAGCCGCCCTTTGGCGGACCGCCTGATGCAGGCCGAGGTGCAAAACCAGACATCGGCATGGGACCAATGGGAATGGCAAAGACCCTGCCCGCTTTTTGCCGTGTGGCCGGCGTTGTGCAGCCTTCAATCCAATTCGAGGTTTGGCTGCCGGCGACTTCCGGTGAAAAGAAATGGAATGGAAAATTCAATGGAGTCGGTAACGGTGGACTGGCAGGATTCATCGCCTATGACGGCATGATGCAGGCACTGGCAAGAGGCTACGCCACGGCGAGCACGGATACGGGTCATGTGGACAAAATGGGTGATGACTCCTGGGCTCTCGATGAGAACCTGCGCATTGATTTCGCGTCACGCTCGATTCACATGACGGCAGTCGCGGCAAAGGCAATAATCAAGGCGTATTACAATCAGGATCCGCAATATTCGTATTTCACAGGTTGCTCGGGAGGTGGTGGGCAGGCGCTGTCGGAAGCCCAACGCTATCCTACGGATTACAACGGCATAGTTGCCGGCGCACCTGCAAATTTCCCGACACACCTCTGGCCGGGAGAACTCTACGCGGCATGGGTAACACACAGGGATGAAGCCAGCCGCATCCCGAATGAAAAACTGCCACTGATAACGAAGGCTGCCATTGAGGCATGCGATGAATTAGATGGCCTCAAAGACGGTGTAATAGATGATCCCAGGCAGTGCATGTTCGATCCGGCCAGGATCCAGTGTTCCGGGGCAGACGGCCTAAACTGCCTGACTGCGGCTCAAGTAGATTCAGTACGAAAAATCTATGAAGGAGCAAAGGACCCTGCAACCGGAAAAGGTTTCTGGTACGGATATGAAAAGAGCAGTGAAACTCAATGGCCGGGTCACATTAACGTTCCCTTCAATACACCAGTTTCCTATTTTAAATTCATGCTGCTGAAAGACCTGAATTGGGATTGGAAGAAATTTTCATTCTCCGATCCAAAGAGTTTTGTATTCATGAATGATGCATCCAGGAAACTCGGACCTATCTTGGACTCTACGAATCCGGACCTCACTCCTTTCGAAAAACGGGGAGGCAAACTAATTCTGTATCACGGGTGGTTGGATCAGAATATTTCACCGAGAAATACCATTCAGTATTTTGAAAGCGTCCAGAAGGCCATGGGGGGAGCGAAAAAGGCGGATGATTTTGTGCGGCTCTTCATGGCTCCCGGAATGGCGCACTGCAGCGGCGGTCCCGGGCCCAATACCATGGATACATTGGGATCATTGGAACAGTGGGTGGAAAAGGGGCAAGCGCCCGGCCGGATTATCGCTTCCCATTCAACTGCTGGTCAGGTTGATCGTACACGCCCGTTGTGTCCGTACCCTCAGATTTCGAAGTACAAGGGCGCAGGAAGCACGGACGATGCTGCTAATTTTGTTTGCACCTCACCCGCAGGCAAGAAGGTTAAATAGCTCAACGCGCTAAATGTTCGGGAACCTTCTGCGCCTGTCGGAAGGTTCCCGATCGACGAGTACCGACTCCTTACAACCTGATCCCGCGACCAGACATCCAGCGCAGTGACTCCCATAGGGAGTGGCGCGGCAAATCCCTGGCGATGACGTCTTTGCCAGCATAAAGGAATTTCATGGCAACCCAGACTGCAACGAAATCTCAACCTCTTGCGGCTGCAGGCAACTATCGATGGGGAGTTTGTGCGTTATTGTTTTTTGCAGCCACGGTCAATTATGTCGACAGACAGGTAATAGGGCTGCTCAAGCCGACGCTGCAGTTGGAATTAGGCTGGAGTGAAATCGATTACAGTAACATCATTTTTGCTTTTCAGCTGGCTTATGCGATTGGACTGCTTGTGGTCGGCCGCATTATGGACTGGCTCGGCACGCGAAAAGGATTCTCGATCGCAGTATTTATCTGGAGTGTCGCCGCCATATGCCACTCGATACCGCGAACCATCATGGGTTTTGCAGCCGCGCGCTTCTCGCTCGGTATAGGCGAGTCAGGAAGCTTTCCTGCTTCCATCAAAGCCATTGCCGAATGGTTCCCTAAGAAACAGAGAGCATTGGCAACTGGAATTTTTAATGCAGGCACAAATGTGGGAGCAATCGCTACGCCTCTTGTGATTCCATGGCTCACTCATCGGTTCGGATGGCGAGGTGCCTTTATTGCAACCGGATCGATCGGTTTTGCCTGGCTCATTGCCTGGCTCCTGCTGTATGAGCATCCCGATCGCCACAAAAAAGTTACGGAACAGGAAATTGCTTATATACGGAGCGATCCTGCAGATCCGCCAAGCCGAATGAAGTGGCGCCAGTTGATAAGGTATAGGCAGCTTTGGGCTTTTATGGTCTGCAAATTCATGACAGATCCGATCTGGTGGCTATATCTCTTCTGGATCCCGGATTTTCTAAACCGCAGTTTTCACGTGAATCTGTTGGGGATGCTGTTGCCCTTGCTGATCATCTATGGGATGGCCGACATTGGAAGTGTTGTGGGTGGTTGGCTGTCCTCTGCGCTTCTCAGGCGCGGATGGACTGTGAACGGCAGCCGCAAATTTTCTATGCTTGCCTGCGCCGTTGCTGTCGTGCCGGTTGTTTTTGTTGCCAAAACACCCAATATCTATGCGGCAGCAGTGCTGTTGGGCATTGCGACAGCCGCGCATCAAGGTTGGATGGCTAATGTTTTCACCACGGCTTCGGATATGTTCCCGACCCAGGCCGTAGGTACGGTCGTTGGGATCGGAGGGATGGCGGGTGCTATCGGTGGCGGCCTAATCGCAAAGATTGTTGGCTATGTGCTTGAGTGGACCGGGTCGTATCTGCCCGTCTTTATGATCGCGGGATCTGCCTACATCCTTGCCCTACTGATATTTCATTACCTGGCTCCAAAATTGGATTGCGCAATAATTGAATAGCTGATTGCAATTACTTCGATTTCCCAATCGGCTATTTGGGTTTCTTTTGCGTGGAGGATAGTTGGTCTCCGGTCCGCAAGTCATCAGTAATTGGACACCTCCGGAAAGCGGGAGGAGTGCAAGAGACACTCTAAGTCGCAGACAGTACGCAGTTATAGGGGATGGTCTCGATTTTCAGGACATCTGAAAAGGACTTAATATCCTGGCGGCCGCAAGGCTCGTGTGGTTTCGATTCCCATCCCCGGCATTAGAAAATGAAGAATTTACAGCAGGTGCCCGCGTACAGCGTTTTTTATCTTCAAAGGTCGCCAGCATTGGCGTTGTCGATGAGTCCGTCAAATGGAACTTCGATGAACGGCCGCTCTCTCCGAGGCTTTAGCTTCATCTTCACAGCCTGCACAATCAGCCTGAGGATAGAACCCCTATTCTTGAAGAGAATCATTATCCAGTCCCTCCGGCGCATCTGGGGAAAATAGATTCCGCGGAATGCAAGACGTGAGAGCATATGGACCACGCGGTCTGCAAAAGGCCGCGATTTAAGACCCCGCATGGCGGCAGTATTGGCCGCCGCGGTGTAAGAGGATTGCCATGCCTCGCGCACTTCTGCTTCAGCATTCTCTGCGGAAATGATCGAGGGCGAAAACCCCATGCTGAATGGCTTGAACTCGAGCCAATGCTTTGGTCGAGTGAGCCGGCCGGCCGAGGCGAGCCGCTCATATAGCGGAGTCGCTGGGTAAGGGGTCAGCAAGCCGAACACAGGCAGCCCCGGGGGCCAGGATAGAATTTTGCTCAGGGTGCGCTTGGCCACGCCGGGACTGTCGCCGTCGGTGCCAAAAATAAATGATGTAATTGCGTACACGCCGTGATGCGCAAGGTTCTCGAGAATTTCCCTGTATTCTTCCGGCTTGTTGAATCCTTTCCCCATGCTCTTGAGGTTTGCCGGGTCGATCGACTCCAGACCCATGAAGATCCACTTGCCGCCGCTCTGTGCGATTAGAGAAACCAGTTCTTGATCCCGCAGCAGGTTAATGCTGATCTGCCCCACCCATGGAACCTGTGCTTTTCGGGCGATGATCTCCCTCAGCAAAGACTTGGTGCGGGTCGGGTTGATGGCAAAATTGTCGTCGATCAAAAAGACGGCGATTTTACCTTTTTCCCGCTTCTCCAGAGACTTCAACCTCAAGAGTTCATCGACGACACTTTCGTTTGAGCGGAAGCGAATCGAATCACCGAAAAATCCGGTCACGGTGCAGAATTCGCATCCATAGGGGCAGCCTCGTCCGGTTTCAATTGGAAATAGGTGAAAGGTCTGCCAGCTCATCCCGACATACGATAGTATCCATCGCGCCCATTTAGGGAAGTGTCGGATTAGATTGAATTGGCTCAACTCCATCCGGTCCCACGGAATCACGGGATAATTGTCCAGGCTTGGCTTGACAACAACCCCGTCCGCATCCACTGCGGAGTATACTTCCTGCAGCATGCCGCGCTCGGCGTCCGCAACGACCATTGGCCAGATCTGGTCCGCTTCGCCCAAGACCACAGAGTTTGCATGGCGGGGTCCGCCATCGTGTCCCAGCGCCTCGCCGGGCAGTTCCGTCACATGCGGACCTCCCATTACAACCGGAACGCCGGCGGCACGCACCGCGTCCGCCATCTGGTAGGCTTTCCGGATCATGCGAGTCATAGCTCCGATCCCAACCAGACCGATGTTCTTCTCCCGGACATACTGAACCAGTTCGGTCTCGTTCAAGCGCAAAGTGTTGCCGTCCACGAGAAAGATCTTGTGCCCTTCGGGCGTAAGGGATTGAAGGAGGAACATCCAGAGGTGGGGCATGAAGTTGTTGGTTACTTCATTATCGGGGTTATAGAGCAAAATGTTCATTAAAGCTCCGCAGTACGACTTTAATTGTCGCCTAGGTGTGTACGGCCGGTTCTTCAGTTCTTTCGATGAAACTACTGTGCTGCAGCCTAAGGCACACGGCAGCGGGATATATGGATAAGGCGCTCTAGATGGCTGGAAGCAATTGGAGAACAGGAAAGGATCGCACGTTCAATCGTGCGGCTTCATGAATGCCGATTACTCCTCCCATACGGAGTTGAAACAACAAATTCTACACCTGTCGGGGGCAGGGCATGGGATTTATTTGTGGCCAGTGTCTTGCCGATGTGTCCGGGATGGATCCTGGGAGCATCCTGACAGGTTTCAGAATATACCGGAGATAGGTTCATCTCCGGCGACCTGGAAACAGGCAAAACAATTCTGTGTGATTATATAAATGCCACTATGGGTTTCGAAACACTGAGCAATCTCACGCGCAAGCCGGCAAAGAGCTTGATGCGTATGTTTGGGCCAAAGGGTAACCCCAGGGCCAGCAATTTGTTTGAGGTTATTGGAGGAGTGCGCTTGGGCCTTCAGTCGATCCGCTCGCGAGAAAGAAAATCATCTTGATGCTCTTGCAAGTGTAAGTTTATGTAAAATTGTTCTTCTCTTCAGATTGTTCCTGGTCCTGTAGCTGGAGAACGACTAAATAGATTTTCTGCTATGCTTTCATAGCTCCCTCATCCCCGCGTGAGGTTTTTATATTGCCAGCGCTGGGAAGCATGTCGACTAAATCCCGACAGTCTTCCCCTAATAGACGATGTCAAATACCTAGAAATGACACTGAGGGTACTTGAGGCCCAAAGTAGCAAAGGACTGGATATAGATTAAGTCCTGCCCGTTTACTGCAGTAATTTAGATCAGTGAGGATGCTCTGGTTTTGACAGGAAGCCGGACCGCTGTATCCGAAATCATGAAAATTCAGCAATAATAACAAACAACTTACCGGGTTCGGGTTCCTATGACAAAAGCCGATATTGACGTTTTGAGGTTGAACGGTATTTTATGTTGAGATGATTTTTTCCATGCGTTCTGCTTGCGGTAATACAACGAGGAGACAATATGTCTTTTAACAAAATGTTTTTCGCTGTCGTGATATGTGCCGTACTCAGTACCCTGACGATTCAAGTTTTGGCACAGACGCCGGGGAAGAGTTTGCCGGCTGGGATGGGCCAGATGCCCCCGATCGCGCCAACGGGGCCGGGCACAGGGCCGTTTGCCGCAATTTCAGAAGTGGATCCGGGATTGCCGACCCACACCATCTTCCGGCCCGAGAAATTGGAAACCCTGGGAAGTATTCGCCTGCCGGTGATCGCATGGGCGAATGGCGGCTGCGCAAATTCGCCGAGGGGTTTTGAACCATTCCTGGCCGAGATTGCTTCTCACGGATTCCTTGTAATTGCGATTGGCACCACGCCTCCCCAACAGGGCCAGACCAGCACGCAACAAATGCTGCAGGCCATTGACTGGGCAACGGCACAAAATTCTCTTCAGAATGGAAAGTACAAGGGAAAGCTGGATCTATCCAAGGTGGCCGTTGCCGGCCAGTCCTGCGGAGGGCTGCAGGCCATCGAGGCATCCGTCGATCCGCGCGTCACCACGGCGATGATCTGCAACAGCGGAGTGCTCAATACTTCCGCGGGTGCGCCACCGATGCCTTCAAATCCCAGCAAGGATATACTCCAGAAAATGCATCTACCCATGCTTTATTTAATCGGCGGCTCATCGGATATTGCGTACCCGAACGCAACGGATGACTTTAAACGCATCGAGAACGTTCCGGTTTTCCTGCTAAACCACGACGTCGGTCACGGCGGCACATATCGGCAGGAGAACGGCGGTGAGTTCAGCAAGGCGGCCGTTGCCTGGTTGAAATGGCAACTCAAGGGAGACCAAGCCGCTAAAAGAATGTTCGTAGGTGAGGGCTGCGGCTTCTGTAAGAACAGTCTATGGAAGATGGATGTGAAGAACTTCAAGTAGGCCGGCTCCCGAGTGCACGGATCTAGTCGAATAGAAATCCGTGCACTCAGCCAGATGTTTCGCGCAGCGATAGCGAATTACTTGAACAGCAGGGTTGCCATATCAGCCAGCGAGTATCGCCAGACCCTCCATTCATGGTCGCCCGAGAAGCCCTTGAATACTAAATGGATGCCCTTGCTGCCCAAATTCCCGGCCATCTTCTGCTGAAATGGCATCCGTGGATCTTCTGTACCGCAGGCAAAATATAGGACCTTGAGCTTCTTGTTTGTGGCCGCCGGATCCTTGAGGAACTCCGGAGAAACTTTCTCAATTTCGAACTGCGAATAGGAGCCGGCCGCGACTCCTCCAAATATTCCTGCACTGAACTCCCCGACGCTGGCGAAAATATCCAATCGCTTCAGGCCGACATTTATTGCAATGCCACCTCCCATCGAGAGGCCGGTAATCGCGCGGTTTTCCCTTCCGGGGAGTGTGCGATAGGCCTTCTCGATGAACGGGATGATATCGCCCACGATCTCCTGTTCGGCCCTGTCGAAGTTTATTCCGCCGGCTGGAGGAAGCCCACCCGCCTGGGGACCGGCTGTGCTGGCACGGATGCCGCCGAAATCCAATGCGGCGATATCATTCCAGTTCGCATTAGGCATGACGAGGATCATCGGCTTTGCCTTGCCGTGTGCAATCAGGTTGTCCAGGATTACGTTTGCCGCGCCCATCTCCCACCACTGGTCTTCATCGCTGCTGCCGCCGTGAATCAGATACAGCACCGGATATTTTGCCGTAGATGTTTCGTACCCTGGAGGGAGATAGACTGCCATGCGCCTACTGGTTCCCAGCCCGGTGGAGGGATACCACACGTCTGCAACTGTGCCGTGCGAAACCTTGGATATTTTGATGAATTCGGATTCAGGGCCGGGAACCAGAAGCACGTTCTGGTAACGCGTAATATCCCTGGCTACCCGGCTGTTGAGCGGATCAAGCGCTGTAATGCCATCGACCGTAAAGGTATACACCCAACTCTCCGGCTTGAGCGGCTCTGTCGTGACACTCCAAATGCCCGATGCGTCCCTGGTCATCTTCATGCCGCGCCCGCTTGGCCAATTCCCGTTTAGAAAGACCTCGTTTGCATTCGGGGCATGCAGCCGGAAAGTGATGCGGCCGTCAGAAGATATCTCAGGCGAGCGCATCCCTGCTACCGGGCCCCCCCTTCCTCCACGCTCCGCCTGTGGCGCCCCGCCCGCCTGGGCCACGAGATTCGCCGTGAGAGCGGCGATCCACAATATCGTCTGAATAAGTTTCATCGTAACCTCCACGGCATGGTTTGAATTCCATTGAAGATTTGCGGCAATTAGATAATACGGATTTAAAGAAATTGGATATACAAATATAGCATCATCATGCGTTCGGTCGCGAGTGTTCTGATCCGCTTTGCTGGCATGGTGGAGCGAAATCCCTGGAGACCGGGGCGTCATGAACCAACGCCCCCGGATTGTTCCACTACGAACGAACAGAATCATGGCCGAAGTAACACAGGGATAATCAGCAATGAGCAAAATAGGATTTATCGATTTGGAAATCATGGGAACCCCCATGGCAGGGAACATGATTGCGGGCAAACATTTCTCGTATCAGGTCACAAGGCTACTGAAGAACTGAACTTCTGGCCAATTTAGTGTCACAAATCAGTGACAAATCGATTGACAATGTAAAAACGATTATCAGATATTTGAGATCTCGGCTTCTGACGGACTCGGGGATGATTGCGGACTGCAGAAAATTGAGGGAATTCGCAGACTCTTGCTGACGATACCAGGCCATTTTGGAGAAACGAATGCCATGACCTTTTGCCCCTCGTCCAGGTCGCGAACCGCCAGCCTGCAATGGCGCGAATTGCTTGAAAAGCAACACATCAATATTGTGACTGTCCAAAATATGGAAGCACTGATCGCCACTGCAAAATCGGCAACGAGACGGGCTGCCTTCTGTATGGCAATCCGCCGAACATCGTTTACAGCAATATAACCAGGGGATGAGATCACTATGCACGGACCACTATTCGGCGAATTCATGGGGACCATGGTGTTGATTCTGTTTGGTGATGGAGTCGTGGCTAATGTTTTGCTGAAAAAATCAAAGGCTGAGGGGGCAGGCTGGATTGTCATCGCAACGGGGTGGGGCCTGGGAGTCACTGCAGGGATTTTTACGGCTATCGCGTGTGGAAGCCCCGGCGCACATATTAATCCGGCAGTCACTCTGGCTATGGCCATCACATCACACAACTGGGCGAATGTTGTTCCCTTCTGGATAGCACAGATCCTGGGGGCTTTCGTTGGCGCTGTGCTGGTCTGGCTCGCATTTCTGATGCACTGGAAAGAAACCCCTGACCAGGCAGCAAAACTTGGAATTTTTTGCACTGCGCCTGCTATTCGGAGGCTTCCCGCTAATGCCATGACAGAAGTCATTGCCACGACCACTCTTGTCGGCGTAGGATTTGCCTTTACCGCTTCGGCAGTCGCTCCGAATGGGCTTCCGCCCGGCTTTGCTCCATATCTTTGGGGACTGTTGGTTTGGGCTTTAGGCCTTTCTCTTGGCGGTCCAACCGGATATGCCATGAACCCTGCACGCGATTTTGGTCCCCGCCTGGCACACTTCGTTTTGCCGATTGCCGGAAAGGGCAAGTCGGATTGGGGCTATGCGCTGATCCCAATTGCTGCTCCATTGATCGGTGGCGCCATGGGTGCGGCCAGTGCCATCATTTTTCGTTACTGATGGAGTCCGATACCGGAATAGCAACTCTGGTGCTTCGACGATACAGCGGAGCGACCCATGAGAAGAATCATGGCGTGCCTGGCTGCATATCCCTGGACTATAGATCCGGGAGAAGCGCCGATAGGTGAGTGACACGATTATTGTGGCTTATCTATAGGGATTTATTTTTGCCGATTTAGCTGAGTTGTCTTGAACCGGATGTTCGGCCTCAGGTTCGGCCAGTTCGGCCTAAAAAACCTTTGGGAGTACCTGGTGAGAAACCGAGTTGCGGCGCTTAACGAGATCGAAAATAACAGTTTTGATCTGTGCGTGATTGGCGGAGGGGCAACAGGAGCAGGATGCGCCGTGGATGCCCAGCTGCGGGGACTCAGAACTGTCCTGGTCGAGGCAGGCGACTTTGCCTGCGCTACTTCCAGCAGTTCTACCAAACTCATTCATGGCGGTGTGCGTTACCTGGAACAAGCAATATCGGAGCGTGACTTGGGGCAATATCACGTGGTGAGGCGAGCCTTACGCGAGCGAAAAATAATGCTCGATAATGCCCCTTTTCTGACGAAACCGCTGGAGCTTATGGTGCCGTGCTTCAGCTGGCGCGAGATCTACTACTTTCGTATCGGGATGAAGCTGTATGACTGGATTTCCGGTCACAGCTTGCTATTTCCGAGTCACCATCTTTCCAAAGAGGAATCCCTCCGCCGAATGCCCATGCTGAATTCGGACAGACTTGTCGGCACTATCGTATACGCGGACGGGCAATTTGACGATGCCAGGTATAATCTTGCGCTCCTTCAAACCTTCACTAAATCCGGTGGTGAGGCCCTGAACCACGCGAGAGTCACCGGTTTTAAGAAGAACGGTACCGGCCATTTGATGCAGGCCCGGGTGCAGGATGGCCTTTCTGGTCGTTATCTCGATATACGAGCCAGAGCCTTTATAAATGCGGCCGGTCCGTTCGCCGATAGCATTCGCGACCTTGCAAAGCCCGGCATCAGACAGCGTTTAAGACCAAGCAAAGGAAGCCATATCCTATTGCCCGTTGATGTGATAGCCAGTAATGATGCGTTGTTGGTACCAAAGACTGACGATGGGCGTGTTATTTTCGCTATCCCCTGGTCGGGACGACTATTGGTTGGCACCACAGATGAAGATACAACTCTGCAAGATGAAATGGTAGTCAAGGAGGAAGAAGCTGAATACCTGCTGAAACATTTGAATCGTTACCTTGTTCGTCCTTTGAGCAAGGATCAAATTGTCAGCGGATTTGCCGGTATGCGCCCGCTTGTAGCATCGGGCTCTCGCAGAGGCAAGAACCTTATCCGCGATCATGAAATAGAAATAGAACCTTCCAGCGGACTTATCAGCGTTCTTGGAGGAAAGTGGACAACCTACAGAGCTATGGCTGAAGATGCAATTGATACCGTCATGCAGTTCCTGGCAATCCCGGCGGTACCCTGCACCACAAGTAGCCATCCCCTCTATGGATCAGAGGAATGGAGCCAAAATTTCTGGGCGGCGCTCGTTAGGGATTACGGAATTTCAAAAGAGGCGGCGCAGCACTTGACGTGCAAGTTCGGCACGGCGGCTAAGGAGGTCCTTAACCTGACAAAGGAAGATCCCGGGCTTAAGGAATCCATTGTTTCAGGTTCGCCTTTCCTTCTGGCGGAAGTTACTTATGGTCTGCATGAGGAAATGGCAACTTCCATTGAAGATATTCTTGCGCGCCGCACAGGCCTGCAGCTTTTTTCGTGGGAACAGGCGCAGGCGGCTGCCCCGAAGGTGGGAGCCGTCATGGCACAAGATCTAGGCTGGTCGCCGAGCCAGCAAAAGACTGCCGTGGAGGAATATGTAAACAAAATTAACCGCCTGATGCAGTTGATGGGCCTGCAGCCCGCGAAAAAATCTTAGTCGATGCATGAGCAAAGTGCAGATAATCCGGCGATATAAGGAAACAGAATGGGAATCATCATACCCTAACCTTGTCATGGATTTCCCCGGGGAGACTATATGACCAAGTACATCGGCGCGATCGATCAGGGAACCACGAGCACACGCTTTATTCTATTCGACGATACGGGTCAGATTGTAAGCATCGCTCAAAAGGAACACGAACAGATATATCCTCGGCCCGGATGGGTCGAGCATAATCCGGAAGAGATTTGGCAGCGGACAGTGGAAGTAATCGGTCAAGCCTTGCAACAAGCCGGCATCTCAGGCACGGAACTAGCAGCGATCGGGATCACCAATCAGCGCGAAACAGCTGTTGTCTGGAACCGCAAAACCGGCAAAGCCGTTTACAACGCAATCGTGTGGCAAGATACTCGGACCTCCGAGTATGTTTCCGAGTTCTCGAAAGAGGGTGGCCAAGACCGCTTTCGTGCTCAAACCGGCCTGCCTCTTGCCACATACTTTAGTGCATTTAAAATTCGGTGGATTCTCGATCAGGTCTCCGGCGCGAGGGAATTGGCAGAAAGCGGAGACCTGATGTTCGGCAACATCGATACTTTTCTCCTCTGGAACCTGACCGGGGGGATGCAATCCGGTATTCACGTAACCGATGTCACAAACGCCAGCCGCACTCAATTAATGAATCTTCGGTCACTCGATTGGGATGAACAGCTATTAAGTACAGTGGGTATTCCTCAGCCTTTGCTGCCATCCATTCGGTCAAGCAGCGAAATTTATGGTAGCGCAAAGGTAGCCGGGATTGAAGGTGTTCCCATCGCCGGAGACTTGGGCGATCAACAGGCCGCGCTTGTAGGACAAACCTGTTTTAAGCCCGGACAGGCAAAGAACACTTATGGAACAGGCTGCTTCCTGCTCCTGAATACCGGCCTTAATGCGGTGCAGTCCCGGCATGGGTTGGTCACCACGGTCGCATACCGATTTGGAAATCAACCCGCACACTATGCCCTGGAGGGAAGTGTTGCGATCACCGGCGCGCTGGTGCAATGGTTGCGGGACAATCTGGGCCTGATACAGACCAGCGCTGAGGTGGAGTTGCTGGCAAAAACCGTGGAGGATAACGGTGGCGTCTATTTTGTGCCGGCTTTTTCAGGCCTTTTCGCCCCTTATTGGAAGGCTAATGCACGTGGGGTGATCACCGGGCTTACGCGGTACGCGTCCAGGGGACATCTTGCCCGTTCGGTGCTGGAGGCAACCGGATTTCAGACTCGCGAAATAGTGGAGGCGATGGAAAAGGATTCCGGTATAACGCTGGATGTTCTGCGCACGGATGGCGGGATGATCGAGAACGAGCTGCTGATGCAGTTTCAGGCCGATATACTTAATAAACCTGTTGTCAGGCCCTCCATAAAGGAAACCACCGCACTGGGGGCGGCGTACGCTGCCGGGTTAGCCGTCGGTCTGTTTAAAAACGCCGATGAGCTCTGTTCCAACTGGTCCGTGAATAAAACGTGGACACCTCAAATGGAAGACAGTAAGCGTGAGTCGATGTATCGGTCGTGGAAAAAAGCTGTAAGTCGTACCTTTGATTGGGTGGATGAATTATAGACCTAATAAATAGGGGAAATAAGGGGAAGTCCCCTTATTCCGGTAGCAGCGGCGCAAGTACATGTACTGACGGGGACGCATTTGGAAATCGACCGCAAGAGGCTTGGTCGTCACTATGCAGGCTTTTGGATGAGATTCGAAATGGTATCGGCGCTAAACGGCTGAAATCACTTTCAGCCTCCTCCGGAAATCACCTGAAAGTGCCCGAAAACTCTTCTCGGCCATCTAACTGCGGAAGTCGGGCTAAAACTGCCTTGTAAAAGCGGAACGCTCCCCTGCTGACTTGGTCGATATTTATCAACATCAATCGATCCGAGCCAACAGGAGAGCGTCCCCAATTAGGCTTTCCGCTAAAAGCTAAGCCCCATGTTGATTTGTATCTGTCTGGCACCCTGAGTGGTTGTGATCTGTCCGAAAGTCGGAAGACCAACAATTGTTGATGGATTTCCCCAGCGCACGATATTGAATGGATTGACCAAATCGGCGCCCAGTGTGAATTTGACTCTCTCACGGATGGAAACAGACTTTAAAAACGAGAGTGATTCAGATTTTGATGACGGGCCTCGGACCCAGTCCAGGTAACGGGCTGTGTTGCCAAACGTGAATGCATCAGGGCTCGAAAATGCAGCCGAATTCAGATAGCGGTCATTTACATAATCCCAATTGCCGAAATCTTTCTTGCCGTAAGGTGTTCCTCCTTTGTAATTGGCGTATTCAAAAGGCAGATTCAATGGAGGGGATGCATATCCAAGCGTCGTCGCAAAGAAATTAAATGCCGTAATGTTCAGCGCAGTACCGGACTGATACCGCATAAATCCAGCAACGGTCCAACCGCCCAGAATGCCGTCGACGACTTTGTTCGCTGATTTCAGGAAGTGCTTTCCCCTTCCGAATGGCAGATCATAGGAGAAATTCACTCCGAAAATGGCAGCCGGCACGCCGGGATCGATTGATGTAGCATTGTCTCCCGGATATTGACGGAAGCCTTCTGCGAAATTGGCATAGGTAGTACTTCCCCCAGCGGCATTGGTGAGACCCTTTGCCCATGTGAAAAAGGATAAGATTGATAAGCCTTGAGAAAACCGTTTCGTCGCCTTGATCTGAAGTGAATGGTAGCTACCTTTGCCTTGGGGCAGCAACGCAACATCGCTTGTCACGGAGGTGTACTGGGGATAGGGCTTCAGCGATTGGGCGACCGTATTGGCCCCCTGTTGGTTGTTAAATCCGGGAAATGGTTCCGGCTGCCCAGTTGCAGCGAGCGGAGCCAGGAGCAGAAAGCCAAGGCTCAGTTTGTCCTTGGGCACATAGTTGATTTGAGTAGCGCTGCTTCCCAACGTGAGATGAGTAGAGCGGTTTCCCAGGTAGCTTACTTCCAAAGAAAGGTTGCGGGCCAACTCGCGTTGAATGACCAAACTCCAGTTTACAATCTGGGGCAGCCGTGTCGCATCCCGTGGTATATAGCTGATAGCTTGGCCGTTCAGGAACGTGGGATCTATCAGAGGTGGCTTTTTGTAATTCTGAGGGAACGCCGATTTATTCAAGAAATAGACAGGAGTGAAGCCGTCCGCTGAATTGAAGGTGGGGGTACCGCTGTATCCAAGGGCGCCCGTCGTCAGGAATGGCTGAATGTTTCCGCTGTTGGAGAATACGATACCGGATGATGCACGGATTATCGTTTTGGGATTAAGCTGGTAGGCGATGCCTAATCGAGGTCCAAACCCTTTGCGCCACGCGTCCTGAAATTGTCCGCCTATCTTCCCGGCGCCATTTCCAGCATAGGCCAATGCGCCCCGCAATCCGCCGGCAGCCGAATTGGTAATGTTGGGATCGAAGCTCGTCATGTAGTCATTTACTTCATACATCGGTGGACTGTAGTCCCAGCGCAGGCCATAGGAGACGGTTAAGTTCTTTGTGGCGCGCCACTCATCTTGCGCAAAAATTGCGTATTGCCTGAAGCGCAACCGGGTCCTGAGCCCGACATTGGCGCTTGTCGAGTGCACTGCGCCCAGAAGGAAAGAGGCGAAAGCGCTCCCATCGGATGCATTCGGGACAGAAGCTGTGGAAGCATTCGAAAATGTAAACGAGCCGGACTGAGTTCCAAACCGGCGGTCCTCATTGTTGAGCTGGATGGAGAATCCATACTTCATGGAATGTTTGCCATGAATCCAACTCAGGTTTTCATTAAAGCCATAACGGTATTCCAACCAATTCTCGTCGTAGTTAATTCCAAATCCGAGCGGCGCACCAACTCCGCCCGAAAAGCTGAGAGCAGGGAAGGAGCCATCGTCGGCCGGGATGCCTTGAATCCCCAACTTTTGATTCCAGCCCTGCCCCATTGTTTTATTGGCTCCGCGGTTAAAATAGTTATCTGTCGAGAACGTAAAGTGGTTCACCAGTGCATTGGTAATGATGTAGTCGTGATTCAAACGCAGCTTCCAGCTGTTTGCTAATTGATCTAAATCTTCATCGATTGGGTTGGTCTGTGGTTTCCCCCATTCGGGCATAGGAATACGTCCCTGTCCTTGCCAGATTATTCGGTGGTTGATCCGTTTTGAATACATTACCGACAATTTCTGCTTTGCAGAAAGGCTGTGATCCACTTTGATCAAGGGAGAATACACATTCAGATAGGGCCACTTGGAGTTGGCTTTGCTATGGTAGTTATTTGTAACTCCCGGCAGGTCCGGAGGTGGAACAAATGCCAAAATCTGTTTCGCCGCATCGGTGAAACGTTCCGGCGGAATGATATTGTTTTTGAACTGAGTCCGTGTGATTGATCCGTCAGGATTTACAACCTGAGTGGCCGGATCGTAGATCGGCACTCCAAGTTCGCTGAAATCCCCGATCCGTTCCTTGAGTGAAGGAACGGTGACCAAATCCCCGTTGGCTCCCATTCTCGAATAGAAGAGGCCAAGGCTGCCGAAAAAGAAGGTCTTGTCCTTTCCGTTATAAAGCTTGGGAATTACCACGGGACCACCCAGAGTGAATCCCCCTTCATTTTGACGATAGGGCGTTACCGCCGTTGCAAAGAACTCTTTGGCGTTTAATGCGCTATTTCCAAGATGGTTGAAGAGGCTTCCGTGAAGGCCATTCGTGCCCGACTTGATAGTAACGTTGGTGAACCAGTTGCCGAAGCCCCCATATTCGGCGTTGAATCCATTCGACACAACACTGAATTCCCCGACTTGTTCGATGAGGGGCGATATCTCTGAATATCCGCCGCGTGCAATGCCCCACTCGCTCGCCGGCGCTCCGTCAAGGAAGACCTCCGTATCACCAGCCGCGCCACCGCTTGCGCGAGGCACAAATGAATCGCCGGATGTGAACCCGGGCAAATTCCGCAAAAGATCCGTGATCGAGCGTTGATAGATCGAAACGATCAGAGGTAGCTTTTCAACGGTCTCTGATTGAAGGCCGCTGGAATTGCTGGTTGCCGAGACATCAAGCAGAGGCGCTTCAGCCGATACAGTCGACACCTCGCTGACGGCTCCAATCTGAAGCACTGCGTCCACCATAATCTGCACATGAGCCCTGACCTCGACGGGTTCACGTGAAAAGGTAGAAAAGCCTGCAGCCTGGATGACTATTTTATAAGTAGCGGCCGGAAGATTGGGCGCTACATAGAACCCTTCGTTATTTGTGACCAGGTCGTACGAGCTGTTGGTAGCGATCTGGATTATTTTGACCTTTGCGTTCGGGATTACCGCGCCCGAAGGGTCTTTAACCAAACCCTGGATGGTCCCGCGATCGATTTGTGCAACCAATGGGGCTGCCGCACAAAGTACCGCTGTCATGCAGAAAAACCATACACAACGTTGAATGCTTTGATGCATGGATACCCTCCCCCGCAACTGCGGATGAGTTGCGGATTGGAAACTGTTTTCTGTGGAGCGCATGTGTCAGGTTGTTCTTCACAAATCAAATAAACCGGTATGAGTTCTCCCTTCCAAGCGGCGATGGACCATTCTCCGTCGTCCTTCGGGGCTTTTCCTGAAATCCCTCTTTTGCGCGGGAGCAATGGAGCGCCAGCATGGCAAGATTCCTTTTTTGCATTGTTCTCAAGATTTCAAACTGGATACATGCTATTTCTGATTTTAATAACATGTCAAGAATAAAATATTACATATAATATTAATATGTAATAACATTTATAGGAAACGAGGATTGACTATATTGTTACTGAAAACAGCGGAAGGAGTGTCTTGGTCTCGGCTTCATAGAGAAATCGGCCGTGATTAAGCGTTGATGTAGGCATGTCTTCTGCAGAATAATTTTCCAAATTTAAAAAACGTGTCGAAAATCCGTTCGGTCAATCGCCTTGCCTCGGAAGAGAGTTGGCTTGGATGCTGAAAAAATCATTGACATATATTGATACATGCTGTTAGTGATTGGCTGGTAAATATGTAATATTCATTTAACTGCCAATAGGATTGCACGAAGACAACCGATGAAAAACCAAGTCCAGCTCATTACCTATGTCGATCGTCTTTCAGCCGGAGGCTTCGACCAGCTTAATTCGCTATTGGCGGGACCCTTGAGTGGAGTTTTCGGAGGAGCCCATCTTCTGCCCTTTTTCACTCCCATTGATGGAGCTGACGCTGGGTTTGATCCCATCGATCACACCCAGGTGGATACACGATTGGGAACCTGGGACGATGTGCGGACCTTAGGAAACACGGTTGAACTCGTTGCTGATCTGATCGTGAACCACGTTTCCTCCTCGTCGCCGCAGTTCATGGATTTTTCAGAAAAAGGGGCAGCGTCTGAGTATTCGGGCATGTTTCTTACTTTCGATCGGGTCTTTCCTCAGGGCGCACGGGAATCCGAGGTTCTGGGCATTTATCGGCCCCGCCCCACCCTTCCGTTCAGTCCTGTTACTTTAGCCTCGGGAGACAAGAAGCTTCTCTGGACTACGTTCAATCCACAGCAGGTGGATATCGATGTCCGGCACCCCCAGGCGGAGAACTATCTGGCTTCGATCCTCAACAAGTTTCAGGCGGCGGGTATAAAGATGATACGCCTCGATGCCGTCGGCTATGCCATCAAGAAGCCGGGGACGAACTGCTTCATGATTCCTGAGACTTTTGACTTTATTGCAGAACTGACGGCAAAGGCTCACGCACTCGGGATAG
Source organism: Acidobacteriota bacterium (assembly GCA_963664705.1). Taxonomy (GTDB): domain Bacteria; phylum Acidobacteriota; class UBA6911; order UBA6911; family UBA6911; genus UBA6911. The sequence goes on along the minus strand of OY761556.1, from coordinate 5,090,280 downwards.
AGGTTTTGGTTGAAATCCATAGTCACTACTTGAAGCAGATCGAGATTGCGCGCCAGGTGGACTGGGTCTATGACTTTGCGCTGCCGCCGCTGGTACTGCATGCGCTATTCAAGGCTGATCCCAATCCCCTTGCGCGATGGCTGGCGATCAGTCCTCGCAATGCCGTGACCGTTTTGGACACGCATGATGGGATCGGGGTGATCGATGTGGGTGCCGACGCGGCCGGCAATCCCGGACTTCTGTCTCCTTCAGAAATCGACAATCTGGTTGAAACCATTCATCAACGAAGTCTGGGCCAGAGTAAACAGGCAACCGGTGCGGCCGCCAATAATCTGGATCTCTATCAGGTCAATTGTACCTTCCTGGATGCTCTTGGAGGGAGAGAGGCCGACTATCTGATTGCCCGCGCTCTGCAGTTTTTTGCGCCGGGGATTCCTCAGGTCTATTACGTCGGGCTGCTGGGAGGAACAAACGACATGGAACTCCTGGGACAGACCGGCGTAGGACGAGACATCAACCGCCATTATTACACTCCGGCTGAGATTGAAACTGCACTTGGGCATCCACTGGTACAGAAACTGATGGAACTGATACGGCTTCGCAATACGCATCCGGCCTTCGGCGGAGAATTCCAGGTAGAGGTTCCGGCTGAACATCAAATCCGAATGCGGTGGAAACAACAGCAGGAATGGATAGAGCTTCTCGCCAACCTGTCGGTTCCCTCCGCATCCATCACGGGCACAGGCATTCAATCGCTAACCATTTCGGCAGACTAGGGAATCCCATGGACACACCGGCTACGCCAACACGGAATTTGACAGCTATCAAATGGCTTACGTTTTTGATGTTCATGATGTTTGCCATGACAACGGACTCGGTGGGAACCATCATCCCTGAGGTTATCAAAGAATTCCATTTGAGCATGGTAGCGGCCGGCGCTTTCCACTACGCTCCCATGATTGCGATCGCGATAGCAGGCATTTTTCTTGGCTATCTGGCAGATAAGCTTGGGCGGAAGAAAACCATCATCCTGGGACTTATATTGTTTGCACTGAATTCCTACCTCTTTGCAGTAGGAAATTCCTTCGCATTTTTCCTTGCGCTGCTCGTGATTTCCGGGGCATCGATCGGAATCTTTAAAACAGGCGCGCTGGCGCTGGTCGGCGATATCTCACTTTCCACTTCCGAACACACCACCACCATGAACACCGTGGAAGGATTCTTCGGAGTGGGGGCAATCATCGGGCCGGCTATTGTTGCAAAGCTTCTGGCCTCCGGCTTTTCCTGGAAGTGGCTGTACGTGATCGCGGGTAGCATTTGCATGCTGCTGATCCTGACAGCGCTGCTGGTGAAATATCCGAAGACTGTGAAGTCCATGGAGGAGTCGGTTGATCTGAAGCGAACCATGCGGATGATGAAGAACCCGTATGCATTGGGTTTTTCACTCGGGATCTTTCTCTACGTTGCTGCGGAGTGCGCGGTTTATGTCTGGATGCCGACGCTTCTGACTGGATACTCCGGATCGTTTGCCTTCATGGCAACGTATGCTCTATCCGCATTCTTCATTTTGCGAGCCATTGGCCGTTTTCTTGGCGCGTGGGTGTTAGCGCGCTTCAGCTGGACAGTTGTTATGGCTGTCTTCAGCCTTGCAATCTTGATCTGCTTCCTGGGCTCAATAACCGGCGGACTCTCCCTTGCTGTTTGGCTCATGCCCTTATCAGGGCTGTTCATGTCGATGATTTACCCGACGCTGAATTCCAAGGGTATCAGCTGTTTCCCGAAAACGGAGCATGGTGCTGTTGCCGGTGTGATCCTGTTCTTCACCTGTGCCGCTGCCGCTCTTGGGCCGCTGGCGATGGGAGCGGTTAGTGATGCGTTCGGTCACGCGAAATATGGATTTGTTCTTGCAACCGTCTTTGCCGCGCTGATGTTTGCAGGACTGTTGCTCAACTGGATTTATAACCCGGCCAGAGCGCGTCTCGCTGAATTGGAATCGAGCGAATACCATGCATCCGGGTTAGGCGAAACGGGGAATGCCTAATGAGGGCTTTCGCGTTTGATCGTGTTGAAGAGAGGACCCAAACATGAATGTCAAAACTGCAACACTCATTATGGCCGGATTGTTGCTCAGCATCCCTGCGCAATGCCAACTTGTCGAACAATACAATGCGCCTTGGTCCAATTGCTGCCTGGCCATGGCTGCCAGAAATTTGTCGGAACAATTGTTGGATTGGAACCAGATCGGCCGGTATCGTGCGGAAAACCTCGAGCTTAAGAAGCAGCCTTTCGACTCTAAAAGAGTGCTGTTCATGGGTGATTCCATTACGGATTTCTGGAAGTTGGCCGAACATTTTCCAGGCAAACCCTATGTCAATCGCGGCATCAGCGGTCAGACCACATCTCAGATGATGGTTCGCATGTATCCTGATGTGATTGACCTGAAACCTGCCGCCATGGTGATTCTTGCCGGCATCAACGACATTTCGCAAAACACTGGGCCCATGACGGAGGAAATGGTTGAACAAAACATAATGGCAATGACCGAGCTTGCCCAGCATCACAATATTAGGGTTATGCTGTGTTCAATTTTGCCGGTTAGTGATTATGCTTTTCTCAATCCCCAGAGTGGGCGGGGACCGGTTCCGAGGATAAAGGTTACCGATACACATCCGCCGAACGATATCCTGAAACTGAATGCCTGGATGAAAGGATATGCTTCACGAGTCAACGCTGTATACGTGGATTATTTCAGCGCCCTGGTGGACGAGCGAGGCTGGTTGAAGGAAAACTGCTCCATGGACGGAATTCATCCCAACACCGAAGGATACAAAGTAATGGCCTCTATCCTAGGAGCTGCAATCGAAAAGGTTCTGCCAAAATAATCACATTCAATCAGTAGAGGAGAAAAGAATCCTCTTAATCAATTTGCATGGAGTCGGAAATGAGAATATCCCGGATTGTTGTTCTGGCAGTTCTGCTTGTTGTGTCCTCCTATGGAGCTGTTGCGCAGTCCACAGCATCCATTTTCAAAGTGGGTGCGGCTAAAATCGATATCACGCCGGCGCAGTTGCCGAAAAACCTCGAAGGGGTTCTCGACCACATCTATGCCAGGGCAATTGTAATCGATAACGGCAAAACCATTGTTGCCATGGTTTCCGCAGACACCGGCATGCTTGGAGAACAGCTATTCCAGACGGTATCGCAGAGAATAGAGAAAGAGCTGGGGATTCCCGCTCAAAACCTGATCATGAGTCCGACCCACACGCATAGTGCATTCGGGGGAACAGCCGACCAGCTGGTGGCTGCCATTAAGGCAGCCAAAGGAAAGCTCCAGCCGGCGCGGATCGGCTATGGGACGGGAGTCTCCTACATCAATATCAACCGCAACATCATCGACCGCAAGACGAACAAATGGTGGGAAGGCCCCAACTACGATGGCCCGTCGGACAAGACCGTGGCGGTGATCAAGTTCGAAACGCTCAGCGGCGAGCCAATTGCGGTCTATTTTAACTACGCCTGCCATGCTGTGGTTACCGGAAACACGGATCTGCTCAGCGGCGATTATCCCGGCGCAACTTCCCGGTATATCGAGGAATCCTTCGACGATAAAGTCGTGGCCCTATTTTCTGCAGGCGCACAAGGCGATCAGAATCCGATTTACTTCCAGCAGACATTTGATCTGCGGGACATCCGCATCAAAGACTACGCAAAACGCGGGGAAGACATCAGCAATGCCATGCCTCCCGGCGGACAAGGGCTGAATAAGCAGGATCCCACCGTCAAGCGGCTTCTCGATCAACAGAAGCAGATGATCCTCACGATGGGTCAGATGTTGGGCGAAGAAGTAAAGCGCGTCATGCGCGAAATGGTTCCCGCTCGTATGGCAACCGGGGGCAGAATTTTTGCGGCTCAAAAGATGATCAGTTTTCCGGGCCGCGACCGCATAGGCCAGGGGCGCGCAGGCGTGGAGGGTCAATACAAAGACGGAGCCGACGTCAATCTCCGGCTGAGTCTTCTGATCATCGACGACATCGCGATCGCAGGCTGTGACGCGGAAATCTACAACATGATTGCCGTTAGATTTAAACGGGAATCTCCCATCGGCAGATCCGTTTTTGTGTCGATGGCGAATGGAAGCGGCAATTCCGGATATATCCCGGATGACTCGTCATTTGGGCAGCAGACTTTTGAGGTTCTGTCGTCGCGCTGCAAACCCGGCTACGCAGAGAGTGCGATTGTGAACGGCCTCCTGGATCTGATCGCCAGCGCCAAACAATCATACTGACGGATATAGAGGTTGCACAGTCAAAGAGAGTAGCACCTCAGGCACCGCAGGACTGTCGCACGATCAAGGAGGGCTGGGCAAGAATATCGCGGGCGGGAAAGGTTGGATTTTCTATTCGCTCCAGCATAACCTGCATTGCTATGGTGCCGATATCCATGCATGGCTGGTGAATGGTGGTCAGCGACGGCCGCAATAGTTCTGCATAGCGAACATCGTCAAATCCGACAACTCTTATTTTTTGAGGAACAGGGCAGCCTAGAGTATCAAGCGTCTTCATTAAGTTGGCCGCCGTTAGATCGTTGGCACAAATGATGGCTGTCGCCCCATCGGCCACCACCTCCTGAACAAACTTCCCGTCTGTCGGTTCGCCGCTGTGAACCCAGTTGGAATCGGGCGTGATCCTGGCGTTTAGCAGAGCCTCCCGGTACCCGGCAATGCGCAGCATCACGGTCGGCGCGGAGTCCGGTCGTGCCATAAAGTCGATCCGTCTGCATCCGAGCCTTATTAAATGATCCGCGATCAGAAAACCGGCTCTCCGGTTGTCGATGCCTACGAGATCGAAACGGCTCCTCTGTGGAAATGGAACAGTATCACGGTCCAGCAGGACAATTGGAATCCCGGCAGCTTCCAAGGCAGCGACCACGGATCGATTGATCCGATCCTTGTCTTCGCTCAATTCGAGGGGAGCAAAAAAAACCCCGGCAACCGTCTGTCTGATATAGCTGGTGCACACTTGCTCGATCAAAGCCGGGTCTGCTTCGGCTCTCCTGTCGCCAAAATCGCCCCAGAGAATTGTGTGGTGCTGCCTCTGGGCTAAGCGAGCCAATTGGCCGCAGATCGGTTCAAAAATTTCCGTGCTGCCCAGCCCAGGTATCAACAACCCGAAACGCCACGACTCCGCCGCCTTCGGCCTTTTTCGCACATAGGTGCCTGAGCCTATTTTTCGATCAACGAGGCCCAAATTCTGGAGATCACGCAAAGCTCTGGCCACAGTAGGGCGTGACGTTGCGAATTCTCTAACCAGCTCAATTTCAGAAGGTAGGCGGTCTCCTTCCTTGAGCTTTCCCGATTCAATATCTGCCAGAACCTGTTCAAAAACCTGACGGTGCTTGGTGCGCCGTGATGTCGGCTTACTTTCCTCGCCTATTGACTTAGTTTCGTGCTCGCTCACCGATTCCTCTCCGGAGGATGATATTACAAATCGGATCCGGGAAAATGTCAATACAACTCTTATCTGGAGGAGGGTTGGGCCGCGAATCTGCATTTCTTGGCAGGAAACTGATCAATTTTGTGAGTTGCTTGGTTAAATGTGGTTTCTTTTATTTAACATTATAGCTTTAAATAGAGAACATATGGTTTGACATTATATCAAAAGTTGATAAGTATTTATTGGGCCAAAGAGAGTTCAGCGTATAGACTCTGTGATTTTGCCATGCCTCTTGGCCATGGAACTTTGCAATGGTGGCGGTAATGAATCCTCTATTGTTTGTGGGAATTGGAGAAGTTCTCTACGATGTCTTCGAAGACGGTACTGAGACTTTAGGAGGAGCTCCTCTGAACTTTGCCGTCCACGTACATCAATTGGCCAATCAGTTTGGAGCGGGATACGGAACCATAGTCAGTTGTATTAGCTCTGATCAAAGGGGATATAGGATTCTGGACTCCCTCGACAGGCTTGGAGTATCAGCTCGCTACCTATGCAAAGATCCAAGCCATCCTACTGGATTGGTATCGGTGTTCATAAAGCAAGGGGAGCCCGGGTATCAAATCGAGGCAGGAGCCGCCTGGGACTACATTACGGACGAGCCCGCTCTAAAGGACTTGGCGGGTCGATGCGATGCACTGTGCTTTGGCAGTCTGGCACAGCGATCGCCTGTTTCCCGCAAAACAATCCGAACCTTCCTTCAGAACGCTCCACAGGCAATTCGTCTCTATGATGTCAACCTGAGGCAAAACACCTTGACGGGTGAAGCCGGGTATACCCCGGAAATTATTGAGTACAGTTGCATGGCCGCCACTGTCATTAAGGCAAATCAATCTGAACTATTTGCAATCCTGAATCTCTTGGGAATTCACTCATCTGCGGACCGGACTCTTGCAGGGATTCGTAGCAGGATGGAACTGCTACTTACGCATTTTCCTGGCCAAGCAGTCGTTGTTACCCGCGGGGCTGAGGGGACTATCGTTTTAAAGCGCGATGGAGAATTTGTTGTAAGCACTCCTGCTTGTTCTGCGGAGGCACTCCATCCCGTTGGTGCCGGGGACGCGTGTTCAGCGGGAATGCTGTTTGGAATGGCTCTCGGCTGGGATCTCCCATCAACGATGGAATTGGCGAATCTTATGGGAGCTGATGTTGCGACCCATTTATCTGCAACTCCACCGCTCTCCGGGAAAGCCGTGAGTTTTGTCCACGAACGACTGCAAGCAGTAACCAGATGACCGCGCATTCGGCCCGGGATTTTGGATACTGCACCTTTGCCACAGATATTGTTAACGTTCTCTCTGGCAACGCAAATAACATGTTTCCGCTCGCTTGCAAGCCAGGTTCCCCAAAATGGAGAGACATAAATATTCATTCGGCCCGCGCTCGGGAGAAAAAGAATTTTGATGCACTCTCCTATGTAAGTTTATGGAAATTTTTCTTCTCTTCAGATTGTTCCCCAATTTATTGATTTGCCATGGCACCATTTGCTTCGGTGGCAGCGCGCACCACGGCACGACATGCTTAGGTGAGATCATCCGAAAATTATTGAGAAGAGCAAGTTATTAGAAAATTAATCAAGCAAATGATTGCGGGAAAGGTGGCATGAGCACTCGGAACGACCGCTAAACTGCACCTGGCCGAGTAGTCACGTAATCGGAAACTGATTTGGTTGAAATTCAAAAATACCAAATCAAACACTTCCGGGAGGGTTGGATTAGGACCCAAAGCCTCCCGGAGATGGTAGATCTTCACAAGCTTATTTCTTGTCGAATACCGCGATGACGGTTAGCTGCTTTCCGGTTGCGTCTGTGATGAAGCAGATGGCAGCAAGGCTCTTGCCGTCAGGTGAGATGACCCCTGTTTCCTGTACGACCACTTTGCCGTCCATTTTCACCACGGCCTTGATTGTATTTTTGTCCACGCGCTGGAATGCAGCTGAGTACGCGCCGGGTACGCCTGTTATGGGGTAGTCCTTCCCATCGAACTTGGCCTTTATATGCAGATTGAGTCGATCACCCGATTCGAGGATGGTCTCCTGTGTTATTTCAAAATCGGATGAGCCCACAACCACGTGGGCTGTTTTGCTTTTCGGAACCGAATGCTGCGAAGGAATTTTCGATTTTGAGAGATTCAATACCCATGTGCCAGAAATGGGATCATTCGTACCAGTTAAGGTCTGTGAAGGCAGGCGCGAATTGCCGTCGGCTTCCAGCATCCCCACGCTTCCATGGAGTCCACTCATAAAGAGCGTAAGAACGGCACAAATCACCAAAGTCATTATTTTAAGATTCAGACTGGTACGCATGGCCAGGCTTCTTTTCTTCGAGAGCGCATTTTCCGCCCGTTCTCTAAGGCTGGAGCAGCAACTCGCGATGCCTACAGGAGAATTTTTCAAATCAGGCACATGCCCAATGCTGCTTGGAATGCATGTTTCGGACACACCTTTGGGGTTAGAGCTATAGCTATATAGTTTCATTTTATGATCTCCAAAGCGTCTGCCGCATTTTTTATTTCTTTTTTACAGAATTTTTGTTCCAATCAAAATATCGTAAGTTATCCGAAAGGTTCTTTGTACAAGGGGGTGCTGATTTGTTCTGCGTTCACTGCGGTAAACAAATTCAAGATGATGAACGCTTCTGCGGATTTTGCGGTTCTCCTGCAGGAGCTCCTGTAGCCGCTCCAACGGCTCAACCTGCACCGGTGATACCTCCGGTGGCTGCACCACGGCAGTCCTATGTTCCTCCCCAGGCGCCTCCGCAACCCGTGTATGCGCCTCCGCCGCCATCACCCGCGTCTCAACCCGCATATGCGCCGCCACCTCCAGCTGCGGCACCTCGGCCGGTGTATGCGCCTCCGCCTGTAGTGGCCGCACCGCAGCCGGTATATTCAGCTCCAGCTCCTGTTGCACAACCACAGCCGGTTTATAGGCCTCCCGTTCAGGCTGCGCCCCCGCAACCATCGTATGCTCCTGCTGCTGTTGCCCCACAGGCTGGCTATTATCCGGCGCCCTCCCAGCCAGCAAGTGTCTTCCCGGGGTACCCAGGCGCAGCAGGCCAGGTTCAAATCTCAGCTGCAAGCGGGCCAATGCCGCCAGACATGCATTGGGTTATTGTCCTGATTCTCAGCTTTGTGACCTTTGGACTTGGTGGACTGGTGTGGACATTCAAGGAAGCCTTTTTTGTAAAAAAGATAAATCCATCGAGTAAGGCTGTGCTGCTGATGGTGATTGCCTTATTGGCAATGCTTGGCCAGGTGGCCCTCAGTTTTATGGCGGTGAGTTCCGGATCCATGGCGACGATGGCCTCTGCAAGCGCTATCATACTTGCGCTTAATTTGGTCATCATTGTCGCGGGATTGATGGCTATTTTTGGTATGCGCAGCTCTCTTGTAAAGTATTACAACGGCGTTGAGAATATAGGGCTCCGACTCAGCGGCATCATGACCTTTTTCTTCAGCATCCTCTATTTCCAGTATCACTTTTCGAGGATCGCTCAATTGAAGAAAAGAGGAGCCTAATCCTCTTCCTCGGGCTGGATCGCATCATGGCGCTTCTCCAGTTCCTGGTACTGTTCCTGTAGTTTCTCGAATTGCTGCAGGGCAGTAGCTCGCTGTTCTGGGGAAGCGTCTTTCGGGAGTTCAAGCGCGCGTGTCATAGATGCAGAGATCTTTTGCATCTCTTCCATAAGGGCACTGCGTTGTGCCAGCTGTTCATAGCTGAACTGCAGTTCATGTTTCACCACCCGCTCTTTTTCCGGCGTGTATTGCCAGACCAGCAGGCCGGCAATGGTCAGGGTCGCCAATATTGAGGCGGCAATCTTGCCGCCCTTCCCGGATTTTGGGACTGGAATTCCCCCCGCCATATCCTGGTCGATAATTGTTGTCAGATCGGGATCCATCGGCACATTGTGCAGCCGAAGTGCGTGAAAAATGCGCTGGAAACCAGGGAGATGGGTTATCCATACTTTCAGCATGAGGCCATCCCGCATGCGGATGCCGACGCCGTACGCCTCCTCGAGGGACCCAAGGATTACGGGTCCGACTGCACGCCAGTTCATAAAACTGAGAAGGATCGCGATGGTCCTCAACCATCTCGGCCATGCCCAATGAGCAGGCTCAATAGCCTTGATTTCGGCGAAAGCATATTCCCCTTCTCGAAAAAGAGTTTTAATGCCAAACCCCGATTCGCTGATGCGAAGCGTAAAGCATGCATACCATAAGGCGGTCACGATTATGGCTATCCCGCATAACGCGAGCAGCCACAATGCCGCTGTCAGGGGCCACCAGCCATTTGAAAAACCGAATATATCCAGCGACGCCGACGATTGGGCGTTTCCAGTGATCACGAGAATCGGCAACGCAAAAAAAGCAGACGTCATTATTATGCCAAGCATGTCCGGAATCACGATTGCGCGAGCGGTGCTGTAACGCAATTCATCCAAATTTTTCCGATGCCACGGAATCGAGACATAAACCAATAAACCGATAATAAAGAACCATACAGCATTTTTGCGCAGCGGATACATCAACCATCCCGGAGCCTCACTGTGCGCGGCCTGAGGCTTTTGATAGATGACTTCCAGATAACGGATATGGCCGCCCGCGTGCAAGGATACATAGGTAAAGTTTTTATCCTTATTGAACTCCCCGATCAGTTCGCCCAGAGGCGATTCGTTGGTGCGAAAATACAATTTGTATATACCGTAGCTGTCGCTCAGGTGGCGGGCAAAGGCGGATGAGTTTCCAGATAATGTGCCCTGGACCTCATCAAAAAATGACGACCAGCGGGCTCCGGAAACTTCGATCAGGCGATCCTTGGTTTTTTCAGCAATGTACTGATCCAACCGGAGCGTTGGCGCCCTGTTGATGGTTGGATCATTCGGATCAATCTGTAAACCGCTTTCCCGGCTTAACATCCTTATATCGGATCGCATTCTGCTTGCGTCCTTTTTCTGAAGCCTGGTGAAATCGATATCACGAACCCGAAAGAGAGCATCGCTTGGTTTGAGAATCATCCAGATTGTTAACAGAGCGCCGGTTAGCAGGCTGAAGCGACGGATAATCTCGAGTGTACGATTCGAACCGAAGTGTGAATTGCTGCTCATCATAGGCTGTGCTCCCGATACAGGTGCGGCCAGTATATAGGGAAGGGGATCTATAATTACTCAAAATCCTACAAGCTATTAAATTGTTCTGGACAGCCCGGTTCTACACGAGAAATGATTGTCCCTGCACAAATGGGTATCGAGACCGTGGAGATTTGAATATGCAAAAGATTGCTTTAGCAGCAGTTGTATTGTTTGCTGTCGCGTTGGCTGTTGCTTCCGAAAATATCGGCTTTGACACCGTGGCGATCAACGCGATTCCCACGACTTGGACAATGGCCATGACTCATGACGGTGGAGCGCCCAAATGGGTCGTTCTCAAGGATACGACTGCACCTAGCCAGCCGAATGTTCTTGCGCAGATCTCGGATGATGCGACCAACTCACGCTACCCGTTGGCGATATATAATGGCAAAAAAGCAGTTGATGGAACGGTTCGAGTGAAATTTAAAACATTATCCGGCAAGCTGGACCAAGCCGCCGGCCTCGTCTGGCGCTATCAAAATCCTGACAATTATTACATCTGCCGCGCCAATGCCCTGGAAAATAATGTTGTGCTGTATAAAGTGGAAGCCGGCAAGCGAACGGCTCTCGCCCCGAAAGGCATGCCTCCGAACACATATGGAGTAAAACAAACGGTTCCCTCGGGCACCTGGTGCGAGCTCTCGGTGAAATTCCGTGGCAACCTGTTCGAAATCAGTTTCAACGGCGAGAAGATATTTGAGATTGAAGATTCCACCTTCCGGGAAAGCGGCGAAGTCGGTTTGTGGACGAAGGCGGATAGCGTTACATATTTTGACGATTTCTTCATCGAATCATTGAAGTGAATACAACCCCGAGTGTCGCCTTGGAACCAGCGCCAAAACGCCACCAATTCCACGAATGGATACGAATTTTGCGGGGCTGGTCTGGGAGCCATTCGTGACAATTAGTGGAATGAGCGGCGGTTATTGGGCTAACTTCACGAACTCGCGGGGCGGCTCCTGGGAGGCGTCCCTTCCACGAGCTGGAAGAAGAAGGTTATGGACCGTTCAATCAAAAATCATGCTGCAATGGTTTTTTTCATCGCCCTGGTAGCGATATTGTTGTTTGGCTGCGGCACGGCGCGTCGCTATGTTGTAGCGTATGTTTCCGTGGATCAGATCTATTCCGAGCCGATCCTGAAAGCCTTTGAAAAAGAAACGGGGATCGAAGTCCGTGCGGTCTACGATGTGGAAGCTTCGAAGACCACTGGACTTGCCACGCGATTGATCGCTGAAAGAAACTCTCCGCGTGCAGACATCTTCTGGAACGGTGAATTTGCTCAGACTCTCAGGCTGAAGGCTTCCGGAATCCTTCAGACCTGCGCTCCCGCTGTTGCTTCTGACATCCCGGCGACCTTCAAGGATCCGGAGGGCTATTGGTATGGTATCGGCGGACGCGCACGAGTGTTCCTGATAAACCGGAACCTTTTGCGTCCGGACGCATATCCAAGAAAATTGCAGGACTTCCTGAATCCAAAGTATCCCCCAGACCGGATAGGAATGGCTCTTCCGCTGTTTGGCACCAGCGCAACCCACGCTGCGGCTCTCTTTGCGGTTATGGGGCAGGAATCGGCCGGCAGATTTTATTCGGAGCTGAAAAATCGCGGTATTCGGTTGGTTGATGGCAACTCCGTTGTGCGCGACCTGGTGGTCAGCGGACACTTAATTTTTGGGCTTACCGATACCGATGACGCACTTGGCGCTGTTGAGAAGGGCGCGCCAGTCGAAGTTGTCGCACCCGACCAGGATGAGAAGGGGACTCTTGTCGTGCCCGGTACTGCCGCTTTGATACGAGGCGCGCCGCACGCCAAGGAAGCCGATAAGCTCATGAATTACCTGCTTAAGGGCGAAACGGAGCAGTCGCTCATACGCAGCGGTTTTTGCCAGTGGTCTGTTCGGGGAAACACCGGATCCAGTCCAATGTTTCCATCCGGCTTAAAAGCAATGCCGATCAGCCTTGGGGACGTGGACCGATTGCTCCCTCAGGTGATGATACAGATGCGTGAAATTTTTTCACGTTAATGATTCTATGCAGTCCGGCTGACAATTTTAATGCCACGAGAATGGTGGAGACTCGACGTGGGGTCACGCGCGCCTAAACTGGAGAGAGTGTTTTATCTGGTTGGTCTTGTCCTTGCAGGGACAGTGATAGCGCTTCCAATCATCGGATTGCTTCTGCCTTTGCTGTCTGTCCCCCAGGATGTTTTGCGGGAGATCTCGCTCACGGGACGCCATTGGTGGCTTCTTGGCCGTTCACTGGTTTTCTCCGGGCTCGCAGCCGCAATTGCAATGGCGTTCGGCACCACAATTGCGGTTCTGCTTATGGGCAGCGGCGCGGGAAGAGCCGTATTGATTTTTGTTTTGGCACCTATGGCAGCTGTGCCTCCTTCCATTCACGGATTCAGTTGGGCAACGGCCATTCTTTTGGCAGAGGACTGGTTGCGCCGCGTGATAGGAATGGTTCAATCGCCGGGGGGATGGGGAGCGGCAATTACGGTTCAAGTTCTGTCAATGTTCCCCCTTGCAGCTGCAATTGCATGGGCGGGATTTGCAGTTCTCGAAACAAGAATGCTCGAGGCAGGATTGGTATTCCGGTCCACACCTGCTGTGATTGGCAGGATTATGATGCCGCTTGTAGGTCCCGTTCTTGGTGCCGGGACTGGAGTATTATTTCTGCTAAGTTTATCCGATTATTCGGTGCCCTCGCTCTTTTCTATCAACCTCTATGCTCTCGAAATCTTCTCCGCATACAGTTCCGGTGCTCATCCGGCAGTTGCACTGGTTACGGCGGCTCCGATTGTTGGAGTTATCATCCTGGTTTTAGGATTTGGATTGAGAATCGGACGCAAGGCGGAAGCGATGGCTCTATCACGGCGAGGCGGAGTGCCTGCATCCAAAGGGATTTGGATACCGACCGGTCTCACCTGGATTGCCGCAGCGATTCTGCTGATTCAGTTCCTGATTCCGCTGGTGATCATGGCGGCCAATGCCGGTTCATGGAAATTTGTAACGGCAGCAAGTTTGAGCGCGCGCAGCGAGATTGGAATGTCTCTCGTTGTATCGATTGCGACCTCAATTCTTTGCCTGATCTTGGGACTGGCGACAGGTTATGCCCTGGGCATCCGTGGTGGGGGAGGCGCTGCCTGGTGGATCCTGACGATCGCTGCATTTGCTTTGCCAGGGCCGCTGATTGGAATCGGGCTTATAAAAATTGCAGGAAGTTTCCCTTTGTGGACAGAGGAGATCTTGCCGGTCTGGGCGAGTCTTGTCCGATTTTTCCCCATCGCCGCATTTGTATTTTATGCGTTGAACCGCCGTAATCATCAAGGGCTGATCGAGGCCGCACAGGTTTTCGGGCGGAGTCGCTTGTCCATACTACGCCGAGTATCCTTACCTCTGATATTGCCTGGCGTGGTGGTTGCCGGAGTCGTTTGTTTCTCAATGACGATGGGAGAACTTGGGGCGACGCTGCTTGTGGCTCCTCCGGGGAAAGCGACTCTTGTTATGCGTCTGTACAATCTGCTGCATTATGGTGCCTCACGTGACGTAGCTGCTCTGTGCCTCCTGCTTTCACTATGCGCACTCGCAGCAAGCGGAGCGATGACGATTATTTTGAATCGAAGCGGTCACCGAATTATCGAAAGGCATCCGGATGCTTGATCTGCGCCATGTTCACAAAAGGTTTGATAAGGTAGCAGCCCTGGACGGAATATCGCTCAAACTCGAAGCGGGCCAGGCGGCATTGCTGCGCGGACCTTCCGGCTGCGGCAAGACAACTTTGTTGCGCGTGATTGCAGGTCTAGAAAATCCAGATTCAGGCGAGATCTGGTTGAATGGATCGCCGGTGAACAGGTCAGGGCTGACGGTTCAACCTCATCGGCGCGATATCTCATTCGTATTCCAGGAACCCCGGTTGTGGCCACACATGACGGTGTGGCAAAATTTGGATTTTGTTCTATCGGCAATGGAACGAGGCAGGCGAGCTGCCCGACTGTCATTTACGGCGGACACTGTAGGAATATCCGATCTTCTCAGCCGATATCCAGCCGAGCTCTCAGGTGGTCAGGCGCGTCGGGTTGCGCTCGCACGGGCTCTTGCGGCCAAGCGCCCGCTGGTTCTTATGGATGAGCCGTTGACCAACCTTGATGATAGCAGCCGCAGAGACATGCTTAAAGTCATCTGCAGGTTCTGGGAAGAAGAAAATTTTGCACTGATCTATGTAACGCACGATGCCATTGATAGCGTGTCTTTCATACAGCGATCGATCGAGATGAATAATGGAAAGATCAAGGAAAAGACCTGTTGACTGACAATGCACAATGTTTATAGATGATTCGCCACTCATAAGCGGAAGGCCGGGATGAAACGCCTGAGTATATTGTTGAGTTTTATCGGTCTCTTGGCCCTGGTTTCATGGATCGTGTTGCGTCCGAGTCCCAATCAATCGGCTATAGCCCTTCATCCGGGGTGGAAGGTCATTCGACCGCCTCACGACGTCGCCGCACTGCTTATAGAACCCAATGAAGTATGGGCCGGTGGAACAGAAGGAGTGTGGGTTGCTGATCCTCACTCCCTGCAGGCGCATCCGGCTTTTCCTGCAGACGATGGACCGCAACACGTGCATGCGCTGCTCCGTGATGTCGATGGCGCACTTCTGATTGCCCACGACGGCGGTTTGACGCGTCTGACAAATGGGCGGACAGAAAGGGTTGAATTGCCCACGGGACTATTGCCGGGCGTGGTTCTCTCGCTTCTCATTACGCGCAGCGGAGAACTCTGGGTAGGCACAGACAGAGGAGCGGCTGTGCGGCAAGGGAACATTTGGCAAGCGGTCCACGTTTCCGATGGGCTTGCCAATGAAGTTGTGAATGTAATGCATGAGGACTCAGAGGGGGGATTGTGGATTGGTTCCTATGATGCTCCGCGCGGCGGCCTCAGTTATCGGCCACCCAAAGGCCCATGGCAACGATGGAGTGTTACGGAGGGGCTGCCTCATCCCAACATCACGTCTCTCTGCCAGGAGGGGACGAGCCGGATCTGGGCCGGCGGCGGGCTCTTCGAACGAGGGGGCGCCGCCTGCTTTGAGCAATCAGGCGGCGTCTGGCACTTGAGCCATGTTTTTGGCAAAAGAGACGGCCTTGCGGGCGAGAAGGTACGATCTATTTTTTTTGACAGCAAAAAGCGCCTCTGGTTCGGTTCGGAATATGACGGCCTTGCCGTCCGACTCGGAGATATGTGGAAGATCTATCGAGAAACAGATGGACTGTCTCACCCGGAAATCAAAGTTATCAGGGAAGACAATGCGGGGAATCTCTGGATAGGCACGCGAGACGGCATTACTCGAATTAGCGCCGACGCATTGTAAATAAACTGCGGAGCGAGGGAACCCAGCTTAAAGCGCCACTGATTGCAAAATTCGTGGAATTGGTGGCGCTTTTTTATCATGGGCGCCCCTCGCCGAGCCTTTCGACCTTTTTCAGGAATTCGACAATCGTGTGGTAGTTGTCTTTAAGGCCCTCTCTGACGTTGCTCATCGCAGTAGCGGCCCCGCCGGGCGGAACCTCTCCAATAAAGAATTCGAAAGTATCGGCGCAGGTCTTGACTGCCAAATCGTTTACGACTTCTCCGCACGCCTCAAGAAATCCTTTGTCGTCACCGTTTTCCTTTTTCTCCCAGATCCAGTGCTGGAACAATTTGATAACGGCAAAATAGGCGTACAGTCTCGATTTCACACGTAATGTGTGCGCGGTTCCCTCCGGCCCCGTCAGTCCAAAATCGTATTTCTTTTCGAAAGGCTTCTCAGCCTGCGAGCCGTAGAAGAGATCGAACATGTCGGTGGCCAGGTTTTTCCAGATCTCGTCCACCGTTTCCTGACCGGCTTTGGGCCATGGGCGAGGATCACTTTCGACGTAAGCCTTTGAGCAGGCACCTGCGAAAAAGTTAATGTATTTCTGGAAATACCCTGCAGCGGCGCCGCCAAAATCGGCCCATTTTGGCGATCGGCTCATGCTGACCAGCGCGATCTCAACCAGCTTGGGGAACACGGCTTCGGACAGCCATTTGGCTGTGACGGCGGTGGTCTCTCCCGCTGCAAGGATTGTATCCACGCCGGCGGAGGAGGAGGCAATTGCCTGCCATGCTTTAGTAGTCTCCTGATAAAAATCCCGCCGCCGCCAGTTCAGGAGGTACGCTTCGTGCCGCGTGTCCTTATCTAATTCATCCTTGTACTTCTCATAAAGTTTCATGAGGCTGTCGAGCGCATCCTGGTTGCTCTGCCCCCACCAGCTTCTCACCCAATCCGCTTCCCATTCCAACTTGCTGGCATTGGCCCAGGATTGCTGCAGGGTTGAATAGGGACGAAGAATCATTTCGTCCAGAGCCTTCAGCATCAGTATTTTCTCTTTACCATAATCGTCGGTATTGTCCGGTATCTTGGTTGTACCAAGGCTTAATTCAAGTTTCTTTGTGTAATCCTCCGGCTTCGTATTGGGGGGCGGAGTTGGGACCGAAATTTCCAGTTTGCCGGCAAGGGTGGCACCTGAGCCGGGGATAACCGTCGAGCCGCAAATCGAATAGGTTGCGTGTTTGTTCAGCCCCTCTCCCACGATTCCTTCGTAGGTAATGTGAAGTGCGGCGGCATTATAGGCTTTAGCGGCTTCTCCTTCTGCCTCAACTTTTTCTGCGAACTTGAGAGCCTTTTCCTGCAGCATGGACTCGTCAACCGTTAGCGTCCCCGGCTTTCCACCTTCGCCTGGAGTGTATTTCAAAACAGTAAGCGAGAACTTTACCGGTGTCTTGCCGTCTCCGGGAATCTGCAAAGGCATTTTGGTCAGGAATACCAATCCCGGACGACGTACGTTCACAGTCAGATTGACTTCGTCGGTTTCGTTCGGGCCATTGTAATCCTTGATCGGCTTTGTCAACCTGGCTTTGACTTTGAATGTCGCGCCAGCTTCGTCACGGTTATCGGGAAGATTTCCCAACTGGAATTTCAGAGTTGCCTCAGCCGGCGGCTTCGGCGTGACGCCTCCAACAAGAATAATTTCATGATCGCCAGAGGAAAAAATGGGATCTTCCAGCACCCATTCTTCTCCGGGAGCTGCGCCGTTAACCTTGGCTGTTACCTCGATTTCTTCAAGACATCCCTGGACGAGAAATGGCTCGTCAGGCTCAAACTTCACCTTCAGATAGGGAAGTATCTGAAGCTGGAATTCTTTCTGCAGAAGTCCGCCCATAATTCGGCCTTCCAGGCCGAGATTGACCGTAACGGCATTCTCGAGATGACCAGGCTGCAGTTGGTCGTTCGGAGCTAGAGCCCAGGAACGCCACGCTTCGACATCTTGTGGAGGCGGAATATAAATGTAGTTGGCGTTATCTCCGAGGGCCTTCAGCGTCAATGTCTGATTCAGCTCTATATCAGGAACATAGGTGCAGTAGTCTGGCAGTGCAAGCCGGGCGAATACGGTAAGGCCGTCCGGAGCCTGGCCCGACATTGGGCCGCGAAGCCACTCGCGATCGAGTGGATTAAGCGTCATTTCCCCGCCGCCAACTTCTATCTCAACCGCATAATGGCCGCTCACAGCACCAATGGGAGAGCTTGCCGATGCATAGACAACGCCGGGGATTCGTCCCGGGGCGTATGCTGCATCTGCCGGTGGAAGGCAAACAACCTCCGCATGAAGATAGGTGCCTCCCGCAGAGAAAAACTGCGATTGAGCCTGCAGTGTAAATCCGGTTGGGGCTGTGAACGAGAAACCAGCTGTCGCCGCCATTTGGGCCTTGGTCCATTTGGGATTATTGGTTTCGCAAATTGCGTAGAACTGGCGGGAGGTACGGCCGTCCGCGGGAATGAGATTCGGACCGGTTGCCTGCGGGAAACAGGAATAATTGTACGTTTCGCCCTCTTCGGTAGTCTCGCCTTTGTTGACGTCGTCCTTGATCAATAATCCGGATACCGGCGGAGCTAGCGGCGGAATCAGTCCGGCAGCCGCGCCTGACGCTATAGCGGGAGGCGCACCTTGTGCCACTGCCTGGCCGGAACCTTCGCTGTTCCACCACGCGACGACATTGGTCCAATTGAGGGCGTCGGTGCCATCTCCTCCTCTGATCTCATTGGAGCCGCCGTCATCCGCATGCACGGTTGAACCGAAGAGCCATTCCATAAATGCGGCGGTGGCTATGTAGGCGACTATCCAGGCAAAGAGCGACATGGTCGCGCCTCGCGCGAATGGCGCGGAGGGACTGGCCGGGGCCGATGGTGTCGCCGAACTCTTCGTGATAAGCAGGTATATGCCCACCCCGACCGCAGCCAGTGCGGCGAGAACGTGCAGCTTTTTCGGCAAAACGGAAAGAAGCAAAAATCCCGCCGGTAGTCCTATAAGCGCACTGTTCGAAACTTCCTGGATGCGTCCGAATAAAGCGGGGGTTCGCGGCTTGAAGACGTTTCTCCACAGATCGGATAGCACCTGAGACAACAGCATGCCGGGATAACCCGCGATCAGGAAAATCGAAGAGAATGTCAGAAGGAATCCTGCCTGCGTGTTGAGACCGAAGTAGGATGTAAGAAACAATCCAAGGCCGCCTCCCAAACAAAATCCCGCCAGGCCGGCGCCGCCTTTGCTCGGCACTTTGAACAGCTGCGCCGGGCCGGCGCCCAGAGCTTTGATCGTGGCGGTGGGGCCGTTGCGGAATATGGAAAAGAGGGTCGACCAGAACAAAGCCAGCGGCATGCCCCAGACGACCATCGATGATCCGGGACCGGCAGCGCCGCCGATAGCATTGAGGTAAGGGCCCCAGGGTTCTTGAAAGTTGAATCCCTGGTTTTTCCAAACGAGCAGAATTGAATGAATGGCCCATACGGAGAAGCAGGTTATGCCGGCTATCGGCAGCCTCGCCATGAATTGGCGAAGGATCATTTTCGGAAGCTGCGATACCGCCGATCCGGCAGATGCCTTTATGCTGGCCAGGGCATCGCCTCCAAGGGTTTGAGCCTTGGGCGCGGTGGGAGGGTTTGAAGGAACCCATTCGGAACCGGACCACCGCAACCATGAACCATTTTGCGGATTGATCTGCCAGACGGCGCCCGTTTCATCGGTGACACGGAGAGCGGCCACAGCCTGCTCGAAATAGGCAACGTCCAATTCACCGCGTTGATAGCGAGCCGCCAAATCGGAATATTGCTGTGCCGTTTTCTCAAATATCGAAGTATCGGTTGGCGGTGAATAATCTGGAGTGCTTGACGGTGTCGGTTCGGCAGGTGGATACGTCGATGCAGATTGCGGAGTTACGACAGGAGCCGATTGCGATATCTCGGGTGCCGCAAATCCTGTCCCGCAGTTGCCGCAAAAAGCCGTGCTTTCATCCACCAGTGCGCCACAAACAGTGCAATATCTAGCCATGGCCAACCATCCAGCTTTATTTGTTGTTGAGGACTTCAAAAGCCCGATTCGAGGATCGCGAAAATCCTAGTTACTTCCGAGCCAATATAACACGGGCCTACGTATAGCGGCATTTGGTTTCACTCACAGCAATAAGGGAGTTGCGAAATGTTATTTTGGAAATGATCCGTTTATTGAACGGCATCTGTCCCCATGTTAGGCTGGCGCTGCTTGTTAGAGCGGCTTCTTCTCACGGGGTATGCTCGGGCCGTCTCGGATAGATGCCACTTTTTTTCGCGATAAATGCATACTAGGTACTTGCAGCCGAACCGATATGCTTTCAGGCGATTGCGGTCATAAATTGAGCGCGGATATTTAGGCAATATGGAGGAATAGAAATGTTTTGCACAAAATGTGGAGCCGGCGTTGCCGCTGGAAATGCATTCTGTACGGTCTGCGGCACTCGCATATCCGTCTCGCCGCCGAATCCTCAGCCTCCCTCCGCCAGCCAGAAGCCAGTGGTGCCACCTGTGTTGTGCGCGTCCTGCGGAAGCGCGATGGACCCGGGGAAGCCATTTTGTACTAAATGTGGCAAGAAGGCGGGAGAGACCATCCCTGCGGCTCAGCCTGCACCGCCCCCACCGCAACCGACGGTTCGCGCTGAAACTCCTGCTGTTGCCATGCCGAAGCAGCAAGTTGTGCCGGCAGTGGCAGCTCCATTACCGCAGAGTATGGTACCTCCCATTATCCAACCGCCGGTTGCTCCTGTTACACCCAAGCCTCCGGCCGCGTCGCCCCAATTGTGCACGTCCTGCGGAAGCGCGATGGACCCGGGGAAGCCGTTTTGTACCAAATGCGGCAAGAAGGCGGGCGAGACCATCCCTGCGGCTCAGCCTGCACCACCCGCACCGCAACCGACGGTTCGCGCTGAAACTCCTGCTGTTGCCACGCCGAAGCAGCAAGTTGTGCCGGCAGTGGTGGCTCCGTTACCGCAGAGTACAGTACCTCCCATTATCCAATCGCCGGTTGCTCCTGTTACCCCCAAGCCTCCGGCCGTGTCGCCCGTAATGTGCGCATCCTGCGGAAGCGTAATAGATCCGGGGAAACCGTTTTGTACCAAATGCGGCAAAAAGGCAGGTGAGGCAAATCCCATGGTGCAACCGGCATTGCCCGCTCCACAGCCGGCTTTGCGAGCAGGCGCTCCTGCGGTGGCTGCCGTTCCGCCAAAACAGGAAATTGCACCAACGGCGACGAAAGCCCCTGCGGCGCCTCCGGTAGTGTCGAAGACAATGTCGACTGCACCGCCCGCTGGAAAGAATCGTACGGTATTTGTATTGATTGCCGCGGTGGTTCTCATTGCCGTTGCGGTTGGTGCTTACTTCGGGCGGGATTCGATCAAAGGAATGTTTTCCAAACAGGCCGGCACGGCAACTGCGCCGGCGACATCTGCGCAGCCTTCGGTTCCTGCCGCGTCTCCGCAGGCAGCACCAGTACCAGTTGAAACGCCGGCAACGCCGATAGCGCCGCCGGCGGTGGCTAGCCCTGCTCCAACTGCGGCTGCTGTACCCGCCGCAATGCCATCTTCGGTGCCTGCCCTGCCGCCATCTGCCGCACCGGCTGCGAAGCCTGTTGCAAGGCAAACAGCTGCAGTTCAGAACGGAAAAGCGGCATATACACCTGCGCCCCCTCAAGGATCTGTTGCAGTGAATGTACCTCCTCCGGCTCCCGCGCCCGCTACTTCTTCAACAACATATTCAACTCCGGCACCGGCACCTTCACCAGCTCCAACGCCAACACCTGTGTCCACGCCGATTGCTTCAACGCCTGCGCCAACTCCGACTCCGGTCCCCAAACAGGTTCCTGTGCAGACGCCAGTCGCTGTTCCACCGCCTGCTCCGGCATCTCCGCGCGGAATTGTGCAATGGAGTGGGGAGGCACAGAAGGATCAGCTCATAGTGATAGAAGGAGGGACTGCATCCTCTGGAACGGTCAATGGACGACTCCCTGGTGTGCCCTGCACAATAACGGTGCAGCCTTCCGATGTGTCCATTGCTGAGGCGCCTTCGCCAAGCAATCGATACGATAGAATTGCACTGCGATTTCGCAAGAAAGCTCGAATCGTCGTTACCATCAGCTGGGAAGTTTTACACTAGGAGAATATTGTTATGCGCAAGTTCATACCGATTATAACCATCCTGACGGTACTGGCAGCGTTTACGGCCGGCTTTGCCCAATCGCAACCGCCGAAGATAAACAATGAGGCTTTTGTTGCCAAAATACTAACGCCCCTAAGTGCCTCGGCAAATAAAAAGGGAGATAAATTCACGCTCCAGGTTTTGGAACCGCAGGCCTATGCAGGCGCGATTATAGAGGCGGAGGTAGCCAAGGCTAAGGCATCCGGCAAAATATCGGGAAAATCAGAGCTTCTATTTTCCTTTACATCGTTGACCCTGAAAGACGGGACCATGGTTCCTATAGTGGCCACTCTCAAGGCTGTCACGAATTCCAAAGGCGTCGCAGAGGTTGATGATGAGGGCCATGCCATTGGGAAGTCGGCGACCAAAAAGAAGTTGTTCAGTGCCTTGGCGCTGGGCGCGGCCGGTGCGGCTATAGGAGGAGCGGTTGGCGGCGGATCAGGTGCGGCACAAGGTGCGGCGATAGGCGCCGCAGTGGGCATGACAATAGCTTTCAGTACAAAGGGTCCGGACATCAAGTTCGAGCCCGGTTCTCAATTCCAACTGCTTGTAAGCAACAAGTAATATCTTTGGAGAACCCACATCATGGAGTGCGTTGACTTGCCACTGCACTCGAAGCTGTAAAGCAATATTCTATTTCGCCTTTTGAGAAGGCAAGGCTTTGAAATCATGCAGCAGCAGATCTGCCTTTGGATAATGCGTCTGTTTACAGCCGAATTTATAGGCTGTTAATCACCGCTGCCACTCTTCCGCGATTCCTCGTCCTGGTACTCAATCTTGTGGCCACTGCGGGCTTCCAGGGCAGCAAGCGTTACACGAACAATCTCCTTTCCGAGTTCAAGAACCATTGCCTGCTGCTGGCTGTTTTCGTCTTTGTAACCGATCGTGAGGAAATGCTTGCGCTTCTTCGTTATAACCCATCGGCTGACAATCCCTCCACGTCTGCCAACCTTCTGTCCATACTCGAGGCTCTCGATTCGATCGTAAGGAATCTGGAGTTTGCCCTTTCCGTAATCAAACAGGAAGACCTTCTCGTCGCTGGTGGACGTAATTCCTTCTGTCTGCTCTTTGATCGAGCTGACAGTGCCTCCGACATAAACCGTCTTTTGGCTGTCCACGCCCGCCCACAGAGCTTCAAAGCAGAAACATGCGGCTAAAATAATTGAGAGAGATCGGTTCATTCGGAATCTCCTTTTTGATCTTGATCAAGCTGCAGTCTGGTAACTGATTTCAAATGTCAGGTAGTAGTTATACCACCGCATATGCAAATTAGCCCGAAAAAGCCCGCATTGGGGGCAAGCGTTATCATTTGCTTCGGTGGCAGCGTGCACCATGGCGCGGCAACATGCTTAGGTAAAATCACCAGAAATCTAAGTTATTATTCTGAAGAGAAAGTTATTAGAAATTGGATCAAATGAATGGTTTTCGGGAAGCGTGCGGCATGGGCATTCGCGAATTTGGATCGGATCCACGAAGCATCAATGATTTTGAGACCAGCCTCCCGGCCAGTCAAAACCGACTTACCGTGAACCATTGCGAATTGCTGCGAAAATAGCAGAAGGAGTAAGAGCTACTCTAAGTCGCAGATAGTACACTGTCATTGGGGATGTTCTAAATTATGGGAACATATGAAAATGGCCTAAAATCCTGGGTTCCGCAAGGAACGTGTGGGTTTGATTCCCATCCCCGGCATTGCAAATAAAATATTAGTTCTATTCGGTAAAACGTTCGGCAGCATTACCGCGATATGAGGTTGCAGCCGAAGCGGATTTCTCCCATATTGCTGAGGAGTATGATTTCCTGCTTTCCCGTCACGTATTCAATCACAAACGCAGCTATATCTGTGGACGTCGGCCCGCCGCTGCCGAACTCCTGGGGCAACCGTTTTGTGATTCGGCTGACTTGGTCAATAGAAATGACCCGATTCTGGCTGCTGTCGCGACTATTGGTTATGATCATCTGGCTACAGCCGGCAATGACCGGACTCGCGTTCGTAGGAGACGTTCCGCCTTCTCCCTGAATGCTGAAAACAAAATCCCCTGCTGCTTTTCCGTTTATTTGGAGCTTTGCCGTCCATTTTCCGGGCGTTTCCCCCATCGACGAGCCAGCGATCTTTACGACATCCCACCACCGCCATGTGGACTCGTCAGACCCCGCTGCCCGCGATCAACCGTCCTCATCCAAGGGAAGAAGGGAGTCGAGATCAATGATGCAGCAAAATGAACGTTTGTTATGTATCACTGAAATAAGTAGATCAGGACAAGATTTATATTTTATAATTCATCATATTTGTAAAATATAAGTCGGTTGGGCGCCCTTATGTTACACCGGAGCGTAATATAAGGACCAGAAAGCGAATCTTGTTATGAGATCTGGGGTTTTTTTAAAACAAGCCAGCGGCTATGTTGCATTCATTCCAAGGCCATTACCTCCTGATCCGCCGGTTCACATTGACTCGGAATTGGCACATTTTCTTTCCGAAGCTGACCGGGCGCTTGGCCGTCTCGATGGAATCACCTCCGTCCTGCCAAATCCGGATCTTTTCGTAGGAATGTATGTCCGACAGGAAGCGGTTCTCAGTTCTCAAATAGAAGGCACTCAAAGTACGCTTGAGGATGTGCTCCAGTTCGAGATAAATGCTCACGGGGAATCGGTGCCCAAAGACGCGAGCGAGGTTGTCAACTACGTTCATGCCATGAATTTTGGGTTGGAGCGGCTTGATAAATTGCCGCTGAGTCTCCGCTTGATACGTGAGATCCATGCGGAGCTTCTGTGCGGCACTCGCGGAAGCAACCGCGAACCCGGAGAATTTCGGAGAACTCAGAATTGGATTGGTCCGGCAGGCTGCGACCTGACGACGGCGGCATTTGTTCCTCCACCGGTCCCGGAAATGAACGAGGCGATTGGTGAACTCGAAAAGTTCCTGCATTTTGAAGGGCTTATGCCAGCATTGATTCATTGCGGCCTGGCGCATGCACAGTTCGAAACGATTCATCCCTTTCTAGATGGCAATGGCAGGATCGGGAGACTGCTGATTACGTTTCTGCTCTGTCAACGGCAGATCCTTCATCGCCCACTGCTCTATCTGAGTCTCTACCTGAAGAGGCATCGGTCTCAGTACTATGATCGGCTGATGGCGGTACGCACCGATGGCGACTGGGAAGGATGGTTGAAATTTTTCCTCCGTGGAGTAGCCGATGTAAGCCGGACTGCAACTGACACGGCGCGAAAGATTCTTACGCTTCGGGAAAACGGCCGCAAAATTATCTTGGAAACACTTGCTAATTCCAATTTGGCACAGCGCCTATTCGATTATCTCTTTGAGCAACCGATGTTTAATGTGCGGATGGTGGAAAAACATTTGGATTGCTCATTTGCCAAAGCCAATCAACTGGTAGTCCAGTTGGAATCGAAAGGGCTTCTGAAAGAGACCACCGGCTGGCAAAGAAATCGCAGATACAAATTTGGACCGTACCTGGCGCTTTTTGAAGAGAAACCAGTTGAGGCAGACCTCAACAAAATTCCGGATTAGAGAAACACTTGCTGGCTAAGGGCTTAAATACCCAGGGGAGAACTGCGACGATACTGGCAACATCTCTCCTGCCAGCCACTTGAGGATTCCAACCATGCATAAATATCTTGTTCTGATTATCGGAGTTTCATTGTGCCTGCTCGGTCAAATCTGCCACGCCCAAACGCAGGGCATAACGATGGATATGATCAATACCACCTTGCCCTTGGAAGGTGCCTCGCCGGCCGAGCCCGGGCCATACAAAGTTATATCGGAAAAAACGTTTGGCTCGCCCAACCATGTCCTGTTCCGGCCAGAAGATCTGCGGGCATTCCCTGTGAAGGATATTTTGCCAGTGCTGGTTTGGGGCAACGGAGGCTGCGCGATCGACAGCACACGCTACGGGGAATTTCTGGGCACAATCGCTTCACATGGTTTCCTCGTTTTGGCCACAGCTAGCGTAGAGGGCGAAGCGCAGCGCCAGGCAACCGCCCAGGATCTTCTATCTGCAATTAACTGGGCGGAAGCCGAAAATAAACGTGAGGGAGCGCCGCTCAAAGGCAAAATTGATATCCGCCGGATCGCGGTCATGGGCCAGTCCTGTGGCGGAATGCTGTCTGTAAGACTCGGCGCAGATCCTCGTGTCAACACAATCGGCGTCTTCAATGCCGGCGTTCAGCCACCGAACGGCAATGCCTCCAGCTCTCAATTTCCTACAACCGATGCGCTTCCGCTTCTGCATGGGCCGGTGTTGTTAATCAACGGACATGAACGTGATTTCATGATGAAGACCTCGGCTGCCAATTTTGCATTGATCAATCATGTACCGGTGTTTTACGGCGCGCGCCACAATGCGGGACATACCGCAACGGTCTTCCATCCTGGTGGTGGCGAGTTCGCCAATGTGGCATCAAACTGGCTGCTGTACTATTTCAAGGGCGATAAAGATGCGGGCAAGATGTTCCTGGGCAAAAGCTGCAGGCTTTGCACCAATCCAAACTGGGACACTAATTCGAAAAAGCTCGAATAACAGGATGCCCAATGTGCTCTCATTGAGATGACCTAGGTTACGGATCATTCCCGAGCGCATTTTGACTCTTGCCGCGAATCTGGCCCACAAATAGAAGCGCAGGCATCTACTGCAAGGCTGCCATTAATTCATGCGTTGGCGATTTGCAACTGACCAAACAGAAAGCAGCGTCATTCCTATGCTCAAGCACTTCGCACACTTTTGGTTAATGCTCAAGGCGCAGGCAAGGCGTTCGGAAGGCCGAAAGACCCGAATCAATCGATTGATCGATGGCATTTGGCGGGGGAGGACAGAGGTTCGCCGGGATTATGACTGGATTCCTCTATACTTCAAGTACAGGCAGCACAACGAGACAAACACCGTAGACGATAGAACGTGGGCAGACCTGGAAATGGAAGAGGTCTTCGCGCAGATCGACCGGACTACAAGCGTCATCGGCCGACAGTATCTTTACGCGCTTCTCCGAATATATGATGGAGATGATTTTGATCATGAGAAGCAGCGGAGAACCTCTCTATACTCCATATTCAGAGCCAATGAGAGTTTTAGAGAGAAAGTGCAGCGAGCCCTCTATCCTCTGCATCGTAGCGATAGCGGTTACCTTACTACACTGCTATATGAGGAGTTGCCGCCCAAGCCGAAATACTATTGGCTGATTTATCTCTGTTCCGGATTCTTTTTCCTTTCACTCGGATTGATTGCCATAAATTCCGTATTTGTTTTTGCCGCGGCTGCAATGGCCTTATGCAATCTGCTGATCAATGCATTTTACGGCCGTCTTGTCTTCAGGCATTTTGCAGATCTCGCTTCTCTCAACACAATGCTCAGCGCTGTCGGCAATCTCTCTCGAATCCTGCCGCCCGCTAAGGTCAAAGAACTCGAAACATTGCGAAATCTAAAAGACCTTGCAGCCAATTTGAACAAAAAAGTCTTCTGGCTTTGCTTCGACGAGATGCAAGCAAATGATTATGCCGCTGCCATTTTCCTCTTTCTAAACCTTTTTGGTTTATCCCGGTTGATTGCTTTCCTGAGGACCGTTGATGATTTAAGAAAATCCAGAGAGAGATTCCGTCAGATATTTGATGCGATCGGTTCCTTGGATGCGTCGATCGCGGTTGCGTCATGGATTGAAAGCGTCCCGGTCCACACCATTCCATCCTTCAACTCGACAGGAACCATAAACGTTGCCGAAATATATCACCCGCTTATCAAGGAAGCCGTTGGCAACTCCTTCTTTCTGCGTAATCAATCGGCATTGATTACTGGTTCGAATATGGCCGGCAAGACAACTTTCATTAAAACCATTGGCGTAAACCTGGTCTTGGCGCGAACCTTGTTCGTATGTCTGGCTAAACAAGCCGACTTGCCGCGACGGATTGTCCGATCGTCCATAAAGCTGGATGAAAAGGTTATTGATGGACAAAGCTATTATTCGAGAGAAATCGAGCAGATCCGCGAATTCCTGAATTGCCCAGAGAATCGGTACATCTTTTTGATAGACGAAATTTTCAGGGGGACAAACACGATTGAACGAATAGCAATAAGCGCGGCGACACTGCGTTATCTGACCCAAAGAAACATCGTCCTGGTCACAACTCACGATGTCGAGCTTAAGCCCTTGCTGGAGGACTGCAGCAGGCTCTATCACTTCAGTGAGCAAGTTGATGGAAATAGATACTATTTCGATTTTATGTTGCGAGAGGGCCCCTGCAAGGCCGGCAATGCGATAAGGCTGATTGAACTTAAGGAATACCCGCCGAAGGTTGTCGCGGAGGCCCGAAGACTTGCGGCAAACCAATAGCGGAGTTGCAGACAACTGTTCGTGACCAAAAACGCGAAGACTTCCCTTTATGGGAGTTGTTAAGGCAGCGGGTAGAGCCTACAAAATCAGCAAAAATATTGCAAATTATGTGACCGGAAGCCGTGGCCGGGTACTTCATGATTGTGGACCTCGAAAACATTATCCGGGAATTGACTCCAGGACTTATCCGCTACTGTAAGGCGCGGGTGAGAGATCAGAGTCTAGCTGAGGAAATTGCACAGGAAAGCCTGGCGGCGCTCGTGCAGCGATGGAACAGCCGTGGCGCACCCGACTCACCTCAAGCATTCGTGTATGCAGTCGCACGCAGGCGAGCAACGCGATCATTATTGGGTCGACGTCTGCTGTTGCCGCTGCAATTCCTGTCTGGAAGTCATGATCATGGTCCGGATCCGGAGGCAGCTGCCTTGACGCGGTCCGGGTATGCAGAGCTGATCCGAGCGCTGAAGCGTCTGCCCACCCTGGACCGCGAAGCAATCCTGATGGTCGCCGTTGGCGATGTTAGAACCGTCGAGGTAGCCCGAATCCTGGGGCTATCAGAGTCAGCCGTCAAAATGAGGACGCTGCGGGCCAGACTCCGCCTGCGTGCTTTATTGGAGGAAGGAAATGCACGCCCACGAAAGTAATGAGGTCGAACAACGCCTGCGGAGGGCTTTTGAGTCGGATAGCGATGCGGTTGAACGCGTGATCGCAGCTGCAATGCGTCCGCGAAGTAGACGGCCAATTCGTCTTGTCTCTGCGGCAGGTTTGGCGATGGTTTTGATCGCGCTCGTGTGGGTATACCTCGCGCATAAGACAATGCCGGTTCATGCCGAGAGCATTCGCCTGCAATTTGTTGGCACAGTGGCACTTTTCGAATTTTCCGACGGCAGTTCCTGGATCGTTTCCCCTGATGCAGCCAGTCAAGGTCCCATCGAAAACCCTAATATGATCCTCTTTGAAGGAGACAAACCATGAAACTGATCTGGACTTGGCTTGCCGGTTTGATCCTAGCATCCATGTTAGCTACGCCTGCTGCTGCTCAGCTGAACCTCGATCTGAGGACAACAATTGATGTGAATGCGGCTGCGCCGCGCGATGTGTTTAGCTCGATTTCCAAAAGGCTGGGAGCCACACTTGTGATCGCGCCGGAGATCACACATCCCGTGACAATGCACGTCGAAAATATCACGGTGCGGACCGCCCTGACCGCTTTGTCGGAGACTTTGGCGTGTCGCTGGATTGTCGAGGGGAATGTGCTCCATGTGGAAACGGCAAGCTCTGTTCAGCATGGTCCGCGATCAATGCCAGGGGGGATTGGCAGTGGGATTGGCGGCGGTCTGGGCAGTGGCATCGGCGGAGGCGTGGGCGGAAGCCGCAATTGGAATGCGGATATCCAGACACGGTATGAACGCAGGACGCCTGCAGGTTTTCGCTTTGACGATGTGCCCCTGGGCACCATCATGGATGAATTGGGGAAAGTTGCCGGAATGGAGATCTCAGTCGCCAGTCCCGATCCAGCCAGGCATATGACTATCGATCTCAGCAACCGCTCCGTTGGTGAAGGACTGAGGCTAATAGCACTTAAGGCAAAGGATCAAATGGCCGAGAACAAGCCTGTGGTCTTTTCAATCACTTTTCAAGGAAAGCGAAAGGGATTGGTCTTCTCGGCCGGGGAAACGAGCAAATCTCGGTAATACGCCAGCATTAAGAGTAAAGGGAAGTGAATGGAGCGGAAAACTAAAATTGATGAAGTGTACCGAGTGCTGACAATTGGCGGGGAATTGTCGGCGCAATTTGCCGCAAGCCCGTTTTGCGCGAATTACTCTCCGGAAGTGTGAACGCGTAAAAGAGATCCTGACGCCCCAAGGACTGGAGGCGTTCAGTGGGAATGTCTAAAAGCCAAGGTTTCCTTTCGAACAAATTCCTCTATGTCCGATCGCTCCATAAGTGATAGTTTGTTGCAGAGCTACTGCGGATAGGATATTGCACATAATGTAAACACGTTTAGGGTGAGCCGCGCTCACCATTCGGATTAGTTCATCAATTCACGTCAAATACGTGGCAATTGGCGCACCGCATTATCCATGAACTGAAGAATCCGGAGGAAAGCTGCTATGCCTGAAATGTTGACAGGACAAGACTTTGAAGAACTGGATCATCGATATGCTCATGGTATTCCCGGGGAAGAGGTGAAAGACATTCCCTGGGGGCGGATGTCCGACGCGCAATTCGATACATTGGTGAAAAGAGTTGCCTCTTTTCTCCAGCAATTGGCAAACAGTAGCCGCAAAAATCAGCGCGAATCGGGCCTCTTTCCTACCCGCCAGAATGACGGGAAGTGGTTGCGTGCAATAGAATGGCCAAGCATGATTCAGGTCATGGATGATGTTTTCGGCGTCGACGTTGAGGAGATCCAACCCCCATTCGGACCTGAAGTCTGGTTCCTCTATTTCTGGCGTATAGATGCAAAAAAACGGTCCAGTCCAGCGGAACAAAAAAAATTCCTTTTGGCGGCACAACACTTTTTCGTTTATGACAAGCTTCTAAAAAAACCAAAGCTCAAACCCGAATTAAGGGGCCGGCTGAGAAACATCGGCAATGATGTCTTGGTCCGTGACCTTCTGGAGGCAACTCTGGAATGTGCCTTCACGCGGATCGCCATGCCATCTGTCGATAGATACGATGTTCAACTGCAAGTGGTTAGGGATTTCAGTCAGAGGCTTACCGCCCATGGCCTCATGGGGGACAATCGTAAAATCGGCTGGAGGTGTGAAGCCCGGACATATGATAAGGTGCTGAAAGCTGGCGGACTGACGCGGCAGGTGGACTCTGAAGCGCGCCGGCGCGCGCTTCATTTCGACCAGAGCTGGCACCCTTTCTCCCTGCAGAGAAATACAAATTGCTTTTGGTATCGTCGCGGCAACAGGGATAACGACAATTATCTTGTTGTCAGCGTCGCCCACGCCTTTTCCGAGGCAATATGCTTCCCTAAACTTGCCGATGCCAAGTTCCTGGGCCTTCCAGCCGATCCGACAGATTGGCCGTCTGCCGTACAAGCGGACAATAAGGACTCCCTTTTTGACGTTCATTTTGCAGATGGCGGCCCCGCCAGGCGAATGGTTGGCCAGGAGGTAAACGTATTTCTTTTACTGATCGACGGAGATTTTTTCGATACAGCCGGATACCAAGCTTATGTGGACCAGGCGGCATTCCCGGAATGGGGAGCTTCCAGGATTGACCGTTCGAATATTTGGGGTGCTATCCCTGTAACCAAGATCTACCATGGACTTAAAGATGAGGATGGATTCACCGCCATCATCGACGTGAAGCAGGCAAAAGAACAGATTAATTATTATAACGGCTGGCATATTGTAAGACCAGGATGGGAAGCAAGGTTTCGCCGCGAATTTGAGACCGTTTTATCCGAACCTGTATTTGGCAGACGGTGGACGGGAAACGGTGGCGAGGATATTCCCCCAACAATAGACGGGAGAGTTGTAGATCCGGAAAAAACAAAAAAGGTCGGCCATGTCGCACTGTTAAAGCAGGCATTTGAAAAAGCCGGGAAAAACTTGGGAGGCGGCTATACTAGGGTCGATATCGGAAGATCGTCATCTCCGGCGGTTTTGCCAAAGCCAAATACGCGTCCACGAGGATCTACTTTGTGAATCGTTCGACTGCGAGACTAAATTGGGTGTTCTCGCATCGGTCAATCGGGGCATGCCATGATTTCGCAATTGCAGAGGCCGTAGTTATTGGCAACCTGCCTTGTGGAATCTTCCTGCGGGTCAGAAATTGCCGGGATTCCCAATATGGCCGCGAGGTACCGTTTCCCGGCAGGTCAATCAATTGGTTAAAGAGATCATTTGACAATATATCCCTGCGCTGTGGGATACTAAAAGGCTGCGGAATCTGTACGCGCAGGATAGTCGACATAACGAAATCTTTCCACCACCGACCGGTCGCCGATCTATTGGCCCGGTTGGGCTGAGTTCCCGGCAGCCAAGGGAAACGGTATATGGTGGATTCCGGCGCGGGAATAGTGGAACGGCTGCGGAATTAGGATATGATAGCGTCGTGAAAATACTGAACATTTCTTATGCACTTCCCACCAAGGTGGTGACTAACCAGGACATCATAGAGTCGGCGCTCGCCAAGAGCCGGCAGCACCTGTCGCCGGAGGATCTTGAAGTCCTTGAGCAGCGCATTCGCAAATATTTCCGCATGTCCGGATCTGCAATCCGCTACCGTCGTGGGGAGAATGAGCGCTCTTTCGATTTTGCCGTCAAGGCGGGCAAACAGGCCCTTGCCAAGGCGAACATTGATCCGAAATCCGTAGACCTGCTGATTTACAGCGGTGTTGCCCGCGGATGGCTTGAACCGGCCACTGCCAATCTGTTTCAAAACGAATTAGGGCTGACTAATGCGACCTGCTTCGATGTTCTTGATGCATGTGCCAGCTGGATCCGCAGCATGTCGGTGGCCGATTCGTTTATCCAACAGGGGCTGTACAAGACGGTGATGATCCTCACGTGCGAACTCAGCGCCGGCGAGTATGTCGATACCGAGTTGAAAAACGTGTCGGATCTCGATGACTTTTTTTCCGGTTTCACGATCGGCGAAGCCGCGACAGCTACCATTTTGACCGCGGACGATCCCGGCAAGCGGACCACTTTTTCTTTCAAAACATGGGGCGAAAAACACCGGCTGTGTTTCATCCCGTTGCCGAACCTCGACGAGTTCACCCCTGCCAATGTGTCGAATGGCTATACGCCGCTGCGATTCTATACGCGACCGGCCGAATTGCTTTCCTTCACAATCAAGAAACTTGTGCATCACTTCCGCTCGCTGGAGGCCGGCTGGAACAAGGCATATGACCTCATTATTGGTCATGCCGTCAGCGTTTCCTCTACATCCAAGGTGACCAGCCTGCTGGGCTTCGACGTGAGCCGCGTGTTTGAGACTCACGACCGGTTCGGCAACACGGTTTCCTGCTCTCTCCCGCTCGGTCTGGCGGCAGCGGAGGAAATGGGAAAGCTGAAGCGGGGCATGGAGGTTCTGCTGGTCATGGGCAGCGCCGGTGTGACGACTGCCTTCTGCCGCTTCGAATACTAGGAGCCTGTCCGAGAATCAGGATATGCCGCGTTCCGAGCGCCGCGCAGGCATCTGCTTCGCTGGTGCTCAACGGTAACAATGAAATTGCCGGCGGCTCAACTTCGGCCACTTATATGTTCAGGTGCCTCTTCGGGCATTTGAGCCTTTGAGGCGGGCGCAGCCCGGCTGA
This sequence comes from Acidobacteriota bacterium, assembly GCA_963664705.1. Lineage (GTDB taxonomy): Bacteria > Acidobacteriota > UBA6911 > UBA6911 > UBA6911 > UBA6911. The sequence goes on along the minus strand of OY761556.1, from coordinate 5,056,468 downwards.
CCTCAATCGCTCAATTACCCCAAGCATGGCTCTGTCATCTCCCGGGGAAGAGTCTTGCGGCGAGGGCATCAGATATTGAAGACCGTTCCGCAATCACTTCGGGTCCATTACCCTTTTGCCTCCCATACCCGTCTCATCGCCGGACAGCCAATGCACTATCTGGATGAGGGGCAGGGAGCCCCGGTGCTCTTCGTACACGGCAACCCGACCTGGTCATTTTTGTATCGTGACTATGTGAAGGCCCTCAGTAGCCGCAATCGCGTATTGGTCCCCGATCATATCGGATGCGGATTGTCGGCCCGGCCCGGCAAAGAGGACTATCCTTTCACGCTCGAACGCCGCATCAATGACCTGGAAGAGTGGGTTGAGTCCCTGGCTCTGCGCGAACCGATCTCGCTCGCCGTTCATGACTGGGGCGGGGCAATCGGATTGGGATTTGCCGTTCGCCATCCGGATCGTGTGAAGAGAATTGCAATTTTCAACACGGCCGCATTTCTCTGGCCGGAGCGAAAAAAATTACCTTTAGTTCTGCGTATTGGAGGCCAATCACGGGCGGTTGGATACCTCATTCAGCATTGGAATGCCTTTGCCTATCCGGCATCCCGCCTGATGTGTACCAAGCAGCGACTCAGCGCCTCGATCCGCGCCGGGTACCTGGCTCCCTACCGCACATCGGACGACCGCCTCGCGATCTTGCGCTTCGTTCAGGATATTCCCTTCGGACCGGAGCATATTTCCTACTCCGTGCTCAAAGGAGTGCAGGATAAACTTCAGTTACTTCGGCACATTCCGGTGGCTATCTTCTGGGGTGCACGGGACTTCATTTTCGATCGGGAGATTTGTGCCGAGTGGGCGCGCTATTTCCCGCAAGCCCGGCTGCACATGTTTCCGGATGCGGGCCACAATGTCCTTGAAGACGAGAAGGATGCAATCCTGCCGCTGCTGCTTGACTTTTTGTCGACGGAATGAATATGACCGATTCCTACGCCATTGATTTTGTGACCTGTCTCCGGCAGCGTGCCGAACAGTCGCCGGACCGCATCGCATATATCCTGCCCGGTGGGAATCTGTCGTTTCGCGAGCTTGCGCAGGAAAGCGAGATTCTGGCGCGAGGGCTGTTTCAGCATGGGATACGGAAGGGAACTAAGGTGGCATTCCTCGTCCCTCCATCGCTTGAGTTTTTTCCCCTTGCCTTTGCATTGCTGCAACTGGGTTCGATACCGATTTTGATTGATCCGGGGATCGGGAGACGGCAGATCGGGCGATGCCTTGATAAGGCCTCACCCGAGGTCTTCATCGGAATCCCACGCGCGCATCTGGGCCGGCTGCTTTTGGGTTGGGGGAGACGCACCGTCAAACTCAACATTAACGTCGGGGGACCGGGCCTGTGGGGTGGAACGACTTATCGAAGGGTCAGAGCAGCGGGCCTGTCGGCACCGAAGCTCAATCCCGTGGCGTTCGATCCGGACGAACCCGCAGCAGTGGCGTTCACTTCCGGGAGCACCGGGCCTTCCAAGGGAGCTGTGTATACGCGGCGGATTTTGAGCGCCCAGGTAGAACTGCTGCAGAAACACCACGGAATCAAGGAAGGTGAGGTCAGCCTCGCAACCTTCCCGCTATTTGCGCTTTTCGATCCGGCGATGGGCGTCACCTCCGTCATTCCCCAAATGGATTTTACGAGACCTGGGAGCGTGGATCCGGATCAAATTCTACGCCCGATCCGGGAGCATCGCGTAACGCACATGTTCGGGTCGCCGGCACTGCTAAAACGCGTATCCTCATCTGATAATTTCAGAGAAGGAAATTTGAATTCGCTCAAGCGCGTCCTGTCCGCGGGAGCCCCGATTTCGCCGAAGATCCTGCGCTCATTTCTCGAGCACCTTCCCGAAGGCGCGGTTATTTACACTCCTTACGGCGCCACGGAAGCGCTGCCTGTAACTACAATTTCCCATGAGGAAATCCTGGGAGGGACCGAGGAACAAACAGCACAGGGCGCCGGTGTATGTGTAGGGAAACCTCTTCCCGAATTATTTGTTGGGATAATCGCGGTCACCGATGAGCCGATTTCTCAGTGGGAGGAGGACATGTTACTCCCGCCCGGACAAATCGGTGAGATCGTTGTTTCAGGGACGAATGTTTCCCCTCATTATGACAGCGATCCGCAGGGGACGCGGCTGGCAAAGATTCACGGCAAGGACGGTACGATTTTTCATCGGATGGGAGATGTCGGGTATTACGATTCCGACGACCGGCTTTGGTTTTGCGGGCGAAAATTTCACCGGATTGTCACGTCCCGTGGCACGCTGTTCCCGGTTGCATGTGAGGGAGTTTTCAATCGACACCCGGCGGTTTATCGGTCGGCGCTTGTAGGGACGGGGCCGGAGGGGGCGAAGGAACCTGTCCTCTGCGTTGAATTGGAGCCTTCGGCAAGGGGGATGAGCCATGCCCGGATCCGCGATGAACTCGTCGCACTTGGATCGGCGCACACCGTGACGAAGGATATCCGGACATTCCTGTTCCATCGCTCGTTTCCCGTCGATGTCAGGCACAATGCCAAGATATATCGCGAGAAGCTGGCCACCTGGGCGGAAGGGGAACTGCGATGAAAGCTCTTGTAACCGGGGGCGGAGGTTCGCTTGGCGGGGCGATTGTGCGCAAACTCCGGGGGCGGGGTTGGGATGTGCGCAGCTTCTCACGCGGAGCGTATCCGACTCTTGAGGCAATCGGCGTTGAGACCTTTCGTGGAGATCTGGGCCGGCGGGAGGATGTCGAGAGAGCCTGCCACGGGTGTGACATTATTTTCCACGTCGCAGCCAAGGCCGATCTGTGGGGCCCGTATGTCGATTTCTATCAGACGAATGTCATCGGTACGGAAAACATACTCGAAGCCGCGCGCCGGAACGGTATTTCACGGATTGTATTTACCAGTTCTCCCAGCGTCGTTTTCAACGGCCGCGATATGGAAGGAGTAGACGAATCCGTTCCATATCCGGCGCATTTCAAATCGCCCTACCCCGAGACAAAAGCAAAGTCGGAAAAGCTTGTGTTGGAGGCAAACTCCCAAAGTCTCGCGACAGTCGCTCTCCGTCCTCATCTGGTCTGGGGCCCAGGGGACACGCATCTCGTACCGGGCATTCTGGCGCGCGGCCGGAGTTTCAAACGGATTGGTGCAGGGGCGAAGCTGGTGGATTTCACCTTTATTGAAGATGCGGCGGAGTCGCATTTGCTGGCGGCAGATGTTCTCCAACCGGGATCGTCCGCAGCGGGCAAAGCCTATTTTATTTCCCAGGGTGAACCGATGGATCTCTGGGAATTTGTCAATCGCGTGCTTGTGATTGGCGGACTGCCGCGGATTTCATCCTCTATTCAACCGCGCCTGGCCTATGCGGCCGGCGGAGCGCTTGAACTGTTGCACAAATTGCTCCGCATCCGTCGCGAACCTCGAGTCACACGATTCCTCGTTGAGGAGTTATCGACGGCGCACTGGTTCAATATCAGCGCAGCCCGCCGTGATCTGAATTACCACCCCTCTGTCACAATGGAGCAAGGCTTCTCGCTCCTCAAGGCATCCATGCTGAATTCATCCCCCAAATAGGAGAGCGCCCCTTTTTCCCGGACGATTTTTCTTTTGTGTGATCGATAAGGGTCTCTTCTCATTGCCACGCAGAGCCTATTCACTCGGCATTGCGCAACAAGTCGAGCAAAAAAACTGAATTCCTAGCCAGGCTGCTGCCGGATTCAAGCAGGCGTATCAGGATTGATCTTTGTGAATGGTGAAACGACCTTCCGCCGCTCCATGGATCTGCGGGTGGCAGAAACAGATCTGAAGAGCGCCTGTTTGATCATGGGTGCCTGCGATCTGGACAGCATGTGAACCATGGACTCGATTACCCTCTCGACATCGAAATCTGAAACCGTTTCGACGGGGTAACGACTGATCAAGTGACCAAGAACCTTCGCAGCCAGTGCCCTGGTATGGATTGGAAGATCCTGCGAAACGAGAACATTGAGCGCCTCAGCGATGAGTATTTCCGAAGCTTGCTCAATTTTGCCGGAGTATTCCAGAGCTGCGTTGATGATGCCGGGGTTCTGCTTGAACCTCAGGATCCTGGCAAGCCCGACCTGGTACTCATCAAGAGAGCCGCGGGATGCGATCTCGCGCAATCTGGCAAGAACTCCATTCTGTTGGGTTAAGTCGCCGAAGATGTCAGGTTGCATACTATCCTCTTGCGAGAGTTCTGTTGTCGATGTCTATGATGTCCGGATATAGGAAGGAGCACAATCGGCGATGGACTAGAATGCCTGACACCAATAGCTGGAATTACTTAATCTTTTTGCCCGTATTGTATCATCCAAAGGATGAGTATGCGGCCGCTCTACTTTTCCAGGGAAGTTAAGCCTTCGCGGATTGCGAATTTGGTCAGCTCTGCCACGCTGCGGATCCCCAGTTTGTCCATGATCTGCCTGCGGTGAGTCTCAATAGTTTTCACACTCAAATGGAGGCATTGCGCGATTTCGCGGGCGCTGTGCCCTTCGGCTATGAGCTGCAGAACCTCCCGCTCTCTCGATGTTAAAGATGATAATGATGCGGCCTGCGCCCGGGAACGCGTGTTTTTGGGTTGGGACAGCTCTTTAACCACAATTCCGGCTATGGTCGGACTCAGATAAACCTGATTGGAAAGGACTGTGCGGATGGCGTGAGCCAGCTCCTCGAATGCGCAATGTTTCAGGATGTATCCTGAAGCTCCGGCGGACAGCATCCCTGTCACATAGCGCCTATCTGAGTGCATTGATAGCGCGATAACCTTCGTCTTAGGATTCTCCGAGAGAATCTGCCGCATGGCTTCCAATCCGTTGAGGTCCGGCATTGCCACATCTATTATAACCATGTCCGGCTTTTCCTTGTGAGCAAGCTTGACGGCTTCTCTTCCGTTTAGCGCCTGTCCCACAACCTTCATGTCCTGCTGTGCTTCAATCAGTGCCTTAAGGCCGTCCAGCATGATTTTGTGATCATCGGCAATCAAAATGCGTATGCTCAAAACGTTACCTCCTTTTCGGAGTTCCATACCTGAAAGGAATGCAAAGAGAAACACTCGTTCCTCGCCCGCGTTGGGAGGACAACTCAAACCGGCCTCCCATGGCACCGACACGTTCTCGAATGCTGAACAGACCGAACCCGTCGCCGCTTGGTTTTCCTCTCCTGGATTTTTCCGGGTTCATCCCGATCCCTCTGTCTGCTATTACCGCTACGATCTCATTTTTCGTTTTCTGCAGTGATACCCTGGCGCTTTTTGTTTTTGCATGTTTGCCGACGTTGACCAGGAGCTCCCGGATCGCATTGAATAGCATGGCCTGCCATTCTGTGCTCAGAGGGATTTCCTTTTGGTTTCCGGCGATCTCCACACGAATCCCATACTGCTGTTGTATGCGTTCTGCCAGCCATTCCAATGCGGCTCCAAATCCGAGTTCGTAGAGAATCGGAGGGCTCAGATCAAAGGTCAAGGAGCGAGTCTCGGCGATACAGTCTGATACAAGTCGCCGGATTTCACGCAAGTCGCTTTTTGAAAGTGCATTGTTAGACGGGGCAAGGATAGCCCCGATTTTAATATTGATCAGCGCCAATACCTGGCCGATCCTGTCGTGAAGCGCCTGTGCAATCCTTCGACGCTCGCGTTCTTCGCTGAGCGCAAGTTCCGCTGCCAGAGATCGAAGCTCTTCCTGATAGTGCAGAAGTTTCTCCTCCGACCATTTCCGCTCGATAACATCTCCGAGTTTCTGGGCGGCTATGTTCAGTAGGTTTCTCTCTTCTTTGAGGAAGGGCCCCTCATCCTGCCGCGGCCTCTCTTGCCTGTAACTCACTGAAAGAGTTCCGACCGAAATCCCCCTCACAATGATTGGACACTCCTGGATCCATGCCGTATGTGCGAATTTTTTTGTCTTGAAGCTTTTACGCTCCAGAGCCACCTGCGCGCCCGCCATTTCGGGATACTGCCACGCCATCGGAATTACCTCGATCGTCTGGCGTATAATGCCATCGAGGTCCAGGCCCCTTTTCTCAGATATTTTGGAAATAGCATAAAGGCAGTTCAGCTCCTTCACGCGTTCAGCAAGGATGAGAGATTGCTCCCTCTTTTGCCGTAACCCTTGGGGAATGTTCTTCTTTGATCCGCCCGTCTTATTTGCCATTTCACACCCGCGCGTCTGTGAAAAACCCGGAGCAGTCATTCCAGCCATAAGCCTGGAATTTCCAGGAATCTTTCCTGTGCCCCAAGCGACAGCAGAAAGGGGATCTGGGTCAGGAAATACCGCAACCCCGATTCGATCCTTGGGGTCCTTCCTGTTGATTGAACTTACGATTAACATGCGCGCTGTCTGAACTCAACTGCAATTTCGGCGAAGTCAATGCATGCCCCAAATAATCAAAATTTGTATTGAGAGCCATCTCATCCGATGGATTACGTGAAATCAATCCATAGGATGAGGCTGTTTTCAGATTCTCCGGATGTGGATTTCCAGTATCTGCCTGATTGTAGCGGATAACTGACCGCGAGATGATTTGTATCGAAAGTGGTGATCCGATGAATCCATTATTTCTTGCGGGTATCTGTAGTGGCATTGCCGGGCGGAAGAGGAAGTGTCCTCATTGCGGAAAAGTGCAATCTGCGCCTCGTCGCTCAAGAGATCGGGTCATCGACTGCATCTCGTGCGGACAGGCTGTGCCCCCGCGCAACCATCCATTCGGCAGGAATGGTCGGGCATCCAGCCGCTGATTCAATAAGCTTGAAAAACATTGTTTGGGTGCGGGCGATCTCGGAATGGCCTCAGTGGAGATAAAGGAGCTCATATGAAAGAGAGAAAACTTTACATTACTGATTCAGACATGGGCCGGCTTCGAAAGCTGCTCGAAGGAAGCCACAACTGGAATCAGAAAGACCGGGAATATCTGGAGGATTTGGAGGCTGAACTGGACCGGGCGGCTGTGGTCTCATCCCGCAAAGTGCCCCCCGATATTGTTACAATGAACACGCGAATGCTGGTGAAAGATCTCGATTCCGGCAAGGAGATGACGATTCAACTGGTGTTTCCAAGCGAGGCTGACTATGAGGAGGGCAAGATCTCAGTAATGGCTCCCATTGGGACGGCGCTGATTGGCTATGGAGCTGGGGATACAGTGGAATGGGAAGTGCCGGCGGGAATCAGGCGCTTGAAGATAAAGGAAATAATCTATCAGCCGGAAGCAGCCGGGCAGTTTGCATAGTCTGAACAGATCGTCAGAATTGAATGCAGCGGAACAATGACGTTTTCGATATCCGTTGCCGGCGAATAGCAAGTCTTATCCATCGGGAGGCAAACATGAGATACCGGGCTTTGACAATCTCAAGAGAATTTGGAAGCGGCGGTACGGAAATAGCGGGCATTATTGCACGCGAGCTGGGGTGGAAACTTGTTGATAAGGAAGTAATTGCTGAAATCAGCAGGAGAGAGCAGGTGGATCCGGCCGATGTTGCCGCGGTTGACGGACGGGTTGATCCGTGGCTTCACCGTATCACGCGATCAATCTGGGGCACGGGTGTGGATGGCGTATCTGTTGTTGCTCCGGTGAAGCTGTTTGATGCGGAAGAAGCTGCGTTCGTGGCGAAAGCGGTAATCGAAGAAGCTTACAGGATCGGCCATTGCGTGATTGTTGGCCGCGGTTCTCCCTGCATCCTGCAGGATAAAGAAGACGTATTCCATGCTTTCATCTATGCCCGATGGGAAGATAGAGTGCGCCGAGTCAAGCAGCGCGTTGAATCGGGTACCGATGTGGAAGCTTTGATTCGCGCGACGGACTCGGAGCGCATGGAATACGTTCGGCTTTATTATGAACGGAATCGGCTGGATCCTTATCTTTACGATTTTATGATCGACCCCAAAAACCAGCTTGAGGCAACTGCCCGGATCATCATTGCCGTAATGAAGATGGCCCCTGCCGAGGCGGCAGGAGCAGCCGCAAAGTAAACGGTTCCATGCATAAATCTGAGGAGACTGGAAAAGGAACTTCTGTGGCGATTACGGTATGGTTAGTATCTTTCGCGGCAAAGCATAATGACCTGCCCGCGCCGCCTATGCGACACCCCGCTTTCGGGCGACATTGGAAATCATGATGGTGGTGAAAGCTGCGATAAATGTAATACCCAAGACCTCAGGGGGAACTGGGGCAAACAGAAATAGCCTGTGAACCCAGGGTATGAACAGTGAGAGCGCCAGAAGCCCTAGCGATCCAACCGTGACCCAGACTTGAGGGCGGTTCGGAATCAATAGGGTTTCAATGAGAGATCTTTTTCCCGCACGGCTTAGCAAAATCAGGCCCAGATTGCAGAGAACCATGCCAGTGAATACCGCGGCGCGTGTCACCTGTTCGCCGTAAATAGGAAGGGCCCAAAAGATAAAGGCAATTGCTATTACAAGCTGGCTCAAGCCCTGCGCCAGGCCGACAAAAAGGCTTCGCCTCCCGAATAGAGAATCGCCAAGACTGCGCGGAGGACGATTCATGATACCTGCTTCTTCACGCTCGGCTTCAAAAACAACGGTGCACGCAGGGTCAATGATCAGCTCCAGAAAAACGATGTGGATGGGTAGCAACAGGAGTGGCCATCCAAAGAGCACTGGAACAAGTGAAAGCCCCGCGATAGGGACGTGGACCACGAAGATATAGAGCATCGCCTTCTTCAGATTGTTGAAAATCCGACGACCCGTCCTGACCCCTTGGACAATGGATTCAAACGCATCGTCGAGCAGAACAATCGATCCGGCTTCCCTTGCGACATCGGTACCGCGGCTTCCCATTGCGACGCCTATGTGTGCGGCTTTGAGAGCCGGCGCATCGTTGACTCCATCTCCCGTCATCGCCACGACATCCCCGTTTGCTTTGAGCGTCTGGACCAAGCGCAGCTTCTGTTCCGGAACCATTCGGGCAAACAGGTTCACGGTTTTTATGCGAACCGCCAAATCCTTCTCGCTCATCATTTCAAGTTCGGGTCCAGTTATCACCTCGGAGGGATTAATAATTCCAATCTCCCTGGCAATGCTTTGAGCTGTTCCGGGGTAATCCCCGGTGATCATGATCACGCGAATCCCAGCCTTACTGCATTCAGTAATGGCTTGGGGCACTCCCGGCCGCACCGGATCGGCCAGTCCCAGGAGGCCAAGGAACTCAAAATCAAAGTCATGCTGCCCTATCGGAAGTTTGCCATCTTTTGCGAATTGAGCTTTCGCGACGCCGAGTACCCTGCGTCCTTTTGACGCCAGGGATTCGATCTGCCTGGCCAATGATGCCCGATCGGCCTCTGAATAATGGCACAGCTCGAATATTGCTTCAGGAGCTCCTTTGGTAGCGATTACGAATTCCGATTGGTCGGGGGATTGCCATACTCTGGACATGGAAAGGAGCTCACGCGAGAGCGGATACTCACGATGGAGTTCCCACCCGCTGTGAAGGTGCTCGGTGTTTCTGAGTGTTCTGTGTCCGAGATCTTTCATAGCCTTTTCCATGGGATCAAACGGATCCGAAGGACTGGCCAAAATCGCATACTCAACGACAGAATGAAATTTCTCCGGCAGGCTTATCCTGCTTGCCTCGATCTCCAGAACCTCTCCATCTACGCAGAGATCTGCGACAGACATCTGATTGAGAGTAAGGGTGCCGGTCTTGTCTACGCACAGAGCTGTGGTTGCTCCAAGAGTTTCCACCGCTGGGATGCGACGGGTCAGAACATTATGTTTGGAAAGCCGCCACGCGCCCAGTGCAAGAAATATGGTCAACACGACAGGGAATTCTTCCGGAAGCATGGCCATCCCGAGTGTAAGGCCGGCGAGAAGCCCCTTGAGCCAGTCTCCGCGCGTAATTCCTAACATGATGACGATGGCTGAACACATGCCTGACCCGATCAGGGCAAATAGTTTTACCAGTTTGCCGGTTTGACGCTGCAGCGGTGTATTCTCAATCTCCAGGGTCTGAAGCGCTTTGCCGATCTTGCCTATCTCCGTGTGCGGTCCCGTTGCACAAACTTCTGCAATGCCTTGACCCTGGACCACGAGGGTGCCGGAAAAAAGGAAGGGAGTGCTATCGCCGCCCGGTCGCCCCAGGGCAATGGACCCGTTCGAAGCTTCCTTTGAAACGGGCACAGACTCCCCGGTCAGCAGCGATTCATCAACCGACATACTTGTGCCGGACAGAACAATAGCGTCAGCCGGCACTCGATCGCCCTCAGAAAGGACCAAAAGATCTCCACGCACAACTTCGCGTCCGGCAATGCGTTTCTGATCGCCTGACCGGATGACCAATGCCCGCGGGCTGGATAAGTCGCGCAAAGCCTCTAATGCCCGTTCGGTTTTTCGTTCCTGAAAAAAGGTGATTCCCGCCACGACAAAAACAAATCCCAGAAGAAGCAGAGCTTCTTTTACATCACCAAGGAGGAGATATAGCGATCCGCAGGCAAGAAGGAGGATGAACATCGGTTCCCGGATGACCTCAAGCCCAATACGAAGCATGCCGCGCTTCTTTGCTGAGGGCAGTTCATTGGGGCCTTCTTTGACTAGGCGCTGGGAAGCCTCCGTGTCTGATAGGCCCGTCAGGTTGGGGTTCTTGACAGCAGATCTGAGCGAATCATTTATGGCCAGCATGAGGGAGCATCCATGAATAGTTAAAAGCCCATCAGGCGCTGAAATCCTGCGTTGCCAAGATACAGAAGCGCGCCGTAATAGAGGAAAAAGGGGATAGCCGATAAATAGGAGGCGATCGCCAGCAATCCATCCTTCTCAATGAGCGAAAATCCCAACAATACTAGAGGAAAAGCTGCAACGAAATTGTTGAAGGGAAGAGGCAGAGGAATGGCACCAACCAAACCAAGAAACATGATGAACAGGCCATGAATTCGGATAAGGGTGGTGTTTAAGATGAAAAAGGAAAAGCGGGGATGAAACCATTTGTCTATGCGGGATGAGAAACGAAGGAGCCGTTCGACAACATGGTGCAATCGCTCATAGGGTACAATCTTCGCCGAAAGTGATCGCGGAATCCAAACCGGGCGTCCCGTGGCAAGCAGCAGTCCAATAAAACCCAGTGCTAAACCTAGCGTTGTCGAAAGCACCGGAATCCCCACGGGTAGACATAGAGGAAAGCTTAAAAAGACGATAAGGACCGCATGGCTGCCGCCGGATAACGCTGAAACTATCGTTCCAAATTCAATGTTTTTTCCATCGGCTGTTTCCAGAAGCGCAATCAGCCGGCGGCTCAGGCCATTGCTGTTCTGTTTTAGAGTATCAACCAACTTGTGCCTATGATCTGTCTGATTGGCATTGATTGGATTCAGCGCCATGCACATGTATTTGTCATCTTCAATCACTGAGACCCCTCGTTACTACCGGGACGAATAAACACCGAGAAGCAATTTCCAAGCATGATGATCCAATATCCGGAAGCCACCGCATTTCATGCGGTACGCCGTTCAGTCAAAAAGGTCTCCCAGCCAGGATTTTCTTTTCCAGTGACGACCTCCATATCCATGGTGATCATCATGATGGCCATGACCCTCATAATGACCCGTATAGCAAGGGTCGACTGGCGGGGGCGGTAGCTCACCAGGAACAGGACGGCTGTTTTCTGGTAGAGTTGACTTCTCAATGATTTTATCGAGTTCACCGCGGTCCAGCCAGATTCCGCGACAGGTGGGGCAATAGTCAATTTCAACTCCCTGGCGTTCGGACATCACCAGGTCGGGTTCTTTGCATACGGGACATTTCATAAAGTCACCGTTCCTTTCATGGCAAAAGTTGATCGGTTCCAATGACGCCGCATCATAAATAGAATTTTCTCCCGCAGTCAGCAGATCGCTAATACGGATTTGAACGGCCCCGTTTCATTTTATTTCTCAAGGATCTGCCCAAATCACTCTCGGATATTTTTGGAACATTTCCTTGAGACCGCGTAATCAAAAGGCGCGCAGTTCAGTATTCAAATTCAGCGGGAGACTTTTTATGCATTCCGTTCTTTGGGTGTCGGTCGTAAGGTTTGCAGGATTATTGAGCGTTGTTGCTATTATCAATTCAGTTGGACTCCATTTGTTTGCAGCCCAATCAAGCACTGCACAAGCCTCCAGGACAAAAGAGCGGATTCGTATCGACGGCAGGATGGACGAACCGGTGTGGAATTCCGCAGTTCCTATCGGACCGCTCATTCAGGTTTTGCCGAAGGAGGGGGATGCGCCCGGCGAAAGGACCGAGGTGCGGGTACTGGTGGATGGGGATGCGCTATATTTTGGAATCCATTGCTATGACCGCTCGCCTTCAGCCATTGTTTCAACTCAACTCACGCGCGATGCCGACCTGGATGTGGATGACAACATATCGGTCGTAATTGATCCATTCTTTGATCATCGCAACGGATTCTTCTTCAAGGTGAATCCTGCAGGGGCACGGGCGGATGGTCAGATTTCCAATAACGCTGAATTTGTCAGTCTGGATTGGGATGGTATCTGGAATGCGCACGCACGCATTATCAGTGACGGATGGGTTGCCGAAATAGTCATTCCATTCAAAACACTGCGCTTCAAACCCGGCCAATCCACGTGGGGACTGAACATCCAGAGGGTAATCAAAAGAAATAACGAAACAAACAGGTGGTCTGGCGCCCGACGCGATATATGGGTTACAAATCTGGCTGAGGCCGGACAGCTGGAAGGCATTCCTGATGTCAAACAAGGGATGGGACTTGATATCCGCCCATATGGTCTGGTCAGGGAAGATAAAAACCATTGGAAACTGGATGGCGGATTTGACGTTTCAAAAAACCTTGCTCCCAATCTCAATGCCTCCCTGACGGTCAATACGGATTTTGCAGAAACAGAGGTGGATGCGCGGCAGGTAAATCTGACCCGCTTCGATCTGTTTTATCCTGAGAAAAGGGCCTTCTTTCTTGAAGGAGCCGGCGTATTTGATGTGGTGACAGGGAATCCGATGATGCCTGATCTGATCCCTTTTTTCAGCAGGCGTATCGGACTTTTGGAAAAAGATGGATTGTCACGCGAAGTGCCTATCCTGGCAGGCGGCAAAATTACGGGGAGGCAATCGCGATTCAACATCGGCTTCCTGGATGTCGAAACAGACAAAGTTGACGAAGCGGGTCTGGGCCGCCAGAACTTGATGGCCGGAAGGATAAGCCGGGATTTCGGTAAGCAGTCCTACGTTGGCGGAATCTTCACACACGGGAATCCCTCCGGGGAAGGACCGAATACCCTGATAGGAGTCGATGCTCGTTTTGCCACCTCAAATTTCCAGGACAACAAAAACCTGAGCCTGAGCCTTTTTGCTTTGCGCACGGATGATGATTTTACCGGTAGGTCCGACTATGCAGCGGGTTTCTCCCTCGACTATCCGAACGACCGCTGGTTTGGCCAACTCAGCTGGAAACAAATTGGCGAAAACTTCAATCCCGCGATGGGATTTGTGCCCAGGACCGGTGTGCGCAAAGCGAACGCCATGTTTATGTTCCGGCCTCGAACGGAGAAGGCTGGGATGCGGCAAATTACCTTCCATGTATTTCCGGAACTAATCACGGATCTGAACAATCGAATAGACAATTGGCGATTCGACATTTCACCCTTCGAAGTGGAATTCAATTCTGGAGATAAATTCGAAATCCAGACGGCGCCCCAATTCGAGAGATTGCCGTTTCCTTTCACAATCAGCCCGGGAGTGACCATTCCCGCCGGAACGTATCAGTGGAATCGATTCGGCGCAAGCATCGAATCGGCCACCAAAAGGAGAGTGGTTCTTAATCTGGATGTTAATTTTGGAACGTTCTACAACGGTACAAGCAGAGATGTCGAGTTTGAACTGACAGTGAAGCCGGGGCAGCATCTTTTGCTTGGATTGAGGGCCGAGCGGGCGGATGTGGAGCTGCAACAGGGCAAGTTCTACAAGCAGCTCTTCGGGTTTCAGGCAGATTACAATTTCTCTCCCAATGTTTCGTGGGCCAATCTTGTTCAATATGATAATGAATCACGAATGCTTGGATTCCAGACGCGGTTCCGTTGGATTCTGAAACCCGGCAATGACCTGTTCCTGGTCTTGAATCGCGGCTGGTTACGCACCTACGAACGAACCTACGTTTCAACGTTCGACCGGGGCACAATTAAGATGCAATATACCTTTAGGTTCTGAAGCCGATTCGCTAATCACCGAATCGCATATAGTGCAGGTTTGCATCCTGTGAAACAGGTGATCTCGGAGGGTAGACAGATTGGGCGGGATGGCACTACGGATCTTGAGAACGTCAGTAAAACGCGCATAGACCTGCAATTTTCCGGGCACACTCACCACGGATCACTGTTTCCGGTGAACCTTATGGTTATGCCTTTTTGATATGGACTCCGCTGGGACACCAGGGTAAAGGGACACACGGTCTTTGCAGTGAGCAGCGGTGCGGCAGCGAAGGAAAAGTCAATAATACCCTTATCTATGGCCGCGGCCGTGGCCTTCGTTGCTCAACCGTCCATGGGAGTCGGCCGTGCTCAAAATAGCCTGAAATTTCTGTTTCTGTTGATCGGTTAGAATTTGGGCAATCCTTTCGTTGGTTTTTGTGCGAATCCCCTGCAGTTTTGAATCCCATTCCTTTCTGCCGCTCTCGATTTGACTTCTCGAATCCTGCAGAATTACGCTGAGCTGCTTTTCCTGTTCGGTAGTCAATTCAAGCTGGTCTGCAAGTCTTCCCGCATGTCCGGGGATCGTGCGTGCGGAGGATATACCCGGCCCCTCATGGGATTTTCTTTCAAAGAAGCGGTAGCCCGCGATGCCTAGGGCACATCCGATCAACAAAACGGCAAATATTACCGCCAGGGCGCTTGTGCGATTTTTCATTGAATAGCCCCTCCCTGCTCCAGCCAGTTTTCCAAGTCCGCATCGGTAATTCCGGCAACGTTGCTTCCAGCCTGATCAACGGAAGTCATCAGATCTTCATAATTGCCGCTGGTTGCCGGTTGCTGGATTAATGGTGCAATCCACAAAAACGCGACAACGACCAGCAGCGCTGCCATGGACCAAGCGGGCAATGGCTTCAGCCAGGATAGCAACAAAACATCCCATGATTTGCCTTGTTCATATGCGCGGGCTGCAATGTTGCGCGGTGAATCGTTCAGTGCGCGCAGATCCTGGTTTTTAATTACGCCCACCAGATTGTCCAGCAGCATCAGGCGGGGCCGGCATCGGCTGCATCGCCCAATGTGCGATTCAAACTGAATCATCTGTTCGGGGTCCAACATTCCGTCCCGGTATTGATTGAAAAGGTCACAGAGCATGCTCATTGCCGCTCCTCTTTTTTCAGGTGTTTCAGAAATGCTTTATTAAGATCGTTTCTGGCCCGCCAGACGCGCACACGTACAGTGGTTTCCGGAACTCCCAGTATTGCGGCAACTTCTTCGTAGGGCCGGCCTTCTATTTCTCTCAGAACAAACGCCATACGCCGCCTTGGCTTCAGCTGGTCAAGCAGCAACTGGGCCACCTCGAGATATGCATGTGGGTTGGCCTGAGGTGAATCATCAGCATGCGGATGGGATGACATGTTCCGTATGGCTTTCCGCTCTTCTGCGTCGGAAAGATCGCTCCATAGTTTGTATTTTCGGGCTTTCCTTCGCCGAATCTGGTCGATGCAGTAATTGCTGGCGATCTTGAGAATCCAGGGTGCGAATGGATATCTCCGATCATATTTTCCCAGAGATATCATTGTGCGTATGAAGATCTCTTGAATGGCATCTTCATTATCTGCTGTGTTCCCGAGAGTTCGGAGGACAATTCGAAAAACTGCCGGGCGATACCTTGTCACCAATTCGGCGAAGGCAGCCTGATCCCCATCCATAGACGCCTGAACTAAAATGCTATCAGCAGAATCGCTCATTGCCGGCAAAGCCATACCTCGCAAACCTTCGAGGTCATTACTTATTGGTGACAGAGGGGTAGCGGAACACATAAGACCTCTGAAACTCACCTATCCAGACATTGTTTGATCCCCCAGTTTATCATGAACGACTGGGCGATTCCGGCAACAAGCCGATTTCAGGCATAGGGAAAATACGCGCTTGCCTGGAGCTGTTCCACTTTTTCTCAATTTGCTTGTCGGAAGGGCCGGTCTTCGCCGGCTCGGAGACTTGGATGCGGTACTCGAAAGAGCATAAACACTCGAGTCACAATCACTGGCGGTCACACTTTGGACACTATCATGCGAGCCGTCAAGCCTCGGCATCATGCAACGCACCGCATCATCATTCCATGGTTTGGCCTGGGGAAGCATCCGCGAGATTAAGGCCATCCAGGACATCATCGAAGATTAATGGTTCATCGATAGAGTGAATGGCCGGGTACAGCTGCGGGAAAAACGGCTCGCGAGAACAAACGCAAATATGGATTAAGAATAGGGATAGTTATAGCTGATTTCGATTTATCCTATCGGCAAATGCAACGCATCGGGATCAGCGCTTGACATTGAACATAATTCATAATGGCTGATCCCCTTTTGCGTCTCTTTGAGGGCGCCAAAATCCGAGCCAGGAACAGAGTCGAAAACTCGGTTTGACACGTTTATTGTTTCGGATAGTTTTTCAGCAGCGACTCGGGCATGCCGCCCTCAGTGAGGACAACACGGTTTTTTATAAGCCAGTGTCCGTTCTGCTTGACCAGTTCCGTTCGTTCACGCCCGTACTCCGTAATTTTTCCCTCTGTGGTCAACAGGTCCGATTTGATGCTGTGCCAGAGAAATGTTGCAATAGCCTTGTCACCCTGTATATCAATCTTCATGTTTGTCAGCATCATTTCGGATACACCCTTTGGCACGGCCTCTTTAGCTTTCGGCTCCTTTTCCGCTCCGCCGCCAACGACCCTGCCATACATTGCCTTGATCTCCTCTATGCCGTTAGCAACCATTCCGTTGACCTCGAGTCTGCCGTCAGCAGCGAAAAAGGACACAAAATCATGCTTGCTGTCCGGCCTGAACTGAGCATAGTAATCATAGAAAAATTCTTCGATAGCGGTGCGCTCCACCAACTTCGTTACTTCAGGCGGTGTTGTGGTCGGCGCGCTGGAACAGGCGGCCAAAAGCCCAAGAGTGGCTATAATAGCGATTAGGCCGAAGGGTAATTTTCTGGTGTAGCGGTCAAGATTGGTTTTCATCATTTTCGATTCTCCTTCTTCTATTGGTTGACGGTTCGGGAGTGCAGTATATCGTCGCATCCCCGCTGTTTGTATGCAGCGCTATTGATAATCCCGGGTAATTCCGAGTTTTTTCATGCGGGCCTGGAGAGTGGTTCTCTTGACCCCCAGTTTTTGGGCAGCGCCCTGCGGGCCCGACACCACTCCGCGCGCTTCACGAAGAGCCTTCAGAATCTTTTCTTTAGCCATTTCCGTTGCATTTGTAGATGTGGCTCTCAAGCTGGCTGGACCGGTGTCGGTTTCCGGCATGGCCAATTCGAGTGTATGTCCTCGGGAAAGAATAACGGAGCGCTCAATCACGTTTTGCAGCTCCCGTATGTTCCCCGGCCAGTTATAGGAGTTGAGGATGCTCATGGCGCTCGTGGGGATCGACTCTATCCTCCGGCCAAGGCGCTGCGCATACTTTTGAATGAAGTAGCGGGCCAGGAGGGAAATGTCTTCGCGCCGGTCCCGTAGCGGCGGCATCAGGAGAGGAAAAACGTGAAGGCGATAATAGAGGTCGCTTCTGAAGCTTCCCGAATCAACCATGCTTTTGAGATTCCGGTTGCTGGCGGCGATAAACCGGATATTGACCCGTATCGTGCGGTTCCCCCCCAATCTTTCAAACTCCTGTTCCTGGATGGCCCGGAGAAGCTTCGATTGTAGCTCAAGCGGGATCTCGCCAATTTCATCGAGAAACAGAGTGCCCTTATCCGCCAGTTCAAAACGCCCGATCCTTTGAGTGAGAGCGCCGGTAAAGGCACCTTTCTCGTGGCCGAAGAGCTCGCTCTCGAGCAGGCTCGAGGGGATTGCGGCGCAATTCACTTTGATGAAACCATTGCTGCTTCGGCTACTTTGCTGATGAATGGCTCGTGCGGCCATTTCCTTGCCAGTCCCGGTTTCGCCGAGTATCAGGACGGTCGCCTCCGTCGGCCCGACGATCTGGATATTTTTCCGAACCGTCTCAAGTGCGGGAGATACGCCCAGCATTTCCCCCAGGTTCTGATCGATGCGGATTTGATCCTCGAGATAGAGCTTCTCGTTGGCGAGCTTTTCCTTGATGGCGGCAAGTTCGCGATAAGCCAGAACATTCTCAACGGCAATAGCGATTTGGCGGGCTACCTGTACGAGCAGTTCTACATCCTCTTCACTGAATTTCCGGGGGCTGGTTCGCGCCAACTCGAGCGTGCCCAGGACTGAATTGGGCGAGATCAGCGGGATTGAGCAAGAACTGCAGAATCCGGCCTCCACAAAACGCCGGTATAGATGGGAAGGAAATCGCTGAAAATCCGCGCTCTCCAATAGCACCGGTTGTCGGGTCGCGATGGCTTCCGCGGTCGGAGTCCCCGCAATCTCTTTCACGTTGCGATCAAGGTCCAAACGAGTGTTGCTTTCAGTGCGGATGTCTCTGAGCAGAAGCTCCCCGGTAATCTGGTCCACGATGGTGACGGCCAAGACATCGTGAGAAACAGTCTTGTGGAGCTGGTCGGCAATTGTCGAGAAAAAGTCATCGGGAGACAGTTTGGAAACCAGGGCATTGGTCAAATCAAACAGAAGCTGCAGCCGATCGCGTTCGCGAAGATACTGCTGCCTGGACAAATAGGCATCGATGGTTACCGAAAACTCCAGCCCGGCTCGGTGGATGAAATCTATCTGATCTTTGGATATTTCGGCAGGGCTTATGAATCCCATTCCCAAGACTCCAAGACGGCGATCGCCCGTTGTCAGGGGGACCAGCAATAGAGAACCAATACCAAACTGGCGAATGGGAGTCAGCAGCTCGGGCCACTGGCTTTCCTGATCCAGATGGCTCATCAACATGGGCTGCTGGTTGGTATAAACCCAGCCTGCGGGATGACCCGCAGCAGCCACAGTGCGTTGATAGGAGTTCATTCCCGCGGACCCATCCGGCCGATTCAGACCATAGACCTGAAATGTGTCGGATGGACTATGATATAGAAATAGCGCCAATAGGTCGTAATCCACAACCTTTTTGAGAGACTCGGAAAGCGCTTGGTATAGGTTCGGTAAATCAGAATGCCCGGAACTCGAGTGGAACAGATCGAACAAAGCCTCATACAGCCTTGTTTTATCGGCGCTCATGGAGAGCATCATACTACAGGAGCTAATCAACAACACCCAACTTGATATGTTTTAAAACGTATTGCGAATAGATGCCCCGGGCGCGGACTGTTGCCTTTGTCGCAACCAGGCGTCTCAGGAAAGCATAGCCATCGGCATCGATTTCGGTCACATTCTTGACGAGTACTGTGACCGGAACATCCCCTGCAAGCGCGCTCAGGCAAGCCGATTCCACCGTCCCCACACTTTCCGACCTAAGCTCCCCTTCGATCATAATGTAAAGACGGTGGCGCTTTCTTATTTTGTCCAGACGGAGCACTATCGATCCTCTCGCTCTAATCCATCTGCAATCCATATGCCAGCCGGCTTGCACTGCAGTAATCGGATGATTTCGCATTCTTCCCGAGCGATTGCCGCCCGGAACTGCCCATAAATCTGCCCAAATTGGCAGTTGCCATTGGCACCTGACGAAAGAGAGTGCAACTGTCGGCCGCAGCTCCCGGATCGAGACTCACTTTAGGTTGTTTGGAATCAATCAATTCACCGGCATCAAGATGAAGACGCCATTTTCGGCACGAATTCTGCATAAACCAAGTTGGCTGCACCCAGGCTCGGTTGCCGGCTGTTTGGAGAGGACCCCGAAGCCTTGCGCGATCTTCTTCTGTGTTTTCCGGCAACCGAGCCTGGGTGCGGGCCAGTTTTTAGAGCAGTTGGGATATCGATTCTCATCGCCTGCTTGGGGCTTTGAGAAGAATAAGAATCAAGACCAACGAGAAAGCTCGGAATAGATCTAACTGATTGTGAACTGGGAATTTGGGATGTTTTTTTGGAGGAAGTGCTTTTATGTTTATAGGAAAGAATCGAAAGTTTCTGATGTTAATTGCTTTGTTTGCCCTTGCCATACCTGTTTTCGCGGCAGGTCTGAACAGCGGTTCGGCGGAAATTAACCTGACAACAAAAGCCCTGGTGAGCGGAACCGAACTCAAAGCCGGCAGCTACACTATTCAGTGGCAATCTGAAGCGAATGCCACCGCCATTACATTCACAAAAAACGGACAAATCGCGGCAAAGGTGCTCGGCAAAATCGAAACCCTTGAAAAGAAAGCGGAGCACGACACGTATTTTTCCAAAAAAGACGCTTCCGGCAACGATGTTGTGAAGGCGATTTTGTTGCACGGGAAAACGGTAAAAATCGTGTTTGAATAATGGGGAACCCGCTCCTATGGATCGTGGTTACACCGTCATTTTGGTTCCGCCATTGACCTCCGGGGTAAGCATGGGGTGATGGATCCATTGGATGCCGGAAAGCCATGGTCCTTTTTTGCATCCTGATTACACGCTTGTATAAGCCGCTGTTTTCGAGGTGCCACACTGAAGATTGAATACATGCCGTAACTAGCCTACATGTGTTTTGCTCAGAGGAAATTCCCGCAGTTCGTTTTTTTCCCTGAATGCAACCATGTTCAAAAGGGTGAGGATTCAAATGATCAAAAAGACCGTGCTGGCCGTGGCATTGCTGTTTTTGTTTTCCAATGCATACGGGCAGTCGAATGCCAGTTTAGCCGGGGCTGTCATGGATGCATCGCAATCTGTGCTGCCCGGCGCTACTGTAAGCGCAACCAATACCGAGACAGGTATTTCCAAAACGGCGACGACCAATGCTGCCGGCGTTTACGCCTTTGCAGGTTTGCAGGTCGGCCTGTACAAAGTGACTGCGGAGATGAAGGGATTCCAGTCAAGGTCCTTTACTGTCAAGCTTGGCAACGACGCCCAGGTAAGATTGAACTTCAATCTGGACATACGCAAACTCGAACAGTCGGTGGAGGTCTCGGTTCAGGTCGATAACCTGATGCTGGATACGAGTTCATCTTCAGGATCGATCCTGAATGAGAAGAAGGTATCCGAGCTGCCCATCGTCAACAGTAATGTGCTGAGCCTCGTCAAGACTTTGGGTGGCGTCACTTTGACTGAGAACCCGATCTTCGGTGCGGATGATACACAGTTCGCGGGCGTCAACGCATCGCAGATCAACCTGACGCGCGATGGCGTTACTGCCAATGATGCACGCTATGCCACGGGGCTGAATTCCCCCGTTTACCTGAATCCCGAAATGGTTGGCGAGTTCAAAATGGTGCTTGCGCCGGTCGACGCCGAAATGGGGCGAGGCAACGGCCAGGTACAGGTCGTTACTCGGTCGGGTGGAAATGCCTACCATGGTGGAATCGTATGGAACAACCAGAATACCAAATTGGATTCCAACGAATGGTACGACAACAAGACCGGAAATCCCAGGGACTGGCGAAACCAAAATGAATACACACTCAGCCTGGGTGGACCGATTATCAGGAACAAGACTTTCTTCTTTGCCTCATGGGATCATCAGTTTTCCCGGATCAGACAGAACAACGTTAATTACCAGGTGCCGACCAAGTGCGCGCGCAAAGGAATCTTCCGCTATCTTGACGGGTATTCGGGCGGCAACCTTCTGACCAACGCCGCCGGCTCAGGATCTGTTTGGGATCCCAAAGTGGCTGCAACGGTCAATGCGGACGGGTCTCCCAAAACAGAGCTTGGGGACCTTCACCAGATCAGCGTTTTTGGCCAGCTGCTGAAAATGCCGAAGACCAACGACTGCTCGGATGTGACCATTGATTCGAAAACCAACCTGCCCACATCCGATTGGGTGGACTATTCCACCGCCTATGATCCGATTCGCACTCCGGACGCGAGCGGCTATGTGAAGAAGTTCATGAACCTAATCCCGGATGCGAATAATTACCAGGTCGGTGATGGTCTGAACTGGGGCGGGTACCGATGGGTCCGCCATTTAAACGGCGGTGACAACATCTATGGAATTGGAGAAGGGCCGAACCGAAAGCAGATCAACTTCCGCATCGATCACAACTTCAATGCCATGCACCGACTCAGTGGAACTTACAGCTATGAGACAAACCATGGGGAAGATGCCTTTCCGACTATGGAACGGAATAGCTACGGCGGCGTCATCCAGAGAAAGCCTCAAAGCTTTGCACTCAATTTCGTTTCGACCCTTGGGCCGACTTTGTTGAACGAGGCTCGCATCGGGCTCATGCGTACCCAGTCCTTTGTCCTGGATCCTTTGAACAACCCGGAGACGGGCGGTACCCTGAAGAATGCCCTGCTGGATCTCTATCCCCAGAGTTCCGGCATTCCGGTCGTGATTGGGTTGGGAGCCGGATCCTATGCTTATCCCACGATCAGCCCGGGATTTGCCGTTGCCGGCGGCGTTAATGTCTATGGAAGCGGCCGCGGAAACTTCGGTTCAACCTGGGGCGGTCATGATCCGCGTTGGTCTTATGCTGACACCATGACATGGACGAAAGGTAAACACTCGATACGGCTGGGCGGGGAGACGCAGAGAACTCAATCTTATCAGGAAATCAACGGAGTTCTCGCATTCACCAATGGAACGACCAGCTTCCCGGCCGTGCGCGGAGGGGGAGTTGTTTTCAGCGGCTACTCGGCGAATACCGGGTTTCATAGCCCTTACACCTTCGCCGCTTCGCTTCCTGGTGCAGCCGGCGGTCTTTATTCCGGCAACGTCGTTGCAGGCGCCTACAGTCTGCTGAATATTCTGGCTGGAAATGTGACGGATGTCGATCAATTCCGTTTCATCAACTCGCCTACAGCCACTTCCTACAATGACATTACCAAAGGTGAAGCAACAAGAGTCACCGACTATCGGCAAAATCAGATCAGCTTCTTCATGCAGGACGACTGGAGATTGACCGACAGTTTCACTCTGAATATGGGGATGCGGTATGACTGGTATGGAGTTCCCTATCTCAAAGGAGGGTTGACGGCGGGTTTAAAAGGAGGAGCGCTCTCGGTATTCGGACGGTCCGGAAATAGTTTCGATAATTGGATGAAGCCCGGAACTATGAATGCGGACGGCTCCGTCACCTATGCCGGCAGGGATGCGGAACTGGCTTTTATCGGGCCCGATTCTCCGAATCCCGGCCAGCAGCTTTACAATGATGACTACAACAACTTCGGTCCCGTGTTCGGATTTGCCTGGCAGCTCCCCTGGTTTGGAAAAGGCAAAACCGTCCTCCGTGGCGGATATCAGCTTAGCTATCTTCCCGCAGGAAGAGCCGATACCGCGGGATTCATGATGCCGATGATCACCTATACGACAGATTACACTCCGAATTCGTCACTGCCGTATATCAATCTCTCAAACCTGAATCAGCTTCTGCCAATCGTGCCGATTCCGTCCTATATCCAAACCCCGGCGGCAAACTCGGTGCTGCCTGTGGCCGAGCGGTCGCAATCCGTCACGGTCTACGACCCGAATCTGCGCACGCCATACGTTCAAAATCTCAACCTGTCAATCACGCGGAACATTTCGTCCAACATTATCCTGGACGTTCGCTATATCGGGACTCTGCAAAGAAAGCAGCAGAGTTCTTTCAACATCAACTCCGCCAATATTTGGAATAACGGATTGAAGGAAGCTTTCGATGCGGCAAGATCCGGCGGAGAATCGGCGCTGCTGGATAAAATGTTCAAGGGGATCAATATTGCCGGTTGGGGTTACGGTGCGGTGGGTACAACCTACAATGGCGTTCTCCAGACGGGAGCCATGCACCTTCGCGCCTACAGCAGCACGTATGCCGATCTTGCCAACGGCAACTACGTCTCGCTTGCCGGTAAGCTGGCAACCATGAACTACGTAACGACAAATCCGGATAATTATGGATTGCCGCCGGTCGGGACGGATGTGAGAGGCACCGTCCTGCGGTATAACAACTTTCCCGAGAATTTCATCTATACCAGCCCTCAGTTCGGGTCTGCGACCTGGGTTGGCAACCTGAACAATTCCAACTATCATTCGATGCAGGCTCAACTGACTGTTCGGCCGACGCACGGATTTAGCATCCAGACAACATACACCTGGAGCAAAAACCTCGGCGCCCTGGCTTATACCGATCCCCGGGAAAGAGCCTTGGATTACGGCCCGAACGGAATGGACCGGACGCATCAGCTGGCAGTTAATGGATCTTTTGAGCTGCCATTCGGCCCTGGACGAATGCTTTTTGGCAACAACAGCCGCGTTCTTTCAAGGATTCTGGGCGGGTGGCAGATGAGCTGGATCGGCAACATCGCAAGCGGCAGGCCCTTCAGCCTTACCTCGACCAACACATCGTTGTATGCTGTCGGCGTTCCAAACCAGGTTGGAGATTTCGACCGGAGCTCCGGCGAGGTCATATGGCCGAATGGGGCATCTACCGGCAGCTACTTCTGGGATAACTCGACAAATGCTCCAAAATATACTCTCGTGGCCGATCCTCAGTGCAGTAATGTGACGGCTGCTCAGGGACTGCGGGATCAGTGCACCTTGCGCGCAGTGGCTTTGGCCAGCGATACCGCCAAACTCATTTTCATAAACCCGTACCCTGGAGAACGCGGCAACTTCGCTCAGAATAGTCTAAGGCAGCCGCCCATCTGGAGCGCAGACATGGCAATATCGAAAGCCATCAAGCTGACCGAAGGCAAAAGCATTCAGATCCGCATCGATGCCGCCAACATTTTCAACCATGCCCAGCCCACAGCCGGTGCATACCAGTCCGGAGTGGTTCGGACCCGGGTTCCGGGCGCGCCCGCCGCGACCATGGGAAGTTATTATGATTACACGGATGGTTCGTACACATACCGGCCGCTGGGATATCTAAGTTCCAAGGTCGGATCTCGAACCTTCCAGGCCAAGCTACGATTTGACTTTTAAGTCCAGGTTCCAAGCTCAGTTCCCGCATTAGCGCATCGGGGCTCCTGTATGGATCAATCGTGCAGGAGCCCTTTTTGCATCACGCTGTCCGCCTGCGATCAAGCTGCCCGACAAATGGCTCGTACGCAGTTGGTATCCTCTACACATACACTGTCCCTTTTTGAGAATCTCTGGATTGACTCCTCACCGGCGAACCCGATAGGAGGATGTTGTGCTATGTTCCCAATCATGGAATACTGAGCCGTCCGGCTGAATTCATTAATGAGCTGCCCTAACTAAGAATATACAATCTTGAGAGAACGTTCTTATGCGCAACACGCATAGCATGCAGATCGGCAACGCAGGCAAGCTTCTACTGTTGACACTGGTAACCAGCTCAGTATTGGTGGGCGGGTTGAAGCCTGCCTATACGCAAGATGCCAGATTTAATCGGTCCTACGGCACCGCGATGCTAAAGACGATCAAAAGTGATCTAAAAAAATATTACTACGATCCTGGTTTTGGCGGCCGGGACCTGGAGTCTCAGTTCAAGAAAGCGGAAGATAAAATTGCTCAGGCGGCAAGCTTGAGCCAGATTCTGGCAATTGTCGCGCAGTGTCTGCTGGAATTTGACGATTCGCATACCTTTTTCCTGCCCCCTTCCCGTCCACTTACTGTGAAATATGGATGGAAGGTAGCCATGGTGGGTGATAAATGCTATGTGACCGCCGTTAAGCCAGGCGGCGACGCCGAAAAGCAGGGAGTCGGGCCCGGTGATGAGGTTCTGAAAATTGACGGATTCCGCCCCACGCGAGACAATCTGTGGAAAATGACCTATTCCAATTATCAGCTCAATCCACGTCCTCAGGTTCAGTTCCTCCTTAAGAGCCCCGATGGTCAAACCAGAGAGTTAATTGTTAAGTCCGATATACAAACAGAAAAGCGCGTGCTCGACCTGACGCGCGACGGTGATTATTGGTCCGAAGTTCACAAAGCCGAAAACGAGGCTCAGTTGCAGCGGCATCGTTGGGTGGAAACAGGAGAAGCTAGAGAATTCATGGTTTGGAAACTGCCGGATTTTGATCTGGAGAGCAGCCAAGTCAGCACCATAATGAAAAAGGCCAAGGATAAAAAAGCCCTTATACTCGATCTTAGGGATAATCCCGGCGGCACAGTGGACTGCCTCCTGGATATAGCAGGCTATTTCTTTGAGAATGAGACCATTGCTTTCAATCTGACCAAGCGTAAGGGGAACGAAACTGCAAAGATCAAGCCTCATAATGATCGCCTCTTTACTGGGAAAATTGTGGTGCTCATCAACAGCAAATCCGGCTCAGCGGCTGAGTTGATGGCAAGAATTCTTCAATTGAGCCAGAAAGCCATTGTCCTTGGGGATCGATCCTCGGGTGCAGTCATGCAAAGCAGCATTTATACGCATGAAATGGGCACTGAAGATAAGGTGATTCCTTATGGCGCCAGCATTACCAATGCGGATATCGCCATGAGCGACGGCAAGAGTCTCGAGCATGTTGGAGTGATTCCCGATGAGGTTCTCCTGCCCACTCCTAAAGATCTTGCTACTAATAATGATCGCGTTCTCTCCAGAGCGGCACAGCTGGCTGGGTTCGAAATAAGCGCTGAAAAGGCAGCCAAACTCTTTCCGATTGAATGGGAGAAATAACTCCCCAATAGGTAAACTGCAAACAACAGATCAGGAATTGGATTCTGCAAAACAACCCTCGGATGTGCCAATCAACTGAGGGGAGAGCAGAAAGCACTGTTCGAAACAGCCCGCTATCGGCCGCTCATCCTTCTCGATCTGCATTGTTGCGAAGCGTCATGAGCTTACCTGCACGTCAGATCTCCTCGAAGGCCGTATCAGGGGAATAACCTCTGAACTCTCTTTCTAGAATGTAGAATATATTTTTCAGTTTGATTGGCGCAGTTATCATGGGAGGGTTGCCTCGATGAGCACAATCAAAGCTCTTGGTCGAGGGGTTCGCGCTGCAATTAGTAGTTGGGCTCAAAAGGATGAGCCGAAACCGTTCAAGGCGGCGGACAAAACAGTCACCTGTTCACATTGCGGAGGCAAGGCATTCAAGAGGTATGACATCATGAGGAGTCATGGATTCCACCGAGATCCATATTATGCCTATGGGCTGGAGTGCGCCGCTTGTCACCATCTCGAGTTATTTACTATTCGGCCCAGAGATGAATGCCATTTTGTAGGGGTATCGACACTGCTATTTCCTGGAATGCCGTTTATGGCCCGAATTGGTCTATCCTTTTCATATCACAATAGATGCGGCATAATTCCGCTATTGAATCGAGTGCCGTTTTTCGGTCTTTACTCAGATACCTTGGCATTGAAGCTGTAGAATTGAGGGACGATAATTAACGCGTTATGCTAAAGCTGATTCGTTATACGCTAATTGTTTTGTTCCTTTCTTGTCCTTGGGTTTTCGGTCAATCGCCATTTGCCGATTTCCCAATTGGAGATGGCAGCCGTGTATCACCTGACAAATCCTTTCGGCTCAATATGAATGATTGTCAGCCTAACTCAGAATGCGACCGAAGGCTCTGGCTGGTGAACAACAGCACGCGTCAACAGAAGCTGCTTATGGATGTAGTGCGCACAGTTCGAATCGGCTGGGCACCAGCCGGTAGTGCGTTTTTCCTGAATGACGACTTCGCCAGCAATGAAGCATCGGCGTACTTATACTTTCCTGCGCAAAATCGACATTTGGATATTGGGGCACTGCTAGATAAGAAATTTCCTAAAGACCGTCACTTTGAAAAGAATAGCCATCACTACATCAATGGCTTGCGTTGGATTAACAAAGACGAAATCATTGTCAGGCGAAACGGCCATTTCGACCGGTACGTTCCTGGGGGCAATGAGTTCGCCGTTTGCTATAGCATCAGCACTGCAGGAAAGGTCATACGCTTATCCGAAACTCGCCAGGAAAATAGTCCATGCCAAACCGAGTAATGCAACGTTAATTCTGTGCCGTCAGGCGATGAGACTCCCGAAAGTCGCGATCTGGGAGATAACGCCAGAATGTAAATTGTTGCCGCAACGCATAGTTCTACGCCGGTTTAACTTTCCAGGATGGCCGTCATACGCATTGCGGCGGAAAAATTTTGCTAACAGGTTGCATACTACTCTGACTAAGGATGAGCAAGAGGCCGGAATAGGTTGAATACAACTCGAATTACAACTCCAGCCAGCAAACTCGCTACTCCCACCAATACTCCCGCTATCACAATTACTGGACCCTCATTGGCCCGGAGAGACCACATTGGCACGCCGCCTAAAGGTTGCGTCACCAGATAAGCGAAGGTTAGAGAGAATGGCACAATCCAATATTTTCGGATCGAACAGAAGCCTGATGCAATCGAAGTGATTAGGAACCAAGCATCGAAAACGTAAATTGCGCGATAGTAAAAGAGATCGTTGCGGCCCCAAGGATTAGGGCCTTCGCAATCGAAGCATTCCGCGAGTGGGTGTATTGAAAGAAGCACGATTGTAATCAGAAATACCCAAAGTGCCGGATTCTTTAGCAACTTTCGCATAGGCTCTGGTAATTATTCTCTGTTCTCCCAACAATTGATGCAATCCTGTAGCTGATAGGATGCTATTACGTTTCTCCTCGATTTTCCATTAGTCCCCAAAAGTCCAAAATAACCGGCCAATAATCAAAAATGGTCTATAAAGAATTTCCGTGAATCTTCAAATTATGAAGTGAGATAAATAGCTTTTCCCTTATTCTTCTCCGCCTTTTTTCGGGTGCTCCGCAATTACAACCCCAAAGGACTATGACTGCTCGGAAAATTGAATTTGATTTACGAGTAATCCCGCCAGTTTTAATTCCGATCCTAATCTAAGAGCAGGGTTAAGGATATTGCATCCAATTGTGCTCAGTGCGCCCCGAAGGGGAATGGGTCCCCCTCGAGGCTTGAGCTTCTGGGAGAGGCAACTCCCATGGGCCCTCGTGAACATCCGATAATTCTCCTTCAAAATCAAGCAAAAGGAACAAGACCCCATACCAAGCGAAAAGCCAGATGGCCGCGCGCCCGTGCGTGTTTGCTGAAAGGCTGCGGTCGCATATTCCGGCCGGAACACCCCCGAGCACGCTATTGTAGCGAGCATTGCCGCAATGAGGCGGGAAAATGGAGAGAGTGGAAAGCCCGGCAAAAGTACCGCAAAACTGATGGTGGAAAGCAGGTTCGCCGCGTCAAAGCCACAGATACAGAGTGCGGCAAAAGGAGCGCACGCAACAAAACAAGGGCCCGGCCGGCGACGCGAGGGTCATTATAAGAAATTTATTTTCGTGTTCCTGCGATCGCCCTGGTTGATACCAAGAATTCCACCGCAGCCGGCGGTCGCCCCTGCAACGCTTCTGTTCCTATGCATGTCGCCGCGCTCTCGAACGAGTTCTGGAACGAGAGAGACGTTGGTCGGATCGTTGCCCCAGCCGCCCATGAGCTTTTTAGATTTAGTCCCGACATATTGATTCATTCCATATAGCTTCGTTAATTTCGGCATGTACAAAATGGGGAAAGCATGATGAACAAACGACCTCAACCACTACAGCCGGATCGAATCCGCACCATCCGCGGTTCTTTCAGTTGGATTGACCATCGTTTTTTTCGGCAGGGTTTCGATCAGGGACTAACCCGATTGGAAAAGCTTCTCTACTTAATCTTGGTCGCTGTTGCTAATCGGGATGGTGTGAGTTTTTATTCCGACGAACGTATGGCGGAACTCCTCGAGATTCATCACCGCCACGAACTTACCGGCGCCCGTGATGAACTCCTGACGCGAGATCTGATCGCATTCAAAGATGGAGTCTACCAGGTACTTGAACTTCCTGCTGCCTGACTCTGATACACATTCTTTTCTGGAGCTTGGCTCAGCTATGAAATTTTGTGTGATTCGCCCGCAGATTCGCAACACAGCACAAAGCCCGGTTCGTGTGGTCGAGCAAGAAACCGGTCAGGAGGTTGGCTGGATCAATCGCTACCTTGATCACGAGTATGTCCGTCGGTTGGCGGATACTACTCTGCGAGCATGGGCTTACTACCTGCTACATTTTGTTCGCTGGTGGGAGAGTCTTCATCACACCGCTGAGGTTTGCACAGCCGACCTGACCGAATCGACTCTCCAGGATTATCTGAAGTTCCAGTGTAACCACCAACCCCCGATTTCCAGTTACACAATCAATCACCGTGTTGGCGTTGCCGATCGTGCTCTTCGCAACCAGTTCCCCGACTCCCCATCGTCCATGGCACAGGGCTTCCAACATGTTTATTTGCGGCGTGGACCGCTGGGCCTAGGCCGTCGGCGCCTAGCCATAAGCCGGCTGCGAGTGAAAGTGCCCAAACGCCAACTTGTTCCGCTTTCGGTGGACGAGGTGGCGCGTTTTTGGTCCAGTTTCCGTACGGCTCGCGATTTGGCTCTCGTAGGAGTAATGCTTCTTCAAGGGCTTCGCTCGGCCGAAGTGTTGGGGCTGAATGAGGACGACTTGTTGCTCTCCGAAGCGCAGCTGCGCGTACGCGGCAAGGGTAACAAAATACGCTTACTGCCACTGGCGCCGGAGACAGTGCAACTCCTCGACCACTATCGGCGGAGGGAACGACCCCAGGTTGCCACCGCTGCGCTTTTCGTCTCGCTCAAGGGACCGGCCCGCGGGTTCCGTATGACTCTGGCCGGACTGCGGTCATTGTTCCGTTACCATCGCAAGCACACTGGCATTCCGCTTGCTCACCCACATCGCTTCCGGCACACATTCGCTTCCGATATGATACGCGCCGGAATCAGCCTGCCGGCACTTATGCAGTTGATGGGGCATTCCGATATCCAGACGACCCTGCATTATGTGCAGATCACACCACAAGACGTTTACCAGCAGTATACGCGCGCAGTAGCGCTGCAAGTCCGCCCCCTTCCGAGGCTTCCTTCATGAAACGCTCCTGGCGTCCTCCCCTCTCACATCCACTGGTGGATCTCTTTGATCGCGCGGTCGATTCGCTCTGCACTGCACTCGGCTCTGCAAGCCATGTCCAATATCGCGGGACCGTACGTAACTTCCTTAGTTATCTCGGCACCAACTACCCGGAGGTAAACGCCCTAGATCAACTGCGGCGGGAGCCACACCTCCTCGGCTGGATGTCCCACTTGCGCGCCCAGACGCCTCCGCTCGCCACATCTACCTATATTGGTAAGCTCATTGCTTTGCGCCCTCTGTTCATAGAACTGGCGTGGACCAAACAGCTTCCTCAAGTTGCCCACCTGATTCGTCGTGAAGATATTCCGCGCCGCCCGCATAGACTTGCACGTCCGCTCACCGCCGAACAGGATCAGCTTCTGCAGAAGGAGTTCGTCAAGCGCAACGATCTAGGATCGAATGTCTTTCTGCTCCTCCGCCATACCGGCATGCGTATTGGCGAGTGCGCCGATTTGCCCGTCGATTGCCTCCGCTCGACTGGTCTCCGCCAGTGGGCCATTCACGTACCACTTGGCAAACTCAAAACGGAACGGATGGTCCCGGTGGATTCGTCGATAGTCGCGATTATCCAACGCTTGCGATTCTTTCGTTTCCTAGATCCGTGTCCTCCTGATGGTCGACTTCTGGCGCGGCCCAGCACCAAGTACGCGCTCGTTCGTGGCCTTCGCGATTATCTGCATGAAGTTTGTTATTCTCTCGAAATCTCCACTCGCATCGTTCCACACCAGTTTCGCCATACCTATGCCACGGAGATGCTTCGCTCCGGCGTCAGTTTTCCTGTGCTGATGAAATTACTCGGCCACACTTCTCCGAATATGACAATGCTCTATATCGAAGTGGCCTTGAAGGATCTTCAGAGAGAGTTTCAACTGGCTCATTCAAAACCTCGACATTTAGTCCCTCAGCCGAGAACGTCGGATCCGATTCGAACTGGTTTAGATGGGGTAATCGATTCATTGCACGCAACTCAACGTGCAATGGAGATGTTTCGGCGAGGGCTGCCGATTAGTGCTGAACGCAAATGCCTCAACCGGCTCTCCAATCGCCTTACCAAAATAATCATAGAGGCGGGCAAACTCCGCAGAGCCTAAAAACGGGCAGAGATTGGCCGGTTATGTCCCATTGTGGGAGATAACGCCAAAATGGTAATTACCGCCTTCAGTACTGCATTCTAAGCCTATAACCCTATCTCACAGTGCCTTTCGGTCGATTTGAATGTGGCACGGTCTCTCAGTCCTGCAATATCAGGATCGATGCAGAAATTTCCTAAAAAGGGGGTTAATACAAAGAGAGATGACGAGACAGCTTATGCCTGCAATCATGAATGCCGCAAAAGTAAAATAGACCATTCCTATGATTCCATTTCCCATGATGAAAAATGAGAATAGCGGCCTTTTATATTGACTAGGTGCTTCAGCGAAGTAATTTATAAATGGAATCGGCAGAAGGCAAAACAAAGCGCTGATGAACGCGAGGCGAAATATCTCTATTACGGATTGAGGGCGCATCAATGTGGTAGCTATAATGACTAGAAAACAAATGATAGGGCTTCCCATGAAGAATAGTCCAATAGCATCTCCTCTTTCTAAAGCAGCTTTGCCGCCTTCCATCCCCCCTATTGCGGGATGTATCAACGAGAAATACGCCCAGCCTATAGCCAATCCCACAATGAAAGATGCAATTACTCTTAATGCGGGTTTCATTTGTCTCCGGTTCAACAATGACTTTACTGAATCAACTGCATTTGAGGCTGTATCCAGATCACACAATCGGCTGGAATATTTGCTAATTATACTTCAAGGTCCCCAAAAGTCGGATTCGAGTCAATTGCGCCAAATCGTTAAGCCCGGCCTCAAATCAGGTTTTTGCCGCCGATATGACGCTTCCCGTTTCTTGGGACCATGCCCGACAATTCACCATATGTCATTGAATCAGGACTTTTAAGTTGATAAGCGGCAGTTCTGTCCACTATGTATTTCCAGCGCTTTCCTGCTCTTCGATCATTGCCTGAACCCTTGAGCGGGCCTCTTTCAAATATGCGACGGCTAATTTTTCGTTCAGCCATCCGATGAACACAAATGCTATGGTGACGATTACTAAGGAAATTATTGCGCCCAATTTAAAGTGTGACTCCATAGTCATCCATATGCACGGAATATACAAAGGTAATAGGTACCAATATCTTACACGGCTCAGAAGGCAAATCTGACTATCGAAGCGTTCCACCAGCGCCTTTTCATAAACCAGGATATTCGTCGACGGATCAAGCTGCTTCACTTTTCGGTGCTGCCAGTATAAGTACGCCATAACGAAGGTGACGCCGAGAACCATCCCAAGCGCAGGCTTGTTGCCTCTGAAGGCCATGTAGCCTGCCCCGATCAAAAGCACCAGACCAGCAGCGTATTCACGAAAATTCCTCCAGAAAATTTTTCGGTCGAACTGAGTCACTCTCGACGCAAGTTCAAGCGCCAGCGCCTGGTCATTGCGTATACCCCGAACATTTATGGTGTTCTCCTGCCAATAACGTCTTAATTTGTCTTCATGTTCTCTATCGCGAAGATCACTCACTGCAGTTCCTCCTTCTCTCCGCAAACTTGCGCAGTCAGCTTTTTTCGCAGACGCGTCAATCGCGTTGCCACCGCTCCCGCGCTAATCCCAGTGATTGCCTCGATTTCGGAAGCGGTAAAGCCTTCCAGATACAAGGTCATGAGTTGCCGTTCATTGAGGGGCAATTGCTGAATGGACGTCCAAAGGCGATCCCGCCGCTCGCGGTCAATTGCAAGGACTTCAGGATTTGCATGGGCGACAAAGTCCGGCAAGTCTCCGCACGTTTGCTCGCGAATTTCGTGCCGCCTATAACTCGACATGAAGCTTATTGCCGTATTATGCGCCACCCGGTAGGCCCAGGTTCGTTCAGAACTATCCCCTCGGAATTGAGGCAGCGCCGTCCACAAGGCCATCGCAATCTCCTGGAATAGGTCTTCAGCCGAATCGCGCGCATAGGACCATGCCAATCGTAGCAACGCAGACTGATAACGCTGCAGAATGTCTTCATATTTGGTGCGTCTTTCCTTATCACCGGGTTTCAAGGCTCCCCCAAATGAAGTGACGGCGATGAGCAATCCACCAATCGGCTATTCCATTTTCCTACGTACTCATTTAATCGATAGCGCCGTCACCAGCAACTGCGCGACCTGTCCTTATTTCAAAACACAAAAGATAGTCCTCCCAGACAGAAGTTTCTTACACCAAAAGATTAGTTTTTCGAGGAATAAGGATTTGATCCAGATAGACTAATTACGCTAGCCGGGAAAGTGCCATTTGGGGATGATCCTGCGAAGTCCCATTGTGGTAAATTGCGCCAATTGGTATCAGGCCCGTGAAATAGCAATAACTCCCATTAATCCGGAGGAACTCTTCATGGATTAGTAAATTTTCTTACCTGCGGATCTGTCGGCGAATGCTTCAACCCAGCAATTTAGACATCAAATCCGAATGCAATTGCCAATGAAGAAACCCTGCAAGGCCAAAAAGAAAACCCAATGCTCCTAAGCCTCCCGCCAGGGCAAAGAGCCAGCGCTTTTTGGTTAGAACTGTGATCCCCGCCAAAGCTATGGCCGTGCTGAGGCAAGCTTCAGCAAGATCAAATTGATCATCGTGGACATTGAGTGCGTCATAGTCTCTGGATGCCTGTTCAGCTTCCTTCCTGATCTGGTTTTTTTCCTCTTCATATTTTTTTACAAGTGCTTTCTGCTTGTATATCTTCGATTCAAGCATTTCCATCTGCTGGGTTTTTAAACCGTTGGCTATATCAAGCTGAGCCTGTAAGAGCTCGGCTGTGTTCTCGGCTATGTGCTCTTTCGTGCCCTTAGCCTGATAATAGGACCATTGATCGATAGACTTGGCCTGTGCTTGCTGCATTGCTTGCACCACGTTGCCGTCCTTAACATTGCACAACGCCATGAATGTAGCCATAACGGCCACGAAAAGAGCAATAAAGGCGTTAAACCTGGATTCTTTCCCGTTTTCGACTGCTTCCTGAATCTGCTCCTCGATTTCGCTCATGACAATCCCCTGAAAAACAACTTAATTCTTGCCGCGGATCGGATTATATTCTGCCATTACAAAATCAAACAGTGTTTCCTATTTGTATTTCGGTGACTGACAAAAAGAATCTTGCCAAAACTCTCGTTGGTTCTGTGTCAGCTGTTGACAGCGCCGCGCTGATACGCGATCCTGTTAGTTACCTAGAGCCTGCAACCGAAGGCAGCTCAGCAACTCTTCGCCATCAGTATCCAGCAAATTAGCACAATGTTATAAAAGCATAGGCTCGATAATCCGATCGACCTCTTGGAAGTCGGATTCTGAGAAGCGTGCCCGCCACCGGTGTACTCCTTCCCGGCAAGATCCTATCCTGTCACGGAAGACTATTTGTGCGTACTTAATAGAAATCGGCATCGAGAGTTCAATCATTTCGCCCTGTAGCATTTTGCAGGACATAATCATCAATGGCCAGTTGACATCGATCTTACATATAGTAAGATATTTCTCATGAAATCCAAATCTGCTCCAACACTGCCGGCCAAAGAACGGCTGATCCTCCAATTATTGGTGTCCTCGGGTTCGATGTTCGGCCTTCAGCTCGTTGAGGCATCCGGCGGGCAACTGAAACGTGGCACCGTTTACGTTACCTTGGGACGGCTGGAGCAGAAGGGCTTCATCGAATCAGAACAGGAACTCCGGCCGCCCGGGGCCATAGGACTGCCACGTCGAATTTATCGACCGACTGCTTTGGGCATGCGGGTGCTGAAGGCATGGACGGTTCTTGTGAAAGAACTGGCGTGGGAGGTGGGATCATGACGTTGCCCGGGAATTGGCTCTACCGAGTTGCCAGGCGAAATCTCGACCCGTTCACAATCCAAGCCTTAGTTGAACCGACAGTAGCTGACCTGCAGTATGAAGTGTTTGAGGCGGGCTCTCATCATGGCAGGCGCTTGGTGGCGCTGTGCCGTGGTTACTTTGCAGTTGTATGTCTGGTGGGATACTGCTTGATCAGGAGGTTGTCTATGCGAAGATTGCTTTCGGTGCTCCTGCTTGGCTCTGCTGGTGGTGCATTGGCAATCACCATTGACTTGTCAACGAGAATTGGACCAGCACCGATGATCGCCTTCTTGGCGACCGCTGTGACGAGTGTCGCAGTCTTGCTGTTCATGAGGCTCAACCTGAGCTACACGCAGGCGTTTTTCAACTGTATGAGTATTGGACTCATCATGGTCCTCACTTTTTTCGGCTGGGCGATCATCAGGAATGATACGACGCACTTGCCTTGGTATGGGTACCCCTTGGTGCTGAGCTTCTTGACCGCGTGCGTCGGTTTGGGAAGCGCGCTTGCCGCTGCGGTCATTTGGAACCCACCGGTTGAAACGCAACCGATATTTCGTGTTAGGTGCATCCAGATTCTGACAGGCTGCACAGTCTTTGCTGGG
Source organism: Acidobacteriota bacterium (assembly GCA_963664705.1). Classification (GTDB taxonomy): domain Bacteria; phylum Acidobacteriota; class UBA6911; order UBA6911; family UBA6911; genus UBA6911. The sequence continues at coordinate 5,019,929 of OY761556.1, read as the reverse complement.
GCTGACATTTTGATCGTGCTACTGCGGGGTGAAAGCACGAATCTGTTTTCTGCATTGAGTTGGGCCGCATTCTCGATCTTGTTCTTCGCGGCAGTGTCTTCGATCCTCTACTTGCCCGCTCTCCTGGCCGTTCGTCGCGTCATTCGTTATCGTTTACCGATTGCGTTGACCGGCGCGATCCTATTTCCAATTCCCTTGATGGGCATTCCATTTCTCCAGGGGCGAGGGCTGTCTTACGCAAAGACGTTCTTACAACTACCAGTGTGGGAGTTCCTAGCTGTGGCACTGCCGTATTTGCTGGGCGGAATCGTGCTTGGTTGGTTGCTTGCGAAACCTCAGCACGAACAAGCACATGGGTGGTGGTAACAATTGGGGAAGACACCGACGTATTCACTGTGTGTTGCTGCTGCATTGTGATATCGATTATGGGCAACTCCCGTGATGCATTGCGGGAGATAGCGCCAATAATGTCAGTTGTTCCCGGTCATACTGGTTCTCGCCGCAATGATGCCTTCTCCCCTGCGGCCGTTATCGTTCCTTCCTGCAAATCTAAATCCTGATGGCATTGTAATAAAGCGCAACTTCCGCCAAACTGCACTGAAATGCGCTCGGCAATATCGAAGGTTGAACGCTGAACGAGATCCCGTAAGAATGGGATAAGTCTGGTTAGGCAGCAGTCAAATAACTGGGAAAAAATCATGGTCAATCCAAAGGCAGGGAAAAGACATTTTGCGCTTATAGCGGTTCTGCTCTTTCTGGGCATTTTTGTTGGAGTGCTAATGGCGGAGGAACAGGCGAAGATTGTCCAGAGCGGAGCGATCCTGACCGTCGCAGAATCGAAGAGACTGATAGCCAAAGCGGTAGCCCAGATGCCTATTGTCAAGAACGCCCTCACACACGGCATGGTTATCGTCATCAAAGGAACAACCAATGCTTACGTGGCAGAGGAGATCACCGGACAAAAAATCGATCATGCAGCGTTTGTGACAGGAAGGATCGAGCCCGAGAAGGCAACCAAAAGACTATCTCAGGCGAAACCGATGAACCACCTGATTCTAGAGAAGGGCAAGGTTGTCGATATACCGCTTGCCGATGCGGTGAAGCGGCTGACAGCAGGGGATGTCGTCATGAAGGGGGCGAACGCCCTGGACTACAGGAACAAAATGGCGGCAATCAATATCCTTGATACTTCCGGGGGCACAACCGGAATCACCATGCCATACATTATCGCGCGTAAGGTGCACCTCGTCATCCCTGTGGGACTTGAGAAGCTGGTTGCGGGGGACCTCGTGGATACCACATTGAAGATGCGTGAGCCGGTGGAATCACTGGACCTTCCCTCAGGCAGCGGGTCGTCGCCGTTTCCCGGTTCAACAATTCCCTCCATGTGGCTCGTCACGGGAGAAATCGTGACGGAGCTGGAGGCCATCAAGATATTGACCGGGGCAACGGCCTTTCAGTCGAGTGCAGGAGGGGTCAGCGGTGCGGAAGGCGGAGTATGGATTGTTTTCAGGGGGACTAGGGAGCAGGTGTCGAACACCCTCAAACTAGTCCAGTCAATACAAGGCGAACCTGCGTATTAACGAAGCTTCCCCGATCGCCGTTTGAACGAAGCCGCTAGCGCGGCGGACGCTCCGCGTGCTTGCCGCCGGGCTGAGATAGTGTTGGGTCACAGAGAAAGGAGATCTCTAGGACCCATTTACGAAAAATGATGCTGGAGGAACTCCAGCATCGTAACTATGCTCAGAGTACCGAAACCGCTTACATTCTTGCACTAAAACAGTTCGCCGCCTGCCACCAGAAATCGCCGGATCGGCCGGGCTCGAAAATTATTATTCATCCCTCATCCTATGACCCGGCAATCAAGTTACTATCCGTGGATCCTCCACCTTCCAGAATCGGATCGAACCTGCCATGTGCCGCAAAATTTCCCTTTAAGCTTCGAGTAATCGTGCTCAACCAAACTACCTAAGTAGATGATGAGAACGGAAAATGAGCCATTGTAGCAACAACTGTCGCATTAACAGATGGGATGAGTAGAAGGTTACCAGGTATCAAGTATCGACGGAGAAAACACCATGAGAAGCAAAATAGTTATGATTGTTCTTCTGATTGGATTGGCGCAGGGTTTGTGGGCTCAGGCGCAAAGGTCAACCGCAATCCAAAACCAGGACTTAGCCTGGGATCAAGTCAGCCGCATCCGTACGCATCAGAAGATCGACGTGCAACTCCAAACGGGGCAAAAGCTCAAAGGCGAGTTTGTTGAAGCCAATGCAAGCGGGATCCTGCTGCGGATCAAATCCGATAAAAGCATGAATATCAGCAGGGAAGAAATCCTACGAATCAGCCGACGCTCTGGGGGTAGGGCGGCCTTGATTGGTTTGGGGATCGGTGCCGGCGTGGGCGCAGGCATTGGAGCCAGCGGCGTGGCATTTGCCGGTAGTTCGGATACAGGAATGAAGCGGTCGGAGGGTGCAGCGATCTTTATGCTTCCACTTGGTTTAGCAGGAGCTGTAGTTGGAAGACTTACGGGAATTAATGTAACGATCTACGAGAACGACGCCGCAAAAACCGAGAAGAAGAAATGAAGCAAGTTCGTCTGCAGCGCGCGGTGCAAGAGACTGGTATTGGTCAATGATCTTTGTGACCTCACTCTGACTGATGTGGTCCCCGAGGGGACAATCGTCAAATTTGCCATTTGCTACCTGGCTTTCAGTGCTGTTTCGATACGGTCCAGATGTGCATTGCGGTGCAATGCTCGAAATACCCAACGTTTTTGACGCGAATGAACCTGTTCAAGCAAATCTTCAGGAAAAATATCAAGCATTCCATCAAGAGCTTCCGCCGTTTGAAAAGCGATTTGGGAAGCAAGGCGAGGTGGGATGGCCAGAAAAAGGGTATTTAGTATGTCATTTGCCGCTACATCAATCTCCGGCGCTACTAGTTCTCCTTTTTGTTTGGTTTTCTCAAGGATCTGCATTACCCGTAAATCCCAGAAGGCAATGTGCGCAAAAACAGAGTAGACTGTCCACATATTTCCAATCGGCAGGCGCAATTGCTCCTCGGTCAAACTCAATGATAAAGTGCGCATACGCGCAGACGAAATGTGATTATCTTCAACGAATGATCGATCCGTCATGTGCACGCTCCTGAAGTAATAATCCATATATTACATCTAAGAGAGTATCCTCCCGGACCTGTAATTATCCTGTGGTAGCGATTTGATTAGGGCTCGGGCCCTATGACAAGGACACGCGGCAATATTTCCTGAACCTTCCGTCTCTTTGTAACATTTTACAAAGACGGGTCTCACCATAGAGAGGCAATCATGTTCGACCGATAATAAAGGCCATTGACTTTTAGTATATATCCTCAATAATGTAGAAGATAAGGATGGATTATGGCAAAGGGCGAGTATCTTGGTGAATTCGAACAAATAGTCCTGTTAGCGGTGCTGCGCCTGGCCAGGAATGCCTACGGCGTGACCATATGGGAAGAAATTGAAAAACGTACCGGAAGACCGGTCATGCTCGGCGCTGTCTATGCGACGCTGGATCGTTTGGAGGCAAAACGCTACATCACCTCAAAGGTAGGCGACCCGACACCGGAGCGGGGTGGAAGGGCAAAGCGCTTTTTCAAGATCACGGCTCAAGGATCGCTGGCATTGAAGCGATCCCGGGAGATACTAGCCAATATGTGGGCTGGATTGGATCCAGTACTGGGCGAACCATGAGCGAGAGAACTCACAATGCCAGGACGCAGAAAGATTTGGCCGCAAGGCCACCGGTAGCAGCGGAACGGCTTCTTCTATGCCTCCTCCCTGAGCAGGTTCGCGATAACGTCTCCGGCGATTTATCGGAAATTTTCAGTGTCGTCATTGTCCCCAGCTACGGGATCTTTGGAGCCAGGCTCTGGTACTGGCGACAGGTCGTCTGTTCGATGCGCCTCTTCTTCAGATTTCGAAAGAATCCTCAAGCTGCACTGCAGCTCTGGAAAGGAGGAACTCACATGTATAAATCAGTGCACGATGCGGTTACGTACCACCCCGGCATTTCAATGCACCACATATCGGTGGGAAGCGGTGTGCCTGGCCTTCTTTTTGTCTTGGGGACAGTTTTCATTTTTGGTGTTGGCATTCCGGCATTTCTCGTGCTGCTCCTCATTTCTGGAATACTAGGGCTTCTCGCATCGAGAGTTATACTAAATTGGCACAAGCATCATGCGCTTGAAATCCAAACGCTGGATCTACACAAATTGAAATGAGGTTAAAGGGGCCAATCTGCGAAGATTAAACGGGGTTGGACCTGCTCCATATCCGCCTCCGAAACCGCCCCGGTAGAGTTCCGGGTACAGCGCCAGGTTAATTCCCGTGTTAAGCATTTGTATGCAAGATGTGAGTGTCCCGGACCGATTGACTCGGCTCCGTTCGCAGTGCAGCTCGAAAACACGATTGCTCCGACGAGGTCCCGATGATGATAGCGCTTTCATTCGTTTCACGCAGGGCTGTGGCCGCAATCGCCCTCCTCTTCCTGCTGCCGGCTGCGCGCTCCGATGCAGAACGCCTTCCTCAGACAGTCAGGCCGAAGCACTATTCGCTTGAGCTCACGCCTGACCTGAGAGCAGCGAAATTTAAAGGCGTGGAACATATCGATGTGGATCTGAAGGAATCGGCAAAGTCGATTACTGTGAACTCGTTGGAAATCGAGTACCAGTCGGTCACAATCAGCGCAGGCGGCAAGCAGCAGATCGGCGTGGTTTCCACTGACAAGGAGAAGGAGCAGGCGACGTTCACGGTTCCAGAAAAAATCCCCGCGGGCACTGTCAGGCTTTCGATATGTTACAGCGGCATCCTGAACAATGAGCTGCGCGGTTTCTACGTATCGAAAACGTCCAGACACAACTATGCAGTCACGCAGTTTGAGTCGACGGACGCGCGGCGCGCCTTTCCCAGCTTCGATGAACCGGCATTCAAAGCCACCTTCAGCGTGACTCTTGTGATCGATAAGGGAGATACCGCAATTTCCAACATGCCCGCGGCAAGCGATACGCCGGGCCCGGGTGCGGACAAGCACAGCGTGAAATTTGAGACCACGCCCAAAATGTCCACTTACCTGCTGGCATTTCTTGTGGGCGATTTCCAATGCACGCATGGCGAGCAGGATGGCGTGAAGATTGGCGTGTGCGCCACGCCCGAAAAACTGGATTTGACGCACTACGGGCTCGATGTGACCAGGCATGTGCTCCACTACTACAATGATTATTTCGGCATCCGTTACCCACTGCCCAAGCTCGATTTGATAGGCATTCCGGATTTCGAAGCCGGTGCAATGGAGAACTTCGGAGCTATTACCTATCGCGAAGCCTTATTACTGATCGACCCGAAGACTGCCTCCGTGGACTCGAAAATCAATGTCTCCGAGGCGATTGCGCACGAGATGGCGCACCAGTGGTTTGGAGACCTTGTCACAATGCAGTGGTGGGACAACGTTTGGCTCAACGAGGGCTTTGCCACGTGGATGGAGACCAAGCCCCTGGCGGCTATGCATCCCGAGTGGAACATTGACCAGCGTGAAGCCGCGCGATTACAAAACATACTCAACCTGGATGCGCAGGCAACGACAAGGGCCATCCGCGCACATGCCGATACGCGGGAGCAAATCGAGCAAATGTTCGACGGGATTTCCTATGGCAAGGCCGGCGCAGTTCTGAACATGGTGGAGAACTATTTGGGCAAGGAGACATTCCGCCAGGGCGTACACAAGTATCTCGATGCCCACCAGTATTCCAACGCGACCGCTGAGGATTTCTGGAACGTACAGACTTCAGTCAGCCACAAGCCAATAGACAGGATCATGGACAGCCTGATAGCGCAGCCGGGCGAGCCCATCATCAGTTTCGGCAAACGGGCGGGCCGCAGGGTGGACCTTTCGCAACATCGGTTTTTCCTGAGTTCCGGCATCAAGCCGGATTCGTCACAGAAATGGACCATCCCCGTTTGTTTCAAAAGCAACGCGGGACAGGATTGCACGCTGGTCGGGCCGGACACGACGAGCGTAGCAGTACCGGCGGGTTCACTGTTCTTTAGCAACGCCGGCGGGCGCGGTTTTTATCGCAGCGCATATCCGGCTGAAATCTATGCCGAAGTTTTGAAGAATGTCGAAACCGGTCTCGAGCCGGTTGAGCGCATAGCTCTGGTGGGCGACCAGTGGGCGCAGCTTCGTGCGAACAAGGCGTCCGTTGGCGACTATCTTGCCCTTGTAAAGGCAGTCAAGGCTGACCAGAATGCTGAGGTCATTTCCTCAGCCCTCGCCAATGTGGATGCGATATATCAGCGGCTGGCCAATAGTAGCCAGGAGCGTCAAGACATCTCGGCGTGGCTGACGAAGAACTTCCGGCCTGAGTATGAAAGGCTTGGCGCACCCACGCCGCAGGATCCGCCGAATAAGCGCGAGCTGCGCGCGACCCTGTTCCGCATACTTGGATATTACGGCAAGGATCCTGATGTGCTTGCCCAGGCAAGAGAGATGGCACGGAAATACCTGGAAAATCAGGCGTCGGTTGACCCCACGCTTGGTCAGACCGCGCTTTCTGTGGCAGCTCGGAACGGCGATGCGGAATTGTTCGACACGATGCAGCATGTCTACGAGACATCGAACTCCCCGGAACTGCAGGATACGGCGCTGAGCCTGCTCGCGTCTTTCGAGGATCGGCAGTTGGCAAACCGTGCGATGGAATATGCCATTTCAGGCAAGGTGCGGAATCAGGATGCGGCTATTCAGTTCGCACTCGAGCTGAGCGCGCCGTCAACGCGCGACCAGGCGTGGAAGTTCGTCAAGGAGCATTGGGATTCCATCCACGCCCTGCTCACACCGGAGATAGGAAGCGCCCTGGTGTATTCAACGGGGAGTTTCTGCTCAGAGCAGGCGCGCGACGACGTGCAGCAATTCTTCGCCACACATCCGGTTGCTTCGGCGGACCAGGCCGTGAAGCACTCGGCCGACCGCATCAACGGGTGCATCGAATTCCGCAACCAGCAACAGAGCAACCTGAAGAGGTGGCTTCAGTCGCTGGCGGATTCACCTGAAAGATAAGTCCATGGCTGTGCCGCCCCGAGTCTGGCATTTTGCGTTTGTGGATGGCTGTTGAAAACAGCCCTTTCCGCCAGTAATCCGATCTACCGGAAATAGCACTCAGCTATGTCGGCTTGCGCATTATGCGCCGGCGGCAGGATGGATCGCGCTTGGAATCATGAATGTCCTGATGTACTGGTTTCTAGCCTGCAACCTTATTGCAAACTGCGCCCTGGAACTGCCGCTCAAACCTGTCTTTCTATTTCCTTTTTCGTTTTAGCCACATTTTTATGAATATTTTTCTTGAAAGCCTCCGATAAATGTATATTATATCCATAGAAATTATATTAGTTCTGTTGGGGATTAACCAGATATCTGGTCCCAGGAGCTTGCTGTGAATAAATCCGCGGGCTGACCGGAACTCCGGAAGTCAGCAATCACGGACGATTGACATGAGAACCCTCAGAATTTACAAGACTCACCAATTCTTCTTTCAGTTCCCCAAAGATTTGAAATCCCAGCGCTGTTGTTGTTGATCCTAAGCGATTCCACATTCGTTTTTCGCATGCGTTTGGAACAAAACATCAAAATTCGCGCCGACGGCAGTTTGTGATTGGTGCCGGTCCTTCATTCAAGATTGTCTCTCCATGAATGATTGCGGGCCGGGTTATCGATCACTCCTGTCCTGAAAAGCGGACACGAGCATTTCGCGCAAAGGGGATTAAGCATGAGAAGCATCTTTGTAAGGATCATAATTTCATTTTTCCTATTATCAACATTTGCCTGGTCTCAGTCATTTCAAGGATCGTTGAGAGGCAGAGTGGTGGATCCGGCAGGAGCTGTAGCGGAAGGAGCCAAGATAACTCTGGTTAATGAGAATACCCAGGTACGCCGTACCACAGCCACCAATGAACAGGGAGAGTATGTTTTTTCGGCGGTTATCCCCGCTACCTATACGGTTAGTGTTGAGGCCTCGGGTTTCAAACACCTGGAACGCCGCGGCGTGATTGTTTCTACCCAGGCGAACGTAACACTGGATCTGGTGTTGGACATTGGCGAGATCAGCGAAGTAGTTACGGTGAGCTCGGAAACGCAGCAGATTCAGATTGCGGACGCTTCAATCGGTCAGCTGTTGGACAATCAAAAAATCGTGGATCTGCCCAACCTGGGACGCAATATCTATTTAACCGCGAGACTCGCCGCAACTGTTGTGTGGACCGGCGGGGAACAATCCATCCGAATGCATGACCACTATAGCACCTCGCAGGTATCGATCGCAGGCGGTCCCGTGCGTCGAAACAACTTCCTGGTCGACGGCATTTCGTTTGCCGATCTCACCAATCGCGTTTTGATTCTTCCATCGCCAGAAACGACGCAGGATCTGAAAGTGCAGGCCAATACCTATGATGCTGAAGTGGGGCGCACGGGCGGCGGTACATATAATGTCTCGTTGCGTTCCGGCGAAAACAGGGTGCACGGAAGTCTTGTCTTTTACGATCGCGAAACCGGCTGGGCGGCCAACCGGTTTGAAAATAACCGCAATGGAACGGCAAAGCCGAACACGGATGAGCGCACTTATGCCGGATCGTTTGGCGGCCCGGTTCTTATCCCAAAGATTTACGATGGCCATAATCGGACCTTTTTCTTCTTCTCTACGGAGCGCTATACAAAAGGAAATTCCGGAAGCGTTGCCGATCTTGTACCGACTGCGTTGGAGCGGGCTGGTAATTTTTCGCAGACGTTTAATGCGAATGGCACGCTACATATCATTTACGATCCGCTGACCACGCGCCTCGATCCTGTGACCGGGAAGGTTATGCGTGACCCATTTCCCAACAATACTATTCCCACCAATCGCATCAGTGCGCTCGGACAAAGGCTAGCCAACATTTATCCGGATGAAAATGCAACCCGGAAGGGGTACAACAATTCCTCTACTCCCAATTACGTTGGACTCGCGGGCACTCCGCACCATGGTGCGCAATATACCGGAAAACTCGATCACCAGTTCACCCCCTGGCTTAAAGCCGCCGCGTCGTATGTTTATCAAGGGACGCAGGAAAACCACACATATCCCTGGAGCACTGCAGACAATCCGATTACCCGCATCGCCACGCGCGGTTCCAGCACGGAACGGAAGGTCGATGCCACCTCCGCGAATGCGCAGCTCACGCCCAACCCATCGACGGTCATCGCCATCCGTTGGGGATACAACCGTCTCTGGGATTTGTCATACCCGGCGAAAAATCAAGGGTATGACATCACTCAACTTGGATTTCCGCAGGCGCTGGCAAGCAGTTTGGCCCGGCCCGCATTTCCCGGCATTACGGTTGCCGGTTACACCGGTTTCGGCGGCGGCAACACCTCGGAAGCGGTTTATTACACGCGCAATTTCAATGCCTCGATATCAAAGCTCTTTGGGAGGCATAGCCTGAAAGGGGGATTCGACTTCCGTGTTCTGGGCATCAGCGGCATTCCTGGCGGCGGAGCTCTGAACCTGGGTTTCTCCACGCTGTTTACCAACGCCGACCCATACAATACGAATGACGCGAATACCGGCAGCGGGCTGGCAAGCCTCCTGCTCGGACTTCCCGATAGCGGCCCGTATACTGCATCCAAGCGTGTTATCGATTCCGTCAATTATTATGGGTTCTTTGTGCAGGATGATTTTCGCATTACCCCAAAACTGACCCTGAATTTAGGGTTGCGTTTCGAGCATGAAACGGGTGTGTCGGAAGACCATAACAATATATATGTAGGTTTGGACAGTAATGCGATAAACCCGATCAGTGCTTCGGTCAGCAACGCGCTCGGACGCCAGGTCCGCGGTGTCTTGCAGTTTGCGGGAGAGAACAACAATCCAACACGTACTTCCAATCCCCATACACTCAAACCGGGGCCTCGCTTCGGTTTCGCGTATGCCTTTAACGACAAGACAGCCCTTCGCGGAGGCTACGGCATTTTCTGGGCCCCATGGTCTCTCGAGATAGCAGCGATGGCGCCCGCAGGCACCACCGCGGTTACGTCTGTAAGCGCTGAAGGCGCCATCAAAGGCTTGCCCGATGGAGTCACAACCCTGGCTAATCCATATCCGAACGGCTTAATTCAACCGGCGGACAAATCCCAGACAGCTGCATGGGGACAAAATATCAATATCCTGGATCCTAAAACGCGGTCCGGCGGTTATGTGCAGCAGTATTCACTCGATTTCCAGCGGGAAGCTTTTGGCGGGATGGTATTTGCCGCCGGTCTCATCGGTTCGCACTCGCTGCATCTGACACAGGATAATCGCAACATCAACCAGCTTGACCCTTCCTACTTCTCTCTAGGCTCAGCGGTTTTGGATCGCCAGGTGTCTAATCCATTCTATGGCATTGTCCCGCGCAGCTCGTCGCTGGGACAGGCAAATATTCCATACTATCAGTTGTTGTTGCCGTACCCCCAGTATCTTCGCGTGAATCTGTCTGCTTCAGATACGGCCAGTTCACGTTACCTTGCCTTTTATCTCCGGGGACAGAAACGATTCAAGAGCGGACTGGCATTGCTTGCCTCCTACACTCTGTCTCAAAACTACGACAACATCGTCGGACTTGCCTGGGTGCAAGGCAACCGGCAAGTCAATTCAACAACGAACGGACCGCAGAATGCCTATAATCCTGCGGATGAATGGAGCCGTTCCACCCAGGATCAGCCGCATCGGATCAGCACTTCAATCTCCTACGATTTACCTTTTGGACGCGGCAAGCGCTGGGCGAGCAGCTCCAATGCACTCGATCTGCTGGCCGGCGGATGGTCGCTGAACATCGTTGGCTCGACGCAGTCTGGATATCCATTGGAGGTTATACAGACCAACCGAAACAATACCACCGGTTATCAGCGGGCCAATCTTGTTGCGGGAGTTCCACTGACTACCTCTGGCAGCCCGTCTCAACGGTATGACGGATGGATCAATCCCAATGCGTTCACCACCGTGGCTGCATACGCCTTCGGCAACGGAACGCGTACTTATGCCGACCTGCGCACGCATGGCAAGGTTAATCTGGATGTCTCCCTCTTCAAGACGGTGACCCTCCATGAGCGAGTGAAGGCTCAATTCCGCGCCGAGTTCTTCAACTTCACGAACACACCGATTTTCTCACAACCGAATGTTGATCGCGCCAGCTCTAACTTCGGCAAGATCAGTGGGACAACCAATAATCCCCGCCAGATTCAGTTGGGAGCGCGGCTCAGTTTCTAAGAGACGAATTCTGAAATGTCCCCGGATCATCTCCATTGGAGATGATCCGAAAAATCCGTGCGTCGCTACAGAGGAAATTCGAAAATGAAATCTAAGGATAGTGAAATAACCCGGCGCGAGGTTTTGAGAGCGGCAGGCGCGATATGTGTTCAATCGGCCCTCTGGAGCACAGTTGAACCGTTGGCACTGCTTCATGCGGCCGAGACAACGCCTTTGGTTTCCGCAGCAGCGGAAAAGCTTGTCCCGACCATGTGTGCGATGTGCGGCCCCAGCCAGGGATGCGGCATCAACGCTGTTGTGCGCAATGGACGTTTTGTTGGGATTGAACCGCTGAAGGATGCTCCGCTGAATCGGGGCAAAAATTGCGGGAAGGCGCATGCTGCACCGCAGTGGGTCTACTCACCCCAGCGATTGCGTTATCCGCTGAAGAGGGTTGGAGAACGGGGCGAAGGCAAGTTCAAGCGTATCACCTGGAATGAAGCGCTCGATACGATTGCATCAAAACTGAAGGAACAGAAGGAGCAATTTGGGCCGGAGTCGCTTGCGATACTCTCCCCGGCTGCGCGATCGTATAGCTCCTATTTTCGACGATTTCTCGCCGCGCACGGCAGCCCAAATTATGCGCACAGCGGAATTTGCGCCATGCAAAAGGGCTTTTCTTTTCAGTATACGCTTGGGAGTTCGCCAACCGCTGATATTCAGAATACCAGGTTGTTGATCATCTGGGCGAAGCAGCCAATCTACGCAGGGAGCGCCAAGGGGGGAGTTCGTGAATTGTTGGCAGCGAAGGCGCGCGGTGTAAAGATCATTGCAGTCAAACCAACTATGGAGCCGGATGCGGCTCTTGCGGATATCTGGGTTCCTATTCGCCCGGGAACCGATGCGGCGTTCGCTCTGGCTCTGCTGAATGTTGTGATCACCGAAAAACTTTACGACAGAGAGTTCGTCGGAAAGTGGACCTATGGGTTTGACCGACTTGTTCCGCACGTTCAGAAATATACACCGGAGTGGGCGGAGAGGATTTCCGGCGTGCCGGCAGCGCAGACGCGCGAAGTTGCCCGGCTCTTTGCCACAACCAAGCACGCCTGCATTGAGACCGGCAACGGTTTTGAACACTCTCCGAGCTGCAATGATGCCGTGCGATCTGTCGCGATTCTGATTGCAATAACCGGAAATCTGGATCGTCGAGGTGGAAATCTCCTAAGTGCTGGTCCCGGAGGAATGGAAGGGCTTGGAAGTCCCGGAATCGGGAGGTCCGGCAATTCCGGATCTCCCGATGGGCCTCGCCGCTTTGCAGGACTCGGCGGTCCCGGCGCTCCGGCTCCAAAGTCCAAGCAGAGTGGGAGACCGGGCCCGGGTGAGTCTCGGGACAGCCTCGTGTATACTCAGGAACAGGTCAACAGACTTGTTGCCCCTGAGTTTCCGCTCCCCTTTCAGACAAGCAATAGTCCCACTTCCGCATATTACCGGATTTTCGAAAGCGTGCTCACAGGCAAACCTTATCCGATTCGCACAATTATCGCGCCCGGCACGCAGCCTGTAACGAGCACTCGTGGCACGAGGACCGTTTTGGAAGCGCTAAAGAAGGTGGATTTCTATGTAGTCCTCGATGTGGCTCGCACCGCAGACATGAATTATGCGGATATCGTCATTCCAATTTCCACCATGTACGAGGTGGATCATCCATTCGAAGGGCGCGGTAATTGGATCATGCCGCGCCGTAGGGTTATTGAGCCAATAGGTGAATCCAAGTCCGATTACGAGTTCTGGATTGAGCTGGGAGCGCGGATGGGGTACGGCAAGCATTTCTGGCATGGCAGCGTTGAAGAGTGGAAGCGTGAGGAACTGAAAGGGCATGGCATTACCCTGGAAGAGCTGCTCAGGAAGCCCGAGGGGATAGTTCGTCAAAATGCCCGGCAGCCGGTCTACGAAAAATACGAGCAGGCTTTTTCTGCGCGCAGTTCCAGGTTTTCCAAGGCGCCCTATCTGCCGCAGCAAAAGGTGGCGATCTATAACACGACATTTGAAGAAGCCGGGTTCAACCCGCTGCCGGAATGGCGCGAACCGCCCGAAAGTCTGACCGCTACGCCGGAACTGCTGAACAAGTACCCTCTGCTTTTTTCCGATTTCCATACGTCCAAAGTTTATAACGCTTCATGGTTGCGCAATCTTCCACACCTGCGGGAAGTGGCGCCCGATCCAACCCTGCAGATACATCCCGAAACGGCGCAGGCTCGCGGCATAAGACATGGGGACTGGGTGGTTGTCGAGTCGCCGCATGGCACCATTCGCCTGAAAGCGGATGTTAATCCTGGCATCCGCAGAGATACCGTGATGGCACTGCACGGATGGTGGGAGGGATGTGACGCGCTGGGTAAGCCTAACCTTTCAGTACTCAATGGCGGTGCGAATACAAACTCCATGTATGACACAAGCGCCAGGGCATTTGATCCGATTGTGACCGCCATGTCGAGCCAGACGCTGGTCCAGGTGCGGAAACAGCCACTGCAGCAGGTGTGAAGAAGCAATGTTTTGACGGGTGAAAGGATAAGACATGGCGAAACAATTAGGTTTTCGGCTTCATTTGGGACGTTGCGTACAATGCTCCGCCTGCGAAGTGGCCTGCAAGGCTGCAAATTCCGTGGAAGCCGGTGTGATGTGGCGCAAAGTCCTGGTCCATTGGGAGGAAACTCCGACGCGGGTCATCAATATTTCGCTGCCGCATTCCTGTCTGCATTGTGCGAAGCCGGCTTGCGCCGGGATCTGTCCGGCAGGTGCAATAACAAAACATGCAGAGAACGGAATTGTCACGGTGGACGCCGCCAAATGCATCGGTTGCCGGAGTTGCCTGAAGGCATGCCCATATGAAATTCCGAAGTACGGCAAAAACGGGAAAATGCAGAAATGCCATCTGTGTATTGATCGTCTTGCCAAAAACAAATTGCCAGCATGTGCAACCACATGCCCTGGAGAGGCAATCGAGGTTATCGATACTCAGCAATGGTCGTCTGATCGGAAACTGAATGGCAGGACTGAGCCATCTGCTGTGCTCGTCAAGTCATTCGCCGATACCGATGTGGATAAGTACATAAAAGTGTTTTTACCTTGAGCCTTTTCCCTTTCTAAAGGTCATTATGAGATCTGAATATCAGCTTTCCAGACGCTTGTTTCTTACCGGCACCGCCGCTGCGATTGCAGGCAGCGCGGTTGCCCAAACCATTTCCTCGCCGGAACCGGTGCACGAGACAAAAGTATCGGTTGATAGGCCCGATGAGGCTTATTGGGAGAAGATACGCGAGGGATTCAGCCTCTACAGCAAACTTGTTTTCCTGAACAATGGAACGCTGGGACCTGCGCCCAATACCGTATTGGCAGTGCACAGACGGTATGATGAAGAACTCGCCGCGGACCCGACCAACAGCTTCAGACAAGAGGAACTCTCAGGCGTACGCAAACGCATTGCCGAATTCACGGGAGCGGATGCGGATGAAATCGCCCTAACACACAGCACGACGGAAGGAATGAATATCTTTGCCAAGGGACTCCACTGGCAGCCCGGAGACGAGGTTGTTATCGGTGCATGGGAACACTTTGGACCTGTTGAGGCATACCAGGCGCTGGAAAAGCAGAAGGGTATACGAATCATACGAGCGGAGGAACCGGCGCTGCCAAATTCGATCGATGAAATCCTCGCTGCGTATGAAAAGAAGATCACATCAAAAACCAGGTTGATTGTTATAAGCCATGTCACGTATGTAACCGGGTTATTGATGCCGATAAAAGAGTTAGCTGAACTAGCTCACAGCAAGGGAATTCTGATTTCCGTGGATGGAGCGCAATCGACCGGAGTTGTGCCTCTCGATTTTCATTTGAGCGGGGTCGACCATTATGCCAGCCCCGGTCAGAAATGGCTGCTTGCGGGAACGGGAACGGGTTTTACCTACATTAAGAGAGAACTGCAGGACAGAGTGGAACCGCTTTTCGGCTACTACGATCCGAATAACGGTCAGGACAGAGTTATGGCAAAAACAAAAGCAGGCGCGGCTCGATTTGAAAAAAGCGGGCAACTGAACATACCCGCACTTTGTGGCATCAGTGCGGCGGTAGATCTTCAGCTAATGATCGGTAAGGAGCGCATTGCAGCGCGGGCGCAGCAGTTATCTGCACAACTGCGCCGGGGATTAAAGAAGATTCCAGCGACCCGGCTGTGGACTTCCGAGGATCCACAATTTGGTGCCGGGATTACTACATTCAGTATCGGAAACCTCCCGCCGGATCAGCTTGTCAGGGCGCTGCAAAAGCAAGAACAGGTCATTATCCGTTCCACAAATCAGGGTGGCGTATCAGGACTGCGTGTATCGACGCATTTTTACAACACGCCTGGCGAGATTACGAGGCTGCTGGGTGCCTTGAGCAGACTGGCTGCTCCAAGCGCTGCTGCTGCCGGTGCGTAAAAGGAGGTTGCATGACATTTGCGCTTACATTGCTTATAACAACTGCCATGGTTTTTATTCTGCACAAACACCTTAAGAAGCGGCCGGCTTGGTTTTATGTGCTGACGATTTTCCTGACCGGACTATATCTCTTTGCGAACTATGTGGACGATTCCATTTTTAGGTTTTCCTGGCTGATGATTATCATCCAGCGGTGTGCGATTGCATTATCATTATTTGCCCTGGTGATGTTTGCGGGTGTCTTCCCCAAAGGCTCGCGGCCGCGCACTGTTCTATATCCCTTGCGTCGCCAACTTGCCATAATCGGATCCCTTCTTGCGGTTGGTCACATTATTGTATATGCGAATACCTATATCCCGCTGCTTCTGGCCGGCGAAGGCAGGCTGGATAAAAATAAAGCGCTCTCAATTACTGTTTCGTTTGTGACTGCTTTGATACTTGCCGTTCTTACGGGGACTTCGTTTGGGGCTGTGCGCAGGTTAATGGAGCCGGCGCGCTGGAAACGAGTGCAGACTCTGGCCTACCTGTTCTTCCTTCTCATTTTTGTTCATCTGGCCCTGTTTTTGGCTCCGGCTGCTGCTGCCGGTTCCGGCACGGTTATCGTGAATATAATAATGTATGTGGTACTTTTTGGCTCTTACAGCGTTCTTCGCCTTCGTCGCGCGCTTATTGAGCGCCAAACAAAAGCCGCACTTACCGCATAACGAACCGCTGACGGACGGCGGTTTGGTCTTCAGCCGGCGCGTGTTTGAGACTAAGATCTGCGCTCGGTATCGACCACGGCCGCTTTGAGTTCCTCAAAATTATCGCGGCGAATGACTATAAATGTTCGACCAAGGCGGCGTGCCAGGGCTTTGGCTATAAACATGCCACCGTGACTATTCACTCTCGTTGTTATTGCCACAATATCGGAACGCCCGATTTGAGATCGGAGCTCTTCACCACAGCGGCCATAGGTTTCTCCAGAGTGATTTTCCACTCGCCATCCTTCTTGCCGGCAGCGGTCCGCCAGTCTGCGCATACTCCGCTTATGGCCCCCAACCATAATAATTTTGATGGGTCTGGGATACGATTCCTGAGTCTGTAACGGATTGCTTGCCATTACGTATTCTCCCACTTTATTTATAGGCGATTGCTGAAATTTCAATTCGAGCGTTGCGCGGCAAATTGGAAACGGCGATGGTGGTTCGCGTTGGTGTGCGCCCCTTTTCAAAATAGCTGCCGTATATCCGATTCACTTCTGCATAGTCATTTATATCTTTAAGGTAGATAGTACATTGGACAAGGTCGGAGGTTTTGTACCCTGCTGTCCTCAATAAGGCGACAAGGTTCTCCAGCACCTGGACTACTTCTGTCTCAAAGTTGGTGTTTACCAAATCCGTTGTCCCGGGTTTAAGAGCAATCTGTCCGGAAATATATAGCGTTTTTCCGGCTTTGATTGCTGGCGCGTATGGACCGATCACTTTGCCGGTTTGAATTCGCTTGGGAGCGCAGGAGGCGCTAAATAGACAGAGCAACAGTAAAGATAGTATTACTTTCATATGTCCTCATTTCAAAGCATGGAGGCGCCGAGCGGAGTCGAACCGCTAAAATTAAGGTTTTGCAGACCCTCCCCTTTCCATTTTGGGTACGGCGCCTCGTTCTGACAGCCTATTTCCTGGTCAATTCAGATCCTTCGGCAAGAAGCTGTTCTACCTGCGCTGTGACCTGGCCCTTTGCCTTCTCATAAAAATCGCCACTGGCAGGGCTGGGAAAGCCGGTTTGAATTGAACGGATTAAGCCATCGCGGCCGATCAGGAGCGTTGTTGGCCAGGATGAGCCGGATGCCTGCGCTTGTAACTTTGCGGTTCGTTCTTCTGGAGCACCTGCAATTAGCACCGGATATTCGATTCCAAACTTTTTGACAAACGCACGCAGGCGGGATGCATCTTTAAGTTGATCCGCTTCCTCAAATGTCAGAGATACGATTTCAAAGCCCTGGTTTCGAAACCGTCGGTATAGATCAGTAAGAAAAGGTGCCTGGTCATGGCAATTGGGACTCCAGCTTCCGGAGACATTTACAAGGAGCACCTTTTTACGAAAACGAGGATCCGAGCTGGAAATGAGTCGTCCGCTCAGGTCCGGGAAGCGGAACTGAAAAGACTCGGGTTTTCCATTGAGTACCGGCTGTGTCGGATAGATGGAGTTGGGCCAATTCCTGGCTTGCGCCTCGTTCGCTCGGAAGGCTGTGAATTGCCTGCTTCCAAGCAAATCAGAAAGCCGCACAGATAAGGTCCCATCGTTTTTTGGAGTAAGAACAAGAAGGGATGGCCTCGCTCCGGAGAAATGGCCAAGAGTAAACTTCCCATCTTTATAGATACCGGCAATTTCACCGGTATCGCCCTCCGCGCGGACAATGACAGCAGACACGGAGGAATTCGACTGGCGCACTATTAAGTGCCATGCATTTTCATCAAATGCGCCAGAGATGCCGGCTATTTCCCAAAGGCCTCCAATCGCAGGCGCTTCGGAATTTGGCGCAGCGAAGTCCGCATGCTTCCTGGCTTGAATCGAATAGAATTTTTTTTGAAAAGGACCGTACTGTCCTTCCAGGACGGTATCATTCAGCGTTGCATCCAGAATCGCTCCGTAGTCGTCGAACCGAAGCAGCAGAGATTCCTGCTCGAACTTGCCACTTGTCGAGGTATTACGTTCGGTTCCATTGAGAAACGATCCTGTGACCTTTGAACCTTCTCCCGCTAATTCAAGCTTGAACGGTATGATGGTTCCGTTGAAATTGATCGTTGCATCCCACACACCTGTCAGAGACTGCGCCCATGACAGGCTGGAAAACAAATATAAAACCGATAGGACCATCAACATTTTCTTCACAATGACACTTCCTCTCTTTGTTTTGAGAACAAAACGAATCTTTTATTTTCAGGCTCCAATTTGGGTCCTGATGAATTTACTTATTGGGGATGCCAGCTATTTGAATGCTCGAGGCTCAGCGCAAAATTGGGATCTAGAACTGGGGACAGCGACAACAGGGTATTAAACAAGGAAGATATGATGAGGAATTCAAGTACAGCAGAGTTTGTGACATTTCAATGCGCCGCAATAACTTCATGGGATCTATCCCTGTCAATTGCGGACTTCCGGGATTCCGGTCGGTCGGCACAATCAAGAGGAGATTCTCTCAGCCCAGATTTCTGGTTTAATCTGAAGAATCACAAAATAAATACAATATCTATATAAATAATAGATTATAAGTTGTCAAGAGTAATTTTGACGGCCATTGATGGTTTGGCTGGGATGTGCTTTTATAATGATCTACTTTTCCTATCCAGAATGAGGGATATATGTTGTCAATGAAAGCGAAGTATGGACTTTTGGCTGTTTTGGCTTTAGCCCGTGAATCAAGCAAGAAGCTTGTCCTGATTTCTGAACTGGCCGAAAGAGAAAACATTCCCAAAAAATTTCTGGAGCAGATCTTACGCGAGTTGAAGAATCAAGGAATCTTGGAAAGCAAAATAGGGAAGGGCGGAGGCTATTACCTGAATAGATCACCGGAGGAAATAACAATAGGGCAGATTGTGCGGACAATTGACGGTCCGCTAGCCCCGGTTCCCTGCGTGAGCCAAAGTGCCTATTCCAGATGCCCCGAATGTCGGGATGAGCATAGCTGTGCGATACGAATTGTTATGAAAGATGTTCGTGATGCCATTTCAAATATTCTGGACGGGACAACGTTGGCCGAAGCGCTGGCCCGGTCCGATCGGGCCGCGCAGGAAAGAAAAAGCGTATTGATGTATCAAATTTAGACGCACTCCGACTTTCCTCTGAAAAGAAGTTACCCAAAAGCCGCGATTCCTGGTCTTTTAATATAATATATAAAATCTATTGACAAAGTAGATATATGTACGTATTTTGTATGCATGAATTTGGGATGCTTAGAAGAACTGCCTTTGATTTTTCCCTGCTGTTGTAGCACGCCGACGGCGTAATAGCGGCGTGGACCAAGCAGCGCTATTCCAATAAAATTCGCCGGTCGGCCAAACCTCCTCCATCGATAACATAATCACATAAACCGTTTTGAACGCACCTTAGTGACTGAATCGCATTGCGGCCGGAGCGCTGGCGACAATCGTAGCAAAGTATTGCTGTTGAAAGGGTTGATCCTGATGCAGAAGGCAATTTTCCAAATAACTCTGACCTGTTGTTGTCTATCACACCAAACGGCAACGCCGGCAGGATATTGCGGAGGGGCGCATAGCAGCACTTTCCCATAATCAGGGAATTCAATAATCCCAAAGCCGGACGAAGCCCTTCGAGACAAATTCGACGGGCTTTTTGTTTTTTATTGAGAATTCGCAGCAGCTATCTATCAAAAGTTCAAATCAGACGAACTGAAAGGGGACGAATAATGAGCGCTAATTATCGACTGAGTACCCTCGCGTTGCATGCGGGACAAGAGCCCGATCCCACGACTACAGCCCGTGCCGTGCCTATATATGCAACCAGCAGCTATGTTTTCAAAGACACGGATCATGCGGCGAATTTATTTGCATTACGTGAGTTCGGCAATATCTATTCACGACTCATGAATCCGACCAACGACGTTCTTGAAAAAAGACTAGCGGCGCTTGAGGGAGGCATCGGGGCATTGGCTTTTTCCAGTGGGCAGGCGGCGATTACTGCCGCGATCTTGACGATCACCCATTCAGGCCAGAACTATATTTCATCCACAAGCCTATATGGAGGCACATGGACACTTTTCACCCAGACTTTGAAGAAGCTTGGTATTGAGGTTCGCTTTTTTGACCCGGACCATCCGGAACAAATCTCCAAACTTGTTGATGACCAAACGCGGCTTGTCTATCTGGAGTCCATTGGTAATCCGAAAAATGACGTGCCTGATTTTAAAAAGATTTCAGATATTGCGCATAAGCACGGCCTTCCGGTGGTTCTGGACAACACGGTTACTCCGGCCTTGCTTCGTCCCATTGAGCACGGCATCGATATTGTCGTCTATTCGACCACAAAGTTTATCGGCGGCCATGGTGTCCACATTGGAGGGGCTATCGTGGATAGTGGCAAGTTCTTCTGGGAGAACAATCCCAGGAAATGGCCTGAATTTACCCAGCCGAATGAGGCTTATCACGGTGCCATTTTCACCGAAGCACTCAAGCCTCTTGGAAATCTTGCTTACATCATTCACGCTCGAACTAACTGGCTTCGCGATACGGGCAGCTGCATGAGTCCTTTTGCCGCATTTCTCTTCCTGCTTGGACTCGAGACCTTGCCTCTGCGAATGGAGCGCCATGCTCAGAACGCGCTTGCATTAGCGCAATGGCTTCAGAAGCAGCCGTCGGTTGTTTGGGTCAATTATCCCGGTCTTGAAAACCATAAACATCACTCGCTGGCTCAGCATTATCTGCCTCAAGGTCCAGGCGCAATTCTGGGATTTGGGATTCGTGGCGGACAGCAAGCCGGTGTCAAATTTATTAATAATGTCACCCTGGCAAGCCACCTGGCCAATGTGGGAGATGCCAAAACTCTCGTGATTCACCCTGCCTCGACCACACATTCACAGTTGACCGACAAAGAGCAGATCGAAACCGGTGTCACCCCGGAGTATATCCGCGTTTCCGTGGGGATCGAGGACATTGAGGACATTCGCGAGGATTTCCATCAGGCACTGCGGGTATCTCAGGAATAGCGTAAACCGAGCTTAGCGTTTTCTTCGATACATATGGGGTCTAGGCAGATAGGTGATTTCCCATTCTGTCTGGGCCTGCAGTTTTGCGAATCACAGATAGGAGGCAAAAATGCCCGATGAAATAACTCGTATGGAGGCGCTGATTCCCGGTGAGTCCGATCGAAATGTGGAACGGAAAATACTGCAGGCCATAAAGGGTCTTCGATATGGGTCTGTCGAAATTACAGTACACGACTCAAAGGTCGTGCAGATTGAACGGAAGGAGCGCTTTCGATTCGACAAGCGTTCATAGCCTTTACGCGGTCCGCCAGGTCAATCCAGTTTGAAGTTTCCTGCCGGCCGCTCTTCACGCGAACTCACTTCCATGCGACAATTCCCCATGCTTAAGGAAATAAAGGACATTCTTGAGAAGGATCTTCTTACCAAAGAAGATATTGTTATGTTGCTTTCTGCCGGAGAGGATCATGCCTTCCCAATCTACCAGAGAGCCTCGGAGACCAAGGCGCGCTATGTAGGCAATAAAGTCTTTTTTTGCGGGCTCATTGAATATTCCAGCTATTGCGCAAAGAACTGTTTTTATTGCGGTATCCGCGCCGGGAATCCGGACAATGCGCGGTATGAAATGACAGATGAGGAAGTCCTGCAGGCAGCAAGGTATGCCTCGGAGAACGGCTTTGCTTCCATTGTCATACAATCAGGCGAACGCAAGGACCCTGGATTCATTTCCCGAATCGAGAATCTGATCCGATCCATTCAGCGAATGGTTCGGAATGAGCTGCACGTTACGCTTTCGTTGGGAGAGCAGACGCTTGAGACGTATCAGCGCTGGCTGGATGCCGGCGCCCACAGATATCTTTTGCGGATTGAAGTCTCGAATCCGGAGCTGTATCGCAGGCTTCATCCCTCCGACGATAACCATAGATACCAATCACGACTGGATGCACTAGCGGCGCTGAAGAAAGTCGGTTACCAGGTGGGCACTGGAGTGATGATCGGTTTGCCTTTTCAGAAAATATCCGATCTTGCAGATGATCTGATTTTCTTTCGTGATCTGGATGTGGATATGGTCGGGATGGGGCCCTATATCGAGCACCAGGGCACGCCGCTATATCAATATCGAAATGAGCTCCTCTCCGGAACAGAGAGATTTCAGTTGTCGCTGAGGATGATTGCGATCCTTCGCGTCATGATGAAGGATATAAACATTGCGGCAACCACGGCCATGCAAACCCTCGATCCGATAGGAAGGGAAAAGGCGCTACGGGTGGGTGCCAATGTCATAATGCCCAATCTGACGCCAACGAAATATCGCAGAGATTATCTGCTGTATGAAAATAAGCCATGCCTGGATGAAGAAGCCGACGCATGTAAAATGTGCCTTGAATCCCGCATAGCTATGGCGGGAGACACGATTGCCTACGGCGAATGGGGCGATTCAAGGCATTTTGCCAATAGACGGCGATAAGGTTCTTTCTCATGACGCTGGTTTCATGATCTGTGATGCAAAGGGTACCAAGCGGGAGTGAGATGGCTCGCTTCAGCCATTAATGCCAAATCGGAAATAGGCTTTGGTGAGATCGGCTGTATCTGTACCGGCGGTATGCGAAACCACCGGTACAGAGGCTCTATTTACTTCCTGCCTAGAACGTAAGCTTCATACCGAATTGGACTACTCGGGGATCACCCGCGGAAGTGATTGTTCCAAATCCCGCATTGCCAAGCACAACAGCCGGAGCGCCCAGTGGCGGTGTGTTGGTGAAGTTGAAGAAC
Source organism: Acidobacteriota bacterium (assembly GCA_963664705.1). GTDB lineage: Bacteria > Acidobacteriota > UBA6911 > UBA6911 > UBA6911 > UBA6911. The sequence goes on along the minus strand of OY761556.1, from coordinate 4,996,697 downwards.
TCAGCGCGAAACTCCATATTCAGTTTTTCCTGCAATCTCGTCATCTTGATCAACGACAGATCCATATTGCGAACTCCCGGCCCGCGAACCGGATTTCTTGAAGCGGTTCCAATCGTGAACTGCGACGCTGCCTGAAATGCAGCCGTGTTAAACCACATTGCCGTGCCCGGGTCATTCAGAACCGGATTCCCGACCAGGTTCGGGCGTTGAACGCCGAAGCCTGCAAAAGCATTGTTATTCGTGGCCTGGGTAAGAGCCAACGGTATGCCTGATTGAACAGAAATAATCGTGTTTATCTTCCACCCGCCGACCAGTTTCCCCGCCAGCCCTGCCTTTGCGAGGCTGTATCCGGGACCCAATGGCAGGTCGTAGGTTACGCTTGTGGAGAAGACATTCGGAATGTCGCCGGTGGAGACATCTCTCTCGAGGTGCCGGTTGTAGCTGTCAGCTACCGGATAATTGGCTACCGGTCCTGTGAAGATTGTGTTGCTGAACACGGAGGATGCATCATCCAGCAGTTTTGAGCGAGTGTAGCTGACGAGAAAAGCGAGCCCTTTTGCCGCGCGCCGCTCGAGCTTTACCTGCATCGAGTTGTAGTTGGAATTGCCCACATTGTTTCGGAAGAAGCTGACCGTCGTAAACCTAGGATATGGTTTTTGCAACTGAGCCGTGGATATCGTCGGATTCCCCAGCGATGATTGCCGTGGGATTTGGCCATAGTAAGGATTCGCAACATTCACCAGCAGCGCGTTTCCCTGTTTGAGCTGGTCCATGGTGAGCTGATTGATATTGGTATCCGGGATTCCGATGTGGGTTATTTTGTTGCCCGAATAAGCTATCCCGAAAACAAGATTATTTGCGATTTCCCGCTCGATTGTCAGGTTCCATTGCTGCACATAACCCGAACCCAAGCTGCGATCAACCGTGAATGCTCCCTGCCCCAAGGCGGCATCGGGTGTGAGAGAAGCCGGCGGAACGCTGGGTCCCTTGGCTAAAACAAAAGCCGGGTTGACATTGTCCAAGGTTCGGTTTGTGGCAGTCTGAATGTACGGAAACTGCGGATTGGTAAAAGGAGTCGTGATGCCGGACTGTTCAATCCAGACCAGCGCATAGCCTGACCGCACGACTGTCTTGTCGCCGATGCGATAGGCCAATCCGAGCCGTGGGCCGAAGTTGGCTTTATGGAGCTTTCTGGCGGATTCAGGAAAGCTGTTCTGGCCGAGGTAGTCCAGCTGTTGAGTCGAAAGGTTGAATACGGCGCCTTGATTATCCACTTCCGTGGAAGGGAAATTCAGGGTATAGCGCAGGCCCGCGTTGACCGTCAAATTGCGGGTGGCTTTCCAGTCGTCCTGAATGAAGTACTCCTGGATGTGAGCCCTGGGACGGATGACTTTCTGTTGCAGGTCGATGGAGAAGGTATTCACCTGGCCCAAAAGGAAACTGGCCAGCGCGTTGCCAGTACCTGAAACCCCGGGAAGGTCTGTGAAGAGAGTGCTGAAGTTGAAGACTCCCGTAGGTTGCGGAGGCTGAATGATATCCAATCTCTCCCATCGAAAATCCAGGCCCGCCTTGATCGTGTGCCTTCCGCGCCAGAATGAGAGCATATCAATGATCTCGGTGACATCTGTGCGGGATTCCAATGAGGCACTGGAAGGAGATCCCAGTTGCTGAATGCCGTTGATCGTGAATGTTGGAAGGATGTTTGAAAAAGCTGCATTACCGGGAAGACCCGGGAGCGAAATAGACTGAGATGGAGGCGAATCGAGTTCTGTCCCGGCCTGGGTAACCGCACGCCTCGTGTATCCGATTCTCAACTCGTTTGCCGTCCTCGTACTGAAGGAATGCATAAAGCCGGCGGCGAAGGACTGCCCCAGCGTGCTGTTGTTTCCTGTGAAACCTGAAGTCAGGTTCCCGCTGCCTTCAGGAAGAGGAGTTACGGGGTTCGACTTATCCATCGAATAGGAGTATCGCCCAAAGAGATGATCCTGGGTTGAGAATGCCTGGTCGATTCGAAGGTCGAATTGATCAAGGTTGTCCGGTTCATTGCCACTTCTCACATAATTGTTTGCCGTTCCACTTGAAGTCGGCAGTGGAAAGCGATTCAACAACTGGACCGCCACGGAGTCCATATAAGTCAATGTATTGTCCTTAAAGGGAGTTCGCGTAAAGCCTCCGCCCGGCTTCGGGGCTGTCGTTGCGGGATCGTAGATAGTCGGAACAACCCCGCTGATTTTCTCAGTGAAGATTCCCCGCCGCTGCAGCAGCGTTGGCACGGTTGACGTCCGAACACGGTTAATCAATTGACGGGTTCCCTGATAATCGACGAAAAAGAAGGTCCTGTCGCCGACGATTGGGCCGCCCAAAACGCCTCCAAACTGGTTGCGGCGAAATACCGGTTTATCAGGGTTGACTGCAGTCGCGGGAGCAAACAGATTTCGAGCATTCAATACTTCATTCCTGAAGAATTCAAATGCAGAGCCATGGAATTGATTGGTTCCTGATTTTGTGGTCAGGTTCACAATCCCGCCATTAAACCTCCCGAACTCGGCCGATGGGCTGTTCGTCTCCAGCTTGAATTCCTGGATTGCTTCTATGATCGGGTATAAAGCGACTTGGCCAGGCTCAGGCAGCAGCACTGAAATTCCATCATATAGATATTCGTTTACTCTGGGTCGGCCCCCGTTGATTCGCGGCGTTAAGGAATTGGGCGGATTTGCAACTCCCGCAGCCAGACCCACCAAACCCAGAAAGTTTCTACCGTTCAGAGGCAACTCGATTATCGTGCGGTTGGGGATGACTTGACCGAGACTTCCGTCCTCGGTTCTCAGCAAAGGAGCATCTGCTGCAACCAAGACTGTTTCGCTGACAGGGCCAACAGCCAACTTTGCATCCACGCGGAGCTTCTCGCCCGTGGCAAGTACTATTCCTTCATTGGTGAACTTTTTGAAGCCGGCCGTTTCTATAATCAGACTGTAGGAGCCGGGCACTAAATTCAAGATCGTGTAAAACCCCGCATTGTCAGTTTTTCCCGCATGCTCCTGGTTGGTGCGGACCTCGACCAGCTTGACCTCGACATTGGGAATAACTGAACCGGATGGATCGAGCACCTCGCCGCTTATATTTCCTCGAGCGGCCTGGGCGAAGGCGGGCTCTATTTGCACCAAAGCTATTAGCCCAAGAGCAAAGGCAATCATAATAGATCGAACAACTGAACGTGACATTGCGCTACTCCCACTGAGAAACAAGGATTGCATTAAACCCCCCAGGCGGCTTAAGGGAAAGAACCTGTACTGTATACGGTAGGGCGATGCTGAGGACGGCCCTGCAAAAATAAAGCGGGGCACTTGGCATTTCAGCCACAGGCCGGATCGGCGGTAATCATCTTTTCTAGTCTACCGCAATCATGACATTGGAGGCTTTTACGACGGCATAGGCATCTTTGCCCGGAGCCAAGCCCAAATTTTCCGCAGATTCTTTCGTTATTATCGAAACTATCTCGGCTGAATTTGAAAATTCCAGTATGACCTCGGTATTTACGGCCCCCGGGTTGACTTTCTTCACTTTGCATCTGAGGACATTACGCGCACTCAGCTTCATCCTCTGCCCCCTCCGTGTGAACATACAGATTAATGTTGAATTGTTGTTTATAACAACCAGTGTCGTGATAACAATTCTATGTATAATTAGCACGTCAATGTCATGTTAGCAATACAAATTCACAGGAGGGGGGGGGCGTCACCCGCGCGGTTCAGGATACCAATGACTTCAGGCCAGTATTGATTCGGTTTTGTAATAGGGTTGGTTGCGGGGAGGCTTAATGGTTCGTCATTCTCAGTCTCAAATAAGCATGGATACTCTGTACAAAAGCAGAAACAGCCTTCGTTTCAAAAGCCAGAGCAGAAGTATGCAGGATAAGAGTCCGGTCCATATTGCGGTGGGTTTATCCATTAAACCTCCTGCGGCATCAATCATCGTGTTCAGATAGTTGGATAACAGCAGGGAACTCCTGATAAGAAGGGGGGACAGAAGAGCGCAAATAGCAAATCCCAGCAAGGGAATAAGCATCTGCTTGATAAAAGTTCGCTGTGATTGCTGACTCCTTATTGTTAGGAGCATTTTGCTGAGAAATGGCTCTTCAGGCAGTTTTCGACTCTGTTCCTCAAACAGAAGCCGCAAATTCCTGTCAAATTCATCCTGCATGACTGCACCCTCAGTTGGAATTCCTGCAATCGGAAAGCAAACCCTCATCTTTGCGACTCCCCGGGAGATATTGGTCTTTACAGTTCCCAAATGGATGCAAGAAGGTCAAATTTTGTTGTGAAACTCGGAATGACCCAGAAAGACCCGGGCATTTGTAAATCATATACAGCCAGGAGGGAGGGGCCGGCTGGATTTCGCCAGATGCAATTTCCATAGGTGGGCTTTTTAACGAGCAGAGTACAATCGGGGGGTAAAGCCGCTCAAAGGTCCAGAAGCGGCCCAGGAAGAGGCGATTAGGCTTCTGAAAATATGTTGATTCTTCCTATCATCAAATATGGTGGAAATATCCGCCTTGCAATCCGGGCGGCAATACACATTGGGGGCTATCAATGATCATTCGCGCAGCAAACCGTGTGATAACCGTCATGGTCCTGACTGGCGCTCTGCTCGGCGCGCAGACAGTCACTTCCCAGCAGCCACCTGCGCCCCGTGTCGATGGGGCCAATCGGGCAGCGATGGGCCCGCCGGGAGCGGGGCAGAACAACAGTCCAGACACCCCGGGAACCGGCGCCTACCCGGCGATGAAGGAGGAGATTCCCGCGCTCTCACGGCATGTGGTGTATCGACCGGCCAACTTGGCGGCGATGGGTTCGCTAAAGCTGGGAGTGGTCGCGTGGGGAAACGGCGGCTGTTCGGATGATGCGGCCAGCACCCGCTTTCATCTGCTCGAGCTGGCGTCCCACGGTTATCTGGTGATTGCCTCGGGTCGCATACTCAGCGGCCCGGGCGCACACGCAGCTGCCGCCGAGCAAAAGCCTTTCCCGCGCACCGAAACATCGGATCTCACCAAAGCCATCGACTGGGCGCTGAACGAGAACACCCGTCAGGGCAGCCCGTATTTCGGGCGCATTGATCCGCGGCAGGTGGCCGTCTCGGGCTTCAGTTGCGGAGGCCTGCAGGCGGCTCTGGTCGCCGGGGACCCGCGCGTGAAGACCTTGATCATGCAGAACACGGGCACCTATGACGGTGAGCGCGCCACTATGCCCGGCCTCAAGGTGCCCAAGTCGACCGTGAAGACCTATCACACGCCCGTTCTCTACATACTGGGTGGGCCGACCGACGTTGCCTACAAAAATGGCATGGAAGACTTCCAGTTGATCGACCATGTTCCCGTCGCGGTGGCTAACCTGCCTGTAGGTCATGGGGGCACCTATCACGAGCCCAATGGTGGTGCTGCTGCGCAGGTGGCGGTGGACTGGCTGAACTGGCAATTGCGCGGTGATGCCAAGGCCGCTGCCCGCTTTGTCGGAGACCGATGCGGCCTGTGCACGGATGAGAGGTGGACCATCGAACGGAAGAATTTTCCAGCACGTTAAATGGGGTATGAAAGCCGCAACGCTTGCGATCATGCGGTCGAGCCTGGGCGAAGTCTATACGCCGTTCGATACCGTTTAGTTAATTGTTCTGCGCTTCAGCACGCTGACGGCTATGCCATCTCCCAAAGAATCCATGGTTTGTCCAGCAAGGTTCTGCGCGTCGAAGAGGGAGTGCTCTATCCAATACTGCAAAGGAAGTGAATGTTATGCTGAGCCAGATTAGTTCAGTGAAACGAAATATTCTCCTTGGCGATCGACTTTTTCAGCAACAGCGTCCCGGGTATACAGATCACCGTTATTAGTGCAGTCCACGAGAAAACGTCGATGAAGGCCTTCAGGGTCGATTGCTGGAGCAGAATGCCATTGAGTACCGCATAAGCCTGAGTTTGCGCCTGTGGAGCACCAGTAACGGAAGCCAGCCCGGCCTGCATGGCTCCAAGTCTTTCCCGAAAGGCCGGTTCATACGGAGACAAGTGACTTACCATTTCTGCCTGGTTTACCTGGGATAACCTCGCCAGCGCCGTCGTGGATATTGAAATTCCTATGCTTCCGGCCAGATTGCGGCTCAGGTTGAAAATTCCGCTGGCATTTCCGATCTTTGCCTGTGGAAGAGTACCCACTGACATAGCCATTAACGGAACCATCACAAACCCCATTCCAAAACCTTGTAGAACATTGGGTAACACCAAACTAATCATCGCCACATCGAGATTGATGCCGCCAAACATGAATGTGGAGACAATGGTTAAAACCACGCCCACCATAACCAACCACTTTCCTTCAACATGCGACATCAATTTGCCGACAGCCGGCATTGCAAGCATGGCACCCAGGCCTCTCGGTGCAGTGGCGATTCCGGAGGAAAGCGATGTATAGCCGAGAAGGGTCTGGACAAAAAGGGGCACCATGGCGATGGCGCTGTACATTACAGCCATAATTACTGCCGACAATAGATTCGAGATAGCGAAATTAAGATCCTTGAAGACACTCAAGTCCACTATAGGTTCCGGACATTTCATCTCCCGGATAACCAAAGCGATCATCCCGGCAACAGAAATGAGCGTAAACCAGGATATCCAGGTGCTGGAAAACCAGTCTTCCTGCTGCCCTTTATCCAGGACAATCTGAAAGGTAGCCAGCCAGATTGTCAAAAGCGAAAATCCGATGGCGTCAATATTTCCAGGCTTAGCGTTTTTTATGTAAGGCGGATCCTCCACAAAACGAGACATCATGTATAGAGCAAGGGCTCCGACGGGAAGGTTGATAAAGAACATCCAACGCCAGGAATAGTTGTCGGTCAGCCATCCGCCGAGGACGGGGCCTATGACAGGAGCCACGATTACTCCTACTCCAAAGGCAGCCATCGCCATCCCATGCTTTTCTCGCGGGAAGCTTTCCAGCAGGATAGCTTGCGAAAGAGGCAGCAATGCTCCGCCACCCGCTCCCTGCATCAGGCGAGCTATAATCAAGATTGGCATGGAAGGAGCAATGCCGCAAAGGAAGGAGCCGATCGTAAACAGCACCGTGCAGATCAGTAGAAATCGTTTTCGCCCAAAGCGCAGAGAAAACCAGCTGCTTGCGGGCAAAACAATTGCGTTAGCCACCAGATAGCTCGTCAAAACCCAGGTGGCTTCCTCATTCGTGGAGGCCAGGCCGCCGGCCATGTTTGGAAGCGCAACCGAGACAACCGTTGTATCCAGCGCCTCCAAAAAAGTGGCCAGCATCACCGATACCGCGATGATCCATGGGTTTACACTTGGGCGCCATTCATTGTCCCAATTTGTATCACTCATCGCACCCTCACCGTCGGGATAACAGACATTCCCGGCCCAAGACGGATTTCAGTCGGAGGCTGATCAATAAATGTGATTTTGACCGGCATCCGTTGTATGACCTTTACATAATTCCCGGTGGCGTTTTCAGCAGGCAGCAGGCTGAATCGGGCTCCGGTACCGCTCTGGATGCTATCCACCTTGCCTTTGATTGAATGCTGCGGATAAGCGTCGACATGGATGTCTACAGACTGTCCGGGTTGCATGTATGTGAGCTGGGTTTCCTTGAAATTGGCAATTACCCACAACCGGTCCGTGACAATCGCCATCAAGGATTGCCCTACCTGAACATAGTTGCCGGGCTCTATTGATTTGCGCGTAATGACACCAGCTTCGGTTGCATATACCTTGGTATAGGAGAGACTTAATTCCGCCTGCTGGATCATTGATGCAAGCTGTGCTATTTGCGCTTGAGCTGACTTCACCTCGGCCTGGCGGATGCGCACCTGCGATGAGCTTGCGCGTGCTTCCTGGAGTTTGCCTGAAGCCTGTTTCACCAGGTTTTCCGATTGCTTAAATAGCGACTGTGAGGAGGCTCGCGCGGCTCTGGACTGCTCAAGCCTGGCCTGTGCGCTGACCACTGCATGCGTAGCAGCTTCAAGGGATGCTTCGGATGTCTTTGCCTCGGCTTCGCTTCGATCCAATGCCTGTTTGGAGACTTCATCCTTCGCAAAGAGATTTCGATACCGAAAGGCGTCGGCTCGTGCCCGCTGTGCAACCGCTTCCGCAGCGAGTTTTCCAGCTTCGGTCTGGCGCAAAGTCGCGGCCGCCGCCTGGATATCCGCATCCTGCTGATTGAGATTATCTAACAGCGCTTCGGTTTGGTTGCCGGCGGCATCGTACGCAGCCCTGGCCTGGCTCAGCCCGGCACCGGTAATATCCGCAGTCAAGCCAACACCAGTTTGAGCGCTGGAAAAGCGTGCCTCGGCATTGGCCAATTGGGCTTTAGCTTCAGCTACTCTCAACGCATAGTCTCTCTGATCAATTTCGATCAGCAGATCGCCGGCTGTTACCCGCTGGTTATCGGTGACATACACGCGCACAACCTGCCCGGAAACTCTTGGGCTGACCTGGACAATACCGCCGTCAATGAAAGCGTTATCGGTAGATTCAAAAGTACGAGAGTGAACGTAGTACCATGTACCCACTGCAAGGGCTACTATTGCCACCGGAAGCACCAATCGTCTGGTCCATTTGCCTGAATTCGAGGATGCCGGCGATTTCATATTGGAATTAGTTTCTTGATTCATGTCGCACTCCGCCTGACCTTTCTGATTCGGCTACAGCCGAAAATCTTCCACGTGTCCCAATGCAGAAGCCAAGTTCAGCCTTGCAAGGTTGAATTGATATAGACTTGAAACCAGGGATCTCCGTGCATTCTCGAGAGCAGTTTGCGCGGTAACGACTTCCACATTGTCTGCAACACCGTTATTAAACCGGTCCTGTGCAAGCACCAGTTCCCGATTTGCAAGCGAAACCGCCAATTCTGCCGAACGCACCTGCTCGGCGCGGGTTTTGACCTCTAGCAGGGACTGTCGAACATCCCTTTCTACGGCGGCACGAATGTCCTTAAGCTGAGCTTCCGATTCACGCATTCGGCTGGATGCGATTTGAATTTCAGCCTGAGTACGGCCACCGCTAAAGACTGGTATATCAAGTCGAACGCCAATGCTGCGGGTAGGGTAATTAGCCTCAGTGGGCTTGAGTCCGCTGCTTCCGTAATCGCCGAATACTGAGATGGAAGGGAATAGATCCGATTTCGCAGCCTTTCGTTGAACCTCTGCAATTTTCAATTCCTGTTCCGCTATCGAAACCTCGACTCGATCGATAAGCGCCTGTTGTACGGTTTTATCCGCATCGCGACTCGGTTCGGGAGTTAAAGTCATCTGGTCGCCCAAGACCGGCAGGCCCGATAAGGATTCGCCACTGACACCATTTACAATTCGAAGAAGATCCAGCCGTGCGGTATCGAGAGCACTTTGTACTTGTGCAAGTTGAACACGCTGATTGGCGAGACGGGTTTCGGCCCGGGCGACGTCAATACCGGCGGCTACCCCCGTCTCCTTTTGATGGATAGCCAAAGAGAGGAGCGTTTCGGCAAGCTGCACATTAGCCTTGGCCGCATGAACTGCCTGTTCAGCTTCCAGTGTTGTCAGATAGGATATGACGGTTGCTGCAGTGATCTGCTGCGCAGCCAAACGCTGCCTTTGCCTTGCCAATTCAAGGCTATAGTCGGCGGCCTGATAGCGTCGGATTGCGCCGAGATTAAAGACACTCTGAACCATCTGGAAACGCGCGTCAAAGCGGTTGAATGGGCCGATAAATGCCGGAAATCCAAATGACTCGACCGGCAATCCGGATGCAGCCAAGTTGGATGTCAGGCTGCTTTGATAGGCAGCTGCTCCAATGCTGGGCAAAAGAGCAGAAAGGCTTATCCCCTTCTGTCCTTTTGCTTGTGCAATACCCTCCTTGGCGATGACGGCTTGGAGATTATTTTTTAGCGCCAGCTCTTTGGCTTTGGCCAGACTCAAAGAAACGGTCTGATCTGGTTCAGGCGCTTGCGCCTGGACGACCGATACGGGGCGGGCCAAAACAATAGGTAGACCTAAAAAGAATAGGGCGATGAAGCTTAACCGCCGCCCACCGCTAAAACCTCGATAGAGCATTTTCCCTCCATTCCAGCCGCGATACGTATTAGATACACATGCGTATCTAATGTGGGGTACAAAGATACATGCGTGTATCTATCTTGTCAAAGGGAAAGTTTTTTAGGATAATGACTCCATGAAAACCAAAACCACGGCAAGACCAGTTCGCACCCAAAAGGAACGAGCCGCATTGACTCGCGAGAAAATATTGGCTTCGGCTCACAGGATTTTCGTTCGTGACGGATTTGAAGCTTCCAAACTGGAGGAAATTGCATCTGCGGCGGGCTACACGCGCGGTGCATTTTATAAGAGGTTCAAAAACAAAGAGGAATTGTTTGTGGCCGTTGCCGGGCAGCAGATTGAAGGCCACATATCCAATGCTTTGAACAGAGTTCTTTCGAAATCTGACCCTAAGTCGAAGATCCAGATCTTTCTGCAGCAGTTTACTGAAACCATGCCGGAAGCAAGAAGCCTGGGCATGCTTATGATGGAATTCAGTCTTTTTGTGTTCAGACATCCTCGGATGAGGAGACATCTCGCATCGCTGAATGAGCAGATCAACGACGGTATCAAACAGGTATTTGAAGAGATCTATCGGGGTGCCGATCTAAACACAGATACTTCTTTGTCGAGTGTAGGAATCGGGTTCTATTCGCTTGCCCAGGGATTGGCATTGCACGAGATTTTGTATGGAAACCTGATGATTACGCCCAAAGGCTCATCCGATTTGCTTCGGCTCTATCTCAATGCGGTACTGGACAAATCGTAAACTGGCTGTGGTTGATCTAAAAGTTTTTACAATTGCCGGGGCTAAAGTTGCCGCTTCGCGGCTATCAGGAGGATTTCAGCATGAAGACTTATCTTGAGTTTGATTGTTGCCGCCTCTTCCGGCGAAAATCCTCAATCACGATCCTACGTGAGATTCCAGGGAGGATTAACGCCTAGCGGCCATGCTGTTCGAAATCAATTGGTTGGGAGTCCCTCCCATTGCAAATACTATGGCCACGACGCATTAGATAGGCCATCGAACAAAATAGGGTAAGATCTGTTAGCGTAGCGTCTCTGCTTTTTGCAGCACAATGAGATCTCTGTAATTGCGGAGGAGGAAATATGGAGCTGAAACCACTGGCGCAGGACCTGTCCATCTTCCAGAAGCTGAACCTTGAACGTCAGCCCGTCGGGATCAAATTTCTATATAGCAGGCCGGAGGGCCTCCCGCAGCTGGACAAGCAGCTCGGTCTTTGCGAGATGTTCCGTGAGGCGCAGGAACGGGATGAACCATTCTACATCTCAAAGGAGAACGAAAACTGCACGGGGAAGCTGCCTATGGGCTGGATGGATATGCCCGCCTATGCTGAAGCAGGAATGATTGGTGAGAAGCTTGAGATCTTCCAGGATGCACGGGCCAACAGGCGGCTATTCAAGGAATTCTACCTGTTCAAGCCGGGACTCGTGAATTATGTCGCCTTTTCGCGGCTGGACAAGCTGGCCTTCGATCCGGACCTGCTGTATGTGATTGGGAAACCATCGCAGGCGGAAATCGTCCTGCGCGCGATATCGTATTCCACCGGAGAGATTTGGGCTCCGAAATTCACGTCCGTACTCGGCTGTTCATGGCTTCTGGTGTATCCCTTCGAGACGGGGAAGATCAACTACACAATGACCGGGCTACATTTCGGCATGAAGGCACGGAAGGTCTACCCGGAAGGACTGGTGCAAATTTCCATCCCTTTCAACTGGATACCGACGATCGTGCAGAGCATGAAGGAAATGAAATGGGTCCCCTTCGGGTATGCCATGGGACGTGAAGAGTGGCTGGAGGCTGAGAAAAAAGCTTATCGTGAGCTCGTCGAGAGCACAACGGCGGGATAGATCCGGAGAGTCTTTGTTTGAGCCTGTAAGGTTCGTTTGCTTCTGGCAGCCTCAAGGGCTTCCAGACACGAATTAAGTGCTTAAGAACCGGCATGCCATGGAAGCTTTTGCGGAGTACATCAAGAGAGGCTTTTTCCGTGTTCTCCGTATAAGCTTCCGTGGCATGGCTTCAAATGCCAGTTGCTTTTGGGTAGTGGCTATCATCACCAGCATTTCAATTGTTACAAGAAACTAGCGCCAGTCGTCGATGCGCGTACTTCCTCCCGCGAGAACCATGTTCCGGCTCATCCCGAAATCGGTTACGAACCATGTTGTCTGGCCCCCGCCCCCGGTAACGACCACATTGACGGAGGCTTCCCGGAACGGTTTTACCTTCTGTCCGGAAGCAAACTCGGTCTTTTCGACGTTTTCCGCAAACCATTTGGCCAACTGGTCCTTGGTCTGGAAACCGTAGGCATCCTTCAGAAGACTGGCAACGGAAGGATCCATAATGACCGTGGCCGATCCCATCGTGAGAGCCTTCATATACTCGCCCATCCACATATGAACGGGATATTCTCTCTTGGCTTCCGTTACGCTGGAAATGTAGGACCAGCCGGTTGCCACGGTAATGACACTTTCGCCAGGTTTGAACCCCGCCTGCACATGAAAGGGCTTCCACCCTCCGGGCAGCGCCTCCTCGTTCTCCGCGATGCATACATTGTTGTATTGCAGAGAGCTTCCGAGGGTGCTCCAGGTCGTTTTTTTGCTATGCAGACCGCCGATTGTCTTCGACATTAGTGTGTACGCACGGCCGATCACTGCATTGGCTTCATTATGCGGTCCCATGACATTGTGGCCGTAATTCATGCCAATTTCATCGCGAATGGGTCCGTTGACCAGGATCATGTTGGCCATGGAGGATGTGGAGTTTCCAAAAGGAATGTGATTGGCCAGAGCGAGGATCACCGGAAGATATTCCCGCTTGGCGCCGGCCATGACCGCACAAATTGCTACCCTTTCCACCGTCACTTCACGCCTGCCTCCCGGCCAGTCCAATACTTTGATGACTTCGGTCGGTTTATGAGACGTGCCTTTCAGCATGTCTGCCACACGCTCTTCGGTCGGAAGGGCAATTGGAAGATAGTCCGTCCAGTCATTGTCTTTGAACAGGCGCTGCAGGTTTGCTTCCGTGTCGGGTCCAAGAAAGCGGGATTCCGCCGGATTGGGATCCGGGGCCGGTCCTTTGTATTTTTCGCTGCTGGTCAACGGGAGGGTCAGGGCATCGACGAATGCCTGCATCATCGGTTTTCCGCTCACCACATCCTTGCTTTCAAATATATAGCGGTGATGAACCGATTGAGGCTGCCCTGCTACAGGAAAAGGAAATGAGATATATCGAATGGGCGAACCGTTCGTATATTCGAAGTCGTGTCCCTGGGCATACTTGATGATGTTGGATGCAATGCCCCCGACAGTGGGAATTTTGTATTGCTGTTCCAGCTGTTTGCAGTTTCGGCCGACGGCCGATGTGCAGCTGTCTCAACCGGCTATTCCGAACATTGCCGCGTCTCCCTTTTCGGATATTTCTTTCAGGAGTTCCGGCTGATCCTGCATATAGAAGCCTTTGATTTTTCTGACTTCTATTTTTACGCTCGGCATGTTCTTGGCAAACCATGCCTTCATTTCATCATAAATGCTTGGGGCGGCATTCTCTCCTCCCCAGCCAATATCCACCAGGAATATAGTCTTTCCGTCCAGGGAATTGAGCCTCGGGACAAGCGGTATGCGATCGACCATGTGGTTCGGTGGCGTTGGGTTCAACACCCTGACTTTTTCGGCAGAATATGCCGTGGAACAAACAGCCATGAGAATAAGCATGAACAATGCGGAACGTAGTCTTGCGGCCAATTTGTGCCTCCTTTCGCAGATCCAGGTTTGTGATGACAAGTCGCCTATCGGCAGTGAGCCGAGTATAGGGAATAGGGAATTGCGCGTCAACAGCCACTCCAACCTGGATAATGAGCTGGGGCGCCGCTGCTGTGGAAGGAATTTGCCGGATTAATCTTCTATCAAAGCCAATGGAGCGTGTCTGGCAATGCGTAAACACAGCTGGGCCAAATGAACCTCGATCGTGCCAAAAGGAATAGGTTCGTAGCCATGTGTCATCCTCCACTCCTATGATCATACATACGTATACTGCCATCCAGGTGGAATCCGATGTTGCGTTGAGTAAGGTCCCAACGCCCCGCTGAACATTGTGCCAATTGAGATGTGTCGACCGCGGATTGGCTTCGTTCGGGGCGTTGCGATCCAATTTCTCCATTTAGCGGTTGTCAATGGGAGGGCAGCGATAGGCGTATTTGTGGTCAGCTCCATTGTGCTGATGATACATAAAACGCGTCTGCTTAAGGATCCCCCAAATGCCGCGTAGCCCGCTTAAATGCTGTGCCTTTATGCTAAAGCCTGGTGGGCCGTTATGTCGGTATTTTCTCCGGCTCCATTTTCTGCAGCTCGACCATGAGTTTGAAATCGGTCGTGTAGCGATAACGCCCGATAAACAGATACAATAAACCGGCCAGTACCGACCCCACAATCATACCGTACAAAGCCGGACTGTAGGATCCCGTGTGGTCATAGATCAAGCCAACCAGGGGCGCCGAAAAGCCCATAACGAGCGAGAGAACAGCCATATTGATTCCAGCAATCTCTCCATAAGCTTTCAGCCCAAAGAAACGGGTATAAAAGTAGCCGAGCATCGGCATTGTCGCATTCATAGAAACGGCACTCAAGGCGACCGCCGTAAATAACAGGGGAGTGCCTCCATAGTTTGCCCACATAATACTCTGGAGATAGACACTCAATGCGGCCATAAGGCTAAACGGAATATGGATTCTTGCTGACGGCACTTTATCCAACAGCCAGCCTCCGAGCAGAGGGCCCACGATAGCGATGAGCACGGACACGCTGACGGCATTGACTGCTGTCTGCTGGCTGAAGCCTCGGCCAAGTTGATAGGCGAACGAATGCGTAGCCCAGCCGCCGCCCAAAATTCCTGAAACGAGAGCTGCCGCAATCATAATCCAGAGCGGTCTGCTGCGCAGGGCCTCTGCGGTGGTCATGCCTTCCAGCACCGGCTGCGCGGAATTTGCGGGCATTGCCGCAGTGGGGCTACTGTTCGGTTCCTCAAGAAAAAAGTAGAGGATAATCCAGGTGATGAGGGTGACGGCGCCCCATCCCCAGAAAACACCGCGCCAGCCGAATGCCAAAAGCAGCTGATTCGAGTACTGCGGAAACACGGAGGCGATGAGGGGAGAGAAGGCAGCTACAAAGCCCATGGCTTTGCCCCGGTGTTTTATGAACAGGGAACCCATGACCTTCCCGTAGCCGGCCCCAATGGCACCAACAATTCCCAGCAGTGCAAAAAGCAGATAAAAGAGCCAAAGGCTTGCCGTCTGAAATCCAAGCGCCAGTTCGATAATGCCTACCAAGAAGGCGCCGGTCAGAACCACCGGACGTACGCCCCGGCGATCGATGAGACGGCCTAAAATGGGCGCAGCCAATGCCCCGGCCCACATGACGGCAGCGGTCGAGAAAGAAAACTGGGACCTGCTCCATCCGAACCGTTCGATCATAGGCAGCATAAGCATCGACATAGGGCCGATGATCAGCATGCTGCTGCAGAATAGCTGCCCCATCAGGCAGATACCGGCAATTTTCATTTTACGCAGGGAAAAATCAGACTCCGCGGCAACAACGTCCGACATGCACTGTCCTCCCTCGGTGTTTGTTTGATAGATAGCGCCAGTATAGAGGTGAGCCGTGTTTTTGACCATCAGGAAAACAGTGCCAGCACGGAAACATTTCAACGCAATCATATGCGTCTATGAGCGTGGCGATAGCTTTAAACGCTGCGGAGTCGGATCCCGAGTTCAATGTGCCTGGCCAATGATGCGGCGTTGCCCGAAAAGCAAATCTGATAGTAGCCGCCAAAGAAGAACATGTAGATCAGATTCGGATAATTTACGCACAGCGCAGAATGCCTCTGGCCCACAGGCAATCGCCACAGACGGGGAAAGGATTGCCCTGGCAATCCTCCTCGTTCTTTTCAGAGTATTCACAGCCACCGCAATCCGTACAGGGAGCAAAATCGAATCGCCTAACCCGATCCCTAAAGGCGGCATAATCAGGCTGTTGCCAAATTGATTTCAGGGATCGTTCCTTTAGACTTCCCCATTCACAATGACGGAAGAATTTCTTCCAGTCTCTTACATAACAGGTATACGAATGCAGCAATGGAGGACACGGGCTCACGCTCCCATGACAGGATAGCGCCAGGCTTCCCGGTCTTATAAAGGGGCAGTAGTTATTTCGCTGATTCAAGTTGATATCCAGATAGCTGAGACTTGGCTGCTGACCGGGAGCGGTTGATATAGAGTTCACCTTATCCCAAATACGATCCATTTTTGGGAAAATCCAGTGCGGATTACGATCATCCCCCTCACCCTCGTAGCTGGTTGTTTCCAGGCTGTAAAGGATCTCATCCTGAAGCTCGGGGGTATACGGCAGCACGTTCGAAACAAGAATAAAAGAGGCCCGGACATGCTTCGCGATCTTTTGAAGGGCCGGCAGTTCGTGAATGTTGCTCTTCATTGCCACAAACTCGATCCCGATCTTGAGCGGGGCCGGAGGCGCCTGATCCAAAGCGCCTTCGATAGGAACTTTGTAACTCATCATATCGAGAAGCCCATAAAGCGTTCCGCCTGAATCCAGCAGGTGTTTGAGCATTTCTTCTTTAAGGGCCGGTTCGATATCCAGTTGAGCAATGCATTTCTTTTGGCTCCACGAATATAGCCTGCGCACATTGTCTGTGATTTCTTCCAGGGAGGCGCCTGGCCGGACGGTTCCGTGAGATTCATTCGAGGTTCCGTCAATAGAGACCGTGAATTGATCCAGCCCGGCGTCAACCAGTTGCTCTGCCATTGATGAGGTGAGAAGCATGGCATTGCTGGTCATTTCCGTGCGTAATCCTTTTTCGTGAGCAAGACGGACCATTTCGGTAAAGCGCGGATGTAGAAGGGGTTCACCGAAGCCGGCAAAGGCGATGGTTTTGGCTTCAGGAAAATCGGCCAATCCGTTAATCAGAGCTTCATAAGCTGGCCACGCCAGATCCTCATAGGATTCATCCCAGGAGTGACGGATACAGGTAACACAGCTTAGGTTGCAGCGGTTGGTTGGTTCAACATAAACCTTGGTCAATGGATCGGCGGGTTGGTCCGGTAATGTCGTTATCCCCGGTGCATCCGTATTTCTTTCTTTCATCTCGCTATAATCCTTCTCCGCCTGGAAAACTGCCTATGACAATGGCTGTATCGTTTGAACTGATTGCGCAATGGAAAGCGCGATTCCTTTGGCGATTTGGCTACGCACAAAAGCGCATACCTTTAACCTAGGCCTCTTTCATGCCGTAGTATTTGCGCCCGAGCCAGAGAGAGACATTTACAAGCGCGATGAGAGCCGGCACTTCCACAAGCGGACCGATGACCGCGGCAAAAGCGCCGCCGTGCTGGATTCCGAACGTGGCGACTGCAACCGCAATGGCGAGCTCGAAATTATTGGAAGCAGCCGTAAATGACAAAGTCGCAGACTGGCCGTAGGTGGCTCCCACCTTCTTGCTCATGAAGAAGGATACAAAGAACATCAGGATAAAATATATGAGCAGCGGGATCGCGATGCGGATCACGTCGAACGGAAGCTGTACGATCATTTCACCCTTCAGGGAGAACATGACAATGATCGTGAACAAAAGTGCGATAAGGGTAATCGGGCTGATCTTGGGAATGAATTTCGAGTGGTACCACTCTTTGCCCTGCGCCGATATTAGGGAGAAGCGTGTGATCACTCCTGCCAGGAATGGAATCCCAAGGTAAATGAATACGCTTTTGGCAATCTCACCAATGGTGATGTTCACCGCAACACCTTTCAATCCCAGCCAGGTCGGAAGAACCGTTATGAAGACATATGCGTAAACTGAATAGAGAAGCACCTGGAATATGGAATTGAAGGCCACCAGACCCGCACAATATTCGGTATCGCCCTTTGCCAATTCATTCCACACGATCACCATGGCGATACAGCGGGCCAGCCCGATCATGATCAGGCCGACCATGTACTCCGGCTTGTCGCGCAGGAAGAGTACGGCCAGAGCAAACATCAGGATAGGTCCGACTATCCAGTTCTGTGCAAGCGAAAGCCCCAGCACCTTGAAATTTCGGAAAACCGGCCCCATTTCCTCATAGCGCACTTTCGCCAGGGGGGGATACATCATGAGGATTAGCCCAACGGCGATCGGTACAGAGGTGGTTCCAGCGTTAAACCTGTTCAGGAAGGGAACGATGTCAGGGAACAGATATCCGGCGCCGACTCCCACGGCCATGGCGAGAAAAATCCAGAGCGTCAGGTATCGATCAAGAAATGAAAGTTTACTGGCTATTCCAGCGTGTTTGGCGCTGTGGATCGCTGCGGTTGATGGTTTGCTCATCGAGATACTCCTGTGAGAGAGGCTCTGTTGGAACCCTTTTTGGCTTTGTTTTTCAAGGTCACGTTTCCATTGGTGTTTATGCAGGTTTCGCCGCCGCTTTTTGCCTTGAGCCATGAATCGAGTTTTTCCAGAAGCGGTTTCGCATCCGGCAGCTTTGCTAGGGTTCTGCGGAGCAGTTTCAGATGTTCTTGCGCAAGATCATTGTCCGCCGGGCGGAGCGAATAATAAGCCCACAATCCTTCTCTCCGGTCCGTGGCAATTCCGATATGCCGAAGGGCGGCGAGGTGCCTGGAGGCTTTCGATTGCGTAATCTCGAGAACGGCCATGATATCGCAAACACAGAGTTCCCGATGGTTCAGCAGAAGCCAAAGCATTTTCAGCCGCGATTCGTCCGACAGTGCTTTGAAAAACCGAGCTGCATTCTTCATTTCATCTCCCTGTTGATAATATGTGTATATGCGGTTTAACGAATGCAGTCAAGGTGAATTGGGAACTTCGAAGGGAGTTCTCCAGAAACATTAAAATGCTCTTGTAATCGTACTTCCCGCAGGGATATCGTTATATTCGCATAAGCGCATATAGGAATAGATCGATGAGACAACAACCGCTTGACCAGTTGTTCAAGGCCGTATCGGATCCGACAAGGCTCCGACTGCTCAACCTGCTTAGATTGGGGAGCATCTGTGTATGTGAACTGCATGCGGTACTCAGGATTTCACAAACGATGGCGTCCCGCCATCTCGCTGCCTTGAGGCATTCAGGACTTGTAGAAGATTGCCGGAGCGGAAGCCGGATCATCTATTCCCTTGTGCCTCCAGGCACAGCTCAAATAGAGGCTCTCTTTGAGCTGTTGGACAAATGCTGTCCCAAGGACCAAGTCATGAAAGAGGATCTGGTTCGACTGAAGGAAGCGGTTCGGAATGGCGCCTGCAGACTGGATCCCTATCCTCCAGAACGGGAATATCCCGCCTTGATGGATGGTTCGTTGGCGGAGGGAACTTACTTAAGCCAGGAATGATGAGGCAATACCATGACCAGAAACATAAGACTGATTCTATTGCTTTTCTCGGTTGCAACAATTGTGCTATTGGCCTCCGGATTGTTTGCCGAAGCGCGGCAACCTGAAACAAACACCGGCCAGCACAAGGTTATAGCCTATTACTTCCACACCAATACGCGGTGCAGCACCTGCGTGAAAATAGAGCAGTTCTCTCATGAGGCAATAGAACAGGGCTTTCCGAATGAGCTGAAAAATGGAACTCTGGAAATGAGGGTTGTCAATTATGAGGATCCCATGAACCGGCATTTTATTCAGGATTACAAGCTCGTTTCCAAGTCGCTCGTTCTGGTGAGCATGGTGAACGGCAAACAAACCAAATGGACGAATCTAAAGATGGTATGGCAACTGACCGGCCACAAAGAGGCTTTCCTCAATTATGTTCGCAAGGAAGTCCGCGGCTATCTGGCCGGCATGTAGGGGATATCCATGGAAAGCTGGTACCTGAACGTATTTTCGGCATTTTGGTTGGGAGTTCTGACGTCAATCAGTCCGTGTCCGCTCGCCACCAATGTTGCAGCGATATCATTCGTGGCCAGGAGCATGGGGTCGTCGCAAAAAGTGTTTTGGAGCGGAGTCATTTACTCGATAGGAAGAATGCTGGTCTATATTGTGATCGCGGTTTTGGCCGTGGCAAGTCTGCTCTCGCTTCCGGAAGTTTCATTCTTCCTCGAAACAAACATGCACAAAGTAATCGGGCCGCTCCTGATCATTGTGGGAATTGTCCTGCTTGAAGTGCTGCCGATATCCTTTTCCGCATCGGTTTTCAGCTCTTCGGTCCAAGACCGGGCCGGTCGCTTAGGGCTCTGGGGTTCCGGATTGCTGGGTATAGTGTTTGCCCTAACTTTTTGCCCACTCTCGGCCGCCCTGTATTTTGGAAGCCTTATTCCTCTTGCAGTAGACGGCAAGTCCGCGGTCCTGATGCCTTCGGTCTATGGTCTGGGAACGGCGCTGCCTGTGATTGGTTTTGCCATCGTAATGGCATTCGGCATGAAATCGCTTGGAAGGTTTTTTGACCGGCTAACCCAAATCGAAAAGTGGGTGCGCAAGGCAACCGCGTATGTGTTTATTGCTGCGGGCCTGTATCTATTGCTTAAAAGCATTTTCGGTTTCACGGGATTTTAAAGAGGGTGGCAGTTGAAGATTGAGGACGGCTTTGACGCAACCGTGGATGAATCGGGACGCCTGGTACTCCCGGAAGCACTTGTAAAGAGATATGACCTGAAGCCGGGAACACGGGTCCGCCTCGAAAACAACGCGAACGGGATGCACCTGCTGCGTCCCGTGACCCACCTGGCCCGCGTCTATATAGAGCCCACGAATCGCTGCAATCTGGATTGTGTTACCTGCATACGCCGCAGCTGGGATGAGCCGCTTGGGGAAATGCCTTCAAGCGTCTTCTCCAATATCGTCAAAGGCATCAAGAACCTGCCGGCACCGCCAAGTGTCTTTTTAGGAGGCCTCGGAGAACCGCTTTCGCACCCGCATATCGTGGAGATGGTGAGAGAACTGAAATCGAGCGGATCCTATGTCGAACTGATTACAAACGCAACACTGTTGACACAAAACCTGTCCAAACAGCTGATTGAAGCAGGACTCGACATGCTGTGGGTATCGCTCGATGGAGCGACTCCCGAGAGCTACAAAGACGTTCGACTGGGAGCAGCGCTGCCGGAGGTCATTTCCAATCTGCAGCAGTTCCGGCGTATCCGTTATTCCCCCATGATGGATTTTGGCGGCTTTGACCAGTTTCTGAAACCGCAGTTGGGGGTTGTTTTTGTGGCAATGAGGCGAAATATCGGGGATCTTCCCGCTATGTTCAGCCTGGCGAATCAGCTGGGCTCCCTGCAGTTTCTGGTAACAAATATAATTCCCTACCTGCCTGAAATGGAAAACGAAATCCTGTATTCCCGAGCGATTTCAGATGCCATTTATACGTCGGCGCCGTTATTGCGCTCGCTGGATTTCCCCAAAATGGATGTCAGCCCGATAACCAGGGAAGCCATTTATCATGCAATGCGGGGTAATCATTACTTGAGCATTTCAGGCGCCGGATTGGGAGAACGAAATAATTCCTGCCCGTTTGTTGAGAGAGGATCTCTGGCAATCCGGTGGGATGGCGATGTAAGCCCCTGCCTTGCACTCCTGCACGACCACAAAGCGTATCTGCACAAATATGAACGCTCACTAAAGCGCCACGTATTTGGAAATGTGCTGGCCCAGAGCCTATGGGATATTTGGAATAAGCCCGACTACCTCACGTTGCGCAGACGCGTCCAGGAATTCAATTTCTCTCCATGCATTCTTTGCGGCGGGTGCGAGTTGTTTGAATCCAACCAGGAAGATTGCATAGGAAGTCCGATCCCGGCCTGCGGAGGCTGTTTGTGGGCTCAAGGCATAGTAAGGTGTCCGTAGATTTTCAGCAGGGAAACGAGATGGATAGGTATCTGGCCCTGGTAAACAAAAATGGAGAGCTGGTATTCCCGGAGGAATTCGTACGCAAGTATGGGCTTATGGCTGGAGCACATGTGTGCGTGGAGGAAACCGCCAAGGGATTACGGCTTCGCTTGCCGGTTACACTTCTGAAAAAGTTATATATAGAGCCGACAAACCGATGCAATCTTGAATGCCGAACCTGCATGAGAAATGCCTGGAATGAGCCCATGGGCACCATGAGCAACGGCTCTTTTTCGAGGATAATGGAGGGGCTGAAGGAATCTCCCACGCCACCCAGCGTCTTTTTCGGCGGGCTCGGCGAACCGCTTTCTCATCCAGATATCATCGAGATGGTTGCAAAGGCAAAGGCCCTAGGTTCCACGGTGGAATTGATCACCAATGGCACATTGCTGACAAAGCAGATGTCTGAAGGACTGATTGAAGCCGGGCTGGACCGTCTGTGGGTATCTCTGGATGGTGCAAACCCAGAATCCTATGGCGACATACGTTTGGGCGCTTTATTGCCTGATGTGATCGAAAACCTCAAGGTCTTTCATAACACACGGATATTCGTCCGCGCACCGTCACCCTCTCCTTTCTCCAAATATCATGTGAGACCCGAGATTGGAATTGTATTTGTGGCAATGAAGAGGAATTTTCATGATCTTCCTCTGCTGCTTCCGCTCGCCCAAAAACTGGGAGTTGGAACTGTGATGGTAACCAATGTCATTCCTTACAGTGGAGAGATGGAGAAGGAAATCCTGTATTCAAAAGCTCTGCGGAACGTGCTTTATCACTCTTCCGTTTACAGGCTCGATCTTCCGAAAATCGATGTAGACGAAGTGACGAAGGGCTCACTTTATTCATCCCTACATGCCGGACACGGATTGACCTTTGCTCGCAATCATTTTGGTGAAGGCAATGACTACTGCCCGTTCATCGAAAGCGGAGCCTGTGCCATCCGGTGGGATGGAGCTCTCAGTCCCTGCCTTCCTCTTCTTCATAGTCACAGAAACCATGTCGATGGCATCGAGCGATTCTCGCGGCAATATGCAGTCGGAAATGTAAACGAACGTCCAATTATGGCCCTTTGGAATGAGTTGGAATATCTGCAATTTCGTGAGCGCGTCCAGAGCTTTGATTTTGCGCCCTGCACCTACTGTGGCGGTTGCGGGCTTTTTGCAGAAAATGAACAGGATTGCATGGGGAGTACATTCCCAACCTGCGGAGGCTGTCTGTGGGCTCAAGGAATTATCCAATGCCCATAGAAAGGAAATTGCAATCATGAAGAGGGTATTCACCAACTATCAATTTCTGAGGATTTTTCTTTTCTTTGCGATTTGTTTTGGTGTTGAGGAAAGCATTTGCGCCGCACAGGAGCGAACTACTCCGAATCCTGGAAAACCGAAAATATTTCACCCTGAGGTGCAGCGGATACCCGCTAATGAATTAAAGGACCTGCTTGCGAAAAAAGCGGATCTCGTGCTGATCGACGTTAATCCCAAAGACTTCTTCGATTCCTGGCATATTCTATCCGCAATCAACATCCCGTATAACTCGTTGGATGGTGGTGCCAGCCGGGATAGAAAACTGAAGAAGATACCTGTCGGAAAATTGGTCGTGCTCTATTGCCTATGTGAGGAAGGAGTGGACAGTTCCGAGGAAGCATTGGAATTAAGACGCCTGGGGCATGCCTGGAAGAATGTGAAGGTATTAGAAGGCGGCCTGACGAAATGGGATGAAAAAGGCTATCCAATGTATAAAGAGAAGATATCTGAGTAGCCCGAAGGAGCCAATAAATGAAGAACCGGAAGATACCGGCAATGCTTGCTTTGATAATGGCCGGTTGTTGCCTGATTTCTTTTTCCCAGAATAAGAGCGCCGTCGTTCAGAAGGCGGAAACCAAAGCCAAGCTCGCCCATCCCGAGGTTCCGAGGATGCCTGCCAAAGTACTTGTTCAGCTGTTAAAGAAAAAGGCGGACATCATCATTGTGGATACCCAATCGGCGGAGGGATACGAAATGTGGCACATACCTTCGTCGATCAACATTACTTACGATGCCATGGCCGATCCCGCTCAAAGACAGCTTTCTATGATGGGATTGCCAATGGACAAGCCGATAGTGATCTACTGCTTGTGCGAAGAGGGAACCGACAGCGCAAAAATGGCACTGGAATTCAGGCAACTGGGATATAGAAGTGAGAATGTGAAGGTTCTGGAGGGCGGGCTGATCCTTTGGGACGAGAAGGGATACTCGATGGTGAAGCAGAAGATTGCCAAGTAGGAAGTCCACATCCCGTTTTTTGAAGCGAGGTAGCGAATATGCCGGGTAATGCAAATGACATCATCAGTATCACCGTTGATAAATTCATATTTAAATTTCCTGCGGGATTGAAGTACAGCGATTCGGGCATGTGGATCAAACAGGAGGGTGATTTGGCTCGCCTGGGTTTAGCCGACTTTGCCCAGCAAAGGAATGGAGATATTGCATTCGCAAATCTACCGGAATTGGGCCGTCGGCTGGAAGCCGGTGACGAAATCGCCAGTATCGAGACTGTAAAGGTAAATATAAGTCTTCCTTCCCCAATGAAAGGGAAAGTTGTCGAAATCAACCCGGCGCTCGAGGAATCGCCGGAACTGATCAATGGAGATCCATATGGCAGCGGTTGGATGGCGATCCTGGAGGTCGAAAAGCTTGAGCACGAAATGAACAAGCTCCTGGATGCCGGCGAATACGCAAAAATTGCAAAGCAGCAGGCTGAGGCGGAGCTGCAGGCCTGATCAAAACCAGTTTCGGGGAATACCAATGTCACAAACCGCAGTTTATAACACAACGGTGGAATGGAAAGGCGAACACTGGGGACGTATCCGAATGGGGAATGGCCCTGAAATGGATTTTTCCGCACCTCCAGATGCTCATGGACACGAAGGAGTGCTCACACCGGAGGATGCATTTGTGGCCGCAGTCAACATGTGCGTGATGATGATGTTCATCTGGTCGGCTAAGAGATACAAGCTGGATCTGGTCAGCTACCAATGCAATGCCGAGGGCAGAAAGCAGATTGAACTCGATCGGACTGAAACATTCACGCAGGTCCTGCTGCGGCCACGTATTGTTTTGCGGACCGATGCCTCAAATCACAATAACACTCTCAAGAGATTGCAGCGAGCTTTGGACAGCGCTGTTAAATACAGCCTTGTGGCGAACTCAATCAAATCGGAATTGGTTCTCGAGCCTGAAATCAGCACAGTGTGCGACTGAACAGCAGAAGGGAGAGATGCTTGAAAATTCAGATACTGGGGACCGGGTGCCCAAGATGCAAAACGCTGGCATTAAACGCGGAAAAAGCTGTTAAGGAACTTGGCTTGAATGCTGAAATCGAGAAGGTAACCGCAATTCAAGACATTCTGAAATTTGAAATTCTTATGACACCAGGACTGGTCATCAATGGTGTTCTCAAAGTTGCCGGCAGAGTCCCATCAACGGATGAAATAAAACAGCTGATCGCGGCCAACGAGGAATGACATTGAAGCAAACTGTGGAGAAACCGATGATTAACAAAAAGCCTGTGCTTGTAATACCGTGCAGCGGCATTGGGAAAGTGCACGGGTTGATCAGCCGGGAAGCGACGTATCTGGTAACCGATGAATTAGCTCCCGGCCAAACCGACACATTGTGCCTGGGCTTGCTGGTCATAAAAGACGCAGAAGCTGTTTCGGCGATCAAAACACAACCCTGTATTACGATCGACGGATGTCCAAAGGCATGCGCTAAAAAGAATGTTGAGATGGCAGGCGGTAAGGTTGCCTGTGCCGCTCAGGTCTCGGAAGCCTTCAAGAAATATCGGGGCGCAAAACCCGGAACTGCAACAGACCTGAGCGAAGAAGGGTGGGCAATAACAAAGGATGTTGCCAAAACCGTTGCTGCTGAGGCAATGCGGTTGGACAAGGCGGTGTAGAGATGAGCGCGGAAATAACAAAAGTTGGGATAGTCTCCTGCAGTGGCGAATCCATCGCAGAGGGCACGATTGCCAGGCTGGCTACAAGGAGAGTTCTTGAGTTGCTCCGGCCCGACAAGACTGTGACCATCTGTCTGCCCTTGTTCATTGCAGGCAACGAAGGAGAACAGAATTTTGCAAAAAACCATCCGACAATCACAATTGACGGCTGTCCCAGGCAGTGTGCCCGGTATGGAACGGAACAGAATAGCGGCCCTGTAAGCGCCGCGCTTATTGTATCGGAAATACTTGGCACGGCAGCAACCGGATGCAGCCGTTCATCTCGCAGCGCATCGAAGCCGGATCAGGAGGCTGTCTGGACGGTTGCAGAACAAATATCGGCCCGGATTGATGAAGTCTTATTGAGCATCGAGACTTTTCCTGAGGCGCAGCACAATTCCGGAACTGCCTGTGCATGTTCTCGCCCGGTTCCTGGCGGAACGGTGGTTATTGGAGGGGAGGAGGTAACAATACCCGGGCTCACGCAAATTTTCGAACAATGCGTTAAACGGTCCATCCCTGCTGAGGAATCAGGCGGCAAAGCCTTGCTTGATTCAGTCAGGATTTATCATCGAATTCTGCCGGAAGAAGAAACGCAGTATAGCGCGTCGCTGTTGTCGGCCTATAGAAGATTTATTGAGGAGAAGTGAATAATTCAGGCAAGTTCCCGATAACAGGAACCTGCCTGCAATTCTGCAATTATCCTTTACAGCAACCGGTGCTGCAGCATGAAGATGCGGGTTTTCGAGCGCGAATGAAAGCGCTGGCGAACTTACCATCTATTTGGGCGATTATCGCTTCTGTACCGAGGTCGGTTCCGGAAAGAAGATCCCTGACCTCCTGCCCATGATAAATGCGCGTCGGTTCAATCCGCACCTCCTCGAATCCGGCACTATCGAGCTTGGAACAGTATTCCTGCTGATGCAGCGCTCCTGCAACGCAACCGGCCCAAAGTTCGACGCTCCTCCGGATATCCGCCGGAACATCACCAAGCACTACAACATCTGAAACGGCAAACCGGCCGCCCGGCTTCAAAACCCGGAATGCTTCCTTTACCACACGATCCTTATCTGCGGAGAGATTTATGACGCAATTGGAGATAATCACGTCTACCGAGTTGTCCGGCAGGGGAATATTCTCGATCTCACCCTTAAGAAATTCAGCATTCTGTACACCGGCTTTGAGCTGATTTTCGCGAGCCAATGAGAGCATCTCATCGGTCATGTCCAGTCCGTATGCTCTGCCTTCCTTTCCCACACGCTTTGCGGAAAGAAGGACGTCAATCCCGCCGCCTGAACCAAGATCGAGTACAATCTCGCCGGGACTCAGCTCCGCCAAAGCCGTGGGATTGCCGCATCCAAGCGAAGCCAGGACAGCCTTTTCCGGAAGCTCGGCCATTTCGTTCAGACTGTAGAGATCTTTTACAATGGGGTCTACTCCGCTGCTGTCGCCACAGCAGCTGGGCGAGGGCCCGCAGCAGCTGCGACTACCGGACTGCGCCTGGGTGGCCGCCAGTCCATACCTTTCTTTAACCAGTTTTTTTACATCCAGCTCAGCTGTTTCCATTTTTTTGTCCTTCCGGTTTTGATGGGCTTACCCACAATCTTGCTGAGAACAACCGCAGACGGGCTCCGTTCCTCTGAGTTTTCCGCGAATGACCGCGTCTGCGCAACCTACTCCAGCACGAACGGTCAAGGCGTTTGCGGCACAGTTTTTCGCGCACGCACCGCACTCCATGCAGAAATCCGGGTTTGCAATTCGAGCTTTGTGGTTCTCAATCTGGAATACCGCATGAGGGCATACCGCCGCGCACATTCCGCAACCGCCGCAGCGGAAGGGATCCATTCTCAAGGTCGAGACATTTTTCAGATATATCAAGCTCACAGGTTTTTCCTTTCAGCTCCACAGCCTCAGTCCGATTCTCAGGACTATTCCAATCCAGGCCGACGCCAACATGACCGGAGTTGCCAGGCGAATCTCCTTCTGCACGCCGGATAATGACGTGAATGTCGTGGACCCAGTGAAGTTCAATGCCAGGTATGCCGGGATTACGGGGAGGACCAGAATATTGGAGACCGCTATCCAGGGGTTCGGCTTCAACCAGAGCGAAACAGATACAGCCCATAGGATTCCCATAAGCCAGCCTTTTAAAACAAACGATCGCCCTGGAATCCAGGGCAGTACTACCTGGACCGCCGCCGCTCCTATCCCGATGGTCCCCAGATATGCAAGCAGATCCCGCTGCAAACCGTCATGGAAGCCGGATCCATCCGCCAGCCTCATGATCAGGATCAAGGCGACGAGCACCGGAACCCACTTCAGCGCCGGTATCAATTCCATGGGGATTAGACCAATCCGGTCTCTCAGATGAAATCGAACCCTGCGCATTTCAGGTGTGGCGCGGTTTCCGGCGGCCAGAAAAGCACGGATATCTCGGGCATAAACAGGTCCATAGATTACTGAGAATCCCGCGCGCTTTCTGACTTCATGCGCGGCAACTCCAGGAGCGCCAAGCTGCGGAAGAATGATCTCCCGGTGCGTTACCACTGATTTAAGGTTTGTCTTCTCAATCTGTTGAACGAGTTCGTCTGTTCCGAACGTACTCTTGCCGGCTGCGCACCAAACATTGATTCCGCGCGTGTTCAGCACAAGAATCCATGCACTGATGCCGTCCAGCTGGCTTCGGACCATATCAAAAGTCATTTTGAAATTTGCCGTGACCAGAACCGGGGAGTGTTCGTTGGGACTTCCTATTTGATACAAGCCTGGAGCAACCACATAGCTCATGCGGCGTATACCCCAGCGGAACTTGAACATCCCCAGTCGATCCCGCCTGTTTAGTCTCGAGGTAACCTTGGCCGCTTTCCCGGCGCACTCCTTAAAATCAGCCAGCGGGACAAGGTTTGAGCTTTGCGGAGTTGAACAGCAGCATGAGTTAGACATTGGTCCTCCGCTTGGCCGTGCTTCCGTTCGGGGAACACTGGTTGCGGCAACAACCGGTCAGCAGGTCCGACAGAATTGCCACTGATTCGATGAGCTGCTCGTGTTTTTCGTGGGGAATATTCCGAAACATGTCCCGGCAGATCTGGTTCCAGGTTTTGTTGATGCGGTCGCGGGCGGCGCGCCCCTTTTCACTTAACTTGATGACAGTGGCTCGCCGGTCTTCCTTACTTGAAGTTCTCTCGACCAATCCATCTTGTACGAGGCTTTCGACTGTCCGGCTAAGTGTGCTGTTGTCGAGGCCCAATCGGGCCGCCAGGTCTTTTAAATTCACTTCTCCGGCGGAGCTGATCTCGAGGATCGCATGACACTGAGCCATGGTGACGCCACAGCAGAGCGCCTCGCTTTTGGTTTGCATCCAAACGGCTCGCTCTATCTCACGAAGCTTTGCTCGGAACTGCTCGATTGTCTTGGCCTCCACATTTGCCCCTTTCAATATAGTTGCATAATGCAAGTATTGTATCTAGCAACCATATTGTCAAATAGTTATTGTCCTGGAAATTTGTCATTCGGCTGTTTGCGATACCCGGACTGAGCATAGCCGCAAGCGTAAAGCCTGCGGCGATGCTTTCTTTTAGAGCAGCCATAGACTCCCTGTTATTGCAGGCAGCCTTTGGTTATTTTTCTCTGAGGGCGCGATGGATGGATTCTATTTTATGGGATGCGCTCGTAAGTGCGCGAGCGTTTCCTCTGCTACAACCTTCGGCTGCTCATCGACGATGAAGTGACCGCCGTCGGGCTGGACGACGCGGTAGCTGCCCGTCATGAGGGCCGCCGAATCAGCCACCGAGCGTTGTCCAATGTCGGTGCGGCCAAAGATGAGCAGCGTGGGCACATTCACCTTCGGGATGGTGAAATCCTCGAGCACGCGTTTGTGGCCTCGCGATGCACGGTACCAGTTCAGCGCCGCCGTCATGGCTCCCGGTTCCGTCATCTTTGCGATGAGTTTCTCGACCTGGTCCGCCGGCTTCACTTTCCAGATGCGCCTCAGCAGTTCCGGTGTCCACGAAGCTTCTCCCTTGCCCTCCGTCATCCAGGTTTCGAGCATTGAACGATAGCCTGCCATTTTTTCGTCGTCGTAGACCGAGCGCGACCAGGCCGTGTAGTGCGGTATGGATATCGCGGTAAAGGAGGCGATCGACGAAGGATCCGTTGCAAGTGTAAGCCACCCCACAACCGCGCCCCAATCGTGGCCGATCAGGTGAAAGCGTTTGCCGAGCGTGCGGCCGAATGCAAGCGTATCCGCGACGAGTTCTTCATACCGGTAAGCGTCAACTTGCGTCGGGCGTGCGCTGGGACTGTACCCGCGCTGATCCGGTGCAAGGCAATGGTAACCGTTCGCCGCCAATACCGGCATCAGGCCGGACCACATCAGGGAGGTTTCGGGAAACCCGTGCAGCAACAGGACCGGCTCGCCGCCGGATCCGCACTCCAGTGCATCGAAGGTGAACCCCCTTGCGGTGATCCTGCGGGCCCGTATCCCTTCGCTACTTCGCGGCGCGACACTTTGCTTCTCCTGCGATTGTCCGCATGCGATGCCGGGCAAAAGCCCGAGCGCGGCCACGCTCCTGCAGAACTTCCTTCTATCCACCAGCATTCTCTTCTCCTTATGGACTTGGTGATGGTTGGCCAAATTATCTGGGGCGTTGCTTTTTGCTTTTC
The DNA here is from genome assembly GCA_963664705.1 of Acidobacteriota bacterium. Taxonomy (GTDB): domain Bacteria; phylum Acidobacteriota; class UBA6911; order UBA6911; family UBA6911; genus UBA6911. Next base: position 4,966,095 of record OY761556.1, on the reverse strand, counting down.
TGATCACTCATCATAAAGCGTGTCGGCACCAAAGGAAATCGCTAAAAAGCCAACAGCGTCCGGCAGGGTCATCCCCCATAGTATTGGAAAATGATTTCCCCGAGGACCTTGATCCGTCCCTCGCCCGACGAAAATAAGGGGGCATCAGAGTTGCTGCCCTTAACTAAAGCAGCATCTTAGTGTAAAACAGATTGTGGCGTTTCGATTCCCGTTGAGACATATTCGACAACCGGCCCATGATGGACATGAACCTTGATGCGCGGCTTCTTCCTGTTGAAAGGAGAGCATGGTGAGCGACGATATAGGGGCGGAGTATTCGGAGGCTGCTTTCCCACACACGGCGGAAGTCTCAGGCGCCGACCGCAAAACGCCATTCCCCGGCGCAAGAGCTGCGCTGATACTGCTCCTGTTGATCAACATGTTCAACTACATCGATCGCTACGTGCTGGCCGCCGTCGTCGAGTTCATCCAGGCGAGCTTCTTCCCAAAAGGCAACGCCGATGCGCTCTCACCAGCGCTCCGGCAGTTTCAGGAATGGTGCGCGGGGCATCTGGGCTTTAAACCTGAACTGGCACTTATTGGTGTGCTGGGCACTGCATTCATGGTGGTCTACACGATCGGCGCGCCGATTTTCGGCCGATTGGCTGACCGCTGGTCGCGTTGGGCGCTGGTCGGCGTGGGCGTGATCCTGTGGAGCCTGGCCACTGGGGCGTCGGGCCTGGCGGGCGGCTTTGTCGCACTGCTTCTGACCCGTTGTTTCGTCGGTATCGGCGAAGCGGCCTATGGACCCGTGGCTCCGACACTGATCTCGGATTTTTATCCGGTAAAAGTGCGTGGCCAGGCGCTGGCGTGGTTTTACATGGCCATACCGGTGGCCGGCGCGCTGGGCTTCGTCATCGGCGATGCCGTGGCGAGGTCCGGCATCGGCGCTTGGGGCGAACAGGCACTCGGCATTCACGCAGAGAGTTGGCGCTGGGCGTTCTACGTCGTGGTTGTGCCCGGATTGCTGCTCGGCATCTGGAGCTTTTTCATGAAGGAGCCGCCGCGCGGCCAGGCGGATTTGGGCAAAGGCATGCGTACGCACAAGGTCCAGTGGCGCGATTATGGGGTGCTGCTGCACACGCCGTCTTATATCCTCTGCACGTTGGGAATGACAGCGATGACCTTTGCTATAGGCGGAATCTCCTTCTGGATGGCCTACTACCTCAAGCAAAAAATGGGCGCACCGGTCGCGGTGAAAATGATCTTCGGCGCCATCACAGTTGTCACCGGCTTCGCCGCAACCCTGCTGGGCGGCCTGGTCGGCGACAAACTCCGGACGCGTTTCTCCGGCTCCTACTTCCTGGTCTCGGGCGTTGCCATGCTGATCGGATTTCCGTTTATGCTGCTGACGCTGCACGCGCCATTTCCGACTATATGGATTTGGTTGTTTGTGGCCAGCTTCTGTCTGTTTTTCAACACCGGTCCGACAAACACAATCCTGGTGAATGTGACGCCTCCGAGCATCCGCTCGGCCGCATTTGCCTTGAACATCTTTGTCATTCATCTGCTGGGTGACGTAATCTCGCCCGTTATAATCGGCATCCTGAGCGACCGCTACGGCATGACCACCGCATTCTCGGCAGTGGGTGCAATGTTCCTGGTGGCGGGCGCCTTCTGGTTGGCAGGGATGCGGTTCTTGAAGCAGGACACCGAACTTGCGCCAACGCGGCTGGCTCGGGAATAGAATTTTGCTTCTTATACCCCTTTGGGCTCTTTCGCGGCCGTATGCAATTGTCCCGATTGCGTCATCGGCCGTGTATGAATCCTGCGGTCTGGAATGCTGCACACCGGGAAGCAAATTCCCTGCACATCAAACAAAAAGGAGGTGATTCCGATGGCAATTGGGAAGCCATGTGGTCTATCTTTCAGAAAGTACTGCATAGCTGAGGTGAAGAGAAGAATGACAGGCACGGTGTTTGCGCCAGGATGCGTTAAGCATCTATAAACCAAAACCAGCGGAAAGGATTGCCATATTCGGCTTTCCTGCAGGAGCATTATGACTGAAATTAAGCGGTCCGTCTGCCCTTATGACTGTCCCGATGCATGCGGTCTTTTGGTATCGGTTGAGAACGGTCGTGCCGTCAGGGTGGCTGGTGATCCGGAGCATCCGTATTCCCGCGGAACGCTCTGCACGAAAATGACGCACTACGAGCGAACCGTCCATTCCCCTCGGCGACTGCAGAAACCGCTGATCCGAACCGGCCCCAAGGGGACCGGCCAGTTCCGAGAAACGACTTGGGAAGAGGCCCTGCGGTTGATTGCCGACCGCTGGCGCGCGATTATCACCGCTCACGGTCCGGAATCGATCCTGCCCTACTCGTATGCAGGAACAATGGGTATGGTGCAGCGGAATGCCGGTCACGCGTTTTTTCACCGGCTGGGTGCATCCCGGCTGGACCGGACAATCTGTTCTCCCGCCAAGGAGGCAGGCCTGAAAGCCGTTTTGGGCGACACGCCGGCTCCTCATCCGGACGAGCTGTCCGGCAGCGATTTGATCATTCTTTGGGGAATCAATGCGGCCGCAACCAGCATCCATTACTTGCAGCGGGTGAACCAGGCCCGCAAGAACGGGGCCAGACTTTGGGTCATTGATACCTATGCAACTCCCACCGCCAGATCCGCGGACGAGTTTTTTCCTGTTCGGCCCGGGAGCGACGGTGCGCTTGCACTGGGATTGATGCACCTGCTGGACAAAGAGGGATTATCCGATCGGGTCTTCCTCCGGGAGCGAACCATCGGCTACGAAGCGCTCGCGGCGGAAGTGTTGCCCGGGTACACACCGGAGCGCACAAGCGAGCTGACTGGGATTCCGGTTGCGACCTTGCTCAGGATGGCTCGAGAGTACGCCGCGGCCAAAGCCCCGATGATCCGCCTTGGAAGCGGCCTATCCCGTTACGGAAATGGCGCCATGACCGTGCGGACCATTGCCGTCCTCCCCGCTTTCGTCGGCGGTTATGGCAAGCGGCATGCCGGACTGTTCGGTTCGACATCCACAGGCTCTGCTTTTGCGATGGCGAAAATCATCCGGGAAGACTTTATGGCAACTCCGACGCGGATCATCAACATGAATCGCCTGGGACATGCCCTCCGCGAAATAGATAATCCACGGATCATGGCGCTTTATGTGTACAGTGCAAATCCGGCATTAGTCGCTCCAGACCAAAATGCAGTTCTGCAAGGACTATCCCGTGAAGATCTCTTCACGGTGGTCCATGAAAGGTTCGACACCGACAGCACCCGCTACGCCGACATTGTTCTTCCGGCGACGTCTTCGTTGGAACATGCCGACCTCTACCGGGCTTATGGTTCGTACTGCATCCAGCGGGCCGCCGCAGCAATCCCGCCGGTCGGAGAAAGCCGCGCCAACTGGGACGTTTTTTCAGCGCTGGCCGCTGAGTTCGGATTCGACGATCCCTTCTTCCGGCATTCCGCGGATGACCTTATCGATCTGCTTCTCTCAACGCCCGCGCCGTTGCGGGATGGTATCGACACGGACGCGCTGGTGGAGGGCAAAGGAGTCGAACTGCAAGCCCCGATCTGGCCGCCCGAAAGCTTTGCCACTCGGTCCGGACGACTGGAGATCCTGAATGACTCGGATGAGGAACCGCTGCCACGATTTCTCCGCACTCACGAAGAGGAGGGCCGTTATCCTCTTTGGCTGATGGCCGCTCCAAGCGTCTACGCTCTCAACTCCTCGTTTTATGAGAGGAACGACTTGCGGCAAAAACAAGGGAATATGCGGCTGAGTATCAATCCGGCGGAGGCAGCCAAACGCGGACTCTCCGATGGAGACACTGCTGTGGCTTTCAACGGTCTGGGCGAAGTGGTTTTCATTCTTCAGACAGACCCGGGAATCCCTCTTGGGACGGCAGTGGCGGAAGGAGTCTGGTGGCTGGAGTTCACGCCCGGAAACCGCTCCGTCAACGCCCTCACTTCCCAACGGCTTACAGATCGTGGGAACGGAAGCACCTTCTATGACAACCGGATCGACGTGCGTAAGCAATGAAGCCGAATGGTCTTCCTGCACGCGTCAGTCGTCCGATTGGGAGACATCCAATACCGGCAAAAACCTGGTCGCAAATGCCGGATGAAACACGACAGGCTGGTCATTGTACTTTCGCCACCGCCTGCTAATATACGACACGCAGATTTGAGGTTCTGACAGATATTGAATCTGTACAAATAAATAATGGTCCGATAGAGGTTTTTGCTAAGGCAGGCCGAAATCGGCTGCCACGGCCAGACGGTGCTTTGGCCGGGATTACCTGGGCTTCAGAATGATCGACGAGATAAATAAGAGGCGAACTTTTGCGATTATTTCGCATCCCGATGCAGGGAAAACAACTCTAACCGAGAAATTCCTGCTCTACGGTGGCGCTCTGCAGCTGGCCGGATCCGTAACCGCCCGAAAGCGTCAACGCGAAACGGCTTCCGATTGGATGGAACTCGAAAAACAACGCGGCATATCGGTCAGCTCTACCCTGCTGCAGTTTGATTATCGCGGCTGGCGCATGAATTTGCTCGATACTCCCGGCCACAAGGACTTTTCCGAAGACACCTACCGTGTCCTGATGGCGGTGGACAGTGTCGTGATGGTCATTGATGCCGGCAAGGGAATTGAGAGCCAGACGCGCAAGCTTTTCGAGATATGCAGGGAACGGAGAATTCCCATCTTCGCGTTTATGAACAAGATGGATCGTCCCGGGAAAGCCCCCCTGGAATTGATAGACGAGCTGGAAACCGTTCTCAAGGTCCATGCCTACCCCGTCAACTGGCCGTTGGGCAGCGGGAGCGACTTCAAAGGAGTATACGACCGGCTTCAGAAGGAAGCTCATCTTTATGAGCGAGTCGCCGGCGGCGCGTTTAAGGCTCCAGTTTCAGTCCGCGATGCTTCCGATCCGGCACTTGCGCGCGAGTTGGGGGGACAAGGATTCGGCCAGGCAATCGAGGAGATTGAAATCCTCGATCATGTGCATGGCAGTTTTGATGCCGCATCCGTTATTGATGGCGAAACCGTTCCTGTATATTTCGGCAGCGCGGTGAACAACTTTGGCGTTGAGCTTCTTCTGGAAGGGTTCGTGCGGTATTCTTCGCCGCCGCTCCCAAGAAAATCGAATCGTGGCATGATGGCTATGGAAAATCCCATATTCTCCGGTTTTATTTTCAAGTTGCAGACCAACATGAACCCTCTGCATCGGGATCGGATCGCCTTCATGCGTGTCTGTTCAGGAAAATTCAGCAGAGATATGCATGCCTATCTGTCCAGGACGGGGAAAAAAATACGCCTCTCGGATTCCCACACCCATTTTGGTCAAAGCCGTGAGATCGTTGACGAAGCGTATCCGGGAGATATCGTAGGGCTTGTCTCCAGGCAAGACCTCAAAGTGGGCGATACGCTGAGCAGCGACCCTTCCGTGGTTTTCGATGAGATCCCACGATTTGCCCCGGAATACTTCGGATTCATCAACAATCCCACCCCCTCCAATTACAAGCCTTTCCGCAAAGGGCTGGAACATCTGCTTTCGGAGAATATCATCCAGGCATTCCACTTCAATTCGGTAATGCATCAGAACAAAACACTTTTGGGTGCGGTAGGACTGCTGCAATTCGATGTTCTTAAATACCGGCTAAAAAGCGAATATGGCGCGGATTCGGAAATTGAAACAATGACATGGACTGTCCTCAGGTGGGTCCACAGTGATCTCAGCGATGATCTGCTGACTGAGATTCTGCCCTACAATTCCGCGATTGCTTTTGATGATTGTGACCGGCGGGTTATCCTATTCTCCAGCGATTTTATCATGGAGCACTTCGCAGAAAAATATCGGGAAAAAGTAGCGTTATCGCATTCTCCAATGCCATCGTGATGATCGATCGGGGTTCCGCGGTATTCCTGGTATTTCTCCCAAATCGATAAAGCCAACGAAAGCCAAGCGCCGAAGGCGTGCCAGAAAATGGACAGGAGTGAGCGCAGCGAACCCCTGGAATAAGATCAGGAAAAACGTAGTACCTATAAGGGGCGAGAGAACTGATCGCTCAAAACAAAAGTTGTTCGCTGAATATGTGGAATACCTTTGTAAGTCATCCACAGCAGATATGAATAAATTTAGCCGTAAGGCTTCGGTTTGTTTTATCCTGCATAGGCAAGAATTGGAATTCACGATGTTTATGGAGACGAAATATCATGGCTACTACTGAAAGTAATCTCAAGGAAGCATTTGCCGGCGAAAGCCAGGCAAACCGGAAATACCTGGCGTTTGCAAAGAAGGCTGAACAGGAAGGTTTCACAAATGTGGCGCGGCTGTTCCGTACCGCAGCGGAAGCCGAGACCATCCATGCGCTCGGGCATTTTGGTGCCATGGACGGGATTGGATCGACGGCCGAGAATCTGAGCGCGGCCGTGGCCGGTGAGACGCAGGAGCATGTTGAGATGTATCCCCCGATGTTGCAGCAGGCGATTGAAGAGGATCACCGCGCCAAGCGGATGTTCGGGTTTGCCATGAAGGCGGAGGCTGTTCATGCAAAACTCTACAAAATGGCACTCGAAGCCGTGAAAGCCGGCAAGGATTTGAGCGAAACCAATTTCTATTTGTGCCCGGTCTGCGGCCATATCGAAATGGGGGCGCCGCCCGCTTCCTGTCCGATCTGCGGCACGAAAGCAGAAAAGTTCATGCAGGTGTAGCTGGCAACCGGGAGGAATTGTCTCAGCATTCCTCCCGCTGATCCTATTGGAAGGGAACCGATCTATGGGCATTTACACGGTGAGGCTGAAAGACCGTCAACAGATAGCCGAGGGCACCATGGCTTATTTCCTCGACAAGCCGGACGGATTTGCGTTTGCAGGAGGGCAATCGATTGATTTGACGCTCATCAACCCGCCCGAAACCGACGCGGAAGGAGACAAGCGATCGTTCTCGATTGCGAGCGCTCCACACGAGCCTTGGATTATGGTTGCCACTCGTCAGCGCGATACTGCCTTCAAACGGGTTCTCCGAAGCATGGCGTTCGGATCGGAGCTTCAAATAGAAGGTCCGTTCGGATCCATGACGCTGCATCGTAAGGTCAGCCGGCCGGCGGTCATACTCGCCGGCGGAATCGGCATTACGCCGTTCCGCAGCATGCTGCTGCAGGCCGCGCAAGCCGGAACCGGGCATCGCATTCTTCTTTTTTATTCGAATCGTCGTCCGGAGGATGCGGCTTTTCTGGGCGAACTGCAAGAACTCGCGCAGAGGAATTCAACTTTCGCTCTTATTCCCACCATGACCGATCTGAGCCAATCCAAGATCGCCTGGACAGGCGAAAGGGGATATATCAACAAAGAGATGTTGACGAAATTCGTCGACGACTTGAGAGAGCCGATTTACTACACGGCCGGACCTCCAGCCCTTGTGGCGGCCGTAAAGGAGATGCTTGGCGAAGCCGGCGTTGACGAAGACGAGATTAACAGCGAGGATTTCGTCGGGTATTAACAGCGGGATACCTCCGTGTCTCACTTAATGTTGCGCCTTTAGGCCTTGCATCGAGTACCGGAATCCATGAGTTCATATCTCGAAAGCAGCATCTAATGAATAATCATAATCACTCGGACAGAACCTACAACCTCCAGCAAATCGCCATCGAAGCCATGGCATCACATGGATTCGAAGCAAATTTTCCCAAAGCGGCTTTTGAGCAAGCGGCCTCAATGCGTGAACCGGTCAAAAACCGCTCCGACCGGCTTGATGACTTGACGGATCTTCCCTGGTGTTCCATTGACAACGATGATTCGCGGGATCTGGACCAGGTCACTGTTTCGGAGGATCTGCCTGACGGGCGAACGAAGATATTGGTCGGGGTGGCTGACGTGGACGCTCTGGTACAAAGAGATACGCCACTGGACCGCCACGCGCGCTACAACACCACCTCCGTTTATACAGGCGTACGCATCTTCCCTATGTTTCCCGAGCGTCTTTCCTGGGATCTGACTTCGCTGAATGCCAACGAAGACCGCCAAGCCTTCGTCTTTGAATTCGTCGTCGGGCCCGACGGCTCTGTCGGAGAACCCCGCGTTTACCAGGCGTGGGTTCGGAATAAGGCCAAACTCACCTACAACGCCGTGGCAGCCTGGTTGGAAGGGAAAGCGCCGTTGCCTCCGGAGGCAGCCAGGGTGGCGGGATTGGATGCCCAGCTCCGGACACAGGATGCCGCCGCCCAGCGACTTCGAATGGCAAGACATGAGCATGGTGCGCTGGACCTCGAAACAATGCAGTCTCGCGCGGTCATGGAAAATGAAGTGGTGGTGGATCTTGTTGCAGAGTCACAAAACCGCGCGCAGGAACTGATTGAAGATCTCATGGTCGCAGCCAACGGAGTCACTGCGCGCTACCTGATGAAGAAAGGATTTCCCACATTCCGTCGCGTGGTGCGTTCTCCGGAAAGATGGCAGCGCATTGTCGCCACTGCCGAAAACCTGGGAAGCGACCTGCCGGCTGAACCTGACGCAAGGGCGCTCAATCGGTTCTTGGCAAAAGAAAAGGCCAGGGATCCATTGAGATTTCCGGATCTGTCATTAACCGTCGTGAAGCTGCTGGGCCGAGGCGAGTATATGCTGGAAACACCGGGGCAAGCTCCGTTGGGACATTTTGGTCTGGCCGTGCGTGATTACAGTCATTCCACAGCCCCCAATCGCCGCTATCCCGACCTTGTTACCCATAGGCTGCTCAAGGCCGCTCTTTCCGGTGCGGCACCTCCTCCAGTTGGAGATTTGGAGGCACTTGCATCCCATTGTACCGAACGAGAGAACGAAGCAGATAAGGTGGAGCGGCAGGTGCGCAAATCTGCCGGTGCGGCACTGCTTTCAAAACATATCGGAGAAACCTTTGATGCGATTGTCACAGGAGCTTCGGATAAGGGAACCTGGATTCGGATTATGCGACCGCCGGTGGAAGGAAAGGTGGTACGGGGAGAGCAGGGACTCGACGTCGGAGATCGCTGCCGAGCCAGGCTGGTAGAGGTGAGCGTACCCAATGGATGGATCGACTTTGCGATAGTGCATAAATAATCCTGGCGAGGATGAGCGCCTCCGCGGCTAAAACATGATTTCCGAATGATAAAGGACTTCTGACTTACTACATTAGTTGATTTCCGTGTCGAATAGGCCTTATATACTGCAGTCATAATTCCATTATGCCCAAATCCGTGCGGGCAAAATATGCTGAGAGGTGAAGAGGATGAAACGCATAAGCGAATACGATGCAGTGACGATCGGCTCGGGCGCCTGCGCGCTCACAGCCGCAGTAACCCTCGCCGAAGCAGGTGCGAAAGTGGCGGTTTTCGAAAAGAGGCCAACCATTGGAGGCACTTCCTTCAACTTTAGGGGGACCTTTGCGGCAGAAAGCGAGATGCAGCGGAGAAAATGCATTGCTTACAGCCGGGATGAAGCCTTTCAGAATATTATGGAATACAGCCATTGGCTCGCCAACGCGCGTCTCGTGAGAGCTATTGTAAATGAATCGGCCAACACCATCCCCTGGCTGCAGGAGAGAGGCGTTGTCTTCACCGATGTAGTAACCAATATCCCCGGCGCTCCGCAAACCTATCACCTGGTTAAAAACTCCGGCGAAGATGTGGTTAAGGCCTTGAGTGCCCATGCGGTTGGAAAAGGGGTTACGATCAAGACGTCAACCCCCGTCAAGAAAATCATAGTGGAAAGCGGCCGCGTCGCAGGAATTATCGTGGAGGAAAACGGCGAAGAGGTGCGTGTAGACGCCCGGGTGGTTTTCGTGGCCAGCGGCGGCTATGCCAACAACGCCGAATGGATTAAAAGGTACACAGGCCTTGATCTCGAAGTGAATCTATTTCCGGTCGGAAACGAGGAAAAAATGGGCGATGGCATCCGCATGGCTCACGATATCGGTGCGGCCTCGGAAGGGATCACCGTCATCGAGATGCTCAGAACCAGCCGGGATCGTCCCGGTACCATGACCGAAGTCGGGTTTGCCGTAGTCCAACCCGATCTGTGGATCAACACTCGGGGCGAAAGGTTCTGTGATGAGACGGTCACATTCGACGACACGTCAATGGGAAATGCTTCCATTAAACAGAACAAGGGCTGTGGCTATAGCATCTTCGATACCTCAATCGTCCGGCAGCTCGCTGAAAGGGGCATTGATAAGGCAATGGCGCTAGATTTTCCACCCGGATCGCGCCTGACCAACCTTGCCAGGGAACTCGAGGAAGCGCCCACGACCCGTCCCGACGATGTCTATCAGGCAGATTCCATTGCCGGTCTCGCTGCTCTCATACAAGTCGACCCCGTCAAGCTGCAAGCCACGGTGGAGCAATACAACCGCTATTGCGACCAGGGACATGACGAGCTCTTTGCCAAGAACCCGCGTTACTTGAGACCCATTCGTGGTCCACGGTTTTACGCCGTTAAAACCCAGACTGTTTTTTTGGGGACCATGGGGGGGATCAAGATAAACGAAAAAACCGAAGTTGTGGACAAGGAAGACCAGATTGTGCCCGGACTTTACGCGGGCGGCTTTGACGCCGGAGGGATGTACGGCGACAGCTACAGTATCCGGTCTTCTACCGGGCTTTCCTCCTGCTTCGCCATGAACTCGGGGCGTCTCGCGGGGAAGAACGCCTTGAGGTATCTCGGCAAGCAGGATGGGTAACTATTGCCCGAATTGTGGGCGCCACTTGTTTTCTTTAGAGCACCCTATTGACTAGCGATCCAGCGCCGCCACCCCCGCGATGAGTATTCGCAAGCGATCCAGGGGCTGCTTTGCTGAAATTGATTCGGGCTACCCGAAAATGCAAAATTATGCTGGGGATCTGGGAGTATTTATGTCCGATGCGACGCTGCCTCAAATGAGTTTTCAGGAATTTGGCCTTATCAATCCTGTGCTGAAGGCGCTTGGAGACGTGGGCTATGAAATACCCACTCCAATCCAGTCGCAGATAATTCCGCTTTTGCTTTCGGGCAAGGATGTTCTGGGGCAGGCGCAGACCGGTACGGGCAAAACCGCCGCATTTGCTTTGCCGCTGCTGTCGCGCATCGACCTGAAAAGAATTGAGCCGCAAGTGCTGGTGCTTACTCCCACGCGCGAATTGGCAATCCAGGTGGCTGAGGCGTTCCAACGGTATGCCTCTCACCTGAAAGCATTTCACGTCCTGCCGGTCTATGGCGGGCAGAGCTACGACGTTCAGCTCAGGCAGCTCAGACGAGGGGTGCACGTTATTGTGGGAACACCCGGCCGTATCATGGATCACATGCGCCGCGGGACTTTGAATCTGCAGGCCCTCACGTGTCTTGTGCTTGATGAGGCCGATGAAATGCTGCGCATGGGATTTATCGATGACGTGGAGTGGATTTTGGGGCAGACCCCCGGGGACCGGCAGATCACGCTGTTCTCCGCAACGATTCCCTCGGCTATTAAGCGTATCGCGCAGAAGTATTTGAAGGACCCGGTTGAAGTGACGATCAAGGTCCGCACGATAACGGCGGACACCATCCGGCACCGGTTCTGGCTGGTTGATGGCATGCATAAGCTTGATGCATTGACACGAATACTTGAATCGGAGCCGTTTGAGGGAATCATCATTTTCGTGCGGACAAAAACAGCTACCGTCGAGCTGGCGGAGAAGTTGGAGGCAAGAGGGTATACCTGTGCGCCGCTCAATGGCGATATTGCTCAAAATACGCGCGAGCGGACAATCGCTCAGCTGAAATCAGGCAAAGTGGACATACTGGTGGCGACGGATGTGGCCGCCCGCGGGCTTGACGTAGACCGCATCAGCCATGTGATCAATTACGACATTCCCTATGATGCGGAATCCTATGTGCATCGCGTGGGCCGCACGGGTCGGGCTGGCCGCAGTGGAGATGCGATACTTTTTGTGGGTCCCCGTGAAAAGTTCATGCTGAAGGCGATCGAGAAAGCAACGCGCCAGAAAATCGATATGATGAAGCTGCCGTCTACAGAAGCAATCAACAATCAGCGCATCGCCCGCTTCAAACAGGCCATTACCGATACGCTGGCGGCCGGCGATACCGATTTTTTTTCCAGTCTTCTCGACCAGTATTGCCGAGACCACGATGTGTCTCCACTGGATACCGCGGCTGCGCTGGCCAGAATGCTGCAGGGAGACAAACCCCTATTGCTGGCAGACAAGCCCAGAAAACATGAACCGGCTTCCGAAGACAAATCCCACGAGAATAAGCCTCGCGCCAGGCGAAACTCGCCAAGAGACACTGTCGAAGCCGGAATGGAACGATTTTGCATTGAGGTCGGACATATTCATGGCGTGAAACCGGCCAACATTGTCGGCGCGATTGCAAATGAAGCGGGCTTGTCCAATAAGCACATAGGCCAGATCAAAATCTACGACGAATACAGCACGGTTGACCTGCCGAAAGGAATGCCCAAAGATATTTTTAATATGCTGAAAAAAGTCTGGGTGTCCGGACGACAATTGGAAATATCACGTCTGGAATACGCCAGAGAAGAGATGCATCCAGACGCAAAAAAGATAGCCAGGAAAGTTAAAAAGAAGGACCGGAAAAGAAACAGGTAACCATCTCCTTTGCCCCTGTGTCCATTAGAGGCATCCGCGGCTCTGTGGATGTCCTGAATCACTCCATTATGTCTACTTTCTGGCGCGCCTTCGGCGCTGGGCATGCGTTGACTTTATCGATTTGGGAGAAATGCCAAGCGAACTCCAGCAATGCTGATAAATAGAGGACCCGGTCGCGGCACGATCCGAAATATGTGGCCTGTTTTAGGTCCCTCAGCCGGGGAGGCAACCTCAGAAAGTCAGACCCGTCTAAAATCGCCCAGAAATGGCTGCGATTTGCAAGGGCCGGAGGCCCGATAGAAAGTAGACATAATGGAGTGATCGGTCTCTAGCATGTAATATCGTGGGTTACAGCTGAAGTCGTGGTGACGAAGCTGCAGAGCCATAAAACATGAGGAGACCGATCATGGCAGATTGTATCACTTGGGTAGGGATGGATGATTCAGCAAAAAAGATAAACGTCGCAATTTTTCGCGGGCAGGAAAGTAACCCTCGAGAAGAACTTGTTGTATCAAACGACAGTACGGGGCTGGGTCGGTTAGCGAAAAAGCTAAGGGCATTTGAAGATGATGTACGGTGCGTCTACGAAGCGGGCGTTAATGGATACTATTTGCAGCGCTATTTGGCCAAACATGGGATTTCTTGTGAGGTTGCGGCCCCTTCGTTGACTCCGAGACGAGCGGGGAAAAAAGTAAAAACGGATAAGCTGGATGCGAAAGCCTTGGGCAAATTGTACCGAGCGGGAGAACTAACATGTATTGTGATCCCGCAAAAAGAACAGGAAAGTCTGCGAGATCTGGTGCGTGCGCGAGAAGACGCATTGGAAGACCAGCAGCGAGCACGGCATCGATTAGCACGGTTTCTGATGCGACGTGGATTGAAATATCCGCAGGGCAAGAACTGGTCGCTTGGGCACCTAAAGTGGATTTAGAGCCTTGTGTTTGAGGATGATGGGGATCAAACAGTACTGGAGGAATATCGACAGGCGCTTGAGCAACAGACGGAGCGGTTGAAAACATTCCAGGGAAAAATCGAGGAAGTTGCAAAACAGCCGAACTATCAAAAGCGAGTCAGCTATTTGATGGCGCTAAAAGGTGTTCAGGTTCTGACGGCGATGACGATTATCGCAGAAGCGCTCGATTTAAGACGGTTCGTCGATGCGCCTTCGTTTATGGCCGCTATTGGGGTGGTGCCTTCGGAAAGCAGCTCAGGTGAACTTGAAAGACGGGGAAGGATAACCAAAACGGGAAACAGCCACCTACGTAGGGTGCTGATCGAAAGCGCCTGGCACTACCGTCATTCTTCAGTAGCTGGCAAGACTCTCAAGAAACGACGAGAGTGTTTGCCGGCAGAAGTTATCGAGATTGCACAACGTTGCGATAAGCGATTGAATCAAAAATTCCGACGCATGCTCAACCGAGGGAAAGAAAGACAAAAGATCGCGGTTGCGGTAAGTCGAGAATTGGCAGGATTTATCTGGGCTATCGGTCGTGTTGCATGACATAAGGCACCAGCTCTTGCAGCTATTTTGTTCTTCAATGGATTAATAACGGAAACATTCGGTTAGTGAACGGAACAGGAGATCGAGTTCCAGGCTTCGAAAGGAGAAACCTCGACCTGGCTATGTTGGTATGGGAAACCAGAATCCACGGAAGTAGAGTGAGGCCGCTCCCGATGAATCAGTTGTCATGCGTGCTTATCGACCCGCGAATATCAGATTGATTATCGTCGCTGTTGCCAACTCGATCCCCTGTTCTTTTTACTGGCTGATTTATTTATGAACCGAAGAAAACCAAAATGAACGAACAAGGAACGGATTGATTGTACTTGACCGATCACTCCATATCAGCCAGGGGTGAGCGAAGCGAACCCCTGGTTCTTGATCACGGAATAAACGAGCCCCGGCAGGGGCGAAAGAACGCGGCTGTGAATCAAAACCGGTACTGAATTTCCATACGCACTGATTATTCGAGAAGGAGGCGGATAAATTCATTCCGGGAAAGCCCTTCGTAGAATTCCTCCAGCGGAACAGTGGCCAATACCTCCAGCAAAGCCTTCTCTTCCAGCCTGGTGTTGATCAACGCGGCGGCTATATCGGCGCAGGGCCTGGAGCCGAAATAATCTCCGTCGGTTGCGAAAGCTGTAATTCTGCCGTTTTCCACCTGCATGCTGACCCGGATATCTCCGAAGCCGGGCAGGCGCCGGCGCTTTTTGATACGGTAATCCGGCGACTGACCGTAGTTCCATTCCCAGTTCACATAGCGTCGAAGTCGCAGCGCTTCCACGGCATCCCAATCCTGCCCGGTCATGGTATAGGCGGACATGTCCCTCTTTCCGGCTATGCTGGTGTGCAGAAATGCCAGAAATTCCAGCGCAGTCAGATTGCGGGGCAAATAGCCTCGGAGGTTGGTTACTCGAGCGCGAACGGACTTTATACCTTTTGAAAAGATCTTGTCCTCCGGCACGCGCAGGGCCTCCGCCATTTTTTCCAAATCGGTGTCAAACAGGATCGTGCCGTGGTGCATCAGGCGGCCGCCGCGCAGATACCGGGCATTGCCGGAAAACTTTTTGCCGTCGATGGTTATATCGTTTCGACCGCTGGTTTCCGCGCGAAGGCCAAAGTCCTCAAGAGCCTCGATAATGGGTTGGCAAAAGAACCTGTAGTCCAATTTGCCAATATCCGGAGCCGGGGTAACAAAAGAGTAATTGATATTGCCCAAATCGTGAAATACGGCACCGCCGCCCGACAGACGCCGGATGACGGGAATGTGGTGTTGAGTGATATAGGCCTGGTTTATCTCTTCTGCCGTATTCTGGTGCAGGCCAATGATGACGGAATCCCTGTTCTGCCAGAGCATGAAGTACTCTTCATTGCAGGACAGGGTATCAAACAGATATTGCTCGAGCGCCAGGTTGAAGGCCGGGTCGGTCGAGGGGCTTTCTATGTATCGCATGTCCTCTACTGCAGTTGGTGTCGGCGCTTCCGGTCTACAGAAGCACGGAGCGTGCCGGATTTTCCAGAAGTTGCATCAGTTTGCGAATAAATTCAGCGGCAACGGCGCCGTCCATGATCCGGTGATCGTAGGTGAAGGAAAGCCCGATTTGAGGCCGGATCCGAACTTCCCCCTCCACGGGCACGGCGGTTTCGATTATGCGACCGATCCCGAGGATGCCGGCCTGCGGCGGGTTGATAATAGGAGTAAAGAGATCGACCGACCCGTAGCCGCCCAGATTGGAAACGGTGAAGGTCGCGCCCTGAATTTCATCCAGACCAAGGCTCCCTTTCCTGGCCCGGGCAGCCAGATCTTTTGCCTCCCGGCTGAGCGCCAGCAGGTTTTTCCGGTTGGCATCCCGAATGACCGGGACGATCAAGCCATTATCCAAAGCCGTGGCCATGCCAAGATGTACACGCTTGTGCAGGACAATGTTGTTCCCCGCAAGTGAGGAATTGACGATGGGTATTTTCTCCAGTGCCACTGCGGTTAACTTCAGGAGAAGATCGTTGATAGATACCTGGTCACCTTTATCCGTAACGCCGCGGTTGAGCATCTCGCGATAGCCCAGCAGCGCAGTTGCATCTGCCATAACGTGATGCGTGACCATGGGTATGGTCGTCCAGGCTTGGAGCATATTGGTTCCGATGGTACATCGCATCCCGCTGCATGGGATCACGGTATCGGCCTCATCCGGCTCCGGGTGAGCGATCGGTGCGCGCGCCGCCTGCTGCGCGTCCGCGTATTTTTGAACATCTGCCTTAACGATGCGTCCGTTGGGGCCCGTACCCGGGATCTGTCGGTAATCAAGACCTAGATCAGCGGCCAGCTTTCTGGCCACAGGAGAAATAAAGACACGCCCACCTTGCGAGGCATTAGGGACCTGGGTACGCAACGGCGCGGTTTCCCTATTTGGCGACGCAGCTCCGATAGAAATATCCGCCGCAACCCCGGCTGCGATCTGCTCACCGGGCTGGCCGATATAGCCCACGACGAAGGCAACGGGATAGCGCTCCCCTTCAATGGCGATTCTCTTTAAAAGGACGCCGTCCGCCGGACTCTCAATCTGATGGCTGAGTTTCTCCGTTTCGATTTCGAGCACGGGCTCGGTCGCAGCAACTTCATCGCCCTCCTCCTTCAACCATTTGAGAACGGTACCGGTTTTCATGGTTAACCCGAGTTTGGGCATTAATATTTCGACAGCCATATCAATCCCTACCTTATCCTTTTCTGCATCTGCCGGTCTGAGACCTAAAGCAACGATTTGACTGCACGAATGATTTTCGCCTCGTTCGGCACGAATTCCTGTTCCAGCGTAGGAGAGAACGGACAATGGGTAAAAGGCGCGGCGACGCGCACGATAGGGGCGTCCAGATAATCAAGCGCCTCCTCGGCCACAATCGCGGAAATCTCGGCCCCATAGCCCGTGCAGCCGATCGCCTCGTGCACGATTACAAGTCGATTGGTCTTGGCCAGAGAGCGGAAAATGGTTTCCTTATCCAAAGGGATAAGACTACGGATATCGATGACCTCCACATTAAGGCCTTCGGAAGCCAGCGTCTTCGCAGCGCTCAGGCATTTATTCACCATCATGCCGTACGACACGATGGTCACATCCGTGCCTTCGCGAGCCACATTGGCTTTGCCGATGGGAACAAGATATTCCCCTTCTGGGACATCCCCCTCCATACCCAGGAGGGTCTTGTTTTCAATGACGAGGACGGGGTTATCGTCCCGTATGGCTGATTCCAAAAGGCCCTTCATATCCGCAGGATTGGATGAAGCGACGACTTTGATGCCCGGCATGTGCGTGAAAAATGATTCGAGACTTTGCGAGTGTTGAGCCGCGGCGTTGATGCCGGCGCCCGCCTGAGCTCGTATGACCATGGACAGCTTTGTCTGGCCCGCAACCATCCAGGCCAGTTTGGAAACCTGGTTGAGGATTTCGTCCATGCAGACGCCCATGAAGTCCATGAAATCGTGGACTACGATAGGGCGCAGGCCCACGGCGGCAGCGCCGACACCAAGGCTGGTGATCGCCGTCTCGCTCAGGGGCGTATCCAGTACCCGCATGGGACCGTACTTTTTCTGCAGACCCGCCGTCTGTCCGAAGGCGCTGCCAAAAGCGCCTACATCTTCGCCACAGATAAAGACGTTGGGATCGCGAGCCATTTCAATGTCCTGCGCCTCCCGAATGGCTTGTGTATAGGTCAGTATCCTTGCCACTATGTAGCTCCTTCCTGTGTTCAGCGGATCAAAAGACCAGGTCTTCGTACATTACTTCAACCTTGGGAAAGGGACTCTCTTCGGCAAATTTCACCGCCGCTCGAATTTCCTCTTCGGCTTCAGCCCAAATCCTTTTGATTTCAGAAGCGTCCGCAATGCAATTTTCCAACAGGCGCTTCTCAAAAATGGGAATCGGGTCTTTGGCACGCCATTCCTTTTCATCCTCTGGTTTTTTGTACGGAGCTGAATCGCCCACAAAGTGTCCGTAATGTCGCCAGGTCAGGCACTCGATCAGGGTTGGGCCCCCGCCTTCGCGGGCCCGGGCAACCGCAGGAGCTGCGGCTTCGCGCACTGCTACCGGGTCGTTGCCATCCACCTGTACTCCCGGCATGTCATAGGCGGCAGCGCGCTGCGAAATGGTTTTGTTCTTGGAATGATAGGCAAAGGGTGTGGACATGCCGAACTGGTTGTTCTCACACACGAAGACAACCGGCAAATTCAACGCTGCAGCCATATTCAGCGACTCATGGAAGGTCCCGCGGTTTGTGGCTCCATCGCCAAAAAAAGCGACAGAAACGGCATTCTGGTTTCTATATTTCTGAGCATAGGCCGTGCCCACGGCAATGGGGATGCCTGCTCCCACAATTCCGTTGGCGCCGATAATTCCTTTTGAGATGTCGGCAATGTGCATGGAGCCACCCTTGCCCTTGCAATATCCTGTCACCCTGCCATGCAGCTCCGCCATCATTCGATTGACATCCGCGCCCTTGGCAATGCAGTGACCATGCCCACGGTGAGTGCTGGTGATGCAATCGTCCTCCCGCAGGCAGGCACAGACTCCGGTGGCGATCGCTTCCTCCCCGCTGTACAGATGGAGAAAGCCGATCAGCTTGCCATCCAGAAAGAGCCGGGCCGCTGTCTCCTCAAAAGTACGGATCCGGATCATCATGCGCAGTAGCGCTAGCATATCTTCCCGATTCCCATTTTTTGGTGCTTTCATAGCAATACCTCTACGGTCCCGGAGCCCGGCATAATCGAAGGCATAGTTGATTCCAAAGCCTTAAAATACTCGGACCCTTATAGCACATTTGGGATATGCCCGGCGCAACAGTTTGGTCACCTGTTCCTCATTAGTGGATCACACAGCGTGCCTCCTGGTTCCTGCCCGCCTTATGCGGCAATTTTGACAGACGGAGGCGGCCAAAGGGATTGAGCATGGGAATAGCGATCATCCTTGAATCTCCGTCCTCCACATTACAGGTGAACCAGGGGCCATTTGCGTCCGCCAGGATATGGCCGTTTTCTACCGGCCTGTCACCGCGGACCATATAGCGAATCAGCTCCACGATATCAAAGCCCTTATCAAAATCTGCCCGCTTCAACACGATGTCCCGCAGCCCCAATACATGCATCCCAACCGTCCATACGTCGGCTTTGGCTCGGACGATGCCGACAAACGCGAAACTCAGGGCGTCTATGCCGCCGTCTTCGGTCATTTCGAGCCAGAGTTCCCCGCCGTGAGCCAGCGCGCTGTTATCAATGAATACACCCGCTCCGCCGGCCCGCACCACCCCTGCTGCAGCCTGCATGATTGTCCGGGCTGATTCCATGGATCCTCCGGCGCCGCTGATCGTTACGTTGACCGTGTAGCTTTCTACCGTGGCCAGTTCTGTGTCGGTCGGCGGCTGCCGGCATGTGGAACGGAAGATTCCGGGGAACACTGCATCGGCCGGAAAGAAGCCCAGGTCGACCTTCGCACCGTCCGGCAGGATCAGCGCTTTCTGCATCACCTTGTAGCCGGGGGGCAGGCACTTGATCAGGTCCTCTGGATGCGACCACCGACCGGGAATCCGGAGATCGACAATAATTGAATGAGCGGTTTTGTTCATCGGTTTGTTTGAAATTTGGGCAGCCTTCACTTGTTTTCCTCCCTTGCATTTTGGATTAGCTCAGCCTGTCAATAGGCATGGCTGTCATGGCGTAAACGCAGGACTCCGTCAATCGCGCTCAAAATCCCTCAACTCAGGCTGGACCGACGAAAAAAACAATTCGGTTCGGTTCCCCTGGGATTTGACATCGCGGCTGCGTTTCGTGAGCAGGCGAACGTTGATCTGCTCATCCAGGATGTTTCACGAAGCGTGGATTTATTTCACGAAAGGTTTTCTTAAGAGCGGAGAACTGCGCAATGTGTTCGCCGCAGGGTATTGAAATACCTGGGGAGGGTTCAGTTTTCTGCCGGAATCAGTCTTTGAAATAGCCCTTGTCCGCGCATTCCGCAATCATCTTCCCGGCGTAGTCCCACAATTCCCGTGAGCCTCCCATAAGAGGTGGCTGATTTTTTTGTATCACCTGGTTCTTTGTGATTCCGTGTTTCACCCAGGCATGTCCTTCAGTTTTCACGTTCTGAATAATCGGCTCAAGTCTGTCAAGCGCTGCGGCAAATTTTGCCTCCGAGGTTTCCTTCTTTTCAAATTCCCGCCAGAGATCGATGAATTCTCT
This sequence comes from Acidobacteriota bacterium, assembly GCA_963664705.1. Lineage (GTDB taxonomy): Bacteria > Acidobacteriota > UBA6911 > UBA6911 > UBA6911 > UBA6911. Next base: position 4,945,774 of record OY761556.1, on the reverse strand, counting down.
GCCCTGGTCTTCAGGCAGCAAACCGTACAATCTTGCCGCAGCCCTGTTCTCGGCCTCCTCCTTCAGACTTGAACCTTTTTCATCATATAAGAATGTATCGCCGGCATCGATTTCAACAAGGTCATGGATCAGGACCATTTTTAACACTTTCAATATCTCGACCGGTTCATTGGAATATTCGACGAGTACCATGGCCATCATTGCGAGGTGCCAGGCATGTTCCGCATCGTTTTCATACCTTGATCCATTCAGAAGCTTGGTTCGTCTGAAGATGTGCTTCAGTTGGTCGATTTCGAAGAGAAATTCCAGTTGTGCTTGGAGTCTCGAATTCATTGCTTTCCTTCCATGAGAATTGTCAATCAGGTTTCTCATCATCGGCGGTTTTGGGTGATTTCACAAGCCCTTGGCGAAAATGTAAATACCATTAAGCTAAGGTCTGTATTATAAGGGGTTGCGCAAAAGCCTCATTTAGGGGGATCTTGCCCTCCCAAGGGCTGGCTCAGAGTGTGACCGCATTCTCAAGGCTTGTAATGGAGTGTACATGATGGACAATAGCGAACCGGCGATCCGGGAAACAAATCGCAGACATCCGAAACAGCTTTCCGACGGAATGATCATGGTTCTGGTAGCGGCGACCGCCTCCTTTCCCCCATTGTCGACCGATCTCTATTTGCCGGCGCTCCCCACCATGAGCGAACAGCTGAAGTGTTCCGAGCCGCTGGTGAACCTTTCCTTGATCGTTTTTTTCATTTGCCTCAGCCTTAGCTCCATTTTTTGGGGGCCGCTGTCGGACAAATACGGGCGCCGGCCCATTATGCTGACCGGCGTGATCCTCTATACTGTGTCCAGCGCCTTTTGTGTTTTCAGCGGCAATATCTTCCAGTTGATTGCAGCCAGAGTTTTCCAGGCGGTTGGAGCCGGGGCCGCAATGGCTGTGAATCTGGCAATTATTAAGGATGTTTTTCCGGGAAGAAGAAGAGAGGGCACGCTCGCCTGGGTGTCCGTACTGAACGGTGTAATTCCTGTTATCGCGCCCTCGATCGGCGCGCAAATTCTAAAACTGACATCCTGGCGGGGCATTTTCGTAGCGTTTACTTTAATTGGCATGCTCATATGTGTTTTTGCGCTGTTTTTAAAAGAAACCAGCGCCGAGCGTTCCAACCTGAACATGCTTCAGACCGCTCGAAGGCTCGTGTTTGTGTTGAAAAATCGGAATTTTTCAAGGCTGCTGGCGGTTTTTTCGGTAATCTCAATGCCTATTATGGGATTTATCAGCGTTTCTTCCTTTATTTTCATCAAGCATTTCGGCGTCAGCGAGGATGCCTTCGGAATCTACTTTGGCTCAATTGCCATGATGTTCGTGGTGGGCGGACCCATCTATCTGTTCCTGCAGAGGTTCTTCAAACCGCTGCCCATCATCACTGTTTGCTATTTCGGCGCAATCCTTAGCGGGCTCATGCTGCTTACGATCGGACGAACCGGACCGGTGCTGTTTGCCGTCTCGATCGCCTTCGCATACATATGTGTAAGCATCAGCCGACCCCCTTCGAGCAGCCTGCTGCTGGAACAGCACGATTCGGATACCGGATCCGCATCTTCACTGATTCAGGCGACTTTCGTATTAACCGGCAGCATAGGAATGTTGATTGTGTCTCACGAATGGGTCGACCGCATTATGGTTCTTGGTGCCATGATGTTTACTCTGGGATTGGCGGGCCTGGTGCTATGGATCTATACAAAAACAAGATGCCGCATTCCGAGGCATTTTGTCGGATAAAAATCTGCGTGGCTACCTATGACCTCGAAGTATGCGAAGCCCGCATCCCGCGCCATCCATCCGATCGATGACAGGATCTTCGAGGCAGGTACAACGGCTGCATGGTTCCTGTATGCCGCTTTTCTGCATTATGTTAATGAAAGGTAATTTTTGTAAGCCTTCCTCCATTTTTTTTGTGTCAACCGCTGCCAACAGTCTTATAAAGGTATGATTGCAGGCTGCCAGTTATTTGCGGCATTGGACGCGAAATTTGGAGGCACCGGTTTGAAGCGCTATCGAGTCCTTGCTACCCTCGGATTGTTAGCTCTCTTTCTTCTTGCATCGGCCGCTGCGTTTTCACCTGCTCCGGCCATGGGTTCGGATGCTGCAGGCTTTGGACCGGTAAGCCATCGAGAGACTGCGCTTGGTGATACCGGACAGAGACTAGTAATTCAGAATGCGGATCCGGCTGCTTCAAACACATCGCGATCCAGTCAATCATCTGCACAGGGCATTATTCCTCAGTCCATACCTCCGAATCTTCTGGGCGGTTATGGAAAATGCATCGCGAGTGTTCATTCGATTTCCGCCCGGGGAATCGGGTTTCACTTGCGGCTGCGCGCTCCTCCGGTTTTCCTCCTGAGCTGATTTGTTTACCCCAACAATTTCGATTTTTTTTTAATATCTGCGTCGGGAGTACGCCTGCACCGGCCTTGCAGACAATGCTGTGCTGGTAGGTGTCTCCTGCCGCCGGAGCATGTATCCATGCCCGCGATAGTTCTTTCGCCGGCATCGGGTACCTTCAGGAGAAATACTATGCCGAGCAGATTACGGTGGAAATGGGTTTTGATAGCGTTTGTACTTTTTGCCTGCATCGCAGGCCTCGTCCAGTTTCCCAAATCTCAACAGGAGTTGAGAGAAAACTGGAACAAGAGTATCCGACTGGGCTTGGATCTAAAGGGAGGCACCTATCTGGAGATGCAGATCCAGGTACAGGATGCTTTCAAAAGCGAGGCAGACCGGGGGTTGGAACGACTTCGTGAAGCATTGGGGAAGGCCGGGATTCAAGACACAATCCTTGAGAGAAGCGATCCAGATTCCGCAGAAAGTGCCGAGCAAATACAAATCATTGTCCGGAGAATCCCGGCCAATCGGGCGACCGAAATGCGCCGGATTGCGGAAGAGACGCTGGGACAGATATGGAAATTGATGGGTGAGGAGGGAGGAGACCTGCGCCTCGGAATCCGACAAGAGAGGGCGCGAAGGCTGCGCCAGGATACGGTAACGCAATGCATGCACACGATTCAGAGGAAGATCGACAGCCTGGGCTTAGCTGAAACTGTCGTGCAACAGCGCGGAGGCCGTGACAGTGCCGAAATCCTGGTGCAGCTGCCGGGAGTCGATGATCCCGCGCGGGTGAAGGAGATCATTCGCACGCAGGCACAGCTTGAATTGTCTCCCCTGATCGGTGGGCCCTATGCTTCCCAGGAGGAGGCAATCAGTTCGCATAACGGTTCGTTACCGGCAGGCGCCAGGATGGTTCCCGGGCTCTCTCCTTCTGACAATGGAAAGACCTGGTGGCTAATTTCCAGCTCGCCCGTTATCGCGGGAATCGACCTGAGAGATGCACGCGCAGAAGCGGGCGAACTCCCGGGACGCTGGGATACCGGCTTTATGCTGCAACCGGCCGCGGCCGAACGCTTTGAGAAATTCACTCGATCCAATATCGGGAACCATCTCGCGATTGTTCTCGACAATGCGGTTCTAAGTGTCCCGCGTATCGATGCCGCCATATCCGATCAAGGCAGGATCACCGGCGCCAGGTCGTTTCAGGATGCCGCTGATCTGGCACTGAATCTCAAGGCGGGGTCTCTTCCTGCCGGGATCAAGACAATGGCGGAGAGCACGGTCGGGCCTTCTCTGGGGTCCGATTCAATTCATCGCGGACTTGTCGCCGCCGCGGTAGGACTAATGCTCGTGATCGCTTCCATGATTGGCTATTACCGGGGGGCCGGTTTGAATGCAGTCGCCGCATTGGTTTTGAACGCAATCCTGACAATTGCCGCTCTCAGCTGGCTGAATTGGACATGGACGCTGCCAGGCCTTGCCGGATTGGTTTTGTCGATCGGAATGGCCGTGGATTCCAATGTTCTCATTTTCGAGCGTATCAAGGAAGAATTGCGATCCGGGCGACTGGTTGCCAGCGCTGTTTCCAGCGGATTCAAACGAGCTTTGCTCACCATTATTGACACCCATGTCACAACAGTAGCCGCCAGCGCATTCCTGTTCGTTTTTGGAACCGGGCCGGTCAAAGGTTTTGCCGTGACGCTTGTGCTGGGATTGATCGCAAACCTGTTTACTGCAGTTTTTGTTTCGCGCGCCATTTTTGAAATTCAGACATGGCGCCGGCCCAATGCGAAGCATTTGAGCATCGGATTGCCAACGACCCATTTGTTCAATAGATCCATCGATTTCATGAAATGGCGATATCTTGCCATTGGAATCTCCGTTGCGGCCATCCTGGCAAGCCTGCTCGGCCTCGTTGGAATCGGCCTGAAACCGGGCATTGATTTCCGCGGAGGAACCGTCGTCAAAGTCGAAATTGCAGGAGCGCAGCAGATCGAAGATGTGCGGAAAGCCCTTTCCACAAAGCTGAAAGGCGAAGTGTCTGTGCAGGAAGCCGGAAAACTGAGCGCTGCTCATCGAGAACATGGCTTCTCTCAATTCATTATCAGTACAGAGTTGTCCGGAGGGGATGGTTTGTCTGCCGCGCGTGAACGAATAAAGCAGGTTCTCAGCGAGCACTATGGTGAGGGCGACGGCAAGCTGGATCTGAATCTGGCCAGTCCCTCAGAACTCTTCGAGCATCTCAAAAAGGCATTCCCTGCTCATGGAATTGCGTTAAATGATGCTCAAATTCGAGAGCTGGCAACGAGCATAGTGGATTTCAGGGAGAGGCAGAGCGGGGGATATCTCAACTCAATCGATTCGCTGGCCTCGGTTGTGCAGATCAGTCCTGACCTTTTAGGGGTTCTCAAAAATGAATGCGGAACGGGCCAGTTCCGCGTCCTTTCGGCGGAAGCAGTCAGCCCGCGCGCCAGCGAGCAGATGAAAACGCGAGCCGCCATGGCGACCCTGGGAGCCCTGGGAGGCATGCTGCTCTACATTGCATTTCGCTTCAAATGGCTTTCGGGCGTCGCAGCCATCCTGGCCACGATTCATGATGTGATTATCACGCTGGGGCTGTTTGCTTTTACCGGCCGCGAGGTTGACCTGAGCATTGTAGCGGCATTGCTGACGCTTATCGGATATTCGACGAATGACACGATTGTGGTGTTCGATCGTGTGCGCGAAAACCTTCAATCCGGACGATTCTCAGGTTCGTTCCTGAAACTGGTGAATGATTCGGTCAATCAAACGTTGAGCCGAACCCTGCTTACCGCCGGACCGACATTGCTGGCGTGCCTGGCTCTCTATTTTCTCGGAGGCGAGGTCCTCAACGGAATTGCCTTTGCCCTGCTGACCGGTATCGTTGTCGGCACATATTCTTCGGTATTTGTGGCAGGCTCACTTTTGGTCTTATGGAAGGAGCGATCGGCGAGGCTGCAACCAGAAAGAAAATGAAAAAATACTATTTACCTAGTCTATCAAGCCTCCCGATAAAGTAGTGGACATGTTGTAACAAGTCTATGTCTTAGCGGGCAGGCAAAGGGCCTGCAAGTTGAAGGCGCAGTCACGCATATCAGGCGTGACCGCGCCTTTTTTTGTTTCGGGCCGTAGGACCGATGTGGCTTTGGGCTTTCCATCCTGTCCGGCGTTCGATTCCTGTCAGTTGTCTTTGGCTAATAGAGCTAGGGCAGTGTGAGTCCAACGGATCAAGCGCCGGAAGCGCTAAAACAGGGATTCCAAATGGCAAAGGGCTTTTGACTCACGGCACTTGTAAACAGAGAGGAGATTTCGTGTCCAATACGGAGAAGATTGACAATGCAATCTCGGCACATACCAATTGGTTTATCAGATTGCGTGTAGCCATCAATGAAGGGACCAGTCAATTCAGTCCCGAGAATGTAAGACCCGATAATAATTGTGATTTTGGCAAGTGGCTTTATGGCGACTTTCCCCCACAGGTAAAAGGCACTCCCCTGTATTCGGAAATCAAAACCCTTCATGCCGAATTCCATAAAGAAGCAGCACACATTTTGGAACTGGCGCTCAAAGGCAAGAAGAATGAGGCACTGGCTCTGGTCGAAAACAGCTCAAAAATCCGCAAATGCTCAACGGAGCTAATTGGCAAACTGACCAAATTGAAATCCAGTTGTTAAGATTTGTGAATCGGCGAGACCAATAGCATTTCAGGAACTGATTTGTGTGAGAGGCAACCGTGGAAGAGGCTTAATGTCCAACGACGGAAGCCTTCTCCGCAGATCTGTCAATGGCTCCCTCCGGTTCCAGGTGGGTGGAAACGGATGTTTTGGGAAGGCGGTTTGCAACTTCCTGCTCAATGCGCTCGCAATAATTATGGCCTTCGGTAACTGTGAGATTTCCAGGAACTGTAACGTGGAGTTCTACAAACCGCCTGGATCCGGATTTTCGCGTTCGAAGATTGTGGAATGATATCCCCGTATCAATGGCTCCATGAATTGCGGCTTTGACCTGTCCGATTTCATCCTCAGCGAGGCTGCTATCCATTAGGCCCGAGAAAGAGCGCCGGATCAGATTCACTCCCGTGTAAATTATGTTCAGTCCCACGATGACCGCAATAATGGGGTCCAGGATAGCCCATTGAGGAGGCGTGAAAGACACGACTCCAAGAGCGGCCACCACTCCCACCGAGGTCCAGACATCCGTCATCAAATGTTGGGCATCGGCTTCCAACGAGATACTGTCGTAGCGTTTGGCCATCCGCAGCATAAATCGGGAAACGCCGAAATTTACGCCGGACGCAATGAGCGCAATGGCTAACCCCATGCCCAGATCCGTGAGCGGCGTTGGATGGAGGAATCTCTGGGTCGCAGTATAGATGATGAGCATCGCCGCAACCAGGATTAATGCCCCTTCCACGCCGCTGGAAAAGTACTCCGCTTTATCGTGGCCGTAAGCATGCGATGGATCGGCCGGGCGGTCAGCAATCGTCAAAGCAATGAAGGCTACTAAAGCCGCGATCAGGTTGACGCTGGATTCCATGGCATCCGAAAGCAAACTGACGGAGCCGGTGAACGCGTAAGCTCCAATCTTGAGAGCCATCGTTACAATTGAGGCGCTGATGGATAGCAATATCACTCTGCGTGTTGGAGACGTCCTCTTCCAGATCGATAAACGGGCTCTTTCAGGCACAATCCGCTCCAAAGAAAGGGTGAGTTTTATCGAATGCGTTCTTCATCCAAAAAGAGAGTCATTGTAGCAGTCCTGCCGTTTTTGCCAACTCATGAATGTAGGAGAAACGACTCCTTAATTATATGTAAAACATCGCAACTGCCGGAGCTGCTAATGGCCATCACCGGTGGCATGCCCTGCAGGCGTCGTCACGGGCAATGCCGGAGGATGTGCCTCCCCAAACCTCAGTTGGGTCTCTGCCGGCAGCTTTTGCAAGGACTCAATATATTCCTTTGATTCAGGCCTCCACTGCAGAACCCACCGCAGCTCGATTTTGTCACCGGGCAGGATTCCCTTCAGAGACACCCCTTTACCGGGCGTAAACGGCATGCCCATGGTGCTCATACCAACGATTTGGCCATCGGCGCCGCGAAACCTGTCGATGGGCTCGTGCTTGACGATGAACTGTGTCCCGGGCTTGTCCGCTTGTGGCACGGAAATCACTTCGCCGCGGATGACATATGTCTGAGCGTCGCTCGGCACGGTTGCGGGGGCCTCATTCATCCTCCCGCGTGAGCAACCGGCAACATAAATTATGCAGAGCATTGCCACTATTCCAAAAGCTTGCATCCATGCCATTTGTTTTGCGGTAGCTTTCATTCTGATTCCTTTCCCTTCCGCCGGCTGCCTGCATTTGCATGACAACTGCAGGGATGTGGGGCTGCTCCCTCTATTTTCGCCAAAATACGGGCCCAAACAAGTAGTACGATCAGGAGAGTTGAGATAAAGGAATTTTGATGCAGAAAATGCGGACGCTCCCCTTAAGGCAGGGGAGCGTCCCTTGTTTTAGAAGTCCTTCAAGATGGACTGGTCATCATTGTCAAATGGGATCAGCTTTGAAGGATCGAGAGGCTTGCCGTGAAGCCCGCCGTTGGCACGCGCTGCGGCAACCGGTTTTGCCAGAATCTTTCCCGCCCTGGGAACTGGCGTGAAGGCGGGCTGCCTGCGTGCCCGGTTTGTCGGCCGGGAACTATTGGCCAGCGTGCTCGACAACTGGAAGGTTCCCACCATGCTTTTCATTTCCTCGGCTTGTCCGGACAGTTCTTCCGCCGCACTGGCCGACTCCTCAGCATTCGCAGCAACCTGCTGTGTTACCGTGTTCATCTGCTCAACCGCAGTATTTACCTGCTCAACTCCCTGGCTCTGCTGCTCCGAGGCTGCGGCTATTTCAGCCATGACCGTACCGACCTGATTCACCTGGCTATTGATTTCGGTCAGGTTCCTCAGCACTTCCTGGTTGATGGCAACGCCGCCTTCGGCATTCTTGACCGATTCCTCAATCATGTTTGCGGTATTCTTGGCCGCTTCGGCACTGCGCATGGCAAGATTGCGCACTTCTTCTGCAACCACGGCAAAGCCCTTTCCGGCATCCCCGGCGCGCGCCGCTTCTACCGCTGCGTTAAGGGCCAGCAGGTTGGTCTGGAAGGCAATCTCGTCAATTGTTTTGACGATCTTCGCGGTGGAATCCGAGGAGACTTTGATTTTGGCGATGGCCTCGGAAAGCCGTTTCATGCTTTCAACGCCTCTATCGGCGATCGCCTGCGCTCCTTCCGAGAGGCTGCGGGCTTCCTTGGCGTTTTCCGCATTGCGTTTGGTCATCGATGACATTTCCTGCAAACTGCTCGATACTTCTTCCAGCGAACTCGCCTGCTCGGAAGCTCCCTGAGAAAGAGTCTGGCTGCCCGATGAGATCTCACTGGCCGCTGAAGTGACCTGATCCGATGCAAGGGCAACCTGGACAAGAGCGTCATCCAGGTTTTGGATCAGGGTATTGATGTTTGTCTTCATCTTTTCAAATGCACCCTGATATTCCTTTTTGGCCCGGGCTGTCAGGTCTCTGTTGGCGGCGGCGAGAAGCGCGGCGCCACCATCTTCTTCAATCAAAGAATGCAAACTATCGATGCACAGGTTCAGGCTGTTTTTAATGTTATTGAAATCACCGTTGTAATTTTCCGTGATTTTGGGCGGGATGTCGCCGCGGCTGATGCGATCAATGTATGTGGAGGCCATCTGCAGGGGTCCGACGACGGCGTCCAGTGTGGCATTGAATCCTGACACCATAGCGCGATAGCCGCCTTCGAACCGCTCGGCCTTCCCTCGATTCGCCAGATCGCCTGCCTGCGCGCTCGAGATCATTCCGTTGATTTCATCCGTTACGCTGCGCAGATTGGCCATTGCCTTCTCGAAGGCCGCGATGGTTCCCTGTGTTTTGGTAATGATCCCGTTTACACTTTGAGCCAGGGCGCCCACTTCATCTTTGCTGTCCAATTGAAGCGGTTCTGTGCCGGTGACTATCTTGGCATTGAGTTCTCCATGCGCCATAGCTTCACTGGCTTTCCCCAGGTTGGTGATGCAAATGCTTTGAAGCCTTTCCGCACGCTCGGCCACCTGCTTGAGGGGTGTTGCGATCATTCGCGATATCCATAGCCCGAGTCCTACCGCCAGGGCAATCCCCACCCCAAGAATCACCAGCACAAGCCGTTCGCCATGGGTTGCCGTAACCCCATTCTGATCGGCCGTGGATTTTGCCAAATCCGCGTTGACTTGCACCAGCTTGTCGATGGCATTGATCCCTGCGGTTGCAGTTTTCAGGAAGGGGCCGCGCATATATGCCAGTGCCACTCCCTTTTTGTTCGCATTGACCATCGTGGCAAATTGCTCAAAGTCGGTCGTATATTGCTTAAGGCTGACAGATAATGCCTCGAGAGTTTCCTTTTCCTCCGGGGTCTTTACGCCGGTTTCGATTTCCTTTAGGAGCGGCGGGAGCGTTTTGAGTATCTCTCGCGTTCTATCAAGATAGTAGTTTCTATCCTTTTGGGTTTCGCTCAGCAGCGCATCCCTGACATTGACTCGTAATCTCTGGAGAGATTTGGAAACCTCCGAAACCTTTTCAAGCGGGATGACATTGTTTTGGTACATCCCCTCATCGGCGTTTTGAAGTGTCTTCAATTGCCGGATCCCGACGTATCCGATTACAGCTGCGATGAAAGCCATCATTAGCGCAAAACAGGTCAATTTTGAGGCAATCTTCATATTGTAAAACCACTTCATGTTGATCTCCTTACCATGGGCCGGTTAAGGCTTAATTGATGTTTGCCGTTTCGGGGGACGCAATCTCATGGACTTCCCGGGTCGACAGGACCCTGTCGATATCCAGCAGGATTTTGACCTTGCCCTGCGACTTTCCTATCCCCAGGATGTAATCGGTATTTACATCCGTTCCAAACGATGGAGCTTCTTCAATATCGCTTCCTGCTATATTCAAAACCTCTGATACCCTGTCTACGACAATCCCGATCTCGATGCCTTGAACATGAACGACAATGATGCAGGTTTCCGATGTTTGATCCTGCGCCGGCATTTCGAATTTCAGCCGAAGATCAACAATCGGGATGACTTTCCCTCTGAGGTTGATGACTCCACGGGTAAAGGCGGGAGTTCGCGGCACGCTTGTGATAGCCATCATCCCGATAATTTCGTGCACCTTCAGGATTGCTATGCCATATTCCTCCTCTGCCAGAAAGAAAGTCAGAAACTTGCCCCCAAAATCGGTAGCATTGGCTGCGGTTTTGGAGTGGGCCGGATACATCGCGGGCTCATCCCGAACCAACATGGTTGACATCGTTTTCCCCTGAATTCCGCTCAAGATTTGTGTTCCGTATCCGGAGTCACTCTGAGCAATAAAAAAGGCGCAGCAGGCATTGGAACCGCGTATGCCCGCTGCGCCTTCAACTTGCAAACCAAAATTCTGCCCGTTAAGACACTCGCCGATTGTGTATAGGATTTATTGCTGCTGTTCCTGTCGGGATCCCACACCGTCCCGTTTCAGCGATTGTGTTATCGGATTTTTGCATATTTTTCATTAACGGCTTTTTACCCTTTAGTGCCTATATCTCAATATTTTTGCAGTTCGCACCGGTATTGCGCTCCTTCATCGGGCAGGAATGCAAAAATTGCGCGATCGAATACCTTGTGTTAAACTCCGCCCCCGAGGAAAAAATGGTGATTTACGTACGAAAAACCTGAACCCGGCATTGGTTGCACGGCGTGCAAGTGCTGATGACCAAACAGATCGCATCATTGCGTATCCGTCCGGGAAATACTCTGCAGAGGAATCCACCATCCTGCTAGACCTCCCGCGAGGAGCCGGCAACGAGGCGATTGCCGCATTCTCAAAGGGAGCTTCCGATGTTCTCCTTGTTCAATATGCGTTTTGCAAAGGCTGGGAAAGCCTGTTGGATGGTTTCCTGCCTGTGTTGTTCTTTGCTCACTCCCTTCCTGGCCAGGCGAGCCCTTTCCCAGGAGGCTTCAATTGCGGTTCGAGGCGAGCTGCAAAAGGAATTGTCCGTATCCCTTGCTGATCTCAAAGCGATGCCGCCATTTCTCATCCGCGATGTCCCGGTGATTCCGGAGCGGGTGCGTGACCGGCAGGATAAGGAAAAGGTGACACAAACCACCTTTCGCGGCGTCCTCCTGCGGGACATTCTATGGAAAGCCGGGATGAAGCATAAGCGAAAATGGGAGCCGGGCACGTTCATTCAAATCCGGAATAGAGACAACCGGGAAATCGTGTTTTCGTTTGGAGAGATCTTTTATTCCAGCATTGGGCGCAGTGTCCTGATAGCGTATGAACGCGAGGAGCTGCCTTGTTCGCCAACCCTGGTTGTTGCCACGGATATTCATGACGGCCGCACAATGACGAATTTGACAGAGATAAAGGTTTCTCGTGTGGATGTTGAGCTCCTGGCCTACGATGATCAGGAGAAGAAAAAGGTTCGTCCTCCCAGCACCGAATTCTCCCTCACCGACCAGATCGGCAAAATTCAGCGCATTGTGAATCCTGCGGACCTCAAAGCTCTGCCCAAAATCCACATTCCCGCAGCCGTCATGATTGGCGAATGCGAGGGCTTCCACGGGATCCATGACCTGGATGGCGTTCCGCTATCTGTTTTCCTGAAGAAATACATCTCCATATCGGATCCCGCGCCCTACAACCGCTATGTTCTTATAACCAGCGACGATGGTTATTGCGCAACCTACTCCTTTGGCGAACTTTTTAATTCGCGCATGGGCGACCAGATTGTCATTGCCACAGTGAAGGACGGCAAACCGCTGTCGCCTGCCGATGGATTCGCAATGTCGGTGACAGGGGAAGACAGCACCGGCGGACGTTCTGTGAAGCGCATTAAAAAAATTGAAGTGCACTAGAATTTTTGAACCGGGGTTCAATACTGTACTATGGACAATATTCCGAGAAGAAAGGAGCAAGACTGATGGCCGGTACATTCTGTGTAACCATTACTCACTGTCGTACGGATGGGGATAAGGCTACTTTGGGTTTCGTGGTCGCCAATGCAGCACTCGGCAGTGAAAAGGAGACGATGGTATTCCTGAGCAGTGACGGCATTTGGTGCGCGGTACAAGGAGAGGCGGAAAAAATCAAGGAGGGTCCGCCATTCGCTCCGCTCAAAGAGCTCATGGATAAATTTGTTGCGGGAGGGGGGAAGATCCTGGTTTGTACTCCCTGCATGAAGAAACGCAATGTCGGCGAAGACCAGCTCATCAAGGGGGCTACTCCGGCTGGAGGAGCAGCACTGGTAGAGTGGCTGGCGAATGGCTCTCCGTCCGTTGCCTATTGAAACTGGCTGGCGGATTCATGCTTTGAAGAACGGGTGCCAGATTGCAAATCCATCATCAAAACGGAATTTGTAATCTGGCACGACTGAACCGAAAATTATGTCATTTGAGAAATCGTATCGTGAAACGTTCTCGGCTTTTCTGCCGAGCCCGCGCTGCAATCACCAGGCGTTTCGCTTAGTTTGGTTCCCCCGCAATATTGACATATCCGCAGTTTCCAATGTCGTGCCACCGGCAGCCGAAGATTCAAATTCAAACCATGCAGATTGATTATCTCAAAGCACCGTCTTTGGATTAAACTCGTGCCGGCCGGAAGGCTGCGGATGAAGTCGCGGCCACAGGAGATAGGATTATCGGTACAGAGAAAGGAAACAAGACATGCCCCCCATCCCCGAAAATGCTTGTCTGACTCCGAGCGAAATCGTGTTCCTTGCAGGAAACCAGTTCGTGCCCAAGGGAAGCATGGGCGATAAATATACACTTTTCGGCCAGGACACAGTGGTGTCCAAAAGACAGCTTGCGATCCAGCTCTATGCCGCCGCGTTCCTGAGCGAGTTCGGATACGGGAGCATCCGCCTGGAGATTCACGACAAGAAGGCGATGATGGGATTGCGTACCGTGCGGCAGATAATGGTCGAAATTGGAGCGAACCCATCGGTATTGCCTGCCCCGTCGCTTGAAGCGTCGCTCCGGTCTCTGTCCGAACAATTGCAAACCCTCCGTGCCGCTCATGACGTCAAGGCAGTTGTCTCCTTTTTCATCAAAGAGGATGACGCGGATCCGTTCGCCAAGGCCATGGATCTGGTCAAGGATCAGCTGGCGCAGCGGGGCCTGGCTCAGAAATGGGTGGAAAAGAAGCTGAAAATATTCAGCGTGTCCAAATATGCCCTGCCACCGGAAACCGCGGCATTGGCATCGGCGCAGGTGGAGGCCATCCGTTCCTGGATGATACAATGGCAGCAAGCGCAGCCGGAATTGTGGCAGCTACTGACTGCAGATATCGAAGCGGGGATCCGGAGCCGCCAATCTCGCAGCGACACCGACACCTCGGACTGAGACAATATGTCGTTTCCAAAGACGGCAATACATGACCCTCACCACTACAGGAAGAGAATTTCAAACCTATGCCTCATCCACTGAAGGCTGCTGAACCACTAGCGGCCAATGCGGATTAGCGGCCAGATCTTTCCGGCGAGAAAAGCCGGACTATCTTTTCGCTCACTACTCATGTGATCGGAAGCGCTCTCCCACGATCAAACAAAATCGTTTTCGGCGAAGCCCTCGTGCGCACTGCACTGGTCTGCCCCGGGATGAAAATAAAATGGCTCAAATTGGGGGCCAGGCCATTAGATATGGAAACGGGGCTGATATCTGGAAGGCAGCTATGGTTTAAGCGGGAATGTATGGGAGTAACAGCCTGGGGAGGATTTTATGAGCGAAATAAGAATCAACATTTTAGATGCGAACCGTGCCGTTAATGGAACCCTTCACGCCTCGATCGCTGATGCCATTCTGGCCGGGCTGGCGGCCGAACCGGAGACGATCGAAGAAGTGGAGGAGGCCATGACGCGGTTTGCCAGGCCGGTTGGTGGCAAGCCGCACCTGGACCAGTTTCTGAATGGTGTCAACGAAGCAGCCTGGGATTTGGGGATTGTTTTTGTGGATCTGGCCGCACGGGTTTTTGCGTCGGAAGCGTCCTTCTCCTTCTTGATGCCGGAAGGAGAAGTCCAATTTCACAATGGTCGGGAGCTCACCGAAGTATGGTTGCCATACCGGGTCCATAGTGATTGGCTCTTTCTTGATTCTGTCGAGGGATACAAAGCCGTCGCCGATGAGCGGCGCGCCAAACGGGCGGCCATTCAACCGATCGATGCGCGACCTGTTCTATACGGTGCCATTACGGAATTTGTTGCCAATGAATGTCGCGCAGCCCGAGAAGCAAATCTGAAAGATCCGGTTGCTGAGATTCACGCGAAATGGCTGGTGACGCCACGCGATGAATTGGGCGGCCGGCCACCGAGAGAAATCCTTTTGATGAAACGCGAATATATTGATATGGACATGGAGACGCGGGAGATACAGTGGAATCGGCTCAAGAAGCCGGCTCCGTGCCTGAGCAAGGGATCCCATGCGTATCGCTTTGCCGGATTCGGTACGCATGAGATCGTGATTTACTACAATCTGGTCCGGATGCTGATTACCGACTGCTGGAATTGGGTGAGCAAAAGAAGGATGATCTCCATAGAGAACGAAATTGCACGGCTGGAGCGCCTAAAAGCAGAGTGGCTGGACTCACCCGATCCTGAGTACGAGGGTCAAACCCCGTCGTGTCTTATTGAGTACGAACGCACAAGGATGCCATGGGTTTCGCCTGAAGAAGACTCCCCCTTGGAGGCCGATTGCCCCTGCTGCCAGACGATGGCCAAGGCGAGATGCGGGCCGGGCTTTTGGCATCTGGATGGCTACAGCATGGATGAAGGCTTTGAATTTTCCTTTTTTCTTACCGAGGATGAGTGGATGGTGGAAACTGGACTGAAAGCGCCCGCTTGACAGCCAAATGGAACGGAACGGATAGGCCGAGAGTTAACCGTTTCTATCGCCCTGCCAGGGCCCTTTCTCGGGCTTATCTCTGCCGGGGCTCGATTCGCGTCACCCCCGGCTACTTTCTGACCGCCCCTCCGGGTCCCTCCGGGGCTGAGACGCATCGCGCCTCAAGCTTCCACAAATGATATGCGGCATAGGCCGGGACGGCGGGGCTCCCACCGGGAGCCCCGTGTCATTCTGTCGACAGGTAATGTGTGGTACGGGGCAAGTCGTTGCTTCCGGCTAGAATTGTGTCTTCATCTCTATATAAAACAGATCGCCATTTGAATTTTTGGGATAGATGCTCTTCAGGACATCCCGTCCAAAAACGTGACCATAATAGAGGTTTGCCGACAGGTACTTGGAGAATGTATAGCTGGGAGAAATGTCCAGGACTGTTGCCAACCCGCTCTGATTGTTGCTGGGACGCCCCGTATACCCAAATATGGTACCCGAACTCTGTGTCGGGCCCGCCCCCATGTACCAGAGGTCATGGGAGTTCTGAAGGCTAAGGCTGTGAAGATCCGCTCGAATGGAGAAAGCTTCTTTGGGTTTCAAAATGGTCTGAATGAACAGGTCTTCATTGTTCATCAAATTGTAAAATGGAAAAAGCGCATACTTGCGAGCCGTTGGAAGCATCTGATAAAAGGTTTCATGCTTCCCGTCCGTGGCATCCGAATCGCCGGATGAGGCGAAATAGCCGCCTCGAATCCAGGGCTTCCAGCGAATCTTTGTGAACTGAAACCCTCCTTCTATCGCCGCAGCCCATGCTTTGTGATCCACGGCGCCCCATTTCCCATCCTGGAGCGCGCCCCAGAAGAGCATATCGAATACGCCGGATTTGGTGCTTTCAGTGTGCAGCCAGTGGGTGCCGAAGGTGTTGATTCGAATCGGTCCATCCTTCAGACCGCTTTGTCCGAGTGTGGTCGGAATGTTTCTGTGATCGAAGTAATAATAATAGAAAATGCGCGCTTCAGTGTTTTTCAGCCATCCGCCATATTTGATCGTGCCGGTAATGTTGCCCAGGTTTATGGAAGAGATCGTCTTCTGAGCATTGTTCTCATAGCCTCCCTGCGTCGGGTGGGTGACGGAAACGTACAGATTGAAATTCTTCCTGTCATATTTGGCCTGAAGCCCGTCGAAACTGCGATTGTAAGAAGACCAGTCAAAGGCGCCGAGCATCCGGTCAGACAAGCGCGTGTTCTTGAGCCACGTCACCTTGGGATTATCCTTATAGGTGACCTCCTGGCCATCCGCATAATCGAAGCGACCAATCCTTGTGGAAAGCCCCTTCAAAAAGAGCTTGGGGAAATCCAGGTAGGCTTGCCGGATTATCAGGCTGTGATCGAAATCGCTCTTGGCATGGGAGTAATAGGTTGCCCCGCTACCCAGGGCTCCCTGAGGCGCCGGAGCAATAGAGCTTTCAGGAAGATTCCACATGTGAACGTCCTGGGCCTGCACATAAGCATGGATGTATGGATTGCGAAGGGCAATGGCCAGGCGTGTGCGCGTAAAAAAATAATCGTAACTGTTTTTGTAATTCGTCGACGCTGGTTCAAACCAGTTTTCATAGGTGTTTCGTGCCGTAATTTCACCGGAGGCCGAAACACTGGTGTTTTTGTCTAGCGCAAATAGCTTGGTTTCCGCCCGCACACTACCGGGGATCAATGCCGCGCTCAAAACCGATAACAAAAAAACCCCGCCTGAAAAAAAATACCGCCACTGTCGCATGTATGTCCCTCCGTAGGATCGTTGGCTTTACTAGTTCCGCATTAGTACCGTTAGATCCTAAATATGTCCAATTGAATATATCTATAGCAGATGAGACCTTGGTTATTTTTTCCCGCCGGACTGCGTGAGGAAATCGATGAAGGATCTGCAAATCAGCGAGTTGAAGCGCAGCCGGTGAGTAATGACATAGAAATTTCTGAAAATCGCCATTCCTTTTATTTGAACGGCCTTCAACGTTCCTCGCTCAATCTCATCTTTGACCGAAAGACTGGAAGTAAAGGCCAATCCCATGCCAAATTTCACCGCCTGGATCAGCGATTGCGTGGAACCGATTTCCGCGACAATATTGAGGCTGTCCAACAACAGTCCGATCCTTTGCAGATGGGCTTCCAGCGAAGACCGAGAGCCGGAGCCACTCTCCCGGACGATCAGCGGGACTGTTTTGACTTCGTCTCGATGCAATTTGGAAGGCTTGTATGTTGCCGGTGCGACAAGAATGATCTCGTCGCCCAGATACTTTTGCAGGATGATGTTTTTGTCTTTCACCTCTTTCCCGATGACGCCCAGATCCACTTCGCCGCGGAGCACACTTTCATAAATGTCATTCGAATCGGCGATCCGGAGTGTGGGAAATACATCGGGATAAGCCTTTCTGAATCCAGCGAGCAGGCGCGGGAGCAAGTACTCTCCCGGTATCGTGCTTGCGCCGATAGTAAGCTTGCCGCTCACCGTGCCGGTGACCCTTTCCATCGCCTTGCGCGCATTCTCTTTCAGAGTGACGATCTCTTTTGCATACCTGTAAAGAATTTCGCCATCCTGGGTCGGCAGGATCGTTCTGCCAAGACGGTCCAGAAGCTTGGTCGAAAACTCGTCTTCCAGGGCTTTGATATGCACGCTGATCGTCGGTTGAGTCAGATGCAACGCCTGGGCGGCCTTGGAAAAGCTCTTCAGTTCTACCACTGCGCAGAATATCTCGATATATCTCAGTTCCATGGTCCCTCGTTAAACAATACCGGCAAAGTAATGATGTTTCGCTCTCTCAAACAACGATAATTAACCTAAAATATATCTATTTGACATATAGATAGCATATATGTATAAGGATTTTCTTAACTATATTGAATCCGCAAGGGCTTTCGTAATGAACGTATTCGGCTTTACGTGAAACAGGATCGTCATCTGACCGGGTTGTTGGACGAATCTGTGGGCGGGCCGATCTCACGGGCATTCCGAATTAGCATCGTTCCTTTCTCAAACCAGCAATATGGTCCGGGCTGAACTTGGAGATGCGCAGGTTTAGATAAAACGCGTCTCAACACCATTAATTAAGACTCGATTACGCGACCTTTTCAAAGGCGAGAATGCATATGACTGAAACAGTACCGCAATCCCTCTTGAACCGCAGGGCCTTTTTGACTGTCGCCACCGGGGCCGCAGCAGGCGCAACGGTTGCCGCAGCCGGTTCGGAATCACTATCGTTTGGGCAGAATACGCTTCAGGTCTGGGCTTGTGGTGGACTGGCGGAAGCCTTTATTCCTGCAAACAAGCAATACCGGACAAAGACCGGAATTGAGATCGCTTTTACCGGTGCTTTTGCCGCCGCCTTAGGCAAATCGCTTTTGGGCAGCGCAACCACTGAGGTATTTGCGGGAAGAGTTCTCGCGTTGGCCCAGAAGCTGCGCAGCGCGAACAAAATGTCGTTCTTTAAGCCGCTCTGCTTTACTTCCTATGTGTTGGTCACGCCGAAAGGCAACCCCGCGGGCATTTCAGCTATACAGGACCTGGCAAAGCAGGGGGTCAGGGTAATTCTTGCTCCCGATGCCTCAGCGCCGGGCGGAGAAGCGGTCACCGGGCTGCTGAAAAAGGCTGGAGTTCTGGATCAGGCCATGAAAAATGCTGTAATCAAAGGCAGCTGCGTCCAGCGCACGATGGAGGATCTGGTAAAGGGAAAAGGGGATGTGTCCGTGGTTGAATGCAGGTTGACGCGGATGCCTCTCTTCAGCGGAAAAGTAGAGGTTCTTCCAATCCCTGAGGAATTTTTCCCTGCCGGTCCGCTGACCTTCACCATTGGCGTGATGAAAAACGCACGCGACAAGGCACTGGCCAATCATTTTGTGGATTTCATTTTGTCGGAGGAAGGACAGGGATTCTTTCAGTCCGCAGGCTTTATCCCCGCCATGTCGGATGAAGGGCGTCGTTTGGTTGAGAAACTGGGGGTGAAAGATGTCTAAGGTCAACGTGGCTCAGCTTGCAGTGATGAACGAATTGTCAGGGGAGGAAAGCAAAACAGCGCCGGTTACCCGGTGGCGTCGGGTTGCTCAGTGCGCTTCGCTGGCTGTTCTTGGGCAGTGGTCCTTTTACGGCATTTTTCGCTGCCCTTTCATAGTGCCGTACGTAAGCTGCCAGAACTGCCCGGTCATTACCTGTCATGGCAGGCTTCTCACGATGTTCTGGGGCTTTTGGCTCCTGCTACCTATCTCCGCGCTGGTTTTTGGCAGGGCTTTTTGCAGTTGGTTCTGTCCCGGAGGATTACTCCATCAACTGCTTGGAATGGCATCGTCGGCAAAGCTGCGAATCAGAAACGGTTTTACGAAGACCGCACCCTATTTTAAGTATATCGGGCTGCTGGTGGCGCTCTGCATTTGGCTGCCTTATGGACAACCGCGTGAAGCTGTGCCGATTCGAATCGGAGAGTTCTTCGCTTCGTTCGCGTTTACGTTCAAGAACGCGCATCCGCTCTGGCTGATCCGGTCCGTTTTTGTTTTGGGATTCGTCCTGCTGGGACTGCTCCTTGCCAACGCCTGGTGCCGGTTTGCCTGTCCCACGGGCGGCGCATTGGAAATTATCAAATCGCTTTCCCTGTTTAAGGTTTACAAAGACGACAAATGCGACGGCTGCAATCAATGCCTTCAAGTTTGTGAAATGGGAACTCGCCCTGCAGAGGTCAACTGCACAAACTGCTGCGACTGCACATCCCTTTGCCCTCGTGACGCCATTCACATCGGGCGCCCTGGGAGGAAAGCGTAAATGTCATCTGCCATCGTGCCTACGCAACAGAAAATTCATCCCTGCTTTTATGCCGGGGCCAAAGGGAAATATGGGCGGGTGCATCTGCCTGTAGCTGCGTCCTGCAATATCCAATGTGCGTATTGCCGCCGCGATCATGATTGTCCCAATGAAAACCGACCCGGTGTCTGCACCGGCGTGTTGAGCCCGGAAGAAGCATCCGAGCGGCTGGAACAGGTACTCCGAGAAACGCCGCACATCTCGGTAGCGGCGGTGGCGGGACCGGGAGATGCCTTCTGTGATCCGGAATGCACCTTGAAGACCTTTGAGCTTATTCGCAGGAAAAATCCGGACATTGCTTTGTGCGTCTCCACCAATGGATTGAATGTGATGGGCTCTATCCCGCACTTGTCCGCCTTGAACGTCGGCTATGTAACGATCACGGTCAATGCAATCGATCCCTTCATCGGGGCGCGGCTGCATCCGTGGATTTCGATTGCCGGAAGAATCTTCAGAGGTATGGAAGCGGCTCATGGCCTGATATCTACGCAGCTCGAAGCCATCGGTCGTTTGAAAGCTGCCGGAATCATCGTCAAGATCAACACTGTTGTTGTTCCTGGAATCAATGAACACCATTTGCCGTTTCTTGCCAAGAACCTGGGCAACCTCCAGGTGGACTTGATGAATTTTCTGCCGTTGATCCCTCTGGCTGGAACAGAAATGGCGGGCATAGCGGCTCCCAGTGAGGAAAAGATGAGATGGTTGAGACAGCGGGCGAGTCCCTATGTCCGGCAGATGCATCATTGCACGCGATGCCGGTCCGATGCGGTCGGGTATTTGCCAATTACTCAAGATGCTATTTCATAGGGTAGGCCTGGCAACAGCGACAATAGCGATAGTGAAAATATGTTCCTGGCAATGTAATCCAAGTTGAAACGAAAGGAATAAATATAATGTCCGCAATTGGCCGTTTCCTGTCTTCCCGCGGGGGAATAATTGTCACGGGGCTAGCGGTGGGTGTGCTGGCTCCCATTTTGGTCAAGCTGGGCAATCCTGCCAATATGGGTGTTTGTGTTGCCTGTTTCAGCCGGGATATTGCGGGAGCCCTGGGTTTTCACCGCGCGGCCACCGTTCAATATATACGGCCCGAGATCATCGGTTTTATATTGGGATCTCTTGTTGCGGCATTGATCTTTCGTGAATTCCGTCCACGCACCGGATCTTCTCCGCTCATCAAATTTCTTCTGGGCGCTCTTTCCATGATCGGAGCTCTCGTGTTTCTGGGTTGTCCCTGGCGCGCTTTTCTGCGTCTGGGCGGCGGCGACTGGAATGCACTTCTGGGAATTCTCGGTTTGGCAGCGGGGGTTGCAGTGGGCGTAGTCCTGTTGCGTATGGGCTTTAGCTTGGGGCGATCGCATCCGGCTTCTAATGTGCTCGGATGGGTAATGCCTGCTCTGATGATCGGCCTGCTGCTTTTATTGATCCTTGCGCCGCAACTGGGGCGGGATCCGGAAGGTAAACCCATCGGTCCGATATTTCTGTCGGCGAAAGGTCCCGGCAGCCAACATGCGGGAATATGGATTTCCCTGGCTGC
The DNA here is from genome assembly GCA_963664705.1 of Acidobacteriota bacterium. Taxonomy (GTDB): domain Bacteria; phylum Acidobacteriota; class UBA6911; order UBA6911; family UBA6911; genus UBA6911. Next base: position 4,924,094 of record OY761556.1, on the reverse strand, counting down.
CGGTTTGCTGATCGGGTTTCTGGCGCAGCGCAGCCGATTCTGTACGGTCGGAGCCGTGCGGGATCTGATCCTCCTGAAAAATGTGAATCTGTTCAGCGGAGTGATCGCTTTGGTTCTGGCCTCATTTGTAACCAACCTGGCGTTGGGGCAATTTAAGCCCGGTTTTGCGGAGCAGCCGATAGCGCACACCTTTGGATTGTGGAATTTTGCCGGAATGCTTTTGTCCGGCCTGGCATTTACTCTGGCGGGAGGATGTCCCGGCCGCCAGGTCTTTTTGTCCGGCGAAGGGGATGGCGATGCCGCCGTCTTTGTCATAGGCATGCTTGTCGGCGCAGGATTTGCCCACAATTTCAATCTGGCAAGCTCTCCGGCCGGTCCCAGTCCCTATGGTCCGGTTGCGGTGATCGTCGGCATCCTTGTTTGCGTCACTCTTGGTTTGCTGATGAGAGAAAAAACGACAGCCTAGCCATTATGTAATTCGATTGAGTGTTTTTTTATCAAAGAGATTTTTTTATGAAAAAATTTAAGTTGCAGGTTCCTCCCCACAGCCCAATTTCCCTATCGGTGGACTCGCCGGTGCATCATCCGGATCCGTATGCGGATACGGTTGCGGCGGCGATACGCGTTCGGCGCGGCGACAGAGTTCTTGACCTCGGCTGCGGGGCGGGAGGCTATGGTCTTTCCACTGCGGTGCGCGGAGCGGGAGAAATCGTCCTTACCGATATTGATCCCGCCGCCGTAACCTGCGCACTCCGGAATGCCGCCCGGAATGGCATCACGCGGGTTGATGGACGCGTCGGATCCCTCTTTGCTCCGGTCCGAGGGGAACGGTTTGACATTATCATCACAACCCTTCCGCAGCTTCCTGCTCCGAAACCGATTCTCGCAGCCAGGTATGGGGGACCTGATGGGCTCAAATACCTGCGCAGACTGGCCGCGAAAGCCGAACGCTATCTCATGCCCGGCGGACGGCTATATATGCTGATTACCGATTGGGCCTTTCCGTTGAGAGTCATGCCGCTGTTCGAAAGGAAAGGATTTACTCTCCGACGCAGGGCCAGGGTCGAACGGCCTTTCCAGCCCGCCGAGTATGATGCTTTTTCCGAGGGCCTGTTCTCTTACCTTGACGGCCGCACCCAACGCGGTCTGGCGCAGTACCGACGAAATGGCACTTGGTGCTATCTGGGTGTGAACTTCTATGAAGCGACCTTGATGTCGCAAAATTGTCTGGAATAAAGGCCCATGATATATCTCGATCATGCCGCAACCTCCTGGCCGAAACCGCCCGCTGTTCTCCATGCGATGGCAGATTTCCTGGTGAGGGGCGGCAATCCGGGTCGTGCCGGGCACCGTTTGTCCATCGAGGCCGGACGCATCGTCTACAACGTGCGCGAAACTCTGGCGAATTTCTTCAATGCCCCGGATCCCCTGAAAGTAATCTTCACAGCCAACGCTACCCAGGCAATCAATCTGTGTCTCTACGGGATTTTAGGACCGGGAGATCATGTCATCACAAGCTCGATGGAACACAATGCCGTCATGAGGCCGCTGCGGGATCTCGAAAAAAAAGGGATCGAACTAACGGTGATATCCTGTGCGCGGGATGGCTCTGTGGCTCCGGAGTCTTTTGCCAGTGCATTGCGTCCCTCTACCCGAATGGTGGTGGTTACTCATGCCAGCAATGTCGTTGGCACCATTCTTCCGATTCATGAGATTGCGAGGATAGTCCATCAAGCAGGCGCATTGTTGCTGGTCGATGCGGCGCAAACGGCGGGTGTTGTGCCCATCGATATGGGCGCCATGGGCATCGATCTCTTGGCCTTCACCGGGCATAAGGGATTGCAGGGGCCGCAGGGAACCGGCGGATTGATAATCGGAAGCGCAGCGCATCCTGAAGAGATGAAGCCCCTCTGGCGCGGAGGCACCGGGAGCCGTTCTGAATTCGAGATACAGCCTGAAGATTTGCCGGATAAATTTGAAAGCGGTACTTTGAACGGCCCGGGAATTGCCGGACTTGGCGCCGGCCTTCAGTACATAATGGAAAGAGGAATTGAGGCGATTCGCGCAAGGGAAATTGAGTTGACCCGGCGGCTCATTGAAGGGTTGGCGAATATGGATGGAGTCGACATCTACGGCCCTGCGGATGTGACTCGGCGTACATCGATTGTTTCCTTCACTGCAGCCCGGCATCGCGTCTCCGAAATTGGATTGCGTCTGGACGATGAATTTGGAATCCTGAGCCGTGTTGGCTTACACTGTGCGCCGGCGGCTCATCGTACGATCGGGACATTTCCTGACGGTACTGTTCGTTTAGCCTTGGGATTGGAGGCAACGAAGGAAGAAGTGGATCTGGCGGTCGACGCGGTAAATAAAATTCTTCAATAGTGCACTATGCCTCAAGAGATCAAAATATTTGGTGTGATTCTGTTTTACACAAGTTCGGCGGCATTGCGTTCGGAAAAGCTTCTGCTGAAGGATGGATTTTCGGTCAAATTAATTCCCACACCCCGTGAGTTTTCGAGCGACTGCGGGATGGCGCTGCGCTTCGATTGGTGCGATGAACCGCGGGTACGCGCTCTGCTGAATTCCGCAAACGTGGAAATATCCTCTATCCAAAAAATGAACTAAGCCCTCTCCTTGGCTAAACAAACCCGGGAAACATGTGTTTGCTGCAATTCCGGATCAGGACGGCGGCTGATTTATTCTATACAATCCGGCATGGCGGGCGTATTGTTGGTGAGCTTTGAGTCCGTCAATGAACTCGAGTGACATTGGGAGATCCGATGCGAGGCAAGCTCAACCCTGATGGCCCCAAAATCAAAATTCTGCGCATCCAGCGTGGCTGGACCCAGGAACAACTTGCGGAAATTGCCGGCGTCAGTGCCCGGACCATACAGAGAGCCGAGACTGCAAGCAGCGCCTCTTTTGAAACGTTGAGAGCGATTGCGGTAGCTTTCGAAACGGATTTCGCCCAACTGCTTGGATCGGAGTCCTCGCCTGATTCCGATCATGAAGCTCAGGTTGCGGAGGGGGCAGTCATCATGACCTCCGGACAGGAGTTGGAGACGATTCCGGTCAACCCGACCCGGCAATGGGTGCGGCCGGTGTGGACGAGGTCTTTCCTGTCGGTATGCACCTTGATTTTAGGTCTGGCAGCGGGAGCCATCCTCACAACTCATTTTGGGATAAGAGGGAAATCCCATTCCCTGGAGTCTTCGAAGCCTGCGGTGGTTTCACGGGCTGTCGAAATACCTCCCAATACTGTGCCGCTGATTGCCGATGCACGACTGGAAAAGCCAGCGGCAAAAGTCAGAACTCAACCCGTCAATGCAGCAGCATCCAAGCACCCTGTAAGCCTGCGGCAATCAATTCCTGAGGAGCCGCAACCTGTGGTGTCCTCCGATGCTGGTTCAAGAGAAATGATCCAGAGTTCTCAGGCCTCTGCATTTTTCGATTCACTTCCGCATTCGCATACCCTGCAATCCGAACTGGTAATGGCGGAGATGCCCGTTCGTTCAAGCGAGCTTCCGGTTCTTGCGATAAACCGGCCCCAGGATGAACCGGAGCTGGGTGCGGTCAGACAGGCGCTGGATCTCGCGGCCCGGAAGACCGGCAGCTTTGTTTCGAAAGTTGGGACCTCCGTAAAGCGCGTATTCTAGGGCACGCTCCACCACCCATTGATCTTCGGACCGATTCAGGCGCCATCGATTCGGATTTCCGCGTTCTGACCAATACGCGGAATTGGATTGCCTTCCATGATCGGCCGCGATAGAGCGGTATTGTCGAGCCATTTTCTCAGTTGAAGCCCGAAAGCATGGGATAAAGTGAAAATGGTGCCGGCCTGGATCCCACCCGGTAGGCGGTGCCGACTGATCGCTAGCATGCCAGCCGCCGCAATGCAACCGCACTGATGGCAGTCGGGCCTTCCTCCAAGCTGACAAGGGATTACCCTGGTCGTAAGGTCGGACGAAATTGTTTGCGTGGTCAGAGCGAATACGCAATGACGTGGCCCGGCTGGTGGCGTCCTGTAAGCCTGCAGCAAGCCCGGCGGGAGTTCAAGTTTTGCGAATTCGTCATTGAGTATAGTAAGTTCGTCGATCACTCTTTTTCGCAGATCCTGAGGAATTAGCTCCGGACGCGATTCGCCGATTTGGGGAGTATATAAGCTCATCCAGATCTTGCGAACTTCATCCCTTTCCGACCAGAAATCGAGAAATTCCCGAAGATAACCCGGCCGTTGAGTCATCTGTCGCGTAATCGTGCAATGGACCGTAATCAAGTGTCCGCGCATGTGGTTTAGGATCCGGTTGTAGGTTGCAGGGGCCCGGCGCCGGTCATGTTCTGAAGGCAGGCCGTCAACGGAGACGACCAGGGTGAGGTGGCGGAAATGGCTCCATTCGATCGGAATAGGACTGACCGCGCTTGTCACAATCTGCGTATGGATCTTCCTTCTTTCCAACTCCGGCAGGAGCGCTGTTATCTCCCGCTGACGGACCAGCGGCTCGCCTCCTACGATGGACAGGTGCAGCGGCCGATGCCGGTCAACCAGAGAGAGAACTCCCCGGATAAGCTGTTCTCCCTCAAATTCCCGGGCATTGGTCAGGGAACCCTCCCTGGCGAGGTGGGAGTTCTGATAAGCATAGCAGCCGGGACACGACAGGGGACATCGTCGCGTTATCTCAATCGACATGGATGGTGCTTTCCCAACAAGAATGCGCCCCCAGGCGCGCAAGATATCCTGTTTCTTCAAAACATCCTCCCTTCGGACCATGCGGTCGTCCATTGCGTGTGGCAGGAACGCCACCGCGTTGAGCTGAAGGGTATCCGCAGCCCCTGAGAACGGGAATGTCAGGAATGCGACAGTTATACGACAAGGAGTGTAAAGCCAGCCTTTCGTGTGGATTAAGACCGCGGCGGGACACCCGACAAGCGGGGGCATTTTTGCAACGGAAGCGTTGCCATTCGAAAATTCAGGCTATCTTCTGAAGTGCCTAAGGATGCGTGGAAACTATTTCCCGGCTTCCGCCCTGGGCCGGCTTAAACCAAGTCTCGGCTGCCTTGATGATCGCGGCGACTGTCGGATGTTTTATCCGTCGTTCCACCGTGACCGCATAGAGCCGTTCTTGAACGCCCGCTACGATGCCGGCGCAACGGACTTTGTATTGCTTTTCGAGCTCCCTGGAGATCACCGAGGCTGCCGGGAACAGCCCTGCCCCTCGAAACCCAAATACGTTTAGAAGCGCACTGTCTTCAAATTCTCCGACAACATCCGGCCGGATCCCTTCCGATTCAAACCACTGCTCCAGGGACCTGCGCATCATGGTGTTCTCCGTCGGGAGGAGGACCGGTGCGCTATTCAGCGAGGCCGGGAAATTGCGACGATATCTCGACACGAGCTCCGATCGGCCGAAAAAGGCGACCTCTGAAGATCCCAGCAAATGGCTGAATGCGCGGATGTTTACCTGCGGACTGGCCGGAGCATCCGTCAAAATAACATCCAATTCATGCAGAGCCAGATTGGCCAGCAGGCGATCCGGTTTGTCCTCCCTGCATATCAGCCGCACTTGCCCCGTCAACTTTAGGGCGGGAGCCAGAACGTGCTCGGCCACCAGTTTGGGGACAATGTCAGCAACTCCGACTGTTACCCGAAGCGGCTTTCCGACCGGGCGATCTCCGAGGGTATCGACCATCTCCCGGCCAAGACCGAAAATCTCTTCGGCATACCGGAAGACCACGCGGCCGCTTTCGGTCAACACCAGCCGGCGACCGGTTTTGGAGAAAAGCTTGTGGCCAAGCATCGCCTCGAGCTGATGGATCTGCTTGCTCACGGTTGATTGGGCGAGGCGCAACTCTGCGCTCGCACGTGCAAGATTCCCTTCCCGGGATACGATCCAGAAATAGAGCAGATGGTGGTAGTTGATCCATTCCATTACGGAACTATACTTCGATTAAATCGAATAAATAAGGTTATTTTATCTGTTTGTCTAAGTGAAGGCCCGTTCCGTATTCTGACAATAGAGGTGCTTTGCAAATGGAGATGGCCGTATGAAAACAAAACGGAAATTGAGCCGCTATGCCCTGGCGCGACGGCTTCACTATCTTGCGCTGCAGATATCCGTGGGCAAGCCGGTCAAGATCGGAAGCAAGTCAATCCAGATCCCGGATCATGTAGTGGTTGAAGAGGAATTGGAGATCTGTCTCGGAGAGGTGGATCTCGAATTGGAGGTACATTGGCCGTCACAAGCCCCGAAGCGCTATCGACAGAAATCGGTGCCAACTCACGGAAAGCCGCGAGTTGCCGGGAGTGCGCTGTGAACCGGATGCGTGCCATAGCTTTGTCGGGAGAATTGAAATGGTGGCTGTGAGTATCGGAACGCCCGCGATGTGGATAGGGTTCACTATTTTCGTTCTTGCGATGCTCGCCCTGGATCTCGGGGTGTTCCACCGCAATGCACACGCCGTAAAAATGCGTGAAGCGCTTGCCTGGTCGGTGGTTTGGATCGGACTTGCAATTTTGTTTAACGCGGGCGTTTATTTCTGGTTTGGACAGGACCGCGCACTCGAATTTCTGACCGGGTACCTGATCGAGAAGGCTCTTTCGGTCGACAATCTTTTTGTTTTCCTGGTTTTGTTTTCATATTTTGCCGTTCCGACACAGCTTCAGCACAGAGTGCTTTTCTGGGGCATCGTCGGAGCGCTCCTCATGCGCGCGGGCTTTATTATGGCCGGCGCGGCACTCATCCAGCAGTTCCAGTGGGTGATCTATATCTTCGGAGCGTTCCTGGTTTTCACCGGCATCAAACTATTGGCAGCACGAGAGGGAGGCAATATAAGCCCGGAGCGTAATATCGTACTCCGTCTATCGCGCCGGATTATCCCGTCCGTTCCGGACTATCGGGGCGCCAGGTTCACCGTGAAGGAAGCGGGGCGACGATATGCCACCCCCCTGCTGATGGTGCTTTTGGCCATTGAAGCCACCGACATCGTCTTTGCGGTAGACTCCATTCCCGCGATTTTTGCTGTCACGACGGATCCCTTTATTGTGTTCACATCCAATATTTTTGCCATTCTCGGATTGCGCGCACTGTATTTCCTTTTGGCCGGGATGATTGGGAAATTCAGATTCCTGAAGGTCGGCCTTGGACTTGTGCTGGCGTTCGTAGGAATCAAGATGCTGATCGCCGGCTTTTTCCATGTGCCCATTGCGTTGTCCCTGGGGATCGTGGCGGCATTGCTTTTCCTTTCCGTGGTTGCCTCGTTTTTGTTTCCGGCGGAGGGCAGCCGTGCAGGCCAACCGCCTCAGATTTAAACAGAGAAGAAATAATGGATCAGCGCCGTCTCCCCAGCGGATGTTCAAGGGAGAGATAGAACAGAACAGAAGCTTTGGCTCCAGTGCGGTCCAATTGCACCGGTATGGATATCCCGGGAACTATCTGCAGTCCCGAGCGATGGTTGAGCGCGAAGCGAATTCCGGGATTGATGATTGCTGTGGAGCTTCGGGGGCGAGTCCCGTCCTCTCTGATCTCCTGTGACGACAGATGCACAACCTCGATGAGCGGGTTCGCCCAGGAGAGCGGAAGCCATATCAGGGCTGCTCCGGCATTGATATCGAGGGCGAAGGCCGAATAGCCGGCCGGAGATTTTGCGGATGGAGTCGTCGTAAATCCGGCATTCCAGTGCGCAACGAAGTGGTCTCCGATTTCCAGGCTGATTGGCAGATTAAGTTGAAACCCGGTGCCTCCGCGTCCGTTGCCGTTCTGGTATTTTCCCGTAGGCAAGACCAGCGATAGCCTTGGAGCCATTGCGATCCGGCGGCCCGTACCTCCAGCTCCAATTGCCTGAAGGCGATAATTGATGAGCAAATCCCCGACCGCGCTGGAGCTTGCTTGTCCCTGATTCATTGCCGGAATGGTCAAAGACAGTTGATGCCGATCGGTGGGAACAGGCCATTCTTCCGTGAAGCTGTAGTTCCAGCTCCTGGTTTGAGGATTGAGACTGAATGCCTGAATATGCTGAATGACGCCGGGTTCCTGGTTGTATGCCTCTTCCAGGAGGAAGAGATTGTCCCGGATCTTTTCGTCTCGCTCCAGGGCAAATGGATTCGCGTTATCAGCGCGGGCAGGGAAGGGAACGGCACAGACGAGTGCCAGGCTCAACAGAGCCGGACGGAATATGAAATGCAACAAACGTACTGCGGTCATCAGAGAGTCCTTTCCTCCGCCACAAATCACGGATCGTGGCGGTGGCCTGGGCTCTGGGTGCTGTTTGACCGCTGGCCGCTCTGGTTATGTTCATTGGAGGCGTCTGCACGGGTCAGACGTTCGGAAAAGAACCGGTTTTCTCCGGAGATTTCAGGTTCAAAAAGATGGTTCGTTTACAGCGCCGACACTTTAGTTCCACCCCGCCGGGTACGAGACGCGCCAACAGACTGCCGCAACAGCAGCGCATTTCATTTGTGCAGGATCGGGATTGGGTTTTGGCGCCGTATACTTCGCGGAGATCCATGTCGCGGCTCATGGCTTCAACTCCTGGATCGAAACAGCTTTGAAACTCTGTGACCAAAGCCATTCAACTCATAGACGTAGCCGAAGCGCAGGAGCATGCGATCGCTGACGGTCGTCAAGCCAAAGCCAGGCGATACCTTGACCGCTTGATTGGCCGCAAAGTTCCAGACGAGCAGAGGTGCAATATAATGGGCCGTGTCCTTGAAACCGAATTGATCGGTGCTTCCAAGGCCGCCATAGAGTTCAGCGCCGACTGAAATGCTCTGGCAGAGTCGGCACCAGGCGGATTTGCCGGACAGCGGATGAAACATCCCCAACGTATAGCCAAACTCAAATCCTTCGTCTTCAGACAGGTTTTTTTCAACGATAAAATTCCCGGCCACATTCCAGCTCTTGATATCGGAGGACAAGATAAGTTTCGCCTCGAGCTCGCGCGCGGTTTCCTGTTTCGGTTCCTGAAGTGATTCGTTGGAAGGCTCCGCATGTCCCAAAATCTCCTTCTTGATCCGGCTTGCCTCGTTAATGTTCTCGTATTCGAAATAGAGCACAGGATTGATCCGGTGTTCTCCCTTCAGCACCTTGAAACGGTTTTCCAGGCGGAATCCGGTGAATACGGTGCTGTCGTGCCTCTGCGAGGCTCCTTCCAGATATAGCGCAGAGGACCAGCGCGGCGTCACGCCATATTCAATCTCCAGGAGCTGGCCCAGGTATCCAGGCAAATCGCCCTTCGGGATCCCCACCGTGCTCTGCGTTGAGATTTCCAGATTCTGCGGCTCCTCCATCCGGTGATCATAGGTCACAAAATAGGGATTCTGCTGGGCAAAAATTGGTTGAAGGGGTATTCCAACTAATATTGCTAGAGCGCAAAGATATCTCACGAAATAGCCTCCGTATAGCCTAAATATGAAATCAATTTTCATTGGACGGAAACTATATCATGAAATAGGGAATCATATTCATATAAAAATGCAATCCTGCAGCTCTGGAAGGGATTGCCTCGGCCGTAATGACTGTCAGGAAATCGGATTTTCCAGATTAAGTTATTTATAATGTAATATTTAGTGGATGGATACGCTGCTGAAATCCAGCCGCGTACGCATCGGGATTATTCAGCAGGGAATGAAAAACAGGTTGTTTTGTTTTCTTTACACCCAGGTCACAGAATGTAAGTGGTCAACCGGTGATTTACTGCTTGCCCTGCTGGCGGCTGTATTTCTGCACAGTATGGCAGCCCGGCGTACAGGTGCCTCCATCTTCAGTTTTTTCGTATTGAACCGGGAGTTCCCAATTTCCAAAGGGGACGGTTTTCGCGATGTGCTTCTGGCCCGAGCTTGCATGAACCTCATGACACGAACGGCAGGTCCTTCCGTGAGATGCCTTGCTGACGTGAACATAATGAAGATTGCGATCGCCGTCGCGGAACTCCGTGGTACTGGTTGTATGCTCTTCGGTAGCCAGCACGGCATCGTGGCAGCGGAAACAGAGGCTGTAATTTGAAATGAAAAAAGGAGCATAAAAGCCCGGAGCGTATTGGTTCGTCAATAGTCGGGAATAGGACGAACTGTGCGGGTTGTGGCATGTCGAACAGTCTCTGCTTTGGATCGGTCCGTGCGGATACGGATTTGCTTCCAGCAGTTTCTTCATATCCGCGAATTCTTCTTTAGCGCCTTTAACCGGTTTGTCATGGCACTTCAGACAACTGTCTAACCTGTCCGCTAGGAGCAGACTTTTTTCCTTTGCCATGTGCGGATCGTGGCAGTTCATACAGGAAGGCGTTTCCCTGGCTGGTGAATGTATGACTGCGGCAGTTTGAAGATCTCCGATGATTCCCTGGTGACATTTACCACAAAGCCCGGGGGGCGCTGACTTCAGCAGGTGTCGTTGGTCGGACATGTGTGGGGAATGACAATCCAGGCAATTATTGACAGCGGCCTTATGCCGGAAACTCGCATTTGAAAAACGCGCGCTGAAATCCTTATGGCAATCCAGGCACAATTGTGAACCCGCAATGCGCAGCATTCCCGGAACCTCTCCACCATGCGGATCGTGACAGGTAACGCAAGCTCCAGCAATGAAAGGACCATGAGCATAGTTGGCTTTGAATTGATCTCTTTTGTGGCACTTGAAGCAAAGTGGCTCCGATGAACGAACCTGTTGGGCAAGACCTCCTTCCGGAGGAACCTGGTGACAAAATTCACACAGATCCGTTTTGGCTGCCAGGCAGCGCAGGGTGGTTGAAACTGCCCGCTTGTGGCAGTCCGTGCATTCCCTTGAACCCAGTGGCGAATGCGGACCATAGATTGGCCCCGGTCCCGGATTCGGTTCCTGTGCGGAAAGCGTCCTGCAGCTCACCAGAAGCGCAAGCCCCATAAACCCTGTGAAGAGTGTCCGCACAATCCTGTCTCGGATTTGCCCGGAATTCCTGGAACGGCTGTCCAACCTGAGATACATCTCTATCCCTCGTCTGTTTCCTTTTGCTGGCCCGGGTTCTCAAAAACAGATATTGGCCTAATGCGCTCCATCGGATTTGTAAACAACTGCTTCGACCCTGTCATAGGTCCGCGGATTGTGACAACCAGGAGAGCATCCGCCGCCGGTTTCTGTTTTGTTGAACTGAATTGGAATCTCCCAGTCCCCATAGGGGACCACCTTGCGCAAGTGCCGGGGCTCATTGCTTGCGTGGGTGGCATGACACGTCCGGCAGGTCCGTCCCCTTTCCTGCGTGTTAACATGCAGGTAGTGAAGGTTCACTTTCCCATTTCTGAAATCGGTCGCATTGTCCGTTTCCTTGTTTAACACCAGATTGGCCTGATGGCACGTGAAACAAAGTGCATAATTCGCAATATCAAATGGAGCATAGAATTCCGGGGTATACTCCTTGACCAGCAACCGGTAGTAATCGCTTCCATGTGGTTCATGACAAACCCTGCATCCCCGATCTGTGGCCGGTTTATGAACATACTTATACTCATCCAATTCCCATTTTGTCTTTTCATGACAGGAGAAGCACAGCTGCCGCTGGCTATTGATGAGCAATGGTCTATAGGGTGAGCTGTGACTGCTGTGACAGGCGGTGCATTTGCCTTTGGCCGCCGGTTCGTGAGGATTTTTCACGTCTTCCTTCTTTTTATGACACTTGCGGCATGCCTCCTCAATGTTTGCAAATCGGACAAGGGCTTTGTTATCGCTGCTATGCGGGTTGTGGCATTCCGTGCATTGCCCCTGTTCCAGCGGTTTGTGAAGGTTTTTTCCCTGGAGTATCTCCTTGTGACAATTACCGCAGAGTTCAGTCCTGGTGCGAAACAACTTAAAGGTGTGTGTTTTAGGATTCACGAGCTTGTGGCAATACTTGCATGAGCCTTGCGCCACGGGTTTGTGAACGAATTGTTTCTGACGATAGGAATTATGACATTCCCTGGTCGCACAGGATTCTGTTGGCTCCGTGGGTTTCTTACCTGCCCAAAGAAATGAAAGGGACGGCAATACAGCCAAAAGGAGTAGTAGAATGCGAGTATTGTTACGCATAGGCCGGTATCTTCGAAATCAGGATATGTTTTTCTTTGAGACTGGAAAGAAAGGGAAAATCCTGTCAAATTGACGCAGCATGAGAAACGGCACTATAAAAATGATCGCGGCGACCAGGATGCCCTCCTTTTCCAGAAATCCCGGCATAAAACTGGTGAATCCACGATAGCTTTTTGAGACAAGCTGTCCGCCTATCACAACATTCCATCGCATCATAATCACCTGCAGCAAAAGAAGGCCTGAAGTTATAAAGGCAAGTATATTCGAGATTTTCTGTGGCAACTTAAACAGGACTATACAGGTCAGAAGGAGGAATGATCCCAGCGAACAAATGATTATCTGTCCGATCACATAGGTATACCACAGGGGTCCGGTTATGAGATATTTCAGCACTGCCCATTTTTGCGTCTGCTCATAGGCCAATGACAGGAGGTCCATAAGCTCCAGCACGACAGCGATAATCATGAAGCCCCAGAGAAAGCGAACCATGGTATTGAGGGCATTCTGATCGATTTTCTGCCTTTTGAGAAAGTTCGCAAAGAGGTAAAGAAAGATGAGTACGGAAATGCCGGATACAACGGCGGAAAAAATGAAGATTATGAACATAAGTGGTGTAGACCACCATGGATTGGCTTTGATCGAACCAAACAGGAAGCCTACATAACCATGAAGGATACAGGCAACCGGGATCCCGATACCTGCAAGTATTTTCACGGTTTTGTGATCGATGTGATCCGTTTCTTCATTGCGTGTTGTGCAGCCGAGAAGCAATACTGAATAGATCACCTTCCATTTAACGTCCGGAGAATGATATCGATCAACAAAATCGGCCCTGTAATGGAACCAGATTTCCAGAATGACAATAATGGTGTATGTCAAATAGACAAACCCAAACCCGCTCATTGCCGAAGTAAAATGAGGAGTAATCAGGATATTCATGGCACGCTCTGGTCTTCCCAAATGGTTGAGCAAGGGTAAGGTTGCAAAAAGCAGAAAAGCAAACGAAGAGACGAGTGAGAAACGGGCAATAGGCTCCAGCTGTTTCAAGCCAAACACATGAAACAGAGAGGAAACAATAAAGGCGCCGGCCACAAGACCGGTAATGTAAGGATACATTACGATCATCACCGTCCAGGTAACATGCAACTCATTGGGGAAGACAAAATCGCCCATTAAATCACCTCCAGATCAAGGCCAATGTAATAGCATTTGGGATTTGTGGCCATTTCAGGCTTGAGTATGGAATATCGCCGGGAATGCAGCACGGCTGAAACTGGATTGTGAGGATCCTTGAGATTTCCAAAGATCCTGGCTCTTCTCGGGCAAGCCTGAACACAGGCGGTCGGCAGGCCGCGATGGATGCGATGATAGCAGAAGCTGCATTTATCAACCGTGCCTATATCATACGAAATATAGCGACATCCATACGGGCAGGCCTGAACACAATATCCACATCCCATGCAGTGCTTCCTGTCCACCAAAACAACTCCGTCAGGCGAATGATAGGTTGCACCGACAGGACATACTTGAGTGCACGATGAATTGCGGCAATGATTGCACAATTTCGGGACAAAGAACCCTTTTACGATATCTTTAGCCTGCAGCCGGTTTTGCGCAAAACTCTGTTTCCCGCCCTCCGGCGAATCGACAAGGATGTTTTCATCCTTATCTATTTCGTAGCGTTCTATCCAGGTTCGAAAATATCCGTCAGGGACTTTATTTTCTATTCCGCAGGCTCTGACACAGGAACCGCATCCTATACATCGGGTTGTATCAACAATAAAGGCCCAGTCGAACCTGCTTAAATCACGAGCGAGTTTCTCTATCGGTTCATCTTTCAGGGTTCCCCAGGCATACATGGAACCGACGCAAACTCCCGTTGCGCTATACAGCGCCAAACGGACGAATTCTCCACGGGTCATAGAATGACGTGTTTTGCCCATTGCTTTTGCTCCCGCAGGGTTTTGATGAGGTTACTGTCATGAATAAAATTGTAGTGGCATTCCAGGCAGGCGGTTCTGGAATTAATAATAGTCAGCGCGTCCTTTTTCATAATCCCGGGCATTTTCTCCAGGTGCTTTGAGGCATCTATTTGCGGGAGATCATGCTGGTTTTTAAAGGGCTTCTTTTCATGACATAAGAGACAAAACTGCCTGTTTCCATTTTTATAAATTCTTCCGGATGTTTCATTCTCCGGATGGTACAGATGGCACTGCGTACATCGCATGGACGCATGCTCCCGCTTTTTAAAATCCTGGACTATGGCTGAATGGCAATCTTCGCATTCAAATATCACGGGATGGTTCTCTACCGATTTGTGACTCTTCTGCGGACGTATTTTGTGACAGTATTCGCACTCGAATATGGCTGGGTGGATCCTTGCCTCACTCACAGGGTTCAGCAGATACAGTGGTTCGTGAGGGTTATGGCATTCGACACAGCGTATTGACGTATCGGTTACGTGAAGAGCCTTGAAGTGTTCCTTGGGATCTATCTGGGCAAAATCGTGGGGACGGGAATCGAGTTTGCGATGGCAGTAAAGACACCCCTCCAGCGTGTATTCTTTGGGCATCTGAGCCAGTGTTTTTGGAACGGTCTGCAAAACCGTTTTCGCATACTTTCCTGATTCCGTAAGTTTTTGGTTGCGCTGGTCAAGATAGCGCACTATTTCCGAAATATGAATTTTGGCCGGCCCATGACAATTTTCACACTGGACACCATAGTGGACATCCTTTTTGTGGGTCTCATACTTATCTTCATGACAAGGGATGCAGGCATTTTCGCTTTGATACGTGGATTCCAAGTTCAGCATATCCTTCAGGCTGGGGGTTCGGTAATGACCGATAGTTCCGAAGGAAGCGGGCAATAGCAGATGCCGGATGGCTAATGCGACTATTCCGGCAATAAATAACAGCATAAAAACGCGCTTGCTATGAGAACTGTTTCTCAAAATGATGGCTCCCTCGACGAATCTGGTATCAGACCTCCGAAATTACGATGAACCCGGGACCCATTCCCGATCACTGCTTAGGCGCAGGCGTGGCTTGCGGCGTTTGAGACCGATGCCACTGTTCCCATCGCTTGCGATCAGATCCAAAATCCTCACCGGTTAGTTTTTTCAGTGCCCATGTCGCCTCAATGCGAACGCTTTCGCGCGTGTCCGCCAGAACTGCAATGAGGGAGGCGATAACATGGGGGGTTCGCACATTTCCCAGAGTCCTAATCGCAGCGATCCGGACATCCGGATCCGTGTCGGCCAAGGCGGATATGACGGCCTCGGACGCGGGCGATTCGGCGATTTGGCCCAGCGACTCTATTGCCAATTGCCGGATGCCGGGATCCTGATCCTTCGAAGCTGCGATCAGCGGGACCATGGCGTGCGCGTCTTTGATTTGTGCTAATACCTGAACTGCACTTTTGCGAGTCCTGACTTGGGAATCCCTCGCCATTGCCGCAAGTGCGTCCACCGTGCGTTGATCCTTGAAGGCTTTCAACACGCGGCTTGCCTGGTCCCGGATCCTGACCTCATCGTCGCTCAATGCTGCAACAAGAGGATCCAGAATTTCGGGCCCGTTCATTTGCTCCAGGACCAGGATGACTGCTTCGCGAATATTGGGGTCGGGGTCTTTCCGAACCGCGATCAGTGGCCCGAGCGCACGTTTGTCTCGGATCTGTCCCAAAGCCTCAATGGCTGCCTTGCGCGCATTGGGATTACCCTCTTTCAATATTGAGATCAGCGGTTCCACCGCCCGGCGGTTTTTGATCTGACCCAAAATCCGGATGGCACCTTCCTGATGACGCGCTCCGCCGTTTCTCAGCGCAGCCAGGAGAAGGTCAATCACATGCGGATCAGTGACGGTGCCTAACGCATGAATGGCGTCTTCGCGGGTTTGTGCGCTATCATCCTCCAGCATCGGGATGAGCGCCTCTGCGATGTTCGGGTCCTTAACATTCGCCAGTGCATGCACAACAGCCCTTTGCGAACCGGCATCACCATCTTTCAAGACGGCAATGAGAGAAGCCACTGCGGGCTCTCCCACTCGGACAAGCGTATCTGCCGCCTCTGCCGCTGGAGAGACGTTGATTGTGAGACGCGCTATTCCGCCATTCATGTAAACCTGTTTGTCAATCCTGGGGTCACGCAGTGTATCCAGAAGGGCCAGGATCGCTCCCTGTGCGGAGGATCCCGCTTTTCGCAACTGTATAGCGGCGTCGGCTTTCGAACTCGCGTCACTTCCCCTGAGCCTTTGGATCTGCTTCTGCACCGGTTCCGGTGATGAATCTTCCCAATCGGTCAAAATCTGTTTCAGTTGCGGAGCGTTTCTGAACAGGGATTCGCCTCCCGGTGTCTTTTCCTGGCCTGAATCTCTGACAATCAATATTCTGGTGCCCAGAAGAGGCCGGTCTGCATTTTGATTCGCTGCGGAATCCAAGGCGGCACCATTGGATTCGCGGATGCGCGCTATCGCGCCGGCGGCTCTGCTGCGGACCTCATGGTTCGGACTATCGAGCAAAGCATTGAGAGGATCTATTGCCCGCGGATCCTTGATTTTGCCCAGTGCGTCGGCTACATCCATGCGGACTCTGTCTTCCGGGCCTGCCAGGGCGACAAGAAGGGCGTCAACAGCAGCCTGCCCCTGCCTTGCCAATGCCGTGATCGTCAATTTGCGAAGCAGGGGATTTGTCTCTTTTAATACTGCAATGAGTGCTTCAACCGCCCGAAGATCCTTGAACTCCCCCAGGGCATCTACGGCTCCATAACTGACGATAGAATCGTTTGCCTTGAGAACTGAAATCAGCGGATCCACTGCCCTCGGATCCCGGATACGCTTCAAGGCAGCCGCGGCATTAAAGCTGACGACGGGATCGTCATCCTTCAGCGCGGCAATAAGCGGACTGAGTACGCGGGGGTCTCTGGTTTGCCCAATAATGGAGACAACCTCTCTGCGGACCTTGGCATTCCTGCCCGACAATTCCCTGATTAGCGGGTCGATGGCTGTATGCCCCAGTTTTAGCAATGCATCGGCCGCTTCCGCCCGGACCGCCCGATCGTCATTCTGCAGCATCACGATCAGCATGGGGATGGGATCTTTAGGGCTTTGCTCGGCGCAAATAGATTCCTGTGTATGGGCAACAAGAACCAATAGGCTCCAAATGCAGAGATGCATTCGCATTTATAGCTCTGTTTTTCAATTTAGGGTAAAAGCTGACTTTTCGGAAGAACCATACCACAACGTAGTATAAATGCAAAGCAGGTCATCTTAGCTGCGGGAATCACAGAACAGAAAGTGAGCGGTAAATGAGGGTCCTATGGTAATCCGCGCGCCCTTTGGGATGGAAGGAGAGCGCCTCAAGTTGCCCCGGCAGCTCCACTCGACATTCAGGGCACGAGCCGGGTCGTGCGGTTCGGCTTTTTGTGGCTGCTTCAGATCTGCCCGGTTTTGACTGCTTTTGAGCGGTGTGATAAGCTCGCGCGCGTTAATATCTTTGTCGCTCCATATCAGAGTATGCATGACAGCCATTCTTGGGATATCGGCCTTTTATCATGACAGCGCGGCTGCGCTGCTGATTGATGGGGAGATGATTGCCGCGGCACAGGAAGAGCGATTTTCCCGTCGCAAGCATGATGATCGTTTTCCCGCTGCCGCAGTTCAATTCTGTCTCGATAAGGCGGGGATCGGACCCGGAGATTTGGACTACGTCGTATTCTACGAAAAGCCGCTTGTCAAGTTCGACCGCCTCCTGGAAACATATCTCGCTTATGCTCCGGCAGGTTTGGGCCAGTTTCTGCAGGCAATGCCGCTCTGGCTGAAATCCAAGCTTCACCTGCCTGGAGTCATTCGAAAGGCGCTGGGCGGAGGCTATCGGAGAAGAATCGTTTTCACCAGCCATCACGAAGCCCATGCCGCGAGCGCCTTTTTTCCTTCGCCTTACGACGAGGCCGCGATCCTCACCATGGACGGAGTGGGAGAGTGGCATACGGCTACCATCGGTCGCGGGCAGGGGAACCGCATCGAGTTGCTCAAAGCGCTGAGGTTTCCCCACTCGCTGGGGCTTCTCTATAGCGCGTTCACCTACTTCTGCGGGTTCAAAGTGAACTCAGGCGAGTACAAGCTGATGGGGCTGGCACCGTATGGCGAGCCAAAGTATACCGGGCTGATCTATGACAAACTGATTGACCTGAAAGAAGACGGCTCATTCAGGATGGATATGAGCTTCTTCAATTACTGCCAGGGCTGGACAATGACAAACCGTCGTTTTGATCAGCTCTTCGAAGGTTCGCCGCGCAATCCCGAAGCACCCCTGACGCAGCGTGAAATGGACATGGCTGCTTCTGTCCAGGCAGTCACAGAGGAAATCGTGCTTCGCATGGGGAGGACCGCCCGTAATCTGACCGGCGCCCGCGCGCTGTGCCTGGGCGGCGGAGTCGCGTTGAACTGTGTCGCAAACGGCAAATTGCTGCGATCAGGGCTCTTTGACGATATATGGATCCAGCCTGCCTCCGGCGATGCCGGCGGAGCCCTTGGAGCCGCGCTGTTTGTTCATCATCAGCTTCTGGAAAATGAACGAAAGCCAGGCGATACGGATTCTCAAAAAGGGTCGCTCCTGGGGCCGAGCTTTGACAACCATGCGATCCGCACTTTTCTGGAGGGGCAGAGGATCCCCTATCGCGCCTTCGATTCGGAAGCGGATTTGTTGCGCGCCACCGTTGATGCGATCGCCGGACAGAGGATCGTGGGCTGGTTTCAGAACCGGATGGAATTCGGTCCCCGTGCGCTGGGGTCACGCAGCATCATCGCCGACGCACGCAACGACGCAATGCAGTCGACGCTGAACCTGAGAATCAAACACCGGGAATCCTTCAGGCCGTTTGCTCCCTGCGTGCTCATCGAGGATGTCGAAAGTTATTTCGAACTAAACCATGAATCACCCTACATGCTGCTGACGGCAGATGTTCGCAAGGAGCGGCGGTGCCCGGCAGTAGACAATCAGAATGTTTGCCGCGGCGAGCCTGATCTGCAATCGCGACTGAATATCAGGCGGTCCGACATTCCGGCCGTCACTCACGTGGATATGTCCGCCCGCGTGCAGACGGTGGATGAACGGCGGCATGGCAGGTTTTGGCGGCTTATGATCGAATTTAAAAGGCGAACAGGTTGCAGCGTCCTGATCAACACCAGCTTTAATGTTCGTGGTGAGCCGATCGTATGCAGCCCGGCGGATGCATATCGCTGCTTTATCGCGACCGAAATGGATGTACTGGTGATTGAGAATTGTCTTTTGCTTAAGAGCGAGCAGCCGAAATCCGAGGACGGGGCTGCGCGGCAATATATCGATAATTTTATACCGGATTAGCGGATCTCATGTTCAACCCTTTCAGCGGAGTCAACTGGCGCCCCGGCATAACTGAAATACGAGCGTTTGGCCGGAGCCTGATTCTCGGGTTCCCATTCCTGGGAATTATGCTTCTGGTATCCAACCGTTTCTGGCGTGGAACCTGGAGCGTAGAGCCCTCCCTGTGGCTTGCCGGAGTTGGTTTGGCTGCGGGTGTGTTGTTTGTTGCGATTCCTTTCCTGGCAAAACCCTTCTATATTGTGTGGTACTTCCTGGCGTGCTGCATCGGCATGATTGTCGGGAACACGTTACTGGCAGGGTTCTACCTGTTGATTATAACCCCTGTCGGAGTTGCCATGCGGGCATTCGGGCGACGGGTGGTGTGCAAAACCTTCAACAAAAAAATCCAAAGCTATTGGGTGGACGTTGAGACATCCGACGATGTCCGCGATTATTACAGGCAATTCTGAGATCAGGATATGAACGGCAACGGGAAAATGCGCTTTGAGAGCGCGGCAACGAAGAAAGAGGAAGGGCTCCTCGTTGAATATTTGCGATTCCTCTCGCGTACCAAGAAATACTGGCTGGTTCCGATCATCGCTGTCTTGCTTCTGATCGGCGTGCTCGTTATGCTTGGCGGGACCACGGCGGGAGCTTTTATTTACACGCTTTTCTGATCAGGACTGAAACCGGTGGGGCGACACACGCGCGGGAGAACCATCAAGGCCGAACCGATGAACCGGGATAGCGACGGGACGGCTGGGCAGAGACAAAACCTGTTTGAACGAAACCCGCGGAAGACGCTGATCATTACCGCTGTGTTCTTCATCCTTGTCGCAGATGTACTGGCCCGTGTTGTTTTTAATCCGACGGGCAATTCTTTCCGCTGCTCCAGTCCCTACTATCATCACGATTTCCTGCCCAACCAGGACACTGTGACAGCCTGGGGAAACCGGAAATACCGTATGTTTACAAACTCCCTTGGGTTCAGGGACGGGATGGTTCGGGAAGTCCCGCTCGCCACGAGTCGGGAGAGAATCCTTCTTATGGGAGATTCGTTCATCGAAGGTATGGGCGTCTCCTTTGAGCAGAGTGTGGCAGGCATCCTAGGCAATGCACTGAATCCGGAAAAGGCCGAGGTGCTGAACGCCGCTGCGGTTAGCTATAGCCCCAAGCTGCACTACCTCAAGCTCCGGTATTTACTCGAGCAGAAGCATCTCGTATTTACCGATCTCTATCTGTTTCTCGATATCTCCGATCCCCACGATGAAATCATCTATAAGTATTGGGATCCGCCGGCCTCTGGCGCCTTCGCTTCCGGACTGAATGCCTTGGACAATTTCCTGCAGAAGCATTTTTTCCTCTACAGCTATGTGGCAGCAAAAAGGCGCCTGAACCGCCAGAAGGCAGTCAGCAACGCTTTTCCTGCCGAGGGGTCGGCCGATGCGCAATTCTGGGTACAGGACCTGCAGGAATACGTGCGGCGTGCGGAACCTGAAAAAGACCGATTTCTTTGGCCCAACAAGCCGGCGGCTTTTGAGGAGTGGGGCCGTGAGGGCCTGACCCTTTGCAGCCGGTACATACAGGAAATTCAGAAGCTCTGTGATCAGCACGGCATCCGGCTGAGCCTGGTGATTTACCCATCGCCGTATCAGCTTACCCGCAGCAATTTGTCCGGCATTCCGGTTACCTACTGGAGCAAATTTGCGGAGATGCGCGGGATCCGTTTTTTGAACCTCTTTCCCGCGTTCATTGCAGACGAACCACCGGAAGCAGTGTACGGAAAGTACTTCATTCCAGGAGACATTCATTGGAATGAGGCCGGAAACCGCCTGGTTGCGGACGCTGTGCTTCAGCACATACGCGAGCATTCGCGATAGCAAGATACCAGGGTGCTAATTCCGCTGACTGGGAGCGCCGCCGTCCGGGCGACATCAGCGACATGCAAGCAGCTACGTCCTTTGCCGGCGTCTCGCCGGCAAAGGGCTTCGTTGCCAAACTCGCAAGAACTCGGTTTCGCCTGAGTGCTCCATCAAATCACTTGCGCGTTTTTCGGTGAGTGATTAGGATTGTCACCCAGTCACATGGTCAAAAAGTTAAGTCCGCAGAAGTCTACAGGGTTTAAGTGGGAGACTTACGCCTACATTTTAGTCTTTGTGTTTGCGTTTATCCTGCGGTTGATTTACCTGCTGCAGATCAACAATGTGCCGGCAGCTCAACTCCTCGTTGGGGATGCGGTAACCTACGACGCCTGGGCCGGCCGCATTGCGGGCGGCGAATGGATTGGCAAGGGCGTGTTTTACCAAGCGCCGCTATATCCGTATTTCCTTGGCGTGCTCTATTTCCTGCTTGGAGGCAAGGCCCTCTTTGCCGTTCGCTTGGTTCAAATTGTCCTTGGATCCGGTTCGTGCGTGCTTTTGTCGCGTGCCGGCCGCAGCTTTTTCAAATCCGGCGCGGGGATCCTATCGGGCGTTCTTCTTGCACTGCATCCGACCGCGATTTCCTTTGACTGTTCCATTCAGAAATCGGTCCTGGATTTATTCTTTATCTGCGCACTGCTGGCGGTGCTGGGGAGACTGGCGGAGCGCTCCCAGCGTCGATGGTGGGTGGCGACCGGGCTTGTTTTGGGATTGCTGGCGCTGACCCGCGAAAACGCGCTCATTTTCCTGCCGATTCTTCTGGCCTGGCTCTTCATCTCCTGGCGCGACGAGCTGTGGCAAACCCGTCTGTACTGGGCCGGATTGGTTCTGGTGGGACTGGCGGCGGTATTGTTGCCCATAGGGTTTCGAAATCTGCTGGCCGGTGGGGAATTTCACTTAACGACTTCACAGCTGGGTCCGAACTTTTATATCGGAAACAGAAGCGGTGCGACCGGGACTTATGAGCCTCTCCAGGAGGGGCGCGGCAGCGCCTTGTTCGAACGAGAGGATGCTACCAAACTGGCGGAAGCGGCGAGAGGCCGAACTCTTACGCCATCGGAAGTATCGAATTATTGGACAGCCAGGGCGTTCGACGACATTCGCGCGGACATTTTTCGCTGGGCGCGCCTGTTGTTCAGAAAATGGCTGCTTGTCTGGAATGCCACCGAAATGGGTGACAGCGACGATCAATACACCTATGGGGACTGGTCGCCGTTGCTGCAAGCGCTGAACTCTTTGCTTCATTTTGGAACGCTCTGTCCGCTGGCGGCGCTGGGGATTTGTCTGACCTGGAACCGCCGCCGACAATTATGGATCCTCTATGCCATGATCCTTGTCTACGCAGGAAGCGTGGTGTTGTTTTATGTGTTCGCGCGATACAGGTTTCCGCTTGTACCGATGCTGATCCTGTTTGCAGCCGCGGGATTGACATCCCTTCGCGGTGCGTTTCGCGAGGCACGCTGGCGGCCGCTATGGTCCGGCGCGGCAGGCGCGGTGGTGGTCGCGGCCATTTGTAATCATGCCATGATATCCGAAGCTCTTGTTCGAGCGGATTCGCATAATAATTTCGGGAATGCATTTGTCCTGAAAGGGCAGATTCGGGATGCAATCGATCAGTATGAACAGGCCCTGGCTCTTAATCCCGGAGATCCCTATGTGCCTTTCAATCTTGCGGCCGCTTTGCTGGAAGCCGATCGGCCGGAGGAGTCCATCGGATATTTCAACCAGGCCCTTCGCATCGATCCGAAGGATACGCGTGCGCATTACAAGTTGGGGATCGCTCTTCTTAAAACCGGGCAGCCAGGCAATGCTATTGAGCATTTTGAGCAGGTAGTTCAGATCGATCCCACTGATGCGGATGCGCGCGTTCTACTTGGAAGCGTGCTGTACGACCAGGGCAAAGGGCAGGAAGCAATGCGGCAGTGGGAGCAGGCGCTTCAGGTTAAGCCCGCTTTTGCCGAGGCGCACTACAATATGGCCAATGCCTTTCTGCGGGAAGGCCGGTTCAACGAGGCGATCACGCACTATGATGAAGCGCTCCGGATCAAGCCTGAGTATGCGGAAGCTCATTGCAATGTCGCCATTGCGTTGGAGCGTGTGGGCCGGCTCCAAGATGCCATCGAGCATTATGAGCAGGCCTTGCTGCTCCGGCCCGATCTTGAAGAAGTGAAGCAGAGGCTTGCAGTTCTACGCCGCTCGACCAAAAAGTAGCCGTGCTCTTCGGAGATGGCTTGCCACCGCCTTCGGCTTTTATGGTTTGCAAAGGCTGCAGCTTGATGCAGCACTTCACCGTTCCCATTCGAGCGCGCCTCTTTGCAAAGAAGTATGACGCATTAGGCGGAACGACGGCGCTGCCAGCGGGTCCATTTTGCCGGGAGCAAACCTATTTCTGTGCGACGAAAATCCGTTCGTCATAGGCCTGGTTGAAGGCCCATTGAACCGCATCCAGGGTCCATTTTGCGATGAACGTGCGGCCTTGCCCCTCTACCGAATAGTCGATGGTGTATTTGTGCGGAAGTGTCAGGGCGCCCTCTACTCTGAAGTCGTCGAATCTCTCGGTCAATACGTAAATCGAATCCGGCAGACCATCCTTGAGTGTGTTGAAGGTTGCTCCCTGTACCACGGACATATCATCGCGCACTCGAACCCGATATTCCGTCCGGATGTGACGGTTGCTTTCCGCATCGAAATACAGTTTGATTTTCATTTCCCGCAGAGTTTTCTTCGGGCGGTATTCAATTTCGTACAGCTGGCGACCGTCAATGGTGGATTCGCGGGATGCCAGATCCGCATTCCTTTCCTTCAGGTTCCGGAGCGGCCAACCTCCGGAAAAAACGCCACCCAGGAGCCCCTCTTTCATAATGTCTTTATAGCGAAAGAGGAAATCGGCTAATGGCGACCTCTGCCCGGGACTGATGTGCCCCACCGAAACCTCTTTTTCATCGTAAGCAAAGTACTCTCCCGGATAGGTCAGATCGCCATATTTCATAACGATTGCCATTTTTTTCCCGTCCGCCACGCACATGGACTTGCCGCTCATGTTTCCATGCATCCCCTGGATAAACTCCACGGACGTTGTCCCGACAAAGGCCAGCGCTTTCGAAGCAGCCAGTGCTTCCGGACTGCCCAGAGACCTTAAGTGGGCGCTTATGACCTGTTCCGCCGTGACCTGATCTTTGGGCCATCCATCACCGACCCGGAAAATGCTCAGGCATAGAACGAGAATTCCTGACGAGACAACATAGTGCATCTTGGACATAGGTTTCTCCACCGGCTCTTTGGCTGATTTTCGAAATGCTTGCCCCTCTTATAGCACTGGTAACCTGAAAAACAAATGGCATTAAGAAGATACATTTTTCGCCATTATGATAATTGTTATTGACAATTTGCACACTCCGATTAGGATAGGACCAACATCTAAGATTGTCTTAAGAATCAGCTTTACAGAGAACTACCGAGAAGGCGTTTTTTTGGGTGGTCGAAAGGCCGCCACAGGAATGGATGTAGAACAAGCTTCACCTTCCCTGGGGTGGAGTTTGTCCAGAACTACACATCGAGGAAAACGACTCTATGACCAGAATGGATCTTATCCGAAAAGTACTCGTTTTCGCAGTCGCGATGGTACCGCTTCTTATGCTCTCTGCCCAGGTCTTCGGCCAATCGGCTAGCTTGAGCGGAACGGTAACGGATGCATCCCAGGCGGTATTGCCGGGTGCTAACGTTATTGCGACAAATAAGGAAACTGGCGTTAAAGTAACGGTACTGTCAAATAGCGCAGGCGTCTACAATTTTGCCTCTTTACCTCCCGGCACTTACACGGTCAGCGTGGAAATGCGCGGGTTTCAAACCAATACCAAGACGGACGTCCAGATGGCAACGCGGGCTCAGGTTCGATTGAACTTCGAGCTGGCTATAGCAGGGACATCCACACAGATTGAGATTTCCACCAGTGCCCAGGATCTGTTGCTCGAATCGAGCTCCAGTACCGGCACGGTAATGAGCGAAAAAGTCGCCAAAGAGCTGCCGCTTCTGGGCAACGACATGATGCAGCTTGTTAACGTCATGGGCGGCGTCGTAAAGCCGGAGAATACAATATTCGGCAATTCCAACCAGACTTTTGCTGGAGTTCTGGGGAACGACATCAACATCACGCGTGATGGCATTTCCGTGAATGATGCGCGTTTCGGTTCCGGGATTGTTTCCCCGGGCCGCCTCAATCCGGAAATGGTTGCTGAATTTAAAATGGTACTGACCCCGGTCGATGCCGAAATGGGGCGCGGTGCGGGACAGGTTCAAGTGTTGACACGGTCGGGTGGGAACGAATACCACGGTTCCGGTGTCTGGAGCATCTTGAATACGGCTCTGGATGCGAACGAGTGGAATAATAACCGCACCGGCGTGAATCAGGACTGGAAGAATGTAAACAACTACACGATCAGTGGTGGCGGCCCGATCATCAAGAACAAGACGTTCTTTTTCGGGTCATGGGACCACAACATCGTCAGAGAAAGAAAAGTGGTAATGCCGAAAGCCCTAACGCCTTGCGCGAGGAAGGGCATTTACCGCTGGTTCCCCGGATGGATTAACGGCAA
Source organism: Acidobacteriota bacterium (assembly GCA_963664705.1). Lineage (GTDB taxonomy): Bacteria > Acidobacteriota > UBA6911 > UBA6911 > UBA6911 > UBA6911. The sequence continues at coordinate 4,898,219 of OY761556.1, read as the reverse complement.
TGCCAATGCAACCATAAGCCGCAATGCCGGGGCGCAGACGCGGTCCGTCGTCAATGCGGATGGTACTCCGCTCATCCCGACTGACAATCGGGATGGATCCGCGTACACGGGAACGCTTCAGTGGGCGAGCGTGCTTGGTCAGCTTACGCCCGCGGCCCAAGCCCAGATTGCCAGGGACCCGGTCAACTGTTCGGAGTATCAGTTCAGTCCGACCAGTACCGGAATCACTGCCGGCACAAACTGGGATCCCAATCGGAAAGCATACGATACATCCGGGTATGTGGACCGGTTCTCAGCCCTCATGCCGTTGCCCAACTATTACTTCGTCGGCGATGGCTTGAATGTTGCGGCGCTGCGATGGACGCGAACGACAAAAGGCGCGGACACGGTTTACGGATCGGGCCAGGATAGCCACAGAAAGTCGATTACGGTCAGAATCGATCACAACTTCAGCCAGACGCACAGGCTCAGCGGAACGTATTCCTATGAGAGCGCCTTTAACGATGCCGGAGAGGCTTTGTGGCCTCAGAACAGCTACGGTGGCTTCATTTCAAGAAAGCCGCAGACCTTCACGAGCTCGCTCACGTCCTCTTTGCGACCGACGCTCCTGAACGAGGTTCGTTTCGGGTTGGCGTATAATACCAGCCACAACGGATCTCCTCTCGACAATCCGGCGACGGGTAAGCAACTCTCAGACGTTCTCCAGAAGCTCCTGCCCACAAAAGATTTCCCTACCTGGTCGGGACTACCTTTGTTTATAGCACCCGGTGGCGGCTACCCACCCGCTGGAGGTACCTCGCTCTTCAGATTCCAGCCCGAATCCGCCAACAATGGAAGCCATCCGATTGGCGGCCGAAATCCGGTTGAAGCCACATGGGGAAGCCAGGATTATCGCTGGACCTTCTCGGATACGCTGACCTGGACGAAAGGCTCTCATTCCTTCAAAGTCGGAGGCGACCTGCGCTTGACGAAGGCGAATTCCGACATGAATGGATGGGCGCAATTCGGTGATATTTCCATGAACTGGCATCCAACGGTCTTTGGGGGAAACACCGAGTATTCTCAGCCCCAAGGTCTGACTGCCGGCAGTGCCTTTTTCCCTGGACTCGTAGGGCAGGATCTCGGCAACGGAGCCACCGGCAACTACTCGCAGATCTACGATCTGATGAACTATATGACGGGTTCGCTTGCAGCGATCCGGCAGTTCTACTTCGTCAATAGCGCTACCTCCGGTACCTGGAGCGATCCATCGAAACCGGAAGGGCAAGTGCGTTACCTCAGGATGAACCAGCGCGAGGTCAGCGCCTTCTTCAAAGATGACTGGAAGGTGAACTCCAACCTGACACTCAACCTTGGCGTTCGCTATGAGTACTATGGCGTGCCTTTTATGCTGGGCGGCATGACGGTAGGGCTTGAGGGAGGCGCCAATAGCATTTTTGGAGGATCTGCCGGAGGCTTTGACAGTTGGCTCCGCGGAGTCCCCGCCTTCAATGCCAGCAACCTCACCAAGCAGATCTTTATTGGACCCGATTCGTCGCATCCCGACCAGAGCCTGTTCAACAAAGATCTGAACAATTTTGGTCCCGCGGTCGGCTTCTCCTGGCAGCTTCCCTGGTTTGGGAAGGGCAAGACCACGCTGCGTGGCGGATATCAGTTAAGCTACACCACGATCTCGAGAATGGACCCCAACGCAGGATTTATGAACGTTGCGGGCAGCCAGCCCGGGCTCTTGTATACCCACACCTTCAGCGGCGACACCGGCAGCTTGAAGTATCTGGATATCAGCATGCTGAAAGATCTCGTCCCGACTTCCAGATTCTTCGATCCCGCGGTTCAACCTCTGCAAGTTAGGCCCGTCACAGACCGCCAGCAGAGCGTGGCGGTATTTGATCCGAACATAAGAACTCCGTATGTTCAGAGCTTGACGATGGCCGTAACACGCCAGGTCGGATCCAGCCTGACGGTCGATGTCCGCTATATCGGAACACTCAGCCGGAAACAGGCAGCGACGGTAAACATCAACACACCCAACTGGATCAACAATGGCCTGAGGGATGCTCTGGATCTTGCGCGAGCAGGCGGGGAATCTACTTTGTTGAACCAGATGATCCCGTCCGGCACGCTTGTCAAAGGCGTGACCTCCGGTGCCGATCAGGTGCGTCGTTCCGGCTCCACTTCAAGGAACCTTGCGATCGGGAACTACAACCCGATCGCTTCTTTCCTGGCTACCACCAATGGGACTGTTGCCGCTGGACGGGGAGTATATGGACAACTTCTCCGCAGCAGTGGCTTCGCCGAGAATTTCATCTACACGAACCCGCAGTTTGCCGCGGCGAATGTGTGGGGAAATATCAACTATTCCAACTACCACTCCCTGCAGGCGCAGGTCATGATGCGGCCGAAGCATGGATTGAACTTCCAGGCGACATACACCTGGAGCAGAAACCTTGGGGTTAGCGGCGCTGCCACTGATCCTCTGGACCGGGCGGCGGATTATGGAATCCTTTCCAATCACCGTTCGCACATGCTCCAGACCTACGGCACTTACAATCTGCCTTTGGGGAAAGCCGGATACCTGTTCCGCAACAGTTCCGGTATAGCCAAGAAGATTGCCGAAGGATGGCAACTCAGCTGGGTGAACAGCATTACCAGTGGATTGCCTTCTTCAGTCACCACCGTGGAATCGATGTATGCTCGCACCATGCCGGATCTCGTCAGAGCAGATCTGTGGGATCCAAAAGCTGGGGAATTCACGTGGGATCCAAACAATCGCGGCCGTTTTTATGGCAGCAAGTACACGTCCGTTGATGATCCGCAGTGTGCCAGAGTTGCCACGAGCCTTCAGGCTACCTGCGCGGCTGGTCTCAGGGCGCTCGCTCTCGCCAGCGACACAAGCGCGATTATCTTCCAGCATCCCAAGCCGGGTGTGAGAGGCAATTACCTGCCGAATCAGCTTACCGGTCCCGGGCGCTGGAGCCTGGATATGGCAATGAGCAAAAACATCGAATTCATGGAAGGCAAGAGCCTCAATTTCCGTGTCGATGTTACCAACATATTCAACCACCCCACGCCATCAGGTGGAGTTCCTGCTACCTACAATGCGCGTGACTATGAACTCTCGAATCCAAATTTCAACCTGAATAGTACCGATCCATTCGGCTTTATCGGGTATAAAGGCGGACACCGAGTCTTCTCCGCAAAATTGCGGTTAACTTTCTAGAACAAAACGGGCCACAAATTTTACAGAACAGGCTGTAACCTCTGTGAAATTTGTGGCCCTCTCCACCATCAGTTCCCGCGGTAATAATCTCCCCTTTTGAAAGCCATTTTTCCTGGCAGGATGCGGAGTTTAGTTTATTTCGTGGACATTCGTGGCAGATATGCAGCTTCTTTTTGCCACGAATTTCCCGAATTTTCACGAATTGCACCAAAGCAGCTGCAACACCATCAGTTCTTGCGGTAATAATCCTGGCAGGATGTGGGGTTTAGTGTAATTCGTGGACATTCGTGGCAGATATGCAGCTTCTTTTTGCCACGAATTTCCCGAATTTTCACGAATTGCACCAAAGCAGCTGCAACATCATCAATTCTAGCGGTAATAATCCCGGCAGGATGTGGGGTTTAGTGTAATTCGTGGGCATTCGTGGCGGATGTGCAGCTTCTTTTTGCCACGAATTTCCCGAATTTTCACGAATTGCACCAAAGCGGCTGCAACACCATCAGTTCTTGCGGTAATAATCCCCCTTTGAAAGCCATTTTTCGATAAAGCAGTAGAGTATGATGAACATATACCGCGATCCCATTTCCTTTATTCTCAGCTTGGAAAGCCCGTGCCGCCGTTCTGTCCAGCAGTTGGGGACGACCGAGTAGCTGTATCCGCGAACAATAGCCTTCAGGGGTAATTCAACCGTCAGGTTGTAGTGATGGCTAATGATCGGCTGCAAGCCCTGGATCACATAGTTCCGATACAGCTTGAATGCGTTTGTGATGTCGTTGTAACGCAGGCCGAACAAAAGTCGTATGAGGTTGTTTCCGCACCGATTCAAAACAAGTTTCACCAGCGGGTATCCGACGACTCTGGACTCCCTGGAAAACCTGGTTCCGAATACGCAGTCCGTGTCATCGGATTGCATTTTCCTGAAGAAGCGGACCAGATCGACGGGATCGTCTGACCCATCGGCCATGAATAGTGCGACCGCGTCTCCCGCAAAAGTCTCCAGTCCAAGGCGAACGGCCAGCCCAAGCCCCTTTCCCCGCGAGTTGTTCAGGTAGCGCAGGGTGGGGATTGAAGGGATCAGACTCTGAAGCACCGCCTCGGTCTGATCGGTCGAGTGATCGTTGATGACAAGTATTTCGTGATCAATCGCCTGGCGGTCCAGCTCGGCAAAGAGCGACTGGACTGTCGAGGCGATGCATGAGGATTCATTATGCGCGGGTATCAATACCGAGAGTTTCACAGGCTTCGACTCCCGGTTCGTGCCTTCACCGCCGCAATGATTTCCTGCAGGATGTCATCCAGGTTGTAGGCATATTTCCAGGAGGGATAGTCGCGCATAAACTTGCTTACATCCGATATCCACCAGATATGATCGCCCGAACGCGCCTGATCCACCACGGAATATTCGACGCGGCACCCGGACAAGGCTTCGATTCTGTTGATAGCTTCAATAATAGAGCAGTTACTGTGTCTTGATCCGCCGATATTGTAAACCTCTCCGGGGCGGGGCCGGCAGTAGAATTGCCAGAAGGCTGAGACCAGATCGGCCGAATGAATGTTATCGCGCACCTGCTTGCCTTTGTATCCATAGACAACATACGGCCGCTCAAGTACCGCGCATTTTACCAGGTAGGCCAGGAACCCATGGAGCTCGACTCCGGAATGAGCGGGACCGGTCAGGCAACCTCCCCGAAAAACTCCTGTCTTCAACCCGAAATATCGGCCATATTCCTGCGTCATCACATCCGCGCCTACTTTGCTTGCCCCCATCAGGCTATGCTTTGTCTGATCGATTCCCATGGATTCATCGATACCGCGGGCGGCATAGGGATGGCTTGAATCCAGCTCCCATCTCGTATTCTGCTCGACCAGCGGCAGATGATTGGGCGTATCCCCGTACACTTTGTTTGTTGATACGAAGATAAACACGGCTTCCGGTGCGAAGCGCCGCAGGGCTTCCAGCAGCACCACGGTTCCACAGGCATTGACCGAAAAGTCCGTGATCGGTTCCCTGGCGGACCAATCGTGACTGGGCTGTGCGGCACAATGGATCAGCAGTGAAGGCTGGTGCTCCCGGATCAGCCGGAACATCGATTCCTGATCGCGGATATCCAGATCGAAGTGCCGATAGCGGTTCAGGCATCCGGTCAACTGCTCCTGCTGCCAACGCGTGGACCCGTCAGGTCCAAAAAAGTATTCGCGCAGATTATTGTCGATCCCGATCACATCCATTCCCTGGTCGTGAAGAAACCGGACCGCCTCACTTCCAACTAATCCCGCGGATCCCGTAACAATGGCTGTAGACATAAAGCTCCAATCTCGAGTTCGACAATAATTCTCAACAGGGCAGACAGAACAGCGGCTTCAGCGCCTTTTCGTTGGCTCGAATCCAGAGAGCAATCTCTGAGACGATGTTTTCGATACTCCTGCGAGGCTTCCAATCGTATGCTGCGGATACGCGGCTGTTGTCCGTCCAATAAACCGGTACATCGTACGGCGCTGTTGCCGATACTTCCTTTATGGAGATCTCTCTGCCCGTGACAGTACGGCAGACTTCAGTCAGTTCCCGCAGCGAGGTCGAACCCGCTCTTCCCCCGCCGACATTGAAGATTCCGCAATCCCAACGGCGACCATCCGTGAATTGGCTTTGTACCAGGGAGACAAAGTCGGCCGGATGCAATAGATCGCGCACCTGTTTTCCCGTGCCTCCAAATCCGGTGTATTGCAATGGAGCGCCGAAGCAGTGTGCGGCTACCCACAAGGTGAAAACGCCCTGGTCCGGCTTGCCAAACTGCCCGGGCCCGGCAATTACTCCGCAGCGATTGATGAGGGCTTCCAGCCCGTAGCTCTCATGATATTCCTGAATCAGCATTTCGGAGGCCAGCTTGGTGGCTCCATAGAAGGAACGGGCGCTGTTTGTCGGGAAATCTTCCCGGACGCCCTCTGGAGATACTCCCGACTGAATTTGATTCGGGACAATTTCGAAACGGCTCGATTGTTCTTCCAGCTTGATTGCGCGCAGCGACGCGATGGAATAGACGCGCGAGGTGGATATAAAGAGAAATCGCCCCACCTTCTTCCGGGCAAATTCGAGGCAATTGGCGGTGCCCGCCAGGTTTGTAGCAATGACATAGGCAGGCGAACCGTCTTGCCCCGCAGCAACGCTGGGCTCGGCGGAGGCTTCAATCATCAAATCAAAATTGCCCCCTGCGGACTCCAGGTCCGCCTGTATGCGGATATCGCCGTGAACAAAATCGATCCCTGCTTCGCGCAGGATTGGGATATTGAGTTCGGAACCCCGTCGTTTGAGGTTATCGAGAGCAGTGACACGGACGCCCTCGGATGCTGCCAACGCAAGAGCTATCCTGGAGCCGACAAATCCCGCACCGCCGGTGATCAAAACACGCATAGAACCACCTGTCTGAAAACTGGGAACTCCGCCGTCCCGGTTCATGCTGCATATTAACGGCCCAATACCGTAACCCGGTAACGCTCGGCCGGGACCGGCCCAAACACGAATGGCAAGGGTCCCCACAGATCCGAGTGGAATCCCGCCCCGCATTCGGCACGCATGGTCGTAACCCAGCTGCAAACGGGCAATTCAAAACTCTGATCTATTGTCTCGATACGTACCCGCGTCAGGAACCGGTTTGTTCCGTTCTCCGGTGTCACAACCGTATCCTTCAAACGGAATTCCTGGTGATTTACGTCAATGGGCTTCGCGTGGCGTGCTTCCATATAATATTGAAATCCCCAGTGTCCCGAAAACCATGTGCTTCCGCTTCTTTTTTCCGGCGCAATCTTTTCTGCCGCCGCTCGCGCGGAATTTGCCAGGCTGATGTCCGCGTTCGCTACACAAAGACTAAGGACAATACCCGCAGCGGCAACTCCCCCCACAGGTTTCTGCAGCGCCGTTCGGCCGGTCTCTTTATCGGCGTTGACCTGCTGCAGTCGACGGACACATATCAGAAAAATGGCCGGCAGGGCCGGCAGGAGCACACGGATGTTGACGAACTGGTAGACGAACAGGCAATAGATGAGAGTCCCCGCAAACCACAAACCCAGGAGCAGGGAATCGGGGTCGCGTCGGGTCCAGAGTTCCGCAACCATAAGAGTGATGACGTGAAGCCCGGCTAGCAACCAGAGGCCGTATTGAATCCAGAACCACCATCGAAGCGGTACATCCGGTTCGGCTACGCGCCATCCGCTCTGCTGGAGCACTACCGTGGCCAGTGCGGTTACGAGGGCAGCGATCCAGAGTTTGGTCCGCTCTTTTGGATGCCAGAGCCAGGGTGCAAGGAACAGCAACGGGGCAGTGCCCGCGCCCAGGAAAATCAGCATTGTCAGGAGTTTTCTTCCTACAGGGGTTGTGTGGACTTCGTGATAGTCCTGAATAATTCCGAATATTCCGCGGATTTGTCCCACTCCGTAAAGCCGTTCGGTATAGAGATCAAAGAGACCCAGGATCACGATCGGCACCAGTAGCCAGAGCAGCCGGGTTCGCCGGCTTTTGTCGCGCAAAAGTGTGTATACCAACAGCAGCGGTGCCAGGCTGAGCGCGAAATACTTGGCCAGGGCAGCCAGTCCGATCAGCAGTCCCGATAGCGCGTTGAGGTACGGGTGCGGCTTATCCAATCCGCGCAACCACAAGAAAACCGCCCATACCCACAATGCCGTCATCGGCAGATCCGTCATCACCGTGCCCATCGACACAAAGATTGCGGGAGAAGCGAGGGCAATGACCGCCGCCGTCAGCGCGTTTCCCCCCATTTGTCGCGCGAGATAATAGATCCCGAGAATGAGTGCGACGGCGATCAGGGCGACTCCGCCGTGAACTGCAGCTTCGCGCCAGTTGAAGAGAGCCCCAAAAACTGCGGTGTAATACGCGGCTCCCGGCGGATTCAGGTCTGTTTGCCACATCGGTGTGGCGTATCCCCACCAGTTCACATTAAACCCGTAGAAATTTCCCGGGTGCGCTGCGATCTGCTTTGCGGTCCAGATAACGAGCGGGTCGTCCATGTTGTAGGCCTTGCCCAAGTAGATCCCGCACAGGAGCAGCACACAAACAGCGATTGCGAGGATCTCGCGCGAAATGGACGGCTTTGGCGGATGAACCGCCGCGGGAGCGGAATTCGCTCGATCTTTTGGACGCGCTTTCATCATTTCCGCGTCCCCTTCGGTTCGTGGAGGGACTGCTTGCGGGCCACAATCAAAAACTGGCGGCCAAACAGGCGCCACAGAAAAGGAAAGGCGAGATATAGCTTTATCATAGCGAGAGGATACCGCCGCCCGGAAGACATCGTAAACGGCAGGAACCGGCCTTCACAAACCTCCGTGACAAGACCGTTGGAGCCCAGAACTTCCGCGAGGGAATTCTCCGTCATGGGTATTTCGTGATCCCAGAAATCCCAATAGAGCCCGCCAAGATATTTTGCATTGGGCCCCATTGCAATGAATCGCCCCCCAGGCTTGATGCAGCGATGGGCTTCCCGCAGGGTTCTGCTCACGCAAGCCTTGTTCGGCAAATGCTCAAGAAAGTTGCTCGTGAAAATAACGTCAATGGAGTCGTCCTGGATTCCAAGCCACGGTTCGGCGCTATCCTGGAGGAACAAATGCACATCGACTTCCAATTTGTCCCGCACTCCCGGGTTCATGTCCATAGCCATGCGCGTTTTTGCGCGCACAGCCTGAATGAACTCGCCATACCCGCAGCCGAGGTCGAGCACGGTGGAGTCGGCAGGGATGAAACGGGAAAAATAGCTGGACACAAGAACACGCCACACCGCGCGGCGATATTCCGCATTCGGCTCGAAACGCCTCGTGTATATCGATTCAAGATCCATTTCAGTCGATGAGTTCATGTTATTGACAATACGCCTGCATCAGTTCGGCCGCCGTCTTTGCCCCCAGGTCCAGTGCCTTGCTCCAGCTCAGACAGGCCCCTTCTCTGTTTTTCAGCTTCAATAAGACAACTCCCTTATTGAAATATGCAGCAGTGAATCCTGGGGCGATCTGTACCGTTCGATCATAATCGGATAACGCATCCTCAAATCTGCCTGAACGCAGTTGTACATTGCCTCGATTATAATAGGAATAGGGATCGGTCGGATCGAGACTGATGGCAGTATCGAAATCCCTGATAGCCCCCGCAAGGTCTGATAATTTCTCATATCTCACCAGACCGCGGTTGCTGTAAGCGCTGCCATATTTCGGGCTCAGCTTGATCGCTATTCCAAAATCCTCTTCTGCACCCTTGTAATCGCTCAAATTCAACCTGGCAATGCCCCTATTGTAGTGAACCTTGGCTTTGTCCAGTTTGACATGCAGAACTGCCCGGTTGAAATCTTCAAGAGCGCTCCTGTATTCCCCGAGCCGGTTCTTGAGAATGCCCCTGTTGTTATAGGCATCCTCATATTTTAGCTCTATCGCTTTGTTGAAATCCTCCATGGCACCTTTGAAATCCTTCTGTTCTATCCGGATGTTGCCCCTGTTGTTATACGCCAGCCCGGCATCCGGATCCTTTGCGATCACATCCGAAAACAGGCTGAGCGTATCCTTCCAGACTCCGTTTCTGCCGTAAGCGATCCCGGTGAACAGAAGGGCCGCCATGACGACACATGCGGTGCAGCATTGCCTCAGCCTGGGAAGCGAGCGGAAGGTCTGCTCCTGAAGATACAAATAGAGTCTTCCCAGGATCATGAAAATCCCGATATATGGAAGATAGGTATACCTCTCCGCAACCACCGCCTCTCCCACCGGGATGAAAAGTATCAGAAAGAGGGTGAGAAGAAAAAACAGGAGACCGAAGATGATGTCTTTTTTGAATGCCTCATCTATTTTTGATCTGAAAACCCGGAACAGCAGCCAGACAAACCCGATGAATGAAAGAACCGAAAAGTAATAGCGCAGAGGCAGAAGGCCGGAAGGCTTCATGGGCATTGGGTGCAGGGCAGAGAGGCCGGTTGGAATAACCGACTTGATCAGATAAAACGTGAAGGAATATGCCCCGAGGAAAAACCGGTCAAAAACAGTATACCCTGCCACGTAATCCCGGTTTTCACCTATAACCTGCTGCGATAGAAGGGAAAGGATGCCAAACCCCAAGGCCAGCACAAAAAAGGGAATCTTGTCGAGATTGTCCTTGAGCGTCAGCTTTTGTCCTCGATAAAAATCGATCAGGAGAAGCGCCAGCGGGAACGTAACCGCGGCGGATTTGGACAGGAGCGCTAAACAGAACAGCAGGATCGTGAAAAAGTAATACTTGCGGCTTTCGTTGTTCCGACGAATTTGAAGATAGGTAATCAATCCGGATAAGTAAAAGAACGAATAGAGCAAATCCTTTCGTTCGGAAATCCAGGCTACAGATTCAACGTGCAGCGGATGGATACCGAAAAACAGGGCAGAGATAAAGGCGATGGGCATTTGCCGGGTGAGCAGGTAGACAAGGCAGAAGACAAGAGTCGTGTTCAGCAGGTGAAGGATCAGGTTTGTGCTGTGATAGACAGTGGCATTCAGTCCGCCGATCTGATAGTCGAGCGCATAGCTGATCATGGTGATCGGCGCATACATTTTCACAAAATATCCGGTGAAGAATTCCCGAATGGAACTGCCATCCAAATGTGTTATATCCGGATTTGTATAGACGTACAGGTCGTCGTCCCAGTTTACAAACCCGTTCTTCAAAGAATTCGAATAGGCGATTCCGGTTGCAAGGATGACAATCGCAACCAGAACCCACAGGAGTTGCTTTTTCCCGCGGTCTTGTTTGATGGATGGCGCCTGGTTTGAGCTATTGTTCTTTGCCTTTTTTTTCATGCGTATTGCTTTCGGTGAATCAACATGGTTTAGAGCTTGCAGCATGAGCGACAATCATGATCGGTCTTTCCTGAGAAAACGAATGAGCCCGACCATGGACTCCCGCGGTGATGCCGGGTACGGATAGATCCGGTATCGATTGGTATAGCCATACCATAATTTGTATAAAACCGAGTAAACGGGCGTCAGCGGCAAGGCGCAGAACAGTCGGGCATTCCTGCCCAGAGACGGCCATTCAACAAAAATGCCAAAAAGCCGGTGCAGGTTTGTGAACATCCGCCGCTCTTTTCGACTGGAGAACTTCAAGACCGACCTGCTATGGAAAGACGGGTTGATCCTGTTGGAGTCGCCCTCGAAGTGCCCGTTGTCAATGGCGTATTCCGTCAACTCGCTTGAAGGATACGGCGCAAAAATCGAAGCCCAGGCATAGGCGGGCCGCAAACTCTGGTTCAGCTTTAGGGTAGAAAGGGCCTGGCGAAAGTCCTCGCCCGGCAGCGCCAATATGTTCTGCGTGTAAAGTCGGATATTGGCCGCGCGCAGCAAACGGCCGGCGCGAAGCAGGACGTCGTCAGACATCTGCCGCTTCAGGACATCGTTGCGCAGGTGCTCATCTCCCGATTCGACACCGAAAAGAACGGAGACACACCCGGCCTTCCGCAGATCGGAAACCACCTTCTCATCCACAAGGTTCGCCCGCACGTTGCAGGTAAAAGGCAGCCCGATTTCCGCGCGGTATCGCGCCGCAAATTCGCCGACCCACTCTTTGTTCAGGATGAAATTATCCGAAAGGAAGAAGAGGTATTTTAGGGGCCACCTGGCACGGACCTCCTTGATTTCGGCGAGAACACTTTCCACCGATCGGTAGCGGACGATATTTCCTTTGCCGCAATAAAGTGCGTTGTACTTATGATTGAAACAGTATGTGCAAAGGTATGGACAGCCGCGGTTCGGGAAAAAGACCTTCACCGGAGATTCGCGTGTGAAGCGGTCCACACTGAACAACAGATCGCGGTCGGGAAATGGCAGGCGGTCGAGGTCCTCTATGAGCGGGCGCACATCGTTCCGGACTATTCCGCTGCCAGTCTTGACCCAGAAATTGGCAATTTGCGTGTAGTCGCTGCCCCGCTCCAGCGCATGGACAAAGTCCACGATCGCATCTTCTCCCTCGCCTCGGCAAACGGCGTCTACCCCTTCCGCCTCCACTATTTCGGGGAAGAACGTGACATGTGGACCGCCCATCAGCGTCAGAGGATTTCGGCCCTCTCCAGCCAGATGTGTTTTCAGGCGGCGGTTGAGATCAAGGTAGTAGTTGTGAAACCCCGTGGTCACGGAGTAGGCAAGGACGTCGGGCCTGAAATCGCTCACTCGCGCCAGGAATCCCCTGCGCTCAGCCAGCGCCAGATCAGTGTGGTGGCCTTGCGCGCGCAAAACTGCCGAGAGGGAGAGAATTCCCATGGGCTGGCTCAAGTTGATATCTTTGCAGATAAAAAGAATGCGCATGAGCTACCGCGAAACCCGAGGAGGATTGCCTGCCGCCCCTCGATTTTTCAACCCCGCCAACGCAGGCGTCGGAAAAAAACCATCACGAGCTTACCTAGTTCCCGCTTGTTCGGGAAATCTCTCACCAGCACAAACAGCCGGAATGGATTCAGATAAAACTTCATCAGCGCGTGGAGCCGCAGGCGGTTCACCTGTCTGGCGGGCACACTGGTCAGGTTGACAAAGCTCTCTGAATGATAGCTCATCGAAAAATCGCTGACCGGGGCTTTGCCCATTTCCTTCGTGATTCTTCCCAGTTCGGTCCCTTCAAAGGGCATAACCACAAATAGCGCGATGGTATGAAGTTTGGAAGCGACCATGAACCGGACGGTCATCTGCATTTCCTCCAGCGTCTCGCCGGGGAAGCCGATCATGAAGAATCCATGGGGATGAATTTTGAGAGCGTGTGCGATCTCTATATTCTTCTTTATTTTCTCGAGCTGGATATTTTTCTTGATGAGTTTCTGCATGCGCGGCGATCCGGTTTCAATGGCGAAGGCCATGAATATTGTTCCCGCCTGCCGAAGCTTGGACAGCTGGTCCTCGTCCAGGATGTCGCCGCGTACGCCATTCGGGAAGGCCAGGGTAACCTTGATGCCGCTCGAGATGATACGGTCACAGAACTCGATCAGCCGTTCCCGGTCCAGATTGAAGATGTCATCCAGAATCTCGAAATCGCGGATCTGATAGGTGGTGTAAAGGTGTTTGATTTCGTTAAAAAGGTTTTCGGCACTGCGAAAGCGGAATGCCTTTCCAAAAATATTGTGGCAATAGATGCACTGGTAAGGGCAACCGCGCGAGGAAAAGAGGCTCATGAATTTGCCTGATCCTGTACGACTCATTCGGCTGTATTCCCCGTATTGCTCAATGGGAATCAGATCATAGGCGGGTGACGGTAGGAGATTGATATCTTCGATCGGATCTTCCCTGACGGTCGTAATAACCTGGTTCCCGCGCTGATAGGCGATCCCTTTCAAACCAGAGAGATCCTGCTGATTCAGAATGCGTTCGATCAATCTGCCGGCCGCGACCTCGCCCTCGCCGACGATGACATAGTCAATACCGGGAATTTGAGCGGCCTGCTCCGGATACGCGGTGGCATGCGGGCCTCCCAACAGCACAGGCGTTTTTGCATTTACGCGCTTAGCGCTTTCGGCGATCCAGGGAATGGCGTTGGATTCAAAGGTCAAAGCGCTGATGCCGACAATATCAGGGGCATAAAGACGAATCTCGGATTCCAGTCCGCTGCGGCTATTGCCATCCAGCCGAAGGTCGATGATCTTGGCCTGGCAACCGTATTTTTCCCTCAGGTAGGAGGCGATGCTCATCAGACCCAGAGGATGATTGACTACCTTGTAGGCAGGATCATTGCAGCAGCTTTTTACAAGCAGGATGCGGGCGGGTCTTGAAGTATTGGGAAATTCTTCCGCGCTCATTCTAAAACCACCCGTACTGCTCCTTCCGAAACATCCTCGAGAATGGGCGACCCCCAAGCCTTCAGCAAGTTTGCATGGCTAATCTTTGCGGAGATTTTACAAAAGTTCGGAGTCCCGTAGCAAGCCAGAAGACGGCAGACGGGATTTCACCGGGAGACGCCGGCGCCTGAAGTAGCGGCTTTGCTTATTTGCCCAGCACTTCCGTGACCTTCCTTGCCAGGCTCTCCGTTGAAAAAGGTTTCTGCATAAAGTGGACGCCTTCTTCCAGCACAGTGTGACGATCAATGATGTCCGCTGTATACCCGGACATGAACAGGCACTTAATTGTTGGATATACGGACTGCAGTGCAACGGCAAGATTGCGTCCATTCATTCCAGGCATGATCAGATCGGTTATGAGAAGGTGGATTTTGCCCGTGTATTCTCTGGCCCTGAGAATTGCATCACCTGGAGCACTTGCTTCTATAACAGTGCAGCCGTGTTTCCGGAGGGCTGCACTGATCAGTTTCAGGAGGCTCGGTTCATCCTCAACCACCAGAATAGTCACCTGGCCCAGCCTGGCGGGCGGAGCCTCTTCCAACTGTGTCCGGTCATCGGTTGCCTGGTGGCGCGGCAGGTAGATCGAGAACCGAGTTCCAAACCCCTGGTTACTTTCAACTTCAATAAACCCTTCATTTTGCCGAACGATGCCGTAGACGGTGGCAAGCCCGAGGCCGGTTCCCCGGCCGACTTCCTTGGTCGTAAAGAAAGGTTCGAAGATATGGTCCAGGGTCTCTTTATCAATGCCGCTCCCATCATCAGCGATGATCAGCTTCACATAGGCTCCGGGTTTTGCGCCTGCGCGCGATGCGCAAAAATTCTCATCCAGGAGGCTGTTTTCCGATTCGATGACGATTTGACCGACATCCGCAATAGCATCGCGGGCATTGACACACAAATTAGCCAGGATCTGGTCGATTTGAGAGGGATCCATCCTGACGGTCCATAGATCTGCCGCGGGCTTAAATGCAAGACCGATATTTTCGCCGATCATTCGCTTAAGCATTTTGGTCATGCCCGCGATGGTCTCGTTTAGATGAATCACTTTTGGGGAAATGGTCTGTTTTCGGGCGAATGCCAGTAACTGGCGCGTAAGCTCCGCGGATCGTTTGCCGGCTTCGAGAATCTCTGTAAGGTTGCCGCAGATGGGCTGTCTTGAATCGAGCTCCGCCAGGGCCAATTCCGCATTTCCAAGAATGACGCCGAGCATATTGTTGAAGTCATGCGCGACGCCGCCTGCCAGACGGCCCACTGACTCCATCTTCTGCGCCTGCAGCAACTGATCCTCCAGTCGAACCCTCTCGCTTTCGGCTTTCCTTCGTGCGGTGATGTCTCGATCCATGCCCCGATAGCCGTTGAATTGACCGTCCTGTCCCAATATGGGGATTCCGCTGGTTTCAAGAATCACCAGGCGGCCATCTTTGTGGCGATTGGAGTTCTCCAACTCGGAGAACGGGATCCGCTGATGCGCAATTTCGCCGAAGATGACGCCCACGCGTTTGGCTTCGTCTTCGGGCATTAAGTCGAAAGGAGTCTTCCCCAAAACCTCTTCCGGCGCATAGCCCAGGAGATCCTGAATCTTAGGACTGACGTAGGTGTATCTGCCCTCCGCATCCACTTCCCAGACCCAATCAAAGGTTGTTTCGACCAGGGCCCGGTAACGTTCCTTGCTTTCGCCCAGCGCGGTCTCCGCGTGTTTGCGATCGGTAACATCCTCAATGAAGATGACAATTCCGCCGATTGTGCCATTGCTGTCATTCCATGGATACATCTCCCAATGCACATACTGAACTGAACCGTCCGCACGCACGAAGCGAGTTTCATTGCCTTTAAGCGCCTCGCCCGCGAGGCCCCGACGATGAATATCCTTTAAATCGTTTCCGATCTCCGGGAAAATCTCGTAATGAGGTTTTCCAATAATCTCCGCATCGTAGAGTTGGAAATCGGAGATCCAGCGACGGCTGACCGCAAGGTAACGCATATCGCGGTCGAACATGGCAAGAGCCGCAGGGGCATGCTCGACAAACAGGCTCAGACGTTCTTCGCTTTCCCGCAGCTTTGCTTCAGCGGCCTTGCGATCGGTGATATCCTGCACGACCGCGACATGCTTGGTGGGCGCGGCACCAGGCGACCACAGCGGTGAAACGGTAAGCGCTACCCACACGATCGTGCCATCTTTCCGGTAATAGCGTTTCTCCAGGATGTAATTGTGGATCGTGCCTGTTTTCAGCCGCTCCATCTGAGCCAGATCCGATTTCAAGTCATCTGGATGCGTCAGCGTCTGGAAATCCAGATGCAGCATCTCCTCCCGGCTGTAGCCGACGATTTCGCAATAGCGCTGGTTGATGCGGAGGAATCGGCCTGTGGCGGATTCGACCTCCGCCACGCCTACGCCCGCCTGCTCGAAAAGCGCGCGGAATCGTTCTTCGCTTTCACGCAACGCCAGTTCGGCGCGCTTGCGTTCGGTAATATCATGGACGAAGCCGTGCCACAGGATACTGCCATCCTGTTCCCGCCGCGGCATCGAGTTCCCCTCAATCCAGACCTCTCCCTTTGTCGGGTGAAGATAGCGGAAAACATCGTGCCATGGCGTCATGGTACGGGCCGATTCCGCAATGCCCGATTGGAGGCCGCTGGCATCTTCCGGATGTACGCGTGACAGAATTGGACTGAAATCCTCGCGCACCACCGCGGACTTAAGGCCATAGAGGTCCTCAATGCGGTCGGTTGCGAAAGGCATGCAGGTGGAACCATCGGCGCGCATGCCAAATGAACAGATCAAACCAGGGACCGAGGCGGCAATCTTGGCTAACTGGTCCTGCAGTTCCGATTGGGTGTGGAGCGTGGCTTCATATTCCAACTGAGCCACGCGGGATTCCAATTCCTTGATCCGCTCTACAAAACTGCTCTGCTCTGGATGCTGTGACATATGGCATTCTCCAGCCCAACAATGCTTACAAGGAAAAATACTCTTGGGATAAATCGGTGGTTCCCACGACTATGGGATTTTGTGCCGGTTGTCCAATTCTTCGAAGAATAGATGGCACAATTAAGCATTGGTTTTAATTCTTTGTTTAATTCCTGGTAGCCATATTCTAGGATGAAGCTCAAGCTCATTGGAAGTTATTAATCTGTTTTTCTGTGCCGGGGGGGGGCACTGCCGGGTGGCATCAGTGGCACGGGCTTCACCGCCCTGATAGCGGCAACCCGGTTGACACTCGCACTCGAACGGCTTTAAAGTAAGTTATCACTGACTTATCTTTTGATGTAGGGCACCTCATTACTTATAAATAACAAAGGAGGAGTTATGTGGAAGAAATGCCTCGCCGTTATGGCGTTTTCGTTCATGGTTGTCGCCTGTCAAAAACCTGCTTCTGATAGCGCCTCTCCCGAAACAGCAGTTGCGCAGAAAGCTGTTCCTCCAAGCGCTTGTGACCGCGCCTGCCTGGAAGGCTACGTCGACAAATATATGGATGCAATGCTCAAGCATGAACCCGACAAAGCCCTTTTTGCCGATAGTGTCCGGTTTACGGAGAATGGAGTGCAATTGCAGTTCGGAAACGAGGGGCTATGGGCGAGCATGGTTGGAAAAGGGACTTACAAATTTTATGTTCCGGATATTGAGACCCAGCAGGTTGCATTTATCGGTACAGCCCGCGAGGAATCCGGCGCGCCAGGAGAAGGCAATCCCGTGGTGGTTGCGCTTCGCCTGAAGATATCCAAGGGGGTGATTGCCGAAGCGGAGCAGCTCGTGATCCGACCGGAAAGCAATCTACTCGATCCGACCCGCAAACGTCCGCCATCTGCCGCCGAGAGCATTGAGAAAATGGGTGCGCCTCACGCCGTGTATATGGAATCGATTCCTGAAGCGGAGCGGGCTTCGCGGGAGGAAATGATCAAAACCGCCAATTATTACTTCTCCGGATTGCAGCGGAATGACGGCAAAGGGCATTATCCCTTCACCGATGACTGCGATCGTATTGAAAATGGGAATAGAGCAACCAATGTTCCGCTGAAGCCGGGAGAAAAGATGCCGGATGCGGTTAAGGAAAAAGTCTATTCCTCCGCGTGGGGGTGCAAAAAGCAGTTTGAGTCCGGTCTCATGCACTTTGTTTCCCGAATTCGTGACCGGCGCTTCGCCGCGGTGGATCGCGAACGCGGAATTGTATTCACCTTCAATTTCTTTGATCATGGCGCGGGCAAGACACGCTATTTCAAGACGCCCGACGGTCGCGATGTCGTGGCCGGCCCAACGGAGCCGTGGACCTGGCAGCAGGCGGAGCTTTTCAAGATAGAGAAAGGAAAAATCCGTCGTATTGAAGCTGTTCTGCAACGATGCCCCTATGGAATGAACTCTGGATGGAGCAATTTCGAACAAGGGATGTCAGAGCAGATACAGAGCATTCAATAGCTCTGGTCCAGCAGGATAGCTTTTTGTTTCGAGTAATCACAGAACCATCCTCACGGCGCCAAAACCTGATGTAAATAGAGTTCGTTTTAGCGAGGCTTTTGCGGAAGGGGTGGAATTCGTGGCGAATGGACTTTTAGCCACGAATTCCACCGAGATTGGCTCAGATGACCATGGCTGCATCGAAGGCGCTGGTCGTGGCATTCCAGACAGTGTTTGATTTTCCGCTGCAGTTTCCAACCACATAGCACTCCGCAACGGTGGCTCTTAAACGGCTGATCAGCGCCATGTCGACCTGTGTTCCCATCGCAAGAATAACCGTATCAAAAACCAGAGTTTCCTTTTTGCCATCCTTGATGACCGTGACATTCTCCTTTGTCACATCCGCCAATTTTGTCTGGGTCCGCAGTTCGAGATTAGCGTAATCCGCGAGAATGTTGAAAAGGGCATAGGCATTGATGGGCGAGCTGCCTGAACCAAGCTCTTCGCGGGGCAGGGCATCGATCAGAGTCACATTCCTGCCCGACTGAAGATATCTCAAGGCCGTCTCACAACCGGTCAGGCCGGCGCCTGCAATCAAAACGTTTTTTCCCACCCGGACATCGTCATCATCGATATCGCCCACCCAGACGACCTTTGATTTATCAGAAAACGAAAGCTTGGGAATTACCGGCGTTCCTCCGATCGCCAGAATCAACGCATCTGCATGCTCCTCGGCAATGCGTTCCACGGTTGCTTCAATGCCGGTTTTCAGCTCGACTTTTTCGCAGCGGCTCGTCAGGCGAATGGACCAATCAAGATACTGTTTCAAGTCGGATTTCAGGGGAGATTTGGCGGCCTTGTACAGAAGCCCACCCAGTTCAGCGGATTTTTCGAACAGGACCACGTGATGGCCCCGTGCCGCGAGAATTCTTGAAGCTTCAAGACCTGCAGGTCCGCCCCCCACGACCACTACCTTTTTCGACCGCTTTGGGGCCGGGTAATGGATGTAATCCAGTTCGCGTCCGCACAGGGGATTCACCGCGCATCTGGGCGGCTTCGATCCGAAATGGCTTCTGCTGATACAGGTATTGCATCGGAGACAAGGCCGGACCTCGTCTTCCAGGCCGCGCTCCAGCTTGTTGAGCGTTTCCGGATCCGCTATAAGCTGACGGCATAGCGCAACCATATCGACTTTGCCTGAAGCGATAGCCTCTTCCGCCTGTTCCAGGCTGACTGCTCCAACGACGCTGACGGGTATCTGCAAAGCCTTTTTGAACTGAGCGGCCAGCTCAATATTGATTCCATGTTCCATGTAGGCCGGGGGAAAAATGAAGGGCGTCTGTTTGTTGATGGCCAGGTTGCCGCGCGAAATATGAAGCAGGTCAATCTTCCCCTGGATCCGCTTTGCAAACTCGATGACCTCTTCAATATCCGGCGATCCGGGAACCATATCGATTGCGCTGATGCGATACTCGATTGCCAGTTTGTCGCCCACTTCGGCACGAATAGCATCCAGGACTTCCACCGCAAAACGGCACCGGTTTTCGAAGGATTGTGGGCCATACTGATCGGTTCGCCGGTTGAAAACCTTGGAAAAAAGCAGCGCAGGCAACTGGCAGTGAGCGCCGTGAATCAAAACCATGTCCCCCTCAGCCTTTAGAACATGGCGCGCTGATTTTGCGTAGTCCGCAATGAAATCCTGAAGCTCCTGCAGGGTCAAAAGATTGCAATCGATTTCCATGGGAATTCCGACGGAACTCTCTACCTCGTGTGTGCCGAAGTAGGACGCGATGGGCACCAGTTCCACACAAGCCTTTGCGCCATACCGTTTGACGGCTTCACACCACTCCGACAAATAGGTGACAACCCAATCGTCATTCAGCCCGACAATGTGGCGGGCGGCAGGCGGCAATACCCGGTTGATGAAGCCGCTGCCCAGCGTAACGGTGGCAGCGCCGCCCTGGCCAACCGGTTTCGAAAACTCGATTCCCTCGCGGGTTATGTGGTTATCGTAGGAAGCCAGAAAATTATAGGTTGGCGCATTGGTAATGCGGTTCTTCAATGTCAATTTGCCAATCTTGATCGGCTTAAGCAGGTGTGGATATTTGCTGGTCAACATCAGTCTCCTCCAAAAGAGGCACCCCGGATCTCACGAAGTGGAGTTGGTGATTTGTGAAATCCGTGGTGGTTCTTCTCCCTAGGCTATTTGCACTCGAAATTGGCCGCATCCTCTGTGCTTCCCGAGCCCTTGTATTTTGAAGTCTGCGGATAAGGGCAAATCGGGCGCGACATCGGCTTTTGATTGGGCGGATTGGTTGCAATGATACGCTCCGGAGCTTTCCCCGTTTCCACCCACTGATCGATCACAGTAAGCATATCTGCTACCGCGGGGGCTTCGCCACCACCGCAGTGACCCATCCCCGGAAACATAAATAGCCGGGCTGAATCGGCGGCCTTTGGATCCATCTTTGCAATCATCGATTTGTAGAAAACCGCAGTCCCGCCTGCCGGAATCAGGCCGTCCGACCAGCCGTGCGAAAGCAGGAGCTTCCCGCCATTTTTAAAAAATTTGGATAACCCGTCGCTCGGGACGTCGAGGATTTCACTTCCGATTTTGTAGGCTGCTGCGAGGTCCCTGTCATAGTCAAAAGATTTGTAATCCCACTGGGGGTTGTTGAATACAACATCGCGGAAATAGGAGTAGGCAGCCGGGAATGGCTCCTTTCCTCCAATCAGCGCCATCAATTGCTGTTCACTTCCGGGCTGAAAACCGGCAAGAATCTGTTCTCCGGTGCGCGGATTCTTTGCGCCGGCGTAAACCTGTCGCATGGCTTCAACCTGTGGAGCGGTCAGGCAGTCGCTGCCGTCTCCTTCTTTACATTGGATGATTTCGGGATCGAAACGGCAGCGTTCAGGGTCACTGATAATTCCATCCTTCAGCCCATCTTTCTCATCGCATTGATTGACGAAGGCTTTATGCACAGCATTGATTTTTGCCAGTGTAACTCTGTGAGCATCATCTTTTGATGTGACATAGCCGGACCATAATGATCCAATCATCAGCCTTGACCAGTGATTCGCCGGAGCCATCGAAGAGATGCCGGTATAGTCTTCCGGGTAGCGATAGGCTTCCATGAGCCCTTGTCGACCTCCAGTGGAGCAGCTGACCCAAAGCGACCGCTGTTCCTTGCGCCCGTAGTATGCTTTGATGAAGGCCTTGGCTTTCACCGTCATTTCATGAATGGCGCGATATCCATTATCAATCAGCTTTTCCTTGTGACCGACGGCCCATTTTGCATCCATTCCGGTGCCAACGTGGCCGGTATCGGTTGCGACGGTGGCGTAGCCCTTTGCCAGAGGCTCTGCCAGGGCCGAATAGCTGATGCTGCCGGCCCATACTCCGTTGCCGATGCCGACAAGTTTGCTATTCCAGTTATCCGCCGGCATCCAGACCTCTATCTTGATGTCTGAATCGGGTGTTGGCGTAAGCGTGGCAGTGACTCGGCAGAATGCGGGAGCCGATTTAAAGGCCGAGGAGCCACCCGGTCCGCCCATCATAAGCCCGCCGCCAGGAGGCGTGAACGAACCTGCGGCGATCAGGGTTGCCGAGGTGATCTTTCCATCCGGCAATGCAAGTGATGCAACACTCTCACAAGTTGCTGCGGCTATAGGCGTAACAAAGAGAATGACGCCAAGAGCTGCTACCAACAGGATCCGCACCAGATATTTACCCATAAACAATCTCCCTTTTCTTCATCTCTGCCGGGGCATCACTGGGAACCAGGCCGATCTGCAGGCACAATATAACAAGAGCAATCTGGATTTTTGTTCTGCATTCAAATCTCATCGATGGATCTCCAACGTTGTTCGCAGCTCATTGATTCATATAGAAATAGGGTTTGTGGTCAAGCGGTCCATAGATATAGTACGCTGACCGGAGCCTATTTTTCAGGTACATTTTCCTGTTTGAAGTCCAGGAGATTGGTTTCCCGGGAAACGAAGCGGCGCGGTCGTTTCCAAAAAGAATGAAAGAAACCCTCGGAGCACAGCTTCCAACCGCATAGCTATTTCTCTGACCGTGATCAAAATCACAATGCTTTTTCCTGCGAAAGATTACAATCCCATCCGTTTGATTATTTGAAAATTGGCCCCCCCCCACAACCGTTCGATCCACACTGATATAAAAGGAGCGTGGCATGTACGAAAATGCGCTCTGCCCTTCATGCAATGAAGAGATCCCGGCATTGACCATTTCCTGCAACAGCTGCGGCCAGCGTTTGCGCTTGCTGAAGATATCCCGTGCAATTCCCAAATCCGACTCTTACGAAATCGTTCCTGAAGGACAACAGTTCGCCATATCGTTTCGTGGAGACATCCAGGTTCACGGTTTAAGCCAGGATGAATTGCCGAGAGCCGAGGAGATCATCGCCGTTCTGAACAGCTTCATCGAGGAGATGGACAACACCCCGGCCTTATCCTGTTGAAAAGTCAGGGTCGAAAATTCAATATTGGAATCAGCCCCCGATTTTGAGCTTCTGAAATCTGGAATCTGAAATCTGAAATCAGCCCTCGGCCAACGACCCTGCTTTTCCTCCGGGCGTCCCTGCCCAAATACCTCGCCCTCCCCTGTATTCACGATGGAATTCGCAGAGGGGATACATCGTTTGTTGTACGAATTTGGCAAACCTGATGTACATTATTTGCATGACCCATGCCAACAGCTTGTCAGGTCGTGATCGCGATTTCCTTCGGTTGCTCGCGGAAGCGGCGGCTACCAATCCATTCAGCGATGCCTATTTCAAGCTCCAGTTGCAGATTGCCGGGTGCGACGCTTCGGTCCCCGTTGATGAACAGAACAAGCGAATTGTCTCCCGGGTGAGCGAAGAGGTCCGGCGCATGGAGGCGGGCGGGCTGGATGATATGCGTCGATATGGCGGCGAGGACAGGCAACTGGTCCGCTATGCTCTCATGTTCGACATCTATTATCGGTTTATGCCGCAGCTGGATGAGCTGATTGTGGATCAGGTCGCGGCCGGTGAGCGCTCGGTTCCCGTTCGGATCGCGGGGGATGTCCTGCGCCTTCTTGTTCGGCGTGGATTTACACCGGATGAAGCCAGGCGATATTTCGCGATCCTGTTCCAGATCCGTCGCGCATTCTACTTCATTGATCGCGGCCTGGTCGGGAGCAGCGAGTCTATGAAGCAGCTGCGCCGCCATCTTTGGAACAACGTGTTCACGCACGACATCCGTCTCTATGAGCGGCACCTGTGGAACCGGATGGAAGATTTCTCCACGATGCTATTTGGGGAGACGGGAGCCGGCAAAGGGGCGGCGGCCGCCGCGATCGGCCGTTCGGGGTTTATTCCCTTTGATGAGAAAAAGGGAGTGTTCGCCGACAGTTTTACCGGCAGTTTCACCTCGTTGAATCTTTCGCAGTTTCCCGAAAATCTGATTGAATCTGAGCTGTTTGGACATCGCAAGGGTGCTTTCACGGGAGCGGTTGAGGCCCATCAGGGCATATTTGCCCGGTGCAGCCCTTACGGAGCGATATTTCTTGATGAGATTGGAGATGCCAGCATCCCAATCCAGATTAAACTGCTGCACGTTCTTCAGGAGCGAATTTTCTCGCCGGTCGGCTCTCACGAGAAGCTGCGATTCCGCGGACGGGTCATCGCGGCGACGAACAAACCATTGGAGAAGCTGCGGGCGGGCGGCCAGTTTCGAGAGGATTTTTATTATCGACTTTGCTCGGATGTCATCGAGGTTCCACCGCTGCGGCAGCGCATTGTCGAGGAACCGGAAGAGCTCAAAGACCTGATCACCCTGATAGTCAACCGTCTGACTGGAGAATCTTCGCACGAGATCGTGGAGAAGATCCGTACCGCCATTCTGGAGTCTCCGGGAAAACACTATTCGTGGCCGGGGAATGTGCGCGAACTCGAACAGGCAGTTCGGCGCGTGTTGCTGACGCGTGAATACAGAGCCGATCAACAGGCCCTGGCCCCCGATCTGTGCGCCAGGCTGCAGGCCGGTATCTCATCCGGGTCCCTGCCGGCGGATTCCCTGCTGGCCGGCTATTGCCGGCTTCTGTATGAGCGTTTGGGTACCTATGAGGAAGTGGCCAGGCGTGCCGGACTTGATCGCCGAACAGCGAAAGCTTACATCCTGAGAGAAACGAAGCCACCAGGAACGCACTTCCCATAATCGGGCTCATGTACCGAAATTTGCAGGGAGCCTCGATGTTCAGCCCCGTTTCCGGCTAATCCATACTGCCGCTTGTCTGGTAGTGGAGATTCCTTGCATAAATGCCTGCGTTATAGCCGAGATGGTTTCAAGATTCGTTATGCGGAATTGTTAGCCTGGATCCGGTCGGCACATCTTTTGCATAAGGAAAAGAAAATGAAAGCTTATAGAGTTGGCTCCGCTGCATTCCTGAGCATTGCCATGATTCTTTCGATTGCCTCGGCATACGGTCAGGTGACGACGGGCTCTTGTGAGGGCCTGAAAAACCTCAAAATTCCCGAAATAAACATCGTTGCCGCCCAATCGGTGTCGGCAGGCGAATTTATTCCTCCAGGCAGAGGAATTGCTCTCGGCGGCGGACAGCCTCCTTTCGGAGGGAAGCCGGATATCGGTCGAGGCTCGGCAGCCACAGGAAATGCCATGCCTGCTTTTTGCCGTGTATCCGGTAAGGTGCAACCTTCAATCAATTTTGAGATTTGGCTGCCACTGTTATCCGGTGAACGGAAATGGAATGGAAAATTTAATGGAGTCGGAAACGGTGGCCTTGCCGGTTTCATCAACTACGATGCCATGATGCAGGCAATTGCGCGAGGCTATGCTACGGCCAGCACGGATACCGGCCATGTTGACAAAATGGGGGATGACTCCTGGGCGCTTGATGAAAAACTGCGCATTGATTTTGCATCGCGTTCCATACACATGACCGCGATCGCCGCGAAGACAGTCATCAAGGCGTACTACAATCAGGATCCGCGCTACTCGTACTTCACCGGTTGCTCGGGTGGAGGCGGTCAGGCGCTCTCCGAGGCTCAACGATACCCAGCCGATTACAACGGTATCGTGGCCGGCGCACCCGCAAATTTCCCAACACGCCTTTGGCCCGGGGAGCTTTATGCGGCCTGGGTTACCCACAGAGATGAAGCCAGCCGCATCCCCAACGAAAAACTGTCGTTGATCACCAATGCCGCGATCGAAGCATGTGATGAGTCAGATGGCATCAAGGATGGCGTTATCGAGGATCCCAGGCAGTGCAATTTCGATCCCGCCAGGATCCAGTGTTCCGGGGCGGATCGTCCAACCTGCCTGACCGCGGCTCAAGCGGATTCAGTAAGGAAAATTTACGAAGGGGCTAAGGATCCTTCTACCGGGAGAAACTTCTGGTATGGCTATGAGAAAAGCAGTGAAACTCAGTGGCCGGGGCACATCAACAATCCTTTTAATACGCCTATTTCCTATTTCAAATTTATGGTGATGAAGGACCCGAATTGGAACTGGAGGAATTTTTCCTTCTCCGACTCAAAGAACTTTGCGTTCATGGAGGATGCATCCCGGAAACTTGGTCCAGTCCTGGACTCAACCAATCCGGATCTAGCTCTCTTTGCACAGCGCGGCGGCAAAATGATTATGTACCACGGGTGGCTGGACCAGAATATTGCTCCAAGAAACACGGTTCAGTATTTTGAAAGCGTTCAAAAGAAAAACGGAGGCGTCAGGAAGTCGGATGAATTCGTGCGACTCTTTATGGCGCCCGGGATGGCTCATTGCGGCGGCGGTTCCGGACCGAATAGCTTTGATGCGCTTGCCTCTCTGGAGCAGTGGGTGGAAAGGGATACGGCGCCCGATCAGATTATTGCCTCCCATTCAGCGGCCGGCAAAGTGGATCGAACGCGTCCGTTGTGTCCATATCCTCAGGTTGCAAAGTACAAAGGAAGCGGAAATACGGACGACGCTGCCAGTTTTGTATGTGCGTTGCCTTCAAACAAGAACGTCAAATAGTCTCAGAATGAGGTATATCCTATCCCAATTCTCGAACATGCTCCCAGCCATTCTACGATAGTGTTGAGGGCTCAGATCGGGAATCTTCTCCTACAGTGGCGCTTCTATTTCTGGAGTAAACAGCGAATGAATCCATCGCGCAAATCATTATTGGCTCAGCGACCCTCCGCAATGTGGTTTTCTTTGATTATCGCTATTTTGTGCGCCGCAAAAGTTGAGGCTCGGATTATTCGGATTGAGATCGAACAGCGGCAGTCGCCTGCATTTGATGGGAAGAGCTTTGGAAGCGTGGGTCCGTATGAGATTCTCAGCGGACGCGCCTATGGCGAGCTGGATCCCAAAGATGTTCACAATGCTATTATTACCGATCTCGGTTTTGCGCCGCGCAATGTTCGCGGGCATGTCGAATATTCTGCCACCTATACATTGGTCAAGCCGGTAGACATGACGAAGGCCAATGGCGTGCTCCTTTATGCCGTACCTAATCGCGGCAGCCGCATTTCAACAATGTCGTTCGGCACCGCAGGTGAATCGGGCGATGATTTCTTTCTCAAACGCGGATACGTGATTTTGCACAGCGGCTGGCAGGGCGACCTGGCCGGGCGCCCCGGCAGCGAAACAATTACCGTTCCGGTCGCCCGGAAAGCGGACGGTTCCAGTATCACCGGACCCGCATGGGCGCGCTTCAATAACATGCCTGCAGGTACCGGAACAATGCCGCTGCCCGTTGCGCATGAAACCGCGGACATGAATACCAATAGGGCAACACTCACCAAACAGGCTGGCGAGGAAAGCGCCGTTATTCCGATCGCTCCAATGGAGTGGGCTTTTGCGGATTGCAGCAAAATGCCGTTTCCGGGAAAACCCGATGCCGGCAAAGTTTGCCTCAAGGACGGATTCGATCCGGCCTATCTATACGAACTGAGATATACGGCAAAAGATCCGCTTGTGCTGGGTATCGGTTTCGCGGCAACGCGCGACATCGTTTCCTTCTTCCGTCGCTCTGCGATGGATTCGAATAATCTGGCTAATCCCGTTGCAGGGAAGATGCGGCATGTGATCGCGCAAGGCGTTTCACAGTCGGGGAATTTCATCAAAAGTTTCCTTCATCTTGGTTTCAACCAGGATGAAGCGGGACAAATTGTGTGGGATGGCGCCAATCCGCACATTGCCGGCCGGCAACTGGCGCTGAATATCCGGTTTGCCACTCCAGGCGGCGCGGCCAACATGTATGAGGCGGGCAGTGAACCGCAACTCTGGTGGGGATCCTATGCGGATAGGATGCGCGGGCAGAAAAGCGGAAGCATGCTGGACCGTTGCCGCGCAACAAAGACCTGTCCGAAGATTATGGAAACGTTCGGTTCTGCGGAGTTCTGGGGTTTGCGGATGTCACCCAACCTGATCGGCACTGCCGCCGATAGGGATATTCCGCTTCCGGCCAATGTGCGCCGTTATTATTTTCCGGGCACAACTCACGGCGGGGGGCGTGGTGGATTCAGCACTGAGGTTCCTGCCGTGGCGCCCTCCTGCGATTTGCCGCAGAACCCAAATCCGCAAAGCGAAACGATGCGGGCCTTGATCGCTGCATTGACCGATTGGGTGACTAAAAATGCAGAGCCGCCGCAAAGCGTCTATCCCCGGTTGGACAAAGGGCAGCTGGTGCGGCCCGACTCCCGGAGCCTGGGCTTTCCCGCCATTCCCGGCCGGCCCCTGCCCGATCATCTCATCAACTCATTTCTTGATTATGATTTTGGCCCGGAATTTATCCGCCGCGATCTATCCGGAGTACTGACAATTCAGCCGCCGATCGTTCAACGCATTCTGCCGTTGCTTGTGCCGAAGGTGGATGCTGACGGCAATGAAACAAGCGGAATCGCATCCCCGCTGCATCAGGCGCCGCTGGGTACCTATTTGGGCTGGAACGTTACTCAGGGAGGATTCTACCGGGGACGCGCCTGCGGATTTACGGGCGGCTTCGTTCCGTTTGCCAGGTCGAAGACTGAGCGTCAGGCCTCCGGGGATCCGCGCCTGTCCATCGAGGAGCGATATTCAAATCATGCGGGCTATGTCGAATCGGTGAAGAAAGCGGTCGGGGGCCTGGTAAAACAGCGGTTCCTGCTGCCTGAGGACGGCGAACTGCTCATCCGGCAGGCGGAGGAAAGCAACGTGCTGCGTTGAAGAAAATCGGTGGTTTCGGGGTCAGATAATAAAGAGGGACAGACCGCCGAGAATAATCATGAAGCTGTATGGCAGCAGCAGCATCCTGGACGAAAACTGGCGGCTCCCTTTCAGGCGCGCCATGATCCTGAATATTGCATAGAAAGAGGCCAGCATGCCGCCGAAAACCGTGATGGTCTGAAGAACCGCCGTGCCTCCCAGGCTCAGTATTCGCTCTCCTTGATAGAGGGACTGAATTCCTATCAGTGAGAGAAGGTTGGGCCAAAGCCGCCAGGCGCCTCCCACAAAGATATCGAAGTGGACGGTTAAATAGCAGCCAAGAATCATCGGGATGAATCCATATCCCAACAAGGGCAGCAGCACCTCTTTGTTCACCGCCGCATAACGCGCCTGGATGGCCACCATCAGTCCATAGCCGATTTCAAAGAGCAGGATGAGACTGAAGAATACAGCCGTCGCGGCCAGCCATATCGGCAGATGGATGCCGGCAGGGAGAAGAGCCAGTCCCCTGCCAATCAACTGGAGGAATCTTTCCTGCAGCGCAAATGGGAAAAAGATCGCACCCAGGGCAACAATCAGAAAGCTGTCGGGCCGCCTTGGTGTTTCCAGGTCCCAGAGCTCCTGCGGAGCAAGACGGAAGTTCAAATGGATCGAATTATCTTTGCAGTTCTTGATGCATTTGGCGCACAGAATGCAATCCCGGTTGTTGTCGACCAGGAACGGATGCCGGTACATCGGACATCCGGACTGCTCATTCTCCGCGCCGAAGCAGACATGCTTCCGGCAACGATTCAGGCAAAGATGTCGATTGGCTCTCAACTCCAGGATGGAAGGCATGGCGAAAATCGCATTGATGGCACCCAGCGGACAGACATACAGACACCAGGATCGGCGCTTGAAAAACGTGCGGAAGAAAAGGGCTCCCAGCGTGACCGACAGGATCACCCAGCCACCGATTCGTGGATGATTGTGGGCATCCCACACAATTTCAACCCAAAGCACCAGGATGCAAAGCAAAGCCATGATCCAGCCGGAATATTTTTTTATTAGTTTAGGGGTGCTTCGATCCGGCTTCAGGACCGATTGAACCATTCGACCCGGGACCGTCAGGGTACAGACCGTGCACCAGAGCCTGCCGAGGAAGAAAAAGGAAAAGAATAAAATCGGCCACCCGATTACCCAGCTCAATGTCATACCGATGTTCTTCTCCGGTTCAGACGGACCGAAGAACAATGCCAGTACTGCCGCGAGAAAGATGTAGCCGATAACAGCCCGCGGAATAACCGGAAAATATCTCGACTCCAGGAGCTTCCTCACCCAGGGAATGCGCAGTACGTTGAACTCCCATTTCCCTTCAGTCTTCGGCAGGCCCAGCAGGATCTGGTCGGTCAGAATCTCGTCTTTCTGAGCCAGCATGACTGCCCGCTGGATCACGCTCTCCAGTTCGGGCATGTTCCCGGGCCACTCGTAATTCAGCAGGATCCCCATGGAATTCGGATGGATTTTGTGGATGTTCTTTCCATATTCCCGGCTGTAACGACGAAGGAAATGCTCAATCAGTCGCGGCAGGTCGCGTCGATGCTCCCGCAACGGCGGGACGCGGTAGTGCTGCCGC
This sequence comes from Acidobacteriota bacterium, assembly GCA_963664705.1. Classification (GTDB taxonomy): domain Bacteria; phylum Acidobacteriota; class UBA6911; order UBA6911; family UBA6911; genus UBA6911. The sequence continues at coordinate 4,867,971 of OY761556.1, read as the reverse complement.
TGCAGAATCTCGAGCATTTTCGGCAGGATGGTGCCTGTCGCTTCCACATCTTCCATGCTTGATTCGCTGATAAAAATGACACGAGTCTGAAACAGGGTTTTCCGGTTGCCGCCCACTCGTGTAAAGGAGCCCTCAGTGATCGCTTTGATAAGTTTCTGCTGGAGCGGCTCACCCATGGATTCGCAGTTCAGCAGCGCCACGGTTCCACCACTGAATTGCTCAAAGGTGCCCACCTGCCGGGCTTGAGTGAATGGCAGGTCGTCCCGCTGATTGCCAAAGAGCTTTTCCACGATCTCCTGCTCTTCGATGTCTCTTAGATCCACCTCAATATAGGGCCCGTGGGCATAGACACTCTGCAGGTGAATCTGGTTGGCGAGCAGCTTCTTGCCGGTGCCTGGTTCGCCGCTTAGAAAAACCGGGTGGAGGTTTTTGGCGAAAATGCTTGTAATATTCTGGACGCGCTTGGTGGTAGTCGAGACGGGATGGCTATTCGGCCCGCTCTCGCTGGTTCCCGGATCGTGATCCTCGGCGAAATAGGCGAAATCCTCCGACCATGAAGAGGCCTTTTCCGCAACGCGTCGATGGCCGTGTATTGCGGAATCCGCCTGGTCCAGAAAGGAAACTCTCAGTCGTTCGGCAAGCGCCAGATTCATCCGGCTATGGATGGAGTCATCGCCCAAAAGCACTTCTTGAAACACATGCCGGTCAAACCAGATCAATACCAGCTTTCCTTTGGCCCGGGCTCCCAGGGAATGCGGTTTTCCGGTAATCAGCGAGGTCTCGCCGAAATGACCACCGGGACCAATCCGCCCGACCACGATCTTTTCGCCGCCGTCTCGAGACAGCACCAGATCGACTTCGCCGGAAGCTACAATATAGAATCCCTCTCCAACATCGTCCTGCCGATAGACATAGCTGTTCTCCGGAAAACTCGAGATCTTGGCGACTGCAGCGGTTGCCAGGAGCTGGCTTCGCTCCAGCCGCTGGAAAAGCATAGTCTCCTTCAGGATATGCGCGATGTCGTCTTTTCTCATCCCACAAAGCTCTGCCGCAAACAGCGATTACCTGGAAAAACAAAAGTGGCTGATTTTACTACGAAAAGTTCCTGGGGATAGCGGAATATGCTTTAACCCGGTTCCATCCCGGTCCATCGCGGCCATACCAGGATTCTCAATTTTTGTGGGGAATTCACTAACCGGGAATACAGTTCATTTCCCGGCGGATCGCTTCAAACTCCGGTGAGAAAGCGCCATCCTGTTTGGTGCGGATGCAAAGCGACTGCTCTGTTTGCAGCTGGGCTCCCATACCGGCTTCGAAGATCCAATAAACCGGGTTCCGACCGGGGAAAGGATGTACTGCAGTAATAACGCTGATGCAGAGTCCGGCCGCGCTCAGGGCGTGCAGTGTTCGGGATCTGGAGGAAGCAAGCCCGTCCATGAGAAATACGACCTTTCCTCCTTTGGCCAGATTTCCGGCCGCCGCCTCTGCGTAGTCCCACACGCCCCCCCGCAATTCGAATCGACCGGCCGCGCGCTGGGGATCTTTGGGCATGACACCGCTTCCGACCGGCATGAACGGCGGGGCACCGGTGATGAGATCGAAGAGAGATTCACCGGCGAGGAGGCTTGGATCCCGCAGATCGCCCAGGCGCGGATCCCAACGATCCTGCAGCGAATTCAGATGCGCATTTCGAGTTGCGAGTTCGTGACTAACCTCCAGCGCCTCCAGCCCAATCACACGGCAACCGGGCAAGCAGTGGAGCAGAAGCATTGCGACAGTTCCCTTGCCGCTGCCCAGATCCAGAACTCTCGACGCTTCCGGACGAGTTCGAGCTGCGGCCCAGGCAAGCAGGGTATCGTCGGAAGCAGCCCGGTGCCCCCGGCGTTTTTGGATAATAAGGAATTTCGAGGTCAAACGGTCGAGTGTTTCATCCGGGTTTATCCGCGGATGCTGTCCTGCCGGCAGATTTGTCTGACCGGCCAAGTCATTGGGATGATCTGATTCCATAGCGCAGCTTGAATATTATAGGATTGCCTTCCACGTTGGCCACTAATTCTCACGAAGTGCTTTGGAACAATCTGAGTCGGATTTCAGATTCCAGATTCCAGATTCCGGATTTCAGACTACTGGGCGTGGCTGCATGGCGCTCCAGCGAGGACTGGATCACAGAAACAGCCTCATCAGCAAAAACAGCAGCAGTCCGCCGGTTGCGCCAAGGTATAGCTGTCGGACATAAATTCGCCCTTCATGATTTTCGGACCTGAGCAGACGCAGCGTTGAGCCGGCAATCACGGCGTCCATTACCGCGATCGGCGCCGCATAGGGAAGGGGAAACCATCCCAAAAGGAAAGGAACAGAGGTCAGCCCGATGACAATGGCAAAGAGACCGCCGCTGACGCGAAGGGCAACATCCCTTCCATATCGCAATGCCAGTGACCGCGACTGGATAAGCCGATCTCCAGCCATATCCATCGCATCTGCCGCGATCTCTTCTCCCAGGTCGACCAACGCGGCAATGCCCGCAAATAGCCATACGGTCTTGTCGAAAGGCACTCCCACCGATACGCCGCCATAGATAAAGGTCATTCCGACGGAGACGCTGACCATCAGATTTCCCGGCAATCCGCTTTGCTTGAATTTGCGATTATAGAGAAAACCGATTAGCAGCAGGGCAAATGAGCAGGCAAGAGCGCTGGTACCAAGAAAAACACTGAGCAGCAGTCCGGCAACCACAAGCAGTACGGAAAACGAGAGTGCTTCCGATTTCGTCACAATGCCGGAAGGGATGGGACGGTGCGGCGCATTGATCCGGTCGGTTTCGACATCGAAGTAATCGTTCAACACGAGTATGGACGCTGCAATAGAAAAGATGGACAGAAACGCGCAAGCCGTGTTGCGGATGGAGGCAAACCCACCCAGCGCGAATAATTGTCCCATGACGACGCAGACTCCGGCGGAGAAGGGAAGCTCCAGGCGTACCAGGCGGACAAGTCCTTTCAACTTTTTCACGGGATACATCCGAGCATTTTGGCATGGAATGCCGCCGCGAGCGTCATGGAAAGAGCCGTGATTGCTCCATACATTGCCTTGCCAGCGAGCAAGCCGGCAAGGTCAGTCAATCCGGTTGACGTGCGAAAAGCGGCGTTTGACGGATTGTCTGAAGTGCGTGGCCGGATAGCCGACAATCAATGAAATAGACGGCGTGTTGCCGGCCGGAATGCCCAGCCGGGCACACAGGCTCTTATTGCGTTTGATAATAGGCGGGGCTCCCCCGATCATCGTATTGCCCAGACCAAGGGACTCGGCTGCCAGCATGGCATAGGTACAGGCAATGGCAGCGTCGGTGGCTTCGGCGTATGGCGAATGATGGAAAACCAAAACTGCCGGTGCGTCATAGAATAACGCGTCGTGACCTTGGCGATGGCTGTCGATATAGGACCGGGCCAATGGTCGAACGAAATTGAGAAGCTGTTCATACATTATCCGGCCCACGAACGGACGCATCACCGCAAGCAGCCATGGCTTGAATATCTTTAAAATCTGTTCGTAGCCCTTAACGACCTCTGTCGCAAGTTCCTGAACCTTGTCGCGCCCCTGGACGATAATGCAGCCCACGTCCCAGGGCGGAATGCCCATGGGGGCAGAGGAGGCCATTTCGACAATGCGGTTGAGTATTTCCGGTTCCACTTCACGCGGCTGAAAGCGTCGAACACTGCGGCGAGCTTTCATTAGCGCAAAGATTTGATCGGCTGTGGCGCATGATTCCTTGGGAGGCATCGTCAGCAGATCCTCTGGGCTGAGCCCACGTCCTGTCACCGTGATGCTCCCCACCGGGCAAACCATCATGCAGTGGCCGCAGGCGATGCAGCCGAATGGGCTGTCGTTGCTGACTCGGACATGGCCATTCTCCATCACCAGAACATCCCCGGCGCAGATGCTTGCGCACTGGCCGCAGTGTTCGCATGTGCTCTCATCGATTCTGATGATACTCGGTTCGCGGTAGAGGCTGTGCATTACAGTCATCGGGACCTCCCTGTCATTGTGCCGGTTTTCCTCAAAGCTTCAGGATGGAGATTTTAGGGCAAAGATGGTGGGAAGACTACCTCTTTACCTGGCGCAATACAGCTAAAACTGGCAGCGCTATCCGGATCGCCCTGGCCGTTATATTTGGCCACCTTGGGGTAGGCACAAACCGGACGAGTGCGCAGCGCCTTGCCCTGTTCCCCAAATTTCGCCTGTTCTCTGTGGGTCAGAACAATCTTCTCGGGAGCGACGCCATTCTCAACCCACTGTTCGAGTGCTTTCAGAGTATTGAAATCCTCAGCGTTACTGAACCCCGGGCATCCACTGTGACCTGGAGCCATGAAGAGCCGGGCGAAATCCTGTGCTTGTACCGGGCCGCCCATGGCTTTTTCCACGCTTCGGTAATAGTCCGTAATCGTCCGCGGCGGTACCACGGTCTCATTCCATGATTGATAGATAATCAATTTCCCGCCATTTTTCCTGAACGGTTTTAGGTCCGGGTTGAAAGCATCGATGGCTTTGCCGGTGCGGGTTTCGGCCAGGCGCGTATCCCGGTCGACATCGAATGTGCGAAAATCCCATTTCGGATTCTCAAAAACCATACTCGAAAAATAACTGGCATTAATGCTGAGTGGGTCGGGGCCGGCGGCCATCATCGCCCAACCCAATTCGCTTCCCGGTTCATAGCCGCTATATAGCGCTGAACCATCGTTGAACCTGGCTCCAGTGTAGATCTTCCTTGCTGTTTCGACCTGGGCGGCAGTGAGGCAGGACTGGGTATCCGTGCCTTCCGGACATTGGATGCTCCTGGGATCGAAGCCGCAGCGCGGCGGATCCTCAATGATGCCGTCTGCAAGCCCATCTTTGGCGTCGCAGGCAGCCATCGCTGCTTTGTGAAGTGCCGGATACTTGCCGGGAGGTATGTATCCCGGCGCCTTCACTCCGTCCTTGAGCGAAACCCATCCGATATACAGTGAGCCGGCTTGCAAACGGGATACGTAATAAGCCGGATCTCCGGCGACAATGCCGTTGAAGTCCGCAGGGTATCGCTGTGCCTCGTTTAGTCCCTGGTTACCGCCATTGTGGCAGCTATTCCAATAGGAGTATTGAACCGGTTTGCCGTAATAACTTTGGATCAGTTGCTTCGTCGCCACGGCCGTTTCATGAACGGCACGGTATCCCCAGTCCACGAGTTTTTCCGGATGCCCCTTTGCCCAATCGTAGCCGTCATCGGTATGCCCGGTATCGGTCGATGCCGCGACATATCCTTTTTGCACGATACCGGACATTGCGCCGCGTGCAATCCCTCCGATGAATCCTGGATTGCCTACGGCGAGAAACTTCCCGTTCCAGCCTGGTGTCCTGGGGAGCCATACTTCAAAGCCGATGTGGGAGTCGCTCGTTGGAGCAGAATAGGCTTCAACACGACAGAACGGCACCGGGACCTTCTGCCCGGGAGGCGTTGCGAACATTCCCCCGGTGGCCGGTATTTCCCAATCCGGGCTCATGTCTTTGGCGGACGTAATGGTGACGTTCGGAATTCTAACGGACGCCAGGCCGGCGCAAGGCTGCTGGGCTGACGCGGGAATGGAGAGGAGCACTAAACTTGCCAACAAAATGTAACAGTGAGCCGGCATCATGGGATGCTTCATCAAACGCCTCCTTGCTTCCGTCTGGTTACGTAATACTGCGGTCGATTTGAATTGCATGATTTTCCAGATCTTATACTCCAAAGCCTTCGCTTCGATCAAGCAATGCGGCACCGGCAAACTATCCAGCACAGATGCGGTTATTCGTTTTTACCGGTTCAGAGGCTGGCTTATGATAGAAAATTCAATTTCTCTATTATCAATCCAAATGACACATCCCCTGGAGGAAGTCATGCGAGACCGGAAGAGTAATTTCTTCAAAGCTGTTTCAAGCGGATTCCATCTTGTCGTTGCGCTCGGATTAGTTGGCATTCTTGCCTTTCAGACGGTAAATGCCGCAGAGATATCAAGCGTGGCGCCTGAGAAGGAGAGCTTTTCAGCCGAGCGCCTTGTCCGGCTCAACGCCAGGATGCACGGCTATGTCGATCAGGGCAGTACCGCAGGCGTGATTACGCTGATCGCACGCCACGGCAAGATTGTTCATTTCGATGCCTACGGAAAGGCGGATCTGGAGGCGGGCACGCCTATGAAAACCGACAGCCTGTTCCGCATGTATTCCATGACAAAACCTGTGACCAGCACAGCCCTTCTCATGCTCTTTGAAGAAGGCAAGTTCCAGCTTGACGACCCGCTGGATAAATACTTCCCTGAGTTTAAGGATTTGCAGGTTTATGTTTCAGGCAGCGGGGACCAGATGAAAGTCGAACCGCCAAAGCGCAAACCCACGGTGCGCGATATTTTTCGGCATACCGCGGGTTTTGGCTACGGGTTTGGTCAAACACCCGTCGACAAAATGTATCAGGATGCCAAGGTGACGCAGGGCAGCCTGCAGGAGATGGTATCCAGACTTGCGAAGATCCCATTGCTATATCAGCCGGGCACGCGCTGGGTGTATAGCGTATCGCATGATTTGCAGGCAGCGCTGGTCGAAAGGCTTTCCGGAATGAAGTTCGACGCGTTCGTGAGTTCGCGCATCTTCAAGCTGCTCGATATGAAGGACAGCACATTGGGCGTGCCTGCGCTGGATATTTCCCGTCTGACAACAAGCTATGGCGTCAAGGATGGGAAGCTCGCTGCTTCCGACAAGCCGGCTACCAGTTCCTATAAAGGAGTCGGAGGAGGCTCGAGCCTCACCTCCAGTGCACGGGACTATCTGCGGTTTGCACAGATGCTGGCGAATGGCGGTCAGCTTGATGGTGCCCGCCTGCTGGCTCCGGGGACTGTCCGGCTGATGAGTTCCAATCATCTTCCTGATGGAGTGTGGATGGGGATGGGGGATTCCAGCCTCAACACAGGGACCGGCTATGGGCTTGGAGTCTCCGTGCTCGTTGATCCGGTTCGTCGCGGCAATCTTGGTTCCAAAGGGGAGTTCGGTTGGTCCGGAGCCGCTTCTACACATCTCATCATCGATCCTGAAAAAGGAATCGTTGCAATATTCCTGACGCAGAAATTTCCGGATGATCGGGTTTTTTATAATGAATTCATCACCATGGTTTATCAGGCGCTGATGGATTGATGGATAATGGGAGCGCCGCTTTTCCGGCTACTTTCTGATTGGGGCTGGAATCTGAAATCTGAAATCTGAAATCCGGAATCTGAAATCTTCCATAAGTGAATTGTTACCATGAGACCCAGGATGGAGACTTCGCGGATGAATAGGCCTTTCCAGTTCGAGAATTGCCGTCCCGATCCGGCGAATCTCCTGGTGGGATGGCTTTGCTCGTATACGCCCGAGGAATTCATCCTGGCTGCCGGCTATACCCCCTATCGCATTGAAGCCAATACGGCAGGGAATGAAGCACACCTTCCCGCCAATCTGTGTCCCTATACACGAGCGACTCTGGAGGTAGGACTGGCGGGCGGGATAGATAATCTGAGAGGAATGGTTTTTGTCAATTCCTGTGATGCCATGCGGCGATTGGCGGATGCCTGGGAGAGATATTCCAGTATCCCTGTCCTTTACAGGCTTGATTGTCCGCGGAGGCAGGATGCCATTGCCGAAGATTATCTGGAGGCTCGCTATCGTGAATTTGTCGGAATTCTGGAAGAGCAATCCGGGCATGCCATCCATCCGGACGACATTCGAGATGCAGTCGAAACCATGAATGAATCCCGCCGGTTGATGTGCAGAATCGCCGAGCTGCGCAGATTACCGGGAGCTTCGCTGGCGAGCGCTGATTTTGCGGACATTGTCCGCTGCTACATGCAAGCAGACAAACGTCGATTCAACACGGAAGCCCGGCGCTTCCTGACATCGCGCGTGCCGGCCGAGCGGGATGAATCCAAAGTGCCAGGTGTGCTCCTTTGCGGTTGTGCGGTGATCGGGAGGGAGATGCACGAGTTGATTGAGAGTTGTGGCGTTCGGGTTGCAGGTGATGACCTGTGCACCGGGGAACGGCACTTTGACGGCCTGGTCGACACGACCCTGGATCCTTTGCGAGGGATTGCCCGGCGCTATCTGCGTCGCAGGGCATGCGCGCGAATGAAGGGAGCGCTGACGCGAACCGGCAACCTCATCGATCTTGCCGGCGAATTCGAAGTCAAAGGCATCATTTTTCTATCTCTCAAATTTTGCGATCTTGTGCAATCGGATCTTCCCCGTCTCGCAAAGACGGCCCAGGATCGAGGGATTCCTTTCCTTCATATTGAGCGGGACAGTCTCGACGGCACTTTGGGTCAAATGCGGACGCGTATCGAAGCGTTTGCGGAACTGCTGGGGAACCGAAGATGAGCCTCGATCGTGCGAAGGGTCTGCTTCAGCGCCTGATCATTCGCGGCCTTTTGGCGAGATACATCCTGAAGAACCGCCCCGGATCGGGAGCGACGCTGCCGGCTCGACAGCGCATTAATCTTCTGAATGCACGCATGCTGTTGGATATTTACCGGCATCGAGGCACCGCAAATGTCCTTTCGGGCTTTTTGGTTCCCGCTGAACTGCTTCATGTCTACGGTACTTCGCCGATGTATACGGAAAACCTTGCGGCAACCATTGCGGCGGCGGGGTATGCCAGACGGACCCTGGAGTATGCCGAGCGCCTGGGATTCAGCCGCGATGGTTGCTCCTTTCACCGGGCTACTCTGGGGGCCGGGCTTTCAGGAGTTTTGCCCGAATTCGATCTGATCATTGCCACCTCCCATCTCTGTGATGGTCAAAACAAGGCTCTCGAGGAGCTGGCAGCGCGGACAGGAGCTGCCTACAGGCTGCTCGACACTCCCGGCGATTGCAGCCCTGCCTCGGTGGATTACCTTGCCGCCCAACTGGAAGAGGTGGAAGACAAACTGGTTGAACTGACCGGCCGCCGCGCAGCGATGCGGGATTGGGAGAGAGTTTTTGGCTGCAGCAACCAGACCCGCGATATGATGCTGCGACTGCTGGAACTCCGCCGCAGCAGGCCTTGCCTTCTTTACGGCAGAACCGCATTCTCGCTGGCATTTCAGTCCGTGCTCATGATGGGAACTCCATCCTTCGCCGAATGCTATCGGGATTTGCTCAAGGAAGTGGAGTGCGGGAAGACTGAGAATCCGGATGAAGAGAAATTCCGTATCGCATGGCTGCTTGCTTATCCCTATTTCCCCGACAATTTCATTCCAATGATCGAGACAACAATGGGTATCCGTGTGGTAACGGAGGAATTCTCCCAGGTATTCTGGGATCCGCTCGATGCGAGCCAGCCCATGAGGAGCCTCGCGCGCAAAATGCTGCAAAATCCCAATCTCGGCCCGGTGAGTAACCGCGTTCGGATTGTCGAGAAGATGGTGCGGGATTATCAGCTGGATGGAGTACTGCATTATTCGCACCTGGGATGCCGCCAGGGGTGCGGTGGCGTACGGCCGATTGCCGACGCGCTCAAGGCGATGAAGATTCCCTTTTTGGATCTCGATGGCGATTGCGTGGATAGTCGAAATTATTCAAAAGGCCAGACGCTGACGCGATTGCAGGGTTTTGTGGAGCTGATGGATGGAAAGAAGGTGGTGAATACTGGGATGGTGAATAATGAGCACCTCTATCTGGGCATCGATATCGGATCGCTTTCCGCCAAGGCTGTCATCATCAACAGCCGGGGAGAAATCATTTTCGACACCGTGATCCTGACCGGGGCCAGCAGCCGCAAATCTGTCGCAAAACTGCGTCAGTTGATTTTCACGGATCAGGGATTAGACGGGAAGATTGCTCAATGTGTAGCCACCGGCTATGGCCGTGGCGTCGTGGATTTTGCAGACAAGCAGGTCACGGAAATCACCTGCCATGCCCGCGGGGTGGCACATTTGGCCAGAGGCGTTCATACAATCATTGATATCGGCGGGCAGGATACAAAAGTGATTGCCATTGAGGATGACGGCCAGGTAAGGGCTTTCGCAATGAATGATAAATGCGCAGCTGGCACCGGTCGCTTTCTGGAGATGATGGCCCGCACGCTCGAAATCGACATCGACGATCTGGGGCCCCATGCCCTTGCAGCCGGGAAATCGGCCTCCATATCCTCGATGTGTACCGTATTTGCGGAGAGCGAAGTCGTGTCGCTCATCGCCGAAGGAACGCCGGTGACGGAAATTGCGCGCGGCGTGTGCGACGCCATTGCCGCACGCACGGCGGCTTTGCTGGAAAGAGTGGGGCGTCAGGGCAAGTTTGCGATGAGCGGCGGCGTTGCCAAAAATACCGGCGTGGTCAGCGCCATCGAGCGTGCCCTGGGTGCGCGCCTGGAAATGTCGGATAATCCCCAGATCATCGGTGCTCTCGGAGCCGCGCTCATCGCGCGGGACACCGGGAGCGTCCGCGTCTCGCCAGCCCCGGAGGAGCGATCAGAAAGCAGCCAGGAGTGAAGCGCAGCGAACCCCTGACTACTCGCTTTCGGCCCCCCGGGCCTCTGGTGCTTCACTCGCGTCGCAGGGCTCAGAACAAATCACATGCGGCATCAGGCGTCTCGCCGGCAAGGGGCGTGGCTGCTTGCCGGGCGCTGATGCCGCCGGACGGCGGCGCTCCCAGTAGGTCTATTTGTCCGGTTCGTCGCTTTCATCCGACCATTCCGGCATGGCGCCACCGGCGATCGCCTTGATCATTGCCGAATAGGAGGACTGGGCTGGGTAGGGGAAGCTGTCCGCAATTTCCGTCTCCAGTTCCGAATCCACATCCGACATGGGGACCGGCTCCATGGTATCGAGATATTCCTTTGTGGTCCGCAGCACTTCCTCAGCCCCGGAAGATGCTTCGATTTCATCGAACGAACTGTCTTCCACTCCGGCAAGCACTTCCTTGGACAGTGCCTCGTAATCTTTCTGGCCGATGGCATGCTTGTCGTAATCGCCAATAGGCAATCCGTGATCCACGGTTTCTCTGAGCCGGATGTTGTAGCGGATAACCGTATCGAATACTTTTTCCTCAAACTTCTCCTGGACCCTTTCCAGCACTTCCTGAGAATAGCGTGTCCGGGCATCAAACATGGTTACGAGGGCCCGCGGCGAAATTACATGACCGTATGCGTTTTCGATCGTGACCATCATGTCCGTCAGCTTTGCAATTCCACGCAGCGAAAACAGGCTCATGTCGATGGGAATAATAGCCTCTGAACTGGCACGAAGTGCATTGAAACACAGGTGGCCGATGCTGGGAGGGCAATCGATGATTACAAAATCATAGGATTTCTTCATCGCCTCGAGCGCTTCCAACAGCCTCTTTTCTCGGCCATCGACGCAGGCCAATTCCTGTTCCACGGCGCACAGCATCGTATCGGACGGCGCAATGTCAAAGTTTTCCTTAACCGGGACGATGACATCATCGAGCCCGATCGACGCCGTCTGCGTCGGAGCGATCACATGGTATATGTTCTTTTCCGGGTCGCAATCTATGTTGAGCCCCATCGTTGCATGGGATTGAGGGTCCAGGTCGATCAGCAATACTCTTTGCCCTTTCAATGCCAGACAAGACGACAGATTGATAGCCGTAGTGGTCTTCCCGCACCCTCCCTTTTGATTCGCAATTGCTATAATTCTCATCTGCTCTCCCTTTCGCTTTCCACTTTATGCAAAACAAAATTCCTAATGGGCCAATATCCGGAGGGAGCGAGTCGGAGTCAAGGAAAAAATACAATATCTGGAAGTTTTTTTCGCTGACCCCCAATATATTGTGCCGTTCCCGGTGTTCACAGGCGTTGGCTGGGGCAAGTTTGAGGTAGAAATTTAGAGGAATCTCATCTTGCGGCAGGAGAGTCTCATTCCAGCGGTCTTGATTTCAGACAGCGAAAGCCAGCGTGGAATGAACGGATTATCTCAGGTGCGATTGAACAGGATGCCCACCCCGCCCGGCATGGTCACGGTGCGATAGGAAAGGCAGCAGACCTTGGGGCTGGTGCTGCGTTGAGCCACGCATTGGGCTAAGGGGGAAAATCCGGGTGCGACAAGAAACAGCCTGGGCTGAGCCGAAAAATTGACGACGCGTCCCTGATACATGCGCCGCACAATCGGGATATTGCGAACGACCCAGTCAAAACAGGCGATTCCGCGGAGAAGCGACTCGTCCTTCTGGGACACATCGATATTGATGATACAAAAACGGTTTTCGCTGTCGACCGCGACCAGATCGATCGAGCCAAATGGATCGCAGGGAATATTGGAATCAATGACACGCAAGCCCTCTTCCAGGACTGCGGCGGTTCCGTTCAAAAGGCTCAGAAGCGATTCCCGGTTCACAGTTGGGGAATCGTGCAGCAAAAAAGGGACTTCGTTTTGCGCCCGTTCGGACGGAGCCGATGCGGGTGCAGTGCCGGGAGTTACCGCTTTTTCTGTGGGCTTGTTGAGCGATTGCGACAGGAATAGATGCGAAACATCTTCCAAACCTCGGGAAGACCGCTTGTCGGCCCGTCGGCTCTCTTCGGAAGAGACCTCTGCCATTTCTTTTCGATGCAGGTCCACGGTATTGAGACCAAGCGCCTCAGCGCAAAAAAGGGTTTGAATCAGCGGCGATTGGCATCGTATGCAATCCCCAAATAATGGGTGTCCACAATTGATTTTTGATCTATGGCCAACGCCGAATCGATTCTACCACCAAAATGAGGAAAACAAACTATTAGGTGTATGGAAAGTTTTGATTACCACTATATGTCGCGGTGAATCGCGGCGGAGTTGCCGGACTCTTCGGTTGACACGAATTTCCAATAATCGCTAATGACGAAATAAAGATGTGCTATAGTGCCATCCATATTCAAACAAGTGTTTAAAAGCCGGCGAAGTTGAAGATGTTCGGCATCGGCAGGAGACATTCCCTGTCAGGGCATAACTGCTGGGGATGAACATAAAAAGCAAACATTCGGAGAGCACGATGCAGAATTATAAAATGTATATCAATGGCAAGTGGGTAGACGCTTTGTCAGGCAGGACATTCGCGACTGTTAATCCCAGCACCGGAGAAGAGCTTGGGCGCGTTCCTTTCGCGGGGAAAGAAGATGTTGATGAAGCGGTAAAGGCTGCAAATGAAGCGCTGCCGGGCTGGTCCAGGATGTCGCAGTCGGACAGGGCGAAAGCCATTCTGCGATTTGCGGCGGCGGTCAAGGAGCATTCAAAGGAACTGGTGGACCTTGAAGTGAATGAACACGGCACGCCTGTTATGCTGGCGAGAGGTTTTGCAATGGCTGCCGTGGATCAGCTCGAATATATAGCATCGATAAGCCGCGGCATTATGGGACAGGTCCTTCCACGGTCCATGCCGAACACTGTTGGATATCTTCAGAGAGTGCCGATCGGCGTATGCGCGGTAATCACGCCATGGAATGTTCCCCTGATGATGATGCTGAGCATGGTTGGCCCGGCCATTGTCATGGGAAACACCTGCATTCTCAAACCTGCAAGCGTCAATTCCATCCTTGGCGTCAAATTTACCGAAATACTCGAGAAGGCGGATATTCCCAAGGGAGTGGTGAATCTGGTTACGGGTCCGGGCGGAAGCGTGGGAGATGCGCTTGCCACTCACCCGGGCATAGATATGATTCGCTTTACGGGTGCGACCGATACAGGGCAGGTTATTCTCAAAGCCGCAAGTCAGACGGTCAAGAAGTGCGTGATGGAGCTTGGCGGCAATAATCCGGTTATTGTTTGCGAAGATGCCGAAGTCGAGAAGGCCGCCAGGATGCAGGCGGGCAGACATTATGGCAACAGTGCACAGAACTGTTCGACTCCCGGACGGTACTATGTGCATGAAAAAGTCTACGATAAGTTTGTAGAGGTATTCGTGGAAGAAGTAAACAAGATCAAGGTCGGGTTGCCCTGGGAAGATTCGACCATGATGGGACCCATGGCCAATCTCGGGCAGCTTGAAAGAGTGGAGTATTTCATCCAGACCGCCAGGGAACAGGGAGCCCGGATTGTGTGTGGCGGTGCCAGGCCGACAACCGCTCCGCTCAATAAGGGCTACTTCCTGATGCCCACCGTTGTAGCGGACTGCAGACACGATATGACGATCGTGCAGGAAGAGATATTCGGACCGGCTGCGCCCATTCTCAAATTCTCCTCGGAAGAGGAAGCGATACGACTTGCCAACGACTCCAGTTATGGGCTGTGCGCGGGCGTGTGGACAAAAGACGGAAGCAAGGCCCTGAAAATCACCAATGAGCTTCGCGTCGACAGCGTTTTCATCAATATGCCGAGAATGATGACTCCCGAATTCCCATGGGGCGGGAACGTCAAGGGGAGCGGGATCGGCAAGTCAGATTCCGTGTGTGGGATGGAGGAATTCACGGATTTGAAATTTATCTGCACCTCCTATTCCTGATCTCTCCTGAGTGATTAAACCGGGAGCGCTGTCGACCTACCGGTGCTCCCGGCCCAATTTGCGAAGTCAGCGGCAAAAACGCGCGGCAATGCGCTGTAATTTCCCTCACGATAAACCCGCCCATTTTGAAGTATAAAAAACGTCCCCTGTCTCCGATAAGGATAAAGGAATCTATCGTATCGTCTTAGCGTGTAAGCATTGGGTTTGCAAGTTGAAGGCGCATGATCGCTCCGACTCTGGAGTGAATGCGCCTTTTTTTATTTCGGGAGCTGATGCAACGGGCGTCTGACGTTCGGTGCAGAGTTAAAGGATGGAAGAGGGTTTTTTGTTGCGACAGAAAGACTTACAGACGGCCGAGCAGCAATTAAGTCTATTGGGATTTGCTCTGGGGCCCAGCACCCTCATCGAAGCCAGTCCCCTGGCAATTGTGGTGCTGGATAGCGAGGAACGCATCCTGATGTCCAATCTCGCGTTCCGCGAGATGTTCCTTTATTCGGACGCCGAAACCCAGGGTTTCCGTTTGAACGATCTGATCATACCCCCAGATCTTTTTGAGGAAGCACACAGTCTTACGCGAAAGTGCCTGGACGGGAAAAAGCTGCAGTTCATTAGTCAACGCAGACGCAAGGATGGCACGATCCTGGACGTTCATATCTATGCGACTCCGCTGGTTCTCGAGGGCAAGGTCAAAGGAATACTGGCGCTCTATCAGGATATTACCAGCCGCATGCTGATAGAAGCCGAAATGGCGGAACGCCATCGGATGGCCAAGCTTTCGGCGGATGTGGGCGTTGCGCTCACAGGAGCGCACAGCCTCCGTGCCGGTTTGCAGACATGCGCGGAAATTCTCGTCAATGATATGGATGTCGCTTTTGCGCGGATCTGGACACTCAATGAGAGCGAACGGGTCCTTGAACTGCAGGCAAGTGCGGGAATCTACACTCACCTGGATGGGCCCCATTCCCGTGTTTTGGTGGGCAAATATAAGATCGGGGGCATTGCCCAAAGCGGTGAGCCCCATTTGACAAACGATCTCCTTCGGGATCCCCTGTTGAGTGACATCGATTGGGCGCGTCGAGAAGGAATGGTTGCATTCGCCGGATATCCACTGAAAGTGGGAGATCGCATCGTGGGTGTAGCCGCGGCCTTTGCATATCATCCCTTGACCGATACCGCGCTTCAAGCCTTCGCATCGGTTGCCTACAGTATCGCCCAGTTCATCCAGCGCGAGTGCGCGGGTGAGGCGCAGGCATTTTTGGCATCGCTGGTGGAATCCTCGCAGGATGCGATCATTGGCAAAACCCTGGATGGCACAGTTATAAGCTGGAATCGGGGGGCCGAGGAACTCTACGGGTACAGCGCGGAGGAGATGATTGGGAAATCGGTATCTGTCCTGATTCCGCCGGGCCAGGAGGATCAGCTCCAGTCGCTTCTGGAAAAAATTGCCAGTGGTGAAAAGGTGCACCGAAGTGAATCGGTCCGGATCCGCAAGGACGGCAAACTTGTGGATGCATCGTTGACCGTTTCGCCTGTTTTTGACAGCAGCGGGAAAGTCACCGGGGCTGCAACCATTGCTCGCGATGTCACCCAGAGGAAACGGGAGGAGGAACAGACGCGGCTGCAGACGGCTGCGCTGGAGGCTGCGGCGAACGCTATTGTCATTGCAGACCGCCACGGATGCATCAACTGGGTAAATCCGGCTTTCACGCTGCTTACGGGCTATTCAGCGCAAGAAGCGATCGGCCGGAACCCGCGGATTCTGAAATCGGGGACGCACCCGGCATCCTATTACCAGGACTTATGGAAGACCATACTTTCCGGCAATGTGTGGAAGGGAGAGATGACAAACCGTCGCAAGGACGGGACTTTGTACACCGAAGAGCTGACAATAACGCCTGTGCTGGACGCGGATAACCGGGTGAGTCACTTTGTGGCCATCAAGCAGGATGTTTCCGAGCGAAAACGAACAGAGGAAAATTTGCGGGTCTCCGAAGAGCGCTACCGGGAGCTTTTTGAAAACGCCGGGGATCTCGTCTATACCTTTACCCTCGACATGCATATCACCTCATTGAATCGGCTGGCGGAGAAGACCATCGGATTCAGTCGCGAGGAAGCGATTCGGATGAATGTGAGTGAACTGGTCGATCCAGAGCATTGGAAGAAGATAGAAGCAAGCATCCAGCCATTGATTGCCGGCGGCCCTCCGACCAAGTTTGAAATGGAGATTAAGGCCAAAGACGGCCGCCGGGTGACCCTGGAGCTGAATCCACGGTTGATTTATGAGGACGGCAAGCCGGTGGGAATCCAGGGGATTGCACGAGATATCACGGGGCGGGATGTAGCGGAAATGGAGTTGCGGCAGGCGCAAAAACTGGAGTCGGTGGGGCGCCTGGCTTCCGGAATCGCTCATGAGATGAATACACCGATTCAATTCGTGGGAGACAACACACGTTTCATGCAGGCTTCGTTTGGAGACCTGCAGGCGCTGATCAGAAGATCCCAGGCGCTTCTGGCTGGCGGTACCCTCTCGACGGCCGAGATTTCCGCAGAGATGCGTCAACTGGAATCCCAACTGGACTGCGACTATCTGCTGGAAGAGATTCCCAAGGCACTTGCCCAGACGCTGGAGGGTGTGGAGAGAGTTGTCTCCATCGTACGCGCGATGAAAGAGTTTGCCCACCCGGATACCAAGGAAATGGTGGCTGCCGACATTAACCGGGCTTTGTTCAATACCCTTACTGTCGCCCGTAATGAGCTGAAGTATGTCGCGGATATCGAGACCGATTTTGGAGACCTGCCTCCCGTGATTTGCAGCATCGGCGACGTGAATCAAGTCTTCCTGAATCTGCTGGTCAATGCCGCACATGCCATCGCGGATGTCGTACGCGAGACAGGGGGAAAAGGCAAAATTCGGGTGCACACCGAATCAGAGGAGAAGATGGCGCTGATTACGATCTCGGATACGGGTGGCGGCATTCCCGAGGCCATTTATGAGCGGATCTTTGATCCCTTTTTCACCACCAAAGAGGTTGGACGAGGGACCGGCCAAGGGTTGGCGATTGCGCGCTCTGTGGTGGTCGACCGGCATAAAGGAAAGCTGACATTTACGAGTGAAATGGGGAAAGGGACGACATTCTTTGTGAGGCTTCCAATTGCCGGGGCGGACCTATAGTCACTGAGACCGCCATATTATTTGTCCAAGGAACCTGGAAGTGCGATGCATATCAGCCCCGGCTGCTCGCTTTCGGCTCTCCGCGCCTGGTGTCTCAATCGAGTTGCGGGGACAAATAGTATGTGGCATTAGGAAATTTTTCCGAGAGTTCGCTCATCCGCGCTCTGCGGGGGTCGATAAGTAGCATAAAGGATGGGAAGAGTCGTGTGTTTTTTCGCGGATGGTGAGGGCGGTACCGTATGAGCTTGGATAAGGTTTTGTTTGTTGATGATGAAGAAAATCTTCTGTCAGGGTTCAAGCGACAGTTCCATAAGCAGTTTCAGGTCGATACGCAGCTCGGCGGCGAGGCCGCATTGCAATCCTTAACGACGAACGGTCCTTATACCATCATCGTTTCTGATTTGCGCATGCCGGGTATGGATGGAATTCAATTTCTACAAAAAGCCCGGGAGATCGCTCCTGACAGCGTTCGAATCATGCTGACCGGAAACAGCGACGTACAGACCGCTATTGAGGCCGTGAATGAAGGCAACATCTTCCGCTTTCTGACCAAGCCTTGTCCCCCCGAGACGCTGGAACAAGCGCTGAATGCAAGCGTTGAGCAGCATCGATTGATCATGGCTGAGCGCGAATTGCTGGAAAAAACGCTGAACGGTTCGGTCCGGATGCTGATCGAGCTGCTTTCGATCACAGCCCCGCAGTCGTTTGGACATGCCGAGAAGGTCCGAAATGGGGCGAAGAAAGTAGCTGCAAAATTGGGCTTAAAGGAATCCTGGGAGCTCGATGTCGCATCCATGCTATGCCAGATCGGGCTTGTCACGGTTCCTTCGGCAGTTATAGAAAATGCCAAGTCGGGGCGGCCGCTGAATCCCATGGAGCAGAAAATGCTCGCGCGCGTTCCCGAAATCGGTCGAGATCTTCTCAACAACATTCCACGCATGGAGCTGATTGCCAGGATTGTGGAGTACCAGAACAAGCATTTTGACGGCACCGGCCTGCCTCAAGATGATATTGCCGCTCAAAAAATCCCGATCGGATCCCGCATTCTAAAGGCGGTGAATGACCTTCTCCAGATCGAGAATTTGGGCATTCCCAGGAGTAAAGCCCTTCATATCATGAAAAAACGGGCCGGCTGGTATGATCCTGAAGTTTTCGAGGTCTTGGACGAGTGTATTCCGATTGTTGCAGAAATAGAAATATCCGGACCGATTCGAGCCGTCTCGGCGGGAGACCTGCAGCCAGGGATGGTCTTGGCGAAGAATTTCCACAGCGCTGACGGGCTTTTGCTGGTGGGCGCCGGCTGTCAGCTTTCAGACGCGATCATAGCCAAAATAAGGAACGTTACATCCTATGCAGGAACTGCAGACTTGTTTTTTGTTGAAAGCTCGTGGTCGCGGTTTGGCAAGGAGTCGATGTAGCAGGAGTCGAGGCCAGGAAACTGGCCGGTCGGGAAACCAATAAAATAAATGATTTGCATTTGTTGCTTTCCAAAAACACAAAAATGTGTATAATCCTCGCTCCGTTATGAACTGCCGTTTGCATTCCTAGCATCTCACAATCACAGGTTTTGATAAGGGGAGAGCGGCGCCAATACAGAGGCCAGAGTGGGGCTCTGCGAAAACTAGGTTCGCAAACCGGAATGCGGGCGTTCATGGCTGAGTTGGAAGGTATGGATGATGATGATGGAACTGAGAACAAGGGACATTGGGGGAGAAATGTCATTCGAAAATAACGACTTAGAGGGTCAGAGGCTGGATAGCCCAGAATTATCGCTGTTTATGCAGGCCCGCGCTGCCGGGATCAAGTTTGATCCGATCCCGGGTGAATCCGGGACTGTGACCGATCGTGATCCCTCTGTTTCAGATCCTCTTCATCTTTATTACCGAAGTCTGAGTCGGTTTCCGCTGCTGACGCGAGAACAGGAAATATTCCTGGCCAAAAAGCTCGAAGCCGCAAAACTCGATGTATTGCGGTTTTTATCCGCAACGCCCATAACCTCCTCCAAGGTTATGGCGCTCTCCGGAGACCTGGAGCCTGCCAATGCCGGAGCATCGGGGAAGCAGGAGGAAAATACCGAGGCCTCTTCTGAGGAAACAGCCACGGCTCGTCTGCAACTGGTGCACAAAATCATCGGACGGCTGGAAAAGCTCGAGACACGCTATCGGGAGGCCCGGCGACATGGCAAATCGTCCGATCGGGAGAAGATTCTTGCCTGTCTTCAACAGATCAAATTTGCGGAGAAGCAGATCGAAGAAGTGATTTCCGGCCTGGAGCAGGTCCTGCGCCAGATGGAAGATGCGAAGCTGACGGACAAGCCTGTTTCGAAACGCAAGACGGCCAGGCAAACGCCTTCGCTTCTGGCCGAGCTCGAGGGCCAGCACCTGACCTCGCTCGAGGAGTTGAGGAAGATCGTTTCCTCCATCAAATGCAGTCAAGCGCTGATCACCGATGTCAAACAGCAGTTCGTGAACGCCAACCTGCGGCTGGTCATCAGTATTGCCAAAAAGTACTCCTACCCGCGGATGGAAGTTCTGGATTTGGTGCAGGAAGGCAACATCGGGCTCATGCGGGCCGTGGACAAGTTCGATTATCGGCTGGGCTTCAAATTCTCCACTTATGCCACCTGGTGGATCCGGCAGAGCATCACCCGCGCGATGGCGGACCAGGGGCGGACCATCAGAGTACCGGTCCACATGGTCGAGGCGATCAATCGCGTCACAAAGACCACGAGTGAGCTCAAGAAGCGGCTGAAACATCCGCCTTCCAAGCTGGATATTGCTACCGAACTCGGAATTTCCGTCTCCAAATTGACCGAGATTCTGGAATTTGCCCAGGAGCCCATCTCACTCGATAAGGGCATCGGAGAGGATGACGACGCGGTTCTGGGCGATTTCATCAAAGACCAGAAGGCGATTTCGCCCGAGGTATGCATTATGGATTATGACCTTGGCGAATTGACCAAATCCGCGCTTCTCACCCTGACTCCGCGCGAGCAGGAAATCATGAGAATGCGCTATGGATTGAATGAAATCGGCAAGGAGCACACTTTGGAGGAATGCGGTCACAAATTCCTGGTTACCCGTGAACGCATTCGTCAGATCGAGGAAAAAGCCTTGCGGAAGCTTCGCATGCCTTCCCGTTCTCAAAAACTGCGCGAGTATGCGTGCTGGTAAACCCTATTAAACTGGGAGCGCCGGCCTCTCCGGCGAAACGACCGGCGCTCCCGGTAGTGGCTGCATTCTAAGAATCCTCTTATCGCCGGTAATCCTCTACTCTCTACAGTTGCCGCACGACCGAAACAGCTTGCCCCGACCTGCGTACACACCGCTATAGACCGGTAATGGTATTTCGAGTTTTGGTGAGTTTGGAGGTAATTGTATGAGTAGATTCTTATCGTCTGCCATGTTTGTTTTGCTGGCAGGAGCAGGT
The DNA here is from genome assembly GCA_963664705.1 of Acidobacteriota bacterium. GTDB lineage: Bacteria > Acidobacteriota > UBA6911 > UBA6911 > UBA6911 > UBA6911. Next base: position 4,846,940 of record OY761556.1, on the reverse strand, counting down.
TCTGTTGCCGCAATTGCCGGCGAGAAGATTCCCGAATATATAGGCTCCCGGGCTTGCCTGGGTTGCCACGCGGAAAAATACGGTCAATGGAAACCGTCCAACCATGCCAACATGGTCGTGCCGATCATTAATTCGTCTGATCTTCCATTGGATATTTCCGGCGCGCCCGAAAAGCTCCAGGCAGAGCTCCGAAAAGCCTCCTACATAGTAGCCGGGTCCTTTTTCGTGGCAAAGGATCCTGTGACCGAGCACTACAAAATGTTGAGTGTCACCTACGACAAAGTGGCGAAAGCTTATAAACCTTCGGCGCTGAACCTGGATTGGTCCACACAATGCGCCGGATGCCATACCACTAACATGAATACGCCCAAATTAACCTGGGGCGAACCTGGGATCGGCTGCGAAGCGTGTCATGGTCCCGGGCGCGAACACGCTTTATCCAAGGGAGATAAAACCAAGATCGTTTCCAGCAAGGATGCGGATACCTGCGGCCAGTGTCACGGTGGCAATGACGTCAAGACCGGCGGGAAACTGATGGCCGACGGCACGAAGTGGATTGTCGGATACAAGCCGGGAATGAAGCTGTCGGAAATGAAAGATGTTCAACTGACCCCGGTCGATCCGAAAAAGACTCCGCCCGATTCCGATGTGTCGGCGAATCATCTGCGGAATTACAATATGTGGGCAGCTTCCGGACATAACAAAGCCCTGGGGCAGATCGCCAACAGCAGCTTTGCCAATGCCGATTGCTATGCCTGCCATTCCGCTGAGGGTTTTGCCGCAAAACTGAAGGGCGCCAAGGTGGATATCTCCAAAAAGGGGAGCTTCAACTCCATCACCTGCGTTGTCTGCCATGACCCGCACGATAGCGAAAATCCCCATCAGCTTGTAATGGCGCCGGATAAGCTTTGTGTTTCCTGTCATTCCCAGGGACCGCAAGCGGCCATGATCAAGGGAACTGCGGTCAAGGGGATCGAGGAAACGGCCAGCGCCCACTCGGGATTCAACTGCGTTCAGTGCCACATGACGGAAGCCAATCATCTGATGAAGGTGATCCGGCCCGATGCGCCCGACCTGGCGGAGAAGCGACCAGACACATGTACCTCCTGCCACAAAAACAGCAGCAAAAAAGACCGCAGTGCCAAACTGCAGGAATGGCAGGGCCTTTTTGCGAAGAACATGGATCTGCTGCAGGCGGATCTGAAGACGATAAGCGCTGCCATGAAGGAGAAGCCGGAGGCATTTCCCGCCGATCTGAAAGCCAAAGTCAATGGCGCGCGCACCAATCTCACGCTTTTGACGCGCGATGGCTCCCGGGGAGCCCATAATTTTGAATATGCGAAAAAGATTTTGGATCAGGCCGGCAAAGACCTCGAGGCGGCAAAAGCTGCAATAAGGTAAAGCCCGGCGAAAACCTGCTACTGCGGTCCGGCTCTCGAGAGCCGGACCGCCCGCATGGCTGAATAGGGAGAGCTCTGAGTTTGGTAGCTCTGGTCGAATAGTCCGATCGGGAAGTTTTGGCTTTCTAATTGGCGCGATTCATGATTTATTCCCTATTTTTTTGAATGGCGAATATCGGGATGCACCTCGCAGGAGTTCCCTGCGATGACTCATGGGGCCAAGTTCCACGCAAACCAGCGATTTTGGGGAATCTAGACGATTGATATGGAAGATAAAAAGTTCGGGACAGATCTGACGGTCGGCAGTATTCCAAAGCACCTGATTAGTTTTTCGCTCCCCATGTTGTTCGGGAACATGCTCCAGAGCGGATACAGCATTATCAACATGGTCTGGGTGGGACACATCGTAGGCGCGGACGGTCTCGGCGCAACCGCGGTCAGCTTCCCGATCATGTTTATCCTGATCGGCATAGCGGCCGGAGTGTCCATGGCAACGGCGGTGCTGGTGGCGCAGTTTTATGGCGCCAAGAGACTCGATCAACTGAAAATGGTCGTCGACAACTCCGTCTGTCTCCAGCTTGCCTTAAGCGTGGTTCTGATCACCGGCATGATTGCCCTGTCCAATCCTATGTTGAGATTGATGGACACGCCGCAGGAAATCTTTGCCATGTCATCCAGCTATCTCAAAATTTCCCTCTCGGGCATCATTTTTCTGTATTTGTCCTTTACCATCAGCCAGATTCTGCGCGGACTCGGTGATACGGTGCGGCCGCTGCTGTTCATGGGAACCGGAGTCATTCTGAATGCCATTCTGGATCCCTTCCTGATTATGGGCATTTATCCCTTCCCGAAACTGGGGCTGAACGGAGCCGCGCTCGCCTCGGTTATTTCGCAGGCAATCAGCCTGGCCATCGCGTTGACCTACCTGAACCGCAAAAGTCACCTGGTTGCCATCAATTTTGGAAAGCTGAAATTTGAGAGGCATATTGCGTGGCTGATTATCCGGATAGGAATTCCGTCGACCGTGGAACAGTGCCTCATATCGGTTGGGTCGGCCTTTGTCACCAAGTATGTGAACTTCTTTGGACCCGCCGCGATCGCTGCGTTTGGGGCTGGAAGCCGCATTGACATGGTGGCGATGATGCCGGCCATTGCGATCGGGATGGCGGCCACTGCCTTAACGGGTCAGAACCTCGGGGCAGGCAAGCCGGAGCGCGTCAAAGAGATATTCAAGTGGGCCCTTCTGCTGGGGACTGCGATTTCGGGAGTTGTGGCCGTTTTTGCTTTTGCCTTTCCAAAACTTATCCTCTCCATGTTCACACAATCCGAGCCGGTCCTGCTGATCGGAGTCCAGTACTTAAGGATCGTTGTTCCCTGCTATTTCCTTTTTGCCCTGATTTTTGTTTCCATGGGAGTTGTGAATGGGGCCGGTCAGACAGTGATCCCCATGATCTTCACGCTGATTTCGCTCTGGGCCGTCCGTGTTCCTGTAGCGTGGTATTTATCCCAGCATACTGCGCTCAAGTCATCCGGTATCTGGATCGCGATGGCCGCGGGATTTGCCGTGACTGCAGTGGTCGGCTATCTGTATTACCTCTCGGGAAGATGGAGGAAGTCGGCCCTGAAAATTCACGGATTTGACAGGCCTATGCAGGCGCCTGCCATGGAAATATAGCCCGAAGTGAATTTACCCAAAGCAGCCTTGCGCCATAAACCCACACTCGGTCGGGGCACTACCCGATAGAGTGTGGGGCAGGCGGGTATTTGCTATTTCCAATAACACTTGACTCGCTCCGCGTACCGATCAAAAATCCTCTCTGAACTATTAGTTACTCCTCATTCTCACGGCTTTCATTCTGTATCGTCAGGGAAGAACGACAGCAATTTAGGTTTCAAATGATCGGCCGCAATCTCAGCGGCACCGCAAGGAGGCGGAAATGAAAAAACTCGTTATAGTGCTGGCAGTACTGATGGCGTTGGTGAGTGCGTCATTTGCGTTCAGTGCGCCTCATAATTATCTCATTTTAGCGAAGGACACGGGGCGGAATAGCACGAATCTGGATAGCGCTGTTCAAGCTGCGAGTGGAGTCATCGTCAATAGAATCCCTGAAGTGGGTGTTGTTGTGGCTTCGTCGGAGAATCCGGATTTTCTTGCGAAAATCGCCTCCGATGCGCGTGTGTTAAGGGTCGCGGAAGATGTGCAGGTGCAGTGGGTCAATAATGAGCGCGTTGTTCAGGCGGCCCTTCCGGTCCCTGGGCCTGCAGGCATCAACTCGGAGCCGTTTTGGGCTTATCAATATAGTCTACGGCAGATTGGCGCTGACCAGACCGCGGCAGCGGGATACCTGGGCAATACTGTAAAGCGAGCCCGCGTGGCGGTTCTTGATTCGGGAATCTGGAGCCAGCATCCCGATATCGCCGCCAATCTGAACGCGACGCTGAGCGTCTCTTTCGTTCCCGGCGAACCAGGTATCGACCCTATTGTCTCCGGCTTCAACCATGGTACGCATGTTGCCGGAATTATTGCCGCCCCCGTCAATGGGATAGGGATTCAGGGCGTTGCGCCGCAGGCGGAAATCGTGGCAATTAAGGTAATGAAAAGCGATACCGGCAGCGGATCTTTTTCCTGGCTCATTAAAGGATTGATCTACGCCGCAGGGATCGGGGCGGACGTTGCCAATATGAGTCTGGGCGCCACCTTCGATCGCATTAATGCGGGCGGAGACGGAGCCGGAACGCTGATTGCAGCCCTTAATCGAGCCCTCAACTATGCCACCTCTGCAGGCGTTCTGTGCGTGATGTCAGCGGGGAATGAGGGTGTGGATCTCAACAGCCGGCTCTGGTCCATTCCGGCTCAACTTGGGAATGGTTTGGCCGTGGCGGCCACGGGTCCCTATGGATTGCAGGATTTCGATCGACCGGCATCCTATACGAATTACGGTCAGTCCGTAATTAATGTTGCGGCTCCCGGGGGAGACTTCGCCAACGAGGCATATGTCCCGTTTGACATGATTCTCAGCCCGGCATCCGATAAGGGCTATTACTTTGCTGCGGGTACTTCCATGGCCGCTCCCCATGTTGCAGGCGTGGCGGCTCTGATAGTGGGGGAACGCGGGAAGATGAAGCCGGCACAGTTGATGTCCATCATCCAGCAAACAGCGGACGATATTCTAAAGCCCGGCGCGGATGCCTATTCCGGCAAGGGGCGTATCAATGCGCTCAACGCAGTGCGCTAGACTATCGGGAGCGCCGCCGTCCCGCCGGCGCTCCCAGCGCGCGCTTCCAAAAAAAGTCGTGACTGTTGAGGGCTCAGGGTGCGGATTGCGCTACGACTGGAAGCGCTAGTTAGCCGCATTGCTATGAAGCCGGGGCTCACTGCTGCTTGCATGGCGCTGATGCCGCATACGGATTATTCTGAGCACCGCGACGCGAATGAGGACCAGGCCCGGAGGGCCGAAAGCGAGTAGCCAGGGGTGAAGCGCAGCGAACCCCTGGATTGGAATAGAGCAGTAACAAGCCCTGAAGGGGCGGCAGAAGGCCCGATCTTTCGCCCTTTCAGGGCTCTTTCTCGTGCGTATCTTTACCAGGGGTTCGCTGCGCTTCACCCCTGGCTACTTTCTGACCGCCCCTCCAGGGCTGATTGCATTGCGATTCCAAGTTCCTTGGGCAAATAGCGGCATCAGCCGTCCCGGCGGTGCTTCCAACGCGCGCTTCCAAAAAAAGTCGTGACTATTGAGGGCTCAGGGTGCGGATTGCGCTACGACTGGGAGCGCTAGTTAGCCGCATTGCTATGAAGCCGGGGCTCACAGCTGCTTGCATGGCGCTGATGCCGCATACGGACTGTTCTGACCGCCCTTCCAGGGCTGATTGCCTTGCGATTCCAGGTCCTGGCAAACAATATGCGGTCTTAGCCGGGACGGCGGCGCTCCCGATAGCTAGGATTTGGCATTCCTCTTTTCACTGACATAATCGTTGATATCGATGAACGAAATGACCAATCCCGCAATGGTATTGTTGGTTGTCCGATAGGGATGAATCCGCATTGAATACCAGTAATCTCCCCGGATTCGAACATCCTCCCGGACCGGGATGAGGGTTTCCAGGACCTTTTTCACCGTTTCGGGCAGCGAATCATATTGCAGGAGCGAGGTTACATGGTCGATCGGCCTGCCGATGTCTGCCTCGATGAGGTTGAATATGGCGGTAGCCGCCGGGGTGAAACGTTTGATCCGCATTTCGTTATCGAGGAAAACCGTGGCGATGCTTGTGCTGTTCAGGAGATTCTTCATGTCATCATTGATGACGGAGAGCTGATCGATCTTGGTCTGACACTCGGTGTTCATCGTCATGAGCTCTTCATTGAGCGATTGCAGCTCCTCCCGGGACGTTTCCAGTTCTTCGTTGGTGCTTTGCAGTTCCTCATTGGTTGACTGATATTCCTCGTTTGCGGAGCGCAGTTCCTCGTTGGCCGTTTCCAGTTCCTCAATGGTGCTGCGCAGGTTTTCGCGCGTGAATTGCAGCTCTTGCTCCAGCTCTTTTATCCGACTGTCGTTTTCGTTGCCGGTCGGTTTCCTTCTCCTCAACGGCTCCTTGATGTCCTGAAATGTGACGATCATATGCCCGGCCCGCTCCGGAATACCTGAAACGCACCGGACCGCAATGCGGACCGCCGTCAGGATCCCGTCGATCGACATGCGTCCGCTTTCCCTGATGGCATCCCGCTTTTGCGTTGTAGCCTCGCGCAAAGCCGCCGAAAGTTCATTTTTGAGCGTGGGACGAGCCATATCCAGGATATTGGAGCTCATCTCACCTTGGGATAATTCCAGGTACTTGCCGGTTTCTCCCTGGACAAAGGCGATCCGGTAGTGCTGGTCGACCAGAACCGAGGGGGCCAGCGCTTGCAGCAGCGCTCGCTCGGATGCATAACTGGGGCGCAAAGGAAGATTGGGCGGGATCGTAACCGCTGTTTCCTGCCAGATTGCGCGCGCGGGAAGCATAAATCTTCCCATTTCCCGCTGGATGCCCTTCCGCCTGTGGATTTTCCATTTGCGGTCGAGAATTTCGAAGAGATCTCCGAAATCTCCGATCGTTTCCGCTGTCCCCAGAAATAAAATCCCATTCTCGGAAAGCGCGTAATGCAGGACCGGGATGACCTTCTTCTGCAGTTCGGCATCCAGATAAATAAGGATATTGCGGGCCGATATGATATCAATGCGTGAAAACGGTGGATCCTCTACAAAATCCTGAATGGCGAATACGAGCTTTTCCCGCAGCTCCTTTTTGACCTGAAATTGCCCGTCTTTTTTTACGAAATATTTTTTTAGGCGTTCTTCCCCTACGTCGTCCGCAATCGAGGGCGGATATACGCCGGCACGGGCTGTATTGATGGCATCGGGGTCGATATCGGTTCCGAAGACCTGGAGCTCGAAGTATTTTCCCAGTTCTTCCAGACACTCTTCAACGACGATGGCCAGCGAATAGGCTTCTTCTCCCGTGGAGCATCCGGTAGTCCAGATCCGTACGGTACTGCCTTCAGACTTATTATTCAGCAATTCCTTGATATAAAGCTTCAGAGCGTCAAATGCTTCCGGATTGCGGAAGAAACTGGTTACATTGATCAGAAGGTCCTTAAAAAGCGCGTCGACCTCTTCTCCATTTTTCTCGAGCGACTTAATGTAGTCGGCGAGGTTTTCAAACTGGTTGACGTGCATGCGCCTTTCAATACGCCGGTGAATGGTGGAGAGCTTATAGCCGGAGAAATCATGTTTGGTTCTGGCCCGGATAATGGCAAAGACCTTCTGAAGAAGTCCGGTTTCGCGACGATCCGAGCCGATCAGCTCCTTTGCCTCGGCAATAATTTGCCTCAGGCGGGGAAGAATGCTGTCGGGGGGCAGCACGAAATCGGCCAGGCCGGCGGAGATGACCGCCTTCGGCATCCCATCATATCGGGCTGTTTCCGGATCCTGCGCAATCACCGTTCCCAATTCCGCTTTGATGGCTTTTGCTCCGGCAACTCCATCGCTGCCGGTCCCGGAGAGAATGATGCAGGTGGCCCTATCGTGGAACTGCTCCGCCAGTGATTTGAAAAAGTAATCGATCGTATGTGGATCGCCCGGTTTCCGGTCCTGTTCCTGCAATTGCAGGTACCCGTCTACGTAAAAAATATTCTTTGTCGGAGGAATAATGTAGACGTGATCCGGCTCCACGACCACATCGTTACTGGCCTCCAGCACAGTCATCTTGGTATAACGCTTTAGCAGCTCGTGAAGCGTGCTGGGATGGGTTGGATCCAGGTGCTGGATAACGACAAAAGCGATTCCGGCCTTTTCGGGCATTGCGCCAAAAAGACTCGACATCGCTTCGAGCCCCCCAGCCGATGCGCCTACTCCGACGATTGGGAAATCCGTCCGCAATGGTTCGCTACTACCAGCAGCCTGCCGTTCGATGCCGCCCTGCACATGAGGCTTTTCGCTGTTTTCTCTCGTTTTTGCCATGCTGAGGCTCCATTAAGGCGAAGAATGACAGATGCGCTTGAAAATAAGAATCGGGTTACAGCGGAATCATACTCTTACAGAAATCGAGCCTCAACGAATTTAGCGGCCTGGTTGCGTGGATTCAGCAGGATATTGCAGAACAGTTCAGATCGCTGCCGCCCTGCGTATGGCTTTAACGAGAGCTTCCGGCGAGCCTCCCTTGGTCACGTAGGCAACAGCTCCCGCCTGCCGCATGGAGGACGACAGCTCTCCATCCTCATACATGGATAGCCCGACAATTTTTACGTTGGGCATATCGCGCAGAATTTCAGCCGTGGCCTCGATTCCGGTCAGGACCGGCATGTTTGCATCCATGATGATAATGTCGGGCCGGAGAGAGCGGGCCAGATTTATGGCCTGGGCCCCATTGGAGGCTTCCCCCACCACTTCAATATCTACTTCCTCCTGCAGGATGCGAGCCAATCCATTCCGGATTATGTGGTGATCATCCGCCAGGATAACGCGTATCTTCGCGGCATTATTCGAGGATTCTGTTTTTGAGTCCGGAGACGGGGCGGCAACCTCCGGCGCAAGCTCTTTCTGAGCCGAGGACGGCCGCGGCATTATCAGTGTGATGCGCGTGCCATCACCCGGTGCCGTATCGATTTCCATCAGCCCGCCCATGTGTTTGAGCCGCTGCTGAATGCTGAACAATCCTAATCCTCTGGACGGCTCCCCCCTTTTGAGACTGGTGGGGTCAAAGCCCTTGCCCTCGTCGGATATCACTATCTGAAACAGGCTGTCATTTGGTTGCAGACAGACCACGCGGGCGTTATGAACTCCCGCATGCTTTACAACATTGAAAAGAATCTCACGAACCGCGTCGAACAGAAATATTGCCGTGTTCTCCGTTTTCATCTCAAAGGAGGGTCCAACCGATACTTCAACCTGCAATCCATTGTTCTCCAACATATTTTTGGCCAGCCATTGGAGTGCGGATGCGAGCCCCAGATCAAACAGGACGGGAGGGCTCAATTCAGCAGTCAACGAACGGGATTCGGCAAGTGCCTGATCCAGGAACGCGCATATAAGACGCATAGCGGATTCACGGTCTTCGCTGGACTGATGGTGCATCAATGCACCCGCCTGCATTTTCGCGGCCACCAGCATTTGCTGAATATGATCGTGCAATATTTGGGCGATACGCTGCCGTTCGCGCTGCTCAGCCAACGTCAGTTCGGAGGCCAGTTCCCGCAATTGACCGGCCAGCGTTGTTGCCCGGGATTCACTTTCTGCCAGGGCATCATTAATTCTCTTGCGATCGGTGACGTCGCGAATCAGCCAGCGCAGGCCCTCGACTCTGCCGTTTCCACTGCGTGAAGCAGAGCAGGTTATCGAAGACCAGAAAGGCTTTCCGCTGATAGGCAGAACAAAACCTTCCCATCGTGATGGAGATCTCGGTTGTGAGGAGAGTTCAGCCAGGAAGTTTTCTATCTGGACAGGCAGCAGGTCCGTAATCCTGAATTCGGTCAGTTTTTCGGTCGCACATCCGAAAAGATGGGCTGCAGACTCATTAGCTTCCTGGATCCTGCCCTGGGTATCTGTGACGAGATATCCGTCGGGCGCTTCATTGAATAGATTAAGGTATCGTTGTTTCAGGTGTTCTAATTCTTCGCGCCATTGGAGAAGCTCTTCGTTCTGTACGCGCAACTCTTCCTCGGCTACAGCCAGTTCCTCGTTTACCTGACGAAGCCCCTCCTGCTCTTTTCTCAGGCGCTTTATCAACTCATTGGAATTGATGGTGGTTATATCTTCTTTCGTCTGGTTTTCCGCAGATTCGCTCATTGAGGCTTCTCCTTAAAGCTATGGAGAAAGGGGACTGTTATAGCCTTTAGAGGGATGCAAAACAGTTGGAATTATCTTGTCATATGTGGAGTCCAGTTCAACCCCGAAATTTGCCAATATTTGGACCGGAGGGCGTGAAGCGCATCATCCCGGGTCATTACGCGGACAAATATTGCTACACACCTGCAATGGTGTTCAGAAGGAATGCCAACGCTTTAGCTCTCTCCAGGGACAAGCCATGTATTCTGACCTCTCCATTGCAGAAAATACCCACCTTTTGGCCATCGCGAACGATGACATAGGGGCCGACAGGTTTGCCGCAGCGATGGCAGAGCTGCGAATCTGCCGGAAGAGCTTCCGCACAGAAGATGCAGAGATATTCGGGAGCTTTTTGTGCCGGATGGTCCGGTACCGGATTGCGAAGCTTTAGTGAATGGTTCCGCGCTCGGATGGATTCCTGCAGCGTCTTGTCCAGATCCAATTTTATCCGCTGAGCTTTCTCCAGGAGCGTCGTCGTGTGCTCCCTTTTACGAGCAAGATCTGCTCCGAGCTGATGAGAGCTGGCCAGAACGTCTTCGACAGCGGCGTGCAATTCCTCCGAGGTAAATGGTTTTTTAATGAGTTTGATGCCGTCCGGAATGGTGGATAGATCACTGTTACCGGACATGAGCAACGCTGCGGTTGAAGGGGAAAACCCGTGAATTGCGGCAAGAAGCTCGGGGCCTTGCATCTCCGGCATCTCAAAATCTGAAAGCACCAGGTCGAATCTGCCGGCTCTTGCAAAATCAATGGCCTTTAAAGGACCGGAGGCGGCGACGACTTCATATCTGCTTCCCAGCATTTTGGAAGTCAGGCGCAATACGGCCGGGTCGTCATCCACTACCAATAATCGTGCTGTTGCCATCCCATGGCCTCCGAAAGGGACCCGGAAGTAAGTATATAAAGTCTACTCTCTTTCTCTGATTAAGAATACTCTAATCAGACGGGAGCGTTCCCCAGGAGCGCTGACGTCCCAGTAATGCCGCATATAATTTCAGATTCCAGATTTCAGATTCCAACCTAAGCGTTGTGAATTGGCGGTCATTTGGGAAGTGCTGCGATTCTGCTCTTCAGAAACTCCATATCCTCGGCAGGGAGCCGATTGCTCCGCAAGGCATTCTCATACAGAGCCCGCACATCCTTAATCTTCCCCTGCTTGAGGTAAATTTCTCCCAGCAGAGAAATCGCGTCCATGTAGGACGCTTCCTGCCGGACAATCCGCTGCAGCATCCGGACGGAATCTGCATCCTGTCCGCTCTGGTGAAGATAAAAGGCCAGCGAATAGCCGTATTGGAGGTTCTCCGGCTGCATCGTGCAGGCGCGGCGCAAATAGTCGAGAGCCGAACTCATTCGGCCCAACTTTGTGTTGATCACTCCCAGGTTGTAAACGGCGACAGCCGATTGGGGATTCAGCTCCGCGGCTTTCAGAAAATGGGATCCGGCCTCTTCGAGGCGTCCCATTTCTCCGAGCAGCAGCCCGAGGTTTATGTGTGCTTCCAGGCTTTTCGGTTCAAGCTCGCAGGCTTTACGCAGACTCTGCTCGGCTTTGTCATTCATGCCGAGGGCATTGTAGGCAAATGAGATGTTGACATAGGGCTGAACCACACGCGGTTGCAGACGAATGGCGGTTTCGAAAAACGTTTTTGCCTGACCATAGTCATGCTGGGAGAGGTAGAGACTCCCCACATTATAATAGGAACTCCAGTTGTCGGGGCGAGCGTCCAGGGTTGCTTTGAATTCAACCACAGCCTGGTCGAAGACTGCTGCCGTCGCGGCATCGAGCAAATCCCTCGGAACGGCTGCCATGGCCGAGGCCGCGCGGACGCGCACCAGGCGGGATTTATCCCGGATCGCGGTGCCGAGGGCCTTGATTGTTTCCGCATCGATCCGGTCGCCCAGAGATTCCGCGGCACTGGCGCGAACCAGCGGAGAAGGATCCTCCAGCGCGCGGATAAGGGCGGGCCACTTCCGGTCATCGCTACAAGGGCGCATCAAGCGAATCAGCGAAGCGGCAAAAACCGCGTCATGATTTTTGCTTCCCAGATATTTGAGCATGGCGGCGAGTTTCTGCCAGTTCCGGGCGCGCGCGGCATCAATGAGGGAAGCCCGATGCAGAACCGGAGCCTGGTAATCTCTCTTTTGCCATTGACGCACCGATCTGTCCGCCCAGGCGGCGTCTTTGTCGGCATGGCATACATTGCAGGCGTTGGGAGATTTATAGACAATCGTCGTCGAAGGCGTCGGCGGCAGCATCGAATGGTCGCTGCGCAGCATCCGGGCAAACTCGGTCTTCGGCATATGACAGGCAATGCACTGATTCCCCGTGCTTCCTTCCGGATGGTGCGTATGCGCGGAAGCATTCTTCACTCTCTCGGCATGACACGGCAGGCAGGCTTCGTTTTTCCTGTCTCCCGCAAATCGAAACCGTCCGCTCGATGTATGACAGTGCAGGCAGTCCATCTGACCTGACTTTGCGCACGGGCTCAACAGCCACTGGGTATAGGTGTAGTTTTCGCCCAGATCTCTACCGTCCGGGTAGTAATCCGGCAGATCCAGAATTCCCACATCAAAATGATCAAAGAGATCCTCTCCGGGCGGGTACGAAACTGTCAGGGGAGATGCTTTGGCGTGACAGGATGAACAGGCGTCTCCGGCACTTTTTCTGGAATATTTCGGCGGGCGGATCGTGGTGATTTTCAGATCCGCGGGAGGCTGACCTTTCGGAGCCTGTCGACAGACACGGACATGTTCCAATGCCGACCCGTGGCAGGCTTCGCAGTTGATGCCCGGTTCCTGCCAGGCCGAATGGTAGGTATCGGTTTTCAGGTCGTAGTTGCGCGAAAACTGGCTCACGTGGCATCCATAGCAGGAAGTATTGAAGGTATACTCCGGATCCTTCCATCCCACCGGACGTTCCTCGACATCATGAAAGTGACGGATACCGCTTGCGGCGGTATCGAACCAGGATTTCTTCTGAACATCGTAGGCAACGGGAAGAACCTGCAGACGGCCGCGATCCATAGGGGTGAGAAAATAAAAGACATTTTTCCCGCCCAGGGCATGGACGATGGGATACTTTTTATTTCCTCCACGGTTGTTTTCCTGGATCCAGCCATTTTTGCCGTCAAATTCCACCTGGTAATTGGCGTCGCCGATTGTCAGGCCTTTAGCCTGGGGCGCCAGCCGGGTCTGAAACAGTTCCGCGGTAAAGGGCTGCATCGCCAAACCATGATGTGATGGTGCCCAGAGCTTATAGAACTTCTCATGGCATTCCCTGCAGGACTGTGTGCCGGAATATTGGACGGAATCCGCTGGCCTGGGGCTGGCCGGCTTGAGGTAATAAAAGAGCAGGGCCAGCGCAATTAGCAGAATGGCCGCTGGGATGACAATGATCCATGGCGTCTTTTTCATACAGGCTCAAAGCGCTGAATGCACACAGGAATGGTGCAGCATCCTGCGTGTCTTCCGCTTTTTTCCTCCGTCTTTTCCGTTTTCGCTCTGTTCACTCCGCGTCTCATTATTAACCGAATTGTCTTGCATAAGGCCAAATAAATCGTGGATAAAATTCATTCAGTGTCTCAAAATAGAAACACTCGCACAATCGTGAGGGGAGGAGGAACCGATCGAATGAAATCTACGACAAAAGCACTTTTGATAATGGCTGCAATTTTCCTCTGTGTGTGTTCTTCCATAGCGAAAGAAAAAAAGGCCGAGGCCAGTCCATCCCGTCGTCCCAATATCCTGTTCGTCATCGCCGATGATATCGGCATGGATGTGATGAGCAATATGTATCCGGGCATGATCGACAACCTGGTGAAGCAATATGGGCCTGCCGGTCGCAATCATGCGGACTATCGCAAGATCGCCGGCAAGCCGGCCTCCACGCCGGTTCTGGATAAGTTTGCCAGCCAGGGCATGAGGTTCGGCAACATTTGGGCCCATCCATTCTGCTCGCCTACGCGCGCAGCGATTCTCACCGGACTGTTTGCGGCAAAGACCAACGTTACCACTTATGCGGATGCCCTCTCCTCCAAGCATACGAGCTTCGTCCAGAAACTGAGAGACGAAGGCGGATACAGCACCGCAATATTCGGCAAATGGCACATGGCCGGGTTGCCCGGAAAACCGGTGGATTACCCCGGCATGAAACCGAAGCAGGCGGGATTTGACCTTTTCAGAGGGAACATGCACGCCGCCATCAATTCATACTGGAGCTACGATTACCAGGTGCAGGACGCCAACACGCCTGCGGATCAATGGCGCACCGAGCCCATGCCGACAAAATCACTTCCCGGCATTGCTCCGACCAACTATGCGCCGGTGGTCAAGGCTGCCGATGCCATTGAATGGATCAAAGCCAAAAAGGCGGAGAATCCCAACAAACCGTGGTTTGCCTGGCTGGCCTTCAACCTGGCGCATGCGACGGCCGTCCAGCAGCCGAGCGCGATGTGCGTGCCGAATGCCGACACGCTGGATGCCGTGAGCTATAAAGAGATGAAGGAATGCGGCGGCACGTTCGGATCGAACAATGTGGGATCCTGCAGCGGCGAAGCGCTCATGCGCGCCATGACCAACTCCATGGATACAATCCTCGGCAAGGTGATCGATGCGGTCGATGCCACGGATCCCAACACCTATATCATTTTTGTCAGTGACAACGGTACGCCGATGTACGGCCGACCAAACCTGGACTTCATCGACAACATGTACATCACCCGGAAGGGCCGCGGAAAGGGCACGGCCTACGAAAGCGGCGCTCTGGTTCCCCTGCTCATCCGTGGTCCCCGGATCGCGGCCAATTCCCAGAACAACGCCTATGCCCACGTGGTGGATCTGTTCTCTACAATTCTGGAGTTGGCGAAGATTCCTGCTCCGAAGAGTGTCTCCAATGGTGAAGGGACTGGAAAAGTGCCAGTAGACGCCGTATCGCTTACTTCGATTCTTTTTAACAAGGCGAAGGCCACACGCGACCCGAACATGGGATATATCCTGAATGAGAACAAGAATCTCATGACCGGGGGTACACGATGGATTGGTGCGCAAAATGCCACCTACAAGGTCGTTTGTGTCGACAGTGTAAATAACTGTACGTTCTTCAATCTTGCCAGCGATCCGCTGGAGGAGTATCCGCTCGCCAAACCTGAAAGCTGTGCGGATTACACGAACGGGAAGTGGACGCCCGCGGATCCGCGATGGCACTACTGCCGGCTGACGGAGGTTGTAGCCAAGGATTCGTTTCTTGCAGTAGACAAGAAATAGATCGATCCAATGGCTGCGGATTTTGTTACCTGGTAGACCAGACGAACAGGTTTGGAAGGATCGTTATTGAAAGCGGAGGTTGTCAAAACAGCAGAGGCGGCGGAGATTGCTACGCTGCGGCTCCCGACTCATTCCGTACATTATATTACCGTGAATGCGAAGTCGGCGGAGAACCCGAGCCACGTGATTCATGCTGTGGCGCAGAAGCGGAATGCGGTGGTTCTCAGTAGCTTTGCTTTTGCCGGAAACCCGTTGTATTCCGACCCGATTGTGGAGGATGCTTCCGCGTGGCCGATAGCCTGGCTGCAGGGAGACGCCTGCAGGGATGGGGATTTTCATTCCATGCAGGCCGTGGCACTCTCCGGCATCATTCCTTTTCCTATTCAGTCCGCCCGACGTACCCTCGGGTTCATCTATGAGGACGACGGCGCCCGCTATTGCCATTTATGCGGATTGCTTCCCACGGATCTGATGGCTTCGCGTGGTGCGCAGGCGCGATCTGTTTTTGAAAGCGCCGCCGCCATTCTGAAACAGAACGGCTTCAGCTTCGCGGATACGGTGCGGACGTGGATATACCTCGACCATCTGCTCGAGTGGTACGATGACTTCAATTTTATTCGCACCGCATTCTTCAATGAAATCGGGGTCTTCAATCATATCGTTCCCGCCAGCACGGGAATTGGCGCCGGAAATCCGTTCGGCGCCGCCATTACCATGAGCATTTTTGCAGTTCAGCCGAAGAACTCCGAATTTCTGGTGCAGACCATCGCTTCGCCGCTGCAAAAACCTGCGCTGGAATATAAGAGCTCATTCAGCCGTGCCATTGAATTGGGGGGCTCGACCTATCGGAATCTGCTTATTTCGGGGACGGCCAGCATCGCGCCCGATGGCAGAAGCGCTTATCCGAATGAACCGGAAAAGCAGATTCGGCTGACGATGGAGGCGGTGCGCGCTATTCTCGATTCAAGGGGAATGCGATGGAACGACCTCTGCCGTGGGATCGTCTATTTCAAAAATATGGATCACCTGCCGATTTACCGTCGAGTGGCCATCGAACTTGGCATTCCGCCTTTCCCCATGGCCGTATCGCACGCCGACGTTTGCCGCCAGGATCTCTTTTTTGAAATCGAAGTCGATGCCGCACAGATTTGTCTTGCATAAGGCTGGATAAATCGAGGATAAAATACGAGTCAGTGTTTCAAAATAGAGACACTTGGATGGCTGGCAAGAGGAGGAGGGGTTGATCCTATGAAATCAATGGCAAAAGCGGTGTTGATATTGGCGGCAGTATTTCTCTGTATTTCTCCGTCCGTTGCAAAGGAGACAAAGGGGAAGACCGGTACTGCCTCACGTCCCAACATCCTGATGATCATCGGTGACGATATCGGCATCGATGTGACCAGTGATATGTACCCGGGCTTGATCGACCGCCTGGTCAAGCAATATGGGCCGTCAGGGCGTAATCACCCCAATTATCAAATGATCAAGGGCCGCCCGGCATCTACCCCAACGCTCAACTCCCTTGCGCGGTCGGGCATGAGATTTACCCAGGCCTGGGTCAACCCGTTTTGCTCTCCCACCCGCACCTCTATTCTTACCGGGCTCTATTCTGCCAAGACAGGCGTGCTGGACTACAACAACTGGCTGTCGCAGAACCACCATTCCTTCGTTAAGGACTTGAAGGAAAAAGGGGGCTACAGCACGGCGCTGTTCGGCAAATATCACATGGCAGGCCTGGGTCAATATCCGGGCATGAAGCCCAAAGAGGCGGGCTTCGATCTCTTCCAGGGCAACCTCCACGGTGGCGTCGCCACCTATTGGGACTGGGACTATCAGAGCCAGGATAGCACGACTCCGGCAAGCGAATGGCGTACCGAGAAACCTCCGGTTCGATCGATCCCCGGCGTGGCGCCTACTACGTATGCTCCCGTGGTGAATGCCGCGGATGCCATCAAATGGATCACTGACCAAAAATCGAAGAACCCCGACAAGCCATGGTTCGTCTGGCTGGCGTTCAATCTTTCCCATATCACGGGCAATCAGCTCCCGAATCCGATGGTCGTACCGAACATTGATACGATGGATGAGATATCCATCAAGGAGATGAAAGCCTGCGGTGGTACTTTCGGTTCGGCGATCGTCGGCAAGTGCACATCAGAAGCGCTCATGAGAGCGATGACCAATTCGATGGATACCATCATCAGCAAAGTGCTCGATGTGGTCGACAAGCAGGATCCGAATACGTACGTCATCTATCTTGGAGACAACGGTACCTGGATGTTCGGCGAGAAGCGGGAGTTCATCGACAATATGTATATTACACGGAGGGGACGCAGCAAGGGCACGGCCTACGAAAGCGGAGCCCGTGTTTCCATGGCAATCCGCGGCCCGCGCATCAAGGCCGGATCGGAAAGCAATGAACCCATCCATGGCGTGGATCTGTTTTCCACCATCCTGGAGCTGGCGCGCCTCGATGTACCCAAGATGGTTCCCAACAAGACGGGTGATGGCACCGTGGCGGTCGACGGCATCTCCCTTACGCCCATACTGTTCAAGAATGCAAAAGGCCTGCGCGATCCCAATAAAGGGTATCTGCTGACCGAGACGGTAAACCCCATTATGAATAATCAGCGTCAGGCCGGGGCAAGAAATTTGAAATACAAGGTTCTCTGTATTGATAACGCGGATACGGCAAGCTGTACGTTCTACAACCTGGTGGATGATCCGCTGGAAGAATATCCGCTGACCAAGCCCGACAGTTGTGCGAACTACAAGAGCGGGAGCTGGACGCCGGCAGATCCGAACTGGCACTTCTGCCGTTTGCAGGAGGTTTTGAGCAAGGAATCGTTCCTGGCAGTCCCGAAGGCCAAGAATGGTCAGGCTCAAATACGGAGGCAACTGAGCCCGCAGGAGCTTGCGGCGCTCGCGGATTAGCAAACCGGCATCAGCGCCATGGAAGTAGCCGCACGCTTGCCGGCGAGACGGCCAATGCTGCCTGTTATTTGTTCTAAGCCCTGCGACGCGAGTGAAGCAAAAGGCCCGGAGGGCCGGCCAGAAAGTAGCCGGGGGTGAAGCGCAGCGAACCCCCGGTAGAGATAAGTGCGGGAAAGAGCCCTGGCAGGGCGGCAGAAACGGTGAGCCCCGATCCAATGTTCAGCTTTAGGTTATGTAGAGGAACGAAAATATCTTTCGCCCCCTCCGGGGCTCCTTTAAATTTCATGCTATCCGGGGGTTCGCTTCGCTTCACCCCCGGCTACGTTCTGACCGCCCCGCTGGGGCGGAGGTGCATCGCGCTTCCGGCTTCCTCGGGCAAATAGTATGCGTCATTAGCCGTCCTGGCGGCAACGGCTGTGGCGGATGCAGCTTTGCTCTTGCCGGCGAGACGCCGACGCTCCCAGGCCCCGGGCCTAGTCTGGAATCTAGAATTTGGAATTCTGCAAAAAGCATGCAGCATTAAGCGTCTTGCCGGCAAGGCAAAGTTGCATCTACTATGCCGGCACGGTGACGTCCAGTTCAACCCGCACGGTGGTTCCCTCCCGGGGCCGGGATGTGATCCGGAGTTTTCCACCCAGCGAGGCTACCCTTTCCTCCATGGCGATCAGACCCCGACAGCCATTGAGTTTTTTGCGAAACGCTGCGTAATCAAAACCGCATCCATCGTCCTCGATCAGAAAGATGAGTTTGGAACTCTGCAGGAGGACAATGACGCAAAGCTTGGATGCTGAAGCATGGGAAATCACATTTTTCAGGGCATCCACGGCCACGCGATACAGCCCGACTTCGACCGGCGGCGGCAGACGTTTATCCGCCCAGGTTGGGGATTTGATGAATTGATAGTCAATCTGCAGCGGAGTGTGTTCGGACAATTCCTTTAGCAGGCGCGACAGGGCAGACTCGAATCCGTAATCGTCGAGGATGGTCGGCCTTAATTTCCCGGCAATGGTGCGAACCTCGTCAATCAGATCGCGGATCTGGGCTTCATAGTGTTCCCGGATATAGTTGATGGTCGAATCCTGGCCCGAACGCATCTGTGTCTCCAGCAATATGGCTGAGAGCGATTGACAAACGTGCTCCTGCAGTTCCTGGGCAACGCTTTTGCGCTCGTCTTCCTGAGAAGAGACGAGCTGCGCTACATACATTTTCTGTATCTGTTGTTCCTTCTCGCGCGCCTGTTCTCTTGCAATGGCAACGGCCGAGACATCTGCCGCCGATTCCAGAAATTTAAGCCTCGTATTATCCAGCTTATCGAGATTGTATACGTACAAGGCATAGACCCCGAGCACCATGCCTTCGTGAATGATCGGCAGAATGATGTGCTGGTGGTTATTCAGAGTTGAGCATTTCGTGTGATTGTCCTCGGCGTTGACGCAGACCCGAACGCGACCGGTTTCCGCGACCCTCCCGCAGCAGCACTCCCCCAGGGCCAGATGATGGCATCGCGCGATCATTGTCGAATCGAGGTTCTTCTGAACCACCATTTCCAAACCATTATCGGTCTTCAGAAAACCGGCAGCCTTGGCGGATGCGCCCAGCCAGGACAGGGCAAGAATCTGATCGATCAGTACCCGGATGATCTCGCTGGTTTCGTGGCAGGATTGCATTTTTTGCAGCAGACTGGACATGGCCCACTGGTGTTCGAGCGTCTGGGAAAGATCGAGAGAGGTCTTTTTGAATTCCGTAACGTCGCGTATGAAGTGCAGGTAGACGGGTTCCCCGTCATCCGCCAGCAATGGCGTAGGATAAATGGCTGCATTCAGCCATTTTCCCGATTTTGCATCGAACACTTCGCGCTCGGCGGCGCGCCCGCTTTTCAAAGCCTCCGCCAGCGGACAATTGGTCACCGGATCTTTGCACCCGTGAATGGTCATCGGGCAATGCATGCCCGTCAGTTTTTCCGCGTCAAGTCCCAGGTGTCTTCTGGCCGCGTCGTTGCCGGCGATGATGCGATGCTGGGAATTGACGAGGAATGCATAGAAGGGGAGCGAGTCGAGAATCTCCTGTCCACCGGGCACACAGTTCAACGAGCAATTCGCGTTTTCCATAATCACAGGAACTTCTATTTGGAGCCAAGTCCATTAATCAATCTTTACTACGGTTCAACACTGATTAGCCGAGGTTATATTATTATTTCTTAAGGGGGTTAAGCGAATCGGTAGAAAACATGGATTCGGGCAAGTCCGCTCAGTAAAAACTACGGAGAGGCGGCAATACCCGATAGAGAGATAGCTGGCTAAATGTTGATTATTCATGCCTTTAAATGAGATTTATGTGACTGGCGTCACAGCATATCTCGAGCCGCCGTGGATGCAGTTTCCGCGATGCAAAAATTTCCAGGCTCTGCCGCAAATTCTGCTCTTTTTCGCATTCTTTACGGGTGCAGTAGGCTGCAAACCATTGGATTAACATGAGTAACTTCCTTCCATGTTCTTGGGCAGAGAATTGCAGAGATCCGTTGCGTGTATGTAAATTCGGAATTCAAACAGACCAGCACGGAAAGGAAGATATAAACATGAAACTATCCAGCTTACTGCTTGTGCTTTGCCTGGCTTTTATGACTGCCCTGCCGGCAGCGGCGCAGAATGGTTACAGCAATCAGAAGGGAGGAGGGCCCGGATCTGGCGCCAACGGACAGAAAGCATCGGTCCCGATTACTGCTCAATCGTTGAGCAACGAAGAACTGGCGTCGCTTTTGTTTATGCGAGAAGAGGAAAAACTTGCGCTGGAAGTGTACCAGGTCCTTTATGCAAAATGGGGTGTCCGCATTTATGCCAACATTGCGGCAAGCGAGCAGAAACATTTTGATGCCATTGGAAATCTCCTGGAGCGGTATGGCTTGGCGGATCCGGCAAAGGAACCCGGCGTTTTTGTTAATCAGGATCTGCAGGCGTTATATAACGAACTGATTGCCCAGGGGCAATTATCGCTTTTTGACGCTTTGCAGGTGGGGGTTGCCATCGAAAAGAAGGATATAAAAGACCTGGAGGCTGCGATAGCGTTAACCGACAATACGGACATCAAAGCTGTATATACGAACTTGCTTGCCGGATCCATTAGGCACCTGGATGCCTTCGAAAGTCATTTGGAGTTGCTTGGCATTCAATAAAATCGAGTCCTACTGGGAGTGCCGCGACACTAATGCCCGCATATTATTTGCAAAAAGGCGTGCCCGCATGGGAAACCGTGAAGTGCGGCTGCTTGCCACCGGCTTCCGAAGGGCTTCGCCCTCGACAAATCGGATGCGGCATTGCGTTGAGATGGCGGCGCTCCCAGCTATTCGCGCCCGGTAATCCCGTATTCTTTCAGGCGATATTGAAGTGTGCGCAGACTGATGCCCAATTCCTCCGCCGTCGCGCGCCGGTCTCCTTTGTTCCGGGCCAGTACATCCAGGATTGAGGTTCTTTCAACCTGGGCCAGTAAACCAGGGCGTGAGGATTGCGCGGTTGATGCCGGTTCCCGTTTCACGGGCAAGTCGTCGGATTCGATAGAATCGGTGCGTGAGACGATCAGGGCGCGCTCAATGGCATTTGCCAATTCCCGTACATTTCCCGGCCAGTCATAGCTCTTCATCAATTCTGACGCTTCTGCGCTGATCGGGGCTGCCGCTCTGCCAAGACGGCTCGAGATTTTTTGAGCAAAGGATTTGGCCAGTGGCAGAATATCGTCCCGCCGCTCGCGCAGCGGGGGAATATGGATTGGAAACACGTTTAACCGGTAATAGAGGTCTTCTCGAAAGGATTTATCCGCAATGCTGAGGTTTAGATCTTTATTTGTTGCGGCAATGACCCGGACGTCAACCGTCATGGTCCGGTCGCTGCCGATACGTTCGAACTGCTGTTCCTGGAGAACGCGCAGCAATTTGGCCTGAAGGCCCACACCCATTTCAGCGATTTCGTCCAGAAACAGGGTGCCGCCATCTGCCAATTCAAACCGGCCGCGCCGGTTTTGTGTCGCCCCGGTAAAAGCGCCTTTTTCGTGGCCGAACAGTTCCGATTCGAGCAAGGTCTCGGTGATGGCGGCGCAGTTGACCGCAACAAACGTATGATCGTAACGCGGGCTTCGGCTGTGTATGAATCGGGCAACCACTTCCTTGCCTGTTCCGGATTCTCCGGTCAGGAGCACTGTGGTCGGCTGCTGTGCCACCTGCGTTGCCAGCCGGAAGACATGCTTCATGCTCTCGCTTTCAGCGACAACATCTGCCGGGAGAGCCGCGGCCGTTTCCTCCTGATGCAGCTGGCTGCGATCGCGCATTGCCCGGCTGCGCAAAACTTTGCCGACTATAAGCCGAAGCTCTTCCGGACTCTTCAGTGGCTTTGTGAGGTATTCTTCTGCGCCCAGCTTGATTGCTTCGACGGCTGTTTCCACGGAGCCATAGGCCGTGAGTACAATAACCGGCGTTTCCGGAGCGTTTTCACGCATCCATCGAATCAGCTCTATCCCGCCCATGTCCGGCATGCGCTCATCTGTGATGACGAGGCTGAAGCTGGAGTGAGACAGCAGTTGGCAGGCTTCAACGCCGTTCGATGCGGCCGTGACATCGTACTCCTTAGCCAGAGCGCCGCTGATGAACTGTCGTTGGCCCGCCTCATCGTCGACAACAAGTATCTTCAGTTTCATGAATCCGCCTGCTTTAGACAATGGGTAACGTGATGGAACAGCGGGCTCCGGTTCCCGGCAAACTCTCCAGTGTCAATGTTCCGCCGAGGCTCTCGGCGATTTGTCTCGAGATTGCGAGTCCCAACCCTGTCCCACGTACCTTTTTGGTTACGAAAGGAAGAAACAGTTCTTCGGGGTTTTCCTTGCCAAGCCCTTTTCCCGAATCATCAACCTGGATCAGGATCGTCTTTCCGTCTTCGGAGAGGCATGCCTTCAATTCAACGGTTTGGGATTCGGATGTGGCATCGATGGCGTTGATCAATACATTCAGCAGTATTTGCCTTAGCCCCGCCGGATCCGAGCGAACCAACATGGGTACGCCTTTGTTTGTCAGCCGGAGGTCTACCTTCGAAGAAGCGAGCTTTGGTCCGAGGATTGCCTTGATATCGGTCAGAAGTTCAACAAGATCAAAACTGCTGATTTTCGGTTCTTTAGAACGGGCAAAATCCAGCAGATCGTTGACCAATCGTTCGAGTCGCTCGGCTTCATTTACGACTGTTTTCAACTTTTCCTGCGCCGCATGATCTTCCGGCAGATCTTCCTGCGCCAGTTGCGTCAGCCCTTTCATGGCGCCCAGAGGGTTTCTGATTTCATGGGCCAGCGAAGCCGACATAATGCCCAGGGATTTGAGCTGTGCTTCGGCTCCTTCCCGCGCCTTCATTTCAAGGAAGCGATTCAGCGTGCGGATCAGACTTACGGCCAAGAGAACCAGGGTGAAAACCGTCATCCCGGTTATTGCCAGCTGCAGAAGAGCCTGCCTTTGAATAGAGACTGTCTCGGTTGTGTAAAGCCCGATGCGGATGCTCCAGCTGCTGACAACGCCATTTCCCTGATGCTCAAAACGAGGCAACGCAAGGGGCTGGTTGAAGATATACACGTCGCGCAGCGTGGTTGGGATGACGCTCGGAACCTCCGCTGTGCTTCCTTTGTAAGCGAGCACGCTCCCTTTTTGATCCACCAGGGACAGAAACGCTACCGAACCAGAGTAGCGCGTGTAATTTGATTCCAGCACTGATTGCCAGAATATCGGGTTATTTCGCCTGCCGGGACCGCGTGCCATTCCTTCGAGCGCAGCGGCAATCTCATGGCCGCGATTCGAGAGATAGGATTTGCTCAGACGCGATAGCGTAACGAAATTAAAGACTGCACTGGCGAGGAGCGCAATGCATAGAACAACCACGGCAATAGCTATCCAGCGAGCCGGGTGGAATCGAGTCTGGTTCGACAAGGAGACCGCCATTGTGATTCCGTAAAAAGTGGTTATAGCGTATCAGGGCTGATTCCAGGGGCAAGACCTTTTGCTGCCGCGACCAACTGATTGGGCGCGTGCGATGATCTGGGAGAATTCTCCTTGATTCATGTGCTGCGGAATATAGGAGTCTCCCGCCCTGCTCAACTGCTGTACAAACACGCGCATATGGTTTTCCGAAGCGGTTCGGAGATGATCGTAAACGAATTTCAGATCACTATTGTCGGTGGACTGAGCGGCTTTTTCAAGGTCGCGGATATCGAGCTCTTCGATTGCGGCCGCCACTTTCCATGCGGCCTTCAAGGACTGCTCGCCTTCCGCTACAAAGGAATGGTACAAATCCGCGATCCCCTCATTGCGGAATGTGCCGGCCGGGTTTCGGGCAGCGATGTCCTGCAGTTGATAGCGATCCAACAGCAGCTTGATCATTTCGATATGCCGGTTCTCGGCTTGCGTAATATTTCCGAATGTACGCGACCCCCATTTTGCCTGCAACTTCAGGGTGACATCGTGCGCAAGCTTTTCTTCCTCCCGCATGTACAGGAGGCCGGCGGCCTCCATCGAGTTCAGCGCCTGTTTTGGAGTGGACTGGACCAAGGCAAGACATTGGGCGGCGTCGGCAGGGGCCGGCCTATCCGCCTGCCTGGCAGGGCCTCTCGCCCGCCTTCCCTGAGCCTGGACAGAAATTGCCAACAGCAACATCAATCCCAACAATGGAGTTCGTCGATATCTTTTCATTTTTGCTTCTCCTGCAATGTCAGGAAGACCCTTTTGACAGGCAAAGAGAGGTCCCAATGGCTCGTTGAGGCGTATTTCATTCGCTCTGTTTGAGTTAGGAGTTCAGCCTGTGGTGGCTGTCGTTGGATCTGCTGCAAATTTTGCAGGCCGCGTGCAAATCCCGACCGCAATGTTCATGTTTCTGTCCTCATTTTGCAGTGTCTCGAAACGGCGATTCCCGCCGGTTTTCGTTCGTTCCCGCCGCAACCGCCTTGCGATCGTAAACTCTCTGCAGCTGTTTCTTCGGGATGGCCAGTATCTGCTCAAGCGCCTGCGCAACCTCGTTATCCACCACGCGGAAGAAAAGTCCCCTGGGGCGGAAGTGCGAAACAAGAAGTCCCTCCCGTTCCATCGCCCGAAGCTTGGTGAAAACAACCAGGGGAGGGATCCCAAGTTCTCCGGCCAGTTCCAGATAGGTCATTTCCTTTCTGCGAATGGCGCTCAGGATCATCAGAACAGTAGAATCTGAAAGAAAAAGGAAGAAATCAGCCGCCAGGAGAAGAGATTCCTGAGATTTGGAATCATGTGAGTCATTGGAATAGCCTTGCATCCGCACCCTCACTTTTGGTTGTTTGATTCACGGGTAAAGACAATGAAGGGAAGAGCTATCATTTGAAGGCACAACTCTCCTCCATGCGTTTCTGCTGGCACGAAATGTGCCAAAGAAGAGGAATCTGCGACTGAAATTCCAAATGGGGAAATTGCATCAGGCAATGCAGGAATATTGCACTGTACGTAGGATGAAAATATCAGACGACTTGGAGCACCATGGAGTCAACGCCTTTTGCGAATAATCCACCAAATGCAAAAACTTCACATGGAGTGCAAAAAATGCACTTCTGGTCTCGTGGGTAAGCAATATGGCGTAATCGGGGAGTTCTTCCCCCATGCCTGGAAAATTCTCCGCTAGTTCCGGTGCCGGCCATCGATCCGGTGTCAAACGCCGAGGACATTAGGACTGCATGCGCAATAAGCCTGGAATGGCCAAGAACCCGGCGCCCGGACATCAACTAAAACACACATAATAAAAATGTTATCTAAATCCATGGCGGCATCGGGCAGCCCCCTCGTTTGAGGCGGAAGATGCCGGAAATGCCACAATGTGGTAGCAATGGCACGCGGATTGCAACCGCAATCCCGGTTCGCAGAAACCAAGGGAAAATATTTTTGCATTATGCGGCGGGCAGAGTGCCAGCTTTGCGGAATGGGGAGGCTTGTGAAGCTTCGACGAGCTGTAGCGATAGTGATTTTGGGAATCGCGGTAATTGCGGCGGGATTCTACCTGGCGACACATGCGAAGAGGTCGGTGAAGGAAGAACCGTCCGGACATTCCGGCACGGGTTCGCCTGCGTTTGCAGATGGATCCAGGGAGAAGAATCCGCATGAGCAGGAGATGCTCAGAACTGCGCTGAAGAAGAGGCCGGGGCATTTACCGGTGCTTCTCAGGCTCGCTAAAATTGAATCGGAAAGCGGACATGCCCAGGAAGCGGCGGCGGATTTGCGCAGGATCCTCGACATGGAGCCGGAGAATCCGGAGGCAAATCTTGAACTTGGGAAAGTGCTGTTTCAGCTCGGAGACATCCACGGGGCGATCCGGCATACGGAAGGAATACTAAAGACGCAGCCCGCCTATGAGGATGCTCTCTATAACCTTGGCGCCATTTACGCCAATATCGGTGACGGGAATCGCGCGAGAGACTACTGGACGCGCCTGACAGCCCAGCACTCGAATTCAGAAAGCGCACAAAAGGCCCGGCAGATGATGAGCCTTCTTGTGACCACTCGATAGGATATCGGATGCGACTGTCAGTGAAAAAGTTCGGCTTGGTGTGGGTACTGTTTTGCGCCGCGACGGGGTATGCGGCGCAGACATCTGCCGGCGCTCTTGCCGCCAGGCACGAAATGCTTGGCGGTTCGGAGCATTGCGCGGATTGTCACGATCTTTCAAAAGGGAAGCCTGAATTCCGGTGTCTCGGCTGTCATGACGGCATCCGGGAAGATCAGAAGAGCGGGAAGCACCCTTCGTTGGGGGGAAACGTTGAAAACGGTGCCTGCGCCGGATGTCACTCCATGCACCAGTCCGGCGGCGCTGCATCCGCGAAGGCGGATGCGAAAGCCGGCATGAAAGGCAGCCCGCACGGGGCGATTACAATTCCATGCGCGAACTGCCATGCCTCTACGAGCTACAAGCCGATCAGGCCTTTCCCCGACTTCAAACATTCGGAAACACCTTATCCATTGCGCGGGATGCACACCGGTGTAGGCTGCAGACAGTGTCACTCCAAGCTTGTGTTCAGCAATGTGGGCCGGCAGTGCGCGGATTGCCACGCCGATTTTCACCGCCGCCAGATGGGGAGCAATTGCGAGCAGTGTCACTCCGTCCGAGGTTGGCGTGTGACGCTGACAAGCGCAAAAAACCATACGAATCGTTTTCCGCTCATGGGTGCCCATGCTGCATCGGATTGTATATCGTGTCACAAAAGCGCCGCCGTCGGGCAATTCAAGGGATTGAGCACCGATTGTGCGTCCTGCCACACGGGCGATTTTAAAGCAGCGAAGTCCCCGGATCATGTCGCGGCCCAATTCCCCTCCGACTGCCTGTCGTGTCATGCCGGCATGGACAGCTGGATGGGTAACAAGTTCGACCATGGCCGCTACGCCGGCTTCGTCCTGACGGGCGGGCATGGCCAGCTCGAATGCACCTCCTGTCACGCGAACCGCAAGTTTTCAGGCACCTCGCCGGACTGCATCAGTTGCCATGCCAAGGATTACTCAGCGACGAACAACCCGAATCATGCGGCTGCGGGGTTCTCCGGTAACTGTGTAAGCTGCCACACGCCCGCGGGCTGGGCCGGCGCTGTTTTCAATCACAGCGCTTCCACGCAGTTCCCGCTGAGCGGCGCCCATGTCGGCGTACAATGCGCTTCGTGTCACCAAAACAACGCCTATGCGGGCCTGTCAACCTCCTGCGTGTCCTGCCATCTGGCGGATTATAAGAGTGCGGCAAAGCCGAACCATGCAGCAGCCGGCTTTCCACAGCAGTGCACCAGCTGCCATAGTGCAACGTCCTGGGCGGGCGCGGCTTTCAGCCACAGCACAACGGCATTCCCGCTAAGCGGCGCTCATGCAAATACGCAATGCACCGCGTGCCACCAAAACAATGTCTATGCGGGCCTTGCCATGGACTGCGCATCGTGTCACCTGAATAACTACAAGAGTACAAGTAATCCGAATCATGCCGCGGCCGGGTTCCCGCAGAATTGCAGCCAGTGCCACGGCACCTCTTCCTGGCAGGGCGGCGTTTCGATCAATCACAGTACGCAGACGAAGTTTCCGTTGACCGGCGCGCACACAGGCGTGCAGTGCGCCACGTGCCACAAAAACAATGTTTATGCAGGCCTTGCCACCGACTGTGCGTCCTGCCACCTGAATAACTACAAGGGTACGACGAATCCGAACCATGCGGCTGCCGGCTATCCACAGAACTGCAGTCAGTGCCACAGCACCTCCTCCTGGCAGGGCGGTGTTTCGATCAATCACAACACGCAGACGAAGTTCCCATTGACCGGCGCGCATACGAATGTCCCATGCGCCACATGCCATAAAAATAATGTCTATGCGGGCCTTGCCACGGACTGCGTGTCCTGCCACTTGAATAACTACAAGGGTACGATGAATCCGAACCACGGATCTGCCGGGTTCTCGCAGCAGTGCTCAGCCTGTCACGGTACGACCACCTGGGCGGGTGCAACCTTCAACCACGCCGCAACAGCCTTCCCATTGAGCGGTGGGCACACAGGCGTGCCCTGCGCGACGTGTCACAAAAACAATGTTTATGCCGGCCTTGCCACGGCCTGTGTATCCTGCCATCTGAATGACTACAACGGCACCACAAGCCCCAGCCATACGCAGGGCGGGTTTCCGCAGCAGTGCACGACCTGCCACAATACGGCGGCCTGGGCCGGAGCGACTTTCAATCATGCAACAACGCCATTTCCGCTGACCGGCGCCCACACGGCTGTACAGTGCGCGACATGTCACAAGAACAACGTCTACGCCGGGCTTCCGACGGCTTGCGTGTCGTGCCATCTGAATGATTACAGTGGGACGGCAAATCCTAATCATTCACAGGCGGGATTTCCGCAGCAATGTTCGAGCTGCCACGACACGAAATCGTGGGCCAGCGCGACTTTCAATCATGCGACGACGCCATTTCCGCTCACCGGTGCCCACACGGCTGTGCAGTGCGCCACTTGCCACAAAAACAATGTCTACGCCGGGCTTCCGACGGCCTGTGCCTCGTGCCACCTGAGCAACTACAACGGTACGACGAGCCCGAATCATGCACAGTCGGGGTATCCGCAGGACTGCTCGCTCTGCCATTCCACCACAAGCTTCACGGGAGCGGCTTTCAGCCATACGAAGACGGCGTTTCCGCTGACTGGGGCTCACGTCAGTGTTACGTGTACCTCCTGCCATAAGAACGGAGTCTATGCCGGGCTGGCAACCAACTGCGTCTCGTGCCACCTGAATAACTACAATGGTACGACGAATCCGAACCATGCGTCTGCGGGGTTCCCGCAGCAGTGCGCCACATGCCACAGTACGACTTCCTGGGCCGGTGCAACCTTTAATCACGGCACGACGCCATTTCCGCTGAGCGGGGCACATACCAGTGTGCAATGCAATCAATGTCATATCAGCGGCAAGTACGCCGGAACGCCGACCGACTGTTATGCGTGCCATTCCTCCGAGTACAAGACGACAACGAATCCGGGCCATCAGTCCGCCGGCTTCCCAACCACTTGTGCCACCTGTCACAGCACGACCTCGTGGGCGGGAGCGACCTTTAATCACACATGGTGGAAAACGAGTCACGGCAATGCCAAAACGTGCAGTGACTGTCATACAAATCCATCAAACTATTCTGTTTTCACCTGCACGTCTTGCCACACCAAAGCGCAGACCGATTCCAAGCATGCAGGAAGGAGCGGCTACGTGTACAACAGCGCCAACTGCTATCAATGCCATCGCTCAGGGGGGAATTGATGTTTCTTCCTTTGATGACGATATCGCCAATGCCTGCCGGTAGGCGAATACAGCGGTCGCGCTTTCGCACTCTGTGGCCGCGATCCGCTCGGATCCGGACTGCGATGACGGCATTGATTCTGCTGTTTCCACTGATTCACTCTCTGTGTTTGGCCGACGTCAAAGTCGGCTCGCAATATGGAGTTAAATATGTATCCGCCGAGGCTGTATACCTGGAAGGCGGAAGTGATGCCGGACTGGTTCAGGGCCAGAAACTTGTAATACGGCGCAGGGGGGCATCAGATACCGAAGTCGCACAAATCGAAATTGAATCGGTTACCGCCTCTTCCGCGGTAGCCAGGATAATTTCCGGATCCGGAAATATAAATCCCGGAGACGTTGCGTGCGTGCCGCCCGAGGAAATCGAAAAGCTCAAGCAAAAGCCGGCCGCGACCAATGTTGGGAGATACCCGCAGGTCATCAGCTTCACACAGGAGGATCCACTGGATCAGGAGGTGCGGGAAAGTTTGCCGAAGCCGCCTTCTCCCGAAGTGAACCGGACTCGCGGTCGGATCGGGTTTGATTTTGGTTATCTGCAGCAGCCCGGGTCAACGGCCTCTACCCTGACCGGACTTTCGGTTCAACTCGATGCCACGCGGCTGGGAGGAAGCTACTGGAATCTCAGAGGCTATTACCGCGGATATCGGCATACAGCGGGAGGTGTTTCCCAGACTCCCACGTTTGTCGACCTGGTCAATAGAACCTACCATCTGAGCCTTTCCTATGATAACCCCAATTCGCGCTGGGTTGCCGGCGTTGGCCGGCTGTTTGTCCCGTGGGCCAGCAGCCTGGACACCATGGATGGCTTTTACCTGGGCCGACGCTATGGCAAGGCAACGATCGGTATTTTCGGTGGATCAGCTCCGGATCCGACCTCGTGGGATTACGATCCTCACCGTCAGATGGGCGGCGGATTTGTGAATTATGAGGCGGGCAGCTTTGACTCATTCCGCTTTACCACCACCGGAGGAGTTGCGCTGACCCGCGTCAACTGGCGTCCCGATCGCCAATTTGCCTTTTTTCAAAATGGAATCTTCTATAAACGATATCTTTCCATATACAGTGATGTGCAGTACGACCTGCTCAACAATTCCTACGCCTCGACGGGGAATACCGCATCCGGAGATTCCGTTCAGAGCCCGGCACAATCCGGACTGGCACTCAGCCGAAGCTATCTCACGATCCGGCTGCAACCCTGGAAGATATTGAGCTTTGATCTCAGCGAGAACTACTTCCGAAATATTCCGACTTTTGATGAGCGGCTTCTGAGCACGGGGCTCCTGGATAAATATCTTTTCCAGGGGTTGAGCGGTGGATTCCACCTGGAATTGCCTCGCAAAATCGGATTCTATTCAACGGTCGGCCGCAGCAGCCGATCAGGGGATGCAAGACCTTCCTGGGATTACCTGGTCGGAGTGACCGCTGCCGATATCCTGCACACAGGGATTCGCGCGGATGTGCGATATTCCCGGTTCGACAGCTCCTTCGGTCGCGGGACTTATCAGGCGTTGATGGTGTCGCGAGAACTCGGCGAGAACCTTCAGTTTGATGTGCAGATCGGCGAGCAAAATGTATTTTCCAACCTCACCAGCCAAAGCCGTTCCCGCTTTGTCACCGGGAATCTGAACTGGATGTTTGGGCCGCACTATTATCTGGGCGCAGGAATGACCGTGTACCGCGGCAACACCGAGAATTACCGTCAATCCTTTCTGACTATCGGCTACCGTTTCGACAATCGGAGGCCGCGGCGTGAAAAGGGACTTCAGTGAATAGATCCACACTTTGCCGATCCGGAGGTTCATTTATGAATCTGCCAAAGACAATGCACCATTGGATCCATAGAATGGTTCTGTGTTTCTGCCTGTGCATCGCCGGGAGTTCAGCGAAGGCCGCGGAAAGTGACGTTCCGGATGACGGCCCAAGCCTGAAGGTTATCCTCGGGCAGGCGAGAAGGTCGGTCGGGGAATTCTGGACACAGTTCAAATCCGTGACATGCGTGGAGAAAGTGACCCAGGCC
The DNA here is from genome assembly GCA_963664705.1 of Acidobacteriota bacterium. Taxonomy (GTDB): domain Bacteria; phylum Acidobacteriota; class UBA6911; order UBA6911; family UBA6911; genus UBA6911. The sequence goes on along the minus strand of OY761556.1, from coordinate 4,815,140 downwards.
AAGCTGGGAAAAGAGGGGAAACCTGAGTATATCCAGAAATCAACTTTTGATTACCTGGTCTTGCTGAACGTGGATGATGAGGGTTTCTCTGTGGAGGAATCCAGGCTGCTGCAAGGGAAAAAGAATAAAGACAAGAATATCCCCCTGCTGATAACCAATGGCATCCCCACGCTCCTGCTCGTATTTCATCCTTATTATCAGAGCGATTTCGAATATCAGATCGCGGGGTATGAGACAGCCGACGGTCACCGTCTGGCTAAGATTCAATTCAAGCACATTGCCGGCACAAAATCGACTACCGCGCTGCGGTTGCGCGGAATAGATTATCCGCTGGACATCAAAGGAAGCGCCTGGATTGACCCGGATTCCGGCGCCATTCACAGAATAATCGCCGGGCTGGAGTCGTCGCGCAGCGATCATAACCTCAAATCCATGGAAATGGAGGTGCTGTATGACCCCCATAAGTTCCCGGCTCAGGAGCGTGCGGAATGGCTTCCGTCATCAGCCACGGTGGACATCGCTACCGAACGACAGCACTGGCGCAATGTTCACCAGTTTTCGAGCTATAAGAGATTTACGATAGACACGCGCGACGTCATTTCTACCGGGAGCGCCGCATACTGATCAGCAAGGACCACGGGGGATCGCCGGCGTCTCGCCTAATGAAAATTACTCTTTTTGCACTTGCCGTTCTTTCGCGCCTCCGGCGCTTCGTATAGGTGGAACAAAGATCCGGTGCCGGAGACGCGGAAGATAGTCGCCCCGGGCGAGTTTGCGAGCCCGGGAGTATATTCGGAGCTCAAAGAACTCTGAAAGGGCCTGCTTGCCGGCAGCTGCTGCTTTCATGGCGCTCCCGGTGGGGTCAAGCCGAAATCGAGAGGCTGGAACTATCAGAACTGCTCGACCCGCTTTGGGCTACCTGATAGGCGCTCAGTAATTTCATGATCTGCTTCATGAAAAGATCCTCGCTGTTCTTGCTATCGGTGCTGGACGTAGATCCATCCGAAGCGGCTTGGGTGGATATGGATGATGATGTCTGGTGAGCTTTATCAAAGGCCATGGCCTCCTGCATGCTCACCTTGCCGTCCTTATCCGTATCCGCTTCATCGAAATTTTCCACGATATTGGAGATCAACGAAGAACGCTTGCTGTCGGAACTGCCGATCTCCTCGAGCTGCGTGCTCAATTCATCTTTCGTAAATCCTTTGTCCGATCCCTCCGGTGGTGGTGGAGGAGGCGTGCCGCCCGGTCCGCCAGGCCCTCCTTCCGGCATGCTGGCGCCATTGGGCTGGCTGCCGAGAATATTCTTCAAGGCTGTGGCCATTTCGTCCTGCGTGACCTTGCCATCGCTGTTGATATCCAATGTGTCAAAAACATCGTCCGCACTGCTTGAATCGGAATCGCTGGAGATGGAGCTGAAAGCAGATTCAAGATCGGATTTCTGAAGATAGCCTCGATTGTTGGTGTCGAGTTTGGAGAACAGGCTGCTTGCCATTGTTGATGCCAGGTTGCTGTCGATACCGCTCACCATAGATGATCCTCTTTTCCGGCTCTCGCATGGAGTACTGAGAGTCTTGCCGCTCTATCGGTGCAGCGGCTGCGCGCCTTTTCATCAATGATGTTAATGGGGTGTAAAACTTTTGCCCGCCATTCGGGACGGCTCCGAGAGCTAAGGCTCGATTTCCTTGGGCGCTTCCAGAAACGAATCCATAAGAAGTTTGGCCGCTTTTGAAAGGTATCGGTCCTTGCTCCAGGCTAATCCAGCTTCGAGCAATAACGGTTTGGACAGGGGTCTTCCAATCACTTCAGGATATTTGGTGACGATGGTATCCAACAGAAACGAGATGCCCACTCCATGTCCGACCATCCCCATGACAGTTTCGATTTGGCTTGAGGAAAACACAATCCGGGGTGTGAATTTGTTCCGGGCGCATTCGTCCAGGATCATCTTCCGGCTGTAGGTATCTTCGCGAAACATAATGAAAGGTTGATCCCGGAGTTTGGAAAAGGGGATTTCGTTCAGTTTGCCCAGGGGATTGTGGCGCGAGAAGCAGGCAAGCAATTGCCCCTTGGCCACCGGCACAGTTTCGAGATGGGAGGACGTCTTGGAGGTAATCATCATCGTGAGATCCAGTTCGCCGCGTGCGAGTCTCTTTCGGAGCGACAAAGAACCTTCTTCAATAACCGCAACCTGCACACGGGGGTGAGTCTTCTGAAATCTCGCGAGAGCCGCAGGAAAGAAATAGGCTCCAATCACCGGCGTGATACCGATTTTGATGATTCCCTTTTGTGCGAAGCGGTAATCATTCATCTCAGAGACCAGATCGCGTATGCGTGCAAGAATGTCGTCCGTTCGCCGCAGGCACACGTGCCCTTCCGGTGTGAGTGCAATCTGCTTCTGACTCCGATCGAGGAGGGGCACTCCAAGCTCCTCCTCGAGCTTTTGAATGGCCACCGTAACTGAGGGCTGGGAGACGTGCAACTCCCCCGCCGCCTTGGTGATACTCCGCAGCAGTCCCGCCTTTTGAAAGTATTCCATCTGACGCAGTTCCATGGGCCGTGCCTCCTATCATAGACAAACCGTATGGTTGCATAGCTTTTTAATATTTTACATCAATGCATGCCGGGGCTATCATCATAATCGGAGAGAGTATCGCTTCAGGAACATGGCGGTACCATTTCCGCTGTGCGGGTAACGGAGGATGATCGAGCCAAAAGATTGATCGCGCCGACGCAATTCAATTTCAGAAATTTCTTTCGCCCGCGCCAAAAGGATGAAAGAATATGAGCGAGACGAACGAGCGCTATGCGCGGCAGGCGGCGCTGTTTGGCGAAGAAGGTCAGAAGAAGCTCTCGTGTGCTCGTGTACTCGTGCTCGGCGCTGGAGGTCTGGGTTCTCCGCTGCTATATTATCTGGTTGCGGCCGGTGTAGGAAACCTCACGGTTGTGGACGATGACAGGGTATCGGAAAGCAACCTGAATCGTCAGATCCTCTATACGGAAGCGGATTTAGGCTACTGGAAGGCTGAACGGGCGGCGGAGTGCCTGCGGGCGCTGAACGGCACGGTTCGGGTGACGCCTGTAACGGCGAGGTTTACGGAGCAGAACGGCCCGTCGATGGTAGCCGGAAGCGATCTTGTGGCGCTGGCGCTGGACAATCGGGAAACGCGTCTGCTGGCCAATCGCTTGTGTGTTGCGCAGGGCAAGCCGCTCGTGGATGGCGGGATCGATGGATGGAGCGGCTATGTGACGACGGTGGCCCCGCGCCAGACGCCCTGCCTCTCGTGCTGGTTTGAAAACAGACGGACCGGCGGGCATGTAACAGTGTCTCTTGGCCCCATGGCCGGTATTATCGGTTCCATGGAGGCTTTGGCGGTAGTCGAGAATCTGCTGGGACGAACAGGACCGGCAGGAAAAATGCTGCTTTTCAATGGTTCTGAATGGACTTTTTCGCCGCTCGGGATCGGTCGCAGACCGGACTGTCCCGTATGCGGAACAATGGCTTAGAGGATGGCACCCGAAAATTAAACTCAGCTGAAAATCTATTTATTACGATTATAAGTGTGTGGATGGTTGACCCGTACTGACGGGCGATCGTCTGACTGCTTGGTCTGCGCATAGTCACCGTAGGCAGGCTGATAGATCTTTGGATGCCGGAATAATAAAGTAGGAGACATAGGTGTATGGCAAGAATTGTTAGAGTAAACATGGAGACCAAGGGGATCACCCAGGAGGATGCCGGGAAATATAACGGCTACGGTTCCAGAGGTTTTATCGCCCGTTTCATGAACGATGAGGTTGACGCGACCTGCGAGCCTCTTGGCATCAAGAATAAGCTCATCATTTGCACAGGTCTGCTGGGAGGCACCGCGGTTTCCAGTTCCGGCAGGCTTTCCATCGGCGGGAAGAGCCCGCTCACCAACGGCATCAAGGAAGCCAGCTCCGGAGGCACCGCTGCCAACGACCTGGCAAGGCATGGCATCCGCGCCATCATCATCGAGCGCCTGCCTGCCGCCGATGACAAGAACACCTACGTCCTCGTTGTTTCGGAAGAGGGCATTAAGCTCGAGGTTATGAACGAGCTGCTCCACATGGGCGCGCGGAATACCATCCAGACATTGCGGCACAAGTTTGGCGAGAAGTGCGGCATTATCTGCAACGGCCCTGCCGGCGAATATCTGATGCGAGGCGCGGGCGTTGTGTGCGCCGCTCCCAAAGGCGAAATGCGCTTTGCGGCCCGCGGCGGCATGGGTGCCGTGCTGGGGAGCAAGCAGGTCAAAGCGGTGGTGATCGTTCCGGCCAGCACTTCGAAGGTGGAATACTTCGACAAAGCCGTCTTTACCGAGGCGGCAAAGGAATACCACCAGATGCTTGTCGAGGCCATGCCAACGATCAAAAAGACGAATCAGCTCTATGGCACGACCGGCATGTTCAAAATCGTCAACGAGCTGGGGCTGTGTCCCACCCGTAACTTCACGCTGGGAGCTTTTGACAAGTTCGCCGAAATCGGCGGCGAAAAATTGGTCGAGCTCATTAATGCTCGTGGCGGTGATGGCAAAACCGGTCAGGCTTGTATGAACGGCTGCATGATCAAGTGCCTGTCCATCTTCCCCGACGAAGGCGGGAAATCGATCTGCTCCACGGTTCAGTATGAAAACCTGTCGCTGCTGGGCTCCAATCTGTGCCTGGGTACCCTGGACAGCATTGCGCATCTGAATGACAGGGTAAACGACCTGGGATTGGATGCGATCGAGACTGGCGCCGCGCTCGGCGTTGCTGCGGAAGCGGGGATAGCCGAGTTCGGCAATGAAGAGAGCTTCATGAAACTCCTCAACGAGATTGAGGCGGCCACGCCGCTTGGCCGCGTGATCGGCAATGGCGTCAAGACCACCGGTGAAGTTTTCGGAATCAATGATCTGCCGATGTCAAAGGGCCAGGCATTTCCGGGATATGATCCGCGAGCCCTGAAGGGCAACGGCGTTACCTTCGCGATGACGTCGCAAGGCGGCGATCATACTACGGGTAATTGCTACGGCGCCCGTGCCACGGTTCCTCCTCTGTCCTGCGAGGGCCAGGGAGACCTGTCCCGCAAAACGCAGTTGCAGGTGGCTGCCTTGGAAAACATGGGATTCTGCATCTTTGCCCGTGCGTACCTGTTCAAGAAACCGGAGCTCTTCACCAAGTTTGCCTATGGTATTTGCGGCGATAAGATGACGGTGGACGAATTCTGGGAACAAGGCCACCAGACCGCGCGCCTCGAGTATGAATACAATGTCAAATCCGGTGTTTCCCCGGCCCAGGATAAGCTGCCGGAATATATGTACAGAATTCCCCTGCCGCCTACGAATCATGTCTTCGATCTTTCCGACGAAGAGATGCAAAAAGGCCTCCTGCGCTAAAAGGCCCAAGGGAACGGTATGATTGAAATTGAGTTCGGGTTGAATCTGGTAGAGCGGATGGGCAAAAGGCATGACACGCTGGATATCGGTGAGTCTCTCAGCCTGGCGCAGCTTGAAGCCAGACTCGGGCTTACCGATGACGATGTCGGCATGCTGCTCATCAATGATGCATGGGCTCCGCTGAACAGCGTCATTAAAGACGGCGACTCCATCAAGCTCTATCCCTTTTTAGAGGGTGGGTAGCCGCTGAAAACACGGAAGACCGCGGAAGGCACGGAGATCATATCTGTGTTTTCCGCGGTCTTCGTTGTTTTCGTGGGAAGAGAAAGAGAGAATGCAGGACCAATCCGCCGATCCGCTGACAAAGATCTACGTGGAGCCGACCAACCGCTGCAATCTGAGCTGCGTAACCTGTATCCGCCATTCCTGGGATGAATCATTTGAAGATCTCGCCTGGCCCGTGTACCAGGCTCTGATCGACGGACTGGTTGATTTCCCGGAAGCAAAAACCATCGCCTTTGCCGGTTTTGGGGAGTCGCTGCTGCATCCGCGTTTTCCCGATATGATCCGGCTCGCCCATGCTCATGGACTGCGCACCGAGATGACGAGCAATGCTTTATTGCTCACCCCGTCGCTGAGCGAACGGTTGATTCGCGCGGGTCTTGACCAGTACACCGTCTCCATTGACGGGACGTCCAACGAATCGCTCGGCGCCGTAAGGCCAGGCGCCACGTTGGAAGAGATTAGCGACAATGTGAGCAAATTACTTCAACTGAGCGAGAGGACGCGGCCAACGCCGCTCAGAGTCGGAATTGAATTTGTGGCGATGAAGAGCAACATTCATGAGTTGCCCGCCCTGCAGAAGATTGCCGAAAATATTCGCGCTTCTTTCGTTATTGTCTCGAATGTATTGCCGTATACCGCCGAGCTTCAGAATGAGATTCTCTACAACCTGGAACCAACCAGCTACGAAGGCCAGGGGAATGATCGCAACCCGCGCTGGCATATCCCCAAAATGGATTGGGACCCGGAGATCATGAAATCGATCGGTGCAATCGCAAGTGAGCGATCCAATCTGAGCTATCTCGACATCGATCTGAATCAGAGAAACAATTACTGTCCGTTCATCCGGCCTGGCAGCCTGGCTCTGTCCTGTCACGGCAGTGTGAGCCCGTGTCCGCCCTTGCTCCATTCGTACACCTGCTATGTCAGAGGCTGGAAGAAGTTTTTCCGGCATTGCGAATATGGCAGTCTGAAAGAACAATCCCTGAGGTCGATTTGGCTTCAGCCTGATTATGCGGCCTTTCGTGAGCGGGTGAGAAAGTTTGAGTTTTCTCCTTGCGTCGATTGCGGCGGTTGTGAAGACTCCGAGAAAAACGAAAAGGATTGTCAGGGAAATCCCTTCCCCGTCTGCGGCGACTGCCTCTGGGCCAGGGGCGTCCTGCGCTGCGCATAAGGATTACCGATTCACCGGGAGCCTAGCGGTCGCGGCCGATGCCGCTTACTATTTGCCCAGAAAACTTGGAATCGCAATCAAATCAGCCCCAGAGGCGCGGTCAGAAAATGGCCAGGGGTGAAGCGCAGCGAACCCCCGGTAGAGATATGCGCGAGAAAGAGCCCTCCTAAGGGCGAAAGCAAAGCGCCCGAAAAAGTAAATAGCATTGGGCGAGACGCGGTCTCTCAGTGGGCGCCGGCGTCAATCCTCAGTTCAGTGCTGGGACGCTCGTTGCAGTGTTTCCGCTAGCTGTTGTCTCGAGAAGGGCTTCTGAAGGAAATGAATCCCCGGTTCCATGATGCCCTGGTGCGCGATGATATCGGCCGTCCACCCGGACATGAAAACGGTTGATATCCTGGGATGGAGAGATAACAGCCGATTCGCCAGATCCCGGCCATTCATGTTCGGCATCACGATATCCGTCAGCAATATATTAATGACTCCGCCATATTCCTGCGCAAGGTAGATGGCTTCATCCGGTGTGGATGCGGGCAGAACCGTATACCCCAGCCCCTCCAGCATTCTGGTGGTCAGCCTCAGAATGGATCCTTCATCTTCCACCAGCAGAACAATCCCCTGGCCCTTTGCTACCGCGCGAAGCTTCTCCGATGTTTCCATGATGCTGCCCCGGAATCGGGGCAGGTAGATTCTGAACGCTGTTCCCATCCCTGGCCGGCTTTCCACCGTAATATGCCCGCTGTTTTGTCTTATAATTCCGTATACGGTTGATAGCCCCAATCCAGTGCCCTTGCCGATTTCCTTGGTAGTAAAGAATGGTTCAAAGATGTGCTGCAGCGTTTCCTCGTTCATGCCGCTTCCCGTATCCCCTACGGTGAGAAGCACGTAGTCTCCCGGCCTGAAATTTTTGTGGGTGACGCAGTATTCTTCGGAAAGCGTGACATTAGCGGTCTCAATTGTCAGGACGCCGACTCCCTGAATGGCATCCCGCGCATTGATTGCAAGGTTTGCCATAATCTGGTCTATCTGCGATGGATCGATCTGGATCGACCACAGATCATTGCCCGGTTTCCAGTCGATTCGAATCGCTTCGCCGATAAGGCGCTGCAGCATTCGTGCCATTACCGACAAACTTTCATTCAGATTCAGCATCTGCGGGGCAACGGGCTGTTTTCTGGCGAAAGCCAACAGTTGCCTGGTCAGGTCTGCGGATCGCTGCGCGGCTTTCTGAATCTCAATCAGGTCGTCGTATAAAGGCTGCGAAGGCAGCACCTGTTCCAATGCCAGCTCTGTATGTCCGAGAATCACTCCCAGCATATTGTTATAGTCATGGGCGACTCCGCCCGCCAGCCGGCCGACGGATTCCATTTTCTGGGCTTGCTGCAACTGGCTTTCGAGCTTTGCCTTCTCCGCTTCTGTCCTGCGTATTTCCGTGATGTCTGTGTTCAATCCAATCATGCGAAAAGGCTCGCCTTGTCCGTCACGAAGAACGAGTCCGTTCGCCTGGATATGTACCACAGAGCCGTCGGGATGCTTGACGCGAAATTCGGTATCGAAATCTCTTTCTCCCCGCAAGGCGGACTGGCAATCCTCAAGGGCATTGACCAAATCGTCCGGGTGCAACTGGTGCTCCCATGCTTCCACTCCGCCAGGAAAGGTGTCCGGCGTCAACCCGTAAAGCTCGAGCATCCGGGCGTCCCAAATCATTTCATTGGTCCTGAGATGCCAGTCCCAAACCCCTGCCTTGGCGGCCGCGGTTGCAAGGTGAAGGCGTTGTGTGGTTTCGGTCAGTTCTTTTTCCGCGAGCTTTCGCTTGGTGATGTCAATCAGGGTAGTCAGGATGACCGGTTCTCCTCGAACGCTCAGCACGTTTGAAGAGAGCTGGCCATGAGATAGTTCTCCCGATCTTTTTCGGAATTCCTGTTCCCAGCCATGCAGGGACCCTTTTCGCTTCAACTCACCGTGAAACAGATCGCTGACACTGGAGTCCGGCCAGAGATCCATGAGTCGGATGGAGCCGCCGATCAGTTCTTCACGATCGTAGCCGCTCAGTCGCAGCCACGTGTCGTTGACTTCAAGGAATGCGCCATCACTCATTCGCGTCAGAGCAATGGCAGCAGGGTTTCCGGAGAAGGCCAGTGAAAATTTTTCCTCGGAAACCCGCAGCGCCTCTTCTGCTTCTTTCCTGGCGGTTATATCGCGAATAAGGGTCACCATGTATTCTGGATATCTGTCCGCCCGCCGTACGCAGGCGACCGAAATCTCCGTATACAGAATTGTCCCGTCCTTGCGAATGAATCGTTTTTGAAGCAGATACCCGTCGATTGCCCCGGAAAGCAGGCGTTCGAATTGATTCAAATCCTCTTGAAGATCTTCCGGGTGCGTAACGGCGGGCCAGTCGATTTCTTTCAGCTCATCCCTGGAGTACCCGATCATCTGGCACCATGCGTCATTGACCTCCAGCCATCCCTTCTGAGGAGAAGTGATTACGATGCCGATGTTGGGATGCTTGAATAGAGCCTGCATCCTCTCATCCTGGTCCCGCAGGGCTTTTTCTGCTCTCTTGCGCTCGGTGATATCGTGGGATATCCCGACTACTCCGATGACTTTTCCTGCACCATCGCGCCAGGGAGCCTTGATCGATAGAAATGTACGCCTGCCTTCAGGCGTGTCCGCGAGTTCCTCGAATGCTTCCGATGCGCCGCACTCCATGATGCGGCGGTCATTTTCCAGGATTGCCTGGCCGATCTTCTGATCGTCGTATAATTCCAGATCGGTTTTGCCCAGAGCCTCCGAAGCATCTCTTCCCACGATATGCAGGACCGTGGGATTTGCCATCAACCATCGACTGTCTCGGTCTTTGACATAGATCGCTTCCGGTGAGTTATCTGTAACGGCGCGCAGCAGGTTTTCACTGCGCGATAACTGGTCCTCGCCTCTCTTTCTTTCGGAGACGTCCCAGACCAGTCCATTGATCCATTGTTGCCCATCCTCCTTCAAAAACAGTTGTCCTCTTGAAGTCAGGAAATGAATGCTCCCGTCCGGCCACACTGCCCGGTAATCCGCTTTGTACGCAGAATTTGTCCGGATTGCCTGAGTGATGGCGGAAGCCAGATTGTTTCGATCCTCCGGATGAACCGCCGCAAAGAACTCTGCCGAGGTGTTATTGAAATCGGCCGGGTTGATTCCGAGGAGCCGACAGGTCTGATCATCGAAGAAGGGTTTGCGCTCGGGCAAGTCCAGCCGCCAAACCCCCATCCCTGCTGAGCGCAATGCCATTTCCAGTTTTTTGTTGCTCTCCAAAAGGGCATTCTCGGTCTGCTTTTTGGCGGTTATGTCCTGCCATGTCGTGATCAGGACATCCTCTCCCGAGATCGTCATCAATTCCGCCGAGACCAATGCAGTAAAGGGGAGGCCCGAAGCATTTCGTATCGTTACCTCCTGGCTCCGCAGGCTTCCGGTTTTGCGCAGGGCTTCTTCAAGGTGACGGCGCTTATCTTTGTCGGGCCAAAGATTCAAATCCTGGGTAGTGCGCCCGATGACTTCATCACGACTAAACCCGAAAAGGGATTCACAGGATTCGTTTATTTCCAGGATTAAACCATCCCGGGCGCGAGTAATCACAATGGCAGCGGGGTTGGATCGGAAAGCCTGGATGAACACATCGATAGCAATCGGTGATTGCCGCTCCGATGAATTTTCTCTGGCATCCTTCTGACCTTGCCGATCGTTACCACTGCCGGACTGCATACTGCTTCCTTTCGGACAAACTTCACCCGACTCAGCGCCAACAGTACTGGCTCGTCGTATGAGGCGATTATGAAGGTTTTCGATGAAGGGTGATTTTACTCCATACCTGTCTTTATTGGGAGCAAAACTGTTGGGAGCGTTCGCGTCCAGCCGGGTGACGGATACTTTTTGCAGGTTGAATAACGAAATGAAGCCGGGGCCCACTGCGGCTCTTGCCGGCGAGATGCCTAATGCCAATGGCCTTTTTTGCAATTGCCGTTCTTTCGCCCCTTCAGGGCTCTTTGAGCCCGGAATATAACCCCGGGCTCGCAAGCTCGCCCGGGGCTACTATCTTTCGCGCCTCCGGCGCTGGAACTTTGTTCCATCTACACTAAGCGCCGGAGGCGCGGCAGATTGTAGCCAGGGGTGAGCGGAGCGAACCCCTGGTAGAATAATGAAAAAATAGGAGCCCTGAAGGGGCGAAAGAAAAACGCCCGAAAAAAGGCAAATGACCTTAGGCGAAACGCCGGCGCTCCCGGGAAATCATTCACGACCTGAAATGGCTTCCGCAAGGGCAATGCCAAGGCTGTCCCGGGTATAAGGCTTTTGAACGAATTTTATGCCTTGCTCCGTTGCCCGGGTCGCGTCCATCAACTCACTGAATCCCGTACACAGAACCGCAGCCATTTCGGGCCTGATATCCTTGATCTTTTGAATGAGGTCCGATCCCGTTAAACCAGGCATGGTTTGGTCTGTAACAATTGCGTCGAAGCTGAAGGGACCGCTCTCAAAAAGGTGGATTGCCTCCATCGGGTCAGTGCATTCCTGGACAGCATAACCAAGACCCTCGAGTATCTTTCTGCCCAGCCGGGCGAGTGACGGTTCATCGTCCACAAGAAGGATGCGGCCATTGCCGCTCGAAGCCGCTCTATCCTGCGAATCCGCTTCGCACGAAGGCTCCTCCTGCTGAGGAAGATAGACAGCAAAGGAAGTCCCCTGCCCCGGGGTGCTAAAGACCTGAATCGTTCCCTTTAGCGCATAGACAATGCCATGAACGAGGGCAAGCCCGAGTCCCGTCCCTTTCCCGTGCACTTTGGTTGTAAAGTAAGGTTCAAAAATTCTGGCCAAAGTCTGTTCATCCATGCCGGGCCCTGAATCGGTAACGGTGAGGCGTATATAACTCCCCTGGGTGAGATTCGGAACCGCATCCGTTTCGCGATTGTCCACGCGCAATTTCGATAGCGTCACTTTTAAAACACCGCCGGTTTCCGCCATAGCCTGATAGGCATTTGTGCACAGATTCATAACCACCTGGTGAAGCTCCGTCGCATCCGCCAGGACAGTGCCTCCATCCGCGTTGAGTTCCAGCTGTATATCAATTGTTTTGGGTATTACGGAAATCAGAAGCTTCATGGCTTCAGTAACGATTTGGTTAATGTCTACCGGCGAGATTCGCCTCTCTCTTTTTCTGCTGAATGCCAGGATCTGCTGTACAAGCGCTTTGGCCCGTTCGGATGCAGCCATGACATCCCGAAGGTTCTCTGTGATTTCGCCCTCTTCAGGCAGACTCATGAGGCAAAGCTCCGTATTTCCCATGATGGCGCCGAGCAGATTATTGAAGTCATGAGCAATGCCGCCCGCGAGCGTACCGATAGCTTCCATTTTTTGCGCATGTTGAAGCCTTGCTTCGAGCTGCGCCTTTTCGGCTGCTGCCAGGGTGGCCGCGGTAATGTCCCGATTGACTCCCAGCATCCGAATCGCTTTGCCGTCCATGTCTCGAACAACAGTGCCATTCGCCTTTATGTATTTGGTCGTTCCATTAGGAGGCTTGACCCGAAACGTGGTATCAAAAGTCCGCGTCCCTGCGAGAGCCGCATTACATTCCGCAATGGCGCAATCCTTGTCCTCCGGATGAAGTCCACCATGCCATGCATCAATATTGGAAGAGAATGCAGTTCTGGTCACTCCATATAATTCAAACATCCGGTTATCCCAATACATCGTATTATTGCGCACATCCCAATCCCAGACAGCCAGCTCCGCGGAATCCAGGGCGAGCGACAGGCGGCGGTTTGATTCCGTAAGCTTTTCGGCGATCTTAACCTGATCTGTAATGTCCTCTGTTACGGTCAGCAGCGCATCTTTCCCGGAAATAGAAATGATTTCACCATTCACGCGCCCAATGATTGTATGGCCGTCTTTCGTTCTGAGCTGCAGTTCCATTCTGCGTATCCGGCCCTTTTCATGTATTTCTGAAAGCATCCGCAGCTGGTTCTCCGGGTAACTCCAGCCAATTTCAGTGTCGGATCGCCCCAGGATCTCTTTACGCTCATATCCCGAAGCTCGCAGGACTTCGTCATTTACCTCAAGGTACCTGCCGGTTTCCTGATCCATGATCGCCAGCATGACGGGTGCATTCTGGAATGCCTTTTCGAGCTTGAGGTCTCCTTCCCGCAATTTCCGGACGGTGTCCTGGTGTTCATTCACGATGGTAGAAACTTTGGCTAACAGGACCTCCGGCAGAAAAGGCTTCTGGATGTAATCGCGGATGCCTTCCTGCAACATCCTGAGTTGCAGTGAATCATCTGCTTTTGCAGTGAGGATGATAATGGGAGTATGTTCAAGTTCTGGATGACACTGAATTTCCTGGAGCATCATTTCGCCGCTCGTACCCGGCATCATAATGTCGGTAACGATAAGGTCCGGCTTGTTTGCCAGTGCCTTGGCTACGCCTTCTTTTCCATCATAGGCGACAACCACACGAAAGCCGGGCTGCAGAACAGAACAGATGAACTGATTCATATCCACGTTATCTTCAACGACCAGGATGAGTGGTCTTTCGGCGTCTGAGGGCAGATCAGAAGGTGCAGGTTTCAGCGCATGCCGCAATTCTGCCGAAAGATGATTGCCCAGATCCTCCATCTGCGTGGCTTTTTCCGGTGTCAGGCTCGATATCTTGGTTCCCAGAGGTGCCTTGTTAGGAAGGACGATGGAAAACTCCGAACCACCGGTTTCCCGGTTTTTGACCGATATGGTCCCTCCATGCAACTTGACGAACTCCTTCGCTATGGACAGGCCAAGTCCCGTCCCGCCGTGAGTGCGCGTCGATGTTTCCTCCAATTGCCTGAATGCTTCGAAGATCGATTCCTGTCTCCCCTCCGGAATACCCGGTCCCGTATCGCTGATACGGATAAGCACCAGATCCGTCATGCTCCGCAGATCCACCGATATCGCTCCGCCTTCCGGCGTGAACTTGAAGGCATTGGAAAGAACGTTTAATACGATCCGATGGAATTTTTCCAGATCGACCTCTGCATCCACGGGGTCATCCGCATGCACTGAAAAATTTATGCGTTGCTCATCAGCAAGCAGTGCAAAGTAGGAGGCCAGCATTCGTATCTGGTGGGCCAGATCAGTCTTCGCGTACAATAAGCCCATCTTGCCATCTTCCAGCTTCGCAAAGTCGAGCAGCTCATCCACATGATGATGAAGCAGTTGCGCATTTCGATTGATGATCTCGATATCATTCCGTAGGTTCTCATCCAGGGCCTTTTCGCGGAGCCATTTCGAGGTCGGCCCCAGGATGAGGGCAAGCGGAGTTCTCAACTCGTGACTGATATTGGCAAAGAATTGAGTTTTGAGTGTGTCGATTTCCTTGGTCTTCTCATAGAGCTGCGTAATCTGCTCATTCGAATTCATGAGTTGCCGGGTTGTTCGGCTGAGCCTTGTGAACACCCAACTGAATAGCCAGCCCATGCCAAGGAACATGATTACCGAATAGGCATTGCTGTAATTTTTTAGAGTCCATGAGAATTGGGACGGAATGAAGACGTACCAGACAAGTGTTGCCGAGATAATTGTGGAAAGAAGTCCTCCCACCATGCCGCCAAGCCATGCGCTGAAAAATACCGTGGGAAAAAACAGGAACCAGACGAAGGGGCTTAGGGTTTGCCAAAGAGACCATTGAACTCCGCATGCCAGAAAGGGAAGTGCTACCGCCGCAATCGTTCTCGAATAGCTGTTCATTCGCATAATCCCGCTCCAACCCTTGCACAGCGATTCAGACAAATAACTCAAATAGATTTTTCGAACTGCCGGATGATTACTGACTTTCGACTATTCGTACGCATCGACTATCCGGACTTCAGCGCAAAAGCATAGACCGCAGAATGATGTGCAGTGGGCCTTGCAATAGTTAACGTGTTAGTGAGCTCTAATTATCACACTTTGGGCAGTATTGCAAAACGAATGGTGCGGGTGTGGGGTGCTTTTAATTTGCTGCGGCGAGCGATGGCGCTCCCAGTGCAACGGATCCGAGATTTACCGATGATGAATAACGTCCCGTATGGCACGCAGTAGCTCTTCCGCGGGTCCGCTTTTCATCAAATAATCGGAAGCGCCCGCATCCCGCATGGCTTGTGCCCGTTCAGAGTCTTCAAACATCGACAGTCCAATAATTCTGATTTCGGGATAATCCCTGCTAATGGTACGCGTGGCCTCAATCCCGTTAAGAACCGGCATACTCATATCCATAAGTATTACATCCGGCAGCAACTTTT